>NZ_JBVAYA010000001.1:0-2561198 GCF_055419625.1 Mycobacterium sp. IDUB_1 | reverse complement strand
GGTGTCAAGACCGGCATCGATTTCTTCGACATCGCCGACGCCGCCGAAGAGGTCGTCGCCCCCGCGATGCCCGCCGAATGCCTGCTCGATCGCAACGCGCTGATCATGGGCTACTCCGGGGTGTACTCGAGCTTCCTCAAACACGCCATCCGTCAGTCCGAGCGCTACGGGGTGCCTGCGCACCAGCTGCTGCACCGTGCCGGGCAGCGCAAGCTGATCGGCGGCCAGGAAGACCAACTGATCGACATCGCCCTGGAAATCAAACGCGAAATGGACGCCGCCTCCCCATAGCCCGGCCGAATGCACGCTCTGCCACGCGAACACCAGACAATCCCTCACACACCGTGCACTCGCGAACCTCTCGAAAAGGCGACCATCCGATACAGGTATCGAGGAACGGTCAGCGTGGGCACCCGTCGGGGCCAGTCATCAGCGCGGAAGTACGCATCCGATCCGCCGTCCACGAAAAGAACACTACCGCAGAGGAAGTCCGCATCCTCGGACAACATGAACCGTATCCAGCCCGCGAGCTGAGCGGGATCTCCGAAACCCCCGACCGGCACCGGGAACGTCTTGACCGCTTTGGCTTGTCGCGGTGAGGAAAGCTGTTCGTCCAGCAGCGGGGTGTCGACGGCCCCGGGCGCGATCGCGTTGAGTCGGATCCCGACACCCGCCCACATCGGTTGCACCGCCGTACGGCGGACCCAGCGCATCACGGCGATCTTGGAGGCGCCGTACGCCATCGCCGGCGCGGTCGAACCGAACATCCGTACCGCGCGTGACGCGCCGGCCAGATCGTCGCGCAGTAGCGCGCGCACGGCGCGGCCTGGCACCATCGGCATCGTCGTCGCCGAATTACTGCCCACGACAACGACCTTGGCGCGATCGGCAGCCGCAAGTGCCGGCTGCAACGCCTGGGCGAGTTCGACGACACCGAAGTAGTTGACCGACAGGATGTTCTCGGCGCTCCCCCGCCCGGGACGTGGCCCCACCCCGGCGGCCAGCACCGCGCCGTCGAGATGTCCCGGCGCCGCGTCTGCTACCGCGGCCGCAGCATGCGCGCGCCCCTGCGGGGTGGACAGATCGGCGATGACCTCAGCGTCGTGCCGATCGACGGTGATCACCCGATGCCCGTCGCCGCGCAGCCGTTGTGCGACAGCATGTCCCATCCCCGACGCCGCACCAGTGACGGCATAGACACCCACTGTGATCCTCCGTTCTCACGGCTCCTTGAGCAGCTGGAATCCCTTGTATCCCGCTGCAGCCACCTCATTGCAGATATCGAGGTAGACGCCGAAGCCACCGATGAACAGCATGAATTGCCGCGGCTTTCCAGGCACGTTCGCACCCATGTACCAGGAATTGGCCCGGGTGAACAGGGTCGCTTCTGCACGCCGTGCGCACTCGGCGATCCAATCGTCGACCGCGTCGGCGGTCGGTTCGATCGCCGCGTAACCCCGGTCGTCTAGATAGGAGATGGCCTCAGCGATCCAGTTCACATGAGCCTCGGCGTGCAACACCATGTTGGCCAGCACTGCAGGCGCCCCCGGCCCGGACACCAGGAACAGGTTGGGGAATCCGTCGGTGCCCAGCCCGAGGTAAGTGCGCGGGCCGTCGGACCAGTCGTCGACCAGCTTCTGTCCGCCGCGGCCGGTGATGTCGATCTTCGCCAACGTACCGGTCATCGCATCGAAACCCGTTGCCAACACCAACGCGTCGATGTCGTAATGCTTCTCCGAGGTACGGATTCCGGTCGGATCGATCGACTCGATAGGCGTCTTACGGACGCTGACCAGGGTGACGTCCGGGCGATTGAACGTCTGGAAGTAGTTCGTGTCGGTGCAGATCCGCTTGGTCCCGATCGGATGGTCGGAGGGGATGAGCAGATCGGCGACGTCGGGGTCGTCGATGACCGCGCGGATCTTCTCCTCGTAGAACTTTCGGGCTTCCTCGTTCGCCTCCAGGGAGGTCATCTGGTCGCTGAAGGTCTTGGAGAACAGCACACCGCCCAGTTGCCAGCGTTTTTCGAACGCGGCACGGCGCTCCTCGGGGGTCGCCTCCATGGTCAGCTTTGGATGAGCGACATGCGGTGAGCCACCGCCGCTGCGCCAGGACATCTGGCGACGCTGCGCGTAGTTGGCTTTGATGTCGGCGACCTCGTCGTCGGCGAGCGGTCGATTGCCTGCCGGCACGCTGAAATTGGGTGTTCGCTGGAAGACATAGAGATGCGCCGCCTGCTCGGCGATGAGTGGAATCGATTGAATGCCAGAAGATCCGGTACCGATCACTGCCACGTGCTTGCCAGTGAAGTCGACGTCGTCGTGCGGCCAGTGAGCGGTGTGGTAGATCTCGCCGGCGAAGGTGTCCAGCCCGGGAATGTCCGGGGTCATCGCCGCCGACAGCGGCCCGGTGGCCATCACCACGAACCGCGCTTCGACGACTTCGCCCGTGTCGGTGGTCACCGTCCACGTCAACGCGGATTCGTCGAGCTCGGCGCTGGTCACTCGAGTGTCGAAGGTGATGCCACCCCGCAGATCGAGTTCGTCGGTCACCCAGTTGATGTAGTCCAGGATCTCGCGCTGGGTGGCGTACTTCTCCGACCACGTCCACCGCTGCTGCAGGTCATCGGAGAACGAATAGCAGTAGTCAACGCTTTCGACGTCGCAGCGCGCGCCCGGGTACCGGTTGTAGTACCAGGTGCCGCCGACGTCGGGGGCGGCTTCGAAGACCCGCACCGACAAACCTCGGCCACGCAACGTATGCAGAGCGTAGAGGCCGCCGAACCCGGCGCCCACCACGACAGCGTCTACCACCCCGGCGTCCTCGCGTGTACTCGATGCGCTGCTCACGCACCGAACGGTAGGTCGTCACCGCTGTCGCGGCCGCCGGATCTCCCGTTCACCGGAAGCCGTGACCCAGTTTCCCGGCCATCGGGCGGACCCAGTTGGCGCGGGTCGCCGAGCGCGTCAGAATCACCGGCCATGACCGACGTCGAAACCGATACCGAGATCGTCGGCGCGGGACGCGGGGTGGTGGTGCGGGTCGCCGAAGTCATCGACGAAAGCGCTGACGCCCGATCGCTGGTGTTCGCGATCCCCGATGACCAACGCGACCTGTTCGCCTACCGGCCCGGACAATTTCTCACGGTGCGGGTGCCCAGCGAACAGACCGGGTCGGTGGCGCGCTGCTACTCGCTGGCCAGCTCTCCGCACACCGATGACGCACCGAAGGTGACCGTGAAGCGCACCGTCGCCGGGTATGCGTCGAACTGGTTGTGTGACAACGTCTCTGCAGGGGATCACATCGAGGTGCTCCCCCCGGCGGGAGTATTCACCCCGGCCGACCTCGACGCCGACTTCGTGCTGTGGGCCGCCGGCAGTGGCATCACTCCTGTGATGTCCATCCTCAAGTCGGTGCTGTTCGCGGGCAGCGGACGGGTGGTGCTCTGCTACGCCAACCGCGACGACGCCTCGGTGATCTTTGCCGCGGAGCTGCGTGATCTCGCGGCACGTTACGCCGGTCGCCTGACGGTGCTGCATTGGCTGGAGTCGCTGCAGGGGCTACCGACCCGCGCGCAGATGAGTGGTTTCGTCCGCACCGTCTTCGGCGGATCGGCCGCCGTCGAATCGTTCATCTGCGGTCCGGGCCCATTCATGGCCGTGATCAAGGAATCCCTGAGTGAGGCCGGGGTTCCGCGCGAGCGGATTCACCTCGAGGTCTTCCATTCGCTCTCCGGTGACCCGTTCACCGACGATGCCGGCACCGCGGCGGCGCTGGCCGACGATGCAGATGCCGCCACTGTGCGCGTCGATCTCGACGGTCACTCGCACCGGTTGCGGTGGCCACGGCGCGCCACTCTGGTGGAGACCATGCTGGCCGCCGGGCTGGAGGTGCCCTACTCGTGCCGGGAGGGCCAGTGCGGGTCGTGCGCAGCGACGTTGGTGGCTGGTGAAGTCGACATGGCCACCAGCGACATCCTCGAAGCTGACGACATCGCCGACGGACTGATCCTCGGCTGCCAAGCCCGGCCGGTCACCGACGACCTTCACGTCGAATTCTGAATTCGCTCTCCGCGGCTTCCGCTGACCGGGAAAACCGACCACCGCGCTCCAGACCGCAGTACACCATTGACACAGGCCAGCGACGAAGAGGACCACGACATGACTGAGCGGGTAATCGACCGGGTGCACGAGCACGCCGAGCAATTGCGCACCCAAGGCGCTGAGGCCGAGAAGATCGGCAAGCTCACCGACGACACGGTCAAACTGATGAAGTCGGCGGGCAACATCCGCCTGCTTCAGCCAACTGAACACGGCGGCCTGCAGGTCCACCCCCGCGAGTTCGCGGAGACGGTCATGGCCACTGCGGCGCTGGATCCGGCGGCCGGCTGGATCAACGGCGTGGTGGGTGTGCACCCGTATCAGCTGGCCTATGCCGATCCACGGGTGGCTTCCGAGATCTGGGCCGACGACGTCGACACCTGGGTCGCCTCACCGTACGCCCCGCAGGGCGTCGCCAACCCGGTCGACGGCGGGTACATCTTCAACGGGCGGTGGCAGTTCAGTTCAGGCACCGACCACTGCGACTGGATCTTCCTGGGCGCGATGATGGGAGACGCGGAGGGCAAGCCTCTGATGCCCCCGCAGATGCTGCACATGATCCTTCCGCGCTCGGATTACGAGATCGTCGACGATTCCTGGGATGTCGTCGGGTTGCGCGGTACCGGCTCCAAGGACGTCATCGTCAGAAATGCTTTCGTGCCCTCGTATCGGACGATGGACGCAATGAAGGTCATGGACGGCTCCGCCCAGCGCGAAGCTGGAATGACCGACACGCTCTACCTCATGCCGTGGTCGACGATGTTCCCGCTGGGCATCAGCGCGGCAACGATCGGCATCGCGGAGGGTGCGCTGGCCGCCGCGCTGGACTACCAACGTCAGCGGGTCAACTCCAGCGGCGTGGCCATCAAGGACGACCCTTACGTCATGTACGGCATCGGCGAGGCTGCCGCCGACATCAACGCTGCCCGCCAGGAACTGCTGGCCAACGCCGACCGCATCTACGACATGGTCGACTCCGGGCGTGAGGTGTCTTTCGAGGATCGCGCGGCCGGACGGCGCACCCAGGTGCGCGCGGTCTGGCGAGCCGTGTCGGCCGTCGACGAGATCTTCGCGCGCTGCGGCGGCAACGCCGCCCGAATGGACAAGCCGCTGCAACGGTTCTGGCGCGATGTGCACGTCGGCCAGGCACACGCCATCCACGTCCCCGGCACCGTCTATCACGCCTCGGCACTGAGCTCCCTCGGCGTCGACCCGCAGGGTCCGCTGCGGGCGATGATCTGAAAGGACTGCCCAGCATGGGATTGATCAAGAGCCTCGGCTACGTCACCGTGGCGGCCACCGACATCGACCGGTGGCGCCAGTTCGCCTTCGATGTGCTCGGCTTCGCCCGCGGCCAGGGTCCCGACGAATCCGCCCTGTATCTGCGCATGGACGAGCGGGCCGCCCGCATCATCGTCGTGCCCGGCGACGTCGACAAGATCGTCACCGTCGGATGGGAGGTTCGCGACCACGCCGATCTCGAACTGGTCAAGGCGGCCCTCGACGGCGCAGGTGTGCCCTACAAGCAGCTGTCTTTGGAGGAAGCCGACGCGCGCCGCGTCGAGGAGGTCATCGCCTTCGAGGACCCCGCGGGCACCTCGCTCGAGGTGTTCCATGGCGCGGTGCTCGACCACTCCCCCGTCGTCACTCCTCACGGAGCCCGCTTCGTCACCGGCGGGCAGGGGTTGGGCCACGTCGTGCTGCCCGCCCTCGACGTCAACGGAGTGTTCGAGTTCTACACGGAGGTACTGGGTTTCAAGTCCCGCGGCGCTTTCCGCGTTCCGGTGCCCCCGGAATTCGGGCCGGTGCGGGTGCGGTTCATGGGCGTCAACCAGCGCCACCACAGCCTGGCCATCTGCCCCGCGCAGACGGTGCGCGATCCCGGCCTCATCCACCTCATGGTCGAGGTCGACACCCTCGACGCGGTCGGTCAAGCTCTCGACCGGGTCAACGCCGAGGGATTCCAGCTGTCCTCGACGCTCGGCCGCCACACCAACGACAAGATGGTGTCGTTCTACGTGCGCGCCCCCGGCGACTGGGACATCGAGTTCGGCACCGAGGGCATGCGCGTCGACGAGGAGCACTACACCGCCGAGGAGATCACTGCCGACAGCTACTGGGGTCATCAGTGGGTGTCCGACCTGCCCGCAGCGATGCGTCCGTGACAGACGTGATCCCGGTCGCCGCCGGCAGCGTCACCTCCTGGGACCACCACGCCGATGTCGTGATCGCCGGCTACGGCGTCGCGGGTGCCGCAGCCGCGGTCGAGGCCACCCGAGCGGGAGCCGAGGTCCTGGTCCTCGAACGCAGCGGGTCCTGGGGTGGGGCGGCCGCGATGGCCGGCGGGTTCATCTACCTCGGGGGCGGGACGCCGCTCCAAACCGCCTGCGGTTTCACCGATTCCGCCGACAACATGGCCGTGTTTCTCAATGCCGCCATGGGTCCGGGCGCCGACGAGCACCGCATCGCGGACTACTGCGCCGGCAGTGTCGCCCACTTCGAGTGGCTCAGCGGTTGCGGCATTCCGTTCAAGGCCGAGTTCTTCGATCAGCCCGGCTGGGAACCCATGGGCGACGAAGGGCTGATGTACAGCGGCGGAGAGAATTCCTACCCGTTCAACACCATCGCCGAACCCGCACCGCGCGGCCACGTTCCGCAGATGCAGAACAAGAAGCAGGGCGAAGCCAGCGCCGGGTTCATGATGATGAAAGGTCTCGTCGAGACCGCCACCGCAGTCGGCGCCGGCGCGCTCTACGACGTGCGGGTGCAGGCGCTGATCGTGGAGTCCGACGGCCGCGTGGTCGGTGTCCGGGCCCGCCGCTACGGCACCCAGATCGACATCCGCGCCCGGCGCGGTGTGGTGCTGGCCACCGGCAGCTTCGCTTACAACGACGCCATGGTGGCGCGGTACGCACCCCGCATCGCCGGTCGGCCTGCCGCCTCCATCGAACAGCACGATGGACGAGCGATCAGAATGGCGCAGGCACTGGGCGCAGACCTCGCCCACATGGACGCCACGGAAGTGGCGCTGTTCATCGATCCACAGCAACTCGTGCGGGGCGTCCTGGTCAACGAACGCGGACAGCGCTTCGTCGCCGAAGACACCTACCCCGGCCGAGTCGGTCAGCTCACGCTCTACCACCAGAACAACACCGCCTATCTCGTCCTCGACGAGACCGCGCAGACCGAGGCGATGAACTCTCCCTCTCCCCAGCTGATGATGCGTCCGCCCACGTGGGTGTGCGAGACCGTCGCCGAATTGGAAGCCGAGATCGGGCTGCCGCCAGGATCTCTGCAGTCCACCATCACTGCATACAACGACGACGCTGCCCAGGGCCGGGATCGTCTCCTGCACAAGAAGTCTCGGTGGCTGCGCCCGCTCGGATCCCCAGTGGCGGCAATTGATCTGCGCGAATCCACGGGCGGCTTCACCCTGGGCGGCCTGCACACCACCCTCGACGGCGAGGTTGTACACGTCAGCGGTGATCCGATCCCGGGCCTGTTCGCCGCGGGCCGCTGCACCGCCGGACTGGCCGCATGGGGTTACGCCAGCGGTGTCAGCCTCGGCGACGGCAGCTTCTACGGACGTCGCGCAGGACGCGCCGCCGCACGCGGCTGATCCAGCCCGCCCCCCCAGCGGACGCCTCGACGCGTCGGCAGTTTCGGTCCTGTACGCCGTGAGCCCGCGTTGCCCCCGCGCTAGGACTGAGCTCTGCGTTCATCGCCGCTGTCCACTGACACGCCCGATTTGTGTGACAGCGCGCACACCCCTGTGCTACAAAGAGGCATATTACTAATAGGCATATGCCTGTACGGCATGCGCTGACCGAAGGAGGCCCGGTGACCATCACTGTCGACAAGGCAAACGAAACACCCAGTGCGGTCATCGATCGCATCTCCCTGGTTCTCGACGCCTTCGACGGACCCGGACGGCTCACCTTGGCGCAGATCGTGCGCCGCACCGGACTTCCCCGTTCGTCGGCGCACCGCATGCTCGAGCGCCTGGTCGCGCTGCGGTGGCTGCGCCGCGACGGCCGCGACTACGAACTCGGCATGCGGTTGGTCGAGCTGGGCTCGCTGGCGCTGCACCAGGACCGCATTCACCGTGCCGCGATCCCACTCCTGCGCGACCTGCATCGCGCCACCGGGCTGGTCGTGCACCTCGCCGTGCTCGACGGCTCCGACGTCGTGTATCTGGAGAAAATCGGGGACCACATGGCCTCTGCCATCCCCACCCGCGTCGGGGGACGTCAACCGGCGCACTGTACCGCCGTAGGCAAGGCCATCCTGGCCGATACCGAAAGTACCGATAGCACAGTCGATCTGACTGTCCGCAAAACCCGCTACTCCATTGCCAACGCCGCCCAATGGACCGCAGAGCTGGCCCGGGTGCGATCCCACGGGGTCGCCGTGGAGCGCGAGGAGTCCCTGCCCGGCTTCGGGTGCGTCGCGGCGCCGATCGGACCTGCCGGCCAAGCCGTGGCCGCGGTCTCCGTGTGCGGCCCGATCTCCCGGATGACCTTCGACCATCGCATGGCCGGGCCGGTGCGCATGACCGCGATGGGCATCTGGCGCAACGCCGAAGACGGACCCGAGCGTGTCGCACCCACGCTGCAGCCGCTTCGCCCGTTGCGCGGCGGGATCGCGCCGCGGCCGACCGAGGCGCGGCACGCTTCCCTGTTGCCGGCGTGAGGCTCGATCCGCAGATCGCCGACATCATCGAGGCGCTCGATTCGGGCTTTCCGCCAGTGCACGAGATGACCGGCGCCCAAGCTCGCGCCGCGATTCGCGCGCGGTTCGTGCCGAACCCGGCACCCGAACCGCTCGCGGCCGTCGAAGATCATGAGATCGCCGTCGACGGCGGATCCGTGGCTGTCCGCGTCTATCGCCCGGAGGCGTCGGAACCCTTGCCGGTGGTGGTGTACGCCCACGGTGGTGGATTCGTCTTCTGCGACATCGACAGCCACGACGGACTGTGCCGCAATCTCGCCAATCTCATTCCTGCGGTGGTTGTTTCAGTGGATTACCGGCTGGCGCCCGAGCACCGGTGGCCGACGGCCGCCGAGGACCTGTACACCGCCGTCGAGTGGACGACCGATCGTGCCGCCGTGCTCGGCGCGGATCCCGCGCGTGTGGTCGTCGGGGGTGACAGCGCCGGAGGCAATCTGGCCGCGGTGACCGCCCTGATGGCGCGCGATCGGAGGGGCCCGGAGGTGGCGGCGCAGTTGTTGCTCTATCCGGTGATCGCCGCCGATTTCGACACACCCTCCTACCGGGCGTTCGGGCGCGGGTTCTACAACCCCCGCCCCGCCCTGCAATGGTATTGGGATCAGTACGTGCCTGCCGTCGACGACCGCACCCACCCTTACGCGAGCCCGCTGGGCGCCGATCTCGCCGGTCTGCCACCGGCGGTGATGGTGCTCGCAGGCCACGACCCCCTGCACGACGAGGCCAGTGCCTATGCCGACGCGTTGTCCTCGGCGGGTGTCACGGTCTCGCGCTGCGAGTTCGAGGGCGGCATCCACGGTTTCATGACGATGCCGATGCTCGAACTCGCGCACGAAGCGCGCCGACAGTCCAGCGCCGCCCTACGGCAGGTGCTCGACCGGTAGCGACGCCGCGGGCGTACCCGCGCGCTGCGCCACCGGCCCGTAGCGCTGGTCGGGGTCGAGCACACAGTGCGTCCGCCCGAACACCGTGACCATGCACTTGTTGTTGTGGTTGCAGAGGCTGCGCGATGCCGGCTCGGCCATCATCGTCTTCACCCGGTCAGGTTCGCGCAGCAATGCCCGCCCTATGGCGAAGAAGTCGAAACCTTCGGCCATTCCGGTCATCAGGTGCGCGCGCTCGGTGATGCCACCCAACAGGATCAACTTCGTGTTCTTCATCAGGGGTACGAACTGGCGTGCCGCATCGAGCATGTAGAGATCCCGGTAGGGATAGTCGCCCATCGCACGCTTGCCGACGAGGCGCAGCGCGGGACGCAACACCGGCGGCATCACCTTGGCGAACTCCCTCACCGGAGCATCTCCCCGGAAGAGGTACATCGGTTTGTACACCGATGACCCCTGAGTCAATTCCAGGGCATCGAGCGTGGCGTCGTCATCGAGCAACTGCGCGGTGCGCAGCGCCTCGTCGATCCAAATGCTGCCCGGCACGCCATCGTCCATGTCCAGTTTGGCGATCACCGCGACCTGATCGCCGACGACGGTACGGACGTGCTCGGCGATCTCGCGCACCAGCCGCGACCGGTTGTCGATCGACCCGCCGTAGGCGTCCTTGCGCCGGTTGATCAGCGGACTCAGAAACGAGCTGGGCAGGTACAGGTGCCCGAAGTGCAATTCCACCGCATCGAAGCCCGCCTCGACCGCAACCTGGGCGGCGGTGCCGAATTGGGCGATGGCCGTGCCGATCTCCTCGACGGTGATGGCGCGGCAGTACGCCATCGACGTCGGATTGACGAACCTGCTGGGGGCGACCGCGGTGACTCCGGTCAGCTTGCGAGGAGCAACGACTCCGGCATGACCGAGTTGGGCCGAGATCGCCGCACCGGCGTCGTGCACCGCATCGGTCAGTCGCCGCAGCCCTGGCAGGGCCGCGACACTCATCACGATCTGACCGGGAGCGCTCGCCCCCTGCGGGGACACGCAGCAATACGCGACCGTCGTCATCCCCACCCCGCCCTCGGCGAAGCTGCGATGAAAGGCGATCAGTTCGTCGGTCACCGCACCGCGAGGCGAACGCCCCTCTGAGGTGGCGGCTTTGACGATCCGGTTGCGCAGTGTCACAGGTCCCAACCGGGCGGGGCTGAACGGATCGTTCATCGAATCACCATGGCCTCGACGTCATGAGGGGGCAACGGGGTCCTCCCGGTAGCCGGGAAGGCCACCCCGCCCACAACCCGGACGACCGTAGCCTCGCGCCATGGGTGAGGTCTGCGTCATCGACCGGGTGACCACCGCTGCAGGGTGCGCACGCGCGTTCATCGACGCCTATCTCGCCGACTACGCCCCCGGGGCGCGGGCACGCGGGATGACGCTGCGCGACGTCCTGGTGAGCCCGCCGATCTGGTTCCCCGACCGCACCAACGTCGTCACCATCACCTGGACGCTGCCCAGCCCGCAGGCGTGGTGGCAGATGACCTGGCAGGGCCGACCCGACCCGACGATCGCTCAATGGTGGTCCAGCGTCGGTGATCTCGTCGTCGATCGCACCCGAAGTGTCGCCACCGACCCCGCCGATGTCGAGGCCGCCCCGCCCACGGCGATCGCGGCGCCGGGTGCGGGGTCCACGGCCACGGTAGCAGTGACCCGGTTGATCGACGTCGACGAGCCGGACCGCGACCGGATCCTCACCGCCCTGCGGGCCGCCGCGGAGCGCAGCGGTGCCGCCCGACATGTAGTCGCCCCGACCCTGCCGGGGTCCCGTAACGGCGGCGACATCCTGCTGCACCTACGCTTCGACGATCCCCAGGCGGCAGTCGACTTCGATGTCGATGCGACGCTCTCCGATCCGGCCATCTCCCGTGTCAATGGCGCGACTTACCGCGGCTGCGCGATGCGAAGCTCGGCGGGAACCGTGTATCGGGCTCTGCTGCTGCGTGTTTCACCGGAAGCTGATCGCTCGGCGGTGGCAGACTTCGAACGCGAACTCGCGATGATGGCGTCCTACGTTCCGACGATCGCGGCCTGGCAGCTGAGCAGGGTGGACGATGCCGTCGGGACCACGGGGTGGACGCATGTGTTCGAGCAGGAGTTCACCGACGTCGCGGGACTGATGGGCCCCTACCTGATGCACCCCATCCACTGGGCGGTGGTCGACCGATGGTTCGATCCCGAGACCGCCGACGTGATCGTCCGGGATCGGGTGTGCCACAGCTTCTGCGACATGGCCGCCCCGGTGCTCTAGACGGGTCCTCACAGGCCGGCGGGAAGGATGTTCGGATTGGCCGCTGCCGGAGGCTCGATTGGCTCCAACACCGTGCGGCCGTCCAGGGTGCGCACCGGAAGTCTCTGTGACCATGGGTAGTGAAGGCTGAAGGCCACCAACCCGGTACGTGCCTGGGCGGGGAGGTGACACATGGCCAGCACGGTCTCGGCGAGGTACTCGACCGGTTCGGTGGGAAAGCCGGCCGGAATCAACGACGCCGCGCCAGGGGTACGTACCGCCGTGGAGGGACCCACGCAGTTGACCGCGATGTTGGCGTCGACCAACTCGGCGGCGACGCCCTGGGTGAAGCGATGCAGCGCCGCTTTGCACGATGCGTAGATCACGTCGCCTGCCGTCTTGTTGTAGTCCCGGTAGGGGCGGACCGGCGCGACGCCGGTCACCGAGCCGATGTTGACGATCCACCCGGCACCCCGACTGCGCATGTGCGGAATCGCCGCCTGAGTCAATGCGAACGGCGTCGTCACGTAGTGGGCCACCGTGCGGTCGAACGTGGCCCGCGGCATGTCCTCCACGAGCGCGTAATCGGCGAAACCCGCATTGTTGACCAGGATGTCGATCCCACCCGCCCGTTCCACCACCGATGGGATCAGTCCGTCTCGGGCCGCGTCGTCCTCGAGGTCAACAGCCACCCCGAACGCCGACCCCCCTGCCGCCTCGATGAGTCCGATGGTCTCGTTGATGGTGCCGGGGACGATCTCGTTCGCCCCGGCGCGTACCGATGGTGAGGGGCGGTGAGAGCGAGCCGTGACCGCGACGGTGGCGCCCTCGGCCGCCAGCCGCTGCGCGATGGCCCGACCGATGCCGCGACTGCTGCCCGTCACCAGAGCCGTTTTGCCCGTGAGTAATCCGCTCATCTCAGCACGAAGTCCGATTCGACAGGTGCGCGGTGCTGCTGCCACAGGTCGACGAGGCGGTAAGGGGTGGCCACGACGACCCGGCCCGACTCCGACCGATAGTAGGTGTGTGCGTTGGGCGTGTGACACCACACGGTCTTCTGCATCGCTGCGTCGATGTCAGCCACGTAGCCCTCGTACGCGGACTCGGTGACCTCGATCGTGGTCGACCCGCGCAGCGCCATCAGCTGCAGACATTCGATGATGTAGTGCGCCAGGACTTCCATGGAGAAGTTGGCACCGGCGCCGTGCCCGGGACTGTAGTTGGGCGCAGAGGTGATGAACAGATTCGGGAAACCCGGCACGGTCCCGCCACGGTATGCGCGTGGACTGTTGCCCCATTCTGCGGCCAGAGTTTTGCCGCCGCGACCCCGGATGTCCACCGTGGACAGGAAGTCGAGGTGATAGCCGGTCGCGTAGATGATCACATCGAGGTCGATGTGGCGACCGTCTGAGGTGACGATCCCCGAGGCGTTGATCTGCGCGGGTTCGCACGCTTCGACGTCGACGTGGTCGCGGGTCAGCGCAGCGTAATAGCCGCCGGGGTCACGAATGATGCGCTTACCGTATGGCGCGAAGTCCGGGGTGACCTTGCGCGCCAGTTCCGTTCCCGCACCGAAGGTTCGGTCGATGTAGTCCAGGCACATCTGCAGCAGGACATCGTTGGTCGGGTTGATGGACAGGTGGGTCTTGGACCACTCGGGGTCCTGCAGGATGATCGGGTAGTTGTTGTCGGCGGTGCCCCAGTAGGACTTCAGCCGATGCCACATCGCGTAGTACGGCAGCACGCGACCGAGGTAGCGGCGGTGTTCGGGCACGTCGTCGGAGAGCCGTTTGCGCGGTGCCACCCAGTGCGGTTGGCGCTGGAACACGGTCAGATGCTCGACCTCGTCGACGCACGCATCGACGATCTGCACCGCCGTGCAGCCCGCGCCGATGACCGCCACCCTCTTGCCGGTCAGATCCAGATCGGGATCCCAGCGGGCCGAGTGGATGCTGATACCGCCGAACGTGTCTCGGCCCTTGACGTCCGGGAACCGGGGGCGGTTCAGGTAGCCCGCCGCGGTGACGACCACCCGCGCGTGGTCCACCGACTGGGTGCCATCGGTGCGGCAGGTGTGAATCTCCCAGTGTTGTCGCTGCTCATCCCAGTGCAGCGCCTGCACTTCGGTGCCGAACTGGATGTGACGGCGCAGGTCGTGCTTGTCGGCCAGCGCCACCAGGTACGCCTGGTACTCCGCGCCCTGCGGATAGTAGTTCGACCATTCGGGATTGATCTCACGCGAGAGCGAGTAGTAGGCCGACGGGGTGTCCACGCCGATGCCGGGATAGGTGGTGGTCAACCAGGTGCCACCCACCTCGTCGTTGCGGTCGTAGACAGTGAAGGCCACGCCCTCCTCGGCGGCCGCCAGAGCGACCGCGATGCCGGCGAGACCGGCGCCGATGATGGCGACGGTGGTGGTCTGCGGAATCGGTACGGTGCGCGGCAGCGTGGGTGCCGAGGGCCGGAATCCGCCCTGCTCGAGCAACAGGTCGACCTGCTCGTCGTCGACCTCCGCCCCCAACGCCACCGGCAGCAGCCGGGTGAAGAACTCGCGGTCGTCAGGGGCCGGGGCGCCGGCCGGTCGCGTGGTGTTCAGGGCAGCGATGACCTCCTCCGCCAGTGTCTGCGCGGTCTGCGGATCGGTCTTGCCGGCCCGCTCCGGCGGATCCGGCTCGTAGGCAATCCTCGCGGCGTACCGGTCGATCACTGAGGCGTCGCCTGTCATCTGCGCCAGCACCGCGACCAAGACGCCGGGATCGGCCTTGCGCAGGTGTCCGCGCAGCGCGTCCGGGTCCGTTGCACTGTCTGTCGGCAGCGACGACGATTCCGTGGTGGCGGTCATGGTTGCGAGTATCGGAGCAACGACCACTCGGTGGTGACGGCCTGTCTACTGAGCGGGAGACAAACCACCGCGGTGTGGCAGTGCGCGCCTACGCTGCGGCCCATGCACCACGACGACCTCGACGCCGTCATCGCCCGCGCCCGCAGTCACAGCCTGGCTGACATCCCGCGACGCTCGGCACGCAAGCAATCCGACAAGACCGCCATCATCGACGGCGACGTCGTGCTGTCCTTCGCCGAATTCGATCACCAGGTCGACCGAGCCGCGGCCGCGTTGTGCGACAACGGATTCAAGCCAGGTGATCGGTTGGCGCTGCTGTCCCGCAATTGCTGGCAGTACGCGGTGCTGACGTTCGCCACGGCCCGCGCCGGCGTGGTGCTGGTACCTGTCAACTTCATGCTCACCGCCGAGGAGATCAGCTACATCCTGGGACACAGCAAGGCACGAGGATTCATCGTCGAGGCCGATCTCGTACCAGTCGCCGAGCACGCCATGACGCTGGGCACCGTGGTGACCACCTGTGCCGCGCTCGTCCTGCCGGGCCAATCGTCGGGCTGGCCCGACTTCTCCGACTGGCTGACCACCACCAATCCCGCACCGGAGTACCACCTCGCGGACGACCAGCTGGTGCGGATCATGTACACCAGCGGAACCGAATCCCGTCCCAAGGGTGTGATGCACAGCAGCCGCAGCCTGATGTGGCAGTACATCAGCACCATCGTGGCCGGATCGATGTCCGGCGACGACGTCGAGGTGCATTCGCTGCCGCTCTATCACTGTGCCCAGCTGGACAACTTCCTGGCCACCGACCTCTACCTGGGGGCGACGAGCATCATCCTCCCCCGCCCCGATCCCGAGCTGGTATTGCGCACCATCGAGCGGTACGGCGTCACGAACTACTTCGCGCCGCCCACCGTGTGGATCAGCTTGCTGCGCAGTCCGGTATTCGACGAGGTGGACCTGTCCAGCCTGCGCAAGGGTTACTACGGCGCATCGCCGATGCCCGCCGAAATCCTCCACGAGATGCGCCACCGCCTGCCGCAACTGCGGTTGTGGAACTTCTACGGCCAGACCGAGATGGCGCCGCTGGCCTCCGCCCTGGGCCCCGCCGAACAGGACGCCCACGCCGGGGCGGCGGGACGCCCGGTGGTCAACGTCGAAACCGTCGTCCTGGATGAGACCGACACACCGGTCGCGACCGGTGTCGTCGGCGAGATCGCCCACCGCAGTCCACATCTGATGCTCGGATATCTCGACGACGAGGAGAAGACGGCACAGGCGTTCTCCGGGGGTTGGTTCCACTCCGGAGACCTGGGCTACTACGACGAACACGGGCTGCTGCACGTGGTGGATCGCAAGAAGGACATGATCAAGACCGGCGGAGAGAATGTCGCAAGCCGCGAAGTCGAAGAAGTGCTCTACCGCCACAACGGCATTCAGGAGGCAGCCGTGTTCGCGCTGCCGCATCCGCTGTGGGTCGAAGCCGTCGTCGCGGCGGTGGTGCCGCGCGCGGATTCCGCGCTGACCGAAGACGAGGTCGTGGCACACTGCCGCGAACACCTGGCCGGCTTCAAGACGCCGAAACAGGTGTTCTTCGTCGACGCCTTGCCGAAGAACCCCAGCGGCAAGCTGCTCAAACGCGATCTGCGGCAGCGTTTTACCCTCCACACCGCGAACAACTGAAAGGCCACATCAGCGTGTACACCGGCCGTATCGCCCGTTTCGACGAACCCGGCACCCCCTTCACCCTCGACACCGTCACGCTGCCCGAGGTCGGCGCGGGGCAGGTCCTGATCCGGGTGTTGCGCGCGAACATCTGCGGGTCCGACGTGCACGCCTGGCACGGCACATTCGCCACCCGTGGGCTCGGTGGCCACCTGCCCACCGTGCTCGGTCACGAGATGGTCGGTGCCGTCGAAGCGCTCGGCGAGGGCGTGCACACCGACTCCAACGGCGTTGCCCTGACAGCCGGCACCCGGGTGGTGTTTCCGTACTTCTACAGTTGCCACACCTGCCGCAACTGCCTGGCCGGGCGGCGCAACGCCTGCTTGAACCTCACGATGGCCATGCTCGGGCGCGCCGACGAGCCACCCTACTTCGTCGGCGGTTATGCCGACTACTACCTTCTGCCCGCGGGCGCGGTGATCTACACCGTGCCCGACAGCGTCGGCGACGACATCGCCGCCGGCGCCAATTGTGCACTGTCACAAGTCATGTACGGCCTCGAACGGGTCGACATGGCACTCGGGGAGCACGTCGTGGTCCAAGGAGCCGGCGCGCTCGGGCTCTATGCCGTGGCCGTGGCCAAGGCACGCGGTGCTGCGCAGGTGATCGCCATCGACGCCGTCCCCGAACGACTCGAACTGGCCGCCGCGTTCGGCGCGGACACCGTGATCGATCTCAACGAGGTTGCCACGCCTCGGGACCGCGCCAAGGCGGTGCGCAAGCTCACCGGCGGGCACGGCGCCGACGTGGTCGTCGAAGTCGTCGGACACCCGGCTGCGATCGACGAAGGCCTGCAGATGCTCGGACAGTTCGGCCGCTACGTCGAGATCGGCAACATCAACGTCGGGCAGACCTTCGCCTTCGATCCGTCGCGGTTCGTGTTCTCCAACAAGACCATGGTCGGGGTCTCGCTCTACGACCCGGCGGTCCTGTCGCGGGCCCTTACGTTCCTCGAACGCCATCAGCATCAGCTACCGCTGCATCGACTCGCCGCGGCGTGTTATCCGCTCGCGGACATCAACGACGCATTCGCCGCCGCCGACGGCAAGCGCGACGTCCGCGCCAGCATCGTCCCCCACCCGACAGAAGGATGACCATGCCCACCTACGAGCGTTCCCTGCTGTTCGTCGACGGCCGATGGGTCACACCGGCCGGCGGCGGCATCATCGACGTCGTCGATCCGGCCACCGAGAAGGTGATCGGCCATGTACCGGCCGGCACCGCCGAAGACGTCGACGCCGCGGTCGCCGCAGCCCGCCGCGCCTTCGACCCCACCATCACCGTGGCCGAACGCCGCGACCGCCTGCACCGGGTGATCGACGCCCTCGAGAAACGTCTGCCCGACATCGCCGAACTGATCACCGCCGAGATGGGCGCCCCGGTCCGCATCGCCCAGACCGTGCAGACGCAGGTGCCGCTGGCGGTGGCCAAGGGCATCGCCGACGTGGTGGATAGCTTCGAATTCGAAGAGCACATCGGCAATTCGCTGGTACTGCGCGAGCCGTACGGCGTCGTCGCGGCCATCACCCCGTGGAACTATCCGCTCTACCAGGTGGTCGCCAAGGTGGTCCCGGCGATCGCCGCCGGGTGCACCGTCGTGCTCAAGCCCAGCAACGACGCTCCCCTGTCGGTGTTCGAATTCGTCGAGGCCTGTCAGGACGCCGGGCTACCCCCGGGGGTGCTCAACGTCGTCTCGGGCCCCGGCCGGGTGATCGGCGAGCGCATGGCCAGCCATTCCGACGTCGATTTCGTCTCCTTCACCGGTAGCACCGAGGTGGGCGCCCGGGTCGGTGAGCTCGCCGGCCAAGCGGTCACCAAGGTGGCGCTGGAGCTGGGCGGGAAGTCTGCCAACGTCATCCTCGACGGCGCCGACCTGGCGACCGCGGTCAAGGTCGGGGTCGGGAACGCGTTCCTCAACGGCGGACAGACGTGCATGGCGTGGACCCGGATGGTGGTGCCCCAGTCCCGGTACAGCGAGGCGCTGGACCTCATCGAGGCCGCCGTGTCCCGCTACCCCGTGGGAGATCCGTGGGATCCGGCAACGCGTATCGGCCCGTCTGCGTCACGCTCACAGTTCGACACGGTCCGCGGGTACATCGAGCGGGCGCAACGCGACGGTGCACGCCTGCTCGTCGGTGGTGCCGAGCCGGTGCGTGACGTCGGGTTCTTCGTGGCTCCTACGGTGTTCGCCGACGTCGATCCCGAGTCAGAACTCGGCCAGGAAGAGGTGTTCGGACCGGTGCTGGCGGTCATCCCCTACACCGACCATGACGATGCCCTGCGCATCGCCAACGCAACCCCCTACGGGTTGTCGGGGGCGGTGTGGGCCGCTGACGACGACACCGCGATCGCTTTCGCTCGCGGTGTGCAGACCGGGCAGCTCGACATCAACGGCGGCGCTTACAACCCGCTCGCCCCCTTCGGGGGGTACAAGAAGTCCGGCATCGGCCGCGAATTGGGTCGGTTCGGTTTCGAGGAATACCTGCAGACGAAATCCCTCCAGCTCAATAGGCGCCGATGAGCACCCCGCTGCGTATCGACACCGACGGATCGGTGCAGGTGTGGACCATCGACGCACCGGAGGTGGGCAATGCCATCACCGGACCCGAGGTGATCACCGGATTCGAGACGCTCGTCGATGCGGTCAACCGCGACAACGACATTCGCGTGGTCATCCTCACTGCTGCCGGCAAGATCTTCTCCGCCGGCGGCAATGTCAAGGAAATGGCCGATCGTCAGGGCATGTTCGGCCTGGCCCCCATCGACCAGCGCCGCGCCTATGTCGACGGAATCCAACGCATCCCTCGCGCTCTCGCTCGACTCGAGGTGCCGCTGATCGCCGCTGTCAACGGGGCCGCGATCGGGGCGGGCTGCGATCTGGCCATGATGTGCGACATCCGCATCGCCTCGCAGCGTGCGTCGTTCGCGGAGAGCTTCGTCACCCTCGGCCTGATTCCCGGCGACGGCGGAACCTGGTTCCTGCCCCGCGCCATCGGGTACGCCCGCGCTGCCGAACTGACCTTCACCGGTGAACGCATCGACGCAGACACCGCTTTGGCGTGGGGCTTGGTCAGCCGCGTCGTCGCGCACGACGAACTGCTCACGGCAGCAAGGTCGTTGGCGGATCGCATCGCCGTCAACCCGCCTCATGCCCTGCGAATGGCCAAACGGCTGCTTCAGGAATCGGTGAGCGGATCGCTGGAGTCCACCCTCGCCATGGCCGCGGCGATGCAGCCGCTGGCCCACCACGACGCCGAACACGAACAGCGCATTGCCAAGTGGAGGACCTCATGACTGTTCGAGGGCTGCGCCTGGCCCCTCCCCCCGGCGCTGACACCGAGGGGGTACGCGCCGAGGTCCGCGCCTTCCTGGCCGAACAACTCGGCGCCGGTGCGTTCACCCCGTCGGTGGATTCGTGGTTGTGCGGGTGGGATGAAGCGTTCACCGCGGCGCTGGCACGACGCGGATGGTTGGGGATGACGGTGCCTCAGCGCTACGGCGGGCACGGGCGGACCTTCGGTGAGCGCTTCGTCGTCACCGAGGAGCTACTGGCGGCCGGCGCACCGGTGGCCGCGCACTGGATCGCCGATCGTCAGATCGTGCCATCGTTGCTCAAATACGGCACCGAGGAACAGAAGTCACACTTTCTGCCGCAGATCGTCGCCGGCGAGTGTTTCTTCGCCATCGGGATGAGTGAACCCGACTCCGGGTCGGATCTCGCCAGTGTCCGCACTCGCGCCGTGCCGACCGACGGTGGTTGGTCGCTCACCGGCACCAAGGTGTGGACCTCCGGGGCCCACCGCGCCCACGCGTTCATCGTGCTCGCCCGTACCGCGCCCACGGACGCGGCGCATCGCCACGCCGGACTCAGCCAGTTCATCGTCGATCTCCGCAGTCCCGGGGTCGAGGTGCGGCCCATCGTGTCGATGAACGGAAACCACCACTTCAACGAGGTCATTCTCGACGAGGTCTTCGTGCCCGAGACCCGGGTGTTCGGCCAGATCGGCAGCGGCTGGGAACAGGTGACCTCAGAGCTCAGCTTCGAGCGCAGCGGGCCGGAACGATTCCTGTCCACCTTTCCCCTACTCGCCGCGGCCATCGACTCCCCCGCCGCGCCGCCAATGGGTACCGACGCAGCATGGGGACGACTCGTGGCCCGCGTCAGCGCGCTCCATCACATGTCCACCGCCGTCGCCGACGCGTTGCAGAGGGGTGAGAACGCCGACGTCCCGGCTGCGGTCGTCAAGGTCCTCGGCACCACCACCGAGGGCGGCATCGCCGACTTCGCCGCCCACGGATTCGGGGACGACGCCGCACCTGATCGCACCTGGGAAGAGCTGGTGGTCAACGCCACCGACCAACGCCCTGGCTTCACCCTGCGGGGCGGGACCAACGAAGTGATGCGCGGCGTCATCGCGCGCGGATTGGGATTGCGATGACCGCTAGTGCACCACAACAGGTTTCGCCGGTGATCGATCCCGAGCTCGCCGCCATGATCGACGGCGTCCTGGCTGACTACCGCAACACCGCCGCGCCCACCGGGCCCACCGAACGCAGGCACTGCGACCGCGACCTCTGGCAGCAGCTCGACTCGTTGGGCTTGGTCCGCCTGACGGGTGCCGAGCGCCACGGCGGGAGTGGCGCGGGCTGGGCCGAGGCCGCAGTACTGACCGCCGCGGCCGTCCGCCACGGCGTTCACCTTCCGTTGGCCGAGCACGACCTCCTGGCCTGCTGGTTGATCGACGAGGTGTCCGGGCCCGCCGACGATACGGTGCACACCCTCTGTCAGCTCGCCCCCGGGGCATCCACCGGCGTGGCGCCGTGGGCCGGGGAGGTGGACCGGCTGACCGTGCTATGGGACAGCGGCGACGGGCATCGACTGGCTCAGATCGACACCGCGAGTGCGCAAATCACACGGTGCATCAACGCGATCGGGGAGCCGCGCGATCGCGCGACGGTGGACACGTCGACGCTGACGGGAGTACCGGTGCCCCCGGAGGTGGTCGCCGTCGTAGCCCGGAAATCTGCCATGGTGCGGGCTTTGCAAGTGTGCGCGGCGCTTGATCAGGCGGTGGCACTGTCCATCGATCACGCGGCCTCGCGCGTACAGTTCGGCCGACCACTCGCGAAGTTCCAGGCCATCCAGAATCTCATCGCCGATGCCGCGGCCGAGGCCGCACTGGCCCGCATCGCCACCCAGGCGGCTCTGCAGACGGCGATCGACAGCAACTGGGACGCAATGTGTCTCGACTTCCAGATTGCGGTCGCGAGGTCGTGCGCAGGTCAGGCAACACTGGTGGTGACACGCAACGCCCACCAGGTGCACGGCGCCATGGGCACCACCTTCGAGCACCGACTGCACGAGTACACCCGCGGGGCCCTGGCGTGGCGTTCCGAGTTCGGTTCCGCACGATTCTGGGACCTGCAAGTAGCGGCGAAGGCCAGTGCAGCTGGAGGTGCAGGCCTGTGGGAATTGATCACCGCTGAGACGTGATTCACCGACATGCGGCGCTGGGTCGCGATGACCCAGCGCCCATGTCGGCTCGAGACTCAGACGACGGTGAGCGCGATGGTCTGCACCTGGTCGCCGTTGTAGCGCTGGAACAGCTTGGTGAGGTTGAAGCGGTTGTCGGTGACGAGCACCTCGAAGGTGTCGGTGCCGCCGCCCGCGGCGAGGAATGCGGGGTCGGCCTGGTAGGCGAAGGTGCCGGTGATGTCATCGATGGTGACTGTGCCGTTGACCGGTTTCCGCACGACGACGTACCGGACCTCCGGGCGCACGACCTCACCGGTGAGCACGCCGAGTGCCGTGCCGTCTGCGTTGAGTGCGCTCTGGCTGATCACCGTCCCCTCCACGCCTTTCAGGTCACCGGTCCCGAGGTCGGCATTGAGCGTCGCCAGCGACTTCTCGGCGGTTCCGCCTGCGAGGAGGTTGCCCACGAAGTCGAGCACGACGTCACCGGTGCCGAGGCCGTCGATGGTGACGGTGCCGGTTTCCTTGCCTGCGTAGTACGCGACCGAGTAGTCCGGGTTCAGGTAGACCGTCGTGCTGTCCACCGCGGCGGGGGCGTTCCAATTGTCTCCTGCACCACCGCCGATGACCGCCGGGTTGGTGTAGGCGAGGGCGATCAGCCCTGGCACCTCCTCACATCCGCAGATCGCCGGCGACGGCGCGCCGGCCCGTACCGTCGACCGGATCTGCACCCGCGTTCCGAGTTCGTCGGGATCGCGGGCGTCGATGTCGCCGGTGATGTTTCCGTTGGCGCCCTGACGGTTGATCTGGACGTCAGTCACCACCGGTGCGGCGTTGAAGACGGCGCGCTGCAGGAAGGTCATCACGGCGGCCAACGGCTTGCGACGTTGTCCCGCAGATGGATTCGTGAAGGACGATTCGATCGCGACCGACTCCGCGGCGTCCCGGGCGACCGCCTTGGTCTCCCGCTTCGGGGCGAGACCGATGCTCCGCCGCACCGGGGTGGGCCGAGACGTGGTGGCGCCGGACTCGGAAGCTGCTGCATCACTGGCGGATCGCTCCGCTCGCCGGTCCTCTCGTGTCCCGCGCGCGCGGACGGTTTCACTCCTGCTCTGCTGACGCGTTTCCCGGACCTTCGCCGCCCGGGCCGAGCCGGTCGTGTCCCCACCCGAACGCGCCGCGCTCTGTGAAGTTGCCGATCGACCCGTCGAGGGGGACGAGTCACCGTCGTCGGCGGAGGCGACTCCGGTGGCGAGAGACGTCATCAACCATGCCGACGCGGCGAATCCGGCCGCGAAGCCCACCCCTTTGGCCACTGTGCGCGCGTGGTCACTGCGCGAGGGCGGATCTGCGACGGCCGGTCGCCGCGCGGAATCCCGTGTGTACGAGGGAGTTACCTGCATGTGCGTGTCCTTTGTGGGAGGGGTCGTTCGACAGCCCAGAGCGTGCCGAGTGAGTGTGGCCTGCGCCACACTCCGTCCCGATCACCGGACACTCGACGGGGGGTCACCGGCCCGCCGCGTGACTGTCCTGACGGTCCCGCGATCAACGTCCCGCTCACCGGTCACGTCAGCTCAGTGGCACACCTCACTCGGTTTGACTGACTCGCCATGAGCAACGAGATCACGCTGGCTGAGGTACAGGAGTTCATCGCCGGGTTCTGGTACCACTACGACGAGGGACACTTCGACGAGCTGGCCTCCCGCATCGGCGAGGAAATGCAGTACTTGAGCCGGTCGCTGTCCGGGAACTGCCCGTTCGAAGACCTGCTGGCCGCCGAGCTGCACGGCGGCGAAGAAACCCTCGCCTGGCTCATCGAGCACCGCAACGTCAACCCCTACCCGTGTCGGCATCACGCCACCAACATCTTTCGGACCGGCACCGGCACCGGTCCCGAGGGCGAGGTCACCCGCGTCCGCTTCACCATGTTCGTCAATCAGATCACCAACAACGTCCCCTTCGCTGTTTCCAGCGGCGTCGCAGATGTGGGTATCCGCCGGGCAGGGGACCGTCTGGTGTTCACCTCGATGACGGTGATGCTCGACGCCGACGACTCGATCCCCTTCGCCGAGCACGCCGCCAAGGCCGCTTCGGTGAGCACGCAGCCGGCGTGACCGCCCGCGAATCGTTCGGCGGTGGCATCGCCGTCATCACCGGCGCCGGCGCGGGCATCGGGGCGGGACTGGCCCGCCACGCCGCCCGTCTCGGAATGACCGTGGTCCTCGTCGACATCGACGCCGGCGCCGTCGCGGCGCTGCGTGGCGAACTCGTCGCTGCCGGCGGCTCGGCGATCGACAAGGTCTGCGACGTCCGCGATGCCGACGCCGTGCAGGCGCTCGCCGACGAGGTGCGCAACGATCTGGGACCGATCCGCCTGCTGGTCAACAACGCAGGCGTCGAGCAATTCGGCTACCTGTGGGACACCCCCGTCGAGAACTGGCGACGCGTCGTCGACGTGAACATCAGCGGCGTCTTCAACGGTGTCCGGGCCTTCCTTCCGCACATGATGGCCTGCGACGCGCCGGCCTGGGTATGGAACCTCTCCTCGATCGGTGGCGTCGCCGTCGTCCCGCTGCAAGCGCCCTACATCATGAGCAAGCACGCGGTCCTCGCGCTCACCGAGTGCCTGCACCTGGAGGTCCAGGCCGCCGGACACGACGAACACATTCACGTGCAGGCGGTGCTCCCGGGTGCGGTGGTGTCCAACATCTTCGAGTCCGCGGGTGGCGTCGACGGCGGCGACACGGGCGCCGCTGAATCTCAGCGAGCGGCCATGCTCGACATCAAGGCCGCGGCGATGGATCCCCTGGCCGCCGCCGAGGTGGTGTTCGACCAGGCCGCCGAGGGGCGGTTCTATCTGCTAACCCAGCCCGACTATGTCGGCTCGGCGATGGCCGAACGCGCCCGCGTGCTGACCAACCAGGAGACCCCCCGCCTGCGCACCGAGCGACGCTTCGATCCCGCACAGAACTGACATGCGTTCTCCCACCCTGGATCCCGACGCCGCCGCGCGAGTCGCCTCCTTCGGCGTGCCGACGCCGATGCGCACGCGCGGGCTCGCCGCCGTGCGGGCCGGCGTCGAATCGGTGCCACATCCGCCGATGCCGCCCATGGCGCACATCGACAACTACACCGCACCCGGGCCGGGCGGGCGTCCCCTACCGGTGCGGTTGTACCGCCCGACGACCTGCGCACGGTCCCCCGTCCTCGTGTACTTCCACGGCGGTGGACTGGTGATGGGTTCCAACCATTCGTTCGAACCGTTGGCACGGGAATTGGCCTGGGCCAGCGGTGCCGCGGTCGCTGCCGTCGACTACCGATTGGCTCCCGAATCTCCGCCACCGGCACAGTTCGACGACGCGTACGCGGCCACCGAATGGGTTGCCGCCAACGCCGACAGGCTGTCCCTCGACGCGCAGCGGCTGGCCGTCGTCGGCGACAGCGCCGGTGGATCGCTGGCCGCCGCAGTGGCTCTGGCCGCCCGTGACCACCGTGGGCCTGCGATCGCGGTACAAGTCCTGCTCTATCCCGGCCTGGATCGCGACATGGGCGCCGCCTCTATCACCGCCATGACCGATGCACCCATGCTGGCCCACGACGACATCGTGTTCATGCACGAGATGGTCGACGCAGGCACCGCGGCGCACTCCCCGTATCAGGTCCCGGCGCACGCCCCTGATCTGAGCGAGCTGCCCTCGGCGATCGTCGTCACCGCCGAGTGCGACCCGATTCGCGACTGGGGGGAACGGTATGCGGGCCGGCTACGCGACGCCGGCGTGCAGACCACTCTCACCCGCTATCCAGGCACCTATCACGGCTTCCTGATGCGTTCAGACGCGACTGCACGCGGGCGACTGGCCGTTGCGGAGATCGGCGCGCTGCTGCGCGCGAAGTTCGCCCATCCCATCAGCTTTTCCGCGCGTCCCGATGACCGGACGTTCACCCCACCGCCGGCTGCGGCGGTGCCCACAATCAACGAGCAACTCATCAAAGGAGAACACGATGCTGACTGACGAGCGCCGCCAGGAATTGTCCGATGTGCTGCGGCCGGTTGCGCCGCCGCGCGAGCTCACCGACGTCTACACCGCCGATCAGCGCGAACGCCTCCTCGACGTCGTGCGCACGCAGGGACCGTGGAAGCTCATCATCGCCCAGCACTTCGCGTCGGCCGACGAGTTGATGGCGACCATGAGCGGAGCCTTTCCCGAGGGCTTCGAACCGACGCTGGATCTGTTCCTCACCCCCACGTTCCGCGGCTATCTCGCCAACTACGGCACCGTCCTCTACCCCGAGCTGCACGACTGCTTCTACAACGCCACGTTCGTCGAGCACGCCAAGCGGTACTGGGGTGCCGAGTACGCAAAGCCTGAGATGATGCTGTTCAACATCAACGGTCCGTGCGCGAACCGCGATCCCGGTCACTTGGACTCCCCCAGCTTCCGCGGTGTCCGCCACGAGAACGCCCCCACTTGGCTCTGCAGCGTGATGGGTAAGTCAGGGCTGTTCGCCGATTACCTGATCAAGATGGCACAGGTCATCACGTGGTTCTCCCTCGACGAAAGCTCCGGTTTCACGTATTGGCCCGACGGTCCGCTGAAGCCGCCCGCGCGGGTGCTCCCGCCGATCAACAACCGCGGCGTCGTGGTTCAGAACGAGATGATGGTGCACCGTGGAGAGGCGAATGGCCCCTTGGACCAACAGGTTCCGCCTGGCCTCGCCTTCGACACGGTGTTCACCGGCGATCCGGCTGACCGCGATGGGTGGCTGTTGAAGAACGGTGAGGACGTCATCGCGCACCACCGCACCGACGAATTGCGCTTCTTGGTGCATTGGTCAGCCGAAGTGTTCTCCGACTACGACGAGCTGAAGAAGAACATGGACGGGTCCGACGACCTGACCATCGACAAGGCCATCGACATGATGGTCGACGACCTGAGCGCCAAGGGCGTCAAGCTCGACATCCCCAGCAACCCGTTGCACGATCCCGCATTCATCGGAGCGCTCAACGCCGCCTACGACCTGGGCGGCCCGACCAGTTATCCCGAAGACGCCCCGCTGAGCGCATTCCAGATGGCATAGCGCCACAAATAGCGAAAGGCACACTGGCATGGAACGTTTCGCTGACCGGCGAGTCATCGTGACCGGCGCCGGCTCAGGCATCGGTGCGGCCACCACCGCTCGGATGCTCGACGAGGGCGCCACCGTGGTCGCTTTCGACATCTCGGCCGATGGCTTGGCCGCCACGGCCGCGGCGGCGACCCAGGCCGGCACCGACAAGCAGTTGACCACCGCAGTGCTCGACATCTCCGTCGAAGACGACGTCATCGCCGCCGTCGACACGGCAGTCACCGACCTCGGCGGGCTCGACGTCCTGGTCAACGTCGCAGCGATACAAATGTGTTCACACACGCACGAGACCAGCCTGGCCGAGTGGAACCGAACGTTGGCGGTCAACCTGACCGGCACCTTCCTGATGACCCGTCAGTCGCTGCCGGCGTTGCTGGCCTGCGGGCGCGGCGTGGTGGTCAATTTCACCTCTACTGCAGCCACATTCGCGCATCCGTACATGGCGGCCTACGCGGCCAGCAAGGGCGGCATCCTCAGCTTCACGCACGCGCTGGCACTGGAGTACTCCAAGCAAGGACTGCGCGCGGTCAACATCCAGCCCGGCGGAGTGTCGACCGCCTTGGCCAACAGCACCTTGGACAAGATGCCCGAGGGCTACGACCTCGGATTGTGGGCCAAACAGACCCCGCTGCTGCACGGAACCGAGAACGGAATCCTGGGTGATGCCAGCGCGGTCGCGTCGGTGATCGCCATGGCGGCGTCCGACGACGGCGCCTTCATCACCGGAACGGAGATCCGTGTCGACGGCGGCGCGCACGCATGACCGCTGATGTACAGATGTTGCTCGACGAGCGCGCCGTCGAGCGGGCGCTGATCTTTTTCGCCCGAGCCATGGACGACCGCGACTGGTCGGCCATGGCCCGACTCCTCGACGAACACGCTGAGGGCGATTTCGGTACGGGCCCCCTGACCGGATCTGCTGCGATCATCGATCTCATCCGTGGGTTCCTCGATGCCTGCGGCCCAACTCAACATCTCCTGGGCAACATCGTCGTTGACGTGAGCGGAGATGTCGCGGTGAGTCGCGCCTATGTCAGAGACGTACACCTGAATACCGGGGCTGATCCGTCGGACCGCTTTTACACGCTCGGCGATTACCGCGACAGGTGGCGCCGCGATGCAACCGGGCGATGGCGCCTCACCGAGCGGATCAAGGTCAACCGCGCTCATGTCGGACCGCTCGAGATCTTCGGCAGCTAGGCGTAGTCCGCAGGCGGGCCGACGCCCTACCGGAATCACCTGACGCAGGACGGGGCGCCGGGGATACCGGGCTCAACAGGGGTCCGTCGGGTGCGGAATCGCCGGCGGATCGGTGTCCATGATCAGGACGGAACCGCCGCGCACCGCGTCGGTGATCGAGTCCGCCAGTGCACTGCACGTCAGAAACAACCGACCGCCGCGGGGCTCCAATTCGGCTGCCTGGCAACGCTCCTGGCATCGCTGCGACGCGGCGGCCGTCCACTGCACGCTGGTCTGATTCCAGCTGCTCTTGCGCACCTGCACACCCGCATCGCACCGCCGACAGGTCACCGACATCATCGGAAGGTCGGCCAGCCGGTTGTCAGGGCGGACTGTCATCCGGCCGTGACCGCGGCCGAGCGCGCGGCGATATTGGCTTCCACTTCCTTCATCCACGCCTCGGTGGGCCGCGTGGTGTCGAGTTCGAATTCGAAGCGATCCACCATTTCCGGGGTGACGTCGGCGACGTCGACGTAGAACTGTTCGTACCACCGGCGCAGCTGATAGACCGGACCGTCCTCCTCGACCAGCAGCGGATTGTCGATCCGGGCCTTGTTGCGCCAGATCTCGACGTCCTGCTCGAAGCCCATCTTCACGAAGTCGCCCAGCGCGACTGCAGTTTGCACCGCGAGTTCGTCCGGCATGAACGCGTTCTTCTCGACCACGATGCCGTACTGCAGCACAAAAGAATTCGCATCGATCGGATAATGGCAGTTGATCAACACGGTGCGTTGGTCGAAATCGCCGTAATGGTAGGTCAGATCGTCGATCATGAACGAAGGGCCGTGGTAGGACGCCAGCGACGTCGTGCCCGTGAGCTTGGATCCTTCGGGATCGCCGAGATCGGGGCGGCCGGCACTCTTCATGTACTGCGTCGCGACGTGGCCTTCGAAGATGTTCTTGAAGTGGGTGGGCAGCGAGCCGTGGATGTAGAAGAAGTGCGCCATGTCGACGACGTTGTCGATGATCTCCCGGCAATTGGTGTGCACGACCGTGCTGTACCAATGCCAGTCAGTCCACGCATCGCTCGTGGCGCCCTCGATGCGCGGGATCGTGACGTCTGCCGGCGGCGCCTTGCGCTCGGGGTCGTTCCAGATGAACAACATGCCGTCTTGTTGGAGTGTGGGCCACGACGCCGTGCGTGCCAGCCGCGGAGTGCGCTTGCTGTAGGGCACCAGCTTGCAGCGACCGTCCCCGCCCCAGCGCCAATCATGGAAGGGACACGCGATCTCGTTGCCCTTGATCGTGCCCTGCGACAGGTCTCCGCCCATGTGACGGCAGTAACCGTCCAGGACGTTGATGACGCCGTCCTCACCCGCGAAGACCACCAGCTTCTGCCCGAAGGCGTTGATCTGGTGCGGTCGACCGTCGGTGAAGTCGCGGATCAACCCCAGGCAGTGCCATCCCCGTGCGAATCTGGCCGGGACTGAACCTGCCTCGATGAGCCGGATGCTTTCGGCGTCAGCGTGCGTCGTCGTCATCAGGTGCCGTCCTTAGTCGGTGCGGTGTGGGCTTCTCGGTCCCATCCAACTGCTCGCCCACGCTGTCGTCAGGCACGCGTTCCGCTCACCAGGACACGGGAAATCCGCCACGCAGAACCACGCTTATCGTCACCCCCGTGACCGCCCCTCGCCATCAGACCATCCCTGCCGGATTGACCGTCTCCGACACCGAGGTCGACCTGTTGGTCGTCGGTTCGGGCACCGGCCTCGCCGCCGCACTCGCGGCCCACGAGCGAGGCCTCTCAGTACTCGTCATCGAGAAATCCGCGGTGGTCGGCGGCTCCACCGCACGCTCGGGGGGAGCGCTGTGGCTGCCGTCCAGCTCCGTCATCGCAGAAGGCGGCGGCAACGATCCCTCGAGCCGCGCTGAGACCTATCTACGCGCGGTGGTGGGCGATTCCGCGCCGGAAGCTCGATCATCGGCTTATCTGAAGCAACTGCCCGCCACCCTCGACATGCTGAGGCGTACGACGCCGATGAAGCTGTTCTGGGCCAAGGACTACTCCGACTACCACCCCGAGGCAGCCGGCGGATCAGCGGCCGGGCGCACCTGCGAATGCCGGCCTTTGGACACTGCGATGTTGGGGCAGTATCGATCCGCGCTGCGGCCGGGGGTCATGGAGGTCAGCATCCCCATGCCGACCACCGGCGCCGACTACCGATGGCTGAACCTGATGAGCCGCGTGCCGCGGAAGGGCATCCCGACCATCGCGAAGCGGCTGGCTCAAGGCGTCGGCGGCCTGCTCCTGGGTCGTCGCTACGCCGCGGGTGGCCAAGCGTTGGCGGCGGGACTGTTCGCCGGCGTGATCTCGGCGGGCATCCCGATCTGGCTCGACACCACGCTGACGTCTCTGACCACCGAAGGCCCCCGAGTCACCGGTGCGATCATCGAACACCGCGGCACCAGCTACACGATCGCGGCCCGCCGCGGCGTGGTTCTCGCCGCAGGCGGATTCGACCACGACATGGACATGCGTCACAAGTTCCAGTCGGAAAGCCTTGGTGCCCATATGAGTTTGGGGGCAGACACCAACACCGGCGACGCCATTCGCATCGGCCAGGACATCGGCGCGGACATCGCGTTGATGGACCAGTCATGGTGGTTCCCTGCGGTGGCACCACTGCCCGACGCCGCGCCGGCGGTCCTGCTCGCCGAGCGCTCCCTGCCAGGGTCGTTCATCGTCGATCAGCAGGGTCAGCGATTCGCCAACGAATCGGCGGACTACATGAGTTTCGGCCAACGCATCCTGGCCCGGGAGAACGCCGGCAATCCCGTCGAAACGATGTGGATCGTGTTCGATCAGCAGTACCGCAACAGTTATGTCTTTGCCGCAGAGCTGTTCCCACGCATGCCCGTTCCACAGCATTGGTATGACGCCGGCATCGCGGTCCGTTCCGAGGACTTCGCCGAACTGGCCGCCAAGATGGAGGTTCCGGTCATGGATCTCCAGACCACCGTCACCCGATTCAACGAAAATGCCGCCGCCGGGCAGGATCTCGACTTCGGGCGCGGTCGCAGCGCCTACGACCGCTACTACGGCGATCCCACCGTCGTCCCGAACCCGAATCTTCGCCCGCTCGTCAAGGGTCCGTTCTACGCGGTCAAAATGGTGCTCAGTGACCTCGGTACCTGCGGCGGCTTGCGTGCAGACGAGCGCGCGCGAGTACTGCGCGAGGATGGCACCGTCATCGACGGCCTCTACGCTATCGGCAACACCGCGGCCAACGCTTTCGGACACACCTATCCCGGCGCCGGGGCGACCATCGCGCAGGGATTGGTCTATGGCTACATCGCCGCACTCGACGCCGCGCAACGCAAGCCCGTCCAGGTCTGAGGCGTCCGGCTAGTCGGCGTCCTCGGCTTCGACCTGCTTCTCGATCTCGTACCAGAACGTCGGGTCCGGCCACGGAATCTTGGCATCCTCTCCGACTTTCGGGAAATTGGCTTCGGCCTCGTCGAGATCCTTGATCAGCTTCAGCGTCAGTTCCCGTTCGGAGGTGTAGTACCGATCGGCCCAATCCAGAGCGATCTTGGCGTATGCCCACGATGGGTCCGCTCCGGCCCACCGGGCTTCCTTGGCGGCGTCGCTCTGCATCTGGTCGACGTAGGCGATGTGTTCCTGGAGCATGACCTTGAGCGCCGCGGGGTCGCTGAGGTGACCCAGCGTGATCCGAAGGATCGCTGGATGTTTCAACGACGGAGGCTCCACAGGGGCCTCGCGGGCCCACTGGGTGGCCGCGTCCAGTCCCGATCGCGTGATCTTGTAGAGCCTACGGGAGCGTGTGCCGTTGTTCTCCACCCGCGAGGTCAAGTATCCGAGCTTCTCGAGTTTCTTCAACTCGGAATAGATCTGGCTGTACGCGGGACTTCCGTAGAAGAACCGCATGCTCCAGTCGATCCACTTGCGGATGTCGTACCCGGACAGTTCCTGCTCGTACGACAGCAAGCCCAGCAGAGCCCAGCTGGTGGCTGCCAGCTGGGGCTTGCCCGAGGGTTCGGAATCTGTCACTTGTCGAGCGTAACAACCGAGGTCATCCCACTGCTGGCGACGAACCGCTGGATGGGACGGGCCGTTGCGGGCCGGCGTCTCGCCCGACGATCGTTGAGTGGCCACCACCGAAGGGACGCAATCGCGATGCAATCCGATGCTTCAGACGCGGCGCCGGCGCGGCCGGCGCCGAAGGACATGCGGGCTGTGCTCGGCCATTTCTGCACCGGGATCGCCGTGATCACCGGCCACGACGGCCGCAGTCCGCTGGGTTTCACGTGCCAGTCGGTGACCTCGGTGTCGCTCGACCCGCCCTATGTGTCGTTCTGCCCTGCTCTGTCCTCGACGAGCTGGCCGGCGATCCGCGCGACCGGGCGACTGTGCATCAACGTCCTGGCCGATGACCAGGAAGCCGTCTGCGCGCAGTTCGCGTGCCGCTCCGACGACAAGTTCGCCGGCGTCGAGTGGAGACCCGCGGGCAACGGAGCGCCGCGCATCAACGGTGCGTTGGCCACTATCGAGGCTGACGTGGAGTTCGAACACCGTGCTGGGGACCACACCATCGTCGTCGCCCATGTCACGGCGCTTCAGGCGCACAGCGGCCGACCACTGCTGTTCTACCGCGGCGGATTCGGCGATTTCGCCGATCGGATAGGCGAAGCGATGTCGGTGTCGTGACTGGAGCCGACCGCCACGTTCCAGAAGCGCTCTACCGCGGGTTGACGGACTCGGTGCGCCGTCTGGTCGACGCGACGATTCGCAGCAAGGCAGACCCAGCCACCCTGGTGGCGGCGAAAGCCGCGATCGATGCCGCTTCCGACGACCTGAGCCGTGAGCCGCTCGTGGAGTCCCTCGGTGTCCAGCCGGCACCCGACGGATCGCACCGAGCGTGGGGCAATGTCGTCATCGGACTGCGAAACCCGTTCGCCCCGCCGCTCGTCGTCCACCACGATGCCGACGGCCGCGTGTGGGCCGATGTCACGCTCGGCGCAGCCTACGAGGGTCCGCCCGGACACGTGCACGGCGGCATCTGTGCGCTGCTACTCGACCACATGTTGGGGGCTACGGCCCACGAGCCTGGTCGCCCGGCGGTCACCGGAACACTGACCGTCCGTTACGAGAGGGGCACCCCACTCGGCCCGCTGCACGCCGAGGCGCACATCGACAACGTCGAGGGTCGCAAGGTCTTCGCCGTCGGGCACCTCGCCACCGAGGCTGGCATTACCGTCCGTGCGCACGGTGTGTTCTTCCGTGAGAGTCGGTGCTGACCGCCGAAGACGTCCGTCCCGGCCTGATCAGTCGCCTCGTGCCGCTCGGCACAGCAGTCGCGCCGCAACGGAATTGGCGCGATTCAACACATATGAGTCAGGTGACCTCTTTGACGAAATACACCCTCGAGTAGCCGTCGTCGACGCGGCGATCCACCTCGACGTAACCGAGGTGGGGGTAGAGCGCCAGGTTCTCCGTCATCGCGGCATTCGTGTACAGACGGACCTCGGAGAGGCCGCGATCACGGGCCCGCTGCTCGGCGACGTCCAGCATCACGCGTCCAAGGCCGCGGCCCTGATGCTGCGGGGCGACTGCGACGCTGTCGACGAAGACATGATCGGGGTACGCCACGAGGACGAGGACACCGGCGATGTCGTCGTCGTCGATCACCACGTGCACATGATCAGTGGTGTCGATCAGCTTGCCGTAATCGACGGTCATCGGGGCAGGCGGTCGGCCCATGCGTTCGATGTAGGGCTCATAGGCCTCGGCGACGATGCGCGCCACTTCGGCAGTGTCGGCGGACGTGGCCGTCCTGATCTCGGGGGTTGCCCTCACGATGGGTGATGCTCCGATCTGCCTCGGGTCTCAACAGAAAGACAGAGGCCACGGATTTCTCCGTGGCCTCTGCTCTCAACCGGTGGAGCTGCCGGGAATCGAACCCGCTGCTAATGCCACCTGAGCAGCTGTTTTGCTTCTTCCATTCTAGATGGTGTCCGCCTGCGAGCAGCGGTTTCAAGTTCACGTGTGGACGCCGTGCAGAAGGCTCTACCCTCGTGTCATGGGGGAATCGTGAACGCGCCGCTGCCACCGCCTGGCTGGTATCCAGACCCGACCGGACAGCGAGGACGGCGCGGCCAGCGGTACTGGAACGGCGAGAAGTGGCTCGACACGATCCCGCCGCCACCGCCCTCGTCGCCCGTCAACTGGAAGGTGCTACTGCCCGTCGCTGGCGCAGTCCTCGTAGTCGTCGCCGTCGCTAGCGCGCTGATCAAAGGCGGCGACGACGCGCGGGACACCGCGTCGTCGACCACTTCGGCGGCGGCCGTACCGTCCTACGTCACCCCGTCGACGACCAGCCAACCGTCGATGCGCACTTGGATGCGCGGCGCTGCGGATCCCGTCGGCGCCGTCGGTGACGCACTCATCGCAATCGGCGACGCGTTCCAAAACCTCGATTTCGGCGCCGCCCGCGCTCACTGCCCAGACCTCCGCGCGGCCAGCGACCAACTCGAGCGGGAGTTGCCTTCGCCCGACCCGCAGGTGACCGCGGCGCTCCAAGATGGCATCGACAACTTCCGATCGCTCGCCCAGCTGTGCGTCAACGCCAGCCCGGCGATGAGCCGGGCCGAGCAGCGACAGATGCGCAACTACCTCGACACCGGCGGCAGCCGCATGTGCGACGCCTACGAGCTGATGGGCCTCAACACTAATTGCCGGTGAGACGGTCGACCGGCGATGGAACCTGGTGCGGTCATGGTGCGTCGAATCAGTCGTGTGGACAATCGAAACCATTGACCGTGAGTTCGCTCGCGAACTGGGGATGACGCAGGCCGCGATCCGCAACTTCCCCCGCTACTACGGCATCACCCCTATTAAGGGCGCTACCGGTGGGGTGACATCATTCGGCGCCGCCAGTACATAAAGTAGACACCGTTAGGAGATCTATCGGATCCATGGGTAGATCACGCGGAACCCTCGCAGGTGATTGCGCTCAACCGCCTCCAGGCCCTTCATAGCCTGTTCTGTGGCCGCGTGGTCTTCGCCAAAATGGGCTTTGGCAATTTGCGTTGCCTGCGTGTGAGCGGAAACCGCTTGAACGTAGTCACCCGCGTACCAGTGTTCGCTGCCGAGGTTTGACCATGAGTTGATCACATTTCCCGCATAAAGGAGATCGGTTTGGAAACCCTTTATGGCTTGATGAAGATCGGCTATAGCTGCTTCCGAACGACCCTGTGTCGACGCAAGTTGAGCGCGTGCCGAAAAAACGTGGGCCGCCTCAGGGCTGTACATTCCGTAGTGACGCGTCGCGATCGCGAGGGTGTGTTCCACTATTTTCGCGGCGGCGACCGGTTCGGTGCTTATCCGCGATTGGGCGTAGTGCCGCGCCGCTCTGAGGCTCTCCGGGTGTATGGGGCTCATATATTTTGACGCTATTGCTGAAGCTTCTTTAGCGTATGAGGAAGCTTTTAATTGGTCACCTGACCTTTTATACATCACGGACAAACTGATCAGAAGTGACACCTTCAATTCACTGCGGTCTAACTTTGGTAGAAGCTTCTCGGCCTCAATAAGTAGCGCCTCGTACGCCTCTACGTCGCCGTTCATAGCTAGTTGGTCTGATAGCTCAATCAGGGCTTGAGTGTAGCTGTGACGACTGTCACTTTGGGAAAGTAGGTCAACCGCCTGCTGTGCATATTGCAAGTTCAGGTCGTATCGTCCAGATCGGCCGCTGATCCGGCCCATACTGCGCAAAATGTGAATTCGTAAACCATTGTCTGCGCAGCAGATACGATCAAGGACGGTTAAAAGGTCGGCAAGTTCCTTTGTCAACTCACCTAACGATTCCGGATCATTCAGGCTGGGCGCTCGGCATACTATCAACATATGGAGAACGCGACATTTTTCTTCAGAGTCTTTCGCCAATTTATTACGACAATGCTCGAGCGCAATAGTGCAGGCTGAAACACCTTCGTCTGGAAATCCAACCTCAAGCCAAGCTTGAGCTAAATCCGCGTAATAGCTTGCCATTTTCAAGCACCCATCGTTTTCGGATGCAAAGTGTTTGTCACATCGAAGGATGCAGGACAGTGGCAGCAGAGTGTCTGTGGCGGAGGGAGTTTCAAGCGCACGCATAAGCCATGGCGAAGTGGTGTTCGACGCCTGCAACCTGTGCCACGCCACCGACGCAATGACATTCAGTCCCTGCTGATGGGACGCGAACCCTATCCGCCCCAGCGCATCGTCATCCTCTGCTTCTGCCGCCTCATCGATTGCACGAACCCAGTCCGAATGAGTAGGCGTATTTTCATCGACAAGCACGTCCGCTAAGAGGGGATTGACCAATATCGGAGCGGTCGCTTCCCTGTCCCCGGGACTCTCGAAGAGTGACAGGCCTTCTTGTGTTGGCTGCATAGTCCACCGCAGCGCCTCAGCGACATGGTCAGCTGCTCTAGACACCGTTTCGCCTCTGCTTTGCAGATGCTTGACAGCTACGCCTACAAGAAGATCTCGGGACAGCGGTCGCGATGTGCCCGTACCAAGCCATCTTCCAGCCATATCGACGATCCATGTCGCCAACTGGCAGTCATTCCCCGGCACTTCGAAGCTGCACGACGAGTTGCCCGCGTCGCGACGCCGGAGCAGCGAAGCGGTTCCGGTCAGTGCCGCGGGGATGCCGAAATGCGTGTCTGAGCCCGGGTAAAGATTCTGAGTCCTCTGGACCTCTGCATCAGAGAGGCCACGTGTCAGTTTCTTTCGGACGCCGAAAAATCTCTCGAGCTCGGGATTCTTTCGTGCCCATGTTTCAACACGGGGAGATTTGATGGTGCCAATGAACCACGCACCCGGCGACCGTTCCCGCAGATCGTTGAGGAATTGGACCGATAGAGTCACGAATTCATCGATGTCATCGATGTAGATGCACAAGGGAGGCAGGTTCGGCAGACGGTCCAGTATCCGCAGCTGATCGAAAGCAACGTGCAGTCCGTTTGCGTGTCTAGGGACCACCACATAGGCGCCTCTTCTGATCCTGCGAGCGAGTTCGGCGGCCGTACGCGACAGTCCCGCGATGGGCGAGCCGACGATCAGTACCTGCCCGGTCTGATGCAACTGTTTTTCGCAAGCAGCGTCGATATCCCGCACCGCATAGGGGAACGGATCGGCAGAGTCCCCGTTGGTCCACCGATCGTCAGGAGCAACGACTCCCATGCGGAAAGGGCTGGCGTCAGCCCCACGCGGCAGTGGCCACTCCATCAACGCTTCCAATATCTGGATACGCCAGATCCGTTCAGCGCGTCGATGTTCGATGTCGCGGCGGATCAAAACACCCAGTTTGTTTACTAGAAAGCCCAGGCCTGTCGACAATAAGGCGAAAACAACATTAGCTATGGGAGACAGGTGGAATAACCCGATCACTTGCGCAGCCACCTGAAGGGTAACCGTACATAGGGGTATCGCGGTGGATACGACTTTCAGAGGCTTGCCTGTAGACAAGCGACGAATCCATTCGAACTCGCCAACTCGTCCAAGAACTCTGTCTGAGAGTGTGAAGACCTTCTCATCGGCTTCGCTACTGTCAGTATTGCCCAAAGACTTCCTCCCCCAGGACGCCGCTGCCCGCGTCTCCCCTTGATCCTTGAATCGGTACCCACAGGCACTTTAAGACCGAGATAGCGGATCCGCCGCGGAACCGAACCCGCGCCCGGGGCATTGCTCGCTTCCTACTGCGTACGACTGCCTTAGACACACTCCCAACGCTGGTGGCGCGTGATCGTGTTGTGACACACCGGCGGCACATTCTTCAACCCGAAAACGGGCCCGCGGCGAACGTCGCAGGCTTTGTGCTTTCCCGGTGCCGGCAGCGGGGACGGATCTATGGCTCAGCAGCCCGGTCCGCGTCAGTCGTTCCACAAGCCACTGCTGAGTGGTGCAACGCTCGAAATGCGCGCACGGGCGGGACTTCTACTGTCGACACTTCCTGAAACAGCCACCCCGTTTCTCGTTGGGAGCAGCAGCCCATGGTGGCTATCACCTCGATCAACGACCCCTCCAAAATCGGTATCACCTGCCCGTTCTGCGACAGAAAGCCGTGCTTGTTGGCGATCGTCTTCGGCGCCGCGCCGGCGTCCTCGAGTCCCTGGACCCAGACGGCAATGTCCTCCTCGGACAGCGTCGATAGCGGGATGGGTCCGAGCACTGGGGCAATGTCGCGGGCGAGGTAGCGGCGGTACTCGTCGATGGTCTTCTGTTCGACGCCGGTGAGGTGGTCGATGTGGCGGCGCACCACTTTTCGACGGTCATCCCGCAGTCGTTGGAGATGACGATCTTGGCAATCTCTTGCGCCTTCTCCGGGCCGACCTGTTGGACGAGACGGTCGAATTTGATGGCGGTCTCGTGGTCGTCGAACGAGTCCGAGGTTTCCCTGCCGTTGATGCGATACCGCACTTGGGAGACCACGGAGCCGTCGTTGCGGACGCGGTACCGAACGCTCATGTCCGCAGTCCAAGTGGACCACCGGCGTGGACGCAGCAGTCGGCGTGGTCTCCAAAGAAGTCTGACCTGCTAAAAGCAGGCCAGATTTGGTGGAGCTGCCGGGAATCGAACCCGGGTCCTACGGCATTCCCTCAAGGCTTCTCCGTGCGCAGTTCGCTATGTCTCTACTCGGATCTCCTGATCACGCGAACAAGTCAGGATGACGATCCCAGTCGCTGTTTGATGTCCCCGTACATCCCGCGACCGGATGTATGGGTTGGTCCCTCTAGCTGATGCCAGGGTCCGGGCCGAGGGCGCTCCCGGTCTGACAGACTCACCGTCGCTTAAGCAGCGAGGGCGAAGTCGCGCTGATTGGAATCGGCGCTTAATTGGTTGCAACGACGCTTACGGTGGTCAATTGCCTGCACCGGCACGCTTCCCTTGATTCGATGCGCGAAGTCGAAACCGTTCAGCCCCTCGCACCCCCACTGACTTTCAGCAGGAACGTTCATACTACCGGCCCATGCAACACAATCCAGCCGATATTTAGTCCGCGGGCAGCGCCGCGTCCTCACGACCGTCGCGGATCGCGCCGTACTCGGCGACGATGTCGGCAAGCGGGGCAGGCCGGCCGAACAGGTAGCCCTGAGCGAATCGGCACCCGGCCGCCAACACCGTGGTCGCCTGGTCGGCCGACTCGATGCCCTCGGCGATCACGTCGAGACCCAGATCGGCGCACAGTCCCACCACCGAGCGATACAGCGTCAGCTCCCGGACGGCTTCCAACCCCACCGCGAGGCTGCGGTCCAGCTTGACGATGCCGACCGGCAACGCATGCAGATACGCCATCGAGTTGTAGCCGGCGCCGAAATCGTCCAGGGCGACACGTGCACCCAACTCTTTCAGGCGCTCGATCTGCGCTGCCGCATCTGACAGGTCCACGATGGGCAGCGTCTCGGTGATCTCCAACACCAGGCACCCTGGGTCGATCGCACAGTGCGACAGCGTCCGCCGTACCTCGTCCTCGAATCCGGGATGACCCAGTCGCGTTGCGCCGATGTTGACGTGGATGTCGACGTCCAGGCCGGTCTCAGCAACCTGTTGGCACGCCAGCTGCAGCACCATTCCGTCGAGCACAGCGCCCAGGTCGGCCGATTCGGCCGCCGCGACGAACGTCTCGGGCGGGATCTGCACGCCGTGCGGCGTCGTCCACCGGGCCAACGCCTCCAGGGCAACCAACCTCTCGTCGGGCAAGGCGACGATGGGTTGGTACACGAGGCTGAAGCCGGCCGGCACGCCGCCGGCGGCGGCACGCAAGGTGGACGGGAAGTCGGCGTGCAGCCCTGCCGGGGCCTGGTAGACCACCACCGTGTCTTTGCCGAGCCGCTTTCCGGCATACATCGAGATGTCGGCTTGGCGAAGCAGGTCGTCGGAGCTCAGCGGGCTCGGCCCGTCTCCGGAGTGCACCAGCCCCATGCTCGCCCGCACCCGCACGGACCAGCCGTGCATCGAGAACGGCTCGCGCAGCGCCACCCGCAACCGATCGGCGACGATGTCCGGGCTCTCCACATCGTCAGACTGGCTGGCATCGATCAGGACGGCGAACTCATCGCCTCCGATCCGCGCGAGGGTGTCGGCATCGGAGAGACACGTCGTCAGTCGCTCTCCGACCGCTCTCAGCAGTTCGTCACCGGCAGCGTGCCCGTACCGGTCGTTGACGTCCTTGAAGTCGTCGAGGTCGACGAAGATGAGCCCGAACTCGCCGTCGCGCATCGCCCTGTCGAGCCGCTGGGCGAAGAGCAGTCGATTGGGCAGTCCCGTCAGCGCGTCGTGCATCACCTGGTGGGCGAGGCGTCTCTGCACCTCGTAGAGCCGGCGGGTCAGCAGGCGCTGCTGCCCCATCGCCGCGACCTGTCGAGCCGCGACGAGGACCACCATGGCCACCGCCGTGCCGACCACCACCGACCCCAGCTCGTGGCCCGTGAGCACGTGAAAGGCCAACAGAACCGTAATGCCGAGAAACCCCGTGTACGGCAGCACCAGCTGTGCCCAGTCGAGCAGTCGAGCGCGCCCCGCCGCCGGCGACGGCGCGGGGTCTCGTGGTCGCATCGACAAGGCGACGAACAGCGGACCGAGCGCCAGGCCCGTTTCGCCCCACATCGCTGCGCCGTGCATGTCCAGCGTGTCGAAGTAGGCGATCATCCGATCCGAAGCCGCAATCAGCACGACCCCGCTGCCCAACTGGAGATAGTTGACGCGGTAGGCATGTTCGGCGCGGTACACCATGCCGGTCACCGCGGCGACCACCACGATGACGAGCTCGGCCATCGCGAACGGTACTTCTACCGCGGCATTCTCGGACCGCGGGAACGACGAGTTCGACAGATTGCCCAGGCCGAAGATCACCAGGATCGCGAACGACGTCGCGGCCACCAACCCGTCCAACAGGGTCAAGAGCGCGGCATGTCCGAGCGAACCGTCCTCCGGCACGCCGACGCGACCTCCGCGCAGCGCCAACACCAGCACCGAGGCCAGCGCGAACACCGGGAACAGCCAGTACAGCACCACCCAGACGGGAAACGCGTCGGCGCCGAGCAGCCACCAGCAGGTCTGACCGGCCAACAGACTGGCGACGGCGCCGACGGCGAGCAGACGCCACCACCGGGCGGTTCCGTGCACCCGGCACACGACGACGAGCCCGTAGATGACGGCGACCAGGCTGGTGAAGCACATCGCGACCGCGGCGATCCGATGGGCGGCCTCATCACCCCAGGGCGCGAGCGAATTGATCGCCAACACCACAGTGGCGGCGACGACCAGCACGACACGCACCCCGAAGCCCGTGCGGCCACCTCCTCCATGCCCTCGACGTCACCGTCGAGTTACCCCGGATGACGGTAACTAACCGATGGCGATCAGGGCGACGGACGCGAAAGCCAGGATCATTCCGACCACCTGGGAGCGAGTCACCGACTCACGCAGCACCACCACCGCGAGCGCGACCGTCGCCGCCGGATACAACGCGACCAGCACCCCGGTCAACGACAGCAGCGAGGAGTGCAAGGCGAGCAGGGTGGCTGCGTTGGCCACGGTGTCGAGCACCCCGGCGAGCAGCGCCAGGCGCAGCGGGAACCCACGCACCAGGGCGAGGTTTGCCGTGAGCGCGGCGGCGACCACCACGATCACGGTCGCCGCCAAACGCCCGAACACCAGCGGCCAGAGCCCCGCCTCCACCGGCACCTGGTCGAGGATCACGAAGTTCATGCCGAACGCGATCCCGGAACCGACCGTCAACCAGGCCACCTTCACGGTGAACCGGTGCGGACGCACGTCGCCGTCGAGGTCCGGATCCGCCTGCCGGCTCACCATCACGACCGCCACCAGCGCCACCACCACGCCGACACCGGCGAGCGCGCTCGGCCGCTCCCCCAGCGCCACCCCGAATCCGACCGGCACCGCCGCGACGAGAACCGACGTCAGAGGCGACACCACGGAGATGGGTCCGGATCCGAGTGCGGCGTAGAACCACCACACCCCGAAGGCCTGGCCGACACCGGCGAACAGACCCCACAAGACCGCGGCCCGGCTGATCTCACCGCCGACCGGCACCGCGAGGATCGTCAACAGAACCAGCGCCAGCGGGTAGGACACGATCACCACTCGCAGTGCCGCGACCCGCCGCGAGGCGTAGCCGCCGACGAAGTCGCTGACGCCGTAACCCAGCGCCGCCACCAGCGCGCTGAGAATCCCGGTCAGGAGGTCATGCCCTTGACGCGGCGTCCCAGCTCACGGGTCACCTCGCGCTCGGCATCCCGGCGCGCCAGATCCTGACGCTTGTCGTGAGCTTGTTTACCGCGGGCCAACGCCAGCTCGACCTTGACCTTGCCGCCGGTGAAGTACAGCGACAGCGGCACCAGCGTCAGATTGCCGTCGCGGGTGCGTCCCACCAGGTTGTCGATCTGGCTGCGGTGCAACAGCAGCTTGCGGTTGCGTCGCGGGGCATGGTTGGTCCAGGTGCCGTGGTGATACTCGGGGATGTGCAGGTTGCGCAGCCAGATCTCGCCGTCGTCGACGGTGGCGAAGGCATCGGCCAGCGATGCCTGCCCCTCCCGCAGGCTCTTGACCTCGGTGCCCATCAGCGCGACGCCGGCCTCGAAGGTCTCGAGGATCGTGAAGTTGTGGCGCGCTTTGCGGTTCGTGGCCACCACTTGGTTGTTGGTGTCCCTGACGCCCTTGGTCTTCTTGGCCACCGCTACCGCCGCACGTAGAGGCGCAACGTGACATACGAGGTGATCCCGGACATCGCGAGGCCGAGCAGAAGCATCCACGGTGCGCTGTAGTACAGGACGTCGGCGTAGTCCACCCTGGCGATCAGATTGGCTTGATAGAACTGGTCGAGCGCGCTCTCCAGGAACAGCGCCCGCACCGCGATCAACCCCGCGATCGCGATCACCACCCCGACGAACGCCGCGAGCATCGCCTCGAGCAGGAACGGCAGCTGGGTGTACCAGCGTGTGGCGCCGACCAGTCGCATGATGCCGATCTCGGTGCGACGGGTGTAGGCCGCGACTTGGACCATGTTGGCGATCAACAGCACCGCGCCGACGGCCTGCACCAACGCCACCGCGAACGCGACATTGCTGATGCCGTCGAGAACCGCGAACAGCCGGTCGATCAGGTCCTTCTGGTTCAACACGTTGAGCACGCCCGGTTGGCCGATCATCGCGTCGTCGAAGTCCTTGTGCTGTTCGGGATCGTCGAGCTTGACCACGAACGACGCCGGGAACGCATCCTTGCCCGCGACGTCCTTGTACTGCGGGAACTTCCGGATCGCGTCGTCGTACGCCTCGTCGCGGTTGAGGAAGCGCACCGAACGGACGTCGTCGCGATCCTCGATCGTCTTGCGCAACGCCTTGCAGGGGTCGGCGTCACAGGTCGGGTCGTTGGCCGACACGTCGTTGGTGAGGAACACCTGGCTCTCGACCCGGTCGAGGTAGATGGCGCGCGACTGGTCGGCGAGCCGGACGACGAGGAGACCGCCACCGAACAGACCGATGGAGATCGCGGTGGTGAGCACCATCGCGATCGTCATGGTGACGTTGCGGCGAAGCCCGGTCAGGACTTCGTTGACGAGAAAGCCGAAGCGCACTAGCGATCCATTCCGTAGACGCCGCGCTGTTCGTCGCGAACCAGCCGGCCGAGTTCGAGTTCGACGACCCGCTGGCGCATCGAGTCGACGATGTGGTGGTCGTGGGTGGCCATCAGCACCGTCGTACCGGTGCGGTTGATCCGCTCGAGCAGATCCATGATGTCCTTGCTGGTGTCCGGGTCGAGGTTGCCGGTGGGCTCGTCGGCCAGCAGAACCAGCGGCCGGTTGACGAACGCGCGGGCAATGGCCACCCGCTGCTGCTCACCACCGGACAGCTCGGCCGGGAGCCGGTTGGCCTTGCCCGACAACCCGACCATCTCGAGCACGTCGGGCACCACACGGTTGATGGTGTCGGACCGCTTGCCGATCACCTCGAGCGCGAACGCGACGTTCTCGAAGACGGTCTTCTGCTGCAGCAGCCGGAAGTCTTGGAACACGCACCCGATCACCTGGCGCAAGCCGGGGATGTGACGCCCGGACAGCTTGTTCACGTGGAACTTCGACACCCGGATGTCACCTGCGGACGGATGATCCTCGCCCAGCAGCAGACGCATGAACGTGGACTTGCCTGACCCGGACGGACCGATGAGAAAGACGAACTCACCCTTGTCGATCTTCAGCGAGACGTTGTCGAGCGCTGGACGCGCAGACGACTTGTACTGCTTGGAGACATGGTCGAGGGTGATCATCACGGCACGCCAGTGTAGCGGGGAGGGATGCGGACACCGCATCGCCGGACGGGTGCCGCGTGGCTCACTGAGGCGGTAACGCGGTCGTGATCGCAGGCGCGCCGGGCGGCGCGACCGACGTCGGCGCCAGAAACGGCGGCGCCTGAGTGAACGTGATCGGCCCCAGCGGGCCTGGCCCGTCGGGATCGATCACCGTCGTGGTGGCACCGCCGGGCGCCGTGCCGGTCGTGCTGGGCGGGGCCGAGGTCTCCGACTCCGACGGTGTGGGCGTCGGCGACGGAGTCGTCGTGGTGGTCGTCGTGGTGGTCGTCGTCGTCGTGGTGGTGGTGGGCGGTGCGACGTTGGTGCGCGGCACCCAGGTGTAGGCGGGGTCCGGCACGAAACCCGGGGGCACCACCTGAGTCGGATCGGTCTGCGTTCCGCTCGACGCAGGTTGGAAGGTCTGGTTCACCCAGAACAGCGCGATGAACGCGAGGATCAGCGTCGCGGTCGAGGTACGCATCCTGCCGCCGAAGATGTAGTTCGGCCACGTCTTCGTGCTGCCGGCCCGCTTCGGGGCCAGCCATTCGAGCCACCTCACCGCTGCGTCTCCGGATCGGCGTCCGCAAGAGGGGCACCGTCAGCGCGAGCCGGGTGCGGGATCGCCGCGACGACAGGGGCCGGCTCTCCGGGCGCGACGATCCCAGCGCGCCGCAGGGCGCGGATCACCAGCACCCGCAGGCGTCGGCCGACCTCGAACTGTTTACCGGGCAGCGTGCGGGCCACCATGCGCAGATTCACCGTCTCCAGTTCGATGCTCTCCACGCCCATCAGCTGGGGCGCATCCAACAGCAGGTCCTTGAGTTGTGTGTCGTGCAGCGCCCTGTCGGCGACGTCGTGCAGCACGTCGTTGACCTCGTTGAGGTCCGCCGACACCGGCACGGGGATGTCGATAACCGCCCTGGCCCAGTCCTTCGACAGGTTGACCGTTTTCACGATCTGCCCGTTCGGGATCGTGAACATCTCCCCCTCCGAGGAGCGCAGCTTGGTGACGCGCAGCGTGACGTCCTCGACAGTGCCCTCGGCGGGGGCGGCGATGCCGGCGACGGTCAACGCGACGAGATCACCGAATCCGTACTGCTTCTCGGTGATGATGAAGAAACCCGACAGCAGGTCCTGCACCACTCGCTGGGCGCCGAAACCCAACGCGGCGCCGATGACCGCCGCGGGGGCGACCAGAGACCCGACCGGGATGGCCAGGATGTCGGTGATCTGCACCAGAACCATCACCAGCAGCAGGCCCACCGACACGTAGGAGATCACCGAGGCGACGGCCTGCCGGTGCTTGGCGCTCTCCGAGCGCACCAGCTGGTCGCTTTCCTGGTACTCCGCGTCGATACGGCGGGTGACGCGCTGCGCGGTCCAGTTGATGAACCGGGCCGCCAGCAGCGCACCGACCAGCAGCAGCGCGATCCGCACGCCACGGTCGAGAATCCACACGCCGATGTCGCCGCGCCAGAAGCCGTGCCACCGCGAGGCGAAGTCGAATGCCAGGAGCGTGCTGTTCACGGGTTACTCGTCGTCGTCTTTCCTGTTGCGCCACCGGATGCCGGCTTCGAGAAACCCGTCGATGTCACCGTCGAGGACGGCGCCCGGGTTGCCGACCTCGTATTCGGTGCGGAGGTCTTTGACCATCTGATAGGGGTGCAGAACGTAGGACCGCATCTGGTTACCCCAGGAACTGCCGCTGTCACTCTTGAGGGCGTCGAGTTCGGCGCGTTCCTCCTGGCGTTTGCGTTCGAGCAGTTTGGCCTGCAGCACGCGCATCGCCGACACCTTGTTCTGCAGCTGCGATTTCTCGTTCTGGCAGGTCACCACGATACCCGTCGGGATGTGGGTCAGCCGGACCGCCGAGTCCGTGGTGTTGACCGACTGACCGCCGGGACCGCTCGAGCGGTAGACGTCGACGCGGATGTCGGTTTCGGGGATGTCGATGTGATCGGTGGTCTCCGTGACGGGCAGGACCTCGACCTCGGCGAACGACGTCTGCCGGCGACCCTGGTTGTCGAACGGACTGATGCGCACCAGCCGATGCGTGCCCTGCTCGACCGAGAGCGTGCCGTAAGCGAACGGGGCGTGCACCGCGAAGGTCGCGCTCTTGATGCCGGCCTCTTCGGCGTAGGACGTGTCGTAGACCTCGACGGGGTACTTGTGCTGTTCGGCCCAGCGGACGTACATCCGCATCAGCATCTCCGCCCAGTCGGCGGCGTCCACGCCGCCGGCGCCGGAGCGGATGTTGACCACAGCCTCGCGCTCGTCGTACTCCCCGGACAGCAGCGTGCGGACCTCGAGCGCCTCGATATCCTCCCTCAGTTGCCGCAGTTCCGCATCGGCCTCCGAGGCGGCCTGGGTGGCCGCGTCGCCATCCTCCTCGGCGGCGAGTTCGTACAGCACCGGAAGATCCTCGACGCGCTGGCGTAACTCCTCGATCCGCCGCAACTCGTTCTGGGCGTGCGACAGATCGCTGGTCACCTTCTGCGCCCGCGTCTGGTCATCCCAGAGCTTCGGATCGGACGCCTCCTCCTCGAGCGTTGCGATGCGCCCGCGAAGGGCCTCGACGTCGAGAACACGCTCCACTGTGGTGAGCGTGGAGTCGAGGGCGGCGATATCGGCTTGACGGTCAGGATCCACGGGAGTTCAGGGTACCGGTCCGCGCGTTCTCCTCGACCGACGCCGACTGCGTTCTAGCATCGGGAGGCAACCTCGTCCGGCTGCGGCGCGACAGCCCTCTGCGCGTGGCCGGGCCGCGACAGAAGGCAGCCCACATGCCCCCTTTGCGTCCCTATCACGTGGCGATCGTCGGCTCGGGACCATCCGGGTTCTTCGCCGCGGCCGCCCTGTTGAAGGCCGCCGACTCCGACGACCTCCATCGCGATGTCTGTGTCGACATGATCGAGATGCTGCCCACCCCGTGGGGGCTGGTGCGCTCCGGTGTGGCGCCGGATCATCCGAAGATCAAGTCGATCTCGGCCCAATTCGACAAGATCGCCGCCGATCCGCGATTCCGGTTCTTCGGCAACGTCGTCGTCGGCGAGCACGTCCAGCCCGCCGAACTCGCGCAACGCTACGACGCGGTCGTTTACGCCAACGGCGCACAATCCGACCGACCGCTCGGCATCCCGGGTGAAGACCTGCCGGGCAGTGTGGCCGCGGTCGACTTCGTCGGCTGGTACAACGCTCATCCGCACTTCAAGGACATGACCCCGGACATCTCCTCGGGCCGCGCCGTCGTGGTGGGCAACGGCAACGTGGCGATCGACGTGGCCCGAATCCTGGTCAGCGATCCGGATCTTCTGGGCGAGACCGACATCGCCGACCACGCACTGGACTCCTTGCACGAGCGCGGCGTGGAGGAGGTGCTGGTGATCGGGAGACGCGGTCCGCTGCAGGCGCCGTTCACCACGCTCGAGTTGCGTGAGCTCGGCGATCTGGAGGCGCTCGGCGACGTCGACGTGGTCATCGACCCGGCCGACTTCGCCGACATCACCGACGAGGACCTCGATGCCGCGGGCAAGACCGTGCGCAACAACATCAAGGTGCTGCGAACCTACGGGGAACTGGAGCCCACAGGGGCCAAGCGCCGCATCGTCTTCCGCTTCCGCACGTCACCGATCGAGATCAAGGGCGACGGCAAGGTCGAGTCGATCGTGCTGGGCCGCAACGAGTTGGTGCGCGGTGAGGACGGCAGGGTGTCGGCGCGCGACACCGGCGAGCGGGAGGAAGTCCCCGCGCAACTCGTCGTGCGCGCCGTCGGGTACCGCGGCGTGCCGATGCCCGGCCTGCCGTTCGACGACCGGTCGGGCACGATCCCCCACACCGACGGGCGCATCGAGGGCAGCCGCAACGAGTACGTCGTCGGCTGGATCAAGCGCGGCCCCACCGGGGTGATCGGCAGCAACAAGAGCGACTCCGCCGACACCGTCCACACGCTGCTCACCGATTTGGCGGCGGCCGAGCCGACCGATCGGGGTGTCGATCACGCCGCGAACGTCAAGCAGTGGCTTCTGGAACGTCAACCCAAGCTGGTGACCAACGATCACTGGCGGCTGATCGACGAGCACGAGCGCAGCACCGGCCAGGGGTCGGGACGCCCGCGGGTCAAGCTGACCAGCGTCGAGGAGCTACTCCGGATTGGGCACGGGTGAGGAGAACGCCCACTTCTCCGGGTTGCGCGGCGAGTACACGACGTCGATGAGCTGACCCATCGTCGGCCAGGCGTTCACGTCCACGACCATCCTGGTGTAGACGGTGTACTCGTTGACCGTCGGACCGTTGATGACGCCGGTGATGGTGACGAACTGCTCGCCGGTCATGTCGGTGGGACGCGGACTCACCCCGGTGACCAGCAGGGTGCCCGGCACCCAGTCATTGCCCGCACCGCGCTTGCGCATGATCCGGGGTGCCGCGACGAGCACGATGGCACCGATGATGAGGAGCATGATCGCGAGTTCGGCCACACCGCCATGGTAGGACTCCACATATGAGCACCCCCGACATCGCCGACGACCTGGCCCTGGCCCTCACGCTCGCCGGGGAGGCCGATGCACTGACGATGCAGCGTTTCGGCGCGGTGGATCTTCGCGTCGAGACGAAGCCGGACATGACTCCGGCGACCGACGCCGATCTGGACACCGAGACCCTGCTTCGGGAACGGCTGGCCGCGGCGCGCCCCGCCGACTCGGTGTTCGGCGAGGAGTTCGGCGGTACCAAGGACTTCACGGGCAGACAGTGGGTGCTGGATCCGATCGACGGCACCAAGAACTTCGTCCGCGGGGTTCCGGTCTGGGCGACGTTGATCGCGCTGCTCGTCGACGGAGTGCCGGAGGTCGGCGTGGTGAGCGCACCCGCGCTGGCGCGACGCTGGTGGGCCGCCACCGGCCAGGGCGCCTTCAGTTCGTTCTCGGGTCCGGCCGGGACGACGCGGCCCATCTCGGTGTCCCGTGTAGCCGACCTCGGATCGGCCAGCCTGTCCTACTCCGATCTGACCACCGGGTGGGAGTCCATGCGCTCGGCGTTCGTCGACCTCACCGACGCGGTGTGGCGCACCCGCGGCTACGGCGATTTCTGGTCGTATTGCCTGGTCGCCGAGGGTGCAGTCGACATCGTGGTGGAGCCGGAGGTGAAGCTGTGGGATCTCGCCCCGCTCGACATCCTGGTCCGGGAGGCGGGCGGTCGCTTCACAGACCTCTCTTCTCAGCCGGGGCCGCACGGCGGCAGCGCGGTGGCGACCAACGGTCTGCTGCACGACGCCGTGATCAGCGCCGTCTCCGGTGTGAATTAGGCAACAATCGCAATACCTTACTCATAAGTCAGTTTCGATACCTTACTCTGGAGTCAGTTAGCGCGCTCGCGCTTCTTCGACAACTGACGGAGGCAGCTGACCGATGACGAACACCCTGCCGTCCAAGCAATCCGGCCGCGAGAGCGGCGTGGGCCTGCAGAAGCACAAAAGATCGGCCACCGATGTCGGGATTGCGCTGATCACGCCGTTGCTGGGCCAGGAATTCCTGGACAAGTACAACCTGCGCGACCCGCTGAACCGGGGGCTGAAATACGGCGTGAAGCACGCCTTCTCCGCCGCGGGCGCCACCACCCGCCAGTTCAAGCGCGTGCAGGGTCTCGGCAAGCCCGCGACGCGGCTGAAGCCCAGCGGTGCGGACTACTTCGACCTCACTCCCGACGACGACCAGAAGATGATCGTCCAGACGGTCGAAGAGTTCGCCGAGGAGATCCTGCGTCCCGCCGCGCACGACGCCGACGCCGCGGCCACCTATCCCCCGGACCTGATCGCCAAGGCCGCCGAACTGGGCATCACCGCGATCAACATCCCCGAGGACTTCGACGGGATCGCCGAGCAGCGCAGCACCGTCACCAACGCGCTGGTGGCCGAGGCCCTCGCCTACGGCGACATGGGTCTGGCGCTGCCGATCCTGGCGCCCGGCGGCGTCGCATCGGCCCTGACCCATTGGGGCAGCGCCGAGCAGCAGGCGACCTACCTTCCGGAGTTCGCGGGCGAGAACGTGCCGCAGGCGTGCGTCGCGATCGCCGAACCGCATCCGCTGTTCGACCCGACCGCACTGAAGACCACAGCGGTGCGCACCCCGAGCGGCTACCGGCTCGACGGCGTCAAGTCGCTGGTGCCGGCCGCCGCCGACGCCGAGCTGTTCGTCATCGCCGCACAGCTGAACGGCAAGCCGACGTTGTTCCTGGTCGAATCGTCGGCCAACGGGCTGGCGGTCACCCCCGATCCGAGCATGGGAATCCGCGCGGCCGCACTGGGTCGCGTCGAACTCGACAAGGTCACCGTGCCGCTGAGCGCCCGCTTGGGCGAGGACGCCAGCGAAGCCGACCACGACCGCAACTACTCCGAGGCCATCGCGTTGTCGCGGCTGGGCTGGGCGGCCCTGGCCGTCGGCACCTCACACGCCGTACTCGACTACGTCGTGCCTTACGTCAAGGAGCGCGAAGCGTTCGGCGAACCGATTGCCCACCGCCAGTCAGTGGCGTTCATGTGCGCCAACATCGCGATCGAACTCGACGGCCTGCGCCTGATCACCTGGCGCGGCGCCGCGCGTGCCGAGCAGGGGCTCTCCTTCGCCCGCGAGGCAGCACTGGCCAAGAAGCTCGGCACCGACAAGGGCATGCAGATCGGCCTGGACGGTGTACAGCTGCTGGGCGGCCACGGCTACACGAAAGAACATCCGGTCGAGAGGTGGTACCGCGACCTGCGGGCTCTCGGCGTCGCCGAGGGTGTCGTCGTTCTTTGACCAGCCGCGTCCCCTGACCAGCAGCGTCCTCTGACCAGCTGCATTCTCTTAGAAAGGCGAGACCAACATGGCGATCAATCTGGAAATGCCGAAGAAGCTGCAGGCGGTCATCGAGAAGGGCCACCAGGGTGCGGCGGAAATGCTTCGACCGATCTCGCGCAAGTACGACCTGCGCGAGCACGACTACCCCGTCGAACTCGACACGCTGGCAACGCTTTTCGAGGGCATCTCGGAAGCGAACACGATCTCGTTCGCCGGGGCGCAGGGGCTTAGCAAGGACGGCGACGGCCCGAAGGGAAACGTCAACGGCGCCAACATGTCTGCGCTTCTCAACGCGCTGGAGGTGAGTTGGGGCGACGTGGCGCTGCTGCTGTCGGTGCCCTACCAGGGCCTCGGCAACGCGGCGATCTCGAGCGTGGCTACCCGGGAACAGCTGGAGCGGCTGGGCAAGGTGTGGGCCGCGATGGCCATCACCGAGCCGGGCTTCGGTTCGGACTCCGCGGCGGTGTCGACGACGGCCGTCCTGGACGGGGACGAGTACGTCATCAACGGCGAGAAGATCTATGTGACGGCCGGATCGCGGGCGACCCACATCGTGGTGTGGGCGACGCTGGACAAGTCCGTGGGGCGCGCGGCGATCAAGTCGTTCATCGTGCCGCGCGACCACCCCGGCGTGACGGTCGAGCGGCTCGAGAACAAGCTCGGCATCAAGGCCTCCGACACTGCGGCCATCCGGTTCGAGAACGCCCGCGTTCCGAAGGAAAATCTGCTCGGCAGCCCGGAGATCAAGGTGGACAAGGGCTTTGCCGGGGTCATGGAGACCTTCGACAACACCCGCCCGATCGTGGCGGCGATGGCTGTCGGCGTGGCCCGAGCGGCACTGGAGGAGCTGCGCAAGATCCTCACCGACGCGGGCATCGAGATCTCCTACGACAAGCCGGCGCATGCGCAGAGCGCTGCGGCCGCCGAGTTCCTGCGGATGGAAGCGGATTGGGAGGCGGGCTACCTGTTGACCGTGCGCTCGGCGTGGCAGGCCGACAACAAGATCCCCAACTCCAAAGAGGCGTCGATGGGCAAGGCCAAGGCCGCTCGCGTGGGTACGGACATCACCCTCAAGGCTGTCGAAATGGCCGGCACGACAGGCTATTCCGAGCAAACCCTGCTGGAGAAGTGGGCCCGCGACTCGAAGATCCTGGACATCTTCGAGGGCACACAGCAGATCCAGCAGCTCGTGGTGGCCCGTCGCCTGCTCGGGTTGTCCTCAGCTGAACTGAAGTAGTCAGCCGCTCAGCAGCTGCTCGAACAATTCGGCTCCTCGGACGGCCCCTCCTGTCGCGACGAAACCCTCGGCGACTCGGGTGGCCCCGTCGCGCATCGTCATCGCCTCGTGGATCTTGCGCCGCAGCCTGGGCGTCGACAAGCGCAAGGCGTGCAGACGCGTGCCGCACCCGGCGACCTGGGTGCGTCGCGCGACCTCGAATTGGTCTCGACCGTAAGGAACCACACAGACCGGAACGCCGCGGGCCAGCGCGCGCTGTGTGACTCCCATGCCTCCGTGGGTGACAGCACACACCGAGCGTGCCAGCACGAGGTCGTGGTCGACGAAGCGGCGGACCGTCACGCCGGGTTGATCGGCGAACTCGTCGACAGGCCCCGCGGGCAGCGTGGCCACGACATGGACGTCGTCGGCGCCCAGCGCTTCGATGGCAGTGGTCACCAACGTGGCGTCGTTCTGCCGCTCCGACGACGTGGTCACCAGGACGATGGGGCGCTCGATCGCCTCGAGCCAACTCGGCGGCTCGACCGCCACCTGCTTCGGTATGCAGGGACCGATCATGTGCACGTTCGTTCCCCAGTCCCCCGGGTACTGGAACGGCGGCGCCGTGGCGAGGAACAACAGGGGCGCTCGCCGCAAGAAATCGTCGAGGGTAGCGACCGGTTCGACTCCGGCCTGCGCGCGCATCGCGTTGATCGCCGTCACCGCCGGTCGTTGCAGAGGGCCGTTGATGACGGTGCGGACTACGGAGTCGCGCCATCGGCCGAGGGCACCGGACATCGGAGGCAACCCCAATCCGAACGGCGGTACGCGCTCGACATCGAGCGCCGGAGAGTACGGCGAGAAGGTCGCCCACGGCAGACCCGATGTCTCGGCTACCATCTGCGCTCCCCAACAGTTCACATCGACGAGCAGGCCGTGAGGCGCGACGGTATCGATGGCGGAGCGGAAATCGGCCACCTCGAGCGGCGCACGACGGGCGAATACGGATATCGAACTTCGCAGGGCCGCAACAGGATGCGAGGCCTTCCAGTCGTCCATTTCCACAGCCTCGATGCGCGGATCGATCGGTGCTGCCGAAAGGTTCTGCGCGCGCGCCGCCTCGACACCTGAGGCCAGCGTCCTCACGTGAACTCGGTGGCCGCGGGCAGCCATCTCACTCAGCAGAGCGGACATGGGCAGCATGTGGCCCAGCGCGGGCGACGTGTAAGCGAGGATGGTTGCCATCACCGACGCTGACCCACGTCGTGGCCCGGCTGTCGAGTGCAGACACGCCGGGCACTGATTTTGTGCATCCATTGGTCCACCGACGCCGTGCCAGGTCCGCGACCTTGCCACAGAGCGATCATCTCGTCGACCTCGTGCTTGTGCTCTCCCTCTGCCGGGATGGGGATCACCGGCGCTCCGCAGACGTCGCGAAACCGCGAGCGGCCCGCAGGTCGTTGTCGCACGACCCGCAAGACGAACCTGCCCCGACCTCCGGTCGCGTCATCTCCCGTCCCCACGCCCCCGCTCACGATGATCGCGCGTGACGCGGCGGAATTGGCCGCAACGGCAAAAATCGAGCGGAGTCAGAACCCGTCATGCACGACCACGCGGGTTCTGCCGGTGACGCCACCGCCGATGATGGTCGTGAGGACCTCGCCGACGCGCAGCACTGACACGTCAGTCGTCACACGGTCGAGATGACGTGGGGCCAGGCCGGATTCGATCTGCGCCCAGACGTCTCTGCGGCGGTCGATCGGCAACAGCACCGAGTCGATCCCCGCCAGCGTCACGCCACGCAGGATGAACGGCATCACGGTGGCGGGCAGGTCCGGCGATCCCGCCAGGCCGGAGATCGCGGCCACACCACCGTATTTCAGGGTGCTCAGTGCGTAGGCGAGCGTGGCGCCGCCGACGCAGTCCACCACAGCGGCCCAGTGGGCCTTTCCCAGTGCCCGCACCTTCTCGTCGGGTCCGGGCAGCCGATCGATGACCTCGGCGGCGCCCAGGTAACGCAGCAGGTCGCGCGCCTGGGCCTTGCCCGTCGACGCCACCACCTCGTATCCCAGGCCGGCCAGCAGGTCGACGCTGACGCTGCCCACTCCGCCGGTGGCACCGGTGACCAGCACGGGTCCGTCACCGGGTTGCACCCCGTGCGCCCGCAGCGCGTCGACGCTCATCGCCGCCGTGAAGCCGGCTGTGCCGATGGCAGCAGCCTCAGCCGTGCTCAACGCGCTCAGCTTGACCAGGTAGTCGGCCGGGTACCGGGCGACCTGGGCGTAGCCGCCGTGCCGTCCGGTACCGATGTCCTGGCCGTGGGCGAACACCGCGTCGCCCACCGCGAAGTCCGGTGACGTACTCGCGATCACCGTCCCGGCGACGTCGATGCCGGGGATCAGCGGATAGGCCCGTGCCACGCCTCCTTTTGGCGTGACGGCGAGTGCGTCCTTGTAGTTGACACCGGAGTACTCGACGCGGATCTCGACCTCGCCCTCGGGCAGGAACGACTCGTCGACCACCTCGTGGCGCAGCACCACGCCGCCCTCGCCGTCCTCGTGCGCCACCATCGCGTTGATCTCGCTCATGGCGCCACAGTAGCCAGCCTGCGCCGACAACCATGCCTCGAAGACGAGGAAGCCCCCGGCCGCATCGGCCGGGGGCTTCGTCGTTCGGTGTCGGACCTCTTACGTCGGTGACTATCCGACGAGGTGCGAGATCAGGTCGGGCTTCATGGTCTGCAGCTCACGACCCCAGTACGCCCAGTTGTGGGTGCCGTTGTCCGGGAAGTTGAACACACCGTTCTTCCCGCCGGCGGCGACATAGTTGTCCTGGAACGTACGGTTGGTGCGGATGGTCAGGCCCTCGAGGAACGTGGCGGGCAGGTCGCCGCCGCCGAGCTCGTTGGGCTGGCCGTTGCCGCAGTACACCCAGACGCGGGTGTTGTTCGCGACCAGATTCGGGATCTGCACCATCGGGTCGTTGTACTTCCACGCCGGATCGGTCTCTGCCGGGCCCCACATGTCGTTGGCCTTGTAGCCGCCGGCATCACCCATCGAGATGTTGATCAGACCGGGCCACCAGCCCTCGGACGGATTCAGGAAGCCTGACATCGAACCGGCGTAGGTGAACTGGGAGGGGTGGTGCGCAGCCAGCACCAGCGAGGCGCTACCGGCCATCGACAGACCCACAGCGGCGCTGCCGGTCGGCTTCACCTGGCGCTCCGAGGCGAGGTAGTTGGGCAGCTCCTGGGTCAGGAACGTCTCCCAGTTGTAGGTCAGGCAGCCGGCCTTGCCGCAGGCGGGCTTGTACCAGTTCGAGTAGAAGCTGGACTGGCCGCCGACCGGCATCACCACCGAGATGCCCGAGTCGAGGTACCACTCGAACGCCTGGGTGTTGATGTCCCAGCCGTTGAAATCGTCCTGCGCGCGCAGGCCGTCGAGCAGGTAGAGCGCGGGGGAGTTCGGGCCGCCGCTCTGGAACTGCACCTTGATGTCGCGCCCCATCGACGGCGACGGCACCATCAGGTACTCCACCGGCAGGCCTGGCCGCGAGAAGGCTCCGGCGGTCGCCGAGCCCCCGGCGAAGCCGATGATGCCCGGCAGCAAAATCGCGGCGAATGCGGCGATGCCGAGACGGCGCGCCCACGGGCCACGAACCCTGTCAAGATGTCTCATTCGGTCTTTCCATCCATCGTCGGTGTACCGCGCGAGGCGGTTCGTCCTGCGGTTTCCCGTGCGGTCGCCGACACCACAGCGATGTCTTCACCGCGTTGTGGCGCCATCCCCCAAGGTGCCCTGACGGCGAAGGATGGGCCGAGAAGAATTCAGTTGTCGCGGTTGCAGTAAAACATGTGACCCCTAACCGACAAAGCGCAGCCACGGCAAACAGGGCCATTTTCCTTGCGAATGGCTGTCAGCGATCCGGTGCAGTGACCGCCGTCACAGTGCGTGTCGTCATAGGCTCGACCGATGGCGAAAGGCGCGTCAGACGCTCGACGGCTGTCGGCCGACGACTGGATAGAAGCCGGCTACGCGCTCGTCGCGGACGCCGGTGTGGAGGCACTCAAACTGGATCGGCTGTGTGCCCGCCTGGGCGTCACGAAGGGCAGCTTCTACTGGCACTTCGCCGACATGGCCGCCTACCGGGCCGCCCTGATCCGGGCATGGGCCGAGTTGCGCGACCGCGACCGCAGTGGGTTCGCCGAGCCGCCGACCGCACCGCCGAGGGAACGGCTGAGCCACATGATGGCGTCCCTGCGCGGCGAGCGTCAGCGCAGCCTCGAGCGGGCGATGCGGGAGTGGGCCCGCACCGACGGCGAGGTCGCCAAGAGCGTGCGGACGTCGGACCAGAGGGTCCTGTCGGCAGTTCGGCGTGCCTATCAGGACGCGGGCTTCGACGCGGCCGAGGCCGACATGCGTGCCAACGCCACGTTCGCGGCGGGGATCGGCTTCCTGCACCTGTCCGAGCTCCCGGCAGAGCCCCGGATGGCCGGCCAGCTGGAGCGATTCCTGGACGTGATGCTCCGCCCCTGAGTTCCATACCAAAAAGTATGTTACGGTCGCGTCGTGGCCTCACCGATCGCGCTCGACACCGCTGTCACTCCCGAGTTCGTGACTCGCCTCGCCGAACGCGCCGGCGACGCCGAACGGGCCCGTCGTCTCCCTTCGGAGACCGTGGCCGAAGCCGCCGCATCGGGACTGTTCGATCTGCTCGTGCCTGCCCGGTACGGGGGTCGGCAGGCGCCGTTCCCGGCGATCCTCGACCCGGTGCGGCAGATGGCCCACGGCTGTGCGTCCAGCGCGTGGACCCTCGGTTTCTACGTTCTGCACAACTGGATGCTCGCGCTGTTCGACGAGCAGGCGCAGCGGGAAGCGTTCGACACACGACCGTTCCTTGCCCCGGCGCCGCTGGCGCCGACCGGCCGCGGCGTCGACTGCCCGGGCGGGATCCGGCTCACCGGCCGCTGGTCCTGGGCCACCGGGGTGATGGACGGCAACTGGCTCATGGTCGGGGCGTTGCACGACACCGTCTCCGGCGGCGCCCAGACGATCCGGCCGGTGCTGGCGCTGCTACCGATCGGCGACGCACGGGTGGAGGACGTCTGGCACACCGACGGGATGCGCGCCACCGGCTCGCACGACGTCGTGGTCGACGACGTGTTCGTTCCCGACCATCGACTGGTCTCTGTCGCCGACATCTATGCCGGCACCGCGCCCGGCGCCGCACTGCACGACAGCCCCACCTATCGGTGGCCGATGGTGCCCGCACTCGCGCTCCTCGCGGCGATGCCGGCACTCGGCAGCGCCGAGCGCGCCACCGAGATCTTCGCCGCCCGCCTTTCCGAACGTTTCCTCGCCTACGAGGGCGTCCTTCAGAAAGAGAAGCCCGTGGCCGCGCTGCGACTGGGGGATGCGCAGGTACGCCTACGGGCGTTGCGAGGGCTGCTCGCGGACACCGTCGAGGAGATCGAGCAGACGGTGACGGCCGGCGAGCCGGTGAGCCGTCCGGTTCGCGGGCGGGCCCGCCTGGCCGCGGCCCGCGTCGTGCACGAGTCCAGGTCCGTCATCGGCGATCTCCTGGGCGCCTCGGGTGCCACTGCGCACTTCCTGGACAACCCTCTGCAACGGATCAAGCGCGACGTCGACGTGATGGCCGGGCACGTCATCTTCGACTACGACACCAGCCGCGAGCTGTCCGGCGCGTTGTCCCTGGGCGCGAAGATCCCTCGCACGGCGATGGTGTGAGAGGGACGATCGCAAGCTATGGGTCCCACAGTGCGCGACATGCTGACCGTGTTCTTCCAGAAGAACATCGCCAACCCTGTGATGCGGCACCTGCCGTTCCAGACGCTGCTGGAGACGACGGGACGCCGGTCGGGCGAGCCCAGGCACACACCGATCGGCGGCCGTCGCATCGGCGATCAGTTCTGGTTTGTCTCCGAGTTCGGCGAGAAGTCGCAATACGTCCGCAACATCGCGGCCGATCCACGCGTCCGCGTTCGGCTGAACGGCCACTGGCACCGGGGCACCGCTCACCTCATGCCCGACGACGACCCGCACGCGCGTATGCAGGAGCTGCCGCGGTTCAACAACGTCGGGGTGCGCACCTTCGGCACCGACCTGCTCACGATCCGGGTTGAGCTGGACGACTAGGTCGACCGGGTGGGGTGTGCGGGTGTTGACTCGCGGTCAGAACTAAAAGTAACGTCAGTTTCACTTCGACAGGAGGAGCTCGCATGGAATCGTTCGTTCACCTGAGCAAAGGCACCGTTCCGAAGAGGATTCACGCCGACCTGGACGGACTCAAAGACGACGAACTCGGCCGCGGTGGGTTCACCGGTCGCTTCGCCCACCTCTACCGGCGCAATGATCCGACGGCCTACCGGTCGACCGGCCCCTTGCGCCCCCTCGACGTCCTCGCCGGCGACCTGAAACCCTCCGATGCCGGCGACGCCCTCGGTACGCCACTGCTGCTGTTCTCCAACGAGGATGCGCAGTTCTTCTTGTCCCGGCGTAGCGACGAGATGCCGTTCTGGGTCCGCTACGTCGACGGCGACCTGCTGAGCTTCGTGCACGAAGGCTCCGGCACTCTGGAGACCGAGTTCGGTCCGCTGCGCTACCGCGCGGGCGACTGGGTCTACCTGCCCAAGTCGTGCACCTGGCGGCAGCTGCCCGACGAAGCGGGCACGTGGTTGATGATCCAGGCCACCGACGAACTGCGGGTACCGCCTCCCGGCCCACTGGGCCGCCACTTCCCGTTCGACCCCTCGCAAATCGTGATCCCCGACCCCGCACCCTGCGACGACGACGGACGGGAGACCTACGAGGTCCGACTCGTGCACTCCCCCATCGACGGGCAGACCACGACGACGCTGCACTACGGCCACCACCCGCTCGACGTCGAAGGCTGGCGGGGCGACAACTTCCCGTTCACCTTCAACATCGACGACTACCACGTGGTGACCTCCGACAGCGTGCACCTGCCCCCGACGGTGCACCTGTTCATGCAGGCGACCGGCGTCTACGTGATGAATTTCCTGCCCAAGCCCGCCGAGGGCGTACCGGGCACCGAGCGCACACCGTGGTATCACCGCAACGTCGACTTCGACGAGATCGCGTTCTTCCACGGCGGGTCCCTCTACGGCATCCCCATGCCGCCCGGGTTGATCTCCCATGCACCGCAGGGCGTGCACCACGGCGCGCCGGAGAAAGCGCGAGAGCGGGCGCGCCGCAAGTTCGACGACTTTCAGTCGGTGGACTGGAAGGTCATCTCGATCGACACCCGCCGACGCCTGACCCCGTCCGCCGAGGTGCTCGCCCACGACCTGGGGCAGCACTGATGAGCACGCGCCACGATTACGATCGGATTCCGTATCTGGTTGCCTATCAGAACAATTCGGCTGTTCGCGATGTGTACGGCGGAGTGGCTGAGCTGGTGGTGCTGGAGAGTTATCTGCTCAAGCCGGTAGCGCCGTCGGCGGCCGGAGCCGCTCCGGCGGCGACATCAGACACCGTCCTGGTGTTCATGCACCCGATCGGCGGTGGCGCCTACCTGCCGATGATCAACGCGTTGGCGCGCGCCGGCCACCATGTCATCTACTGCAACAGCCGGTTCCGCGGCACCGACTCGGCCCTGCTGATGGAAAAGGTTGTCGAGGACCTCGGCGAGTGCATCAAAGACGCCAAGAATCGGCTGGGCTACCGCAAGGTGGTGCTCGCCGGGTGGAGCGGCGGGGGTTCGCTGTCGGTGTTCTACCAACAGCAGGCACAACACCCGACGGTGACAGCGAGCCCGTCGGGCGACGGACCCGACCTCACGACGCTGGGCCTGATCCCCGCCGACGGCATCATGCTGCTCGCCGCGCACATCAGCCGGCACGGCACGATGACCGAATGGATGGACGCGTCCATTCTCGACGAGTCCGACCCCAGCCAGCGCGATCCCGAGCTCGACCTCTACAACCCGGACAACCCGAATCAGCCTCCATACACCCCGGAGTTCCTCGAGCGCTACCACCAGGCCCAGATCGACCGGAACCGCCGGATCACCGCGTGGGTCAAGGACAAACTCGCCGAACTCAAGGCGGCGGGCAGGCCGGACGACGAGTTCGGCTTCGTCGTCCACGGCACGATGGCCGATCCGCGATGGCTCGATCCGACGGTGGATCCGAACGAACGCACCCCGGGCATCTGCTATCTGGGCGATCCTGCTGTGGTGAACATGAGCCCCGTCGGACTCGCGCGATTCTGCACGCTGCGCAGCTGGCTCTCCCAGTGGAGCTACGACGACGCCCACGGCGACGCGGTGAAGGCCGGCCCGGACATCGCCGTGCCCGCGCTGGTGATCGGCAACCTCGCCGACGATGCGTGCACGCCCAGCCACACCCGCAGGATCTTCGAGGCGATCGGACACCCGGACAAAGAGATGCACGAAATCCCCGGTGCCAACCACTATTACGCGGGCCCTGACCAGCGGGACAAGCTGCGCGCGGCCGTGGACATCTGCACCGACTGGCTGCAGCGGCACGGGTTTTCGGCATGACGCCCGGCGGGCAGGAGCGAAGCGACCCGGGAAAGAGCTCCGGCGGGCAGGAGCGAAGCGACCCGGGAAAGAGCTCCGACCGGGGAATCGACTGCGCAGGACCGCTCGACGGCATCCGGGTCATCGAGGTCGGCACGCTGATCTCCGGGCCGTTCGCCGGGCGGCTGCTGGGCGACATGGGCGCCGACGTGATCAAGATCGAACCGCCGGGCGCCCCGGATCCGCTGCGCACGTGGGGGCAGGCCGAACTCGACGGACACCACTTTTTCTGGACCGTGCACGCCCGCAACAAGAAGGCAGTGACGCTGAATCTCAGGGTGCCGGCGGGCCGCGAGCTGTTCCTGGAGCTGATCGAGCGCAGTGACATCGTGGTGGAGAACTTCCGCCCCGGCACGCTGGAGAAGTGGGATCTCGGCTATGACGTTCTGCGCGAACGTAATCGGGGAATCATCCTGGTCCGGGTGTCGGGCTACGGGCAGACGGGTCCTGACGCGCACAAAGCGGGCTACGCCTCAGTCGCCGAGGCGGCCAGCGGATTGCGGCACATGAACGGCTTTCCCGGCGGTCCTCCCCCGCGGCTGGCCCTCTCGCTCGGTGACAGCCTCGCCGGGATGTTCGCCGCGCAGGGCGCACTCGCCGCGCTCTACCGCCGCTCCGTGACCGGCGAGGGCCAGGTCGTCGACGCCGCGCTGACCGAATCGTGTCTGGCGGTGCAGGAGTCGACGATTCCCGACTACGACGTGGGCGGCGTGGTTCGCGGACCGTCGGGGACGCGACTGGAGGGAATCGCGCCGTCCAACATCTATCCGACCGCCGACGGCAGCTGGGTGGTGATCGCGGCCAATCAGGACACTGTGTTCCGGCGGCTGTGCCAGGCGATGGAGCAGCCCGACCTGGCCTCCGACGAGCGTTTCGCCACCCACGTCGCCCGCGGGCGCAACCAGGACGAACTCGACGCCATCATCGGCGCCTGGGCGGCCGCCCGTGAACCCGCGGACATCATCTCCACGCTTTCGGCGGCCGGGGTGATCAGCGGTCCGATCAACACGGTGGCCGAGGTCGTCGCCGATCCCCAGTTGCAGGCGCGCGGCATGATCGCCGACCACTTCGACGAGCGGATCGGCCGTGCCGTCAAAGGACCCGGCGTTGTGCCGGTGCTGTCGGAGACGCCGGGGACGATCCGCCGCGCCGGATCGGCACGACCCGGCCAGCACAACGAGGAGATCTACCGCGACCTGCTCGGCCACACCGACGCCGAACTGGCCGACCTGCGTGCCGAGGGGGTGCTGTGAATCTTCCTTCTCACGTGACGATCCGGGACGTCTCGTTGCGCGACGGGCTCCAGATCGAGGCGCCGATCCCGTTGTCGGCCAAGCGGGAACTACTCGCGGCCATCGCCGCAACCGGAGTGCGCGAGATGGAGGCCACCGCGTTCGTCTCGCCGTCGAAAGTGCCCGCGCTGGCCGACGCCGCCGAGCTCGCCGAGCACCTCGGCGAGTTCCCCGGCATCGAATTCTCGGCTCTGGTGGCCAGTCCCACCGGCGCAAAGCGCACGGTCGCGGCGGGGCTGCGGTCCATCGAGTACGTGGTGTCGGCTGCCGACGGACACAGCCGCGCCAACGTCGGTCGGACATCAGCCGAGGCCGCCGCGGCGATCCCCGACATCGTGGCGATCGCCCACGACGCCGGCGCCCGAGTGGAAGTCATCATCGCCACCGCCTGGGATTGCCCGTTCGACGGACCGACGCCGACAGCTCGGGTGCTCGATGTCGTCACTGCGGCGACGAACGCCGGCGCAGACCGGCTCGCGATCGCCGACACGATCGGGACCGCGACGCCGCGCCGGGTCACCGAACTCGTCGCACTGGTGAGCCCGCTCATCGGCGACCTGCCGCTGGGCGCGCATTTTCACAACACCCGCGGCGCCGGGCTGGCCAGTGCCTATGCCGCGATCCAGGCCGGAGTGACGCGGCTGGACGCCTCGGTCGGCGGGTTGGGCGGTTGCCCATTTGCCCCCGGTGCCAGCGGCAACATCGCCACCGAGGACCTGGTGTATCTGTTGCGCGACTGCGGCATCGGGAACGACGTCGACCTCGAGCGGGCGATCGACGCCGCCCGGGTCGCCCAAGACGCCGTCGGCCACGAACTTCCCAGCGCGCTGCTGCGTGCCGGCGACCGGATCCTGGGCTGACCGCGTGCCGCCCAGCCCGTCGGAGTTGAGCGCGAAAGGACGCCAGACTCGCCTGTCGATCGAACAGGCCGCGCGAAAACTGTTCGCCGAACGCGGTTTTCACGGCACCACACTGGGTGACATCACCTCGGCGGCCGGCAGGTCCACCGCGGCGTTCTACCGGTACTTCGCCGACAAGGAAGATCTGCTGGCCGATCTCGCCGAATCGTTCCTGCATGACGTGGTGGCACCCTCAGGCCTGAGTGTGCCGCTGCCCCAGTCCCCCGACGACGACGCGTTCTTCACCACGGTCGTCACCGGTTACTGGACGATGTTCACCCAGAACATCGGCATCATGATCGCCGTCGCGCAGCTCGCCGCCACCCAGCCACGGTTCGCCGCCCTGCAGGACGAGTTCCGCCGCTTCGGTATCGACATCGTCGCCGCATCGGTGCGCCGCGCCCAGGACCAGGGCTACGCCACCGAGCTGAACCCCGAGCACACCGCAGCGGCCATCGCGCTGCTGTTCGAGAACTTCACCACCGTGTTCGTCGGCGACACCGGGGCAAGCGTCGGGATCACGATGAGCGACGACGAGGCCATCACCACTCTGTCGCGGATCTGGAAGAAAACGCTGTACGGACAGTAACGTCGACCACCAAGGAGATCATCGTGGATTTCAACCTCCCCGAACACCTTCCGGGGCTGCTCGCCGAGATGGACGCGTTCATCGAGACCGAGATCAAGCCCCTGGAGCGCGAGCACATCCAGTACTTCGACCACCGTCGCGAACACGCTCGCACCGACTGGGACAACGGCGGCGTGCCACGCCGCGAATGGGAGGATCTGCTCGACGAGATGCGGCGGCGCGCCGATGCGGCGGGATGGCTGCGTTACGGGTTGCCCGCCCAGTTCGGTGGGCGCGACGGCAGCAACATCGACATGGCCGTCATCCGGGAACACCTGGCGCACAAAGGTCTCGGGCTGCACAACGACCTGCAGGACGAGTCGTCGATCGTCGGGAACTTCCCCCAGGTCATCATGATGGACCGCTTCGGCACCGACGAGCAGAAGGCCGCATGGACCGAGGTGTTGATCACCGGCGAGCGCTCGATGGCGTTCGGGTTGACCGAACCGAACCACGGCTCCGACGCGACCTGGCTGGAGACGACGGCAGTACGCGACGGCGACGACTGGGTCATCAACGGCGCCAAGCGCTGGAACACCGGTGTGCATCGAGCCACCCACGACCTGATCTTCGCGCGCACCTCAGGTGAACCCGGCCAGGCCCGCGGCATCACCGCGTTCCTGGTCCCCACAGACTCTCCCGGCTTCACGGTGCCCTACTACTGGTGGACGTTCAACATGCCCACCGACCACGGCGAGGTCGTGCTCGACAACGTCCGGGTTCCCGCCGACGCGGTGCTCGGTGAAATCGGTCGAGGCCTCGATGTCGGGCAGACGTTCCTGCACGAGAACAGGATTCGGCAGGCCGCCAGCAGCCTGGGGGCCGCACAGTTCTGCATCGACCGCGCGGTCGGCTACGCCAATGCTCGATCGGTGTTCGGCAAGCCCCTGGCGGTCAACCAGGCGGTGCAGTGGCCGCTGGTGGAATTGCAGACCGAAGCACAGATGGTGCGACTGCTGGTGTATTACGCCGCCAGCCAGCTCGACGCCAACCACCACATGGAGGTCTCCGACAAGGTGTCGATGGCCAACTATCGCGCGAACCGCCTGGTCTGCGAGGCCGCCGACCGTGCGATGCAGGTGCACGGCGGTGTCGGGTACAGCAGGCACGAACCGTTCGAGCACATCTACCGCCACCATCGCCGGTATCGCATCACCGAGGGCGCCGAGGAGATCCAGATCCGCCGCGTCGCGCAGCGGCTCTTCGGATTCGGTCGGAAATGAGCCTGGCCGACCAGCTGTGCGAGGTGCTGACCCCACTGCTCGGCGACGTCACAATCGACAACCTCACGCGGCTGACCGGGGGTGCGAGCCGTACGACCTGGGCCTTCGACGCCGTCGGTCAGACCCGACGCGCCCTGATCCTGCGCACCGGTCCCCCCGACGACATCCATGCAGGCATGGAGCTCGAGGCGACGGTGCAGCAGCGCGCCGCGGCCGCCGGCGCCCCGGTGCCGCACATCCTGAGGGCCAGCGATTCGGCGGCCGACGTGGGCAGCCCGTACCTGATCTGCGACGCGGTGCCCGGAGAGACCATCGTGCGCCGCATCTTTCGCGGACTCGACGAGGCGGGGCGGGCTCGTCTGCTGCGTCAGTGCGCCGAAGCACTGGCGGCGATCCATCGCGCCGATATCGACGGCGCGGGCTTGAGCGCACCCGACGATCTGGCCGGCTGGCGGGCCCGCCTCGACGAGATCGGCGACACCACAGCCACGTTCGAATGGACCTTCCGCCGGCTCGCCGATCAGCGACCGGCTCCTTCGCCGATGCGGTTGGTACACGGCGATTTCCGGATGGGCAATCTGATCGTCGACGACGCCGGCCTGGCGGCGGTGCTCGACTGGGAGTTGACGCACCTCGGTGAGGTGTACGAAGACCTGGCCTGGTTCTGCATTCGCGCATGGCGTTTCGGTGCGCCGGCCGCACTCGGTGCCGGCGGTCTCGGCAGCGTCGAGACGTTCGTGCGGGCCTACGAGGAGGCCGCCGGCATCCACATCGACCGGTCCGCGCTGCGCTGGTGGCTGACCGTGGCGACGCTGCGATGGGGCGTGATCTGCCGACACCAGGCCGAACGGCATCTCTCCGGGGAGACGCCGTCGGTCGAGCTCGCCGCGATCGGCCGACGGGTCAGCGAAACGGAATGGGATCTGCTGGATCTGCTCTCGGGTGGAGGCCCGGCATGACCGCGCGCCCCACCGCCGCTGAACTGGTCGCCGCCGTCGCGATGTTCCTGGAGACCGACATCCGTGCCGAGTGCGACGGCCAGGTCGGCTTCCACGCGCGGGTGGCGGCCAACGTACTACGCACCGTGGAGCGCGAATTGCTCTCCGCGACAACACCGTCGGTGAACGACGCGTTGACTGCGCTGGGAGTCGCCGACGAGGCCGAGCTGGTCGGCGCGATCCGCGCCGGCGATCTCGACGGCCGAGTCGACGACGTCATGTCGTGCCTGCGACTCCTGGTGACGCACCGGTTGTCGATCGATCACCCGGGCTACGCCGACAGCTGAGCGGCTTCGGTCAGTCGCGGCGCACCCGCAGGAGGTGGGCGGGCTCGTCGACGCGGCTTCCGATGGGCAGGCCCAGCGCCTCGGCGTGGACCTCGGTGACCACGCCGCGGTAGGTCGTCTCGGCCAGGTCCTCCACCGTCCAGCCCGGGCCGAATGAGTCGAGGAGGTCGTGCGCGGTGACCGACGGACCGAAGCCGCGTCCGGCGTCGGACAGGGCGAGCACGTGCGCGAGCGCCCCCGGCCGGGTGACGCGACCGAGACTGCTCACGTAGCGCACCCGGTCGGAGGCGTCGAACACGTGGAACAGCGCACTGTCGAGCACCGTGTCGTAGGGGGGCTGCTCCCCATCGATCGCGGTGAGGTCGAACGCGTCGGCGACGGCGAACCGTGCCGCGACGCCGCGCTCGGCGGCGTGACGCCGGGCGATGTCCACCGCCGTCGGGGCGCCGTCGACGCCGAGCACGTCGTGACCCAACCGCGTCAGGTAGATCGTGTGCTCGCCGGTTCCGCAGCCGACGTCGAGCACCCTGCCGCGGATGTATCCGGCGTCGGCGAGCGCGACGACCGCCGGTTGAGGTTCGCCGATGACCCACGGCGGGGTCGTGTGTCGGTAGAAGGCTTCGAACGAGCGCAGAGCTGGCGTCTGATCCATCAGGCCAGTGTGGAAGCGCAACCGCGGTTGAGGTCAAGACACCGGCGCCGAACCGTCTCGCAGACCCGCGCGCCGCGGCTACGATCGCGCCATGGTGCTGCCCTCGTCACCGCCCGACCCGGTCACCCTGCGAGTGCTCGTCTACAGCGACAACCCGCGGACCCGGGAGCAGGTGCGTCTGGCGCTGGGCAAGCGGGTTCATCCCGAACTCCCGGAACTCAGCTACCTCGAGGTGGCCACCGGCCCGATGGTGATCAGGCAGATGGACGCCGGCGGATTCGACCTGGCGATCCTCGACGGCGAGGCCAGCCCGGTCGGCGGGATGGGGATAGCAAAGCAACTCAAGGACGAGGTCTCGGACTGCCCGCCGGTGCTCGTGCTGACCGGACGTCCGGACGACGCCTGGCTCGCCAACTGGTCCCGTGCCGAGGCCGCGGTCCCCCACCCCATCGACCCGATCCGGCTCGGTGACGCCGTCGCGTCGCTCTTACGGCAGCGTCACTGACGCGACACGCACGTTAACGCGCTGTCACGCTTGCTTTTTCGGGACGTTACGCGGGCGTCCTGACACTCCTTTAGAGATACTCATCAAAATGTGTGGCGTGGGTCGCTATCGGGGTTAGGGTGTGGGAAAGCTCACATCGACAGCCCGCGAGGAGCTCCTACGCAGCATGAGCCTCTACACGCCGATCCTGGTGCTTGGTGCGATAGCTGCCGTGTTCGCCGTCGGTTCGGTGGGCATCGCGGTCCTCATCGGTCCGCGCCGCTACAACCGCGCCAAGCTCGAAGCCTACGAATGCGGCATCGAGCCGATGGATGCCTCCGATCCGGCGGCGGCGGCCACCGGTCAGCGCTTCCCGATCCGCTATTACCTGACGGCGATGCTGTTCATCGTCTTCGACATCGAGATCGTGTTCCTGTACCCGTGGGCCGTCGCCTTCGACAGTCTCGGTGTGTTCGCCCTGGTCGAGATGCTGCTGTTCATGGTGATCGTCTTCGTCGCCTACGCCTACGTGTGGCGCAGAGGAGGCCTGCAATGGGACTAGAGGAACGGCTGCCCGGCGGCATCCTGCTCTCCACGGTGGAGGCGGTCGCGGGTTATGTGCGCAAGGGTTCGCTGTGGCCGGCGACGTTCGGGTTGGCCTGCTGCGCCATCGAGATGATGGCGACGGCGGGTCCCCGTTTCGACATCTCACGCTTCGGCATGGAGCGTTTCTCGGCGACACCGCGGCAGGCCGATCTGATGATCGTCGCGGGCCGGGTCAGCCAGAAGATGGCCCCGGTGCTGCGCCAGATCTACGACCAGATGGCCGAGCCGAAATGGGTGCTGGCCATGGGTGTGTGCGCGTCGTCCGGCGGAATGTTCAACAACTACGCCGTGGTGCAGGGCGTCGACCACGTCGTGCCCGTCGACATCTACCTACCCGGGTGCCCGCCCCGGCCCGAGATGCTGTTGCACGCGATCCTCAAGCTGCACGACAAGATTCAGCAGATGCCTCTCGGCGTCAATCGTGAAGAGGCCATCAAGGAGGCCGAGGAGGCGGCGCTCGCGGTGCGGCCGACCATCGAACTGAAGGGCTTGTTGAGGTGACGAGCGCGGACCGACCGGTCGGACCGGCCCCCGAGGTGATCGGTGTACGGCGCGGCATGTTCGGCGCGACGGGCAGCGGCGACACCTCCGGATACGGCCGGCTGATTCGACCGGTCGCACTGCCGGGCAGCACACCTCGACCGTACGGCGGTTACTTCGACGACGTCGTGGACGCGCTCAGCGCCGCGCTGGGTGAGGACGCGATGGCCGAGGCGATCGAGAGGGTCATCGTGTATCGCGGTGAGCTCACCCTCGAGGTGCACCGTGAGCGACTCGTCGACGTCGCACAGGCACTGCGTGATGACGCGGCCCTGCGCTTCGAGCTCTGCCTCGGGGTCAACGGCGTGCACTACCCCGCCGAGACCGGGCGGGAACTGCATGCGGTGTATCCGCTGATGTCGATCACCCAAAATCGCCGCGTCCGCGTGGAAGTCGCTGCGCCCGACAATGATCCGCACATACCGTCACTGTTTTCGGTCTACCCGACCACCGATTGGCACGAACGGGAGACCTACGACTTCTTCGGCATCGTCTTCGATGGGCACCCGTCGCTGACCAGGATCGAGATGCCCGACGACTGGGTGGGCCACCCGCAGCGCAAGGACTATCCGCTGGGCGGTGTGCCGGTGGAGTACCACGGCGCCCAGATTCCGCCGCCTGATCAGCGGAGGTCCTACAGCTGATGACCACATCGCAGCACCGCCCGGAAAGGGTGGTCGTCGTCGGCGGCCAGGACTGGGAGCAGGTCGTCACGGCAGCCCGCGAGAACGCCGCCGAACACGCTGGTGAACGGATCGTGGTCAACATGGGGCCGCAGCACCCATCGACGCACGGGGTGCTGCGCCTGATCCTCGAAATCGAGGGCGAGACCATCGTCGAGGCCCGGTGCGGGATCGGCTATCTGCACACCGGCATCGAGAAGAACCTCGAGTTCCGCACGTGGACACAGGGTGTCACCTTCGTGACCCGGATGGACTACCTGTCCCCGTTCTTCAACGAGACCGTCTACTGCCTCGGCGTGGAGAAGCTCCTCGACATCACCGACGCGATCCCCGAACGAGCGTCGGTGATCCGGGTGATGATGATGGAACTCAACCGGATCTCCAGCCATCTGGTCGCATTGGCCACCGGCGGCATGGAGCTGGGCGCGATGACGGCGATGTTCCTCGGCTTCCGAGAGCGCGAACTCATCCTGTCGGTGTTCGAGACGATCACGGGCCTGCGGATGAACCATGCGTACATCCGGCCGGGCGGCGTCGCCGTCGATCTGCCCGACGAGGCGATGCCTCAGCTGCACGAGCTGTTGACGCTGCTGCCCGAACGGCTGAGCGACATGGAAAAACTGCTCAACGAGAACTACATCTGGAAGGCGCGCACCCTCGGCGTCGGCTATCTCGATCTCACCGGGTGCATGGCGCTGGGCATCACGGGACCGGTGCTGCGCTCGACAGGACTTCCGCACGATCTGCGCAAGTCGCAGCCCTACTGCGGGTACGAGACATACGACTTCGACGTCATCACCGATGACCGCTGTGATTCCTACGGCCGCTACCTGATTCGGGTCAAGGAGATGCGTGAGTCGCTCAAGATCGTCGAGCAGTGCGTGGCCCGTCTCGAGGGACTGGCCGGTGCGCCGGTGATGATCGACGACAAGAAGCTGGCGTGGCCGGCCGACCTGAAGGTGGGTCCAGACGGTCTGGGCAACTCCGGTGAGCACATCGCGAAGATCATGGGACGGTCGATGGAGGGCCTGATCCACCACTTCAAGATCGTCACCGAAGGGTTCCGCGTGCCGGCCGGGCAGGTCTACACCGCCGTCGAATCCCCGCGCGGTGAGCTCGGCGTGCACATGGTCTCCGACGGGGGAACCCGGCCGTATCGCGTGCATTACCGCGACCCGTCGTTCACGAATCTGCAGGCCGTCGCGGCGATGTGTGAGGGCGGCATGGTGGCCGACGCGATCGCGGCGGTGGCGTCGATCGATCCGGTGATGGGCGGGGTGGACAGGTGATGAGCGCTCGCGCGAAGAACAGACGATCATGAGTGTTTTCCTCGAACTCGGCCAACGTCCCGACGAACCGGGCCCACCGATCCACGGCCCGGCGAGCTATCCGTCCGACGTCACGGCGCGGCTGACGCAGGACGTCCGCGAGATCGTGAGCCGCTACCCCGATGCACGGTCGGCTCTGCTGCCGCTGCTGCACCTGGTGCAGGCCGAGGACGGGTACCTCACTCCCGCCGGAATCGTCTTCTGTGCAGGGCTCTTGGGCTTGACCCCGGCCGAGGTGACGGCCGTCGCGACGTTCTACTCGATGTACCGCCGTACCCCCACCGGCGACTACCTGGTGGGGGTCTGCACCAACACGCTGTGCGCGGTGATGGGTGGGGACGCGATTCTCGACTCACTGCAGGAACATCTCGGGATCCACGCCGGAGAGAGCACCTCGGACGGTCGGATCACGCTGGAGCACGTCGAGTGCAACGCGGCGTGCGACTACGCCCCTGTGGTGATGGTGAATTGGGAGTTCTTCGACAATCAGACCCCGTCGTCGGCGCGTGATCTGGTGGACGCGTTGCAGGCGGGGCAACCACCTTCGCCGTCACGGAGCGGGCCGCTCTGCACGTTCCGTGAGACTGCGAGAGTGCTTGCCGGCGTGGGTGATTCGCCTAGCGTCGATGACACGGCACCGGCGGGTGCCGCGACGTTGGCCGGTCTGCGGATCGCCCGGGAGCGCGGCATGAGCGCGCCGGATGCCGACGGGCCCGCCAGCGACAGCGTCTCCGAAACTCCGGGCCACGAGCAGGCCGAGGCGAGCGAGGCCGTCAAAGACCAGCCGGCACCCGCACCGTCGGCCGAGGTGCCTGCGCGCGGGCAGACGGCCGACACCGATCCGACTGCGACGGACACCCCATGACCCCACTGACACCGGTACTCAGCAGCTTCTGGGACGAACCCCAGGCGTGGAGCATGGACACCTATCGCCGCCACGGCGGTTACGAAGCGCTCGGGAAAGCCCTGGCGATGGGTCCGGACGCGGTCATCACGACGATCAAGGACTCGGGTCTGCGCGGGCGCGGAGGCGCGGGCTTCCCGACGGGGACGAAGTGGTCGTTCATCCCCCAAGGCGACGAGGGCGCGGCGGCCAAGCCGCACTATCTGGTGATCAACGCCGACGAGTCCGAACCCGGCACCTGCAAAGACATGCCGCTGATGCTGACGACGCCGCACTTCCTGGTCGAGGGCGCGATCATCGCGGCGTATGCGATCCGCGCCCACCACGCGTTCATCTACCTACGGGGCGAGGTCGTTCCGGTGCTGCGCCGGCTGCAGGCCGCCGTCGCGGAGGCGTATGCGGCCGGCTATCTGGGCACGGACATCGCGGGGTCGGGATTCGATCTGGAGCTCGTGGTGCACGCCGGGGCGGGCGCCTACATCTGCGGCGAGGAGACCGCGCTGCTGGATTCGCTGGAGGGGCGGCGGGGGCAACCGCGGCTGCGGCCACCGTTCCCCGCGGTTGCCGGCCTGTACGCATGCCCGACGGTGGTCAACAACGTCGAGTCCATCGCGAGTGTGCCGCCGATCCTGCGCAACGGTGTGGACTGGTTCCGGTCGATGGGTTCGGAGAAGTCGCCCGGTTTCACGCTGTATTCGCTGTCGGGCCACGTCACGACGCCGGGCCAGTACGAGGCGCCGCTGGGCATCACGCTGCGGGAGCTGCTGTCCTACGCCGGTGGGGTGCGGGCCGGGCACGAGCTGAAGTTCTGGACCCCGGGCGGGTCCTCGACACCGCTGCTGACCGACGAGCACCTCGACGTGCCCCTCGATTACGAAGGGATGGCCGGTGTCGGGTCGATGCTCGGCACCAAGGCGTTGCAAGTCTTCGACGACACCACCTGTGTGGTGCGGGCGGTCCGGCGCTGGACGCAGTTCTACGCCCACGAATCGTGCGGCAAGTGCACGCCGTGCCGGGAGGGCACCTACTGGCTGGCGCAGATCTACGAGCGACTGGAGACGGGCCGCGGCACCGAGGAGGACCTCGACAAACTGCTCGACATCTCCGACAACATCTTCGGCAAGTCGTTCTGCGCGCTCGGTGACGGTGCGGCGAGCCCGATTCTGTCCTCGCTCAAGTACTTCCGCGGCGAGTACGAGGCCCATCTGGGCGGCGCGGGGTGCCCGTTCGATCCGTACGCGTCGATGCTGGCCGCACCGGAAGGAGTAGGCGCGTGACCCTGATTTCTCTCCGCGAGCAGACGCGAACTCGCGCCGACACGCCGCACATCACGCGAGTTCGCGTCTGCTCGCCGGGGGAAGGTGGGCTCATATGACGCTGGCTGAGCACAGTCACGATGCCCCGGCGGTCGAGATGGTCACACTCACCATCGACGACGCCAAAATCAGCGTGCCGAAGGGCACGTTGGTGATCCGTGCGGCCGAGCTGATGGGCGTGCAGATCCCCCGCTTCTGCGACCATCCCCTGCTCGACCCCGTCGGCGCATGCCGGCAGTGCCTGGTCGAGGTCGAGGGTCAGCGAAAGCCGTTGGCCTCGTGCACCACGACGGTCTCCCCCGACATGGTGGTGCGCACCCAGTTCACCTCGGAGGCGGCCGACAAGGCGCAGCACGGGGTGATGGAACTGCTGCTGATCAACCACCCGCTGGACTGTCCGATCTGCGACAAGGGCGGCGAGTGCCCACTCCAGAACCAGGCGATGTCGCACGGCCGCAGCGAAACTCGCTTCTCCGACGTCAAGCGCACGTTCCCGAAGCCGATCGCGATCTCGTCGGAAGTGCTGCTCGACCGCGAGCGCTGCGTCCTGTGTGCCCGCTGCACCCGGTTCTCCGATCAGATCGCCGGCGACCGCTTCATCGACCTGCTCGAGCGTGGGGCGAGCCAACAGGTCGGCATCGCCACCGGCGAACCGTTCCAGTCGTACTTCTCCGGTAACACGGTGCAGATCTGCCCGGTCGGCGCGCTGACGGGCACCGCCTACCGGTTCCGGGCTCGGCCGTTCGACCTGGTGTCCAGCCCGAGTGTCTGCGAACACTGCGCCTCGGGGTGTGCGCAGCGCACCGACCATCGGCGCGGAAAAGTGTTGCGACGCCTCGCCGGTGACGATCCCGAGGTCAACGAGGAGTGGAACTGCGACAAGGGCCGCTGGGCGTTCACCTACGCCACGGTCGCTGATCGCATCACCACGCCGCTGATGCGCGAGGACGGTGTCCTGCGCCCTGCGTCGTGGTCCGAGGCCCTCAGCGTGACGGCAGGCAGGCTCGCCGCGGCGCAGGGCCGCGCCGGGGTACTCGTCGGTGGCCGCTGCACGGCTGAGGACGCCTACACCTACGCGAAGTTCACCCGGATCGTGCTGGCCAGCAACGACATCGACTTCCGCGTCCGCCCGCATAGCGACGAGGAGACGGCCTTCCTGGGCGCCCATGTCGCCGGCCTTCCGATGGACGTCACCTACTCCGACCTGGAGAAGGTGCCGGTCGTCCTGCTCGCCGGCTTCGAGCCAGAAGACGAGTCGCCGATCGTGTTCCTGCGGCTGCGCAAGGCGGTCCGCAAGCGTGGCCTGCGGGTGCTGTCGGTGGCACCGTTCGCCTCGCGCGGTCTGCACAAACTGTCCGGCGAGCTTGTGCCCGCCGTGCCGGGCGGTGAAGCCGCCGCGCTCGACGGGCTGGCCGGCAACGAGCTGGTGTCGATGCCCGGCGCGCTGATCCTGGTCGGTGAACGGCTCGCCGCCGCACCCGGCGCGCTCTCGGCGGCCGCACGGCTGGCGGCGAGCACCGGGGCGCGGCTGGCGTGGGTGCCGCGCCGGGCCGGTGACCGCGGCGCCGTGGACGCCGGAGCGCTACCCACCCTTCTGCCCGGTGGCCACCCGGTGCGCGACGACGCCGCACGGACTCTGATGGCGACGGCGTGGAACGTCGACGCGCTGCCCGCACAGCCGGGACGCGACACCACCGGGATACTGGCGGCCGCCGCAGCCGGTGACCTCGATGCGCTGCTGATCGGTGGCGTCGACCTCGACGACCTTCCTGATCCCGCGGCCGCGCGCGCCGCGCTCGACGCGGCGCCGTTCGTCGTCAGCCTGGAGATGCGCCACAGCGCCGTCACCGACCGAGCCGACGTGGTGTTCCCCATCGCGCCGGTTGTGGAGAAGGCAGGTTCGTTCGTCAACTGGGAGGGCCGGATTCGCCCCTTCGAAGCCGCGCTGCAGACCAACGCGCTGTCCGATTTCCGGGTGCTCGGTTTCCTCGCCGACGAGCTCGGAATCGACCTGGGCACCCCGTCGGCGGCAGCCGTCGCAGCGGATCGGGCCCGCGTCGGGCTCTGGTCGGGCGCCCGCGCCGGTGCCGAAGGACCGAGTGCGGAGCAGCCGTCGGAACCGGCCGCCGGGCAGGCGGTCCTCGCGACGTGGCGGCTGCTGCTCGACCAGGGGCGGTTACAGGACGGCGAACCCCATCTCGCGGGCACCGCGCACGCGGCCGTGGCACGGATGTCCGCGGCGACGGCCGCCGAGATCGGCGCGCGGACAGACGATCTCGTGACCGTGTCGACCGAACGCGGTGCGATCACGCTCCCATTGGTGGTGACCGAGATGGCCGACCGGGCGGTGTGGTTGCCGACGAACTCGCCCGGCTGCGCCGTGCACGCGACGTTGGGCGTGACGTCGGGGGCTCTTGTGTCTATCTCGCGGGCGTCTGTCTCGCGGATGCCGATCGGACGGGAGCTGTCGTGACGTACCCCGATCCCACACTGTTCGGCCACGATCCGTGGTGGCTGATCCTGGCGAAGTCGCTCGGCATCTTCGTGTTCCTGCTGCTGACGGTGCTCACCGCCATCCTGTTGGAGCGAAAGATCCTGGGCCGCATGCAGATGCGGTTGGGCCCCAACCGGGTGGGGCCGGGCGGGCTGCTGCAGTCGCTGGCCGACGGGGTGAAACTCGCGCTGAAGGAAGGTCTCATCCCGACCGGGGTGGACAAGTGGATCTATCTGGCCGCGCCGGTCATCTCGGTGATCCCCGCGTTCATGGCGTTCGCGGTGATCCCGATGGGCGGCGAGGTGTCGGTGTTCGGGCACCGCACTGCGCTGCAGTTGACGGACCTGCCGGTGGCGGTGCTCTACATCCTCGCCGTCACCTCGATCGGCGTGTACGGCATCGTGTTGGCGGGTTGGGCATCCGGCTCGGTGTACCCCCTGCTGGGCGGGCTGCGCTCGTCGGCGCAGGTGGTCTCGTACGAGATCGCGATGGCGCTGTCGTTCGCCGCGGTGTTCATCTACTCGGGCACCATGTCGACGTCGGGCATCGTCGCCGCGCAGGAGAACACCTGGTTCGTGTTCCTGCTGCTGCCGTCGTTCCTGGTCTATCTGACCTCGATGGTGGGCGAAACCAACCGCGCGCCTTTCGATCTGCCGGAGGCCGAGGGCGAACTCGTCGGCGGCTTCCACACCGAGTACTCGTCGCTGAAATTCGCGATGTTCATGCTTGCCGAGTACGTGAACATGACCACGGTGTCGGCGTTGGCCACCACCCTGTTCCTCGGCGGCTGGCATGCGCCGTGGCCGCTGAGCCTCGCCGACGGCGCCAATTCCGGGTGGTGGCCGCTGCTGTGGTTCACCGCCAAGGTCTGGGTGTTCCTGTTCGTGTTCATGTGGCTGCGCGCGACGCTGCCCCGGCTGCGGTACGACCAGTTCATGGCCCTGGGTTGGAAGATCCTGATTCCGGTGTCGCTGGCGTGGATCATGGTCGTCGCCGTCACCCGGTCCCTCGGCGACGAGGGTCTGCCGACGTGGGTGACGGCATTGATCGGACTCGCCGCGGTCGTGCTCGCTGCGCTGGCGAGGTTCGCGTGGCAATCCCGGCGTGCGCGCCGGGAGGCATCCTTCCCCACCCCTGTCCCCCCGCCGGTGTCCGGCGCCTTCCCGGTGCCTCCGATGCCTTCGATCTCCCAGAAGGAGCGAGCCGATGCCTAAGTTCCTCGACGCGATCGCAGGATTCGGCGTCACCTTCGGGTCGATGTTCAAAAAGCCTGTCACCGAGCAGTATCCGGAGAAGCCGGGACCAGTTGCGAAGCGCTACCACGGCCGCCATCAGCTGAACCGCTACGCCGACGGTCTCGAGAAGTGCATCGGGTGTGAGCTGTGCGCGTGGGCCTGTCCGGCCGACGCGATCTTCGTGGAGGGTGCGGACAACACCGAGGAGGAGAGGTTCTCCCCCGGCGAGAGGTACGGCCGCGTCTATCAGATCAACTATCTGCGGTGCATCGGCTGCGGGCTGTGCATCGAGGCGTGCCCGACCCGCGCGCTGACGATGACCAACGACTACGAGCTGGCCGACGACAACCGGTCCGATCTGATCTACGGCAAGGACAAACTGCTCGCGCCGCTGAGCGCCGGCATGGAGGCACCACCGCATCCGATGGCTCCGGGCAGCACCGACGAGGACTACTACCTGGGCCATATCGAAGGCAACATCATCGAAGGCAACGTCACTGGAGACGCGGTGAGGGGCCGGCATGGGTGAGGCGGTGCTGTTCTGGATTTTCGGCGCGGTCGCGGTGATCGGTGCACTCGGGGTCGTGTCGGCACCGAAGGCCGTCTACTCTGCGATCTCCCTCGCCGTCACGATGATCGCGCTGGCGGTGCTCTACATCGCGCAGGACGCCCCGTTCCTCGGCGTCGTGCAGGTGGTCGTGTACACGGGCGCGGTGATGATGCTGTTCCTGTTCGTGCTGATGCTGATCGGCGTGGACTCCTCGGAGTCGCTGGTGGAGACGCTGCGCGGGCAGCGCATCGCGGCGATCGCGGTCGGTGTCGGCTTCGGCGTGCTGCTGATCGCCGGGATCGGCACGGTGTCGACGACCGGTTTCACCGGCCTGGCGCAAGCGAATGCGAACGGGAACGTCGAAGGCCTCGCTGTCCTGCTGTTCACCACGTATCTGTGGGCGTTCGAACTGACAGGCGCACTCCTCATCACGGCTGCGCTCGGGGCGATGGTGTTGGCGCATCGGGAGCGGTTCGAGCGCCGGAAGACGCAGCGAGAGCTCGCGATCGAGCGGTTCGCACCGGGCGGGCATCCCACAACGCTGCCCAATCCCGGCGTCTACGCCCGGCACAACGCGGTCGACGTTCCCGCGCGCCTGCCCGACGGGCGCGGGTCGGAGCTGTCGGTCAGCGCGATCCTGCAGCTGCGTCCCGTCCCCACCGACAACGGGTCGACCGAGCCGACCGACGGCCGCCGGGAGCTGCGATGAGCCCGGACCACTATCTCTATCTGTCGGCCCTGCTGTTCACCATCGGCGCGGCCGGAGTTCTGTTGCGCCGCAACGCCATCGTGATGTTCATGTGCGTGGAGCTGATGCTCAACGCCGGCAACCTGGCGTTCGTCACGTTCTCCCGCATCCACGGCACTCTCGACGGACAGGTGGTGGCGTTCTTCACGATGGTGGTCGCTGCCTGTGAGGTCGTGATCGGGTTGGCGATCATCATGACGATCTTCCGGACGCGACGGTCGGCGAATGTGGACGACGCGAGCCTGCTGAGGAATTAGCGATGACACTTCCCGTGTGGCTGCTCATCGCCCTGCCGCTGGGCGGCGCGGCGGTCCTGTTGCTCGGCGGTCGTCGCACCGACCGGTGGGGGCATCTCTTGGGCACGGCCGCGGCGCTCGCGTCGTTCGTCTGCGGCGCGGTGCTGTTCACCGACATGGTCAACAGTCACCCCGAGGACCGCCTCGTCCACGAGGCTCTGTTCAGCTGGGTACCCGTCGGTGCGCTGAGGGTGGACTTCGGGTTGCAGCTCGATCAGCTGTCGATGTGCTTCGTGCTGCTGATCACCGGTGTCGGCTCGCTGATCCACATCTATTCGATCGGCTACATGAAAGAGGACGTCGGTCGCAGACGGTTCTTCGCCTACCTCAACCTGTTCCTGTCGGCCATGTTGCTTCTGGTTCTCGCCGACAACTACCTCGGCCTGTACATGGGTTGGGAGGGCGTCGGTCTGGCGTCCTATCTGCTGATCGGTTTCTGGTCGCACAAGCCGTCGGCTGCCACCGCGGCCAAGAAGGCGTTCGTCGTCAACCGGGTCGGTGACATCGGCCTCGCGGTGGCGCTGATGGTGATGTTCGCGTCGATCGGCGCCGTCTCGTTCGCCGAAGTGTTCGACGCCGCACCGCAACTCACGCAAGGCACGCTGACCGCGATCGGCCTGATGCTGCTGCTCGCCGCATGCGGTAAGTCGGCGCAGGTGCCGCTGCAGTCGTGGCTCGGCGATGCGATGGAGGGTCCGACCCCGGTGTCGGCGCTCATCCACGCGGCCACCATGGTCACCGCCGGCGTGTATCTGATCGTTCGGTCGGCACCGGTGTACGACCTCGCGCCGCACGCACAGACGGCGGTGGTGGTCGTCGGCGCCGTCACCCTGCTGTTCGGCGCGGTCATCGGCTGCGCCAAGGACGACATCAAGAAGGCGCTCGCGGCGTCGACGATGAGCCAGATCGGTTACATGGTGCTGGCTGCCGGCCTCGGCCCGGCCGGCTACGCGTTCGCGATCATGCATCTGCTCACCCACGGCTTCTTCAAGGCCGGCCTGTTCCTCGGCGCCGGCTCGGTCATGCACGCGATGGACGACGAGGTGAACATGCGCCGCTACGGCGGTCTGCGCACCGCGCTGCCGATCACGTTCGCCACCTTCGGTCTCGGCTATCTCGCGATCATCGGCATTCCCCCGCTGGCCGGTTTCTTCTCCAAGGACGGCATCATCGAGGCCGCCCTCGGCGCCGGCGGCGCGAAGGGCGTGATCCTCGGCGGGGCAACGATCCTGGGCGCCGGGATCACCGCGTTCTACATGACGCGCGTGATGTTGATGACGTTCTTCGGGGAGAAGCGCTGGGCCGAGCACGGAACGACGGGGGAACAGAGGCATCCGCATGAGTCGCCCGCGGTGATGACGTGGCCGATGATCCTGCTCGCGATCGGATCGGTGGGCGCGGGTGCCGCGCTGGCGATCGGCGGCACGCTGGAGCACTGGCTGGAACCCGTGGTCGGCGCGCACGAGGTGCACCATGTGCTGCCAGTGTGGGTGGTCACCGTGACCGTGCTGGCCGTCGTGGCGGTCGGCATCGCGATCGCTTACCGGATGTACGGGACCCGCGCGGTGCCCGACGTCGCACCGGAGGGCTCGGCACTGACGGTCGCGGCGCGGCGCGACCTGTACGGCGACGCGTTCAACGAACGCGCGCTGATGGCGCCGGGCGCGCAATTGACCAGGGGGCTCACCGAACTGGACGACGAGGTGGTCGACGGCGCCGCGGGCGGGTTGGCCGCCGCGATCAGCCGGGTCTCGGACGGCCTGCGCGGTGTGCAGACGGGCTTCGCCCGCTCCTACGCGTTGTCCATGCTCGCCGGCGCGACGTTCGTCGTCGCCCTGATCCTGGCGGTGAACCTGTGGTGACATCCGTGCCGTGGCTGACGGTCCTGTGGGCGGTCCCGATGGTGGGCGCGGTGGTGGTCATGCTGCTGCCCGCGGCGGCGCGTTCGCTGGCGAAGTGGGTCGCCCTGGCGGTGGCGCTGGTCGTCCTCGCGGTCACCGCAGTCGTCGCGATCGGCTTCGATCCCGCCGGCGAGCAGTACCAGTTCGTCGAGAACTACCGCTGGATACCGTCTTTCGGGACCGGATACATCCTCGGTGTCGACGGCATCGCGCTGGCCCTGGTCGTGCTCACCGCGGTGCTGGTTCCCCTGCTGATCGTCGCCGGCTGGAACGACGCCGGCGATCGGATCAGCTGGGGTGGTCGTTCCGTGCACGTCTACTTCGCGCTCACGCTGGCCGTCGAGGGCATGGTGCTGATCTCGCTGGTCTCGCTGGACATCCTGCTGTTCTACGTGTTCTTCGAGGCGATGCTGATCCCGATGTACTTCCTCATCGGTGGGTTCGGCGGCCGCGAGCGTAGTAAGGCGGCGGTCAAGTTCCTGCTGTACAACCTCTCCGGCGGCCTGATCATGCTCGCCGCCGTCGTGGGCCTCTACGTCGCGACGGCGTCGAGCGATGCGTTCGACGCCGGCACCTTTGACCTGCGAGCGATCGTCGCCGCGGTCGCCAGTGGTGACTTCGTGATGAACCCGGTGATCATGCACCTGCTGTTCGGCGGTTTCATGTTCGCATTCGCGATCAAGGCGCCGCTGTGGCCGCTGCACCGCTGGCTGCCCGACGCCGCCGTCGAGGCCACTCCGGCGAGCGCGGTGCTGATGATGGCGATCATGGACAAGGTCGGCACCTTCGGCATGATCCGGTACTGCCTCACTCTGTTCCCGGACTCTGCAACCTATTTCAGCCCGCTGATCATCACGTTGGCGGTGATCGGCATCATCTACGGCGCGGTCGTCGCGATCGGGCAGACCGATGTGATGAGGCTGATCGCCTACACGTCGATCTCGCACTTCGGCTTCATCATCCTCGGCATCTTCGTGATGACCAGCCAGGGTCAGGCCGGGTCGACGCTGTACATGGTCAACCACGGCATCTCGACGGCCGCACTGTTCCTGATCGCCGGGTTCCTGGTGTCGCGCCGGGGTTCCCGCCTCATAAACGCCTACGGCGGGGTGCAGAAGGTCGCTCCGGTGCTTGCCGGCACCTTCCTGGTGGCGGGCCTTGCCACGCTGTCGTTACCGGGTCTGGCGCCGTTCATCAGTGAATTCCTGGTGCTGATCGGCACATTCACCCGCTATCCGGTGTTCGGCGTGCTGGCCGCGAGCGCGCTCGTGCTCTCCGCGATCTACATACTGTGGACCTATCAACGCATGATGACCGGGCCCACCCCGGAGGCGTTGGCGCAGGGCGAGTCTCGGGTCACCGACCTGCGGCCCCGGGAACTCGCGGTCGTCGCACCGCTGCTCGCGCTGCTGCTGGTCCTCGGGGTGTATCCCAAGCCCGCGCTCGACGTCATCGATCCCGCGGTGACGCACACGCTCACCACGATCGACCGGCCGGATCCGGTACCTCGGACGGCGGAAGGACCGGTGCGATGACAGGTGCGATGGACATGCCCACCCCGTCGGTCGAGTACAGCCTGATCGCACCGATGCTGATCGTCTTCGGCGCGGCGGTGCTCGGCGTCCTGCTGGAAGCGCTTCTGCCGCGCCAGCATCGCTATCGCGCGCAGATCGCGCTGAGCCTGGTGGCACTCGTCGGCGCGTTCGTCGCAGTCGTCTTGGTGGCGCGAGGCATCGGCGGCGGCAACGGCTTTCCCGCTGTCATGGGCGCGGTGTCGATCGACAAACCTGCGGTGTTCCTGCAGGGCACCATCCTGCTGGTCGCGGTGCTCGGGGTCCTGCTGATCGGTGAGCGCCGGATCGCGGTGCCCGATCGGGCCGATCCGGGTGACGGGCTGGACGCGTTCACCGCGCAGGCCTCGGCGATCGCCGGCAGCGTGGTCGAGAAGCAGGCGACCGCAGCGGGTGTCGTCCAGACCGAGGTGTTCCCGTTGACGATGTTCGCCGTCGGCGGGATGCTGCTGTTCCCCGTGGCCGACGACCTGCTGACGATGTTCATCGCGCTCGAGGTTCTGTCGCTGCCGCTGTACCTGCTGTGCGGGCTGGCACGCCGGCGGCGGCTGCTGTCGCAGGAATCGTCGCTGAAGTACTTCCTGCTGGGCGCGTTCTCGTCGGCGTTCTTCCTCTACGGCGCGGCCATGCTCTACGGCTACGCGGGCACTCTGTCGCTCCCCGGGATCGCCGACGCGGTGTCCGCGGACCAGGGCAGCCGTTCGCTCGCACTGGTCGGCATCGCCCTGCTACTGGTCGGGGTGCTGTTCAAAGTCGGCGCGGTGCCGTTCCATTCTTGGATTCCCGACGTCTACCAGGGCGCGCCGACACCGATCACGGCGTTCATGGCGGCGGCCACCAAGATCGCCGCGTTCGGCGCCATGCTACGGGTGTTCTCGGTGGCTCTGCCCGGGCTGCATGATGATTGGCGGCCGGTGCTGTGGGCGGTCGCTATCGCCACGATGGCGGTGGGCACCATCACGGCAGTCACGCAGAACGACGTGAAGCGCATCCTGGCCTACTCGGCCGTCGCGCACAGTGGGTTCATCCTGACCGGTGTGGTCGCCGGTACGGAGACGGGCCTGTCCGCGACGCTGTTCTATCTGTTCGCCTACGGGTTCTCCACGGTCGGCGCGTTCGCGGTGGTCAGTCTGGTGCGTGATGCCGACGGTGAGGAGGACACCGCGCTGGCCCGGTGGGCCGGGCTGGGCAAGCGGTACCCATTGGTGGGCATCGTGTTCTCGCTGTTCCTGTTGGCGTTCGCCGGGATTCCGCTCACGAGTGGGTTCGTCAGCAAGTTCGCGGTGTTCAAGGCGGCCGGCGAGGGCGGGGCCATCCCACTGGTGGTGGTCGGTGTGATCGCGAGTGCCATCGCGGCGTACTTCTACGTGCGGGTGATCGTGTTGATGTTCTTCACCGACCGCCCGGACGACGCCCCGATTGTCGTGGTGCCGAGCGTGCTGACGACGGGTGTGGTCGCGGTGACCGCGGTCGTGACATTGCTGCTCGGCGCGCTGCCGCAACCGCTGCTCGACATCGTCGACGCGGCGGGCCGATTCCTGCCCTGACGGCCGCGATCGCCGAAGCTAGGCGACCACTCCATGCAGGAGGATCGAGGTGGTGCTCTCCACCCACGCCGGGCTCGCCAGGTAGTCGGGCGCCTGCAGCATCGCCAACATCGTTGCGCCGCCGATCAGATGGACCAACCCGTCGGGGTCGATGTCCTCGCGGACCTCGCCGCGCTCCACGGCGTCCTGCAGCCGTGACCGCACCGCGTCGAACAGGCCTGTGAACCGCGCGCTGACGCGGCCCAGCAGCGCGGGGTCGGCCGACACGTCGGAGATCAGCCCGGGCAGCGCGGCTGCGACGACCGGGCTGGTGAACACGTCACGCGCAGCCGTCACCATGGCCCGCAGATCGGCGGCGATGTCGCCTGGCGGTGTGTCGATCGCCGTGGGCGTCACCGGGAAGACCGCCTCATGGATGAGCTCCGCCTTGCTGGACCACCGGCGGTAGAGCGCGGTCTTGGTGGTCCCCGCGCGTTCCGCGACGGCCGCCATCGTCACGTTGGGATAGCCGATTTCGACCAGCAGATCGGCAGTGGCACGCAGAATGGCAGCGTCGATGCGGGGGTCGCGCGGACGTCCGGCGCCCGGGGGCTTGTCAGCCGGGGGCAGGTCTGCTTTCATAACGCTACCCACCGTAACGTATTCGGGGTGCCGCGGCGTCGGATCCGTGGCGGGAAGGACATTCTCGTGCCCAGCCACACCACCCCCGCCACTGGCGGTGACCCCGCAGTCGAAGACGTCGACCGGCTCCAGCGGTCCAGCCGCGACCTGGCCGACGTGCCTGCCACGCTGTCGCGATGGTTGTCGTCACTGATGCCCGACACCACGCCAGAGATCACCGTCGACAGCGGCATCGACGCCAACGGGATGTCGTCGGAGACCATCCTGCTGTCGGGCCGCTGGATGCAGGGCGGCACTCAGGTCGAGCAGCGCTGGGTCGCCCGCGTCGCACCCTCAGACGCCGACGTTCCCGTGTTCGAGCACTATCGGCTCGACCACCAGCACGAGGTCATCCGGCTGGTCGGCGAACTGACCGACGTGCCGGTGCCGCAGGTGCGCTGGCTCGAACCGAGCGGAGACGTCCTCGGACGGCCCTTCTTCCTGATGGACCGCGTCGACGGGATCGTGCCTCCCGATGTCATGCCGTACACGTTCGGCGACAATTGGCTGTTCGACGCCGACCCCGCGCAGCAGCGCCGCCTCCAGGACGAGACCATCGCGGTGCTGGCGAAGCTGCATGCGATTCCGAACGCGCAGGCCACATTCGGCTTCCTGCAGGACAGCGACCCGCCCGGCGAGACGGCGCTGCACCGGCACTTCGGGTGGCTGAAGAACTGGTATGAGTTCAGCGTGCCCGACATCGGCCGCGCACCCCTGGTCGAACGTGCGCTGGCGTGGCTCGACGACAACTTCCCCGAGGACGTCGCAGCCACCGAATCCGTTCTGGTGTGGGGCGATTCGCGCATCGGCAACGTGATGTACCGCGACTTCTCCCCCGTCGCCGTCCTCGACTGGGAGATGGCCACCGTCGGTCCCCGCGAGTTCGACGTCGCATGGCTGTCGTTCGCGCACATGGTGTTCCAAGAGCTCACCAAACTCGCCGGCCTGCCCGGGATGCCGGATTTCCTGGCAGACGAGGACATCCGTGCCACCTATCGCGAGCTCACCGGCGTCGAGATCGGCGATCTGCGCTGGTTCCACGTCTACTCCGCAGTGGTCTGGTGCTGTGTGTTCATGCGTACCGGGGCGCGGCGCGTGCACTTCGGCGAGATCGAGAAACCCGCCGACGTCGAATCGCTGTTCTACCACGCGTCGCTGCTCAAAAAACTGTTAGGAGACACGGTCTGATGCTCGGACCCATGGACGAATATCCGGTACACCAGGTTCCGCAGCCGATCGCGTGGCCCGGGTCCTCGGACCGCAACTTCTACGACCGGTCCTACTTCAACGCCCACGACCGCACGGGCGACATCTTCCTCATCAGCGGTATCGGCTACTACCCCAACCTCGGGGTGAAGGACGCTTTCCTCTTGGTGAGGCGCGGGGACACCCAGACCGCCGTCCATCTCTCCGACGCCATCGACCAGGACCGACTCAACCAGAACGTCGGCGCCTACCGCGTCGAGGTGATCGAGCCGTTGCGGAAGCTGCGCATCGTCTGCGACGAGACCGAGGGCATCGCAGCCGATCTCACGTGGGAGGGACTGTTCGACGTCGTCCAGGAGCAGCCGCACATCATGCGCCGCGGCACCCGGGTCACGCTGGACGCGCAGCGCTTCGCCCAGGTGGGCACCTGGAGCGGGCAGCTGTCGATCGACGGTGAGGACATCGCCGTCGATCCCGCGCGCTGGATCGGCACCCGCGACCGCTCCTGGGGCATCCGCCCCGTCGGCGAGGCGGAGCCCCCGGGCCGCCCCGACGACCCGCCGTTCGAAGGCATGTGGTGGCTCTACGTGCCGATGGCATTCGACGACTTCGGGATCGTGATCATCATCCAGGAGGACCCGCAGGGCTTCCGCTCGGTCAACGACTGCACGCGCATCTGGAAGGACGGCCGTGTCGAGCAGCTCGGTTGGCCGCGGGTGAAGATCCACTACCGTTCCGGCACCCGCATTCCCACGGGTGCGACCATCGAGGCGACCGAAAGCGACGGCAGCGCTCTACATCTCGACGTCGAGTCGAAACTGCCGGTGCCGATCCACGTCGGCGGCGGCTACGGCGGTGACTCCGACTGGCTGCACGGCATGTGGAAGGGCGAACGCTTCACCGAGCGGCTCACCTACGACATGACCGATCCGGCGATCATCGGCCGGGCCGGCTTCGGGGTGATCGACCATGTCGGCCGTGCGGTGTGCCGGTACCCCAATGCGACAGACGGCACCGAGCGCGAGGGGTGGGGCCTGTTCGAACACGGCGCGCTCGGCCGCCACGACCCGTCCGGCTTCGCCGACTGGCTCTCCGTCGCACCCTGACGCGGCTCAGGCGGGGTGGGGTTCGCGCACGGGCGCGCGGCCGAACACCATCGACTCCTCGATGCGGTCGAACCGGTGATCGATGACGTCGAGCACGTAGTTGTGCCGCACGTTCCACGGTCGGTGCGTGCCGGAACGAGGCAGCGCGTGCGGTGCGCGCTTGATGTAGCCGGCGTCCAGATCGAACGTCGGCTTCTCGGTGATCGGGGCGTTCCCGCGGTGCGGATAGGCGTGCGTGTAGCCGTGAGTTCGCATGTGCGCGATCAGCTTTGCCACAGCCTTGGCCGTCATGTCGGCACGCAACGTCCACGACGCGTTCGTGTAGCCGATGCACCACGCCATGTTGGGCAGGTCCTCGAGCAGGTACTCCTTGTAGACGAACCGATCGGTCGGCTCGATCTCCGCACCGTCGACCAGCACCCTGATGCCGCCGAGCGCCTGCAACTGCAGGCCCGTCGCGGTCACGATGATGTCGGCGTCCAGCCGCCTGCCGGAACGCAACACAATGCCGGTCTCGTCGACGTGGTCGATGGTGTCGGTGACCACCTCGGCCCGCCCCGCGCTGATGCGCTCGAACAGGTCGTGGTCGAGCACCAGGCACATCCGCTGATCCCACGGGTTGTAGCGCGGCTTGAAATGCACATCGACGTCGTAGCCGGGCGGAAGTGCCGCCACCGTGCGATTGCGGATCAGCCAGCGCCCGAACCGGGGCGCCTTGCGGAACATGAAGTACGTCAGGACGTGGAACAGCGCGTTGCGGAATCGCACCACCGAGTGCGACAGCCGGCGCGGGAGGAGCTTGCGGATCGCGTCGACCATCGGGTCGATCCGCGCCATCGACATCATGTAGGTGGGTGAGCGCTGCAGCATCGTGACGTGCGCGCACCTGTCGCTGAGCGCGGGGATCAGGCTGATCGCGGTGGCCCCGCTGCCGATCACCACCATCCGCTTGCCGGTCAGGTCGAGGTCCTCGGGCCAGAACTGCGGGTGGATCACCGGCCCGCCGAACGAGTCCAGACCGGCGATGTCGGGCCGATAGGGATCGTCGTAGCTGTAGTAACCGGTGCCACAGAACAGGAACCGCCCGCGGAACACGCGCTCCTGCCCGTGCTGCTGTGCCCGCACCGTCCAGGTGTCGCTGCCGGAGTCCCACTCGACCGAGGTGACGTGGGTGTCGAACTGGATGTGCCGGTCGATGCCGTGCTTTCGGGCGGTCTCGGCGAGGTACTCCCGGATGTGACCGCCGTCGGCGACGTTCTCCCGGCGGGTCCACGGCTCCCACGGGAACGACAGCGTGAAGATGTCGCTGTCGGAACGGATTCCGGGATAGCGGAACAGGTCCCACGTGCCCCCGATGCGGGAGCGTCGCTCGAGGATCGTGTATCGCACCCCGGGGTTGCGTTCCGCGATCCGATAGGCCGCGCCGATGCCGGAGATGCCGGCACCGATGATCACGACATCCGAGAAATCCTCCACCCGTACCTCCTGTGGTCCGCAGGCGTACCACCCACTCTAGGAGATCCAGACCACACCGCGGCGGCGATCTCCCGCAATACCGTCGAGCCATCCTGTACACGCAAGTCGCGGTGGATGTACATCCTGGACATGTACCACGGCGGCCGCGGTGTCTACCGTGGACTGCAGCGCGACCCTGAAGCCCCGAACGGAGTCCTCATGACCACCACCGCACCCGCTGCGAAGAAGAGCACCTACGCGCCGCTGGAGTTGTTCGACATCGCGCGCCTGCTCGACGACGAGGAGCGTGAGATCGCGGCGACGGTCCGCTCATTCGTCGACAAGACGCTGCGGCCCGAGGTCGAGAACTGGTTCGAGTCCGCGACGCTGCCCAAGGAGCTGGCCAAGGAATTCGGCAGCCTGGGGCTCCTGGGCATGCACCTCGACGGTTACGGCTGCGCAGGCACCAACGCGGTCAGCTACGGCCTGGCGTGCATGGAGCTCGAGGCCGGCGACAGCGGGTTCCGCAGCTTCGTCTCGGTCCAGGGATCGTTGTCGATGTTCTCGATCCACCGGTACGGCTCCGACGAGCAGAAGGACGAGTGGCTGCCCCGGCTCGCGACCGGGGATGCCGTCGGCTGCTTCGGTCTGACGGAACCGGACTTCGGCTCCAACCCGGCCGGCATGCGGACCCGAGCGCGCCGCGACGGTTCGGATTGGGTGCTCACCGGCACGAAGATGTGGATCACCAACGGCAACCTCGCCGACGTCGCGACCGTCTGGGCGCAGACCGACGACGGCATCCGCGGATTCCTGGTGCCCACCGACACCCCCGGGTTCACCGCGAACGCGATCCACCGCAAGCTCTCGCTGCGTGCGTCGGTGACCTCCGAGCTGGTGCTCGACGAGGTCCGCCTTCCTGCCTCGGCGCAGCTGCCGCATGCCAACGGTCTGGGCGCGCCGCTGTCGTGTCTCAACGAAGCCCGCTTCGGCATCGTGTTCGGTTCGCTCGGCGCGGCTCGCGACTGCCTGGAGACCGCCATCGCCTACACCCAGTCGCGCGACGTGTTCGACAGGCCGCTGTCGAGCTACCAGCTCACCCAGGAGAAGCTCGCCAACATGACGGTGGAGCTCGGCAAGGGCATGCTGCTGGCGCTGCACCTGGGCCGGATCAAGGACAGCGACGGTGTGGCGCCCGAGCAGATCAGCCTGGGCAAGCTCAACAACGTGCGCGAGGCGCTGGCCATCGCGCGGGAATGCCGAACCCTGTTGGGCGGCAGCGGGATCACGCTGGAGTACTCGCCCCTTCGCCATGCCAACAACCTCGAATCCGTGCTCACCTACGAGGGCACCTCGGAGATGCACATGCTCTCGATCGGCAAGGCGCTCACCGGGCACGCCGCGTTCAGGTCATGACCGCTGCGATCGAGCATCTGATCGCGGGACAGTGGGTTTCCGGCCGCGGTGAGAACATCCTCAGCGTGAACCCGGCCCGGCCTGACGTGGTGGTGGCCGAAGGACGCGCAGCCCTGGTCGCCGATGTCGACGCCGCGGTGGCCGCCGCCGCCGACGCTGCGAAGGCGTGGGCGGCGACACCGATCCATCGGCGCGGTGGGGTTCTGGTGGCCGCGGCCGACATCGTCGATGGCAACGCGGCCGCGTGGGGCCTCGAGCTCGCCGCCGAGGAAGGCAAGACGAAGGCCGAGGGCATCGGCGAGGTGCGCCGCGCGGCACAGATCTTGCGCTACTACGGCGCAGAGGGTGACCGGCAGGCCGGCGAGATCTACGCCTCCCCGCGAGCCGGCGAGCAGATTCTGGTGAGCCGCAAGCCGCTCGGCGTCGTCGCCTGCATCACGCCGTTCAACTTCCCCATCGCGATCCCGGCGTGGAAGATCGCTCCCGCGTTGGCGTTCGGGAACACGGTGGTGTGGAAGCCCGCCAGCACCGTGCCGCTGCTGGCGCTGCGACTGGCCGACGCGCTGACCTCAGCGGGATTGCCCGACGGCGTGCTCAACCTCCTGGTCGGCGAGTCCGACATCGGCGACGCACTGGTCCGCCACGCCGGCATCGACGCCATCACGTTCACCGGCTCCACCGCGGTCGGGCGGCGGATCGCCGCGGCGGCAGCCGGGCGCGGTGTCCCGGCGCAGGCCGAGATGGGCGGCAAGAATGCCGCGGTCGTGCTCGATGACGCCGACGTGGATCTCGCAGTGGAGCAGGTGCTGCTCGGCGCCTTCCGGTCCACCGGCCAGAAGTGCACCGCCACCTCACGATTGATCGTGACCGCCGGCGTCGCCGACCGATTCGTCGACGCGGTGTGCGAGCGGGCGGCGGCCCTGCGGGTGGGCGACCCCACCGAGGACGCCACCGAGATGGGACCGGTCGTCAGTGCCTCTGCGCAGCAGAGAATTTCAGCGGGCATCGCGACCGCCGCCGGGCAGGGCGCCATGGTGCTGACCGGCGGCACGCCGTACTCCGACACGCGCGCCGACGGCTACTTCGTCGCCCCCACGGTTCTCGAGCTGGGTGACGGAGATGCCGACGTGTGGACCGAGGAGTTGTTCGGACCCGTGCTGAGCGTCAAGCGGGCCACCGACGCCGACGAGGCGTTCGCGCTGGCCAACGACAGCGAGTTCGGGCTCTCGGCTGCGGTGTTCACCCAGGATCTCACCCGGGCGCTGCACGCGGTCGAGCACATCGACGTCGGTGTCCTGCACATCAATTCGGAGTCGGCCGGCGCCGATCCGCATGTGCCGTTCGGCGGGGCGAAGAAGAGTGGGCTCGGCCCCAAGGAGCAGGGCGTCGCCGCCCGGGACTTCTTCACCCACACCACCACCGTGTACCTGCGTGGCGGCAGGCCGCGCGCGTGACGCCGGGCGCACTGGACGGCGTCGTCGTCGTCGACTTCAGCCGCGTGCTGGCCGGCCCGTACGCGACCATGATGCTCGGCGATTTCGGCGCCGAAGTGATCAAGATCGAGCGCCCGCAGACCGGTGACGACACCCGTCACTGGGGTCCGCCGTATGACTCCAACGGTGTTGCAACGTATTACAGCTCCGTCAACCGCAACAAGCGATCCGTCGCACTCGACCTGACCGATCCCGCCGACCTGCAGCGCGCCCGTGACCTGGTCAGCAGGGCCGACATCGTGGTCGAGAACTTCCGCGCCGGGACCATGGAGAAACTGGGGTTGGGCTACGACGACGTGCGGGCGCTGCGCCCCGACGTCATCTACTGCTCGATCACCGGATTCGGGCGCGAAAAGGGAGCCGACCTCCCGGGATACGACCTGCTGCTGCAGGCCGTCGGCGGACTGATGAGCGTCACCGGCACCGAACCCGGCGATCCGACCAAAGTCGGGGTGGCGCTGGTGGATGTGCTCGCCGGCGTGCACGCACTCAGCGGAATCCTGGCCGCGTTGACCTACCGGGAGCGCACCGGCGAAGGCCAGCGGGTGGACACCAATTTGCTGTCGGTTCTGTTGTCCTCGTTGGTGAATCAAGCGTCGGGGTATGTCGGTGCCGGGGTGGTTCCGGGGATGATGGGCAATCGCCATCCCAGCGTCGCGCCCTATCAGACGTTCGACACCGCCGACCGGCCGATCGCCGTGGCCGTCGGCAACGACAAACAGTTCCGCGCCTTCGCCGCGGTGCTCGGCCAGGCGGACTGGGGTGAGGACCCGCGGTTCGCCACCAATCCCGCGCGTGTGCAGAACCGGGAGTTGTTGTGCGCCTTGATCGAAGATCAGTTGCGCCGGTCCGGAGCCGACCACTGGTACGCCGAGCTGACTGCAGCCGGTGTGCCTGCGGGCCCGATCAACGACGTGGCCGAGGCGTTCGCGTTCGCTGAGCGGCTGGGCCTGCACGCGACGGTGGCGATGCCCGACGGGGGCGCGCTCCAGGTCGCCAACCCGCTCACGTTGTCGGCCACCCCGGTCAGTTATCGATCGAGCCCTCCCCCACTGGGCGGCTGAGGCCTCTCGGACAGGAGCTTCCTGGCCCTGATCGCCAACCACAACCTCACCCTCGTATCCGCGTTGTCGAGATCGTCTCCCAGTAGCTCGGCGATGCGCCGCATCCGGTGACGAGTCGTGTGGCGATGTACACCTGTGGCGGTCGCGGCCGCCTCGAGGTGACCATTGTGTTGCAGGAACGCCTCCAATGTCGCCACCAGATCCGCGGTCAGCGGCGCCAAAGGCTCTGCCAGTAAAGCTATTTCGGGGTCGGTGCGACCCGCGAGGAGCACTCCGAGCGGTCCGAGATCGGCGAAGTCGCCCAGCGGTGTGCGGCCCGCGAGCCCGGCGACGCGCGCCTGCTCGAGGCCCACGGCGATGTCGGGCAGGAGCACCGGGGCGCTCACACCACCGGCGGGCGGGCGGCGCCCGCCCTCGGTCAGGCGAGCCCGGTCGGAACTGAGCACCACGATCACCAGTCCCCGATCCATCGGAGCCATCAGATACGGCCCCCTCGCAGCGAGCCGCCGCGCCCAGTCCTGCTGCGCGACCAGCAACGGCCCGACATCGGCGAGCAGCGCCAGGATCACCTCGTCGTGCGGCTCGAACCCGAAATAGCGCAGCACCCCGTCATCGACGATCCCGCCGCGCAACAGTTCTCGCGTCACCACCGTGCGCAGGCGCTGTTCGGCGTCGATGACACCGGCCGGCTTCTCCAGCGAAAGCGAGATCAGGGACACCGCATGCGCGACCAGGAGTCGATCGGAGTTCGACAGCGGCGCGAGGGTACGTACCGCCAATCGACCCCGGATCTGTTGGGCTGCTCGCAGATTCTGCACGGCGACATAGGCATCGGCATCAGCACTGACGTACGCGCCCCGACGTGGCGTGGAGGCCGACGTGTCGGCGGTCAGCGCCGCGATGAGCCGATCCTGCTCGGGTCCCGCGACCGCCAGCACGTTGCGATCGGCGCCGACGGCCAGGACGGCGCCGCCCAGCCACGCGGCCAGCGCATCGACCACTCCGGGTATACCCCCGCTCAGCGTCGCGCGGACGAGGATCTCCTGACCGTCCACCACTCGCTGGACGTCCCGCAGCTGGTCAGCCTGCAGCGCGTCGATCACGGTCTTGGTGATCGCGATGAAGGGCGTCGACGGCGGGACCTCGAGCACCGGCAGGCCCGCCCGGTTACCGGCTTCGAGCACGCCGGCGGGGATCTCGCTCAACGTCGTGCCGGTGTCGACAGCCAGCGCGGCGCTGCCCGCTGCGGCCAGCCGTGCCACGTACGCGGACTGCGCCGCGGCGTCGGCGCCGATGTTGATCCCGGTGGTCATCACGAGTTCACCGCCGGTGAGATACGGCGTAGGGTCGGCCAGTTCGATGGCGTGCGCCCATGCGATCGGCCGGTCGGCTGCGGCTTCACCCGCGACCAGGCGCACCCCGAGACGGCCGATGTCGGCCAGCTGCCGCGCGGTGATCGCCATCGAAGCAGTCTTATCCGAGACGGAGCCGGCTAGCTCGTCGCATCGACCGACAGCGCGTCGACGATCTGGCTCAGGGTGTCCACCGGGATCGGGCCGGGCTGATACAGGCAGACCCGATCGGCCACACCGGCGGTGCGGTCGCGGATGTGCGCGGCGATGTCGGCGGGTGTGCCGCAGGCGGCGATGGTGTGCAGCACGTCGTCGTCGATGAGGGCCCCCATCTCGGCCCAGCGGCCCTGCTTGGACAGGGCATTGAGCTCGGGCTGCAGATCGCCCCAGCCGTGCACGTCGAGCACGGGCCGATACGCAGGCGTGGACCCGTAGAACGCGAGCAGCCGCCGCGCGGACGCATGATCAGGATCGGATTCGGCGTCGGACACGATGACCTCGGGCACGATCGCCAGGTCCTCGCGGCGCCGCCCTGCCGCGGCGAGCCCGGCGTCGACGTTGGGCAGCGTGACCTCGGTCAGGAAGCGTCGCGAGCCGAACGGCATCACCAGCAGCCCGTCGGCGGTCTCGGCGACCATGCGCGTCAGCCGCGGCCCGAGGGCGCCGACGTAGATGGGGATCGGCGCGAAGTCGGCTGGCGGGCTGAACGTCGGGGTCATCAGCGTGTGCCGGTAGAACTCGCCGCGGTAGGCCAGCCGTTCGCCGGTGCGCCATGCGTCGAAGATGGCCCGCAGCGCGCCGATCAGGTCCCGCATCCGTTCGACGGGTTTGTCGAATTCGGCGCCGAAGCGCTTCTCGATCTGTGTGCGGATCTGGGTGCCCAGCCCGAGCGTGAACCGTCCGTCGGTGAGCAGCTGGTGGTCGACCGCCTGGTGTGCCAAATGAATCGGGTTGCGTGGGAACGCGATTGCGACGTTGGTCATCAGGTCCAGGCCGCCGACGGAGGCGGCCAGGGTCAGCGGGGTGAACGCGTCGTGCGGGCCCTCGAAGGTGAACACCCCGCTCGCACCCGCCTCACGCAGGGCCGCGGCCCGCTGCGCCGCACCGATCGGACTCATGAGCGCCGTCATCACCTGCACAACGGCCGACCCTAGCGTGATTTGGGCGTGCAAATCATCGCCATGCGACGACGAGCACGCCAGAATCGCTTCATGGCAGACGTGGTGATCGTGGGAGCCGGCTTCGCCGGGCTGTCGGCGGCGCGGGAGTTGACGCGCCTCGGGCGCGATGTCGTGGTGGTCGAGGGCCGCGACCGCGTGGGGGGCCGCTCGTACACCGGCGAGGTGGGCGGGGTGCCCGTCGACCTCGGCGCGACGTTCGTGGGCCCGACGCAGGACGCCGTGCTGGGGCTGGCCCGGGAGCTGGGCTGCGAGACCGTGCCCACCTACAGCCACGGCAGGAACCTGATCCGGTGGCGCGGCCGTGTGCGCACGTACCGCAGCACCATTCCGCGCCTGTCGATACTCGAACTCCTCGACGTATCCCGCATCCAGTGGCGGTTCGGCCGGATCAGCAAGCAGGTCCCGGTCGCCGATCCCTGGTCGTCTCCGATCGCCGAGCACCTCGACGCGCTCACCCTCGACAGCTGGTTGCGGTCGATGCACGCAGGCGCCTCGACGCGCGACCTGATGGCGATCATGGCGCGTGTCACCTGGGGGTGCGAGCCGGACGCGGTGTCGATGCTGCACGCCGTGCGCTACGTCAAAGCCGCCGGTGGCCTCGACCGCATGCTCGACGTCAAGGGCGGCGCGCAGCAGGACCGCTTCCTCGCAGGCACGCAGCAGATCGCGGTCCGGATGGCCGCAGACCTCGGCGAGCGCGTAGTGCTCGGCGCCCCGGTGCGGCGCATCGAACGCCGCGAGGGCGGCCTGACCGTGGTGTCCGACCGTGGCGAGTTCACGGGCGCCGCCGTGATCGTCGCGATACCGCCCGAGCACCGCGGCGCCATCACGTTCGATCCGGCCCTTCCCGACGGCTACGAGGCGCTCGCCCGGCACTGGCCTCAAGGTCATCTGAGCAAGGCCTACGCGGCCTACGAGCAGCCGTTCTGGCGCGAGAACGGTTATTCGGGGGAAGCGTTGTCCGACGAGGGCCCGGTCTTCATCACGTTCGACGTCAGCCCCGCCGGCGACGGCCCGGGGGTGCTGCTCGGCTTCACCGACGCGCGACTGTTCGACCCGTTACCGCCCGAGCAGCGCCGCGAGGTCGCGCTGTCGAACTTCGCCACGCTGTTCGGCGATGCCGCGGCCGATCCGGTCGACTATCTCGACCACTGTTGGGGCGCAGAGGCGTTCGCACCGGGCGGGCCGACGGCGGCGGTGCCGCCGGGATCGTGGACGGCACACGGCCCGTTGTTGCGGACCCCGGTCGACGGGATCTTCTGGGCGGGCACCGAAACCGCGGACACGTGGCCGGGGTTTCTCGACGGCGCGGTGCGTTCGGGGCAGCGTGCGGCCGCCGAGGCGCATCAGGAGCTGACGCGGCGCTCCTGAGTCTGGCCGGTCAGCCACCGGAGTTGCTCGTTGACCTCGGCGGGTTGCTCGAGGATCGCGCAGTGCCCGCCCGGCACCTCGACGAAGCGGGCCAGGTTCGGCGCTGTCGCCGCGATGCGCCGCGACGAGACCATGGGCAGCAGGCGATCTTTCGTGCTGCCGATCACCACCGTCGGCACGGTGAGGCTCTTCAGATTGATGTGTTGAGGCCCCATGTGATCGACCAGGACCCGCGCCCAGCCACCGCGTCCGGCGGGCGGCGTTTTGTGGAACAGCTCGAAAACGAAGTCGCCGACGGCTGATTCGGCGTCTCGGCCCACAGCGATCATCTTCACGAACCGGCGGCTGGGCCCGTCGGTCACGCGCATCAGCGGTGCTCCCCCGAACGTCCGCAGCAGCGTGCCGCCCGCGCGCACCCGCGCCTGGGCCAGCGACGGCGGCACCGGCAGCAGGTTCACGTGGCGCAGCAGGTCGCCGGTCGTGGTGTTGATCAACGCTGCCGCGGCGGCGCATTCGGCCACACGGTGCGGATAGCGCTCCGCCCAGGAGCTGATCGCGATACCGCCCATGGAATGCCCGGCGATCACGGCCCGCTCACCGGGGGTCAGCGTCGCCTGCAGCACGGAGTCGAGGTCGCCGGCGAGGTGGTCGAGGCTGTAGCCGCCGCGCCGCGGCGGTACTCCGCTGCGGCCGTGCCCGCGGTGGTCGAACGCGATCACGCGATGGTCGCGGGACAGGTCGGCGATCTGGTAGGCCCACACCCGCAGAGAGCACGTGATGCCGTGAGCCAACACCACCGCAGGTGCGTCGTCGGGCCCGAACACCTCGGTGTGCAGGCGCACGCCGTCGCGGGATCGCACGTCGACGATGCGGCCGGGGGCCAGATCCCGGGCGGGCGCAAAACATGTGCCCTGCATCCGGCCACCACTGCGTGCTGCCATACCTGTCCCCCGGTTGCGTCGTTGCATCCGCGCAATACTGCCCTGGAGACTGTACCGCCGCGGGCGCGACTCCCCGGTGCAAACCGGTGGGGTTCAATGGTCGGCATGCGCGCAATCCACATCCGCAGTCTGGACGGGCCCAGCGCGGCCGAGCTGGTCGAGATCGACGAGCCGGCCGCCGCCGAGGGTTCCGTGGTCGTCGAGGTGCACGCCGCGGGTGTCGCCTTTCCCGATGCGCTGCAATCCCGTGGGCTCTACCAGTACAAGCCCGAACTCCCCTACGTTCCGGGCGCCGAGATCGCAGGCGTGGTGCGCAGCGCGCCCGACGGCGCGCACGTGCGCCCCGGTGATCGGGTGGCCGGGTTGACGATGCTGTCCGGTGCGATGGCCGAAGTGGTTGCGCTGCAACCGGAGCGAGTGTTCGCACTGCCCGACGCGGTGTCCTTCGAAGCCGGCGCCGGGTTGCTCTTCAACGACCTGACCGTGCATTTCGCACTCCGCACCCGCGGCCGGTTGCGCGACGGTGAGACCGTGCTGGTGCACGGCGCCGCCGGGGGCATCGGCACCTCGACGCTGCGGTTGGCCCCCGCCTACGGCGCGGCGCGCACGATCGCGGTCGTCAGCACGGACGCGAAGGCCGAGGTGGCCCGCGCCGCGGGCGCGACGGACGTGGTCCTCGCCGACGGATTCAAGGACGCGGTGAAGGACCTGACCGGTGGACGCGGGGTGGACATCGTCATGGATCCGGTGGGCGGGAATCGCTTCACCGACTCCCTGCGGTCACTGGCTCCCGGCGGGCGGCTTCTGGTCGTCGGTTTCACCGGTGGCGAGATCCCGACGGTCAAGGTCAATCGGTTGCTGCTCAACAATGTCGACGCCGTGGGCGTGGGCTGGGGTGCGTGGACGATGACGCATCCGGGTTACCTCACCGAGCAGTGGGCAGAGCTGGCGCCGTTGCTGGCCTCCGGCGCGGTGCGCCCTCCGGAGCCCGACGTCTTCCCCCTGGAGCGCGCCGGCGAGGCCATCGCCTCGCTGGAGGACCGGACTGCGCGCGGGAAGGTCGTCGTCACGCTGCGCTGAGTCGTGCGACGCACCGCGAACCCGCGGTCTTTGCGCACTTCTTTGCCCGCTGCGATAGTGGAATCCATGGCGCCCGCTCTCCGAGGATCGACGGCCGATCCGCAGGTTGCTGGCTTTCTGCATGCGGCCTCACAGCGACCGGCCGGCCTCGTCATCGAGGGCGAAGCGGGAATCGGTAAGACGACGGTGTGGCTGTCCCTGGTCGACCAGGCCCGCGCGGACGGCTTCTGCGTGTTGACCGCGCGAGTGGGGCAGGCAGAAACGGTGATGGCTTTCGCCGCGCTGGCCGACCTGCTGGCCGACGTGGACGCCGGTGTCCTCGCCGGGCTGCCGGCCCTGCAGCAGCTCGCGCTCGACCGAGTGCTTCTGCGCGCGGGCGACGACGGCCCGGCGACCGACCACAGGGTGGTTGCAGCCGCTCTCGTCGCGGTTCTGCAGGCTCTGGCCGAACGCGGCCCCGTCCTGATCGCGATCGACGATGCCCAGTGGATGGACACCTCGAGCCGCACCGCGGTCGCGTTCGCCGCGCGCCGCATGCAGGGGCGATTCGGAGTGCTGGTCACCGAACGCTGCCGGCCCGGCGACGGCACGACGACGATGTGGCTGGCGCTGAATCGACCCGACGGAATGCACCGCAGTGCGGTGCATCCGCTCGACAGCGCGGCACTGCACACGGTGATCTCCGAGCGCACAGGCCGCACGTTCTCCCGGCCGACGGTCTTGCGTATCGCCGAGATCTCCGGCGGCAACCCGTTTTTCGCCGTGGAACTGGCTCGCGCCATCGGCGAGGGACACGCGGTCACCGATCAGGCGCTGCCCCCCACCCTGACCGAGGTAGTGCGCGCCCACATCGGCTCGCTCGACGACCGGATGCGGGAGTTCCTGCTCAGCGTGGCCTGCCTGGCCGATGCCCGCGTGGACGTGCTGGCACTCGCCAATGACATGAGCCGGGACGAGGTGATCGGTCTCGTCGAGCACGCCGAGGCGGCAGGCATTCTCACGCTGCAGGGCAACCAGGTGCGGTTCACCCATCCCCTGTTGGCCAGCGGAGTCAACGCCGACGCGGGATCGCCGGCTCGCCGGGCGATACACCGCAAGCTGGCGACCGCGGTGACACTGCCGGAGGTGCGTGCCCGTCACCTGGCGCTGGCCTCGGCGACCGGCAACGAGGAGATCTTCTCCGCACTCGACGCCGCAGCGGATTCGGCGCGGTCCCGCGGCGCGCCCGCCGCGGCCGCGGAGTTGGTCGATCTGGCGATCGGACTGGGCGGCGACACCTCGGTGCGACGACTGAGGTCTGCCGAAAACCATTTCCTGGCAGGCAACGTCACCCGTGCGGGAGAGCTTCTCGCCGGCGTCGGACCTGGCGAACCCGAGATCGTGCGCGCGTTGGTGGCGAGCCTGCTCGCCACCGTGCTGATGTACCAGAACGAGCACAGCGAGGCGGTGGAGCTGCTGCGTGGCGCGGTCGACGACGCTGCGGGTAACATCGCCGTGCTGATCCAGGTGCTTCTGCGATTGTCGTTCGCGCTCAACAACATCGGCGAGCCCGACGATGCGCGACGACACGGCCGCGACGCAGTGAAGCTCGCCGAGGAGCTGGGCGTGCCCGCGATCATCAGCCCGGCGTTGGCCTGGTCGGTGTACATCGACTTCCAGAACGGACGGGGTCTAGACCAGCGGGCGCTGCGCCGCGCGCTGGAGTGCTATGACAGCGCGTTCGACGTCCCGATCATCTTCCGGGCACCGCTGGTGCAGGCACTCACACTGTCCTGGACGGGCAAGCTCGCCCAGGCGCACGAACAGTTCACCGCGCTGCGGGTGGTGTGCGCGGAGCGCGGCGCCGAAAGCGACATGATGGCGATCGCGGGTTTCCTTGCGATGAACCACATCTGGCGTGGCCGCTTTGCCGAGGCCGCGGCCGAGGCCGCCGACGCCGTGGAACGGGCCGAGCAGCTCGGTGGTGAGGACGTCCTGATCATCCCGCTGACCGTGCGGGCGGTGGTGTCGTCATTCCTGGGCCACGAGGACGACGCCCGCACCGATGCCAGCCGCGTCGTCGCAGCCACGCGCGGTCGCACGGCATCGCACATCGCCGACTGGCCGGGCATGGCGCTCTGTTTCCTCGAGGAATCGTTGGGCCGGCACCGGGAAGCGCTGGCGGCCCTGGACACGTCGTTTCTGAGCGAACCCGGCCTGTCGACCGAGATCGCCTACGGCTGGCACCTTCCCGATGTCATCGAGGCGATGGTGGCGGTGGGCCGCCTCGACGAGGCAGACAAGCTGACTGCGATGCTGGAACGCGATGGAGCAGAGCATGATCGCGGGTGGATGAAGGCGGTCGGTACCCGGTGTCGCGCCGTGGTGCTCGCCGCCGAGGGGCAGGTGTCCGAGGCCGAGCAGGCCGCGCACCGGGCGCTGGCGGAGCACGACCGGCTGCCGATGCCCTTCGAACGGGCCCGCTCCCAACTGGTCCTCGGCCAGCTACAGCGCAGGTTGCGGCAAAAGCAGCTCGCGGCAACGACGTTGACCGAGGCGCTGACGACGTTCGAGCAACTCGGAACATCGCTGTGGGCTCGGCGGGCGCGCGCCGAACTGTCCCGCGCCGTGGTGGCGCCGTCGGACGACCTCACGGCGCTGACACCGTCCGAGCGCCGGGTGGCGGAGATGGCCGCGTCCGGTGCGACGAACAAGAACATCGCGGCAGCGATGTTCATCAGCGCCAAGACCGTCGAGCACAACCTCACCCGCGTCTATCGCAAATTGGGCATCACGTCACGGGCGGAGTTGGGCCGACGGATGGACCGTCCGCCGGCGGATTAGGTGATCCAGTCGGGCTGGGCGTCGGCGTCGACGGCGGAGAAGTCCTTGTGCGCGAGACCGGCGATCGTGCCGCCGTCGACCACGAACTCCGCGCCGGTCGAGTAGCTCGACTCGTCGCTGGCCAGGTACACCACGAGGTGGCTCACCTCGACGGGTTGGGCGATGCGCCCGAGCGCGGTGGTGAAGATGTCCTCGGGCACCCAGTCCGCCATCGGCGTCTTCACCAGCCCGGGATGCACGGAGTTCACCCGAATGCCGAACGGCCCCAACTCCAGTGCGGTGGATTTGGTCAGGCCACGCACGGCGAACTTGGTGGCGGTGTAGCCGTGGCTGGCGATGGTGCCTGCCATCCCCTCGATCGACGAGATGTTGATGATGGACCCGCGGCCCGCCGCCTTCATCGGGCCCGCGGCTGCGCGGATACCGAGGAAGACGCCGGTCAGGTTGATGTCGAGGATGCGCTGCCACTCGGCCATGTCGAAGTCCTCGATCGTGCCGATGTTGAGAATTCCCGCGTTGTTGACCAGGACGTCGAGGGAGTCGAACGCCTGCTGCGCGGTGGCCACCGCCGAGCGCCAGTCGTCGGGATCGGTGACGTCGAGATGCACGTAGCGTGCGGCGTCACCGAGCTCCGCGGCGACCTGTTCCCCCTCGGCGTCGAGAATGTCGCCGCACACCACCGAGGCGCCGTGGGCCACCATCTCCCGCGCGTGTGAGGCGCCCATCCCCCGGGCGGCTCCGCTGATGAGGGCGACCTTGCCGGCCAATCGAGCTGTCATGACATCTCCTGCCTCGGCGGTATCGCGATGGGCATCGTCACCATAGGCGATCAGAGGAGATGGATGGTCTGGAATCGCGGCGCTGCCATACTGTGCCGATGAACGGGCTTGCAGGAAAAGGGATTCTGGTCACCGGCGCGGCGTCGGGTATCGGCGAGGCCACCGTGCGGCGGTTGACGGCCGAGGGCGCGACGGTCGTGGGGCTGGATCTGGCTGTGGACGCTCCGCCTTTCGGCGACTACGTGCGTGCCGATGTGCTGGACGGCGCCGCGGTGGCGGGCGCGGTGCGCCGCGTCGTCGAGCTGGCCGGGCGCCTCGATGGGGTGGTGCACTCCGCGGGCGTGGGCGGGGGCGGTCCGATCCACCTGCTGCCCGACCAGGAGTGGGACCGCGTGGTCGACGTCAACCTCAAAGGCACCTTCGTGGTCTTGCGTGCGGCACTGGCTCAGATGATCTCGCAGGAGCGGGTCGACGGCGAGCGCGGCGCGGTGGTGACGCTGTCGAGCGTCGAGGGCATCGAGGGCACGGCGGGCGGCAGCGCCTACAACGCATCAAAGGGCGGGGTCGTCCTGCTCACCAAGAACGCGGCAATCGACTACGGGCCCAGCGGTATTCGTGCCAACGTGATCTGTCCCGGCTTCATCGAGACGCCGCTGTTCGAATCGGTGATGGGCCTCGACGGGATGGCCGTGCCGCGCGAGGGAGTCCGCCACGAGCACAAGCTGCGCAGGTTCGGTCGGCCCGAGGAGATCGCCGCCGTCGCGGCGTTCCTGGTGTCGGCCGATGCCAGTTTCGTCAGCGGCCAGGCGATTGCGGTGGACGGTGGCTACACGGCCGGGCGCGACCACCAGGTGACCGAGCTGATGGGTCTCGGCGAGCAGTGAGGACCGTCGGTCACCACACCACGGCGACCGCCGCAGCGGTCAGCGCCAGCACACCCACCGACATGAACAGCGGGCGCGGCACCGGCGTGCCGGTGCGCCGCTGACGGGCGTTACCCATCCCGAGCACTCCGCCCAGGACGACGAGGATGACGAGCTTCACGCCGATCTTCGGATAGTTCAGTTCGACGCCGGCCGGCCACGGCGCGGCCAGCGCGAGTCCGCTCAGCAGCGAGACCAGCAGGCCGTAATCCATCAGCCGCGTGGTGGTGAAGCGGCGGGCCGCCGCCTCGGCGACCCAGGCCCCGAAGGTGACCGCAAAGCCCACGATGTGCAGCAAAACCACTACGGAGCGTAGTACTTCCATGCGGTGAGGCTACAACAGCAGGCGTGCAGACCTGCGGCGATCAGGCGGGCGGCGGGCCGACAGGCACCTGATAGCAGTTGGTGCCGCCGATACCCATCACGTAGACGGTGTCGCAGCGCTGGAAGGTACCGTCCGGGCCGGGCAGGGAATCGCAACGGCCACCGCCGTTTCCGAACACCACCGCATTGCTGCACGGTTGCGCCGTCGCGGTGCCCGAGGTTGCCAGACCGGCCCCCGCCAGTGCCAGCGCCGCCCCCGCGATCATCCACTTCTTCGTCATGTCGTTCCCCCTTCTCCAGTTCCGCGCGTCGACGCGGACCTGCCGGAGGACGAGACCCATGCGCCCGACCTCCGGCACATGACGACATCGATTGTGCGCCCGTTACCGACCTCTGCGCAGGCGATTTACGTCACGTGATCTTTCGCCTCGTCCCGCGATTCTGACGTCCAGCTAACTCGGCGCGGTGTATCGTCTGCCCACCGGGGAATGGAAACGGCGACACCAAGCGGAGGTTCGCATGGAGATTCCGAACGTGTCCGTGGCGCCCGATTCCGATCACACCCGAGGTCTCTCCCGCCTCCTGCAGGCCGTTCAGGAGCTCTCGCTCGCGCGCAGCCTCGCAGAGATCCAGGTGATCGTGCGTACCGCAGCCCGTGAGCTCACCGGCTGCGACGGAGCCACCTTCGTGCTGCGGGACAACGGCAAGTGCTATTACGCCGACGAGGATGCGATCGCCCCCCTGTGGAAGGGCAGCCGTTTCCCGATGGAGATCTGCATCAGCGGATGGGCGATGCTCAATCGGGCCCCGGCGGTGATACCCGACATCTACGACGACCCCCGGGTTCCCCACGCGGCCTACCGACCGACGTTCGTCAAGAGCCTGGTGATGGTGCCGATCCGCACCCTCGATCCTGTGGGGGCGATCGGCAACTACTGGGCCGACGAGCACGAACCCACGGCCCGGGAGGTGTCGCTGCTACAGGCGCTGGCCGACTCGACATCGATCGCGATGGAGAACGTGGCCGTCAGCGAGGGACTGGAAGAGCGGGTCCGCGAACGCACCGCCGCGCTGGAACTGGCCAACGAGGAGATCCACCGCCTCTCCCGCACCGACGATCTGACCGGCCTGGCGAACAGGCGCGGTTTCCACCTGTTGGCCGAGGAGGCCCTGCGGATCGCGCGCAGTCGCGGACGTCGATGCCTACTGGCCTTTCTCGACGTGGACGGCCTGAAACGGGTCAACGACGAGGCAGGCCACGACGTCGGGGACCAGCTGATCGCCGACGTGGCCGCGGTTCTGCGTGCAGCGGTCCGGCCGTCGGACATCGTGGCGCGCCTCGGCGGCGATGAATTCTGCGCGCTCCTCGTCGATTACGGCGGCGACGGCGCAATGCTGAAGCAACGGTTGAGCGAGGCCCTGGACAATTTCCAGGCTGCCGAGCGACCCTACCGGCTGGCGGCGAGCATCGGCATCCTGGAGGTCCCTCCGACGAATGTCAGCGGGCTGGACGAACTGCTCGCTCAGGCCGACCAGCTGATGTACGACGACAAGAAGAGCAAACCGCTGTCCCCTGCCTGACCACGTCCGCCACGGCGTCATTGCGCACCCGCTGTGCGGACAGATACGCTACGCAACGTTGCGATATGGCGATCGGGAGGTCCAGTGACACGGACGGTGCACGCAGCCCGGCGGTTCGACACCTCGACCGACGACATCGCCGCGGCCCTTGCAGACGTCAGCATCCCGGCGCTCCTGCTGTCGATGGTGCATCTGACCGGGGATCCGGCCTTCATCCGTGACTTCGCCCAGGCGGGTCTGTTCCTCAACGAGATCCAGGGCTTCATGAGCGAGGAGGACAAGGCCCGCGCCCGGGCCGCGGCGCTACCCGTCATCGTCGACTTCCGCGACCGGGGCTGTCCGCCCCTGCCGCCGCTGCCTGCGGACCTGGTCAGGGAGATGCTCGACTGGGCCGCCTGCGAACCGGTCGACGACGCCAACATTCCGCTGGTCCTCGAAGAGCTCGATCTCGAGGGCACCGATCCGCGCCGCCCCCCACCCGTGGACCCCGATCGTGCGGCGGGCCGGGGGGTGCTCGTGATCGGGTGCGGTGAATCCGGCATCCTGGCTGGGATTCGACTGCAGCAGGCGGGAATTGCGTTCGAGATCATCGAGAAGAACGCCGGCCCTGGTGGAACGTGGTGGGAGAACAGCTATCCCGGTGCGCGGGTGGACGTCGCCAATCATCTGTACTGCTACAGCTTCGAACCGAGCAATCACTGGCAGCACTTCTTCGCCGAGCAACCCGAACTGGCCGCCTACTTCACCGACGTGATGGACCGCCACGGCCTGCGCGAGCACGTGCGCTGGAACACCGAGGTGCTCTCGGCGCGCTGGGACGACGAGACGGCGACGTGGCACGTCGAGGTACGCACCGGCGAGGACACCCGGACCCTGACCGCCGATGCCGTGATCACCGCGGTCGGTCAGCTCAACCGCCCGGCCCTGCCGGACCTGCCCGGCCGAGACACGTTCGCAGGACCATCTTTTCACTCGGCGCACTGGGACCACGACGTCGACCTGACGGGACGTCGGGTCGCCCTCGTCGGCGCCGGCGCCAGCGGTTTCCAGATCGCACCCGCGATCGCCGAAACGGTGGCCCAGCTGACCGTCTTCCAGCGCACCGCGCAGTGGATGTTCCCCAACCCCATGTACCACGAACCAGTACCCGACGGCGCGCGGTGGGCGCTGGAAAACCTGCCCGGCTACGCCCGCTGGTACCGCTTTCTCCTGTTCTGGCCCGGGGCCGACAAGGGCCTCGATGCTGCTCGCGTCGACCCCTCCTATTCCGACCAGCAGCACGCGGTCAGTGAGATCAACGCGTTGGCGCGCCTGATGTTCACCGAGTGGATCACCTCACAGGTCGGCGACGACGAGGATCTGCTGGCCCGGGTCCTGCCCGACTATCCGGCGACCGCGAAACGGACCCTGCAGGACAACGGAAGCTGGCTCGCCACGCTGAAACGGCCGAACGTCACACTGGTCCGCACGCCGCTGCAGGAGGTCACCCCCGACGGTGTCGTGGCGACGGACGGCACGGTCTACGACGCCGATGTGATCGTGTACGCCACGGGTTTTCGTGCCACCGACCTCCTGGCGCCGATGACGGTGACCGGCCGCGGCGGAGCTGATCTGCACGACGTGTGGGGCCAGCGACCGCACGCCTACCTCGGCATCACGGTGCCCGGCTTCCCGAACTTCTTCATGACCTACGGGCCGGGAACACATCTGGCGCACGGTGGCAGCCTGATCATGCACTCGGAACTGCAGATGCGTTACATCAACGCCTGCCTCGCCCGTCTCATCGATCAGGGTGTGCGCGCCATGGAGCCGCTGCCCGGCCCCACTCGGGAGTGGCACCGACGTACCCAGGAGCGAATCACCGCGACGGTGTGGGCGCACCCTGCGGTCGAGCACTCGTACTTCAAGACCAGCAGCGGGGAGATCCACACCGTGAGTCCTTGGCGCCTCTGCGAATACCACGATGCGGTGGCAGAACCCGACTTCACGCACTTCCGCTTCGACGGCTCCAGCCACGACGACGGGGCGGCCTGAGGTGCGCGCGGTGGTCGTCGACCCCGGTGGCACGGTGCGCGTCGAGGAGCGTCCCGATCCGGTGCTACCCGGACCCGACGGGGCCGTCGTCGAGGTCACGGCGACGGCGATCTGCGGCTCGGATCTGCATTTCCTGGAGGGTCATTACCCGATGGCCGAGCCGGTGTCCGTCGGCCACGAGGCGGTCGGCGTCGTGCGCGAGATCGGTGCAGAGGTCCGAGGTGTCGCAGTCGGAGACCGGGTGCTGGTGTCGTCGGTGGCGGGCTGCGGCCGCTGCGCGGGATGCGCGACCTCCGACCCGGTGCGCTGCGTTTCCGGCCCGCAGATTTTCGGTTCCGGCGTGCTCGGTGGCGCGCAGGCCGAGCTGATGGCCGTCCCCGCCGCCGATTTCCAGCTGCTGAGCATCCCCGACGGCATCGACACCGAGGCGGCGCTGCTTCTCACCGACAATCTCGCCACCGGGTGGGCAGCGGCCAAACGCGCGGACATCCCCGTCGGCGGCACGGTCGCGGTCATCGGCGCGGGCTCCGTCGGCCAGTGCGCCGCGCGTAGCGCGTTGTTCCTGGGTGCAGCAACAGTTTTCGTCGTCGATCCGGTCCAGGATCGGCGGGAGAAGGCGGCGCTGGCCGGCGCCACCCCGGCACCGCCGCCTGCCGCGGCCACCGTCATGGAGGCGACGAACGGTCTCGGCGCGGACGCGGTGATCGACGCGGTCGGCACCGACACCACACTCGACGACGCGATCGCCTCCGTCCGGGTCGGCGGCACGGTGTCGGTGGTGGGTGTGCACGATCTACAGCCGTACCCGTTTCCGGCTCTGATGGGCCTGCTGCGCAGTCTGACGGTCCGATGGACCACGGCGCCGGTGCAGCAGACGTGGCCTGAGCTGATCCCGCTGCTTCGTGCCGGCCGTCTCGACGTCAGCGGCATCTTCACCGCCACCCTGCCGCTGGCCGACGCCGTCGACGGCTACGCGGCCGCGATGTCGAGGTCAGCGGGGCACATCAAGACTCAGATGACACCCTGACTAGCGAAGCGGCACAGCCCATCTGAGCCGCGTACCGCCACCGTCGGCGGGCTCGATCGTCAACGATCCGCCTGCATCCACCGCCCGCTGTTCGAGGTTGGTCAACCCGGACCCGGTGACCGAACCGCTGATGCCGCGGCCGTTGTCGACGACCTCGATGATCAATTCGTCGTTGACGTGGACGGTGATCGCCAGCGAGGTGGCATCGGCATGCCGGACGGAATTGCTGACCGCTTCCCGGACCACGGCCTCGGCGTGGTCGGCGAGGCCCGCGTCGACCACCGACAACGGTCCCGAATACTGCACGGTGGTCCGGATTTTCGATGTCGCGAACTGGGCGATCGCCTCGTCGAGACGCTGCCGCAGGCGGGTGACACCCGACTGGCCGCCGTGCAGGTCGAAGATCGCGGTGCGGATCTCCTGGATCACCTGCTGCAGATCGTCGACGGATTCGGTGAGACGCTGCTGCACCTCGGCGGTGCGAGCCCGCGGAATCGTGCCCTGCAGCGCCAACCCGACTGCGAACAGGCGCTGGATCACATGATCGTGCAGATCGCGGGCGATGCGGTCACGGTCGGAGAGGACGTCGAGTTCGCGCAGCCTGCGCTGCGTGGTAGCCAGCTGCCACGCCAACGCCGCCTGGTCCACGAACGCGGCCAACATGTCGAGCTCACCGGCGTTGAACGCGCGACAACCGTTCGGCCGCAACGCAATCAGAACGCCAGCGACCGTGTCGGTGGCACGCAGCGGCACGACCAGCGCAGGCCCGTCGGCGACACAGCCGGGAGCCAATTCCAGCACGTCGAACCTACCGGGACGCTGCTCGACGAACACCGCGCCGACGTCGGTGCCCGACACGGGGATCGACTGCATGTCGGTCCCCGGTCCGGACCCGGAGGTGGCGGCGACGATGAGCTCGTCGACGTCGCCGACCGGCTCGTCGAGGTCGGCCCGCACTGCGACGATCGACGCCACGGCACCGCTGAGCGAACGGGATTCCTCGGCCATGAGCCGGAAGACCGCTGCCGGATCGGTGCCGGACAACAGTTCAGTGCCGATGTCGCGGGTGGCTTCGATCCACGACTGGCGGATCTTGGACTGCTCGTAGAGGCGGGCGTTGTCGATCGCGATGCCTGCCGCCGCTGCGAGCGCCTGGACCAGCACCTCGTCGTCCTCGCTGAACGGTTGCCCGTCCGCCTTCTCCGTGAGGTAGAGGTTGCCGAACACCTCATCTCGGATGCGCACCGGGACACCGAGAAACGTGCGCATCGGCGGATGGTTCGCGGGGAATCCCACCGACGCTGCATGGTGCGAAATGTTGTCCAACCGGATGGGTTTGGGATCGTCGAGCAGCACTCCGAGCACCCCCCGCCCCTCCGGGAGGTGGCCGATCAGCTCGCGGGCCTCTTCGTCGATGCCCTCGTAGATGAACTCGAGCAACTCGTGGTCGTCACCGCGCACCCCGATCGCCCCGAAACGGGCGTCGACGAGGTCGATCGCCGTGTGCACGATCGTCCTCAGCGTCTCGTCGAGTTCCAGTCCGGAGGTGACCACGAGCATCGCCTCGACCAGGCCGTCGAGCCGGTCGCGACCCTCGACGATCTGCTCGACGCGGTCCTGAACTTCGGTCAGGAGTTCCCGCAGGCGAAGTTGCGAGAGGGTGTCGCGGAGCGGCCGCGTGCCCGGGTCGTCCTTCGCGCCGCCCGCAGAACTCACGTCACCATAGTGTCACTGATTGCCATGAAGACCAGACTGTTCGAAGACGAACTGCCTGCCCGTCACGCTGAGCGGCCTGATCCGCACGTAGTGAGATTTCTCTGGTTCCGTCCAAGGACGTAGGTTCGCGACCTCGGCTTCGGCGATCTGCTCGTCGGTGTGCAGGGACCGGGCGCTCCCCTTGACGATCACGCTCCACCCATCAGTGGCGGTGTGATCGTCGGCCTCGAACAGCACCGTGCTGTTGATCGCGGCGCTCACCAACTTGGTGCCGTCGGCGGTGCGGAACAGGATCGTCCGGTTCTGCACCGCGAAATTGACCGGGAAGATCGATGGTTCGCCGTCGACACTGGTGACCAGCCGTCCGAGCGAGACGCTCGCCAGACGATCCCAGCATTCCGACGCTGCGAGCACCGACACCGGCGCGGTCGTGTGAGACATAGCTGACCCTAGCTCCGCAGCGGCCCCGCCCTATGCGGTCCAAAGTCACCCAAACGTGTGACCGCGAGCCCTCGTCCACGGCCGCGACGCGGTCCACCATGACCGGCATGGATGTGGCGGCCGTGCCGCGGCATCGTCGCGGTCATGCGGTGTTGTTGGTGCGGCCGCCGTTGTCGGTCAGACGGCGCAGATCACGGTCCCAGTCGGCATGGCGGCGTCGGTCGAGTCGCATCCGCAGGACCGCCCATCCACCGACCGCGGCACCGACAATCGTGAACCACACCGCGACTGCTGCGATCACTGCCTGCACGGCTGCGTCCCGGTCGGTCAGCGGTGCCGCCCGACGATCTCCCGCAGAGTCGACCCAGATCGTGAGGTGATCGCCGGCGGCCATCCTCGTCGTGCGCACCTCATCGGTGTGCGTGACGCCGTCGAACTGCCATCGGATCGGTGAGAGGTAGGAGTTGTCGTACACCTGCGCCGTCACCCGGCTGTCGCCCGTGACCGTCGCCTCGACGGGCCGCCGCTCAGCGCGCTGCACGGCAAACGACTGCGAAAACATATCTTGTACAGAAACTTTCACAGAATCCGCGGGCGCAAGCGCCAGCAATGCAACGACGATGACGAGGGCAAGGCCCACCGCCTCGATGCGGTCGCTGAACCGCACCAGCGGGTGCTGACCCGCCAGACGCCTCATCCAGACGCCGAAACCGGTCGCGACGGTGTGCATGTTGACTCCGCGTATCCCGCTTATCCGGCGCGCTCGCGACCGAGCCACGTCACGACCTGGTTCAGCGGCCGGCGCGGCGTCCTGGGAAGCGCATCGGCGTTGACCGGTGCCCACCCGACGCGCATCAACATCTGTGCGTAGCCGCTCGATCCGAAGACGTCTACAGCCACTGCGGCCCGGATGTCGGGGAACTCCAGCGGGCCGGTGATCAGACAGCTCGCGAGTCCTGCCGCGGTCGCGGTGAGGAGCACCAGACTGGTCGCCTCGCCGGCGCGCAGTTGGGACAACCGGTCATCGGCGACGGTGCCCAGCGCGATCACTGCGGAATTGTCCTGTTCGGGTTCGGCAGCAGCCGGTTGCTGCAGTGCTGCCCCGGCGAATGTACGAGAGGGAATCGCGGCACGCGGGTCGGAGCGAGGTGTGCTGCGGGCGGGCACGCCGGCGATGGAACCGTATCGACCACTCCAGGTGGTCATTTCGACCACATAGTCAGGATCGCTGTGGTGTCGCCCCTCAGCGTCCATGACGCGACGTTTGAGAGTGGTCAGCTCGTCGAACTGACGGAGCATGACACCGGCTCGGGCGGCCCGCGCACCCATCATCGCGATCACGGCGCCGGGCACCACCTGGCTGCTGTAGTTGCGTCGGTCGGTGCGGCGCCGGGGAATGGCGGCTGCCAGCGCGATGTCCGCATCGACGGGCCGATACCGGTGCAGCTCGACAGTGGCGAGGTGATCGGGCTTCGAATCGTCGGGAATCCTGCGGATCTGGGTCTGCCAGCCCACCGCGGCGAAGGCGACCTGCACGTGGTTCAGCGCGGCGCCGCAACTGAGGATCAGGTCACGGGAGTCGGGATCGGTATGTGTGAGGGCCAGTTCGGGATTTGCGTACAGCTCGACACTGCGGTCGCCTACCTGCCAGAGCCACGGCTGCGAATTGTGGACCGACGGAGCCTGCACGGCCTGCGCAAGCGCCCACCGCACGGTGCCGGTACTGGGGAATTGCGAGGTCATCGTCGTCCGCTCCAACAGGTCTTGACCGCCATCTGCATTCAGGATGACGGCCGCGACCACGGAGCGAGAGGGTCTAAAGACCCGCAGGCGGGGGTCCGATGCCCAACGCACGGGCGGCCGCAGTGGCCACTGCACCGGCCAGCCGGGCGATCGGCGGGCTGCCGGGCGTGTGCACGGCGTTGGACAGGACCACCACGTAGGTGTCCGACGCGGGGTCGATCCACAGTGAGGTCCCGGTGAAGCCGGTGTGCCCGAAACTGCCGACAGGAAAAAGGGTTCCGCGCGATCCGGAATATCCGGTGTCGATGTCCCACCCGAGTCCACGCACCGCGTGGACAGGTCCCGGTCCACTGGGCCGATTCGGCGCAGTCATGGTCTGCAGCGTTGCCTGCCGGAGCGGAAAAGCACTGGGACGCCCGGCAAGTCGGTCCAGCAACGCCTGGGCGAAGAGCCCGATGTCAGCCGCTGTGGAGAACACGCCGGCATGGCCGGCCACCCCACCCATCCGACGCGATGTCGGGTCGTCGACGACGCCGCGCATCACCGAACCGAAGTGGGGATTGGTCCACGGACGGCCTTCGGTGTCGAGCCGCGTCGGGGCGACCCTGCTGAGCAGGGCCCGGTTGCGCGCCACGGGTCCGGTCGAGGGCAGATAGCGCGTGTCGGTCATCCCCAGCGGGGCGAAGATGTTGCGCCGCACATAGACGTTCTCCGGCTCACCGCTCACCGCCTCGATGAGCGCGCCGAGCAGCTCGAAGTTGATGTCGGAGTACCGAAACATCGCCCCGGGAGGCATCTCCAGCGGCGCGGTGAGCGCCCGCCGCATACCTTCGGCCCGGTCCGTGTGGACCAGTCCCCACGGGTCGTCGAGGTTCACATCGCCGGGCAGACCCGAGGTGTGCGTGAGCAGGGTCCGCACGGTGACCGCCGTTCGACCGGGCTCGTGCGCGGGGTTGAAAGCCGGCAGATACGTCTGCACGGGATCGTCGAGGCGCACCCTCCCCTGCTCGTACAACTGCATGACCGCCGTGGCCGTGGCGAGAACCTTCGTCAGCGACGCCACGTCGAACACGGTGTCCACGGTCATCGGCTCGGCGGGGGTCGCGACGCCGTCGAGGTTCGGTTCGCCCGCCGGTTTGCGCACCCCGTACGCGCGCAGCAGCGCGGTCTGGCCGCGATGGCCGACCATCACGACAGCGCCGGGCAGGTGACGGGCGGCGATCGCCGAGGCCATCAGCGCCGAGACGGCGGGCACATCGGGCGTCGACGGGGCCGTGTACCCGTAGGCGGGCGCGGCGTGTGCGTAGGGACCGTCGACGTCGACCGCCAGCGTGCCGACCACGACGGCTGCGACGGCTGCGATGCGCGCAGCGGCGGTCGGGACGCGGGAGGGCACCTACCGAGAGTGCCAATGCCCGTGCGCCCAAGCAAGGCGCGTGGTCAGGTCACCGGATCGGCGGTGACGTCGATGACCTCCGCGAGGCCGCTGACCCGCAACGTCGTCATCAGCAGCGGTGGGGCGACGAGGACGGCGATGTCTTCGGCCGCGCCGTACAACGCGTTGATCGCGGCGCTGTCGAGGTACTGCACGCCGGAGAGATCGACGGTCAGCGGCGCACCGGAGCGCGTCGCCTCCGCGGCGGCATCGGTCAGCGCCTGTCGGAAGGCGGCGATGTTGCTGAGGTCGATCTCCCCCGTCGCGACCAGGCGGAGGCGGCCCTCGCGGGCCGTGAGGTCGAACGAGAGCTGGGTGGGCATCAGAGAATCCTCGCGGAGAGTTGAACGGTGGTCCCGTCTTCGCTGTGGTCGACCGTGATGTCGTCCATCAGCAGGCGCATCAGTGCCACCCCGCGACCGCGCACCGGGTCCGGCTCGGCGTCGGGGATCTTCCAGTCACCGGTGTCGGTGATCGTGACCCGGATCCGGCCGGCGACGGCCGTCGCCTGCAGGTCGACCGTCCCGGTTTGGCGATCCCGGTGGCCGTGTTCGATGGCGTTGGCCACCGCTTCACCGGTGGCGACGAGGATGTCGATGACCTGATTGGGATCGACACCCACGCGATTCAGCCAGTCCCGCAACGCTGTACGGGCGGGTGCCAACTGGTCGACCTGGGCAGGGAAGGTCAGCTCCAACGGGGCGGTAGGACGGTAGAGAAGCAGGACGACATCGTCCTGATAACCCCCGGCCGGGGCCAGCCCTGTCATGACGGCGTCGACCACCTCGTCGAGCGGTGTGTCGCGGTGCTCGCTGACCACGTCGAGGGCCCGAAAAATACCGTCTTCCAACAGTTTTCCTCGTCGCTCGACGAGGCCGTCGGTGTAGAGCATCAGTGTCGCACCGGCGGGCACGGCAATCCGCGCTTCTGGACGCGGACGGCCGACGCGGAGCCCGAGCGCGATCGTGTGTCCATCGTCGAGCAATTCGACGGAGCCGTCGGCGTGCACCAGAGCCGGCGGAGGGTGACCGGCGCTGGAGTACACCAGTTCACCGGTGACGGTGTCGAGGATCGCGCACACGGCGGTGGTGCACTGCGCGCCGGGAAGACGCGCCGCGAACAGGTCCAGCCTCGACAGCGCCGCGGCCGGGCTCGGATTGTCGAAAAGCAGCGCGCGGCAGGCACTTCGAACCTGACCCATGATGGTGGCTGCGATCAGCCCGTGGCCCACGCAGTCACCGACGATCAGTGCGACGCGCCCGTCGTCGAGGTCGACGACGTCGTACCAGTCCCCGCCGACCTGCAGAGGTCGGCTCGCTGCCTGATAACGGACCGCGAAACCCTGGGGCAGATGGGCCGGACCGAGGATCGCGTGCTGGAGTGCAAGCGCGGTTTCGCGCTGCTGGTCCACCTGGTGCACGCGATGCAAACCCTGACTCAACCGGCCGGCCAGCACCGTCAACAGGGTCTGGTCCTCCAGCGTGAAAGCCCGTGTCCCGGACAGCTCGATCCGCACCGCGAGCACCCCGTCGGGATGCTGGATGGCCACTGCTGCCACGCCGGGTGCCGGCATCACGGGGGTGAGAAGCTCACCGCCACGGATGACGCGGACCTGGTCCTGCACCTCGGTCGTCAGGTCTGACCACCGCGTCGGATCGGTACAGGTGACCACCCGGGGTTCGGCACCGCTGTCGGCGAACGTCACCGCCATGACCTGCCGCGCCCGCCACAGCCTGCGCAGCTCGTCGACGGCCGCCCGGAGCGCGTCGTCGACCGTTTCCGCCTGTGCGAGTTCGCGATTGAGAGCGTGCTCCCGGCCCGCGGCGAGAGCGAGGGCGAGGGCGGCGTGGCGCGCGAAATCGCTGACCAGCTCGAGATAGTCGTTGCCGAAAGGAGGTTGCAGCGGTCGGCGGGCGACTGCGATCACGCCGAGCACCGTGTCATCGGCGATCAACGGCATCACGATGGCCGACCGCTCCCCCGCGTCGGTGAATCCCTCGATCGGATACTGGAAGGAGTCGGTGATCATCGGCAGGCCGCGCCGCGCGACACCGCCGGTGGTGGAGCCGTCCATCGGCACCTGACGGCCGATCACCTCGTCCGCGTACCGGCCCGCGGTGGCGGCGACGACGAGCGTGGCCACGTGATCGGCCGGCAGATCCGGTTCGCTGGGCACCAGCAGGATGGCCTGTTCGGCGTCGGCGAGCTCCAGGGCGAGATCGACGATCAACTGCAGCGGGCCGGTCTGTGGATCGCCGGACAGCAGCGCGGTGGTGATCTCTCGGCTGGCCTTGGTCCACTTCGCCGCTTCGCGTTCCCGCTCGAAGAGCCGCGCGTTGTCGATGGCCGATGCCGCGGCGGTGGCCATCGCCCGCACCGCAATGTCCTGCAGGTCGGAGAAGGTTCGCCCCGGCTCGTCGTGCAGCAGGTACAGCGTGCCGAAGTGCTTGTCCCGCACAGTGATCGGCACAGCGAGCAATGCGCTGGGTGGCTGGGTGGAGATACGGAGATCCAGGTAGCGATTCTGTCGGGACAGGTCGTCGAGCCGCAGTCCGTCTCCGACCGTCACCAGCGTGAGCCGCCGGAGCACATCCGGGTGAGCGTTTCCGTCGAATCCCTCGCAGACGAACGCAGGCGTCCTGCCGTCGCTTTCGCGAATTTCGAGCACCCCGTAGCGCGCCCCGCTGAGTTCGACCGCAGCGCTGACGATCCGCCGCAGCGTGACGCCGAGGTCGAGGTCAGACCCGATACCGACGATGACACGCACCAGCTGGGTCGCCTCGTCACGTGCGGCGACGAGCTCCCTCCTGGTGCTCATCGGTCAGTGCCCCTGAACTGCGACGTCATCGCGACAAACCGTACCCACACGAGGGGCCAGGAAACACCAGGACACGGGTTTGCCAGCATCAGGTGCACGTCCGGTCGACGAGGAGGGTGATGCGTTCCTTCTCCCGGCCGGGGCGGATCCTGCCCGCGCGGTCGAGCACGGCCAGCCCGTGCAGCGCCGCCCAGAACACCTCGGTGAGGTCGTCGGGATCGCGCCCGTCGGCCACATCCGCGACGGCGCCGCGTAATTCGTCGAAGGCGGCCGTCAGTGGTGGCGGAGTGCCCTGCGCGGCGAAACGCAAGGTCGTGGCACGGGTGAACATCGCGTCGTAGAGCGCCGGATGGGCGCGGGCGAAGGCGAGGTAGCCCTGCGCGATTCCGGTCAGCGCGTCGCGTGCACCGGTGGCTGTTTCTCTGGCGGCTGTGAGTGTGTGGGTGAGTTCACCGAAGCCTTCGATGGCGACGGCCTCGGCGATCTGGTCCATTCCGTGGAAGTGCTTGTAGAGGACCGGCTGGCTGTATTCGATCTCGTGAGACAGCCGACGTGTGGTGACGGCATCCCAGCCCTCGGCCTCGGCGAGCGCACGGGCGGTGCTGACGATCAGCTGCCGCCGGGCCTCGCGTTCGCGTGACCGGCGATCTTCGATGCCCATGGCGCACGGTACCACCACTAGCTGACGTAGCGACGCTAGTGATCTGGTGCGCAGTATGTTCTCTCCCATGACGATCGAACTGGCGACGGCCCTGCGCATGGTTGCTGCCGCCCACGCCGAAGCCGAGCGGCACGCCGTCCTGGTCTCGGCCGCGGTGGTGGATGCGGGCGGACATCTCATCGCGTTCGGCCGGATGGACGGCGCCGAGATCGCCGGGCCGACGCTGGCGGTCGACAAGGCGTTCACCGCCGTCGCGAACCGGATCGCCACGTCCGAGCTGGCTCGTCTGGCAGCGCCCGGAGGGGAACTGTTCGGTCTGCACGCCAACGCGGGTGGGCGGTTCGTGATCTTCGGCGGCGGGGTGCCGGTGACTGTCGACGGGGTCGTCGTCGGCGGCGTCGGGGTCAGCGGCGCGAGCGCGGCGCAGGACGATGCGTGCGCACGGGCCGCTCTGGGGTGCCTGAGATGACCGATGTAGCGAAGATGCTCGTCGACGACTAGCTGCCCCGGCTCGAGGCGTTCGACGTGCCCACTACGGGTTGGGCTCCCGCAATGCCGGTCAGCAGGCGCGCAATCTGATTCGCCACGATGCGCCGACGCCGGGTTCGTCGGACTGAGCGGCCGACCTGGTCATCAGCCTGTCCCCCGACCCGAATTCCGATTTACACGTACCCAGCGCCGGCACGAGCTCTCGCCGTGGTTGGTGGTCATCGGTCGGACCGGTCTCCGGGCACAACCGGTCCGCGAGGACCTGTTCACGCGGCCGCGCCACCACCATCTGCGGGCAGCAAGGCGCCAGTGGTGAAGCTGGACCGCGGTGAGGCGAGATACAGCACGGCCTCGGCGATTTCTACGGCGGCGCCGGTACGCCCCATGGGAAGACGGCGGCCCAATTCCTCGTTCGTGTCGCCCCATACCGCGGCGACGCCTTCGGTGCGGGTCGGGCCGGGAGCCACGCTGTTGACGCGGACGCCTCGTGCGGCGAACTCGGTGGCCCAGGTGCGGGTCAGCGATTCCACCGCCGCTTTGGACGCACTGTATGCCGACGCACCCGGAATCCCCTTAGAGGCAACCAGACTCGTCACGTTGACGATGCTTCCGCGACCGCGGTCCAGCATGCCGACCACCACCGCCTGGGTGAGAGCGTACGTTCCGAGCACATTGACGGCGAGAGTCTGTCGGAGTTCTTCGACGTCTTGCTCAACGGTCATGGCGCCGGGGAAGAGGGCGGCATTGTTGACCAGAATGTCTTGATCGCCGGCCTGCCGCGCCAAGTTGTGGATCGATCGTAGGTCACCCAGGTCAGCCTGAATGAAGTTCGCAATCCCGTGCGCTGCTCGACGTCCACGGTCGGCGTCGCGACCGCAGATCGTCACCGTTGCACCCTCGCGCGCAAACAACTGTGCGCACGCCAGACCGATGCCGGCGGTGCCGCCGGTGATCATTGCGCGCTGACCCTCGAGTTCCATTGGTGGTTCCTCACATTCGGTGGTGCAGCTAGTTCGTGGTGACGCGTCGGGCTGCCACCCGGGTGGGTCCCCATGCCGGGTAGCGATGTGGCTGACGATGAATCCCAGCGCTCACGTGTTCGCCCGACGCCAGCCAGTCCGCCACGTTGCGCACGTAGTCCTTGAACACCGCCAGCCGCGCTGGATCCCTTGCGATCTGCGTGCCGGGCGGCTCGGTCACAAATGACGGGCACCCTCGATCGAGATCCCAGTTGTAGTCGGCGAAGTGGTGAAACGTCGACTCGGCGACCGCGCGCGCCAGCGGCCTGCCGTCGGGCGCGATCTCCCCGTCCAGCACGACGGCCAAGTTGAACCGGCGCCTCGTTGTCTCACTGCGGCCCTGCGCAACCACACTGGCGAACGGCGCGTCCGCCGACACGAGGCCCTCGTGCGGATGGGCCGGGAACCACTCGATGCGCCCACTGGCGGTGCGCGTGGTGCGCAGCAGCTCGTGTACCGGCTCGCCGGCGAACACCGGTTGGTAGTCGCCGTTGGCGCCGGAGTGGAAGTTCGGCCAAGAAATCGCTGGGGTGTCCACATCGTCGCGCATCGTGCCTTCGTCGATACTCGCGTCGTGGAAGCGGTTGACCAGGCCGAGCGACCCGAGGCCGAGCAGACAGCTGCCGAGGTCTTGGTGGTCGCGCGCGGTCAGCACACCGCCACCGTTTGCACGGAAGCGCCCGATCGCCGCACATTCCGCGGGGGTGAGGCCGTCGCCGGTGTCGACGGCCATCAGCCACAGCTGGTGGTAACCCAACTCGTCGAGGTGGCTGAGCACCGGGTCGTCCCCGGCCGGCGTGGCTCGGTCCCGGGCCACCACCTCGTGCCCGGCCGCACGCAACTCGGCGGCGAGCAGCGAGAACCGGGAGACGGCCCAATCGTCGGGGTGGTCGGTGATCGTGGTCTGCAACAGGATTTTCGACATGGCGTTGCCTACGCCGTCGTCGCAGCGACGCGGAGATGACGCCGCGCATGCAGCTCTTCTTCGCTGACGAGCTCGAGCATCGGCTCGCCCGGCACGCACAGCATGGTGACGACGAAGCGAACGATCATGTCGTCGCGGTTGTTGCCGTCGGAATAATGGATGACGTCACCGCCGGGCTCCCAGAACGCCTCGCCTGCCCCGATCACCCGCGGCGCTTCGCCTTCGAGTTCGAAGAGCATTTCGCCCTCCAGCACGTAGCCGAAGGCCGGGCCGCTGGGATGACGGTGCGGCGGCGCCCCCTTGCTGCCCGGCTGGTACGCGATCTGGACGGTCATCGCTTCGGCGCCGTCCGGGATGAACGGCGGGCGGACTTCCTGCAGCACGGTCAGGGCGTTCTCCCAGCCGGCGTCGTAGTGGGTGTTCGGTGACATGGTCTCTCCTTCTCTCAGGCGGCGTACTGCCGGTCGACGGCGGGTTGGTTGCGGTGGGCCAGTGCCACGCGTAACCGCGTGCGGCCGCGGGCTACTCGAGACATGACGGTGCCGATGGGCACATTCATCAAGGCAGCCGTCTCGGCGTAGGTGTAACCCTCGATGTCTGCGTAGTACAACGCGGCCCGAAAGCCGTCGGGCAGGCTCTGCCAGGCGACGTCGACGTCGCTGTCAGGCATCACGTCGAGCACCGCGTCCTCGGCCGAGCGCAGCCCGTCGGGCTCGTGGGAGGCGGCGGCGGTCAGGTCCCCGTCGGTGATCGTGTCGAATGGTGACTCCGCGACGCGGGATTGCTTGCTGCGGTACGTGCTGACCCAGCGGTTGTAGAGAATGCGGAACAACCATGCCCTGAGGTTGGTGCCGGGCGTGAAATTGTGGAAGCCGACGTAGCCGTGCAGCAGGGCGTCCTGAAGCAGGTCTTCGGCGTCGGCGTCGCAACGGGTCAGCCGGCGCGCGCCCCGAAGCAGTACATCGAACAGGGGCGCGACGTCGCGGGCATAGCGGACGGCGCGTTCTTCGTCGGTCATGGTTGCCTCCGGTGGTCCTGGTGCGGAGGGCCCGGGCGGGCCGCTGCACTCAGACTGGCCGCCGTCAGCCGTCAGGGGACCCCTGGAAGTCCGTGGTCCGTGGTCGCAAACTCCGTAGTGGGTGGCGCCACTCCGTGGCCGAGCGCATCGGAACGCCGCGCAGCTGACGGTGCTATGACGCCCAGGACATCGTCCTCAGCTGACGCCGCGAGGTGATCCCGAGCTTGACGAACACCTTGCGTAGGTGCCATTCGACGGTGTGGGTGCTGATGAACAGCTGGGCGCCGATTTCCGTGTTCGTCATGCCTTCGGCGGCCAGGCGGGCGATCTGTGCTTCCTGCGCGGTCAGCTCGTCACCGGTGCCGAGGGGTTGCTTGCGCACCTTCTCTCCGATGGCGACCAGTTCGCGGCGTGCCCGGTCCGCGAAAGCCTGGGCACCCATCTTCGTGAACATCTCGTACGCCGCGTTGAGCTCGCGGCGGGCGTCGGCACGCCGGTTGAGCCGACGCAGCCGTTCGCCGAACGCGAGGTGGGCGCGGGCAAGCAGCACCACGACTCTTGTCCGGGACAGCCGTTCGATGGCCTCGGTGAAATGTGCCTCGGCGTCGGAGTTCTCGGCCAGCAGAGCGCGCGCCCACGCCAAGGCACCCCGGCCCCAATCTGTGCCGGCGGCGCCTGCGCGCTCTTCCAGTCGCTGGACCGCCCACGTGCCAACGTCGTTCGCGCCGGTGTGAGCCGCCGCCTCGACGAGTTCGAGCAGGCACCAGCCGAAGATGCCGAAATCCTCGTGCGCACACACATCGCGCGCAACGGCGAGCGCTTCTTCGTAGCGGCCCAGGCCGTTGTAGAGCACAGCCTCCGCCAGCCCGGTCATGCCCACCAACCGACCTTCTCCGCGCGCCTCGGCGTATCCGGTGGCCGACGCGAACATCGGTAGCGCCTCCCCGGGATCGCCGCGCCAGGCGTCGAGCAGCAGAGAGTAGTAGCGCACCGGTCTGCGGTTGTCGGTCGCCGCGGTGATCGATTCTGCCTCGGCGATCAACGTGGTGGCCGTGGTGAACTCGCCGGCGAGCAGGTGGACCCCGGCCCGGTAGAAGAGCGCGCGCGGCAGACTCGCCAACGCGCCGACCCGGCGCGATTCCCGGACGACCGCGGCCGACAACTCGTCTTTTATCGTCTCGTCCCACACTTCGTGTGCGGCGGTCTCCTGCAGGATCGGGAAGGCCGGGACCAGCCAGCGCCGCACCTGGGTCTCGTCAGACCGAACGAGTTCCAGCATCGCGTCGAGGCCGGCGCGCAAGGCTTCCCCGCCGGCGGTCAACTCACCGGTGATGCGGGCGGCCCAGCCGCGCAACAGGAGGTCCACCGGCCGGGGCGGTTCGGTGGCGCCGGCCACCGCGTGCTGAGCAGCCTGAGCCGCGTTGGCCAGCATCTCGTGCGAGCCGAGCCGACCGGCGTACATCGCCGCGGCGATCGCCTCGAGGTAGGACTCGCGAGCGGCGACATCGTCGTGGTCCGCGAGCCGGCGGGCCGCGTCGAGCAGCGCGGGCGCCGTCTCCCCCACCTTGGGCGCGCCCGCCTCACCGGTCCGGCTGCGGACGAATTCCATCTGGGCGCGCAATCGGGCGACATATGCCCGTTCGAGGCCGGACAGCGGCGAGAGTTCGGCGATCGTGAGGAGCTCATAGGCCGCCGCGGGTGCGGCCGCGTCCCGTTTGGCCTGGGCGGCGGCCAGCGCGCGTGCGCCCCGGCGCGCAGGGTCCGCCGTCAATGTGGCTGCCCGCTCGAAAAGCGCTGCCGCAGCCGCGATTCCGCCTCGACCCTGGGCACGGTCGGCTGAGGCTTCCAAGTCTGCGGCGACGGCATCGTCGGGGCCGGCGGAGGCGTTGGCGGCGTGCCAGGCGCGGCGGTCTGGATCGGTGCCCGGGTCGGTGGCCTCGGCGAGCGCCCGGTGCGCAATGCGGCGGTCGTCGAGATCGGCCGCCCGGTAAGCCGCCGTCCTCATCAACGGGTGGTGGAACCGCATCCGGGGGCCGAAGGTGATGACGCCCGCGGCCTCGGCGGGGCCCAGCGCGTCGATCGGGATGCCGAGTCCCGCCGCCGCCCGCAGGAACAGCGCGGCGTCGCCGACCGGTTCGGCGGCCGCCGTCAACACCAGCATCCGGGTGTCGGCGGGCAATGCCTTGATGCGGCGAACGAAGCTGTCCTGCAGCTGTCCGACGGACGGTCCGGAACCCATGGCCCAGAAGCCGCCGGCGATGTCGGCAGCGGAGATGGTGCGGGGCACCTCTAGGAGGGCCAGGGGGTTGCCGCGGGTTTCGGCGACGATGCGGTCGCGGATGCGCGGGTCGATTCTGCCCACCATGACCGAGTCGAGCAGTTCGCGGGCGTCGCCGTCGGACAGCCCGCCAACCGTCAGCTCGGGCAAGCCGCGCAACACCTCGGCGCCGGTGTCGCGGGCGGCGAAGACCAGGGCGACGGGCTCGGCGACCAGCCGTCGCGCGACGAACGAAAGGGTCTGCACCGACACGAGGTCCAGCCAGTGCGCGTCGTCGACGACGCAGAGCAGCGGCTGGGTGCCGACAGCCGCTGCCAGCAGGCTGAGTACAGCGAGCCCGACGAGGAAGCGGTCGGGGGCGGGTCCGACGCCTCTACCGAAGGCGACGGTCAGGGCCTGACGTTGGGGCTCGGGCAGATGGTCGAGGTGGTCGAGCAGTGGGGCACAGAGCTGGTGCAGACCGGCGAAGGCGAGTTCCATGTCGGATTCGACGCCGGCGACCTGCACGCAGCGGAAGCCGGCGGCCTGTTCGGTGAGGTACTTCAGGAGCGCGGTCTTGCCGACACCGGGCTCGCCCCGCAGAACCAGCGCCTGCCCGTGGCCCGACCGTGCGTTCGCCAGCAGACCGCGGAGCGCCTCGCTCTCGTCGACGCGCCCGCGCAGCTGTTCCAGACCATGGCTCGACATAGGCTCCACCGGGTGATTCTCCGGTGGAACCTTACCGCCGGCACCGGTGTGCCGGGCGTCACGCCGAGATGACGGTGACCGTCTGTCGGAGCGGCGCCGGGCGGGAGCGGTCCCACCTTTCGCGCAATTCGACCTGGCAGAACTGCGAGGCGGGGTGCCCGACACGGTCAGTCCCTGTCGCCGAACACCACGGCCGCCTGGCCTCGATGTCGCGCGTTGATACCTGATGGGCTACAACGCAATCGGCCTCTCGACCCCGCCTAGGCCGTCGCGGCGTTTTCGAGGATCCAGTCGGCGAACCGGGTGCCAGAGCGGGTGGCGTCGTCAGCAGGCACGAGGGTGCGCTCACCCACCGCGATACCCCAGTACGGCGCCGACGGATCGGTGACAACGCGACGGGCATCGCCGCGCGCGGTCAGCGCGATGCGGATCAGCTCGTCGAGGCCGAACCGCTCGGGCCCGCCGACCTCGACAATGCCGTTGTGCGGGCTGCCGGCCGCGGCGACGGTGACCGCTTCGGCGACGTCGACCGCAGCCATCGGCTGGAACAGCGCGGGAGGCAGCCGGACAGTGTCGCCCTCGGTCGCCGAGTCAGCGATGGTGCCGACGAACTCGAAGAACTGAGTGGCATGCACGATCGTGTAGGGGATACCGCTGTCGGCGATGAGTTGCTCTTGGATCAGCTTTGCATGGAAGTAAGCGCTGTGCGGGGCAAGCCGGTCCGTGCCGACGACCGACAACGCGACATGGTGAGCGACTCCTGCGCCGGCCTCGGCGGCCATCACGTTGGCGGTCGTCTTGGAGAAGAAGTCGATGGCCGAGTCGTCCAGGCGAGGTGAATTCGAGACATCGACCACCACGTCTGCCCCGACGAGTGCGTCGGTCAGACCTGCGCCGGTGAATACGTCGACCCCGGTGCTCGGTGCGACCGGCACGGCGTCGTGGCCGCGATCGCCCAATTGACGCACGACCTTCGCGCCGATACGGCCGGTGCCCCCGATGACGATGATCCTCATGATGATGGTCCTTTCTGCGGTCACGATCTCTCGACCGCCAGAACGGATGACAACGCGCCGAATCATCCCGTGACACTCGGCTTCTCATCGCCGGTGATGCTGGATGCCAGGCGTCGAGATCGGTGACAGCGAGACCTGCTGGGAGATGTAGTACCGGCGAGCTGCATCTCCGTGACGTCGTCCGTCTCGCTGTCGCTGGATGACTCCGGCCGTTGCGATGCGTTCCACCGGCCGGAGAGTCATTTCACCAAGAGGAGAATGTTATGAGCTTGCAAGACATTGCACGTCCGGGCCAATCAGCGCGCGATGAGTTGGTCCCGTCGCGCTACGCGCTGCGCGTCGGGGATCTCGACGTGGTGGTGATCAGCGACGGGGTGCTGCCGATCACCGCTTCAACGCTGGCGACCAATGCTGACACCGCCGAGTTCGAGGCGTGGCTGCGGGACATGTTCCTACCACCCGACATCGTCGACTGGCCTTTGAACGTGGCGGTAGTGCGTAGCGGGGACCGCACCATTCTCATCGATTCCGGTATCGGACTGGAGTTTCCGGACTTCCCTCGGGCCGGGCAGCTAGCCATCCGCCTGGAGGCTGCCGGCATCCCGCCCGCCTCGGTGACCGACGTGGTGCTCACCCACCTCCACATGGACCACATCGGTGGCCTGCTCGCCGACGGACTCAGGGGCCGCCTCAACCCGGAGCTCCGAATTCACCTCGCGGCCGCGGAAGCAGAGTTCTGGGAGTCGCCCGACTTCTCGCGCACCGTGATGCCGGCGCCCATCCCCGAGGTACTGCGATCGACTGCGTCCCGCTTCCTGGACGTCTACCGAAATCAGTTGCAGCCTTTCGAAACCGAGTACGAGGTGGCACCCGGGGTAGTCGTCTGCCGCACCGGCGGTCACACACCGGGACACAGCATCGTACGTCTGCAGTCGGGTGCCGACCGACTGACGTTCGCCGGCGACGCGGTATTCCAACCTGGATTCGAAAACCCGGACTGGCAAAACGGCTTCGAGCACGACCCGGAAGAAGCAGCTCGCGTGCGGCTCCGGCTCCTTCGCGAACTGGCGGCGAGCGGCGAGTCGCTGGTGGCCACCCACCTGTCGTTTCCTTCGCTCTGCCGAGTGGCGTTCGCAGGCAATGCGTTCCGCTTCGTGCCAACCGTCTGGGACTACTGAGAAAGAAGGAGCCGACAGTGGCCCCCGGAGTTTTCTCCGGGGGCCGATTCATCGACTGGTTCGGCAACGAAGAGCAGCTGGCGCAGACGGGCTGAAGACATCGCTACGGCCGCTGCCCGTGCCGAAGCGGTCCGGCTGCCTCATCGAACAAGGCACAGGCGACAATCAACCCCGCCGTCTTCGAACAACCCATCAGCGGCTCCGCCCGCACACTGATCGAGCTGCGTGAACAAGGCGTCATCGGTGAATCCTCGCGGCTGGAGCGACTGGCACCGCGCACCATAACTGCGGACAGGCTCGTCCCGATGTGGCACAGCGAGTTCACAGATCGAAGATGTGTGCAGGTTGCACAACGTGTCAATCGCCGTCTGCTGCACGCTGCTTGGAGCCTCGTCAATACATCAACAGGACAACGACTTCCGGGCCGCCAACTCCCAGGTCCCGATTGCCGTCTGGAGCGACCTTCAACGACAAGGTTTGATACGACACGACGCACCCGTGCCTTCAGGCTCGACTTCCTGACTACTCCCCCGCCCGTGCGCCAGTCGAACACGCAGCTGGATCGTCACCCGTCGAGGACACCGGCCGGGTGGGGCGCGGTCGGGAATCGCTGGGCGCGCTCTCCCGGAACCAAGAAGCTGCACCATCCGCTGGTAGGCCGGGCCAGCGCTGGGTCGGCCCAACGAGCGGTATGTCGTCAGCGGCGGCGAAGCCCCTCGCTTGCCGGAACCAATGTAGGGTTCCCCGGTGGGGTACGCACAGACCGAGACCCTCCGGATCGGCTATCTGGAAGACGGCGACGTCGACGGTTGGCCAGTGGTGCTGTGTCACGGATTTCCTTATGACGTCCGCGCTTTCGACGATGTGACGCCTCGGCTGGTTCGTGAGGGCGCCCGGGTGATACGGCCCTTCGCGCGTGGCTTCGGGCCGACCCGCTTCATGACCTCCGACGCCGTCCGGTCCGGCGAACAGGCGGCGCTGGCCGATGATCTCCGCCAACTGATCGGCACGCTCGGAATGGTCCGCCCGATCGTGGCCGGATACGACTGGGGCGGACTTGCGTGCTGCGGCATCGCCGCGGTGTGGCCCGACCTGGTCTCGGGGCTTGTGTCGATGGCGGGTTACGACGTGATCGACGAGCGACAACAGCACGGGTTTCCCCCATCGGTGGAACATGTGGCGTGGTACCAGCACGTGTTCCAGACATCCCGAGGTCGCGAGAGCCTGTCCGCGCATCGTCACGAGATGTGCAAGATGCTGTGGCGGCAATGGTCGCCGACGTGGCGCTTCGACGAGGCGGTGTACGAGGCCACCGCGACATCACTCGAGAATCCGGACTTCGTCGACGTGGTGGTGCACGCCTATCGCCACAACTTCGGCACGGCAGAGGGAGATCCCCGCTACACGTCCGTCCGTGAGGCGCTGGCGCGCCGACCGATCATCCCAGTACCCACTGTCACGCTGGACGGAATACACGACCCTCTCAAACCGGGAGGGACAGCGGATCATGCACCGATGTTCTCGGGCCGCCACGAACATCGAATTGTCGACAGCGGCCACAATCTGCCCCAAGAGCGTCCCGCTGACTTCGCGGATGCGGTACTCACCGTAGCCGGGTGGCTGGGCTTCGTGACCAGCCCCAGAAGCTGAAACTTGTGGGGCGCTCGTCGCCACGCGAGTTGTTCGGCCCCTCAGGTGAGGGCGCTGTCGTCCTTCTGGACGACCTGCTCGACCGCTCCTGCTAACTCCGAGAGCTGCTCGCGTTCCTCGTCGGTGTAGTCACGCGAGTTGTCGTCGAGCACGCAGACCGTTCCGACGACACGGCCCGCACTATCGTGCACCGGCACGCCGAGATAGTTGTGCAGCCCGAACTCCACTTCGTCTTCGTTACCCGCGAAGGTGGCGTCGTCGCGGGAATCGCGAACGAACACGGCGTGGTCGCCGTCGACGACCCGCTCGCAATACAGCGGCACCCGCGAGGCGTCGTCCAGCGCCTTTTTTCCGGCCGCGCCGACGGTGTAGTGCTGGGTGGCTTCGCCCGCGGTGGCGGCAACCACCATCGAGTCGGCCTCGGAACGCATCACCAGAACCGACTTCACGCCAAGAAGCTCTGCGACCTTCTCGAGGTGGCCGGCCAAGGGAGCGAGCCCCTCGGTGGTGTCTGTCGCGTGGGGCTGTGCATCGGACATGTCACCACTCTTACCGCGGCCGGAGCCGACCGCAACCCTTCCGCTCACCCAAAGCCGATGACGACTGATTCAGTCCGCCGGCGCAGCGAGTTTCGATATCTTATCGACAAAATGTGTATCTATTCAGTTCACAGGCGCCGTTACCGACCCGGACTGTCCGTCGAGTTTCAATGGCTCATTTACTGGCGCGAAACAGAGCAGCAATACAGCGCGCTTAACGTCTTCCTGGTCTCAACGCAGCACAGTCGATCTCGCATCGACAGGATAGGAGCACGACATGACCGCGACTCTGAACGGAGGGTCGCCGCATGTCGAGACCCCATCCGACGTCGCCGAGGTCGCCGAACGGCTGACCGCCGCGGGCGTGAAGTACGCCGCGATCAGCTTCGTCGACATGCATGGCAAGCCGAAGGCCAAGATGGTGCCGCTCGGGCACCTCGGGCAGGCGGCGCGTGGATCGGAGATGTTCACCGGCGCCGCCCTGGACGGGGTGCCGCAGGACGTCAACGACGACGAAGTCGCCCCGCACCCCGACCTCGGTGGGGCGATCATCGCGCCGTTCAATCGCGAGGTGGCCTGGTTTCCCGGCGACCTCTACATCGGTGACACCCCGTTCGAGGCTTGCAGCAGAGGCATTCTCAAGCGGGTCACCGGCGAGGCGGCCGCGCTGGGCTACACGTTCAACCTGGGTATCGAAACCGAGTTCTTCCTCCTGAGCGATGCCACGGGTACACCGGCACCGGCCAGTGCCGACGACAACCTGGACAAGCCGTGCTACGACCTGCGTGGGCTGCTGCACAACTACGCGGTGGTCGACGAGATCGTGTCGGCGATGAACGATCTGGGCTGGGACGTCTACTCATTCGATCACGAGGACGGCAACGGTCAGTTCGAGACCGACTTCACCTACACCGACGCGGTCACGATGTCCGACCGGCTGGTGTTCTTCCGCATGATGGTCGGCGAGATAGCCCGCAAGCACGGGCTGTTCGCGTCATGGATGCCGAAGCCCTTCGCCGACCGCACGGGCAGCGGAGCGCACTACAACATGTCGCTGGCCGACAGCGACGGTCGAAACCTGTTCGCCGACAACGACGACGCGCGCGGGTGTGGCCTGTCCGAGCTGGGCTATCAGTTCACCGCCGGGGTCCTGCGCCACGCGTCGGCGATCTGCGCGGTGGTCGCCCCGACGGTCAACAGTTACAAGCGGTTGGTCAAGCAAGGCAGCATGTCCGGGCTGACCTGGGCGCCGATCTTCGCCTGCTACGGCGACAACAACCGCACCAACATGATGCGTATCCCCAGGGGCGGCGGACGCATCGAGTGCCGTGCCGCCGACAGCGCGAGCAATCCCTATCTCGGTGCCGCCCTGATGTTGGCGGCCGGCCTGGAGGGGATTCGCGAGGGCCTGGACCCCGGAGAACCCAACCGCGACAACCTCTACAGCCTGTCCGAGGAGGAGTTGGCCGCCCGGCAGATCGGCTGGCTCCCTCGCTCGCTGGGCGAGGCGATCGATGCGCTCGAGGCGGATCCGTTGGTTCGCACCGTGTTCGGCTCGGCGATGTTCGACTCCTACATCGCCGAGAAGAAGGCGGAGTGGAATTCCTTCACCGCCCACGTATCAGCGTGGGAGACCGACCGCTACCTGAGGTTCTGGTGAGCCCGGTCGTGAGCCACCGCTGGGAGGAACACACCTCGACGCAACTGGCGCACCGCCTGGCGGCCGACCCGGATTGCGTCGCGCTCATCCCGGTGGGCGCGACCGAGCAACACGGCCCACATCTACCGGTCGGCACCGACACCATCCTCGCTACCGCGGTCGCTGATGCCGCTGCCGGGGACATCGCGCTCGTACTGCCGCCGATTGCTTATGGCGCCAGTATGTTTCACGGTTCAGCATTGGCCGGAACGGTGGCGTTCAGTGGCGAGGAGACCGCCGCGACCGCCTACCGAGTCGCCCGAGGCTGCGTCGAATCCGGTGTGCGGCGTGTGCTGTTCGTCAACGGCCACGTCGGTAACGCCGCGGCACTGTGGATCGCCTGCGATCACTTCCGGCGCGACCTGCCGCAGGCGCGTATCGGGGTCATGCAGTGGTGGGACCTCACGGCCGACATCGCGCAGCGGGCCACCGCCGACGCGCTCGACTGGCACGCCAACGCGGCCGAGACCTCGTTGATGCTGGCCGTACGGCCGGAACTGGTGGACGTCGAGGCGATGGCGCAGGCGGACGACCCGGATCGCACCGAGGGACTGGTCTTCCGCTACGCCGTGGAGTCGGTGTCGACGAACGGGGTGACCGGCCATCCGTCGCGCGCGTCCGAAAGCTTCGGGCTCGAGCTGTGGCGAGATGTCGTGACCGCAGCGCGCGACGTCGTCAGCCGTGCCCACATCGAACAGCCGCCGGTGAGCTGACCGCCGTAGAGTGACCCCCGTGCCACCACCCGAGCGGCGCGCGCACGTCCGCACAATCGGACGGCCCCGCCGTGACGCCGAATCAGCACCCGCGGGATCGCCCCGCGCGGGCATCGTCAGCGCCGCGACTCGGCTGTTCAGCGAAAAAGGCTACGCGCAAACGACGATGAGCGATATCGCCCGCGCGGCGGGTCTGCAACAGTCGTCGCTGTACTACTGGTTCCGCAGCAAAGAGCAGCTGCTGGGCGAGACGCTGTTGGTCAACCGCGCACCGCTGGAATTCATCGCCGAGGTCGGCGCCGGATCCGGGTCGCCGGCACTGAAGCTCTACCGGCTGTTGCGATTCGACACCATGCAGTTGGCGCTCTCACCGATCGACTTCAACGAGATCCAGCGCATCGCCCACGCGCAGCGGGCTGACTTCCACCAGTTCTGGGCCGACTACGAACGGCTGAAGAACTGGGTCGTCGACCTCATCGGCGCCGCGATCAACGAGGGCAAGTTCATCGAGTGCGACCGCGAAGAGACCGCCGGGCTGCTGCTCAACTTCGACGAGGGCGCACAGAAGCGCACGCGGCTGCACGCCGACCACGGCGACCGCGCGGAGGAAGCGGTGCGCGTCGGCGAGCAGGTCGCCATCATCGCGGTGCGCGGTCTGCTCAAGCGGCCCAGTGAGATCGCCCGGATACAAGAGCAGGCGGCCCGATTCGACGATGCTGGCATCGCGCTGCAGGCTGCTGAACCGTCGGCGGACTGAGGACATGACTCACACGAGGTGAGGATGCGCCCTCGACAAGGTGTCACGTCAGTGCTGGCGTGCACACACGAGTTTGATTGCCGCCGTTCTGTTTGGCGGTGTACATGGCGGTGTCGGCAGCGTGGATCAGAGCCTCGATCGCTGCCGCAGGGTCGGCGACACCGTCCCAGCGCACGACGGCAGCACCGACGCTGGCTGTGACGGGCTGGGGCAACTCAGCGATGGCTGCGCAGAGCTGGTCGGGCAAGACGATGGCGGTCTTGTGGGGCAGAGCGTCGATCACGATGAATTCCTCGCCGCCGAAGCGGCCGACGATGGCAGCGGCGGTGCTGGCCTCGCGCAGAGCCCATCCCACTGCGGCGAGTGCTTGATCGCCGGCGACATGCCCGTAGGTGTCGTTGAGCGCTTTGAATTTGTCGAGGTCGATCATCACCACCAGTAGGTGCATATCGGAGAACGGCGCGGTCAGCAATGTGGTGGCGCGCTCGTAGAAGGCGCGCCGGTTCAACAACCCGGTCAAGGGATCGTGATCGGAGCGCACGACATCGGCACCCAATGTGCGGACGACCCCCTGAATGCCCAGCGGGACTGCCAGATTGAGTTCGAGAACGAGCCAGTAGACCACTGCCGCGACGGCGGCGCCGTGGGTGTCGATCATCCGCGTCGCACAGAACGCACCGGCGACGGCCGCCAGAATCACGGTGTAGACGACTGCTTTGGTGCTGTGAAAGAACGCGACATAGCCGCCGACGATGGCCAGCGACGTGCATGCCAACAGCCCGATCGCTGGATCCGGTTGAAGGGGCGCGTCGATCGCGACGACCGCGCCGGCGATCGCCGCCAGTGACAGCGACTCGAAGCGGCTGGGCCACCGCCGCACCCACAATGCGGCATACGCCACACCGGTGACCGCGGCGACGACGCCGGCGATCATCGCCACCGCCGCGGAGCGGGTCGGCGTGCTGACCAGCGCGACCGATATCAAGACCAATGCGCCCGAGATCATCGTCATCAGGACGCGCATCGCGACCCCTAGCCCGCGAGCGCGCAGATAACCGGTCAGCCAGTCGAACTGGTCAGGTTGCCGCCACCAGCGCACCGTGAAGCGCCACACCCTGCGCGGACGGGAATCGCGATTGGCTTTCACATGACCCCCTATGCGGCGATGTCCACCGCAGTTGCTCGCTGGCCCGTGATCGATCATGGACAACCGTCGGTCTAACCGCGCCACAATGCCCAATATCGTCAGGGGCCTCGTGCCGGGAGCCGAAGTACGTGCGCCCGTCGACCAGCCATCTGGCGCTCGAAAGGTTCAGCGCTCGATCGGGCCTGCGCGGTCAACACGATCTCGACTATTGGCGCCAACCGCGGTGCCGACAAGGGCAGAAAGGCCTCTTCGGTGAAGGCCGTCGACATCAAGCAAGTGATCACCGCGTGTTCAGTGGGGTCATGCAAACGGCCCCCGGAGTTTCCTCCGGGGGCCGTTTCGCTTAGTAGCGGGGACAGGATTCGAACCTGCGACCTCTGGGTTATGAGCCGGCCGGTTGCGGTCTCGTGCTTCTACCTACGTCGCTAACGTGCAGGTCGGCTGCGATTTGGCATCTCGCATGTCACACCGTGTCGGTGCGGTCGCCTCTGTTGCGCAGGGTTTCGTTCACAAATCCGTTCACATCGACGGCGCGTCAGCCCGCCTGCAACCCGCTTGACCCCAGGGAGGCAGGCGGCGTCAACGGGTGATGTCGGTGCTGCCGCACAACGAACGCTTTCTATGCCCACTCGCCCGGCGAGCGCCGTGGCCCGATGATCGTGGGCTCCGTGGCCACGCGAAACCTGGTTAAGGATCGCCTCGAATCCGGCTCTGACATTGTCGGCGATGCTTATCGTCGATATCTACACTCGCTGCGGTCGTGCCGGTGTGCAATGTGACGCACCCACTCAGGGTGGGTATTTGTCATAGCGCGCGGAGTCTTGTGTCGGGAGGCAGGAACACCGCCTCATTCTCGGCGCCGCGACGGCCGGTCAGCTTGGCTACCTCGTCTCGGCTCAGTCCGCCGCTGGTGATCAACGTCCCTCCGATGGTCTTCGCCAATTCAGGCACTTCGTCGACGAGCTCGTCGGACCCAGGTTCAACTCGGCGCCAGCCCCGCGAGTTGAGCATCCGGTAGAACTTGGCACGGTCGGCGGGCGTGGCTTTTCCGATGCGGTACGCATGGTCGAATATCGCGGCCATCGATACTCCCCAAACCCTCTTCAAAGCAATCAACCTCGCCGGCGCCAGATCACGGAGATCCGATTCAATGACGTGACGCGGCATCAGGAACTCAGCCGCGAATTCATTCGCTTGATCCTCGACGTCGGGATCGATGTAGTTCGAATGCAGCACCAGGTGTCCGAGCTCATGGGCAAGAGTCCAACGTTTCCGGTCGGTTGGCAGGTCAGCATTCAGCATCACGACCGGGTAGTCGCTGGCCCACTGGGAAAGCCCGTCGATGCGCCTCGTACCGAGGTGTTCCTCAATGACCACCACGCCCGCAGATTCGATCCACCGGGTGAGGTTTCGGACCGGCCCAATGGGCATCCGCCATTGGGCTCGGACCATCCGTGCCGCATCACTGGGGCTGGTGTCGTCTGGATCGAACGTGGGGATGTGGTTCGTCGGGTTCATGGGCACCCGGCGCAGTAGAAAAGCCGTCCGCATCCGGTACAGATTGAGTTTCGACTCGGCCGTTTTCCAATCGGTGACCTTCGTCGTCTTTTGTCGACGCATGTGTGCGTCGGCCGCGATGGCGCCGGTCAGTTGGAAAGGATGAGTGAGGAACTCCGGTGATACGTCGAGAATTTGGCTGAGCCGCTCCACGATCTCATCGTCGGGCTCCCGCAGGTCGTTCTCGTAACGGGACAGAGCGGCTTGGGTGATCCCAAGCCGCGCTGCGAGCTCTTCCTGCGTGAGTCCGGCGGCGCGTCGGGCGGTGAGAATGACGTCGCCGATTCTTGTCATGAGTCGTCCGTTGTACCTTCGTCGCCCTCTTCCTCAACGACATCGCTGAGGTCGAGCTGCGGCAGGTCCGGATCCATCGGCTCCCAGGTGATGCCGGTCGCCGCGTCACCATCGTCGTTGAGAGTCACCGACCAGATCGGATTGTCCTTGCCCTGACGGAACGACAGAATGGTGTCGCCGATCTCACCGAGCTCGGCGTCCCAGATGTAACCCAAGGCCAGCGAATACAACTCGAGGCCGGGAAGGGTGGCGTCATTCGTCCAGAACGCCGTGGCCCCGACGGTCGGAAAACTCTGAATCCTTAGTTTGCTGGAGTGCCGCTTGAACCGCAGCACGTAGTTGGCGCCGAAGTGAACCTGCCGAGTCGGCTCCTGATCGACGATGACCACCCCAGAATGGTCTGAGACCTGAGCCACCATGCTGGCCCACATGCGTTCGTGAATGAAGTTCGCGACGAATCGCTTGGAGAAATCGACGAACCACTGCGGCTTAAACTCCTGGAAATCGCCAAGATCGCCCCGAGCGGCACCGATCGCCTTGACGAAAGCCGACAGAAACTTGTCACCGAGGTCGTCGACGACCTGTTGCGGATCGAGGTATGGGGACATACCAGAAAATATACCGGCCCCCGCCGACATACGCGTCATTTTGCGCCCAACGGCGCGGGCCGTGTCCAACCCGAATGGCGGACGTTGCAGGCGGCGCATCGTTGCTGCATGGCCGGGGAGCAAGTCAACGTGGCACCGCCGTCGCAGGACACAGCGGTGGGCGTCGTCGGAATTCTCCTCCTGCAGGCAGGCCCTCCTGGTGGTCCCCCGATCGCGGTGTTCTCCGGTGACGCGTGGCTACTCTCGGCTGCGCCAACATCCCAGCTGAGCCCGTAGCTGAGTCCACCCGAGCCGCCCGCGTGCCAGTCAAGTCCTCACGGACTACATCCTGCCCGGACAGTGGGGGCAGGGGCGCTGCATGTCAGCGCACATCGGGCAGTTCTCCATCGGCATCATCATCATTGAGCCGTCGCAACACCAAATCAATTGCGTAGCAGTGCCATTGTCGTAAATCACAGCCATGGGCTCCAGGCCGACTGCATCGAAGTAGATCGCACCGCTGGAGGCTTGCCCCTGGCCGAGGGTGGCAGCCGGAAGTCCTTGCGGGCTAGCGATCTGCCACAACACGGGGTAACGCTGCCCATCTGCGGTGACCGCGTAAAGATTCGGAATTATCGGAGTCACTGCGCCGGTTACGGCTCTAACGGTGGCCGAAGCTTCCCACAGTTGCCCGGGAGCAGTAAATCCAGGCAGATCGGCCGAAGACTTCCGCAGATCCGAGATCACCCATTCTTGGATGACTGCGCCCCCCGCATCAGTGAGCTGTTGAGGCGAGCCGAACTGGTGTCCGCACGGCATCGCCGCTACAGCGAGCGGCGCGAAAGTAGGAGCGGCACCGAAAAGAATCACAGAGGCCAGTACCGCCATAACAACGCGAAGACGCATATCGAGTGTCCTTCCGTGCGACGTGAATGGATCGTCGCGAGCACGTGCGCAGCATAGCAACCATCTACGTAGCCAGACAGTAGATGAGTCCAGTGCACGGCGAATAACTACACGCGTAAGCGTCGTTCAAAAGGGGCTCCGAACAGGTGTCGAAACGCCTCCAGCAGGGCTCGACCGAGCGCGGAATAGGAGTGGTTGAGACTCAGCGGACTAAAGGGCGGCACCGACGTAATCTACGTAGGAAGACAGTAGTTGATGACAAATGAATCTCGGTCGGGTTGAGATGTGGCGTCATGCAACCGCTGTCGCGGATGGCGCTGTCATCCTGGTTGGGTGGCGCCGAGGACAGCGAAGAAAACCGACAGCCGGTTGGCGGCTCGGCTTGCCGCGCTCGCCTCGCTGGGCGCTGCGGTCATCCACTTCGCCGTCGTACCCACCCACTGGCAAGAGTGGATGCCCGCTGGCGTGTTCTTCGCATCGATCGCCCTCTTCCAACTGCTCTGGGCACGGCTAGTTCTCGCTCGATCCACGACTCCTGTGCTTGCTGCGGGCATCATGCTCAACCTTGGAGCCATTGCTCTGTGGGCCCTGTCCAGGACCGCGGGAGCCCCATTCGGCCCCCACGCGGGAGAAGCAGAATTGGTCCAAGCCGCGGACCTTTGCGCACTGCTGCTTCAAATCTACGTCGTGATGGGCGCCAGCTGGGTGTGGTACCGCGGCTTGCAAGGAGAGCCGGTACCGGTGTTCGGCAGCGCATTAGTGCTCATGGGCGCAGTCGGTGTCGTGGCGCTGGCGTCCACGGTGGGCGTTGCTTCAGGTCTGCAGCACGGCCATGCGCCAGCGAGCGCAGACGGCGGTCACCACGGGACGACCCCCGAGGATGGGCGTGGCGAGCACCATGGGACGACGCCCGAGGATGCGCAGAGCGATCACCACGGCGCTGGCACCGAGCCCGAGGAGGGCAATGACCATGGGACGACCGGCGAGCATGCCCACAGCCCTGAGAGCAACCACGAGCCGGCCGCCCCGCCGCCGGTGAACGAGCCTGCCGGCGAGTCAGCGGCACCGGCGCCAGCCGAAGTTCCGGCGACAGCCCAAGTTCCGGCGACAGCCGAAGTTCCGGCCCCACCCGCGGTGCTGCTGCATGACGACCACGGCGATCATGATCACGGCGAGTAAACAGCTGATCTCGCCGTTGGTGTGGGCTGCGTAACGCTCGTCAGCTGCCTGGTCGTTATCGCCGCTCAGCCGATGCTTGGAATTCCCCTACGCAATAGGACGCGCGCCGACACCGCCGCCGGGCGCCTCAGCGATCGAGGACTGCGCGCGTCCTCGCCGCGGCTTCGCGACAGTCGAGGAACTCCGGCGCATCGACACTCGGACCCTCATCATCGCCGGCGATGACCCACGTGACCCCACGCAACTCGCGCGCACCCTCGCCGACGTCCTTGCGCACGCAGTACTCGCCGAAGCCACAATGTCCGACCTGCTCGTCAACGCTGACGACCTGGCCCACGCCTTCGCCCCGGCAATCGAACAATTCCTCGCCACGTCGGACCGGGACTTTTAGGGTCATCAAGTAGTGGCGCAGCTCCTCAGGGACACCGGGTTGGCCCCGGTCCGCAGTCGTCAGCTGCAGCAGGATTTCCCCTTATCGGCCTGGATGGGGCGGCGCCCGCCGGTGATTTGGCTAAACGCGCACAGGGCGATGCACTTGGCGATCGACCGCGTGGTTGAACTCTCGATGACCCGCCGGAACTTCTCTTGTGCCGTCACCAGCGATAGGCCTTTCCAGTCGACGAGATATCCGCCGCGAATACAACCTTAAAGTACCCCTCAGGGGTATCCCGCACAATGTGCGCACTCTCAGATGTTGCTCGCCAACCTCTGTTATTCAGCGCCTAAGTACATCCGTAGCGCGAGCAGCGGGCCGAGTTCGGCGCAGAACAGCGGGACGGGGGCTGACATCAATCCATGACACGGACCCATCGCCGCCGCTAGCGGAACCATGCCTCGCCGGCGTCCGACTCATCGCCCAGTCATTGCTGGTGACGCGGCAATCCCTCATGGGAGATCGTTAGCATCGTTGTGTGGCGATGACTCGGGCCAGCGGTGATACCACCGGTGCACCGCGCTGGAGCGGGACCGCGCTGCTGCGCCCGGGGGTGTTGGCATTCACCGGATCGATCGGTACCACTGACGTACACGCCCACCACGCCGTCCAAATCATAACGGCCACTACATCGTTCACGGTGCGTGACGAGCACGGCAACGGGCATCGCGGCACGAAGGTGGTCGTGCCCGCCGATGCGCCACACCGAATCGAGGTCGGCGCGCAGGAGGGCACGGTGGTGTTCTTAGAACCGGAGTCCGTGCCGGGGCGGTCGGCACATCTGCGCGCGGTCCGTTCCGGGTGGATTGTTGCTCCGGTGTTGACGCCGACGCGTCGACGCGCGCTGGCCGCCGTGGTGGACGAGCTGGTCGAACATTTGGCGCCCGTCCTGACCGGAGACGAAGCGACGCCACGCCATCCCGCCGTTGATGCGGCGCTGCGCCTCCTGCCCTGCCTTGTGGCGGCAGGCCCCGTCAGCGGTACAGATCTCGCTGCCGAAGTAGGCCTGTCGGTGAGCAGGTTGACGCATCTATTCACCGATCAGGTCGGTATACCGCTACGCCGCTACGTGCTGTGGTCGCGGTTGCGGCTCGCGGTCATGCGGGTGCAGGCCGGTGACGATCTGACCGGCGCCGCGCACGGTGCGGGGTTCAGCGACAGTGCTCATCTGACCCGCACCACCCGGGAGATGTTCGGCCTGCCGCCCTCGGTGCTGAGCCGGCACGTGTCCTGGGACCTCGAAGCCGTCCTTTAGCCGGATCATTCAAGCGCCGCCGCATCGGTGACCGCGACGATTGCTGGCATGAGCACGCCTTCTCCGGCACCGACCTCGGCTACCGCAGCACAGGCGGTGGCCGGCTACGGCTATGTGCCGTTCATGCTGATCGGCCTCAACGGCGCCGGCACCGCCTTCAGCGCCGCGGGCGCCCCGAAGTACTGGCTGCTGGTCATCCTGGCGGTCGCGATCGCAATGACGTTCCTGGTGGAGCGGATCATTCCGTATGACGCCGCGTGGAACCGTGACCGGGCCGACAGCACGCGCGACCGCATCCACGTCGCGGTCAACGAAACTCTCATCCTGGCCAGCGTGGCCGCCATCCCGCTGCTGGCCGAGATGGTGCCCACACCCCAGCTGTGGCCACACAGCTGGCCATTCATCGCACAGGTCCTCGCCGCGATCCTGGTCGCGGACCTCGGCATCACCGTCGTACATCTGGCCAGCCACAAGATCGGCGTGTTATGGCGTTTTCACGCAGTGCACCACAGCATCACCCGGTTCTACGGGCTCAACGGCTTAATGAAACACCCCCTGCACCAAACCGTTGAGATGGCCGCCGGTGTCGCACCGCTGATCCTGATCGGACTGCCCGTCGACGTGGCCTCCGTACTGGCGCTGGCGGTGGCAATCCAGCTGCTGCTGCAGCACTCCAACGCCGACTACCGCATCGGCCCCGCCAAGTACGTCTTGGCCCTCAACGAAGGCCACCGCTTCCACCACCTCAAATGGGCCGGCATCGGCGACGTCAACTTCGGCCTGTTCACCCTGGTATGGGACCACCTGATGCGCACCTACAACTACGACTCCACCCGGCGGTTCGACTCCACCCAGCTCGGCATGGCCGCAAAACCCGACTACCCCACCAGCTATCTGCGGCAGATGATCTACCCGTTCACCCACGCCGGCGGCTGCAGCCTCAAACCCTTGACCACGGCCACGACGGCCGACGGCAACGCGCCGATACCGCCATCCGACCAAGTCTCAAACTGTCTGTAGCCGTCGGGCCCCACGCATTCAACGGTGCAGCGTCGCTCGACCTGGCGGCCGCCGTCCTCGCCGCGGTCCACCGCAACGACAGCCGGCCCCACCACTTCAGCTGGGACGCGCCCCCGAATCTCGCGGTTCCGCAAACCCTCGGAGCCAGCTCTTAGCGCCGCCTTTATCGAATCTTCATCGAAGGACTAACAAAGCCAAACGACTCATGACCACACTCGAAGGCATACCCGTGAACGGTGCGCCGTCGCCCGCGACCGGCCCTCGCGACGCACCAGGCGGTGCCCCGCCCCGTCAGCCGATGACGACAAACCGATACGGAGAGCCCCACTCATGCCGCAGACAGGCTGCCCCCCAGCGTTTCGAGCGACGACGCACTGGCTGCGCACGACCGTCCTCGCGGTGGCGGTGCTGCTGATCGCGACCGCCTGCACCTCGTCCCCGACAGCGGCGCCCACTCCCGACGTCATCACCGACAAGGGCACGCCCTACGCAGACTTGCTCGTACCGAAACTCGAAGCGTCCGTAACTGATGGTGCCATCGGCGTCGCCGTCGATGCCCCCGTGACGGTCACCGCCGGCGACGGTGTCCTCGGCCAAGTGGCGCTGACCAACGAGGCGGGCAAACTTGTCGACGGGCAACTGAGCCCCGACGGCGTTACCTGGTCATCGGCGGAACCGCTGGGCTACAACAAGCAGTACACCCTGCAGGCCCACGCACAAGGGCTTGGCGGAACGACAAGCACCAGCGCAACATTCGAAACCCATTCCCCCGAAAACCTGACGATGCCCTACGTCTTGCCCAATGACGGAGAAACGGTGGGCGTGGGTCAACCCATTGCGATTCGCTTTGACGAGAACATCACGAACCGGGCTGCGGCGCAGCAGGCGATCACCGTGACCACTAACCCCCCGGTTGAGGGCGCCTTCTTCTGGCTCAGCAACCGTGAAGTCCGCTGGCGCCCCGCCGAATACTGGGAGCCCGGCACCAGCGTGGAAGTTGCGGTCAAGGCTTACGGGGTCGACTTCGGCGACGGGCTCTTCGGCCAAGATGACGTCACCACGCGCTTCACCATCGGCGATCAAATCATCGCCACCGCCGACGACGCCACCAAGACGATGACCGTGCGGCGCAACGGCGACGTCGTCAAAACCATGCCCATCTCCATGGGCAAAGCCAAGACACCCACCGACAACGGCGCTTACATCATCGGCGACCGCTACTCATTCCTGGTGATGGATTCGTCCACCTACGGAGTCCCCGTCAACTCTCCCGACGGGTACCGCACCGAGGTCGAGTGGGCCACGCAAATGTCCTACAGCGGCATCTACGTGCACTCTGCCCCGTGGTCGGTGGGTAGCCAAGGCATCGCCAACGTCAGCCACGGATGCCTCAACGTCAATCCAGCCAATGCCCGCTGGTTCTACGACAACACCCGACGCGGCGACATCGTTGAAGTCATCAACACCACCGGCGCCACCCTGTCAGGAACCGACGGCCTCGGCGACTGGAACATCCCCTGGCGGCAATGGAAGGCCGGAAACGCCAACCTCTAAGCGGCACAAGTGCTCGACACCTGAGCCGACATGGCATCGGTGCCGGGCATCAGCGAAACCCTCTTCTCTGCAGCGCATTAGGCCAGTTGTCAGACGCCACTGCTGTACGGGCAGCGGGCGTCATCGCCGGAGCCCATAGACTCCCCGATGAACGCATCGCGGCGCTAAGCCGACGAGGCGTTATAGGACCACTCCTGGGCAGAATTGTTGCCCTCAACGACGGCCCATAGCGCTCTTTTCCGACATAGGCGCATGCGCACCAATCCGCGCACCATTCGCGCACGTATTCCAGGCCGCGGAACGGCTCCTGTCCAGCGTTTTTCGCGTTCAAGGTGAACGGCCGCAGCGAATTTCACCATTGTAATTATGTGGCTGCTGTTACTGGTGGGGCTTTTGTGAGTTAAGCTTTTCTACGTAGGAGCTACGTATTTTGGTGCTGCGCCGCACGTATGCGTTTCAGCCCCGCTATTGGTGCACGAAGTAAGACACCGCGGCGCACCGAGGAGAAGACATGACATCAGACGTCCGGAGCAGGAGCGCGGCAATTGCCGGCGCCGACCCGCCTGACCCGGCGATGCGCGTTGCGAGACGCGTGCGGCGGCTCCCCGGTGTCCTCAGCATCGTCGTGCTGCTCTTCGTCGCGTGTGCACCGGTCGCGTCGGCCCAACCTGCTGCCGGTCCGTGGGATCCACTGCTTCCTAAGGTGGCGAGCGCAGGCGCTCCCGGTGATCCGGTTGCCATCGCGAACGCCTCTCTTCAGGCCACGGCCATGGCGACGCAGACCGCCATGAGCATGGGTCGCAACTTTCTCAGCAGCCTGGGAATTGTCAGTCCCGCCGCGGATCCGTCGACGAGCGTGCGCGGAAACCGGGTCAATGGTGCGCAAGCGATCGAGTACGTAATCCGCAGGGCAGGAACGCAAATCGGCGTGCCCTACTCCTGGGGTGGGGGCAGCCTCACCGGTCCCAGCCGCGGCGTCGACCAGGGGGCCGGCACTGTGGGGTTTGACTGTTCAGGCCTGACACGGTTCGCGTTCGCCGGCGTCGGAGTGCTGCTCCCGCGATGGTCCGGTGATCAGTACGATGCCGGCCGCAAGGTGCCACCCTCCCAAGCGAAGCGGGGCGATCTCCTGTTCTGGGGCCCGGGCGGGAGCCAGCACGAAGCTATCTATCTCGGCGGCGGGCAGATGCTCGAGGCACAGCAGACCGGCGTGCCAATCAAGATCTCCCCAGTGCGCACGTCAGGGATGACGCCCTACGTCGTTCGCATCATCGAAAGCTAAGCCCTCACCGGAATCTGTCACCAGCTGCATCACTGCGGCGCACCAGGCACTCGCTGCCCCCACTTAGCCGGTGAGACAGTAACCGGTCCCGCGCACCGTACGCAGATACCGCGGTGAGTGTGGGTCCTCACCCAGCTTGCGCCGAAGATTGCCCACGTGCACCCCCAGCGTGGACCGGCCACCGTCGGAGGCATCCCCCCACAGGCTCAGCTGCAGTTGACGACACGTCACCGGTTCACCCGGACTCTCTGCCAGCGTGCACAAGATCTCGAACTCCGTGCGGGTAAGTGGCAGCGCCTCGCCGCGCAGAGACACCCGGCGTGCGACCACATCGATAAGGAGATCTCCGAATTCCCAGCGATGCATCACGTCGCCGTAGTCGCCGCCGACACCGCAGCGCCTCAGCGCCAGCCGAATTCGCACGTTCAGCGCCGCGATGTCGCCCACACAGACGCCCCCGGTACTCGCGAGCAGCGGCGCAATATCGCCGTCGCTGAGAGCGACCACGCCGACCTGCGTTTCCTGACGAATGCGGTCAAGCAGGGCAGTGCCTCGGCCCTGCGCGCCCACGCACACCACGACCACATCGGGATCACCCTCGTGCAGACCTATGCTCGCGGCACGCGGCGAGTAGGCCACCTCCACCGCGAAATCGTCGGCACGAAGGTGTCGCGCCACGGTGGCCGCATAGACGCGTCGCGGCTCAACGAGGAGCACACGGATGCGGCCGGCGGCCGCCACTGGCGGTACGGAACCAGCGACAACACGGTGCGACTCGATCGTCGTGGCATTCTCCTAGCCGTTCAAGAAAACAAACGTGCGCTCACGCATCCCTCACCGCGGCGCCCACCAGACAGCCTACCGCCATCTACGTAGTTACTACGTAGATGGCGCGCCGAGTAGTAAGTTCAGCGCCGGGTCGCGTCATCAACGGCCTTCGGCGTTGATCCCAGTCGTCCTCGCTGATCCAGGCGGTACAGCGCAGCCGCCGACAGCAATCCGATGACTGTCAACAACACCCACAGGAGTTCGGGCTGCCCAAGCTCTCTGGCGAGCTGCATCAACGACCCTGTTGCCAGGTTGCCGACCAGGATGCCGACGCCGACGATCGTGTTGTAAAAGCCGTAATGCGTTCCGACGAGCCGATTATCGGCCAGGGACACGACGGTATCCATTTCGAACGGGAACACCGCAGCCGAGCCGACCGCCAGCACGGCCGTCGCGATCAGCAGCGCCGTGGCCGCAGCGACACGGCCGGCTCGCTCGTCATCGGGCAACGCGATGAGCGGCAGGAACGACAACGCCAGGATCAGCATACCGATAGCCAGCGAGCGCCCCGAACCCCAACGCCGCCCGAACCAGCGTGTGATGCGCATCTGTCCAAGCACCGCCACCACTCCGGAGACCACGAAGATCATCGCTGTGACCACGGAGTCGTTCTGCGGAAACAGGTACCGCGCCTGCAGCGGCATCGCGAGGTATACCTGAAACGACAGCACATAGGACCCGATCATCGCCACGGCGAACAGCAGGAACGAACGATTGGCCGCAACCGCCCGCCAATCCTGCAGCACCGAAGTCTTTTCCGGTGTCGGCGCCACTGCGCGCTGCGGCAGTGCGAACAGCTGCGCCACCGTCAGCACCGCGAAGACCAGGGCCGCGGCAGCCGCAGTCATCTTGAAGTCGACAAACATCAACGCCAAGCCCACCAGCGGCCCGGCGAGGATGCCGGCCTGATAGAACACGTTGAACAGCGCGAACGCTTCCAGCCGTCGCGGGCCCGCGTCGGCGGCCAAGTACGCACGCACAGCAGGGTTGAAGAGGGCACCGGCGAAACCCGTTGCCGCCGAGGCGACCAACACCGCCGGTAGCGAGTCGGCGAACACCAGAAGCCCGAATCCTGCCGTGCGCAGCACGCATCCACTCACGATGAGGGGCTTGAAGCCCAGGCGATCGGCCAACGTGCCGCCAATGATGAACATGCCCTGCTGGGAGAAGTTGCGCACCCCGAGAACGAGCCCGATGGCCCATGCCGCCAAACCCAGGGGCCCGGCCAGGTAGCCGGCCAGATACGGCATGAGCATGTAGAACCCGAGGTTGATCCCAAACTGGTTGATCATCAGCATGCGGCTCGGCCAGCCGAAACTGCCGAACCCGGACAGCAGTGTCATCGTGGCACCACCTGCGTGGGGTCGACGACTACGGGGCACCGCGTCCAGGCCGTAACCGCGTGTCGCAGCGGGTGATCGATGGTGGCCGGTTCGTTCGGCGGCGCCTTATCCAAAAGACCGTGGGTGCGGCAGTAATCGTCGTTATAGATGGTGTCGAAATAGCGCTGTGGACCGTCGGGGAAGATCGCCGCGACCGTGGTGCCCGGGTCGCCGCAACGCGCAGCCCACCCCGCCACCACCGCGACCGCGCCGACGCTCCACCCTCCACTGGCATAGTGGGTGGCCGCCAAAGTTCGACAGGCCCATACCGCATCCGCTGGCGCGACCCAGTGCACCTCGTTGAAGGCCTCGTAGTCGACGTTGCCGGGGTAGATGCTTGAGCCGAGGCCGCGCATCAGCCGGGTCGTCGCGGGTTGCCCGAAGATGGTAGAGCCCACCGTGTCGACGCCGATCAACCGCAGGCCGGGATTATATTCCCGCAGGACCCGTGCCACCCCTGCCGAGTGTCCCCCGGTACCGACCGAACACACCAACACATCGACAGACCCGAGCTGCTCAATCAGTTCCATCGCCAGCCCGCGGTAGGCCTCCACATTGTCCGGATTGTTGTACTGGTCGGGATGCCACGCCTGCGGATCAGTGCACACAATCTCATGAACGCGTTCGGTACGGGCCTGTTGCCAGCCGCCGCGCGGGTGAGGCTCAGTGACCAATTCGATCTGCGCGCCGAACGCGGCGAGCATGTGCTGGATGATCGGCTCCATGCCGGGGTCGGTGACCAAGGTGACGGGGTGACCGTACACAGTTCCAGCGAGCGCAAGCCCCAATCCTAGAGTGCCGCTGGTCGACTCGACGATACGGGCGCCCGGCACGAGCTTCCCTCGAGAGCGTGCACGTTCGACCATATGCAGTGCGGGCCGGTCTTTCATGCCGCCAGGATTGAAGCCTTCGAGTTTGGCCCAGAAGCCGTGCTCTGCGGCGGTGAACGGCGCGCCGATCCTCAAGACGGGCGTCTGCCCGACCATCGTGGCCGGCCGCTCATAGCGGCCCAGCCGCAGTTGCTCGAATCGGTCTGTGTCCTGGGCATGGTGGATCGAAAGGGCGTAATTCATATCGTGGATGTCGCTTCTGTTTGACGGCGCGACTGGTCGCGCAGCTGCTAATCATGGGCAGCGGTCACCGGCCTCGGTTCACGACACGAGGCCTGACGCTGGCCAGTCAGCGACGCGCGATGCAGAGCCGGACGAGCACGTCTCGGCCGGTCTGTACGACGGGTGAGCGCGGAGGGCCGCGGATAGGTGTCAGCGGCGCGTAACGCCATAACGCCGGCAGCACAGCCAAGGCGCTGACTAAGGCCAAGGCGATCAGCGTGACCGTTCCTCGCGGCAGGACAGCCTCGGCGAAAGATTCCGGCGACGGCGCGATGCCACCCTGGGAGATGTGCGGATGATCAAGCTGGACGGCCACCGGCGCGCCCACCGCACTCGCAAGGGGGTGGGGTCCATGGGCCGGCGCAGCCTCGATTCCTGGCAGCGCCCATTCCGCAGCCACGACGACGATCCAGAACGCGAGCAATGCAGCGACGACTGCGCGTCGGCGCTGCGGGGAATTCGCGTCGATGTACCTCACGATGTTGCCGACTGTAGCAGCGGATTGCCGACCCTAGGGCCGTCGGTTGACTTGACGTCGTGTCGTGACCTGCCCGCGACCGCCATCTCCGGCGACCCGTGCGAAACGGCCAACGCACTCACCGCATTCGCCCGATAGCATTGCTGTACGGCTCATTTCGACGCCGTGCGTGCGATCAATCCATCTCGGCGAGCCATCTTTTGCACTGGTCATCTACGGTTTGACTCCGTAGATAACTTCCGCTCTGGACGTAGGCGCCAGGTAGTCAGACGAGCCTTTGCTGGATAGGCCAACAGCCGACACCGAAACGTCCCTCGTCCTGTGGAATGCGCCTCGGCGGCGGCGGCCCGGAAGCTGGGTAGCGCCTAGTGGTGGCAGAGCACCTGGATGAATGCCGGAGTGGCGAGCATGGTGGCGATGGCGACAGAAAGGAGAGCGCGGTGGCGCCACCGCACGTGCCGACGCGTCGGGGTGACCAGCCGCTCGGCTCGGGTGATGACCGCCGTTGCCGCCGCGGCCAGACCTTCGGCGACAGGAGGTCGGTGACCGGCGAGTGCAAGCAACCCGGTGAGTAAAGGACGAGTGCCGACGCGACGAGCAGCGGTGTCGTCAGCGCACATCTCTAGTAGTTCCGCCACAGCCTGATGCGCGCCCGCGAACAGGGGAAGGTGGGGCAAGGTGGCGGCGAGGGCACGCAACACCATCAGAATGTGGTGATGATGCCCCGATAGGTGCGCATGCTCATGCGCCAGCACCGCTTTCAATTGCGCTCGGTCCAACGATTGCACGGCCGCCGAGGTGACGACGATGGCGTGGGGGCGGCCGATGACACAGTAGGCGGCGGGACGGTCCGCCTCGACGACAACGACGTGGGGATGGTCAGTAGGCCGACCAACGATCCGCGCGGCGTGTGCGTGCTCATGACTTCGCGTGCGCAGTCTGGCCAAGCACCGTCCCAGTCGCAGCGCCACCACCGCCGAGGTCAGCAACCCCCCGCCGATGAGAGCGATAGACCCGAGGCGTCCCGCCAGCGGCGTGTGATCAGAGAACCCGAACAGTTCCAGACAGAGGGTCACAACCGAGCCATTAAGGACGCTGCTCGACGTCGCGTCGACCACCAGCACCACTGCCGCCAGCCACGCCACAACCACGGCGGCCACCGTGGCCAACCACGCGGCCACACCCATGGACGGGCTCACCCCACCACCAGTAAGGCGCCGCAGTACCGGCGGAGCAAGCCAGGCCAGCACCGCGCCGTAGAGGACCAGCCACAACGCAGTCGTCATGATCGCCGACCCTTTCGCAACGCCGCCTTCAGCTGCGCCGACTGCTCTGTACTCATCTGCTCAAGGAAGAATGCCAGCACGGTGTTGGTGTCGCCGCCGGAGTCGAATGCAGCTTTCATCAGACGCGCTGACCGCTCCTCACGACTCATCGCCGCCCGGTACACATAGGCTTTGCCGTTGCGCTGCCGTGTGAGCCACCGCTTGCGATACAGGTTGTCCATGGTCGACAACACCGTGGTGTACGCGATGGGTCGCTGCTGGGACAAGTCCTCGAATACGTCACGCACGGTGATCGGCTCCTGGTGATCCCACACCCAGTCCATGATCACCGCTTCGAGATCGCCGAATCCTCGCTGTTCCATCCGCCGCAACTCCTGCTCGCTCTGACGAGGTGGCCGGTGCGCACAGCGCGGCACCCTGCAGCCTCCCAATGTAGCCGCCAACAGCCCAAATGCAGGGGACCTCAGCGCGGCTGCGCCACCGATGTTGATTCGCGAAGGCGCGCGCCCATGAAATCCGGTCCAAGGCAGCGGCCCCTCGGGCCCACGAGCACATGCTGCCGTCCGGTCAGGTGTTACCGAGTTGAGACTGTGACAGGCGTTTCTCCTGATGCTGCAGTGATGTACGTTCCAACTACGTACTAAGCGACTACGTAGTTACAGCGCTCATAGGCCGTTGCACATGACACCTCGGCGCACTGCCCCCGACCGACTCGCGGTCACCGGCAGCCACCCCACAGGAGAATTGATGCGGCGCCTCACTTCACTTCTCACCATCGGGGTGATTTTTGCGGTGCTGGTGCTTCACACCTCGGGCATCGCAACGGCCGGTCACGGAAGCGAACCTGATGGTGAGAGCGAAACGGTCGCAGGACTTGTCGCTGCCGTTGCCGAAGCCAACCAGCAGGTCGCCGATATCGGCGCGGACATCCAACACAAGCAGGAGAGCGTCAATCGGGCCCTGGTTGAGCTTGCCACCGCCCGCGAGGCGGTCGCCGAGGCGCACCGCACACTCGGCGACAGCGAGAGAGCACTCGCCGACAGCCAGACCGCCATCGACGCCACGCAGCAGCGTTTCGACGATTTCGCCGCCTCGACCTACATGAACGGTCCCTCTCGCGCGCTGCCGCTGGCAAGCAGCCCTGAAGACATCCTCTCGGCAGCCTCGACGCAGCAGACCTATCTCCTTGCCTTCGGCAGGGTCAAAGACGATCTCCGCCGAAGCCAGACTGAACGCGCCAACCGACTCTCGGCCGCCAAGCAGGCCCGCCTGGACGCCGACGCAGCAGCGGCCGAGGCGCAACGTCGCCAGGACTCCGCAGTCACCGAACTCGTTGGCGCGCAACGCGCATTCGCCGATCAACAGTCCGACCTGACCCGGTTGGCCACCGAACGCGACTCCGCACAAACCCGACTCACTGCTACCCGACCGGTTACAGCTACCACGCACCAGCCCACGGCCGCGCAACCCGGCGCCGCAGTGCCGCCGAGCGGCCAATGGGACCGCTCCAGCACGGCACCGGCAGACAGCTCGGGCGCCGGCCAGTGGGACACCACACTGCCGATGGTGCCCAGCGCCAATGTGGCCGGCGACCCGATAGCCATCATCAACGCCGTCCTCAAAATCATGGCGACCTCGCTGCAACTCACCGCCGACATGGGCCGAAACTTCCTCGTCAAACTGGGCATCCTCTCCCCGGCGACCGCCGCCGCAGATCCCGGCATCACCAACGGACGCATCCCCCGCCTGTACGGTCGCCAGGCCTCTGAATTCGTGATCCGACGAGCCATGTCGCAACTCGGTGTTCCTTACTCGTGGGGCGGTGGCAACGCCAACGGGCCCGCTCGGGGAATCGATCAGGGAGCCAACACCGTCGGCTTCGACTGTTCCGGCCTCATGCTCTACGCCTTCGCCGGCGTGGGCATCAAACTCGACCACTATTCCGGCTCTCAGTACAACGCCGGCCGCAAAGTACCGTCATCGCAGATGCAGCGCGGTGATCTCATCTTCTACGGCCCCAACGCCAGCCAGCACGAAGCCATGTACCTCGGCGACGGCATGATGCTCGAAGCCCCCTACACCGGGTCAGTGGTCAAAATCTCCCCCGTACGCAGCTCCGGCATGACGCCCTACGTCACGCGCTTGATCGAATACTGACACCTCGCGGCGAGCGCTACCTCGGCCGCATTCCAGACCAGTCAGTCCGCTCCGGTGTGGCCGCTGCGCATAGGCTCCTGCAGTGCCTCCCGCCGCCCGCTGCGGCACGGCCGCCCAGAAGCGTGAAACAGGGCCGTCGCGCCCGCGATGGCGGCGGCCCACAGCACGACGATGACGGCGCACAAGATCAGCCACGTTTGCCACCCGAGACTGTTCGGGCAGACGTCCATCAGCAAGCGCATGTCAGGCCCTCCTTCGTACTGAGCGTCTCCCGGCCGCAGGACGCAATCGGTATGAGTCTCGTAAAGATCTGCTGAAGATCGCGCCGCTCCGGCAGTCGCGCGCCGCCGCGGCCGCATCAACGGGCACCATGTGGGATATGGATAACCACCCGGGTACACCGCCTGAGCAGGCGAAGGGATACCGCGCGCTGGTCGTCGACGACGAGCTGCCCCTGGCTGAAGTGGTGGCCAGCTACCTGGAACGCGAGCAGTTCGAGGTGGTCGTGGCCGGTAACGGTGTCGACGCGATTGCCGTCGCGCGCGACCTCGATCCCGATGTCGTCATCCTGGACATCGGCCTGCCCGGCATCGATGGATTGGAAGTCTGCAGGCAGTTGCGCACGTTCTCCGACGCCTACGTCGTCATGCTCACCGCTCGCGATACCGAGATCGACACAGTCCTGGGTCTCACTGTCGGCGCCGACGACTACATCACCAAACCTTTCAGTCCGCGCGAGCTGGTGGCCCGCATTCGGGCCATGTTGCGTCGGCCCCGCGTCCTGCAATCAGCTACCGCACCCGCCGAAATCGCCGCGGCCCCACCGCGTCGCTTCGGCGCGTTGAGCATTGACGTCGCCGCCCGTGAGGTACGCATCGACGACGAACTGATCTTGTTGACCCGCACAGAGTTCGACATTCTCGAAGCTCTCTCTGGCCGGCCAGGCAATGTGCTGAGCCGGCGACAACTACTTGAAATCGTGCGCGACGGACCCTGGGTCGGCAACGAGCATCTCGTCGACGTCCACATCGGCCATCTGCGGCGCAAACTGGGCGACGACGCAGCCTCTCCGCGCTACATCGCCACGGTGCGAGGTGTCGGATACCGAATGGGATCAGGACAGTGACTCCCGTGCCGGCTGCCACAGCTCGTCGACGTCGACGGCGGGGTCGCCCCGGTATCGGCATGCGGCTGCTGGCAGCCCAAGCCATTGTGTTGATCGCTGGGGCCGCGACCACCGCGGTGGTGGCCGCCGTCGTCGGCCCTCCCCTGTTCCGTGAGCATCTGCACCTCGCAGGGGTGCCGATGGACTCACCAGAGGAAGTGCATGCCGAAGAGGCCTACGGCTACGCGACAGTGATGTCCATCGGAGGCGCCCTGGCAGTGTCGGCGCTTGCCGCGCTTGCCGTCAGCTTCTACGTCAGTCGGCGGCTCCAACGGTCCATCACCGAGGTTGCCTCCGCTGCCACCGATGTCGCCCAAGGGAACTACGAGATACGGGTGTCACCGCCGGGCCTCGGCGACGACTTCGATGCGCTCTCCACCGCCTTCAATAAGATGGCTTCCCGGCTCCAAGCCGTCGACTCGACACGGCAGCGACTATTCGGAGACTTGGCGCATGAGATCCGCACACCGGTCGCGGTGCTGGAGGCCTATATCGAGGCACTCGAGGACGGGGTGCGCACTTTGACGCCGCAGACGGCGGCGATGCTGCGCGACCAAACCCGGCGGCTGGTGCGGTTCTCCGATGATGTCGCCGCCCTCGCCAAAGCCGAGGAAAGCTCAGTGTCCATGTCCTACACCACCATTGACGTCGACCGCTTGACGCGCCAATGCGTCGCCGCCACGCAGGAACGCTACGACATCAAAGGTGTTGCACTACGGTTACGCCTCCAGAAGGCGCTGCCGCCGCTATGGGCCGACGAGCAACGACTCTCCCAAGTCCTGGGCAATCTGCTACAAAATGCGCTGCGGCACACACCTTCCGGCGGCTCGGTGGAAGTCAGCTGTATCCGCGACGGCGACCGGTTGAGGATCACCGTCGCCGACACCGGTGAAGGGATCGCCCCGGAGCACCTCACCCGGGTGTTCGAGCGATTCTATCGGGCCGACAGCGCCCGCGATCGCGAGCACGGCGGCGCCGGTTTAGGGCTCGCCATCGCCAAAGCACTGGTCGAGGCCCACAGCGGAACCATTTCCGTAGCGAGTTCAGGACCCGGTGCCGGCGCAACATTCACCATCGACTTACCCACCGCTCCGATACGCGCCGAAGAACTCCCTCTTACGGCTGCCTCAACGCGGACCTAACCATCGCGCCTCCGACCTGTTACTTGTCCAGCATTCCCTGCATCGTGTCGATCTCCGCTTGCTGAGAGGACACAATGGCTCGCGCCATCTCCACCGCAGCCGGGAACTGGCCAATCTCAATCTCCTCCTGCGCCATCATGATTGCACCCCTGTGATGGGCAATCATCTGCGTCAAGAAAAGTCGGCTCGCCTCCGCGCCCTGCGCGTTCTGCAGCGCAGCCATGTCGGCTTCCGACATCATGCCGTGGCCGCCGCCCATGCCAGGCATGTCGCCCATGTCACCGCTGGGCATCTGGTGGCCGGGCATGTTGTGGCCAGGCATTGCGGTGCTGGTCGGCGCAGGTGCAGGCGAGGACGACGCTCCCCACTCCTGGAGCCAGCCCTGCATCTTCTCTATCTCAGGGCCTTGTGCGTTCTTGATTTCGTTCGCTAGTGAGATGACCTCGGGATCGATGCCTTGCTTGCCGAGAAGCATGTCGCTCATCTCGATCGCCTGCTGGTGATGAGGAATCATGCCTTGAGCGAACTTCACATCTGCGTCGTTGTGGGTAGCGTCGCTGCTGGCAGCACTCGGCGACGCCGATGCTGCCGCCGAGGTGCTGCTGGTCGATGACTGAGAGTCCGACGCATTCGAACAGGCACTGATGAACAGGGCCGACGCCGCTAACGCCGCAAGACCAATTCCGTATCGCTTGTGCTGCATCGCACATCCTTTCTCATACATCCTCGTGACACCACGCGTCCACGCGGCGAGCGTTCTCGCCGCCTCGGTCCAGCCTCACGAATCCGCGTATGGGGCGGTTCGTGTTCCGATGAAGATTTGATGAAGACGCCTCACGGACCCGTCGGTACGCGCCGCGCCACGCTGGCGACACCAGCGTCGCGCCGTTGCCCTGTGCCGCCCATCTACTATTGCACTACGTAGATTGTCCGAGACCGGAAGGGGTCAGTGTGCAGCTCCGTAGATTCATCGCCGCAATTCTGATCGGAGCCCTGGCCGCGGCGTGTTCGTCGAACGCCCCCGACAGCGCTCCGCCCGCGATTGTGCCGGGCATGGTGCACATCCACGGTCTGGGCATCAATCCGTCCGATGAAACTCTCTATGTGGCAACTCATTACGGCCTCTACACGGTAGATCCCGATCAGGCGCCACAGCGAGTCGGCGATCTCGTCCAGGACTTCATGGGCTTCACCGTCACCGGCCCCGACGAATTCTTGGCCAGCGGCCACCCCGATCCGGCCGACCGTCAACAACCCCCACATCTGGGCCTTATCAAGAGCAGCGACGCCGGCCAATCCTGGGAATCCCTGTCACTGCACGGCAGCGCCGATTTCCATGCGCTCGAGTACCGCCACGGACGGGTCTACGGTCACGACAGCCAGTCGGGCACTGTGATGGTCAGCCTCGATGAGAAGTCCTGGCAGCGGCGAGCCGAAATCCCTGCCTCTGACCTCGCAGTATCACCAGTGGATGCCGATGAGATCCTCGCGACCACACGCCAAGGACTCCTCCGAAGCACCGACGGGGCGATGACGTTCAGCGCAGTCAGCGGCGCACCGGCACTGGTACTCGTCAGCTGGCCCGAGCGCGGTCCCCTACTCGGAGCCGACCTCGAAGGACGCCTCTACACGAGCATGGACAATGGTCGAACTTGGCAGCCGCGACACACCCTGGATGACAGACCTCAGGCCCTTCTCGCCGCTGGCGACGGTCAGCTCTACATCGCCACCGATACCGCGATCTATATATCCACCGACGACGGCGCCACCGTCGATGTGCTGACCGCTGTCGAATAGGCGGCCGGTACCGAGGAACAGACGGCACCGTGAAAACGCCTTGTCCCGCTGAAACATCCGCAATGCCGGATGATAACCATGGGACCACTGACGGCGCGCCACCATCGCCTACCAGCGCAGTAGTCCGCCCACCAGTGTGCCGGTCGGTATGGGCACGGCATGGTGATGAGCCCACAGACCGGTACGCGGCCTGGGCATCTGCGACATCGACAGCTATCCCCGACGTCCCATTACTGCCGATCTTCGCGACTACCCGCAAGCTTCGCTGACTTGATCCCCGACTCGACCCTGCCCCTCGCTCACACTATCGACGAGATCCGCGGGTGGACGGCCCTCACCGCCAGGTTTTCCGCAGTTCACGCAGCGCCACCTAGCGGCGGCCACCTAGTACCGCCGCACGTTATGAATCGGTGCGGAGGAGATCGGCGCGACCTTCACTGGCGTTCCAAACGTCGACGCGTGAACCATCATCCCATCACCAATGTAGATACCCGCATGAGAGACATCGGCATAAAACGTCACGATGTCGCCGGGCTGCAGGTCAGTGACGGCGACCGGTTGGCCCCCTTCTGCCAACGCCTGGCTTGAACGCGGCAAGGACTTGCCATTCTGCAGAAACGCCCATTTGATGAGTCCCGAGCAGTCGAAGGCATTCGGGCCCGTCGCGCCCCACGAGTACGGCGCCCCCACCCGCGTCAACGCTGCCTGCACCACCGTGGCGCCCTCGCCGCTGGATGGATACGGCGCCTCACCCGCCGCCGGCAGATCGGGCATCGCGACGATCGCGGGGTCGTCGGGATTCGGCGCGCCAGGAACGGGTGGAGGTGGCGGCCCGGGGTCAGCGAGTATCGCGCGCTGATCCGGTGTTAACACCGCGAACTGGGCCTGGACTGCCGTTATCTGGACGCGCAAATCGCTTTGCTTGGCTTGCAACTCAGCGCGGACCTTCGTTGCCTGATCAGCGGCTAGGCGAGCCTGGGCGGCGGAATCTGCGGATCTCTCCGCGGCTTGGGCAGCCCGTTGGCTAGCCGACTTGAAGGCCGCCATGTCTGCGGCCATTTGCGTTGACATCGTTTTCTGGATCGACAATTGGTCGATCAAGTCCTGGGGTGAGGACGCAATGAGAGCCGCCGTGAGCTCGTCAGTGGTGCCCCCCATGTATGCGGCCACCGCCACCTTGTCTACCGCTGCCTGGTACTTCACCAGTTCGGTATTGGCCACCTCAACGGCCGACCTGTCGATGGCGTTCTTTTTTTCCGCATCCGCCAGCAAGGCGAGTTTGGCGTCCAAGTCGATCTGTGCGGTGTGCATCGCCTCGGTCGTCTGCTCCGCCTGGCGGGACAGTTCGCTCATGCGGGCCAGCGCGTCCGATGCCGGGTCGGCGTTGACGTCGCTGACGACCGCGACACACAGCAAGGTCGCAACAGCGACGGCGCCGACAAGCGACCGTACCAGTGAACGGAAGATCCGCCGGATCGGCTCAGGGACCACGACGTCGGATCTCCTTATCGTTGCGCAGGAACCAAGTACGGTCTCGGTACGTAGATAACGGTTAGGTTACGGACGCATGCGGCCGTTGTCCACACGGAGCGATTGTCGCGCCGCAGGTACGCCGAATCGATCGATCTACGGCCAACGTACGTAGATAGTAGATTGAACGTACTCGTCGTGATTCTCAGGTTGCGCGGCGGAAGGATTTAGGTCAGGAGACGGTTATGGATCGGCGGCAACTGCGCAAACTGGGAGCGATGCTGGCCGCGACTGGCCTTGCCGGCGCACTGCTGAGCATGGGCCCCGCCACGGCGGAGCCGATCCCCGGACCCCCAGCGCCGATCGATCCGATGGCGATGCCAGAGCCGCCGCCAGAACCGTTCGCCCTCCCCCCCGGCCCGATCCAGGTTCCGCTAGGCGATCCTGCACAGCCCGCGCCGTCCTCCGGGCCCACACCGCCTGGGCAGAACGCTGCACCCTACGTGGGTCAACCGGTGTTCGCGCCCCCGACGTTCAATCCCATCAATGGCTCGATGGTTGGGGTGGCCAAGCCGATCATCATCAACTTCCGACGGCCGATCGCCGACCGCGCCATGGCGGAGCAAGCGGTTCACATCTCCTCCAACCCGCCGGTACCCGGCAAGTTCTACTGGATGGGTGACACCCAGCTTCGGTGGCGACCCATCGACTTCTGGCCTGCCAACGCAACGGTGAACATTGATGCCGGCGGGACCAAGTCGAGCTTCCGGACCGGCGATGCGCTCGTCGCAACCATCGATGACAGCACCCACCAGATGGAGATCATGCGTAACGGCAAGCTGGAGAAGACCTTTCCCGTCTCTCTCGGCAAGGAGGGTTACGAAACCCCCAACGGTACCTATTACGTGTTGGAGAAGTTCGCAGATATCGTCATGGACTCCTCAACGTACGGTGTCCCCATCGATTCGGCGGAAGGCTACAAGCTGAAGGTGCAGGACGCAGTTCGTATCGACAACAGCGGCATATTCGTTCACAGCGCACCCTGGTCGGTCAGTGATCAAGGCAAGCGCAACGTCAGCCATGGGTGTCCAAATCTGAGTCCGGCCAACGCGCAATGGTTCTATGACAACTTCGGCAGTGGAGATCCCGTGGTCGTCAAGAACTCGGTCGGCACCTACAACCAGAACGACGGGGCCCAAGACTGGCAGATCTGACGAAGGCACCCCCCGTAGGTGGTTGCAACATCTAGCGAGCCGCTCCCACCCGCCCGAGCGGGTTTGGGCCCGCCATAGAGCCTTTGGTCGAATCAAACGGGGCCCTTTGTCCTACGTAGCAAGTACGTAGTTCCATGGACATCGCCAGCGCGGAAGCGCAAGCTTGAGGGCAGCCCGAACGGAAGGACTCGCGATGAAAACTCAGTACCTACCCTGGTACGCCTTAGCCTTGGCCGCCGTTGCCGTAGCTGCGCTCGCCATCGGTGTTCCGCTGTCGACGCTGGCGCTGTTGCTCTTTGCGCTGGCGTGCCCACTGATGATGATGTTTATGATGCGCGGAATGGGAGGCGGGGGCGGTAACGACACTAACCATGACTCGACCGATACGCCGGAGCATCGCGATGCTGCGGGACGGTCATAGGACTCCGCATTACCGATCAGGAGGAGCAGGGCTTGGCCGAGCAAGCCTGCTTATGGCTACTGGCGGAGCGGCCATGAATCACACCGCCGGCGCCGAAAGTGCCGCTGGTCGAGCCCGCCGCGGCGGCAACGTTAACGGCGGAGGGTATCGAGAAGTCATCTCGCCCGCAGCATCTGGGCGCTCTCGCCCCTGGGTTCACCTGCTGGGTGGGCCGTTGGTGGTGGAATCACTCATCCTCGCCCGCGGCAAGTCAACCTGATGATCGCCGCGGCATGGATGTTCGGCGTCGGTGGCGCGATCCTGGTCGGGATTGGGGGGTTCTTTCTGTTGGCCCGGCCCGCCCTACTGCCCGAGGACTTGCGCTATCTCCGCCGCACCGCCGGCGAGATCGACGCTGCCGTACCGAACCTGCGTGGGTGGCTACGTCTGGTGTTCATCGTCCTGGGCGGATACGCAGTGGCTACCGGGACACTCACCGTCTACCTGGCAGCCACCGACATTGCCAACGCCGAGTCGTCGGCAGTGGCGGTGCTGGCGGTCGCCGGCGCATCGTCAATTGGGGTCATGGCCGTAGTGAACTTCTTGCTGCACTCCACATTTCGGTGGCCCCTCTCCGCCGCGGCGGCATTATGGATCGCGGCTACCTTGGTGGCGGTGGTGTCTTGACCTGTGTTCGGGGGCGGTCCTGGCAGGTGCCTGCTCCGTGTACGCACCCCGGCGTCCACGCCGTAGGCCCGTTCCAACGGTTCCCGAAACACATGTGTCGGACGGCGCACATTCACGCTGAGCTTCGTCGGCCACCGAGCCGCCCGACGTCATCGTGGAACGACCGCCCCGTGACTTTCGAGCTGGTTCTCGACCATCTACGGAAGCAAACGTTTGCGGTGCTTTCGACGACCGACGAAGAGGGCAAACCTTACTCAGCGGGAGTCAACTACGGCGTATCCGAGCGGGGTAGCGCCATCTCTATCTTCGTCATGACCCGCCGGCACCTAAAGAAGGCGCGCAATGTCGCGCAGAATTCGCGGGTCTCGCTCGTGGTTCCGCTGACGAGGCGGCTCCTGTGGTTCCTCCCACCAGCAACCCTCCAGCTAAGCGGGCAAGCGACGATCCTGGACTGGACTGACGACGAAGGGCGGGAGGTCTTCCGCAAGTTCTGGATCGGCCGCCGAATCCTCAAGGCCTACGAAGAGTCTTACGGTAGCGGCGAAACGCGAATCTGCTTCCTGAAGATCACACCGGATCCTGTAATCAACACCTACATGGTCGACTCCAACATTTGGCAGCTCCGGAACCACATGGAATCAGGCGCGGCTCAAGTGATCCGCCCACGCGGGAACCCATGAGCAACGGGGCGGCTCGGCTTGATGATCCTGCGCCAGGCTGAATGCGCCGCACGCGGAAGCAAGTCGACGCTCCGAATTGCGCACCGTCGACGCCACATCGGGCCGACCCGATTATGCAGCTGAGGTATCCGACGCACTTCTCGTGACTTTGGTCCCTTGACAGCATGATACCCCTTGGGGGTATATTGGGCTTGTACCCCCAGGGGGTATTGCGGAGGAGGAGTCATGGATACGACAACACCGGGGTATGCAGACTCGAAGGACGCACATCTCAAACGACTGCGCAGAATCGAGGGGCAGGTCCGCGGTCTTGCGCGCATGGTCGGCGAGGACGCCTACTGCATCGATGTGCTCACCCAGATCTCTGCGGCGACCAAAGCGTTGGAGTCGGTGGCGTTGATGCTTCTCGATGAACATCTGTCCCATTGCGTCCGTGACGCAATCCACCAGGGCGGCGACATGGCCGAGCAGAAGATCGATGAGGCCTCGGCGGCAATCGCGCGTCTCGTCCGCTCCTGAGCACAATCCGAAAACCACCCATCCCGCAAGCGAAAGTAGCCAAACATGACCCGACAGCTCACCAACCTGCCCCTGATTCCGTCCACCTCCTCGGGCTGCAGTTGCTGCGCACCGAGACCCTCCGACACACACCCACCGGCAACGCTCAAGGAGAACGCCATGAGCACGACCACCAACTCCTACGCCGTCACCGGCATGACCTGCAGCCACTGCGTCGCCGCGGTGAGCGCAGAATTCGGCGCCCTCGCCGGTGTCACCGACGTTCATGTCGACCTGGTTGCCGGAGGCATATCCACCGTGACGGTTTTCAGCGACACACCACTGACCACGGAGCAGGTCACCACCGCACTCGATGAGGCCGGCGACTACCGCCTATCCACCGATCAACCTCGCTAGCGCCTCGACTTTGCGATAACCCTTACCCAAAGGAACAAACATGAGCCTGCCGAATCAGGTCGTCGGTGTCGATCAACCCCACAGCATCGAGTTGTCGATCGGTGGGATGACCTGCGCATCGTGTGCCGCCCGGATCGAAAAGAAACTGAACAAGATCGATGGGGTCGAGGCCAGCGTCAACTACGCGACCGAAAAAGCCAAGGTGGCCTATCCGAACTCCGTTGATCCGGCGGTGTTGATCGCCGCGGTGGAAGCGACCGGCTACACCGCAACCGCCCCCGCGGCGCTGAACGACGCCGCCCAAGCCGCGGATTCCGGCCCGGTAGCGGGCGAGGCCGACGCCTTGCGGAGCCGATTGCTGATCTCCCTGGTTCTGACGGTGCCCGTGATCGCGATGTCGATGATCCCCGCAGTGCAATTCACCAACTGGCAATGGCTTGCGTTGACCTTGGCGTCTCCCGTCGTGGTGTGGGGTGCGCTGCCGTTTCACCGTGCAGCCTGGGCCAACGCCCGCCACCGCGCAGCCACGATGGACACCTTGATCTCGCTGGGCGTCAGCGCTGCATACCTGTGGTCATTGTGGGCGTTGTTCATCGGGCACGCCGGCATGCCGGGAATGCGGATGTCCTTCAGTCTGCTGCCCGACGTGGAATCCGCGACTGAGCACATCTACCTGGAAGTCGCCGCCGCAGTCACGGTGTTCATCCTGGCCGGCCGATACTTCGAGGCGCGGGCCAAGACACGATCCGGCGCCGCCCTGCGAGCCCTGCTCGACATGGGCGCCAAAGATGTCGCCGTCGTTCGCGACGGGACCGAAATTCGCATCCCAACAGTCGAACTCAGCGTTGGAGACGTATTTGTGGTGCGCCCGGGTGAGAAGATCGCCACCGACGGGGTCGTGACCGAGGGCGCATCGGCGGTCGACGCGTCGATGCTCACCGGGGAGTCGGTGCCCGTCGAGGTCCGCCCGGGAGACCGCGTCACCGGTGCCACCGTCAACGCCGGTGGGCGATTGCTGGTCCGCGCCAACCGAATCGGGGCCGACACCCAGCTCGCGCAGATGGCGCGCCTGGTGGAAGAAGCCCAGAACGGCAAGGCATCGGTACAGCGCCTGGCCGACCGGGTCTCGGCGGTCTTCGTACCCATCGTTCTGGCGCTGTCGGTGGCCACGCTGGCTGTCTGGCTGCTCACTGGACATTCGGCGACGGTCGCGTTCACCGCGGCAGTCGCCGTGCTGATCATCGCCTGCCCCTGCGCGCTCGGGTTGGCCACCCCCACAGCCCTTATGGTGGGCACCGGCCGCGGCGCCCAACTGGGCATCCTGATCAAAGGGCCGCAGGTGCTCGAGTCCACCCGCCGGGTCGACACCATCGTGCTCGACAAAACCGGCACCGTCACCACCGGCCGGATGAGCCTGATCGGGGTGCACCCCGGCGCAGGCCAGAACTCCGATGAGGTCCTCAAGTTCGCGGGGGCCTTGGAGAGCGCATCTCAACACCCAATCGCGGAGGCGATCGCCGCTTCGGCCTCCGCCGCAGGCGCCTTGCCGTCAGTCGAAGACTTCTCGAACCACAACGGCTACGGCGTCAGCGGCGTCGTCGCCGGCCATGCGGTCCTGGTTGGACGGGTCAGCTGGCTAGCCGACGACTGGTCGCTGACAGCCCCCCACGACCTCACCTCCGCCGCCGAGCACGCTGAGGCCCAGGGCCACACTCCGGTATGGGTGGCCTGGGACGGGGCGGTGCGCGGCGTCATCGTCGTGGCCGACACGGTGAAGGGCACCTCCGCGGACGCCATCGGCCAGTTCCGCCGACTTGGGCTACGTCCCTTTCTGCTGACCGGCGATAATCGGCGCGCCGCACTCGCCGTCGCCGCAGAGGTCGGCATCGACCCCGACGACGTCATCGCCGAGGTCCTACCCGCCGACAAGGTCGCCACCATCAAGACCTTGCAAGCGCAGGGGCAGACCGTCGCCATGGTCGGTGACGGCGTCAACGATGCCGCCGCACTGGTACAGGCCGATCTGGGCCTGGCGATGGGCACCGGCTCCGACGTCGCCATCGAAGCATCTGACCTGACGCTGGTACGCGGCGATTTGCGCGCGGCTGCAGACGCCATTCGATTGGCCCGGTCAACGCTGAAAACCATCAAGGGAAACCTGTTCTGGGCCTTCGCCTACAACGTCGCCGCACTTCCCTTGGCGGCACTGGGCCTGCTCAATCCGCTCATCGCCGGTGCCGCAATGGCATTCAGCTCGGTCTTCGTGGTAAGCAACAGCTTGCGCCTACGCCGGTTCGAAGGCAGCGCCTCTCACGGGCAGACAGAAGACGTCCACGGTGCGATAGTGCCGCCAGCCGGCGACAAGTACCGCAGCGCCCACACCGCACCATGACCTCAGGCTGGGCACCTCACGCGTCGGTTACCGGCGATTACCCTCGCGCAGTACCGCCAACCGTTGGCGGTACTGCGTTTCGTCGATCTCGCCACCTGCAAATCTCGCTGATAGCAGCTGTTCGGCTGTGGGCGCGTCACCGCGTGACGCTTGTGGGCTGCCCGTGGTGAATCTGATCAGGGCGACGATGCCGACGATGATCAAAGCCCAGAACAACACCATCCCGACGCCCATCCCCGCGTATCCCCACCAACCCATGTCCTGGTCGTACCAAAACATCATGACCTGTTCCTCCTGTTGACATACCCATGGCCGATTGGCCACAGTTTTGCGGTCTGCGCATCGTCCCGACAGTGAGTCGAGAGCACTGCGCTTCCAAGGCTTTTGGGCTCGCTGTGGAAATCACGCCGCCTTTCCGTTGACCATGGGATGGCGCGGCGACGTACTAGGGCGCGTAGGTCAAGGTTGTCATCATGCCGGCTTCCTGGTGATAGGTGTTGTGGCAGTGCATCATCCAGACGCCCGGATTGTCGGCGACGAGCGCCACGGTAAGCTTTTGCATCGGCAGGACGATGACGGTGTCCTTGCGCGGGCCCGGAGTCCCGTCCGGCTTGATCACCTGAAAGGTGTGGCCATGCAGGTGCATGGGGTGCCACATCATCGTGGTGTTGCTGAACGTCAACGTCGCCTTCTGGCCCTGCCTGACAGTCAGTGGAACCGTGTCGTCGAACGGTCTGCCATTGATCATCCAGGCGTAGGACGCCATGGAACCGGAAAGCCGGGCCGACAACGCGGCGTCGGCCGTGGTGACATCCAAGACCGCCTCGGGCGCGGCAGTGAACACGTCGACGGTGCCCACCCGGCGCTGCAGCTCGGCTGGCATGAATGCCGAATCGGGTGCGGCACCCACACCGGTGGACAGTAGTGCCCGCGCGAGCGCGTTCTTTCCTTCGGCCGAGGCGACCAAAGGGAACACGCCATCACCGGCGGTGATGAGCAGGTCATAGCGCTCCCCCATGCCCAGCAGCAGCGCGTCCACATCGGTTGGCGTTACAGGGAAGCCATCAGTGTGGGTGACGGTCATCCGATGCCCGGCCAGCGCGACCCGGAATGCTGTATCGGATGCGGCGTTGATGATTCTCATCCGTATCCGCTGTCCAGGGCGTGCGGTGAAGGTGGTTGGCGCCGCCGGAATACGACCGTTCGCCAAGTAGTAGGGGTAGCTGACGTCACCCGCGTCACCTCCGAGAAGTGCGCTCGTGCCCACACCTCCAACACCTGGAACTCCTGGCATCCCAGGTGTTCCGCTCATGCCCGGCATCCCTGGCATCCCACCCGAGTGACCACCGGCCCCCCGCAGCCCTTCATAGAGCTGCTGCGGACTGGAGCTGATTCCGTCGGTCCAGTCATCGAGCACCACGATCCACTCGGCATCGTAGCGTCCCGGCTCGGCCGGATCGTCGATGATGACCGGCACATAAAGCCCGCAATCGGCGTCAAGGCCGGTGTGCGGATGGGCCCAGTAGGTACCGGGATGCGGCGCAGAGAACCGGTAGGTAAAAGTCGATGACGGGTCGATGTTCGGGGTCGCCGGCGCTGCGCCATCCATGTCGTTGCGCAGCGCGAGGCCGTGCCAGTGCACCGAAGACGGGTGGGCCAGACCGTTGGTGACGCTGATCGCCAGTTCGTCGCCGACGTTGGCGCGGATCAACGGTCCGGGAACGCTGTTGTTGTACGCAAGCGTGCGGACGACGGGTCCGCCCAGGTCAATGTCCGCCAGCCCAGGCCTCAACACTGCGGCGACGGTGCGCCCAGTGTGGGGCCGCGCGGCTTCTGCGGCGCCGATCGGATCCGTCGCCGGGCTGGCGCTCATCGGCTTCCCGCACGCGGCCATGGCAGCGGTACCGGCAGCGAGGGTCGCCGCCAGGAAGGTGCGTCGCGTCAAAGTCGTCGAGCCAACGCTTTGACCGTTCATGGGCGTCGCCTGGATTTCGTCGTTGAGGCGCAATCTGCGGCGCTGAGGCCGCGCACCTGAGCATCGGATTGGGCTTCGACGTCCCGGCGGCGCTGCGGTCTTTTCGACCCGACCAGTGCCGCCAGCGCGGCGATCACGGCTCCCCAGAACGCGAGCAGCATGATAATGGCCAGCAGGCAACTAGACCACCCCCAGTAGGTGCCGGCTTCGTTCCACCACGTCATCGGGGTCGCCTCCTTCACGTTCCACACTCGCGCGGTCGAGTAGCGAATAGACGGTGGTTCTATGAAGATTCGCTCAAGACCCGGGTCGCGGGCTCCTGAACCCCCTCGGGCGACACGCTGAAAGCATGGACACGCCTGCGCCCACCCCCTCTGCGGGCTATCGAGCGGTGGTGGTCGCCCAGACAGGACAGGAACGCGAGACGCGGAGCCTCACAACTTGGCGACCGTCTCCGCTGACACCGGTACGGGGAGTTTCAATCTCTTGAGCATCAACGCATTGACGGCCACGATGAAGCTGGAGCCAGACATCGACAGAGCAGCAATCTCGGGGCGCAGCACCAAGCCGAGCGACGGTACGAAAACCCCCGCCGCAATGGGCAACGCGATCACGTTGTAACCGACCGCCCACGCAAGGTTCTGCCGCATCTTTCTAAGCGTGCCCCGTCCGATCCGCAGCGCGATCGCGACGTCGAGCGGGTCTGATCGCATCAACACCAGATCTGCGGTTTCGATGGCGACGTCGGTGCCTGCACCAATCGCCACGCCGAGATCAGCTTGGGCCAGCGCCGGTGCGTCGTTGACGCCGTCACCGACCATGGCGACTTTCTTGCGCTGTCGCTGTAATTCAGCGATCTTGGCTGCCTTGTCACCGGGCAGCACCTCGGCGATGACCGTGTCGATTCCGAGTTGCGCGGCGATCCGATCGGCGGTGGCTTGGTTGTCGCCGCTGAGCATGACCACCTCGACACCGAGGTCGTGCAGCGCGGACACCGCTTCGGCGGAGGTCTCGCGCACGGCGTCCGCCAGGGCGATGACACCGACTCCCCGTCCGTCGACGCCCACCAAGACCGCCGTGCGTCCGCTTGCGGCCAGTTCGTCGCGACGTTGCATCAACGCACCGAACTCGACGTCCTCCTCGACCATCAGCTTGCGATTACCGACCGCAACGCGACGCCCCGCAGCCGTCGCGACCGCACCGTGCCCAGGCACGCTCCGGAAACCAGTCAGTGACGCCGCTGCGATGCCACGCGCGGCCGCGTAACGCACGATCGCCCCCGCCAGCGGGTGCTCGGACTCGATTTCGACCGCTGCCACCATCGCGAGCAGTTGATCCTCTGCGATGCCGTCAACAACGACGTCGGTCACTTCCGGCTCGCCTTTGGTCAACGTGCCGGTCTTGTCCATGACAACGGTGTCGATGCGTGCCGACGTCTCCAACGCGGTCGCATTCTTGAACAACACTCCCCGTTTGGCACCCAACCCGGTGCCGACCATGATGGCGGTCGGAGTTGCGAGCCCCAACGCATCGGGACAGGTGATGACCACGACGGTGATCGCGAACAACAACGCGGCCTGAACACCGGCACCGACCGCCCACCACACCAGGAAGGTGGCAGTGCCGCCAATTAGCGCCACCAGCACCAACCAGAACGCTGCCCGGTCAGCGAAGCGCTGCCCGGGAGCTTTGGAATTCTGCGCTTCCTGAACCATCGCGACGATCTGTGCCAGCGCCGTGTCGGAGCCGACCTTCGTTGCCACGACCCGCAACGTGCCGGTGGTGTTGATGGAGGCGCCAATCACCTTCGCGTCCGGCGCCTTTGACACCGGCAGGCTTTCCCCGGTGACCATCGACTCGTCGACGTCTGACGTCCCCTCGGCCACCGTGCCGTCGACGGGAATCTTGGCCCCTGGGCGGATGAGTAGGAGGTCACCCACCACCACCTCGGCGGTGGGAATCTCCACCGGCTCACCGTCGCGCAGCACAACTGCCGTCGGGGGCGCCAGCTCGAGCAGGGTGCGAATTGCATCGTTCGCGCCCCCGCGAGCTCGCATCTCAAACCAGTGGCCCAACAGAACAAACGCCGTCAGCACCGAAGCGGCCTCGTAGAACACCTCACCGCCGCCGCTCAACGTCACTCCGAGGCTGTAGAGCCACCCGGCGCCGACTGCGACGGCAACAAGCACCATCATGTCCAGGGTCCGGGCCCGTAGCGCTCGCCAGGCACCGTCGAAGAAGATCCACGCCGAGTAGAAGACCACCGGCAGGCTCAGCAACAGTGTGAACACGTCATCGCGAAGCCCGAACGGCGCTGGCACGCTGAACCCGAACATATCGCGGCCCATCGGCGACCACAGCATGATCGGGATCGACAATGCCAGCGCTACTAAAAATCGGTTGCGCATATCGCGGACCATTTGATCCATCGACATGCCGGCATGTCCGCCGCCGTGACCCATCGTTTCTTGCGGAGTTCGTGCTGGCGCCGCCTCGTGCGCATGCACCTCCCCTGCAGTCGGCGAGGGAGCCGACGCTGGCCGCCTGCGCAGGGTGGCCGCTGGCTCGGTATGGGGCGCGGACATCGGATCGCAGACGTGATCTGGCACCGACCGTCCCGCGCAGTGAAAGCCGCAATCACGTATCCACCCGGCCAGTTCAGTGACCGAAGTGGACGACGGGTCGTAAACAACTGTCGCCGTTTGATTTACCGCATTCGCTTCGACCGACTTCACGCCCGCACGCCTAAGCAGAGCGGCTTCCACCACCGCCGTCGAACTTGCCCAGTTCAATCCGTGCACGTCGAGAATCGTCGACTCAGTCATAGGGTCTCTCGTTCAGTATTGCGGGAGCGGCTCCCTGCAGGGTGCGGCGTCCTCTCGATCTCGCATCCGTCAGGCAGGCGCCTCAACCGCCCACCCTTCCAATGATCGATATGCCTGCAGTGCTGGTTCGACAAAGATTCGATAAAGATTGCGCGTGACACGCCCGCAGTGCGGTGATGACGGCACGGGCAAAGTTGCCGTCCGCGTGGGCGCGGCGAATTTGTTGCGGCCTAGACGAAGCCGGCCCCTCCACGTTCGTCGCTGCCGACGCGCTAGTGCTCAAGGTCCGTGAAGCCGGGCGGGTGGTCAACGTGCACGCCCTGATCGCGGTCGGAGTCAACGCTGAGGGCTACCGGGAGATCCTCGACGTCGACGGCAGCACCGCCGAAGACGGAGCGGGCTGGCTCACCTTCTGGGCGCTCGCTGACCGCCCGCGAGATCTCCGGGGTACGACTGGTCACCTCCGACGCCCACGCCGGTCTGGTGGCCGCGATCGGCGCCACCCTGCCCGGCGCGACCTGGCAGCACTGCCGCACCCACTACACAACCAATTCGATGGCGATCACCCGAAGGCGTTGTGGCCGTGGGTACGCACCCTGTCGCATTCGGTGTTCAATCAGCCCGACAAGGAATCGGTTGCCGCGCAATACGGTCGGATCATCAACGCGCTGCTGACAAGCTCCCCAAGGTCGCCGACCACCTCGAAGCCGCCGTGCGGATCTGCTGACGTTCACAGCGTTCCCAAGCAGATCTGGCGCCAGATCTGCTCGAACAATCCCCAGGAGCGGCTCAACAAGGAATCCGGCGTCGCACCGACGTGCACTGACCGCCTGAACCATCAACTCCAAGCATCACACGACGACGCCGTACACCACATCCCTGGACTTGACTCGCTATCTTTGCGCGTCGGGTCCATACGACCGGAACCGAGACTGTTTTGGGTACGTACCGCGACAGTCCATAGCGCGGTTAATGGTCGTGGTCGAACACGACGAGCGTGTCGACCAGATCGCCGTCGACAAAATACGCACGGCACGTGAAAGGGTCATGCAGCGTGGCGCCCATTTCGTTCGGCGCCACGACAACGCCCTCTACGCTCTGCACGCTGATGCGGGAGTGGTCGACGCCGTTGAGGGGCCCGCCGCTTAACAACGAGAACAAGTCCATTACTTCCGGGTCCAGTTGCGCGCTCGTCACTGTGACGTCGGTGAGTTTCGCTGTCGACGGCGCCACCAGCCGCGCTACGACGTCACGTTCACACCGCTGCTGGGCCGCACGCTCGCGCGGGTCTACGGATCCCGAGTCGATGAGCCCGAAACCACGCGTAATTAAGGCGATGGCAGCTAAGAGCGCACCGCACATCGCCGCGGCTGCCAGAAACAGCGCACGTTTCCCCATTCGAGCTCCCATGTACGCCCGCTCCGTCTATCGCGAGGACAGGTTCGACTTCCCGCGTCGATTCTGCCTTCACGGCATCCACTCCGGCCTCGGACATCATGCCCGTCCCAGGCGTCCGCTCATTCCTGACATCCACCACCCGCTGCGGATCATAGAGCTGCTTGGCAAGCTTGGCGGGAGCTGGCACATGCCGTGACGGCGCAACCACGACTTGAGCGATGGTCATAGTTGCATCCGGCCACTTGAGTGCCCGACGCTATGGTCGCCGGAGTGAGTTTCGCAGGGTAGCGATAGACCGTGGCCCGAGACACGCCCATCATCTTGGCGATGTCGGCGGAGGCGATGCCCTTGCCTCTCAAGCTGCGCGCCTTGGCGGCGGCAGCGTCGTCGACCTTCCGGGGCCGACCCCGCTTGCGCCCGTTGGCGGCCACGCCGCGACGCATCCATCCGCTCCATGTTGTCGCCCGGGGAGCCAGAAACGACGTGTTGTTGAACGTCTATCTCGGCCGCGATCGTCACGCACACCGGGTTGTCGCATTCATGCAAACCCGGCACCCCCGCTTCCGCCGCGTCGCCAACGCGTAGCGATGCGGACGCGCACAGGAACCCCCGCCGTCGCGCGTGAGGCTAGACCGGAGCCATCGGCGGCGATCGCCCGGTCCAGACGTTGCAGTCCGAAGCAGTTGGCCCGCAGACGACGTGGCAATCGAAGCGCGCGATTTTCCGCGCATGCCGACGCCGATCAACGATCAACTGTCCCGCCCTTCTCAGTCGGCAAACCCTAAAGCCGAACACCGAGAGTCAGCGCGGCCACCCCGACTCGAGGTGACACCACTGGCCGAACCGTAACGCCTACGAGGCGACGACGGCTACGTCCGCGCCGTCGCCGCACCAGGAACGCCGGCGGCCCCGTCGCAGGGACTCACTGCTGGATCAGCTGCCATCGCCGTCTAGTGAATGCGAACCGTTTCTCGCCGCGCGCTCCTCGATCTTCGGTGCGTGCCGCAGCATAGCCCTGACTTCGCCGATGCCTTCGCCGGTCAGCTCGGCAATCGTCGTCAGCGTCTCACCACTTTTCTGCAGCAGCCTGATTGCCGCGCCGGCCTCGGCCCGAGTGCCGGCACGCCGCTTGTTGGCGTCGGCGCGCACCTGTTCGGTCACCGCGGCCAACCGCTCGGTCTCCCAGGCGTCGATGTCGGCCAGTCTGGCCTTGGCCACGATGTAGTTCGCCGCGTTCTCGATGTTCGCCTTCTCCCGCGCGGCGCGGGCCTCGTTGGCCCGCCTGGTCGCTTCGCGCGCCCGCCGCCGGGCCTCCACCTTTGACGTACCTGCAGCTGTCATGATCCGCACATTAGAAGCGACCGGGCGGTACAGGCCACCACCACAGCCACATTCGCTGTCCACCAATTTTTGCCGCCGCGCCTACTGCACTAACGCCCACCACTCACCGGACCTCAACCCTCCGCCTCACCACCACCCCGCTGCCGCACCCCAGGTGGCCCGCCATCACCCCTGCTTCTGGGCCCCCTTAAAGCCAGCACACCTCTTGCATACAGGTCACGGTTTGGTAACGGCGGTTGGGAATGTTGGCTCTGGTGGTGGTTTTTTCCGCGCTCCGCTCCGTACCTTTCGGCGCATGCGGGCCAAGGGGTGCATGCGGCGGTGATGTCCATGCACAAGCTGACCGCCGGGGACGGATACCTGTACCTGGTGCGGCAAGTCGCGGCCGCCGATAGCACCGAGCGTGGCCGCTCGCCCCTGGCCGACTACTACTCCGCCAAGGGGGAATCGCCGGGCCGCTGGATGGGCCGCGGCCTGGCCGCCCTGGCCGACACCGGAGCCCGTGAGGTCAGCGACGCTGTGCACCAACAGGTGTGGAGCGTCGAAGAGGGTTCGACGGTCACCGAAGCTCAGATGAAGGCACTGTTCGGGCTAGGTTTGCACCCCAACGCCGACAAGATTTCGGAGCACGTTTCCGGGCATCTGGGCGTTCAGCCTTCAATCGCGGCAGCCCAGTTGGGCCGCCAGTTCGCCGTGCGCGAGGAGTCTTCGGAGTTCGTGCGTCGGGTCGGAAAGGCGTTCCGGGCTCACAACATCGCCGCCGGGCTGCCGGGCACTGCGACCATCGATGACGATGTGCGCGCGGGCATCCGGACGCGGGTGGCCATCGAGCTGTTTGGCGAGCAATTTGGCCGCGATCCTGCCGATGAGCGGGAGCTGTCGGGGTTCATCGCGCGGGCCACGCGGGCGCGCACCACGGCGGTGGCCGGCTATGACTTGACGTTCTCTCCGGTGAAGTCGATTTCAGCGCTGTGGGCGATTGCCCCACCAGAGATTGCCGAGCAGATCGAGGCCGCGCATTACGAGGCGGTGGCCGACGTGCTGGAGTGGCTGCAAGACAACGCCGCCCTCACCCGAACCGGCACCAACGGTGTCGCCCAAGTCGACACCGAAGGGCTCATCGCCCCGGCGTTCACCCACCGCGATTCCCGCGCCGGAGATCCTGACCTGCACACCCACCTGCCGGTCTCTAACAAGGTGTCCCATGTCGATGCCAACGGCGTGCGCCGCTGGCTCGCACTGGACGGCCAACCGCTGCATCGGAACGCCGTGACGCTTTCGGAGATGTACAACACCCGCATGGAAGTCCGCTTGATTCCACGCGTGAGTGTGGACTTCGCCGAGATGCCCGCCGAACGCGGGAAACGACCCGTGCGCGAGATCGTCGGCATGGCACCAGAGTTGATGACCCGCTGGTCGAGCCGCGCCATCGCGATCAAGGCCCGCACCGCCGAGCTGGCCAAGCAGTTTCAGCACGATCACGGCCGCGAACCCACCACCGTCGAGACCCACGCGCTGGCCGATCAAGCGACCCTGGAAACGCGCGAAGCTAAGCACGAACCGCGCTCGTTCGCAGAGCAGCGCGCCACCTGGCGCAACCAAGCTACCGAGGTCCTCGGCCACGAGGGATTGAACCGCATGCTGGCCACAGTTCTGTCCCCGCGTCGCGCCCAGAAGACACCGGAAATCACCGCGGAATGGGTGGCGTCGCGTGCTGTCGCAATCGTCGCCACCGTCGCCGAAACACGCGCGACGTGGCAGGCCCACCACGTGCGCGCCGAAGCCCTCCGGGTCGTGCGGAACGAGGGTGTCGCACACGTGTCGGGGCTTGTCGAACGGCTCACCGACACCGCACTTTCCGAAGCGTTCTCGGTGCCCCACGCACGCGTCGCCGATGGCGAGTTGGGTGAGCCTGTCGCATTGCGTCGCCGCGACGGTTCCAGCGTCTACAGCCGCCACGGTGTCGCGAAATTCACCAGCCGCGACGTGCTCGCTGCCGAGGCCCGAATTTTGGCCGCGGCGCACCAACTCGATGGACGTGTCGCGGCCACCGAGGACGTGCGTTTGGCACTCGACGAGGCCGACGCACGCGGCAAACCGCTCAACGAGGGCCAAGCCGCCCTTGTGGCCCAGATGGCACTCGGCGGACGCCGCGTAGGACTTGCCTTGGCGCCGGCCGGGGCGGGCAAGACCACGGCCATGGCCGCACTGGCGCATGCGTGGCGCAGCTCGGGCGGACATGTCCTCGGGTTGGCCCCGACCGCGGCCGCGGCGATCGTGCTCGGGGAGGACCTGGGCGCGACCACCGACACCCTCGACAAGTACGTCCACTGCACCAGTCCGGACAACGCCGCGACGTTCGGAACACCACAGTGGTTCGCCGACATCGGACCCGACACGTTGATCATCGTCGATGAGGCCGGCATGGCATCGACCGCGGGTCTGGACGCGATGATCGCTGACGCGCAGCGCAAGGGCGCGAGTGTGCGGCTGGTTGCTGATGACTGCCAGTTGGCGTCGATTTCGGCTGGCGGGGTGTTGCGCGACATCGCCACCGACACCGAGGCGCTGACGCTTTCGGAAGTCGTGCGGTTTCACTCCCGCGCCGAGGCCGCGGCGTCGCTGGCGCTGCGCGGCGGCGATCCGGCCGGGATCGGTTTCTACATCGACTCCGGGCGCATTCACGTCGGCGCCGAACAGACCGCGGCGGATGCCGCGTTTTCGGCGTGGCTGGCCGACCGCAACGCCGGGCGTGACAGCCTGCTGTTGGGACCCACCAACGCGATCGTCGACGACCTCAACGCCCGCGCCCGCACTGCCCGTCTGGCCGCTCTCGTCGAGGCTGATCCGAACTGGCGGCCGGGTCGTGAAATCGTGCTTGCCGATCAACTCCGGGCCAGTGTCGGTGATGTCATCCGCACCCGCCGCAACGCCCGCTGGCTGCCCCTGTCGGGCACTGATTACGTCCGCAATGGCTACACCTTCGACGTCCTCGATGTCGCTCGCGACGGGGCGCTGCGGGCTCGCCATCGCGGCACGGGCCGTGAGATCACCCTGCCGGCCGATTACGTCACCGAACACGTCACCCTCGGCTATGCCGCCACCATCAACGGTGCCCAGGGCTCCACCGCCGGGCACAGCTGCCATGTGGTGGGTGCTGAGCACCTGACCCGCCAACAGCTCTACGTCGCCTTAACTCGCGGCCGCGCGGAAAACCACCTGTACCTCTCGACCGCCGAAACCGACCCGCACCGCGTCCTGGCCCCCAAGGCCACCCACCCCGACACCGCCGTGGACGTCCTGTCCCGGATCGTGGCTCGCGACGGCGGCCAGGTCTCGGCCACCACCGCCGCCCGCCAGGCCGCCGACCCGACCCGCAGACTGTCCGCGGCCGCCGACATGTTCACCGACGCCGTCGGCGCTGCAGCCGAGCACCAGCTCGGCGCGGGCGCCCGCGACCGTCTCGACGCCCTCGGTGAATCAGTACATACCGATCTCAGTACCTGCCCGGCGTGGCCGGTGCTGCGTCGTCGCCTGGCCATCCGGGCGCTCTCCGGTGCCGATCCCGGCGAGCTGTTAGCCGCCGCCCACGCTCGAGGCGGCCTCGACGATGCCGCCGATGCGGCCGCGGTGCTGGACCACCGCATCGACCTCACCGGTTCCGCCGGCCGCGACTGCGGGCCGCTGCGCTGGCTGCCCGCCATCCCCGACCCTCTGGCCGGCCATCCGCAATGGGGCGACTACCTGCGCCGCCGCGAGGAACTGGTCGCCGAGCTCGCCGCGCAGATCCGCGAACAGGCCCACGCTTGGACCCCCGACACCGCGCCGAGCTGGGCGCAGCCCCTGGTCGCGGCCAACCCTGTCCTGGCCGCAGAAATCGCCGTGTTCCGGGCCGCCACCGGGGTCGAGGACGCCGACACCCGCCTCACCGGCCCGCCCCAGTACCCGGTGGCCACCCGCGCAATCCAAGACCGGCTGCAACGCCACGGCACCGACGCCATCGAACGCGACAGCGCCGACCCCACCCGTTTCAACGACCTCCTCGACCAGATCGACCCCCGCATTCGTACCGATGCCTACTGGCCCACACTGGCCGCCCACCTCACAGAAGCCGCCCGCGGCAACGACATTCGCGATGCGATCACCGCGGCGGCCCAGCGAGGACCGCTGCCCGATGAGATGCCCGCCGCGGCGCTGTGGTGGCGGCTGGCCGACACGCTGTCCCGCACCGCGGCCCTCCCCGATCGGCACGTCGTCGACCGCGCCACCACCCAGGACAAAGGCGTGCACGCAAGCGCGAATGCCACTGAGCGTGCGCTCGTCGAGGTCCTGGCCGCCGCCTGGCGCAACGCCGACCCGCTGACCCTCCCGCGGCCACGCACCGACCCCGCCGCGGCCGCGCTCTCGGTGCCCTACGTCGTGGCCACCGTGGCGGCCGAGCGCTACACCCCCGACCTCGCCGAAGCGATCCACACAGCGGCCACCAACGCCCACCGCCACCACGTCCGCGTCACCGCGACACCACAGCCCGACCGGCTCAGCCTCAACCACCTCGCCGAGCAGATCACCAACCACCCACCAGATCAGCGCGGACCCATCATCGTCGTCGAGGACGCCGCGGCCGCCGACCCCGACGCCCTCGCAGCGGTGGCCACCGCCCTGGTCCCCGCCCACGGCCGCCTCCTACTCATCGACAACGGACAGCCCGGCAGCGCCCGACAACTCCTCGACGGACTCACCCTCCCCTGGGCTGAAAACACCCGCCCCGCACCGGACATCGACGATCCCAGACACGCCGCCGAAGCCGACGAACACCGCGCCATCGCCGCACGCAGCTGGCGAACCCTCACCACCGGACCCACACGCGACCGAGGCAGAGAACGAGACCGCGGACACGGCCTCGACATCGACTGACGGGCACACCCACCGCACCTGGTATTTATATCGTTGACGGTATATACCGGAATCGATATAGTAGGGGTGTGGGTGATGAGTGGCGGATCATGCTCAGCGGCGAAGTGGAACGCTGGTATGCCGGTCTGTCTGAAAGCGAACTCGCCCAGGCCGATCAGGCCCTCGACCGGCTCACCGCCGAGGGCATCGCACTCGGCATGCCGCACAACCGCTACCTCTCAGAGAAACTGTGGGAGTTGCGGTTTCGCTGCGGACAGGTCAACCAACGCATCACCTACACCGCCGACCCCGACCGCCAGCTGGTCACCCTGACCACCTTCCGCAAACAACGCCAAAACGAACGCAACGAAATCATCCGCGCGCGCAAAGCGCTACGACGCCACCAGACCAAGAAGGGATAACCCGCCATGACCGTCAAAACCGCCAAGAAGACTGCTGCCCCGAAGAAGGCCGCTAAGAAAGCCCCCGCCGCTGCGAAGAAGGTCGCCACCTCCAGCGGTGGGGTCGATTACCGAACCGCCCGCGCCCAGCGCCAGGCCGCCCTCACCGACGCCCAACGCCAGACCTACGAGCAGGCCTACCAGGATGCCGGCCGAGCGATGGACCTCGCCGAGCTGGTCTACGCCGCCCGCACCGAGGCCGGTCTCACCCAAACCCAGCTCGCCGCCGCCATGGGCACCAGCCAATCCGCCGTCGCCGCCTGGGAGAACGGTGCACGCACCCCCGGTATCGACGCCCTGGAACGGCTCGCCGCAGCGTGCGGGAAACGCCTCCACATTGCCATCACTGCCGCATAACCCCAGCGGTCAGGCTGTCTCCCGCAGCCAGGTTGTAAGAGTCGCGCGGCAAATGACGACGGCCTGAGAATCGATCACCTCGATATCGCGGAGCACGGCTTCGCACTCCTCGGCCGAACAGCCGAACTGAATAAGCTCTGTCATCCACATCATCAGAGGTCGGCCACTTTCACCGGTTGTGGGCCACGTGGCCCATCTCCGGCCGTAGGTGGCGGCCACGCTGTTACGGAAGGCAGCACGCACCGTGTCATGGGCGATGTCGAACAGCCCTTGAGCCTGCTCCGCGTAGGTAGCGAGCTGCGGTATCCCGAACTCGCGTTCCAGCACCGACGGAGCGGCAAACGCGAGTGCAGTGCGCCAATGCTGTTGCGCAGTAACGCTATCGGAATCAGGGGCGCTTGGCCTGATGTGCAGGAGATACTGGCCGCCCTCGACGTAGTGGGCCTCTCTCCAATCGGGGTCGCGCCCAGGTATCCCGTTCTTCGGCGGTGCTTGAAGCGTGGTGCGATCCCAACTCAAGACCGGCGGGTCAAGAGAGGCGTTCGCGCACAACATCTTCAGCGTCGCACCGATCTGTTCCAGCCGGTGGGCGTACCCGAGCAGCGGATAGCTCGGCGGTGCCGAGGTATCACCCCAGCGACCGTCCCCGGTGGACACATGAAACTCCCGTGCCCACAGAGATGCTTGGTCGATGGTATTGGCCAGCTCGGCATGCCAGCGCTCCAGCTCGACTCTCCAGGCCGCGCCGTCCGCACCCTCTGGAGTCGTCATCGAGGAGCCTCGTATTGGAGGTCCTCTTCAACGCTGACAAGGGCCTTGACGATCATGTCGCGCAGGTCAGGATCGCCGGTAGCGGCTGCGGCGTAGCACATGTCGGGTAGCGGCAGCGGGCGCCTGGACCACCCGCCGATGTGCTCGGCAGTACGCGCAACCATCCAGTGCGCCCGGTAGTCGGCCAGCTCTTCGGTGGTGTCGCTGGGATCGGCGACCGCACCGGTATTGGTGGCGAAAGCCGGTCGGCGCATCGCGGTCATGACGTTGAGGGCTTTGGCCGCCTTGTCGTAGTCCGCCCACTGCTGCACGGTTGGCTTGCGGTCACTACCGCGGATCGCCCAGACCAGGCGTAACGCTTCGTCAATACCGCCATCGATGACTTGGGCCTGGGTCGTTGCTGCGTTGATCATCGCCGCGGTCACCGCCGAGACGATCCGGTCTTGAAAAATTGGGTCGGCGTCCATGATGCGTAGCAACTGCGGATACACCTCGGGCCATAGCACCGCCAGCCGGTGCACATGCATGTCGTCGAGCACTGGGGCGGGCACCTCGACGCCCTGTTGTAGCAGCGGGTTGGTGTCTCCCGAGCACGACGGCGGATGCTCCACCCCGGCATCGCGCAAGACGTTGACTCCCGCCGTGGTGGCTGCTGCGACCAGCTTCCAGCCCCACTGTGCGCGCAGTTGGGCGTACTCGACGAGGACCCGTGCGGGATCGCCCCAGCCGAACCACCTCTGCCGAAAAGAACCGTTCAGCAACGGATCTGTGGCCAACACCCGCACGGAGCGCGGAACGAACACCCCCGCCGGGATGTAGCTGGACCCGTCATTGGAGGTGATGACCGTCTCGGTGCCGCTCGGAGACCGGAACACCCCGACGGCCCACCCCGCCGCGGGATTGCGCGCCATGTACGCGGCGTGCTGCAGCTTCCAGACCAACTCCTTGGCCGCCGCTGCGTCTGCGGACTCGCGGCGCTCCCGGGCGGCTGCGGTCTGGCCCGCAGCGACCACACTGGCCGGAATCAGAGTCGGGCCCGCAGCCGCACTCGCTGCGGACGGGGCGGGCGCTGCCGGGGCATTGGTTGAGCTGAGGGAGCCCGCCGGCACGGTTGGTGCCGGGGGTGGCGCACCTGCTGGGGGACCCATCGAACCCGGTGGCAGCATCATCGGCGCACCACCGCCGCCGGTCCCCGCGCCGGTAGGCGCGGCAGCCGCCGGGGCGGCTGGAGACACCATGCCCGGCTGCGCCGCGGCCGGCGAGACGCCCCCGCCGGGTGCCGCCGACACGGGGGATGCCGCATGCCCACCACCGGCCGATAGGGCCGGTGACGGATTCGCTGGAGCTGGAGGTGGTGCAGACGGTATTCCGCCGCCCATCCCCGCCGTAGTCGCCATTCCCTGGTTGAACGCCGACGACAACGGCGGCGCGCTCCCCGCACCTGACACAGCTCCTGCGTTCGGCAAACCACTTGCTGCGCCGGGCATCTGACCGACACCGCCACTCAGCGGATTGGACCCCATCCCCGGCATGCCGCCACTGCCCAGACCGCCGGGCATCTTCGGAACCCCACCGGAACCCATCCCGCCACCACCCATGCCACCCATGCCACCCATGGACGGCATACCGCCGCCGCCGAGCGCTGATGCCGCGGGTGAAGAAGTCACGCCAGGCGTCGGCTGCGTTACTGGTCCGGTCGCGGCCTTGATCCCCTCGTCACCTGCGGCCGACTTGCTGCCGGGACCAACTCCAGGCTGAGTGGTTGACGTACCTGCCGGATCTGTCGGCGCGTCGTCCACAGGCTTAGGTGCATCAGCCCCGGCTTCCCGCTTTTCGGTGTAGCGGTAGGGGTTTTCATCCTGTTCGATTCCCGGCGACGTGTGGTCGACCGGTTGCGCGGGAGGAGTTGCGGGAACATCGCCCCACTTCGTCAAAAGATCTAGCGCCCTTGTGTTTTCGGTGCTCGCCTTGAAAGCGGTGTGGGAGGCCATTGCGGCGGTTACTCCCGCCTCGGTCTGGTACCGGGCTATGCCGTGGTACTGGGTCACCAGGGCTTCGGCTTCGCCTGGGAGCTTCGCACTGGAGATCTTGGCGTCTGCCTCGCGGACGAGCTGCTCCTGACCGGCGCGTGTATCGCGCAGCACCGTGGCGATATCGACGCACTTGTTGGCGCACTTGTCGTGCCACTCAGCGATCGTCTTGGCCTCCTCGGCCAACACCGCGTTCACCCGGTGAACCTCGTCGAAGCCCTGCGAATCGGCCGCATCGCGAAATCTTGCGCTGTCAGCCACGATCTGCTGGTGGATCCCGTCCCACGACGCCGCACCAGCCCGGTAGGTCTGCTCCTGAGTGTCCCAGTGCGTAGCGTCGGGCGGCTCCATGTCCGGCGTAACGATCAGCCGCCCATACGATCCGGCAGACCCTCCGACAGCAGGCATCAGCGCAACCCGCACTCGGACGTGATGACATCGATCAGAGCGTTACCGCGTTTTAGTTCACGAGCGGCCTCGTCCCACTGCCGCATGTTCAGCGCGTGCAACATGTCGATGTTGGCCGCCATCCAGCCGTGCAGCGGTATTGCTGTCGAAGCCGGTGTGGCGTCAGACAGTTGCGTACGCAGGTACGAAACCGCGGCCACACCGGTACGTTTCTCCGTGGCCAACGCGGCGAGGCTCTCCGGGCTTGTCCAGCTCTGCTCCAGCGCCTCGGCGCTGGACCTGCTGGCCAACGCCGTCGACCGCGCCGCTCGATCCCACGCGGCGCATGCGTCAGTCCTCGCGGTTTGCGTTTCGCTGCTGCTGTACCTGGGTGGCGGCGCGGGAACCATGTTCACCGTGTGCTGACTCGGTTCGATGGGATGGGCGAGGGCCAGGCCGCTGCTCACCACGGCACCGACTGCGACCACGAACGCCGCCGCGGCAGCGGTGATCCCGGTGCTGTGACGCCGCCGGTCCCTCATGGTCATGACACGACGGTATCCCGAGCGAGTGACACCCGGCCACCGCCGCAGGCACATTCGTGATGGCGACTTTCCGCAGCTCTGTTGCCTATAGATAACACCTAGCAAATCAGTGCAGGTACAGAGGATGTGTGTCTAAAATAACCCGGGACCAGAATTGAGAGATCGTGATTCGCAAGCTAACCCAGGGGATCAAGGCAGCGCTGCGAAGGCGTGCTGGCCGCGTGATCTCCAAAGCGGGATTGGCTGGCGACGACGTTCCCATGTCGGTGATGTTGGCCGCCGACGCCGGACATGACATCGACTTCGAGCCTGAACCTCTGGGCCTGGCTGCCCGTACCCCCAAACTGTGAGATCGAGCGCGGACGCGCCAGCCTCCCACGGCGCTGTCCCAAAAACGACGGTTTTTCAGACACCAAGATCAGCTGGTCGACGATGGATGGTTCACGGTCGCGACGTCTAATCGACGGTGCACCATCGACAGCGTGGTCACCAGTTCCAACAGCTGGATGTCGGTCACCGTTCGTACTACGCGGGGATCGTGAGCTACCGGGTTTCTGAACATGCCGGCCAGGCCCTTGATGAGATTGGCGAAACCTGTTTGTTCATCTCGGTCGGTCTGCGATGCCAGGTCGTTGATAGCGATGATCGGCGTACCCGACTTACCGAGAGACAGTGCTGCGTCGATCAGCGCGGCACCATCGCCGCTAAGGCCCGACAACTGGCGAACTCGCCCGAACACGCTCTTCGTTGCCTCCAAAGAGGCGTGAAAGTTGTTCTTCTTGAGCAGCTCAACGGTGCAGTAGCGGAGTACTTCATCGTGGGTGCCTCTCCTGCGCAGCTCTGCTCGCAATGAGGTTGCGTTGCGAGATGCCTCGTCGAGAGTGGATGAGCGGGCACCGGGCCGCACCACACCTTTCTCGTCGATCCGGAGACTGACGAAGGTGAGAACCTCATTCAGTTGGTCTTGACGCAGTGTGAATAGCTCGGGCCTGTTGACGTAGTTGGCCGGTTCCATGGCGTGCTGAATGAAGGTGATGATCCGCTGGGGATGACCATCGTTGTTATGTCGGCGTATGAATGCTTCCTCCAGCCGCTTCCACTTCGTGACTCCGGCCGCGGGGTCTTCCATGTGAAGGCGTCCCAGTAGCTGACCGATCTGGGTTCCGGTTAGGCCGTCCTGGGTATCTGCGAGCACTTGAGCAACTCCGGTCAAGATGCCCAGTTTCCATGCTGGCTCAGGCATTTGGGTGCGTCTCTCCTTGATTGGCGAGATATCGGTATGCGGTTGCGCGGCCGATCCCAAATGCGGCGGCAAGCTCGGTGACCGGCTCACCTGTCGCTGCCAGACGCCGAAGTTGATCCTGCCGTTCAGGGCTGAGCTCGGGTGGCTTGGTAGCCGGTAGTTGCCGGGAACGGCGGGAGTGTCGAGATGCGGCGCGCCGCTCCCTACCTAGTTCGAGTTCGGCGAGGGTCGCCATGATGGCTGCTACCGCGCGGCCAGTGGGAGTGGCCGTGTCGACTCCGTCCCGCAGGGTGCGCAGCATGATTTGACGTTCACCGAGGTCGGCAATGGTGCGGGTGACTTCGGCGACCGAACGTCCAAGTCGGTCGATGGCGGCTACAACGGCGGTGTCACCGGCTCGTGCGTAATCGAGCATTGCTGCAAGTCCTGGGCGCTTCGTCTTGGCTGAGCCAGAGAGTTTGTCGGTGAAGATCCGGCCCGTCTCGACGCCAGCTGCGGTCAAGGCGGCGCGCTGGGCGTCGAGTTCTTGACCCATGGTGCTGACGCGGACGTACCCGAGAGTCGTAGTCACAGCCAACACCGTCTCATTGGCCTCCGACAACGCGGATCTGAGACACGCGGTGTGAGACAAGAAACGAGACACCGCGACCTGGCGCTATGTGACCGCAATGTGGTCGCGTAGCGCTGTCTCTATTTCTCTACAACCGAGAAAACAAGCAGGAATCGTGCGGACACGATCCGCATGGAGGAATCTGAAGCCTTTGCCGACTCTTCACGTGTTGCACACTCAGTCAGATGAGAGTGGAGGTTGTTTATTTCGACGGGTGCCCGAATTGGCAGGAAGCCGGTACCCGTGCGGCAGCAGCAGCAGCAGCAGCCGGATTTGCCGACGTCGAGATCGCGTATCGGCGGGTCACTACCGACGAAGAGGCGGCGGCCTTACCGTTCGCAGGCTCTCCAACCATCCTCATCGACGGCACAGACGCCTTTGACGATGCGGTGCCGGTGAGAGTGTTGGCGTGCCGGGTGTACCAGACCGATGGCGGCCTGAGTGGATTGCCGACAGTCACCCAGCTGACCAATGCGTTCCGGCGACGACAGTCGCGCAGCTAACCGACGCCTGCCGCTGACGTGAGACAAGAACCGGATCGCCGCGTTTGTCTAGAAAAGAGACACTGCCGCTGGTCGGATAGGTGCGACGCCCACGTTGTCGCCGATCCCACCGCCGCAGTTCATGGCCGCCTAGTTCTCAAAGGCCAGGCCGCTGACCAAAATGAAGATGCCCAGGGCGATCAGGACGACCGGGAACAGGACGTGTTCCCAGCGTTCGAGGACTTCGGCAATCGGCCGGCGGGTGGCGACGAATCGGGCGGCGATGACGAGGACCGCGACGAGCACGAGGAACACGACGCAGTAGGCCACCACGGCCGCCGGTCCCACGCTCAAGAAGACCGGAACGTAGACCCCGATGTTGTCCCCGCCGTTGGCGAAGGTGACTGCGGCGACGGTCCAGACACCGACGTTCTTGCCGGCAACCTTGCCGTCATCGTCATCGTCGTCGTTGCCACGCCAGGCCCGCCATGCCGCCCACAGTCCCAGGGCCAGGGGGATGAGCCCGAAGTACGGGATGACGTGCGGGGGAAGGAACGCTCCGGCGCCCAGCGTCACCAACACGGCCGCGCCGAGGATTCCCGCAAATCCCAGGTATTGACCTGCGGTGATCCGGGCCGTCGTCCCGCGTTGTCCCGCGCCGCGGGCGAAGAACAACGAGAGCACGATGATGTCGTCGATGTTGGTGACGATGAACAGGCCAATGGCGGGCAGAACAGACGACAGGATCATGTGCGTGCGCAGGTGTCTGCGGTGTCGCTGGCCCGCCGACTAGCCACCGCGCCGGTGTGGCCGGCGGTCACGACGGCGCGCCCACCGGCGCCACGCGGCCATGGCTGACTGCCGGATCGACCGGCGCGGCGGACAGCGGTGTGGTGCGCCCGGCCCGCACACCGTTGGCGATGACCACGATCTCGGCGAGTTCGTGAACCAGCACCACCGCGGCCAGCCCGAGCACCCCGAACAGCGCCAGCGGCACCAACGCGATGATCAGGCCCAGGGACAGGCCGACGTTTTGCAGCATGATCCGCCGCGCCCGCCGCGCATGGCGGAACGTTTGGGGCAGATGGCGCAGGTCTTCGCCCATCAACGCCACATCGGCGGTTTCGATGGCCACGTCGGTGCCCATCGCGCCCATCGCAATACCTATGTCGGCGGTGGCCAGCGGAGGAGCGTCGTTGACGCCATCGCCGACCATCGCGGTGGGCCGCTGGGCGCGGAGCTGTTCGATCAGGCGCGCCTTGTCTTCGGGGCGCAGCTCGGCGTGCACGTCCTCGATCCCGACGTCGCGGGCCAGCGCGGCGGCGGTGGCGTGGTTGTCGCCGGTGAGCATCGCCACGTGGTAGCCGTCGCGGCGCAATTGGGCGACCACCTCGGCGGCCTCGGGGCGCAGCTCGTCGCGCACGGCGATGGCACCGATGACCTGGCCGTTGTGTTCGACGAGGACCGCGGTGGCCCCGGCTTGCTGCATCCGGGTGACATCACCGGCGAGTGGGCCGGGGTCTAGCCAGCCGGGGCGGCCGAGGCGAAGCGTGTGCCCGTCGCGGTGGCCGGTGAGTCCGGCACCGGTGACGGCTTCGACGTCGGTGGCAGGGATGACGTCATCATTTGCGGCGAGGATCGCCGCGGCCAGCGGGTGCTCGCTGCGCGATTCCAGGGCCGCCGCCACATCGAGCACCTGCTCGCGAGTGGCACCGTTGGCGGTGGCCACGTCGATGACGGCGGGCCGGTTCGCGGTGAGCGTGCCGGTCTTGTCCAAGGCGACGCTGCGGATTCTGCCCAGCCCTTCCAGTGCCGCGCCGCCCTTGACCAGGGCACCGAGCTTGCTGGCGGCGCCGATAGCGGCCACCACGGTGACCGGCACCGAGATCGCCAACGCGCACGGTGAGGCGGCGACCAGCACCACCAGGGCACGTTCGATCCAGGTGGCCGAGTCCCCGAGCAGGCTGCCGATCACCGCGATCAGTGCGGCGACGATCATGATCCCGGGCACCAGGGGTTTGGCGATGCGGTCGGCCAAGCGTTGGGAGGCGCCCTTGCGGGATTGTTCGGCCTCCACGATGCGCACGATGCGGGCCAGTGAGTTGTCCTCGGCGGTGGTGCTGACCTCCACCTCGAGTGCCCCGGTGCCGTTGATCGACCCGGCGAACACCTCATCACCGGGCCCGGCTTCCACGGGGACTGACTCGCCGGTGATGGCGGAGACATCGAGCGCGGTGCGGCCGTGGCGGATGATCCCGTCGGTCGCGACACGCTCACCGGGCTTGACCAGCATCCGGTCGCCGATCTGGAGATCGGTTGGCGCAACGGTCTTTTCGGTCCCATCGCGCAGCACGGTGGCCTCGTCGGGCACCAGCGACAAGAGCGCGCGCAGACCGCGGCGGGTGCGGGCCAGCGAGTACTCTTCGAGTCCCTCGCTGATGGAGAACAGGAAGGCCAGCATCGCGGCCTCACCCACCTCGCCGAGGATCACCGCGCCCACCGCGGCGATGGTCATCAGCGTGCCGACCCCGATCTTGCCCTTCGCCAGCCGCTTCAGGGTGGACGGTACGAAGGTGTAGGCGCCGGCCACAAGCGCCACCGCTTCGAGTGCTAGGACGACCGGCTCGGCGGCGTCGAGGACTCCGGCGATTAGGGCTGCCAGCAGGAACACCCCGGAGATGGCGGCGAACTGCAGTTCCTTGATCTGCCACAGCTTCTCGGGCTCACCATCGTGGTCGTCGTCGCCGCGGGGTTCGTCGTTGCCGCAGCCGCATGCTTCGCTCATCGGTGAGCCTCCTGTGCACCCGTGGTCGTGTCGGTGCCGGAGCGGGTTCCGTAGGTGGGGCACAGCGCGACGGCGTTGCCGGTGGCGGCCAACAGTGTCTCGGCCGAGGCCAGCAGGTCGAGCAGCTCCGGGCGGGTCAGCGAGTAGAACACCTGCCGGCCCTCGGGGCGACCGGTGACCAGGCCGCAGTCCCGCAGGCACGCCACATGGGCCGACACGGTGGACTGCGCCAACCCCAGTTCCCCGATCAGGTCCACCACACGGGCCTCCCCATCGGCCAGGCGGCGCACGATCGCCAACCGCGCAGAATCGGACAGACTGTGAAACAGCGCCACCGCGGCATCCAGATTTGAACTTCCCGATGTAGTTCCGGCGAGGCAGCCATCCGCGTTATTCATCGTCATATGACGATGATAGCCGGTGGTCAGCGATATTTCGACGCCGGGCCGGGTGCCGGTAAGTCTGGGGTTTGGTTCGCCGCGCCGTGGTGGGCTTCAGAGCGCCCAAGACAGGAACTGAGACGTCCACATTCTTTAAAAATGAGACAACGCGGTGTCAGGTCGTTTAGGCCGGATGGGTCGACACTGCGGCGGCGATGCGGTCTAGAGATTCGGCGTTAACGCGGTAGTAGGCCCACTTGCCGCGTTGGTCGCGACTGACCAGGCCGCTGTCGACGAGCAGCTTCATGTGGTGAGACACCGTGGGCTGGCTCAGTCCGAGGGGTTCGGTGAGGTCGCAGATGCACGCTTCACCACCGTCGGATGCGGCGATGAGCGACACCAACTTGACCCGTGCCGGATCGGCAAGCGCTTTGAACACCGACGCGAGGCGTTCGGCGGCGGGTGTGTCCAGCACGCCGCCGGTCAGTGGTGAGCAGCAGGCAGCCGCGTCGCTGGAGGTCAGTGGGACGGTCGCGGTGGCCATGTCGTCCATGATGACACACGCATTGACAAACGTCGATGGATCACGCACGATCAATTCATCGAAGAACGTCGATGAGAGGAGTCGAGGATGTCGGAGCTGCCCGTCGTAGTGATCGGAGCCGGACCGTTGGGTCTGGCGGCGGCCGCGCACCTGCTGAAGCGTGGACTCACCCCGTTGGTGCTGGAGGCCGGCACGAGTTTTGCTGCGGCCGTTGAGCAGTGGGAGCACGTCCGCACCTTCTCCCCCTGGCCCGAACTGGTCGACCCCGCTGCCGCCCAACTGCTCGAACTCACCGGCTGGGCCGCCCCCGAGTCGGGATTCCCCACCGGCAGAGAGTGGATCGACAGCTACCTGGCACCGCTAGCGGGCACCTTGGGTACGCGGGTGCAGTACGGCGCGCGAGTCGTGGCGGTGTCCCGGCTGGGTCGGGACCGCCTCGTGAGCCCAGGCCGCGCCGAGGCGCCGTTCGTCGTGCACGTGAGCAACGCTGACGGCACGGAGTGTCGGGTGCAGTCCCAGGCCGTCATTGATGCCTCGGGCACCTGGGGTCAGCCCAATCCCGCTGGCGCTGACGGTGTTCCCGCAATCGGGGAACGCGCGGCGGCAGCCTCCGGGGTGCTGACTTATGTCCCACCGACGCTGGCGCAGGCTTCGGCATTGGTGGGCAAGCATGTGGTGGTGGTCGGCAGCGGGCATTCGGCGATGACCGCGGTGATCCAGCTCGGCGAGGTGGTGCGCAAGGATCCGTCGACGACGGTGACGTGGGTGCTGCGCCGCGGGGTGTCCGAGGACACCTTCGGCGGAGGCGCCGCCGATGAACTGCCCCAGCGCGGTGCGCTGGGTGTGCGATCCAAGGAAGGGGTCGAGGCGGGACGGGTGTCGCTGTCGACCGGGTTCCGCACTGAGCGCATCGACCTGGTGGACGGCCGCGCCGTGCTGACCGCGGAGGACGGACGTTCCTTGCCGTCGGCCGATCACGTGGTGGTCTTGACCGGGTTCCGTCCGGATCTGTCGTTTCTGTCGGAGATGCGCATCGAGCTGGACCCGATTTTGCAGGCCCCGGTCAACCTGGCCGGCTCGATCGATCCGAACATGCACTCCTGTGGCAGCGTGTTGCCGCACGGCGCCGCCGAGTTGGCCCACCCGGAACCGAATCTGTACATCGTGGGCATGAAGTCCTATGGGCGCGCACCGACGTTCCTGGCGATGACCGGCTACGAGCAGGTCCGCAGCATCGCCGCCGAACTGGCCGGCGACCACGAGGCTGCCCGCCGGGTGGAGTTGACGCTGCCCGATACCGGGGTGTGCAACGGGGCGGGCTTGTTCGACGACCCGCAGGGTGAGAACGCCGGCGGTGGCTGCTGCGGCCCCGCCCCGTCGGCACCGCAACCGTTGTCGTTGTCGCTCAATCCCGTTGGCGGATGACCGAAGCGGATTCTTCTACGGCACCCAGCGCAGCTCGGCACGAGTTGCGCTGGGTGCTGTTGACGTTGTGTGTCACCGAGATCACCAGCTGGGGTGTGCTCTATTACGCCTTCACGGTGCTTTCGGAGCGGATCAGCACCGACACTGGCTGGTCAGCCCCCGCGGTGACCGCAGCGTTCTCTGCCGGGCTGGTGACCGCAGCTCTGGTGGGCATCCCGGTCGGGCGGTGGTTGGACCGCGTCGGTCCGCGCTGGATCATGACCGCCGGCTCCATCCTCGGTGTGCTCTCAGTGGTGGCGGTCGTGACGGCGCCGAACTACGGCTGGTTCGTCGCGGCCTGGGTGCTGGCTGGGGTGGCGATGAGCGCGGTGTTCTATGCGCCCGCGTTCGCGGCGCTGACTCGGTTCTTCGGCGCCGACGCGGTACGCGCCCTGACTGTGCTGACGCTGGTGGCCGGGTTCGCCAGCACCGTGTTCGCGCCCCTGACCGCCGCACTGTCCGCTCAGATGAGTTGGCGCCACACCTATCTCGTCCTGGCAGCGGTCATGGCGGTGATCACGATCCCGGCGCATTTCTTCGGCCTGCGACGCCAGTGGCCGGCGGTAACCACTCAGCATCATCACGTCGAGGCACCGACCCGCACCGCGCGCAGCGGGCCCTTTCTGGCGTTGATCGCGGCGTTCGCGCTGGCCGGACTCGCCTCGTACGCGGTGATCGCCAATCTGGTGCCGTTGATGAGTCAACGCGGCATCAGCACTGGTGCCGCCGCCGTCGCGCTCGGCCTGGGCGGCGCAGGCCAGGTGCTCGGACGCCTGGGCTATCAGATCCTGGTGCGTCGCGTCGGCGTCGTGCCCCGGACGGTGATCATCATGGCCGGCGTCGCCGCCACCACCGCGCTGCTCGGGCTGTTCAGCAGTTTCGCTGCGCTGGTCGTGGTGGCGATCGGGGCGGGGGTGATGCGCGGCATCATGACGCTGCTGCAAGCCACCGCGGTCACCGAGCGTTGGGGTTCTACCCATTACGGTCATCTCAGCGGTCTCCTGTCCGCGCCGATCATGATCGCTACCGCGGTCGGACCGTTCGTCGGTGCGGCGCTGGCCAGCCTGCTCGGGGGGTACGACGCGATGTTCGTCGCCCTCGGTGCGATCGCCGCGGCGGGGGCACTGATGGCGGTGGCTACCAGGCCGCGAGTCGCGACCCCCGTGCCGATCGTCCGGGTCTAGCCGCCTTCGGCTCGCGATCCGATCCAGTACTGCCCGGGGTCAGCTGAATACCATCGCCCGGAGGTGGCGCGTCCAGGTCTGGGTGGCCATTTGGGTGGCGTCCCAGGGTGATCCCAGTGGCGGGGTGTAGGACAGATCCAGCTCGGAGAAGCCCTCGACGGTCATGTCGTGGAACAGGGCGGCGGCGTAGGTGTCGACCCGCTTGGACACCTCCGCGCTGCGGTGCCCGACCAGCTGAGCACCCAGCAGGCGGCCGGTGCGTTCGTCGCCGGTGATCCGGATGTGGATCGGGGTGGCGCCCGGGTAGTAGGCCTTGTGGTCATCCGGGGAAGCCGTGGTGGTGACCGGTGCCCACCCGCGATCGGCGGCGAGCACCTCATGGTCGCGCAGGCCGGTGCGGGCGGCCACCAGGTTGAAGACCTTGACCACCTGGGTGCCGAGGCTGCCGGCGAACCGCGCTGAGCCGCCGAGGGCGTTCTCTCCGGCGACGCGGCCCTGCTTGTGGGCGGTGGTGCCCAGCGGCAACCACGTCAGACCAAGCATCCGGTGGTGGGTGTGGACACAATCCCCGGCAGCGAACACATCCGCCAAGGTGGTGCGCATCGCCTCGTCCACGGCGATCGCACCCTTGATGGCGAGTTCGGCGCCGGCGTCGGCGGCCAGCTCCACGTCGGGGCGGACACCGACCACGACGAGCACGAAATCGACTGTCGTTTCGAGTGTTTCGCCGTCGCGGTGGGCGGTCACGGTGAGGGCGCCGGTGTCGGTGCGGGTGACCGCGGAGACGGTGGTGTGGGTGAGGACCTGGACGCCGTGGCGTTCCAGTTCGTCGTGGACGAGGGCGCCCAGTTCGGGGTCGACGGTCGGCAGCACTTCGGGGAGCGCTTCGAATTGGGTGACGGCGATCCCGCGGGTGGTGAGCCCTTCGGCCATTTCCAGGCCGATGTAGCCGGCGCCGATGATGACCGCGGTCTTGGGGTCGCGCTGCTGCAAGGAGTCCATGACGGCGAAGGTGTCGCCCATCGAATGCAGCAGGTGCACACCATCTTTGGGTCCGAGGGCGTCGGGTCCGGTGAGGCCGTCGATGGGTGGGCGGGCGCTGACGGCGCCGGTGCCCACGATCAGGGCGTCATAGGACAGTTCGGTGGGTTGTCCGGTGGGGTCGAGGACATCGAGGGTGTGGTCGGCGACGTTGATTCGGGTGGCGCGGGTGTCGGTGAGCACGCGCATGCCGGTGGCGGCCAGGTCGTCGGCGGTGCGATGCGCCAGGTTGCTCCAGTGCGTGACCTCGCCGGAGACGTAGTACGGGATGCCGCAGATGGAGAAGTTGGGGTAGGCGTCGGCGACGACGACGGTCACCTCGGTGCTGGGGTCGAGTTCGCGGATGCGCAGCGCGGCGCTGATTCCGGCGTCGCTGCCGCCGATGGCGACGATATGGCGTGCGGGCATGACGAAGTCTCCTCGGGAGAATCGAGTGGTTTGGGGAGGGTGCTGGGTTGCAGCGTGAGAGCGGGGGTGGGTGTCAGGCGTTGGTGAGGGTGGTGTGCAGTCGCTGTACGCGGGCGGTGATGTCGTCGCGGACCAGGCGCATGCGTTCGAGGCCGTCGATGCCGCGGTCGGAAGGTTCGTCGGTGTCCCAGTTCTCTACTCGGGTGCCCGGCAGCGGATCCAGCTTGGCTTCCCGGCCGAGGGTGACCACCAGGTCCACGTCGCGGGCCAGCTCGTAGTCCACCGGTGTGGGCTGCTCGGTGGTGATGTCGACGCCCACCTCCAGAAGGGCTTGCGCGGACAGATCGTTGACCGCGCCACCGGGTTTCGTCCCGGCCGAGTGCACGGTCACGGTGTCACCGGCGAGTTGGCGCATCAGGCCGGCGGCCATCTGGGATTTGCCGCCGTTCTTGACGCAGACGAACAGCACCGACGGTGTGGAGGTGTCAGTCATCGCCGGTCAGCCCTGGCCGACGGTGACGTCGAGGTCTGCCAGCAGCCGCCGGACGCGGTCTTCGATGTCGTCGCGGATGGGGCGGACCGCCTCGAGGCCTTGGCCGGCCGGGTCGGGCAGCTCCCAGTTCACGTACCGCTTGCCGGGGAAGACGGGGCAGGCGTCTCCGCAGCCCATGGTGATCACCACGTCGGCGGCCTGGACGATCTCGTCGGTCCACGGCTTGGGGAACTCACCGGTGATGTCGATCCCGACCTCGGCCATCGCCGTGACCGCTGACGGGTTGATGGCATCACCGGGTTCGGAGCCACCGGACCAGGCCACCGCGTCGTCACCGGCGAAGTGGCAGAAGAAGCCCAGCGCCATCTGAGAACGACCAGCGTTGTGGGTGCACAGGAACAGCACCGTAGGCTTTCCGTCGCTGATCTTGCCCTCCACCCGGGCCAAGGCGTGCAGGCGTTGACGGGCAAATCGTTCGGCTAGCAGGGGCAGGAAGTTCGGGACGGTGGCGCGGCCGGCGAACTGGTCATAGGAGGTGTGCAGGAACCGTTCGATGGTCTCGACGTTGAAGCTGTCGCCGAAGTCGCGTTCCAACCGGGTGGCCGCGGTGGTGAGCGCGTGCCGTTGGTCGATGGACAGGTCGCGGTGCGGGCGCAGGGCGGCTGGGCTCTCGGACATGGTGTCAGGACTCCTGTGTCGTCGACGACGGCGAAACGGTGGTGGACGTGGTCGTGTCGCCGTCGCGGAAGCGTCGGCGTAGCGCCAGCGACACGTACACCAACGCGACCAGGACCGGGACCTCGATGAGCGGGCCGACGACCCCGGCGAGGGCTTGCCCGGAGGTGGCGCCGTAGGTGGCGATCGCGACGGCGATGGCCAACTCGAAGTTGTTGCCCGCCGCGGTGAACGCCAAAGTGGTGGTGCGTTGATAGCCCAGGCCAATCGCGGCACCCAGCAGGTATCCGCCGCCCCACATGATCGCGAAGTACGCCAGCAACGGAAGAGCTATGCGCACCACGTCGAGAGGCCGGCTGGTGATCTGTTCACCCTGCAGCGCAAAGAGAATGACGATGGTGAACAGCAGCCCGTAGAGCGCCCACGGACCGATCCGCGGCAGGAATTTCGATTCGTACCAGTCGCGGCCCTTGGTCTTCTCCCCGAGCCGGCGCGACAGATAGCCCGCCAGCAGCGGGATGCCCAAGAAGATGAGCACCGATTTGGCGATCTGCCACGGCGAGGTGCTGATGGTGGTCTGCTCCAGGCCCAGCCAGCCGGGCAGGACTGACAGGTAGAACCAGCCCAGGACGGCGAACATGATGACCTGGAAGATCGAGTTCAGCGCGACTAGCACGGCGGCGGCTTCCCGGTCACCGCAGGCCAGGTCGTTCCAGATGATCACCATGGCGATGCAGCGGGCCAGGCCCACGATGATCAGCCCGGTCCGGTACTCGGGCAGGTCGGGCAGCATCAGCCAGGCCAGGGCGAACATCAACGCCGGACCGAACACCCAGTTCAAGAACAGGGAACTCAGCAGAAGCTTGCGGTCGCCGGTCACGGTGTCGAGGCGGTCATAGCGGACCTTCGCCAGCACCGGGTACATCATGATCAGCAGGCCCAGGGCGATCGGCAACGAGATGCCGTCGACCTGAACGCCGTCCAGCGCGTTATCGAGTCCGGGAATCCAGCGGCCCAGCAGCAACCCCGCGAGCATCGCGACACCGATCCACACCGGCAGGAACCGGTCGAGGGTGGACAGCTTGCCCACCACCGGCGCTGAAGGATTTGCCACCGTGTCGGTCATGCCGTTGCTCCTGTCAGTGCTGCGGTGTGGAGATCCAGCAGCGCCGCTATCTCGCGCAGCGCCTCCGGAACCACCGCGTAGTACACCCACGACGCCCGACGCTCCGAGGTCAGCAAACCAGCGGCACGCAGCACCTTGAGGTGATGCGACACCGTGGGCTGCGAAACGTCGATGCCACCCGAGACGTCACACACGCACGCCTCACCACCGGAATGACTGGCGATCGCACTGAACAGCCGCAGCCGCACCGGATCCGCCAGCGCCTTCAACTTCTTGGCCATCTCGGCAGCCGCAGGCTCCGTCAGTGGCTCACGCAGCAGGGGCGGCGTGACGCAACACGCATCGACCGCCACGGCCTCTTGATTCGACATACATCGATATTGACCGATATCGAAACAAGGCGCAAGCCAACGACAGGTGAACGCTGCCAAGTGGGCCGTTTGGTTGCGCGTGGCCACCGGCCGAGTTGCCATCAATTCCCCGAAGGATCGCCGCGGAGGCCGCTCTGCGTCATCCGTGTAATGGTGGATGACAATGTTACGATGATCGTCATACAAGACATACATCAACATGAAGGGAGGCGGCATGGCCGTCTTGAACATCCGAGTAGACGACCAGGTCCGCGATCAGCTCAAGGACATGGCCGACGAAGAGGGGATCACCGTCAGTGAATACGTCCGCAACCTGGTCATGGCGGCAATCGTCCCCGGGTACGAGCCAGAAGAAGACGAAGACCAAGGCGACCTACCGGCACCAACGACCATGCGCATCGCCGACCGACAGGTGCTCTCGCTACTCCACCGGATCCTCGCGCACGTGGTGCCCGAAGACGACAGCGAGATCGACCCGCGTTCCCACCTGAAGAGTGCACGGGTCATTGAGTCGGGCTTCACCACGGAATATTGGCGGGAGGTCGCCGGCTTCCGCACCGAGCTGTCCAAGCGCGACTGCGAGCGCGTACTGGACATCCTCGACATGTTCCGCATGATCACGTTCAGCATCAAAGAGCTGGAAAAAGAGGGGACTCCCGTCAGCGAGGAGCTGAGTCACGAGCTGGAGTTCGAGGGCTTCGACGGCAACCACAGGCTCGAAAGCCGCATGGCCAGCTACGTCGAGTTCCTGATGGGCGATGGCAAGTGGCCCGAACTACGGCCGCAACTCGACCGCAACGATGGCGGAAATTCGCACTCCCCGGTGCTAGACGAGTACACGCGGATGCTCGCCGAGCACCGCCGCATCAAGGCCAACCGCGACCGCGGGTACCACCGAAAGGCCTACCTGCTGTCCCTGGAAGAGCTGGAGCAGATCGCCGCGGCTCGGGTCCACCCGTCACGCCGCGGGTAGCTCGGGGGCCGGCCCCCCGGCCGCGCAGAAGTCGGCCTAACGACCTATTGAGCGACAGGGTGAACACGGGTTCTGCGACTGGGCAGAAATGTCAGTCGGGTGTCCCAGAATTGTGTCTCAGACTGTGGGGAACGGGGACACATTTAAGAACACAGATGGCTGCCGCCCGGCCGCAAGCGTCCCGGTTGGGTCTGAATCCCCCGTGCCCCACTGACGAGGGAGGACCTGCCGGTGACGCTGCTGGGATATGCGCGAGTCCCGACGCTGCACCAGTCCCCCGGACATGCAGATAAAGGCGCTGACGGAGGCTGGGGCCGAGCGAATTTGGTCTGAGCGCATATCCGGTGCTCGTGACGATCGCCCCGAGCTGGCCGCGCTCCTGAACTATGCCCGACGCGGGGACGTGCTCATGGTGTGGCGGCTGGACCGCCTCGGCCGATCGCTCCCGCACCTGCTCGCTGTGGCCAGCGACCTCCAGGACCGCGGCGTCGAGCTCCGCTCGCTCACCGAGGTCATCGAGGTCATCGAGGTCATCGAGGTCATCGAGGTCATCGAGGTCATCGACACCACTACCCCCGGCGGTCGCCTGATTTTTCAAGTTTTCGGGGCCGTCGCCGAGTTCGAGCGAGCCATCGCCGCCGAGCACCGCCGCTGGTGTCGCAGCAGCCCGTGCGAACGGCCGCCATCCTGGGCGTCCGGGACTTACGGCCGACACCATCGCCGCCGCCCAGGCCCTCGACCAGGCCGGCACCCCCCGCGCCCAGATCGCCCGCACCCTCGGCATCTCTCGATCCAGCGTCTATCGCAGCCTCGGTGGCGCGCCAGCACTGGTCAAGGGCGGCGAGGACTTCACCATCACCGCGGCGGCAACCCACAGCCTGGCGCCCCGGCCAGCAATTCCGACGCAGGACGGCCCAGATGCCGGCACGTTGCCTGAGCGAATGTGCTTCGAGGAAAGGCACTAACTCGCGCTACCTCAGGAGTTGTTGCGGCGCAGCGTGTCAGCTCGTCGAGGAGCTGCAGATAGCGCTGGATGAGCAATTGGCTGTCGGGCCGTTTGCTGACCTATAGTATTCACTACTATAGTGGGCATGAGTGATCGTAGCGGCGTCCTGCGGACGGTGATGCACGAAACGGGCACCACTCAGTCTGAGTTGTCCCGGTTCAGCGGCGTACATCAGCCAAGCATCAGCCAGTTCCTCTCCGGCAAAGTTGAACTCAGCGATGAGCAACTCGACCGGCTGCTGTCCTGCATGGGCTATCGCCTCGAAATCACCCGCCAACCAATTAGTCCCGAGTTGACGCGTTCAGAACGCCGGTCGTGGATGCTTCACCGCGAGCTGGCTAAACACCTCACACGTTCCGCCCTCACACAACAACAACTCTCGATCGAACGGAACCTACGACGATTACGGTCCAACGTCACCGGTGAGCCTCACATGCGTCACCTCGACCGCTGGCAGTCCCTACTGAGCGACGGCGATATACCCAGTATTCGTCGTGTCTTGACTGGCCTCAGCCGTGACTGCATCGAGATGCGCGAAGTCTCACCGATGGGTGGACTCCTTTCCGATGAGCAGCGCATCCGCGTGTTGCGCTCGGTCAGCTGATGCGGCGCGATTCGCAGCTTCGAAAATTATCTGCCTGGCAATGGAACGAATCGGCACGGCAGTGTCGTGAGATAGGTATGACCACCATGTCTGACGACACCACCACCGACTCTAACGACGGCGACGACGACCCTCGCCGGGACGTCCTTCTCAACTCCAGTGAGGATCTGGCCGGCCCAGATCGCTATCCGCGCATGTGGAACATGTCTGCAGGGCTGGCGTTCTTCCAGGCGGTCATCAGGCCCGATACCCCGGATCGCCCGGAATACGTCAGCGTCCCCATGCCGAGCAGCACCACCACCGACCTCGAAACCCGTGGGGCCAGGATCTTCGCGGTGGCTCGGTGGAATGCGTTGTGGGAGGCCGCCCAGTTTCGGCGCCGCTTCTTTCACGACGACACCGACGCTGACACCGACGACTATGCGAAATTGCCTCCCGACCTGGCCCGCATCGCCGATCTCGGTGACAACAACATCGTGTTCATCCCCCGCACGCAGACCCGCTATTACGACTACGCACCCCTGTTTCACCTGCTCCCTCGCGCCACGTTGGACCGGTACGGCCTGCCGACGCTCACTGGTGGCCAATGGCCCTTCTGGACGGAACTGACCAACCCGGACCCCTACCTGCCCGCGGACTTCAGTCAGCGGCTGTCGCGGGCCTGGGAGGCCGCGATCTGGCGTCACCTCATGCCCGGATCACCCCAGATGGCCTTCACTAAGGACGACCCGATCCGCATCCTGGCGCACAACCTCGACTTCTGGGTTCCCGCGGTCACCGAGGCCATGGAAGACGAGATGCGGACCTGGCCGATTATCGACACCGATGGCCCTGTTGGCCCGGTAAGGCTGAGCAACGGCGAGATTCTCGAAGGCGTCACCGCCGGCGGCCCCCGAGTGGGTTCTGACCTGTGGGCCGGGGAAGAGGAAGCCGCTGAGTTCGTCGAGCGCACCGTCGACGCCGCCGACAAGACCGGCCGGCTGCGCGACATTCTCGACGCCGTGCGGTCCCACCGGGTCCACGACGACTTTTCCGACCGGTGGTCACACGCCAAGGAAGACTTCGACCGGACGCTCAACCATAAGCGCTCTAAGGTCACCGTCACCTTCGTCGAAGTCGATCACACCACCCCGGTTCACGGACCCGAAACCGAAGTCGTCGGCCAGCTTGCATGCAGCGACTTCCTGACTCTGCTCAACCCCCGCGACCGCGAAGTGGTGGTCGTCCTACGCAGCGGAGTCACCTCCCTCACCGACGTCGGCAAGATCCTCGGCTACAGCAGTCACAGCGCCGTATCGAAGCGGCTCGCGCGCATTCGCGACCAAGCCGCTAGCTTCTTCGACGAGACCTGACGCCGAAACAAGAAAGTGGGCTATCACCCGGCCGCCCCACCAGCAAGGTGCCCTGGTCGTGATGGTAAACAACAGGGGCAACCGGCAAGTGGCTACGGTGATCCGACGTGTGATGCGACATGTGCTTCACTTACCCTTCAGATGTGACGAACGAGGGCGGTGACACCGCGTCGAAGCTGCCGCCTCCCACTCCCCCGCGCCGTTTCGGTCAACTGCCCGACCTGGCCATCCCAGATGACTTCGATGCGCCCCTGCCCGAGACTGAAGCTGGGGTCTGGGAAGCGCCCGACCCGCCCTCCCAGGACGATAGCGGCGCACTCGACCAAGAAGAAGTCGACGACTGGCCCATCGATGAGGCGGACCTTCGCGAGGCGCTGCTGGAGTCAGAAGCCGATATCGCAGCCGGCCCCACTTTAAGCGAGGAAGAGATCGGCGCTCGCTACGGCTTGCCTCGCTCTGACACAGGCGGGCAACCTCCGCCTTGACGCGAGTCAGCGACTCTTTGCAACTCGCTCACTCCCTGAACTCTGGCGTCGGATATCACGGTCGCTACCTCTCGATCGGCCCCAACACGTCGGGCTCACTACGCCCAGCGAAAGCGCAATCAGCTTGCGGGACTGTAATACTGACAAGACAGGCCGCTCACTGATTATCTCTTTCATGGTTTCCGTGTTCAGCCGGATCTACGGTTGCCATTGCGTTGTGGGCGCTGGCCCGGTTGATAAGGTCCTGCACAGCCGGGGCAAGGAGGTCGGCGACTGTGACATGCAAGTTCTTGGCGTATGCGACCACCAGGTCGTGATCCTCTTGACTAACGCGCTTCGCTAAGAGCTTTGTGCTCATCCGCTTTTCGCGATATCGCCAGTTGCGACGTCGACCATCAGCACCTTCGGACATTGGACTCCGTCCCCACAATGTCCGCGAGAATAAGTCCGATCATCCGTCGTGCAGCCATGCACTTCTGCGTTGGAGGCAATAGGACACCGCGTGGGGCGATGCCACTTCCAGGTCACGCAGTTCCGAGACGCACTCCTCGAAGCTGAACCCTACGTCAACCAGAGCCTTCATCCATGCGATGAGTGCGCGACCCTCGTTGGCGTGAGAAGCACGGGCCCAAATCCGCCCGTAGGTCGCCGCAACGGCATGTGCGTACGCGTCACGCACCACAGCCGAAGCGTCATCAAAGAGCGCTTGTGAGATCGAGGCATACCGTTCCAGTTCGTCCGTACAAATACCAGAGACGCTGAGATACAGTGATGCGCTCGTCACTTCGTTGCGCCAAAAGTCCTGCAAAGTAGAGCGATACGCGCTTCTTGATTGGAGGACGTGCACGAAGTCTGCGCCGCTCAAGTATGTAGTTATTCGAATCGCGCCTTCGTCCCTGGGCGGCGGCGCAACTGACGCACTTCGTGCGCTCATGCCGTCCTCGAAAGAAGATGCAAGGTCGACGCACGCGCCTCCAAGGCGATTCCAAAGCTCCACCAGGCATTCAGCATGCTGTGCGAGCGGGTATGTCACGAACACTGATCCATCAGGTAGGACCTCGGCGGTTGAAAGCCCGAAAGAGCGTGCCCAGAGCGCTGCTTGCCCAATGACATCCGCAAGCGCGGCATGTCTCCTGCCGAGTTCGAATCCGCGGTTATTTGCTTGACTCAGTTCATCGTTCACAACATGCCTCCGTGACCTCAGAGACGCCTCTTCGACCCGGTGTCACAGTTGCCACATCGACGAGGGACGCGCGTTCGGCGGGGCCATCTGGCCATCGCCAAGAGCCCGTAGCCAACGTTGTGCAGTACACACCCCCAGGATAACTGTTGCGCGGGCTCATTGACCACCAATCTAAAGGTGTTGCATAAGAACAGCACTGATCGCTGTGTCTGATTTTCTGAAAAACAGATGTTCATGGAACTAACGAATGCTTCACCAGTGCACAGCTAATAGCCAACCAATGGCCAACTAGTGATCAACTCTGTTGCTGCATGCCCATTTCGGGACTTCCGGGTACACGCACGTAGACGAGGACGCATATCTGCGGTCTTTGTAAAGACTATTCGGACGCCCCCGCTGCGCAACGATATGGCGGGGCACCGTGAAGCGTCCGCGCCGCTCCAAAATTCGCATGCTGTCCGGGCAGGATGACGACAAGAATTGAAATCTGACTAAGTCGCCCAACGTGGTGGACGCCGTTTCATCCGTTCAACTACGTTCCAGTTCACCGAGATTGCTATCGCTTGTGGCAGCCGGAGTAAGCCAGCACGGCGACCGTCCGAGCGATCGCCTGTGTCCGTTCGAGAGAAGTTTGGAAGCCGAATGACTAACGAAACACCGTTGGCAAGTGGGGGCGATAGATGAGTTGGAAAGCACTCAACTGGGCAATAAGTATCGAGGTCTCGACTCCGATCGAGCGTCTTATCCTCGTGCTGCTAGCGAACCGCGCAGACGAGAGCCTCTCCTGCTACCCGTCCCTCGGTACGCTCGTGTCGGAATCTCGTGCTGCGCGAAGCACGGTCCTAAAGGCGCTCAGCAAGCTGGAAGAGGCCGGGCTCGTAGTACGAGTTGCCCAGTACCACAAATCCGGAGCCAGACGCCCAAGTCATTACAATCTCAACCTTCCGGATGCGACGCACTCGCGCCCCAGTCTTGATGTCGGACTCCCACAGTCCGCCAACGCGACGGGGCCCGTCCAATCTCCAGACCGGGAAGGTTCACCTCCCGGACCGCCGGAGGTCCAATTCACGGACCCCTTGAACCCTTCAAGAGAACCACCATCCGAACCATCATCGGCCTCCGTGCTGGAGTCTCTTCCCACGCCGTGGCGAATTAGCAGCAGCGAAGCGAGAAGACTGTCACCGGCAATTGAGGAGGCATTTGCGGCGGGCTGGACGTCGCAAACCCTGTTGGCCCACCTTTCATCACGGCCTAAGGGAGTCCGTAATCCGGCTGCCGTTCTCGCGTCGCGTCTATCCGAGCTGCCAGCTCCACCGACCTTTTCCATACGGCGAAAGACTCCGTGGTGCGGCGAGTGCGAAGACCCCTCGTCGCGCACGATCACAGTCACACAGTCGGACGGCACAGAAGCAGCGGAGTTCTGCCCGCGATGCAGCCCTCAGAAACTGTCAGTGTCTACCGACAATTCGACCACGGGCGAGGGGAGGTGAAATCAAGTGGAGTCAAACGTATTTGATCATCTGCCGCTGCTCCTCGCAGTACCCCGCGCAGCCAGCATTCTGGGAATTAGCCGCGCTGCTGCTTACCGGCTTGCTGCTTCTGGCGAGCTTCCAGTGCGCAGGCTGGGAGGACGCGTCTACATCGTCACTGCCGAGCTGCGTGAGTTGATCGCCTCGTGAAGGGAGCCGTCTATCAGCGTGGGCGGACATGGACATACCGTTTCCGAGCGCCTGAAAGAGATTCGTCCACCGGCGAATATCCCACGATCTCGAAGGGCGGATTTCCGACTGAGAAGGAAGCATGGAAGGCGTGTCGCGATGCCATGCGGGATGCCGATCAGGGTCGCGTGGTCCGACCCTCTACCCGCACGGTTGCTCAATTCTTCGCGGAATGGTTCGTCGCCGTTGAGGCATCAATGGATGCCACAACGTGGCAGAACTGGAAGGACTACGCCAAGAGCTATGTTGTGCCGCACATCGGGGCAGAAAAGCTCCAGCAGCTCGATGAGCCACAACTGCTGAAGCTGTATGCCAAGCTTCTTGCCCAAGGTCGGATCAAGCAAGACCGAAACTACGAGATGTATCGCTATTGGCTAAGCCATCTGATCGACGGAGAGTCGCCGGCGCCCCGTGAAGTCGCTAACGCTTGTGGCACAACGATCCACGCCGCTCGTGCCGCTGTCCGCCGGTACAAAGCAGGAATCGTACCGGGAAGGGTGAATCCCGGGCTAGCACCGAAGACCGTTCGAAACATTCACGCCATGATCCACCGTGCGTTGGTCGATGCCGTCGCGTGGAAGTACAAGGCTCACAATCCAGCAGCGAACGTGAGGCCGCCGAAACGTTCCCGGGCTCGCCGCACCGTATGGAACCCGGAGCACATTCAGAAGTTTCTGCGGGCGGTAAGTCACGACCGCTTCGCCGCGCTGTTTCTTCTGGAACTCACCACCGGAATACGTCGTGGCCAGATCTGTGGCCTCAGGTGGCACGACGTCGACCTAGACGCTCGCGAAATCACGGTGCACGACAATCGAGTGGTCGTTGGTGGGCATGCGCGAGATAAGGCTGGCGGCAAGACGCGCAACGCAGATCAAACCATCGCGATTGATCGAACTACCGCTGCGGCACTTGACAAGTGGCGTGAGTTCCAGAACGAAGAACGGGCATTCTTCGGGACGGACTATCACCCCGGGAACTACGTCTTTACGTTCCAGGACGGCCGACCACCGCACCCCGATTCCATCCGACAACGGTTCGACCGCCTGGCGGCTGCTGCCGGCCTTGAGCGCATCACCTTCCACGATCTTCGGCACTCATACGCGACCGCTGCGCTGAAGGCTGGCGTCAGTCCCAAGATTGTGAGCGAGCGCATCGGGCACGCAGACGTCGGGTTCTTCCTGCAGACCTATGCCCATGTGCTCAAGAACGACGACAGAGAGGCTGCTGAGCAGGCCGCGGCGTTCTTGATTGGTGAGGGATACGGCTCTTAGCCGAATGTTGGCGCCTGGCTTCGATGAACACTTGGACGAAGCCGGCGGGGCCGCCGCAGCTCAGGATCAGTGCAAGCGGCACGGACTTCTGGGGCGAAGTTGACGTGTTCGTCTTCACTCATTCAGCGGGAACACGCCAGATCAGGCCACCCGCGGTGCTCCAGGCAAGCCCCAACCGACGGTCACCGATGCGTATGGCGGGTCGCTCGCCAGCCACTGGCGGATTTGGCATCGACGTCGATCGGGTCCTGTTGATTCGCAAACTTTACCTACCGATCCGCAATCCTGCTGTGTGCACGGTTCGGGTTGTGACGTCCTTTGCAGGTTTCTATCCAGTGACGATGAGGCGTCGAGTGGAGAACCGCGCGCGCGTACACGCAACATACAACTGCCGATGTTTCTCGTTGGCGCTTGTCAGACCTCCGGCAAGTGCCGCCACTTCTGAGTCGGTGAACCTGCACGCAACGTTATCCCACTCTCGCCCCTTGGCTTGGTGGATTGTCATGCCAGGAACGACATTACCTTCAGACCGCAACCGTGGCTGTAGGAGTTTCAGGCGCGCGAGATAATTCGCGTGCACCTTAGGAAAACCCACCGAGCAAACCCCGCCGAGCACTCCCACCATCGCGTCGTAGGCATCACGCCAGTGATTCTTTCCCTCCGCGGCCTCCACTAGTTCAAGAACGCCGGTCAAGCCTGGCTCAAGGGGTTTGAGAATGGTGTCGTCAACACCAAGCGTCGACAGAGCATCATTCAGGTAAGTCGCCTTCGTTGCGAAAAGCACTGTCGTGCACTGGTTTAACAAAACAGTAGTTGCGGCCTCGACAATATTGCCTTTGGCCGAGCCCCAAGCTATCGGTAGCACCGTCGTTGCTGCTGACCAAAGTTGATCCCACAGAGGAGCCAGCACAACATCAGTCGGCAGATCGATCAGCTCCGTCGCCGTGATAGTTCCAAGTTCAACCGGGCTGCCCGATCTCAAAGTTTCCGCCAACTCACGTTGTTTCTCGGTACGCCAGCGGAAAGACTTCGTCAGTTTCAGTGTCCGAAAATCGGCCTTTTGCAGTACGCCAGGGACTAGATCTGGGCGCGCGCCCCGAAAGCCATAAAGTGCTTGCCACGGATCACCGATGAGGGTCACATCGACCCCCGCCCCCGTGGCCAATTCGATTACAGCGATGTCGAGTTCGTTGGCGTCGAACACCTCGTCAACGATCAAAGCCCTGATGGTGTTCGCAACGTGATCCCTCAGGGCAGACCATATTTCCGGCCGCTTTAGCGCAAAGTCGAGCACTCGACGCACATCGTCATGGGTACAGAGCCCAAGTGCAATGGCGTCCTCGAACGCTGACACGACCGGACGCATACCCGACTCGTCGTAGGTCGTGCGGACCGACACTTTTCCTTCGAATAGATACACCTGCGCGACGGAGCGGGTCCATTCATGCTCGACGAGAACTTTCCACGTGTCGTGAACCGTGAGGGCGGTGTGGCCGCCGGGCCATGCGATCAAACCCGAACCGAGGAGGCTGCGCACCAACTCATAGATCAAGGCATCCAATGTCGTTATGCGATGCGGCCAAGGGAGATCGCTAGTGCCCCACGTAGTTCGCACCCTTGCTCGAAGCTCACGCGTGGCCGACCGCGTGAAGCTGACGGCAATGACCGCTCGACCATCGAATGTGCGTGAGGGCGTACGTGAAATGCGGTAGCGGCGCACCCCGAAACGGTTGGCTGCGACGGTAGTTTTGCCTGAGCCCGGCGCGGCCTCAAGGAATACCCTTGGGTTGTCGCTCCCAGCCGCGATCATCTGCTCATCAGTGAGTCGCTCTATGGGATTTGAATGGTCGAGTTCTCGGGTCATAGTTGCGACGGCTCATCGTCTTCAGTCAAACTTTCTGGTGGGCCGTCGACCCCAAACAAGTAGTCGAACATCTTTCTTAGATGAGCGGGAAGTACAACGGTGCTTCGTTCGTCTCGCGCACGGACTAGGCGCTCTGCAAATGCAAGCGCGAACTCGCCCTTCTTCTTAGCGCCCGGTCCGGCGGGCGTGGCCTCACGGGTCTGGGTCGCCTTGCGAGCACCTCGAAAAGCTGTGTGAACCGTTGCAGCATCGACGTTCTCGAGCTCAATGCCCACTGCGACCAGGGCGTCCGATACTAGGGTCTCGTTGCCGAAGGTGACGGCAGGCTCTAACGTCGGGTGGCTTTGGAATAGTCGAACGTGTCTCGAATCGTGTTCTGCTAACCACGCCGGTTCAGACAGCTCTTCGCCGAACTCTTTATCGCTATCGCGCAGGACGGCCATCCGAGTACACAGTTCGTGTCCTTGCGTACAGAGAAGTTCGACTGCCCACGAGCCCACCTTGGTCCCCATTGGGACAATGCTGAGCGCATCGACAAAAGCTCGCTTGTCAAAATCAGTTGATGCCCACACCCACCCGAACTCCCGTACTACTGCGGCATCGGTGACTCCTTCTACAAGAACTAGAGTTTCGGCGAACAACGCCGAGGATCGGCTCGCGTCGAGATGCAGACGCGCCTTGCGAATGACACTGTCTCGGTTAGCTAAAGGAATGTGGGCGACGGCCGAAGCTCGGCGTTCTCCATCTGCAAGCTGGCGTAGGACGACAATCTCATCGGGATCGCACGAGGTTATTACATCTGTAGCGTGACTAGACAAGATAACTTGTAGCTCGGGTCGGGTGGCCACCGTACGTTTGAGGTGCCGAACGAGGGAATGCTGCAACTGCGGATGTAGATGTGCCTCGGGCTCCTCGATCACGACGGTGGTGTGGAACGGCCCCGAGCCGAAGAAAGAGTCTTCGAGCGATTCGGCTTCCTCTTGGGCTTGGATCAGTGCCTGTCGTGCTGCCTCAACATCGTTAGATCCTTCGCCGTTGTCTTCGCCACTCGGCGGCTCTGCTCCGTCAGCCGCGACTGCGTTTTCGCTCTCGGGAGGATTCGTGTCCGGAATGGCTGCAAGCGTGACCGCGATGTGCAGCAAGTTCACGTATCCAAGAGCCGAGACGTCGAGGGGCCGCGCGAAGTCACGCCCCTCAAGCACCGCAAGCATTAACTCAAGAACGCGGGCCAAATAAGCGTCATCAACCACCTGCCCTCGGACGTAGGGCCACTGGCGGCGAACACCGGCAGTCAAGTTTGTTAGCGACTCGTTGATACGGGCCTCGACTGCGCTTATAAGACCATCGTTGGTGAGCGCCTCAAGAAAACCCCAAGCACGCTGGCGGAGTCCCATGAGGCTGCGAGATCCCGAAACGCGTTGCTGCTGGGCGCGAAGCAACTCGACCAGCACCCTGACTTCCCGGCGTGCTAGCTCTTCGGTCGGGTTTCGCCAGGCTGGCAGGTAGACCAAACTGACAGCATCACTGAGTTCCGTCTCACCCGTCCCAGCGTTCTGCGCACGCACGACGCCCAAGCTGCGAGATAGTTGGCGCTCCCAGCGCAAAGCCGGAGCATCTGCAACGCTGACACCGGCCTGAGCTTGCATCATTTGGCCAAGCGGTCCCTCTGTCTTGGACTCCTTCTCATACCAATACTCGACGTCGATGGACCGGTCGCCGGAACCGAGGGATGCTGAATTGATGGGTGGCACCCTTGGAAAGGTCTGTCGGTGACCCAGGTAAAGAGCTTCGGCTATGGTCGTCTTACCTGCGCCATTGCCGCCAATGAGGACACTGAACCGTCCTGGGAATTGAACTTGGATCTCGCCTGCGCCACTTGCGCGAAATCCCTTGACTGTCAGCGTATGTAAGTACACGATCCCCCTCGCGCTTGCCGACGCGCCCCGCCATCCAGCCCTCTGCCGCAATACGTCCACGTCGGTAGCTGGTTGTCTCAGCCGCTTGCACCTTACGGTGACGTCGAGGCAGTAGTAGTCAGCCACTCCGCAACACCGCAAGTCCGTCCGATCCCTGCTCGCTGAGAAGGCCGGTTAAAGCTCGGAGAACCGCAGGTGTTACGTCATCGTGCATGACACCGGCAAGATGTCGGCGGAACGACGGATGCGTTGCGACACATACCAACTAGGAGATCAGATGCCACAGGATCCAGATTCCGTCCAGCGCAAACATGTGGACTGGTTGTGGCTCTACCACATCGGCGTACACCAAGGCGCCGTCGGTCACCGACCCGAGCTTTCCGAACTAGGACTCGCAGAAGTTCGACGAATCTGTGGTCGGATGTGGGTATATAGTCGCGCAAATTCTGATCCGGATTTTCAGCCGAACGTGCGAGCAGCCAGTGGCGTGAGACGTGCGCACTTGGTGGGAGCATCGCTGAAACCCTGATGTTGAGCGCTGCAACCTACCTCGAATGCATCTCGCATAGCCGCGCCATAGTTGCCGGGACCAAATCGGCCGGCATGGCCATCGCCCAACGGTATCTCGCCGATGCCGCGGTGGAGGCCTCTATCGGCATCGGGCATCGACTCATCAACTTTGTGGCCAGGTTTCCCGCGTGATTTGGCGTTGACCAACACTCGGGACCAGGCAAGGACCTCTATGACTACGAACGAAAACACACTGGGGTGGCGTTTAGCGCGCCGTCGCGCCCCCACTGCGGGTGCGGGTCTAACGGAGCGGACAAGTGATATCGCAGGCGACATAGCTCAAGCCGTCGCCGCCACGGTCGAGGCGGTGCTCGGTGACACGCTCGCCGCGCTGCCACAGATTACGCAAACTCGATTCGTGTTCGAGATCGCACGCGACGGCAAGAACCGCAGGATCTGGCCACTCGGCCGACCTGCAAGCGCCGAACCTGCCACCGTGCCCAGCGCATGACCAGCGCAACGTCTAACCAGCAGCTCATTGCACGGCAGAAGGCTCCGGCTGGCTGATCCGCGAAGTCGCTGAATCATTGGACGTTCACAAATCCGTTCACAAACGCAATGAAAACGGCCCCCGGAGAGATCTCCGAGGGCCGTTTTACCTGGTAGCGGGGACAGGATTCGAACCTGCGACCTCTGGGTTATGAGCCCAGCGAGCTACCGAGCTGCTCCACCCCGCGACGGGTGAACGCTAGGTTACCGGGGTGGTCGGTAAGGCTCCAAATCGCCTGCTCATCGGCCCGAACGGACGGTGGGACACGGCTACGCCCGGATGACCTGGCCGGTCGCCAGCACGCCCGCCGGGTCGTAGCGGTCTGCCAGCGCCGCGAGCCAGTGCAGCGTGTCCTCGCTGTAGACCCGCGCCGCGCGGGCCTGGTCGTACGACGGCGCGAAGTTCGGCATCTGCCCGCCCGTCGACCACGGCGCGACGGCCGCAACCACCGCTGCGGCGTGCTCAGCGACCATCGCGACGATCTCGGGTGCGGCCACGCCGATCGTCGCCAAGCAGAACGCCGCGTCCCGATGACAGAACGCGCTGCGGTGCCGCGGTTCACGCGCCAACGCGCCGCCCAGCATCCGCAGTTCCACGATCGCCTGCGGCGAACCCGACCCGGGGCCCGCGACCGCGATCAGCGCGTCGACGGCTTCCGGCGTCAGCTCGGACAGCAGTGCATGGTTCTCGGTGACCGGCATCGGGTCCACCGGATCTGCATGCACCGCACCGATGGCCGCATACGGCATGACCCCGACGGTGTCCAGAAGCACAGGGGCAACCGCGCGCATCGGCGCCAACAGCCGCTCCCCCTCAGCCATGTCGCCGACCGCGGTGTACCGCACCGCCACCGTCATCGTGCCCGCCAAGGCTTCCGGCACACCCGGCAGCGGCGGCAACTGCTGAATCGCCAGCGACGTGTTCACCGACTCCGGCAGGTCGGCACTCCAGGCCGACCACGCATGCAGCACCGCACCCGCGTCTGCACCATCGAAAAAGACTGCTCCGCCGTAGAATTCGGCGATCGGCAGCAGATCGATCTCGACGGCCGTCGCGATGCCCAACGTCGCCTTGCCGCCGCGCAGACCCCAGAACAGGTCCGCGTTCTCCTCCGGCGTTGCGCGCAGCAGCCGGCCCTCGCCCGTCACCACGTCGAACGAGCGCACATGGTCCGACGACAACCCCACCGTGCGCACCAGCGGCCCGATCCCGCCGCCGGTGAGGAATCCCACGACACCCACGCCGGGCGCCGACCCGCACAGCGGCGCCAGCCCGTGGGGCGTCGCGGCGTCCAGCACGTCCTGCCACCGCGCACCCGCCTCGACACGGGCGGTGCGATTCAGCACGTCGACCGTGCAGTGTTTCATCGCCGCGGTCTGCACCAGGATCGTCGTCGACCCGACGCCGACGGCACCGTGTCCGGTCGCCTGCACTGTGACGGTGAATCCGTGCGCCGCGGCGAATCGCACGGTCGCGGCCACATCGGCGGGCGACGTCGCCAGCACCACCGCGGCTGGGGTCACCGGCGCTGCCACATTCCACGGCACACAGCGCTCGTAGCCGGGCTCGCCCGGCAGCGCGACATGGGTGGCGACATGGTCGCGCAGCGTGCGCAGCACGTCGTCGCGCGTCACGTCGGTGGTCATCGTCATCGGAGTCCTCTCGTCAAGCCCTGGTGGCACGATGAGCATCACCGACGGTGCTTGGCGACGGCTTGGACCACGGCACCAAGCGAAATCCAAGTGTCACTGTCAGCGCGCTCGCTGGCCTTGAGCGCGCGCTGAGTGCACGGGTGTCAGGGCGTGTCAGTGTGCAGACGCGCGCGCTCGCCGGACAGGAGTCTCGCGGATCTGGCGACGCCGTGCATGCCGGCGCGCTCGGCGTCGACGGCCAGGGCAGACGCTGTCTCCCCCCGCTGCGCCGACTCTTCCATCAGCTCACACTCGAGCAGGCGGCACCGCAGCAGCGTGGGCACTCCCCCGGTCTGCTCGGCCAGCTCACGCGCCGTGGCCAGATCAGCCCGCGCCTTGCCAGCGTCACCGAGGGCGACGTGGAGCCGGGCCGTCGCCAGCGCCACCGGACCGGCCAGGCCGACCTGTCCGATCACCGCGATGCGCTCCCGGTGCGGCGTCAGCTGCTCGAGGAGGGGTTCGGCGAATTCGTCGAGACCATGGTCGGCCGCCAGATGCGCGAGAAGGGTTTGATGCCCCAGCGTGGTCCAGATATGGCCCCGGTCAGCGGTGTCAGACCATTCGCCGAGCATGGCCGTCGCCTCCATGCGCACGCCCGGGGTCGGAGTCATGGTCAGAAGCGCCGCGCGGACCACACCGACCATGCCCTGCCCGCCGGTCTTGGTGTCGGCCCGCAGATCAGCCCAACTCGGGTCCAGCGCTTCCCCGGTCTCACGGAGTAGCGACGCCGAGGCCAGCAGTCCGCTGCCGGCCTCGTACAGCTCGGTCTGCTCGTGCACGTGCGCTGCGGTGGCGTGGTGGCGCTTCGCCTCGGCGAAGTCACCGGACCACATCGCCAGCACCGCCTCCATCCAGCGCAGCTGGGCGCGCAGCACCGGCAGCCGCAACTCCTCGCTGCCCGCGATGCCCGCGCGCAGATGCGCCCGGGTGCCCGCGATGTCCCCCAGGTACATCGCCGCCATCGTCGCCACCGAGTGGGCTATCACCGCATCCTCGCGAGAGCGACTGTGCCGCAGACCTTTCAGCTGCTGCACCCACGTGAGGATCTGCTCGCTGAGCGAACTCACACCGGAGTAGGTGATCAGCCGGCCGATGAGCACGTCGGCCAGAACGTCAATGTCACCGGTCTGTTCGGCCACCTCCTCGGCGCGCTGCAGCAGATCGGTGGCCACCCCCGGGTCGGGGTGGTAGCAGTGCCCGACGGCCAGCGCCGGCAGCACCCGCGCCGCCGCAGCCGGGTCGTCGCCCGCCAGCGAAGCCGCCTGCGACAGCAGACCCAACAGCTCACCAGGATCACGCCCCGGCGCCAGCCACGGCCACCCGCCGCTGGCCCGCAACAGCGCGCTCGCCACCCGGCCCGCCGTCGCCGCACGCCCCGCCCGCACGGCCTCGCCGAGAGACCGCTGCACGCTGTCGAGCACCAACTGCCCTCGCCCGGCACGCGAATGTGCTTCCAGCAGTTCGACGGTCAGCGCGTCACGCTCGGTGTCGTCACGCGCCGACGCAGGCAGCCGGTCGTAGGCGTCCAGCGCTGCCTGCCACCACCGCGCGGCGATGTCCGAACTCCATTGTGCCGTCGCCTGTTCGGCCGCCAATCGGCAGGCCCGCACGACGACCGCCGGCTCCACCAGTGGCTGCGCGGCGATCAGATGCTGCGCCCGCCGGGTGGGTGCGTCGGGTTCGGAACTGTCGGCCAGGACGTCGGCGACCTTGGCGTGCAACCGTTGCCGACGCAAGGCAGGGATTCCGGCAAGCAATTGATCGCGCAGCAGGCCGTGGGCGAACTCGTAACCATCGGTGGTGTGCGCCGCGATGACGATGCGCTCGTCGGCCGCCTCGTCGAGGTGGTCGGCGAGCGTGTCGAGGTCCAGCCCTGTTGCCGCGGCGAGCACCGGGACCGCGGAGGCGTCGATCACGTCGCCGATCACCGCGGCGGTACGCAGTACAGCTATCACGGCCGGGTCGAGAGCCGCGAGCCTGCGGTCGAGCACCGACCGCACGGCCCGGGGGATCTCGTTGGCCGCCCGCTCATCCCGCGGCAACCGTGCATACTCGGAGACGAAAAAGGGATTGCCGCCCGTGCGGGCGGCGAGCTCGGCGGCCTCGTCGGCCGTGACGGGATCCTCAGCCACCACATTGGCCAGCGCCGCAACGTCTTCCGACGACAACGCGGGAACCGCGATGTGTCGGTTGTCATCGCCGCGCGCCACCGTGCTCAGCAGGCGCGCCACTTCCGCGGCGTGCTCCCCGTCGCGCACCGTCAGCACCACCAACACGCGACGATCCCGCAGCGCGCTGGCGATGTAGGCCAGGCAGCTCGCCGACGCGGTGTCGGCCCACTGCACGTCGTCGACCACCACGGTCAACTGTCGCGGCGCATCTTCCAGGAGCGACTGAACCCGCTCGTAGACAAGGAATCTCGCGGTGTCCGGGTCGGCGTGCGGAGGGACCCGCAGCGCGTCGTCCGGGTCGGCGCCCAGCGCGCGCACCAGCTGACGCATCGGCCACCACGGCGGAGTGGCACGCTCGTCGGGGCAGTTGACCCACACCATGTCACCACCGCCGGCCGCAGCCATCGCGCCGACCTCTTCGGCCAACCGCGTCTTGCCGATCCCCGGCGGGCCCGAGAGCACCAGCCACCGCGTCGCGCCCGCCGCCACCCGGGACAGCAACTCACCCGCGCGGGACAGTTCCCGACGCCGACCCACCAGCGGTGACCGGGCGGGCACCTCGGTGGGCGGCGCAGCGTCATGGGTGGCCGGTGCGGGCACCGGAATCGTCGCTGCGCCGGTCCATTCCGCGGGGCGCGGCCAGCCCGCCAGCTCCGGCGCCTGGCGCAACACCGCGGTCTGCAGCTCCCGCAGCTCGCGTCCCGGCTCCAACCCCAGCTCGTCCTCGAGGCGCTGAGCGTGGCGCGCATACGTGTCCAGCGCGTCGGCGGTTCGTCCAGCCCTGTACAGCGCGAGCATCTGCAGCCGGCATCCACGATCGGCGAACGGGTCCAGAGTCCGCAGAGCCGCCGACTCGGTCACCGCAGCCCCCACCCTGCCGAGCGCGAGCAGCGCGACCACCCTGTTGGCGATGCACTCGATCCGCGTTTCGGCGAACCGTGCGGCCTCGTCGCGCAGCCACGGTGCGTCGGCCATGTCGTCGAGCAGGTTGCCGCGGATCAGCCCCAGTGCGGAATCAGCGGCCGCGGCCGCCGTCTCCCAGTCCTCTGCCTCGATCGCGGCACCGGCCCGGTGGCAGGCACCCGTGAAGACCGCGAGGTCGATGCTGTTCGGATCGACGTCGAGGACGTACCCGGGGGGACGACGCACGATCGGCTGCGACACTGAGGTGGCCATCTGCGTCTCGGCCGACCCGCCACGCAGAGCCCGCCGGAGGTTCGAGACATAGGCCTGCAGGCTCGCCGTCGCACTGGCCGGGACATCATCTCCCCACACCGCGTCGACGAGCCGGTCCACCGAGACCACCCGGCCTGCGGCCAGCGCCAGCATCGCCAGGACCACCCGTTGCTTGGGTGGACCGATGTCCACCGGGGTGTTCCCGTCGGCCACCTCGAGGGGGCCGAGCAACCGATACTGCACCGGCCCAGTGGGTTACGGGGCCGACTTGTATTCGCTCACCGCGTCGTCGAGGCGTTGCAGCGCCTCGCCGTACCTCGCGAAATCACCACTGCGCTGCGCCTCCTGGAGTGCGTCCAGGGCGGTGTTGACCTGTTCCAGCGCAGCCGATTTCGCCGCGGAGAGCTGCGTCGGGCCGGTGGGCGGCACGGCCACCGGGACCTCCGGCCGGTTCTGCGGAGCCTGACCCGGCTGATTGGGCGGCGCGGCGGCCGGTGGCTGACCCGTCTGCGGGCGCGTCTGTGGTTGTGCCGCGGGGCTGTCCCCCGTCGGTGCCGGACCTGTGGCGGTGGCGTCGGCACCCGGACCGAACAGATCGGTCAGGGCGTCACGCACCGTCGGGCCGTAGCCGATCTTGTCGTTGTACATCATCGCCACACGAATCAGACGCGGGTAGGACGACGCTGCATCGCTGGCACCCGGCGAGGCGTACACCGGTGCCACATAGAGCAATCCGCCCTGCCCCAGAGGCAGCGTCAACAGATTGCCCCACCTGATGCGGTTCTGGTTGTCGCGGCCGATGACACCCAGGTCCTGGCTGACCGCGGTGTCGGTACTGATCGCGTTGAACGCCAGCTTCGGGCCGTTCACCTGACCCGGAATCGTCAGCACCGTGATCTTGCCGTACGTGTCGGGATCGGAACTGGCGCTGATGTAAGCCGCCAGGAAGTCACGTCGGAACCGGTTCATCGCACTCGTCAACTGGAACGATGTCGAATTATTGTTCTCAGCAAGGTTTTTCGCGACGATGTAATACGGCGGCTGGTAACTGCTCGCGGTCGGGTTCGGATCGAGAGGCACGTCCCAGAAGTCCGACGTCGAGAAGAACGTCACCGGATCGTCGACGTGGTACTTGGCGAGCAGCGCCCGCTGCACCTTGAACAGGTCCTCGGGGTAGCGCAGGTGCTCCTGCAGTTCCGGACTGATCTCACTCTTCGGCTTGATCGTGCCCGGGAAGACCTTCTCCCACGCCTGCAGCACCGGATCGGACTCGTCCTGCGCGTACAGCGTGACCGTGCCGTCGTAGGCGTCGACGGTGGCCTTGACCGAGTTGCGGATGTAGGACACCTGCTTGTCCGGCTGCAGCCGGTTCAGCGCCACCTCGTTGGAGTCGGTGGTCAGCGAGGACAGCGACGTCAACTCCGAATACGGGTAGTTGTCCAACGTGGTGTAGCCGTCGACGATCCACACCATCCGCTTGTTGACGATCGCCGGGTAGGTCGCGGTGTCGGTGGTCAGCCACGGCGCGACAGCCTTGACGCGCTCGGACGGATCGCGCTTGAACAGGATCTTGCTGTTGTTGTTGATGACGTTGGAGAACAGGAAGTTCCGTTCGGCGAACTTCGCGGCGAACACGCTGCGGTTGAACCAGTTCCCCAGCGGCACGCCGCCGGCACCGGTGTAGGTGTAGTTGCGCGTGTCGGTGTTGGTCTCGTAGTCGTACTCGCGGTCGGCGCCGTTCTTGCCGACGATCGCGTAGTCGTCCGCGGTGCTGGCGATCACCGGGCCGAAGTAGATCCGCGGCTGATCCAGCGGTGCCGGTCCGGGCGAGACCACCTCACCGTTGGCGCCGACCACGCTGGCGAGGAACTCCGGGTAGCCGCCGTTCTGGTTGGGGTCATTGGCCACGCCGCGCACCGTGTTGGCCGGTGACGCGATGAAGCCGTTGCCGTGGGTGAACACGGTGTGCCGGTTGATCCAGTCGCGCTGGTTGTCGATCAACCGGTCCGGATTGAGCTCGCGGGCGGCCACCACGTAGTCCCGCAGGTTGCCGTCGGCATCGGGATAGCGGTCCATGTTGAGCTGATCGGAGAAGAAGTAGAAGTTCTTGCCCTGCTGGAACTGCGTGAACGCCGGGGCGACGATGTTCGGGTCCAGCACGCGGATGTTGGACGTCGTGGCGCGGTCGGCCGCGACCTGCTGCGCGGTGGCCGGTGCGTTACCCGGGTAGTCGCGGTAGGTGACCGTGTCCTCCTGCAGGCCGTACGCCTGCCGGGTGGCGGCGATACTGCGACTGATGTATTCGCTTTCCTTCTGTGCGGCATTGGGCCGCACGCTGATCTGCTCGACCACCAGCGGCCAGCCCGCGCCCACGATCAGAGACGACAGCAGCAGCAGCACCACGCCGATCGCCGGGATACGCAGATCTCTCAGCACGATCGCGGAGAACACCGCGGCGGCACAGATCACCGCGATCGCCATCAGGATCAGCTTGGCGGGCAGCACCGCGTTGATGTCGGTGTAGCCGGCCCCGGTGAAGGGTTTACCGCCGCGGGTGTGGCTGAGCAGCTCGTAGCGGTCGAACCAGTAGGCCACCGCCTTGAGGAGCATCAGGACGCCGATCAGCGTGATCAGCTGGATGCGCGCCGCGCGGGACAGTGCGCCGGTGCGGCCCGACAGTCGAATCCCGCCGAACAGGTAGTGCCCCAACAGGTTCGCGATGAAAGCCAGGAAGGTCGCGACGAACAGGTAGGACAGCACCAGCCGGTAGAACGGCAGGTCGAACGCATAGAAACCGAGGTCGATGCCGAACTGCGGATCGGCGACCCCGAACGCGCCGCCGTGCAGGAACAGCTGAACCTGCTCCCAGTAGCTCTGCGCGACGAAGCCCGACAGCAGACCGATGAACGCGGGCACCCCGAAACCGATGAGACGCAGGCGCGACATCACCGCGGTGCGATACCGCGCGATCGGATCGTTGGGGCCCGCCGTCGGCACGAACACCGGGCGGGTGCGGTAGGCCAGCGCCAGCGCGGCGAACACGACCGCGCCGATCACCAACCCGACCACCAGGAAGATGAGCAGACGAGTGACGATCTGCGTGGTGAACACCGACCGGTAGCCGAGTTCGCCGAACCAGAGCCAGTCGACGTAGGCGTCGACCAGCCGGGGCCCGATCAGCAACAGCAGGACAACCACCAGAGAGATGGCGATCAGAATCCTGCTTCGCCGCGTCAGCTTCGGCATTCGCGCGGCCGGCCGCATACTCACTCGACTACTCCACTCTCGGATGTTCCCAGCGTTTGTCCAGTCACTCTACTGATCGAGATCATCGACCCGTCTCAGCAACGAGGAGGTTCGCCACCAGCGGAAAGCGTCCGCAGCCCGTCGATGGCATGCGTCAGGGTGTCCACCTTGATCAGCTCGATGCCCTTCTCGTCAGCAGACGTCGCCTCGTCGCAGTTGTCGGCGGGCACCAGGAAGACCGACGCGCCGGCGTCCTTGGCCGCGGTGATCTTGTGCGTGATGCCGCCGATGGGGCCGACCTCGCCGTCGCCGGTGATGGTGCCGGTGCCGGCTACGAACTTCCCGTCGTTGAGGTCACCGGTCGTCAGTTTGTCGACCACCGCAAGGCTGAACATCAGGCCCGCAGACGGTCCGCCGATGTTGGCCAGGTTGAAGTCGATGGAAAACGGGGCCCACGGCGCGTCGAGCACATTGACCCCGAGGACACCGTGCGGACGGTCCGGCCGCGAGCCCAGCGTGATCTCGGCGATGCCGGCAGGCTCGTTCTTGCGCCGGTAGTCCACGACGACCTTCTGCCCCGGTTTGGTCGCCTGCACGATCTTGCTGAACTCGTCGAGGTTGGCCACCGGGGTGTTGTTCACCGCGTCGATCGCGTCGCCGGCCTGCAGCTTGCCCTTCGACGGACCCTTCTCGTCGATGCTCTGCACGGTGATAGCCATCGGGTACTTCAGGTAGGACAGCGCGGCGTACTCGGCGCTGTCCTCGGAGTTCCGGAAATCGGTGGTGTTCGCCTCGTCGATCTCCTCGCGCGACTTGTCGGGCGGATAGACGAGTTCGCGCGGGATCAACTGATCGCGCCCCGAGGCCCAGAAGATCAACGCCTGCCCCAGTGTCAGCCCGTCCATCTGCGAGACCGTGGTCATGTTGAGGTGCCCGCTGGTGGGCTTGACGTCGGTTCCCTCGATGTCGACGACTTCCTTGCCGTCCACCTCGCCGAGCGTGTTGAACGTCGGCCCGGGCCCGAGCGCGACGTAGGGCACCGTCACCGTCGTCGCGAGCACACCGAACGCGATGATCGGCACGAGCGCCACGATCAAGGTGGCAATCCGCCTGTTCACGCCGTTCACAGTAGAGGCCACCGGCAGGTTCACTCTCAGCGTGACCCGCGTGCCCGCATCGACGCGCCGCGATGAGTACCGTTGGGGGCATGGCTGACCTGCCTTTCGGCTTCTCCCCCGGGGACGATCCTGAGCGCGACAAGAGCAAGAAGGACCCCGGCTCGGGCTCGGGTTCCAACGGCGGCCCCGGCGATCCGTTCGGCGGCGCGTTCCCCGGCGGCCAATTCGACATGTCTCAGCTCGGGCAGATTTTCTCCCAGCTCGGCGAGATGTTCAGCGGCACCGCGAAGTCCGGCGGCGGCCCGGTGAACTACGACCTCGCGCGGCAGCTCGCGTCGAACTCGATCGGCTTCGTCGCCCCCGTCTCCGAACAGACCACCTCGGCGCTGAGCGACGCGGTGCGGCTCGCCGAGACCTGGCTCGACGGCGTCACGCCGCTGCCGGCCGGCACCACCCGGACGGTGGCCTGGACACCGACCGACTGGATCGACAACACGATGCCGACGTGGAAACGGCTGTGCGATCCCGTCGCCCAGCAGCTCTCGACGGTGTGGGCGCAGGCTCTGCCCGAAGAAGCCCAGGCGATGGCCGGCCCACTGATGGCGATGATGTCGCAGATGAGCGGCATGGCCTTCGGCTCCCAGCTGGGCCAGGCGCTGGGCACGCTGTCGAAAGAGGTGCTGACCTCCACCGACATCGGCCTCCCGCTCGGCCCCTCCGGTGTCGCGGCGCTGATGCCCGAGGCCATCGAGGCACTGGCCGCCGGACTCGAGCAACCGCGGAGCGAGGTCGTCACGTTCCTGGCCGCGCGGGAAGCCGCCCACCACCGGCTGTTCAGCCATGTCCCCTGGCTCTCGACGCAGCTGCTCAACGCCGTCGAGGCGTTCGCCAAGGGCACCAAGATCGACATGAGCGGCATCGAAGAGTTCGCCCGCGACTTCAACCCGGCATCGCTGACCGACCCGTCGCAGATGGAACAACTGCTCAACCAGGGCATCTTCGAACCCAAGGCCACACCGGAGCAGACCGCCGCGCTGGAACGGCTCGAGACATTGCTCGCCCTGATCGAGGGGTGGGTGCAGACCGTGGTGTCCAACGCCCTGGGTGATCGCATCCCCGGCACGGTCGCGCTGTCGGAGATGTTGCGACGGCGCCGGGCCAGCGGCGGGCCGGCCGAGCAGACGTTCGCGACGCTGGTCGGCCTCGAGCTGCGGCCCCGCAAGATGCGGGAGGCGGCCGCGCTGTGGGAGAAGCTGACCGACGCCGTCGGGGCCGACGCCCGCGACGGCGTGTGGGCGCACCCCGATCTGCTCCCCGACTCCGCCGATCTCGACGAGCCGGCGGCCTTCATCGACCGCGTGATCGGCGGGGACACCAGCGACCTCGACAGCGCGATCGAAGCCGCACTCACCGAGGGCGACGCCGCCAACGAGGACGGTGGCGACGGAGCTCAGGACCCGCCGCGCGACGCCTGAGGGCTGTGGATAACTCGGCTCGGCGCGTGACGGGCGTGTCAGTGTCGTCGCATGACGCGCTACGCCCTGGACTCCGCCACCCCAGTGCTGTCCCGCCCCGACGGCACCGTGCAGGTCGGCTGGGACCCCCGGCGCGCCGTCGTCGTACACCCACCGCCCGGCCTGGCCACCGGTGTCCTCGCTGAGCTGCTGCGAGCACTGCAAGCCGCCGCGACTCTGCCCGAACTGCAGGTACTGGCCGCTGGCCGCGGCGCCGACGCCGCCGTGGTCACCGACCTGATCACCCACCTCGTCGACTCCGGCGTCCTGACCGCCGCACCACCGCCACCCAGCCGCTCGGCGTCGGTCCGCGTCCACGGTGACGGACCGCTGACGGACCTGATCGCCTCCACGCTCGCCGGCTCCGGCGTCCGCGTCAGCTCCAGCAGCAGGGCCCACGCGTCGGCCGCCGGCGCCGACCTCGCCGTGCTCACCGACTACCTGGTCGCCGACCCCCGGGTAGCGCGCGAGCTGCACGACGCCGGTGTCCCCCACCTCGCGGTGCGCGTCCGCGACGGCACCGGCCTCATCGGCCCTCTCGTCATCCCCGGCGCAACCAGCTGCCTGCGATGCGCTGACCTGCACCGCAGCGACAAAGATCCCGCCTGGGCGGCCGTCGCCACCCAGCTGACCCGCACCGTCGGCACCGCCGACCGCGCCACCGTGCTGGCTACCGCGGGGCTGGCGTTGCGCGAGATCGCCCACATCCTGCGCCTCGTCCACACCGACGGCGGACCCGCCGCTCCGCCCCCGGCGACCGTCGACACCACGCTCGAATTCGACCTGAACACCGGCACCGTCACCGCGCGCCGATGGTCCCAGCACCCCGACTGCCCGTGCTGAGCGGCATTATCCGGTTGGAAGTTCAGCTGGGTCGTGGATGATGGACTGGTGAGCGACATCAAGCGGGGCCGCGCCGCGCGCAACGCCAAGCTGGCCTCGTTGCCGGTGGGCATGGCCGGGCGTGCAGCGCTGGGCTTCGGCAAACGGCTGACCGGCAAGTCCAGGGACGAAGTGAACGCCGAGCTGATGGACAAGGCCGCCCAGCAATTGTTCACGGTGCTGGGCGAACTCAAGGGCGGCGCGATGAAAGTCGGCCAGGCCCTGTCGGTGATGGAAGCCGCCATCCCCGAGCAGTACGGCAAGCCCTACCGCGAGGCGCTGACCAAGCTGCAGCGCGAGGCTCCGCCGCTGCCCGCAGCAAAGGTGCACCGGGTCCTCGACCAGCAGCTGGGCACCAAGTGGCGGGACCGCTTCCAATCGTTCGACGACAAGTCGGTGGCCTCGGCCAGCATCGGCCAGGTACACAAGGCTGTCTGGGGTGACGGGCGCGACGTCGCGGTCAAGATCCAGTACCCGGGCGCCGACGAGGCGCTGCGCGCCGACCTGAAAACCATGCAGCGGATGGTGGGCGTCCTCAAACAGCTCAGCCCCGGCGCCGATGTCCAGGGCGTCGTCGACGAGCTGATCGAACGCACCGAGATGGAGTTGGACTACCGGCTCGAAGCCGACAACCAGCGTGCGTTCGCCAAGGCCTACGCCGGCGATCCGCACTTCGTCGTGCCCAACGTGGTGGCCAGCGCCCCCAAAGTCGTGATCCAGGAATGGATCGAGGGCATCCCGCTGTCGCAGATCATCCGCGAGGGCACCCAAGAGCAGCGGGATCTGATGGCCACCAGGCTCTTCGAGTTCTCCAACGACGCACCGACGCGGCTCGAGATGGTGCACGGCGACGCCCACCCCGGCAACTTCATGCTCATGCCCGACGAGAAGATGGGCGTCATCGACTTCGGCGCGGTCGCCCCGATGCCGGGCGGCTGGCCGGTGGAGCTGGGCCAGATCATGCGCTACGCGCTGGACAAGAACTACGAGAAACTGCTGCCCACGATGGAGAAGGCCGGCTTCATCCAAAAGGGACAGCAGGTGTCCACCCGCGAGATCGACGACATGCTCAAGCAGTACGTCGAACCGCTGGAGGTTCCCGAGTTCCACTACACCCGAAAGTGGTTGCAGCGCATGACAACTCTGGAACTCGACAAGGCAGCGGGCCAGATCAGGGCCGCCCGCCAGATGGACATCCCACCGAAGCTGGCCATCCCGATGCGCGTCATCGCCTCCATCGTGGCGATCTCCTGCCAGCTCGACGCCCACGTGCCGACCCGCGCCATCGCCGAACGTACGGTGCCCGGCTTCGCCGACCCCGACGCGGTGTAGCGCCGGGGTCAGGCGATCACGCCGCCACGGGATCCTTGGCGTCCTTGCGCGGACGGCCCCGCGGCCGTTTGCGGGCGATGACCGTGCCGCGGTCGAAGATCTCGCCGCCCCACACGCCCCACGGCTCTTGCCGTTCCAGCGCCGCAGTCAGGCACTCCCGCCGGAATGGGCAGTCTCCGCACAGCGCCTTGGCGCGTTCGAGATCGCGCGGGTCCTCGGCGAACCACAGGTCGGGGTCCTCGACATGACACGGCACCGCCAGCTTCGATCTCTCACATGTCAGGGAAGACATGTCCGGTCCTTTCGCTTCCTGGTCGTTTTCGTCTTGTCTTGTGCTCTGTCGGGGATCGGTGACCAGGTCTGTCAAAAGACGAAGGCCACGGATCCGGTGTCGGGTCCGTGGCCTTGGGGAGGCGGTCGAGGCTCTGTCTAGGAGAAGCCCCTCACGGACGCGGCAGCCGTGCCGGCGGCGGCGCGGCGCTTGCGCGCGGCGGCAGCGGTGGCGGCGACAGCAGCGGGTGCGGAATGCACCTCGGCAATGGCGCGCGGGAACCACGGGGTGCCGGCTACGGCATAGAACATGTGATTGCTGATCATGATGACGGCACCCTCCTTTCGCACGCGGAACGTTCGTGTGTTGCTCTGAGGCTAGACGGTAGCAGGAAATACTTTCAACACATTTTTGACCAGCGCTTTTGGCGCGATCTTTACGTTTTCTGGCGCTCTTTGACCAACGCGAGCACGTCAGCGCCGTACTGCTCCAGCTTGCGGGCGCCGATTCCGGGGATCGCGACGAGCGCGGCGTCGTCGGTGGGGAGCGTCTCGGCGATCGCGATCAGCGTGTTGTCGGTGAACACCACGAACGCCGGCACGCTCATCTCTTTCGAGATACGTAGGCGCCAGTCCTTGAGCTGCGCGAGCAACTGCTCGTCGATATCGGACGGACAGGATTCGCAGCGGCGGAGCATGATCGCGGCCGAGGCGGTCAGCGGGGTGTTGCACACCCGGCAGCGCGGCGCGGGGCCACGAGGTTTGCGCGGCCTGCTGGGGCCGTCCTCACGCTGCGACTGCGGGGCGATGCCGTTGAGGAAGCGTGACGGTTTACGCCCCTGCCGCCCGCCGGGCGTGCGCGCCAGCGCCCAACTCAGCGCCAAATGCACACGGGCCCTGGTGATTCCGACGTAGAAGAGACGACGCTCCTCCTCGACCTGTTCACTGTCGGGACCGTGGGACAGCGCGTGGGAGATCGGCAGGGTGCCGTCGGCGAGGCCGACGAGGAACACCGCATCCCACTCCAAGCCTTTGGCGGCGTGCAGCGAGGCGAGCGTGACGCCCTGCACCACCGGTGGATGGCGCGAGTCGGCGCGCTGCCGCAGCTCGGTCAGCAGCGTGCGCAGGTCGAGCTGCGGACGCTGCGCCACCTCGTCGTCGACGAGATCGGCCAAGGCGGACAACGCTTCCCAGCGATCACGCGCGCGGGTGCCGGCCGGCGGTTCAGCTGTCAGGCCGAGCGGCTCGAGGGCGGCGCGGACGAGGTCGGGCAGTGGACCGTCGACGTCCCGCTCGCCGGCACGCTGCAACGCCACGAGCGCCTGGCGGACCTCCTGGCGACTGAAGAAGCCCTCGCCACCGCGCACCTGGAACGGCACACCGGCCTCGGTGAGCGCCTCCTCGTAGACCTCCGACTGCGCGTTGATGCGGTACAGGACCGCGATCTCGGCTGGCGCGGTACCGGATTCGACGAGCCGCTTCACGCTGCGTGCGACCGCGGTGGCCTCGGCGACCTCGTCGGGATGCTCGGCGAAGGTCGGGTTCGGGCCAGGGGGGCGCTGTCCGACCAGATGCAGCCGGCTGCCCGCCATCCGGCCACGGGCCGCGGCGATGACCCGGTTGGCCAACGACACCACCTGCGGCGTGGACCTGTAGTCGCGCTCCAACCGGACCACGGTGGCCTCCGGGAAGCGCCGCGAGAAATCCAGCAGATAGCGGGGCGAAGCGCCGGTGAACGAGTAGATGGTCTGGTTGGCATCGCCGACGACGGTCAGATCGTCGCGATTGCCGAGCCACGCGTCGAGCACCCGCTGCTGCAACGGCGTCACGTCCTGGTACTCGTCGACGACGAAGCAGCGGTAGCGATCGCGGAACTCTTGGGCCACCGCGGCGTCGTTCTCGATGGCGGCGGCCGTGTGTAGCAGCAGGTCGTCGAAGTCGAGAAGCATCAGGTCGTTGCCGCGGGCCTTGAGCGATTCGTAGCCGGCATAGGCGGCGGCGACTTTCGCTGCGTCGAACGGAATGTCGCGCCCGGACCGGGCGACCGTCGCCGCGTAGTCCTCGGGGCTGATCAACGACGCCTTCGCCCACTCGATCTCGCCCGCCAGGTCGCGCACGTTGTCGGTGCCGGTGGGCAGCCCGGTGCGATTGGCGGCCTGGGCGACGACGGCGAACTTCGAGTCGAGCAACTGCCAGTCGGTGCTGCCGACGACGCGGGGCCAGAAATAGGCGAGCTGGCGGCGCGCGGCGGCGTGGAAGGTCTGCGCCTGCACGCCCCCGGTCCCGGTCCCGTCGTCGAGCGTGCGCAACCGGGCGCGCATCTCCCCCGCCGCGCGCTGGGTGAACGTCACCGCAAGCACCTGCCCTGGGGCGACATGCCCGGCCGTCACCAGATGCGCGATGCGCCGGGTGATCGTGCGGGTCTTGCCGGTGCCTGCGCCGGCGAGCACGCACACCGGGCCCCGTGGGGCGAGCACCGCCTCGCGCTGCTCCTCGTCGAGATCCTCGAGCAGCTGGTCGCGCGAAGCCGTCGGGGACATGGCGACCATCATGTCAGCGCGGCCCGACAAACGCGGGCTGCGGCGGGGCATGTTCGCCGGGTCGGCTACGTTGAAGTGCTTATGAGCGCTGACGACACTGCTGCGGTGACCATGTACACGACGTCGTGGTGTGGGTACTGCGTGCGCCTGAAGAAGGTGCTGAAGAACGAAGGCATCTCGTTCACCGAGGTCAACATCGAAGAGGACCCGGCCGCCGCGGAGTTCGTCGGATCGGTCAACAACGGTAACCACGTGGTGCCGACGCTGAAGTTCGCCGACGGCTCGACGCTGACCAACCCCAGTGGCGCGCAGGTCAAGGCGAAGCTCGCCGGCTGAGCCCTCGGGCCGGGGTCAGTCCAGGGCAGCCCAGGATTCGATGATCTCCCGGGCGATCGAGATGGAGCCCGGCAGCAGCAGCCGCGAACTGCTCTGCGAACTCCAGTCCCCCTGATCCAGCGCCTCGCGAATCTCGGCGCGGGTGAACCAGTCCGCTTCGGCGATCTCGCCGTCGTTGAACGCGAACGGCTGCTCGGGATCCGCCTGTGCGTGGAAGCCCACCATCAGCGAGCGCGGAAACGGCCACGGCTGAGAGCCCAGATACTCGACGTTGGTGACCGAGAGACCGACCTCCTCGGCGATCTCGCGGGCCACACACGATTCGAACGATTCACCGGCCTCGACGAAGCCCGCGAGGATCGAGAACAGCCGCGGCGGCCACACGGTCTGGCGCGCCAGCACCGCGCGGTCGTGTCCGTCGTGCACGAGGCAGATCACCGCCGGGTCGATGCGCGGGAACTCCTCCTGACCGGTGATGGTGTTGACCCTCGACCAGCCCGCCTTCGTGGCTTTGGTGGGTGAGCCGTCGACCGGACTGAACCGGGCGCTGTCGTGCCAGTTGAGCAGCGCTGTTGCGGTCGCGGTCAGCTGAGCGCTCACGTCGTCGAACACGTCTCCGGTGCGGCGCAGGTCGAGCACATGGACGTCGGCGTCCGGGTCGTCGGGGGGTTGCAGTTCGGAGCGCACCGCCCACACGTGGCGGCCGTCGTCGAGCCGACCGAGGAACACGGCGTCCTCGGGCGGCGCGCCTGCGGCGTCGGTGGCGCGGTTCAGGACTGCCTTGCCGTCGGCGATCAACACCTGGTTGCGTCGATCCACGCGCAGTAGCAGTGCGTCGGCCCAGCCGGCGACGGCTGCGTCGACGTCGGTGCGCAGCGTGTCGGCGCGGTCGGCGCCCACCCGGGACAGCAGCGGGATGTTGCGTAGGCGGAAGCTCGTCACCGGGTCCCCAACTCGACGTAATGGCGGAAACGTCTCGCACTTTCTCGCCCAAACGTCGGTTTGGGCGTATGTGGGGTGCGGGTCATCGTTCGGCGTCCGCGGAACGGATGTAGAGCAGTCGATCGCCGAGTTCGAGCGCATCGACCTTCGGGTCGTCCACGCGGATCAGCGTGCCACCCCGCACCACACCGAGCACGATGTCGGACTGGTGCCGCGGCGAACCGCCCGCCTCCTTGGGCGTCACCTCCCGCTCGGCGATCGCGAACCCCTCGTCGGGGGTCAGCAGGTCCTCCATCACCTCGACGACACTCGGCGTCTGCACCGCGATGCCGAGCAACCGGCCCGCCGTCTCGGAGGTGACGACCGTGGAGTCGGCCCCGGACTGCTTGAGCAGATGCTGGTTCTCCGCTTCGCGGACCGCGGCGATGATCTTGGCGTTGGGCGCCAACTCGCGCGCAGTGAGGGTGACGAGGACCGCGGTGTCGTCGCGGTTGGTGGCCACGATGATCGACTTGGCGTGCTGCGCGCTGGCCAGCCGCAGCACCTCGGAATCGGTGGCGGAACCGCGAACCGTGACCAGCCCCGCGCTCTTGGCCCGTTCCAGCGCGGCGGGGTCCTCGTCCACGACGACGATGTCGGCGGGCGCGACCTCGTCGCCGACCATCGCCGCGGCGGCGGTGCGGCCCTTGGTGCCGTAGCCGACGATGATGATGTGGTTGCGCACTCTGCTCCTCCAGCGCTGGATTTGGTAGACCTGGCGCGACTGCGTGGTGAGCGTCTCGACGGTGGTGCCGATCAGCACGATCAGGAAGGCGACGCGCAGCGGGGTGATCACCAGGACGTTGATCAGACGCGCCGAGGGCGTCACAGGGGTGATGTCGCCGTAGCCGGTGGTCGACAGCGACACCGTGGCGTAGTAGACGCAGTCCAGGAAGGACAGCGGGTCATCGGGGTTGGGCGCGCTCTCGACATCGCGATAGCCGTGGCGGTCCAGGTAGACGATGAAGACCGCGGCGAAGAGCGCGGTGAGCGCGTAGATGACCCGGACAGTGATGCGCCGAGCCGGGCTGACCAGCGTGGTGGGGATCTGCACCCGGTCGGTCAGCGCATGCACCGGCTGATCGGCAAGCGATTGATCGAACCGACGGAGGCGTCGACGCAGCGAACCCTCAGCCACGGGGGCCAGTCACGGTGTGAGGCTGTCGCACCAGCACAATGTAATCATGACCTCCTCCCCCGCTGCAGTGCAGCAGCTCGCGTCGTCTTCACGCGGTACCAAAATGGGCATCTGGCTGATCGGAATGGGAATTCTGCACTTCGTGGTTCCCAAGCCGTTCGACTCGATCGTTCCCGAGGAACTGCCCGGCACGCAGCGGTTCTACACGTTGGCCTCCGGCGTGGCCGAGGTCGGCGTGGGCACCCTTCTGGTGACACCCGCGACCCGCCGTTTCGGCGCGCTCAGCGCCATCGCGTTGTTCATCGGCGTCCTGCCCGGGAATGTGAACATGTGTCGGTTGTGGTTCAAGGACCCCAGCAAGTCGCTGCCGATGCGGCTGATCTCGATCGCTCGGCTGCCGCTGCAGTGGCCGATGATCAGCCAGGCACTCAAGGTGTACCGAGAGAGCTGACGTCAGGCCGCGTCGGTGCCGGCCGGGTCACCAGGATCGGCGAGCAGCGCCGCGAGTTCGTCGGTATCCGGCCACGTCTGCGGCGTGACCGTCTGTCCTGACCGGACGTAGTGGAACGCCGCGCGCACCGAGGACAGCGGGCGGCCGTGCAGCCGAGCCCACGCCAGCCGATACACGGCAAGCTGAACAGCGTTGTGCTGCAGTTCTTCCTGCGTTGAGGGCGGCTCACCTGTTTTCCAATCGAGCACGGTGACCCCGCCGTCGTCGTCAGCGAACACCGCGTCGATGCGGCCACGCACGACCCGACCGCCGAGCATCATGTCGAACGGGACCTCGACGTCGATCGGCGTGCGCGCGGCCCATTCCGACACCGCGAATGCGGACTGCAGATCCTCGAGTTCGCCGCGATCGTGCCGGCCGGCATCCACCGCACCGGGCAGATCGTCGAGATCGAACAGCTTCTCGGCCTGGTAATAGCGTTGCACCCATTCGTGAAACACAGTGCCCAGCAACGCATGCGCCGCTGGCGGGCGGGGCAGGCGGCGGTGGAGGCGCCGCGCCGCGGCCTCGGGGTCACGACCCAAGTCGACCATCGCACTGACTGACACCTGTGCGGGCAGCGGAGGAATCACGGACTGCTCGGCTCGTTCCCGCTCGGCCAGCAGCGCGTCGACATCTGCGATCCAGCCGTGCGCGTCGTCGACGATCACCGGCTCCACCTGCCCCGCCATGGCTGCGTTCACCAGCGCGGCACCCTGATGCACGCCGGGACGCCGGCTCGACAGAGGGTCGTGAGGCCACAACGCCTCGATCACGCGGCCGCGCAGCGGATTGGGATCCCCATCGGCGGGCGCATCGGCCCAGACGGCGACCTCACCGCACGGTGTTCCCGCCGCCTCCGCCGCGTCGATCGCGTCTTTGAGTTCGGTGAGGAACGTCGACGGCCCGCGGGGCTTGGACTCGGTGGCACCCCAGTGATGGCCCGACACCAGAAGGGTGTGTTCGGAGCGGGTGAGCGCCACGTACAGCAGCCGCCGCTCTTCGTCAGCACGCCGTTGATCCAGGCTCCGCTTGTGATCGGAGATCGTGTCGGACAGCGACTTTCGATCGTTGACCCGCGATGTGTCGAGGACGGGGACGCCGAGCGCGGACACCGCGGCGCAATCCCCTCGCAACAGCGGGGGCAGGTCGGCGGCATCGGTGAGCCATGTCCGCGGTGACGCCGTCGACGGGAAGACCCGACCGGACAGATGCGGCACGGCCACGATCTGCCATTCGAGACCCTTGGCTGCATGCACCGTCAGGATCTGCACGCGGTCAGCAGCGACCGCGACCTCGGCAGGCGCCAGACCGTTCTCGACCTGTTCGGCCGCGTCGAGATAGGCGAGCAACCCCGAAACCGTTGCGCCGGAACGGGTGGCGAAGTCGGCGACGACGTCGGCGAACGCGTCGAGATGCTCGGTACCCGACCATCCCGCCGATACCGGCCGCGCAGCCCGTGCTTCGGCATCCACGCCGAGCATCCGACGGACCTCGGCGACGAGATCGGTCAGCGCCCCGTCGAGGTGGGCGCGCAGCGCCGCGAGTTCACGGCCCAGTTCGACGATGCGGGCGAAGCCATCGGCCGAATAGGCCGTCGCAGGCCCCGGGTCGCAGACAGCGTCAGCCAGGCACGCCGCATCCGCCTCGGGGCCGAGCTGGGCCAGGACCTGCTCGGCGCTGCCGCGCTCGGCCGCAGGCGCATCGTCCAGCGTGACCGCGCGACGCCAGAGAGCCACCAGATCGGCGGCACCGAGGCGCCACCGCGGGCCGGTGAGCACCCGCACCGCGGCGGCTCCCGCCATCGGATCGGCAGCCAACCGCAGCATCGCCACGACGTCGGCAACCTCGGGCACCGCCAGCAGCCCCGCCACCCCGACCACCTCCGCGGCGATGCCGTGGCGTGCCAGGGCATCGGCCATCGGCGCCGCGTCCGCGTTACGCCGCACCAACACTGCCGCCGTCGGTGCCACACCCGTCGCGCCGGTCGCGGCGCGGTAGGCGTCGGCGACCTGCCCGGCGACCCACTCCCGCTCGGCTTCGACGTCGGAGAGCAGCGCGCACCGCACGTCTCCCGCCACGGCGTCGGGGCGAGACAGCAGCGGGCGCACCGACACCGAGCGCTGCCGCGCTTCGGTGGACACCTCGTTGGCCAGGTGCAGCACCTCGGGAGGGTTGCGCCAACTCGTGCGCAACTCCAGCGTGGGAGCCGGCGTGCCGTCCCTGAAAGGAAAGTCGGTGGTGAACCGCGGCAGGTTGGTCGCCGATGCGCCGCGCCAGCCGTAGATCGACTGGATGGGATCGCCGACGGCGGTCAGCGCCAGACCGTCGTCGACACCGTTGCCGAACAACGACGTCAACGCCACGCGCTGCGCGTGTCCGGTGTCCTGGTATTCGTCGAGCAGCACGACGCGATAGCGCTGCCGCAACTGTTCACCGACCTGAGGGAACTGCGAGGCCAACCGGGCGGCCGCGCTCATCTGGGTGCCGAAATCGACCACACGCTCCTCGCGCATCCGCTGATGCAGCGCGTCGATCAGCGGCACCAGCGCGCTGCGCTCGGTCTGGGTGGCGAGCATCCGCAGCAACCACTGGCTCGGCCCGCGATCGCGTTGATAGGGGCCCGCAGGCAAGGTGTGCACCAACTGCTCGAGCTCGACGTGGGTGTCGCGCAGCGATGCCGTGTCCACCAGGTGTTCGGAGAGTTGACCTGCCAGGCGCAGCACCATCGCGGTGATCGACGCCGGCGACTTCTCGGTGTCCAGCGGCCCTGGATACTCGCAGACGACACGGAAAGCCAGCTGCCACAACTCCGTTTCTCCGAGCAGTCGAACGTCGGGTTCGACGGGGAGCAGCAGCCCGTGTTCGCGGAGCAGCGTGCCGGCGAAGGCATGGTAGGTGCTCACCGTGACGGGATCGTCGACGAGGCCAGCCGCGTCCGGCAACGCCAGCCCGGCACCGGCGAGGCGTGCGAGCCGCGTCCGCACGCGGCGGAGCAGCTGCCCGGCAGCCTTGCGGGTGAAGGTGAGGCCCAGGACTTCGCCGGGAGTGGCGAACCCGTTGGCCACCAACCACACCACCCGTGCGGCCATCGTCTCGGTCTTCCCCGCCCCCGCGCCGGCGATCACGACCAGCGGGCCGGGCGGAGCGCAGATGACGGCGGCCTGCTCGTCGGTGGGCGCGAAAATGCCCAAGGCGTCGGCCAATTCGGCGGGACTGTAGCGCGGGTTCATCGATCCTCACTCGTGCTCTGGCGGGCCGGACACATCGCTGCCATCGGGCAGTGCGCACAGCCGTCGTTGACTCGGGCCACGAACTGCGGTCCCTGTGTCGCCGCAGCGGCCTCGCTCACCTGAGCGCGCCACTGCGCGTGACCTTCTGGTGTCAGCGCGTCCTGTTCCCGCTCGGTGGCGCTGCCGCCGCTGGTCTTACCGAGATAGACCAGCTTTCCGCCGCCGGGTTCGGCGGTGTCGGCCAGCAGGCCTTCGGCGACCGCCAACTGGTACATGGCCAGCTGCGCGTGAGCCTGGGCATCGTCCTTGGTGGCCGGGCTCTTACCGGTCTTGATGTCGACCACGACGAGCCGGCCCTCGCTGTCGCGTTCAAGGCGGTCCAGGCGGCCGCGGATGCGGACCGCGGGCTGATCGTCGGCGGCGGCCACCACCTCACCGTCGACGCCGATCTCGGTGCCGACCTCGGTGAAGCGGTTGCGCGTATCGGCGCGCCAGCGGGTGAACGTGCTCAACATCTCCTGGTGGCGCTCGAACTCGTTGTCCGCGTGCCACTGCGCGTCGAACGGCAGCGCGGCCCAGATCCGGCGGAGCTCGGTGTGCAGATGGGTTTCGGAGACGGCGGGATCGGCCACCAGGGCATGCACCAGTGAACCCAACGCCGAGCGCACGTCCCGCGCCGAGCTGCCGCCGTGGCGTTCCAACAACCACCGCAGGGGACAGTCCAACAGCATCTGCACCGTCGACGGCGACAGCGTGACAGCCTCCCCAGCGCCATTCCAGAGCGCCGCCTCGGTCGACACCTGGCGAAGCCCGTACCAGGACTCCGGGGCCGCCCCGTGCACACCTGCCTCGGCGAGACGCGCCAATTGGGTTGCCGCACAGACCCGATGATCCTCAGCGACGTCCTGCGGCGACGCGCACACCACCGATCGCAGGCGCCCCACCACGGCGTTGGCGGCGAGTACCCGCGGGGCACGGACCGGGCCCTCCGACTCGGTGTGCTCCTCGGTGGCCACCGCAGCGAGCTCACCACAGAACGGCGACGGCAGCAGTGCCGCATCGCCGGTGTCGCTGTCGACGGCGGTGACGAGAAGCTGGCGGCGTGCGCGGCCCACCGCGGCGATGAGCAGCCGGCGTTCCTCGGCGAGCAGAGGTGCCCGCCCCGACAGCGTGCGATCGGCCGGATCGGCGACACCGTCGAGGACATCGACGAGCTGTTGCGTCGCGAGAATCCCGCCGCGCGCCGACACATTCGGCCACAGGCCTTCCTGGAGCCCGGCGATGACGACGACATCCCACTCGCGACCCAGCGCCGAGTGCGCACTGACCAGCGCCACCGCGTCGGTCGCCGGGCGATTGTCGGAGCGGGCCGGCGGCAACGTCAACCCGGCGACGTGATCCACGAGCCCGCGCAGGGACGCGCCGGCGGTGCGCTCGACGTACTGCTCGGCGACGTCGAACAGGGCGGTCATCGCATCCAGATCGCGCTCGGCCTGTTCACCCCCGGGACCGCCCCGTTCGGTCGCGGCCAACCAGCGCCGCTGCAAGCCGCTGCGATTCCACGCCTGCCACAACGTATGTCGCGGATCGTCGCTGCGCCGCGTGCTGTCGCGCGCGGCCTTGAGCACGGTCGCCACCCGTCGCAGCGCGCGGTCGAGCTCGCCGGGCACAGCACCTTCGGACCGGCCAGTACTGCTGGAGCCGTCCACGGCCGCGATCAGCAGCTCACCGAAGTCAGCTGCGGGGTCGGCGGCGCGTCGCCGCAATGCGCGCCGCAATTGACGCAGCGACACCGGGTCGACCCGGCCGATGGGTCCGGTGATCACAGCCAGTGCGCGCTCGGCTGTCAGTCCCTCGACCGTTGCCTCCAGGACCGTCATCAGCGCCCTGACCGCGGGCACCGCGATCAACGGTGCGTCGCTGTGCAGGCCGACCACCGGGACGCCGGCCGCAGTGAGCGCGCGAGACAGCGCGGGTCCCATTCTGGGCACGGAGCGCACGATCACCGCCATGTCGGACCACGGCACCCCGTCGACCAGATGGGCACGGCGCAACGCGTCGGCGATCACGGCGCATTCGGCGTGTGGGGTCGCAGCGATACGCACCGTCACCGCCCCTGCCTCATCCGTGCCCGTCAGCGCCCGAGTGCTGTCGCCGCCGGGCAGCCGGCGAGTAAGCGCCTCGACCGCGCGAGCCACCGACGCTGAACACCGGTGCGACTGCGTCAGCGTGATCGCCGGACCTTCCCCACGCAGCAGCTCGGGATCGGCGCCCCGATAACCGAACACCGTCTGATTCGGGTCGCCGGCGATCACGCAGAGTTCCGCGCCGGCGGCCAAGACCTGCACCAGCCGCGCGGCCTGCGGGTCGAGGTGTTGCGCATCGTCGACGAGCAGCAGTTGCACGCGCGCTCGTTCGGCGGCCAGCAGGTCGGCGTCGGCTGCCAGCGCTTCGAGGGCGGCACCCACGAGCTCGGCAGCCCCCAGCGCAGGCACCGTGGCCTGCGGAGCAGCCATGCCGACCGCGGCGCGCAGCAGCATGATCTGCTCGTAGGCCTGCGCGAACCGGCCGGCCGCCTGCCATTCCGGGCGCTGTGCGCGCCGTCCGAGACGTTGCAGCGCAACCGGATCGACGCCGCGCTCGTTGCACCGGGCCATCAGATCCCGCAGTTCGGTGGCGAAACCGACCGTCGCCAGTGCGGGCCGCAGCCGCTCAGGCCAGCGCACCGGCGAGGCGTCGCCGTCTTCGAGGTCGCCGGCGAGCAACTCGCGGATGATGCCGTCCTGCTCGGCGCCGGTGATCAGCCGCGGTGGCGCACCTCCGGAGCGCTGCGCAGCCAGCCGGAGCACAGCGAACGCGTAGGAATGCACGGTGCGCACCAGCGGCTCACGAACGACGGTCTGGTCCCCCGCGGCCAGGACCTTCGCGGTGATCGTCGCGCGCGCCTGGGCACTCAACCGTGACGAGCCCGTGAGCAGCAGAACCGATTCCGCGTCCCGGCCGGCGGCAAGGTGTGCCGCCGCGGTCTCGACGAGCGCCGTCGACTTCCCGGTTCCGGGGCCTCCGAGCAACCGGACCGTGCCGCGCAACCCGGGACGCTTCAGTGCCTCAGGGGACAACTCGGTGTGCGGCGCAGACATGGACGCACTACATCACGAGGGTCCGACAAACGACCCGAACTGGTGCGCCGACCGGCATCGATGGCAGCATCGTGGGGTGACCGACCTGTTGTGCACCTACCGATTCGGACCGGCCTCACGCGCCCGGGTTCTGGCGATCCACGGCCTCACCGGCCACGGCAAGCGGTGGGAGACGCTGTTCGACCGGCACCTTCCCGACGTACCGGCACTGGCGCCCGACCTCCTCGGCCACGGCCGCTCGTCGTGGGATGCACCGTGGTCGATCGAGGCCAACGTGAGTGCGCTGGCGGCACTTCTGGACCGCGAGGGCGGTGAACCGGTGGTGGTCGCGGGCCATTCGTTCGGCGGTGCGGTGGCACTGAATCTCGCTGCGGCACGGCCGGACCTGGTGTCTGCCCTGGTACTGCTCGATCCGGCGGTGGCGCTCGACGGCCGGTGGATGCGCGAGGTCGCCGACGACATGTACGCCTCGCCCGACTACACCGACCGCGCCGAGGCCCGCAACGAGAAGACGGGCGGCTCGTGGGGTGAGGTCGAGCAGGCCGAACTCGACCGCGAACTCGACGAGCACCTTGTGGATCTGCCGAACGGCCGGGTGGGCTGGCGGATCAGCATTCCCGCGATGCTCGCCTACTGGAGCGAGCTCACCCGGCCGGTGCCGATCCCGCGCGACGGAACACCCACGACGCTGGTGCGTGCCCTGCGTACCGACCCGCCGTACGCCAGCGGCGAGCTGGTCGCCGCGCTCGACGCCGGATTGGGGCCGAATCTTACTGTACTGGAATGGGATTGCGACCACATGGTGCCGCTGGCCAAACCCGCGGAGACGGCCGCGCTGATCGAAGACCTGCTGCGCTGAGATGGCGGCGATCACCGACGCGCAGGTCGAGGCCGTCCGCGCACTCGTGGCCTCGGTGCCCGCCGGATCGGTGACCACCTACGGTGACATCGCCGCAGCCGCCGAGCTGTCCAGTCCGCGTATCGTGGCCTGGATCATGCGCACGGATTCGTCAGATCTGCCGTGGCACCGTGTGATTCGGGCGTCCGGGCGCCCCGCGCCCCATCTGACGACTCGCCAGCTCGCCCGATTGCGTGCCGAAGGGGTGCTGGCCGTCGACGGCCGCATCCCCCTGGCGCAGCATCGCCACACCTTCTGACTCAGCCGTTGAGAAAGCACGGCTGTGCCCGACGCGAATTCACGACCAGGAATTCTATTCCGCGGCAGAAGATCCGATCACACCGCCAGGCGGACCAGGGACGCCGTCCGCGCCAGACCCGGGAACGCAGCCGCCGTCGACCGCGGATGCAACGCATGGACGGCGAGGCGGAACAGCAAGGCCCGCAACAACATCTGCGGCCACTCCGGCAGGGCTTCCCAGCGTTCGATCAGGGCGTCGTCGGCCTCTCCCCACGAGAGCGCGTCGACCACCACGACGCCCGCGGCCCAGGCGGGCGGCCGCCAGTACGGCGTGATGTCGGTGATGCCGGGGGCTGCGGTGCCTGCGAAAAGCACTGTGCCGTAGAGATCCCCGTGCACCAGCTGGCTCGGGCTCTTCGTCGGCCTGCGCAGCGTGGCGAGTTGATTGATGAGGTCGATCGACTTCTGCCCGTCCGCCGTCCCCGGAGCCACCCGCGCACCCGGCGGCAGCGAATGCAGGGGACGCTCTTCCCACGCGGCACGATCGGCGGCGATGAAGACGTCCACGTCCGCCCACGGCGCCACCGGCGGCTGCGTCAGGAACCGCGGCCGCTCCAACGTCGCGGTGGCTTCGTGTAACCGGACCGCGGCCGAGACCACCTCGTCGTGACGGGGTTCCGGTGTGCCCGCGACATAGGTGTCGGCGCGCCAGCCGGCGACGACGTAGCGTCCGTCGGTGGACCGCACCGGCCGCGCGAGCCGGATGCCGTCGACGAACAACGTCTCCCGTACCTTCGCCGACCAGGCGGCGCGGGCATGATCGGCCACCATCGAGAGCACGACCTCACCGCAGCGCCAGCCGCCCTCCCAGCTGGACCCGAGCGGCACCGGCTGCACTCCGGACAGCCCGAAGGCCGTGAGGACATGCTCGGGTGGTCGCTCGAAGGTCACCGCATCAGCGTAATTGCCGCGACCGCCAACCCCGCGTTAGTACATCACCATGTCGGGTTCGAGTTGCTTACCCCACGCCACGATTCCGCCCTGGACGTGCATCGCATCGGAGAATCCGGCCTTCTTGACGATGGCCAGCACCTCCGCGGAGCGCACCCCGGTCTTGCAGTAGAAGACCGGCGTGCGATCGACGGTCAGCTTCGACAGCGCCTCGCCGGATTCGAAGGCGCCCTTGGGGATCAACTGCGCACCGTCGATATGGTTGATGTCCCACTCGACGGGTTCGCGAACGTCGATCAGCGCCAACGGCTTCCCCGAGTCGAGCAGCTCGGCCAGTTCGCGCGGGGTGATCGTCGACTCCGCGGCAGCCTCGGCGGCGGCTTCGGAGACCACACCGCAGAACTCCTCGTAGTCGATCAGCTCGGTGATCTTCGGCGTGGCCGGATCCTTGCGGATCTTGATCGTCCGGTAGGTCATGTCCAGCGCGTCGTAGACCATCAGCCGGCCGAGCAGTGGCTCGCCGATGCCGGTGATCAGCTTGATCGCTTCGGTGCCCATCACCGAAGCGATCGATGCGCACAGAATGCCCAGCACACCACCCTCGGCGCAGGACGGCACCATCCCCGGCGGCGGCGGCTCGGGATACAGGTCGCGGTAGTTCAGGCCCAGGCCGTCGGGAGCGTCCTCCCAGAAGACCGACACCTGGCCCTCGAAGCGGTAGATCGATCCCCAGACATACGGCTTGCCGGCGAGCACGGCGGCATCGTTGACCAGGTAACGGGTCGCGAAGTTGTCGGTGCCGTCGAGGATCAGGTCGTAGTCGCTGAAGATCTCGACCGCGTTTTCCGGCTCGAGGCGGACCTCGTGCAGGATCACCTCGACGAGCGGGTTCACCTCGAGGATCGAGTCCTTCGCGCTCTCGGCTTTGGAGCGTCCGATGTCGGACTGGCCGTGGATGATCTGGCGCTGCAGATTGGACTCGTCGACGACGTCGAACTCGACGATGCCGATCGTGCCGACACCGGCAGCGGCGAGGTAGAGCAGGGTCGGCGAGCCGAGGCCACCGGCGCCGATCACCAGCACGCGGGCGTTCTTCAGCCGCTTCTGACCGTCGAGGCCCAGGTCGGGGATGATCAGGTGACGGCTGTAGCGGGCGACCTCGTCGCGGGTCAGTTCAGCGGCTGGCTCGACCAGCGGTGGCAGCGGTGAGGACACCGGACTCTCCTTGGTTGACTTTCGACACCCATCTCAACAGGTATCAGGGTGCAACAGCAACGAGGCCCCGACGCTTCCCGGACGGCCCGGAGGACAGATCAGGCGATCGGATAGGGCCACGGGTTGAATCGGCAGGTCTTCCCGTCGGGGGTGACCGTACCGGGGTCGAACCGCGCGGCATCGTTGTTGCTGGTCGAGAACGTCTGCTGCATCATCACCGGGGCCAGCTCGCCGCTGACCGCGCACTGCTCGTGTCGGGGATAGCCGATCGCGTGACCGACCTCGTGGTTGATGACGTACTGCCGGTAGGAGCCGATGTCTCCCTGGAACGGCACGGCGCCGCGCACCCAGCGCGCCTCGTTGATGAAGACGCGTGGCTGACCGTCATATGCCGGGTTGTAGCAGGACGCCTCGAGCTGGATGTCGTACCCGCAGCCTTCCCGCACCGTCATCGGAGACGTCAGCGATACCCGGAAATCCGGCTGCACGCCTGAGGTGTCGTCGACGCGGACGAATCCGAACTGTGGGTTGTGGGTCCAGCTCTTCGGATTGGCCAGCGTCTCGCTGACCATGCGGGCGAAGCCGTCGTCGCCGCCGAAGGTCGTGGTGTCGACGCCGTCTTCGACCTCGACGGTGTAGGTGAACACCTTGCTGGTGCCCTCACCGACCTGCGGGGCGGTGCCGGGGACGACGTGCCAGGTGCGTGCGCCGGCCTCGGTGAAGGGGCCGCCTTCGGGCAGGATGCCGGTCGGCAGGTTGGCGTCGAACTGCGTCAGCCCTTTGGGCGGGGCACCCACGATCGCGGTGCTGGCGACACCGATCGTCGGCGGCCCCTGCACCGGCCCCTCGTCGTCGGCCACGGGCGGGGCGACGCTGGTCCCGTTGATGGTCTGGTAGATGACGACGGCGGTCAGAGCGATGAGCAGAGGCAGCGCATACGCGCGCCAGCCGTAGGTGGACACGAACCGTCCGAGCCATGTCTGCTTGCGCCAGCGCTGGTGCCCGTCGCGATTGGACCGGGCCCGCCCGGTCTCTTCGGCCAGCGGATCACGCTGCGCGCGCAGCGGTTCGCGCCATTCGTCGCGGAGCACCGGAACGCGACCGTTCCCGCGATGCCCCGGGTCGTAGGTCACCGACACAGGATGACACAGGTTGCTTGATGGACGCCCTCGGCGCGCCTGCCGCCGGGCCGGAGTCCTCCCGTCTTAGAGCAGCTAACGGTAGTAATGTCAGGAGACCGAACTCACGACGGTCATCCGTCGGCAGTAGAACTCGAGGATCTGATGAGCGAAGTGGCCCGAACGGCGCAACGGCGCAGTGGGCAGCCGGCCAGCGGTACGGGGCCGTCCAGCTCCGGCACAGCCAGGCGTGGCAACCGCCTACCTCGCGACGAGCGCCGGGGGCAGCTTCTGATCGCGGCCAGCGAAGTCTTCGTCGACCGCGGATACCACGCGGCCGGCATGGACGAGATCGCGGAGCGGGCCGGCGTCAGCAAACCCGTTCTGTATCAACACTTCACGTCGAAGGTGGAGCTGTACCTGGCGGTCCTGCAGCGCCACGTCGACAATCTCGTCTCGGGCGTCCGCCAGGCGCTGCGCACCACGACCGACAACCGGCAGCGGGTGCGCGCCGCGGTGGCGGCGTTCTTCGACTTCATCGAGCACGACGGCCAGGGCTACCGGCTGATCTTCGAGAACGACTACGTCACCGAGCCGCAGGTGGCGGCCCAGGTGAAGGTGGCCACCGAGGCGTGCACCGATGCGGTGTTCGACCTCATCAGCCACGATTCCGGACTCGAGCCGCACCGCGCACGAATGATCGCCGTCGGCCTGGTGAGCATCAGCGTCGACTCGGCGCGCTACTGGCTCAACAACGACCGCCCGATCGACAAAGACGATGCGGTCGAAGGAACCGTCGCCTTCATCTGGGGCGGCCTGTCGCACGTCCCGCTGACGCGCTCCTGAGCAGCTGCCGGCGTCAGCCGGCGGTCCGCGTCACCTCTGCACCCACGGCGCCCACGCCGAACCCGACGCGACGCGCATCGGCAGCACCGATCTCGACGTACGCGATGCGCGCTGCCTGCACAAGGTAGCGTCGCCCCTTCTCGTCGGTGAGGGCCAGCACGCCCGAGCCCGCCTCCAGCGCGTCGGTGACCAGTTTCTCCACCTCGGCCGGTGTCTGCGCGCTGTTGATGATCAGCTCGCGCGGGCTGTCGGTGACACCGATCTTGACCTCCACAGTGGAACCCTTCTGTCGTCGAATCTCTCCCCAGGAGGCTAGTGGACAGCGCCCGCGGAGTGCGTGCCCGGGACCTACGCGGTCAGCGAACGCGCCTGCCAGCGGCCCGCCAGCAACCTCGCGCTGTGCAACGGCGCAGCGACCGAACTGAGTCCCGACCGTGACCGCCACAGCAGGCGCGTCAGCCCCACCCGTCACGCCAGTGTTCGTAGCATCGGCCCCGCACCGCCTCAAGCGACGACTGGGACAGCTGGATGAACAGGCCATACACCGCACAATCGCCGTACGCCCTGACGCCGACCGAACGCGTCAGCACTCCGCGTCGGCGCAGCCGCTACGACCGGGACCACGGCCGGTACGGCGACTCCGGCAGCGCCGAGTACCGCGCCGACCTGGACACCGACGTCTACCCCCGCGACGACGATCACTACTCGGGTGATATCGACGGGGACTACGACGAGGACTACGACGCCGATTACGAGGACTACCTCGACGAGGCCCGCGTCGACCGGCGCTGGATGTGGATCGCCGGCGTGGCCGGGGCCGTCCTGTTCATCGCCGTGATCATGGCGAGCATGATCCTCGGCGGCGGGGACAGCGGTTCGGTGTCGGCGACCATCGCCTCGGACGCCTCCCAGGACGCCACCACCACCTCGGCACCCGAGCCGTCGGCCACACCGCGCGCACCCGCACCTGCGCTACCCTCGCAGCCGTCGCTGCCTGCCGAGACGGTCACCACGATCTCCCCGACACCCACCGCGCAGATGCCGGTCCCGGCGCCCGCCGCGCCGCTGCTGCCCGCGCCGCAGGCCGCTCCCCCGCCGCAGTCCGCAGTGCCGGGCACGGTCACCTATCGCATCACCGGAACCAAGGGGCTTCTCGACCTGGTCACCGTCATCTACACCGATGCCCAGGGCGCACTGCAGACCGACGTGAACGTCGCATTGCCCTGGTCGAAGACGATCACGCTGGACCCCGGTGTGACGCTCAGCTCGGTGACCGGGACCAGCGTCACCGGTCAGCTGAACTGCGAGGTGCTGGACGCCAACGGCGCAGTGATCGCGGCGCAGAACGGCAACTCGATCATCACCAACTGCACCCGCTGAGTCAGGCCAGCCCCAGCTCCTGCATGCGGGTGCTGTGGGTCTGCTGCAGCCGGTCGAAGAACTCGGTGATCTGCGACAGTCCGCCGGCCGACATCACCAGGTCGACGAGTTCGTCGTGATCGGCCAGCACGTACTGGGCCTGAGTGATCGCCTCCCCGAGAAGCCGGCGCGACCACAGCGCCAGCCGGTGCCGCTGCCGGTCGCTGGCCGTCACCGCGGCGCGCACCTCGGCGACCACGAACTGCGAGTGCCCGGTCTCTGACAGCACGGACCTGACGACGTCGGCTACCGCGCCGGGCATCGCGTCGGCGATCTCGAGGTAGAAGTCGGCCGCCAGCGCGTCACCGACGTAGGTCTTGACCAACGCTTCGAGCCAGGTGCTGGGGGTGGTCAGGCGGTGATAGTTCTCCAGGGCGGACGCGTACCGCGTCATCGCCGGCACGACGTCGACACCGCGCTGCTCCAGCTCGTCGCGGAGCACCTCGTAGTGGCTCATCTCCGCCGCCGCCATGCTGGCCATGTTGATCCGACCCCGCAGGTTCGGCGCCATCCGAGCCTCCTCGGTCAGCCGATAAAACGCTGCGACCTCGCCGTATGCCAGTAGAGCGAACAGTTCGACGACGCCGGGATGGTCAGCCGGCAGCGCCGCGGACGCGGCACCCGGCTGCGCTGCGGGGGCAGATGCAGAGGCCGCCGGCGGCGTGGAAGTCATGGCTGCAACTGTAGACGGCAGCGGTGCATGTGACTGAGCACCGGCCGACCAGCTAGCATGGAGCCCGGTGTCGGCGGATCGGCCGACCGATCGATCCAGGTCAGGGCTGGCGTGTGACACGCCGCAGGCACCGTGACAATGTGCGTGCACAGTCTCGAGTTACCGCACGGCCCGCCCCAACAGAGCTGGGCCGCAGCGAAGTTCACTTCTCAACTCGTGCGCGCGTGGAAACGCATGAGATGACAAGTGAAAGGTCTCTCCCCTCTATGACACCCGTGACCCCGCATCCCACTCCGACGTTCGCCGAGCTGGGGGTGCGCGACGAGATCGTGCGCGCCCTCGCCGAGAACGGCATCGAACACGCCTTCGCGATCCAGGAGCTGACGCTGCCGCTGGCGCTGGCCGGCGACGACCTGATCGGCCAGGCCCGCACCGGTATGGGCAAGACGTTCGCCTTCGGCGTGCCGCTGCTCCACCGGATCACCACCGACACGCAGCGCCCGCTGACCGGCATCCCCCGCGCGCTGATCGTCGTTCCCACCCGCGAGCTGTGCATCCAGGTCTACGAAGACCTGGTCGGCGCGTCGAAGTACCTGATGGCCGACGACACCCGCAAGTTGACCGTGACCGCGATCTATGGCGGCCGCCCGTACGAGCCGCAGATCGAAGCGTTGCAGAAGGGCGTCGACGTCGTCGTCGGCACCCCGGGCCGGCTGCTCGACCTCGCTCAGCAGGGTCACCTGCAGCTCGGCGGCCTCTCCACGCTGGTCCTCGACGAGGCCGACGAGATGCTCGACCTGGGCTTCCTGCCCGACATCGAGCGCATCCTCAAGCAGATCCCCGCCGAGCGGCAGGCCATGCTGTTCTCGGCGACCATGCCGGACCCGATCATCACGCTGGCCCGCACGTTCATGAACCAGCCGACGCACATCCGCGCCGAGGGCGTTCAGGGCTCGGCCACCCACGACACCACCGAGCAGTTCGCCTACCGGGCGCATGCGCTGGACAAGGTCGAGATGGTCAGCCGCATCCTGCAGGCCGACGGCCGCGGCGCGACGATGATCTTCACACGCACCAAGCGCACCGCCCAGAAAGTCGCCGACGAACTCGCCGAGCGCGGCTTCAAGGTCGGCGCCGTCCACGGTGACCTCGGGCAGGGCGCCCGCGAGAAGGCGCTCAAGTCGTTCCGCACCGGCGAGGTCGACGTGCTCGTCGCCACCGACGTCGCGGCGCGCGGCATCGACATCGACGACATCACCCACGTCATCAACTTCCAGATCCCCGAAGACGAGCAGGCGTACGTGCACCGCATCGGTCGGACCGGCCGTGCAGGCAAGACCGGCATCGCCGTGACGCTGGTCGACTGGGACGAGCTGCCCCGCTGGTCGATGATCGACAAAGCGCTCGGGTTGGAGACACCCGACCCCGCCGAGACGTACTCGAGCTCGCCGCACCTCTACGAAGAGCTGAACATCCCGACCGATGTCGGCGGCTCGATCGGCGGGCCCAGCCGCAGCACCGAGAAGCCCACCCGTGAGCCCCGTGAGCGCACCGAACGTCCGGCCAGGAACCGCAGCCGCCGCCGCACCCGTGGCGGCGAGCCGGTCGGTTCGCACCCGGAGACGGGTGAGCAGCCCGCCGACGACGAGGCGCAGCCGGCTGATTCCGGTGAGGCCACCCGGGCGCCGCGACGGCGTCGTCGGCGCAGGCCGAACAAGGCCGCGGCCGCCAACTAGCGCCGCATGGTCAGACCCGAGCGCCGCACCCGCTCAGATGTGGTGGCGGCGGTGGCGATCGTCGCTGTCGTCGCGCTCGTCGCAGCGATCATCTGGTGGACCAGTGACGCCAGGGCCACGATCAGCACGCCTGCGGCGGCACCGGTGCCCACCCTGACCCCCGCCACCGCCGTACCCGCAACGTTGCGCCAGGTGTGGACCGCGCCCAGCGCCCGGACCAGCCAGCCGCTCGTCGTCGCCGGCGCGGTGGTCACCGGCGACGGCCGCACCATGGAAGGCCGCGACCCGGCCACCGGGAACAGCCTGTGGAGCTACACCCGCGATCTCGACCTGTGCGGGGTCACGTGGGTCTACAACTACGCCGTCGCCGTCTATCCCGACGTGCGGGGATGCGGGCAGGTCAGCGCCGTTGACGCCCGCACCGGGATGCGTGGACCCACACGAACCAGCTACGCCGACAAGCAGGTCACGCTGTCCGGTGACGGCACCACCGTGCTGTCCGCCGGGGACACCCGGCTCGAGATGTGGCGTTCGGACATGGTGCGGATGCTCAGTTACGGGGCGCTCGACGCGCCACTGAACCCGGGCAAGCCGGCCTCGTCGCAGTGCCGCTTCACCTCGGCCGCGGCGAGTTCCACGGCGGTCTCGGTGCTCGAAGCGTGCCCCGATCAGGCCGATGTGCGGCTGACGCTGCTGCGACCGTCGGACGAAGAGGACACCCCGGAGCTCAAGTACGTGCCGCAGAAGGGGGTTGCCGACGGCACCGGTGCGCGCGTGGTGGCGGTGTCGGACACCACGACGGCGCTCTACGTCCCCACCCCGAAGCCCCGGCTGGACATCGTCGACGAAACCGGCGCGACCGTCGACAGCACCGTGGTGCCCGGCGCGCCGGCATCCGACGCGACGATGTCGCGGGTCGGGGACGTGATCACGTGGTGGACCGGTGACGCCGTGATGGTGTTCTCCGCCAACGGTTTTCGCTATCGCTACACTGTCGCGGCGAAAGGGCCCGACAAGCCCGTCGGCCCGGCGACGATCATGGCGGGCCGCCTGCTCGTGCCGGTCACGACGGGCTACGACGTGTTCGATCCGGTCAGCGGCGCCGGTGAGCGCCACATCGCGGTGCAGCGACCGCCCGTCGACGGGCCGGTCGTACCGGCGGTCGCGGGATCGACGGTGGTGGAACAGCGGGGCGACGAGATCGTCGGGTTGTCAGGGAGTTAGAGCTCCGGCGTGAAGGTCGCCAGCGCCTTGCCGTTCTTCCAGTGCTTGAGCAGCGACTCCGCGAACTCCCGGTACGCGACCGCGCCCTTGTTCTTGCGGCCCGTCAGCACCGAGGACCCCGACGCGCTGGCCTCGGCGAAGCGCACGGTACGCGGAATCGGCGGCGCCAGCACCGGCAGCCCGTAGCGGTCGGCGACATCGAACAGCACGTCACGGCTGTGGGTGGTGCGCGAGTCGTACAGCGTGGGCAGCGCGCCGAGCAGCTTCAGGTCGGCGTTGGTGATCTGCTGCACGTCGTTGATGGTGCGCAGGAACTGACCCACGCCGCGGTGCGCCAGCGTCTCGCACTGCAGCGGGACCACCACCTCGTCGGCCGCGGTGAGGCCGTTGAGGGTGAGCACCCCCAGAGAGGGCGGGCAGTCGATGATCACGACGTCGAAGCGGTCGGTCAGCTTCGCCAGCGCCCGCTTGAGGGCGTATTCGCGGCCGGCCCGCATCAGCAGCATGGCCTCCGCGCCGGCGAGGTCGATGTTGGCCGGCAGCAGCGTCATCCCCTCGGCCGTGTCGACCAGCGCGGTGTCGGGCTCGACGTCGCCGAGGAGCACCTCGTGCACCGAGACCGCGAGCTTGTCGGGGTCCTGCCCAAGCGAGAACGTCAGACAGCCCTGCGGATCGAGGTCGACGAGCAGCACTCGCTTGCCCATCTCCACCATCGCCGCACCCAGCGACGCCACCGTCGTCGTTTTGGCGACCCCACCCTTTTGATTGGCGACCGCCAGTACCCGCGTCACAGCTCCCATCTTGGCACGCTCTGCCCCGACCGCGCCGTTCGGAGGTCCCGCTCGCGCGGCAGAACCTGACGTTGCGGCAGAATCGGACACTGTGGCACTTCTGCAACACCGGCTGATCCTGCTTCGCCACGGCGAGACCGAATGGTCGAAATCCGGGAAGCACACCGGACGCACGGAACTCGAGCTCACCGAGCACGGGCGCGCTCAGGCCTCGGCCGCCGCCGAGACCGTGGCCCAGCTGCGACTGCAGAACCCTTTCGTGATCAGCAGCCCGCGGGTGCGCGCCCGGACCACCGCCGAGCTCGCGGGGCTGCACATCGACGAGGTCAACCCGCTGATCAGTGAATGGGACTACGGCGACTACGAGGGCACCACGACCGAAGAGATCCGCAAGGCGGTGCCGAACTGGCTGGTGTGGACGCATGGTTGTCCCGGCGGGGAGACCACGGCGCAGGTCTGCGAGCGCGCCGACCGCGCGATCGCGGTGGCGCTCGAGCACATGGAGACCCGCGACGTGGTGTTCGTCGGCCACGGCCACTTCTCCCGCGCGGTGATCACCCGCTGGATCGAACAGCCCGTCTACGAGGGCATCCGCTTCGCGATGCCTGCCGTGTCGATCGCGGTGTGCGGCTTCGAGCACGGGGTCCGTCAGCTCAGCGCGCTGGGCTTGACCGGTCGTCCCGACCCCGCCGTGTCCACGTGACGAGGGAGCCGACGTTCGTCCTGGCCGGACCGGACGAGGTGGTGGTCGCCGACGGCGTGCACACCGCGTTCCCCCGGATCGCCGATGCGCGGGCCGCGCTCGCGTCGCACAGTGCGCCGATCATCGTCGGTGCGTTGCCGTTCGACCTGAGCCAACCGGCCGCGCTGATCCGGCCTCAGACCATTCGCTTCACCCCTGAGCTGCCCGCGTGGCCGTTGCGTGAGCTGCCCCCCGCGCGCATCACCGCGACGACGCCGGATGCGGGTGAACACCGCCGACGCGTCGCGGTCGCTCTGGAACGCCTCGCCGATCCGGCGACGGCGCTGCGCAAGGTGGTGCTCGCCCGGGCCTTGACGGTCGGTGCTGACGGGCCGCTCGATGCGCGCACCCTGCTGCACCGACTCGCCGGCAAGGACGGACAGGCCGTCAAGTATCTCGTCGACCTGTCGGCGGCCGGCGAGGGCCATTCCGGCGCGGCACTGATCGGAGCCAGCCCGGAGTTGCTGGTGGCGCGCCGCGGCCAGCAGGTGGCCTGCCGACCGTTCGCGGGGTCGGCGCCGCGACTCGCCGATCCCGAGGCCGACGCGAAAAGCGGTGCAGTGTTGGCCGATTCGGCCAAGAACCGGCATGAGCACCAGCTCGTGGTCGACGCACTGCGCGATGCCCTGGACCCGCTGTGCACCGATCTTCAGATCGCCGAGCAGCCGCTCCTGACGAAGACCGCGGCGGTGTGGCACCTCTACACCCCGATCACCGGCCGTCTGCGGGAGACGTCGACGACGGCGCTGGATCTCGCGGTCGCCCTGCACCCGACCCCGGCCGTCGGCGGCTCCCCGACTGCTGCGGCGACCGAACTGATCACCGAACTCGAAGGTGACCGCGGTTTCTACGCCGGCACGGTGGGCTGGTGTGATCAACGCGGCGACGGCCGCTGGGTCGTGTCCATCCGCTGCGCGCAGCTGTCGGCCGACCGTCGCGCCGCCGTCGCGCATTCCGGTGGCGGAATCGTCGCAGAATCCGATCCTGACGACGAGTTGGCAGAGACCACAACGAAATTCAAGACGATCCTGGCAGCGTTGGGAGTGCGCGATGAGTGAGTCGATTCGGGTGGTGCGCCCGGGTGACGAAGCCGAGCTGACCGCGATGATCCATGAACTGGCCGCCTTCGAGAAAGCCTCGGCGGAGTGCACGGTCACCGAAACCCAGTTACGAGACGCGCTTTTCGGCGACAACCCCGTGGTCTACGGCCTACTGGCCGAGGTCGACGGCCGGGCCGCAGGCGGCGCGCTGTGGTTCCGCAACTTCTCCACCTGGGACGGCGTGGCAGGGGTCTACCTCGAAGACCTGTTCGTGCGGTCCGAATTCCGGCGACGAGGGCTGGCCCGCCGACTGTTGGCCAGGCTGGCCCGCGAGTGCGTGGACCACGGGTACACCCGGCTCACCTGGGCGGTACTCGACTGGAACACGAACGCGATCGCCCTCTACGACGGGGTGGGCGGGCGTCCGCAGACCGAGTGGCTCACCTACCGGGTGTCGGGACCCGAATTGTCCGCGCTCGCACCGGAATCCGCCTGAGTGAACCACGCCAACCCCGCGGGGCTGAACAGCAGACCCAGCACGGCGGTTGACACGGCGGCCACCACGACCGCATAGCCGAGCCGTCCGGAGCTGTACACGTACCAGGCCACACCCAGCAGGACGAGATTGGCGAACACCGCGATGCCGCGGCCCCAGCGCCGCCCGGTCAGCAGGGCCCAGCCGGCGGCCGCGACCGCCGACCCCATGATCACGAACCACACCGCGGTGCCGTAGCCGCTGATCGCGTCCTCGTGGTGTCCTGCGGCTTCCCGCACAACGAGCACGACGGCCATGACCAGCGCGAGCGCGCCCTGCAGCGCGGCGATCCCACCGGCCACCCGCACCGGCCCGGGCGTCACGGCGCGAGCCTGTCCGCCAGGTAGCGGACCGCCATCTCGTAGCCGAGCGGCCCGGCGCCGGCGATCACCATGTCGGCGACCGCAGACACGTAGGAGTGGTGCCGAAACTGTTCGCGCGCATGGATGTTGCTCAGATGCACTTCGGCGACCGGAAGGTCGACCGAGCGGAGCGCGTCGGCGATGGCGACCGAGGTGTGGCTGTAGGCCGCCGGGTTGATCACGATCGCCACGCAATCCTTACGGGCCGCCTGGATGGCGTCGATGAGTTCGCCCTCGTGGTTGCTCTGCACCGCGCGCACAGCCAGATCGTGTTCCGCGGCCACGTCACCGACCATCGCCTCGATCTGGGCGAGCGTGGTCGATCCGTACACCTCGGGCTGCCGGGTGCCGAGCAAGTTGAGGTTCGGCCCGTTGACGAGAAGGAGGCGGCGTGTGGTCACGGTCGTACGGTACCGGCGCGGCTGGAGCGAGTGTCGAGGCGAGCTGGTGTCAGTGCCGCTGGGCGGCGAGTCGGACCGGGGCATTGTCGGTTCCATAGCCGTCGTAGTGCCCGAACCGCTGCACGAACTCGAAGAAGACCGACCCCACCGTGCGGGTGTAGAAGTGCACGAAGTAGTCGCCCGGGGAGCCCGGCACCCGGTCGTAGAGCAGGTTGAGCGCCCGCAGCTGCGCCACCTCGTCGGCGCTGAGGCCGAATCGGCCCTGCAGGTAGTCGTAGTAGTTGTCCGACACCGGAAGAAAAGCCAGGCCGCGGTCGGCTGCGCGCTGCGCCACCCCGACGACATCGGAGCAGGAGAACGCGACATGCTGGGCCAGGCCGGAGTGGTCGAGCACATGCGGCGCGACGTTGAGAGGGATCCGGACGGCGCCGTCGTCGGTACGCATCACCTGGCTGCGGATCAGGCCCGTCGGCCCCGGCACCTCGGCGGGCGCGTCCGGGGTCAGGCCGAACACGCTGCGCAGGAACAGCACGGTGTCTTCGGCCGTCTGCCAGGGCTGGGTGAGGTTGGCGTGGTCGATTGCGCGGATGGGGCTGGGCTCGTCGTCGGCCACGCCGCCGTCGAACTCGGCGACCCACTCGGGGGCGCCGTGCGCTTCGGGGATCCAGAAGAATTCGGTGCCGTCGGGTGCGACGGCGGCGCCGAAAGGCTGTTCGGAGGCGTAGGTGCGGCGGTAGGCCAGCGGCGCCATCAGCTGAGAAGCCCTGGCCGAAGTGGCGGCGGCGTCGGGCACCTGCAGGCCGAGGGCGGCGACATGCGGAGCGCGGTCGCGGGCCTGCTGTTCGTTGAGCACGATGCGCGCGTCCCCCGCCGACCACAACGCCACCGGCTTGGTGCGGTGCCTACCCCGCATCGTGAACCCCAGCTGTCCCAGCAACACCTCCACCTCGCTGGTGTCTTCGGCCTTGAGCTCGACGAAGTCGAACGCCGTGGGCGGCTTGGCTGCGGTCAGCGTCGCGAGATCGGGCCGCCACCCTTCCGGGTTGGCGACAGCGACTTTGTCCTGCAACCACTTCAGCGAACGCAGCGCGTGGATCGCGGTGTGCCCCGGGTCGGTCTGGCGGAAGGTGTCGTTGAAGACCTCGAGCGACAGCGGCCCGGTGTAACCCGCGGCGAGCACGCAGCTGACGAAGCGGGTCAGATCGAACGCCCCCTCGCCCGGGAACAGTCGGTGGTGGCGGCTCCACGACAACACGTCCATCGTCAGCGCGGGCGCATCGGCGAGCTGCAGGTAGAAGATCTTGTCGGCGGGGATCTCGGAGATCTGCGCCGGATCGTGTCCCAGGGAGAGCACGTGGAAGCTGTCCAGGCACACCCCGACCGCAGGATGATCGGCGAGCTCGACGACGCGCCACGCGCGCCGGTAGTCGTCGATGAAGCGGCCCCAGGCCAACGCCTCGAACGCGATCCGTACACCGTAGGTCTGTGCGACGTCGCCGATGCGGCGTAGCTGCGCGGCGGAGACCTCGTCGGAGTCGACGGTCGCGGTCGCGACGTTGCTGCACACCAGGACCGTCTCGATTCCGAGCCGCTGGGCGGTGGCGAAGGTGGCCGCCGCGCGCCGAAGATTGTCGGCGAACGCGGTCTCGTCGACCCCCTCGAGGTCGCGGAGCGGCTGGTACAGGTCGAGGGTGAGGCCGAGACGACGGGCCAGCGCCCGGATCTCCTCCGGTGAGTGGGCGCCGGCGATCAGGTCGGGTTCGAAGATCTCGACACCGTCGAACCCCGCGGCCGCACAGGCGTGCAGCTTCTCCACCAGTGATCCAGAGAGCGAGACAGTGGCGATCGAGGTCTTCATCACAGCAATGTACCAATTAGTTCATTAACGCGGAAGACCGCTGATCCTCCCGGCGGGCGAACAGTAAGCTCAGCCACCATGGCCGCCAAGCCGAAAGCCGAACTGCAGCGGGATGCCGAGCGCACCCGAGCGGAGCTGCTGGCCGTGGCCACCGAGGTGTTCGCCGAATCGGGCTACTCCGGTGCCCGCGTCGACGAGATCGCCGAACGCACCCGCACCACCAAACGGATGATCTACTACTACTTCGGCGGCAAAGAGCAGCTCTACCTGGCAGTTCTGGAAGACGCCTACCGCGGCATCCGGCAGGCGGAACAGAAGCTCACCGTCGACCATGCCAACCCCGTCGAGGCCATCCGCCGTCTGGCGGAAGTCACGTTCGACCATCACATCGCCCACGACGCCTTCGTCCGCCTGGTGTCGATCGAGAACATCCACCGCGGCGAATTCATCCGGCAGTTGCGGGAACTCCCGGAGCTGTCCCAGCCGGCTACCTCCCTGCTCGACGAGATCCTGCGCGACGGGCGGGACGCCGGCGCTTTCCGGTCGGACGTCACCGCGCTGGACGTCCACCTGGTGATCAGCGCCTATTGCGTGTTCCAGGTGGCCAACCGCTACACCTTCGGCTACCTCTTCGACATCGACCTGACCGACATCTCCCAGCGCGCCCACCTGCGCAGGATGATCGGCGACGTCGTCGTGGGCTGGCTGACCGCGCCCGTCGGCTGACTTCTCTCCCGCGTGGGGCCCACGAAGTAGGGGACAGACGCGAACTCGCGCTCTGCGGGTCCTTTCGCGCGAGTTCGCGTCTGCTCGCGCCCTGACCGGGGTATGGGACGGATCACAATCCACTCTTGACGCGACCCGCACCACAGTGCTCTACTTTGCGTACTAACCAGTTAGTACATTAACGAGAGGCCCGAATGAATCCCCGTCCCCACCTCGTCGGCCTGGTCGGCACCGGCGTCGGCCCCTCGCTCACCCCCGCACTGCATATGACCGAGGCACGCGCCCAGGGACTCGACTACGTGTACCGCACGATCGACCTGGACGAACTGGGCGTCTCCCCCACCCGCATCGGCGAGGTGCTGTCGTGGGCGCGAGCGCTCGGATTCGACGCGCTGAACATCACCCACCCCTGCAAGCAGCTGGTGGTCGAGCACCTCGACGACATCGACCCCGCCGCCGCAGCACTCGGCGCGGTCAACACGGTGGTTTTCGATGCAGACGGACGTACGCGGGGTTACAACACCGATGTCACGGGCTTCGCCCATGGTTTCACCGAAGGACTTCCTGACGCCGCCACCGACAGGGTGGTCCTCGTCGGCGCGGGTGGGGCGGGCACCGCGGTCGCCGACGCGCTGGTGCGCCTCGGCTGCCGAGACCTCCACATCGTCGATCTCGACGTCGCCCGCGCGGGGCGGCTCGCCGCTGAGCTCGGCAGCCGACATCGCGACGCCCGGGTGGCCGCGGCGGCGTTCGACGACCTCCCCGACCTGCTGCCCGTCAGCGACGGGGTCGTGCACGCCACCCCGACCGGTATGGCCGCTCACCCGGGCATGGCGTTCTCGCCGGCACTGCTGCACCCGCGGCTCTGGGTGGCCGACATCGTGTACCGCCCGCTGAACACCGCATTGCTGCAGGCAGCGCGTGCCGCGGGGTGCCGCACGCTCGACGGCGGTCACATGGCGGTGTACCAGGCGACCGATGCCTTCGCCCTCATCACCGGAATCACCCCCGACGCGGAACGGATGTCCAAGCACTTCCGCTCCCTGGTCGTCGAGTGATCAGTTCAGCCCTCAAAAAACCCGCCATCCGGCACAATTCGCCAAAGGAGTCACCGATGACCACCACCCGAGAACCCGGGGCCCTCCCCGAGAAGACGCCCAGGCGGGCTGCGCTCGCCAGCTTCATGGGCAGCGCAGTCGAGTACTACGACTTCTTCCTGTTCGGCTCGGCCGCCGCATTGATCTTCCCGCAGGTGTTCTTCCCCTCCGGCGACGAGGCGGCGCTGGTGATGTCCTTCGCCACCTTCGGCTTCGCCTACATCGCACGCCCCGTCGGCGCAGTCATCCTGGGCCATTTCGGCGATCGCATCGGCCGGCAACGGGTCCTTATGTTCACCCTCGTGCTGATGGGCCTGTCGACGTTCCTGATCGGCTGCCTGCCCACCTTCGCCACCATCGGCTGGGCCGCGCCGGCGCTTCTCGTGATTTGCCGCCTGCTGCAAGGCCTTTCGGCCGCCGGCGAGCAGGCAGGCGCGAGCTCGCTGACCCTGGAACACTCCCCCGACGACCGACGGGCCTTCTTCACCTCGTGGACGTTGACCGGCACCCAGGGCGGTCTGATCCTCGCCTCGCTGGTGATGATCCCCTTCATGGCCCTGCCCGATGAAGCCAAGTACAGCTGGGGTTGGCGAGTTCCGTTCTGGCTCTCCGCCGCCGTGGTCGTGGTCGCCTACTTCATCCGCCGCCAACTGCACGAGACCCCGCAGTTCACCGAAGCCAAGAACGCCGGCACCATCGCCCGCATGCCGCTGGTGCCACTGATGCGCCACCACTGGCGTGACGTCGTGCGCGTCGTCCTCTGCGCTTTCATCGCCGCGGTGTCAACGGTGTTCGCCAATCTCGCATTGGCCTACGGCAAGAAGGTCGGGCTGGACGCAGATCTGACCCTGTGGCTCGTCGTGGCCGCCAACGTCGGCGCGCTGTTCACCCAGCCGCTCTTCGGCAAGCTCGCCGACCAGATCGGTCGCAAACCGGTCTTCATCTACGGCGCTCTCGCCTCGGCGGCGCTGATGCCCTTCTACATGCTCTCGATGAGCCAGGGCAATCACCTGCTCACATTCGCGCTGGCCATCGCGACGTTCTCGTTCGGCTACGCAGCGGCCAACGCGGTCTGGCCGTCGTTCTACGGCGAGATGTTCTCCACCCAGGTTCGGTTCTCGGGCATGGCGATCGGTACGCAGCTGGGCTTCCTGCTCGCCGGCTTCGCCCCGTCCATCGTCACCGCGCTCGGCGGTGTCCGCGAAGGCGGCTGGGTCGTCATCAGCCTCTTCACCGCCGTGGTCTGCCTGATCTCGGCCGGCGCCGCCCTCACCGCGCGTGAGACGAAGGATGTTCCGACGGCCGAGCTCGGCCGCTCCGCCGTGGAGACCCCGAGGACGCTCGTCGCACATTGAGTTACAGGAGCCGCCCGATACCCCGGGCGGCGACCTGAAGTGCACCGATCAACCGCTGGCGGTCGCGCTTGAGGGTGGGTACCACCACCCCGAGCGCGGCCGCTACTGCATTGTCCGAGGCTTGGATCACCGGCACCGCCAGCGAACACGCACCGAGCGACATCTCCTCGGCCGTCATGGCGACACCATCCCGTCGGATCCGTTCCAATTGACCGTCGAGCACGTGACGCGAGGTGATCGTCTTGGCAGTGACTCGTCGCAAATTCGCCATGACTCCTTCGCGAACGTCTGCGGGTGCGTGCGCGAGCAGCACCTTCCCGACCCCCGTGCAGTGCATCGGCAACCTGCTGCCGACCGTGGACACGATCGGCACCGACGCCCGGCCCGCCAGCCGATACAGGTAGAGCACCTGATCGCCGTCGCGCACCGCGAGGTGGACCGTTGCCAGCGTCGCGGCATACACGTCACTGACGAAAGGTTCCGCCACCTGGGTCAACCGTCCTGTCACGGGGGCGAGGAGGCCGGCCTGCCACAGCAACCGACCGACCACGTAACGGCCGTCCGGGCGACGCTCCAATGCGCCACCCCCCACCAGTTCCCCGACCAGACGGTGCGCGGTGGGAAGGGCGAGATCCGCCCGGTGCGCGAGGTCGGTGAGCGCCAGTGCGCGATGCCTCTCATCGAACGCACCGACGATGGCCAGCAAACGTTGAGTCACCGTGACACCTGCCGTCGAAGCATTTCCGGCCATCAGGAGAATCCTTCCGCTCAGCGGAAGTCTAGTCTTCCGCCCCGCTATCGGCACCGCCTAGCGTCAGCGTCATGACAGCAATCATCGACACCGATCCCGACAGCGCGTCGGCGAGCCAGGCGCAGATCAGCGCCGAGATGGCGGCGATCGAGTCGGACTACCTCCGCTCGGGTCACGAGGAGACGCAGCCCCGGCTGGACTATGCGCCGTACCGCAGCAGCCTGTTGCGCCACCCCACCAAGGACCTGCACCACGCAGATCCCGAGGGCATCGAACTGTGGTCCCCGGCGTTCGGGCAGAGCGACGTGCACACATCGGACGCCGACCTCACCATTGCGCACAGCGGCGCTCCGATCGGTGAGCGGATCGTCGTCACCGGACGCATCCTCGACGGCGCCGGTCGCCCGGTGCGTCGTCAGCTCGTCGAGATCTGGCAGGCCAACGCGGCCGGGCGCTATGCGCACAAGCGCGATCAGCACGCCGCGCCGCTGGATCCCAACTTCACCGGCGTGGGCCGATGCCTCACCGACGACCACGGCAATTACTCGTTCACGACCATCAAACCCGGTCCGTACCCGTGGAAGAACCACCACAACGCGTGGCGCCCCGCCCACATCCACTTCTCGCTGTTCGGAACGGATTTCACGCAGCGCATGATCACCCAGATGTACTTCCCGGGCGATCCCCTGTTCGCGCTGGACCCCATCTACCAGTCGATCACCGATCAGAAGGCCCGTGACCGTCTCGTCGCCACCTACGATCACGACGTCGCGGTGCACGAGTGGTGCACGGGGTATCGCTGGGACATCGTGCTGACCGGAGCACAGCGCACCGTCTTCGAGGAGGACCAGCAGTGATGAGCGCTCGCGCGAAGAGCCAGCAGACTATGACCGCCCTGCACGCCCCGACACCGGGGCAGACCATCGGACCCTTCTACGGCTACGCGCTGCCGTTCGACCGGGGTAACGAACTCGTGCCGCCGTCATCGCCCGGGGCGATCCGATTTCACGGCACCGTGACCGACGGCGACGGCCACCCCGTACCCGATGCGCTGCTCGAGATCTGGCAGGCCGGCGCCGACGGTGTCGTGCCGCGGGAGGCGGGCTCGCTGCGCCGCGACGGATGGACGTTCACGGGCTGGGGACGCGCCGCGACCGACGATGCCGGCGCCTTCTCCTTCTCCACCGTCGAACCCGGTGCGGCTGCACCGGATCGGGCCGCGTTCATCATGGTGACCGTGTTCGGCCGGGGCCTGCTCAACCGCTTGTTCACCCGTGCATACGTGCCCGGACCGGCGCTCGACAGCGATCCACTGCTGGCATCCCTGCCTGCCGATCGGCGCCGCACGCTGATCGCCGAGCGCGACGCAACGGGACTGCGATTCGACGTGTCACTGCAGGGCCCCGACGAAACGGTGTTCCTCCGCTACCCGGGCCACTGACCATGACCGACATGTTCTGCCCCGGGGATCACCGCGCAGGCACGGTCATGAGCGATGAGGCGTTTCTCACCGCGCTCGCCGAGGTCGAGAACGCCTGGCTGGCAGTGCTTGTCGAGCATGGCGTGGCTCCCGCCTCTGCCGCGGCCGATGTGACGGCGCTCGTCGATCGCACCGATGCGACGGCGATCGCCGTGGGCGCCGAGAAGGACGGCAACCCCGTCACCGGCCTCGTCGCTCTGCTGCGGTCACGCGCCGACGGCGAGACCGCACGATGGCTGCACCGCGGAATGACAAGTCAGGACGTCCTCGACACCGCGCTGATGCTGTGCACGCGCGACGCGCTCACCGCGCTCCGTGCACACGTGGACAGGCAACTCCGAACGCTGACCGAGCTGGCCCGGACTCATCGGCATGACCCGCTGCTCACCCGCACGTTGACCCAGCCCGCACTCCCGGGCACCGCGGGCCTGAAGTTCGCGGTGTGGCTGGGCGCAGTGCTCGACGCCGTCGACACCCTGCGGTGCGTACCGGAGCCCGCAGTGCAGGCCGGTGGTGCGGCTGGGACGATGGCCGCGGCGACCGAATTGGCCGGCTCGACCGAGGCCGCGATGGCGATGTCAGCGTCGCTCGCCTCGAAACTCGGCCTCCGACAGGCACTTCCGTGGCACACGTCGCGAGCGCGGCTGACCCGCCTCGGCGATGCGATGGTCACCCTCTGCGATGCGTGGGGGCACATCGCCAATGACATATCGGCCGCCGCGCGCAGCGGCGTGCTCGTCGAGCGCACGGGCGGCGGGTCCTCGACGATGCCGCACAAGAGCAACCCGGTGCTGACCGTGCTGCTGCGCCGCGCAGCACTGACCGCACCCCCGTTGGCCGCAACACTGCACGCCGCGTCGGCGGCGTCGGTCGACGAGCGCGCCGACGGCGCCTGGCATGCCGAGTGGGCTGCGCTGCGGACGTTGGTCCGGCACACCGTCGCCGCCGCCGACCAAGCCGCCGACCTGGTGGCCGGACTGCAGTTCGACGCCGACCGGGCCCGAGCTGATCTCGCCGCCGCCGAAGGGATCGACGCCGAGCAGCAGACCATGGCCGCGTTGGTGGATCATCCGCCCGCCCCCACCTACACCGGCGTTGCCGATCAGCTGATCGACGCCGCATTGCGCCGCGCCACCGCCTATTCAGAGGAGACACGATGAGCACATACGACGACGGTATGGCGGTCCGCCGTGAGGTTCTCGGCGATGCGCACGTCGACCGCGCCGTGGCAGGAACCACTGCCTTCACCGCCGATTTCCAGGACCTGATCACCCGCTACGCGTGGGGTGAGATCTGGACCCGTCCCGGCCTCGACCGCAGATCGCGCTCGATGATCACGCTCACCGCCCTCGTCGCTCGGGGACATCACGAGGAACTCGCGATGCATGTGCGGGCCGCCCGGCGCAACGGTTTGTCCGTCGAGGAGATCAAAGAGGTGCTGCTGCAGTGCGCGATCTACTGCGGGGTGCCCGACGCGAACACCGCTTTCCGCATCGCCGCCCGCGCCCTCGAGGACTAGCCCCGGACCAGTTGCGCGGCGGCTACCTGGCGTCCGGATAGGCCCAGATAGGCTCAGCCCTCGTGCGTGCCGTGCTGATCGTGAACCCGAATGCGACGTCGACGACGCCCGCGGGCCGCGACTTACTGGCCCACGCGCTGGAGAGCCGCACCACGCTGTCCGTCGCGCACACCGACCATCGCGGACATGCGATCGAGATCGCCGCGGAAGCGGCCCGCGGCGGCGTCGACGTGGTGATCGTGCACGGTGGCGACGGCACGGTGAACGAGGTCGTCAACGGGATTCTCGGCGAGTTGGGGCCGACCAACCGCGGCCCCGCTGTCGGCGTCGTGCCCGGCGGGTCGGCGAACGTGTTCGCCCGCGCCCTGGGCATCAGCCCCGATCCCCTCGAGGCCACCAACCAACTCGTCGACCTGCTCTCGGAGTATCGGCGCACCCGCAGGTGGCGACGCATCGGACTGATGGACTGCGGGGAGCGCTGGGGCGTGTTCACCGCCGGCATGGGCGTCGACGGCGCCGTCGTGGCAGCGGTCGAGGAACAGCGCGCCAAGGGCCGCAAGGTCACCGCGGCCCGCTACATCCGGGTGGCGATCCGGGAGGTGCTGGCGAGCGCGCGGGAGGAACCCACGCTGACGCTGCACCTGCCCGACCGCGAACCGATCAGTGGCGTGCACTTCGCGTTCGTGTCCAACTCCAGCCCGTGGACGTACGCCAATGCCCGCCCGGTGTGGACGAATCCGGACACCACCTTCGACACGGGCCTCGGTGTGTTCGCCACGACCAGCATGAATGTCTGGGCCAACCTGGGGCTGGTCCGCCAGATGCTCTCCCGGAAGCCCCGGCTGACGGCCAAGCACCTCGTGCGCGACGACGACCTCGCCGGCCTGACGGTGACCGGTGACGGGCCGGTCGCCTGTCAGATCGACGGAGATTTCATCGGTGCGCGCGAAAAAATGACGTTCACTGCGGTTCCGGACGCGCTCGCGGTGGTGGCGCCGCCCGCAAAATATCCGTCCTGACCGGTCCTGAGCTGCGCCGGAGCAATCTGGGAGTGATTTCACAGGCCTCAACGAGGGCGCAGATGAGTTAAGAGTAGTACAACGGAGTTGAGGGTCGGAAAACGGTCCGCTGTAGTGAGATAGCCCACGTGTTAACGAACTGCTATTGACATCTGTTCAGCCTGTGAAAGCATCGGATGCAACAGCGCAGAAACATTTGGTGCGCTTGCGTTAACAGCCGAAGGAAAAAGCTCGTGCGCTTCGCTGCGCACACGATAAGGAGTAGAACTCATGGATTGGCGCCACAAGGCGGTCTGTCGCGACGAGGATCCGGAACTGTTTTTCCCGGTGGGAAACAGCGGCCCGGCCCTCGCCCAGATTGCTGACGCAAAGCTCGTGTGCAACCGGTGCCCCGTCACCGCGGAGTGCCTGAGCTGGGCTTTGGACTCCGGTCAGGACGCCGGCGTCTGGGGTGGCATGAGCGAAGACGAGCGCCGCGCCCTCAAGCGCCGCAACGCTCGCACGAAGGCTCGCTCCGGCGTCTGATCTTCCGACGCGAACTTCTGCCGACGGCCCCGACGAAAGTCGGGGCCGTCGCTGTGTGAACTGAATTACACGCCAGCTATCCGTAATGCGAACGCACAGAATGGCAGCGCCCGCCACAATTCTCAGAATTGAGTCGTGCGGGCTCGGCGGCCTATCGGCACCCGCAGCACCACATCGGTTCCACCGCCCGGGACGTCGTGCATCCCCAGCGATCCGTCGAGTTCGGCCGACACCAGGGTCCGCACGATCTGCAACCCCAGGCGGTCGGACTTCTCCAGGCTGAAGCCCGCGGGCAATCCGCGGCCGTCGTCGTGCACGACCACGTCGAGCCAGCGCGCCGACCGCTCCGAACGAATCGTCACGCACCCGGTCGCCGTGGTGCTGTCGAACGCGTGCTCGATGGCGTTCTGCACCAGCTCGGTGATCACCATGATCAGCGCAGTCGCCCGGTCGGCGTCGAGGACACCCAGGTCGCCCTGCCGATTGATGCGGATCGGCGAATCCACGGTGGCGACGTCGTTCATGATCGGCAGGATCCGGTCGATGACCTGGTCGAGGTTCACCTCTTCGTCGACCGACATCGACAGCGCGTCGTGCACCAGGGCAATGGACGACACGCGGCGCACCGATTCGATGAGCGCCTCTCGACCTTCCGGATTGGTGGTGCGGCGCGCCTGCAACCGCAGCAGCGCGGCCACGGTCTGCAGGTTGTTCTTCACCCGGTGATGGATCTCCCGGATCGTGGCGTCCTTCGACAGCAGCGCCCGGTCACGCCGTTTCACCTCGGTGACGTCGCGGATCAGCACCGCCGCCCCCACGGCGGCGCCGTGGGCCAGCAGCGGGAGCGTGCGTAGCAGGACGGCGGCCCCGCCGGCGTCGACCTCCATCCGCATGCTGGACCCGCCCGCCAGCGAGTCCCGCACGTGGTTCGCCAGCTCCTGCGCCTCGAACGGATCGGAGATGAGGGGTCGGGTGACGCTGACGAGGTTGTGCCCCTCGAGTTCGGCCGTCAGCCCCATGCGGTGGTAGGCCGAGATCGCGTTCGGACTGGCGTAGACGACGGCTCCGGCCTTGTCGAGACGGATGAAGCCGTCGCCGACACGCGGACTCGACCGTGACATCGCCAGGTCTCCCACGTTGGGGAAGGTGCCCTCCGAGAGCATCAGCAGCAGATCGGCGGCACAGTCGACGTAGGCGACCTCGAGCGGGCTCGCCTGCCGGGGCGCCAGCGACGTCTGATGGGTCAGGACGGCGACGACGTGGGAACCGTGGCGGACCGGGACGGCTTCGACGTTCAGGCCGGGCCCACCGTCGGTGCCGTCGACCGTGGCCCGCCCGATGGCGCCGGAATCGAAGGCCGTCGCGATGATCGGTACCGTCGCGGTCTTGGCGACCGTACCGACGGCGTCGGCGAGCAGCACGGTCGGCGCCGTGTTGGGGCGAACCTGCGCGACGCATACAACGCGGTCGTCGTCGCGGCGCACCCACATCAGGAAGTCGGCGAACGACAGATCGGCCAACAACTGCCATTCGCCGACGACGGCGTGCAGGTGATCGACGGCGTTGCCGGGCAGGACAGTGTGCTCGGCGAGCAGGTCACCGAGGGTGGACATGGACCTGCAGCGGGCTAGCTGATGACGGCGATGAGATCGCCGGCCTGGATCACGTCACCGACCGAGACGCTGACCTTGCTGACGGTGCCGGCGACCTCGGCGAGCACCGGGATCTCCATCTTCATCGACTCGAGCAGCACGAGTGTGTCGCCTTCGCCGATCTGATCGCCCTCGCTGACCACGACCTCGAGCACACTGGCCACGATTTCCGCGCGAACGTCCTCGGCCATCTTCAACCCCACTCATCCACCGGCGTCTTTGTCCGGTCTATCGAACCACACCCTGCTGTGGACAGAGCACCAACTGGCCCGTGCGACAATGGCTGCAATCAGTCGAGCAATTCGGAGGTGGACGATGGCCAAGCGGGGCCGCAAGAAGCGCGATCGGAAGCACAGCAAGGCCAACCACGGCAAGCGACCCAACTGCGGGTCGAAGTCAGTGCGCTGACGCCCCTGATCAACGACGAACCGCCCGGACTTCTTCACAGAAGCCGGGCGGTTCGTCGTCGTTGGCGCGGGTTGTGGGGTCAGCCCCCGCGGATGATCGTTGTCTGGCTGATCTGGATGCGCAGCCGCTCCCGCAGGCTCTCCGGAGCGCGCTCACCGCTGCACTTGGTGGCGATCAGGTTCTTGACGCGTTCTTCGACGCCGTAGTGGCGCAGGCAGGTGGGGCACTCTGCCAGATGGTGGCGCAGCCGGTCGCGGGTCTCGACGGTGCACTCGCCGTCGAGCAGCGTCCACACCTCGGCGATGACTGCGGCGCATTCGGGATGCTCGGGGTCGATCGGACCGATCGGCGGGGTCCAGCGTTCCTCGTCGGACCCGCCCTGCGTGCTGCTCATGACGTGACCTCCTGGGTCGCCTCGGCCTGCTGGCCCCGGATGAAGCCGCGTTCGCGGGCCACATCGGCCAGCAACTCGCGCAATTGGCGCCTGCCGCGATGCAGCCGCGACATCACCGTCCCTATCGGCGTATCCATGATCTCGGCGATCTCCTTGTAGGGGAAGCCCTCTACGTCGGCGTAGTAGACGGCCATCCGAAAATCTTCGGGCAGCGCCTGCAGGGCTTCCTTGATCTCACTGTCGGGCAGCATCTCCAACGCCTCCACCTCGGCGGACCGCAGCCCCGTCGACGTGTGTTCGGCATTGGCCGCGAGCTGCCAGTCGGTGATCTCCTCGGTCGGATACTCCGCCGGCTGGCGCTGCTTCTTGCGGTAGCTGTTGATGTAGGTGTTGGTCAGGATCCGGTAGAGCCACGCCTTGAGGTTGGTGCCCGCCCGGAAGGAGCGGAACCCGGCGTACGCCTTGACCATCGTTTCCTGCAGCAGATCCTCCGCGTCGGCGGGGTTGCGCGTCATGCGCAGCGCACCGCCGTAGAGCTGATCGAGCAGCGGAATGGCATCCCGCTCGAAACGAGCGGTCAGCTCGGCGTCCGATTCCTCGGCGGCCGGTGTGGTCTCTGGATCGAGGCTTGCTTTTGGATCGAGGGTGGCTTCGGCAGCCGACCCATCGGTGTCAGTCATTCTCAGGAACACCGTCCCTTCTGTTGCGGCACCATCGAGGCGATCCGGCAGACGCACCAGACGCAACGGGGCCTCTACGGCCAACGTTGGCACCATCTATCCCCTTCTGTCGATCCTAGAGGTCATGACTGACGACTTTCTCTGTAGCTGCCACCTGCTCAGCTGATCGAGACAACAGCGGCAACGGCACAGCTGTTCCCGCGAGCCTCGTCGTACCCTGTCCCGGTGGCCCGCGCAGCGACCCCGGCGATCGCAGCCCTGGTGGCGGCCGGTGTGCCGCACACCGTGCTGGCCTACCACCACGATCCCCGCAGCGAGGCTTTCGGTGACGAGGCCGTCGAAGCGCTTGCGGGTGACGGCCTGGTCGCCGGGCAGATCTTCAAGACGCTGGTCGTGGCGCTGCCGAAAGGGTTGGGCGTCGCGGTCCTGCCGGTGCCGTCGAAGCTGTCGCTGAAGGCCGCCGCGGCGGCGCTGGGAGCGGCGAAGGCGACGATGGCGGATCCGGCCGCGGCGCAACGTTCCACCGGGTACGTGCTCGGCGGGATCTCCCCGCTGGGGCAGCGCAAGCCGCTGCCCACGGTGGTGGACTCCTCGGCGCTGGGCTGGGACCGGGTGCTGTGCAGCGCGGGCAAGAGGGGCCTCGACGTCGCGCTCGCCCCGCAGGATCTGGTCCGACTGACCAACGCGGTCACCGCCGAGATCACCGCGCTCTAGGGTGAAGCCCATGTCACTTGCGGGAAAAACGATGTTCATCTCTGGAGCGAGCCGCGGTATCGGGCTGGCGATCGCCAAACGTGTCGCCTCCGACGGCGCCAACATCGCGCTGGTCGCCAAGACCGCGGAACCGCATCCGAAGCTGCCTGGGACCATCTACACCGCGGCCAAGGAGATCGAAGAGGTCGGCGGCCAGGCGTTGCCGATCGTCGGCGACGTCCGCGACGGGGACTCGGTGGCGGCGGCCGTGGCAGCCGCGGTCGAGCAGTTCGGCGGGATCGACATCTGCGTCAACAACGCCTCGGCGATCAATCTCGGCTCGATCGAGGAAGTTCCGCTCAAGCGGTTCGATCTGATGAACGGCATCCAGGTGCGCGGCACCTACGCGGTGTCCCAGGCGTGCATCCCGCACATGAAGGGCCGGGAGAACCCGCACATCTTGACGCTGTCCCCGCCGGTGCTGCTGGAGTCCACGTGGCTCAAGCCGACGCCGTACATGATGGCGAAGTTTGGAATGACGTTGTGCGCGTTGGGTATTGCCGAAGAGATGCGGGAGGCGGGCATCGCGTCGAACACGTTGTGGCCGCGCACGATGGTGGCCACCGCCGCGGTGCAGAACCTCCTCGGCGGCGAGGAATCCATGAAGCGCTCACGCAAGCCCGAGGTGTACTCCGACGCGGCCTACGCGGTGCTGACCAAGCCGTCGAGCTACACCGGCAACACGCTGCTGTGTGAGGACGTGCTGCTGGAATCGGGTGTCACGGATCTGTCGGTGTACGACTGCGTGCCCGGTTCCGATCTGGGCGTGGACTTCTGGGTCGACGCGGCGAACCCGCCCGGCTACACCCAGCCCTGAGGTTCGGCGACGCGCGTGGGGCGGCCGAATCGCGCGTGTACACCCGGCGAGTAGAGCGGCCTCAGCTGCGGCCCAGCGCTGACCACGCCCGCGGCCGCCACCAAGTCGTCGGACAGGACCTCGATCTCGGCGCTGTGCAGCGGCCACGTCGCGTGCTCGTTGGGCAGCCACCACGTGCGGCCCGCCTTGCGGGTGTGTGCGCCCCACCGCGCGGTCAGCCACACCTCCAGCGGTGTCGGCTCGATCGGCGCCCCGACGCGCACCGCCACCTCGGTGCGCAGTCCCCGCTGCGGCCAGCGCCTGACACTGCGGTAGCGGATGCTCTCGTCGTCGCGGGTCACCCGCATCTTCGCCCACGTGTAGGGGATGCCGAGCGCTGCACGGCTGGCCGCGACCGCTGCGAGTCGCTCGGTCTCCAGGGAGCGGAACAGCACCCCGTGCCGACCGGCGTCGTCGACGGAGTAGAGCCGGACGTTGGTCTCGGCGAACGTCCCGAAGTACGGCAGCCGCACCACGCTGCCCAGCCGCAGATTCCGCATGCTGAATGGGACCAGGCCCACATAGGTCACGCCGTCGATGACGTCTGGCCGGGCGCCGGGCGGGAAGAACGGCGCGACGGTGTGCGGGTCGACGGGCCAGTGCACGAACGTCAGGTCGGCCCAGAACTGGTCGAAGGTCACCGGTCGCGACAGCGCAGGCGCATCGACGGCGAACCCACTCATGGGCCCCATCGTGGCACGCTGATCGGTATGACCTCGTCGATCTGGGCCGGCGGAAGTTACGACACCGTCGGTGACCGTATTGCGCACATCGCTTCTCGCGTTGTCGACGCCGCCGCACGGAGGCGCCCGCTGCAACATGCCACGGTGGTCGACCTCGCCTGCGGTACCGGCAGTGCTGCTCGTGCCGCGGCCGCCCAGGGAGCGCAGGTCACCGGCGTGGACCTGACCCCGGAGCTGATCGACCTGGCCGCGCAGCGTGCGCCCCACATCACGTGGGCCGTCGGCGATGCCGCCGACACCGGGCTGGCGCCGTCGTCGTTCGACGCCGCGGTGTCGAACATGGGCATCATCTTCGTCGACCCGGACCGGCAGACCGCCGAAGTCGAACGGCTGCTCACGCCCGGTGGCGTGCTGGCTTTCTCGGCGTGGGTGCGGCGCGGGGGCAACCCGCTGTTCGACCCGATCGTCGAGGTGCTCGGTCCGCCCCCGGCTGCGCCCTACACCCCCGATCAGTGGGGTGACGAGCAGATCGCCGCGCAGCGGCTGGCGCACTTCGACGACCTCGATTTCCACCACGGCGAACATCGCTGGGAGTTCGAGTCCGTCGCCCGCGCCCTGCAGTGGCTGCAGACCGGCTCACCCATGCACGTCGCGACGTTCGAGCGCGCCGGCACCGCGCGCCAGGATCTCGCCGACGCGTTCACCGCGACTCTCCAGCAGCACACCGATCCCTCGGGCGCTGTCACGGTGACGTCCCCCTACGTCGTGGTCACCGCCATCTACCGCGCCTCGTAGAGGATGCCGCGGCCGATGGCTTCCCGCACGACAGGCATCGCGGCACCGGCCAGCGCGCCGGCATCGACGCCGTGATGGGCGGCGAGCAGGTCGATCAGCATGCCGAGTGGTACCTCGCCCCGGCACCCGGCCAACAACGCCCGCGACACCTCGTCGACGCCGATGACCGCACCGGGTCCGCCGGGGCGACGAACGGCGGCGCCGACCGTCTGCCAGCCGTCAGGACCCGGCAGTGACTGCTCCTCGAGGAACACCGGCGCGGTGCTCAGGCGGCTGGCGAGCAGCTGGTCGTCGCTGGTGCCGTGCAGGTACTCGCGCCGGGCGAAGAACGCCTCCACCTCGGGACCGGTCAGCTGCTCGTCGGCGCCGGTGATCTCCTCGAAGATCTGCTCGGGCGTCCGTTCCTCGCCGCGGCGTCGCGCGCGCACCACGACCATGCCCATGCCGACCCCGGCGATCCCCTCGGCGTCGAACCAGTCCAGCCACCGCCCGCCACGCCTTGCCGCCTCCTCGGGCAGTTCCCCCGCGTCGGAGGTCCACAGCGAGACGTAGCTGATCGGATCGGCGAATTCCCGTTGCACCACCCACGCGTGCAGCCCGCTGCCGTCGAGCCAACCCCGCACCCGATCGCGCCAGTCCTGCCCGTCTCGCACGATCCAGTTCGCCATGATCTGCGCGGTGCCACCCGGTTCCAGATGCTCACCGACCTCGCGAATCATGGCCTCGCACAGGGCATCTCCAGCCATGCCGGAGTCACGGTAGATGTAATCGAGGTCCCCGACGCCGACGACGAACGGCGGGTTGGACACGATCAGGTCGAACCGCTCCCCTGCAACGGGTTCGAACAGACTGCCGGACCGCAGATCCCACGACATGTCGTTGAGCCGGGCCGTCGCTGCCGCCAACGCCAACGCACGGTCGTTGGTGTCGGTGGCGACGACCTCGTCGCAATGCCCTGCCAGGTGCAACGCCTGGATGCCGCAGCCGGTGCCGACGTCCAGGGCCCGGCCGGCGCGCGACCGAATCACCGCGTGCGCCAACGAGATCGACGCACCCCCGATGCCGAGAACGTGGTCGTGACGCACGGGGCCGGGGCGCAGCGCCGCGTCCTGGTCCGATACGACGAGGAAGTCGCGCGCCCCGTCGCCGTGGGGCCGGATGTCGAGGACGGCCACGACGGCGTCCGCCCCGGCAGGCTCGACGACTCCGGCGGCGGCCAACGCGTCGACACCCGTGCGAGGGAACGCCTGCGCGACGCGCTCGCGGGGCTCGGCGGCGCCGAGCAGGAACAGTCGCACCAGCGTCGCCAACGGTTGGCCGGCGGCGGACGCCTTTTCGGTGGCGCGCAGCGCCGACCACCACAGCCCCCTGCTGAATGCACCACCGGCGTCGGCGCCGAGCAGCTCCCCCACCCCGTCGGTGGTGTACTGCGCGGCCACCAAGTCGGAAGCCAGTGCGTCGACGACCGCCGGGTCGGGCAGCGGCAGGCTCACAGCAAGGTGCCCTGCTCGGGCTGCGGCTCGACGGGCTCGATCAGCTCCGGCCCGTTGTTGCGCACGCTGTTGACCAGGCGTGACACCTCCCGGATCTCGATGCGATCCAGATCGCCGTGGCCACGCAGCAGCCCCTCGTCGATCGGGGCGTCGGGGTCGAGCCAGTGGTCCCAGTCATCGGCGCTGATCGTCAGCGGCATGCGGTCGTGGATCTCGGCCAGCGGGCCCGCCGCATCGGTGGTGATGATCGTGCAGCTCAGCAGCGGAGGAGCGTCTTTCGGGGCGTCCTTGGGCCGCCATGTCGACCACAGGCCTGCCATGAACAACGGCTCACCGTCGGTCGAGTACATGAAAAACGGTGTTTTGGAACCTTTTTCGCCCTTCCATTCGTACCAGCCGGCCATCGGCACCAGGCAGCGTTTGGCCTTGGCGGAGCTGCGAAACGCCGGGGACGACGTGACCTTGTCAGAGCGCGCGTTGATCAGCAGCGGACCCTTGGTCTCGGGTGCACCGGTGTCGGTGGCCTTGACCCACGGCGGGACCAGACCCCAACGCATCAGCCGCACGCGGCGCGTCGACTCGTCGTCGGGATCGGTGTGCCGCTTCACGACGGCGGCGACATTGGTCGTCGGCGCCACGTTGTAATTCGGAGACGGCGGGTCCTTCAACTGGGAGGTGGCCTCGTCGATCGCCTTGATCTTCTCGGCCAGCAGCGCCGGATCGGTGGTCACCGCGAATCGCCCGCACATGACCCCATGGTGGCAGAAACCAGCGACAGGCCAGGATGGACCACAATGAACTCCGTGAGCACCTGGCCGGCCCCGTCGACGTCGACCCCTGTCCATGCCACCGTGACGGTGCCCGGCTCGAAGTCGCAGACCAACCGTGCGCTGGTACTCGCTGCACTCGCCGCGGCCGGCGGCGGCACCTCGGGTGTCTCGGGGACTCTGCGCAGCCGCGACACCGACCTGATGATCGCCGCGCTGCAAGCCCTCGGCCTGCAGGTCGACACGTCGGCCAGCGACGACACCGCGTTGACGATCAGCGGCGGGCTGACCCCGCGGCCCGGCACCCGTATCGACTGCGGGTTGGCGGGAACGGTGCTGCGGTTCCTGCCGCCCGTCGCGGCACTGAGCTCGGAATCAGTGACGTTCGACGGTGACGAGCAGGCGCGCGCCCGGCCGATCGCACCGCTGCTCGACGGGTTGCGCGGGCTCGGCGTCGGCGTCGACGGTGACGGCCTGCCGTTCGAGGTGAGTGGCAACGGATCAGTGCGCGGGGGCACCGTCGAGATCGACGCGTCGGCCTCGTCGCAGTTCGTCTCCGGGCTTCTGCTCTCGGGTGCCGCGTTCGACGAGGGTCTGGAGATCGTGCACACCGGCGCGGAAGTGCCGTCCGCTCCGCACATCGCGATGACCGTCGCGATGCTGCGCGAGGCCGGCGTCACCGTGAACGACACGACCCCGAATCGCTGGCAGGTGTCGCCGGGACCCATCGCGGCCCGCGACTGGGCGATCGAGCCGGACCTGTCCAACTCCGTGCCGTTCCTGGCGGCCGCGATCGTCAGCGGCGGCAGCGTCCGGGTCACCGGCTGGCCCGACGTCAGCGTCCAACCGGCTCAGACGATCCTGTCGCTGCTGAAGGGGTTCGGCGCGGTGGTCCGCCGCGGCGACTCCTACCTGGAGGTGCAGGGCACCGCCACCTACGACGGCGTCGACGTCGACCTGCGAGCCGTCGGTGAGCTGGCGCCCTCGGTGGCGGCGATGGCAGCACTGGCCACCCCCGGATCGGTGAGCCGTCTGCGCGGTATCGCGCATCTGCGCGGCCACGAGACGGACCGGCTCGCGGCACTGAGCACCGAGATCAACCGCATCGGCGGGCAGTGCGAGGAGACCGAGGACGGGCTGACGATCACCGCACAGGTGATGCACGGCGGTGTCTGGCACTCCTACGCCGACCACCGGATGGCGACCGCAGGCGCGATCGTCGGCCTGCGGGTGCCCGGCATCGAGGTCGAGAACATCGGCACCACCGCCAAGACGCTGCCGGACTTTCCGCAACTGTGGGCCGACATGCTGGCCGGGCAGACCGACTCCACGGCCGGCCTTTGAGTCGACGCGAGTACGACGAGTCCGACGTCCGGGTGCGGCCCGGGCGCGGCTCGCGGCCGCGGACCAAGACCCGTCCAGAACACGCCGACGCCCGGTCGGGCATGGTCGTCACCGTCGACCGGGGCCGGTGGGGCTGTGTGCTCGACGGTGACCCCGAGCGGCGCGTGACCGCGATGCGGGCGCGCGAGCTCGGCCGCACGTCGATCGTCGTCGGCGATGACGTCGACATCGTCGGCGACCTGTCGGGGCGCACGGACACGCTGGCGCGCATCGTGCGGCGGGCGGAGCGCCGGACGGTGCTGCGCCGCACGGCCGACGACACGGACCCGACGGAGCGGGTGGTGGTCGCCAACGCCGACCAGTTGTTGATCGTGGTGGCGCTCGCGGATCCGCCGCCGCGCACAGGGCTCGTCGAGCGCGCGCTGATCGCGGCGTTCGTCGGGGGCCTGACCCCGATCCTGTGCCTGACCAAGTCGGACCTCGCCCCACCGGAACCGTTCGCCGCGCAGTTCGCCGGGCTGGACCTGACGATCGCGACGGCAGGCCGGACCGACCCGCTGGAGGCGGTGCAGACGTTGTTGGCCGACAAGGTCACGGTGCTGCTGGGCCATTCCGGGGTGGGCAAGTCGACGCTGGTGAATCGCCTTGTGCCCGAGGCGGATCGGGCCACCGGAGCGGTCACCGACATCGGTCGCGGCAGGCACACGTCCACGCAGTCCGTGGCGTTGCCGCTGGCCGCAGGCGGATGGGTGATCGACACGCCGGGGATCCGGTCGTTCGGGCTGGCCCACATCGCACCCGACGACGTGGTGATGGCGTTCTCGGATCTGGCCGATGCCATCGAGGACTGCCCCCGCGGCTGCGGGCACCTGGGGCCTCCGGCCGATCCCGAGTGCGCGCTGGACGAGCTGTCGGGCCCGGCGGCCGACCGGGTGGCGGCAGCCCGCCGCCTCCTCGCCGTGCTGGGGTGAACGTCCTCTGGCGAGCGCGCGCTCGCGCCCGATCGGGGGCAGAATCTGACCGCCTGCCGACGATCTCGCGACCGTGTTTGCCGCCCACGTCGACCGGGCACGCTGCCCCGCGAAGGAGGAATGGACTGTGACACACGTACCCACCATCACGCTCAACAACGGCGCGACGATCCCTCAACTGGGATTCGGCGTCTACCAGATCAAGCCCGACGAGACCGCGGACGCGGTGAAGACGGCTCTGGACATCGGTTACCGCCACATCGACACCGCGGAGATGTACCAGAACGAGAAGGGTGTCGGCGAAGGCATCCGCAATTCCGGCATCGACCGGGGCGAGGTGTTCGTCACCAGCAAGCTGAACAACGGCTTCCACAAGCCCGACGACGCACGCCGGGCCTTCGACAAGACGCTCTCGGAACTCGGCTTCGACTACGTCGACCTGTTCCTGATCCACTGGCCGCTGCCCACGCTCTACGACGGCGACTACGTCTCGACGTGGAAGACGTTGGAGGAGTTCGCCAAAGACGGCCGCGCCCGCAGCGTCGGCGTCTCCAATTTCCAGGTCGACCATCTCGAGCGGCTGGCCGCGGAGACGGGCACCGTCCCGGCCGTCAACCAGATCGAGGTGCATCCGTACTTCACCAACGAGGAAGTGCGCTCCTACGGTGCGCAGCACGGCATCGCGACCGAGGCCTGGTCGCCGATCGCGCAGGGCAAGGTGCTCGACGATCCGGTGATCACCCGCATCGCCGACCAGGCCGGCAAGACTCCGGCTCAGGTGGTGCTGCGTTGGCACATCCAGCGTGGCGACATCGTGTTCCCCAAGTCGGTGACCGAGCAGCGCATCAAGGACAACTTCGCACTGTTCGACTTCGAGCTCGGCAGTGAGGACGTGGACGCGATCTCGGCGCTGGACAAGGGTGAGGACGGCCGCACCGGCCCGAACCCGGACACGTTCGACTACGTCCCGTAAATCCCGGGTCCCCAACCCCGCGAACAGACACGAACTCGGGCGACACGCCGTGGCGTGGCCCGAGTTTGTGTCTGTTCAGCAGAGAAATCAGCAGGAAATCAGGCGGCCATTTCCCGGTTCTCGAGCACGGCGGCCTTGCGGGCACGCCGGCGCGCACGCACCGCTGCGATCGCGGACTTCAGACCACGCCGCTCGGAGGGGTCCAACTCCACGAACATCCGCTCGCTGCGGGTCTCGGGTGCATCGTCGGCGGTGTCGCTCAGGAACCGGTCCGGCAGAGACAGTTTCGCGATGGTGCGCCACGACTTGCCGTACTGCACCAGGAACGAACCCGTCGTGTACGGCAGGTCGTACTTGTCGCAGATCTCACGCACCCGCACCGAGATCTCGTAGTAGCGGTTGCTCGGGAGATCCGGGAACAGGTGATGCTCGATCTGGTGGCACAGGTTGCCGCTCATGAACCGCAGCAGGGGGCCGTTCTTGAAGTTCGCGCTGCCGAGCATCTGACGCAGGTACCACTCGCCGCGCGTCTCGCCGATCATGTCGGTCTTGGTGAATTTCTCTGCGCCGTCGGGGAAGTGGCCGCAGAAGATCACGGCGTTGGCCCACACGTTGCGGATGACGTTGGCCATGGCGTTGGCCTTCAGCGTGGACGTGAAGGATGCCGCCGGAGACAGTGATGTCAGCGCCGGGTAGGCCACGTAATCCTTGGCGACCTGGTGGCCGGCCTTCACGCCGAACTCCTTGATCCGGCCCATCGTCGCCTTGCGGTCGTCACGGCCCGTGAAGATCTTGCCGAGCTCGAGATGTTGCAGTCCCACGCCCCACTCGAAAGCCACACAGAGCAGCGTGTTGAAGAACAGGTTGCCGAGGTTCATCGGCGTCCAGCGCTGGTCACGGGTGACCCGGATGACGCCGTAGCCCACGTCGTCGTCCATCCCGAGGATGTTCGTGTACTTGTGGTGCATGAAGTTGTGAGTGAAGCGCCAGTGCTTGGAGGCACCGCTCATGTCCCACTCCCAGGACGACGAGTGGATCTCGGGATCGTTCATCCAATCCCACTGGCCGTGCATGACGTTGTGACCGATCTCCATGTTCTCGATGATCTTGGCCACGCCCAGCGTCGACGCGCCAGCCCACCAGTAGGCCCGCTTGGAACTGCCGGCCAGCATCAGCCGACCTGCGACCTCGAGCGCACGCTGGACGGCGATGGTGCGGCGGATGTAGCGCGCGTCGCGCGCCCCGCGGGAGTCTTCGATGTCCTGCCTTATCGCGTCGAGTTCACGCGCCAGGCCTTCGACGTCCGCTTCAGATAGATGAGCGAACTCCGGTACGTCGGTGATTGCCATGGGTTCCACCCCTCCTCTCGCATACCTACGCTAGCGTAACCTACGAATCCGTAGGTTACTAGCGGGTAAAGGTCACACGTCCAGTGTGCAGTCTCCGGATGCGGCCGAGACGCAGGTCTGCACTCGGCTGCCGGGTTCGTGCTCGACGCCCGTCCTCAGATCTTTGACATGCCCGTCGAGCAGTCCGACGACACATGACTGGCAGATGCCCATCCGGCACCCGAACGGCATCTGGATGCCCGCCGCCTCGCCGGCATCCATCAGTGAGGTCGCGCCGTCGACGACGACCTCTTTGTCGGCACGGGCGAACGTGACCGTGCCGCCGCTGCCGTGGCCGCCGCGGGTGACGGCGAACCGCTCGAGGTGCAGCCGATCGTCGATCCCGGCGGCGGCCCAGGTGCGCTCGGCCGCTTCCAGCATCGCCTCGGGCCCGCACGCCCACGTCTGGCGCTCCCGCCAGTCGGGAACGACGTCGTCGAGGCGGGCGAGATCCAGCCGGCCTTGGCTGCGGGTGGTCCGCAGCACCAGCCTGTAGTCGGAGTGGCGGTAGGCCATCGCGGACAATTCCTCGGCGAACATCACGTCGGCCTCGGTCGGTGCGGAGTGCACGTGCACCACGTTACCGAGTTGGCCGCGCCGGCTCAGCGTGCGCAGCATCGAGATCACCGGGGTGATGCCCGAGCCGGCAGTCAGGAACAGCACTGACGCCGGAGCGGGATCAGGCATGACGAAGTTGCCTTGCGGCGCAGCCAATCTCACGATGGTGCCGGGCTCGACGCCGCCGACGAGGTGGCTGGACAGGAACCCCTCGGGCATCGCCTTGACGGTGATCGTGATGGTGCGCGAACCCCTGCTGGTGACGGGGCTGCTGGTCAGCGAGTAGGACCGCCACCGCCAGCGACCGTCGACCAGCAGGCCGATGCCGATGTACTGGCCGGCCTGGTAGTCGAACGAGAACCCCCACCCGGGCTTGATGACGATGGTCGCTGAGTCGACGGTCTCGCGCCGCACCTCCAGCACGCGGCCGCGCAGTTCCCGTGCCGACCACAGCGGGTTGGCCAGTTTCAGGTAGTCGTCGGGCAACAGCGGCGTGGTGATGCGTTCGGCGACCGTCCGCAAGAAGTGCAGACCGGGCCGCTCTTTCGCCCCGGCGATGGTCGGCCGCACGGTGTCGGCGACCTTGGCAGTCGATTTGATCGTTGTCTTGGCCATGGGAGCTCCTGCCGAATCGCTGTTGCTCAACCTACGGTACCGTAACTTACGCATCCGTAGCCAGTGCATCACAGCAGCTCCAGCAGGAAAGGCAGCTCCTGCGTCGCATACCAGGCCAAATCGTGGTCCTGTGCATCTCCGACCGTCAGCTCGGCGTCCTCGTCTCCCAGATCCGCCTCGTCGACAGCGGCGACGGCCGCCGACACTGCCGCCTCCGCCGCCGCGTTGTCGACGTACGCCGCGATAACCTTCCCCAGGACGATCTCACCAGCCACCCGCACCACGGCATCGTCGAGGTCGGGCCGCAGAGTGACGTCGTCGGCGTCGACTTCGAGTACCGCGCGCAGGCTCGGCAGCCCGGTCTCCCCCTCGTCGCCGAGCAGTCGCAGCGACGCCAGCGCGGCGTCACGCAGCGCGACGTCGGCCAGCTCCTCCTCGTCCCCCTCGGCGTAGGCCTCCCGCAACGTGGGCGTCACCGCGAACGCGGTGCCGTTGACGGGACGAAGAGTTCCATCGGCGACCAGCCGCTGCAGCATGGCCAGGGTCGCGGGGACGAAGACGCGCACTCGCCTGAGCGTAGTGGGCGCGCCCGGCTCAGGTGCTCGGCGAGCCCTTGGGTGCGTCTCCGTCAGAGGTGCAGTTCGGGTCCTTCTCGACGGGGATGATGAAGTCGTCGCCGTGCTGGGTGACGCCGGCGACCACCGCGCTGTCGACCACCTCGGCGGCATACGCCCGCCGGAGGATCTTCGGGTCCCGGCGCAAGTCCTTCAGCAGGGCCACCGCCATCGCGACCATCACCAGCAGGAACGGCAGCGCCGCGATGATCGTGATCGTCTGCAAGCCGTTGAGGGCATCCTCGCCGCCGACCAGGAGCATCACCGCAGCCACCGCGCCGGTGGCCACGCCCCAGAAGATGACGGTGCCCCGGCTGGGATGGATGGTGCCCTTCTCCGACAGCGAACCCATCACGATGGACGCGGCGTCGGCGCCCGAGACGAAGAAGATCGCGACCAGGATCATCACGATGATGCTCGCGATGATCGCGATCGGATACTGGTCGAGCAGCGTGAACAGCTGCTCTTCCACGCCGCCCTCGCCGGCGAGGTCGGTTCCGTTCTGCTGCACGTTGATTGCCGCGCCACCGAAGATCGCGAACCAGACCAGAGACACCACGCTCGGCACCACCAGCACACCCGCCACGAACTGACGGATGGTGCGGCCGCGGGAGATTCGCGCGATGAACATGCCGACGAACGGCGTCCACGAGACCCACCAGGCCCAGTAGAAGATCGTCCACGACTGCAGCCAGGTGTTCACCGCGCTGCCCTCGGCACCGGTGCGCGCCGACATCATGTTCAGGTCGGCGAAGTAGCTCCCCAGCGAGGTCGGCAGCAGGTTCAGGATGAAAACCGTTGGGCCGACGACGAAGACGAAGGCCGCCAGCAGCACGGCCAGCACCATGTTGATGTTCGACAGCCACTGGATGCCCCGGGACACCCCTGATACCGCCGACAGCACGAAGCACACCGTGAGCACGGTGATGATGACGACGAGGATCGCGTTGCCGGTCTCACCGATCCCGGCGACGATCTGCAGGCCACTGCGAATCTGCAACGCGCCCAGGCCAAGTGACGCGGCCGAGCCGAACAGCGTGGCGAAGATCGCCAGCATGTCGATGACCCTGCCCCACGAGCCGTTCGCCCGGCTCCCGAGCAGTGGCTCGAACGCCGAACTGATCAGCTGCAGGCGGCCCTTGCGGTAGACGCCGTAGGCGATGGCCAGCCCGACGACGGCGTAGATCGCCCACGGGTGGAGCGTCCAGTGGAACAGCGTGGTCGCCATCGCGTGCTGCACGGCTTCGGGATTGCCTTCGGCACCGGTGCCGGGAGGCGGTGTGACGAAGTGCGTGAGAGGTTCTGCGACGCCGAAGAACATCAGGCCGATGCCCATGCCGGCGCTGAACATCATCGCGACCCAGGAGATGCCGTTGAACTCCGGCGGCTCGTCGTCGCGGCCCAGCGGGATCGTGCCGTAGCGCCCGAGCGCGAGGTAGAGCACGAAGACGACGAAGCCCGTGCTGGTGAGCACGAACAGCCATCCGGTCTTGTCCATCACCCAGGTCAGCGCGGTCTGGGAGGCGCTGGCCAGCGTATCGACGCTGATGAAGCCCCAGGCCAGGAACGCCAGCGCGATGACGGCGGTGACGCCGAACACCACCCAGTCGAGGCCCCGGGAGTGGGTGAGGTGCGAGTCCTCGACGTGCACGTCGAGCACCGGATGAGCGACGGGGATGGGACCGGCGCCGGTGGATTCCGTACCGGTGGATTCGGTGCCGGTGGAACCGCTGCCGCCCGCCACGCCTGTCGTCAGTTCGTCTTCAGAGGTCGACATCTGCAACATTCGACTCTGACTCGGGGCAGTCGTCAACTTCAGCCCCCGGCCACCGGAGGGCTACTTCGCGGCCTCCACCAGTTCGTCGAGCGCCTCGCGCATCAGATCGGGCAGCATGTCGACGTCGCTCATGGCGTCGCGATCGGCGTTGATGCCGAAGTACAGCGTGCCGTTGTAGGACGTGACGCCGATCGCGAGCGCCTGGTTGTGCAGCAGCGGCGGCACCGCATATGTCTCGATGAGCTTGGCCCCGGCGATGTACATCTGCTTCTGCGCGCCGGGCGCGTTGGTGATCAGCAGGTTGAACTGACGCGCCGAGAAGCTGGTCGCCACCCGGATGCCCATCGCGTGCAGCGTCGGCGGCGCGAAGCCCGACAGCGTGATGATGCTGCGGGCGTCGACCAGCGCTCCCGCGGTGGGGTGCGATTCGGTGGCGTGGGCGATCTGGGAGAGCCGCACGACGGCGTTGCCTTCCCCGACGGGCAGGTCGATCAGGAAGGGCGCCACCTCACCGACGGCCTGACCGGGACTGGACGAGTCGCCTTCGGTGTCGGGGTAGACCGACATCGGGGCCATCGCCCGCACCGTCGTCGTCGCGGTGACGGGTTCCCCACGCGAGAGCAGCCAGTTGCGCAGCGCGCCGGCGACGACGGCGAGCACCACGTCGTTGATGTCGCAGTCGTAGCGCGCCCGCACCATCCGGAACTCGTCGAGGTTGGCCGAGGCGACGGAGAACCGCCGGTTGCGGGACACCGTGGTGTTCAGCGGGCTGCTGGGCGCCGTGCCGCGGGCGACGATCCGGGCGACGTCGGCCGCCCGCCGGCCCAGCTCGACGAGCTGACCGGTGTTGGTCACCGCCTCGGTCAGCGCGGAGCGCACCGCAGCTGCCTGCTGGGTGGGCCGGGCGATCCATTCGCCGAGGGCGCCGATCAACAGCTGCCGGTCGGACGGCTCGCGCCCCGGAATCCAGATGTCCTCGTCGAACTCGGGCTGCTTCTGGGTGCGGTCTGCGATCACGTGCCCGATTTCCTGCGCCCTCATGCCGTTCACCAGGGCCTGGTGCGATTTCGTGTAGATCGCGATGCGGTTCTTGGCCAGGCCCTCGACCAGATACATCTCCCACAGCGGCCGGGACTTGTCGAGGGGCCGGGACGCCAGGCGCGCGATCAACTCGTGCAGCTGCGCATCGCTGCCCGGGGACGGCAGCGCCGAGCGCCGGACGTGATAGGTGATGTCGAAGTCGCGGTCGTCGACCCAGACGGGCCGCGCCAGCCCGAAGCCGACCTCGCGGACCTTCTGCCGGTAGCGGGGAATCTGCGGGAGCCGCCGCTCGATGGTCTCGAGCAGCGTCTCGTAGCTCAGGCCGTTGCGCGGTTTGCGCACGATCTCCAGCGACCCGACGTACATGGGGGTGGCGGAGTTCTCCAGCCGGAAGAAGGACGCATCCGACGACGACAACCTGGTCACCACTGCCGCGCCGCCCCCTCCCTGTGCCTTCGAGACGCCTCACGGTATCGGCACCGGCGCGGGGTGCGCATAACGGGTGCTTCGAGGGGTCGGTGAGCCGTGTCATCATCGACAGGTCTGCCACTCTCCAGCAGGCGCGCCATCCCCGCCGACCGCTGGAGAACCGTCATGACCTCAATTTTCCTACCATCCCCCACCTGGGTCACCTCACCGGTGATCGACTGCGAACCCGCCCCCGCGCCGCTGGGTCAGCAGTGCCCCATCCCGTCGGGGTCGTCGCTGCACCGCATCCGTCCGCACCGGCCCGCCCCGCGGGAGGCCCCTCCCCCGAAGTCGGCCGTCACGTTCGCCGAAGCCGCGCTCCTGCAGACGATCGAGGTGATCGACCGGCGTCGGCCCGTCGCCGCGCTGCGGCCGTTGATGACGCCGCCGCTCATCGATCGCGTACTGGTCCGCGCCCGCGCCCCGCGAACAGGCAGCGCGACGCTGCACCGTGTTCGGGTGCGCGCCGTACACGCCGGCCCGGACGAGCCCACAGCCGCCGAGGTGTTCGCCTCGTTCAGCCGCTCCGGTCGCGTCCATGCGATCGCGGCGCGCATCGAGCGCCACCGCGACGCATGGCGAATGGTGGCGCTGCAGATCGGGTGACGGGTTACCGGCGGCGCGCGTGCCGGCCGGACTTCTGCGCGCGAGCGGCCTCACGGCGTTCGCGGCGCGTCCCACCGCCACCCGGCTTGGTGGTGCCGCCGGCGTCACCGGACCGCTTGACCTCCGCCGAGCCGTCCTCCGACGGTCCGGTGTAGGTCAGCTTCGGCTGCCCGTCGCCGTCGATTCCCTTGGCGCGCAGCGGGTTCGGCCGCTCCTTCGTGGCCACAGCACCCTGCTCCTGGGCAGCGGCGGCCGCGGCGGCGAAGTCGGCCAGCCCGGGCGGCGCCGCGACCGGCGCGACCGCCGGTTGCGGGGCGGCCTCGACCTGCACGTTGAACAGGAAGCCGACCGACTCCTCCTTCATGCCCTCGAGCATGCCGATGAACATGTCGTAGCCCTCGCGCGCGTACTCGACCTCGGGCCGCTGCTGGGCCAGGCCACGCAGGCCGATGCCCTCGCGCAGGTAGTCCATCTCGTAGAGGTGTTCGCGCCACTTGCGGTCGAGCACGTTGAGCAGCACGTTGCGTTCCAGCTGACGCATCGCTCCCTCACCGGCGAGCGACTCGATCTCGGCTTCCCGCTCGGCGTAGGCACGCTCGGCGTCGGCGATCAGGGCATCGAGCAGTTCCTTGCGGGTGAGCTCACCGGGTTCGCCGACGGCGTCGGAGTCGATCAGGTCGTTGTGGTCGATGCCGACCGGGTAGAGCTGACGCAGGCTCTCCCACAGCTTCTCGAGGTCCCAGTCCTCGGAGTAGCCCTCGGCGGTGGCACCGTCGACGTAGGCGGTGATGACGTCGACGAGCATGGTGTGGGCCTGCTCGGCGAGGTTCTCGCCTTCCAGGATGCGGCGGCGCTCGGCGTAGATGACCTTGCGCTGCTGGTTCATCACCTCGTCGTACTTGAGAACTTCCTTGCGGATGTCGAAGTTCTGCTGCTCGACCTGCGTCTGCGCGCTCTTGATGGCGCGGGAGACCATCTTGGCCTCGATCGGGACGTCGTCGGGCAGGTTGAGCCGGGTCAGCAACGTCTCCAGCGTGGCACCGTTGAAGCGGCGCATCAGCTCGTCGGCCAGCGACAGGTAGAAGCGGGACTCGCCGGGGTCGCCCTGACGGCCGGAGCGGCCGCGCAGCTGGTTGTCGATGCGGCGGGACTCGTGCCGTTCGGTGCCGAGCACGTACAGACCGCCGGCGGCGACGACGTCCTTGGCCTCCGAGGCGACCTGCGCCTTGACCGCAGGCAGCTCCTCGTGCCAGGCCGCCTCGTACTCGTCGGCGGTCTCGATGGGATCGAGGCCGCGCTGACGCAGCTGCCGGTCCAGCAGGTAGTCGACGTTGCCGCCGAGCACGATGTCGGTACCGCGGCCGGCCATGTTCGTGGCCACCGTGACCGCGCCGACGCGTCCCGCCTCGGCGATGATGCCGGCTTCCTGCTCGTGGTACTTCGCGTTCAGCACGTTGTGCGGAATGCGGCGCTTCTCGAACTGCCGGGCGAGGAACTCCGAACGCTCCACGCTCGTCGTACCGATCAGCACCGGCTGGCCCTTTTCGTAGCGCTCGGTGACGTCGTCGACGACCGCGATGAACTTGGCTTCCTCGGTCTTGTAGATCAGGTCGGACTGGTCGGTCCGGATCATCGGCTTGTTGGTGGGGATCGGCACCACGCCGAGCTTGTAGATCTCGTGCAGCTCGGCGGCCTCGGTCTCGGCGGTACCGGTCATGCCCGCGAGCTTGTCGTACATGCGGAAGTAGTTCTGCAGCGTCACGGTCGCGACGGTCTGGTTCTCCGCCTTGATCTCGACGTGCTCCTTGGCCTCGATGGCCTGGTGCAGACCCTCGTTGTAGCGGCGGCCGACCAGCATGCGGCCGGTGAACTCGTCGACGATGAGGACCTCGCCGTTGCGGACGATGTAGTGCTTGTCGCGCTCGAAGAGCTCCTTGGCCTTCAGCGCGTTGTTCAGGTAGCTGACCAGCGGCGAATTCGCTGCTTCGTACAGGTTCTCGATGCCGAGCTGGTCTTCGACGAATGCGACGCCGGCCTCGTGCACGCCGACGGTGCGCTTCTTGATGTCGACCTCGTAGTGGGTGTCCTTCTCCATCAGCGGGGCCAGCCGGGCGAACTCGCTGTACCAGTTCGACTGACCGTCGACGGGGCCGGAGATGATCAGCGGGGTGCGGGCCTCGTCGATGAGGATCGAGTCCACCTCGTCGACGATGGCGTAGTTGAAGCCGCGCTGGACGCAGTCCTCGAGGCGCAGAGCCATGTTGTCGCGCAGGTAGTCGAACCCGAACTCGACGTTGGTGCCGTAGGTGATGTCGGCGGCGTAGGCGGTGCGACGCTCGTCGGGGGTCAGCTGGGACAGGATGACGCCGACGTCGAGGCCGAGAAAGCGGTGCACGCGGCCCATCTGCTCGGCGTCGCGCTTGGCCAGGTAGTCGTTGACGGTGACGATGTGGACGCCCTTGCCCGTCAGCGCGTTGAGGTAGGCCGGCAGCACGGCGGTCAGGGTCTTGCCCTCACCGGTCTTCATCTCGGCGACGTTGCCGAAGTGCAGGGCGGCGCCGCCCATCACCTGGACGTCGAAGTGGCGCTGGTTGAGCACGCGCCATGCGGCTTCCCGCGCCACGGCGAACGCCTCGGGCAGCAGGTCATCGAGGTCCTCGCCGTCGGCCAGGCGGGCCTTGAAGGCTGCGGTCTTGGCTCGGAGCTCGGCGTCGGAGAGCTTCTCGACATCGTCGGACAGGGTGTTGACGTAGTCAGCCACCCCCTTGAGGCGTTTGACCATGCGGCCTTCGCCGAGACGGAGCAACTTCGAGAGCACGCTGTATAACCTCTTGCGTCGATGGATGCGTCACGCGTTGGACGTCCCCATCGTACGGGGCGAACCCGGCGCGCCCGGCAACCCTGACGGTCCTCGAGCGCGCCGGATCAGCTCAGGCCAGGCGAATCAAGCCGTAGTCGTAGGCGTGGCGGCGGTACACGACGCAGGGCCGGTCGCTCTCCTTGTCGTGGAACAGGAAGAAATCGTGGCCGACCAGCTCCATCTCGTAGAGCGCGTCGTCGACAGTCATCGGGGTGGCCGGGTGTTCCTTGGTGCGCACGATCCGGCCGGGTTCGTGGTCGTCGAGGGTGTCGGCGGGCGGCGCCGACGTTTCGGTCGGCACGGCGAAGGCGGCGTCGAGACGTTCGAGCGCGGTGGCTTCGTGCAGCGACTCGGGTCGCTTGTCGCCGTAGTGGATCTTGCGGCGGTCCTTGCTCTTGCGCAGCCGGGCTTCGAGTTTGCTCACCGCGGATTCGAATGCCGCGTAGAAGCTGTCGGCGCAGGCCTCGCCGCGGACCACGGGACCGCGACCCTTCGCGGTGATCTCCACGTGCTGGCAGTTCTTGCGTTGACGTCGGTTCTTCTCGTGATCGAGTTCGACGTCGAAGAGGTAGATGGTGCGGTCGAATCGTTCCAGGCGTGACAACTTCTCGGCCACGAAGACGCGGAAGTGGTCGGGAACCTCGACATTGCGACCGGTCACCACCACCTCGGCGTGAGCCGCCGGGTCGGACGCTCCTGTCGCGTCGGGGTCCATCACCATCGTGTTGTCGGAGTCCACGGAATTTACTGACATGCTTGGCAACTCGATTCTCTCTCGCGGATGCACGTCATGCGTGCCTGCTGATGAAGAAATCGCGCCGACGGGGCATATCTGGTTGGCGCCGCTCGCCGGTGCAAGGTGTCGACTACTCACCTCCTACCGCTGGCGCGATATCGGCGTCTCGTGTTCTGAGCGCCGCCGTGAGCTGTTCACGGATGGTTGGTGTCGAAGGTAGTCGCAGTTCATGTGTTCGTGCCACTGATTCGACCGACCTGTTTTCAGTTCTTCACGGCAGCTTGATGAGCGGGTAACGCAGTAGCTCAGGCGTGCGCGACAACGAGGACCGCGACGACGGCGGCGCCGTGAGTTTGCAGGACGCGTGTCGACTCGGTGGCGGTGGCGCCGGTGGTGACGATGTCGTCGACCACGACGACGTCACCGGAGATACCGCCGGACATCCCCCGGGTGAGGCGTATGCGCCCGGCGATGTTGCGCTGGCGGGCGGCGCTGGACAGCCCGACCGAGTCCCGCGTGAACGGCGCCAGGCGCAACGACGGTGCGACGGTGACCTGGGGCAGGCTGCGTGCGGCGTGGCGCGTGAGGCGGGTGACGGGATCGCCGCCGCGGCGGCGCGCAGAGGTGCGCCGGGTCGGGGCGGGCACCAGCGTCAGCGGGGTGTCGAGCAGACCCCAGGTCAGCAGGTGATGCAGTGCCGCGTGCAGGGCGTCACCGAGCGGATCGAGGAGGTCGGTGCGGCCGCGCTCCTTGGCGGCGACGATCGCCTGGCGACGGGCGCCGGCGTAGCGGCCGAGGGAGAACACGGGCACGCCGGGGTCCACCCGAGGGGTGACGAGGTGGGGCTCGTCGGGGCGCACCGCCAGTTCCTGTGCGCATGCTGCACACCATGCGGTCGGCGGGGCACCGCAGCCGCCGCAGTGCAGGGGTAAGACGAGATCGAGCACGCCGTCACTATGGCCGCGGCCACCGACAGCCCGTCGCCCCTGCTCCGCGGAATTGGGGGCACCTTCCGCTTGCGGGGGACGTTCCTGGTCGTGATCGCGTGCCGATCACAGCCATGGCTTCTCATCGGCAGCCGGGAAATTGCCGCGCAGACCCCTTCGCGCCAGCCGGTAACTTCGGCTGCGAGACCGGTGGGCCTGCGGGAGAGGCAGGCCCCACCGGTCTACCCCGCGACGATCGAATCCCCCTGCACCCGAACGGTGACTGGCTCCAGCGGCTTCTTCGCCGGACCGTTGACCACCGCCCCGTCGAGGCTGAACTTGCTGCCGTGGCAGGGACAGTCGATGGTGCCGTCGGCGATCTTGTTGACCAGGCACCCCGAATGCGTGCACACCGCCGAGAAGGCTTTGAAATCACCGGCGCTCGGCTGCGTGACAACGGTCTTGCCGACGATCACGCCGGAGCCGACCGGCACGTCCGCGGTCTTCGCCAGCGCCTCGGCCGAACCAGACGACCCGGACGGCGCCGACGACTCCGCCGATGACGACGCGCCCGACTCCGACGAGGACCCTCCCGAGCACGCCGCCAGCGCGACCGCAGCCACGCCGATGCCCGCGCCGGTGAGCACGGTCTTGCGCGTCACCTCGGTATTGATGTCCATTCCCAACCCCTTTCGTCGCTGGTCTGTCAGCCCGGCAGCACCGGCAGTGCCCCCGCTCCCATGAGCGGACGGACTTCGGTCCAGGTGGGATCGCCTTCGGCGCCCGAACCGGACAGCTGGAGCACGCCGCGTGCGTCGGCGACGTAGACCACCGAGGGGTTGGCGGCCACTGTGGTGACGGGCATCAGCAGGTTGCGGCTGGGCCCGTCGGAGTTCACCCCGTCGAGATTGACGTAGGACACGGGATGTTGCGGGTCGGTGCGGCTGACCACGATGTCGTCGCCGGTGCGCCAGCCGAGCGACACCACGGTGTCGCCGAGCCCGTATCCGAGCCGGCGCGGATAGGTGAGCGCGTATCCGCCGCCGGGGGTCTGCTCGACGCCGGCGAGGATCACGTGGCGCTCGATGACCATCGCGGCGCGCGTGCCGTCCCGCGAGAGCTGCAGTTCGGTGATGACGCCGGGGAACCGGCCGGCCACCGCGGTCGCGTCGACGGGGATGCGGGCGGGTTGGCCGGAGGCGTCCTGGATGACGCGCACGACGTTGATGCCATCGACGACGACCCAGATCGCGTCGTCGAGCGCCCAGCTGGGCCGGGTCAGGTTGCGTCCGTCCATCGCCTGGGTTGCGTTGCCGCCCAACGGTCCCACCCACAGCGACGACGCCATGTCGGGGGCGCCGGGGCGCAGCGTGACGATGGATGCGACTTCCTGGCCGGTGCGTGACAGCGACGCGGCGGTCTGGCCGGGCATGGCGCCGAAGGAGCCGGGCACGCGCGGGGCGAGCTGTCCGTCCAGCGACACCAGGGAGCCGCCGACGAGGGCGTGCAGGCCTGCCGCGGCACCGTCGGCGGCGCCGGGGTCGGTGGCGGCGACGTCGCCGGTGTCCCACCCGTCGGCGAACCGGTCGTCGAGCGCGGCGCCGTCGGCGTTGATCACGTACGGCCCGTTGATCCCGGCCCGCGACAGCGTCCAGATGATCTGTGCGGCAAGCAGTTGCCTGCTGTGCGGGTCGGTGGTGGACAGGTTCTCGAGGTCGATGCGCGCCCCACCGTAACCGCGTCCGACGCCTGTCTTGCCACCGTCGGCACGGGTGACCGGTCCGCGGAGCCGCAGCGGCGAACCGAGAAGGTTGCGGACCGTCTTCTCCATCTCCGGTCGCGGCCCCGCGATCAGCTTGCTGACCAGTTCCGTTGCCAGCTGGTCGGTTTCGGAGACGGCGACGTAGCGCGGATCCGGTACGACGGTCTTGCCGGTGGGATCGGCGAAGTACAGGGTGCTGCGCTTGTAGGTGGCCTGGAACTGCTGCCAGTCGAGGAACACGCCGTTGGGCAGTCGGTCGATGCGCCAGCCGCCGGGGGTTTTGACCAGTTCGATCGGGCCGGGGTCGGGCAGGGCACCCTCGCCGGTCTCGAACACGCCCATGTCGGACAGCGAGCCCAGGATGTCGGCCTTCATGGTGACCGAAACCCGTTCCGGTGTACGGGTTTCGACGAAGACGACGTTGTCGATCAACAACGCGCTACCGGCGTCGTCCCACCCGCTGGACGCCGATTCTGTGAGGAACTGCCGGGCGGCGAGGTGCCGGCTGGCCGGGTCAGCGGTGGCTTTGAGGAATTCGCGCAGCAGCACGTCGGGGTCCATGCCCGGCGTCGGCTTGGGCAGGCTCGGCGGGGCGGGCCGGTCCACGGTGCCGATCGCCTGCGGTGACGACGAACTCGGCACGCCGGCACAGCCGGCGAGCACCAGGGCGAGCACGGTCAGCAGCGCCGCCAGTGCGCGTGTCACACGCTCTCCCCGGCGGGTTCGCGGCGGCGCGTCGGCACCCCTGACGGTTCCCCGATCGGTTTGACGGGCAGCGGGCTGCTGGTCACCTTGTGCCCCCGCACCAGCGGCAGCGTCAGCCGGAAGCAGGCGCCCTTGCCCGGCTCCCCCCAGGCTTCCAACCGGCCCTGGTGCAGCCGCGCGTCTTCGATGCTGATCGCCAGGCCGAGGCCGGTGCCGCCGGAGCGGCGCACCCGCGACGGGTCGGCCCGCCAGAACCGGCTGAACACCAGCTTCTCCTCGCCGGGCCGCAGGCCGACGCCGTAATCGCGGACGGTGACCGCGACGGTGTCGGCGTCGGCCGCCATCCGGATGCGCACCGGTTTGCGTTCGGCATGGTCGATGGCGTTGGCGATCAGGTTGCGCAGAATCCGCTCGACGCGGCGCGGGTCCACTTCGGCGATGATCCCGTCGGCGGGCAGGTCGACCATCATGTCGACCGACGCTTCCTCGGCGAGGTGCCCGACGTTGTCGAGGGCGCTGCGCACGATCGAGCGGAGGTCGACCGCCTCGACGGCGAGTTCGGCGACACCGGCGTCGTGGCGGGAGATCTCGAGCAGATCGTTGAGCAGCGATTCGAACCGGTCCAGTTCGTTGACCATCAGTTCGGTGGAGCGGCGCAGCGCGGGGTCGAGTTCCTCGGCGTGGTCATGGATGAGATCGGCGGCCATCCGCACGGTGGTCAGCGGGGTGCGCAGCTCGTGGCTGACGTCAGAGGTGAAGCGCCGCTGCAGGTTTCCGAACTCTTCGAGCTGGGTGATCTGCCGCTGCAGACTCTCGGCCATGTCGTTGAACGACACGGCGAGTCGCGCCATGTCGTCCTCACCGCGTACCGGCATGCGTTCACTCAAGTGGCCCTCGGCGAAGCGTTCGGCGATGCGTGACGCCGAGCGCACCGGCAGCACGATCTGGCGGGCCACCAGCAGTGCGATCGCGGCGAGCAGGCCCAGCAGCACCACGCCACCGGTGGCCATCGTGCCGCGCACCAGCGCGATGGTGGACTGCTCGTTGTTCAGCGGAAAGATCAGGTACAGCTCGAGATTGGTGACCGCGGACGTCGACGACGACGTCGGACTGCCGATCACCAGGGCCGGACCGGAGAAGCCGTCGGTGCGCACGGTGGCGTACTGGTAGCTGACCTGACCGGCTTTGACGAAGTCGCGCAACGAGTTCGGGATCTGGTCGATGGGACCGGCGGCGGTTGCCGCGCGCGGACCGTCGCCGGGGACGATCAGCACGGCGTCGAAGGCGCCGGCCAGTCCGGCTCCGGCATCGGCCTTGCGGTCGATCAGGGTGTTGCGGGCCAGCTGCAGGCTGCTGTCGAGGGAGCGGGTTTCCTCACCGCCGACGATGCCGCTGACCGTGGTGCGCGCGCGTTCGATCTCCTCGGTTGCCGCACCGACCTTGACTTCGAGGATGCGGTCGGTGATCTGGCTGGTGAGCACGAAGCCGAGCACCATGATGACGGTGAGTGAGAGCCCCAGGGTCAGCGTGACGACACGCAGCTGCAGGGACCGGCGCCACGCCAGGCTCACGGCGCGGCCCACCACACCCAGGCCGCGGACCAGGGGGGCCGATCGCCGGTGGATGCGCCGCCGCGAACCGAAGATCATGGGCGGTGCATCACGACGGGAGCTTCACCCGGGCGGGCCGTCCGATCACGGAGGTCCGGCCTTGTATCCCACTCCTCGAACGGTCAGCACCACCTGCGGGTTCTCTGGGTCCTTCTCGACCTTGGCCCGCAGCCGCTGCACATGCACGTTCACCAAACGGGTGTCGGCGGGGTGGCGGTAACCCCACACCTGTTCGAGCAGCACATCACGAGTAAACACCTGGCGCGGTTTCCGTGCCAGCGCCACCAGCAGGTCGAACTCGAGCGGGGTCAGCGAGATCTGCTCGCCCAGCCGGGTGACCTTGTGCGCGGGAACGTCGATGTCGACGTCGGCGATCGAGAGCATCTCGGCCGGCTCGTCCTCGTTGCGCCGCAGCCGCGCGCGCACGCGGGCCACCAGCTCCTTGGGCTTGAACGGCTTCATCACGTAGTCGTCGGCGCCGGATTCCAGCCCGAGCACCACGTCGACGGTGTCGGTCTTGGCGGTCAGCATCACGATCGGCACGCCGGAATCGGCCCGCAGCACGCGGCACACGTCGATGCCGTTCATGCCGGGCAGCATCAGGTCGAGCAGCACCAGGTCGGGCCGAAGTTCCCGCACAGCGGTGAGCGCCTGGGTGCCGTCTCCGATGACGGCGGTGTCGAAACCCTCGCCGCGCAGCACGATGGTGAGCATCTCAGCCAGCGAAGGGTCGTCGTCGACGACCAGGATCCTTTGCCTCATGGTGTCCATGGTGTCACCGATGCGCTATAAACCCCGGTTACCACACGGGCGTTTCGCGTCCCAACCGGGCCGAATTCAGGCGCAGGCGTCGATGATGTCGCGCTGCTGGCTGATCGACTGCAGAACTTCGTAACCGATCTGGCGTGCGCTGGCCATCACGGGGTTGCGCTCCAGCCCGGTCGCCGCCGGATCGTCGTCGAGCGCCTGCCCCAGGGACGGGCTGGCGGCCAGTGCGGCCAGGGCGGCGGCGGCCTCGCCGTCGGCGGCCGCGGCATCGGAGCCTGCGGCCAGGGCCAGCACCAACTGCTTGCGGGAGAACTCCGCTCCGTCAGCGTCTTTGACGACGGGATTGGTCCACCAGTGCTCGAACGGGATGCGTGATCCGCGGTCGATGTGCTGACCGTCGCGGGTGCGGATCGGCGCGGGCGGATACATCCCGAGCTTCGGCACGAACTCTCCGCAGCGCTGCGAACCGGTGCGGATCTTCATCAGCGTCAGGCACGCCGCGGACGCCGCGGTCTTGGGGTTGACCACACCGGCGGTGTCGACCCACGTGAGCAGTTGCCCCACACCCAGCTCGTCGATCAGGGCGCGCGACGACGCGGTCCCGTGGACCAGGCGGCCGATGTGGCGGGCCACCTCGCGGCCCTCGAGCATCCGGCCCTGGTCGAATCGCTGTCCGGCTGCCTTGAGATCGGCGACCACTTCGTCGATCCGCGCCACCATGTCGGCCTGAATTCGAGTGCGAACGACCATCGATCCCCCTTGTCGTGTGCCGCTGTGCGACTCCCCGATCGGAGCGTACGTCTCAGGCGCGGTTTCGTCTTGCTAACCGGGTTCGCCGAGCAACCGCTCCGCGAGTGCCGCGGCGTCGACATCGGGCGGCACCACGGCCCAGGGCCCGCCCCAGGAGGCCGCGGCGAGCTCGGCGTAGACGGCGCCGGTGCGGCGCTGCAGCCCGTCGTCGCGTTCGTAGGCGTCGCGTGTGCGGTCGGCGTCGTGCGCTTCCCTGCTCGCCGCGCGTGCCGCGGCCAGTTCGGTCGGCACGTCGAGCAGGACCTGCACGTGCGGCGCGGGGAGTTGCAGCCGTCCGTACTCCAGGTCGTGAACCCAGGCGACCATGTCCCCGTCGACCCCCTGGTGCAGACGCGCGGCGCTGTAGGCGGCGTTGGAGGCGACGTAGCGGTCCAGGATCACCACGGAGTACGCCCCGGTGAGGTGGTCGATCTCGGCGCGCGCACCGGCCCGATCCATCGCGAAGAGCACGGCCATCGCATAGACGGAGTCGGCGAGGTCGCCGTGTCGGCCGTGCAGCGCCTCGGCAGCCAGGTCAGCGGGCACCGACACTCCGTACCGCGGAAAGGCCAGATTCGCCACCGAGTGGCCGTTTGCTTCGAACGCTGACCGCAACCCGTTGGTCAGGGTTCGCTTCCCCGCGCCGTCGACACCTTCTATGACGATGAGCACGAGGTGAGCCTAATCCAGTGCGGTGCGGACACCGGAAGTGATAGGTATGCACGATGAGGGGTCAGAGCAATGTCGCAACGGTAGCTGGGTGCGCCGTCGCAGCGGGGGTCGGCGCGGCGGCGCTGCTGGGGTTGGGCTGTGGTGTTTCCGCAGCCGACGACGGTGGGGACACCGCGACGCACAGCCAGGTGCGGTCGGTGTCAGCGTCGGCGGACAGGGACGCCGCGCCGCGGCTGCGCACCCGCGCGGCGGAGCGCACCCGCGAGCGTGACGAACCCACCGAGCGCAAGCGCCTTTTTGCGCCGAAGAAACGCGCCGCGGCGGAGTCCGACACCGACGAGCCCACAGCCCCGGATCTCACCGCGCCGTTGCTTCCCTTGAGCAGCGTCACTCGACGTGACCGGATCCGCGACATCACCGAGGGGCCGCAGACCGTGGTCACCGGTCCCCCATCGCTGCGGGATCGCTTGATCCTGCGAACGCTGCAGAAGCTGCGTGAGGAGGACCCCCCCTTCCTCGACGGAGACGGCGGCAGTGTGACCTACACAAGCCCCCCCAAGTGGGTGAGCGGCCGGGTCACGGTCACCGAAAGCACGTACAGCGGAATGAAAGTCGTGACGATCACCCCGAAGCGCAAGCCGACGGACGAGTACGTGCTGGCGCTGCACGGCGGCGGGTTCGTCGCCGAGGCGAACATCATCAACTGGGCCGACTACACGGCGATGGCCCGTCAGACGGGCGCGACGGTGGTGGTGCCGATCTACCCGTTGGCCCCACCCAAGGGCACCGCGACGCTCGAGGGGCTGGTGCCGCCGATGGCGGACTACCTGTCGCTGATGATCGCCGAGCACGGCACCGACAACGTGGCTCTGTATGGCGATTCCGCGGGTGGCACCTACGCGATGCTGGTGGCGCAGGAGTTGGTGCGCCGGTGCCGGGCCGACGCGGCCTGCGATCCCGAGGAGGATCAGCCGTCGCGGATGGTGCTGATCTCCCCGGTGCTGCATCTGACGCTGTCCGGGCCCATCGTCGACGACATCGACGATCCGATCATTCCGCCGCGTCCCGCGCCGACACCCGGCGGCAGCGTGAATCCCGATGACCCGCACATCAATCCGATCATGGTCGACGATCTGACCGGGTTGCCGCCGACGGCGATCTACGTCGGAACCGTGGAACGGCCCTACCCCGGCGACCTGATGTTCCGCGACAAGCTGCTCGCCCAGGACCCTGACGCGAATTTCACCGTGGTGATCGGTGACGGGCAGATGCACGACTGGGCGCTGGGCGGCATCTTCGTCAATTCTCAAGCACGCCAGTGGCGTCCGACGATCTACGACCAGCTGGGCCTGGTCTAGCGGAGGTCGTAGGACTGCAGCACGACGGAGTCGCGCGGCGGGTCGAGGAACACCCGGGTGCTCATGCGCCCTGGCGAGAACGCCATGTTCAGCTCCACCCCGGTGCGGAACGGCCCGGGCGGGACGTCGGCCTCGAGCACCTTCTGGACGGCGGGCCGATGCTCGGTCGGCTCTGAAACATGCTGGCGCAGAAGCGTAGCCATGGTCGCCGGGGTCACCGTGACGACGGCGTCGATCCACACCGCAGTGGCCTGTGAGGCCGTACCGGAGTTGTCCCAGCGGATCCACGACGCCGCGACCGGGACGCCGAGCGCGGGAAAGGTGCGTGCCAGCTCGCCGGTGTCGTGCCGGACGTCGATCGCGGGCCGGGACGCGGTGGTCTCAGGCGCCTCCTGCGCGGGGCTCTGACACCCGGTCAGCAGAAGCGACGCAACGAAAAGGGCGCGCCCGACGGCACTGAGTGTCGCCGCGCGCGCCCGATTCGTCATGTCAGTAGCGGTAGTGCTCCGGCTTGTACGGGCCGTCGACGTCGACGCCGATGTACTCGGCCTGCTCCTTGGTGAGCCTGGTCAGCGAGCCGCCGAGCGCCTCGACGTGGATCTTGGCGACCTTCTCGTCGAGGTGCTTGGCGAGGCGGTAGACCTCGTTGTCGTACTCGTCGTTCTTGGTCCACAGCTCGATCTGCGCGATGACCTGGTTGGAGAAGCTGTTGCTCATCACGAACGACGGGTGGCCGGTCGCGTTGCCGAGGTTCAGCAGGCGTCCCTCGCTCAGCACGATGATCGAGTGGCCGTCGGGGAAGATGAACTCGTCGACCTGCGGCTTGATGTTGATGCGGCGGATGTCCTTGTCCCGCTCCAGGCGGGCCATCTCGATCTCGTCGTCGAAGTGGCCGATGTTGCCCAGGATCGCCTGGTGCTTCATCTTGCGCATGTGGTCGAGGGTGATGATGCCCTGGTTGCCGGTGGCGGTGATGACGATGTCGGCCCAGCCGATGGCCTCTTCGACGGTCTTGACCTCGAAGCCGTCCATCAGCGCCTGCAGCGCGTTGATCGGGTCGATCTCGGTGACCGCCACGCGGGCACCCTGGGCCTTGAGCGCCTCGGCGCAGCCCTTGCCGACGTCACCGTAGCCGCACACCAGCGCGGCCTTGCCGCCGATGAGGACGTCGGTGCCGCGGTTGATGCCGTCGATCAGCGAGTGCCGGGTGCCGTACTTGTTGTCGAACTTGCTCTTGGTGACCGAGTCGTTGACGTTGATGGCCGGGAACGACAGCTCACCGGCAGCGGCGAACTGGTACAGGCGCAGCACGCCGGTGGTGGTCTCCTCGGTGACGCCCTTGACGGACTCGGCGACCTTGGTCCACTTGGTGTCATCAGCCTCGAGCGAACGACGCAGCAGGTTCAGGAAGACCTTGTACTCGTCGGAGTGCTCGTCGTCCTCGGGCGGCACGACGCCGGCCTTCTCGAACTGCGCGCCGCGCAGCACCAGCATGGTGGCGTCGCCACCGTCGTCGAGGATCATGTTGGCGGGCTCGCCCGGCCACGTCAGCATCTGCTCGGCGGCCCACCAGTACTCCTCGAGCGTCTCACCCTTCCAGGCGAAGACGGGGACGCCCTTGGGCTCCTCGACGGTGCCGTGCGGTCCGACGACGACGGCCGCGGCGGCGTGGTCCTGGGTGGAGAAGATGTTGCAGCTGGCCCAGCGCACCTCGGCGCCGAGGGAGACCAGCGTCTCGATCAGCACGGCGGTCTGGACGGTCATGTGCAGCGAGCCGGACACCCGGGCGCCCTTGAGCGGGGCCACGTCGGCGTATTCACGGCGCAGCGCCATCAGGCCGGGCATTTCGTGCTCGGCGAGCCGGATCTCCTTGCGGCCGAACTCGGCGAGCGAGAGGTCGGCGACCTTGTAGTCGATGCCGTTACGAACGTCGGCAGTCAGTTCTGGTGCAGTCATGTAGAGCCCCTTTTTGATTCGTCACTTTGCCTCTAGAGCGCACAACGGTGCGCTGGCGACACACTCAGCCTGCGGGCTCGCGGGACAGGCGCACATTTTCCGAGCAAGCGGAAGCGCACTGCCAGCCGAGTGGTATCCACAACACCCTAGCTGCCGGCGAAGGCCGTCTCCAATTCGCCCTGTATGACGTCATGTTTGGTCGCGATTCGGCGCGGGGTACACCGCCGCGCCGGTATCGGTCGCAGCGAGGGGATGTGGACGGGTGGACGAACGCGCGTCGGCGGTGGGTCGGCGGTCGCTGATCTCGCTTGCCGTGCTGAATTTCTTCCTCGCCGACGCCCGCGACGGTCTCGGTCCGTTTCTGGACGCGTTCCTCGCCACGCGGGGGTGGTCGCCGTTCGCACTCGGCGCGATCGCGACGGTCGGCGGCCTGATCGGGCTGGCGGTGACGCCGGCGTTCGGGGCGCTGGTCGACGCGACGCGGTACAAGAGGGCGCTTGTCGCGGTCCCGGTGATCGTCGTGACGGCCGTGGGTCTGGCCACGCTGGTGGCGCCGACCCCGGCGATCGTGTGGGTCGGACAGGTGGGCACCGCGGTCGTCGCCGCGGTGATCGGGCCGGCGCTGATGGGGCTGACCCTCGGGTTGATCGGCCCGCGGTTGTTCGGTCAGCAGGTCGCCCGCAACGAGTTCTGGAACCACGCGGGCAACGTCGTCTCCCTGGCCGCGGTGTTCGTCTTCGTCTCCCTCTACGGCGAGCACGCGATCATCACGCTGATGCTGGTGACCGCGGTGGGCGCCGTGGTGGCTGCGGTGGCCATCGATCCGGCGCGCATCGACCACGATGCGGCACGCGGCCTCGACGACACCGACGGCCACGCAGCACCGTCAGGATTTCGGGTGTTGCTGAAAACTCCCGGCCTGCTGCTGCTCGCGGTCGTGCTGCTGATGTTCCACTTCGGCAATGCGCCGATGAGCAGGCTGGTGGCGCAGGAGTTCGCGATCGAGCTGGGCACGCCGTTTCGCACCACCGCGATCATCACCGGCGTGGCACAGCTCGCGATGATCGCGGTCGCGGTGCTCGCTCCGCTGATGATCCGGCGGTTCGGGCTGTCGACCGTGTTGCTGGTGGCGCTGTGCGCTCTGCCGGTGCGCGGGCTCATCGCGGGCACCAATTCGGGTTTCTGGACGATCTTTCCGGTGCAGGCGCTCGACGGGGTGGGCGCCGGTCTCGTCGGCATCGCGACGCCGGTCGCGGTCGAGCGGCTGCTTGCCGGATCCGGCCGGTTCAACGTCGGATTCGCCGCGGTGATGACGATGCAGGGCGTCGGCGCGTCGCTGAGCAATGTCGTGGCCGGATCGGTGGTGAGTGCGCGCGGCTACCAGGCGTCGCATCTGCTCAGTGCCGCAGTCGCGGTCGTCGCGGTCGGGATCTTCCTGCGGTTCCGGCGCGCGATCGCACCGGAGCGGACGGATCCGACGGACGTCGCGTCGGCTACTTCGTCTCGATGACGCCGTAGCGCTCGGCGAACGGCGTCATCAACCGGGCCAGGTCGCGGGCCACGTCGTGGTCGGCTTCGGGGGGCATCGAGATGTAGCTCATCGCGAGCCGGACGATCGCGCGGGCCAGCACGCCCGCATCCTCTTGGCTGCAGCGCACCCAGCTGGTCATGAACAGCTCGGTCAGCCGTGTCGAGCAGTGCGTGATGATCGGCGCGCTGTCGGTCGTGATGATCTGTAGCAGATCGGGTTTGGAGGTTCCGGTGAGCAGCGAGATGACCAGCGGATCGGCGGCCGACTCGAGGAAGAAGTCACGGAACCCCTGCAGGAACGCGGCATACACGTCGCCCACGTTGGCGGCGATCGCGTTCTGGATCTGGCCGACGAGCCGGTCGGCCAGTCGCAGCGCGTAGCCCTGGGCGAGTCCTTGGCGCGAGCCGAATTCGTTGTAGATGGTCTGCCGGCTGATGCCCGCGGATTTGGCGACGTCGGACAGTGTGATGGACGACCAGTCGCGGGTGAGCAGCAGGTCGCGCATCCCGTCGAGGATGGAGTCACGCAGCAGTACGCGCGACGCCTCGGCGTAGCTGATGCGCTTGTCGTGGGGACCGCTCACACGCGCGACTGTATCGGTCGCCGCGGTCCCGCGAGCGCGCGTGTCTGCACGCCCGTGGCCGGTGTGTCGCGCGCTGGAGCGCACGCTCACCGGCCACGAGGGCGCGTTCACGGCCGTGACACCTCCACCATGTCGAAGTCCGACTTCGCTGCACCGCAGTCCGGGCAGCTCCAGTCGTCGGGAATGTCGTCCCAGCGGGTGCCCGGGGCGATGCCGTCCTCGGGCCAACCCTTGGCTTCGTCGTACTCAAAGCCGCACTGCACGCACACGTAGAGCTTGAATGCGTCTGTCTGCTCTTCGCGCGAGCGCTCATCGCTACTCACTGGGTCACTCCTATCGGTTCGAAATCGATCTTCTCGCGCACCGCACAATCGGGGCAGGCCCACTCGTCGGGAATGTCACCCCATTCAGTACCGGCCGGAAATCCTTCGCGCGGAGCACCTTTGGCTTCGTCGTAGACGTAGTCACACCCGGGGCAGCGGTAGGCGGTCACGAGGTCACCCCGTAGCGGGCACGCATCCGCGGGTGGATGTTGGCACGGCTGACGTCGCCGTCGTAGTGATCGATGACGCGATGATCCATCACCTTGCGCCACAGCGGCGGGAAGTAGGTGAGCCCGATCATCGAGGCGTAACCACTGGGCAGGTTCGGCGCGTCGGCCATGCTGCGCAGGGTCTGGTAGCGCCGCGTCGGGTTCGCGTGATGGTCGCTGTGGCGTTGCAGGTGGTAGAGGAACAGGTTGGTCACGATGTGATCGGAGTTCCAGCTGTGCACCGGCGCGCACCGCTCGTAGCGGCCATTCGAGTTCTTCTGCCGCAGCAACCCGTAGTGCTCGAGGTAGTTGACGGTCTCCAGCAGCGTGAAGCCGAAGACTGCCGAGATCACGACGAACGGGATCAGCTCGATGCCGAACACGGCGATCAGGATGCCGTAGAGCACCACCGACATCGCCCACGCGTTGAGCACGTCGTTAGACCAGTGCCACGTGGGCTTGCCGGCGCGCTCCAGGCGCTTGGCCTCCAGCTCCCAAGATGAGCGCAGGCTGCCGAAGATGCTGCGCGGCAGGAACTCCCAGAACGTCTCCCCGAGGCGGGCCGATGCCGGATCCTCGGGTGTCGCGACGCGGACGTGGTGGCCGCGGTTGTGCTCGATGTAGAAGTGGCCGTAGCAGGTCTGCGCCAGGGTGATCTTCGACAGCCACCGCTCGAGCGAGTCCTTCTTGTGCCCCATCTCGTGAGCGGTGTTGATGCCCACGCCGCCTAGCACGCCCACCGACAGCGCCAGCCCGATCTTCGCCGGCCAGGGCAGCCCGCCGTCGAAGCCGAGCCAACTCAGGTCCGACGCGGTGAACAGGTAGGCGCCCAGGATCACGCTGGCGTACTGGAACGGAATGTAGATGTAGGTGCAGTAGCGGTAGTACTTGTCGTTCTCCAGCCGCTCCATCACCTCGTCGGGCGGGTTCTGCCCGTCGGGCCCGAACTTCAGGTCGAGGGCCGGCAGTAGGACGTAGAGCAGGATCGGGCCGATCCACAGCGGCACCTGCGCCGCGCCGTGCCAACCCCAGTGGTTGAGCGCCCAGACGAGCGGCAGCATGACGAAGATCGCCGTCGGTGCGATCAATCCCATCAGCCAGAGGTAGCGCTTCTTGTCGCGCCACTCCCCCAGGTCTGGCCCCTGGGGCATTCCGTTGAGTTCCTGTGTGGTCATCCGAGTGCCTCCTCGCTGTGAGTGCGATCACCAGTCGAGTTTGACTATAGATGCATTTTTGTCGCCCGTCTAGACATAGACACCTGTTTTGTAAAGACCGCCTCGTGCTGCGAGCGCGCGTGTTTGCACACCGCTGCCCGGTGTGTCGTGTGCAGGAGAGTGCTTTCGAGCCCGACGAGCGCGCGCGAAATGACAGAAAGAGCGGCGCGCCGACGTACAGACCCGCGCGCTCGCGGAAGGGCGGAGCTAGCCTCGGCGGGCGACCAGCGAGTGGCGCCGGCCGTAGAGGAAGTAGACGACCACGCCCACGCCCATCCAGATCAGGAAGCGGATCCAGGTCAGCCCGGTGAGGTTCAGCATCAGCCACACGCACGCGATGATCGACAGCACCGGCAGCACCGGCACCCACGGCGTCGTGAATCCACGCTTCAGATCGGGCCGCGTCCGCCGCAGCACCAGCACCCCGGCCGACACCAGGACGAAGGCGAACAGCGTGCCGATGTTCACCATCTCCTCGAGCTTGCCGATGGGGAACACGGTCGCGGTGATCGCGACGACGACACCGACCAGCAGCGTGATCCGCACCGGCGTGCCGTGCTTGCCGGTCTTGGCCATTCCCCGGGGCAGCAGGCCGTCGCGCGACATCGCGAAGAGCACGCGGGTCTGCCCCAGCACCAGCACGATCACCACGGTCGTGAGCCCGGCCAGCGCTCCGATCGAAATCACCTTGGCCGCCCAGTCCACGCCGTTCAACGAGAACGCGGTCGCCAGGTTCTGCGTCTCGGCGTCGCGTAGCTCCTTGTAGCTGACCATGCCGGACACGACGACGGTGACGGCGACGTAGAGGACGGTGACGATGCCGAGGGAGGCGAGGATGCCGCGCGGCACGTCGCGCTGCGGGTTCTTGGTCTCTTCGGCCGTGGTGGCGACGATGTCGAACCCGATGAACGCGAAGAACACGATCGAGGCGCCCGCGAGCACGCCGTACAGGCCGTAGTGGCTGCCTTCGGCGCCGGTCAGCAACGAGAACAGCGACTGCTCGGTGCCGGACCCGCCCTCGCCGGCTTCGGTCGGCGGGATGAACGGTGTGTAGTTCTGGGTCTTGATGTAGAACGCGCCGACCATGACGACGAGCAGGACGACCGCGACTTTGATGGCGGTGATCGCGAGGCTGACGCCGGCCGAGAGTTTCGTGCCGTAGGCGAGGATCGCGGTGACGAACGCGATGATCAGCAGCGCGCCCCAGTCCACGTCGAACCCGCCGATATCGGCGACGCCGCCTCCGAAGCCGAACACCGTGCCCAGGTAGCTCGACCAGCCCTTGGCGACGACGGCGGCTGCCACCGCGAACTCGAGGATCAGGTCCCAGCCGATGATCCACGCGACGAACTCGCCGAACGTCGCGTAGGAGAACGTGTAGGCGCTGCCCGCCACGGGCACCGTCGAGGCGAATTCGGCGTAGCAGAGCGCCGCGAGCCCGCACGCGACGGCGGCGATGATGAACGACACCGAGATCGCCGGGCCGGTCAGGTTGGCCGCGGTGGACGCGGTGATCGTGAAGATGCCGGCGCCGATGACGACCGAGACGCCGAAGACGGTGAGATCCCACCAGGTCAGGTCCTTGCGAAGCCGGGTGTCGGGCTCGTCGGTGTCGGCAATCGACTGTTCCACCGACTTGATCCGGCGCTTGTTCGTCGTCCGCGCCGCCGACTCCTGCGTCATCAACGTCCTCGTTTCGTCATCGCTTCTGCGGGAATGTACCCATAACCCCTCATAAAATGACCCTCAATGGCACCTCTCATGACACGAACCCATGCGATCGTCATCGGCGCCAGCCTCGGCGGGCTGTGCGCGGCAAAGGTGCTCTCCGAAGAATTCGAGCGAGTCACCCTTTTCGAGCGCGACGACCTGCCCGACGGCCCTGCGAACCGGCCGGCCGTTCCGCAGGGCCGCCACGTGCATCTGCTCATGGCGCGCGGCGCCAACGAGTTCGAGGCGCTGTTTCCCGGGTTGCTCGACGACATGGTCGCGGCCGGCGTGCCGATCCTCGAGAACCGACCGGACTGCATCCACTTCGGCGCGGCCGGGCACGTCCTCGGCACCCAGCACACGCTGCAGAACGAATTCACCGCCTACGTCCCGAGCCGGCCGCACCTGGAGTGGCAGATCCGCCGGCGCGTGCTCGAGCTGCCGAACGTCACGTTGGTCAACGACAGCGTCGACGAACCCGTCTACGACGGGCACCGGGTCACCGGGGTGACGGTGGGGGGCGACACGTTCGACGCCGATCTGGTGGTCGACGCCACCGGGCGCGGCACCCGGCTGCCGGTCTGGTTGGCGCAGTGGGGGTTCGAACGTCCCCCCGAGGACACCGTCGAGGTGGGCATCGGGTACGCCACCCACCAGGTGCGGATTCCCGACGGTCTCATCGCCGAGAAGGTCGTGGTGGCCGGCGCTTCCCGGGAGCAGCCACTGGGTCTGGGCATGCTCTACTACGAGGACGGCAACTGGGGGCTGACCACGTTCGGCATCGCGAAAGTGCCGCCGCCCAAGGACTTCGAAGGGATGTGCGCGCTCGCCGACGAGATCCTCCCTGCGCACGTGAGCGCCGCGCTGCGCCAGGGCGAGCCGATCGGCGAGGTGGCCTTTCACAAGTATCCGACCAGCCGCTGGCGGCGCTATGACAAACTCGACCGCTTCCCCGACGGCATCATGCCGTTCGGCGATGCGGTGGCGAGCTTCAACCCGACGTTCGGGCAGGGCATGACGATGACGTCGCTGCAAGCGGGTCATCTGCAACGCGCCCTGGCCGAACCGGGTGAGAATCTGGGTCTGACGTTCGCCAAGGCCACCCAGAAGACGACGTGGCCGGTGTGGACGATGAACGCGGTGGGTGACCTGGTGCTGCACCGGGCGGAGGGGCCGATGCCGTGGTGGTACCGGCCGGTCGGATCGTTGTTCGACCAGTTCCTCGGCGCGGCCGAAACGGATCCTGTTCTGGCCGAATGGTTCCTGCGCAGGTTCAGTCTGCTCGACAACCTCTACATGGTGCCGTCGGCGAAGTTGGTGGGCCGCACGGTGCGTCACAACATGCGGTTGTGGGCGGCCGAGAGAAAAGCTAAAGGCCGACGGTCACGCGAAACAGCCGCGTCGGCTCCTGCGCCATCAGCCTGATCGGCCCGTCGTCGGCGGCCACCCACGCCGCCGCCCCTCGCTGCAATGTCACTGCCGACGCCTTGGCATGCACCGTTGCGCAGCCCTGCGTGCACAGCAGGATCTGAGGCCCATCGTGAAGGGTGGGCGCGTCGATCTCGTGACCGAGGTGCTCACCGTCCACAGCGAGCACCGACACCGCGAATTCCGGTGCGGGCGTGGGGTAGACGAGCTCGGCGCCGTCGCGGACGGGTTCGGGTGAGACGATGACGTCGACGGCCGGGGCGAAGTCGAGGACCCGCAACAGCTCGGGGACGTCGACGTGCTTGGGCGTCAGACCGCCGCGAAGAACGTTGTCGGAGTTGGCCATCACTTCCACGCCGACTCCCTGCAGGTAGGCGTGCAGGTTGCCGGCAGGCAGGTAGATCGCCTCGCCGGGCTGCAGCGTGAGTCGGTTCAGCAGCATCGAGGCCAGCACCCCGGCATCACCGGGATAGCGCTCGCCGAGTTCGAGCACCGTCTTGGCTTCGCGCGCGAATTCCTGTTCACCCGAACGCAGATAGCCGATGGCACCGTCGAGCACGGCGGGCACCAGGACGTCGAGGTCAGGCTGAGGGAACGTGATCCAGGTGGTGAACAGCGCCCGCAGGCCGTCGGCGTCGGACTGCCCGGACAGCAGGTTGATGAACGGGTCGAGTTCGGCGACACCGAGTGCGCGCATCAACCTGACCGATCGCGCCGCCGGAGCGAAGCCGGCCAGCGCCTCGAACGGGCTGAGCGCGACGATGATCTCGGGTTTGTGGCTGCGATCCCGATAGTTGCGGGTGGGCGCATTGACCGGAAGTCCCATCCGATCCTCGCGCGCGAAACCCTCGATCGCCTGCTCGGTGCTGGGGTGCGCCTGCAGCGAGAGCGGTTCGTCGGCGGCGAGCACCTTGACCAGGAACGGTAGCGAGTCGCCGAACCGGCCCCGAACCACCTGTCCCAGTTCACCTTCGGGATCGGCGCGCAGCGCGTCGAGGAGCGAGCGGTCGCCGTCGTCGGTCTGCAGGTGAGCCGGGTCGCCGGGATGGGCGCCGAACCACAGTTCGGCCTCCGGGTGGGGGGTGGGGCTGGGCGCCCCGGTGAATTCAGCTATCGCAGTCCGCGAACCCCACGCATAGGTCCGCACCGCGCCCCTGAGCAGATGCACTCGTCTCAACCTCGAATCAGACGCTGATAGACGGCCGCCATCTCCAAGCGGACCGCCATCAGCGCCAGTTGTTGCTCGGGTCGGCTGGTGCCGGGCGTCTTTGTTGAGCCCAGCACCTCCTCCCCGACTCCCCCGAGTTCCGGTACGTCGTTCGCATTGAGCACGGACACGTCGTCGAAACCGCGTAGCCGCGTCGACACTCCCGCCCTGTCCTCATCCGAGGTCAGCACGATGGTGCGCGCACGTTGCGGCAGCGGGCCGTCGAGTTCCTCGTCATGGAAGATCGACAGCTCCTCGAAACCGGACGAGGTGCGCCCCCATCCTGAGCCCAGCGCCACCAGCACGTCGGCCAGTTCCGCGGCGGCCACGGTCTGCTGGGCCACCCGCAACATCACGGTGCAGGCATGCCGGGCCAAGGTCAGCGTGGCCGGGGTGTCGCCGGCGATCACGACGTCGCGGTCGAGCATGCGCTGGCTCAGCTCTTTGGCGGGGTTGGTGAAAACCTCACGCGCAGCGCTGTTTCGGAATGCTTCGGCGTCGAGGTCGTCGGCGAGGGTGGCGAGGTTCACCCGCACACCCGGTGTGACCGCCTCGAGCGCGGCGAGGCCGGCGGCAAGGTAGCGGGCCAGCGTGAAGTCGTCGGGCACGGGTAGCCGCGGCGGCAGCGCCACCGAGCGTCCGGCGGTCGCGTCGCGCAGGGGTCCCTCGTACGGGGCGACGACGATGACGCGGACCCCGCGGCGCACTCCCATCGCGGCCGCGGTCACCAGCGCGGGATCGCCGGGGTCGTCGCCGGCGATGATCAGGACGTCGAGCGCGCCGATCCACGGCGGCGCCTCGGTCGCGACCACGATCGGGGCGGGCAGGGAACCGCCGAGCACGGCGGCGAGCATCGAGCCCGCCGTCGACGCGGTGCCGCGGCCGGATATCCAGATCACGGTGCGGGGCGGCGCATCGGAGCGCACCGAATCGAGTTCCCCTTCGGACAGCGCCGCCGCGGTGGCCCGCACCTGCGCACCGGCCATCGATGCGGCGCGCAGCAGCCCGTGCCGATCCGCGGCCAGCAGGCCTTCGGTGTCGTCGAGGTCCACCACGACGGTCGCTGTCACGTGAATTCCCCTGCTCCCGCGGTGATCAGCGCACCGATCTCGTCGATCAGCGCGGCCACCTCCTCGGGGGTGCGGGCCTCGGCGTTGAGCCGCAGCAGCGGCTCGGTGTTCGACATGCGCAGGTTGAACCAGCTGCCGTCACCGAGGTCGACGGTGACGCCGTCGAGGTGATCCATGGCGTGCACCCGGGACCCGAACGCGGCGAGTACGGCGTCGACGACGGCGGGGGCGTCGGTGACGGTGTAGTTGATCTCGCCGGAGGCTTCGTAGCGTTCGTAGTCGGCCATGATCTCCGACAGCGGGCGGTCCTGTTCGCCGAGCGCGGCCAGCACGTGCAGCGCGGCGAGCATGCCGGAGTCGGCACCCCAGAAGTCGCGGAAGTAGTAGTGCGCGGAGTGTTCGCCGCCGAAGATCGCGCCGGTCTCGGCCATCAGCGCCTTGATGTAGGAGTGCCCGACCCGCGAACGCACGGGTGTGCCGCCGCGCTCGGTGACCAGCTCGGGCACGGCGCGGGAGGTGATCAGATTGTGGATCACCGTCGCGCCGATCTCGCGGGTCAGTTCGCGCGCGGCGACCAGCGCCGTGACCGCCGACGGGGAGACCGCCTGGCCGCGTTCGTCGACGACGAAGCAGCGGTCGGCGTCGCCGTCGAAGGCCAGCCCGATGTCCGCACCTGTCTCGAGGACGAAGCTCTGCAGGTCGACGAGGTTGGCCGGGTCCAGCGGGTTCGCCTCGTGATTGGGGAACGTGCCGTCGAGTTCGAAGTACAGCGGCGACAGCGAGATCGACGAGATCGGGCCCAGCACCCCGGGGGTGGTGTGGCCGGCCATCCCGTTACCGGCATCGACGGCGACCTTGAGCGGACGCAGCGCGCTGACGTCGACCAGCGAGCGCAGGAAATCGCCGTAGTCGGCGAGCACGTCGCGGTCGGAGATCGTGCCGCGCGGCCCGTCGTGGTCGGGGACGCCGTCGATCACCTCTTGAGCGACGGTGGCCAACCCTGTTTCGCGCCCGACGGGTTTGGCTCCGGCGCGGCAGAGTTTGATGCCGTTGTAGGCGGCCGGATTGTGGCTCGCGGTGAACATCGCCCCGGGGCAGTCCATAAGTCCGGACGCGAAGTAGAGCTGATCGGTGGAGGCCAGACCGATGCGCACGACGTCGAGTCCCTGCGCCATGACGCCCTCGGCGAACGCGCCCGACAGCACCGGCGAACTCTCCCGCATGTCGTAGCCGATGACGACCTGCGTCGCAGTGTCGCGAACCAGGCGCGCGAACGCCGCGCCGACCTCGGCGACGAACTGCTCGTCGATCTGTTCACCCACGAGTCCGCGCACGTCGTAGGCCTTGATGACGCGCTGTACTGCCTCGGCGGGCCGGGACATGGGGCTCCTCACGCTGACGTGCTGACCGGTGGTGCCAGCCTAGCTGCCGGGAGCCGCGTGCAGGGCCCGCACGGCGTCTCTGCGACGTCAGTCCGGCGGGTCGGGAAGAACCCGCAGATGCCCGCGTCGGCGACCGTTGGCCTCGGGCCGGCGCACGGGTGGGGCCATCAGTGCGCCGCTCTGGGTGCCGGTGACGGGGTCGGTGAAGCCGGTGAAGGCAGCAACCGGCCCAGCCGGCGCGTCCCGGCCTTCGCGCACCGCGTCGGCGAGCGCCACGAGGTCGTCGTCGTCGGGGTGGGACGGCAGCGGTCCGGCGTGGCGGACCAGTTCCCAACCGCGTGGGGCGGTGATGCGTCCGGCGTGCATGACGCACAGATCCCAGGAGTGCGGCTCGGAGACAGTGGCCAGAGGGCCGACGACGGCGGTCGAGTCCGAGTAGACGAACGTGAGCGTCGCGACCGCGTAGTGCGGGCAGCCTGGACGGCAGCAGCGACGGGGAACATTCACGAACGGAAGGTTATCGTCTGTGCTCGTCCGCGCCGCGCGGACACGCGAGCCGCGAGGGGCCCGAAGCCCAACCGTTACGATCTTTTTCGTGACCGGGCAGAACCACCGAGGGTCCCGGCGTGGCCGTGGGATGCGAGGGCCGCTGCTGCCCCCCACCGTTCCGGGCTGGCGCACCCGCGCTGAGCGCTTCGACATGGCGGTGCTCGAGGCCTATGAGCCGATCGAGCGGCGGTGGCAGGACCGGGTCGCGTCGTTGGATGTCGCGGTCGACGAGATCCCGCGGCTGGCTCCCAAGGACCCGGACAGTGTGCAGTGGCCGCCCGAGGTCGTCGCCGACGGGCCGATCGCGCTTGCGCGCCTGATCCCCGCCGGGGTCGATGTTCGCGGCAACTCGACGAGAGCGCGAATTGTGTTGTTCCGCAAGCCGATCGAGCGACGAGCCAAAGACACCGTCGAGCTGACCGACCTTCTGCATGAGCTTCTGGTGGCGCAGGTGGCCACTTATCTGGGCGTCGAGCCGTCCGTCATCGATCCGACGATCGACGAGGACTAGCTGCGCCTAGATGATGCCGCGCTTGATGCGACGGCGTTCGCGCTCAGACAGTCCACCCCAGATGCCGAAGCGCTCGTCATTGGCCAGCGCGTACTCCAGGCAGGCGTCCTTCACTTCGCAGCCCTGGCAGATGCGCTTGGCTTCCCGAGTCGAGCCACCCTTCTCCGGGAAGAAGGCCTCGGGGTCGGTCTGCGCGCACAGCGCGCGCTCCTGCCACTGGTCCTCGTCGGTTGCCAGCTCGTCGTCGATCGGGTCGGGCACCACACTCAATTGCGGGCGTCCCCCGATGCTTGCAGCCATCGGATCGGTCTGGATGTGCGGTGCACTTCCCACCGAGCCGAGGAGCCTGCTGTCGAAATGAACCGAGTTGCCGAAATCGGCCTGTTCAAAAGCCATGTTCCCCTCCTCCACAGGTCTCGTAGATCCGTTGTAGCCAGCCCCACTATTTACTCTGTGTGGCCACCCAATTCGAACAAGTGATCGAATCTCGGTCTGCGACACCGGAACCGGCCGGAGAACCGCGAATGACACTGCTGTGATTACACACGCGTTAGCTGTCTCGGTCAAGCGCTGGAACAGGAATTCATACCATTCCGTGACTCGATTTCGGCGCGTCGCGTTGTGGCGTGTCTGTCACGTTGCCGATCCGGGCCACCTCCGGGGCACGGTCCGCGACCGTATGCGCCTAGTCTCGGTCGGTGTGAAGGTCACTGTTCTGGTCGGCGGCGTGGGTGGCGCTCGCTTCCTCCTGGGTGTTCAACATCTATTGGGGTTGGGGCAGTTCAGTACTCACGATACCGATGAGCACGAAGTGACTGCTGTGGTCAATGTTGGCGATGACGCCTGGATGTTCGGCGTGCGCATCTGCCCCGACCTCGACACCTGCATGTACACCCTGGGCGGCGGTATCGACCCCGAGCGCGGCTGGGGGCACCGCAACGAAACCTGGCACGCCAAGGAGGAACTCGCGGCCTACGGCGTGCAGCCCGATTGGTTCGGTCTGGGCGACCGCGATCTGGCCACGCACCTGGTGCGCAGCCAGATGTTGCGCGCGGGCTATCCGCTCTCTCAGGTCACCGAGGCGCTGTGTGCGCGCTGGAACCCCGGCGCCCGGCTGCTGCCGGCCAGCGATGACCGCAGTGAAACCCACGTCGTCATCACCGATCCCGAGGACCACGAGAAGAAGGCCGTCCACTTCCAGGAGTGGTGGGTCAGGTATCGCGCCCAGGTGCCCACCGAGAGCTTCGCGTTCGTCGGCGCCGACAAGGCCACTGCCGCACCGGGTGTCACCGAGGCGATCGAGGGTGCCGATATCGTGCTGATCGCACCGTCGAACCCGGTCGTCAGCATCGGCTCGATCCTGCGGGTCGGCGGTATCCGCGCCGCGCTACGCGCCACGTCGGCGCCGGTGATCGGGTACAGCCCCATCGTGGCGGGAAAGCCGTTGCGCGGCATGGCCGATGCGTGCCTGTCGGTGATCGGTGTGGACAGCACCTCCGAGGCGGTCGGCGCGCTCTACGGCGCCCGTTCGGGTACCGGCATCCTGGACGGCTGGCTGGTGCACACAGGGGACGACGCGGTGATCGACGGTGTGACGGTGCGGTCGGCGCCTCTGCTGATGAGCGAGCCGGCGGTCACCGCGGAGATGGTGCGCGCCGGTCTGGATCTGGCAGGGGTGAATCTGTGAGAGACCACGGAACGTCGGCTCCCCTGGAACTGCTGCCGGTACCGGGACTTCCGGAGTTCCGGCCGGGCGACGACCTCGGGGCTGCGATCGCCGAGGCCGCCCCCTGGCTGCGCGACGACGACGTGGTGGTCGTCACCAGCAAGGTGCTCTCGAAATGCGAGGGCCGCATGGTCGACGCGCCCGCCGACCCCGAGCTGCGAGACACTCTGCGCCGCAAGTTGATCGACGGTGAGGCGGTGCGAGTGTTGGCCCGCAAGGGGCGCACGCTCATCACCGAGAACGCGCTCGGGTTGGTGCAGGCGGCCGCGGGTGTGGACGGGTCGAACGTCGATTCCCACGAACTCGCGCTGCTTCCTGTCGATCCCGACGGCAGCGCGGCCGCGTTGGTGCAGGCGTTGCGGGAGCGGCTCGGCGTGCGCGTCGGCGTCGTCGTCACCGACACGATGGGCCGGGCGTGGCGTACGGGACAGACCGACGTCGCGATCGGCGCCGCCGGCCTGGAGGTGCTGCACGCCTATGCCGGGGAACACGACCAGCACGGCAACGAGTTGATCGTCACCGAGATCGCGGTCGCCGACGAGATCGCCGCCGCCGCCGACCTCGTGAAGGGCAAGCTGACTGCGGTCCCGGTCGCGGTGGTGCGCGGGCTGACGCTGCGTGACGACGGGTCGACGGCGCGCAACCTCGTGCGCGCCGGCGAGGAAGACCTGTTCTGGCTCGGCACCGAAGAAGCCATCGCGCTGGGGCGCACGCAGGCGCAGCTGCTGCGGCGGTCGGTGCGCAGCTTCAGTGACGACCCGGTGGCGCCCGAGCTGATCGAGTCCACCGTCGCGGAGGCGCTGACCGCGCCTGCGCCGCACCACACTCGGCCGGTGCGCTTCGTGTGGGTGCGCGACATGTCGGTGCGGATCCGGCTGCTCGACGCGATGAAAGAGTCGTGGCGGGCGGATCTGCTGGGTGACGGGCGTGACCCCGCCGCGGTGGAGCGCCGGGTGTCGCGCGGCCAGATCCTCTATGACGCACCTGAATTGGTGATCCCGTTCATGGTGCCCGACGGTGCGCACAGCTATCCCGACGAGCACCGCACCGCGGCCGAGCACACGATGTTCACCGTGGCCGTCGGTGCGGCGGTGCAGGGTCTGCTGGTGGGGCTCGCAGTGCGCGGAGTGGGCAGCTGCTGGATCGGGTCGACGATCTTCGCGCCCGATCTGGTGCGCGCCGAGCTGGATCTGCCCGCGGACTGGGAGCCGTTGGGGGCCGTCGCGATCGGCTACGCGGCCGACGGGCCGGCCGCGCCGCGGGAGCCGGTGCCCACCGACGGCGTGCTGGTCATCCGGTGAGCCTGCACCAGTCGGCCATCGACACGCTCACGCGGTGGCAGCCGGCCGATCAGGGCCAGGAGTCGATGCGGCATGCCGTGCTGGCGTTCCTCGACGCCAATCCGAAGGCATGCCTGCGGGAGTCGGTGTCCGGGCACATCACGGGGTCGGCGCTGGTGCTCAATCACGAGGGCACGCATGCGCTTCTGACGTTGCATCCGCGGTTCGGCCGCTGGTTGCAGCTCGGCGGGCACTGCGAGCCCGAGGATCCCACGCTGGTCGCGGCGGCGTTGCGGGAAGCCACCGAGGAGTCGGGTATCGAGGGGTTGACCATCGACGAGTTGCCGACGGCGATCCACGTGCACCCGGTGACGTGTTCGCTGGGTGTGCCGACGAGGCATCTCGACGTGCAGTTCGTGGTGCGTGCGCCACGCGGAGCGCACGCCGAGATCAGCGATGAGTCCCTCGATCTTCGGTGGTGGCCGCTGGACGACCTGCCGGGCGGCAGCGACTTCGGCCTGCGCCACCTAGCGGCCCTCGCGAAAGTGCAGCCACGGTAGTCACCGCGCGCTCGCAGCTACCGTGAGCGCACTTTCGCGAATGCGCCACGCCGCGGCGACCCTCTCGACAATGTCGTCCTCGGTGTCTTCGCTGATCACCTTGATGTGCAGCCACTCCCGAGCGCGGATCAGCCGCAGCCGCTGCTCGTCCCAGACGTACTGATTCCGGTCCTTGCGGTGGTGGTCGCCGTCGTATTCCACCGCGATCTTGGCGTCCTTCCACCCCATGTCGAGAAACGCGAACGGCTTGCCGCGGCTGTTCAGTAGTGGGATCTGCGTCGCGGGCCGCGGAAAGCCACGCCGCACCAGAAGCATCCGCAGCCAGGTCTCCTTCGGCGATTGCGCTCCCCCATCCATGTGCCCCACCGCGGTGCGCAGCTTCTTCACCCCCCGAGCGCCGGGATACACGTCGGCGAGAACGAGGATCTGCCCAGCAGTGACGTGCGCCGCGTTGGCAAGCGCATCGAGATGCTCGACGGCGCGAGCGAGTGGTAGGTGACGCCCGAGGTCGAGCGCCGTGCGGGCACGCGAGCTCACCGACATGCCTCCGATACGAACCACTTCTTCGGCGGTGATGCGCTCGCTTCGCGAGACGATCCCTGGCGGAGGACGTTTGCAGTCATAGATCAGCTCGATCGGGACGCGGTCGTCGACCCAGCGGGCGCCGTGCAGTGCGGCCGCCGCTCTGCCCGCGATCACCGCACGCCGCTGAGACCACAGCCACGCACCGACGGTGCGGTCGGCGAGAGAGGCTTCGGCATCGCGAGCGATGTAGACGTTGGGGTACAGGCGTCGAAAGCCGTAGCGCAATTCACCGGGAGTCAGCACTCCAGCGGCAATCGCCTCGCTACCGAGAAACACCGTCTGCATGTGCCGAGCGTTCCTGCGCCGTCCGACAGGACACGCACCTCGGAGAGGGGTTATCCACAGCCCGTCTTCCGCGAAAGTGCGCTGACGGTAGCTCGGAGACGCTCGGCGCTACCGTGAGAGCACTCTCGCGGTAGACAAACCTAGATGTCCGTCGAGAAGCGGATGCCGCCGTCGGGAATCGTGATCCCCGGCCACACCCGCGCCCCACGCAGCAGCTCACAGCGCGCCCCGACGTCGGCGCCGTCGCCGATCACGCCGTCGCGGATCAACGCCCGCGGCCCGATGTGCGCGCCGAAGCCGATGATCGACCGCTCGATCACCGCGCCCGCACCCACTTTCGCGCCGTCGAAGATCACCGCGCCGTCCAACCGCGCCCCGCCGGCGATCTCGGCGCCGCGACCGATCACGGTGCCGCCGATCAACAGCGCGCCCGGCGCGACCGACGCCCCGTCGTGTACCAGCGATTCGCCGCGATGCCCGCCGAGCGCCGGCGACGGCGCGATGCCACGCACTAGATCCGCCGAGCCGCGCACGAAGTCCTCCGGCGTGCCCATGTCACGCCAGTAGGTCGAATCCACGTACCCGCAGACCTTCCGGCCGTCGGCGAGCAGTCCGGGAAAGACCTCGCGCTCCACGGACAGCGCGCGGCCGGTCGGGATCTGCTCGATGATCGACCGCTTGAACACGTAGCAGCCGGCGTTGATCTGGTCGGTCGGCGGGTCTTGCGTCTTCTCCAGGAAGGCCGTCACGGTGCCGTCGGATTCGGTTGGCACGCAACCGAATGCGCGGGGATCACCGACGCGCACCAGGTGCAGCGTGACGTCGGCCTGGTTCTCGGAGTGCGAATTCAGCAGTGCGCGCAGGTCGCATCCGCTCAGCACGTCGCCGTTGAAGACGACGGCAGTGTCGTGGCGCAGTTTGGATGCGACGTTGGCGATTCCGCCGCCGGTGCCCAACGGCTCGTCCTCGACGACGTAGTCGATCTGCAGGCCGAGTTTCGAGCCGTCGCCGAATTCGGCTTCGAACACGCCCGCCTTGTAGGAGGTTCCGAGCACCACGTGTTCGATGCCGGCGTCGGCGATCCGTGACAGCAGGTGGGTCAGGAACGGCAACCCGGCGGTGGGCAACATCGGCTTGGGGGCCGACAAGGTCAGTGGGCGCAGGCGTGTGCCCATGCCGCCGACAAGGACGACCGCATCGACATCGGCTGGATTCACCGTCACCCCTGCCCTTTCAGCTGCCCCCTCGGGCTTTCAGAGAACTTCGCACCACCAGGCGTGATCGCGCCCCCAGTGCCGTCCGGAACGCCCACCGTAGCGGAGCGTGCCGTCGCTTCGGGTAACGATCCGCGAGAAAAGTGTAAGTGCTCGCGTGATGGGCGGCGAGGTTGCGGGCGGGATCGCGGCCAGTCGAGTGACCTTTGGCGTGCAGCACCTCCGCTGAGGGGACGTAGACGTTCTGCCACCCGGTGCGGCCGAGCCGATCGCCGAGGTCGACGTCCTCCATGTACATGAAGTAGCGCTCGTCGAAGCCGGCGATCGCGGCGTAGGCGGCGCTGCGCATCAGCAGGCAGGATCCGGAGAGCCAGCCGACGGCGCGTTCGCTGGGGTCCTCTCTCTCCTGGCGGTAGACGGCGGTCCACGGGTTCGACGGCCAGATCGGTCCGACGACGGCGTGCATGCCGCCCCGGATGATCGACGGCAGGTGCCGCGCCGAGGGGTACACCGACCCGTCGGGGTCGCGGATCAGCGGGCCCAGAGCGCCGGCCCGGGGCCATCGGCCGGCGGCTTCCAACAGCAGGTCGATGCTGCCGGGTCCCCATTGCACGTCGGGGTTGGCGACGACGAACATGTCGGTGGTCGTGGACAGTCCGTATTCGGTGACGGCCCGGTTGATCGCCGAGCCGTAGCCGAGGTTCGCCCCGGTGCGGAGCAGCCGGGCGTTGGGGTACCGCGCGATCGCTTCCTCGGGTGTGCCGTCGTCGGAGCCGTTGTCGGCCATGATCACGGTCACGGGCCGTTCGGTGGCGTGGGCCAGCGACGCGAGGAACCGATCCAGATGCGGCCCCGGTGAGTAGGTCACCGTGACGACAAAGAGTTCGTCGCTCACGCGGGGACCATCCATCTCACGGCGTCGAGGGTATCGGGCGCGGGCGGCGTCACCCCACCCGGCTGAGGAGACTGCGGGCCACCAGCGTCACGAGCAGACGATCGTGCGTGGCAGCGGCGGCGAACCAGCGTTCGCCGTCGGTTCCCCGCCGCCGCCCGTGGTCCTCGCGGGCGACCATCGCGGTGGCCGTGTCCGGCCCGAGGACGAGGACCACCCATTCGGCGGTCAGGGGGTCCTGCGGGTCGAGAGGCACGCCGCGCAGGGTCCCGAGATCGGCGGGCAGTTTCTCACCGAAGACGACGACCAGCGGCGACACCGCGCCGATGCGCTGGTAGATCCGTCGGGTGCCGGGTGTGAAGTGCTCGGCGCGCTGCAGGGCGGCGAGCACGATGGGCGGGTTGGCCGCCGCGAGTGCAAGGGTCTCGATGTAACGGGACAGGGCGACGAGGGTGTCTCTGCGTTCCACTCGCACGGCGGCGGCGTCGGCGACGATCTCGAACGGGGTCGCCGATCCCAGCGGGGGTAGTTGGTCCATCGGCTCGGGCGCCCACGCGGTGGTGGTGGTGGAGCGCAGGGGGTCCAGGGGCGCCGGCCGGCCGAACCGGTAGCCCTGGCCCAGCTCCGCGCCGATCGCGCGGGCGCGCTCGAGTTGAGCGGTGGTCTCGATGCCTTCCACCAGAATGGTCGCCCCGGTTCGTCGGCGGTGGGCGAGCACCGCGGCAAGGGTGCGCACCGCCTCGTTGTCGGCGCCCTGCTGGATCACACCGGGCTCCAGCTTGATCACCTCCGGACACACGATGTCCAGCAGAGCCATCGAATCCGGTTGCACGCCAACGTCGTCGAGGGCGATGGCGTAGCCCTGCGCGCGCAGCACATCCACTTTGCGCAGCAGCGCACCGGGGTGTTCGAGCAGTCGCCGCTCGGTGAGTTCCACGATCAGCTTCTGGCCGTCGATCGCTGCGATCGCGCTCGCGGACGGTTCGGTGTTGATGAACAACCAGTTGTCGCGGCCCACCCCGGCGTCGAGCGCGCTGCGCAGCGCCGACTCCGTGCAGTGACCCTCCAGTTCCTCGGTGCGCCCGGTCTCGTCGGCCCGCGCGAAGACGTCAGTGGGGAGCGGATCGTCGAGTTCCGGCCAGCGGGTGAGCACTTCGTAGCCGATCACGGTTTCGTCGCTGAGCGACACGATGGGCTGGAAGACCGACGTCAGCCCGATGCCGTCGACGGCGGCATCGAGTCGTCGCGCCGCCGCGTCGACGGGCGTGTCGGCCATCAACTGCGTGGACCGCTGCAGCCACACGTCGAAGGAGTAGTCATCGGGGCCCAGCGGTCCGGTCGGGCAGTGTTGAACCTGGTTGCCGCCCCGGCGTTTCGCCGCATACATCGCACTGTCAGCGCGAATCATCAGCGTATCGACGCCCTTGGCCTCCGCGCCGAGACCGATGGCGCGCAGCCCGATGCCGGACCATCCGATGCTGGCGGTGAAGGGCACCCGCGACGGGATCGCGGCCAGTCGACGGCACAGCTGCTCGGCGAGTTCGGCGGCCTGCTCGTCGCCGAGAATGCCGGCGACGGCGAATTCCTCACCGCCCCAACGTGCGATGACCGCGCTCGCCGGCGCCTGATCGCGAAGAGTGTCGGCGATCGCGATCAGCGCCTGGTCTCCGGCGGCGTGCCCGGCGGTGTCGTTGAGACGTTTGAAGTCGTCGATGTCGATCATCGCGATGATCAGACGTGCGTCCGCGCCGGCCGGCGTGCCGGTGAGCTGGGCGACTTTCCGCAGGAACGCGCGGCGGTGGTAGAGCCCGGTCAGCGCGTCGCAGTCGGCTTCCTGCAGGTCCATTCGCACGGTGCGGGCGATGGCGGTGACGGCCAGGAGCAGTCCGATGTTGAGCGCGCTCACCACCGCGACGGCACCGATCGCGAGCACCGGATCGTCGGTGCGGTGGGCCAGTTGGACGCTGAGGACTGCGGTCGCTCCCATCGCGATCGCGATGACGGCGACGACGCCGCGCGTCGAGTGCATCAGAGCGCCGAAGCTGTTGAGCACCGCGATCAGAACGCATCCGGCGAGGCCGAGCAGCGCGTGGGACTGGCTGAGGCTCCCGACGGCCAGCACCGCGGCACCGAGGACGCCGACCATGTCGGAGTGTGGACGCGCGACCCACGTCGTCCCGAGGAGCAGGCAGCCGGCCGACGCCGCGACGGCGAGGACGGTTGCGGCCCCCGGGTCGGGCCCGCGGGAGCTGGACAGGGAGGCGAGGAGGCCGGCGCCGCCCAGCACGAGCACTCCCGCGACCACGTACCGCGCGAGACCCTGTCGGCGCCCGGGTGCCATCGCCGATGGCACCCGGGTACCTCCGACCTTCACCTGTGCTGCGCCCTCATCACCGCAGCTTCCCACCAATCGAGGGACGTTATCGCCGAGTCTTCACATTGGCCGGTCGGCGGAAAGCGCGTCGACGAGCGCGTCGCGCCACCCGCGAAGGGGTGTGAGGCCTGCCCGCACAGATCCGGCCGCCGACAGCACCGAATAGGACGGCCGCGGCGCCGGGCGCGGGTGGCGGTCGCTGCCGACGGGTCGGACCCGCGACGGGTCGGCGCCGAGCTCTGAGAACACGGCCTGCGCCTGGTCGAACCGGCTGGCTTCGCCGGCGTTGGCGGCGTGCAGGATCGGCCCGCGCACTCCCCCGTCGGCGATCTGCAGCAGCGCGACGCACAGGTCGCCCACGTAGGTCGGTGAGCCGATCTGGTCGGCGACGACGTCGACGGTGTCCGATCCGGCGGCTGTGCGGCGCATCGCGGCGACGAAGTCGGTGCCGTCGGCACCTTCGTAGACCCAGGAGGTGCGTACGACGTACGCCGCTGGCAGTGCCGCCAGCACCGCGTGCTCGCCGGCGAGCTTGGTCCGCCCGTACACCGACAGGGGCCCGGTGTCGTCGTCGATGTCGTAGGGCGCGCGCGCCCCGGACGCGCCGAAGACGTAGTCGGTGGAGATGTGGATGAGTGAGGCCCCGGCCCGGGCGCAGGCCGCGGCGACGTTGCCGGCGCCGGTGGAGTTGACGGCGTGTGCGCGGTCGGGGTCGGCCTCGGCCTGATCGACTTGGGTGAAGGCGGCGCAGTTGACGACGACGTCGCCGGCGCGGAGTTCACCGGGGTCATCTCCGGTGATGTCCCACTCGGCCGAGGTGAACCCGAGGACCTCGCGGCCTCGGGCGGCGGCCTGACCTGCAAGAAAGCGTCCGACCATGCCGCCGGCTCCAGTGATCACGATTCGGTCAGCCATAGGTAGCGAGTGTGGCACGCCGAGGACGGCTCCCCCGTCTCGCGCCCGCCCGCCAGTAGCCTGGGCGGATGCCTGCAGCTCAGATGACCCGTGTCATCTCCGTCATCGTGACGTTGGCAATCGTCGTCGGCACCGGCGTCGCGTGGGGCAAGATCCGGTCCTTCGAGTCGGGCATCAACCACGTCAGCCCGGTCGCGCTCGGCGAGGGCGGCGAGGACGGCGCGATCGACATCCTGCTGGTCGGCATGGACAGCCGCACCGATGCGCACGGCAATCCGCTGAGCGCCGAGGAGCTGGCCACGCTGCGCGCCGGTGACGACGTGTCCACCAACACCGACACGATCATCTTGATCCGCATCCCGAACAACGGGCGCTCGGCGACGGCGATCTCGATTCCCCGCGACTCCTACGTCGAGGCGCCGGGCATCGGGAAGATGAAGATCAACGGCGTCTACGGCTCGGTGCATCTGGAGAAGATGAAGCAGCTCGTCGAGCAGGAGGGCGAGGACCCGAAGGTCGCGGAGAAAGAGGCGACCGAGGCGGGCCGCGAGGAGCTGATCAAGACGGTCGCCAATCTCACCGGCGTGACGGTCGATCACTACGCCGAGGTCGGCCTGCTGGGCTTCGCATTGATCACCGATGCCTTGGGCGGGGTCAACGTCTGCCTCAAAAATGCTGTCTACGAACCTCTTTCGGGCGCCGACTTCCCCGCCGGGTGGCAGAAGCTGAGCGGCCCGCAGGCGCTGAGTTTCGTGCGGCAGCGCCATGACCTGCCGCGCGGGGATCTGGACCGGGTGACCCGCCAGCAGGCGTTCATGGCGTCGTTGGCGCATGAGGTGATCTCGAGCAAGACGCTGTCGAGCCCCGCCACGCTGAACCGGCTCGAGGACGCGGTGCAGCGCTCCGTCGTCCTCTCTGACGGCTGGAGCATCATGGATTTCGCCGACCAGCTGAGCAAGCTCTCGGGCGGCAACATCGCGTTCGCCACGATCCCGATCGTCGAAGAGGCCGGCTGGAGCGACGACGGCATGCAGTCGGTGGTGCGGGTGAACCCCCCTGAGGTGAAGGAGTGGGTGAGCAGCCTCCTGCACGACCAGGAGGAGGGAAAGACCGACGAGCTCGCCTACAGCCCTGACAAGACCACGGTCGACGTGATCAACGACAGCGATGTGAACGGCTTGGCCGCGGCGGTGTCGCAGGTGTTGACGGGTAAGGGCTTCGTCGCCGGCAACGTCGGCAACAACGAGGGAACCAAGGTCACCAACAGCCAGGTCCAGGCAGCCTCGAGCGACGACAGGGGCGCCCAGGAGGTGGCCACGCAGCTGGGTGGCCTGCCGGTCATCGAGGACGCGTCGGTGCCCCAGGGTGCGGTGCGGGTGGTGCTGGCGGCTGACTACACCGGTCCCGGTTCGGGTCTGGACGGCACGGACGTCACGCTGTCGGCCCCGGTGGCCAACGCGTCTGGCGGCGGAGAGGCACTGCCGACCGCGTCGCCGATCATCACGGCGGGGTCGAACGACCCGCAGTGCGTCAACTGATGGCGATCAACCTCTCCTCGGCGATTCTCGATCCGCTGCTGGCACGCAATCCGGCCGGGCCGCGTATCACCTATTACGACGACGCGACCGGCGAGCGCATCGAATGTTCGACGGTGACATTGGCGAACTGGGCGGCCAAGACCGCCAACCTGCTGCGCGATGAGATGGGGGCCGGCCCGGGCAGCCGGGTGGCGGTGTTGCTGCCGGCTCACTGGCAGACGGCGGCGGTGCTGCTCGGCATCTGGTGGATCGGCGCGGAGGCCGTCCTCGGCGACGGTGACGCCGACCTCGCGCTGTGCGCCGAGGGCCGGCTCGATGACGCCGACGCCGCGGTCAGCGGTGGCGAGGTCGCGGTGCTGTCCTTGGACCCGTTCGGCCGCCCGGCGGCGAATCTCCCTGTGGGAGTGACCGATTACGCGACGGCTGTGCGGGTGCACGGTGACCAGATCGTCGCGGAGCGGAACCCGGGTCCGGCGTTGGATGGCCGCTCAGGCGATGACGTTCTCGCCGCGGCTCGTGCCGCTGCCGACGCGCACGGCTTGGGCGCCGACGATCGGGTGCTGTCCAGCGCACCCTGGGACACCGCCGACGATGTGGTTGCTCATCTGGTCGCGCCCTATGCGGTGGGTGCGTCCCTCGTCTATGTCGCGCATCCGGACGCCTCCGCGCTGGAGCGTCGGCGAGCTACGGAGAAGATCACGCGCGGCTGAGCGCTGAAACCACGTCGAGATCCTTTTGTGACACGGACGTGCCGTTCTGGCGAAGTCGGAAGCCACTGTTACCGAAAGCGGCTTCGAACCCGACATAATTGACAGAATCGTTACTGTGACCTTAATGTTCCCGTAACCACATGCTGTTCACAGGTTGATCGCGCACACTGATCAACGACCGACAGCGGCAGATCTGGCAAAGGACGGCGCCGATGGACACAACCATCACCGCACTGGCAGTCCTCATGGCGCTTACGCTGTGGCACCTCCGCAACCGCCGGCACGCCGGCTGGTTGGCCAGCGCTGACGGCCGGTTCTTCGTGTTCTGCGGGTATGCGCTGGTCGCGATCGCCGCGTACTGGCTCGAGTCGGCACCCACCGCAACCACCTGGGAATGGGTGTTCGGGAACCTGTGGGCGCTCGCCGCGATGGTCGCCTTCGTGATCGGCTTCGGGCATCTCAACCGGGCGACCACGGAGCATGCGTGGGCGGCCCTGCAGTTCGAAGCCATCGAACACTCGGACGCAGCAGCGAAGTAGTTCAGTACGTCGAGCGAAACGACCCGTCATTCGCGGGTCGTTTTTGCGTTCCTGGGGGGTCGTTCCGCCACTCGCGGCCAGCAAAGCAGTTGACCCAAAACGTTCGAGACGTGCAGCGTCGACTGCCATACTCCGGACGGGGCCGGGGGTCGCGCCCCGGGGGAACGCCTGTCAGCAGCCTATGGATGGCGCGGGCGGGCACAACACAATCTGGGGGCGGGATGTACCGGGGGAATCGAGTTTCAGCACGGGTGTGCGTTCAGGTCAGCGGAGCCGCTGTGGTCGCCGGCGGTCTGCTGTTGGGGGGCTCGGCAGCTATTGCCCTGGCGACACCTCAGGCAGCTGACCAGAACTCCGCGGGCGCCTGTGCGGACTGGCGAGTTCCGTGCGGCAGCGACACTCCACTTAACGCTCGACCGGCTGCGGTGCGGACATACAACGGGCCGATCCTCGGCTTGTTCGGACCTGGTCTCGATGCACCGGCAGACTGTGTCGGCGCGGAATGCAACGGCGGAAACGGCGGCTTGTTCTTCGGCAGTGGCGGCGACGCCGCGAATGGCGGAAAGGGCGGCGACGCTTACTTTTTCGGTTCTGGTGGACGCGGCGGTGACGGTACGGCGCCCGGTCAGGACGGAGGCGGAGGCGGGCGTGGCGGCTTGTTCTTCGGCGCGGGCGGTGACGGTGGCAATGGCGCCGACGGCGAGGACGGCCACGACGGCGACAACCCGACGGTGGACGGCAGCCAGGCGGATCCCGGGACGTCGTATGGCGATCTTCTCGGAAGTGGCAACCAAACCGGCCTGAGCGGCGGCATCGGCGACGATGCGACCGCCGAAGGCCAGAGTGGCGGCGGCGGCGGCAAGGGACAAACGGCGCTCAGCGGCGTCTCCAACGTGAACGGTGTTCCGACGCTGACGCCTCCGGGAGGCGTCGCTACTGGGGGCAACGGCGGCAATGGTGGCAACGGAGCAGCAGGTGGCCGGGGCGGCGACGGTGGAAACGGTGGCGATGCCTACAGCTTCGGCTCAGTCGGCGGTGAGGAAGCTATCGGCGGTGGCGGCGGCCGTGGCGGTAACGGCGGAACAGGCGCCGACGGCGGCAACGGCGGCAATGGCGGGTTCGCGCTCGCTACTCAGGAGTTCCCTGCCACTGGCGAGGGTTTCCAGGGCCGAGGCGGTGACGGCGGCCGAGGCGGAGACGGCGGCAAGGGCGCGAGCGGCACAGACGGGACGAACGGCGGCGCCGGAGGAGCTGGTGGGCGCGGGGGCGCCTTCGGTGGCCGCGGCGGCGCAGGCGGCGCGGGAGGTGACGGCGGCGACGGCGGAAACGGAGACCGCGGCGGAAATGGCGGCAACGGCGGCAACGGTGCCGACGCATTGAGCGACGGCCTCGCCGGTGAGCCAGGCCAAGAAGGACAAGGCGGCGACGGCGGTGCCTTCGGCACCGGCGGCGTGGGAGGCGCTGGAGGCGCAAGCGGATTCGGCCGGCAGCACGGCGACTCCGGGGCCCACGGCGAGGTCGGGACTGCCGGGACCGAGGGCCAACCGGGTACCCCGGGCCAGCGGGGTCAGGGTCGAAGCGACTAGTCGTCGAGCGCTGACAGGGGGCCGATAGCCTCGATCAATGCCGTCACCTGAACGCGTTGCTCTGAATCGCGAAGTCCTGCACGCCGCGCTCGACGGAACGGGGTGGCGCCGCGTCGACGTCGTCGAGGACACGGGATCGACGAACGCCGACCTGGTCGCTCGTGCTGCCGACGGCGAGGACATCGGCGGGGCGGTGCTACTGGCCGAGCATCAGTCGGCCGGGCGCGGCCGGCACGGGCGGCGATGGTCGGCTCCCCCGCGCACCCAGATCTCGATGTCCGTCGGCGTCGACACCACAGGCGTCGCGCCGGAGAGCTGGGGCTGGCTGCCGCTGCTGACCGGCCTCGCCGTCGCGACGACCGTGCAATCTCATGGCGTGGACGCGACGGTGAAGTGGCCCAACGACGTTCTGGTCGGCAGCGGAAAATTGGCCGGCATCCTCGCCGAGGTGGCGGCTCCCGTCGTCGTGGTGGGTGTCGGGCTCAACGTGAGCTTCGACGCGAGCGATGTGCCCGACCCCAATGCCGTGTCGATGACGATGCTCGGTGCCGACGTCGACCGCACCGAGCTCGCGGCCGCGCTCTTGCACACTCTCAGCGAGCGGATCGAGCAGTGGCGAGCTTCCGATGCCACGCTGGCTGCCGACTATCGCGGAGTGAGCTCAACGATCGGCACCCGGGTGCGCGCTCTGCTGCCCGGTGACGACGAAATCATAGGTGTCGCAACGGCTGTCGACGACGGCGGACGCTTGATCATCGATCGCGACGGTGAGCTCGTCACGGTGTCGGCGGGCGACATCACGCATCTGCGGATCGCCGACTGACTAACGGCAACTGCGGCGTGGATTCGACCTGGTCGAGATTGCGTTGGCGCCATCATTCGCCGCGCTAGTGTGCACTATGCGTAGCGGCGGGGCGCGGTGGTTGGCTACCTGCCTGGTGGCCCTCGTTGTTCTCGCCTCGGCTCCCGTCGCGCCCGCCCTGCCCGCTGCCCTCCCGTCGGCCGGCTTCGGCTTCAGCACGGGATCTGCATGGGAATTCAGCACGCCGACTGAGATCGACCGCGAGTTCGACGCCATAGCCCGAACCGGGGCGTCCTGGCTTCGAATACTCATCAACTGGGATCACGTCGAACCGACCAAGGGTAACTTCGACTTCGCCAAGCTCGACGCCATCGTCGCCGCGGCACAGCGGCACAAGCTCTCGCTCCTGGGCTTGATTGCGTACTCGGCCCCGTGGGCTCGGCCGCCGGGGTCTTTCTTCACCGCCTACCCCACCGATCCCGCCAGCTTTGCCTCATTCGCCGCCGTGGTTGTCGGCAGGTATCGAGACCGCATCTCCCGATGGGAGATCTGGAACGAGCCGAACCTCTCTCAGTTCACCGGCCTTAACCCGGCTGACGGTGGCATGTACGCAGCGCTGCTGAAAGCCACATATCCCGCTATCAAAGCGATCCAACCGAACAGCACCGTCGTGGCGGCGGGCCTGAGCCGGTCGCTGGGCCCCGGGGCGCCACCGGCGTTCCTCGAGGAGATGTACGCCGCGGGAGTACAGGGCTATTTCGACGCGGCGGCCGCGCATCCCTACGTGTTTCCGGGCGGAATCGCGGCGGACCCGGAGAACGGCTGGTCGGATGTCGGCCGTATGCACGACGTGATGACGGCGCATGGCGACGGCGGGAAGCCTATCTGGTTCACCGAGTTGGGGGCCCCGACAAATGATCCGGCTTCCGGCGGCGTCACCCAACAGGCGCAGGCTGAACAGATCGCCGCGGTACTGGCCGCTGCTGCGAACACTTCCTACGGTGGCCCGGCCTTCATCTACGGCATTCGAGACATCGACACGGCCGACACCACAGATCGTGAAAAGAACTTCGGCGCACTGTTGACATCCGATTGGCAGCAGAAGTTCACGGCGACGATTCTCGCTCGCTGACTGTCCTGGCCGTACGGCGTTGCCTCCGTACGGGTTCAACTCCGGGGGGACAAGTTCTCCATTAGGCGAGTGGCGAAGTAGTGCTCGGTGAAACGGTCAGCGACCTTTTTGATCACGTCCGCATCCCAGTCGACAGCCCGGCTGTTCAGAACCGCATCGCGGATCAATTCAGGGCTCGGCTCGTCGAAATAGACCCCCGTCTCGTATTCATTGACGGTGTCGAGAAAGCCGCCCCACCTCAACACAATCGACGGCTTCCCGTAAGTGGCTGCCTCGAGCGGCGTCAGCCCGTAATCCTCGAAACTGGCGGAGACGACGGCGACGCAGTTCGCGTACAACCAGCGGATTTCGCTGTCGGTGAGATCTTTGATCATGCGTACAGAGGGGCCTGCAAGCGCCGTCAAACGCCGCTCTTCGGGCCCCGACCCGACGACCACCAAAGGTGATCCGAGCAGATTGAAGGCTTCTATCACCGCGTCGATGTTCTTGTACGGCAGCAGACGAGAAATGCACAGATGGAATTCTCCGCAGTCTGCGCCAAGGGAGGTCACATCGACGTTTTCCATCGACGCCTCGGTGTCGAATGAATGGGGAGCAGGAAGAACTTCGGCATCGATACCATAAACCTGCTGAATTCGCTGTCGCACCTCTGTCGATATCGCATAATACTTGTTCGCTGTCAGCGCCTTTTTCCTGTCCCAACGCCTAAGGAATGGAGCTAATAGCAAAAGTATGAGAGCTTTCAGCCCAAACTGTTCTTTTCCGAGATACTTCTCCGTCTGATAAAGCCACCGCGCCGGCGAATAACAATAGACGATCTTGGCTCCGGTGACAGGAATGCCGTGCGCCCACCCACTGCTGCTGACGATGGTGATCTCCGCATCGATGCACATCGCCCCTACCGCCCAAGCGAGTAGCGGAAAGGCCAGCCTGTGGTACTTACGGAACACTGCGAACCGGTTGAGCCCACCGGTTCGGACGTCAAGTTCCCTAAATTCTGGAAACGTGCCTTCCGGGTCATAGAGGGTGGTGTATATCGGCGCGCCAGGAAACGCCCGCGCCATCGCGAGCACGACTCGCTCCGCCCCACCTCTCTGGGTCAGGTAGTCATGCGCGATGGCTACCTTCACCTGGGGCATGGGGGGACACTAGCGAACCCAGATGCCATCGATGCAGGAATTCGTTTCGAAAGTCTGACGATCTTGATTCATCGGGGGTTACTCTGACTCGGCAGCGCGCAATCCAGTTGCGATACATAAGTATTGTAGGAGTACTGAATGGTCGTCCACGCGAAGTCGGCGCTCATCACGGGGATCACTGGACAAGATGGTGGTCATCTGGCTCCGCTATTGCACGAAAAGGGATACGAGGTCTTCGGCATCATCCGCGGGCAAAGCAGTTATAAGAAAGCTCGATTGCTCGAGGAGTTCCCCTACCTGAACCTGATCGAGGCCGATCTGCACGATCCTGTTGCGGTGATCCAAGCTGTCGACGAGGCCGACCCGGACGAGTTCTACAACCTCGCCGCCGTCAGCCACGTCGGCTACTCGTTCAAGAACCCGATGCTTACTCTCGAGACGACTGCCCGTGGCGTTTTGAACTGCCTTGAAGCGATCCGTCTGACACGGCGCTCTGACCGCTGCCGGTTCTACCAGGCGTCCACCTCGGAGATGTACGGCGGATTGGATTACAACCGACCGATTAAGGGGTACGACGAAGACTCGTTGTTTCACCCCCGCAGTCCGTACGGGGTGGCAAAGCTGTACGGACATTGGATCGCAAAGAACTACCGAGAGAGCTACGGGCTCTTCGTCTCGTGCGGCATCCTGTTCAACCACGAGGGCGAGCGCCGTGGCGTGGAGTTCGTGACGAGGAAGATCACCAATGCCGTGGCGCGGATTCACCTCGGTCAGCAGAGCCACGTCGAGCTCGGCAGCCTGTACCCCAAGCGAGACTGGGGATACGCGGGTGACTACGTGCGGGGAATGTGGCAGATGCTGCAGCATGATGAGCCGGATGATTTCGTCCTGGCCACCGGCGAGGCCCACTCCATCGAAGACTTTGTCAAGCAGGCGTTCCAGGAGGTCGGAATCGACGACTGGAGGCCTTATGTGCGGCAGAGTTCACATTTGGTCCGGCCGGCTGAGGTCGACGTAATTCTCGGTAATCCGGTGAAAGCGGAAACTACGCTCCAGTGGCGGCGGGAGGTCGATTTCCCCGGTTTGGTCAAACGTATGGTCCAGCACGATGTCATCGAGGAGCGCAGCGGTCTCGGCGCTCAACCCGCTCCTTCCGTCGGCTGACACAAAGCGACGGCCTATCGCCGACTTCGTGGAGATCAGCAACTGGTGGTCGCCGGAATATTCGAGAAGCGCTGACCGATCCACTCGACGGAATTTGCGGCGTCGACGTCGCCGTGACTTTTGTCGGGTTGGAACACCACTTCGATCTGGTCACCGAGTGCGCACGCCCGTGCCAGCGCCTGTCTGGTTGCTTCAGTGGGGATGTATTCGTCTCTGCCGGCGTAGAGCACCAACATCGGCGCCGATGCGCGCCTCTGCGGTAGAGCCATCTGCGCGAGTATGTCTTTCAAGCGTTGTCGGGCTTCGGGTGTCACCGGCGAGAGGTCGCCGGTCGAAACGTCGCCATCGTTGAGGAGGACGGCCCGTTCCTCGGTCAGGGGTCCGGCACATGCATTCAGGACGTCCCACTTTCGCTCGACCACACCGCGCCGGTACTCGTCGAGGGGAAACGTTGGCCGGGTCCGCTGCAATCCCCGCAGAATCGCGATGTACATGGCCTTCTGCTCGTTTGTCAGCGTGCCGTCCGCCGCCGCGTCTGCGAGGCCAGACTGATCGGCGGTCGGCACCATGCTCACCGTCCCGACGAGATACAGCTCGGGTGCGTAGGTGGCAGCCTGTTCGTTGGCTGCCCACACCGCCGCCCCACCCTGCGAACCCCCGATCGCGGCCCATCGTCCGGCGATGTCACGCGATACGCGACGCAGTGCCCGTACCGAGTCGATGACGTTGAAACCCGCGGTTCTCGCATCGAGATAGGGGTGAACGCCAGGCGCGCCAAGACCCTGATAGTCAGTGGCGGCAACGGCGAAACCCAGCCGCAGCCACTTGGTGACGCCGCCGATCCCTCCCATGAGCGTCGGGGAGAGCGACGGGCCGCATTCCGGGTCGAACCCGGATGTACCGTGAGCGACCGCGACGACCGGCCAGCCACCGCGGGGAGGTCGCCCTGGCGGTATGAAGACAGCGCCGGACACCACTGTCGCGGAACCGTCGATTGCGGATGTCGACCGGTAGAGAACCCGCACTGCTGTGGTGCCGAGTGGCACCGAACGATCGATATCGGTCATCACAGTGGCCTTGAGTAGCGAACCAGGTTCTGTGCCGCCCAGCTCCGCTCCGCGGACTCGAGGAGGGGCGGGGGCTTCCGAGGCGGATGTCGCACAACCGATCAACAGGCTGAGGACCGCCATCAAAGTGCCGAGCCAGCGGGGGGTCAGGAGATGTTGCATTGCGCGCCTTCCGACGGCCCCCCGAACTGGTCCACGGCAATTCCCTTGAACTGATTCGCGAGCCACGCCAACGCAGGACGTTGCTGGAGGTCGTCGTGGCCTTCCGCCAGCCTCGAGAGGTAGGTGATCCGCTCCCCTCGGGCGCAGGCACCTTGTACCGTCGTCGCCGTCCACCCCGGCAGGACTGTGCTGTCCTGGGCACCGACCATCACCAGAACGGGCGCCTGAGCCACTCCGAGGTCACCGTCCAGGGCCCCGGCACCCATCAATTGCGACATGTGCTGCGCCGCGGCTTCGTCGACCGGACGCAGATCCCCGGGGGATATCCCGCTGCCGGCCAGCGCGCGGCGGTGTGGATCTCCGCACGCGAGCAGGACGTCGTTCGATCGCCGGGTGTAACCGTGGACATAGTCGTCGAGTCGTACGTCAGGACTCCGCGCGGACAGGGCATTGACTGCGTAGAGCATCATCAACACCTGCCCAGACGTCAGGTTGCCGTCGAGCGCAACGAAGGGAAGAGCTGACACATCCGCCGTCGGATTCAGGGCTGCCGCGGCGACAAGGGTCAGACTCTGTCCATACGACGGCGCCAATTCTGCTGCAGCCCACGCGGCCTCGCCGCCTTCCCTCTGCCCGTAGGCGGCCCAGCGGTCACCCGCGCCCGGCTCCAGCTGACGAGCTGCCCGAACACCGTCGATCATGTTGTATCCCAGGGTCTTCGGGATCAGATAGGGCATGCCCGCGAGACCCGATCGCTGATAGTCCGGCATCACCACGAGATAGCCCTGCTGCAGCAGCGACTCGACGGTGGAGCCGTTACCGAGCAGGTCGGAGTGTCGGGACGGGCTGCAATCGGACGCCAGACCCGCCACCGGATGCCCGAAGGCGATCATCAACCAGCCCTGCGGGGGTGGGTCCGCTAGCGGGGTGAACACCATTCCGGTGACGGTGGTCGGCTCGCCGGTCACTCCGTCGGTCGACCGGTAGACGATGCGGGTCGCCGATGCATGTGCGCGATTGATCCGGACGTCCACCGTCGGATCCGGTGACGACTCCAGGAGCGTGCCCGGCTCGGCAGTAGCCGGATCCGCAGCGAAATGGCTTTCAGGGGTACGAATTTCCGCAGGCCGGCCCGCCGCTGGATCGGCGGCGCACGACGCCATGACAACTGCGAGCACGGCCCACAGGACGATGAGGGACGCCGGCCGTCGCTGGGCGCCGATGCGGAGGGACCTCACGGTTGCTTCGGCATCGTGGTGCACAGATTCACCGGGGCCTTCCCGTCAAACCTCCCCCTGGCCCACATCAGCGTCGTGATCATGTCCAGGTCCTCATCGGCGCTTCTCGTCCGCTCATACCACTCGATCGTGTCGCCGAGGGCGCAGCCACGGTTGATCGCCTCCTCGACCGTCGCCTGATCGATCACGGGGTCAGCAGTGGCATACACCACGAGCATCGGTGCCGCTGTGGGCTTCTGCGGAACGGCCATCGCGGCAAGGAAGTCGGTCATCGCCCGCTCTGCATCGGGGTCGGCGGGAGTCATATCGGCGGGATCCGCTTGAGCCAAAGCTGGTGAGCCTTCGGGGGAAGGAGCGCCTTTGCAACTCAACAGCTGTGCTCGGTTGTCGTAGACAGGTCCACGCAGGTAGCGAGACGGATCGAGGTTCCAAGGGGCGGCTTGCATGGACATGACTGTCTGGAAATAGACCGCCCGCTGGTCGGGGGTGAGACTCCGTTGGCCGGCTTTGGCTGGCAGCGCAGAAAGATTCGTCCACGGCATTCGAGCGACGGCGCCCACAAGGTCCGTCCCCGCGGCGTAGGAACCGGCTTGCTCGTTCGCCGCCCACGCCGCTAGTCCACCGAGTCCAGTTCCCACCGTCACCCAGCGCACACCGATGTCCGGACGCAGATCGCGGGCCGCACGGACTGCGTCGATCACGTTGCGGCCCAATGCTGCTGAATCGAGGAAACGATGACTACCGGGGCTGCCCAAGCCCTCGTAGTCAGTCATCACGACCGCGAAACCATATTGCAGGAGCGTGGTCACCGGCCCCCACTGATTGGCGAGGTCCTCGTATGCTGACGGCCCGCAGCTTGGCGTGATCCCGGTATTGGAATGGTCGTAGGCGATCATTCGCCAACCGTCTGACGGTGCAACGCCGCCGGGCACGATGACCACGCCGGTGACCGCGACCGGCGGTTCGGATTCGGCGGCGGTGGACAGGTAGCGAATGCGCCAGGCCGTAGCACCTGTGGCTGTGATGTTGGGATCGATGGTGTCGAAAACCGCAGCGCTGATGAGCGAACCGGGTTCTTGACCACCGAGCTTCGGATATCCCTGTGCCGCACTCGGCGGCGGAGGCGGGCGTTGCGGGAAGGTAGTGGTCACGTTGACCGGCAGATGGGGCGGCGCCGGGGGCGGTGCCATGCAACTGGTGCAGACGGCAAGCAACGCCAGCGATGCCGACGCCCGGCGCCAGCGCTCAGCCGTTGCCATAGGACGGGCGCTTCTGGTTGACCGTCACCACCCCGAACGGCTCACTTCCGCCCATACGAAGCTTCGTCGCGGCGTCGGTCAGTTCCTGCGTCCTGGTGACGTGTGAGCGGGCCACCAGCAGTACGCCTCGCGTCGCCGATGAGATCACGCCGGTGTCACTGGAGGCCAGTATCGGTGGAGCGTCGATGAGTACGAAATTGAAGGTCGAAGTCAAATGCTTGACCAGTTCGGCGAATTCAGGGCGGCCGAACAGCTCCCCTGTCGACGCGGCGGGCGGTTGGCCGGCCGGCAAAACCGTCAGGCGCTCTTGCCGGCCCGCCGCAAGCTTCTCATCGATGGTCGCTTTGCCTGAGAGTATTTCCGTCACCCCCTCAGCCGAGTCGAAGCCGAGCGCCTGCGTGACGCGGCGCGCCTGCAGATCGCAGTCGACCAGACACACCGATCGCCCTGACTGCGCCAGCGCGGCAGACAAACCGAGAGCAACGGTGCTGGCGGCGGCGCCGCGAGTGGGCTCGGCGACAACCAACCCGTGTGACATGTCACCGTCGCCGAGGCCAGCCGCAAGCACGTTGGTGCGCATGGCCCGGAACGCGTCGACAGTCGCGGGCTCCTCCGCTGCACGGGGCACAGCGGGGGCACGCGAGGGACGAGGTGGCACCGAGCCGAGCGCACGTGCGTCGATCGCCGACGCCGCGCCTACGGCAGAAATCACGGTCCGATCCATGCGATCCCGCGTGATGGCCGCCACGACGCCGATCAACGCACCGCCGATCAGACCGAACAGGATGTTGCGCGTCCAGTTCGGCGTGATGGGACTGGACGGGGCGACTGCCTGGTCGACGAGCACCGTGGTCGCGGCGGGAATCCCACCGCGCGGCGAGGTTTCGAGTTGCTCAACCAGTTGGGTGGTCTGCTGTGCGACGCCGTTCGCGAGATCGCGCGCCATGTCGGGGTTCGGATTTCTCACCCGGATCGCGATCAGAACCGTGTCCCCGGGAACGCGTTCAGCACGGACTGTCGACATCAGCGCGTCGGGATCCATGTCGAGTTGCAGCGTGTCGATCGTGCGCTGCGCGACCTGCCGACCCGCCGCCAACTTCGCATAGTCCTCCGCGCGCTGCTGGCCGAAGAGATTGCCCTGGTAGGCCTCGACGACAGACGAGCCTCCCGTCGCAGTGACGAAAAGCTGAGCCGACGCTTCGTACTGTGGCTGCGTCACGGCCGAGACCGCAACGGCGCTCCCGACGCCGAGCACAATTGCCCCAACCAAGATCAACCATCTACGCCGCAGAATGGCGAGATAAGTGCGCAAATCCATGGGTTCCGAGCCCCCCCCTGCCACGTGATTCCGCTGAGGTCCACGCCGACGATAAACGCTGCACCCCCAACTTGTGTGGCAAACTCGCAAACCAATCCGGCCAGCCTGGGTAATATCCGAACGTCGCGCTTCGGAGCGTGCTCCGCCGCGGCCTTTACCCAGTTCGGAAGCCTGTCTTGATCAGGTTCACCCCAGGGAGGTCAATGTGGCAGAGCCTTATCGGGGTAGGCTCCGGGAAAAGCTCGGCGAGCGCATCTACAACAACGTCGTCACTCATATCCCATCGCATTTCTTGCGGCAATCTGTGCTGCGGCTGAGTGGGGCAAAGATTGGCCGGGATACCTCAATTCTGGGCGGAAGCACTGTTCTGGGGCTCGGCCGTTTACGCATCGGCGATTGCTGTTCCATCGGGTTCCGTGTTCTTCTCGATGCCCGCGGTGGCCTCGACATCGACGACGATTGCGTGCTCGCTTCGGACGTTCAGATCATCACGGCCAAGCACATCGTGGACAGCGACGACTTCGGCATCGACATGGGCCCTGTCCACATCAAGCACCACGCGTGGATAGCCAGCCGGTCCACGATTCTGCAGGACGTCACCGTCGGCGTCGGCGCCGTCGTAGGCGCGTGCTCGCTTGTCAATTCCGATGTCGATGACATGGCCCTGGTGGCCGGGGTACCGGCCAGGCTGCGCGGGAAGCGCAACTCATCACTGCAGTACAGGCCGAAGTGGCGACCACTTCTCTACTGAGCGCAGGAACGTGACTCATGAGTGGGACTGGACCGGCCACAAGGATGGCAACCGCGCAATTCGTTCGTGACGGGACGGATACCGATGCCGTCGCGCTCGAGAACATTCACGTCCTCTATGTCGCGCCGGAAGCGGGCTCGAGCGGCGTCGGCGACTACTCCGTCGACTTCGCGGCAGCCATCGCACCACACGTCAGGAAGCTGACGCAATATTGGGTGCCGCCATCGCGAAATCGAACGCTCAGCGACGTCCGATGCGAGACGCGTCGACTACGGACCCTCGTCCGCGAGTGCGTTGCGGAGGGCCCGACGGTCGTGCACTTCGAGCAATCGGGCGCCTCATTGGTCCCCTTCTGGGGGGCGATGCTCCCGACCTCCGTTCCTGTTACTGCGACCATTCACGATCCTCCGTATCCCGTGTGGTGGCCGTTCGCCACGGAGTCGATGCTGCGGCGCCGGCTCGTGCACCACGGCGTGCACCTGCCGATGCGACCAGCGTCGAATTTTCTGCAGCGCAGGATGACAGCCGGACGCGTCGTCATGACGCTCAGCTCCATCGGTGCGCGCGAGACAGCTCGCGCGATGCCGCGCGCCGAGGTGCTGGCGTCCAGGATTTTGATCCCCCCACGCCCGTCGCTCCCCCTACCCACGGACCGCCCTCTTGCAGTGGGACTTTTCGGCTATCTCTACAAAGCCAAGGGTTTCGACAAACTCGCAGAGTTACGCGCCGCGCTGGACGACGACATCGACATCGTGGTCGCCGGCCGCGGCACGGCATCGCTCGCAGGCGAGCCGGGCATCACTGTCTTGGGCGAGGTCAACGACGCGAGCGAAGATGACTTCTTCTCCCGGATCAGATGCCTCATAGTGCCTTACGCGAAGAACACCCTCTACGGGCCCGTGTACGCGGCATCGAGCACGGTTTCCCGTGCCTTCGCGTACGGCACGCCGGTCATCTGTTCTCTGGAGGGTGCCCTACCCGAGATCGTCTCCGAAGGTGGAGCAATCGGCGTGGACGGAGGTATCGGGGGGCTGGCCGAGCAGGCCAACACTCTGTTACGGGACTCTCAGGCTCTGACGTCGCTCGCCGACGAGGTGAATTGGCTGAAGTCGGATCGAACCGCCGCGAATTGTGCAGCCCCTCTGTTGCGGGCGTGGGCTCGCTCGGTCCCCCAGCGAGCGCCATGAGATTCGCGCAGAACCATCTCGTCCGAGCAGCGATCGCCACGTCGTGGAACTACGGAGGTCGCGCACTCGGCCTCGGCTGGACTGCCCTGATCATCTCCCGTCTGGGTATCGGCGACTATGGCAGATACGCGATCGCCATCGCTGCGGCAGCCATCATCAATGCCGCGGTGGACAATGCCTTTCTCGTTCGCTCTTTGCGGATCGATGACGATCGATTCCAGCAAGAGCGTTGCGCCCGAACACTTTTCGCCATCACCACTGCAGTCCTCGGCGCAATCGTTTTCGCAGAGTCCGCCATGGCCGGGTTCGCCATTCTCGTGTGCGCGGGTGAGCAGCTGTTCAACACCTTCAAAAGCCAGTACATGCGATCGGGACGGCCCGACATCGCCATGCGGTTCGACGCCGCTCGCCAGTTGAGCAGTATTGCTCTCGCCGGTGGATACCTCATCGTGAGCTCCGGACCGCATCTTGGTGCCGCGGCCGCGCTCTACGTCAGTCCGTATGCCGTCGTCCTATGCGCATGTCTGACCTACATTCCCGGGCGCCGACCGGCACGTCCTGGAGACGCCCGCGAGACGTCGATCCTGTCGATCGAGGCCGTCGCGGCAGCGATTTACGGTCAGGGTGATCTGCTGATCCTCGGCATGTTCGTCGGGGAGACGGTCACCGGTTACTACTCGGTGGCACTTGTCACGGCCATCGCATTGTCAACTGCCGGCCAGCACTATGCGACGACCTTCGTTCAAGATCTGCGCGCATCGCGCGGCGCTCTGCACGCTGCTCCGCGTCGTGCCGACGTCTTCAGGGCCGGCGCACTCACGGGATGCGTGATGGCCGGCATCGGTGTCGGGGTTCTCGCGTGGGGCGGTCCGCGGGAAGTCGGCTCGTTGATCACGATGATGTCCCTGTGGGTGGCGGCCAGGACCGTTCAGTACAGCTTCATCGTTGTGTTGTTCACACAACACCGAGACGTCTTGCGCGTCCGGGCGACCGGGATCGCGGCGATAGCAAAAGTCGCCGTCCTTTTCCCGATGGTGATGTGGTGGGGCGCCTATGGGGCCGCAGCGACTGCGGTGATCTGCGACCTCGCCTTGACGTCGTACTACTACCGGCAGATCTACCGGCGAATCAGCGCTGAGCTGCCTTTGGTTGAACACGAGGGGCGGTCAGCATGATCAGTCACGTTCGCCTGCGCGGATACGCCTTGTCCGTGGCGGTGCTCGCTGTGGCTGCGGTGATCCTCTCCTGCGTCGCGGTGCTGGTCGGTTCCGGCGAGCAACGACTCGAACGGCTCGGCATCGGTGTGATCCTTGCGGTTGTGGGAGCGGCGGTCGTGATCTTGCATCAGCGATGGATCTACGTCACGCTGGCCTTCGTTCTCGGCAGTGCTCCTGCGGCGACGATTCCCGGCTTGGGTACGCCGGTGATCCTCGTGCTCGCGTTCGCCATGTGGTGTGCTCTGCTCACCCACCCGATTGCGCGGACTCGCACGTCGCCCATGGAATTGAGCGTCGCCGTCCTGGTGGTCGCCTCGATGGGATCGCTCGTCATGACGGCGGCGTCGGTGCGTGACGTGACGGAGTTCGTCAAGTGGCTGCTCGCCACATCGGTGGTGTTCGCGTTGATGCGAATGAGTCGCGACGACATCCGGACTTTCGGAAAAGTGTTCGCATGGGGCGCATCCGCGGGCGCCTCCCTGGCGCTCATCATGCGGTTCCTCGATCCTGCCGGCGTGATCTTCGCCAGGCTCCGAGTCATCGGAATCACCGATATCAGTGACACGGGCGGCTTCACCCGTCTAACCGGAACGTACGTCGAACCTAACTCGGCCGGCATCTTCTTCCTGGTGGCCTTGGCACTGTCGGTTGCCCTCCTGCGCGGATGGAGCCGCATCATCACCGCACCGGTGATCCTCTTCGCGCTGGTGTTCACCCTGAGCCGGGCCGCCATGCTGTCCGTGATCGCGGCGATCGTGTTCCTGCTGCTGTTCCAACGGATGTCGTCCGGGCTACGGGTCGCCATCGCTTCGGCGATGGGCGTCGGAATCGCCGCGGCACTCGCAGTGCCGTTGATCTACAACCGATTCACCGGGACGTTCAAGGACCGGGGCTCTCTGGATCGCGCCGCGAGCATGTCCGAGTACATGCGCAACATGACCGGCTCGTGGTGGTTCGGTAAGGGCTGGGGGCTGCGCGAATTCATCGCCGACGCCGCGGCATATCAGAGCAACCACGTGGCCAACAGTCCCCTGCTCGCGATCTACCGCGGCGGCATCTTCGTCGGTATCGCCTTCTTGGCCGTCCTGATCGTGGGAATCGCTATCGCGTACCACAATGTGCGGCGTACGCCCTGGGAATCCGGGGTGATCGGAGCACTGTTCGTCGGATTCACCGTCGTCGGCCTGCAACTCGACTTCCCGGTGGTCACGCACGCGCCAGTGACCATGGTCTGGAGTGTTCTCATAGCATTCCTCATCCGGAATCCGGTGACCTGCCGCGCAGTGAAACCGGAAGGCGACGTCAACGTCGAGGGACGCCACAGGAGCCCTCTTCATGTCTGATCAGGCCCGCATCGGTAGGCCACCCGCACCGTCGCCGGCTCGGTCCAGCCCTCGCCTGGTCGGCCTCGACGGCGCCCGCGGAATCGCTTGCCTGTCAGTGATTCTGGCGCACGTACTGGTGTACTTTGCGCCGGGCACCATGACCGCCGCACGCCTGGATTTGATCCTCGGCCACGGCGTCACCTTCTTCTTCGTCCTATCTGCCTTTCTGCTGTACCTGCCCTACGTGAGCCGCGCAGCGTCTGACCGCCCCGTCCCGGAGGCATCTCGGTATCTGCGGCGTCGGGTACTCCGGATTTTTCCGGCCTACATTGCAATCTTCCTGGTTGCCAACTTCGGTATGCAGGCGGTGTATCGGGAGAATCCCTTCATCGCAGGGTGGGCGAATCGCACGAACAGCGCGGGGATGATCACAGATCTGCCTTCTCTGGTCGCCAATCTCACACTGACACATACGTTTTTTCCCTCGACACTGCAGACCGGCGTCAACCCGAGTTGGACTCTCAGCGTGGAATGGGTCTTTTACCTTCTCCTACCAGTTGTCGGCTATGTGTGGTTCACGCGCGCCGCGCGAAAGAGCAACTCGCTGCGAGGAGCCCTGGTGCCCGCCACAGTCCTGTTCGCGACCGGACTCATCGCGCAGATTGTGCTCGTCGTTCTGCAGCGCACCTACTACCCGGGTGATGCTCTGACAAGCTATTGGGGGCAAAACTGGACAGCAGTGTTGTCGTGTAGCTTCTTGGCCTTCGCCAACGTCTTCGCTATCGGAATGTGTTGCGCGGTCGTCTACGTCGCGATGTTGAGTGGATGGCTGACCTCTTGGCCCACGCTGCGTCTGCAGGGGATCATCGCTGCCGGCGCGGTCGTGGGCTTGCTGGCCGCGGCGGTTCTGCTCGCGACGGGCTCCCGTTTCGTCGAAACTCCTGTTGCCCTGGTTTCGGCTGCAGTGATCCTCCTGATCGTGGTGCCGCAGGCGCGGAAGGAGCACTCCCCCGTTGCGACGGGATTCGATTGGCGCCCAGTCCGGGCGTTCGGTGTGGTGTCGTTTTCCGCATTCCTCTGGCACTACCCCGTGCTCATCGTGGTTGCCCGGCTTCAGTTGCCGATTCCCGATTCGACCTTCGGAGCCGTGGCCGCGTTCCTCGTTGTGACGACACCGACGGTGCTACTTGCCGCTATCACATACATCTCCGTAGAGAGGCCTTTCATCCGATTGGTTCGCTGACGCCGGTTCGTCCTTCGGCGTTCGCCGATCGGACATCATGTTCCGGCAAGAAGATTCGCGACGGCTTGATGTGGACGTCGCTGTCGCCAATGCTCGGCATTCCGCTCGTAGAGTTCGTTGCCTGCAGCGGTCGAGACGAGCGGATCGAGAAGGCGCCGCCGACACTCGTCGACGAACGAGTCATCATCATCGAAGGCCCTCAGCCCGAGCAACTTGCCCAGTGAACCCACTGCAGCGGACGTCGCGACCACCGGAAGTCCCATGCGTGCCGCGTCGAGAATTTTCACCCTGACGCCACCGCCAGTGCGCACCGGGGCGATGAGCGAACTGCAAGTCGATAGGACGGCTCGTAGATCATCCACAAATCCCAGATCGCGGACCCCGTCGGGTAGCGCGTAGTCGCGCGCACCCTTCTTCTTCGCTCCGATGATGAGGAGTTCGGCGTCAGGGATTCCCGCGGTGATACGCGGCCACAGACGAAGAGCCTCGAGGAAGGCCTCGTGGTTCGGCGGCCACTCGCGCGTTCCGAGAAAGACCAGACGTCGTGCTCCCGACAGCTCAAGGCGGTCGACGGGTTCCATGGTGAGATCAATCCACCGCGCACGCGAGACACCTTGCCGCCGATACCATTCGGCTTCGTCGGCGTCATAAGTTCCCACAGCATCGGCTGCCCGCGCTATCCGAAGCTCATCACGCACCAGTCGCGGCGCCTCGACCTTGCCAAGCGCACCACGGGTCGCTCGCCAGACCTGGGATTCGGTGTTGACCGTATTCACGACGAATCGCCTGGCTTCATACCGCGCCGACCGGACGAAACTCTCACCCATGTAGTTGTGCTCGGCAACGAAAATATCTGCCTCGGCCGCTTCAATAGCCGAGACCAGCGCATCCACGTCGAAACGGACATGCACAAGACTGCGACGCAACCGAATAGCACTGGGCAGGAGCTGCCATGCCCTGACAGGGGGCTTCGCGATTCGCGTGAGCCGAACGCCTCCGGGCGCGAGTTCAGCGTTCACGACCCCTGCCGAGGCGGACAGGCAAATAGCCGACACGTCGAACGAATCCGCGGCCAATCGCATGACGAGTCGCGACAATTCGATGTCACCGCCCTGATCTACAAGCGGATCCTTCGACAGAAGGAACGTCGCGGTGCTCACGAATTCTGAGCGTATCGCCCCGGTGCTCCTCGCACTCGCTGTTGAGAATCAACCGCCAGTGCGAGGCCTCTACTTCAGCAGCGCGCGACTCATCACGACGCGCTGGATCTGGTTGGTGCCCTCGTAGATCTGCGTGATCTTGGCGTCACGCATCATGCGCTCGACGGGGAAGTCGATGGTGTAACCAGCGCCGCCGAACAGCTGCACGGCGTCGGTGGTGACCTCCATGGCGACATCGGAGGCCAGGCACTTCGAGGCCGCGGAGATGAAGCCGAGGTTGCCCTCGCCACGCTCGGCCCGAGCGGCCGCGCTGTAGACCATCAGCCGTGCGGCCTCGACCTTCATCGCCATGTCGGCGAGCATGAACTGCACCGCCTGGAAGTCCGAGATGCTCTTGCCGAACTGCTTGCGATCCTTGGTGTATTCGATCGCCGCGTCGAGCGCCCCCTGGGCAATGCCCACGGCCTGCGCACCGATGGTCGGGCGGGTGTGGTCCAGCGTGGCCAGGGCGGTCTTGAAGCCGGTGCCGGGGTCGCCGATGATGCGGTCGCCCGGAATCCGGCAGTTCTCGAAGTACAGCTCGGTGGTCGGTGAGCCCTTGATGCCGAGCTTGCGCTCCTTGGGTCCGATCGTGAAGCCCTCGTCGTCGATGTGGACCATGAACGCCGAGATGCCGTTGGCGCCCTTGTCGGGATCGGTGACGGCCATGACGGTGTACCAGGAGGACTTGCCGCCGTTGGTGATCCAGCATTTGGTGCCGTTGAGGATCCAGTCGTCGCCGTCGGCCTTGGCGCGGGTGCGCATCGCGGCGGCGTCGCTGCCGGCCTCGCGCTCGGATAGCGCGTAGGACGCCATCGCCTCACCGGAGGCGATCGACGGCAGCACCTTCTTCTTCAGCTCGTCGGAGCCGCGAAGGATCAGCCCCATGGTGCCGAGCTTGTTGACGGCCGGGATCAGCGACGCCGAGGCGTCGACCCGGGCGACTTCTTCGATGACGATGCACGCCGCCACCGAGTCGGCGCCCTGCCCGTCGTACTCCTCGGGCACGTGCACGGCATTGAAGCCGTTGGACACCAGCGCGTCGAGTGCCTCCTGCGGGAACCGCGAGTTCTCGTCGACGTCCGCCGCGTACGGAGCGATCTCCTTTTCCGCTAGCGCGCGGATCGCCTCGCGGAGCTCTTGGTGCTCCTCGGGCAACTGGAAAAGATCGAACGAGGGATTTCCGCCCCAACCAGCCATCATCATCTCCTTGCTACTCGCCGGTAACTTTACCGTGCCCGCGCGTCGGCGCGAAGTCCGCATGCCCGCGCTCTCAGCCGAACCTCAGCACTAGACGTGGTTAATTCACAACTTGCCTGGCTACTCTCCGAAACATGCAGGTCTTCATCGACGGTCCCGCTTTCCGACGTACCGCTCACTGCGAATGCGGGTGGAACGGCACCCCCCATGTTCTGCGCGCTTCTGCTGTCGTTGACGCTGGCATGCACGCGGCGCAGACGGGTCACATCCAGGTCGCTGCTCCTGTGCAGAGCGCCGAACCGATCGTCGTGCTCCGCGCATCCTGATCCAGACCCTCCAGCGCAGTGTGTGACCAACATCACACAACAGTATCCCTCGCTCAAAATCAGCGCCGCCGAGCGCGCCTCGGCGAGTTTGCTAAGCAAAACAATGCTTCCCCCACTGACGCCCCCGTCAGCAAATCCCGATTTGCAGCATTAAAGGCTCTGACCAAGCACTTCCCCAGTAGCTCCCGCACACGGCGAATATGCCTCCGATTGCTATCCCGGATGGCTTGTGCACGCGGCCTATTGTTGGTTCACCACCGTGACCATTCAGGGGAGAACAATGCCGGGCCACGACGTCGAAAGTCCGCGCGCGGTCTTTCGTGAGGCGGAAGCCCAGGCGCTCGATGCCCTGTTGAACGCCGCCGCATCTGGTCCGGTCGGGCTGGTCGTCGACGGCGAAGCCGGCATCGGGAAGACGACGCTCACGCTGGAGGCGAGCGACACCGCAACGGCGCGGGGGTTCCGGGTCCTGCTCACCCGAGGCAGTCCGAGCGAGGTCACGCTGGGTTTCGCCGGGTTGGCAGACCTCCTGACCGACGTCGACGAGGCGGTGATCGACCGGCTTGCCGGTGTGCAACGGGACGCATTGAACCGGGTCCTCCTGCGCGGTCACGGACTTCCCGCGGCCGACGAACGCGCAGCCGGCGCCGCACTGCACTCGGTGTTGCAGCACCTCGCGGCCAGCACCCCCCTGCTGGTGATCATCGACGACCTCCAGTGGCTCGACGCGTCCAGCGCCACCGCCGTTCGTTACGCATTGCGACGGGTGACTCAGCCGTTCGGCGTGCTCGTCACCGCGCGCACCGGCGAGCGCGACGCACTCGACATGCTGCCTTGGCTGGAGCTCGGGATTCCGGGCGCGGTGCGCCGGATGACGATGTCTCCGTTGACACTCGGCGGGTTACATACGCTTCTGGCATCTCATTTCGGTCGGGTGCCACCTCGCCCCGTCATGCGCAGGATTCACGACATCTCCGGTGGAAACCCCTTCTACGCATTGGAATTGGCGCGCGCGGTCGATGACGGCGTGCCGATCGATCGCCGCTTGCCCGAATCCCTTGCCGCACTGGTCGAGCAGCGGATCAAGCACATCGGTCCCGACGCCGCGGAGGTGCTGCTGGCGGTGGCGAGTACGCCTTTGCCGACGGTGGATGTGGTCGCACGAGCCGTCGGACGGCGCCCGGATCAGGTGATCGATCTGATCGAACGTGACGGTGCGGCACGCATCGTGGTGCTCACCGGACAGTCGATCCGCTTCGCCCATCCTCTGCTGTCCAGTGGGGTGTACGCCGCGGCGGAACCCGGCCGACGACGGGAAATGCACCGCCGCCTCGCCGAGGTGGTCGATCCCCCCGAACTGAAGGCCCGGCATCTGGCCTCGGCGGCCACGAGCGGTGACGAGACCACCCTGACGGCACTCGACGTGGCGTCGTCAGTCGCCCGGGGCCAGGGCGCGCCGGCCACGGCGGCCGAATTGCTGGAATTGGCAATCACTCTCGGCGGCGATACTCCAATTCGTCGCCTGCTCGCCGCGCGGTATCACTTCGAGGCGGGTGCGATCGACGCGGCACGTCGGCACGCCGAGAAGGCGGACGCCGATCTGGCCCCGGGCGTGATCCGGGGTTCGGTGAGGATGCTCCGGGGAGCGATAAACGGATACGACGGGACGTTCACCGCTGCGGTCGAGGGCCTGTCGGCGGGTGTCGCCGAAGCAGCGGATGTGCCGAGCCTGCGGCTGCAGGGCCTGATGCTGCTCAGCTCCGCATTCGCAGTCGCCGGCCGGCCCCACGAGGGTGTCGAGTGTGCGCGCCAGGCGGTGGAGTGCGCCGACGGGATCGGCGAGGCTGCCGCCAAGAGTCAGGCACGCTCGGTGTGGGTGATGCTGTCCTTCATGTACGGCAGTGGCCTCGACGCCACAGCACTCGACGAGGCAATTGCCCTGCAAGGCGACAACGGAGCGCCATTCGTGAACATGCGCGCCGATGCCGTTGCTGCCGTGATCAACTCGTGGACCGGCAAGCTCGACGCGGCGACATCGCAGTTCGCCGAACTGCGCGCCATCTGTCTCGAGCGCGGAAGTGAGCTGGATGCGATCTGGGTGAACCAGCACACCACGATGGCGAATGTGTGGGCCGGGGACTATCGCGCCGCTGGGCAGGCAGCTGCCGAGATCGCCGTGCGGGCAGAGCAGATCGGCGGCCATCACGCGCAGCACTTCTCGTTGACCGCCCGGGCCGTCGTCGCCGCACACACCGGCGATGTCGAGGTGACCAGGACGTTGGCGCGCGCGGCAACCGAGTTGGCTGAGCGCACTGGAGGAATCGGGCTGACGGTCACCCCGCGCGCCTGCCTCGCGCACCTGGAGGTCTCGCTCGGTGACTACGCTGCCGCGCTCGCCGCGTGCGAACCTCTGCTGAACGACTTCGATCCCACGTGCGGGACCGAGATCCTGGTTGCCAGTTGGATGCCGGAAGCTATCGAGGCATTGACCGCGGTGCAGCGCGTCGACGAGGCCGAGAAGCTCGCAGACATTCTCTGGGACAACGGAACCCGGACCGATCGAGCGTGGATGCTCGCGTCGGCGGCCCGCGGTCGTGCGCTGATCCACGCGGTTCGGGGCGATCTCGAGCGCGCCGAGGAGGAGGCGATCACCGCGCTGACGTTCCATGAGCGGTTGCCGATGCCGCTGGAGAAGGCCCGCACGCAATTGGTTCTGGGCCAGCTGCAGCGGCGGCAGCGCCGCCGGCAGGCGGCCGCCACGACGGTGGAAGAAGCGCTGCGCACCTTCGAGGACCTCGGTGCGCAGCTGTGGCAGCGCCGGGCCGAAGCCGAGCTGAGGCGGCTCACCGGGGCCAGGGAAACCACGTCGGTGCTCACGCCGGCCGAGACGCGCGTCGCACAGCATGCCGCCGCGGGCCTGTCGAACAAGGAGATCGCGACGGAGTTGTTCCTGTCGCCGAAGACCGTGGAGATGAACCTGAGCAAGGTCTACCGGAAGCTCGGTATCCGGTCCCGCGCCCAACTACACAGGCGACTGCAAGACGGCAGGGAAAACCCTGATTCACAGACGGCGGACGGTCGATAGCGTCGTCTGTGTGGCCAGTCTGGGCGCATCGCGACCGTGCTTTCTCACCGAGTGGTATCAGCCGGTCCCGTCGGATGTCGACGGGATCGTGGCGGCGCTCGAGGCGGTGTGCGCGCAGATGCGGGCCGACGGACGCGCCGTCGACCTCCTCGCTGTGATCGCTGCCGCGGCCGAGGAGGTTCTCTACGGCGTGTTCGCGGCGGATTCCGCGACGGCGGTGACGCTGGCCTGCCGTCTGGCGGGCTGGCCGGTCGACCGCGTCATCGAGGGCGTGCAGGCCCGCCTACTCCCCCAATAGCTTTCGCCGCAGCGCCTCGTCCTTCTCCAGCACCATCTTCTCGAGCCCGGCCTGGAACGCCGACATGCGTTCGCGCAGTGTCGGATCGGAGGCGCCGAGGATGCGCACGGCCAACAGCCCGGCGTTGCGTGCCCCGCCGATCGACACCGTCGCCACCGGGACACCGGCGGGCATCTGCACGATCGACAGCAGGGAGTCCATGCCGTCGAGCCGCGCCAGCGGCACCGGCACCCCGATCACCGGCAGCGGCGTGGCCGAGGCGACCATGCCCGGCAGGTGTGCCGCGCCGCCGGCGCCGGCGATGATCACCTCGATGCCGCGCCCGGCGGCCTCCTGGGCGTAGGTCAGCATCCGAGCGGGCGTGCGGTGGGCGGAGACGACGCCGACTTCGAACGGCACCTCGAACTCGGCGAGCGCGTCGGCGGCGTCCGACATCACCGGCCAGTCGCTGTCGCTGCCCATGATCAAGCCGACACGTGGCGTCATGCGTGGGGGTCCCATCCGTCGGTCCATTCGGCGTGCGAGAGCCAGTGTGCCGCCCGCTCTGCGCGCTCTCGCAGGGACTCCCAGTCCTCGCCGACGATGTTGACGTGCCCGATCTTGCGACCGGGCCGCTCGTCCTTGCCGTAGAGGTGCACCTTCGCCTCGGGCATCCGCGCGAACAGGTGGTGCACGCGTTCGTCCATCGACATCTCCGGCAGCACCGGCGCTCCGATCACATTCCCCATCACCGTGTAGGGCGTCAGCGGCGTGGTGTCACCGAGCGGGTAGTCCAGCACCGCGCGGATGTGCTGCTCGAACTGGGAGGTGCGGGCGCCGTCCATGGTCCAGTGCCCGGAGTTGTGGGGCCGCATCGCGAGCTCGTTGACCAGCAGCTCACCGTCCAGAGTCTCGAACAGCTCGACGGCCAGCACCCCCACCACCCCGAGCGAGGAGGCCAGCCCCAGCGCCAATTCGGTTGCTGCAGAACCCAAATCCCCGAGAGACGGGGCCGGTGCGATCACGGTCACGCAGATGCCGTCCTCCTGCACGGTCTCGACCACCGGCCATGCCGCCCCCTGCCCGAACGGAGAGCGGGCCACCAGGGCCGCGAGTTCGCGGCGCATGGCCACCTTCTCCTCGACCATGACGGGCACTCCGTCGGCCAGGTAGCGGCCGACGATCTCGCGGGCATCGTCGGGTGAGTCGGCCATGATCACGCCGCGGCCGTCGTAGCCGCCGCGCACGGTCTTGATGACCACCGGCCCGCCGACCTCCATCGCGAAGGCCTCGGCATCGTCAGCGGAGGTCACCTCGGCGAAGCGCGGCACGGGCGCGCCGAGCTCCGACAGCCGCCGGCGCATCACCAGCTTGTCCTGGGCGTGCACCAGCGCCTCGGGCGGCGGGTAGACGGCGACACCGTCGGCGACGAGCTTCTCCAGCAGTTCTGTCGGCACGTGCTCGTGGTCGAACGTGAGGGCGGTCGCGCCCTCGGCGACCCGGCGGAGCGCGTCGTAGTCGGTGTGGTGACCGAGGAGGACGTCGGGTGTCACCTGGGCGGCGGACTCGTCGTCGCGGATCGCGAGCACCCTCAGGGTCTGACCGAGCGCGATAGCCGCCTGATGGGTCATCCGGGCGAGTTGTCCGCCGCCGACCATGGCGACGACGGGACGTGACGTAGCGGTTCGTGGCACGGCATCTATCGTGTCATGACGTAGACCACATCGTTGACCTGCGGTTACCTTGCGCTTGGGTGTTTGGCGGGATGGTTACGTAGACTCGCTCCTTGTGTCCTTTGCCGATGCGACGATCAAGCGTCTCCCCGGGCCGCTCCGTCCCTACGCCGAGCGGCACCACGAGCTGATCAAGTTCGCCATCGTCGGTGCGACGACGTTCGTCATCGACTCCGCGATCTTCTTCACGCTCAAGCTGACCATTCTCGAGCCCAAGCCGGTGACGGCGAAGATCATCGCCGGCATCGTCGCGGTGATCGCCTCCTACATCCTCAATCGGGAGTGGAGCTTCCGCGACCGCGGTGGTCGCGAGAAGCACCATGAGGCGCTGCTGTTCTTCGGGGTCAGCGCCGTGGGCGTGGTGCTGAGCATGGCCCCGCTGTGGTTCTCGAGCTACGTGTTGATGCTGCGGGTGCCGATGGTCTCGCTGTTCACCGAGAACATCGCCGACTTCGTGTCCGCCTACGTCATCGGGAACCTGCTGCAGATGGCGTTCCGTTTCTGGGCGTTCCGCCGCTTCGTCTTCCCCGACGAGTTCGCGCGCAACCCGGAGAAGGCACTGGAGTCGACGCTGACCGGCGGCGGTATCGCCGAGGCACTGGAAGACGAGTACGAGCTGCGGCACGCCACAAAGGCGACGGTCAGGCCTACTCGGTCGTTCCGCCGGTAGCTTCTCAGCGGCTTCTCAACGGCGCAGCCCCTGCTCGTGGTAGCTCAGGTCCGTGTTGACCTGCCAGGGGTCGACGTTCTCCCCGAAGCTTTTGCCCACGCTGCGGATCGCGCTGAGCATCGCGTGGTCCTGGTTGTCGTAGTGGTGCATGCCGTTGCGCCCGACGGGGTGCAGCGTCGGGTAGTACTCGCGCAGATAGTCGCGAATGCGCACCACGCTGCGGTCGCGGACCGGGTCGTGGATGGGGTAGGCGAACTTGGACCGGGTGATCATCACCTTCTCGATCTCCGGTTTGGCGAAGCCGAGCTGTGCCAGGTCGTGCTCCACGATGGTGCTGAGGCTGTGGGCGTCGGCGAGCCACAGATCCTGGTCGGGCAGCAGGAAGTACTCGAACCCGAGGAACGTGCCGTTCCAGCCTTTCGGGACCAGATCCTGCGACCAGCGTCGGTAGTTCTGGATACGGCCGGCGTGGAAGTTGGGGCCGGGGGTGTACACCCAGTTGTAGGGAATGTCGTAGTTCCGTGACAGCGCGACCGCCACGGTGATCAGGGACCGGTGCCGCAGGTTCGACGCCACGGTCTGGATGTATTCCGGTGGAGCCGGCCGGAGCGCGTTCACGAGGGTGCGCAGCGGCATGCTGGAGAACAGGGCGTCCCCGGTGACGACGTCGCCGCGGTCCGTCGTCAACGTCCAGATTCCCCGCCGGTACGTGGCGCGCGTGACCATCGCGTTGAGGCGCAGGTCGGCTCCGCCGGCACGTAGTTGATCCGCGGCGGCGTCCCACACCTGTCCGGGTCCGTGGCGGGGGTAGCGGAAGACGTCCTGATCGGCGGTCTTCTCGTGGGACGAGAGCCGCCACCCGATCGGCTTGATGCGCTGATTGGCCCAGTCGCTGGCGATGTTCTCGGGGTCGGCGAGCCAGGTCTTGCGAACGTAACCGTCGAAGAACAGCTCGTACCAGCGGCGGCCGAACTCCATCCGGCCCCACTCTTTGAAACTTGTCTGCCGCGGCTCGATCTGCGCCTGGCGGCGGAGCCGGGCCCAGGCGTAACTGCCGGCCCCGTACACGCCGTCGCGGAGGCTGAGTTGCCGGAGGAGGTCGCGCCCCATCAGCGGGTAGCGCACGAAGCGGTCGTGCACCAGCATGGCCGAGCTGCGGGGCACCACCAACCACTGGTCTTCCGGGAGCAGGGAGCGCCAGATCTCCGACACTTCCTCGCTGCGGGTGAAGAAGCGGTGCCCACCGGGATCGATGCGCCAGTCCCCGTCGGTGTGGGTGCGGGCCAATCCGCCCACGCCGCCGGAGGATTCCAGGATCGTCGGCGTGACGCCCCGCCGCAGGAGTTCCAGTCCGGCGGACAGACCGGCCGGTCCGGCGCCGATGATCAAGGGGTGTCGCGTCATGGTCAGCGCCCCCGCAGTTGCGGGACGCCGCGATAGCGCGCGATGAGCTCGCTGACGTGGTCCATCGTCAGATCGTTGAGCGGTGTGGTGAGGAAGTAGAGCTGCGCGTATTGGCTTTGCAGCGGCAGGAATCCGCTCAGTAACGGTTCGGCGGTGGTGCGGATGACGAGGTCGACGTCGCCGATCTCGAAGCACGAGGCGATGTCGCTACCGGTCTGCTGGGCGCGCTGCTGCGCGTCACGCAGTTCGTCGTACGCGTCGTAGGCGGCGAGCAGGTTGATGCGGAACTCGGTGCCGGTCATCGCGACCTCGAGATCGTGGGCGGCAGCGACATAGTTGTCGGGCAACGCTTTTCGGTCCCCGTGCAGGCGCAGGCTGCAGGTGTTCGCGTCGAATGCCGCCGGGATCAGCGTGGTGAGAAACTGCAGCGACGCCTGATACACCGCGTCCAGTTCCTCGTCGGTGCGCCCGAGGTTCGCTCGGCTGAGGTTGTAGACGGTGACGGTCTGAACGCCGTGACTCTGCAGGCTCTGCAGGATGTCGACGACCTGATGCGCCCCGCGTAGGTAAGCATCGGCCAGCGTGGTTCCGTGAGCCTTGGCCCAACGTCGCAACCCATCGGGTATCAGTCCGACGTGGTTCGGCCCGTGTTCCACACCTCCCCCAACCTTTGCTTCTCTCCCCCAGCAAAGACTAATACAGAACGTGCCGTTGCGAATTCGAATGGCGGAAACACTATTCGGCACTCTTGAGCACGGCGAGCACAGTCAGCACCAGGATCTTCATGTCGAGCAGGATCGACCAGTTCTCGATGTAGAAGTTGTCGAATTCGGCGCGGTCGGCGATGGAGGTCTGTCCACGCAGACCGTGCACCTGCGCCCAGCCGGTCATGCCGGCCTTGACGCGGTGCCGATCGCCGTAGCGGCGGATCTGCATCTCGAACAGCTCGACGAATTCGGGGCGTTCGGGACGCGGACCCACCAGGCTCATCTCGCCCTTGACCACGTTGAGCAGTTGCGGGAGTTCGTCCATGGAGGTCTTGCGCATGATCTTGCCGATCCAGGTGCGCCTGTCCTCGCCCTCGACACCACCGGGGGCCGCCCCGTCCTTGACGGTGAACGCTGCGGCCGTGGGGTCTGCGGGGCGCATGCTGCGGAACTTCAGGCACTGGAACACCTTGCCGTCACGGCCAATTCGATCCTGCCCGAAGAAGATCGGCCCGGGTGAGCTGAGCCGGACGAGGAGCACGAGCGTCAGGAACACCGGCGAGATCAGGACCAAGCCGATCGCGGCGAGCGAGCGGTCCAGCGCGTGCTTGACGGCGAACTGCCACCCGGTCGGGTCGGCGTGCGAGAGCGTCATCAACGGAATGCCGCCCATGTGCTCGATGCTGGCTCCGACGCCGACGACGTCCATCATGCGAGGCACCACCCGGACCTTCATCCCCAGGTGGTGCGCGCGCTGGGCCAGCGCCGCGAGTCTCTCGTCGGGCACCGCCGAGTGAGCGATGATCAGCTTCTCCGCACCCGTCTGGACGACGGCGCGCTCGAGATTGTCGGTGGTGCCCAAGTAGGGCACGCCCTCGGCCTCGATGTTCGCCGGGCGTGAATCGTCGATGATGCCCACGGGACGCAGGCCGTAGTCGGGCACCTGCCGCATCCGCGTGATCAGTTGGTGGGCGATGGGCCCCGCGCCGACGATGATCGTCTTCTTGCCAAAGCGGTACTTGCGCCTGAGATAGCGCTGCGCCAGGGATCGAGAGAAGCGGACTGCCGGAACCAGTACGGCGGCGTACATCCAGATGTGCACCATCACGTCGCTAGGGCGGATGTACTCGGGAACCACTGTGCCGGGCGTGAAGGCCGGCACGGCGTACATGATGATCGCGAGTGCCAGAAGCGCCGCCACGGCGACCGACGTTTCGACCGGTTCGAACTCGTCGAGGAACCGATCACCGAGCTTGCGTTTGTAAAGCGACCTACCGGCCATGAGCACGACCATGAACGGAATGAACAGCCACGTATACGGCAAGACGCCCAGCGCATCGTTGCGGTCAAGCGCCCAATGCGCCAGCTGGACCGCCCAAAACGCGGCCCACACGTCCAGGGACACGGTGAGTGCTACATGCCCGCCCTCATTGCGCAGGTACTCGAGGACACGCTGCCGCACAGTGGGTTTGGCGACAACCAGAGGCGGGGGGACGGCGCGCAGCAGAGGGGTCGTCGGACGAGCGCTTGGCGTCTGTATCGCCTGTTTCGTGCCGAACTGCATGAGGGACCCCCGAAACGCCTCCTGAGAGTCTCACTGTATGTGTGCTGAGAGCCGCGCGCAGTCTATTTGCCATCAAGCAATGGCATTTGCCGCCGCCTAACAGCCCACAGTGGCGTCTGGGATAACTGAGCTCAGTACGAGTGGCCGTTGCCCGGCCCGAAGATACGTTCCGAAGCGATGCCGGCCAGGTCGCTGAGCACCTGCACGTGGCCGGTGCCCCACAGGCGCGGCTTGTCGTCATAAACACACAGCGTGCCGATGGAATTGCCATCGTGATCCATCAGTGGGATGCCGAGGTAGGCGACGACGGTGCCGTCTTGCACGGCGGGATGGTTCTTGAACACCGGGTCGAGCCGGGCATCTTCGAGCACCAGCGCTTGGCCATTTGCCACGGCGTACTGGCACATTGAGCGCTCCAGTGGCGTTTGTCGTTCCTCCGGCGTGGAGAGATCCATCCCGGCGGCGCTCTTGAAAAATTGCCGGTCGACGTCCACCAACGACACCAACGCGTGCGGAGCATCCAGCGCATCGGCCGCCGCCCGGGTGATCCGGTCGTAGAGCTCCTCGGGCGGCGAATCCAGCAGCCCGGTGGCGTAGAGCGCCCGCAAGCGATCAGGGTCGGCGATCACCGTGGACACGCTCGGCATATCGGTACCGGCGAACACACCCGATTCAGAGAGGTGCTCCATGATCTGCTCGACGGCCTGGCCGTCAGCCAGACGCCGATCGGCCACCATTTTCGACGCCACGGCGCGGGCAACGTAGGTGTTGACGTCTTCACCGGCATCCCGCGCACACTGCTCGAGCTCTCGGTTCAGCCACTCGTCAAAACGCTTCAGGGAGCCGGTCACCATACAACGGTATCTGACATCGGCGTCAGCGGATGCCGAAGCACCTGAAAGCTGCCAGCACGCCATGGCAACGTCACATTCGCTCACCGCAACGATGTTCTTCCCGCCGCATAGCCTGGGACGCATGCCCGGCCGCCATGCCTCCGACCGCTGTCATGTGGTCGCCCTTGCTGTGGGCGGCACCGCCGGTGCGCTGGTGCGGTACGCGACGGCGACGGCGTGGCCGCTGCCGAAGCAACTGTGGGTGTCGACGACCGTGACTGCGGCACTCGCATTCGCGGTGGCGGGATTCATCGTCGCGAGCGGGACGATGTCGACGGTGCGGGCCGGGCTGTTTGGAATATGTGCCAGCGCAGCGAGTCTCAGCGCATGGTCGGTGCTGACCATCAGCCAGCCGCCGAGACTCTCGATCGCATTTCTGATCGGTGTGCCGGCCGCCGCACTGGCCGGTCTGCTGTGCGGGTTGCTGGCCGCACGGGTGGCGGCGCGATGACGTGGGCGCTGGTCGCGCTCGGCGGCGCCGTGGGATCGACGATCGGGGCGCTGCTGCTGCGCCGGCCGTCGTCCGCGCGGTTGGTGACGGCGACGGCAGTGGTGTGCGGCCTGGCGGGAATGATGTCGGCACAACATGTTTCGTCGAAGGTGACGGCAGCGCTGGGGTACGGCGTGCTGGGTTCGGCGGCGAGTATGGTCGCCTTCGCGCTGGCGTCACCGATGTGGGTGGGTGGGGACGTACCGGTGCGCAGCACGGTGTCGGCCGGCAAGAAGGTGGCGATGTACTGCGCAGTCGGGGTGACGTTCGCTCTCCTGGGTTATCTCTCGGTGCGTGGTGGCGCAACGCTGTACCGCAAGCTCACGTAGGCGAATTGCAGGAGCCCTGGACTTCGGCCTTGACGAAGCCGCCGTACTGATAGAGGAACGTGTACTGCCACTGCGCGACCGAGAACGGGTAGGTGCGGGGCACATCGCGCATGATCACGGAGCGGCCGGGCGCCGCGAAGCAGGTGTCGAAGATCCGCCGGGCGCGGGGCAGGTGGTAGCGCCAGCTGATGACGATCACCGAACGCCAGCCGCGCTGCTCGGCGAGGGTGCGGGTCATCAGCGCCTCACCGCGGGTCGTGCCGGGTACGGGCGGCCGGCAGATGACCTCGACGTCGGAATCGCTCCGGCAATAGCGCTTCATCACGGGGTCGCGGGGTCCATAAGGATCGGACATCAGCACGGTGGGCGCGTAACCCTGCTGGGCGAGTTTCAGTCCGTAGGCTTCGCGACCGTCGTGTTCGCCGCCGAGGACGACGATGGCGTCGGCTTTGGCGAGAGGGTCAGGGCGGGCATGGGCAAAGAAGAGAGTGCCGGTGACTCCGTTGAGGAAGAGCACCGCGATCAGGGCGTAGACGGCGGCCGGCAACGGTCCAGCTCGCACGCCGGAGCGTCGCCTCTCCCCCATGAGTGCACGGTATTGCAGGGGCGCCCGACGTGCAGTCTGGCTCAGCTCGGGGATTCCTCCGAGCCGAGCGTGTCGAACACCTCGTGATAAAGCAGCGAGTGAACGCGCTCGACCTGCGGGATGTCCTGGAACTCCAAGGGATCCTGGGACGCGGACTCGATGATGAGTGTGCCGGTACGCAGGATGCGATCAAGAAGACCGTGCCGGAATTCGACGCTGTTGATGCGAGCCAGCGGGATGTCGATCCCGGAGCGGGTGATCAGGCCATGGCGGTACATGACGCGGCGGTCGGTGATGACGAAGTGGGTGGTCCACCAATTGAGGAAGGGCCACACCGAGAGCCAGCCGATGAGGATGAGCCAGACGGCCGCGATGACGAGGAAGACGATCCTCTTGGCACTCGGCTCCCATGTAAGGGAATTGACGTAGCCGGCAATGAACGCTGCGGCGGCACTCGCCAGAACGAGGACGAGCGCCGGCATGAGGAGACGCCCCCAGTGCGGATGGCGATGCAGGACGACCTGTTCGTCTCTGGCCAGCACGTTCTCCGGATAGCCCACGGGAGGACTGTACTCAGTGAAGGGTGTTTTGGCGGGTCAATGGCGCGCTTCGCCCGGCCGAAAAGGCACGAGTGGCGACACGCTCAGGAAGTTCTCAGTATTTGCTGACCGCAAGGACACAGAGGCGTATGTTCAAGTCGATGTCGGGGGAAATGTGCAGGTGCGGCCACGACGGTTCTGCCCATGAGCACTACCGCGCAGGGACTGACTGCTCGAAGTGCGAGTGCCCTCGATACCAACGCAACTCCGAACCGCGGTCATGGATGGATCGGCTCCTAGCCCGCTGGCTCGCCCGCTGACGATCCACCACGCAGATTCAGCCGACGCCAGAACACCTGCGAGTGACGGCGACAGCAGATAGCATTTGCCAATGGGGGAAGTTCCGCAAGACAGAGAAACCCGCTGTCCTGTGTGCGGCGGTACGGCGCAGCGCTACCTCGCAGCCGTCAGAGACGTTGTGACGCAACAGCTTACGGGTGATGTTTACCCGTATTCGCATTGCGACAATGCCTCGTGCGACGGCGCGATGCCTCGCAACAGTGTCACCCAATTGAACTAACCGGTGCTGGGATAGGTGGACGGGCGGCCCTGCTGCTGTGCTTGAGCGAGCCCGCAGTCAGGAAGGTATCGACACCCCCGCACACACCGTCAGGTAAGGGTTGCTGGTGCCGTTCAACCAGCCCAAGATGCGCTTCATCTCGGAGTGCTCAACGGCGATACACCCCCACGTCAACGGGCTCTGTGAGTTCTTGCAGTGCAAAAACACTGCGCAGCCCCAACCGGCGCGGCGGGTCGGATTGTGATCAACCAAAACTGCTAGTTGATACTCCGGCTCGATCAGCCGCTCTGATTGGCGTTTCCTTCTAGATCCATCTGGCCACGTAACCTGTGGCGGATCGACGTTCGACCGGAAAGGCAACTTGAATTCGGTTCTTTCGCCTTGGCCGCAAATTGGATCCAATAAGCATGGTCCTCGTCCTAGTGCCAGGTTTTGTCTGTTTGCTGGTGGGGCATTCCTGTATTGGTATTGGTCCACGGATCGGTGCCGATTGCTCTGGTCAGGGGAAACGTGCCAACAGGCGTCTTGAGAGATTCATCGACCCCACTACCGCAACCGTTCTCACCGAGCTCCGCTTTCTCTATCGGCGCGAACTTTCTGTTCCACCCGGCCATCGGGTCAGCGTTCCCTGGTTCGCGCTCGTACGTGAGGACAGTTCCGTAGTGGGATTTAACATTTCCCGCGTAGACGACGATTGCTTGGCGGCATGATTCGGGTACCGGACCCACATTTAATTCCCACAGGAACGTCTCTACCAGCGGAATCAATGGGCTGCAAAGCCCTTTCATCTAACAATTCAGCCTCGACGTTGGAATTCACGTAAGACGGAGTGGCCCGCAGTCAGGCTAGATCGCGCGGACCTAGACGCGAAGATCGCTGATGTGGCTTCGGTACCACGCGACGGTTCGTTCGAGCCCTTCGTGCAATCCGATTCTTGCCGTCCAACCCGCGGCGGCGAGCCTGGACACGTCCAGCAACTTCTGTGGTGTTCCGTCAGGTTTTGTTGTGTCCCAGTTGGTTTCACCGTCAAAGCCCACGACAGTCGCGATGGTTTCCGCGATTTCGCGAATAGTCACATCGCTGCCACTGCCCACGTTGACGTGCTGCGGCCCGTCGTAGTGCTCGAGCAGGTGCAGGCAAGCGTCCGCCATGTCGTCGGCATGCAGGAACTCGCGGCGAGGGGATCCGGTCCCCCAGTTCGTCACTGTGCCGGCACCCGTTGTGACGGCCTCGTCGTAGCGTCTGATCAGAGCAGGAAGGACGTGCGAACCAGTCTTCGAGAAGTTGTCGTTGGGCCCGTAGAGATTAGTTGGCATCGCCGAGATCCATGGCAATCCGTACTGTCTGCGAGTGGCCTGGACATGGAGAATGCCGGAGATCTTTGCAATGGCGTATGCGTCGTTAGTCGGCTCCAGCGCGCCGGTGAGCAGGGAGTCTTCGCTAATCGGCTGATCGGCGAACTTCGGGTAGATACAGGACGATCCGAGGAATAGCACGCGTTCGACATCCACGTCCCGCGCCGCGTCGAGCACGTTGACCTGGATGCGGAGGTTGTCGCTGAGAAAATCCACCGGATAGGTGCTGTTGGCCAGAATGCCACCCACCTTCGCGGCGGCCAACACGACGTATGTCGGTCTTACTTCGCGAAAGTACGTGAAGACGTTCTCGCGGTCCTTCAGGTCCAACTCGGCCGACCCCTTGCCGATGATGTTCCCGAACCCTGCAGCCTCAAGCCGGCGCACGATCGCCGACCCTACAAGGCCGCGGTGCCCTGCAACGTAAAAGGTTGCGTCTCGGTCGAGCTCACGTGGCGAATACTGCACGTCCGATGTCACAGCTTTCGCGCTTGCTGGTTGGTGGGGGTGATCCAGGATTCCAACTGAACCTTGTCGATCCACGGGCGGCCGGCATGCTTAAGCGCCTCGACATCGGCGTCGACCATGAGGTGCGCGAGCTCGCGGCCGTTGACCGTCGGGACCCAGTCGAGTTTCTTAGCTGCCCGAGAGGGATCGCCGATCAAAGCGTCTACTTCCGTGGGGCGCAGATAGCGCTCGTCGAATCGGACGTGATCTTCCCAATTCAGGCCCGCATGCTCAAAAGCCATCTCCAGGAACTCCCGGACCGAGATTCCCATGCCGGTGGCAAGTACATAGTCGTCGGGCTCGTCGGCTTGGAGCATTCGCCACATACCTTCGACATATTCGGGTGCGTATCCCCAATCTCTGATCGCATCGAGATTGCCCATGTACAGGTGGTCCTGCAGTCCGGCCTTGATCGCCGCCACGGCCCGGGTGATCTTGCGAGTCACGAAAGTCTCGCCGCGCCGTGGCGATTCATGATTGAACAGGATTCCGTTCACGGCGAACATGCCGTAGGCCTCCCGGTAGTTCTTGGTGATCCAGAAGCTGTAGAGCTTGGCGACCGCGTAGGGCGATCGCGGATAGAACGGTGTGTCCTCGTTCTGCGGAGGAGGTGTGGCGCCATAGAGCTCGGAGGAAGACGCTTGATAGAAGCGGGTTTTGATACCCGAAAGCCGGACAGCCTCGAGCATCCGGATCGTCCCCGTGCCCGTCGTATCAGCGGTGTGTTCAGGTTCGTCGAAGGACACTCTGACGTGAGACTGCGCAGCGAGGTTGTAGACCTCAGCCGGATCGATGTCCGCCAACAGCGTCACCAGACGAGCACCGTCGCTCAGGTCACCGTAGTGAAGGAAGAGTCGGGCATCGGGCGAGTGTGGGTCAACATAGAGGTGGTCGATTCGAGACGTGTTGAACGTCGACGCCCGACGGATCAATCCGTGGACTTCGTAGCCCTTGCTCAACAGGAGCTCGGCGAGGTACGAACCGTCCTGACCAGTAATCCCGGTGATCAGTGCGCGTTTCGTCACTAGTCTCCCCTTTCTCCGTCGTCAAGCACGCAGCTCAACCGTATTAAAGAGCGTACCGGCGGACACCTGCTCGTTCAGGTCCACCATTGATTACCTACGCACACTGATGCGAGATCAATTCACAACGGCTCCGACCACGCGGACTCCGTTGTGCGACGGCCGTTCAGCAGATGTTCAAACTCATCACCGCTGGCCTTCAACTTTCCGTCGTAGTTTCATTGGCATGGAGATCTTCCTGGCGAGTGGTCGAATGGGCCGCTCCGCACATTGCGGCTGCGGATGGAACGGGCGACGCCGCTGGATGCGGGCATCGGCGGTAGTGGACGCGGGCGTACATGCCGCGCAAACCGGTCATCTGCTGGCATCTGGAACAGGGGATTCCATCGTTCCCGCTGCGATGAGCGACTTCGAATTCTCCAGCGCCTGCTCGCACTGACCTCCGCTTATCTAAACGTATCTCCCGCCCACGGCGGGAGGTCAGTAAGCGCCTGAGTGCCCAATCATCGCCTTGACGGTCTTCATCGCGATGATCAGATCCGAAATCATCGACCAGTTCTCGACGTAGAAGAGATCTAGCCGGACCGAGTCTTCCCAGGACAAATCCGACCGCCCGCTGACCTGCCACAGGCCGGTGATGCCCGGGCGAACGAGAAGCCGCCGTTTGGCATGATCGTCGTAAGTCTTCACCTCGGTGGCTAGAGGAGGACGAGGGCCGACCACACTCATGTCCTGCTTGAGCACGTTGATGAACTGGGGCAGCTCGTCGATGCTGTACTTGCGCAGAATTCGACCGACGCGAGTCACTCGCGGATCCTGCCGAATCTTGAACAACACCCCGCCCTCGCACTCGTTGAGGGACGACAGCTTTTCGACCATTGAGTCCGCCCCGTCGACCATGGTGCGGAACTTGACCATCTGGAACGGGCGGCCGTCCAGTCCAATGCGTTCTTGACGGTAGAACACCGGACCCTTGCTGGTCAGTTTGACGGCGAGCGCCACCGCTATCAGCACAGGCAACCCCAATAGCAGAACCGCGCTCGAAAAGGTGACGTCGAAGAGTCGCTTCTGGAACCGCTTTGCCCCGTGGTACTGCGGCTTCTCCACATGTATCAGTGGCAGCCCAGCGACTGGGCGCATCTGCAGCCGCGGGCCGGCGATGTCAACCACGCCAGGAGCCACGAGAAGGTCGATGTCGAGCTTCTCGAGTTCCCACGACAGATCGCGAATCCCACGACCATTGAGACGCTCGGTAGCAGTGACTGCAACCGCATGACTGTTGGTCGTCGTTACCGCGGCAACGACGTCTGATTCGTCTCCCAAGGTCGGAATCTTCCCCACGCCTGGGACTTCGACCGTCGAGCGTGCGACCGGCCCAGGGATGCAGGCACCAACGACCTGATACTCCGACCGCGGTTCACGCGCCAGTGAAGACGTCAGGTCACGCACCGCTGAGGGGCTGCCCACAACGAGGACCCGGGTGATGCAACGGCCGTGCTTCGAGCGAACGCGGATGACAACCTGACGCGCCACCCATCGCCCGAACACGAGAAGGAGGATGCCGACAGGCAGTGCCGTCATCAGATATCCGCGCGCAATTTCGAGCTTGAACAGCATCGACACGATCGCGACGCCACCAAATACGGCCAAGGTGCCCAGCCACACCCGCCGGTACTCTTCCGCGCCCGATCCGATGACTCGCGGAGACCGAGAGTGATTGATGGTCAAGGACGCCATCCACGTCACCGCGATGGCAACTGAGACCATCGTGTAGTCGATGTACCGGTACGTACTCATCGACTCGTTTAAACCACCGAAGCGAAGCCACTGAGCTAGGCCGACTGATGCGACGATCGCCGCGAGGTCTATGGCCGCCAAGCGCCGCGAATATCCACGCTGCCACGCCGGCACCTTGGCCGGTATCGGAACTATGTTTGCTGCGACTTCCAGCCGATCATTGACCGCCGTCATGAACTCTCCCCCACGTTCGCCCCCTTGGGCTGGAACTTTAGCTCACCGCCGACGAGATTCTCAAGGTAAACGGCAGGTTCGCTCAGCAACGAACCCATACCACTCTGCCTGATCAGGGGCTATTCACGAACGCGTAACTTTTCCTCTGCGCGTCGGTTTGTGTTCATCTGGAGTTCCCTCGGCATCAATCTCTCAGGGCGGTCCGACCGGGCTCTTTCCCGCCGGAAGAGCACCAGTCCGGCAGACTTTTCTTAAGGCGCTCAGTGGACTTCACCGGCGGCACGCCCACACACCTCAAGGATGGGCGCGAGGTTGTCCGAGATCAGACCGCCGACCCGTTCGAAGACCTCGATATCTCCGCCGATCGGATCGGGAACGTCCGCTGCGGCCGCGGTGGACACCTGGGGGCGAAGCCGAGCGAGGCCTTCGAGGTCTTGGGCGCCAGCCTCCGATATCAGGCAGGAAGCCTCCGTCAGCGTGAAGGTGCGGCGGAACAGGCGAGGCGCGAGCTCGAGGACGGCATCGCGATGTGTTCTGGACATCGTGAGGACGAGATCGACCCCAGCAACCACTTTCGGGGTGAGTTGGCGCGCGGCAAAGCCGGATGCGTCACCTCCAAGGTGCTCCAACACCGCGGCCGCGTCCCGGTGCATCTGGTGGCCGATGACCGCGCGCGTACCCGCGCTGGATGCGCGCAGACGAGGCAGATCTTCACGAATTGCGAAGGCGGTCGTGAGACGCTCCGCCGTGGGTGATCGACAGATGTTTCCTGTACAGACGAACAAAATGTGCACGACAACCTCGCTTTATGGTGCGGTCGACGCGACCGGGCCGGAATTCGCAACTAGTATCCGCCCCAGGCTCGATTGTCAGCACCCGGGAGATCACGAGGGAGCACGACAATCCGGCGATTGGCGGGAGCGTCCGTCCACGCTCACGTGTGGTGAGATTGGCGAGAGCGATCCGAGTGGACGCGGATTTTGTTAGGGGGAAATCTTAAGTGGGTTGTCGCCTCGCGGTATTTGGGACCGGCTATCTCGGCGCGACGCATGCGGCCTGTATGGCCGAGCTTGGCCACGAAGTCCTCGGGGTGGATGTCGACACCGCCAAGCTCGACCGGTTGGCGGCGGGGGAAGCGCCGTTCTTCGAGCCCGGTTTGAACGAAGTCCTCAAAGCCAACATCGACAACGGTCGGCTACGGTTCACGCCGTCGTACGAGGAGGCGGCCGAGTTCGCCGACATTCATTTCATCGGCGTGGCGACACCGCAGAAGCGCGGAGAGTTCGCCGCCGACCTGGCCTTTGTGGACTCTGTCATCTCGAAACTGGCCCCGCTGCTGAACCGCCCGGCCGTCATCTTCGGCAAGTCGACAGTTCCGGTGGGCACAGCCGCCCGGCTGGGTGACATGGCGCAACAGTTGGCTCCGGTCGGCGCCGCGGTTGAGGTCGCATGGAACCCTGAGTTCCTTCGCGAGGGATTCGCGGTCCAAGACACCCTGCACCCCGACCGCATCGTCTTGGGAGTCGACAAACAACAGGGCGGCATGGCCGAAAAAGCAGCGCGCGAGGTCTACAGCGCGAGTATTGCCGAAGGAACTCCATTTCTGGTCACTGATCGCGAGACAGCCGAAATGGTGAAGACGGCCGCGAACGCGTTTCTCGCCACGAAGATTTCGTTCATAAATGCTATGGCCGAGGTGTGCGAGGCAGCAGGTGCCGATGTGACAGAACTGGCCGATGCGATCGGGTATGACGCCCGCATCGGACGACGCTTCCTCAATGCTGGTATCGGCTTCGGGGGCGGATGCCTACCCAAAGACATCCGGGCGTTCATGGCTCGCGCCGGCGAGTTGGGCGCGAATCAGGCACTCACGTTCCTTCGCGAGGTCGACAGCATCAACATGCGGCGACGGACGCGAATGGTGGAGCTGACGCGGGAAGTCGTCGGCGGTTCACTCATCGGCACACGGGTTGCGGTTCTCGGCGCGGCCTTCAAGCCCGATTCGGACGATATTCGCGACTCCCCCGCGCTGAACATCGCCGGCCAGATCCAGCTGCAAGGAGCCTCGGTGTCCGTGTATGACCCGCAGGCCATCGAGAATTCGCGAAAGATGTTCCCCACGTTGGATTACGCCTTCAGCGTCGACGACGCGTGTGGGGGCGCCGACGTCATCTTGGTGTTGACCGAGTGGGAGGAGTTCCGACGCCTCGAGCCAACGGACTTGGACTCGATCGTGAGACAAAGAAGGATCATCGACGGTCGCAACTGCCTCGATCAAGCCAAGTGGCGTCAGGCAGGATGGCTCTACCGCGGTATGGGTCGGCAGTGAACTACATTGCTGCGACAGGGAAGCCGTCGACGCGATCCTGCACCGCGACACGACGCTGAGACTGCCCTCTGAATAGCCTTGAGCAAGGACACCTTTCGAGCCTCTCTTCTGCTCGTCAGAAGCTGAGAAAGCCCAGATCCCTCCGACCGCCTCCCAAGACCGGTGTGGGATCGGCGCTCAGGGTCTTCGCCAACACCTCGTGATAGACGTCCCTGAAGTCGGTGGTTGTCTTGAGATCGCCGTTATCAAGATCGGTCAAACTCGGTTGATCACCATAGAATCCGCCACGCACGGGCGCCCCGGCGATGAATACAGGACCGGCCGTGCCGTGGTCGGTACCGTCTGAGGCGTTGGCCGCCACCCGGCGACCGAACTCCGAATACGCCATCAATACCACCTTGCCAGCATGCTCCGAATCGGCGATATCTCGAAAGAACTTGGTGACGGCGACGTCCAACGTGTTCAGCAGCTGCTGCTGTGTTCCGCGTTCATCAGCGTGGGTGTCAAAGCCTCCGAGCGAGACGCTGTAGACCCGCGCGGGCACCCCGGCTCGCACGCACCGGGCGACGATGGCGAGTTGGGACGACAAGCTGCGCCCCATGTCCTGCTCCTTGAGGCTACTCAGCACCGGAGCAAACGAATTCGATGTCGTCGAGGTGGCGCGATAGGAATCGCGAACTGCCGCCATGGCCGGGGTATCGCGTGGATCCGCCACGGACAGTGCCTTGATGAGGGCCTTGCCGCCGGTCGGCGGCTGCGCTTCGGGAGCAAGTGCTGCGGCCGATGCCTTCTCTCCTACGACAAGATGCGGGAGAACGGTGCCGATGTTGATCGCCCTTAACGGGTCATCACCTGTGGCGTCCAACCAGCGCCCGATCCAACCTGTCGACACGTTGTTGTCGGTGGAGCCGGACTGCCAGATGTCCATCGACCGAAAGTGGCTGTGGTCGGGTTGCGGGTAGCCCACTCCACGAACAATGGCCAACGACTTGTCGTGGAACATTTGCGCCATGCCCGGCATACCGGGGTTGAGTCCGAGCCCGCCATCCAGCTCGAGTACCTCGCCAGGGTCATAAGCCAGTTCGGGACGGGAATCATGATAAGCGTTGTCGCCATAGGGAATCACGGTGTTGATCCCGTCATTGCCGCCGTACATCGTCAGCAGCACCAACACGCCGGCATCTGCGGGCAAGGGGCTCTCGTCGGCTGCCAGCGTGAGGTCACTCCATCGCACGGTTGTGGCGGCGACGACACCTGCGCCGATGCCGGCACAGCCGACCAAGAAGCCACGACGGCTTATGTCGGCCATGTGTAGACCTCCTAGACAGTCAGATACTCGGGTGTGTTCGCAGCGGCGGCGAGCAGAGCCGGTGGGTCATTCACCATTGGCTTCAGCGCCGCTATTGACTTGCTAGACCACGCTCCGACTCCGAGCTGATACGCGGCGGCATCAAGTCGATCACTCTTCGCCGCGTCGTCGACGGTGCTGTGGTCACCTTTCGCGCACATCCAGTCGGCCATGGTGAGTCGAATTCCGACGGACGCTGTCGACAACCACGCTTGCCCCTTCGGCCACCCAGACACGTCCGGAGGGAAAAATGGCAACTGGCCGAGAGATTCGAGCCCGTCGAGTACCCTCTGAGCGTCATTGGCACCGTCCAGCGAAACGCGAAGTGCGCGAAGAAGTCCCACCATCCAATCCAGTGGGCTCGCAACCATCGAGCCGGTGTCCCCTAAGAAGTCGGCGTCGGTCAGTATCGCCCTCGTGAGCGCGCGTAGATCTCTGTCAGACCCATAAGCCTGGACTAGTCGCGACAGGGTTGGCGGGCTCGCAGGGGTGTCCGAAGCGAGCTGCTGCCACAGACGCCCTGCGACAAATGGCGCTGAGGCTTCACTTGCAAGGACACTGTCGCAGAATCCCTTCGCATCTAGATCTCCGCTAACGCCCAAGACGACTTTGGTCGCGTCATCACGTCGTTTCGGAACGAGCGACGTGCTTCCGTCCTTCTTGCTGACCGACCATCCGGTAAGGGCACGAGCACCCTCTCTCACATCGCGTTCCGAATAGCCGTTTCCATGTCCGAGTGCGAACAGCTCCATGAACTCCCGTGCGAGGTTCTCGTTCGGCGACTTGACGCTGTTGTCCGTCCCGTCGAGCCACCGCAGCATCGCAGCGTCTGTAAGCATCTGGTAGGCCAACGTACGGAAGTCTCCCAGACACAGCTTTCGAATCTTGTTGTTCTGGTCGGCCATCAACACTGGGTATCGCACCTTCTTGGCCGACGTTGCGAAGTGGTTGTGCCACAGGAAGGTGAGCTTCTCGCGAGTGGGTTGGTCGACAGCAACCATACGGCGCAACCACCAAAGCCCGAGTTCTCTGAACTGAGCCTTAACCTTGCGCTCGGTTCTCAGGCGGCTCCGCGCGTTCTTGTCGGGTGGTGGTACGAAGTCGAACTGCGGCATGGGGGTTGCGCGAGCGCCGGCGTCCTCCGTCACAGACCGCAACAGCACGGAGTCCAGATACGCGCCCAGGTTGCCGGACGCGACGACCTTGTCGACCACCGGGCCAGTCGTGCCGAATCCGCTGCGTCGCAGCAGTCGCGCGGCTTCCATCCATCTATCAGATTGAGTCGACACCGTCTGCCACCTCCAGCGGAACCACCGTTGTCCGGGTGGATGAAGCGAAAGTCCGAGGACTCCTATGTCCACTTCTCTGGGCAACGCCTCCGGGATTCATCGCTCACGGTACCGCAATTCTGGCTCGCAAGAATTAACGCAACAACCAATTACGGCGCCGGACTGGACCCCGCGCTAGCTTGATAGAGCGCGTTTACGTCGCCGCATTTCGGCGTGGGAATTGAGAGTCTCACTGCCCCGCACGGACCTTTTACCGCAATTGCTACTGCCGTCGGAGGATGGTCCCCTCCGCGCGTTGGGATGCAGTAGCGGAGTTCGAACGTGGCGAACACCGTCAGGAGCGAGAAGATTCTCATCAAACGACCCCTGTCCCCGCGACGAGGCTAGCGATAGCGGCATCCCTGACGCCCGAGACGCGAGATTGTTAGGTATTTGCCTGCACAAACATTCAAAACGCCCGTTGATCGCACATCTGGCCGAACCGTAACGTGCTCGGCCCCGACTGTGACAGCTTCAACCGATTTCAGCGAACACGCCATCTGTTGCCACGCGTTCGTGGTTACGATGAGCGCGCACCGCGGGCTGGAACGACGCGAGGACGCTCTGCACAGGTGCGCGCCATACCAGGGGGGACAATGCACATTCTTAATCGGACGACGGCTGACCGATACACGCAAGCGACTCAATACGCCAGGTACATCGGTCGACTCGGCGCGCTAGCCGTGACGCTCGGTGTCGGCCTCGCGATCGGAAGCTCGCCCGCCGTGGCTCAAGCAGAAGACAACGAGTCGTCTGTTAATGCAGGTAGTCCGGACGATTCGCGGCGGGCCATCGCGCAGGAGAGCGAAAAAGCTGGTGCCGCGTCAAGCTCCGCCAACAGGCCTCGAGAGACACGTGAGTCCCTTCGTGTCGAGACGAGAGCCCGGGCTGAGGATGGGGCCACACGCCCGCGTCGTGCGCGCGTCGCGGTCGACGACGTTGCCGCCGAAAACTCAACAAGCATCGCGGAAGATCAAGCCGACTTCGGGCCCGAAACCCCAGAGCGAGAGGGGTCCGGTCGAGTGCCGAGACGCACAACCGCATTGGCTGTGCCTACGATTCACAGGAGTCGCGCGGGGTCCGAAGCGCAAAGGCCGCAAACCGACACCCGGCAAGCTAGGGCTGACGACGAGCTAGTCGTCGACGTCAACGCCGGACTCGGTTTTCCGACCAACCCAGCGAGCCACTCGAAATCCGCCTCGCCTTCGTCCGTAGTATTTCCTATGGCTACCTCACGATCCCCGGGATCCGAAGAAGACCACCCAGGATCATCGCCCACACGGTCCATCGTCGTCGGTCCGGTGACGCTGTCTTCCACACTCGCGCCAGCGCCACAGGCGCCGACCTTGCCGATCGTTGCGTGGACGTTGCTCGCGTGGGTGCGGCAAGACCTGCATCTAACGGTGCCCCGCCGCCAATCGCTTCTTGGGCGAGTTATCTCACCGTCCGCGTCGACGGAAGCAGCCAAGTCGCTGGCTTCCGAATCCGCGCCCAACAACGCCCCGACCAACCCCACGGTGACCCAAAACCCAGCCAGCGCAAGCGGAAAAATCTACGGCTCGGTACGCGCAACCGACCCCGACGGCGACCCCCTCACCTACACCGGCTCGACCACCCTCGCCAGCGGCAGCGTCATCACCGTCAGCGCCAAAGGCAACTTCTCCTACATCCCCAGCACCCAAGCCCGCGGCGCCGCTCAAGCCAAACCCGGACCCGACACCCAAACCTTCACCGTCACCGCCAGCGACGGCAAAGGCGGCACCCTCGAAATCCCCGTAACCGTCACCATCGCAATCGCCGACAACAACGCCCCGACCAACCCCACGGTGACCCAAAACCCAGCCAGCGCAAGCGGAAAAATCTACGGCTCGGTACGCGCAACCGACCCCGACGGCGACCCCCTCACCTACACCGGCTCGACCACCCTCGCCAGCGGCAGCGTCATCACCGTCAGCGCCAAAGGCAACTTCTCCTACATCCCCAGCACCCAAGCCCGCGGCGCCGCTCAAGCCAACCCCGGACCCGACACCGAAACCTTCACCGTCACCGCCAGCGACGGCAAAGGTGGCACCCTCGAAATCCCCGTCACGGTCACCGTCGCAATCGTCGACAACAACGCCCCGGGCAACCCAACGATCACTCAGCAAGCAGCTACCCCGAAGATCGGGCGGATTTTCGGCTCCGTACGCGCAACCGACCCCGACGGCGACCCCCTCACCTACACCGGCTCGACCACCCTCGCCAGCGGTAGCGTCATTACTATCAGCGCCAAAGGCAACTTCCTCTACGCCCCAAGCGCCGAGGCCCGCGCCGCCGCCCAAGCCAACCCCGGACCCGACACTGAAACCTTCACCGTCACCGCCAGCGACGGCAAAGGCGGCACCCTCAGCATCCCCGTCACCGTCACCGTCAGTCCTGACTACTCATCTCCACAATGGATAGCCTTCAACGAATCTGGTACGCGTGCGTACGTTGTGAATCAGGCCAACGGCACGGTGTCGGTCGTCGACACGGCCTCCGACACCATCGTCGATACCATTCCCGTCGGCAGTGCGCCCTCCTTTGTCAAGCGTGCACCCGACGGGACGATATGGGTCAGCAATAAGGACTCCGGAAGCATCTCGGTCATAGACGCCACGACCAACACCGTCTCCACGGAAATTCAGCTGCCTTACCCCACCAGTCCGATCGGAATCGTTTTCGGCTCGGACGGCCTCGCTTACGCGGCCGGCAGGACTGGCAACAACGTGGCGGTCATCGATACCTCGACGTATCAGTTGCTTGACCTGATCCCGATGGACGGGAACCCTGTCGGACTCGCGTTGAGCCCGGACGGAAGGAAGCTCTACGCCAGCGGCCAATTTTTCGGCAGAGTGACAGTGCTGGACCTTGAGACCCGTGAGCGCACCGAAATCTACAACGTAGGGTCTTATCCCACGGTGGTTCGTGTGAGCCAGGACGGCTCCCGCGCGTACGTAACGTCGCAGTTCAGCAATGTGGTCACGATCATCGACACCGACTTGAATGTCGTCACGGGATACATTCCGGTGGGAACGACGCCCATCGGAATGGTTTTCAGCAGCGACGAGACCGTTGCATACGTCGCCAACTTCAGCGGCTACAACCCCGATGAGCGCAGTCCTGGCACCGTGTCCGTCATCGATCTGACCACTGACCAGGTTGTGGACACCATCATCGTGGGAAGAGGACCTGTCGGGCTGGAACTTAACACTGCGGGAGACCGCCTGTACGTGGTCAATTCCGATGGCACCCTCTCGGTGATCCCGGTTAGCCCGACTGAAGCACTCGCGAGCGAGTCAGCGCTTTAGGACGTGGGCGAGGTGTGCCGCACGACCCAAGCCGCACTACCCTGAGTCGTATGTACGGCGCTGGAAGACTGTTGGCGCTTCTTCTTATCTCAGCAGTCACGGTGTTGAGTTGCGGTGCGCAGCAGCCACCGCTGCCCACCTGCCCGAAGCTCGAAGCTAGAGCGGCGCTACCCCCGTCACCAGACCCAGCAATCGCCATCGTCGGCGACTCTTACACGAGCGGTACCAAGTTGGGCGGCCAGCACGATCGCAGCTGGACGGCGCTGGTGGACAAAGAACTGCGGGCGGATGGTTATCCAGTGTCGATGACCGTGGCGGCGGAGGGCGGAGCCGGTTACGTGCACCCAGGTAACCGCAGGAGAAGCACCTTCGACGATCTCGTTGCCGCGAGTGTCGCACCGAACGACAAGGTGGTTGTCATCTTCGGTTCCCGCAACGACATGAAAGAGCCTCGGGCGGAAGTGGCGACTGCCGCATGTGCAACGCTCACTTCGGCCGCAAAAATCGCGAAGGCCGCCACACTCCTCGTGATCGCGCCTCCCTGGACCGACGGCGCCCCCCCAGAAGAGTTGCGACAAGTAGGTGACATCCTGCGCGCGCAGGCCACCGACGCCGGTCCACGAGTGCTGTTCCACGATCCCGTACAGGACGGTTGGTTCGCAGATAGGCCGAATTTCATCGGCAGCGACCACATTCACCCCACTGACGAGGGTCACAAATACTTGGCTGAAAAAATGCGGCCTCTGATCGAGCAGGCTCTCGCAACGCACAATTGATAAGGGTCGCGCCCTCGCCTCCGAACGGGCGCAGCACGGAGTTCACACGACTGCTAAGAATTGATGTCGATGACGAATTGGAGTGGCCGTTGATGCGAGATCTTGCCGGCTTTACTGGCGTGGGCTACGAACGAGGCCGCTCCCTCCTATGGCAAATTGCGTGGCTAGCTGTCTCAGGAGCGATTCTCACGCGCTGGTGGTGTCCGACACGTATTCGGGTATGGGTGCTCCGCAAATTCGGCGCAAGGATTGGTGACGGCGTGAACCTACGCCATAACGTACGGATTCATTGGCCCTGGAAACTCACAGTCGGTGACAACAGTTGGATCGGCGAAAACACGTGGATTCTAAATCTCGAACCGGTCACCATCGGGTCAAACGTGTGCATCTCGCAAGACGTGCTGTTGTGCGCGGGGAGCCATGATCGGAGGTCCCCGACCTTCGAGTTCGACAACGGCCCGATTGTCATCGAGGACGGCGCTTGGGTGGCGGCGAGGGCAACCGTCCTGCGCGGATCGACAGTTGGGCGGAACGCGGTGGTGGGAGCGACAGCACTCGTCGTGGGGAATGTCGACGCCGACTCGTTGGTGGTCGCACCGGCCGCCGTCAACAAATCGCAGAGCCGCGCATGACACGTGTCGGCGCTCAGGAGGGCACAGACATGTTGAGCTGCTGCGCCAGGACGGGCGCAATCTTTTCGGCCATGTATTTGTGTCCTCCATCGGTCGGATAAGTTCGGTCACTTCCGATCAAATCCGGACGATCTACGAACCACTGGTCCGCGATGGGGTCGATGAACACCGCACCTGCAGCAGCGGCTTGGGCTTTCAGGATGTCCCGGGCCTGTAGCACGCCCGGCGCAGGTGGGAAGGCCGTTTCGGGCGGCCCAATGATCACCAGCTTTGCCGTCGGCGCTGCGGCCCGAGCGGCGTTGAGCGTGCGCGCCACCGCGGAGGTGAGGTCGGGCGCGGGCACATTCGTGTCGCTTCGTGAACCGAACAGCACCACCAGATGGTCCTTGGGGCGAACGATATTCGCCATGAGATCCGAAAAGACGCGTGCCTGATGGTTACCTGGAGAGGCATATCCGGCACCTGCCTCTGACACGACATCGGGTTTGATGGGGGTGCCCTGCGCACTCAACATTGCGGCTGCATAGGTCGGCCAACTCTGCGAGCCTTTTCCGCCCATCGGCGAACCGCCCGTGAAAGAGTCACCGATGATGGCGATTGGCACGCCGGGCTTTGCCGCGTCAGAGGGTGGCGGTGTGTAATTGGATATGTACTCTGGCGGCGGCTTCTGGCAAGCCGTCAGGAGCGAGACGATCGCCAGCACCAGGATGGCGGAGTAGCGCAAGTTCAATACCTCAGCAATCATTTCGCGGTGCCGGTAGCTGACCTGATGCTACCCCCGACGCCAGGGCTGCCCGTTGAGCCTGCTGCGAGACCTTGTCTTGCTTTCGCGTCCACCGAGGCGAGCGCGCCCGCGAGTCGAGTCTGACTGCAGACGTCGTCTGGCGCCGGCAACCGTTCAGCCTGATTGCACCGCGGCGCCGATTGCCGGGGTAACCGGTCAATGCCGGGATCGCGCCAAATTGCGGGTTGTCCACTATTGTCGAGGTCCAAGGCGAGGCGGCAGCTGATCCCGGTCCACTCCGGCACTGCCAGTACTGGGGGCCTTCGGCAAAGTGGTGGAGGGGCTGTTGACAACAGGGGCGGACACGGCACAGCGTCGGCTGCGCGTGTGCTTCTTCATCCCCGACTTTGGGTACGGAGGCGCCCAAAAGCAGTGCATCCTCCTGCTGAACGAACTTCAGACGCGCGACGATGTCGAACTCATGCTCGTTCGCTTTCGTCCTGGAGCTCAGGCGGACATGCTGCGGACGGATCGACTCCGAGATGAATTCGTCACAGTCCGCTCGAACTTCGACGTGCGCGCCATCATGGCGGCACGGGCGTTGGTCGCCGACTTCGAGACCGATATCCTCATTTCCTGGGTACGCGTGTGCGACGTGTACGCCTACTTCATCCGGCGCCTCTACCGCAGTGCCAAATGGGTGATGACACAGAGAAATTCGCAGCAAGACGACTCCCTGTTGTTTCGCCTTCGCGATCGGCTGGGGCACAATGCCGACGCGGTCGCCTCCAATTCGCCTGGCGGCGTGCGGCGGTGGATTGATCGAAACATTCCAGGGAGCGTTCACCTCGTCGACAATATTGCCGCGCCCTCATTCTCTTCGGCGGAGAGGGTCGCGAAGAGTGTGCTGTTCGTAGGGCGACTGGAACCTCAAAAGAACGTCATCACGATGATCGAGGCTTTTGTCCAGGTCGCGCGCGGCCAACCTGAGGTCCAGATCTGGGTTTGCGGAGACGGAACGCAGCGCACCGAAATGGAGAGGATCGTCGCGGACGCCGGTGTCGCGGAGCAGATTCGGTTCTTGGGTTTCCGCACTGACGCTACGGAGTGGATGTCGCGGGCCCAGACGCTGGTGAGCCTGAGTGACTACGAGGGAATGCCGAATGTCTTGATGGAGGGCGTGCAGGCAGGGTGCACCATTGTCGCTTCGCCGATCGTTGAACACGTCGACTTTCTCGGGGCCACCTATCCATATCTCATTCCCGATCACCACGACGCCGCACAGGTGGCTGGCGTCATCGAGCGTGCGCTGGCCTCTCCCCTAGGCATCGACGAAGTGCAGACAGCTCGCGAGCATCTCGCCCGCATGCACCCCGCGAACGTCGCGGAGCAGTACATGAGAGTTTTCCGCTCGGTCACCGTCTCCGGTCCAATCACGACGCCGCGAGATTAGAGAGATGGAATCAGCGAACGTCGAAGACCCGCGGCTGCGTGTCACCGTTTTCAGCCATGCGTACAACTCGTCTGGCCGAATTGGCCCATTTGCCGCTCTCAGCAAACACGTGGATCTCACCCTGATAGGTCCGCTTCGACACCCTAGCGGTACCTTGAATCCACCAGAATCTCTCGGGGCCGACCGTACGTTGACCGTAATTCCGCTGGCGGCAAGCGGAGTGAGGGGAGCCCAGTTCTTGGTGCGGGGATTGTGGCCGACCTTGCGCGCGAATAAGCCTGACATTCTCTGCATCGAATACGACCCGTGGCAGGTCCAATTTCTCCAGGCCGCGGTGATCGCGAAACTTGCGCATCCGACCGTGCGTCTTGTACCCGTGGTGAAAAAAAACACCTATCGGGCGTCCACTTCAGCGCTCGGGCGAGCGAAACGTCTGCTGGCGCGGTGGGGAATCAAGAAGGCCAGCGTGATCATCGCCGCGAGCGACATGACGCGCGACATGTATGTACGTGAGCTCGGAGCTCCCGAATCGCGCATTGTGGTGCAGCCGCACTTGGCTGTTGACGTCACACGCTTCCACCCGCCCGCGCCTGCCTCCGCCATTGCGCCGGTGAAGGTCGGCTTTGTAGGCAAGATTGGTGACACGAAAGGCATTCCCGAGTTGCTGGGAGCCTTTGAGGATGCGCGCGCAGACATTCGGCAGCCCGCCGAACTGTGGCTCGCGGGCGAGATGGCAGATCCGACTATGTACGCCGCGGTCGAGCGAGCAGTTGACGTCCGCTATGCCGGCGTGATTGACAACGATGATCTGCACCATTTCCTCTCCGAGATCGACGTTTTTGTCATGCCGGCGCGAGTGCTACCTGACCATCAGGAGCATGATGGGCGGGCGGTACTGGAGGCGATGTCGACGGGAATTCCTTGTATCGTCAGCGATAGCGGAATCCTGCCGGAACTTGTATCCCCCACTGAGGGCAGAGTATTCGCCGCTGGTGATCGGGCCGCCCTTGCCGCCAGCTTTCGCGAGCTACTCACCGACGAGGATCTACGACGCGAACTGGGAACGCGGGCCAGGCAGCGAGCTGTCGCGACGGTCAGCCCAGAAGTCCTCGGCACTGAGAGGTTTGCCGTTTTCAACAGAATCATGAGAGGTCCGTCTGTGAGTGCTTCGCACCCTGGTGAAGGCATCAATTACACCGCTCGCGAGGAGTACATCGCCGAAGATGTCGTCGCAAATTACATCCCAAACCGGTTCAGCGGGACTCTCGGGCGTTATCGCTATCAGCGCGAGCAGCGTGCGATCAACAGCCTTCTCGGCAAGCTGCCGAGATCTGAAATCACCGCCGTTCTTGACTGTCCCACTGGAATCGGGCGATGGCTCCCCCATCTGGCGACGCTCGAGCCGAAGCGCATGGTGGCGGTAGACGTGTCCCCCACGATGCTAAAGCAAGCGAAAAAGGTTCCACTGGACGGCACCTCGGTGGAATATCTGGAAGGTGTCGCTGAGAAACTACCCTTCGATGACGAGACATTTGATCTGGTCTACTGTCACGCCTTGCTCAAGCATCTCCCGCAGGATGCACAGCGCGAGGTGATCCAAGAATTGGCACGCGTCAGCTCAAAGTACGTAGTCGTGGCGGTATCGGTAAAGCGAGGTCCGGCCGGATTGATCAGGAACTTTCGCAACGCAATGGGAGCCGTTGCGGTATCGCCGAAGTGGTTCACCGAGACGGTGGAGAAGAGCGGCCTGCGCGTCGTCACGTCCCGGAAGGCGACAACCCCTCTCGGCGTTGAGTATTCGTATCTACTCTGCAAGGTGTAATTGCGTCACGTCGCGGGTCCTAGGGCAGCTAGAAATCAATCGCGGGTGGAGGAAAGTGTGTTGCGACGACTGACGGCAGCCTTCCGACAGCGGCTCGACCCGGTGGGCTATGCGCGCTCAATTGGTGTCACCGTCGGTACTGGCTGCCGACTCATCCGGGTCACTTTCAGCACCGAGCCGTATCTCGTCAGCCTCGGCGATCATGTGAGCGCTACGAAAACGCACTTCGAGACCCACGATGGCGGCGTGTGGGTCATGAGGGAGCGATATCCGGACATCGACATCATCCGGCCCATCCGAGTGGGAAACAATGTCTACTTCGGCTACGGGTGCATTGTGCTGCCGGGTGTCACCATAGGCAACAACGTCGTGGTCGGTGCTGGTTCTATCGTCACACGCGATATCCCTGACGATACGGTATGTGTCGGAGTACCTGCGCGGGTGATCAAAGACCTCGACGAGTACGCGGCAAGCTCGCTGAGGGCGGGCCACCACACCAAGCGGATGAGTCAAGACGAGAAGCGGGCATACTTCACCAGACACTATGGAGTAGGTGGTTAGTCAGCGGTTTGACGATAGGCGATGTTGAGTCGAGTCAGGCTCAGCGGCCGATCAGCTTCCGAAGAGTTGACCTGGACAAGGTAGTAACCAGCACCAGCGGTGCCACAATGGCCGCTGCGATCGCGCCGTAAGCGATCAACATCCACCAAGAGTGCGCCTCAACATGATCAGCTGCCACGATTGATCCCGCCAGAACCACGGCTGACGCTGCGGCGCGCCATACAGGCCATCCCGAGCCGTGCAGGGCACGGTTGGCCAGCAACGGGAAGCCGATGCTGCCCAGCGCGCGCACCGCACATATCGCGGCGTACATGACTACCACCGAATTGGACAGGGCGAAGGCGGCCGCACCCGCACCGAGCGCTATCACAACCATGACGGCGCCTAAGACGACTTTTCGGCCGATGTCGAGACCGGTGTCCTGGATCTGCGCGTCGGTTCTGATCAGGGCCAGTTGAACGAATGCGATCGCCATAGCAATATTCACACCTTGGCCCATGAACTGACCGCCGCCAGCCCACACGTTCACGAATGACTCATTCAAAAGAACCACGAGGCAACCAATTCCAGTGCTGAGCGCAAGGGTCAACTCCCGGGCTTCGGCAGCGACTTTGCCCGCTTCGCTCCACTCGTTGTGGCCCATGAAGGCACCAAGCTTCGGCATTAGCGAACTCGTAGTCAGTTGACACACCGACAACGCGAAAACCACGACATAGCTAGTGAACGTGTAGCTGGAAACAAAATTGAGACCAGCAAAACTGCTCAGAATGATAACTTCAGTGGCCAAAGACACGCGGTTTACAAGCGTCCACCCGAGCACCCACCCGCTGAAAGACGAGAGACGGCTTATATCGCTTCGGCGCGGTTTGGACATGCCCCACCAGGACACACGCCTACGGAGCACTAGGTAAGTGAGGAAGCCGTTCATGCAGGTGCCTATAGCGATTGCCGCCGCCATACCTTCTGTGCCCAAACCCATGAACGCGGCGCCGACCATTGCCACATTGGTGACGACATAAGCGGCTGTGGTCACGTTGATCGATCGGAAACCTTGGTTGGTTCCTGTGAGCACGGCATCAGGGATGGCAGCCAGACTCATCAGAACCACATTTATACCGAGAATGCTTGCTGTGACGTAGATTTCGAAGTTCTTCGCAGGCGGAACGTCGTGCATCAGATGCGGTAGGACAGCAACAATCACCGCAGTGACGGCAAGCAGGACAGGGCTCCAGTACAGCAGCACGACCAGGGCTGCTCCTACGTCGCGCCGCTTCTCCTCGTCCCCCACGCTCTTGGAGCGATGAGCGATGACCCATTTGAGCGATTGAACGGCCCCCCCGTTGGCTGCCGAGCCGACGTCGAGAAGCTTTTGAATGGTCTTCCATACGCCGAAACTGATACTGCCGAGCGCCGACAGGAGCAGGGGATTGATGACTAGACCTACGACTGCGGTCACCCCGGTGTTCAGGTAGAACGACAGCGCGTTCTTCTTTGCATTACTCACCATGGGCAGGCAACCGACTCTGTGACGTGACGATCATCATGGGCACTGACGCAAACAACGCGGAGCCATCACCGCGCCTCGCTCACCGTCGCAGCACCGCAATCGTGGACATTCTCATCGAATCACTCCCGCTATTCCTCACTAGGCTGGTTTCATCGTTACAGCGTCAAGTGTGGCGCCATTCGACTTCGCATTGACTCCGATCGCGAGTCGAGTTGCTGAGGTGGCGAGCGTGCCCAACTCCACGTCTGCCGCTGTTAACACGACAGCTCCGTTCTTTGTGACGACGAAATTCGCTCTGGTGGTGGTGGATCCGTGTGTCACTTCGATCCTTATCACATCGCCAGCAAGCCATCCCCCCCCAGCTTCCCCAGTCGCAACGATCGCACTGACTTTGCTTTTCCGTGTGTAAAGCCGCCAGTTGTCACCCTTGCTATTGGTGTTGAGGAACACATGCGAATTGCCGCTGGCATAGAACAAACAGATTCGGAAGTCCGCCGAGTACCCGCCACCCATGGTGAATTCGTAATCGCCGAACCCCACACCAGGGTCAATGTCGCAGAACACCTGGCCAGTTGCCTGCGGGTTGGCGAGGGCGTGCCCGCTGATTACCCATCCCGGAAAAGACTTGGTATTCCACGATTTGCCGTCAGAGCTGTTCCCGACAGGACCATCCGGACGGTTAAAATCATCGGTCACGCCGAGGTGCTCAGCAACCACGATGGCGACGGGCGTCGAGGCTATCGCTTTGGCCGGCGCTGCGCGGCTCAAAGGTAGAAAGCGAGCGAGTAATACGTGGGTCGCCGTCTCCAGCGAATCAGTCGTCATCGAGGCGCTTCCAGCCTCCAGGGAAACGGGCGGGCCTAAGGCGGCATCGTTGTCGTAGAACTGGATAAATCCGGGCATCGGCACGGCCGTGACGACAGATGCTCGAAGTGTCACTGGCGACCCCGCCACGATCGGCGACGGGGGAATGACTGCGAAGTTCACCGTCACTGCGCTTCTCACTTCGTTGTCCTTCGCCACCGCGGCGAGGATGCTCGGCAAGTCGATCTGCGAGTTGGCAGCGCGAGCAAGATCCAACTGCTCCACGAAGGTTGGATGATGCGTGGGGTTCGACGTGGGAGACGCAGCCACCCCTTGGAGATCAAGCCAGGTTCGGCCGGCGGACTCTGTTCCCTGCCGTACGAGATCATTGAGAACGCGGTTAGAAAGGGCTTGCTGCGGCCCGGATACCAACACGACTGGTACGTCTTGAACCCGCGCGAGAGCGCGCTTGACCGCGGGAAGGACCTCGTTCTCTTCCCCGGCGTCGTTTCGAGATCCGTAGAAGCCGAGAACATGCGGGCTACCCGCCAACGCCAAAGGAATTCGTGCAGAGAAAGGGTTGGCCGGATCATTGTCGCTCCAGCCCGTTCCGCCGGCGCTGAGATTGATGTAGGAGTCACAACCCATCAAGGCTGCCTGGAAGCGACTATGCGACTCCCAACCCATGTAGAACAGGTCGCCGTTCACTTCTGCACCGATGTGGTAGTCGGCTCCGCCCTTCTGTAGAGAATCACCGATTGCCGTGTGCCGGAAATTAGCCGCTCCCCGCGGTCGCTCGAGAACGGTGTGCGGCCCCAGGATCGCTCTTGTGAATCGGTCAGCGCCATCCACTTCGAACTTCAGGTGCCGCACTTTACCCTCGGCAAACTGATGTTTGTAGTAGTAATCGGTGCCCTTCTCTGCATCGAAACGCATCATCCGAAGATGGCTGAGCTTGCCATCGACCACAACGCGTACTCCGATCACGCTCGCGCCCGTGCGTGTCACTCGGAACACCGTCTCGACCTCTCGAGCGTCGGTAACGAGCTCGGGCACGACCGATTCGGGCGCGGTCGCCCAGACACCCACGCCGTCAGATACAACCGCGTGGCATCCGTCGTAGCGGAAGACGGGGTCCGCATCGTAATTGGCGCTTGGCGTGGCGACTGTTCCGCCTGGGATCTGCGACGAAGCTGCGGCAGAGATCACGGGCGTGTCGTCAGGTGGGGTCAGAATCGCGTTCCACCACGGATCTATCGCGGCATCGGCCGCGTGTTCGCGCCCACAGGCATTGACAGACAAGCATACGGCCACGCCAAGCAAACCAAAGCGCTGAAGAGCTTTGCGCCGGGTTACCGTCTCCCCGCCAGTGGATGCGCGGACATCCCCCATTGTCTTACGCGAAGGCGGAGACATCATCGGAGTGTGCGCGATCTGCGCCGCTTAGAAGTTGCGGTGGCGCGGCATTTACCACCGCGGATTTTTGTCCCCTGTCACAAAGACCGACCGACCACGGTTCGTGTGCTGAGGCAGCGGCAAAAATATCCACTATGACGGTGCCTGCAGCTGCCGAACGATGAGGGGCGCGATCTTCTCTGCCAAGTACTGATGGCCCCCATCTGTGGGATACACCCCATCCTTGCTGATCAAGTCGGGGCGGTCCACAAACCATGCGTCCTGCAATGGATCTACGAATGTGGCGCCGATGCCCTCAGCCTGACCTCTGACGATGTCGCGCACCTGCAGGATCGCCGGCAACGGGTTCGCCGTCGGCCAAACAGGTCCTATCACAAGCAGCCTCGCATTTGGAGCAACCTTCTTGACGTCACCAAGGGTCTGCTGGACTCCTACACTGAGACGATTGGGCGGAACGTCTTTGTCAGCCCTCGAACCGAACAAAACGACGAGGCGGTCATCAGGCCGGACCACTTTCGAAACCTGGCTGTCGAAGACCGCGCCGGTCTGTACGCCGGGATTCACGTAGCCGGAACCGGCTTCTGTTCCCATGTCGACCGCGATGGGCATACCTTCGCTGCGCAGATCGCGTTGAACGATTGCCGGCCAACCTTGTTCACCTCGCCCGCCGAGACCCGTGCCACTGGTATAGGCGTCACCAATGATGGCTACTGCCTCCACCGCTGTCGCGGGCTCTGAAGCTGGCGGCGGCGTGTAATTCGACACATACTCGGGCGGCTTCCTGTCACAGCCCGACACAAGGGTGGCGGTCACGCACAATGCAACGACGAGGCGACGCAACTGCTATGAACCTCCATCGAGGACGTCTGAGACTTCTACACGGCAACGAGCGGGCGACTACGGCTCCCGATCCTTAAAGATGCCTGTCTCGGAGGCAGACTTTCGGACAGAGGTATCGAGCCCCCTTCGTTCAGCCCGAGTGTAAGCGCAGTCCTCCGCCTTCTCCGAGCCAGCCGGCAAACGACATCTGAGAATTTCTTCGAACTGTGGCATGGGCTCCACGGCGCGATCGGATCGTTCCGGAACCGACCAAAGCTCGGAAGCTTCGGTGACTTTCGTTTATCCCGCTCTGCGCGACGCGAAGCTCTTACGCGGCACCGATTCGCTCCAGCCGCGCCGCCGAAAAACACCGTGTAGCATTCGACGCTCGGGGGATGATCGCGTCTGAAAAACCGGGGAACATTTGTCTGTCAGCATCGTATTGAAGGGCGCGACCGCCGCTTGCACGTCCGTCCCACTTCTGCGGGGACCACTGAGCTCCCCGCAGTTTTGGCTGGCTCACTGCCAGACTAAGGACGCGATTAGCACATGGGCAATCACCCCTGCCGCTGATATATACGCGGGAGTGAAATGATCAAAGTCGCGCACTACTCGACGTCCCTCTCGCGGTCGGCTGGTGGACTCTTCTACGCCGCCTCCGGCCTGGCGAAGGCTCTGTCTACGGCCGGGTTAGATGTCATTGCCGTCGGCGGAGGGGACGAGCTCCTGGAACAGGATCGCGCCGAATGGGGGGATGTGCCGCTCTTCACGCACTCTCTCGGCCCGCGAAGTTACGGTTTGAGTCGTCAGGCTTTCAGAGAGCTCGCGCGAGCTAAGCCCGACGTAATTCACGTACACGGCATCTGGACGGCGGCGTCCCTATATGCGCGTGTCTTCTCCGCGCTCGGAGTTCCGGTGGTGGTGTCGCCGAGCGGGATGCTCGATCCGTGGATCCTGTCCCGCAAACCGGCAGTCAAGCGTGCCCACGCTGCGCTTTTCGAGCGTCCCGCTTTTAAGAAGTGCCACATCCATGCGCTGACGCGATCTGAACACCAGTCGGTAATCGACTACATGCCGACGGCCGCGGAGCGTACCTTCATCATTCCCAACGGTATTGGTCCGGCTGTCGACACCGCTGGCGTCCCGCGTAGCGGAGTGCTGTACCTGGGCCGGCTCCACGAAAAGAAACAAGCGATCGAACTTGCGCGCCTATGGCGCGCATCGGAGAGGCTCCAAGGCACGGTGCTCACAATCGCCGGCTGGGGCGATGAGCAGTACGAGCAGGAGCTCCGGTCAGCGGTGAGCGGTGCCGCAAACGTGCGATTCGTGGGGCCGCTCTACGGTGAGGCCAAAACGTCGGCGCTGTGTTCGACTCGATTCTTTGTACTGCCGTCGCTCAGCGAGGGCCTGCCTATTGCCGTGCTCGAGGCCCTTCAGCACGGAGCAATTCCCATCATCACCGATCAATGCAATCTTCCCGAGTTATTCGATGCAGGAGTAGCACTGAGGATCGAGAACAATCTCAGCGATATCGAGGACGTTGCGTCAGGCGCCAACGATCTCCCAGACCACGTCATAGAAGCTCTCTCGAAGGCCGGCACGGCCTTTTCACATCGATATCTCTGGACTTCTATTGCCCAACAAATGCAGGCCAGATACGAGTCGATGTTGAGATAAGGGGTGGAGATGAAATTCTTCGTCACCGGCGCGGCCGGCTTTATCGGGTACCACGTAGCGAACCGGCTCCTCGAGGCGGGGCATGAAGTTTCGGGCTACGACGGGATGACCACCTACTACGACATCACGTTGAAACAAGCGCGCCTGGAGCACCTGAGTAAGAATCCCAATTTCGCATTCACCACCGCAATGCTCGAGGACAGCGATACGTTGTCTGACGCGGTGGGGCGAAGCGACCCGGACGTTGTGATTCATCTCGCAGCGCAAGCCGGAGTGCGATACGCGTTAGAGGCACCTCGCGCTTACACCGAGTCCAACGTCATCGGCACATTCAATTTGCTCGAAGTGCTACGGAGCAGGCCTCCGCAGCACTTTCTTTTCGCGTCGACCAGTTCCGTGTACGGCGGCAATCCCAAAATGCCATTTGTCGAGACCGATCGAACTGACTCGCCCATGTCGTTGTACGCGGCGACGAAACGTGCCGGGGAGGCAATGTGCCACTCGTATGCCCACCTTTTCAAAATCCCAACGACCGCTTTCCGTTTTTTCACCGTATACGGCCCGTGGGGCAGACCAGACATGGCGCTATTCAAGTTCGTGCGTGCAATAAGTGCTGGTGAACCGATAGAGGTCTATGGCGGCGGAAATATGCGACGCGACTTCACCTACATAGACGACCTGGTCGACGCCGTGACGGCGCTGGTCGGTTGCGTCCCGGAGGGCGGCCCCGTCGCCGAAAACGATTCAGTCAGTGCGGTCGCGCCCTTCCGGGTAGTGAACATCGCAGGAGGCAATCCGACCGGCCTGATGGCGTATATCGAAGCGATCGAGCAGGCAATGGGCCGCCGCGCAGAGAAGACCATGCTCGGAATGCAACCGGGAGACGTGGTGGATACCTTTGCCGACCCGACGCTGCTGAACCAGCTTATCGGGAAAACGCCGACAACCAGTGTGACAGAGGGTGTCTCGCGCTTTGTCGATTGGTACCGCGACTATTACCGGATTTCCACAGCTGCAGGGGCGCGCTGAGAAATGATGCGGCGGGCGGATACTCACAGTTCGACGCAGCCACCTGCGGATAGGAGTTCCTCGCGTTGACGGCATCCATGAAACTACCGGCGCTTGGAACCATCGAACGTCTTTTCGGAGCGATGGATGACGCGGCGATCCGCTACGTGCACTGGAAAAGCAACATCAACGTGGCCAAGGCGTTGGTCGGGATCGACGATCTGGACCTCCTCGTCCACCCGGACGACGTCGATGGATGCCGAGCAGTTCTGTCGAGCCATCAATTCGTCCGGGGCATTTCGGAAGCTGACCACTGGCATCGCGGAATGTGGCACTTCTACAGACCGGATCTGGACGCGCGACGGATGGTGCACGTTCACCTACACGACCGTCTGATCCTGGGCTTCGATGCTGACAAGAACTACACGCTGCCAATCGTCGACTGGTATCTAGAAGATGCGCGCAAAGTCGACGTGATGAAGGTGCCGACGATCGAGCGAGAATTGGTCGTCTTTCTCCTGCGGACGTATCTCAAGCATGCGCCCTCGACAAAGATCGCGCAGCTCCCGCGGGGGTTGAGACGACTGGCACTAAACGGACGGCCGGAGCTGTCGAGGTCAGAGATCGCAGAGCTCACATACCTCACCGCCGAGGCGGATCCCGACGAGACGCGGCATGTACTTGACTCTGCCGGCCTGAATTTCGATTACCGCGAATTCCGAGACCTCCTCACGCTCGCACTGAACGATCCGTCCCTCTGGCAGATCTTCGGGGGCAGCAGGTTGGTCAAGCGTCGGTTGCGTGGGCACCGCACTCGAAGCGAGCTGTCATCGTTGAGCCACGCAAGTTGGCGCATCACCTCGGGCCGGACGAAAGCGCTATTGAGGCACGCCGGCTTATACACTTCGCACAAACGACGATCATCTCTTGGTGGACGCATTTTCGCCCTCGTCGGCGGTGACGGTGCCGGCAAGTCAACGAATGTGGAAGCTCTTCGCCAACTTCTCAGCCAGTCTCTCTGGACCGAGGCTATCCACATTGGTAGGCCTTCACGAACACATCTCGGACTACTCCTCCGCGTCTCGTCTCGAGCAGTGGCACAGATCCGGGCGCCGCACTTCGCGGCTACCCTCAATCACCTGTCCCTTGCAATCGACCGTCTCGGCGCATTCCGTCGAGCTGAAAAGGTTCGCGAATGTGGCGGCTTCGCGGTCCTCGATCGTCTGCCCATGTCGGGCATCTCGATGATGGACGCGCCCCGCATCGCGGCGACCGACGAGGACACGACTTTGATCCGAGCTGTTGGGCGCTTGGAACGGAGGATTTACGAGCAGATCGGTGGGGTGGACTTACTCGTCGTGCTCAAGCTCGACCCAACCATCGCGTTGGAGCGGCGCGCTGAAGACAACCCCCAGGTGTTACTAGAGCGATCCGGAGAGGTGTGGCGGCAGGACTGGCGGGAGCCGTACATGTTCCCTGTCGACACCGGTAGGCACAACATCAGCGAGGTCCTCGGTAAAGTTGCTGACCGCGCTTGGACCGAAGCGATAACGCCGTTCGCCCGCACGGAATTGCTGGGGCTCAGCGGTTCAGGCAAAACCACGGTTTCGCGCGCACTCTCAGGACTTGTCTCGAACGCGAATCGGACGCTGCCGTACTGGAGAAGGCCCCTCGTCCTCGCTCGCTGTACGTTTTCGCAACTTATCACTCGTCCACCACGCAGCTTGCTAGACCTGGCTGTTTTTAAGAACATCGTCCAATTGCGTTGGTTCGTCGAACTTCACGAGGACCTCGCAAATCCCAGAGGCCTAGGCGCAACCAACTACATTCTCGATCAAGGACCCATTTTCCAGCTGGCGATTGGGATCGTAGAGGGCCTGATACGACCGAACAGCACTTTCTACATGGCGGCAATTCGAGCCATCAACATGTGGGCGTCCAGCGACGTTCCGTGGCTGCAAGCGCCAGACCATGTCTTCGAAGAGAGACTTGCGGGTCGCGGAGGATCGACGCGGTCAGTGACGCTTGACAACCGCCAGAGAGCCGAGCTATTGCGGCGCTACCGCCGAGCTCTCGACCTCATCGAACGGGATATCGTGGGCATCGTCCACGTCGATGGGAACCGTCGGCCCGAAGACGTGGTTTCCGATGTGTACACCCGAATCCGCAGTCGTCCAGAGTAGAAGTCGTGACGGGCTCTGACTCAAGCTCTAGGCGGCAACTCGTCCAACGGACAGACGATCACCTCGGGCCGGCGATATACTTCGCGTGCGATCAGGGGGATGGCAGGTTTCCATCAACGATCGATTCCATGCGGCACGGATTGATGGGTATATGCGGAACGTGAAGCCGGCAAGCCGATGACATCGGCACCGAATATCGAAGCTACTAATCAGCAGGAAAGCACGAATTTTCCCTTCGGACTGGTGCTGCTCGCGTCGGGCCTGATGGTCGCATTCTGGGGTTCGGAAAGCGGCGCCAGCGACACTGTCATTTGGGCATGCCTACTCATCCAGTACGCACTCATGTTGCGTTCGGTCTGGCGACCCGTAACAGTGTTTCGCGGTTTTCCATCCTTCCTGAATGCTGAGTTTCTTTTTCTGTTCTTTTCCTACCTGATTTTGTTCTACCCTTACCAGCGTCACGTTCTCGGAATCTACGACGTCTCTCAGAGTCGGTACTTTCCTGGAAACACGTTTGTCGACCAATCCAACCAGGCCATTCTATTGTCCCTGGCCGCCAGTGTGGCTTTCTGCGCGGGAATAAGAGCGCTTAACGCTTCCGCCGCCACGCCGCGGCAACCGCGCCGCGCGAACCGATTGGATGGGATCACCCTTCAATCGACGGCCCTGCCTTTGTTCACACTGCAAGTTCTGTTGATCGCGTTCTACTGGCTCGCCGGCCTTCGGGCGGCCGGCGAGGGCAGGTACACGGGCACCTCGACTGGCGGCAGCATTGCGGATGCGATTTACCTGGCGATCACAGTGGTGTCGATGGTCGCCATTGCACTGTCCGTCCTCCCTCGATCGCCGGATTCGCCCGCCCCGCCGATCATATTGCGCGTATCCACCTTGATAGCCGTGGCGTGGGCCACAAGAATCCTGCTCGCGGGTGATCGAAATTCTTTCCTTCTCATCGCGATCGTCGCATTTGCAGGACTGTTTGCTTTTCGGATCCGCGCCGGTCGCTGGGCTGTGGTGGCATTGTGCGCCGTTGCGCTTGGGCTTTACAGCGCGGTTGAAGACTTGCGGGCGGGTCGCATAGCTTCCCTGTTCGGTTTTTTCGACGGCGGCAGCACGATTGACGCCGCGGCCGCGGATACGAGCTTCAACATCAGCGCCATATCGCTTCGAGCGGCGTTAGCCAGCGTTCCTGAAATGTACGACTACGGCTACGGCCTGTACAAGCTGGTGGGATTCGCCGGAATTATCCCGTTCATACGCGGCGCCATCATTCCCGACGACATGGGGTTTACCGAGAGCTCCCAGGTACTCGGGGCCATACTTCTGGGGCCATCTGCGTCATGGGGTGTGGGGACAAACGTGGTCGCGGACGCCTACATGGATCTCGGCGCGCTGAGCGTTCCAATCTCTTTGTTCGCAGTGGGACTCGCGATGGCATTCACACAGCGTGCTGTGACGCGCATGCCCACGTCCACATGGCGTGCAGTGTTCTACTTGGTGACTCTGGCTCTTGTCGCCGAGGTGCCGCGTTACACACTGGCCTTTCCCGTGCGGCCGTTGGCCTGGGTTGTTCTACTGTTCCTGGTAGTCGCCGTTCTCCCCCAGCCCAGATCGGACCGCAAGCAGCAACACGTGCGTGTTGCGGGAGTTGAAGGTTAGAGCTCGAAGAGCGTTCAAACTTCTCGATACATAAGTACAACAATCTATTTCAGTGAGTAACCGCGTCAGAGGAGAAGCTCTTTGCCGATGCGTTCGCACACCGACATCTGCATTCTAGGCTTGAATTTTCCACCGGAGCCGACTGGCATCGGCCCGTACACGGGAGCACTTGCTGCAGGTCTAGGCAAGAATGGACAAGCCGTTACGGCACACGTCGCGCATCCTCACTATCCTGCATGGTCAATCAGTGACGGATACGGTCAGTGGACGCGTTCGGAGGAGGTCAACGGTATCCGTGTGAAGCGGCGACTCCATTACGTACCCCGCTCACCTCGAGGGTTCCGACGGCTTGCTTCTGAACTGAGCTTTGGTCTCCGCCTCGTGTTCGCCGGATGGGGACGACCGCGAACGGTCGTTGCTGTATCGCCCTCCTTGTTCGCCACAGCCGCCGCGGCCCTACGCTGGCGGCTCACACCTCACCGTCCTCCCTTGATCGTCTGGGTGCAGGACATTTACACGCTCGGGTTGTCCGAAACTGGTGAGGGCGGTCGGCTCGTACAGCGACTAACGCGGTGGACCGAATCACGTCTGCTGAGGTCCGCAGACAAAGTCGTCGTGATCCATCAACGCTTCGCGGACTTCGTCACCGATGACTTCGGAATTGCGCAGTCGAGAGTGCACGTCATACGAAATTGGACTCATCTCGCACCCTCCGAACCAGTGAATGCGCTTCACGCCAAAGCAGCACTGGGTTGGCCAACCGAGGTGACATTGGCCGTTCACACCGGCAACATGGGGGCAAAACAGGGCCTCGACAACATCATTGACGCCGCACGGGTCGCTGACGCAAAGGCTGCACCAGTGCACTTCATCCTCGTGGGCGACGGCGGGGAACGGCGCGGCCTCGAGGAGCGCGCTTCCGGAGTCGCACGGCTGACCTTCGTCGATCCCCTCGACGACGAGGCGTACCGCCTCGCGCTGAGCGCGGCGGATATCCTGATCGTGAATGAGAAGCCCGGCGTTTCAGCCATGGCCGTACCAAGCAAGCTGACGTCATATTTCGACGCGGGCCGACCGATTGTAGCCGCAACCGATCCGGGTGGAATCACCGCTTCCGAGCTCGCCGCCGCGGACGCAGGCATTGTTGTCAACGCTGGAGATCCAGACGCACTCCTGGGCGCAGTCCTTCGAATTTCAGGCGACCCTGCTGAGGCGGACCGATTCGGTCGGAACGGGCGACGTTACCGGGAGGCCGTTCTAGACGAGACCGCGGCCATCCGGCAGTGGAACGGCTTGATAGCGGACACGCTTGGTGCCGGTTTTACCTGGACGGAACGGTGAGAGTTGCGCCTGGGGCCGCCGTGTTCATGTCGTGCTGCGTTTCTAGCGCTTGCGAATGAAGACGTCGAGCACGGGGAGAAGCACGTCGGGGGCATGCTTGTTCACCCACTTCGTGAGACCGTAGATCCACGGTCGGCCGAAATGGTAGGACGGTTCTGCAGCTTTCCTGGCGATGAAGACCTCGGCCCTGTCGCCGAATGCTTTGCGAAGGTCACGAGATGTGTTCATCTTGTACTGAGTCGGAAAGACATCTTCCGCCTTGCGGTTCGGCTGACTGTGCGTCAATGTCTTCACGTGGTGGCGGTTGGGTACCAATCGAGCGCTGACAGCGATGTACCCCCACTTATTCGGTGTCATTGCTGCAATAACGCCCTGGGGCTTGACGATTCGTAGTAGCTCGCTTGCTGTGAATTCGGGGTTCGCGACATGCTCGAACACATACCGGGCGATCACAATGTCAAAGGTGTTGTCGTCGTACGGCAGTCGCTCGCCAAGCTTGATCACTTGCGCGTCGTCCAGAAAGGGATTCTCGAGCACCACCGAATCTATATCGCACCCGGCAAGTCGCCGGCATCGCCCTTTGAAGTTCCCGAGGTTCCGCCGGTACGCCACCTGGTCGTCTAGCAACGGCCCGCCGCGACCTGCGCCAAAATCGAGGACCGCGTCGGTAGGCCTGAGAATCGCGTTGAGATGGTGAAAAAAGCTGATTGTCCCGTCAACGTGCGAAAACCCGCTGACATTGGCCTCGGGGTAGAACCGGCGTCTAAGCTGCTCTTTGTCCAAAGGTGCTTCCTGTGCCTGAGTGGAGCCTGACTCGAAACTTAGCTTCGAGCCTGCTATTCCGATGCGTCACTCTTTCGTTGTCTACCGCCAGCCGGCGCGGCGTGCGAACCCAAGTCCGGCTCTTGCTGGGCGTCACCCAGCTTTGTCATCGCATCCACACTGTCGGACGCGGACGGCTTCCGCGACTTATCGCGCCGTCCCCCTTCTGCACCGTAGTAGGTGTAGCCGTAGTTATAGGAATTGCTTCCGCGGGTGGGAACCAAGGTGAATACCGCACCGAGCAAAGGTGCCCCCACACTCCGCAAGCTTGCCACCGCCTGGGTCAGCTGCTCGCGCTTTGTTTGACCGAATCGCGCCATGATCAACACTCCGTCAGCACTCGCGGCAAGGATCGCTGCGTCGGTGACCGCGAGCAGCGGCGTCGAGTCGACGATCACGTAATCATACTGCGCGCGAAGCTCATTGAGTAGTTTCTTGGCGGACATCGATCCCAGAAGTTCACTCGGGTTCGGCGGCACCGTACCAGAGGTCAGTACGGTCAAGCCTGGGAAGCGCGTCATCTGGAGCGCATCGGACAAGGTCGCGGCTCCACTCAGAACCGTGCTGAAACCCACCGAACCGACGACGTCGAGGTACTTCGCTAACGACGGTCGCCGCATGTCTCCGTCGACGAGGATGACATTATGATCCGCCTCCGCCAGAGCCAGTGCCAGGTTGATGGCGGTCGTCGACTTCCCCTCGCTCGGCATTGAACTCGTCACGACGATGACACGTGGCGGGTTGTCGACCGCCAAGAATTGCAGGTTGGTCCGGAGCTTCCTAAACGCCTCCGCGATTCCCGAGTTGTCGCTGTCGAACGAGATCGCAGTCTGCTTACGACGCTCCTTGTCCAACGGAATGCTGCCGACAAGGCCTGTTCCCACGAGGTCCTCTAACGTTTCGCGGCTCTTGACCGTGTTGTCGAGAATGTCCCGGAGCACGGCCAGCCCGATGCCCACCAGTGCGCCCAACGCCAAACCGATTGCAAGATTGCGCTTCGTGTCCGGAACGACGGGTGAGTTGGGGATGGAAGCTCGTTGCTCTACGACGACGCGGGCGTCTGGTCGGGCACCGTTCTCAGGGGTCTCGAGTTCACGCACCAGGCCAACGAACTCGTCAGACACGGTATTGGCGATATCGCGTGCCCGAACAGGTGACTCGTCAAGCACACTCACGTCGATTAGCACTGTATCGGCCTTCGACCGGGCGCTGATCTTCGACTGCAAACTGCCGGCACTCATGTTGAGGCCGAGCTTGTCGATCGTGCGCTGAGCCACTGTCTCGCCGGCGATGAGTTGTGTATACGAAGCGACCCGCTCCTGCGAGAGGCGGTTGCCCTGATACATCTCCGCGACCGACGATCCACCCGTAGCGGACACGTACAACCGGGTCGACGCCTTGTACAGGGGAGTCGTAGCCAACGTAAAGATGACCGCCCCCAGTAGGGCGACGACGATGGTCACGCATACCGTGATCCAGCGTGCGCGTAGCACCTTGATGAAGTCTTGGAGGTTCACAACCACCCCTTCATTGCTCGATGAGCCGTCACGCTCAGAAGTGCGCGCGTCGACGGCAATTTTTTCATCGGGGGTCTCACTGAGTCACCAATTGCAGTTCGAACATCAGCTGCCACCGGCACATTCGGGCACCATCACTTTGGGAACGACTGTGTCAACCATGGGAAGAACGGGAGCCTGCGGCTTGCCGGGAACGGTCGGTTCCGACAGCTGAAATCTGATGTCGGCAGACTGCCCGGGCGGGATGATGGCCTGCACCTCGAAGACCGGATGCCCTCGCTCGGTATTGAGAATGGCAGGAACGCGCTCCCCGTTAAGCAGAACATTCGAGAGCTGTGAGCCTTTGGTGGCCAGCAAGCGGACCGACGTCATATTAGTTCCCTTGGGAACCGCGATCATGATGTCGGGTGACAAGCCTTCAACGCCTGCAACATAATCCGGCAACGGCCTGTCCGGGACCTCGTTGGTGAGTTTGACAGTGACTGTCGAAGCCCGAGTCTCGCCCTCGCATTTGTCGGCGACGTATTCAATCTCCGGCTTCAAGTAGTAATCCATCTTGTTCCCGCCCAGATTGTTCACCGCAATCTCTGCGTAAGGCCCATCTCCCTCAGGAACGGCATGCGCGAGACTGCTTTGCTCGAGTACCTTTTGGATATCTGGATTGGCACTCCAAACAGCAATGCGTCGTTCGCTGACCGCTCGCCCGAGCGCCTCGAGGAGTCGCCGCGGTGACTTCACCGGCCCCGTCATCTTGGTGACGACCGCGCTCGCAATGTCTTCCAGGTACTGCTTCCGTGCGTCTCGCTGCTCGGCCGGGTACCGCTCGTAGGCCGTCACCTCGGTCAGCTCAATGACGTTGTCTTTGGAGACGGTCTCGCCATCCGCCATTCGGACCGATCCGACGGCGCCGAGTATGTAGCTCAACGCCACAGGGTCGATAGCGATGGCTCCGTCGACATTGGTGCCGGTCTGCTCGGCCCACATCGTCTTCCAGATTTCCGCGGCATAGGGAAAGTGCGGGCTCATATTGCTGTTGCGCACATCGGTGAACGGGTTGGCGTAGCCGTACTGTCGGTCGTAGTCGGGGCCTAGATCGACCGGTCCGACCGCGTTCGCCAGGTCTGTGTTCGACGCCAGGGTGTCGACCTCGGGCTTCCCGTTATCGAATCGCAGGATGCCGAACCCACCCAACAAACCACCTGTCCCACGGACTTCAGCGTTGGTTTGGAACGCCATGAAGTAGGAACGCGGACCATCGGCGCCCATCATCGCGGGTGCTATGCGCGCGGCCAGTGCAGTGTTGCGAAGGATCGACGTGATTTCCGAAATCTGTTGCTGCAGCTGAGAACGCGCATCGGCGAGCAACGATATGAACCGAGGATCAACGATCGAATTGGCTTCAGCGTCCAACCGGTTTGCTTGTTCAGCGAGCTGACTCAGCTGCGGTTCTTGGCTGCGGAGCAACTCGACGTCGACCCGCCCGCCCTCGTAGAGCCGGTCGGGTGAAATATTCACCCCGACATCGGCCGCCGGTTTCAGGACCTCGGATGCCAAGCCGGCCACGACGTCTGTGATCTGTTGACCGGCCTCGAAGGGACTTCCCAGCCAAGGGATCGCGGCGACGATGTTCCACGCCGGAGAGTGTGTCGCGTCACGCGCGGCCCCCGCGCTTTTAACCGCATCGCCAGCAGATCTCGCCGCAGCCTCGGTATCCGCGTCGAGCAGCGACTCCCTCGCATCCTTCGCACTGGCGCGTGCCTGCTCGAGACTTGACTTCGCGCGGAAGCCTTCCACAGCCACCCAGCAGCCGAGCCCCACAATCACGAGGGCTGCAATGACCAGGACCCACGCGACCGTCCGGCGCCGATGAGGACCACGCGAGTCGTCAGGGTCGCCGTATTCGTTGCTTGCGCTTGTATCGTCGTCGCGGCCTGGATCTGATGAACGTCGGGGGAATAAAGGCACTCAACAAATCCTGATGAATAGACGAGGCCTGCACGTCAACGACGCGCAGGCCTCGGCACGGTGGGTGAGCAGGAGACACCTGACCTCAGCAGGAACCGCTTACATAGGTTCCGTAGGGGCCGATACCTGTTGAGTTGCCATTCAGGCACACGCTGAACGAAATACCGTTCGTCACGGCCTCATTCTTGCGGAGTTGCGCAGCTCGGGCAGCTGCGAGGTTCCCGAAGAATGTGTCCGGATGCGCGGCGGCGTACGCCTCGAGGCGATCCGCGCGACGATCCTGCGACGCCGCGCTCTGCGACAGGAACACCGAGAGCAGCTGGAACGACGTCGCGGTCACGATGTACACCGGCCCCTTCGGCTGCAGCGGCAGATCCGCGAAGCTCGGCGCGGCGGGGAGCTGAATCTGCGGAGCCGCATTTGCGGCGACCGGTACGAACGCCGCACCCGCTGCAACGGCGGCAGCAGCAACCGTCACCTGGAATTTAGTAGCAATGGTGGTCATGTCCCCCCACTTTCTCGAGTCCCCATCTCGGAACAAGTTGCTGGAAGCATCGCAGACTGGGCACCCCCTGTCAATCTGAATCGCGATTGTTTCCAGACTTCCTCCGCAACGTCACAAATAGCGTGTTACCAGCAGATCAACGGTTCCCGGCTAGGCCGTGTCAGCGCTCTAAGACGTCATCTTTGAGCGCCCGACAGGCGCGGCTAACGCCGTATCAAGATCGTTTGCTGGGAGAGCGGGGGCGGACTGTTTGCACACCATATCGCCAAATTGATGCGAATCGCGCCGGTGGCTGAAGTGGCACTAGTGGTCAACTCTCCGGTGACGCAAGCCGCCCATGAACGGTTCTTAAGGGAGCAATAAGACCCCCGCGCGACTCGTGATGGCCCCGCCGTTAGCATCAACAACCATGACGAGCGTGACTGAGCCCTCCGCCGAGCACGAGATCGATATCCATACGACCGCCGGGAAGCTGGCCGATCTGCGCAAGCGCGCCGAGGAGGCCCTGCACCCCGTCGGCGAGGAAGCAGTCGAGAGGGTCCACGCCAAAGGCAAGCTCACCGCGCGTGAGCGCATCCTCGCCTTGCTCGACGAGGACTCGTTCGTCGAACTCGACGCGCTGGCCAAGCACCGCAGCAAGAACTTCGGCCTCGACAAGAACCGCCCCACCGGCGACGGCGTGGTGACGGGCTACGGCACCATCGACGGTCGCGACGTCTGCATCTTCAGCCAGGACGCCACCGTTTTCGGCGGCAGCCTCGGCGAGGTCTACGGCGAGAAAATCGTCAAGGTTCAGGAACTCGCCATCAAGACCGGCCGCCCACTCATCGGCATCAACGACGGTGCCGGCGCGCGCATTCAAGAAGGTGTTGTCTCCCTTGGCCTCTACAGCCGAATCTTCCACAACAACATCAAGGCCTCGGGCGTCGTCCCTCAGATCTCGCTGATCATGGGCGCCGCTGCTGGCGGCCATGTCTACTCCCCCGCCCTCACCGACTTCGTCATCATGGTCGACCAGACCAGCCAGATGTTCATCACCGGACCTGACGTCATCAAGACCGTCACCGGTGAGGACGTCACCATGGAGGAGCTCGGCGGCGCCCAGACACACATGTCCAGATCGGGCACGGTGCATTATGTCGCCACCGGCGAGCAGGACGCCCTGGACTATGTGCGGGATCTGCTCTCCTACCTACCGCCCAACAACTACGCCGAGCCGCCGCGCTACCCAGCTCCCCATCCGGGCCCGATCGAGGAGAGCCTCACCGACGAGGACCTCGAGCTCGACACGCTGATCCCCGATTCGCCGAATCAGCCCTACGACATGCACGAGGTCATCACCCGCATCCTCGATGACGACGAATTCCTCGAAGTCCAAGCCGGTTACGCACAGAACATCATCGTCGGCTTCGGTCGCATCGACGGCCGGCCCGTCGGCATCGTGGCCAATCAGCCCACCCAGTTCGCCGGCTGCCTTGACATCAACGCCTCGGAAAAAGCTGCTCGCTTTGTGCGGACCTGCGACTGCTTCAACATTCCGATCGTCATGCTGGTCGACGTTCCCGGCTTCCTGCCCGGCACCGACCAGGAATACAACGGCATCATCCGCCGCGGGGCCAAGCTGCTCTACGCCTACGGCGAGGCCACGGTCGCGAAGGTCACCGTCATCACCCGTAAGGCCTACGGCGGCGCGTACTGCGTCATGGGGTCTAAGGACATGGGCTGCGACGTGAACGTCGCGTGGCCGACCGCTCAGATCGCCGTGATGGGCGCTTCCGGCGCCGTCGGCTTCGTCTACCGCAAGGAACTCAAGGACGCGGCCAAGAACGGCGAAGACGTGGACGCACTGCGCCTGGAGCTGCAGCAGCAGTACGAGGACACCCTCGTCAATCCCTACGTCGCGGCCGAACGGGGCTACGTCGACGCGGTCATCCCTCCGTCACACACCCGCGGTTACATCGGTACGGCGCTGCGACTGCTGGAGCGCAAGATCACCCAGACGCCGCCGAAGAAGCACGGCAACATTCCGCTGTAATTCAATCGACCTGCGCGACAAGGAGTTCAGCTGTGGACCACAGTGCCGACATCGTCGAGGTGTCTGATCCGCGGGACATGACGATCGACAACCCGCCTCAGCCCGAGACACACTTTCAGATTGTCAAGGGCTCCCCCAGCGCCGAGGAACTCGCTGCGCTGGTGACGGTCCTTGCGGGTGCCAGCGGCGCCGGACACACCGAACCGGGCCCGCAGGAACTCAATCCGTGGGGCCACCCCGTCGACAAGCTGCGTTACGACGTGACCAGCTGGCAGCGAGTGACGCTGCTGGAGCGGATGCACATGCGGCACTGATGAGCCGCTTGCACGAAGAACAAAGATCATGACGCGCCTAGTCCTGGGTTCCGCGTCAAGCGGTCGGCTGCGAGTCCTGCGCCAGGCAGGGGTCGAGCCCCTAGTGGTCGTCTCAGATGTCGACGAGGACGCCCTCATCGCCTCACTCGATCCCGAAACTCCCCCTGAAGCTGTGGTGCTCAAACTTGCCAACGCCAAAGCACTCAGCGTGGCCGCGCAACTGCCTCCAGATGTCGCCGCCGATTGCGTTGTCATCGGCTGCGATTCGATGCTGTACCTGAATGGATCCCTGAGGGGGAAGCCCGGCAGCATCGAGGTAGCGCGCCTGCAGTGGTCTGAGATGGCTGCCTCGGCTGGGCATCTCTTGACTGGGCACGCGCTGCTGCGCCTCGCTAATGGTGTCATCACCCACACCCAGGGTGAAACCGGTAGCACTACAGTGCATTTCGGCACACCCGGTTCGCGAGAACTGGGCGCCTATCTCGCCACCGAAGAACCGGTCCACGTCGCTGGCGCGTTCACACTTGACGGGTTTGGCGGATGGCTCATCGATCGGATTGAGGGAGATCCGTCGAATGTCATCGGCATCAGCTTGCCGTTAGTTCGCCGACTTCTCGAAGCCGCGGACCTGTCAATCTGCGACCTGTGGCAAGAGGTCTAACACTTTTCGTTCAGGCGCCTCAGGGAAAAAATCACCCGCTTTGTCTTTTGCGAGATGTTCTTGCCCGCACCTGGGGAGGTTGCGCACACCGCCCAGTTCGAGTAGTTGTACACAACTTGATTGACGTTGCGAGGGACGAACTGAAGGTTGAGCTCCGCGTCTCCGGTGACGGCGCGAACATCATTGATCGCTGTCTGCAGTATCTCGCCCCTCGTGGTGGGCATGACCCACTCGTCAGCGGCCGCCGCGGGGCCCGCGAGCCCCGTCATCGCGACAACAGCAGCAGCAGTGGTCGCTCCTGCCGCAGTGACAATCTTCCGCATCGCCCACCCCTTTGGTCTCATCGAAGCCCCTAGGACATTAGCCCATCGTGCGCGGCGGCGGTGGGCATCGCCTGTGTCGCGGTCGATTTCACAGGTTCCGTTCAGCAGCGCGATTTGCGGCCCTCCGGGGCACATCACTCGGTGACTCACGTCACTGCACATTGCCCTATGCGACAAGTTGCTCAATCAGCGATCATTGGCCATAACCGTCAACTGTGCGCCGGGGGGCAAACATGGTTACTGCGCTGGACCGTTTCCGAGAATCGTCGCTGCGTCGTCGCCGGCGTGCAGAACGAGCAAACTATCGTCTAGACGTTCAGGGTTTGCGCGCACTGGCGGTTCTCGCCGTACTAGCGACCCATCTTGTCGGGCGGCCGCGCGGTGGCACCGTCGGCATCGACGTCTTCTTCGTCATCTCCGGCTTCTTCGTCACCGACATGCTTCTGCGCAGCGCCGAGCCCACCGGTTCGGTCTCTGTGGCCCGCTTCTGGCTGGACCGCGCGCGTCGCATCCTCCCCATCGCGATTCTCGTGGTCGTCGCCACCTTTGTCGCGGCGATCATGCTGATTCCCAGCCGCGTCCACGAGACCGGCGTCGACGCACTGTTCTCGCTCGCGTTCCTCGCCAACTGGCACTTCGCCTCTCGAGGCGCCGACGCATCCATGGCCGCGGACGCCGCCTCCCCGCTGCAGCACTACTGGCCGCTCGCTATCGAGGAGCAGTTCTACGTCGTCTGGCCGCTGGTCATCCTCGCGATCACCGCTGTGGTCGCGCGTCGCGCGTGGAGTCGCGAACGCTGGCTCGGCACCGTCGCAGCCGCAAGCGGCCTGGTGACTGCCGCGTCCCTCGCCTGGGCCACCGTCGAAGCTTCCGCTGGGCCGCATGTGGCCTTCTTCAACACCTTCGCTCGCGTCTGGGAACTCGGCGCCGGCGCTCTCCTCGCGACCGCAATCGGCACGCTCGCGACACTTCCCGTGTGGTTGCGACCGGCGCTGTCCTGGGCCGGCGTGGGGTTGATCGTCGCCAGCCTGTTCCTCATCGACCCCGCGGCTGGCGGCTTCCCCGTCCCGTGGGCTCTGCTGCCCGTCGTCGGAACCCTTCTCGTCATCGCGGCCGGTGTCGGTAGCGAGCCGCTGTTCCAGCCGCTACTCCGCAACCGTGCCGCCACGTATCTCGGCGACCTCTCCTACGCGCTCTACCTCGTCCACTGGCCCGTCATCGTCCTGCTCGCGACCACGATGGAAACGACCGTCTACTACTACGCCGCCGCGCTGTCCCTGTCGTTCGGCCTGGCCATCGCCTGCCACCACTTCGTCGAAGAGCCACTGCGCGAGTTCAACTGGGATGCCGTGTGCCGGGCCCGCGCCGACATGAAGCACGGTCTCTTCCACGTCCAGCGCGCCACCAAGGTGGCCGCCGTCGCCGCGCTGGTCCTGATCACCCTTGCCGTCATCGCGTTCGCCGCACGCCCCGATCGCTTCGAGCCCACACAGCATGCCCTGCCGTGTTGCGGCCACGTCGGCTAAGCCAGCGCGTTCGCCACCGCCTCCGCGGCCGGCTTCAGCGAAAGACCCTGCTGCCGCGCGCTCACATGCGCCCAGCCCCGCTCCGCCAACTCGGCACGAGCCACACCGTCACCACACAACCTGCGGAGCAGCGCCCCCAGCTCGCCGCGGTTCGTCGGATCGAAGTAGTCCGCACCGTCCCCGCAGGTCTCCCGCAGAGCAGGGATGTCCGCGGCGACCACCGCCGTGCGCGAGGCCATCGCCTCGATCGGTGGCAACCCCGCCCCCTCATGCAGCGAGGGCATCACCAGCAGGTCCGCACCAGCCACCAGCGCCCTGAGCACCTCGAAGTCCAACCGGCCCATCACCTCGACCCGATCCCCCAGCGCCGCTGCCAATGCGGGCACCCGCTCGTCTCCCCCGCGCAGCGCCTCCCCGCTGCCTGCGATCACCAGCCGGTGCGGGATGTCGCCGACGACGTCGCCGAACGCCATCAGCAGCAACGGTAAATTCTTGTGCCACTTGGCGTTCCCCACATACAGCAGGTACGGCTGCGGCACCGGCGACAGCCCGAGGTCGACGGGGTCGAACCACTGCTCGTCCACCGGAATCGGGGTCGCCGTCGTGCGCGCCCTGGGCGCGATCGCCGCGAACGTCGCCGACGTCGCCTCCGACGGCGTCAACACCAACGTGGCGAATCGTCCGTCCAACACGAACATCGCACGCGCATACGCGCGCCGCGCCGCGCCCTGTCCGCTGATCTCTTGTTCCCGTACATGCATGGTGTCGTGCACCGTCACGAAGAGCTGCGTACGGCGGTGGCGCGGGAACAGCGTCGCGAAGGGAAACGGGTAGTGCGGCACCCAGAATCCGCGAGGCCGCACCTCGTCGAGCGCGCGGCCCCACACCCGCTGCTCCCCCAGCGTGTACATCGCGGCCGGCGCGGCCGTCACGATGCGCGCACGCCGCAGCTCCGGCACCGCATGCTCGTTGACCAGGACGGCCAACGAGAGCCCGCGTTCGGCGAACGTCTCTTCCAGGCTCGGCAACAACGTCGCGATGTAGGTACCGATCCCGCTCTGCCGGATGTGCCGTGCGTCGAACAGCAAGTCGACCCGGCGGTCGGTCAAGTCAACCGGCCTTCCAACTGCGGCAGTAGGTCAGGATTGGCCCACATCCGCTTCAGTGTCTCGTCGAGCTCCCACTTCGGCGACCACCCGAACAGCTCCCCGATGCGCGAGATGTCCGCGCCCAGATAGGGCCGGTCCACCGCACGCATCCGGCTCGGATCCTGGCGCACCTCGAAATCCAAGCCGAGCACCGAGCGCATCCTGTTCACGATGTCGTCCACCGAATACTGCTGCCCGCTGCCGAGATTGACGATCTCGACCCCGCCGGGACCGGGCACGGCACCCAGCGCCGCCGCCGCGAAGCCACCCGCCGCGTCTTGGACGTCGATGTAATCCCGCTTGGGCCAGGTGTTGCCGAGGTTGATCGCTTCCGGGCTGTCCCGCAGCTGCACGACGATCGCGGGCAGCAGGTGGGGGTTCGTCTCCCCGGGCCCGATGACGTTGAACAACCGCACGATCACGCCCGCGATGTCGCGGTTCGCCGCGAACATGTGCACGTAGTCCTCGCCCTGGTCCTTGGTGAAGCCGTAGATGTCCACGGGCTCGACCACCGACTCGAGTTCGCGGTGCGGCGCCTCGTCCGGGCGATACACCGCGCCGCTGCTGGCGAAGACGAACCGCGTTCCCGGGGCGAGGGCGGAGAGCACGTTCACCATGCCGGTCACGTTCGTCGCCACCGCGTTGGCCGGATCGGCGTCGCACTCCGGGATGTAGTGGATGGCCGCCAGGTGCACGACGACCTCAGGGGCGAAGCGCTCGACGACCGCGGCGGTCGCGGCGGCGTCGCGGATGTCGACCCGCTCGAACGCGAAACCGTCGAGCTCACCGGCCAGCCAGTCCGGTGTGCCGTACCGCAGCAGGTCGGCGACGAGCACGTCGTTACCGTCCTTGAGAGTCTGCACCAACTCCTTGCCGACGAAGCCGGCGCCGCCGGTGACCATGATGCGCATGCGTGCTACCCCCCGAGTTGTTTCTGCTGAGCGTGCTTTTCGAGCTTTTCTGCGATGTGCGTCCAGTCCAGGTCCACCGCGCCGGCGCGCCCGGCCTGCGAATAGCCCTCCCAGCCGGCCTGCGCGTCGAGCAACGCGTCGGCGAATGCGAGCGGCGCGGTGCCGCACACCACGCCTGCGCCGTACTGCTTGACGACGTCCTTGCCCCCGTTCTCGGGGAAATCCGCCGTCACCACCGGCAGCCCGCTCGCCATGGCTTCGGCGATCACCCGCGGGAAGCCCTCGCGCCGGCTCGGCATGCCCAGCACCGACGACGTCGCGAGCAGGTCCAGCTTGCGGGCCTCGTCGACCGACCCCAGCACGCGTACGCGGTCGGCTACGGGACTCTGTCTAACGGTTGCCTTCACATCGTCAAGGGACGGCCCTGCCCCGGCGATCACGAGGTCACCCTGGAAGCCACGGTCGGCGGCCAGTCCGAACGCGTCGATGAGCAGCGGCAGGTTCTTGTGCGGTGCGAGCCGCCCGACGTAGAGCACGCCCGAGCGCTCGGCGCCGGGAGCCGCGCGATACCGGTGGGCCTCGATACCGCTGGGAAGCACATCGCAAGCCCGTCCCGACTGCTGGGTGATTGCGGCTGCCACCGCCTCGCCGACCGCGAAGTTCGAGCCGACCAGCTTCGGGAACTGTGCCTGCAGGGTCCGCAGTAACAGGTCTTCTCTAATTTCGCACCAGTGCAACGCACTTCGTGCGCGCACCGAGCCCGGGAGCGCCAGCACGTGCATCAGCGGCCACTCGTTGAGCAGGAAGAAGTCGTGATCGCCGCGGGCCGCGACGCGCCGGACGCCCGCGCTGTACTTCGCGATGTCCAACCAGTTGCGGCGCAGTGCCTTGATCCTCGGCGTCTTGTATCGGCCCGAATTCGCTTCCCGGTGGACGGTGACGCCGTTGATCACCTCGACGTCAGGGAGGTCAGGCACATGGCCGATGCAGTACACGTCGACGGTGTGGCCCCGACGCACCATCGCCTCGCCCAACTCCTGGAAGAACACCTCCTGGCCGCCGACGCTCGGAAAATAGAGCTCGGTCAGGAACGCAATCCGCATCTCCGCCATCCCCCCGTGCTCAATGCGTGGCTCGGCAATCCGAGATACCACGGCAAAATCGATCGTGAAATTCTTTGACGTGCGACGGAGGCCATCGTATCGGCTACTGCCAGTTCACGATGTTCGTTTGCCCACCGAATACCGGCGCCGCTGGATTACGCTCACGGCCATGGGAGGTGACGCACCGCGGATCGGAGTCGCGGTGACCACGGTGGGGCGCTGGGAGCCTCTGCGTGAGCTGCTCGCCGACCTGGCCGCGCAAAGCCGGCCCCTCGCGGCGGTGGTGATCGCCCATCACGATCCGGGGGGCGAGCAAGCACTCGCGGAGGTGGTCGCCGACTTCGCCAACTCCCTGACCATCCACACGACCCTCAGCGCCCGCGGAATCTCCAACGGACGCAACGCTGCCGTGGCGCTGATGCCCGCCGACGTCGACTGGCTCTGGTTCCCCAACGACACCAGCCACGTCGAACCCGATTTCGTCGAGCACCTCGCTCGCCACTGCGTGGCGCCTGCGACCGTGTGCGCGGGCCGCCTGCTCGACAGCGAGGGCCCACGCAATCCGCTGCCCGCTCCCGGAACGCCGCTGACGAAGCGCAGCGCCTGGGGTGCCATCGAGCCGGCCACCGTCTTCCGCCGCGACGCCTTCGACGCGGTCGGCGGGTTCGATCCGGGACGCGGTTCCGGCGCCGACACCCCGTGGCAGTCCGCCGAGGGACCCGATCTGCTGCTGCGGATGGCACGTCTCGACGATTTCTCCATCGTCTGGGCCGACGACGTCGTCGTGTGGGCACAGACGGAGTTCGCACACCTGCCACCCCGCGAACGGCGGCGCAAACTGCGCAACTACGGTCGTGGGGCGGGAAACCTGTTGCGCACGTGGAATTATCCGCTGTGGTACAAGACGGCGCACCTCGTCGCTGCGGCTCTGATGCCCATCCGCAACCCCGCGAAGTTCAGTCCGCGCGACGCGGCGGCGCTGCTGATCGGGCGTGCCGAAGGTTTGGCTGGTCGGCCGTTCACCCGCGAAGCCGATACCCGTGCCGTCCTGCGCTGACCGACTGCTACTGGGCCTTATCCTCATCGCTGGACTGATCACCTCCTGCCAATCCCAACCCACGCACGTGCCGATCGGGATGACGGTGCACTATCGCGGCGCCGACAAGCAGTCACTCGACGCGCAATTCGACGCGATGGCCGCCATGAACGTTCGGTGGGTACGCGTCGACGTCGACTGGTCGGTGATCGAACCCGTTCAGAGTCAACTGGATTGGACGTCGGCCGACACGATCGTCGACCGCGCGCTGCGCCGCGGGATGAAGGTGCTGCTCGTCCTCGCCTTCGCCCCGCCGTGGACGAAGGGCATGACGGCATCCAACCGCGACCGCCCCCACGATCCCGCGGCGTTCGCCAACTTCGCCCGCGTCGCGGCGCAGCGCTACGCCGCCCGCGGTGTGCACGACTGGGAAATCTGGAACGAACCCAACACTGGAAAGTTCTGGCCGCCCGACCCCGATGCCGCCGAGTACGGGCGAGTGTTCCGCGCCGCGGCGGGGGCAGTGCGCGAGGTCGACCCGCGCGCCACCCTGCTCATCGGCGGGCTCTCCCCCACCTATGGCAGCCCAGGCCCCGACGTCGACCCGACCACCTACCTGACCCATCTCTACGACGACGGCGTGGCGCAACTCGCCGACGGAATCGCCGTGCATCCCTACACTTTTCCGTCGTACCCGATGGACCGCACCCAGCGCACGACGGGAGGCTTCCGCGATCTGCCGGCGCTGCACGCACTGATGACCCAGCGCGGTGACGGTGCCAAGAAGGTGTGGATCACCGAGTACGGCGCCCCCACCGGGACCGGGCCGAGCGCCGTGTCCGAACAGGACCAAGCCGCGACGCTGCTGCTGGCCCGCCAACAGGTCGACGCCTGGGACTGGGTCGGCCCCCTCATCTACTACGAACTCGTCGACGGCGGCACCGATCCGAGCGAGATCGAGGATAATTTCGGGGTGCTGCGCGCCGACAACAGCCGCAAACTCGCCGCCATCGCGTTGACCGACACCGCCGGCGGCTCCGACTAGGCCGAACTAGGACGACGTGTTGGGTGTCGGCAGCTTCAGCAGCTTCCGAACCAGCGTCCGCCGGTGTTCCGGCACCCGCTCGACGAGCCGATTGACCAAGCCCTGGTCGAACATCGAGGCCACCGACAAGGTCCGTAGTACCGCGACGTACACGATGATCGCCGCGGGAATCGAGACGGCCAGCGACAGGGCGGAACCCCACTGCGCCCTGATGAGATCGGCGATCGCCGCCGCCGCCAGCGCCGCGGCCGCGATGGCGCCGAGCACACGGTAGGGCGGACGGAACTTCAACTTGACTGTCACATACCAGGTTTCGAGCAGGACGACGAGTACCTGCGCCGCCCCGCGCGACCACGCCGCACCCATCAGTCCGTAACGCGGGATCAGCAGGAACCCCAGCGCGATGGTGACGACCAGGCCGAGGCCGTTGGAGATCACCAGCAGAGCCGTCTTGCCGGTGCTGTACAGCAGGTAGAGCGTGGTGACCCCCAGCGCCGAGATGGCGGCGGCGATCAGCAGCACCGCCGCAGCCGGTACCGCCTTGGCGTAATCGGCGCCGAACAGGGCCGGGATCAACACCGGTGCGACCGCGGCGAGACCGAGGCACAGCGGGACGATCACCATCGCGATCAACGCGGTGGTGGTGCGGTACAACCGCATCATGTGGTCCTGCGCGCCCATCCCGTGCTGCTCGCTGAACCGCGGCAGCAAGGCCGAAAGCAGCAACGGTGGCAACTGCACCGCCATCTCGGCGATCGTCACCGCCGCGGCGAACAATCCGACGGCGGTCAATCCGCTGTAATGCTCGAGGAACACCACCTGCGTGCGGCCGAACACCAGCGTGCCGATGACCCCGACGGCCCAACTGCCCAGCGCGAACTTCCCGACCTCGCGGCGCAGGGCTGGCTCCACCCGGGGCTTCTTGCGCAGCAGCCGATACACCCTGCTCGCCGGCAGGAGGCTGCCTGCGATGTAGCCCGCCAACGCTCCGGGGATTCCGAACAGCCATGCACCCGCCGCGAATGTGGAGACCTTCAACAGCGCCGACACTGCCGACAACTGCGCCACCTCGCCGAAGCGCTGCTCACCCCGCAGGTAGAACAGATAGAGATCGCCCAGCTTCCAGGTCACGAACCAGGCGGCCGCGACGACGATCACCACCACCGTCGACGTGCCCTCGAGCGCACCCTTGCCCGGCCAGAGCAGGTATCCGACCAGCACGATCCCGATCACCGTCATCGCCGCTATCGACACCCGGGTGGTGGCCCCGATCAGGCCCTCGGCCTCGTCGCCGCGCCCCTCGGCACGCAAGTTCGGGATGAAACGTTGCTGCACGACGTCGATTCCGAGCGAGGCGATCGTCGCCGCGACCGTCACACACCACACGACGTAGGCGAAGACGCCGAGCCGCTCAGGGCCCAGCAGCCGCGCCACGATCGCATTCCCGACGAAACCGGCCAACGCCACCGCGGCCCCCGACGCGAACCCGAGAAGCGTGTTCTTGGCGAAGCTCGGCGACATCAACCCTCCCCGCGGGGCAGCCGCTGCCTACCGAGGCGCGCCAGTGATTTCGCCGCGCTGGCCCACGCCAACGAACCGGGACGACCGTACCGGACTCCCGCCGCGATCGATCTCGTCACTCCGCGCAGTGAGCCGGCCCCCAACGCCGACCCCACCGCCGAGGTCAGCATGTAATCCCCCCGCACCCGCGGTGACTCCTCGGCCAGTTCGCGTACGCCCCAGTCGATGTACTCCGCGCTGCGATCGATCCCCGCCCGCGACACCGAGACGGCAGTCCACACGATGTCGACCAGCGGATCGGGCAGCTGGATGATCGGCAAGCGCGGGAACGTGCGCCGAACCTCCATCAGCCACTTGGGGTCGTCGTGAATCGACCCCTCCGCCACCGAGAGCGGAACCGACTGCGTCAACGCTCGCGGGAACAGCAGAGTCGAGGTCTGCACCATGTTGAACGCCTGCCGCTCCCGCATCTCGAACAGATAGGGCGCCACCGGTTCGAACTGGTCGAGCAGTGTGCGGGGCCCGATGATCGGTTCACCACCGTCGAGCAGACGCCGGAAGCGGCACGACATGATCCATTCGTCGCCGTCCGGGGCGGCCGCGAGCTGTCGCTCGAGCTTCTCCGGCCGCCAGATGTCGTCGTCGTCGAGCAGCGCGATGACATCGCCGCGCGCCGCCTCGACACCCAGATGCTTGGCCCGGCTGGGGCCTTGCGCACCGGCGGTCGCGATCACCCGCACCTCGTCCGCGTCTGGCAGATCGGGCACACAGTCGCGGTCCAGCACGACGACGATCTCTGCCGGCGGAACCGTCTGCCGCAGAGCCGAATCCACCGCCTGCCGAAGACTCGGCCGCCCGATGGTCGGAATGACCACACTCACCGCGTCGCCGGTCATGCCGGTTTACCGAACCGGTTCAGCACCAGAATCGCGAAGATCAAGCCGCTGATCGGAAACAGCTGCAGATTCGGCAGCAGCCCCCACACCGCCTCTGTGGACGCGGCGACGAAAAAGGCGCCCAGGTAACCGAACAGCGCGATCTGCCGACTCGGCTGTAGCGTCCGCGTGCCCAGGATCGCGATCACCAGCACCGGCGCCAGCACCGCCAGGCCGATCACTCCCGACTTCACCAACGTGTCGACCACGAGGTTGTGCCCTGTACCGACATACGCCCACGCCGCGACGTTGGCGTTGTGCTGGGCGTCGATCAGGAACCAGTTGATGCCGAGACCCACCAGCGGGGAGCTCTGCCACTGGGCCAGACTGGCCGCCCACACCGCGGCGCGATCGGTGAACGCGTGCGGATCCCACGGCAGGAACGGAAGAATCAACATGCCGGACGCCGCGGCACTGACGAACACCGTGCCGGAGAAGCGGACGTTGACCACAGATCGGATGCGGCAGACACCCCACCACAGCAACACCATGGCCGCGGCGATCACCGCGGTACGCGACGCCGACGCCAGGATCGTCGTCAACAGCACGGCACCACAGAACAGCTGCCATCGCCTGCCCGGAACCAGCGGAACAAGCGAAAATGCGACGGCGCAATACATTCCGAGCACGTTGCCGTGCCCGAACGGACCAGCCAGCTCCCAGCCGCCGATGATCGCCTTGATGGAGACGATGTTGTACATCATGTAATCGGGGACGAGCAGTCCACCGATCAACGAGTAGACGCCGATCCCGGTGACCAGGATCGGCAACCACTTCAGCCCCTCGATGGACGCACCCGTCTTCCACAGCGCGATGACGAAGAGATTGGCCAGCAGGATCTTCGGCAGGTCGGCCGGCGGCGGCAACGACGGGCTGATCAGGTAGGGCACATTGACGGCCAACAGCAGGATGAGAACGCCCCCGACCGTGCGGTCCGAGCGTCCGCGGGTCAGCAGCACCACCGCCGACGTGTAGACCAGCAGCACGGCCGAACCACCCAACCGCGCCAGATGGGCCAGCGGAACCTCTCCCGAACCACCCGACTCTTCCAGCGGCGGCAGATCGGGTGCGTGCTTGACGAACACGTGGTTGATGGCCTCGGGAACCACCACGAGGGCGATGGCGAGGATGATCAACCCGGCCAGGGCATGCCGCTCCAACCGCGGATAACGAACGCCGTCGCCCGCAATGCCCACCCCGGTCGGGGCGGGCGCGAACACGGTACGGCGCATCGACAGTGCCTGTTTACTTCTGGTGGCCGCTGAGTCGCCGATCGCCACTCGGCTTTGCGCCCCGCGCGGCCCTGCCGTTCGCCGTCACGACCACTGCACCCGTCAGCGGTGCACCCGCCCGGGTGAGCGCTGCGACAGTGCCGGCCAACTGCTTACGGGTGCTGTGGCCGTACCGCACCACGAGCAACACGCCCTCCATGAAGGGACTGAGCATCACGGCGTCTTTCACCGTCGCCGGCGGGGAGTCCACCACGACATAGTCGAAGCGCTCCCCCAGCTCGGTGAAAACCGTTCGCGCTCGCTGTGTTCCGAGGACCTCTGTCGGGTTCGCCGAGAACTCGCCTGCCGGCAGCGCGGTCACGCCGGGGAACTGCGTCTGCTGCAGGGCGTCCGACAGCTCCGCCGCCCCGGTCAGTACGGTGCCCAGACCCACCGCCCCGTTGATGCCGAGAGCATCCGCGACCCTGGGCCGGCGCAGGTCGGCATCGACGACGACCACCGAGTGGTCCGCCTCGGCCAGCGCGAGGGCGAGGTTCACGGCCACCGACGTGCGGCCCTCCCCTGACACCGAGCTGGCCGTCAGGAGCACCCGCGGGCCGGGCGCCACTTCGAGGGACTGCAGGTTGGTGCGTAACTCGCGGAACGCGTCGGCCAGCGCCGGATCGGCCTGCTCGAACGCAACGACAGGTCCCCCACCACGACCCCCGCCCGCCGGGATCTCGCCGATCACGCCGACTCCGGTGATGCCTTCGACCGACTCAGGCCGCCGAATCGCCGGGTCCAGACGGTCGCGGATCAACGCGGCCAGGATTCCGAGCAGCAGGCCGACTGCGGCCGCCACGGCCAGGATTCGCGACTTCTTCGGCGACACGGGGATTTCCGGCACACCGGCGCGCTGCTGCACCACCACCTGAGCGTTCGGCCGGGCGCCGAGATCCGGGGTTTCCAACGCGGCCGCCATCACCACGAACTCGTCGGAGAGCGTGTTCGCGATGTCGCGGGCCCGCGTGGGTGAAGAATCCTGCACCGTGACATCGATCAGCACGGTGTCCGTCGGCGCGACCGCGGTGATCTTCTCCTGCAGCTGGGCAGCGGTCATGTCGAGCCCGAGTTTGTCGACTGTGCGCTGAGCGAGCAGACCCCCCTGCAGCAGCTGCGTGTAGGAGAGCACGCGCCGCTGAGCGAACAGACCGCCGTCGTTGGTCTGCGTATTGGTGCCGTCGGACGTCGTCGACACGAACAATCGTGTGTAAGCCACGTACTGGGGAGCCGCGAGCAACAGGTAAACGACGGCGCACGACATCGTTATCAGAACGATGCCGCAAATGATTTTCCAGCGGGTCCGCAGAATCCGCGTGAAGTCATGGACCGTCAATGGTGACCCTTCAACGCAGCGACCTTTCCTGTGTCCATCGTTCGCGCATCACCCGGTGCACCGGTGCGCATACGCTATCTCAGATCCGATGCCGCCGACGGCGTTACGACGGACGGTTGCCCAGGAATTCGCGTCACGAAAAGGTGACATGACGGCCAGGCGATATTCCGTCTAGCCCGTTGATACGCCGGTATAGTCCACCACTGCTGCCATTCCGTCACTCGATTGCGGGAAAGAAGACACGCGTGCGACGACGATCGCCTTCCCTCACCACCGCACGATTTCCGTTGCGTGGCGGTGCAATTGCCAGCGCGAAAAGCGTCGGCCCGGACGGGAAGCGGAAATGAGGAGTTCCTCGCTGTGGCGGATATTCCTGACGACGGCCCTGTGCGTGATGCCAGCAATGTCGGCAGCCATCGAGGTCCCTAACGCAGGCGCTCAACCCAGCAATACCCCAGACCAAGCATCGGTCACGTTGGCGTGGCGCACGCTCGGCGTCAGTGACGGGTTGTACCTCGGGCCGGACAGCCCCACGACCGTCACGGTGCCCGTGCCCGCGGGCCTGCAGGCGACGCGACTGCAAGGCACCATCGCGGCCCCGATGAACGTCGACGCCGGTTTCCTCGAGATCACCGACGGCAACGGCTTCCTGCTGGCCGACATCCCCCTGCCGCCGGCGGCAACGGCTCCGCCGCAGACCCCCCTCGATATCGACATCGCCGCCGCACGCGTCCGCGCCTCATCGATGTCGCTGACCTTCAACCTGCGCGCGACCGACAACCGCGACGGCTTCTGCGGACCCCTGCAGCAGCTCGCCCTCAGCGGCCTCGGCACCGTCTTCACCGGTGCCGAAGCCCCGGCCACCACCGTCGCGACCTTCTTTCCACCGGTGCTGGAACGGGTGAACATCTACACCCCCACAGATGCCAGCACCGCCGAACAACAGTCGGTGCTCACCATGGTCTCGACGTTGACCCGGCTCTATCACTCCCAGCCGCTCGTCGTCGACGTCGTCACGCAGCCGCGCGGCACGCGACCACCACCCGCCGGGCAGTTCGGCCGCACCGTCGTCGTGGAATCCGGCGGACGGGCCGGCCTGACCATCGAAGACCCGGGCGCCGACACCACCCGGCTCCGGGTGAGCGGCAACGGGGACGAACTGACCACCCAGGTCGGTCTGCTCGTCAATCAGTTGCAATCGCTGGTGCAGACGCCGACGGCACGCATCGACCAGGCCGGCCCCACCTCCATCCCCACCGGCGACACGCTGACCTTCGAGCAGCTGAAGATCACCGGCAAGACCGACGTGCTGCGCACCGGCACCGTCACCGTCGGCGTCGACCGCTCCGCACTCGGCATCGGCCGCGTCGACGGCGCCACCGTGCACCTGCTCGCCGACTACACCCCGGTACCGCCCGATGACGCGGCCAGCGTCATCATCCGGTCCAACGACCGGGTGCTGTATCGGGCCGCACTCGACAACAGCGGGCGCCTGGACGCGACATTCGACATCGGCGGCACAGCGTTGACGCAGTACCTCGGGCTGGACATGGCGCTGACCTACACCCCACATCAGACGTGCGGGCCACTCATCGCGCCCATCACCTTCCAGGTCGATCCGCGCTCGACGCTGACGCTGCACCGGGGAGGTGTTCCCGCAGGCGGATTCACCTCTCTGCCTTCGGAATTCAGCCCCAGTTTCATGGTCGCGATGGACGGCAGCAGTCCCGCGCAACTGGTGTACGCAGCACGCACGATCAACGCCATCGCCCGGCTGACCAGTCAGCAGCTGACACCGCAGGTGGTCGACGTCAAGACCGCGGCCGACTCCCGCTCCGGCGCGCTGATCGTCGCGAAATCGGCGGCCATCGCCGACACCACGCTCGACCCGCCGATCGGCGGCGACGCCAACACGGTGGACATCGGCCTCCCCACCGAGCTCCGCGCCGACGTCGCCGACGGGCTCGGTTCGATCCAGGCGTTCGCCGATCAAGCCCGCGATCGCACGGTGGTCCTGATCAGCACCACCAACGACTGGCGGCTGGTGGATCCCCTGTTCGACTACATCGACGGACTCCAGGGCGGCTGGTCGGCATTGACCGGCGACGTCCTGGCCGCGGGTGCCGCAGGCGTCCCGACGAACGTCACCGTCCGCGCGGTCGGCGACAACGGATCCGACGCCCAGGCTGTGACCTCCGGCGAGCAGAAGGGCTGGGTACCCCTGGCCATCGCTGCGGGCGTCCTCGTGCTCGTTGTCGCCGTCATCGCGGCGCTGCTGGCGCGCCGTCGCCGAGCCAAGACGGGTGTTTGAGCCGAGACGTACGCTGGTACAAGGCTTTCATGGGCGCGACAGATTCGGGGGGCGCCGCCACAGCACCGGACTAGGGGACCGATGACCGATCAGCTCACTGCCGCGGCCGCCGGAGTCGGTCTGGTTCCCTCTTTCCAACAGGTGGTGTCGCTACCCGACGGAGCCGTGGTCGGGTACGAGGCGCTGGCGCGGTGGCCCGCACTCAATGGTTTAGGCCCACTGGAGGTCTTTGCCCACGCCGAACTGACCGGCCAACTCGACACTCTTGATCACCAGTGCATCCACACCGCGGCCAGCAGAGCCCTCAACGGCACGTCGAGCCCGGGCATGCTGCTGCTGATCAACTGTGAGCCCACGACCGCGACGATCGAGGTGCAGTCCACTGACGCGCTGGCCACTGCGGCGTCCTCCTTCGATCTGGTCTTCGAGTTCACCGAGCGCGGGTTGCTGACCGATCCCCGTGCGCTGCTCAACAAAGTGGCCGCGCTACGCCACCACGGCTTCAAGATCGCAATGGACGATCTCGGTGCACACACCGATTCACTCGCGCTCCTCGACATCCTGGAACCGGAGTTCCTCAAGCTCGACCTCAACCTGGTGCAAGGCCAACCCGACCGCACGCAGGCACGCACCATCGCGGGCGTCATCGCCCACCACGAACGCACCGGCGCCGTGATCGTCGCCGAGGGCATCGAAACCGAGGAGCACCTCGAACAGGCACTGGCCTACGGAGCGACCCTCGGTCAGGGTTACCGCTTCGGCCGGCCCGGGCCGCTGTCTCATCCCCCAGAGCCTTTTTTCGGGCCGGTCCCCAGCACGACCGTGCCCCTGCCCGACAAACGTTCGACCGTCGAGTTGGTGCACGACCGCATGAGACTCCGCACCGTCCGTCGAGAGACCTTGCATCAACTGTCCCGCCACATCGAACGCCTGGCGACCACTGCCGAGAGCCCCCCGATGGTGCTCTCGACGGTGCAGGACAAAGGCAACCTGACCACCGCGACCATGGGGATCTACAACGAGATCGCCCGACGTGCGCCCCTGGTGGCGCTGTTCGGGCGCGACGTACCGACCAGTCTCGGCAACGGGATTCGCGGCGTCCATCTCGCCGACGACGATCCGCTGCTCGACGAGTGGACCGTCCTGGTGCTCGGCCCGGATATCGCCGCCGGGCTGATCGCCCGCGAGCTCACCGGCCCGAACAACCGGCCCGGCGAGCGGCGCTTCGAAATGGCCATCACGTTCAACCGGTCGATCGTCGCGCTGGGCGCCCGCAACCTGCTGAGCCGGCTGTCCGCCTAGGCGCGACAGTGGGCCGGGTTCCACAGAACCCAGCCCCGCGCTGAGCGAGGCGACTAGGGCTCCATCACCCGAAAGACGTTCCGGCGCGGAGGATTTTGGCCCGATACATCGCCGCGTCCGCGTCGCGCAGAATGTCCTCGACGGTGCGCTCGTCCTCCGCCGACAGCTCGGTGACTCCGATGCTGACGCTGACCCTGCGAAGCCTGCCACCGATGTGAATAGGTTCTGCGAACTCGCCATGCATGCGTTCGGTCAGCGCTTCCAACGCCGGACGGTCCAGAGATCCGTACAGCAACACCACGAATTCGTCGCCGCTGAGGCGGCCGACGAAATCGCTGTCCCGCACACTGTTCCGCAGTCGCCGCGCAGTTTCCCGAAGTGCCCGGTCGCCGGCTTGATGGCCCAGGTCATCGTTGACGGCTTTGAGGTTGTCGAGATCGACGAACAGCACCGCCGCCGGTGACTGGGCGTCCGTCGTCGCGGCCTGCACGAGCCTCAACTCGATCTGAGCCCGGTTGGGTAGCCCCGTCAGCGGGTCGTGATGTGCCTGGTACGCAAGGTGGGCTTTGGCATTGTGCTCTGCAGTGATGTCAGCGAACGACACGAGCAGCGCCGAGGTTTCCGCATCATCCGGGTCGAGCAGACAGCAGTTGACCGACAACCACGCACGTGAGCCGTCCGCCCGTCCGATTCCGACGACCATGTTCTCCAGCGGTGCGTTGGCGAACATCAGCTTGACGGAACCCAGCTCGTTGTCGCCGATCTTGACGCCCCGGCGATTGAAGACCGGGAACGTGAGCGCGCCGCTGGTGTAGTCGGCAACCAGTTCGTCATTGGCCAACCGCAAGATCCGACGGGCGGCCGGGTTGATCGACTGGGGTTTTCCACGTCGATCGAGGACGACGACTCCGTCATGCAGGGACCGCACAACGGACTCGAAGTGAACCTCTGCCCGGCGCTGCGCGGTGTAGTCAGAACACAGCACCACGTAACCCTCGCCCATCGGAGTGACCGACAGCCGGACGTTGACCGGAGAGCCGTCTGCCGAGCGGTGCGTGGCGTGCACGACCCCGCCGCCGGCGACGATGCCGGCCAGGTCGACATCGCCGTCGACAGCTTCATTGAGCGGCAGGCCGAGAGCACGCTCGACGGGACGTTGATAGATCGTCGCTGCAGCCGCATTCCAGCTGGCGACGACGCCGTCTGCCGTCGTGGCGATGATGGCGTCACTGACATGGTTCACCAACGCCGCCTGGTAGCGCAGCGTCGCCTCAGCGGCCTTCTGCGCGGTCAGGTCGCGGAAGATGACCTGGTAAGCGGGTTCGCCATTCCAGCTCGTCAACACCGATACCGCTTCAACCTCCAGCGGGCTGCCGTCGAGACGCCGAAGAACGGCTTCTGAGGCCGGTGAGCTGTCGCCTTCTTCGGACAGCGCGAGAATCCGCGTCAGCATCGCGCCGATCGAGTCGGGCTGGACGAAATCAGTGATCGGCCGCCCCACCAATTGCTCGGCGCTGTGCGCCCCGAACCCTCGCACCCCAGCCGGGTTGACGTAGACCACGCGACCATCGGAATGCACGCACATCGGGTCGGGGCTGACGTCGACCAGCCGCCGGTAACGCTCTTCCGCCGTGTCGACGTGGCGTCCGCAGTTGCTCCCCGCGCTCGATTCCGACGTTGTACTCACTCTCCCCACGACAGTCCGTTTGCTGCGCAATCACATTCAGCAACTATGGCAGCAGCTGTCACGAAACGCGTTACTCCTGAGTATGGCCGCGACCTGGCCTTTGGGCTAGTGCTCCGCCGCCAATTGGGGACTAATCGAGTCAAGGCCCCGCCGGGGCACCACAACCACGAAGGGAATCACATGAACAGTGCGCATATGGGCATCGCGGGAATCGGGGCTGTCACCGGCTACGGCTGGGGCAGGGACATGTTGTGGAACGGGCTGGCCAGCGGGAAGCCGGCCGCCACGCTGTACCCAGGGTTCGGGCCGGGCGAGAACGACGACGCCTGGTTGGCCCGGGTCCGCGACGAGGGCGATCCCCGCGACGGTCTGAGCCGCTTCGCACAGGCGATGCGCGCCGCGGCGCGCGAAGCCATCATCGACGCCCGCCGCCGCGGCTGGGCACCCGGGCCCAGGGTGGGCCTGTTGCACGCGGTCGTGATCGCCGAGGTCGAGGGCTGGCGCGCGTTCTATCTGGAGGACCATGCCAACCGTCGGATCCGCGACTACCTGGCATTGATGCCGTCCACCCCGGTGTCGATGTTGATGCAGGAGTACGGGTTTCACGGCCCTGCCATGAACGTGTCGGCGATGTGCGCGTCGGGCAACGCCGCGCTCATCACCGCGAAGATGTGGTTGGACACCGGCATGGTCGACGACGTCGTGTTCGTCTCGACCGACCTGTCGTTGACGCCGGAAAATGTCGAGCACTTCGTCCGACTCGGCGTGGGTGTCGTCGACACCGACCCGCTCGACGCCTGCCGTCCGTTCCAGCAAGGCAGCCGGGGGTTCCCGGCCGGCGAGGCCGCCGTGTCCTTCGTGCTGTCCCGGCGCAGTGACGCGCCCTACGTACACGTGCTCGGCGGCGCGATGACTCACGACGCCTTCCACCTCACGTCGGTGGATCCGTCCCGGACCGAGGTGGACCGCTGCGTGCTCGAGGCGTTGGCGTCCTCAGGGGTCGAGGCAACCGATATCGCTTACCTGAACGCGCATGGACCCGGCACCCAGCAGTGCGACACGGTCGAGGCGGCTGTTCTCGACGAGGTCCTCGGCGGCGCCGCCCAGATCTATTCGGTCAAGCCCCTGACGGGGCACTGCCAGGGCGCCGCGGCCGCCGTCGAGGTCGCCGCGGCGGCACTGGGCTACGCCGAGGAACAGGTACCCGCCCCGCCGACCGTCGCACCCGGCCATCCCCGACTGCTCGACGGCCTCACCCCGATGCGGTCCGGGCTGACCCTGAAGACCTCGCTGGGCATGGGAGGGCACAACGCGGCCGTCGTCCTCGCCCCTGTTGCATGAGGATGCCTGCAGCGCCCACCGGTAGGCTGACTGACGTGCCGCTACCGCCTGATCCCAGCCCCGCGCTGCAGTCCTACGCCCACCCCGAACGGCTCGTGACCGCCGACTGGTTGTCGGGCAATCTCGGTCGGCCGGGCCTGGCCATCGTCGAATCCGACGAGGACGTGCTGCTCTACGACACCGGCCACATCCCCGGCGCGGTGAAGATCGACTGGCACACCGACCTCAACGATGCGACCGTGCGCGACTACATCACCGGCGAGCAGTTCGCCGACCTGATGAACCGCAAGGGCATCTCCCGCGACGACACCGTGGTGATCTACGGCGACAAGAGCAATTGGTGGGCGGCCTACGCCCTGTGGGTGTTCACGTTGTTCGGCCATCCCGACGTGCGGCTGCTCGACGGCGGCCGCTCGCTGTGGATCGGCGACCACCGTGACACCACGCTCGACGTGCCGGACAAACAGACCACCGGCTACCCCGTCGTCGAACGCAACGACGCCCCCATCCGCGCGTACAAAGACGATGTCCTGGCTGCGCTGGGTAAGGAGCCGCTGATCGACGTGCGCTCCCCGCAGGAGTACACCGGCGAGCGCACCCACATGCCCGACTACCCCGAAGAGGGTGCGCTGCGCGGCGGTCACATCCCGACCGCGGTGTCGGTCCCGTGGGGCAAGGCCGCCCAGGACAACGGAAAGTTCCGCAGCCGAGCCGAACTCGACGAGCTCTACGGGTTCCTGCCGGACAGCGGACCCACGATCGCCTACTGCCGCATCGGCGAGCGCTCCAGCCACACCTGGTTCGTGCTGACCCACCTGCTGGGCCGCGAGGGCGTGCGTAACTACGACGGTTCGTGGACCGAGTGGGGCAATGCCGTGCGGGTGCCGGTGGCGGTCGGGGAAGAGCCCGGCGAGGCGCCGTGAGTCGCGAGCGGACGATGCAGCTATGAGCATGCCGGCAGCGCTGGCCGAGGTGGTCTCCGACTTCCAGGAGGTCGAAGGCCAGGACAAGCTCGCCATGCTGTTGGAGTTCGCGAACGAACTTCCCGAGCTCCCGTCGACTTTGGAAGAAGCGGCGATGGAACCGGTGCCGGAGTGCCAGTCCCCCCTGTTCCTGCACGTCGACGCTGACGACCGCGACCACGTGCGCCTGTACTTCAGCGCTCCCGCAGAAGCGCCCACCACGCGAGGGTTCGCCGCGATTCTGGCCGCGGGCCTGGATGGACAGTCCGCCGACGACATCCTCGCCGTGCCCGACGACTTCTACGCCGACCTCGGGCTCGGGGCGCTCATCAGTCCGCTGCGGCTGCGCGGCATGTCGGCGATGCTCACCCGCATCAAGCGCCGCCTCGCGAGTTGACGGGCGATAATCCGCTAGCCGCATTCTCAGCAAATCCGGATTACAAACTAACGGTGTGGTAAATAGATAGAGCCCCGTGCCGGATGTCCTTCCCTGGCTGCAGTCGGGCGCAGGTCTGGGACGGGGGTCCACACCATGGGTGCACATTCGGCGATGCGCAAGAATCGGCGGCGCTGCCAGCCTTACGCGTGGCTTGGCGCCGGAGCAGTCGCGTTCGGCGTCGGTGCCGCCGCCCTGGCGGGAGCCGGTGTCGCCAACGCCGACGATGCCTCGTCGTCATCGTCGGACAACGACAACGCCCGTGTCGGTTCGCCGCGTACGTCCACTGAATCGCATCGCGGCGACCGCCAGATCAGAAGCAAGCGCTCGGTCGATGACAAACAATCCGGCACCGGAACGCGCCGAACCGTCAGAGTCACCAACCCCGAGAGCGCCGAGCGTGTGACGCGGCGTATTCCCCCGCCCGACTCCGACGGCCCCCTCGACAAGCCCGTGGTGTCGGCCATCCTCGCGGCAGTCCGCCGAAACGTCGACGACAAGACAGCCAATACCGTTGCCACACAGGCTCTGTCGGCGGGAGCGACCAACACGGCGCCGACTTTCACGACGGATGTCCAAGCACCTGACCCCACCACCGGCGCGGTTCGCGTCGTCATGACGGCTGATGACCCAGACGGCGAGCCGGCGGGCTTCTTCGGCAGCAGCTCCACACCGACCGGAACGATCGAGTGGGTCCCCGAAATGATCGTGTCCGGCTCGACATCGTCAGCGTCCTTCATCTACACGCCGAATGCTGCCGCCCGCCACGCAGCAGCCACCCTCGGCGGGCCCACCTCGGCGACCATAGCCATCGAAGTCCAGGACAACTATGGCGGACGAACCCAGGGCTCGGTCACCGTCCCGATCGCGCCGTTCAACACCGCACCGGTGATCACGAACACCACCCCTCGCTCGCCCAACTCCCGAGGAGCCGTCTCCGGCACCGTCGAGGTCCATGATGCAGACGGCGACACCGTCGTCTACAGCGCGTCGCTCGCAGGCAAGGGCACCGTCAGCATCAACCCGAAGACAGGCGCGTACACCTACACACCGTTGGCCACGGCACGCCATGCCGCGTCGTCGAGCACCGCCCCGGGAGCCGACAGGGCCGACATGTTCATGGTGACCGTCGACGATCGACACGGCGGCCTGACCACGCAGATCATCACGGTCGCCGTCAGTCCGACCAACCGCGCGCCGAAAATCAAGGTGACCGTCAAGAACCCCGACAAATCGACCGGCGTGGTGACCGGAACCGCCAGTGGCTCCGACTCCGACAAAGACACCCTGGCGTTCAGCGTGACCGGGGCGACCAAGGGCACAGTGACCCTCGATGCCGCAACAGGCACGTTCATCTACACACCGACGATCACCGCACGGCGGGCCGCCGGCGCGCCCGGGGCCGGCAAGGCCGTCAGAACCGACACGCTCACGCTGACCGTCAGTGACGGGCACGGCGGAGTCGCGACGAAGACAGTCACAGTCACCATCGCGCCGCTCACCGGCAACACCCCACCCATCCTTGGCGCCGTCAACGTCGGCCAGCCGGATGCCATCAGCGGCGTGCTGTCCGGCTCGGTCGGCGCTTCCGACGGTGAAGGCGATCCGCTCACCTTCACGCTCGGGTCGGGGCCGGCGAGAGGCGTGGTGTCCGTGGGCACCGACGGCTCCTTCACCTACACGCCCACCGCCTCGCAACGCCCCACCACCGGCGGCCTCACCGACACCTTCACCGTGGTCGTCTCAGATGGGACGTTGTCGACGGTCGCGACGGTCTCGGTGCCCGTCGCGCCCATCCCGGATCACCTCGACGCCGGACAGTGGCTGCAACCGAACCAATACATCCTGTCGCACAACGGCCGCTACAAGCTGGTCATGCAAGGCGACGGCAATCTCGTCGAATACGACAACCAAACCAACGCCGCACTCTGGTCCTCCGGAACGAACGGACGGGCGGGATTGCGCGCGGCAATGCAGGGCGACGGAAACTTCGTCCTCTACACCCCGGCACCACAGAGCGGGGTGTGGAGCACGAAGACCAACGGTTACCCCGGCGCCCGGATCGTACTGCAAGACGACGGCAATCTTGTTGTCTACCAAGGATCTACGGCTCTATGGGATCGCCACGCGGGCCGTCTGAACCCCGGAGGCGGCGGGGGCAATCCCGGCTCCGGTGGCGTCCGCGGCGACGACTATCCGGCCAGCCTCAAAAACGCCGCGTTGGACAGCAAGGTCGATCCGTGGGGGTTCTACAACCGCGAGTGCACCTCGTTCGTGGCGTGGCGCCTCAATTCGGTCAATGGCGCTGCCTTCACCAATACCATGCGCGGGGGCCGCTGGGGCAACGCAACGAACTGGGCCGCGAATGCGCGGGCGCTCGGTTACACCGTGAACAGCACGCCCGCCGTCGGGTCCGTCGGCTGGCTGAGCAGTGGTCACGTCGCGTGGGTCGCCGCCGTGAACGGCGACAGCCTGGTGATCGAGGAGTACAACTACGGCTACACCGGCGTGTACAAGACCCGAACGGTGAGTCGCAGCTACTTCAACGGCTACATCCACATCAAGGATCTGTGAGCTGCTGCAGGTGAAATTGCATTCAGGACGGCCGCCCACGACCGGGAACGCGATCCGGACCGAAGGGACTGGCTGCTTCACTCTGGTTGAGAGTGAGCACTATTCTTGTCGCCACGACCTGAGGGAGTGTGGTGTGACATCCGGTGCGTCGCCCCTCGGGGACCAGCCGCAAGATCCGACCGCTGACGAAGCCCACTATTTCTCGGACGCCGACTATCTGCGGGGGATGACACGGTTGACCGACGTCATCCAAGAGCTGTCGCTGGCGCGGTCATTGGCGCAGGTGCAGAGCGTCGTCGCCACGACGGCGCGCGAACTCACCGGCTGCGACGGCTCCACCTTCGTCCTTCGCGACGGAGGCATGTGTTTCTACGCCGACGAAGACGCGATCACGCCGCTGTGGAAGGGCAAACGCTTCCCGCTGGACGCCTGCATCAGCGGGTGGACCATGCTGCACAAACAGCCCGCGGCGATCTCCGACATCTACAGCGACCCGCGCATTCCCCACGACGCCTACCGGCCGACCTTCGTGAAGAGTTTGGTCATGGTTCCCATCCGCCGGCAGGACCCGGTCGGCGCCATCGGGTGCTACTGGGCTCAGGAACGCCAGGCCTCCGACCGCGAAGTGGCTCTCCTGCAGGCGTTGGCCGACGTGACGTCGGTGGCAGTGGAAAGCGTTGCGCTGCACGCTGCCCTGGAGAACCAGGTGGTCGAGCAGACCGACGGGATCGACTCCACCTTCGCGGCGGCGTTCGCCAACGCACCCGTCGGCATGGCGGTCATCGGCCTCGACGGGAGCTTCCAGCGCGTGAACCGGGAGTTCTGCCGAATCACCGAATACGACGCCGAGGAGTTGATGCACCTGACGTTCCAGGACATCACCCATCCCGACGACCTCGACATCGACCTCGCCGAGGCGTCGCGACTGCTGGCCGGAGAGATCGCCAGCTATCAGATGGATAAGCGCTATTACACCCGAGACGGTCACGTCCTGTGGGTCCGGCTCTCGGTCTTCATGGCACACGACGACTCCGGCCAGCCACGGTCGTTCATCTCCCACATCGAAGACATCTCGGCGCGGCGCCGCGACGAAGAGCGCCTCCGGCGCCAGGCCACCCTGGACGCTCTCACCGGCGTGTACAACCGGAGCAGATTCGACGAAGAGCTGGCGAAGTACGCGGCGACCGCCAGCCGTCACGGGATCTCGGACGAAGCAGCACTTTTCATGATCGACCTCGACGGGCTCAAACAGATCAACGATTACAGCGGCCACGCTGCGGGCGACACCTACCTCAAGACTGTGGCCGACACGATCAAAGCGCGGTTACGCCTCTCCGACGTCGTCGCCCGCATCGGCGGCGACGAGTTCGCCGTCCTCCTTCCCCACACCACGGTCGCGCAGGCTCACCACCTGGCCCAGACGTTGGTCGAGCAGGTCGAGACCCTCTCCCCAGGCGGGGTCTGCATCGGAATCGCAATGGTCACTCCCGACACGGTCGACAGTGCCCTCGAGCGCGCCGACCGGGCCATGTATCGCGCCAAGAGACGGGGCGGCAACCGTTGGTGCGGACCGGAGCCCTACGCCGCGGACTGATTTGGCGTCTCGCCAGGTCGACGACCGAGCCGATAGTGATCGGGAGCGACGACCAGAGATCGAGCGGTGCGACACTTGATCGTGACCAGCAACGAACCGCTACTCGGCCCGGGTCTCATAGTCGTCTGTGTCGTCATGGCAGCGGCGGCAGCACTGGTTTCCAGGTTCGCCCTCCGTGGCTCTGCGTGGACCGTACCGGGCGCCGGCATCCGCGCTGCGGTACAGCTGGCCACGGTTGCCACGGTGCTGGCTGCCGCGATGGCCCGGCTGTGGTCCTCGATACTGGTGCTCGTCGTAATGTACGCAGTGGCCACCGCCACCGCGGCGCGCCGCAGCGAGGCCGATGCCGGCTCGCTGTGGCTGGCCGCGCCACTCGCGACGGGAATGGCCTCCGTGATACCGCTGCTGCTCCTGAGCCATGTGGTGCCGATGACCGGTGTTGCGCTGGTTCCAGTTTTCGGCATCGTCCTCGGCGGCACGATGACCGCCGCGGCGGTGGCTGCCCGCCGAGCGCTCGACGCCTTGACCCTTCGAGCAGGGGAAGTCGAAGCAGCGCTGAGTCTTGGTTTGTCTGAACGTGACTCACGGATGGAAGTGATCGAGCGACCTCTCGGTGATGCTCTGCTCCCGAATCTCGATCAAGCGCGCACCGCCGGTCTGGTGACCCTGCCCGGAGCGTTCGTGGGCGTCTTGCTCGCGACGGGTTCCGCAGCGCAGGCGGGCGCGGTCCAGGTGATGGTGTTGATTTCGCTGATGCTCGCCCAAGCCTGCGCCGTAGCCATCACCGGTGAGTTGATCGCTCGCGGACGCATTCGTCGCTGCGCCTCGGAGACCTCGTCGTCGCGCAGACGCCTCCTACCGTGGACTCGACGTCAGTAGCGGTCAGCGGAGGGCGGAGAGGAGATCGTTGAGGGTCTGCGTCTCTGTGGCCCGGTCGGGGTTGGCGCCTCGGACGGACGAGAGCACAGCGTCGATGCGTCCGTCGATGGCCGACCATGTGCCGCCGTCAATGGTTTCAAGCCTGGATTGCGCATCGTCCCAGGCGGTTTCGAGACGCTTCGCGGCGGAGATCGCGCCAGCCTGGTCGCCGGCCCGAACCTTGGTCAGCGCGTCCTCGGCGATGCTGCGGAAGTTGGCGACGTCGGCCGCGGGGAAGCTGGCCGCCTGACCCGGGGCGATGGCGGTGACGGCTGCAGGAGCCTCCTCGGTTCCCGGAGCAGCCCCGTGCGGTTGGGCGTGTGCCCACGCCATCAGTGCGGCTGTGGCGGCCGCGACGACCACGAAGTACCCCAACATGACCTTCTCCCGACGGGGGTTCTGTGTAGCCGTCGTGTCAGACCGCTCGATGACATCGGCTCGGGTGACAGTCAGGAACACAATTGTGGCCGAGATGGCAGCGAGGAAGACAACACTGGTGACCGCCACCCCAAGACCCAGCCCCTGCTGATCCTTCGGAAAGCCAAGCCAGTCGCCGAGATTGGCTCCCAGCGGCCGAGTCAGGATGTACGCCAGCCAGAACGACAGCACGCTGTTGGCGCCAAGTTTCCAGCCCACGACGACGGCCGCGATCAGTCCAGCCGGTAGCAGGACTGCGACACCAGGGCTCCACCCGGTGAGCTCCAACGTCCAATCCCCCGCCGCTGTTCCGAGTGCGAACGTAACGAGAATCGCCAGCCAGTAGAACAATTCGCGGGGCAGCGTCGTGATGCTGTGGATCGACAGCGTGCGCTCCCTGGCCCACCACACCGCGAAGACGACCGAAAGCAGCACCGCGAACACGCTGGTACTGAGGGCCAGTGGGACGCCGAGGTCGTCGGTGAGGATGTCGGTGTAGAGCGTGCCGGTCACGCTGACCACGACGACGGTGAACCAATACGCGAGCGGCACGTAGCGGTCCAGTGCGAGCTGCCACGCCAGCACGACCGCCAGCACCACCGTGAAAAGCGCCGCGGTGAGGTGTAAGCCGACGCCGAGAGTCATGTTGATCCAGTCAGCAAAGCTCTCACCGACGGTCGTGCACAGAACTTTGATCACCCAGAACCAGACGGTGATCTCCGGCACCTTGCTCAGTGTTTCCCGCCGCGCCGTGACGGTCGCCGAACTCGTTCGCTCACTCACAAGGCGCAACTTACGAAAGCTCCGCTGAGGTCTCGCTGAGAACCGCTCGCGAGGCCTTTCGCGGTTCGTTGGCTGTGGCCGGCGTTGGCCGCGGACGGAGGAACAGGACCAGGACGACAGCGGTGTAGACACACCAAGCGACCGCCTGAAGGACAGTGGGATCCGGACGGAAGTTGAAGATCCCCTGCAGCACGGCGCCGTACCAACTCGACAAATCGAAGTGGACTGACACGTCGAAGGCGTTGTGGGACACGCCGGGAAGCCAACCGACAGTCTGGAGGGCTCGCACTCCGTACGCGAGGATGCCGGCAGCCACGATGACCAGAAGGACGCCCGTGCACGTGAAGAACGTCGCAAAATTGATCCGCAACGACCCGGCGTACAGCAGAACCGTGAGCACGGCAGCGATCAGGATGCCCAGCAGCAGACCCACCAGCGGCCACGAACTCCCTGCAGTGTTCTCGGCGTAGCCGACCATCAGCAGCGCAGTCTCCACACCTTCCCGTCCGACGGACAGGAAAGCCAGGCTTGTCACCGCGATCGGACCAACGGACAGCGCCCGGGTCATTCCGGCGCGAAGGTCACCGGAGATGCCGCGCGCGGCGGTGCGCATCCACAACACCATCCAGGTGATGATCACGACTGCCACCAGCGACGCGAGGCCGGCGGTCAGTTCGGCAGTCAGTCCCGACAGCGTGGACGTGCCGTAGTGAATGCCGACGAAGATGGCGGCCACGAGTGCCACAGCGCTCAGCACGCCCACCGCGACCCACTTGAGCGAGTCTCGACGATCGGACTTGACGAGAAAGGCCACCAAGATCATGACGACGATGCCGGTCTCCAGTCCCTCGCGGACACCGATGAGACCGCTTCCCGCCAGCTGGACGGCGATGGACGGTGCGCCGGCACCGTCAGCGAGATTCACCTCAGGTGATCCCTTCTTGTCGAATTCGGAGAGTTAGGTAAGGCGAGCCTGTGCGAATGGCCTGGCCCACGGTAGGGCTGCTCCGCTGAGAGCACGCTGAGAACTGTCGGGTGCATCCACGGGCGCCGCAGTGTCCGCGCCCTCAGCGCCGTCTCAGCCGATACGACGGAATCTGGTGTCATGGACAGACACAGGACGGCCATGTCGACCCATCGACCGGGCAGGCCCACCACCGTTCTCATCACGCTGCTCGCGCTGGCTTTCGGCGGCCTGGCGGTCGTGGCTCACCACGCCGGTCACGGGACAGCGATCGACCACGCCGTCTTGAACTGGATGACCGAGCACCGGCGGCCCTGGACCACCACCGCTGCGATTGCCATCACCGACGCCGGCAGTCCTGTCGCGATCACGCTGCTGGCGTTGCTCGTCGCCTGCCTGATGTGGTGGCGTCAGTCCTCGCCGAAGTCCGGTCTCGTCGTCATCGCCACGTTGGCGGCGGCCAGCGCAGCGAGCACGCTGGCGAAGTTCGCCGTCGGCGCTCAGCGACCCCCTCGGTCCGTGCAACTCCTGCACGAGGTCGATCACTCATTCCCGTCAGGGCACGTGACCGGCACGTTGGCACTGCTCGGCATCGTCGCCGTCGTGGTGGCGAAGAACCGCAGTCGAGCTATGCGCTTCGCCGTGGCGGGTGCGGTGACGGCGGCGACCATCACGATCGCGATCACACGCTTGTACCTCGGCGTGCATTGGCTGACCGATGTCGTCGCAGGCATGCTGCTCGGCGGCGTCGCCGTCGCTTTCGGGGCATCGCTGTTGGCTACCGTCACGCAATCGGCCGAGCATCAGGGCAGACATCGTGCCGAGTCGCCGATCCCGGCGGCCACGCGGGTGGCATGATTCTCACAGTCGCGTCGCGACGCATGCCTGCCATTCATGCAGGAGGAGATGATGCGGGCCGGTCCCGAGAACAGCCCATGCCTCGACTGAGGCAGCCCGCGACGTGGCTCCGGGCCCGCTACTGGGGTATCTCGGCGAGGTCGGCGTTCGTATCGGCAACGGTTGTGCTGGTGACCTTCGCCATCGCAGGAGCGGGATTGGCCGTCATTCTGTACCGGTCACTCCTCGCCGGGGTCGACGAGGCAGCGGCCACCCGGGTGGGCGACGTGGTGGCGGCATTGGCCTATGACACGCCGGCCCAGCTGGACTCCGCCCTGCTCGATACCGACCAGCGTGTTGTTGCGGTGCAGGTGATCGACTCGCTCGGAGCCGTCGTCAGGCGGTCGGCCTCCGCACCCGATGCTCCGCTCGTCGCACCGTCGACCATCGGCACCGGTGGCCGGATCGGGTTGTCCGACGATGCCTCACCCGACGGCGATATGCGGATCAGCGGCCAGACCGTCGATGCCCGCAGCGGGCCCTACACCATCCTCGTCGGCGCGGGAAGCGAAGCGGTGGAGACGACGGTCGCGACCGTTCTTGTCCTGCTCGCCGGCGCTGCGCCGGTCGTCAGCGTCGTCGCCGGGGCGGTGACCTACTTCCTGGTCGCCAGGTCGCTTCGATCCGTCGACGCGATTCGCGCGCGCGTCGCCGACATCACCACGTCCCACCTCGCCGAGCGGGTACCGGTCCCGTCGCATCATGACGAAATCTCTGCCCTCGCTGTCACGATGAACAAGATGCTTGCCCGTATCGAAGCGGGGCACGACGCCCAGCGGAGGTTCGTGGGTGACGCCTCGCACGAATTGCGGAGCCCCGTTCAGGCCATCTTGTCGGCGCTCGACGTCGCTTCCGTGCACCCCGAGATCCTCGATCGTGAGCTCGCCGAGTCGACTTTGCGACCGGAGGCGCAACGCATGCAATCCCTGGTGGAGGATCTGTTGTTGCTGGCCCGAGCCGACGAGCGGGGACTCGCACTGCGGCACACGGACGTCGACCTCGACGATGTCGCATCCAACGAGGTGGGCAGACTTCTGCGCTGCACCTCGCTGACGGTCGACGCAGAGGTGACGCCGACCCGGCTGATCGGCGATCCGGGAGGCTTGTCCCGCATGCTGCGCAATCTGTTGGAAAATGCGGCTCGCCACGCGATATCTCGGGTGGAAGTGCGGGTCTACCCGGAGGGGTCGACCGCTGTGCTGACCGTCGGCGACGACGGCCCAGGAATTCCGGAAGCCGAACGGGTGCGGGTCTTCGACAGGTTCGTCCGGTTGGACTCCGATCGGTCTCGCCGCGGCGGCGGCAGCGGGCTCGGCCTCGCGATCGTCTCGGAGGTCGTCGCCGCTCATGACGGATGCGTGGGTGTCGGCGAGCGGACCGATGGCGGCGCGTTGTTCACCGTGCGCATTCCCCTGGCGGGATCGGCGAACACACCAGCGATGAGTCAGTTCCCGCTACCGGCCTCGCCGGAATCCAACCGGTAGCCGACACCCCGGATCGTACGAATGGTATCGGTGCCGAAAGGCGCATCTATCTTGCGGCGCACATACCCGACGTAGACCTCGACCACGTTGTCAGGTCCGGCGTAGTGGGCGTCCCACACGTTGTGCAGCATGTCGTGTTTGGTGACGACGGTGTCTTTGTGACGCATCAGATATTCGAGGACGCCGTACTCGCGGGGGGTCAGCTCGATCAGCGTCGTACCGCGCTCGACGACGCGACGCGCAGGGTCCAGACGCAACGTGCCGGCGGTCAACACGGTGGGACGCTGCGGGGCACCGCGACGCAGCAGCGCTCGCAGCCGGGCCAGCAACACGACGAATGCAGCGGGCTTCGAAAGATAGTCGTCCGCGCCGAGGTCGAAGGCGTCTGCCTGGTCGTAATCACCGTCTTTGGCGGTCAGCATCAGCACTGGCGTCCACACTTCCCGCGCGCGCAACGTGCGCAGTACCTCATAGCCATTGAGCCCGGGCAGCATGATGTCCAGCACGATGACGTCGAACGAATGCTCGGTCGCCTCCCACAAGCCGTCGATTCCGTTGTCCGCGTGCACCACGACGAAGCCCTCGGCGCGCAGCCCCATGGCGAGGGTGGCAGCGAACCGCTCCTCGTCTTCGACGATCAGCACCTTCACGAGAGCCATCCTTCACTCGACGCTGCGCTTCGGCCAGCAGGTACGCATCGCGCCAGGTGCAGGTCCCTGGTGTTGTGGGCGAGATTGCACGCAGGGCTGCCGTCACGCCCGTCAGTGCAATCTGGCCTGCAGGCACCGCAACAACACCCCCTCCTGTAACGTCAGGCGCTCGGGGAGCGACGCGTATGGCAACACCTACTGGGGGGCACCTTGACCATGTCACTGAACATGTCTTTGACGAAGCGTTCGGCGTTGGCGCTTGCCGCGCTGGCCGTCGCGATGACGGCGGGGGCCATGAGCTTCGGCACCGCGTTGGCCAAGGCCGACGACATGCGCCCCAGCCCGTGGGTGAAAAGCCCCGGCGCCGGTGAGGTCCGCCGCGACTCCACCCAGGGCGAGGTGCGCGACGGCTACATCCTGGCTCCCGCCGGCGGGGCGATCCGTCAGTCCCCCGTCGCCACCCCCGGCACCAAGGCCGGCGGCTTCAGCGGCGTGCGCGTCGGCCCCGGTATCGGCGGCTGGTAACCCGCTCTACGGCAACGCTTTTCCGGTCTCGGCGTCGAAGAGATAGGTCTTCTCCCGGGGCACGATCAGCCCGATCTGCGCACCCGCGTCCCACGACGCGCCCGCCGGCGCCTGCGCGATCACCCGCGTCGGCTCCGGGGTGTCCACCACCGCTGTCACCAACGCGTGGCTGCCCAGCGGTTCGACGAAATCGACACGCGCCGGCACCGCGCCTTCGGCGTGAACGCTGCCCAGCTGAAGATGTTCGGGCCGCACCCCGACCGTCACCGGGCCGTCGGCGCACTGCACCGACGACAGCTCGGCGCCACCGAGCTGCAACATGCCCGAACGTACTTGGCCGGCAATCAGATTCATCGGCGGGCTGCCCATGAACGCAGCGACGAACGTGTTCGCCGGCCGGTGGTACACGTCGTCGGTGCTGCCGATCTGCTGCACCTCACCGCCGGCCATCACACACAGCCGATCCCCCAGCGTCATCGCCTCCACCTGATCGTGGGTGACGTACACCGACGTGACCGGCACCTCCCGGTGCAGCCGTTTCAGATCACCGCGGACCTGGTTGCGCAGCTTGGCATCCAGATTCGACAGCGGCTCGTCGAGCAGGAAGGCCTGCGGCTCGCGCACCAGCGCCCGGCCCATCGCCACCCGCTGCCGCTGCCCGCCCGAGAGCTGACCGGGCTTGCGGTTCAACAACTCCCCGATCTGCAGCAGATCCGCCGTGTCCCGAACCCGGCGCTCGATTTCCGCCCGCGGCGTCTTACGCTGCTTGAGCCCGTACGCCAGATTCCGGTACACGGTCATGTGCGGGTACAGCGCATAGTTCTGGAACACCATCGCGATGTCCCGCTGCCCGGGGCCCAGTCCGTTGACCACCTGCCCGCCGATGCGGATCTCACCGTCGCTCGGCTTGTCCAGACCGGCGAGCAGCCGCAGCGCCGTGCTCTTGCCGCACCCCGACGGGCCCACCAGGATCAGGAACTCCCCGTCGGCGACGGTCAGACTCAAATCCTTCAGCGCGGCGACGCCGCCTGCGTAGCGACGGGACACGTTGCGAAACTCGACCTCTGCCAACGTCCTACCCCTTGATTCCGGTACTGGCGACCGACTGCACGAAATACCGCTGCGCCACGACGAACACCAACAGCATCGGCAACAGGCTCATCACGTTGGCCGCCATCAGCAACGGCCACTGCACGTGATGGGCTCCCTGGAAATAACTGAGCCCCAACGGGATCGTCATCTGATCCTGTGAGGTGATGACGATCAGCGGCCACAGGAAGTCGTTCCACGACGTCAGCACCGTCAGCGCGGCCAACGTCGACATCGCCGGCATCGACAGCGGCAGCACGATCTTGAACAGCACACCCAACCGCGACGTCCCGTCCACGCGGGCCGCCTCCTCGAGTTCAACCGGCACGGTCTGGAAGAACTGACGCAGGAAGAAGATCCCGAACGCGGTCGCGAGGTTCGGCAGCATCAACGCACCGATGTGGTCGATGCCCATGCCCTCCCACACGTTGTCGCCGAACCACTTCACGATCAGGAACACCGGGATCATCGTCACCTGGAACGGCACCATCAGTGTGGCCATCAACGTCACGAACAGCGCTCCGCGGCCGAGGAACCGGATACGTGCGAACGCATAACCCGCGAGGCTGCACACCACGAGATTGCTGACCAACACCACCGCGGTCACCGTCAGGCTGTTGAAGAAGAAGTGCCCGAACGGCGCCTGCGCCCACGCCTCGGTGTAGTTGGCGAACCGCGGACTGGCCGGGAACAGCACCGGCGGGAAGTGGTTGGCCTCCCCCTCGGTCTCCAGCGACGTGATGAGCATCCACAGCAACGGGACGATCAGCAGGAAGCTCAGCGGGATCAGCACCAGATGCCACGGGCTGAACGGCAGCCGCCAGCGATTCGAGGAGGTCCTCGTCGATGGCACTGTGGCCGTCACGGGTGGTGCGCGAATCTGCGAGCCAGCCGGAACTGCACGGCCGTGACGATCAGGATGACGACGAACAGCACGTAGGCCATCGCCGCGGCGTAGCCGGCGTCGAAATGCACGAACGCCTGGTCCCACAGGTAGTAGACGATCACCGTGGTCGCGCGGAGCGGCCCGCCGCGGGTGGTGGCGTACACCTCGTCGAACAACTGCAGCGCGTTGATGGTCAGCCACACCAGCAGGAACAAATTGGCCGGACCCAGCAGCGGCACCGTGATGGTGCGGAACCGGGTGAACGCATTGGCGCCGTCGATCGCGGCCGCCTCGTGCAGCTCCGGCGGAACACCCTGCAGCGCAGCCAGATAGACGATCACCGAGAAGCCGGTCCAGCCCCAGATCGTCATCGCGACGATCACGTAGATCGCCTGCGACGGCGACGCCAGGAACGGCTGCGACGGCACCCCGGCCGCGTTGAGCGCGGCGTTGACCAACCCGTAGTCACGGTCGGTGAGCCACAGGAAGATGATGCCCTGCGAGATCGTCGACACCGCCATCGTGATGTAGGCCGCGGTCCGGTACACCGAGATGAACCGCACCGAGCGGTTCAGCGCGGCGGCGACCAGCAGCCCGACGATCATGGTGCCTGGCACGAACAGCGCCGTGTAGATGATCGTGTGCTTGATCGCGTCGAGGAACACCGGGTCGTCGGCCATCTTGCGGTAGTTGTCGAAACCCACCCACGGCGTCTCCGGCGTCAACAGATCGGATTTCTGGAACGACAGCTGCAGCGACATCAGCACCGGCAGCAGCCCGAAGATCCCGATCAGCACCATCGCCGGCGTGACCAGCGCCCACCCGGTCAGCCCGTCGGTGCCCCCCAGACGCCACCGGCGCCGAGGCCGGGCCGGCGGCGGTGCGGGCGGTGCCGCCACCGCCGCACCGGACCTGGGGTCAGTGGTCACCATCTCCAGCTACTTCTCGGCCAGCTTCGCGTCCGCAGCCTGCGCGGCCGCGTTCAGTGCGTCGGCAGGCTGCTGCTTGCCAAGCATCACCGCGACGATCGCCTGCCCCAGTGCGTCGGAGACGTCGGGGTACTGCTCGACGGTGGGCCGGACCTTCTTCACGTTGTTGAGATTCTCCACGAACACGCCTGTGCCCGGCACGTTTTCATTGAGCTTGTCGAGGACCTGCTGGTCTTTGCCGACCGACTGCCGGATCGGCAGATCGCCGGTGCCCAGCGAGAACGCCTTCACCTGCTCGGGCGCCGACAGCCACTTCACGAAGTCGACGGCCGCCTGCTTCTTCTTGTTACCGTTGTCGAACACCACCCAGTTGTCCGGCCCGGCGATGGTCTGGTGACCACCCGACGATCCGGCGAACGTCGGCATCACCTGCACGCCGTAGTCGATGTCGCTGAGCTGGCTCAGATCCCACGGACCGGTGACGAGCATCGCGACCTTGCCGCTGTTCATCAGTTTCGGACCGTTCTCGTTGGTGGTGTCCAGATACAGCGATTTGTCGTTCACGGCCATCTGCTGCAGCACGGTCAGCGCCTTGACGCCCGCCTCGGAGTTGAACGCCGCCTTCTCGTTGTCCGGCGACAGGATGTCGCCGCCTGCCTCCCACAGCATCGGGATGTAGTGCCAGACGGTGTCCTCGCTGCCGTCGGCCGGGATCAACCAGCCGTACTGCCCCTTGCTGGGATCGGTGAGTTTGGCTGCGGCGGCGCGGAAGTCGTCCCACGTCCAGTCCGGGCTGGGCGGCGCGACGCCCGCATCGGCGAACAGCTTCTTGTTGTAGACGATCGCGAGGTTGTCGACCAGCGCCGGCACCCCGACGACTTTCTCGCCGACGGTGGCGGCGTCGCGCTCGGCGGGATAGAAGTCGTCCCACTGCCAGTCGGGCTTCTTCACCTCCTCGGCCATGTCGACCACCTGCGGGATCTGCGCGATGTTGGGCGACCACGAGCCGAACATGTACGCCACGTCGGGCGCACTGCCGCCGCGGACCGCGGTCAGCACCTTCTGCAGCACCAGATCGTTGCTGGAGTACAGCTCGTTGACCTTCACGTCGGGATGGTCCTTGTTGTACTGCGCGATCAGGCCTTTGAACACCTCCCCCTCGGTGTCCTGGTAGCCATGCCACACCGCGATCTCGGTGGGTCCCGACGACGACGGACCCCCGCCCCCGCACCCGGCGAGGACGAGCGCGATGACGGCGAGCAGTGCAATGCAGAGGCGGCGTCTGATCACGGTGGACACTCCTTAGTGGTGGGTTCGCAACGATTCGGGCAGCAGATCTGAATGCGCAGCGGTCAGTTCGTCACACAGATCGGCGATCTGATCGACGCTCAGCGACGCGGCGGTGTTCGGGTCGACCATCGCTGCGGCGCGCACCAGCCGAGGGTCGCCTTCGACGGCGGCGCGCACGGTCAGGTCGACGGGGCCGAGGAAGCCCCGGTTGAGCGCGGCGCACTGCGGGGGCAGATCGCCGACCGCCATCGGGTGTGCGCCGAGCGAGTCGAGCAGCGTTGGGACCTCGACGGCCAGCCCGTCGGGCAGGTTGGTGATGAGGCCGGCGTTGGCGATGTTGGCCGAGATCACCCGCGGCGTACCGGTTTCCAGCGAGTGGATGACCTGCGGGGCGTACTCGGTGGAACCGGTGTCGATCGGCAGGGTGTCGGTGTCGGCCAATTCCGCGCGCACGCGGCGGTATTCGGCGATGTTGGCCTCGCTGATCGACACGTACTCGCCGATGTTGATCCGCAACCGCTGGATCTCGTCGGGGTCATGCAGGTACCACGGCACGTATTCGCTGCTGTGCTCGCTGGTCTCGGTGGGGTAATAGCCGAGTCGGCGGTACATGTCGACCCGCACGCGGCGCTGGAGCTCCGGGTCGGCGGCGATGCGTTCGTCGAGCAGCGGGTAGAGGTTCTGGCCGCCTCGCTCCCAGCGCAGCACCCACGCCTGGTGGTTCACCCCGGCCGACCAGTAGGACACCTCGTCGTAGGGCACGTCGATGAGCTCGCACAGGCCGACCATCGTCCAGTAGACCGAATGGCAGAGCCCCAGCACCTTCAGGTTCGGCGCGACCCGGTGCAGGTAGGTCACGTTCATCGCCATGGGGTTGGTGTAGTTGAGCAGCCATGCGTCCGGGCACATCTCGGCCATGTCGGCGGCGATGCCGGCGAGCACCGGGAACGTACGAAGCCCGCGGAAGATACCTCCGACGCCGATGGTGTCGGCGATCGTCTGGTTCAGGCCGTACTTCGCCGGGATCTCGAAGTCGCGCACCGTCGCCTCGTGCCCACCGACCGCGATGGTGTTGATGACGTAGTCGGCACCGTCGAGTGCGCGGCGGCGATCCGTCGTGGACACCACCGCCGGTTGGGCACCGGCCGCGCGGGCGGTGGCCCGGGTGATCGCCTCGGCGGTCTCCAACCGTTCGTCGTCGATGTCGTGCAACACGACGCGCACCGAACCGAGTTCGGGGAACGACAGGATGTCGCCGAGGAGTTCGCGGGTGAACTCGACGCTGCCGGCGCCGATGATCGCGATCGTCGGTTTCACTGACGGGTGCCTTTCGTGGTGGGTTCCAGCACGGCCGCGGTCGGCTCCTCGCCGCGCTTCTCGTCGGCGTAGACCATCAGCGTCGAGCCGACGAGTGCCAGCACGATGCCGATGGCGCCGTACGGGCTGGGCAGCGTCTGGTAGGCGATCAGCGACACCACGATGGTCAGCGCGGGCGCGAGTGCGTTGGTGGTCGGCGCGACGATCGAGGCCTTGCCGCGGGCCAGCGCCATCACCAGGAACAGCGCGCCGACCGCGTTGAGCAGCTGGGTCCCGGCCGTCAACAACGGTGCTTTCCAACCGAAGTCGAGCGGCAAGCCACCCATCGAGATGATCGCGACGGGGATCAGCGCGAGTCCGCTGATGGCCATCCAGCCGAACGTGGTGGCCTCGTTGACACCGAGCGTCGCGGTCTTGCGCATGAAGTACGCCTGCACGCCCCACGCCACGCAGATCACGACGGCCAACAGCAGCCACGGTCCCGTCGAGGCGTCGGAGTCGCTGCTGGTGATGCTGAACAGCACGATGGCCGCCAGGGCGCAGATCAAGCCGACGATCGCCAGGCCGCGAATGCGTTCGCGCAGCAGCACCATCGCCATCACCACGGTGATCGCCGGGGAGATCGACACGATCGGGAAGATCAGATACGCGGGGCCGATGGTGAGCGCCTGGAACAACAGCAGCTGTCCGCCTGCGCCGGTCAGCCCGATCAGCAGACCGTAGATCGTGGCCTGCGGGCGGCGGTCGAACTTCTGCCCCTTGAGCGCGAACGCTGCGGGAATGATCATGGTCAGCGCCCAGATGCAGTAGATCATCTCGTCGGGGTAGCCGTACCAGGTCGCCGGCAAGGCGGAGAACGCGCCCCACACCCCCCAGAACAGGATCAGCAAGGTGGCGTAGAAGATCCAGCTCCGCGCCGGCTTGGCAGTGTTGTCGGTCATGGCTCCAGTCATGGCAGCGTCACCTTCTCGGATGTGGTTGCAGTGTTCGATAATTCGGCGATCGCTGCAGTGCTCAACGAGTGGCCGCCGTGTTTGGCCGCGTACAGCGCCGCGCCGACCGCAGGGTCGAGCAGCGGCTGCCGCAGGTCGTAGTGCACGGGGAGGGCGCGCAGCGCGCTGGTGAACCCCGCGAGGAGCGTGGCGTCGGAGAACATGCCGCCGGAGTACGAGACCGGAACGGTCTCGTCGTCGGTGAAACCGACCAGCGTGCGGGTGGTTTCGATGAGCGCAACGAGTTCGGCGACGGCGTCGTCGAGGATCTGCGCGGCTGCGGTGTCGCCGTTCTGCGCGGCCTGGCAGACGGTGGTCGCCAGCGCGGCGATCGAGCCGCGGCTGCCCTTCCAGGTGTCGATGACCAGGCTGACGACGTCGAGGTCGCCCCCGATCTCCAAGCGCGCCTTGAGCAGATCGTAGAGCGGGCCGCGGGGCATGCGGCCGTCGCTCATCCGGCTGAACGCGTTGAGGCCGCGGGTCGCCACCCAGTACGCCGAGCCCTCGTCGCCGAAGAGCTCACCCCAGCCGCCGACGCGATGCCCGACACCCCGACGCTCCCCGTAGGTCATCGAGCCGGTGCCGCTGATCACGTTGATGCCGTCTTCGCCGCCGAGCGAGCCGGCCCAGCCGCACACCATGTCGTTGTCGCAGCTGTACCGGTCGTGGCCGAGGACCCCAGCAGGCACCGAGTCCAGCGCCGCGATGTCACCGCTGGCCTCGCCATAGCCGGGCAGGCCGAAGAACGCGGCGTCGATGCCGGCGGTGTCGATGCCGGCCTGGGTGCAGATGTCGGTGATACCCTGGGAGAGAACGCGTTCGACGACGTCGAAGCCGTCGTTGAAATAGTACGAGGTCGGTGCGGTGGCGCGGGCCAGCACGTGGCCGGCATCGTCGATCAACGCGAACGCCGTCTTCGACCCGCCGCCGTCGACGCCGAGATAGCGCGCCATCAACGGGCTCCGGCCATCGGGTAGATGGTGACACCGCGGACGACCCGGCTCACTTCCCCCGAGGGGAACGGATTGTCGGGCGTCTTGTCGTAGTCGAGTGACGTGAACAGCGCCAGGTACTGCCCGAACACCAGATACGGCAGCGCGACCAGCGCGTCGGGCAGATCGTCGAGGCCGGGCAGCACCAATGCGTCGCCGTACTCCTGGGGGATCGGGACGGCGCTGATCACGCGGACGGCGTCGGCGCCGAGCTGGCTGCGCAACTCGGCGATGATGTCGAGGTCGTAGCGGCGGGTGTAGGGATCGGTGGACACGTAGACCACCGCGAGGGTGTCTTCGTCGAGCACCGACTTCGGACCGTGCCGGAAGCCCAGCGGTGAGTCGAAGTACGTGACCACCTCCCCGGCGGTCAATTCCAGGAGTTTGAGCGCGGATTCGCGCGCCAAACCCTCCAGCGGCCCGCTGCCCAGATAGACGAAGCGCTGTTTCTTGGAGTGCGCCAGCGCCCGGATGTCGTCTTGGCGGCCGGCCACGTGTTCGGCGGCACGGGCCAGCGCCTCGACCTGGTTCGGCTGAGCGGGACCGAGCATCAGCAGGCAGGTGAGCAGCATCGAGGTGAGGCTCGATGTCATCGCGAAACCGGAGTCGTTGGTGCGGTCGGGCATGAAGACCACCAGCGAGTCCGGCCGGTCGGCGTGCGCGCGGCCCAGCTTGCCCTCGCGATCGCAGGTGAGGACCAGATGCCAGACCTGGTCGACCAGTTGATCGGCCAGTGCGGTGGTGGCCAGGCTCTCGGGGCTGTTGCCGCTGCGCGCGAAAGACACCAGCAGCGTGGGGGTGTTGGGCTCGAGGTGATCGAGCGGACTGGCGACAATGCTCGTGGTGGCGATCGGCTCGACGCGGTGGCGCAGATGTCGGCGCAGCAGCGGCGCGGCGATCTCGCCGGCGAACGCGGAACTGCCCGCCCCGGTGAGGATGATCCGCAGATCGGGGCGCGCCAGCAGGTCCCGCACGAAGGCCTCGGCGTGCCCGTCGGACCTGCCTGCCACCTCCCGCCAGGCGTCGGGCTGCTGACCGATCTCGAGAATGGTTGCGCCGCCATCTTTCTGATCCGGCACAGACGTCTGGGTCATCGTGGGCTACCTCCAGGGTTGTCGGCGCGGCACGCGGCGGCGTAGGGCCGCAGCGCGTCACGGACGCGGTCGACCACGAGGGCCTCCGCATCGTGGTCGAGCAGGCCGGCGCGAATGCGCTCGTATTGCAGGGGCAGGAACTGACTGATCAGCGGCAGTGGGATACCGACGCGATCGAGGTTGGCCAGCAGCATCCGCCGCGCGGCGTCGACCTCCTCGTCGGCCCAGTAGTAGCGCAGCCGGTCGCTGTAGCTGTAGCGGCGGGCGGTGCGCTGAGCGACGGGATCGCCCTCGTAATAGTCCTGCCAGTACCCGGGCTCGGCGAGCATGCGCCGCTCGATCACCTCGATGAGGTTCGAGCGTGCCGGCCGCGGCAGCAGTTCGGTCTCGATCATGGCCAGCGCGAACAGTGCCTCGCGCATCGCGAAGGTCAGTCCAGGTCCCACTTTTAGGACGGCCCAATGGTCGTCGACGAGTTCGCGGAGCTGTTGGGGGCGTTGATAATCCGTCGAGTGGGCTTCGAAGACGAGATGGGCCTCGTCATCGAGCACGCGCCGCAACTCGGCGGTGGCCGAGTGCTCGTAGTCGATCACCTGGAGGTGGTCGAACTCGACGCCAGGCTGGACCACCAGCGCCATCACCCGCGGCCACACGTCGTCGTGGCCGACGGCGGCGAATGCGCTGCGGTGCGCGGCCAGCGTGGCCCGTGCCGCATCGGCGGGCGTGGGGGTGAGCCGGTCCAGCGTCTCGTGTGCGCCGCCGGGAACGGGCACCTCGGTCCCGATCACGTACACCGGCGCGTCGACACCGCTGCGGCGCGCCGTGTCCTCGGCAATCGCCAGCAGCCGCGCACTGCGCTCAGCGACGACCTCGTCGGACAGCACGGCGGGATCGTCGGCGCAGCGCATGCTGCAGTCCAGGTGGATCTTGCGGTAGCCCGCCGCCACGTAGGCCGCGATCAGCGTCTCCGCATGACCCATGGCGACGTCGGCGTTCTCCCGCTGCCACCTGTTGGGGCCGAGATGATCACCGCCGAGCACCACACGGTCGCGGGCGAAACCCTCTGCGTCGGCGATCCCGAACACCAGGTCACGAAAGTCGTTGGGCCGCATGCCGGTGTACCCGCCGAATTGGTCGACCTGATTCGAGGTCGCCTCGATGAGCACGAACCCGCCGTCGGCGGCCGCCTGCACGATCGCCGCCTCCAGCACGGTGGGATGCGCCGAGCACACCGAATACACCCCGACCGGCTCGCCACCCTTGTGCCGGGCCACCACGTCGGCAAGCCAGTCGACCCGCCGCAGCATCTGCGTCCCGGCCATCACGCCTGCACCCCCGCGATCGCGACCACGCGACACAGGTGGGCCACCGTGTCGGCCACCGCCTCTCGCGCCGGGATCAGATACTTGCGCGGATCCGTCAGTGCGGCATCGGAGTCCAGGACGGTGCGTACTGCGCCCGTGTAAGCGATGTTGAGCGCCGTGCCGACGTTGACTTTCCGGATTCCGGCAGCGACCGCGGCACCCAGGTTCTCGTCGGACACCCCCGACGAGCCGTGCAGCACAAGAGGAATCGACACCGCGGCGGCGATCTCCCGGATCAGCGCCATGTCGAGCTCGGCGTCGCGGGTCGTCATCGCATGCGAGCTGCCCACCGCCACCGCCAGCGCGTCCGCGCCCGTGCGCGCCGCGAACGCCGCCGCCTCGCCGGGATCGGTGCGGGCACCGGGCTCGTGGGCGCCGAGGACGCGGCCGTCCTTGCCGCCCACCTGACCCAACTCCGCCTCCACGTACAGCCCGGCATCATGGGCACGCTGGACGAAAGCGGCTGTCTGACCTACATTCTCGTCGACATCGCGGTGTGCCGCGTCGATCATCACCGAGGTGACGCCGAGGGCGGGCGCGGTGGCGACGACCTCGTCGAGCAAGGCCGAATCCTGGATGTGGTCGAGGTGCACGGCTATCGGTGCGGCCGACGCGGCGGCGATCTGCGCACATGCCGCGGTGATCGGCGCGAGCGCTCCGCCGTGGAATCTCACGGTGTTCTCGCTGATCTGGATCAGCGCGGCGGCTCCGGCACGCTCCACGCCCAGGGCGATCCCTTCGGCATGCTCGAGAGTGATCGCGTTGAAAGCCAAGATCGCGCAGCGGTTTTCGATGGCCGCGGCGATGAGATCCGAGGTCGACGCCAGCGTCACGCGATGACCTCCTTCACCAGATGTGTGCGGTGCATCACTTGACTATGAGAAGCTCGCTCAGAACGCGCAATACCAACCGGTCAAACGATCAGGAAAACTGATCGCTCGCCCCGGTCCGACACCCAGGAGTGCCGAATGTCCATCAAGCGCACCGACCGGATGCGGGAGGTGCTGTCGGTCCTGCGGGACCGCGGCGAGGTCGAATCGACGGTGCTGTGCACCGAGCTGCGCGTCTCCCCCGCCACGCTGCGCCGCGATCTGGCCGAGCTCGAGGAGCAGGGCCTGCTGGTGCGCACACATGGTGGCGCCAGGGCCCTCGACCCCAGCGGCAGTGAGATCCCGGTGCGCCTGCGCGACCACCGCATGGTCGCGATCAAGCGCCGCATCGCCCAGCACGCCGCCGCCCTCGTCCCGCCCGGCCCGCAGGCCGTCGCGCTCACCGGCGGCGTCACGTGCGGCGAGGTCGCCCGCGCGCTCAAAGGGCGCCCCCACATCACCGTTGTCACGAACTCGCTCACCATCGCGGCCGACTGCGCCGTCGACGCACACATGAAGGTGATCGCGACCGGGGGCCTGGTGCGTTCCAACTCGCTGGAGGCAGTCGGCCCCATGTCCGAGCACGCGTTTCAGGTGATCACCGTCGGTACAGCGGTGCTGGGCGCCGACGGCATGTCCGCTGAGATCGGCGCCACCACCTATGACGAGGCCGAGGCCCGCACGGCGATCGCGATGGCATCCAACGCCCAGCGCGTCGTGGTCGCCGTCGACGGATCGAAGATAGGCAACGTGACCCTGGCCAAGATGGTGGCGCCGGCGCAGATCCACCACCTCGTCACCGACTCCACCGCTGATCGCGAGCAACTCGATCGCATCGCCGCCGCCGGGGTGCGCGTGCACGTCGTCGACGCTGAGTGACGGAGCGGCTTTCGTGAACGCGGTCAAGCACTGGTGGGCACTACCCGATCAGTACGACTGGCTGTCGGGCTATCTGCACGCGCGCCGGTTCGACCGTCCTGTCCGGATCGGGATGGCGATGATCTCCGCCGCGGCGCTTCTGTTCCCGCTCAACGCCCTCTACGACCCCGGCGAAGTGCACGGCCGCATCTTCCTCGCCGTCAGCCTCGTCGTCGCGGCCCTGCATCTCGGCTGGCTGGTGCTGTGGCTGACACGCTGGCCCACCCGTAACCAGTCGGTCGCCTACGGCCTGAGCTTCTCGGCCAGCGTCGCCGCATCGACCTGGATCGCCGGCAACCCGAGCATCGGCCTCGTCGGATGCACCGCGCTGGCGCTGCCGGGCATCTACTTCGCGTTCTTCCATTCCAGCCGGCTGCTCACCGTCAACCTCGCCATCGCGCTGACCGTAGCGGGCATCCACTCTGTCGAACTGATCCGCGACGGGCAATCGGTCCTGGCCGCGTCGATGATCGTCCTCGTTCTGCAACTCAATGCCGTGGCACCACTGGTCTTTCAAATCGCCGTCCACGCACTCGGAATCGATCTCATCCAATCCGACCGCGACCCGCTGACCGGCCTGCTCAACCGCCGCTCTTTCGAACGCGAAGTCGTCAGAGCGGTCCTCGACGGTCAGCACGGCGGCACCCACCTCGTCCTGGTGATGATCGACCTCGATCGTTTCAAGGCGCTCAACGACGCCAAGGGGCACAGCGCCGGCGATGACGCGCTGGTCTCGATCGGCCGCGCGCTCACCGCCGGCATGCCGGCATCGGCGGCCATCGGCCGCGTCGGTGGTGAAGAGTTTCTCGTCGCCGACATCATCGCCGCCACGCAGATCCCCGCCATCGCCGAGCGGGCCCGCCATGCCGTCACCACGGGAGAGCACTCGCTGACGGCCAGCGTCGGTACGGCCACCACACTCATCGTCGGCATCGACGGCGCCAACATCGTCGACACCCTGCGGCGGCTCACCGCGCAGGCCGACGTGGCGATGTACCAGGCCAAGCGTGCCGGTGGTAACCGCGTCTACCACCACGCCACCGACAGCCAATCCAGGCGCTGACAGAACCTACTCCGGAGTAACCGATACCGGCGTGGAGTGGGTCGAGCACGGCCGCTTAAACTCCCCCGAGATACATTCTTTAAGACGCTCTTAGAAATGACATGCCATCAGGAGGCGCAGTGGCCACTCACGCCAGCTCAAGGATCTCCAAGGTGCTCGTCGCCAACCGCGGAGAGATCGCCGTCCGGGTGATCCGAGCATGCAAGGACGCCGGACTCGAGAGCGTGGCGGTGTACGCCGAGCCCGACGCCGACGCCCCGCACGTGCGGTTGGCTGACGAAGCATTCGCGCTCGGCGGGCAGACCTCCGCGGAGTCCTACCTGGTGTTCGAGAAGCTGCTCGACGCCGCCGCCAAGTCCGGCGCCAACGCCGTGCACCCCGGCTACGGCTTCCTCTCCGAGAACGCCGACTTCGCCCAAGCCGTCCTCGACGCCGGGCTGATCTGGATCGGACCCAGCCCGCAGTCGATCCGCGATCTCGGCGACAAGGTCACCGCCCGCCACATCGCCGCCCGCGCCGAGGCGCCGCTGGTGCCCGGCACGCCGGACCCGGTCAAGGACGCCGACGAGATCCTGGCCTTCGCCAACGAGCACGGCCTGCCCATCGCCATCAAGGCGGCATTCGGTGGCGGCGGCCGCGGTATGAAGGTGGCGCGGACCCTCGAGGAGATCCCCGAGCTGTTCGACTCGGCCACCCGTGAGGCCGTCGCGGCGTTCGGCCGCGGCGAGTGCTTCGTCGAGCGCTACCTCGACAAGCCCCGCCACGTCGAGGCCCAGGTCATCGCCGATCAGCACGGCAACGTCGTCGTCGCAGGCACCCGTGACTGCTCGCTGCAGCGCCGCTTCCAGAAGCTCGTCGAAGAGGCGCCCGCGCCGTTCCTGACCGACGCGCAGCGCAAGGAGATCCACGAGTCGGCCAAGCGCATCTGCAAGGAAGCCGGCTACTACGGCGCCGGCACGGTCGAGTACCTCGTCGGCCAGGACGGCCTGATCTCCTTCCTCGAGGTCAACACCCGCCTGCAGGTGGAACACCCGGTCACCGAGGAGACCTCCGGTCTGGACCTGGTGCGTCAGCAGTTCAAGATCGCCAACGGCGAAGCCCTCGACATCACCGAGGACCCGACGCCGCGTGGGCACTCGTTCGAGTTCCGGATCAACGGCGAGGACGCCGGCCGCGGCTTCCTGCCTGCCCCGGGCCCCGTCACCCGCTACGACATCCCCACCGGCCCCGGCGTGCGCCTGGACTCGGGCGTCGAGGCGGGCTCGGTGATCGGCGGCCAATTCGACTCGATGCTGTCCAAGCTGATCGTCACCGGCGCCACCCGCGAGGAGGCCCTCGAGCGCTCTCGCCGGGCCCTGGCCGAGTTCCATGTCGAAGGCCTCGCGACCGTCATCCCCTTCCACCGCGCCGTGGTCTCCGATCCCGCGTTCATCGGTGACGGCACCAAGTTCGATGTGCACACCCGCTGGATCGAGACCGAGTGGAACAACACCGTCGAGCCGTTCACCGGTGGCGACCCGGTCTCCGAAGAGGACACGCTGCCCCGGCAGACCGTCGTCGTCGAGGTCGGCGGCCGTCGCCTCGAGGTGTCGCTGCCCGGCGATCTGGCGCTCGGCAACGGCGGCGGATCGCCGTCGGGTGCCATCCGCAAGAAGCCGAAGCCACGCAAGCGTGGCGGTGGCGGCGGAGCGGCCGCGTCGGGCGACTCGGTGACCGCACCGATGCAGGGCACCGTGGTCAAGGTCGCAGTCGAGGAGGGCCAGACCGTGGCCGCTGGCGAGCTGATCGCTGTGCTGGAGGCCATGAAGATGGAGAACCCCGTGACCGCCCACAAGGACGGCGTGGTCACCGGCCTGTCCGTCGAGGCGGGCGCCGCGATCACCCAGGGCACCGTCCTCTGCGAGCTCAAGAGCGAGTGACCTGACGCCGAACGTACGGTTTCTGATGGATTCGCGCCGATTTCCGTCAGAAACCGTGCACTCGGCGCACTGAGCGCATGGAGCCCGTCGAGATCAATGCCGGCGCGTGGTACCTCCGTGCGCTACGGGCCGACGACCGTGTCGACGACCGGCCAGCGCTCGCTGATCTCGGCGAACACCGGGCGGACTACGTCGATCACGCCCTCGCCCACTGGGCGTCAGAGATCCTCTTCACCTGGGCGGTCTGCGAGCCCACGACGGGCGAGCTGCTCGCCGAAGTGACCCTCGATCCGCAGACCCGCGCCGTCTCCACCCGCGCCCGCCCCGGCCACGAGCAGGCAGCTCAGACCGGGGCCGACGCCGTGGCCCGCTTCGCCGAGGCGATGCTCAGCTGATCGGCGCAGGCCGCATCGTGAAGCCGAGATCCTGCAAGATGCCGTACTCGATCGGGCTGATGTACCGCACGTCGTGCCACCCCGGCCCGGGGCTCTTGTCGTTCATCAACTTGAAGTCGTCACCGGAGAACACGAACCGGTCCAGGTGAGACGGCGACCCCGACTTCGAGAGCGGGATCGGCTTACCGCCGTAGGCGGCGACGGCATGCGCACCGCCGAAGTAGGCGCCACCGTTGAGTCCGTCGATGTAGTCCTGTGCGTCGGGGCGGAGCTTGCCATCCGGGCCAAACAGCGAGGTCCCGTCCGCGGTGGTCAGGAAGCTGTCGTAGACGGACCAGTAGCCCAAATCGGAACTGGCCAGCGAGTACATGCCGAACGAGTGGAGGAGCTCGTGGCGCGCGGTGTTCTGGAAGTCGTACTCGTCGTCCGCAACGACGTCACCCGTCGCCCATTCCCACGCGAAGTTCCAGTTCAGGAAAGCCTGGATGGCACCGTTCTCCACGTCGACGCCGGTGAGCACCTCATGCTGGATGGAGGTCTGCAGGAGACCGGGAGGCTCGGTGAAGGCCGCCAGAGTATCGGCGTTCACGAGGTAGTCAGGATCGTTGATCGCGGTGAGCTCGTAGGAGAGCACGATCGGCGTCCTCACGACGAAGAAGCCCGCGATGTAGTCTGCTGCCCGCTGGAACGCTGCCTTGCGGTCCGCCGTCCATTCGTCGCCGACCCAGGTGAAGTCATACGTGATGGCCCGGTGATTGATGATCGATTCGGCGCGGGTGGCGGCCGGGCGGAACCAGTTCAGCAGGTTGACATGCAGACCGAGGTCCCTGGCCGCGACGACGAAGGTGTCCACGCCGGTGAATCCGTCATCCGGGGTGTAGGTGTAGGACCCGTCCTTGTTGACGGTCACCGACCCCGTCGACGGACCTTTGACCAGCCGGTACCGCAACCGGTCGCCGTCGGGGTCCTCCGCGCCGACCGTGCCACTGATCGGCCCGTCCAGCACGCCGGTGACCTGGACGGGGTTGACCGTCGGCGCCTGATTGAAGAACGTCCGACGCGTGTTGGCGAGCCGTTCTTCCAGCTGCTCTTTGCGCTCGTCGCTGATCGGCCGGTCGGCGATGCGTTCGAGCGTCTTCGCGGTCATCTGATTGATCACCGCGGCAGCCCGCTCCTGCCGAGCCTTCCTCGGATTCTCGGCAGGCTCGTCAGCATCGGCTCGGCGGACAGTCCGCTCCTCGCGTGCGTGCTGCGCAGCATTCCTGCGCTCGGCGATCCGTTCGCGGCGATCGGCCTTCGCCGACGGGCCGGCTGTCTCACCCGCCGGCGCGGACACCGACGTCTCGCTATCCGCCGACGCCACCCCGACCTGCGGGCCGGTCAACGACAGACCCCACAGCGCCGCGCCCATCCCCGCCGACGCTGCACCCAGCGTCAGCCAGCGCCGCACCGCGAACTGCCCACACCTCACGCCCATGACATATCCCCCCTTGTTCACTTACGCCCACGCCGACACAGCAGTCAGCGGTGGCACGACGATGTAGCCGAGATCGCGCAGGATCCCGATCTCGATCGGGCTGAGCTCACGCACGCCGAGGGCGCCCTGAGCCTTGATGCGGTGGTTCATCAGCTGGTAGTCGTCGCCGGTGAACGTGTCGGTGTCCAGGTGCGAGCCCGAGCTTCCGTCCGCCCACTTCGACGGTGAATACACCGGCACCGGCTTGCCGTAAGCCGCCAGCGCATTCGGACCGGCGAGATTCAGGCCGCCGTCGGCGCCGAGCAGATAGCGATCGGAACTCTCAGGCCAGCGGTAGTCGGCTGATACGAGCTTCGTACCGTCGGCCGACACCAGGAAGCTGTCCCACACCGACCAGTTGCGGCGATCGCCATTGGTTCCCGGGGGCCCCGCCACGGAGAGGAACCCGAAGGAATGCATCAGCTCGTGCATCACGATGCTGGTGAAGTCGTAATCCTTGCCCGTGACGACGTCGCCGATCGCGGTCGGGAATGCGAAGTTCCACTCGATGACGCCGTCGACGGCGTCGCCGTTGGAGTCGACACCGGAGATCACCTTGTTCTGTACCACCGTCCGCCAGAACCCGGGGTCCTCACTGATCAGGTCACTGTCAGCGCCGGCAAGCCATGTCGCGAGGGGCTCGTTGGCGCCCTCGACGCGGTATGCGATCGTCACCGGCTTGAGGACCCTCAGGTACTCAGTGATGTTCTCGGCGACTCGGTTGAGCGCCGCCTGACGATCCGGCGTCCAATTCTCGGCGCCCACCTCGTAGCGGAAGTCGAACGTGATGGCGCCGTGGTTGATGAGCATGTCGGCTGCTGTCGCGCCGGGGCGGAACCAGTTCAGCAGGTTGATGTTCGGTCCGATGTCGACAGCGGTGACAGTGAAGGTGTCCACACCGGTGAAGCCTTCGCCCGGCGTATAGGTGTACGTCCCGTCTCGGTTGAGCGTGACCTCTCCGGATTTCGGCCGCTCTGCCAGGCGGTAGACGATCCGGTCGCCGTCGGGATCGACTCCGCCGACCGTCCCCGTCACCGGCCCGCGGACGACGCCGGTGACCTGCACCGGCGCGACCGTCGGCGCCTGGTTGAAGAACGTCCGGCGTACTGTCGCCAGGCGCTCCTCCAGTCTCTCCTTCTTGGCGTCACTGACGGGGCGCGCCTCGATCCGGGCCTGCGCCTCGGCCGTCATCTCGTCGATCTTCTTCGCCGCTCGCTCCGCCCGCTCCTGCTGAGCTTGTGCTCTGCGAGCGCGGCGGTCTTCCCGGTCGTCTCGCGGCGAATCGGCATCGTCGCCGGCCTGCTCGTCACGAGCACGCTGCGCCGCACTCCTGCGTTCGGCGATCCGCTCCCGGCGATCGGCCTTCGCCGACGGTCCCGCCGAATCACTGGCCGAGGTCGACACCGACGTCTCGCTCGAGTCGGCCGCCGCTGACCCGATCTCGGGTCCCAGCAACGCGAACCCCAGCAGGCCCGCACCCAGCCCCGCCGACGCCAAACCCAGCCGGATGCTGGCACTGACAGCACTCACCGACAAACCCCCCTCGTCCCGATGTTCACCGCACAGTACAGCAAACTGTTAGTTCGCATACAGATTTTGTAGAGCGGACTTAATAGTCGACTTGTCAGCATGATTCGTCAGAATTTGTCTGGCGCCCCTGATCGATCAGCAAAGTACAGTGGGAATAGTGGACACGACGAATGACCCACTCGTCAATAAGTACGTAAACCCTACAGCAAATCCGTTTACCATCAGGCTTTCCCGCGAGCAGACGCGAACTCGGGAGAATCGGGCTCGAAACGCGCGAGTTCGCGTCTGCTCGCGCAGGGGACGTCAGTGGCTCTGCTGGATCGACCAGCTGGGCGTCGAGAAGCTCTGCTGCGGCCAGTAATAGTAGCCATAGCCGACTCGCGGCCAACCGACCCACGGCTGCGCGACGGTGTCGGGAGTCGCGACCATGCTGCCGTCGTCGTTGACGCTCATCGTGGCGCTGGCCGTGCCGGCCAGCCCGAGCGCGGCGCCGCCGATGATTCCGGCCGAGAGCAGGGGCAGGGCGAGGATGCGGGTGAAGCGATTCATGGTGAGCTCCTTCGTTGAGTGATGACTCAACTCTCGCCCGCCGCGCGCCCGAGGTCTGTCCGGTGATCAGGCCTTATGCCGGAGGATCGTCATGTCCCCCGATCGGTGGACATCACCGGGTGTCGATGTCGGCGCCCGAACAGAGATCGGCGCAGTCGACCGCCGCGACATCCTCCCGCGTGTGCAGGAACGGCCCGGCACCGTCGTCTCCGGCCAGCGTGTCGAGCAGCGCCGCCCAGTGCCTGCGGGCGATCACCACCGGATGCCCCGGTCTGCCGTTGTAGCTCGCGCGCGCCAGCCCGGTGCCGCGCGCGGCGTCGAGCACCCGCCTGACAGCCGCGGCATTCACGTCGGGAGTGTCGACCGGCAGGAAGACTGCGCGGTCAGCCTCATCGCCCAGCGCGAGCACCCCTGCGCGCACCGATGCGCTGAGTCCGTCGGCCCAGTCGCGCGCGACGACGGCCCGCGCTGGATGTGGGATCGCAACGCCGTCGACGGCGGCACCCAACACCACGACCACGTCGCGGCACCCGCCGTCATGGAGAGCAGTCACCGCCGAGACCAACCATCGGCCGGTGTCAGCAAGCACCTTGGGCATGCCGAAGCGGGTGCCGGCACCCGCCGCCAGGACGATACCTACATCTGAATACCGTTGAGCGACAGACACTTTCGCGACAGCCCTCCCCACGGTGTGGCAATTTTGACATCTAAATGGTTGACATTTGTGAACAACTGACCAAACTCATTGTCCAAGATCACTGCGTACGCGTATGGTCAGATCAACGGGTTGATGAACCAGCCCACTTGAGGAAACGTCATCGTCACGCGGGTCTGTAATTCCCGCGCAGGCTTCTTTAGTTCAGCCCCCTTGGCGCGACCACATCACGAAATCCTTTCGACTGATGGAGCCAAGAGTGGCTGAAGCCCCCGTTACACCGCCGGAAGGCACGGAGACACACGTGTGTCACTCCGCGTTCTTCCAGACCCGCCGACCGCAGCCGGCGACCGCCATCGTTTCCGCCCAGGGCGAACTCGACGCAGCGAACGGCAACGCGTTCGTCGCGTACGCCCTGAGGGACGCGAAGCAGACCCAATGGCTGGTGATCGACCTGAGCGGATTGAGCTTCTTCGCCACAGCCGGCTTCTCGGCGCTGCACACGCTCAACGTGCAATGCGCCGGCGAGAACATCCGGTGGGCGCTCATCCCGAGCCTCGCCGTCGATCGGCTGCTACGGCTGTGCGACCCGGACTCCACGCTGCCGATCTGCGTCGACGTCGCCACCGCGCTGACCACCGTGCACAGCGATCCCCCGCGACTACTGAAGCTGGTCTCGCAGCCGCGTTAGCGACTTCGCCAGCAGCCGGGACACGTGCATCTGCGAGATGCCCACCCGCTCGGCGATCTGCGTCTGGGTCATCGACTCGAAGAACCGCAGCACCAGGACCGTGCGTTCCCGCTCCGGCAGGGCCTCGAGCAGCGGACGCAACGCCTCGCGGTTCTCGATCTGGTCGAGAGTCATGTCGAAATCACCGAGGGTGTCGGCGATCGCCGGGGCGTCCTCGTTGCTGCCGCTGCCGCCACTGTCGATGGACAGCGTGTTGTACGAGCTGCCCGCCACCAGGCCCTCGATGACCTCGTCGCGATCCATCTCGAGTTCAGCGGCCAGCTCGGTAGCCGTCGGCGCGCGGCCCAGACGCTGCGACAGGTCCGCCGTAGCGGCGCCGAGCCGCAGGTGCAGCTCCTTGAGCCGGCGAGGCACCTTGACCGACCAGCTGTTGTCTCGGAAATGCCGGCGAACCTCACCCATGATGGTGGGTACCGCAAAGGACACGAAGTCGGACCCTGCGTTGACGTCGAAGCGGATCACCGCGTTGACCAGGCCGACCCTGGCGACCTGGACCAGGTCGTCGCGGGGCTCCCCGCGTCCGTCGAACCGGCGGGCGATGTGATCGGCCAGCGGCAGGCAGCGTTCGACGATGGCGTCGCGCTGACGCTGGAACGCCGCCGACCCCTCCTCGAGGCCTTCCAGCTTCCGGAACATGGCGACCACGTCCGCATATTCAGAGCTCGATCGCGAGGACGAACCCTGGGAGGACGACCGGGTCACTGCAACGAACTCGCTCGCCTTGTCGTCATCGAGATACCGAATACCTGGCCTTCCGGCGACTGACCATCGGAGAACGTGGTCACCTCGTCGGTCAGGGAACTCAGAACGTGCCAGCTGAAGCTCCCGGGAGCGAGAATGTCTGGGCTGTCGCAGGTGGTCGACGCGTGGACGACCAGCGCTTCAGACTGCGGGTCCACGATGAGCAGCAACGTCGAGTCCGGGACGGCGGACCGGATCAGCCGGGTGCAGGCCTCGTCCACGGCGAGCCGCAGGTCAGCGACGGCGTCGAAGTCGAGATCCTCGAAGGTGCCGATCGCCGCGACCAGCGTGCGCAGCACGGCCAGATTCTCCAGCGTCGCCGCGACTCGCAACTCCACGGACTGAGCGCTGTGCCGCTTCCCGTTGACGTGGCTCGCGCCCTGCGCCATCTGACCTCCCGAAAACTTCCCCGAGAGACTACCCCAGGGCGCGTCGCCGCTACCCACGGGTGCTCCGGCCTGTCGCGACGAGCGCCGAATCTGTGTGTGCGTGCCGCCGGTTAACTGTTGATGACATGGTGCGCAACCCATACCCCGGCCCCCAAATCTGCAAACTCGGGGCCGAAAAGCCTTGCGTCAGCGCGCAATTCTGTGTATCCGCGATGAGACGCGCGTCACCCGTTTAGCTCGCGAGGTGCGGGGAAGCCCAGACCGACCGACCACAAGTCGGAATAAGAGGACGACAACCCCAGCCGAAAGGTCATCATGACTGACAAGAACAGCGGCCCCGCAGAGGGCATCAAAGGCGTCGTCGAGGACGTGAAGGGCAAGGCCAAGGAGACTGTCGGCACCGTCGCCGGACGTGACGACATGGTGGAAGAAGGCAAAGCGCAGCAGGACAAGGCCGAAGCGCAGCGTGAGGTCGCGGAGAAGGAAGCCGAGGCCGAGTCGGCCCGCGCGGGCGCCAAGGCCGCCGAGAAGCGCCAGGAAGCCAACCAGTAAGCAGACTCTCGACGGGCCCGACCGGTACGACCGGTCGGGCCTGTCTGTTGCGTCAACACCGATAGCTTTGCCGCTCCAAGGCCAGACCAACACGGCCGAGTACCTCACCGGTCTTCGACGTCGATGCCGATCTTGAGATCTTCGGAGCCGAGGTCGACGTCACCCCGGGCCGCCGATCCGACACGCACACCTGTCCGGGGCACCATGGGCCAGCGCTTGCGCAGAATCAGCCGCACCCGCGCTGACGGATAGCGGTCGGCAAGCGCCTGCACCTCGGGGGAAGCGACGGATCATCTCGATCGGTAGGGAAGAGCCCGCGGTATCCGCTCTGAAGAACACGCCGCGTCAGCACACCGGCGGAAAGTGCCTTGCTGCCGCGAAGGATGTCTGTCACGAATCGTGGCCCAAAGCACCGACACCGTCGTCTATGAGACGCAGGTCGGGAAGCACCGCTACCAGCTGCTGTGGGTCATGTCAGAGCGTCGATCAACTCTCCGACGGTGTGCGCGGACTCCACCGGATGTCGCATCCGCCCGTCGCGGTTGACCGTGTAGCTGTTGCGGCGGCCGACTTTCGACTTGTCGACGTATCCGTCGGCGATGAGGTCGGCAAGGATCGTCTGGACAGATCGTTCGGTGATCCCGATCAGCACACTCAACTCGCGCGCTGTCAGCGATCGCCCCTGCGCGAGGCACAGCAGCACATGTCCGTGGTTGGTCAGGAACGTCCACGTCCGCGACGTGGACGACACATCGGCTGCCGGAGGGGCTGCCGCCGGGCGCGGTGCCGTTTTGCCAGGGCTTTTGCGTGAGGCGGGCATCGGCGACAGCTTAAGTGATGCGCACAGTCCGGTTCGGGATTTGGTTCACGTCTCGTTTTACGAATTTTGAAACACGAGACGTAATACGCGTAATTCACTTCGCACGTCGAGCGCTTTCGCGACTCCGGTCCTGCCGACGCTGATCGTCGCCCCCGCACTCGTCGGTCTGGTGTCCGCGATCATCGGACGACGAGCCCCGCGCTTCGTCGGCCGCCTCGGAACCGCCACTGCGACGGCCGGACTGCTGATCGCAGTCGTCAACTCGCCGGTGGCACACGACCACCTCGCGGCGGCGCTGCTCGTGCTGATCTTCGGAGTGTCCTCCATCGCACAGGGTTTCGCCGGGCGCTATCTCGCCGGCGATGATCGAGCCGCCTGGTTCAGCAGTGGCGCACTGCTTCTCACGTCGGCAGCCGCGGCCATGGCGACCGCTACCACGCTCGTCGGCCTCGCAATCGGCTGGACCGCAGCCGGCATGGCGTTGTGCCTCCTGCTGTCCACCTATCGCGAGCTGCCCATGGCCCGCGACGGCGTACGGCGCACGGCATTGGCGTTCGCCATCGGCGATGGCGCGCTGTGGATCGCGGTGACGCTGCACGAATTCGGCCGCGAGACAACGCAACCGTTGATCGCAGTCCTCATCGTCGTCGCCGCGCTCTCCCGCTCGGCCCAGATCCCCTTCCATCGCTGGCTGCCCGCCACTCTGGCCGCACCCACGCCGGTGTCGGCGCTACTGCACGCGGGTGTCGTCAACGGCGGTGGCGTGCTCTTGGTGAAGCTGAGTGTGCTCGGCACTCCGCTGGCGTCAGGCATCGTCATCGCCGCCGGAGTGGCGTCGATGGCCTACGGCGCGGTGCTGATGCTCGTTCGCCCCGACATCAAAGGGGCGCTGGCCTATTCGACGATGGCGCAGATGGGCTTCATGATGCTCACCTGCGGGCTGGGATTGTGGGCTGCCGCGGTGATCCACCTGATCGGACATGGCTTCTACAAGGCGACGATGTTCCTGTCGTCGGGATCGGCGATCGCGCGGCACCGCCGCCATGTGCTCGCACCACCCCGCGCTCTCTCCCGCATGCATCTGTGGATTGTCGCCGCCGCCGCGGCACTGCTGCCACCGGCCACCCTCGCCCTCGGCGTCGCGCTGGCGCCGGCCTGGCAGGAAGGCCACGCCGCAGACGTCGCCCTGCTCGTGTTCGCCTGGGCCACCGGCTCGACCGCACTGTGGGGGTGGCTGCGCCGGCAGCCCACAGCGGGCGGCGTCCTCGGCGCCATCTCGGTGATGGTGCCCGCCGCGATCGCCTACCTCGCGGTGGTCGGCATCCTCCACCGATACCTGGCCCCGGCGCTGCCGGCCGCGACCGCATCGCCGGCGACGGTGTGGGCCGTGATCGCGGCCGCAGTGATGGTGCTGAGTGCCGTGGCGAGCCTGCGGGCATCACCGCGGCTCTACACACACGCACTGTCCGCCGGAACCCTTCACCCGACAGGAGCCCTTCGATGACAGCAGCCGATTCGGTGGACTCGGTCGCCTCCGCGCACATCGTCGAAACGGGACTGGGGCTCACACAGCGCTCCCCCGCGCTGGCCCGCAGGGTCGACCGGGGTCAGTGCGGCATCGTGTGCGCGACCGTCAACCCGCAGGACGGGACGATCCGGGTGGACGCGACGCTCGGCGTCGAGGAGACCAACGGCGTTCTCGTGAGATGGTCTGACAGAGAACACTTTTCGGCATGCAGTTCAGGGCAGAGCCGGGAGGGCGGTGATTGCCGTCAGGGCGATCAGTAGCCACCCGGCACCCTGCCAGGCCCACCAGGCCGGTGTCTCGCGCTGCATCTTCGCGCCCCGCAGCAGCGACAGCGCTCCGCCCACCAGCAGGATCAGCGGCGCCCCGACCGCAGCGCCCGCGCGCTGCGGGGCCCCGCATGCCAACGCGTCGATGGTGGACCCGGTGCAGGTGCTCATCCACAGGGACGCCGTCACCAGGAACAGCAGCCCCGCGGCGGCGAAACCGACTCCCGTGCGCACGGCATCGCGCACACCCCGGTCGTCGTCATACCCGATGCCCGACCGATGCTCATGGCCCGACAGGTCCGTCATGGGATCGTGACTTCCCTGTGATCTGCGCTGGTAAACGTCGGCAGCCGACACTGTCACCGTCGGTGCTTACGATCCGGGGGTGACGCGGACTCGGTGGCGCTTGGCGGGCGCCCTCGGCATCGCCGCCGGGATGGGAGCGGCGCTCTGCGGGGTATCGCCGTGGTGGTGTGTGGCCATCGCGGTCGCCACGCCGCTCGTGCCGCGGTTCCTCACAGCCATCGTCGTGGGCGCGGCCACGCCGGGAGCCCGCGAGACCGACGCCCGAGACGAGATGTCGGGCACCGAGTTCGAGGATTACGTGGCCCGGATCGCTCGCGCGGCCGGCGTGCCGGTGATCATGACGCCGTTGTCGGGCGACTGGGGCGTCGACCTGATCCTCGGGCACCGGCCCGACCGACTGGCCGTGCAATGCAAACGGCAGTCACGCCCGGTCGGCACCAGCGCCGTCCAGGAGGTCGTCGCCGGTGCGCCCATGCAGGACTGCACCCGCACGATGGTCGTCACCAACCATCAATTCACCCCTGCGGCGCGCAAACTCGCCGAACGCCACGGATGTGAACTCGTCGGTGGCGACGAGCTGCCGCGGCTGCGCTCGACGATCCGCCGACTCACCCGACCGATCGAACCGACATCGACCTGAGCACCGCGCGCACCGCGTCGACCGCGGCGTCGATCTCCGCGCGCGACACCGTCAGCGCGGGCCGGAACCGGACGCTGTCGGGACCGCAGCCGAGCATGATCACCCCGGCGTCCCAGAGCCGTGCCACCAGCGTGTCGCGCTGCTCCGCACTCGGCAGGCTGAATGCACACATCAGACCGCGGCCGCGCACGTCCCGAACCAACGCGGGGAACGCGGCGGCCACGTCGTCGAGGCGCTCGAGCAGATAGCGGCCGTTGTCCGCGGCGCAGTCGAAGAGCCCGTCGGCCTCGATGACCTCCAGGACGCGGCGCGACCGCACCATGTCCACGAGATTGCCACCCCACGTCGAGTTGATCCGCGAGCTCACGGCGAAGACGTTGTCGCCGACCTCGTCGACCCGGCCACCGGCCATCACGCCGCACACCTGCGTCTTCTTGCCGAACGCCACCACGTCGGGCTGCACGCCCAATTGCTGGTAGGCCCAAGCTGTTCCGGTGATCCCGCAGCCGGTCTGCACCTCGTCGAAGATCAGCAGCGCGTCGAACTCGTCGCACAGCTCACGCATCGCGGCGAAGAACTGCGGCCGGATGTGTCGGTCGCCGCCCTCACCCTGGATCGGCTCGGCGATGAAGCAGGCGATGTCGTGCGGTGCGGCCTCGAACGCGGCACGTGCCTGCCTCAGCGACTCGGCTTCCAGCGCCTCGACACTGGCCCCCGACCGGAGATAAGGCGCGTCGATGCGCGGCCAGTCGAATTTCGGGAAGCGCGCGACTTTGTTGGGGTCGGTGTTGGTCAACGACATCGTGTACCCGCTACGGCCGTGGAACGCGCCGCGCAGGTGCAGCACCTTCGTTCCCAACTCCGGATCGCGACCGTGCGCCTCGTTGTGCCGACTCTTCCAGTCGAAGGCCACCTTGAGTGCGTTCTCGACGGCCAGTGCCCCGCCGTCGACGAAGAACAGGTGCGGCAGCGCCGGGTCGCCGAGGACACGGGCGAAGGTCTCTACGAAGCGTGCCATCGGCACGCTGTACACATCGGAATTGCTGGGCTTGTTCAGCGCGGCCGCGGTCAGCTCCGCGCGGAACTGCTCGTCATCGGCGAGTGCCGGATGGTTCATGCCCAGTGCCGACGATGCGAAGAACGTGAACATGTCGAGATAGCCCCGGCCGGATCGCGCGTCGATCAGATACGACCCACGCGAGCGCTCCACGTCGAGCACGAGATCCAGCCCGTCGGCCAGGATGCTGCGGGCCAGAACCGGGCGCACGTCCTCGGGAGTGATGTCGGAAGTGATCCGGGATGCGACAGCAGGCGCCGCCAGAACGTCGGTCATGGGCCGACTATAGCGCAAATATTCCGTTAAGAATGCCCTAAAGGTACAAAGTTTCCCGTCAGCGGTGTTTACACGCTACTCTTTTCCGGGGCCAGCGCCTGTGGCACGAGGCAAACACCGCAGCCCGGATCGTTACCGAACGAGCTGGATAGGAAGGTGGCCGTGGTCGGCAAGTCTTCCGCAGAACCCGACCAAGCGATCTTGAATATTTCGATAAAACCCGCGTAAAACAGGAACTACTCCGGTACTGAGCGCCTGTCGCTGTAAAATTTATGTAAGATGATCGTGCTGCGGGTTTTGACGTCGGCCGCGGTGCGGATGCGTTGCAGCAAGCTCTCCAGCGCCCGAGCCGACTTCACGTGGACCAGCAGCACGTAGTTGTCGTCGCCGGCCACCGAATAGCACGCCTCGATCTCGGAGATGTGTTCCAGTCGGGCGGGGGCGTCATCGGGTTGCGACGGGTCGAGAGGGGTGATGGCGACGAACGCCGACAACATGTTGCCGACTGCCTCGGGATTGATCCGGGCGGTGTATCCGGTGACCACACCGCGCGATTCGAGCCGGCGCACCCGCGACTGCACCGCTGACACCGACAGCCCTGCGGTCGCCGCGAGATGCGCCAGGGTGGCGCGCCCGTCGGCGACGAGTTCGCGGACCAGCACACGGTCGATCTCGTCGAGCGGCTGGCATTCGTCGGGCCCGGTCATGGCCGCACTGTATCGGAGGACCCGTGCCTGACGTCCAAACCTGGCAATTGCGCGCGCAATTCGCCGCTGGACTCTCCGCCATGTACGGCGCCGAGGTGCCCGCGTACCACACCCTCGTGGAGGTCAGCTCCGAAGTGAACAGGGCTGTCGCCGCCGACGACGAGGACGCGGCGCGCCTGGGCTCGCTCGACCGCGTCACCGCCGAACGCCACGGCGCGATCCGCGTCGGCAGCGCGGTCGAACTGGCGCAGGTCGCCGACCTCTTCGCTGCCTTCGGCATGTTTCCCGTCGGCTACTACGACCTCCGTGAAGCGGCGTCCCCAGTGCCCGTGGTGTCGACGGCGTTCCGCCCGATCGAGCCGGAAGAGCTCGCCCGCAATCCCTTTCGGGTGTTCACCTCGATGCTCGCGGTCGCTGACCGGCGCTTCTTCTCCGACGACCTCGCGCACCGGGTGGCCCGCTTCCTCGATGCTCGGCAGCTCTTCGACCCGGCCCTGATCGCGACCGCTTGCCGCATCGCAGCCCACGGCGCCTGCCCGCAGGACGACGCACGCGACTTCGTCGCCGCCGCCGTCCTTGCGTTTGCACTGTCGCGCGACCCCATCGATCGCGGCTGGTACGACGAACTGTCGACGGTGTCCGCGGTGGCCGCCGACATCGCCGGGGTGCGGTCCACGCACATCAATCACCTGACGCCCCGGGTGCTCGACATCGACGCGCTGCAGCAGCGGATGACCGCGCGCGGCATCACGATGATCGATCACATCCAGGGCCCACCCCGCACCGACGGCCCGCGGGTCCTGCTGCGCCAGACCTCGTTCCGGGCGCTGGCCGAGCCGCGCCGGTTCCGCGAGCCGGACGGCTCGGTTGTGGACGGAACCCTGCGGGTGCGCTTCGGCGAGGTCGAACAGCGGGGCGTGGCGCTGACCCCGCTGGGCCGCGAACGGTACGACGCAGCCATGGCCTCACCGGACCCCGAGACGCAGTGGGGCCGGTACTTCCCCGCCACGGACGCCGAACTCGCCGCCTCCGGGTTGGCGTACTACCACGGGGGCGATCCGACCCGTCCCGTCGTCTACGAAGACTTCCTGCCGGCCTCGGCGGCCGGCATCTTCCGCTCCAATCTCGACGGCGATTCAACCGCCGCCGCGGGCAACAATTCGGCCTCCGCCGAGGGCGGCGCCGACCACACCGACTACAGCCGCGACTGGATGGCCGCCGCGATCGGCCACCATATTCACGACCCCTACCACCTCTACGAGAAAGTCGCCTCATCATGACCTCCACCGTGACGTCCACGTCCCTGCCGACCTCCGATGACCTGCGCGCCCGGGTGCAGGAGGCGCTGGCCAAGGTGGGCGCCCGAGTGTCTCTCGGCGCACCGAACGCCGGCGGCATCACCGCCAGTTCCCCGGTCAACGGCGACGTGCTGTTCACCGTCGCTGAGTCCTCCGCGGCCGAGGTCGACGCGGCCATCGCCGCGGCCGCCGACGCGTTCCGCAGCTGGCGCACGACGCCGGCCCCTGTGCGCGGAGCCCTGGTGGCCCGGCTCGGCCAGCTCCTGGTCGAGCACAAGGACGCGCTGGCCACGCTCGTGACGATCGAGGCGGGCAAGATCACCTCGGAGGCTCTGGGCGAGGTCCAGGAGATGATCGACATCTGCGAGTTCGCCGTCGGCCTCTCCCGCCAGCTGTACGGCAAGACCATCGCCTCCGAGCGGCCAGGGCACCGGCTGATGGAGACCTGGCATCCCCTCGGCGTGGTCGGCGTGATCACGGCGTTCAACTTCCCCGTCGCAGTGTGGGCGTGGAACACCGCGGTGGCGCTCGTGTGCGGTGACACCGTGGTGTGGAAGCCGTCCGAGCTGACCCCGCTGACCGCGATCGCCTGCCACGCGCTGCTGGCCCGCGCGTGCGCCGATGTCGGCGCACCCGCCGGCGTCTCCCAGCTGGTGCAGGGCAGCCGCGAAGTCGGCGAGCAGCTGGTCGACGATCCGCGTGTCGCACTGCTGTCGGCGACCGGCTCGGTGCGCATGGGCCGCGAGATCGGACCGCGGGTGGCGCAGCGCTTCGGCAAGGCGCTGCTCGAGCTGGGCGGAAACAACGCCGCCGTCGTGACGCCGTCGGCCGACCTGGATCTGGCGGTGCGCGGCATCGTGTTCTCCGCCGCAGGGACAGCCGGTCAGCGCTGCACGACACTGCGCCGGCTGATCGTGCACTCGTCGATCGCCGACGAGCTGGTGGGCAGAATCGTCGCGGCCTACGAGCAGCTGCCGGTGGGCGACCCCGCAGACGAGGGCACGCTGGTCGGCCCGCTTATCCACGAGCGGTCCTACCGCGACATGGTCGGCGCGCTGCAGCAGGCCCGGACCGAGGGCGGCGAGGTGATCGGCGGCGATCGCGTGGATGTCGGGGACGAGGGCGCGTTCTACGTCCGGCCCGCCGTGGTGCGGATGCCCGCACAGAGCGAGGTGGTGCACCACGAGACCTTCGCACCGATCCTCTACGTGCTCACCTACGATACGCTCGACGAGGCGATTGCCTTGAACAATGCTGTCCCGCAGGGTCTTTCGTCGGCCATCTTCACTCTCGACGTTCGCGAGGCCGAGCGGTTCCTGGCCGCCGACGGGTCGGACTGCGGCATCGCCAACGTCAACATCGGTACCTCGGGCGCGGAGATCGGCGGCGCGTTCGGCGGCGAGAAGGAAACCGGCGGCGGCCGCGAGTCCGGCTCCGATGCGTGGAAGGCGTACATGCGCCGGGCCACCAACACGGTGAACTACTCCTCGGAGCTCCCGCTTGCCCAGGGCGTCCACTTCGGCTGATCGGCATCCTGCGCCACGAGCGAGCGCGTTTGTACGCCGACACGCCGCGTCGGGCGTGCATTCTGCGCGCGCTCGCGGTCGAGAATCGGGGGTATGGAACTTGACGGCAAGGTCGCGATCGTCACCGGCGCGGCGTCGGGCATCGGCGCGGCGCTCGCGACCGGACTCGCCGCCCGCGGCGTGCGCGTGGTCATCGGCGACCTCGACGAGGCGGGCGCGCACGCCTGCGCGGAGGCGATCCGTTCACAGGGCGGGCAGGCCATCGGATTGAGAGCCGACGCCGCCGACGTCGTCGACATCGAGGGCATGATCACGCTGGCGAGCCGGGAATTCGACCCCGTCGACATCTACATCGCGAACGCCGGCATCATCGGCCGACCCGGCCTCGGCACCGAGGACGACTGGGACACGATCCTCGACGTCAACCTGCGCGCGCACATTCGGGCTGCGAGATTGCTTGTGCCGCACTGGCAGTCGAAGGGTTCGGGCTACTTCGTCTCGGTCGCCTCGGCGGCCGGGCTGTTGACCCAACTCGGGGCGGCCGGGTACGCGGTGAGCAAGCACGCCGTCGTCGGATTCGCCGAGTGGCTCGCGATCAGTTACGGCGACGACGGCATCGGAGTCAGCTGCGTGTGCCCACTCGGCGTGGAAACACCTCTGCTGCAGGCAGTTCGGAGCACCGACGATCCCGACGCCCGACTCGGCGCATCGTCGATCGAACAGTCCGCGGCGGTGCTGAGCGCCGACGACGTGGCCGCCGCGACCATCGAAGCGATTCTCGCCGACCGCTTCCTGGTGCTCCCGCACGCCGAACTGCTGGAGATGTACCGGCACAAGGGCGGTGACTACGACCGGTGGATCTCGGGCATGCGGCGCTACCAGCGCGCACTGCGTGCACAGAGCCAGACGTAAGAATCCCGTCATCACCGACCGGTACTGCCGGTAGGCCCGACCGCCGCAATCCCGGTCCCCGGCTCGGACGCCCACCCGGGATCGACTCACAGCAAATCCTCGGTTGGTCGTCAGACGAGCTAGTGAGTCCTGTCCGCCGCACCCGCTAACCAATCCGCGGGCCGTGCTCCACGCCGGGTGGTGGTCGGTCATCCCGCACTGCAACCACCGGCGGCACCACCCGCACCGCGGCCCCACGATGCCGCTCCCCCGGGTCCTTTCATCGCCCCCGATGGCGCCTCGGCCGCGTGTAATCTCCGAACTCTGGACACCCGTTTGGGCTCCGTGAGGAAAGGATCGAGTGTGGACGTTCGAGCGCAATTGTCACAACTCGACGAGTCAGCGCGAGTAGCCCTCGCGCGTCGCATCAAGACCCGACTCGCGGCCCGCGACGAGGACACCAGCGACCATCACGTCGTGATCGTCGGCGGCGGCGTCGCAGCCCTCACACTCGCTCTCGAACTGCATTCCACGCGCCCCGAAACCCGCATCCTCGTCGTCGAACCCACTCCGCATCCCGTCGCCGAGATCACCCACACCGTGGGCGAATCGACCGTCGAGATCTCGGCGCACTATCTGCGCGACCGGCTCGGGCTGGCCGATCACCTTCAGAACCACCAGATCCGCAAGATGGGTCTGCGGATGTTCTTCAGCCAGGACGGCAACACCGACATCAGCCGCCGGGTCGAGGTCGGCAGCAGCGCCTTCGTTCCGCAGACCACCTATCAGATCGACCGCGGCAGGTTGGAGAACGAGTTGCACCGCCGCTGCGTGGGGGCGGGCATCGACTTCGCGATCGGCCGGGTGCGTGCGGTGGCGCTCGGCGCCGAGTCGGCGCCACACCGGGTCACCATCCAGCGCGACGACGACGTCACCGAGTCGACCGCCCGGTGGGTCGTCGACGCCTCCGGACGCAACCGGCTGCTGCCGCGCGAACTCGACCTCAAACGAGCCAACGGCCACCACTGCAACGCCGCCTGGCTGCGCATCGCCACGGAGATCGACGTCGGGCAGTGGAGCGACGACCCCGACTGGCATGCGCGCCTGTCCGAAGGGCGCCGCGAGTACTCGACGAATCACCTGATGGGCGAAGGCTATTGGGTGTGGCTGATCCGGCTGGCGTCGGGTGCAACCAGCGTCGGCATCGTGGCCGACCCGGCCTTTCACCCCTTCGATGGGTTCAACACACTCGACAAAGCCCTGGTGTGGCTGCGTGAGCACGAACCGCAGTGCGCCGCGGTCCTCGACGAACACGCGGGGCTGATCAAGGACTTCCGGGTCATGAAGCAGTACAGCCACACCGTGGAGCGGGTCTACGACGGACAGTCGCGCTGGTGCCTCACCGGCGACGCGGGCGTCTTCCTCGACCCGCTCTACTCCTCCGGTCTGGATCTCGTGGCCATCGGCAACGGCCTGGTCACCGACATGATCACCCGGGAACTCGATGGATCCGACGTCATCGCCCGCGCGGCGATCGGTGACTCGCTGTTCCGCTCCCTGACCGACATGTGGTGCAACATCTATCGCGACCAGTACGTGCTGATGGGCTCGCCGACGGTGATGTCGGTCAAGGTCATCTGGGACATCGCGTTCTACTGGGGCTTCATCGGATTCCTGTACAGCAATGACCGTTTCACCCAGGTGGCCGACGACCCCGAACTCGTACCCTATCTGCAGGGTCTCATCGACCTGAGCAACCGGATGCAGTTGTTCTTCCGCGAATGGGCCGCCGTCGAGCACGATCCCTCCCCCGCCCGCTTCGTCGACCTCTACGTTCCGCTGAACTTCATGGCCACCCTGCACCACTCGATGATGGGCACCTCGACCGCAGTCCGCGACCAGTTCGACGCCAACGCTCTGCTGCTCCGCCAGATCGCCGGCCAGGTGATCGACACCGTCATGGCCGACAAGGCATCTCGATTCTCCGATGACGACGTCATGAGCCAGGCCCAAGCGTGGCAGCGCGACGGGCTGCTGCGTGAACTGCGCACCGTCTTCCGGGAGCAGCAAGAGATCGACCCCATCTCCACGGGATGGGTGCTGTGCACCGCGGCCGCCCGATGACCCCAGCTGACCAGCACGACCGCGAGGCACTCGCGATCGTCGGCATCGGATGCCGGTTGCCCGGCGGCGTCGCCTCCCCCGGCGATTTCTGGCGACTACTGCTCGACGAAGTCGACGCCACCCGCGAGGTGCCCGAATCTCGCTGGCATGCACCGCGTTTCCACGATCCTGCGCCCGGTAAGGCCGGCAAGATGGTGACGCGCCGGGGTGGCTATCTCGAGGAGATCGACCAGTTCGACGCGGCGTTCTTCGGCATCTCCCCTCGCGAGGCGAACCTCCTCGACCCACAGCAGCGACTGCTGCTGCACGCCACCTGGGAAGCACTGGAGGACGGCGGGATTCCCGCAGACACACTGGCCGGTACCGATGTCGGGGTGTTCATCGGCGGCTTCACGCTGGACTATCAGCTGCTGCAGAACCAGGGCCGCACCAGCCGCTTCCGCTTCAAGCCGCATTCGGCCACCGGGATGATGATGACGATGCTCGCCAATCGCATCTCCCACGCGTTCGATTTCCGCGGTCCGAGCATGGCCGTCGACACCGCGTGCTCGAGCTCACTGGTCGCAGTCCACCTTGCTGCACAAAGCATCTGGAACGGTGACTGCCAGTTGGCGCTCGCCGGCGGCGTCAACATCATCGTGGGCCCCAACACGGCGATCGCCGAATCCAAGAGCGGCTTCCTCAGCAGCGACGGCCGCTGCAAGGCCTTCGACTCATCGGCCGACGGTTACGCCCGCGGCGAGGGTGGCGCGGTCGTCGTCCTCAAACCTCTGCAGCAGGCGATGCGCGACGGTGATCGGATCTACGCCCAGATCCTCGGCACCGCGGTCACCCAGGACGGTCACACCGACGGCATCACGGTGCCCAGCGAAGACGCCCAACGCGTCGCGATCACCACGGCGCTGACGCGCGCCGGCGTCGCACCCACCGACATCGGTTACGTCGAAGCGCACGGCACCGGGACACCGGTCGGTGATCCGGTCGAAACCCGCGCTCTGGCAAGCGCACTCGCCGCCGACCGGACGCCCGAGAATCCCCTGCTCATCGGATCGGTCAAGACGAACATCGGCCACCTCGAAGCCGGCGCCGGCGTCGCGGGACTCATCAAGGCCGCGATGACCGTGCAGCACGGCCAGATTCCCGCCAGCCTGCACCTGAGCACCCCGAGCAGCCCGCTCGCGGACCTGCACCTCGACATACCCCGTACCACGACGTCGTTCCCGGCGGGGCAGCGGCGCATCGCCGGCGTCAACTCGTTCGGATTCGGCGGCACCAACGCCCACGTCGTCATCGCCGAACCCCCGAGCCCCACACCGCAGTCCGACCAACACGCCAGGGGCGAGCACCTAACCCTGCTCCCCGTATCGGCACGCTCCCCGGAAGCGTTGGCAGCGGCGGCCCGTCAGCTGGCCGACCACCTCGAGGACCACCCCGAGATCAGCCTGCCCGACCTCGGCTACACCCTGAGTCGACGCCGCAGCCATCTGAGCCATCGCCGCGCGCTGACTGTCGCCGACGCCGCCGAAGCCCGCGGCCAGCTGGTCGAACTCGCCGAGACCGGAGGCGAATCGGCGATCGGTCGCGCCGGGGCCGAGGCGCCGAAACTGGCCTTCGTCTGCACCGGGATGGGCCCCCAGTGGTGGAAGATGTGCCGCGGCCTGCTCGACACCCATCCGGTGTTCGCCGCCAGCATCGAGCACACCGACCGTGAACTCGGCCGCTACACCGACTGGTCGCTTCTCGAAGAACTGCGCCGCGACGAAGCCGAGTCGCGGATGAGTGAGACCGAGATCGCCCAGCCGGCCAACTTCGCGGTCCAGATCGCCCTGGCAGAGCAGCTCGCCCAGTACGGCATCGTGCCCGACGCGGTGATCGGGCACAGCGCCGGGGAAGTGGCGGCGCACCACCTCGCCGGCCTGCTCACCTTCGAACAGGCCGTCGCTGTGATCTACCACCGCAGCCGCCTCCAGCAGCGCACCACGGGAATGGGGCGCATGCTCGCGGTGGGTCTGAGCGCTGACGCGCTGATGTCGACACTCGATGCCGATGCTGTGGCCGAATTCGGGCGCCGGGTGTCCATCGCCGCGATCAACAGCCCGTTCGCCGTGACCGTCGCCGGCGACGAGGACGTGCTCGCCGACATCGTGCGGCAACTCGACGAGGCCGAGGTCTTCAACCGCTACCTCGCGGTCAAGGTTCCGTACCACACGCACTACATGGATCTCGTGCGCGACGATCTGTTCACCGCGTTCGACGGGCTGTCCTCGGCGCCGGGCCAAATCCCGCTGTACTCGACCGTCACCGGCGAACGGCTCACCGAGTACGCAGCCGGCGCCGCCTACTGGTGGCAGAACACCCGTGCCACCGTGCTTTTCGAAGCCGCCGCACGCCGGATGCTCGACGACGGATACACGCACTTCGTCGAGCTCGGGCCGCATCCCGTGCTGGCTTCGTCGATCCTCGAGATCGCCGGATCGCAGAGCGTCGCAGTGGTGGCGACCCAACGGCGGGGCGACGACGACGCTCGCACTCTGCTGGCCGGCGTGGCGGCGCTGTACAGCCACGGCCACGACATCGATTGGCAGGCATTCCATCCCGGCGGGCTTCTGGTGAGCCTGCCGACCTATCCGTGGCAGTCCAAGCGCTTCTGGCACGAAACGCAGGAGGCGGCCGAAGACCTGCACTACACACCGGTGCACCCGCTGCTCGGCCAACCGGTGACCGGCGCGCATCCCACGTGGGAGGTCGAGCTCAGCGTCGTCTCGCTGCCGTTCCTGGCCGACCATCAGGTCCAGGGCGCCGTCGTGGTGCCCGGCGCCGTGTATCTCGAGATGGCGCTCGCGGCGGCCACCGAGACCTACGGAACTGCCTGCAGCGTCGACGATCTGATGCTGCACCGCGCGCTTCTACTCGACGACAGCTGCGATCCGCTGGTGCGTACCACGCTGAACGAGGACAACGGCAAGATCGAGTTCACCGCCTTCACCGGTATCGGAGACGGCGACTTCGGCTGGATCGTCACCGCGACAGCCGAACTGAACACTCTTCCACCTCTGCCCGCCCACGACCACGCAGCCGAAGACCTCTCCGTCGCAGCGCTGGACTCCGACGAGTTCTACGCTCGCACCACCGCACTCGGATTCGCCTACGGAGAAGCATTCCGACCCGTTCGCCACGTCACCGGCGGCGACGGCTGGGCGCGAGCACGGTTGCGCATCCCCTCCGCCGTAGCCGAAGACATCGACGCGTTCTCGTTCCATCCGGCGTTGCTCGACGGTGCATTGCAGGGCCTGTTCGGAACCTCGACGGTGGCCGACAACGCCACGCAGGCAACGTATCTGCCCACCCGCATCCGGCATTGCGCCGTCTACGGGCGTCCGGAACCCGATATGACGGTGCACGTGAGGGTGGTCGCTGCCACCCGCGAGGAGATCGAGAGCGACCTCATCGTCGTCGATCGCCTCGGGCAGACGTTGGCGGTCCTGCAGGGATTCACGGTGCAGTCGTTGAGCACCTCATCGGCGATGTCGACCGAACGGATCGACCGGTGCCTCTACAGCGTCCAGTGGGATGATTGCGAACCGGCGGGCGAGACCGCCGGAGTACGGCCAGGAACCTGGGTGATCCTCTGCGACACCGTCGGTTTCGGATCGGCTCTGGCCCGTGAGCTGTCCGAACACGGACACCGTGTGGTCGAAGTAGCCCATCAAGCGGTGGCCGCGGTGACCGAGACGGGCACGGGGTACGCCGTCGATCCGCATCGGGGAGAACAGCTTCGTGAGCTCATCGAGCGGATACACCAGGATGAGGGCGGGCTGGGTGCGCTCGTCGATTTCTGGCCGGTCGACATCTACAGCGGGTCCGACCACCGCCTGGGTGTGCACGCCCTTCTCCACGCTGTCAACGCTCTCGCCGGATGCGACGGTGCACCACCACGGGTCCACATCGTCACCGCGAATGCCCAGCCGGCGCTGGGCACCGAAGATCTGGCCGTCGACCAGGCGACGGTGTGGGGTCTGGGCCGCGTGGTCGGACACCAGGAGTTTCCCGAGATGTGGGGCGGCCTCGTCGACATCGACGACGCCGACGATCCCGATCTGGTCGCCGCCCGCCTCTACCCACATCTGCTCGACGAGGACGCCGAGGACCAGATCGCGCTGCGCGGCGAGCGCACTCTCGCGCCGCGCCTGCTCCCGTGTCGCGAACTGACCAGGCCCTTCCCCACGAAGCTCCACGGCACCGCGACCTATGTGGTCACCGGCGGCACGGGCGCTCTCGGGCGCAGTGTGGCTCTGTATCTCGCCGAGCGGGGGGCGCGACACATCACGCTGATCAGCCGGCGCGAGCTCCCACCGCGCGCCAGCTGGGCGCATCTCGACCCGGGGGACGCACGGCACGCGACCGTGGAGGCGATCCGACGCGTCGAACGTCTCGGCGCCCAGGTACGTTGCGTCGCCGTCGATATCACCGACGCCGAGAGTGTGGAGCGGTGGCGCGACGAGCATGAGCGTGCCGGCGGACCACCGATCCGCGGCATCGTGCACGCCGCCGGGTCGGTCGACGACCGCCTCCTGGTCAGCATGACCGACGAGGACTTCGCCACCGTCATGGCACCGAAGGTCGTCGGAACACGATTGCTGCACAACGCGTTCGAGAAAGAGGATCTCGACTTCTTCGTGATGTTCGGATCGGCCGGTTCGGTGATTGCCTCGCCGGGGCAGGCCAACTACGCCGCCGCGAATGCGTTCCTCGACGCCTTCGCCCACTACCGACGGGCCCGAGGACTACCCGCACTGACCATCGGCTGGGGGCCATGGTCGGTCGGGATGGTCGAGGAGCTCAAGCTCGAGAAGATCTACGCCAACAGGGGTATCGAGCTGATCACCCCGCGTGCGGGAGTTCGGATTCTGGACCGGCTCGTGTCGCAGAAGGTGGCCCACGTCGTCGCGATCACCGCGGACTGGAACCGCGCCCGTCAGGGATTCGGCGCACGCCTGCCTGCCATCTACCGTGACCTGGAGTCCGGCCTCGACGGCCCCGCCGACGCAGGGGCGGCGTCGCTGATCGACATGCTTTCCGCACTGCCCGACGCTGACCGGCTCCCCGTCGTCTCCGAGCACGTGCGCAGCATCGTCGCCGCGGTGTTCGACTGCGCGACAGACGATGTCGAGACCGACACCATGCTCGACGATCTCGGGTTGGACTCGATGATGGCGATGGAGTTCCGCGTTCGCATCAACACGATGTTCTCGATCGACCTCCCGGTGCTCGAGATCCTGCGCGGAGTCACCGTGAATTCGCTCGCCGCAAGGATCCTCGACGAACTCCGGCAGATCCATGCCGACAGTGTCGATTCCGGCGTCGATCCCGGCGTCGATCCGGGCCTGGACGCCGAACCGGGCGCCCCGTCCTCTGAGGCGCCGGCCGCCGACGATCTCGATCACCTCATCGCCACGCTGTCCGATGACGAGCTGCGCGCGCTGCTGGCCGACCTTCAAGACGGCATCGAGGGAAGTGCGGACGCGTAATGACCGCAGCGGAACTCGCGCCCGCCGTCCACATCCGAGGACTGCGAAAGTCTTACGGTCGGTTACAGGCCGTCTGCGACCTCGACCTCGACGTCGCCTACGGCGAGGTGGTCGCTATTCTCGGACCCAACGGTGCGGGCAAGTCGACGACCGTCGAGATCCTCGAGGGCCACCGCAGGCGAGACGCCGGCGAGGTTCGGGTGCTGGGCGAAGACCCCGGGACCGCCGATCGGGACTGGCGTTCGCGCATAGGCATCGTGCTGCAGGACGCCAGCGACTTCGGCACCCTGACCGTGGCGGAGACCCTGCGAATGTTCGGGCAGTGCTACGGCGGCGCCCGTGCCCCCGGGGACGTGCTGGAGCTGGTCGGCCTGACCGGTAAGCAGGACGCGCGGGTACGGACACTCTCGGGAGGCCAACGGCGCCGACTCGACGTGGCACTTGGCATCATCGCGAGCCCGGAGTTGCTGTTCATGGACGAGCCGACCACGGGCTTCGATCCCGAGGCGCGTCGCCAATTCTGGGATCTGATCAGACTTCTCGCCGCCGACGGCACCACGATCGTGCTCACCACGCACTACCTCGAGGAGGCCGCCGCACTCGCCGACCGGGTCGCCGTCATCGCCGGCGGACGCCTGGTGGCCGTGGACACTCCGCATCGGCTGACCGCGGCGGCGCATGCGACCGCAACCGTGCGATGGATCGACCGCGGTGAGGAACGCATCGTGCACACTGATCGGCCCACCGAATTCATCAGGCAGCAGGCCGCCGCCGGCGGTGAACTGACCGCGCTGACGGTCACGCGGCCCGGTTTGGAAGACGCCTATCTGCAATTGATCGAGTCGACGTGATGACAGCGTCGTCCCAGTCGTCGAGAGCGCGACACAGCTCGCGATCCACCGCGGCACTGCCGTCGCCGCTGCGCATCGGGATGTCCCGGGTGATCCCGGAACTGAAGATGTTCTATCGCCGCCCCGAACAGCTGGTGCTGACCTTCTCGATGCCCGCGATCATCTGCCTGCTGCTGGGGTCGATCTTCTCCGAGAAGATCGCGGGCACTGGCACATCGACGAGCGCGGTGATCGCCGCCAGCATGTTGGCCTACGGAATTCTGTCCACCTCGTTCATCAACCTCGGTATCAGCGTCGCCGCCGACCGGGAAACCGGGGCGCTGCGCCGCCTGCGCGGCACCCCCGCGACCGCGACGTCCTACTTCGTCGGCAAGATCGCGCTCGTCGCGATCGCGAGCATCGCCGAAGCCGTCCTCCTGCTGGTGGTCGGGCTGTTCGCCTTCGGGCTACGCCTGCCGTCGGGGGTCGGCGAATGGTTCACCCTGGCGTGGGTGTTCGCGCTGGGGATCACGAGCTGCTCGCTGCTGGGCATTCTGATCAGCAACCTCGCCAACAACGCCGTCTCGGCCGCTGTGCTGACCAACGGTCCCGCCGTCAGTCTGCAGTTCATCTCGGGCACCTACGTCCCGGTGATGGTGCTACCCGGGTGGATGCTCGTGATCGGCTCGCTCTTCCCGGTCAAGTGGATGGCGCAGGGATTCCGATCGGTCCTCCTACCGCCGGAGATGGAAGCGTTCGAACCGGCAGGTAGCTGGGAGCACGAGCGCATTTTCTTGGTGCTCGCGGCCTGGACCGTCATCGGACTCCTGGCCTGCCTGAAGGTGTTCCGCTGGACGGAGAAGCGCTGACATGCCGCCGCTGCTGACCATCACCTACCAGTTCTTCCTGCAGATCGTCGTGATCCTGGCGACCTATCGGCTGCTGTGGCCGCTGTTTCGCCGTCTGGGCCAGGTGCAGGTGGTCGCGATCATGGTCGCCGGGTTCGTGCTCGGCCCGTCGGTCCTGGGCGCGATCTGGCCGCAGGCACAGCACTGGCTGTTCCCGACAAAACTGACCATCGGTGCAGAAACCATCACGCACCCCAATCTGATCGCGATCTACGTCGTCGGCCAGCTCGGGCTTGTGCTGTACATGTTCCTGGTCGGGTCGTCGTTCAACCTCGGCATTCTCGGCACCCACAGCCGGCAGGCGGGCGCCACGTCGGCTGCCGGGATCGGTGTCCCCCTGGTCCTCGGCGGCCTCGTGGGGTGGTGGATGGTCGACTCCGGCGGCTACTTCACCGACAAGGTCGAGCACTGGCAGGGCGGGCTGTTCGTCGCCGCGGCCGTCGCCATCACCGCGTTCCCGATGCTGGCGTGGATCGTCTACGACTCCGGGTTGCTCAACACACGGCTGGGCACCATGTCGCTGTCCTGCGCCGCCGTGGACGACGCCTGCTCATGGGTTCTGCTGGCGACGGTGGTGGCCACCGCCAAAGGCAGCGTGCTCGGTGCCGTCATCGCCGTCGGCGGCGGTGCGTTCTACTTGCTGTTCATGATCTACCTCGGGCGTCCCTTGCTCGCACGCCTCGAGACGTGGACGCCGCGCCGCGACTCCGAACACACCGGCGGCCTGCCGATCGCGAAGCTCTCCATCGTGCTGCTCGTGCTGCTGACCGCGAGCTGGTTCACCGATATGGTCGGAATCTATTCGGTGTTCGGCGCTTTCGTCGCCGGGCTGATGATGCCCCGCGGCGAGCTGCTCGACACGATCCGGGAACGCTTCGAACCGCTGACCGCCTACCTGCTGCTGCCCGCGTTCTTCATCTACTCGGGCCTGAACACTCAGCTCAGCCTGATCCTGGACAGCTCCACGCTGGTGATGGCGGCCGTCGTACTGGTCGTCTCGTTCGCCGCGAAGTTCGGGGCCATCGGGCTGGCCGCACGGTGGCAGGGCATGAGCTGGTACGAGGCCGGCTCGATGGGGGCACTGGCCAACGCCCGAGGTCTGATGGAGCTCATCCTGCTCAACATCGGCCTTGAAGCCGGGCTGATCTCGGGCAAGCTGTACACGATCCTCGCAGTGATGACGATCATCACGACGTTCGTCGCGACACCACTGCAGCGGCTGTTCGCGCGGCGGTTGGAACGCACCGGCGCCCGTTTCGGGCCGAGCGGAGTGCAACCGCTCGAGGAAGCCACGTCGCCGTCCTGAGCGGTGACGTTCCGTCAGCATCAGCCGATGGACCCGTCAGTCTTTCGTTGCAGAGACCGTCGAGTCGTGGGCTTCGTGTCGGGAGAGGTGCCCGCGACGGTCCGTCCCCCGGAGGCTGTGCAGACGTGGTATTCGCGTCTCTGTCATGCCTTCTCGCTTGCTCTCCTGCGAAACACCGCGATCACGCCGGGAGGAATTCTCCTCAGCGACAGTCGATTCCGGCGCCGGGCTGACCGAGCGGATGTCGTCAGCTGAACTCACGTCGTCTCCGGGTGATGCTGGTTCGGCGTCGGTGACGTGCTCGACGGTGCGGTCGATCCATCGTGGCCGCGGCACCCTGGTTGGGGTCTCCGATCTGGCGACCTGAAGGGAATTGACAAGCGTTTTGATAACGTTCCGCACCGGCTGCGGCCGCCGGGCTGGCGACGGTGACGACTCCTCACCTGCGCCGACGGCAGCGGTTTCGTCGACCAGCGGCAGCGGCGGAAGCGGCGGGAGCCAGAAGTTCCACTCATCCCTGCCCAGTTGAACGAGGGCGTCCCAGCTGTCGCGCGCCACGTTCCTGAGGCCCTCGCCGAAGGGCAGCGGCCCCCACAGCCAGTTGGCCGAATTGACCACGAGACTTTCGACGATGCGCTCGCCGAAGTTGTAGAAGATCATGATCTGCGGCGCGAGCCAACCGACCCAGGGCACCCAGCCGACAACGTAGGTCCCCAGCTCGAAGCCGTAACGGACCCATGGCTCGATGGCATGGTAGGTGTTGATGATGGCGTCTTCGAACCCGAAGGCAGACACCACCGGTGGGGGCGGTGCGGGCGACGGGGGCGACGGCGCCGATCGGCTCGCCGCCGGGGCGCCGAGCCCGTACCCGGAGTTCGGAGCGGGGACGGCCGGCCGGAACATGATCTCGTCGAGTTGAAGCCGTTCCGCCAGAGGGACGTACGCGGCGCGGAGGCTGGGCGGGGACACCGACCGCGAGGATGCGGCCGGCGGCGAGGTGATCGTGGACGTACCGGCGATGGCAACCGCTGCGCCGACCGCTGTCAATGTCTTCACGGCACCGACCACCAGCGCCCGGGAGGGAATCATGTTGTTGGTCTTCATTCGAACCCCCTTGACCAAGGAGCCGGAACTGCGCTGGCGCAGGAGCACAGTCTAATTCCGCGACGGGATCTGCGAGGGCGATTCGCGCCGTCAATCAACGATCATCAGGCGTAGCCGGGTATCCGAAGTCGTTCCGCGCAGGAGCTGTCAGGCATCCGCAACCAGCGAGAGTATCGCTCAGCGAGCCGGGGATGCCTCCCGGTGGATGAGCATCCGCCAATGGACCTGGATGACTGCGAAAAGGAACGCGGTGCTGATCCCGAACAACAGGCCACCGTTCACGGCTTCGAGCGCACTGAGCATCTGCCAACGCGACGCCAGCGGCACAGCTGATGTCTCCGACGTCGTCATCGCTGCCAGCGAATATGCGGACGCGTCGGCAAAAGAATCGAAGATGCCGAGCCACCGATAGGCAGCGGCCCACATGACACCCTCGACTCCGTGCAGGGCAGCCAGAAGCACAGCGATCGTCCCGATCCGGAAGATCACAACGGGAATCACCCGTCGCCGAACCGGCGACACTGCCCCCGAGAGCTCCTCGGTCACTCGTCTTTCGAGTTTGAGTGCCATGACGACGACCGCCGTCGTGTGAATCGCAATCGTCGTCACGATGAGTGACAACCCCAGGCTCCAGCTCGCCACGTCCACGTGTCACCCCTACCAACTTCGACCGGATCCACCGATGCACTCAAAAAAGAATCCTGCAACTCAATATGCTTGATCGCGAACGGGTATTCGTTCCGCGCCGACAAAGACCAGGTGCCGCCACAGCGAGACGGGCACTGAATGACAGTGACTTCAAGGGGGTTGTCATGGGTGGATTCGGCATCGCGGGCCTGTGGATACTGCTGGCGGGTTCACTGCTCGCCTCGGTCCTGATCGCGGGCGGCGCCGTCCTGCTGGCTCATCGCATTCTTCCCAGAACCGTTGCTAACGGGCATAATTCGGCGCTCTCATCCTTCCTGACGTGTGTCAGTTTGGTCTACGGCGCCCTGCTGGGCTTCACGATCGTCGTTGCGTGGGAGCAGTTCTCATCCGCAGAAACCAACGTTTCCAACGAAGCGTCCACGATAGTGACCATGTACCGGCAGACGGTCGGCATGCCGATGCCGGAGCAGGGGCAGATGCGAATACTCCTCCGCAAGTATGCCCACGCTGTCGAAGGTCCTGAATGGGAGAACGCCCTCAGAGCGGGCACCGGAACCGAGACTGCGCGCGATGCACTCAACGAGATGTACACGGTGCTCGGCAACCAGAAGTCCAGTGTCGCAGATAATCCCATCACCCAGAAGTTCCTCGACCAACTCACAACTCTTGCTTCGCAACGCAATCAGCGAATTCTCGATGCCACTCCACGAATTCCCGGGTTACTGTGGACCGGGCTACTCTTCGGAGGTGTCGTGCTGTTGGGAATTGGCGGTTTCATGCGAGTCGGGAGCACTCGTGCCCATCTATTTCTCCTGGGGGCCGTCGCTATCCTGCTGGGCTTGCTGCTCTTCATCGTCTTCTGGCTGGACCACCCGTTCGGAAACGAATTGGGCGTCACGTCTGCACCGTTCGAACAATCGCTGAGCGTCTTTGATTCGATTGATCGTGGAACATAAGCCGTCGGGCGACAGTTACCTCTCCGCACTGTTGCCTATGCCGAAGGCGGACAGGCATGTCGCCTCAGCTGACGGCGCTGCCCACAGATTGGCGCCTGCCAACACCCCACCGGATGCGGCGGCGACCGACAGTGCGGCTACCCCGCGCCGGTTCGACACTCCGATGACGGCCATTGTCGATCCACCTCCCTACGACGCGTCCCCTCCGCACCTGTTGCGGAAATCAACCGCCGGTTGCCGGATCCCCTGGAGTTCGGCCTGCACCTGTGGATTGGCCGCGGCGTAATCGGCCAGGGCCGCCTGCCGATCCTCCTTCGGTACGTCCTTGAGCGAGGTGAAGAAGTCGTTGACCGGCGGGTGGGTGAAGAGATAAGCAGACGTCGCGGCCGTCACGCCCGACATGATGCCGGCGAGATCGGCTGCGGTGCAATTCGGTTGAGCTTGCGCCGGCGTCGCCGCGCACACCAGGACGGCGCCTGCACCGAGCGCCCCCGCAAGCACCCGCCGCGCGATGCTGAGTGAATTGGCCACTGTCTTCTCCTCCATTACTCGGGTTCTGTCATCGTCGTCCGCCGCGTCCGCCACCGCCGCCCCGGCCGCCTCCACCGCCCGGTCGGTTTCCCGGCCGCCCCGGCGCCCCGATACCGATACCGGGGTCGAGGTCCAGGTTGATGTCCCACGTGACACCGTCGTTGCAGTACCAGTCATATTCACACGGGTACGGGACGTACGGACCCGATCCCGTTCCGGGACCGGCACCGTTGTTGGCACCCCGCACGTCGCCCTGCGAACAGATGGTGGTTCCGCCCGAACTGACACAGTCAGCTGCCGCGGGTGGGGCTGCCTCCACGAGCGCGACAACAAAGACGCCAGCCGCGCAAAGGCTCAATGTCCGCTTCACCGTCGGCCACCCCCGCCGCCACCACCACCGCCGCCAGGCCTGTTGCCCGGCGTGCCCGGCCGGCCGCGATCGGGGCGCGGAAGGTCGTTGCTGGGCCGAGGCGGCGGCGGAACGGAGACGTCCAAGCCGAGATCCCAATCGGAGCCGTCGTAGCAATACCAGTCCAGATCACACGGGTAGGGCACTACAGGCCCCTTGTTCGATGCGTCGTTCTGATCGCAGACGGTGATACCGCTGCTTTTCACACACCCGGCGGCAGCCATGGGTGCGGTGCCCAGTGGTACGGCAGCTAGCGAGGTGGTCAAGATAGCCGACGTGGCAATCACTTTGACGATTGTCATCGCTGCCCCACTTTCTCGTGAGCGCATGATCGAGTGGCGACAGGATCCTGATGCGTCTACATTACGAGCGGTCGTCAGCTCGGGGCATCCCCCACAATGGGTGAAAGCGATCCCGACGTCGCGATCTCGTCAACAAACGCCTGCCGCCGAGGTAATCTGCTAGGTGCCCGGGGTCGACGGGAATCGACACCCTTGCGTCGGAGTCGCCGACCCCGGGCCTGCGCAGGGCCTGGCTGGTCGAGAAAGGCTTGAGACGATGACTTTTCGCGACGACGTCTGGCAGAACCCCGCGGCGATGGCGATTCCGCCGGAGGGCTACTTCGAACTCCAACGAGGCCGCTACGGGCCCACCTATCCGCGGACGCCGGCCTGTTACGGCTTCTCGATCATCGCCAAGGTCAAGGAGGGCCGAGAAGCGGTCGTGCGCGCCTACGGCAAGCAAATCGAAGAAGCGGTCAAAGGGAGCCCGGACGTGCTGGCGCCGCTGAAGCTGCACTACCTGCGATGGGTGCTTTTCGACGTTGGCTCCGGTCTCCATTTCCAGTATCAGGGAATCTTCGACACCGACTTCGACAAGTACACCGAGGACGCCGTTCGACTGTTCAGTGAAACGGGTATCACCACCGTCTTCACGAATCTCGAGGGTTTTCCCGAGGATTGGAAGAGCAATCCGGAGGCGTTCATCGAGTTCGTCCGCGCCCACCAGTGTCCCAGCTTCCTGGAATACGGCGAGTACCCCTATGCGACGGCGGATGAGATCAAGAAGGCCCTGCGGCTCAAGGCGTCGTTCTCCGACATGCTCGATCAGATGCAGTGACCCTCGAACTCGACGACATCCAGCACATCCTGCTCACCCGCACGCCGGCGATGACGGGACGATACGAGTTCCTGACGTTCGACACTCCCCAGGGCGGCCGGACCTGGCTCGCCGAGATGGCCCAACGCGCACAGTCGGCGGCTGACGTCACGGACACGATGGACCGTTCCCGCCGCTGGATCACGCTGGCCTTCACCTGGAACGGCCTGCGCACGTTGGGAGTTCCTCCCGAATCGCTGGCTACCTTCCCCGACGAGTTCCGGGAAGGGATGGCTGCCCGAGCCGACATACTCGGCGATACGGGTGCCAACGCACCCGAACGCTGGATCGGCGGGCTGGCCGGCGACGATCTGCACGCCATCGCGATTCTCTTCGCGCGCGACGACGACGAACACAGGCGCTGCATCGGTGAACACGACGCGTTTCTCGCACGGTGTCCCGGCGTGCGCAGCCTGTCACACCTCGACCTGAACGCCCACCCTCCCTTCAACTACGCCCACGACCATTTTGGTTTCCGCGACCGCCTCTCGCAACCTGCCATCAAGGGATCCGGTGAAGAACCCACGCCCGGATCGGGAGCCGCCCTCGAAGCCGGCGAGTTCATCCTGGGATACCCCGACGAGTTCGGTCCGGCGTTGAACCTGCCGACACCGGACATCCTCTCGCGCAACGGAAGTTTCATGGCCTACCGCCAGCTCCAAGAGCACGTCGGCGCATTCCGCACGTTCCTCGCCGACAATGCCGGTAGCCCCGAGGAGCAGGAGCTGCTGGCAGCAAAATTCATGGGCCGCTGGCGCAGTGGTGCACCGCTGGTTCTCGCCCCGACCGCCGATGATCCCGAGCTCGGGGCCGACCCTAAGCGCAACAACGACTTCACGTACAAGGACATGGACCCGTTCGGATACGCGTGCCCCCTGGGCTCCCACGCCCGACGGCTCAACCCCCGCGACACAGCGCCGAACATGAATCGCCGCAGGATGATCCGCCGCGGCGCCACCTACGGTCCGGCATTGCCGGACGGTGCGCCCGAGGACGGTGTCGACCGCGGAATCGCCGCGTTCATCATCTGCGCCAGCCTTGTCCGCCAGTTCGAGTTCGCGCAGAACGTGTGGATCAACGACAAGACCTTCCACGAACTGGGCAACGAGCACGACCCGATCTGCGGAACTCAGGACGGCACCTTGGACTTCACCGTGCCGAAGCGTCCGATCCGGAAGGTTCACAAGGGCATCCCTGCGTTCACGACTCTGCGCGGGGGTGCCTACTTCTTCCTGCCGGGCCTGCGCGCACTGCGCTACCTGGCCGACCTCGGAACGGCTGCGTGAACCATGCCCGCACGGGCCGCTCGGACCTACAACCAGGACCACGTGCGCCGGTCAGCCGACGGACGGCGGCGCGTCAGCATCTACTGGACATGGAGTTATCCGTGGGAAACGCAGCGGGATCCCGCGGCGATGTCCAATCGCTTCTCCACGATGACCGAGGTCCGCAACGTCGTCTACCCCGCCTACGAGCGCCCGGAGTTCGAGGCCGCGAACTTCCTCCAGGGCATCGCAGGCACCCTCGAGTTGTTTCATCGGTCCACGCTGACGTTCCAAGATCTCACATTCGAGGTCACCGGCCATCCGGCTGCGGTGTTCCAGCGGGTGGACCAGGCCGGGTACGCACAACCGATCGACGAGCGAATCCTGGCGGACACGGACACCCTCATGGTGTTCGGACTCGACCATCTGACCTCGGGTCTGGAGGCCTCCGACGCCGAGGTGCAGTCCCTTCGGTCGTGGCTCCGCCGTGAGGGGACGACACTGCTGCTCGCGCCGCATCACGACGTCGGCTTCACTGACGACCTCGCACAACGCCAGATGGAGTACGAGCATCACGGTGATCGGCTCGTCCCGCGGCAGCAACGTTTCAGTCAGTACACGAGATCGCTGATGCGAGGCCTCGACGTGCCGGTGCACAATACCTGGGGTTTGCGACCCGCGGTCCTCGACGGCACCCGTGAGATCGCACCTCTGACAGCATTTCCCGATGTCGACGAGCGTGGGCTGCTGAACGGGGCGCCCTCGCTGAGTTTCCACCAGCATCTGCCGCATTACGAACTGACCGAACCCGAGAGCGCAGGGCTCCGTGTGCTGGCGCGCCAACGTGTCGATCCGTATCGGCCGCATCCCTTCACCGCCGCCGGCAATACCGAATTCAACTGTGTGATCTGGATGCCGCCCGCGGGCGAGCGAGCCGGGGACATCGTGCTGATCGACTCCACTCATTTCACCACCCTGTTCGGCGGCACCGACAGTCTGCGGGCGCTGTGGCGCAACTTGGTGACGATGCCCTGAACTACGACAAACGACCCGATGACGACAGTGCGCCGCTACATCGATGCCGTGAATCACGCTGATCGCGTGGCGATGTCAGCAGGACGCCCCAAGGGCGTTCATCCTGCATGGCCGGCCACATGTCCAGGAGGGTGCGACGTTTACCGTCGCCCTGCGCACGTTCGACAACAGGTGGCGACTGACCGCTTGGAGCTGGTCAAAGGGCTGCTAATAGGCGAGCAGTCCGAGCTTTTTGGATTCGGTGACGGCATCCGCACGCGACGACACACCCAGTTTGCGGTAGATCGCCGTCGCCTGCGACTTGGCGGTTTCTCGCCCGACCACCAGTGTGTCGGCAATCTGCTGCAGCGTGAGATGTGTTGACAGATAGGGCAACAACCGCAACTCCGCGGCCGTCAGGGGGCGGTGTCCACCACCAGCCATCGCACGCACTCGATCGACTCTCTGCAAGAGCGCGATGGCTTCGGGCTCACGGCGCGCGACATGGTCGGCCGCACTGAGGTGGCGGGTGAGCATCGCGGTGTCCTGCACCACCGCCGCCGTCCACGCCAGCAGACCGTGCCCGAGCAGAGCTGTGCGCGCGGCCATGTCCCCGAGACGGTCGAGCAACTTCTCGGTGATCGCCACCGAGCCCCGCGCTGCCGCCTCGTCACCAACCCGGGCGGACATCACTGCACTCGTCGCGTAGACGACCACCATCGGAACCACATCGCACAGGTCGTATCTGTCGGCCAGCAGTCGTGCGGCTTCACTGCGCGCGATGGCCGTGTCGTCATCGCCGGCGGTCAGATCCAGGAGCGCAAGGTGGGCCAGGGCGGCTGCCTGAAATCCCGGAACGTTTCCTGTAGCAGGAAGCGCGGCTTCGAGTAACAGCCGGGCTCGCGCAACATGGCCGAGCATCGACTCGGCTGCCCCCATCATGACCGTCGCGGCGCCCCACCATGGGTTGACAAGCTGGTCTCCCGCATCGCGCACGATGTCCGCGTGCCGAATCACGTCGCGGACCCCGCCGACACCCAACAACGAACCGACCAATGCGACAGCGACTTTGACCGACGGCGTACCGTCCGACAACGGCGTGCCGCGGTCGGACGCCTGGGCGCCGAGCAGGGAGCGCCCGATCATCTCGGCATCGCCAGTAGTCACCCCCAGCCACACCCGAGCGAGCGCAGCGTCGGGATACTCGGCGAACGTGGCGGGGTCGAGCATCGCCAGCCGGCGGGCGAGAACTCCTGCACGACCGTCGAAACCGAGACGGACGGCGTCTCGACCCACCAGGGTCGCGGCCCGGTCCCTGTCCTCTGCGGCCACCGCATGCAGCAGCGCACCGTCGATGTCACCGTCCCGCTCGAGTAGCTCCGACGCGCGAGAAGCCAACAGTCGGAAGCGATCCGGAGACCGTGAGCGCAGGCGATCACGCAGCACGTCGGCGACCATGCGGTGGTAGCGGTACCACCGGCAGTGGCGATCGAGAGCTACCAGGAACCCATTGGAGGACGCGACCAACTCGTCGAGCAGGATCGCCGAATCCGTGCGATCGAGCACAGCATCGAGTTGCGCTGCGCAGAAGCGGTCCAGCACCGACGATTCGACGACGAAGTCGGCTTTCACCCTGTCGAGGCGGTCCAGCAGCTCTTCGACGAGGTACTGGCCGACCAGTCCGTTCCTACCCGCCATCACGTCGACCGAGACACCGTCGCGCAGGGCCATGCTGGTCAACACGATCCCCGCCGCCCAGCCCTCGCAGTGCCGAGTGATCATCGAAACCATCGCTCGATCGCACGCCAAGCCGACCGAGGCGATCGCGTTGGCTGCTTCTTCGTCGGTCATCCGCAAGGTTCGAGCATCCACCTCCACCACACCGTCCACCAGGCGGCGACGCCCCAGCTCGACGGGACGTGGTCCACGACCGACCGCTGCGAGGACGGTCGAGGGCGGAGCCGTGTCGATCAGTGCCCGGAGCGCGGCGAGCGCCTGCGGGTCCTCGAGCTGATGGGCGTCGTCGAGCACCACGACGAGAGGTCCCACCACCTCGAGCGCCCCGACGAGGGCGGGCAGCAACTGTGCGAGCGGATCACGACCAGGTCCACGCAGATAGTCGAGCACGGCGCCGTCGAGGCGACACACCGCGGCGACGGCGGTGGCCAGGTGAAGCAAAAGGTGGGCGGGATCATTGTCGAGATGGTCGAGTCGAGCCCACGCGAACGGGCGGGCATCGACCGCGTCCCACAGCGCCATGACCGTCGTCTTGCCATAGCCGGCCGGAGCCGTCACCGTGACCATTCGCGCGTCGGGGGCGCCCGACAACAAGTCCACCACGGCGGCACGGGGCACCACACTCGCGGCGATGCGCGGCCGGCCGATCGTTGCTACCGGCACGAAAGCTCGCCAGTCCCCTGCAACCACTCCCGCATCGTAAGCCTCTCACCAGCACTGATGGACCTGTTTGCCGTCAACCATCCGAGGTTGTCGGAGGGCCTTGGCACCATGGACCATGTGCCCTTGACAACCGACCCGCTCGCGCGCTTCAGCGCGCTGACCCGCGAGTGGTTCGCCGGCACCTTCGTCGAACCCACCCCCGCGCAGGCACAGGCGTGGAACGCCATCGCCGACGGGGACAACACCCTGGTCATCGCCCCGACGGGCTCCGGCAAGACCCTGGCGGCGTTCCTCTGGGCCATCGACGGCCTGGCCCGGTCGCCGGCCAGTGAGCCCACCACCCGGGTGCTGTACGTATCGCCCCTCAAAGCGCTGGCCGTCGACGTCGAGCGCAACCTACGCACCCCACTGACCGGGATCTCGCGCATCGCCGAACGCGCCGGTCAGGAGCCACCGAAGATCAGCGTCGGTGTCCGCTCCGGGGACACCACACCTGCCAAGCGTCGTGAGCTCATCACCAAGCCGCCGGACATCCTGATCACCACGCCCGAGTCGCTGTTCCTGATGCTGACCTCCGCGGCACGAGAGACGCTCGCCGGGGTGCAGACGGTCATCGTCGACGAGGTGCACGCCGTCGCGGGCACCAAACGCGGCGCGCATCTGGCGGTGTCCCTCGAACGGCTGGACGCGATGCTCGAACGTCCCGCCCAACGGATCGGCCTCTCGGCGACGGTCCGCCCACCCGAGGAGGTCGCCCGCTTCCTGTCCGGGGCCGCGCCGACGACGATCGTGGCACCGCCCGCGGCCAAGACCTTCGATCTCACCGTGCAGGTGCCCGTCCCCGACATGGCGAACCTCGAGAACAACTCGATCTGGCCCGACGTCGAGGAACGCATCGTCGATCTCATCGAGGCGCACAACAGCTCGATCGTCTTCACCAACTCGCGCCGGTTGGCTGAACGATTGACCGCGCGGCTCAACGAGATCCACGCCGAACGGGCCGGCATCGAGCTGGGCGGACCCAACCCGGGAGTGGCCGGCGGCGCCCCGGCGCACCTGATGGGCAGCGGGCAGACCTACGGCGCCGAGCCGCTGCTCGCCCGGGCACATCACGGTTCGGTCAGCAAGGAAGCCCGCGCCGACGTCGAGGACGCCCTCAAGAGCGGCCGGCTCAAGGCCGTCGTCGCGACATCGAGCCTCGAACTGGGCATCGACATGGGTGCGGTGGACCTGGTGATCCAGGTCGAGACGCCCCCATCGGTCGCGAGCGGCCTGCAACGCATCGGCCGCGCGGGACACCAGGTCGGCGAGATCAGCCAGGGCGTGCTGTTCCCGAAACACCGCACCGACCTCATCGGCTGCGCGGTCAGCGTGCAACGCATGCTCGGCGGGCAGATCGAGACGATGCGCGTGCCGGCGAACCCTCTCGACGTGCTCGCACAGCACACCGTCGCCGCGTGCGCGCTGGAACCGATCAACGTCGAGGCCTGGTTCGACACGGTGCGGCGCAGCGCCCCGTTCGCGACACTGCCACGAAGCGCGTTCGAAGCCACGCTCGATCTGCTGTCCGGGAAGTACCCGTCGACGGAGTTCGCCGAGCTGCGCCCCCGCATCGTCTACGACCGGGACTCCGGCACGCTGACCGCGCGGCCCGGCGCTCAACGTCTGGCGGTCACCTCCGGCGGCGCGATCCCCGACCGTGGACTGTTCACGGTGTTCCTCGCCTCCAGCGCAGATTCCGAAAAGCCCTCGCGCGTCGGTGAACTCGACGAGGAGATGGTTTACGAATCCCGGCCTGGCGACGTGATCTCGCTCGGCGCGACGAGCTGGCGGATCACCGAGATCACCCACGACCGGGTCCTCGTGATTCCCGCCCCGGGCGAACCGGCACGTCTGCCGTTCTGGCGCGGTGACGGCGTAGGGCGGCCCGCCGAACTCGGCGCGGCGATCGGGGAATTCACCGGCGAGCTGGCGCGGCTCGACCGTCCTGCTTTCGAGAACCGTTGCGCTGACGTCGGTTTCGATACGTACGCGACCGACAACCTGTGGCAGTTGATCGACGAGCAGCGTAACGCCACCACGGCGGTACCGTCGGACACCGCGCTGGTGGTGGAGCGGTTCCGCGATGAGCTCGGCGACTGGCGGATCATCCTGCACTCCCCCTACGGCCTGCGAGTACACGGCCCGCTGGCCCTCGCGGTGGGCAAACGGCTCTACGAACGCTTCGGCATCGACGAGAAACCCACCGCATCCGACGACGGCATCATCGTCCGGTTACCCGACACCGACGACACCGCCCCGGGCGCTGACATCTTCGTCTTCGACCCCGATGAGATCGAGCCGCTGGTCACCACCGAGGTCAGCTCGTCGGCGCTGTTCGCGTCGCGGTTCCGCGAATGCGCGGCGCGGGCGCTGCTGCTGCCCCGCCGGCACCCCGGTAAACGCTCACCTCTGTGGCACCAGCGTCAGCGCGCCGCCCAGCTACTCGACGTCGCGCGCAACTACCCCGACTTCCCGATCGTCCTCGAAGCGGTCCGCGAGTGTCTGCAAGACGTCTACGACGTGCCGATGCTCACCGACCTGATGGCGCGCATCGCGCAGCGCCGGGTGCGCCTGCTGGAGGTCGAGACGCCGACTCCGTCGCCCTTCGCGGCCTCGCTGCTCTTCGGCTACGTCGGCGCCTTCATGTACGAAGGCGACAGCCCGCTGGCCGAACGGCGCGCCGCCGCACTCGCCCTCGATCCGACGCTGCTGGCCGAGCTACTCGGCCGGGTCGAGCTGCGGGAGCTGCTCGACGCCGACGTCATCGCCTCCACCACCCGCCAGCTGCAGCACCTCACCGACGAGCGGTTGGCACGCGATGCCGAGGGCGTGGCAGATCTGCTGCGGATGCTCGGGCCGCTGACGGTGGAGGAGATCGCGGCGCGCTGCACCGTCGACGACGTCGGCGGGTGGTTGGAAGGGTTGCTGAGCGCCAAGCGGCTGGTCACGGTGTCCTACGCGGGTCGCACCTGGTGGGCTCCGGTGGAAGACATCGGCCGCTTGCGCGACGGCGTCGGGGTGGCGGTGCCGGTGGGCGTGCCGGTGGCGTTCCTCGAACCGGTGATGGACCCGCTGGGCGAACTGCTGTCGCGATTCGCCCGCACCCGAGGGCCGTTCACGACGAGCGAAGCGGCGACGCGGTTCGGCCTCGGTGTGCGGGTGGCGGCCGACGTGCTGGGCCGGCTCGCCGCCGACGGCAAGCTGGTGCGTGGCGAGTTCACCGACGTGCCGGGCGACACCGGTGACCAGTGGTGCGACTCCGAGGTGCTGCGCATTCTGCGCCGCCGTTCGCTCGCCGCGCTGCGGGCGCAGATCGAGCCCGTCAGCACCGCGGCGCTCGGCCGCTTCCTGCCGGCCTGGCAGCAGCTGGGCAGCGACCGCGTGTCGGGCGTCGACGGGTTGGCGTCGGTGATCGACCAGCTCGCCGGTGTGTCGATGCCGGCATCCGCGGTCGAGCCGTTGATCTTCGGGCAGCGGGTCCGGGACTATCAGCCCGGCATGCTCGACGAACTCCTGGCGTCCGGCGAGGTGCTGTGGTCCGGCGTCGGTGCGTTGTCGTCGGCCGATGGCTGGGTGGCGTTCCATCCCGCCGACACCGCTGCGCTGTCGCTGGCTCCGCCGGGCGATCTGGACTTCACCGACACCCACCACACCATCCTCGGGGCGCTCAGCGGCGGCGGTGCGTATTTCTTCCGCCAGCTCGCCGTCGACGGCGTGACCACCGAGGCGCTCAAAGAGGCTCTGTGGCAACTGATCTGGGCTGGATACGTGGGCGGTGACACGTTCGCACCTGTGCGGGCGCTGCTGGCCGGCACCCGCGGCTCCGGCGCAAAGCGATCCGCGGCACCCTCGCATCGGCACCGCCGTGCCCCTCGGCTGAGCCGCTACAGCATCAGCTCCGCCGGGCTCGGCGCGCACCGGGACGCCGATCCGACGGTGGCGGGTCGGTGGTCGGCGCTGCCCAGTGCCGAAGTCGACACGACGCTGCGGGCCTCTTATCAAGCCGATCAACTCTTGGCGCGGCACGGTGTGCTGACCAAGGGTGCAGTCGCGGCGGAGAACATCGCCGGCGGATTCGCCTCGATGTACAAGGTGCTCAGCACGATGGAAGAGGCCGGTCGGTGTCAGCGCGGCTATTTCGTCGAATCGCTGGGCGGCGCCCAATTCGCGACCGCGAGCACCGTCGATCGGTTGCGCAGCCACGCCGACAGCATCGACGACAAGCAGCAGAGTCTGCGCGCGGTCGCGCTGGCGGCGACCGATCCGGCCAACCCCTTCGGCGCGGCGCTGCCCTGGCCAAGCCAGGGCGAGGGGGCCCACCGGCCGGGCCGCAAAGCGGGTGCCCTGGTCGTGCTCGTCGACGGTGAGCTGGCGTGGTTCGTGGAACGCGGAGGCAGGTCACTGCTCAGCTTCACCGACGACGCCGGCGTGCACAACGCCGCGGCTGCCACCCTCGCCGAGCTGGTGACCCGGCAGCGTGTCCCGGCGTTGCTCGTCGAACGCATCGACGGGGTCCCGGTGCTGGAGAGCCGCGACTCCGTGGTCGTCGAATCGCTGGTTCAGGCGGGCTTCTCCCGGACACCGCGCGGGCTGCGGCTGCGCTGATGCCCGAGGGTGACACCGTCTTCCGCACCGCCGACAAGTTGCGGAAAGCGTTGGAAGGCAGGACGTTGACGCGCTGCGATGTGCGGGTGCCGCGTTATGCGGCGGTGGATCTGAGCGGACAGGTCGTCGACGAGGTGCTCAGCCGCGGCAAGCACCTGTTCATCCGGGTGGGCCAGGCGAGCATCCACTCGCATCTGAAAATGGACGGCGCGTGGATCATCGGCCGGGTCAGGGCGCCCGCCTACAAGATCCGGATCATCCTGGGCACCGCCGATTCGGTGGCCTCGGGGATCGACCTCGGCGTGCTCGAGGTGCTGGAGCGCGAACACGACATGGATGTCGTCGCGCACCTGGGTCCCGATCTGCTCGGGGACGACTGGTCACCCGAGGTGGCGGCGGCCAACCTGATGGCCGACCCGTCGCGGCCGGTGGCCGAAGCGCTGCTCGACCAGCGCGTGATGGCCGGGGTCGGCAACGTGTACGCCAACGAGATGTCGTTCGTGTTCGGGTTGCGGCCCACCAGCCCCGTCAGCGAACTCACCGATCCGCTTCGGGTGGTCACGCGAGCACAGCAGATGCTGTGGCTCAACAGGTTACGCATCAACCGCACGACGACCGGCAACACCCGACCCGGTCAGGATGTCTGGGTGTACGGCCGGGCGGGGCTACCGTGCCGGCGCTGTGGGACGCGCGTCGAGACCGACAAGGACGGCGACCGGGTGACCTACTGGTGCCCCACCTGCCAGCGGTGAAGACATTCGAGTCCGGAAAAATTGCCGGAGACGTCAGTTGCGCCGCCGAGCGGGCCTAAGCTGCGCGGCATGACCGAGTTCATCCCCTCCGAGCCACCGGTTCTCGACGATGTACCGGTCGCGGAGCTTCCGGGCGCCGATCTCCTCGCCGGGCGACCCTACGCACTGCCCGTCGACGTCCTCGCCGAGATCCACGGCCCGATCTTCTACGGCGACTGGACCGGCACGCGCAAGCTCTACGCCTGCTCGCTGGAGTTGGTCGAGGAACTCTGCGACGAGGGCAGATTCGCCAAGAACCTCACCGCGTCGCTCGCGCGGGTGCGCCCCCTGGCCGGCGACGGACTCTTCACCGCCTTCCACGGCGAACCCACCTGGCAGAAGGCCCACGACGTGCTCCTGCCCGGCTTCAGCTACGCCGGGCTGCGCGCTTACCACGACGCGATGCTCGACATCAACGATCAGCTGATCGCGCGCTGGGACGCCAGCACCGGCATACGGCCAGTGGACGTCTCGGCCGACCTGCAGAAGCTCGCGATGGACACCGTCGCACTGGCCGGTTTCGGTGCGCGATTCAACTCATTCGATTACCCCGGCCTGGCACCGGTCCCCCAGGCGTTCACCGACGCATTGCACGAAGCGGTCACCCACGGCGAGACCCCGACGCTCCGTGACGGACGTGCCCACCTGCACGCCGCTTTCGACGAGCTGATCGCCGACCACTCCGCCGGTGGTACCGGCGACCTGCTGTACGTGATGCTGGACGGGCACCTCGACGCCGACAACGTCCGCAACCAGATCATGACGTTCCTGATCGCCGGACAGTTGACGACATCAGAACTGATGCCGAACACCGTCTACAACCTGCTACACCATCCGGCAGTGCTCGCCAGGGTCCGCGCAGAGGTGGACGCCGTGCTCGGCAGCGATGACGACCACGTGCCGACCTTCGACGAGATCGGCAAGCTGACCTTCCTGCGGCAAGTGATCAGTGAGACGCTGCGCCTCTCGCCGCCCGTCCTCATGTTCGACCGTATGGCCCTGCACGACACCGTCCTCGACGGCCGCTACCCCGTCGCGCGCGGCGAGGCGGTCACCGTCCTCACAGGTGCGCTGCACCGGCAGCCGCAGTGGGGCGACAACCCCGAGGTGTTCGATCCGTCCCGGTTCGATCCCACTGTCGCAGAGGGTCGTTCGACCGCGCTGTTCAAGCCCTTCGGCACCGGCGAGCGATCCTGCATCGGCCGCCAATTCGCCCTGCACGAGGCAGCCCTGCTGGTCGCCCGTCTGGTGCACCGCTATCGCCTGATCGACTCCACTCACTACGAACTGAAGTGGGACGGGATGACCCGGCGGCCGGTCGGCTTCACCGTCGACCTGCTGCGCCGGTCGCCTGCCGAACGGGGCACCACGGCCGCGACGCCTACTGCGGGGCCCGCCGCGTCGTCCTCGGCTCTCCTACCGGTGAAGGCCGGGACGACGCTCGCGATCCTGCACGGATCCAATCTCGGCACGTGCCGGGCGCTGGCCAAGCAGCTCGCCGACGACGCGACCGACTTCGGCTGCACCGCGACCGTGGCACCACTGGACAGCGCGGCCGGTGCGCTGCCCGGCACCGACACCGTCGTGATCGTCGCGTCGTCCTACAACGGGCAGCCCACGGACGACGCGCGGCAGTTCGTCTCCTGGCTGCAGTCGGAAACCGCTGCGCTGCCGGATGACTCGCTGTTCGCCGTGCTCGGCGTGGGCGACCACAACTGGGCCGACACCTACCAGGCCATCCCGATCCTGATCGACGACCGGCTGACCGCCCTCGGCGGACAGCCCCTGGTGCCGCGAGCCTCGGCCGACACCTCCGGCGACCTGACGGCGACGGTCGAGCAGTTCGAGGGCGCACTGTGGGCCGCACTGGCCGAACGCTTCGGCGACCCCGACGCCACGCCGCTGACCGCCGCGGACGAACCGCTCTACGACCTCCGCGTCATCACCGGGTCGGTGACCACAGCACTCGACGAGCGGTTCGCGGTCCAGCCGATGACCGTCACCCTCAACGACGAGCTCGTCGACGTCCCAGGACAACAGAAACACTATGTCCGGGTGGCACTTCCGGAGGGGCTCGACTACTCGACCGGCGATCACCTCACGGTGCTGGCCGACAATCCGCCCGACGTCGTCGACACCGCCTTGGAAATGCTGTCCCTCGATCCGGAGTTGCGGCTGTCGGTCAACCCTCGCCGGTCCTCACGACGATCGATCGCGCTGGACCGCGAGGTGAGCCTCCGCGAGCTGCTGACCCACTTCGTCGAACTGCGCAAGCCGGCGACGAAGAGCCAGCTGCGTCGGTTGGCCGCGACCAACCCCTGCGACCCCGAACGCGCCGCGCTCGAGCAGCTCGCGGACTCCGACGAGCCCTGCTGGCTGAGCCCGGTGGAGATCCTGCATCGCTACCCGGCGTGTGCGCTGACCGGCGCGCAGCTGCTCGAACTCCTGGAGCCGATGACCCCGCGGCACTATTCGATCGCGTCGTCGTCGCAACTGTCGCCGCACGAGGTGGCATTGATCGTCAGCGTGCTGGACACCCCCGCCCGCTCGGGCAACGGACCCTTCAAGGGTGTGGCGTCGAACCACCTCGCGGCGATGGCCCCCGGATCGTGTGTGCGGGCACGAATCGACCCGGCACGCTTGGCTTTCCGAGCCGGGGCGGACCCGCAGCGCAATGTCATCCTCGTCAGCGCGGGCACCGGCGTCGCGCCGTTCTGCGGATTCCTGGGCGACCGGCTCGCCGCCAAACAGGCCGGGGAACCGTTCGCCCCGGCCCTGTGTTTCTTCGGGGTGCGCGACCCCGACGTCGACTACATCTTCCGGTCGCAATTCGAGGAAGCGGAGCGCGAGGGCATCGTGCGGATGCGGCCGGCGTTCTCACGAGCACCGGAACACGGTGTGCGTTACGTGCAGGACCGGATCGCCGCCGACGCCGACGACGTCTGGGAGCTGCTGGGCGATCCGGCGAAGAACACCCACGTCTTCATCTGCGGCGACGGCGCCCGGATGGCTCCGGCGGTGCGGACCGCGTTCCGCGACATCTACCGGTCACGCACCGGGGCCGACGACGCCGCCGCGGTGGCCTGGCTCGACGGCCTGGTGGCCTCGGATCACTACGTGGAGGACGTCTGGGCCGGCTGAGTTCCGGGCGGCTCGCGCTATTTCAGCTGCAGCCAGGATAGGGCCTGTTGATTCCAATCCCGACCCAACTCGTTGCCTTGAGCGTGGCGCCGGCTTTGGGTGACTGATTGCAGACGAGCCAGTTGGTCTGGTTGTAGACCACGTAATTGCCTTGGGCGTTGAAGTATTCGAGCTTGAGGCCGCTCCCGGCCGTGGCGTCGGCGAACGTGGCTTCAGCCTCCGCGAGCTTCATGCCCGCCATGTCCGGCATCTCCCACGTCGTTCCGTCGTCGGCGGGTTGCGCCGCTGCGGCCGGGGATCCGACCAGCGCCGCCACCGTCAGAAGCGTCGCCCCGAGTGTCAGGACCCGTGCTGTCATCTGTAGACCCCCTTTGCTGCCGAGGATCCCCAAAATAACTGATCCGACAGACTCAGGAGACGTATTTCGCCATGTCAAAGGCCCCCGGCTCAGTCGTCTCCACGCGGCCGGCCCGTTGGTGCCGTGTGGGAGTCGACGTCGCCGAGGGCCGGTGACGGTCCTCAAACGCTGCCCATCAGTTCCAGGGCATCGCCAGCTTGACGATCTTGCGGACCACGGTCGCGAACTGGTGCGGCAGCGGGCCGCTGTTGTAGGGCACGCCGTAGCGCTCGCAGATGTCACGCACCTTCGGCGCGATCTCCGCGTGGCGGAACGCCGGGATGTCCGGGAACAGATGGTGCTCGATCTGGAAGCTCAGGTTGCCGCTGAGGATGTGGAACAGCTTGCCGCCGGTCAGGTTCGCTGAACCCAGCACCTGCCGGAAGTACCACTGGCCACGGGTCTCGGCCTTGGTCTCCTCGATCGAGAACTCCTGCACGTCCTCGGGGAAGTGACCACAGAAGATGATCATGTAGGCCCACACGTTGCGCATCAGGTTGGCCGTCATGTTGCCCGCGAACACCCAGGGCGCGAACGGACCGGCCAGCAGCGGGAACGCCACGTAGTCCTTCAGGGTCTGTTGCTTGGTCTTGCGCCAGATGCCTTCGAGGATCTCGCGCTTGTCGCGCAACGTGATCTCACGCGACGCGATCTTCTCGCTCTCGAGCTCGTGCAGAGCGACACCGTACTGGAACAGCACCATCAGCAGGAACGCCCACAACGGGTTACCCAGGAAGTACGGCTTCCACTTCTGGTCGGAGCTCATCCGCAGGATGCCGTAGCCCACGTCGCGGTCCATGCCCACGATGTTGGTGTAGGTGTGGTGCATGTAGTTGTGCGAGTGGCGCCACTGGTCGGCCGGGCAGGCGGTGTCCCACTCGAAATTGCGCGACGAGATCGCCGGATCGCCCATCCAGTCGTACTGGCCGTGCATGACGTTGTGGCCGATCTCCATGTTGTCGATGATCTTCGACAGACCCAGCATCGCCGTGCCAGCCAGCCAGAACGGTGGGATGATGCCACCGAAAAGCATTGCGCGTCCGCCGATTTCGAGTCCGCGCTGCGCTTTGATCATGCGACGGATGTAGGTGGCGTCACGCTCGCCGAGGTCGGCGATCACGCTTTCCTTCAGCGCGTCGAGTTCCCGGCCGAAGGCCTCGGCCTGCTCGGGAGTCATCGTGATCGTGCGGCCGCCGACGGTCTTCGACAGGGTCTTGGGCTGGGGCGCGGCGGTCTCGGTCGTATCCGAAGTCTGTGTGGTGTCCAAAGTCTGTGTGGTGCCCAAAGTCTCGGTCATGTCTGTTCCTTTCGCGGAGACTGACGTACTCGGTCGGGTGTTGTGGTCTTGGCGAATCCGGTTGTCTTACAGAGCGATGTCGACGTCGCCCAGCGGGGCGGTGACGCAGATCTGCACGTCTTCCTCTTCCGCCGAGGACACCGCACCGCTGATGACATTGCGCACCACGCCGCTGTTCTTGCGGCGTGTGCAGGAGAAGCAAATGCCCATGCGGCACCCGCTCTCCGGGGTCAGGCCCGCGTCCTCGGCCTGGTTCAGCAGCGGGCGACCATCGTCGGTCAGCTCGAGCCCGCTCTCGCTGAACGTGACCTGCCCCCCGGAGGCTTCACCGTCGAACACCGGCGGTATGAAGCTCTCGTGGGCAGCATCGGGGAACATCTCCCGCACCGCGTCGACCAGAGCCGGCGGACCGCAGACGAAGACCGCCTGCGGATCGGCGAAAGGCAGGTGCTGGGCGCCGAACCGCCCCGAGAGGTCCGACCCCTCGGCGTCACGGGTGAAACCGTGCCGCACCGACACGTTCGGCATCGTGGCGGCGATCTCGGCGAGTTCGTCGCGGTAGCACGCCTCCTGAGCGGACCGCGCGTAGTGGACGAACGCGACCTGTCCGCGGTGTCCCTGCGCGCGCAGTGTGCGCAGCATCGACATCACGGGGGTGATACCACTGCCGCCGGAGACGAACAGCATCCGGTCAGGCAGCGTCTGCGGCAGGGTGAACTCGCCGCCGACGGAGTCGAGGTGAACGACCATGCCGGGGTGGGCGTGTTCGTAGAGATAGTTCGACACCAGCCCGCCGTCGTGGCGGCCGACCGTCAGCTCGATGTGGCGGTCGTTCTCGGCGCCTGCCGGCGAGTACGGACGCGTGCGACGGCGACCGTCGATCTCGACCGACAAGTTGATGTGCTGACCCGCCCGGAATCCGGTGAAGGCGCGATTGGGAGCCAGGGTCAGCGTCACGCTGCGGGGGGTGGTGCGGTGCACCGCGACGACCCGCGCTCGGGCGTCGCCGCGCGTCCAGGTCGGATCGACCAGCTCGGTGTAGCGATCGACACCGTGCGGTCCGGTCAGGAGGTCCAGCAGCCTCGACCGCCGTGTCCGCGTGGTCAAAGTTTGAGTGAACATGTGTATACCGTGCGCGCACCGCACCCCCCACGTCAAGAGATCGGTGCAGCGTGTGGTATGTTTCACAACCAGTGAACAGTCGTACGCCCAGGTCACACTCGGAGCGTTCCGGCAGGTCGAGTAGGTCTCGGTCGGGAGCGGGCCGAGAGACGCAATCCCGGGAGGAACGCAAGGAAGCGACCCGCCGGGCGATCGTCGACGCCGCTCTGCACCTCCTCTCCGAACGAAGTTTCAGTGCGCTGAGCCTGCGTGAGGTGACCCGCGAGGCAGGCATCGTGCCCGCGGCCTTCTACCGGCATTTCGAGTCGATGGATGCGCTCGGCCTGGTGCTGATCGACGAGTCTTTCCGCACGTTGCGCGACATGCTGCGCGGCGGACGCGCCGGCAAGCTCGACCCGAACAGGGTCATCGAATCCTCGGTGGACATCCTCATCGAGGGCGTACAGGCCCGCCGCGAACACTGGATGTTCATCGGACGAGAACGCTCCAGCGGGGTCACCGTGCTGCGTTACGCCATCCGCTCCGAGATCCGTTTGATCACCTCCGAGCTGGCCATCGACTTGGCCCGCTTCCCCGGGCTGAACACCTGGAGCGTGGAGGACCTCAACATCCTGGCCAGCGTGTTCGTGAACTCGATGATCTCGATCGCCGAAGCCCTCGAAGACACCACCGATCCCGTCGCGGTGGCCGAGATACGCCGGATCGCGATCAAACAGCTGCGGATGATCACCATCGGAGTGTCGGAGTGGCGCAGCAGTTAGCGTGACGCCATGGCGTCCGTTCTGGAAGTGACCCGACCCAGGCCCGAGATCACCGTGCTGACCCTCAATCGGCCTGACTCCCTCAACTCTCTGTCCTACGAGTTGGTCGAGGCGCTCCACGCGGCGCTGGACGCCATCGCCACCGACAACGCCTGTCGGGTCGTGGTGTTGACCGGCGCGGGCCGCGGCTTCTGTTCCGGACTGGACCTGCGCACCTCAGATCCCGCGCAGACCGGTGGCGGCCTCGAGTTCCCCCGCTCGGGAATGCGGTGGCAGGAGCGCATCGCCGATCTGACCGCCAAGATCCACCGGTTGCGCCAGCCTGTGATCGCCGCCGTCAACGGCGTCGCGTACGGGGGCGGACTGGGCATCGCAGCCTCGTGCGACCTGCGCGTCGCCGCCCCCACCGCACGGTTCTGCACGCAGTTCATCAAACTGGGCCTGGGTGGCTGCGACATCGGCGTGAGCTACACGCTGCCCCGCATCGTGGGCGCCGGGCACGCGTTCGACCTCATCCTCACCGCCCGCGTCGTCGACGCCGATGAGGCACTGCGCCTCGGCCTGGCCTCCCGGCTGGCCGACGACGCCCTCGCCGAGGCCCTGTCCATCGCCGAAACACTCTGCGGCTACGGCAAATTCGGCGTGGAGTCGACCAAGCAGGTGCTCTGGGCGAATCTCGACACCGGCAGCCTCGAGGCCGCACTGCATCTGGAGAACCGCAGCCAGATACTCTCCACCACCAGCGGCGAGATGCGCGAAGCAGCTGCGAAAATCCTGCGCAAGTCCTAGCGAGGCGTCCCGCCGCCGTCGACCATGATGACCTGACCCGTCATGTAGCTGCCCGCATCAGAGGTCAACAGCAGTGCGGCGCCGACCATTTCGTCAGCAGTCGCCAGACGGCGCATCAACGTGCCGCGAATCATTCCGTCGACTGCCTCCTGAGAGTTCTTGCGCATCATGTCGGTGTCGACAGGCCCGGGCGCCAATGCGTTGACACGGATCCCGTCGTGCGCCAGCTCCGCTGCCATCGACCGCGTGAACGACATCAGCGCGGCCTTCATCGACGCGTAGATCGCGAGCATCGGCGCGAAGATGAACGCCCCCACCGACACCATGTTCAGAACCGCGGCGTGCTCGCTGGCCTTCAGATGCGGAAGCGCGGCCTGCACGAGGAACACCGGCCCCCGCAGATTGACCTCGAAGGACTTCGTCAGCCCGTCGGCGGTCATCTGGCCGAGCGGTTGAGCCAGCGCGTTGGCCGCGTTGTTCACCACGACGTCCACGCCGCCGAATTCGGCGACAGTCCGCTCGACGAGTGCGCCCAGATCGTCCACCTCACCGAGATGGGTTGGGACACCGATCGCCTCACCCCCGAGGGCCCGCAGGTGCGCGGCGGCCTGCTCACAGGCCTCGGCCTTGCGGCTGGCCACGACCACGCGCGCACCGGCGAGCACGTAACCCTGCGCCAGCGCCAGTCCGATGCCGCGGGTACCGCCGGTGACGATGACGGTCCTCTCGGACATGTCGAAGAGCCGATCGAAAGTCGGTCGGTCCATCACACGCACCCGCTGACGGTGACCCGGCGACCGACATCTGCGCAGACGCTGACGTTCGGCGTCCACGCCACCGGGGGCGGCGGGGGCGGTGGCGGCGGTGGAGGCGGCGGCGGCGCACCCGGTGGTGGGGGCGGTGGCGGTGTCGCCACGAGCCAGCTGATGCGCACGCGCGCTCCTTCCTGTCCGCTGACGCGACGCGGATCAGCGTCGATTGTGGCAGTCGTCACTGGGTGCCGCGGGCGAAGTGTACTCAACAGGGTGCGCGCCACTGGCGACCACATTTGCCAGGATTGTCCCTCCGCGTCGCGCAGTGCGACATCGATACAGGAAACGGGCGCCGCCGCGACGCTCGCGCCCCGGCAGCCCGTCGTAGCGGCCACGCCACACTGCTGAGCAAATCTGACATTGAGTAGGTTTCAGGCCAGAACACCACGTCGAGGCAATTTTATCGATTTCAAGGATTCACTCAGCGAACTCATTGACGATGTCGTACATTTCCTTTGTGCGAACGCGAGGGCGCACAGTGGGCGTTCAGATCGCAGCCGCGGATCGCAGTTCGAGGGGAGTTGCGATCTGGGCGCACACTAGCTCTTGGTCAGGGTGCGCGCGCTGGTGAAGCGACGCAGTCGGCCCGTGACCGGATCGTCGAACGCAAGACTGTGAGCCAGCAGGCGCAGCGGCGTCGAGAAATCGTCGGGCGCCACGTCGACGATCTCCGGATACAGCGGATCCCCGGTGATGGGCACGCCCAGCGACGCCATGTGGACCCGCAGCTGGTGGGTGCGGCCCGTGCGGGGAGTCAGCCGATACAGCGATCCGTCCCGCTCGATGCGCGTCTCGGCGTTCGGCTCACCGGGCTCTTCCACCGCCTGCAGGAAGCCGCGCCGCTTGACGATGCGGCTACGCACGGTGACCGGCCACTCGATGTCCGCCTCGGGCGCGTGCGCCAGGTACGTCTTGTCGACCTCACCTCGGGCGAACAGCGTCTGATAGGCGCCACGAACCTCGCGGCGTGTGGTGAACACCAGCACGCCGGCAGTGAGGCGATCCAGTCGGTGTGCCGGAGTCAGCTCCGGGAGGGCGAGCTCTCGGCGCAGCCGGACCACCGCGGTCTGCGCGACGTGTCCGCCCCGAGGCATCGTCGCGAGGAAATGCGGCTTGTCGGCGACGACGATGTTGTCATCGCGATAGAGGACGGGGATCTCGAACGGAACGGGGACTTCGTCAGGCAGTTCCCGATAGAAGTACACATGGGCGCCCCGCGGCAAGGCTGTCGTCTCCGTGACGACGGTACCGTCGGCGCACACCACTTCTCCGGCAAGCACTTTCGCCGCAGCATCGACACCAAACCGGTCGGTCAACTCGTCGAGCACCACACCGCCCCGCAACCGCAGCCGCGCCGGCCCGAGCCCGTCGCGCACGGGAAGCGGTGCGGGCCGCCTCAATTCAGTGGGACCGGCTCGAGAATCTCCGCGCGCGCCTCTGGCGCCGCGGCCCGTAGCGCGTCGGCCGACTCGTCGTCGGGCTGGGTCTGCGACTGCACCTCGGCCTCCACGCGGGCCCGGTACGTCTCCACCTCTCGATCGACGTCGCCAGGCGACCAATTGAGAACCGGCGCAACGATTTCTGCCACCTCGCGGGCGCAATCCACCCCGCGATGCGGATACTCGATCGAAATCCGCATACGACGGGCGAGAATGTCCTCCAGATGCAGGGCTCCCTCCGCCGCGGCGGCGTAGGCGGCCTCCACCTTCAGGTACACCGGTGCGTCGGTGATCGGCTCGAGCAACTCGGGCCTGTCCTCGGCCATCGACAACACCTCGTCGATCAGTGAACCGTACCTGTCGAGCAGATGCCGAACCCGATACGGATGCAGGCCGTAACGCTTTCCGACACTTTGTGTTTGGTTGACCAGAGCGAAGTAGCCGTCGGCGCCCATCAACGGCACCTTCTCGGTGATGGACTTCGCCACCCGGGTCGGCACGAACTCGGCCGCCGCATCGATCGCGTCCTCGGCCATCACCCGGTAGGTGGTGTACTTGCCGCCGGCGATCGCCACCAGACCCGGCGAGGGCACCGCAACCGCGTGTTCACGCGACAGTTTCGAGGTCTCTTCGCTCTCCCCGGCCAGCAGCGGCCGCAATCCGGCGTACACGCCGTCGATGTCGTCGTGAGTCAGCGGCGTGGCGAGCACCGTGTTGACGTGGCCGAGGATGTAGTCGATGTCGGCTTTGGTGGCCGCCGGGTGCGCCAGGTCGAGGTTCCAGTCGGTGTCCGTGGTGCCGATGATCCAGTGCGTGCCCCACGGGATCACGAACAGCACCGACTTCTCGGTACGCAGGATGATCGCGACCTCACTGACAACGCGATCACGCGGGACGACGATGTGCACACCCTTGGAGGCGCGCACCCGAAATCGGCCGCGCTGCTTGGACAATGCCTGGATCTCGTCGGTCCACACCCCGGTCGCGTTGACCACGACGTGCGCGCGGACGTCGGTGACCGAACCGTCCTCGGAATCACGCACCCGCACGCCGGTCACCCGATCTCCCTCCCGGCGCAACGCGACCACCTGCGTCGACGTCCGCACCACTGCCCCGTAATGCGCGGCGGTGCGCGCCACCATCATGGTGTGCCGGGCGTCGTCGACGACGGTGTCGTAGTAGCGGATTCCGCCGATCAGCGCGCTGCGCTTGAGTCCAGGAGACAACCGCAGCGCCCCGGCGCGGGTCAGATGCTTCTGCGCGGGAACGGATTTCGCCCCACCCAGGCTGTCGTACAGAAAGATCCCCGCTGCGACATAAGGCCGCTCCCACACCCGATTGGTGAGCGGGAACAGAAACGGCAGCGGCTTCACCAGATGCGGCGCGAGCGTCGTCAGCGACAACTCGCGCTCGTGCAGCGCCTCGCGCACCAGACCGAACTCCAGTTGCTCGAGGTAGCGCAGGCCGCCGTGGAACATCTTGCTGCTCCGACTGGACGTGCCCGAGGCGAAATCGCGGGCCTCCACCAGTGCCACTCTCAACCCGCGGGTCGCCGCGTCGAGCGCAGCGCCCGCGCCGACGACTCCCCCGCCGATCACCACGACGTCGAACTGCTCACTGCCGAGCTGTTGCCACGCTCGGGAACGCTGATCAGGGCCGAGGTCGTCCGCGTCCTGGTTGCTCACGTGCACCTTCCTTGTTACCGGTCAGTACGGGATCCAGGGTACGTGGGATCAGTCCAGATCGTCGTGTGCCATCAATCGCCGCGCCGCCTCCACGATCGAACCCGACAGCGAGGGATACACCGACAGCGTCTGTGCCAGATCGGTCACCGAGATGCGGTTCTGCACGGCGAGCGCGATCGGCAGGATCAGCTCCGAGGCGATCGGCGCGACCACCACCCCACCGATGACCACACCCGTGGCGGGCCGGCAGAAGATCTTCACGAAACCGTGTCTGAGCAGCGACATCTTCGCGCGGGCATTGGTGCTCAACGGCAGAGTCAAAGTGCGGGCCGGCACACTGCCGTCGTCGATCGCTGACTGCGGGATACCGACCGCGGCGATCTCGGGACGGGTGAATGTCGCCGAAGCGACCGTGCGCAGCCGGATCGGGGACACCCCTTCGCCGAGTGCGTGGTACATCGCGATGCGGCCCTGCATCGCCGCGACCGAGGCCAGCGGCAGCAGCCCCGTGCAGTCACCTGCCGCGTAGACCCCCGGCGCCGGCGTGCGCGAGACCCGGTCGACGGGAATGTAGCCACCCGGCTTGAGCTCGACACCGATGCGGTCCAGACCCAGACCTGCGGTGTTGGGCACCGAACCGACCGTCATCAACGCATGGCTGCCCTCGACGACGCGGCCGTCGGCGATCGCGACACGGACCCCCTTGTCGGTGCGGGTCACCGAGTCCGCGCGGGCGTTCTTGACCAGCGTCACTCCGCGTTCGTTGAACACCTCTTCCAGCACCGCCGCCGCGTCAGAGTCCTCGTGGGGCAGGATCTGGTCGCGGCTCGCGACGACCGTCACCGTGACGCCGAGCTCGGTGTAGGCGTTGCAGAACTCCGCGCCGGTCACCCCCGAGCCCACGATGACGAGGTGCTCCGGCAGCTCCTCGAGGTCGTAGACCTGGCGCCAGGTCAGGATTCGGTCGCCGTCGGGAACCGCGTTGGGCAGCACCCGAGGGCTCGCGCCGGTGGCGATCAGGACGATGTCGGCCTTGAGCACGCCGATCTTGCCGTCAGGTGTGGTCACCTTCACGCGGTGATGAGCCATGCCGGCGATGTCGTCGACGAGCTCGCCGCGCCCACCGATGATCGTCACACCCTGGTTGAGCAGCTGGCTACCGATGTCGGCTGACTGCGAGGACGCCAGCGTCTTCACCCGGTTGTTGATGTCGTGCAGCGAGATGGTTGCATCGTCGATGCTGAGGTCGAAGCCCAGCCCCTGCGCGCGGCGCAGCTCGGTGCGCACGCCCGTCGACGCGATCAACGTCTTCGACGGCACGCAGTCATAGAGCACGCACCCGCCACCGATGCCGTCGGAGTCGACGATTGTCACCTGGGCGACGTCGCGCCCCCGGCCCGCCGCGACCAATGCCGCCTCATAGCCCGCCGGTCCACCGCCGATGATCACGATCCGCGTTACCACGCCACCAACCTATTCCACACAGATACGTTTAAGCTTCTCGCGTGCCGCTCTACGCCGCCTACGGGTCGAACATGCATCCCGAGCAGATGCTGCAGCGGGCTCCTCATTCCCCGATGGCGGGTACCGGCTGGCTGCACGGGTGGCGACTGACCTTCGGCGGCGAGGACATCGGGTGGGAAGGCGCCTTGGCGACGATCGTCGAGGACCCCGACTCCAAGGTCTTCGTCGTGCTCTACGACGTGACCAAGGAGGACGAGGAGAACCTCGACCGCTGGGAGGGTTCGGAGCTCGGCATTCACAAGAAGATCCGCTGTCGGGTGGAGCGGACGTCGTCGGACACCAACACCGATCCCGCGCTGGCGTGGCTGTACGTGGTCGACGCCTGGGAGGGCGGCATTCCGTCGGCACGCTATCTCGGCGTGATGGCCGAGGCGGCCGAAATCGCCGGCGCGCCATCCGAATACGTCTACGATCTGCGCACGCGGCCGTCGAGCAACATCGGCCCCGGCCCCGGGGTGTAGCTCTTCTTCGGCGAGCGCGCACGTTTGTACATCGACGCGCCGTATTTTCTGACTCTCTGTGCGCGCTCACGCCGCACGAGCGCGCGTCAACTGCCGATCGATCCGCGCCACCATCTCCAACGCCCGATAGCGGACGTCATCGAACACGATCGGCACCACAGTCCAGTCGACGTCCGCCAACGCATTCAAGCGCTTCCGGTCCTCGGCCATCGCCTCCGGCCCCGAGTGCCACGCGAGACCGTCATACTCCGCTGCGACCTGCCGATCGGGCCACGCGAAGTCCAGCCGCCGCAGATTACCGTTGCCGTCGAGGATTTCGTACTGCAGCTCCGGCACCGGCAGACCGCCGTCGAGCATCGCCAGCCGCGCCTCACTCTCCATCGGCGACTCAGCCCGCGGGTCGGCGAGCGCCAGTAGATCTCGCACCGCCACGATGCCGCGGCGCCCCTTCTGCTCGGTGGCCGCGCGCCACAGATCGGCACGGTTGCAGGTGCCGCTGCGGAGCGCGGCATCAAGCGTGGCCAGCGCCCGCGGGCGCCGCAGACTGCGCGCGACCTCGACGGCCGTCCAGGCCGGTGCCGTCGCACGACGGTCGTCGACTCTCACCAGCGGTGCGCCGTCGCGGCGATGCACCACCAACCCGTCGGCATCGCGCAGCCCGCACTGTGGGTCGAGCACGTGGAGTTCGGCCGGCTGCTCGGTGTCGAAGCCGAACATCGCGGCCGCGGTGGCGAGGCAGACGGCCACGGGACGCCCGCACGACAGATCGAGACCACGCAGCCGGAGTAGATCAGTGGGCTCACCGCGGCAATAGATGCCTTGCCAGATGCGTTCCAAGACACCGCTGTTGGTGAGCGCCTCGAAACGACGGCGGGTCAGGTACCGGAGGATCTGTGCGCTGGTGGCCACGCCACCCTGGGCGTCGAACAGCGCGATGAGGTGCTCGTCCATGCGGCCATGCTGGGTGCAGGGGCACGCGGCGGGCCAGGGCTCGCGCGCTGCCTGGGGATGGACTGACAGTTACGCACAGCTCGCGGGACGCGAGCGCGCGCCCGGTGCCAGCAATGGCGGCGTGTCGATGTGCAAACTCGCGCGCTCGCCGAAATCAGGCGCTGTTGGCGATGATGTTGGTCAGCAGCCGCACTCCGACACCGAGTGCGCGCTCGTCGAGGTCGAACGTCGGTTGGTGCAGATCCAGCTGCGGGCCCTGACCGCTCCACACACCGAGCCGCGCCATCGCCCCCGGCACCTCCTCCAGATACCAGGAGAAGTCCTCCCCGCCACCGGATTGCCGGGTGTCGGCAAGCACATCGGGCCCGATCGCCTCGATGGCGTGGGTGAGGATGCGCGTGGACACCTCGTCGTTCACCACCGGCGGCACGCCACGCCGGTAGTTCACCACATGCTCGATGCCCAGCGGCGCCAGCAGGGCCGAAATGGTCTCGGTGACAATCTCTTCCATGCCGACCCAGGTCTCGCGGCTGGCGGTCCGGATGGTCCCGGCCAGCGTGCCGGTCTGCGGGATGGCGTTGGCCGCCACACCCGCATTGACCGCCCCCCACACCATCACCGTGTTGTTGCGCGGATCGATGCGACGAGACAGCACTCCCGGCAAACCGGTGATCAGCGTGCCGATGCCGTAGACCAGATCGCCGGTCAGATGCGGACGCGACGTGTGCCCACCCGGCGAGTGCAGCACGACTTCGAGCTGATCGGCCGCCGAGGTGATGGGGCCCGGCTTGACCGCGACCCTGCCCACCTCCAGATGCGGATCACAGTGCAGGGCATAGATTCTCGAGACCCCCGTCAGCGCGCCCGCGGCGATCGCGTCGATCGCGCCACCGGGCATCAGCTCCTCGGCCGCCTGGAAGATCAACCGCACCCCGACCGGCAGCTCCGGCGCCGATGCCATGGCCAACGCCGCGCCCAGCAGCACCACCGTGTGCGCGTCGTGGCCGCACGCGTGCGCGACACCGGGCACCGTCGAGGCATACGGTGCCTCTGTGCGCTCTGCCATCGGCAGCGCGTCCATGTCTGCTCGCAACGCCACCCGCGGGCCGTCATCGGGACCGAAGTCGCACGTCAACCCCGTGCCGCCGGGGAGCACCTTCGGGTTGAGGCCGGCATCGGCCAGGATCGACGCGACGAACTGCGTCGTCGCGAACTCCTGGCGACCCAGCTCCGGGTTCATGTGCAGGTGCCGCCGCCAGGCGACCAGATCGTCGTAACGGGCCGACAGGAAACGCGCCGCGGCGTGCGCCAACACGCTCATGCGACCCGCCGATGGTGTAGGTCCAGCACCCGGTCGCGCTCCCCGGCGTCGGAGGCGAGCGCGACGACCGTGCGCGCCAACATGATCGCGCCCTCGACGACAGCGGTGTCGGCACTCTCCCCCACCGCCGCCGCAGCGAACTCCGGCTGGTGGATCGACGCGCCACCGGCATCGATACCCACGATCGGATGGATGCCCGGCATCACCTGCGTGACGTTGCCCATATCCGTACTTCCCAACGGCACTGACGCCTCGACCTCCTCGGGAACCGGCGCGCGCCCCACCCGGAGCATCTCCGCGCGAATCATCGACGACAGCCAGCGATCCGGCGCCAGTTCGGCATAGCCGGGTGCCGGCTCGTGCACCTCGTGCTCGCATCCGGTGGCCACCGCACCGGCCGCGAAGCAGCCGGCCATGCGAGTTTCCAACGCGCGCAACGACTCCGAGTTCGTCGCCCGCATCGTGTACGCCATCTCGGCGCGGGCCGGGATGACGTTGGAGGCCTGGCCGCCATCGGTGACGATGCCGTGGCACATCTGCCCCGGCGCCAGCTGCTGACGCAGCAACCCGACCGCGACCTGGGCGACGGTCACTGCGTCCGCGGCGTTGATGCCGAGATACGGCGCGACCGCAGCGTGCGACTCTCGACCGGTGTAGCGCACGATGACCTCCGAGAGCGCCAACGAGCGCGCCGCGGCGATGTCCAGCGGTCCAGGGTGCAGCATCACCGTCGCGGCGATGTCATCGAACGCCCCAGCATCCAGCATCAGCACCTTGCCGCCCCCGGATTCCTCGGCGGGTGTGCCCAGCAACACGACCGTCAACCCGAGATCGTCGGCCACCTCGGCCAGGGCCAGCGCCGTCCCGACCGCCGACGCGGCGATGATGTTGTGCCCGCAGGCGTGCCCGATGCCGGGCAGCGCGTCGTACTCGGCGCAGATCCCCACCACGAGCTCGCCGCTGCCGTAGACCGCTCGAAAGGCAGTGTCGAGCCCCGCGACCCCCGTCGTCAGCTCGAAACCGCGCTCGACGACCAGGGCCTGGGTCTTGGCGCAGCTGCGATGCTCGGCAAACGCCAGCTCGGGTTCGGCGTGAATCTGATGTGAGAGCTCCACCAGGTCCGGCCGGCGGCTGCTGATCACGTCGGCGACGGACGTGGCGGCGGCGGTGGGCATGCGGGCAAGTATCTCACTGCGACGACACCCGCACTAAGCTGCCGGTCGTGGAGGACGCCGGGGCAGTCGCGCAGCAAGCCGCCCGTGCTCTGGCCCATCGCACCGGGGTCGAACACCACGACGTCGCCGTCGTCCTCGGGTCCGGGTGGGCACCGGCCGCCGAACAGCTCGGCGAACCCACGGCCGTCGTTCCGATGGCCGACCTCCCCGGCTTCACCCCGCCCACCGCGCAGGGCCACGGCGGCCAGGTCTTCTCGCTGCAGGTCGGTGCGCAACGGGTGCTGGTGCTGCTCGGCCGCATCCACGCCTACGAGGGCCACGACCTGCGGCACGTCGTCCATCCCGTGCGCACCGCCTGCGCCGCGGGTGCCCAGACCGTCATCCTGACCAACGCGGCCGGCGGTCTGCGCCCGGAGTACGGCGTCGGCCAACCGGTGCTGATCAGCGACCACCTCAACCTGACCGCGCGGTCTCCCCTGGTCGGTGCCCAGTTCGTCGATCTGGTCGACGCTTATGCGCCCCACCTGCGGGAGTTGGCACGCGAGATAGATCCGACGCTGGCCGAGGGCGTCTATGCAGGCCTGCCGGGGCCGCACTACGAGACGCCCGCCGAGATCCGGATGCTGCGCACGCTGGGCGCCGATCTGGTGGGGATGTCGACGGTGCACGAGACCATCGCCGCGCGCGCTGCCGGCGCCGCGGTGCTCGGGCTGTCGTTGGTGACGAACCTGGCCGCCGGTATGACCGGGCAACCGCTGAGTCACGACGAGGTGCTCGAGGCCGGCCGTCAGTCGGCGACGCGGATGGGTTCTCTGCTCTCGGCCGTGATCTCCCGGCTCTGATCCCGGCCGAGGCGCCGACTCGCCCACACCACGCCGCGGGCCATCAGCGGGGCCGCGAACAGCATCAGCAAGATCCGCACCACCTGGGCAGCAATCACGAACGTCACGTTCGACCCGGTCTCGACCGCCGTCGCCAGCACCGCGTACACGCCGCCCGGGCTCGTCGCGAGGTAGCCCTCCAGGGGGGTCAACCCGGTGAGATGGGACAGCAGCACCCCCAACCCGGCGGTCGCCACGCCGATCGCGACGATCAACGCGATCGCCGCCGGAAGCAGTCGGCCGACGGCGCGCAGCGACGACCGGGTGAACGCCAGCCCGGCCTGCCAGCCGATGAGCATGTAGCCGGCCTGGACCAGGAGCATGGGCACCGACAGGCCGAACGAGAACCCGCTGACCTCGAGGCCCACCGTCAGGGCCAGCGGTCCGAGCAGACCGGCGCCGGGCAACCGGATGAGCCGCCCGACGGTCGCCCCGACGAGCACCAGCACGACGAGCATCGCGAGGCTGAGGTACCAGGGGGCCTGGCCCGCGGGGGCGAGCGCGGCCGAGTCGGCGCGGGACTTGTCGGCGTGGTAGATCAGCGTGACGACGACGGGCATCGACGCGGTGACGATCCCGACACGCAGATACTGCACGACGGCAACGACGCGGTCGTCACCGCCGAGTTCACGGGCGATGGCGACGAGCCCGGATGCGCCGCCGGCGACGAGAGCGAGCGAGCCGGTCAGCGGGGTCACATCGCGGCGCAATCCCAGCAGCGCTCCGGCGATGACGCTGAGAACCAGCGTGCCCGCGCCGACGGCGAGGACGATCGGCCAGTGCCCGCCGAGGGTGCCGAGCGAATCCTGCTGCACCATCGTGCCGATGTAGACACCGAGCACCCCCTGGGCGGCGACCCCGGGCTTGCGGGGCACGCCGGCCGGGCCGGCCGACGTCAGCGCGAGCACGATTCCGACGACCAGCGCGGCGAACAGCGCCGCCGAAGGTACCCCCACGAACGTGAGTGGAACGGTGACCGCCGCCGTCGCCGCCAACAGCACCGTCCACCTGAGCATCTGTTTCCACCATGTCATCGTGATGCCAAGTATGCTCTTACCAATCCAAGATCTCAACGCAAGGTTTCACCTCGTGACTGTGATTTGTTTCCAAGGTATAACTTGGTAATGGGTATCGAAGCGTCGGCAGCGACCGAGCTGCGGGAATCGATGATGGCTGTGACGCGGCAGCTTCGCCGGCACCGGCCGGACAACGGTCTGACGCTGAGCCAGATGCAACTGCTCGGCGAGGTCAGCCGCGCCGGAGTGACCACCCCGGCCGAGCTGGGTGTGCGCCTCGGGGTGAAGGTGCAGTCGCTCACCGATTCGCTCAACGAGCTCGAGACCCGGGGGTTGATCGCGCGACGGCCTGACGCAGCCGACCGGCGCCGCCAGCTCGTCGAGATCACCCCCGACGGCACCGTCCTGCTCGATGCCGACCGCGCCGAGCGCGACGCGTGGCTGCACACCACGATGCGCGAACGCCTCTCCACCCTCGAGTTCGACCTGCTCATGCTCGTCGCCCCCATCCTGCGCAAACTCGCCGACGCCGAGGCGGGCACACTGACGTGAGTGACGTCCGATCTGAACGCCGCCGTCAGGCAGTGGCTGGCCCACGATCCCGATCCGAACGCCGCCGCTGAACTGTCGGCGTGCAGCTCCGAGGAGTTGGCCGAGCGCTTCGCCGGCACCCTGACGTTCGGCACCGCGGGGCTGCGCGGGCCGATGCGCGCCGGCTCCAACGGGATGAACCTCGCCGTCGTGCTGCGCGCGACGTGGGCCCTGGGCACCGTCCTGACGCGCCGCGGCCACGGCGGCGGACAGGTGATAGTCGGGTACGACGCCCGGCACCGGTCCGCCGATTTCGCGCGTGGCGTCGCTGAAGTTCTTGCTGCGCAGGGATTCTCGGTGACGTTGATGTTCGCTGCGGTGCCGACTCCTGCGGTGGCGTTTACGGTGCGCCACACCGGTGCGGCGGCGGGGGTGCAGATCACCGCGTCCCACAACCCGGCCTCCGACAACGGCTACAAGGTCTTCTTCGCCGGCGGTCTTCAGATCGCCTCCCCCGTCGACGCCGAGATCGAAAACGACCTCGCCGCCGCCCCGCCGGCTGACGAGATCCCCCGCCACCCGGTCACCCCGTCCGGCACCGAGTACGTCCGGCGGTACCTGGAGCGCGCGGCGAGCGTGCGGCGAGCGGGCGGATCGGTACGCGTCGCGCTGACACCGATGCACGGTGTCGGCGGCGAGTACGCACTCGATGCGCTTGCGCTGGCAGGCTTTTCCGACGTCGCCGTGGTCGACGCGCAGTTCGCGCCCGACCCGGACTTCCCCACCGTCTCCTTCCCCAACCCCGAGGAACCGGGGGCGACCGACGCGCTGATGACGCTGGCCGCCGACGTCGACGCCGACATCGCCGTTGCTCTCGACCCCGACGCCGACAGGTGCGCGATCGGGGTGCCCACACCGGGCGGGTGGCGGATGCTTTCAGGTGACGAAACCGGTTGGCTGCTGGGCGATTACCTGCTCTCGCATGCCTCGGCGTCAGACGTGGTGGTCGCCAGCACCGTGGTGTCGTCACGCATGCTGGCACGCATCGCCGCCGGTCACGGCGCGCGCCACGTGGAGACGCTGACGGGATTCAAGTGGCTGGCCCGCGCTGACGAGGGGCTCGACGCGACGCTGCTCTACGCCTACGAGGAAGCGATCGGGCACTGCGTGGATCCGGTCGCGGTGCGGGACAAGGACGGGATCAGCGCCGCGGTGCTGGCCTGCGACCTGGTGGCAGTGCTGCGGGCGCGCGGGCGGACGGTGACCGACGCCCTCGACGAGCTGGCGCGCCGCCACGGCGTGCACAGCACCACAGCCATCACCCGCCGCGTCGAATCACCCTCTGCGGCAGCTGAATTGATGTCTGCCCTGCGCGCGAAAGCACCACGGCGGTTGGCGTCCTATCCCGTCGAGACCACTGACCTCGCGCCGCGCACCGACGCGCTGGTGTGGACCGGCGGTGACGCGTCGACGTCGGTTCGCGTGGTGATCCGCCCGTCTGGCACCGAGCCGAAGCTCAAGTGCTACCTCGAAGTTCGCTGTGACGGCGATCTCGAGGGGGCACGAGCACGGGCCGCGCAGGTGCAGGACACCCTCACCGAGGACGTCCGGGCACTGACTCAGCGCGGACCGAACTGACGGTCGCCGGCATCGCCCAGACCCGGCACGATGTAGGCGACATCGTTGAGGCCCGCGTCGATGCTGGCGGTGAACAGCTTCACCTGTGGCGCCGCCTTCTCAAGTGCGGCAACGCCTTCCGGCGCACACACCACGCACAGAGCGGTGATGTCGACAGCGTCCCTGGCGAACAGCAGCTCGAGGGTGTGCACCATCGAGCCGCCGGTCGCGAGCATCGGGTCCAGCACGATGACAGGGCGCGCACTCAGATCCGCGGGCAACGATTCCAGATACGGCGTGGGCTGATGCGTCTCCTCGTCGCGGGCCATGCCGACGAAGCCGACCTGAGCCTCCGGGATCAGCGCATGCGCCTGATCCACCATGCCCAGGCCGGCGCGTAGCACCGGCACCAGCAGCGGCGGATTGGCCAGGCGCGCACCGGACGTCTCGGCCATCGGAGTACGCACCGGGATGGTCTCGACCGGCGACTCGCGGGTCGCCTCGTAGACGAGCATCAACGTCAGGTCCCGCAGCGCGGCGCGAAACGCCGCGTTGTCGGTGCGCTCGTCGCGCAGGGTGGTCAGCCGCGCCGCGGCCAGCGGGTGGTCGACAACGCGCACATCCATGGAATTGGACCTTAATGGGAACCGGGTGACGTTTCCCGGCGTCTAACTGTCTGTGTTCGCCCGTTTGTCCGTAGACGCCCTGTCCGTCGACACCGAAGCCGTCCGCACCTACGGCCGCGCAGCAGACGCGCATGCCGACGCACTGCACGCCGCTGCCGCGCACCTCACCGGTGCGGCCGACGGCGCCGCTGCCTACGGGCCGGTCGGGGCGCGGTTTCTCGCCTCACTGGCCCGGGCCGCCGGGGACGACGCCGCCGCGCTCGCCTCCCTCGGCGCATCGCTGGCGGGCGCCCGGGTGGCCGCGGACTCTTCGGCGCTGAGCTACGACACCACCGAGGCGGACGCCGCGTCCCGGATCGCGCTCTGGTGACCAGCGCCCTGGTCAGCGCACTCGCCGCCCCGCTGCGGCGTGTGCAGGCGCTGGTCGGTCCGGGCTGGTCGGGAGATCAAGCCGGCGATCCCGCGGCGGTGCTGACCGGGGTCCGAGACACCCTGACCGACGTGGCCGATGCCGCCTCGCAGGCGTGGCGCGAGGCCGACGCGGACTGGTCGGGTTCCGGCGCGGACGCGGCGGCGGAATTCGCGGCGACGACGACCGCGGCGATCGACGGTGCGGCGGAGCGGGCCGGTCGGCTGGGCTCGGTGGCACGCGACGCCGCCGGGTCCGTCGCATCTGCACACCGGCGGCTGCAGGACATCGTCGACGAGTTCGAGGCGAAGGCCGCGGCACTCGAGCCGAGATTGGACGAGCCCGGCGTGGCCAAGCAGTTGCTCACCGAGGCACGCGACGCGCTGAGCCGCGCGATCGCCGTGGTCGAGGAGCTGCTCGCCGAACTCGACCGGCATGCCGCGGCGATCGAGACGCGGCCCGCACCCACCCACGCGGCGGGGTGGCCGGGCACCGGCACGGGCGGGGGCGGACTCCCCGCGGGTGGGACAGCCGGGCTTCCCGGGGGAGGTCTGTCCGGCGGCGAGCCGATGGCCCAACCAGCGGCTTTCACAGCGGCAGAGGCGCCGATCGACACCCCCGACGCGGCGACCTTCGGCGAGGGTGTGGCGGTGCGATTGCCCGATGGGACGGTGGTGATGGCACCCAACGCCGTCGCCGCCGATGCCGTCCGCCACGCGTTGACCCAGCTCGGTGTCCCCTACCAGTGGGGCGGCACCACGCCGGGCCAGGGCCTGGACTGTAGCGGCCTGACCCAGTGGGCGTATCGCGAAGCGGGCCTGGACATCCCGCGGTTGGCCCAGGAGCAGGACATCGGCCGCGCGGTGGCGCCGGGCGCGCTGATGCCCGGGGACCTCGCGGTGTGGGACGGCCACGTCGCGATGATCGTCGGGGACGGCACCATGATCGAGGCGGGTGATCCTGTGAAGCTCTCGCCGATCAGGACGGCGAACGCCGGCCAAGGCTTCCAGGGGTTCTGGCGGCCCACCGCCTAGAGGCCTCGTTAGGCTGTGCCGCATGGCTGCAGACATCGTGCCGATCGGGCTGAGCTTGACCAAGGGCGACGTGTACACGCTGTGGGCACCGCGGTGGCGCGCCGACGGGGACGAGTGGGAAGCGTTCCTCGGCAAGGACGAGGACCTCTACGTGCTCGATTCCGTGGCCGACCTGGCCGCGTTCGTGCGGACCAACGCCGACAACGACCTCACCGACCACCCCGCGTGGGAGAAGCTGACGACGGCGAACGCGCACCGGCTCGTGCCCGACGAGGAGCACTCCTACGACCTCGCCGGCTTCGAGGAGATCCTGTCGAACAAGCCGACCGAGGACAGCGTGCGCACGCTGCACCGCGCACTGTCGGTCGTGTCGTCGATCGGATCGGTGTGCGAACTGCCCGCGGTGACGAAGTTCTTCAACGGCAATCCGCTGCTGGGCACCGTCGGCGGCGGCGCCGAGGCGTACGCCGGTCGAGCGGGGCGCAAGCGCTGGGCCGAGATCGAGAAGATCATCAACCGCGGCTGGGACGCAGTGATCGAGTCGATCGACGAGATCATCACCAAGCCCGACGTGGACAGTGCCGCCGTCGAAAAGGCGCAGGCAGAGCTCGACGAGCCGGCGCCTGAGCCGGAAGAAGACGAGGTCGTCATCGACGACATCGTGGACACCGAGGAGGAGGCCGACGACCTGACCGCGGCCGCCGAGGACAAGGTGCTGGGCAGCGACGAGGACTTCTGGGCGCGCGTCGGCATCGACCCGGTCCGGATGATGACCAGCAGCGGCACCTTCTTCACGCTGCGCTGCTACCTCGACGACCGGCCGATCTTCCTGGGCCGCAACGGCCGCATCAGCGTGTTCGGGTCGGAGCGGGCCCTGGCTCGCTACCTGGCTGACGAGCACGATCACGACCTGTCGGACCTCGCGACCTACGACGACATCCGAACCGCGGCGACCGACGGCTCGCTGCGCGTGGAGGTCACCGACGACAACATCTACGTGCTGTCGGGGATCGTCGACGACCTCGCCGAAGGTCCCGACGCGCTCGATCACGACCAGCTCGAGCTCGCCGTCGAGTTGCTGCGCGACATCGCGGACTACGCCGAGGACACCAGCGTCGCGGCCAAGCTCGACAAGGACACCGCGCTGGGCCGGCTGATCGCCTACTCGCTGGAGCCGGGCTCGGTGTCGCGGCCGAGCGCGCCGTACGCCGAGGCCGTCACGCAGTGGGAGTCGTTGGAGCGCTTCGTGGAGTCACGCCTGCGCTCGGAGTGACGCCCGCAGAGCCTCGGCGAAGACGGCCGTATCGGTGAGAAACCCGACGTGTCCGCCAGGGAAGATCTGCGCACCGATGCCGAGCGCATCGGCGAGCGCCGATGACGTCGGGTGGGTGAGCAACGCGCCCGAGTCGGCGCCGATGCCGACGACGATCCGGCTGCCGCGCAGTGAGTCGACGTCGGGCCGGTAGCCCGTGGTGGCCCGCAGGTCGTGGTCGAAGAACCGGGCCGCGTGCCGGCGCTCCTCCTCGCTCGGCGGCGGGGTCTCCCCCACAGCCTCGGGCGGCTCGAAGCCTGCATTGATCATGAAGGCGCGCCACGCGGCGTGGACGCCGTCGGCGTGGAAGGTGTCGATGATGCGCTCGGTGTCGGCGCGGCGGCTCTCCGCGTCGGCCAGCAACTCGATCAAGGGCGGCTCGTGGGCTATCGCCGTCTGCACGCGTGCCGGCCACCGCGTCATCAGCGCCACCACTGTGACCGCACCGCCGCTGGAGCCGAAGACCTCCGCGCGGTCAGCGCCCATGTCGTCGAGGATCGCGACCACGTCTTCAGCACGCGTCTCCACCGTCGCCTTCTGGTCCGGGTCGTCGAGCGTGCTGGCGCCATACCCGCGCGGGTCGAGGGTCACGACCGTGCGCTCGGGCGCCATCGCATCGGCGAGCGGCTGAAAATCGCCGGCACCCATCGGCGACCCGACCAGAACCAGCAGGGGCCCGCTACCGCGGACTTCGTAATGAAGGACGGCGCCGGGAACGGTCAGCCGACGGGTGACGGGAGAGCTGGTCATGGTGAGTTCGACTGCTTCAGCGAGCCGAAGTCATCGCTCGGCCGCGATTTCGGCGTGCTGGCCGTCGGTGAGCGACGACAGACACGCCGAAATCGCTAGCCGATGAGGACCGCGTAGCGGGGTTTGATCACTTCGTCGATGATCGTCAAGCGCTCGTCGAACGCGATGAACGCCGACTTCATCGCGTTGATGGTGAACCGTTCGAGATCGCTCCACCCGTAGCCGAACGCCTCCACCAGCCGGAGCATCTCCTGGCTCATCGTGGTGTCGCTCATCAACCTGTTGTCGGTGTTCACCGTCACCCGGAAGCGCAAGCGAGCCAGCCGGTCGAACGGATGCTCGGCGATGCTGTCGACTGCGCCGGTCTGCACATTGGAGCTCGGGCACATCTCGAACGGCACCCGCTTGTCACGAAGCAGAGACGCGAGCCGGCCCAACCGCGCGGTGCCGTCGGGATCGACGGTGATGTCGTCGACGATGCGCACCCCGTGGCCGAGCCGGTCCGCTCCGCAGAACGCGATGGCCTCGTGGATCGACGGCAACCCGAAAGCCTCGCCCGCGTGAATCGTGAAGCGCGCGTTGTTGCTTCGCATGTACTCGAACGCGTCGAGGTGACGGGTGGGCGGGTAGCCGGCTTCCGCGCCGGCGATGTCGAAGCCGACGACGCCCTGGTCCCGGAACCGGATCGCCAGTGCCGCGATCTCCCGCGAGCGCGCGGCGTGGCGCATCGCCGTGACCAGGCAGCGCACCACGATGGGGCGGCCCCCGGCAGCAGCCGCCTTCTCTCCGTCGGCGAAGCCGGCCAGCACCGCCTCGACGACCTCGTCGAGAGACAACCCGCCGTCGATGTGCAGTTCGGGGGCGAACCGGATCTCGGCGTAGACGACGTTGTCGTCGGCGAGGTCCTCCACGCATTCGAGGGCCACCCGATGCAGTGCCTGCGGGGTCTGCATCACGCCGACGGTGTGGGCGAACGGTTCCAGATAGCGCACCAGCGAGCCGCTGTGCGCGGCGGTGCGGAAAAACGTCGCCAGCGCCTCGGAGTCCTGCTCGGGCAGCTGGTCGTACCCGGTTTCCTCCGCCAGTTCGAGAACCGTCTGCGGCCGCAGCCCGCCGTCGAGATGATCGTGCAGCAGCGCCTTGGGCGCCTGCCGGATGTTCTCCAGCGTCAACGGTGTCGTCATCTGGCTCTCCTCACGTGATCCGATCGATGATCAGCGGACGCGTGGGCGGCGCCTCGTCGCCCACTCGCCAGGCCCCGTCGAGTTCCGACAAGGCGGGCCCGAACCGCTCAGGGGTGTCGCTGTAGAGCGTGAACAGCGTCTCACCCGCAGCCACGGGTTCGCCGGGCCGACGATGAATGCGCATGCCTGCGCCGAACTGCACCCGCTCGCCGGGAGCCGACCGGCCCGCGCCGAGCCGCCACACCGCGAGTCCCACGGCCATCGCGTCGATGTCCCCCATCGTGCCACTGCGCGAGGCGATCACGGTCTCGCTGTGAGCACCGATCGGCAACGGTGTCGCGAGGTCACCACCCTGCGCCGCGATCAACGCGCGGAACCGGTCCATCGCCGACCCGTCGCGCAGTGTCTGTGCCGGATCGACGGCGTCCAGACCGGCCGCGTCGCACATCTCCCGCGCCAACGCGACGGTCAACTCGACCACGTCCTCGGGTCCGCCGCCGGCGAGGACGTCCAACGACTCGGCCACCTCGACCGCGTTGCCGACCGTGCGTCCCAGCGGCACCTCCATGTCAGTCAGCAGCGCGCGGGTGGCCACCCCGTGCTCGCGGCCCAGGGCGACCATCGTCTCCGCCAATTCGCGCGACTCCGGTTCGGTGGCGAGGAACGCCCCGGAGCCGACCTTGGTGTCGAGCACCAGCGCTGCGGCGCCTTCGGCGATCTTCTTGCTCATCACCGAACTCGCGATCAGCGGAAGCGATTCGGTGGTGCCGGTGACGTCGCGCAGCGCGTAGATCTTACGGTCTGCGGGCGCCAGCTCCCCGGCGGCGAAGATCGCCGCGCCGAGGTCCCGAAGTTGTTGGTGGATCTGCGGTTTGGTGATCTCCGCGGTGAACCCTGCGATCGACTCGAGCTTGTCCAGGGTGCCGCCGGTGTGCCCGAGACCCCGTCCCGCCGCCTGCGGGACCGCACCACCGCACGCCATCACCATCGGGACCAGGGGGATGGTGATCTTGTCCCCGACGCCGCCGGTGGAGTGCTTGTCGACGGTCGGGCGGCCGACGTCGGAGAAGTCGAACCGCTCCCCGGAGGCGACCATCGCCGCGGTCCAGCGGGCGATCTCATGAGTCGACATGCCCTTCAGGAAGATCGCCATCAACAGCGCCGCCATCTGTCCGTCGGTGACGCGGTCGCGGGTGTAGGCGTCGATCACCCAGTCGATCGCGGCGTCGGAGAGGGTGTGGCCGTCGCGCTTGGTCCGAATGACGGTGGGCGCATCGAAACTCGATCCGAAAGTGTTCTGGGTCACTAGTTTTCCCCGATTTCCCCGGGCCTACGGGCCAGATCGTCGGGTCCGAATGCGTCGGGCAGCAGCTGGCGCAGCGGGCGCGGACCTGACGGATGGTCGACGAGCATGTCAGGGCCGCCGTGCTCGAGCAGCACCTGCCGGCAGCGCCCGCACGGCATCAACGTCGCGCCGTCGGGGCCCACGCAGGCCAGTGCGAGCAGGCGCCCACCACCGCCGGAAACCAGGGCGCAGACCACTGCGCACTCCGCACAGAGACCCAGGCCATATGAGACATTCTCCACATTGCACCCGGTCACTATTCGGTAATCGTCGACCAGTGCCGCGGCCCCGACCGGGAACCCCGAATAGGGCGCATAGGCGTGCCGAGCAACATCAATTGCACTGCGCCGCAACAACTCCCAATCAACATCGGCGCTCACATCAGGCCTTCCCAGCAGATTCTGAATCCATTCCGAACCCCCCGCCTCGTGACCAGCAGTATCAGATAGGCGACCCTAATAAACGCCCGTTTTCGAGGGCATACGGCCACAGGCTAGTTCGTTCGACAGTACAAAGGAGATTAGAGTCGCTGCGAGGTTCGGAGAACCAGCCGACGGGCACATCTCCGAGCATCCACCGATGGCGTTGGAGGGGTCAGATGAGTACGGCAACATCATCGGGCGACATTGCGGCACCACGCTCGCAGCCGTCGCGCCGACGAACCCTGTATCGCGGCGATCCCGCGATGTGGTCGTGGGTTCTGCATCGAATCTCCGGTGCCTCGATCTTCTTCTTTCTGTTCGTTCACGTGACGGACACCGCGCTGGTCCGGGTCAGCCCGCAGGCCTACAACGAGATCATCGAGACCTACAAGACGCCGATCATCGGCCTCATGGAGCTCGGCCTCGTCGCCGCCGTCCTCTACCACGCGCTCAACGGCATCCGCGTGATCCTGATCGACTTCTGGTCGGAGGGACCGCGCCATCAACGCAAGATGCTGTGGGTCGTCGCCGGAGTCTTCCTCACGGTGCTGATCGCGTCCGTGGGTGTGATCGGCATGCACATGGTGGAGAGGTTCTTCTAAATGGCCGAGAATCCGTACGACCACATCAGCGATCGCGGCGGCAGCGCGCCGGTCATGCAGCGCAGCCACGACCGGCCGGCCAGCCTCGACAATCCCCGGTCGCCGCGGCGCGCGGGCGGGATGCCCAACTTCGAGAAGTACGCCTGGCTGTTCATGCGCTTCTCCGGCCTGGTGCTCGTCTTCCTGGCGCTCGGCCACCTGTTCATCATGTTGATGTGGGACGGCGGCGTGTACCGCATCGACTTCAACTTCGTCGCGCAGCGCTGGTCCTCGCCGTTCTGGCAGACCTGGGACCTGCTGCTGCTCTGGCTCGCTCAGCTGCACGGCGGCAACGGCATGCGCACGATCATCGCCGACTACAGCCGCAAGGATTCGACCAAGTTCTGGCTGAACACCCTGCTGGCCCTGTCGATGGTGTTCGTGCTGGTGCTGGGCACCTACGTGCTGCTGACGTTCGACGCGTCCATCTCTTGATCGGGAGCTCACGATGATTCAAGAACACCGCTACGACGTCGTCATCGTCGGTGCCGGCGGCGCCGGCATGCGCGCCGCCGTCGAGGCCGGCCCGCGCGTGCGCACCGCCGTGCTGACAAAGCTGTATCCGACGCGCTCGCACACCGGCGCGGCCCAGGGCGGAATGTGCGCCGCGCTGGCGAATGTCGAAGAGGACAACTGGGAGTGGCACACCTTCGACACCGTCAAGGGCGGCGACTACCTCGCCGACCAGGATGCTGTCGAGATCATGGCCAAGGAGGCCATCGATGCGGTGCTCGACCTCGAGAAGATGGGGATGCCGTTCAACCGCACCCCCGAGGGCCGCATCGATCAGCGCCGCTTCGGCGGCCACACCCGCGATCACGGTAAAGCCCCGGTGCGCCGGGCCTGCTATGCCGCCGACCGCACCGGCCACATGATCCTGCAGACGCTGTACCAAAACTGCGTCAAGCACGACGTCGAGTTCTTCAACGAGTTCTACGCCCTCGACATCGCGATGACCGAGACCCCGTCGGGTCCGGTCGCCACCGGCGTCATCGCCTACGAACTCGCAACCGGAGACATCCACGTCTTCCACGCCAAGGCGATCGTGTTCGCCACCGGCGGGTCGGGCCGGATGTACAAGACCACGTCCAATGCGCACACGCTGACCGGCGACGGCCTGGGCATCGTCTTCCGCAAGGGACTTCCCCTGGAGGACATGGAGTTCCACCAGTTCCACCCGACGGGCCTGGCCGGTCTGGGCATCCTGATCTCCGAGGCCGTGCGCGGCGAGGGCGGCCGGCTGCTCAACGGTGAGGGCGAACGGTTCATGGAGCGCTATGCGCCCACGATCGTCGACCTGGCGCCCCGCGACATCGTCGCCCGCTCCATGGTTCTCGAGGTGCTCGAGGGTCGCGGCGCCGGACCGAACAAGGACTACGTCTACATCGACGTGCGCCACCTCGGCGAGGACGTGCTCGAGGCCAAGCTGCCCGACATCACCGAGTTCGCCCGCACCTACCTGGGCGTCGACCCGGTGAAGGAACTGGTGCCCGTCTACCCGACCTGTCACTACGTCATGGGCGGCATCCCCACCACCGTCAACGGGCAGGTGCTCTCGGACAACACCACCGTCGTGCCGGGTCTGTACGCCGCCGGTGAATGCGCATGCGTCTCGGTGCACGGCGCCAACCGGCTGGGCACCAACTCGCTGCTCGACATCAACGTCTTCGGTCGCCGTGCCGGCATCGCCGCCGCGAATTACGCACTGGGACATGACTTCGTCGACCTGCCGGAGAAGCCGGCCGACATGGTGGTCGGCTGGGTCGGCGACATCCTCTCCGAGCACGGCAACGAGCGCGTCGCCGACATCCGGGGTGCGCTGCAGCAGTCGATGGACAACAACGCCGCGGTGTTCCGTACCGAGGAGACCCTCAAGCAGGCGCTGACCGACATCCACGCGCTCAAGGAGCGCTACGCCCGAATCACGGTGCAAGACAAGGGCAAGCGCTACAACAGCGATCTGCTCGAGGCCATCGAGCTCGGCTTCCTGTTGGAGCTGGCGGAGGTCACCGTGGTCGGCGCGCTCAACCGCAAGGAGTCCCGCGGCGGACACGCCCGCGAGGACTACCCGAACCGCGACGACACCAACTACATGCGTCACACCATGGCCTATAAGGACGGCAAGGACCTGCTGTCGGACATCCGCCTGGACTACAAGCCGGTGGTGCAGACGCGGTACGAGCCGATGGAACGGAAGTACTGAGATGAGTGCACCAGTTCTGGACAAGCAAGACACTCCCCCCGTGCCCGAGGGCGCGGTGATGGTGACGCTGAAGATCGCCCGGTTCAACCCGGAAGCACCCGATGACGCAGGCTGGCAGAGCTTCCGCGTACCGTGCCTGCCCAGCGACCGGCTGCTGAACCTGCTGCACTACGTGAAGTGGTACCTCGACGGGACGTTGACGTTCCGCCGGTCCTGCGCGCACGGGGTGTGCGGGTCGGACGCCATGCGCATCAACGGCGTGAATCGGTTGGCGTGCAAGGTGCTGATGCGCGACATGCTGCCGAAGAACCCGAACAAGGCGCTGACCATCACGATCGAGCCGATCCGCGGGTTGCCCGTGGAGAAGGACCTCGTCGTCGACATGGAGCCGTTCTTCGACGCATACCGGGCGATCAAGCCGTACCTGATCACCTCGGGCAATCAGCCCACCCGAGAGCGGATTCAGAGCCAGACCGACCGGGCGCGTTACGACGACACCACCAAGTGCATCCTGTGCGCCTGCTGCACCACCAGCTGCCCGGTGTACTGGAGCGAGGGGTCCTACTTCGGCCCGGCGGCGATCGTCAACGCCCACCGGTTCATCTTCGACAGCCGTGACGAGGGGGCCGCCGAACGGCTGGACATCCTCAACGACGTGGACGGGGTGTGGCGCTGCCGCACCACGTTCAACTGCACCGAGGCGTGTCCGCGTGGCATCGAGGTCACGAAGGCGATCCAGGAGGTCAAGCGCGCGTTGATGTTCGCGCGCTGACGAAGGCGAGCGAGGGACGAGCCCGACGAGGAAGCGCGCCATCTCACTTCGCGCGCTAGGCGATTTCGGCGTGCGGAGGGGCGCTCAGCGCTACCCAGCACGCCGAAATCACTACTCGCGGGCCCGCTCTGCCACCTCTTCGTCGTAGTAGCGCAGGATCACCGCGACGGCCGCGGCCACCGGCACCGCCAGGAACGCGCCGATCACCCCGAATGTCGACGCGCCCAGCGTCACCGCGAGCAGCACGATCACCGCGTGCAGCTTCATCGACTTCGACTGCAGCCACGGCTGCAGCACGTTCCCCTCGAGCTGCTGCACCGCGACGATGATGCCCAGCACGATCAGCGCATTGACCGGACCATTGGCCACCAGCGCGACGAGCACTGCCAACCCGCCCGCGACGAACGCGCCGACGATCGGTACGAAGCCGCCGATGAACGTCAGGATCGCCAGCGCGTAGGCCAGCGGGACGCCGAGGATCACCAGGCCGATGCCGATCAGCACCGCGTCGACGAGGCTGACCAGCGCCTGGGTCCTGATGAACCCGCCGAGGGTGGCCCAGACGCGTTGGAGCACCTCGGCCAGGTGCGGGGCCGCGGGCATGCCCGCGACGCGCCGCAGCCACGGCAGGAACCCCGGCCCGTCCTTGAGGAAGAAGAACGCGACGACGATCGCGGTGAACACCGTGACCAGCGCCGACGTCGCGGCACCGACACCGGTGAACAGTCCGGCCGCGATCTTGGCGCTGCTGGAGTTGAGCGTGTCGTTGATTGCGTCGACCGCTGAGTTCAGTTGGGCGTCACTGATGTTCAGTGGCGGTCCGCCGAGCCAGTCGCGCACCTCGACGACGCCGGCGGTGGCCTGTTCAGCCAGCTCGCCCGCCTGGTTCACGATCGCCGGCGTGACGGCGGCGATGACCCCGGCCAGCACGGCGACGGCCGCGACGAGAACCAGCAGCGCCGCGGGAGCCGGCGGCAGCCCCTTGCCGCGCAACCAGCGCACCGGCGGCCACAGCACCGTGCACAGGATCAGCGCCAGCGCGACCGGCAGCAGGATCACCCACGTCTTGCCGATCACCCACGAGAGCACCCACAGCGCCGCTGCGACCGCGACGAGACGCAGCGACGCACTCGCCAATGACTGGAGATGCCTGTTGTACAGCTGGCCGCGGTCCACCCGCCCTTTCTACCCATCGGCGCGGAATTCACCGCCATCGGCGAGCCAGGAAGTCACGGATCAGCGCTGTCACCGCGGCGAGGTCGCTCTCCAGCAGGAAGTGGCCGCCGTCGCGCAGGTGGATCTCGGCGTCGACAGCGTCCTCGGCGAAGGCCCGGGCCCCGTCGGGTCCGAAGAACGGATCCTTGTCGCCCCACACCGCGAGCACCGGCACGGCGCTGGTGCGCAGATAGTCGTGCAGCTTGGGGTAGAGGCGGGGATTGCTCGCGTAGTCCTTGAACAGAGCCAGCTGGATCGCGTCGTTGCCGGGCCGGGACAGCAGCGCGTGGTCATGATGCCAGGTGTCGGGGCTGACGATGCTCGGGTCGGGCACGCCCGCCACGTATTGCATCCGCGTCGCCTCGAACGACAGGAACTCTCGTAGCTTGTCCGCCGTCGCGGGTGTCTGCTCGCGCTGGTAATCCCAGACCGCCGTCCAGCCCTCAGGGACGAAGCCCGCGTCGTAGCCGTTCCCGTTCTGCGTGATGATCGCGGCGATGGCCTGTGGGTCGCGCAGTGCCAGCCGCCAGCCGACGGGGGCGCCGTAGTCCTGCACGTACATGGCGTACTCGGTGATCTCGAGCTGGTCGAGCAGGCCGGCGGTCAGCTCGGCCAGCGCGTCAAAGGTGTAGTCGAACTCGTCGGCCGGCGGCGCGTCGGAGTAACCGAAGCCGAGATAGTCCGGCGCGATCACGTGATAGCGGTCGGCCAGTTCACCGATCAGGTCGCGGAACATGAACGAGCTGGTGGGAAACCCGTGCAGCAGCACGATCGCCGGCGAGCCCGGCGTGCCTGCCTCGCGGTAGAAGATCTGGCGACCGGCGACGGTGGCGTAGCGATGATGCACGACATTCACGGTATAACTCCTAAAATTGCTTTTACTGGTTATTCCTAGTGAACCCTCGGAGGTGTAACCTGTCAATAGCATTTAGGAGGTTAGTCATGGAGCTTCCGGTCGCGGGGCCCGACGACGAGACACTGCTGCTCGATCTCGTGAACACCACCCCGGTCATCGACGGCGTGCCCACCGACCTCCTGACGTCGGAGTGGCTTGCCGAGCACGACATCGAGCCGTCCGAGCTCTCCGGCCTCGTCGCTGCGCGGGACGTGCTGCAGGCGGTGGTCCGTGGTGAGCGATCGCCGGCGGCGTTGCTGCAGCTTCTCGACGGCGTTGCGCTGCAGCCCGTCGCGACCGACGGCGGCATCGACTGGCAGTTCACGAGCGTCGACGCCGCAGCCCGGGCCGTGATCGCGTGGGACACGCTGCGGATCACCAGCCCTGGGCGTCTGCGGCCGTGCGCCAATGACGAATGCCAGCTGTTCCTGCTGGATCGCAGCAAGCCGAACACCGCGCGGTGGTGCTCGATGGCGATCTGCGGAAATCGCATGAAGGCCCGGCGGCACTATCGGCGCACTCACCCCGACTGAGTCGGGCATGCTTCTCAGGTGCTGATGCTGAGCCAGGTCGTCGGGGCCGTGGTCCGCGGTCCCGACGGGACACCGGTGGGTCGCGTTGCCGACCTGACGGTCAGCCTGGCCGATCCGAATCCGCTGCCGCTGATCGACCGCGTGCTGATCCGGCGCTCTCGCGCGAGCGATGCGCTGCTGCCGTGGTCGGCGGTGTCGGCGGCCCACGGCATGCTGTCGCTCATCGACGAGCCGGCCCAGTTCGCGATCGGTTCGCTGTCCGCGGCGCTCGACGACGACGAAATCCTTGTGCGGCGCGATGTTCTCGACACCCAGGTGGTGGACATCGGTGAGCAGCGGCTGGCCCGGGTCGCCGACGTGGTCCTGGCCCGCACCCCCGACGGACACATGGAGGTCGTCGGAGTCGAGGTCGGGTTCGGCGCCGTGCTGCGGCGGCTGGGTCTGCGTCGGCTGGCAGCCCGAGCGGGACGAGACGCAGTCGCGTGGAGCGATCTGCATCTGACCTCCGATCGCGGCCATGCCGTGCAACTCGCCACTCCGCGCTCGGCAGTGCACCACCTCGACGCGCGCGCGCTCGCCGCGCTGGTCAGCCGACTGGACACGGGCGCGGCGACCGACGTTCTCGCCACCCGGAATCCGTATGTGGCCGCCGAGGTCGTCCGTGCCGGACCTGCCGAGGTGGGCGAGCGAGTACTGCGGGCACTGCCCGACACGACCGCCGTCAAGATCGTCGCCGCGATGCCCGCCGAGCACGCCCGCACGTGGCGCCGCCGCCTCGCCCGCCCGCGCGCCCGGCGGTTCCTGCGGTCGCACGTCTGGCCGCGTCGCACGTGAAGCGCCGGAAAGGGATCGCCCTCGGTGGTCTGTTCGCGGTCGTCGGCCCGGGACTTCTGGCGGGCCTCTCCGACGATGATCCTGCGGGCATCACGACCTACTCGGTGCTGGGCGCCGAGCACGGCTACCAACTGTTGTGGGTGCTGTTGTTGTCGACCGTCGCGCTGGTGATGTTCCACGGTCTGGCCGCACGCATGGGAGTGGTGACCGGCCAGGGCCTGATCGGCCTGGTACGCCAGCGCTACGGCGTCCGGGTCGGCGGCACCGTGCTGATCGCGCTGGTGATCGCCAACATCGGCACCATCTGTGCCGAATTCGCAGGTATCGCAGCAGGTTTCGAACTCTTCGGGATCAGCCGCTACATCAGCGTGCCGGCCACCGCGGTGATCGTGTCGATGGTGGTGCTGCGCGGCAGTTTTCATCGCGTGGAGCACGTGCTGCTTGCGTTGTCGACGGTGTTTCTCGCCTACATCGCTTCGGGGGTGCTGGCGCGGCCCGACTGGGGTGCGGCGGCCAGGGGGCTCGTGGTGCCGAGCATGCCGACCGACAGCGCGACGATTGCGATCGTCACGGCGACTGTCGGAACGACCCTGGCGCCCTGGGGGCTGTCGTTCATCCAGTCCTACGCCGTCGACAAGAAGTTGCGCACCGAAGATCTGGTGTTCGAGCGCATCGACGTGGTGACCGGAGCGATACTGACCGGCGTCATCGGCTTCTTCGTCGTGGTGGCCTGCGCCGCGACACTGCACCGCGACGGCAGGTCGATCAGAGACGCCGCCGACGCCGCCATGGCGCTGCAGCCTCTCGCAGGCGACACAGCGGCCACACTGTTCGCCGTCGGCCTGATCTGTGCGGCACTGCTCGCCGCCTCGGTGCTCCCGCTGTCGACGGCGTACTCCGTGTGTGAGTACGCCGGAGTCGAAGCGGCCCTCGACGATCCGGTCGGCGAGGCACGGACGTTCTACGTCTCGTTCGGGCTGGTGAGCGCACTGGGCGCGACGGTGGTTCTCATCCCTGGCGCGCCGCTGGTGACCATCCTGGTCGGCACGCAGGTGCTCAACGCGGTGCTGCTGATACCGCTGCTGATCGCGATGATCGGCACGGGCCGCGACCGGGATCTGATGGGCGAGTTCGCCATCGGCCGGGCGGCGACCATCGCCTACGGCGTGACGACCGCGGTGGTGCTGATGTGTGTGGCCGTGCTGGCGGTGGTGTCGGTCACTGGGTGAGCCGAGTCTCGCCGATCGGACCCATCCGACCCGGGGGCGGTGACGAATTCACCACATGCCGAATGAACTGGTTGTCCTGGTCGACGACGACGGCCGTCGCCTCGGATCCGCGCCCAAGGCGCAGGTGCACCACGAGTCAACGCCGCTGCACCTGGCGTTCTCCTGCTACCTCTTCGACGAGTCCGGCAACGTGCTGATGACCCGTCGGGCGCTGCACAAGCGCACCTTCGCCGGCATCTGGACCAACTCCTGCTGCGGCCACCCCGCCCCTGACGAGTCGATGACCGACGCCGTGCACCGCCGCGTGCGTGAAGAACTGGGCGTCGGCATCGCCGAGCTGACCTGCGTGCTGCGCGACTTCCGCTACTACGCCGTGGCCGCCGACGGTGTCGCCGAGAACGAGCTCTGCCCGGTCTACTGCGGACGCGTCGACGGACCCGTGCACGCCGACCCGGAGGAAGTCATGGACTACCGGTGGGTGCCCTGGGAGCACGCCCGCACCGCCGCCGGCCTGGGCTGGGCGATCAGCCCGTGGGCCGCCGAGCAGATCCCGCTGCTGGACAACGCCGGCGTCCCGCGGGGCCGTTAACCCCTGGTCTGGAACAGACGCTCGGCGTACGCCAGATCGTCGCGCCACAGCCTGGCCGCCGCGCGCCGCATCAGCGGCCGCAACAGCGGGCCGGCCACCAGCCCCTTGCCGAAGTGGGGGCGATCCGAGTGCGCGATCACGGCCTCCACCACCGCGGTCCTCGGCCGCCCGTCGGGGCCTGGCCCGAGAGGTGTCGCGTGGGTCTCCACGACGCTGCCCTGCCCCTCGCCCTCGATGATGCGCATCGTGACCGTGCGCGGACCCGGCGTGGTGAACTCCGCGATGACGGGGACGCCGAGACGTCCGATGCGGAACGTGACGTCGACGACGAACCGGTCTAGCGACTCGGGCAGATCGTCCTCGGCCGGCGGGGCACTGAGCACCTTGAGCTGGGTGAACGAATACGGGTGGAACCACGCGCCGTGCCAGGGGTCGAGCCGGTTGGCCACGACGTCGGCCGGTTCGCAGACGCCCTCGCGCCGCGTCACGGCGGCCAGCGCCGGATCGCCGGGGCGCGGCATCGGCGGCGGTGTGTCAGACAGTGGCGACGTCGCCGGGTCGACGGCGTCGTCGAAGCGCACCCAGCACAGCACCCCGTCGTCGTAGGACGCGTACGGCTTCCACGTCCCGTGCCTGCGTTCGCCGAGCCGCAGCCCGTGCCACGGGCACACCAGCGTGCCGCACTCCACCGGCGCGGTCGCCAGATCGGCGCCGAGGTGCGGGCACGCCCGGGGCGCGACCAGCAGAGCACCGTCGGCCCCGCGCCACGCGACGATCTCGCGACCGGCGACGGTGGTGCCCAGCGCCGAGGACGTCAGCGTCGAACTCTCCGCGAACGCGAACCAATTGCCGCCCGCCTTGCGCTGAGCCCGGCGCAGCGCGGCCGAGATCAGCGCCGGGTTGGCATCAGCGTAGGTCGGGGTCTGACCCGCCCAGTCGAGCGCCGGGAGCACCTCGAACGGCCATGCGGCAGCGACCCTTTGGCGCCAGCCCTTGTCCTCGCTCATCGGGCCGCACCCGCGCTGGCCAGCCGGCGCAACACGCCGGAGCGTCCGTGGTTGGGCACCGTGTGCAGGGGATGGCCGGCCAGCCCGAAGCCGCCCAGCAGCTCGTTGGCGGCCGTCCAGCCCGTCGTCGCGGCCCGCTCCATCAGGGCAACCGGCAAATCGATGCGAATACCGTCTCCTGCCAGCATGATTCGCGGATCCGGTGTGCGGACTCCCGGCCGGTCGGCGAAGTCGCCCGGAGCGAAGCGCGGACAATCGTCGCGGCGCAGGAGCCGCTCGTCGACAATCGAGGCAGTCACCGTCTCAGGGTAGAGCTCCTGCATGCGTGCGATCAGCGCATCGCGCACCGTGTTCATCGATTCGGCGGCCACCGGTTCTGTGACCGAGTAGGCGTGCAGTTCCACGACCGATCCCCCGGTCCGCGCCGCCCATCGCGCGGCCTCCCGCTCGTAGCGTTCCACCACGCTGACATTGTCCAACGGTTCGCGTCCCCCCGTCCCGACGAAGGCGGCGCGGTCCGGGCGCACCGGACGGTCCAGCCACAGCCGCAGCACCACGAACGGTGGTGCGGTGCCCATCGCCGCGACCCGCTGCCGCCACGACACATCCCCCAACCCGGGTGACGCCGCGACGATGCGCTGCAGACCGGCGACGTCGGTGGCGAGGACCACGCCGTCGGCGTCGAGGACGTCACCGCCTGCGGTCCGCACCGTCACAGCGTCCGCGGCCGTCACGGCGTCGACGGTCTCCCCCGTGTGGAACACCACGCCGCGTCCCGCAAGGTAGTCGCGCAGCGGATTCCACAGAGCCACATCGAAATTGGCGTTCGCGACGTCGAAGATGAGACCTTCGCTGGAGCCCAGGAAATAGATGTGGAACATCGTGACCAATTCCCCGGCCGACAGCGCCTCGGGCCGGGCGAAGAAGCTGCGGGCGAAGACCTCGAACGCGAGGTGACGCGCCGCGTCGGGAAAGTTGATGTCGCGCAGGAATGTCTGCGCATCCCGATGGTCGAGCTGTCGGTACGTATCGGGTACGGACACCGCCGCGAGCGGCGCAGCCGCCTTCGCGTCGATGCGCACGAGGTCGCGCAACCGAAAGGTGGGGCTGCGCAACGCGAACGCCAATGCATTCAGCGGCGGCGTCTGCGGCAACCCGCGGAACGTGTCCTGCCGACCGGAGCCGTCGATCAGCGGGTAGTCGGAGACCGGTGTCAGCGCCGACAGAGCCGGATCGCCACGCCTCAGCAGCGCACGCAGGTTGTAGTACTGCCGGAAGAACGCGTGGAAGCCACGGTTCATCCCGGTCTGCGACCCGTCGGCCAGCGTCTCGGTCCACCCGCCCACGCGACCACCGAGATAGGCCTGACGCTCGATGACGTCGACGGCGACACCGCGTTCGGCCAGGCCGGTCGCCGCCGCCAGGCCAGCGATCCCGCCGCCCACCACGACGACGCGGGGACGGGCGTCGTCACCGGTGATCGCGGGACGCCCGGGGCGGGCGGGCCAGGTCTGCCGGCGACGATCAGTCACCGATCACACGCTCCCGTGCCGGGCACGGGCCACCCATGACTTGCCCAGGCCGGCCGCGGCGACGACCGCGCGCCGCGGCTTACCCACGGTGGCGCGCCGGCCGAAGATGTCGAAGTCTGACGCCTCGATGCGGTCGAGGATCTCCGAGTACAGCGTCGACGCGGCCGCCACGCAGGGGCGCGAGGCGTGAGCGAGCTTGCCGATTCCCGGTTGGGCCTCGTCGTAGGTCTTACGGGTGATGGCGTGCTGTTCGGCCAGCGCGGCACGCAGCCGGGGCTCGGTGCGCCGGTTGGCCTGGCACCACAGCAACAGATCCCGATCCACGCCGTGGGCGGCCAGCTCGTCGGCGGGTAGGTACACCCGACCCCGGTGCAGGTCCTCGTCGACGTCGCGCAGGAAGTTGGTCAGCTGGAACGCCTTTCCCAACGCGGCGGCATACGGAGCGGCCTCGTCGCGCGGGACGACGGTGCCCAGGATCGGCAGCATCTGCAACCCGATCACTTCGGCCGAGCCGTACATGTACTTCTCCAGCGAGGCACGGTCCGGATAGTCGGTCACCGTGAGATCCATCCGCATCGACGCGAGGAAGTCATCGAACAGATCCCAGCCGATGTCGTATTTGCGCGCGGTGTGCACCACCGCCGCCAGCACCGGGTCGTCGCCGCAGGGCTGGTTCTCGACCAGGGCGTTGAACAGCCGCGTCGACAGCAGCTGCAACTGCTCGGCACGCTGATCGACGGTGCGCGGATCGTCGAGGTCGTCGAGGATGTCGTCAGCGAAGCGGGCGAAGCCGTAGAGCGCGTGCACGGCAGGCCGCTGTCGCGGCGCCAGCAGCCGGGTGGCCAGGAAGAAGGTCTTGCCGTAGCGGGCATTCAGGCTGCGGCACTGCCGGTAGGCGTCGCGTAGCGACGGGTCCCGAACACCCGCCGCGTCGAGCTCGGTGTGGATCATGAGCGGTTGACCTCCGAGGTGGGGTGGCTGGCGTGCACGCCGGTGATGCGATCGGCGGCAAGCCGTCCTGACAGGATCGCGGTCGGCACGCCGACCCCGGGGACAGTGGAGGAACCTGCGAGCACGACGTTGTCGACGCCGCGGACGGTGTTGGCCGGCCGGAACGGCCCGGTCTGAGAGAACGTGTGCGCCAACGCGAACGGGCTACCGGCGGCCATGCCCTGCCGACCCCAGTCGGCCGGGGTCACGACGTGGAGCACCTCGGCATCGTCGGCGACACCCGGCGCGCGCTTGCGGACCGCGTCGATCATGTCGTCGACGTAGCCCGGCCCCACAGTGTCCCAATCCACCACGCCCACATCGGTGTTCGGTGCGGGCGCAAGCACATACAGCAAGTCGCGACCGGCCGGGGCCAGCGACGGGTCGCTGGCCGTCGGACGAGTCACCAACAGCGACGGGTCTCGCATGGTGCGGCCGTCGTCGATGATGTCGCGGAACGTCTGATGCCAGGCGTCGCCGAACAGGATCGTGTGGTGCCCGGCGGCCTCTCCGACCGCCTCGCAACCGACGTGCGCGACGACGGCCGACGGGGCGGCCCGCAGCTTCACCGGACGACGCGGCGTGCGACGCACGAGACGGTAGGTGTCGGGCAGCTCGGTGGTGAGCACCACGGCGTCGGCCGGCACCCGGACCCCCTCGGCCGTGCGGACCGCGGTGACCCGGGAGCCGCTGAACTCGAGCTCGGAAACCGTTGCGTTGTAGATGAATTCGACACCAGCGTGCGACGCTGCCGCAGCCATCGCGTCGGGCAGCGCCCGGACCCCGCCCTGCGGGAAATACACACCGGCCACCGTGTCCATGTAGGCGATCACCGCGTACGCGGCGAGCGCGCTCTGTGGCGGCACGCCCGCATACAGAGCCTGGAAGGTGAACACCCGCAACAGCCGTTCGTCGGTGATGTGGCGGCGCACCATGCGCTCCCAGCCGCGGAAGCCGCCGAGAGCGGCGAGGCGGGCGAGCTGCGGCGTCACCAGCGACAGCGGCGAGTCGAAGTTCGCCCCGATGAAGCCGTCGAACTCGGTGCGGTACAGCCGGGTCAGCCAATCCCGAAGTCGCAGATAGCCGTCGGCCTGCTCGCGGCCGGCGAAGCGCTCCACCTCGGCGGCCATCGCCGCGGCGTCGGTGTGCACGTGCACCGCGCTGCCGTCGGCGAAGCGCGCCTCGTAGGCCGGATCGACCCGTTCCATCGGCAACCGCGCGGCCAGCGAGTCACCGACAGCGGCGAACGCGTCGTCGATGATGTCAGGCATGGTCAACACCGTGGGACCGGTGTCGATCTTGTAGCCGCGGATGTCCTCGCGGCCCACCCGCCCGCCCGGGTGGGCGCCGCGCTCGACGACGGTGACAGCCCGGCCGCGGCCGGCCAGCTGCAGTGCGGCAGAGAGCCCCGACAGTCCGGCTCCGACGATGACGACGCGGTCGGTGCGCCCGGCGACGGTGCGCATCACGCCGCCCGCTGGGTGCAGGCGACGGCCATGTCGGCCAGCGCGGCTCGGGCGAAATCGGGCAGCTCGACCGCGTCGAGGTGGTCCAGTGCCAGGCTGTGCCGATCGGCGATGAGCTCCTCGATCCACTCCACGGCACCGCTGGCTGCGATCAGGTTGCGCCAGTGCTCGGCGGCCTCGGCATCGATGTGCGAGCGGTTCATCAGATCGAACAGCTGATCGCGCAGTGGCGGCTCAGCCAGCTGGTAGGCGGCGATGATGACGCTGGTGGCCTTGCGTTCCTCCATGTCGGTGCCTGCCGACTTCCCGGTCAGCGACGGGGTGCCGAACACTCCGAGGAGATCGTCACGCAGTTGGAACGCTTCGCCGATGGCGGCGCCGTAGGCCGACAGCGCGTCGACGACGTCGTCGTCACACCCGGCCATCACCGCGCCGATCTCCAGCGGCCTGCGGACGGTGTAGTTCCCTGACTTCCGACGCAGCACGTCGAGGACCTCCTCGAGGGTGGGCAGAGCATGTGAACTGTTCACCAGGTCGGCGAACTGACCGATCGCCAACTCGGTACGCATGTCGTCGTAGTGGGGCCACACCCGATCCAGCGCGTGCTGCCCGACGCCGCTGCGGCGCAGCATCTGCTCGGCCCACACCAGGCACAGATCGCCCAGCAGGATCGCCGCGGATTCGCCGAACCGATCGGACGACCCCGCCAGCCCGCGCTCGCGGTGCCACCGGCTGAACGAAACATGCGCGGCAGGCCGGGCGCGGCGCAGCGGCGAGCAATCCATGACGTCGTCCTGGATCAGCGCGAACGCGTGCAGCAGTTCCAGGCTCGCCGAGGCGCGCATCGCGGCTGGGTGTTCATGGTCGTCCCCGTGGCCTCCGCACAGCCAGCCGATGTACATGAACGTCGACCGCACGTACTTGCCGCCGTCGAGGAAGTCGGCGAGCAGACCGCCGGCGATGTCGACGTTCGCCGCCGCCAGGCGGCCAACGCACTCGGATCGCACGAACTCGGCAAGATGGCCGCGCACCGACTCACGCACACTGTCACGCCAGGCGTCGAGCCGGTCGGCCGGTCGTGCGCCCGACATCACCAGGCGAGAGCCCGCCCACTTGCCATCTCTCAAGCTGACCCCTCCTGGTGCACGCCCTGATCGACCCGCGTCACCACCCATTCGTAGCGCCGTCGGCTCCGGATTGGTCGGCATCGCGGCGAGCGACAGTGGCGCCCGCCACATCTCCGACCGAAGCTACTCGACCCTCACTACAGCGACCCTGAAGACGACCCTGAATCACCCGTACCCGCTCCGAAGCCAAGCACGTATAGGCGGCGAGATCACCCGGAATTCGGATCGGACGTCGAACCCCACACCACCTGGCGGCACGCCCAACTGATTCCGAAGCTGTGAGGTTGCTGAATCGACGGAATCAGTCGATAGTGATCGAGTTCACAACTGATTCCAAGCAGGAGGCGCGATGACCAGCGTGGAAAGCAAAGGACTCAAAGGCGGGGCGCTCGGTCTCGTCTCGAGCATCGTGGTCGGGATGGCCTCCACGGCTCCCGCTTACAGCCTGGCCGCCACGCTGGGCCTCATCATCGCCAGCGGCGGAGCCATCCTCTCCGGGGTCAAGGCGCCGGCCATCGTGCTGATCTCCTTCATCCCGATGTACCTGATCGCGGTGGCCTATCAGGAGTTGAACAAGGCCGAACCCGACTGCGGAACGACCTTCACCTGGGCCTCGCGCGCCTTCGGTCCGGTCATCGGATGGCTCGGCGGCTGGGGCATCATCGCCGCCGACGTCATCGTGATGGCCAACCTCGCCCAGATCGCGGGGGCCTACTCCTTCACCTTCGCCGGAGATCTGGGCTGGGACGCTGCGGCCACGCTGTCAGACAGCACGTTCTGGTCCACCGTGGCCGGCGTCATCTGGATCGCCGTGATGACCTACATCTGCTACCGCGGCATCGAGGTGTCGGCGAGGCTGCAATACGCATTGCTGGCCATCGAAGTGGTGGTCCTGATCGGGTTGTCCATCGTGGCGCTGGTCAAGGTGTACACCCGAACCGCGGAAAGCTACTCGCTGATGCCGTCGCTGTCCTGGTTCTGGCCCGGCGGGCTGGACTTCAGCACCGTCATCGCGCCTGCGGTCCTGACCACGATCTTCATCTACTGGGGCTGGGACACCGCGGTCGCCTGCAACGAGGAGTCCGACGATCCCGGTCGCACCCCAGGCCGGGCTGCGGTGATCTCCACCTTTCTGCTGCTGGCCACCTACGCACTCGTCAGCGTCGCGGCCGTCGCCTTCGCGGGGGTCGGAACCGAGGGTATCGGGCTGGGCAATCCGGACAACTCCGCCGACGTGTTCGCCGCGATCGGGCCGGACCTGTTCGGCGACAGCACGCTCGGCCACATCGGCATGCTGCTGCTGTCCGCGTCGATCCTGACCTCGGCCTCGGCGTCGACCCAGACCACGATCCTCCCCACGGCACGCACCACGCTGTCGATGGGCGTCTACCGCGCACTGCCCGAATCGTTCGCCAAGATCCACCGGCGCTACCTGACCCCGACCACGTCGACGATCGCGATGGGTGTCGTCTCCGCCGTGTTCTACGTCCTGTTCACCGTCATCAGCACCAACCTGCTGACCGCGCTGATCGGCTCGGTGGGTCTGATGATCGCCTTCTACTACGGGCTCACCGGCTTCGCGTGCGTGTGGTTCTACCGAAAGACGTTGACCCGCAACCCACGTGACCTGGTCATGCGCGGCGTGGTCCCGCTGCTGGGCGGCATCGTGCTCACCGTCGTCTTCGTCTACGGCCTGCTGCAGTACGCCAAACCCGACTGGCTCACCGACGACGACGGCAACAACGTCACGATCTTCGGCGTCGGGGCAGTCGCGGTGGTGGGTATCGGCGCGCTGATCCTCGGCCTGGTGTTGATGATCGTCTGGCGGATCGCGTCGCCGGACTTCTTCGCCGGCCGGACGCTGCCCCGGCGCAGCCACGACCTCGTGCTCGAGACCGTGCCGGATCAAGAGGCGGCCGTGCCGCACTTCGGCCTGCCCGACGCCGGCGACATGCCGACCGTCATCGCCCGCGACCTGTCCAACCTGCCGCCGGGTGAGCGCGCGATCGACCCGCGCACCGGCGAGGAATTCACCAAAGGCTGATATTCACACAGGTTTCACGCACTGTCCTGCCAGCAAGCTGACAGGACCGTATATTTCCGCCCATGGCGATCACGGAGGAACCGGCGACACCCGCTGTCGGCGGGAAGGGTCTACAGGCAGGCGCCCTCGGCCTCGTCGGCAACGTCGTGATCGGCCTGGCCGCGGTGGCGCCCGCCTACAGCCTGGCGGCCACGCTCGGCTACGTGGTTCTCGAAGTCGGCGAGAAAGCCCCGTCGATGTTCGTGCTCGCGTTCCTGCCGATGCTGCTGGTCGCGTTCGCCTACAAGGAACTCTCCCAGGACACCCCGGATTGCGGGACGACGTTCACCTGGGGCACCAAGGCATTCGGACCGTGGATCGGCTGGATCGGCGGGTGGGGCCTCGCGGTGTCGGCGATCATCGTGCTGGCCAACGTCGCCGAGGTCGCCGCGATCTACCTCTACAACTTCCTCGGCCTGGACTCGCTGGCCGACAATCCCGTCGCCACGGTCTCGCTGGGCTGCTTCTTCATCATCTCGATGACGCTGATCTCGGCGCGCGGCATCGTGGTCAGCGAGCGGGTGCAGAACGTCCTGATCGTCATCCAATTCGGGGTGCTGATCGTGGTCAGCGTCATCGCACTGGTCCGGGTGTTCTCGGGCAACGCAGGGGCCCAAGCGATCACGCCGCAGTGGTCCTGGCTGTGGCCCAGCGGACTCGACGTGTCGTCGATCGCGGCGGCGGTGATCCTCTGCATCTTCATCTACTGGGGGTGGGACGCGTGCCTGGCCGTCGGCGAGGAGACCAAGGATCCCGGAAAGACCCCCGGCATCGCCGCGGTGATCACCACGCTGATCCTGGTGTGCACCTACGTTCTGGTGGCCTACGCGCTGCAGTCCTTCGCAGGCTTCGGTGAGGTCGGGATCGGGCTGAACAATCCCAACAACACCGACGACGTGCTGACCGTGCTCGGTGAACCGGTGGCCGGCGCCGTCGCCGCGTCTGCGCTGCTGCTGACGGTGTCGGTCTCGGCGCTGTCCTCGACGCAGACCACGATCCTGCCGACCGCCCGCGGCACCCTGTCAATGGCCGTCTACGAAGCGATTCCGAAGCGATTCGCGAACGTGCATCCGCGCTACATGACGCCGGCGTTCGGCACCATCGTGATGGGCGTCTCCGCGCTGTTCTTCTATCTGCTCCTGAAGGTGTTGTCGGAGAACGCACTCGCCGATTCGGTCGCGTCACTGGGACTGGCCGTGGCGTTCTACTACGGGATCACCGCGTTCGCCTGCGTGTGGTACTTCCGCGGCACACTGTTCACCTCGATGCGAAACCTGTTCTTCCGCGGCATCTTTCCACTCCTCGGCGGTGCCGCGATGGCTGCCGCGTTCGTCATCAGCGCCAAGGACATGATCTCCCCCGACTACGGCTACACCGCATTCGGCCCGATCGGCGGCGTGTTCGTGCTCGGCATCGGCATGCTGGTGCTCGGCGTGCCGCTGATGCTGGCCTGCTTCGCCTTCGGCACCAAGAGGTTCTTCCGCGGCGAGACGCTCAATGCCCGCACCGAAGTCAAGGTTCCCGACGTCTTCTAAGGACTCACCATGCACCTGACCGTGGGCTATCTCGCCACGCCGACCGGCGACGACGGCGTCGCACTGGCCAGCGCTCTCGCCACGACGTTCGGCGCGACCGTCGACGTCGTGCTCGTCGTGCGCGAAGAACTGCCCGACGGCCACCCGGGTCGGCAGGAATACCAACGCCTGCTGCTCGAACGGGGCGAGGAGTGGGTGGGGCGGGCAGTGGCCGCGCTGGCCCGCGACGGTGTCGAGGCGAACTCGTCGGTGATCGTGGGAGAGTCGTTCGCGCAGACGCTGATCGACGTCGCCGAGGAGAAGTCGTCGGACCTGATCGTGGTCGGCGGGGCACGTGGCGGCTTCTTCGGCCGGCACACCATCGGTCCGGTCACCGGCGCGCTGCTGCACTCCTCACCGCTGCCGGTGGCGCTCGCGCCGCGCGGTTACGCCGAAGACCCCGACGACAACTTCGCCGCGATCACCGCGGCCGTGCCCACCCGACCCGGTGACGACAACCCGTTGCCGTTCGCGATCACGCTCGCCAGCGCGGCGGGCCTGCGGATTCGGATGCTGTCCCTGGTGTCGGCAGAAAACCTCGCCGAGGCGGGCAGCGCACGCGAGGTACGCCAGCTTCAGGTCGCGGCGGCCGAGGAGAACCAGGCCGTTGCCGCGCGGGCGCTGCCCGACGCACCGGACATCGAATCGCTGGTGGCCGACGGCATGACGCTGGAGTCGGCGTTGAAGAAGCTCACATGGGACGACGGCGACCTGCTCGTGGTCGGCTCGTCACGCTTCGCCGCTCCGCGCCGCATCTTCCTCGGGTCGACGGCCGCGCGGATCCTCGCCGGGGTGGACGTGCCGGTGATCGTGGTGCCCCGCGACGGGTAGGCGCCGCGCCTACCGCTCGGCGTCGGATGCTGCCGCCGCTGCACGTTCACCGCGCAACGCCTCAGATCGTGGGTCTCCGACGACCGACGCAGGCAAATGTATTCGACGTAGCTCTCACAGCTAATTTGCCGGCAAGTTTCGCTTGCAAATTTTCGCCAGCGTAGAGATGCAGTTGATTGCGATTTAGTGCGCACACCACCTCGGCCGGATAGGGTGCCCTTGAGTTTGCCCAGCTATCGCAGGATGCGCGAAGCGGGCTCGGGGTATCGGGGGGTCGTCAATGCATCGTGCGATGGATGTCGTTCGGGTCGGAACCGCTGCAGCAGTGCTGGGGTTGGGTGGCGCCGTGGTTGCCGCATCGCCCGCCTGGGCTGATGACGACGGGGCGAGCCCCCGAGAATCGTCCTCGACGTCGGACTCGGCGGAGGCCAGCACAGCTGGTGCTACCACGGTCTCGAAGACCGACCGCGAAGACCACACCGCAGGCGGTGCCGCCGACGACGGCGACGCGTCTGACGTCGGCGACGCACCCGACATCAGCGACGAAGCCTCCGAGGAACCGTCAGACAAAGTCGACTCGACAGAAGATGGCCGGAACGTACCCGACATCAGCGACGAAGCCACCGAGGGACCGTCAGACAAAGTCGACGTGACAAAGGGCCACAGGGACGTACCGCGTGTTGAAGGCGAACCCTCCGAGAACACCGACAACTCATCGACACCGACCGAGCGAGACGAAGTCGCATCTGATCCCATTGCGCACACGGTGCCCGAAGCGCTCCGCCCCGTCGCGGTCCACACTCCTGCCATCCACAGCGCGGGCACCAAGCCAATCCGGACCGCGGCGCCCGTAGCTACAGTGGCCCTGTTCGACGTCACCACGACACCGGCTCCCAAGACGTTGACTCATATTCTGCTTCAAGGTCTTTGGGAATTCTATCGCCGTGAGAACTCACCGGCCGTGAGCGAGCGGTCGAGAATCACCTTTACCGGCTACAGCGCCGTAGCTGCCGTCGACGATGGTGACGACGACGTTCGCCGACTGATCGGCAACGGCACCGCAGACGATCCCGACGGCGGCTGGCTGTTCGGCAACGGGTACTCGTGGACAGCCGATTCGTGCAATGCGGGACTGGCCTGCAACGGCGGGAGCGGGGGCCTGTTCGGTAACGGCGGCAACGGATTCAACGGGGGTCGCGGCGGGGACGCCGGCATGTTCGGCAACGGCGGTGACGGCGGCAATGGCATCGTCACGGTTAACGACGGCCGCGGTGGCGATGGCGGACGCGGCGGGGTCGTCGCCGGCGACGGCGGCAACGGCGGCCACGGCGCTGACGCCGGCACTGCCGGGGGCAAGGGTGGCGACGGTGGCCGGGGAGGCGACGTCGGCGAACGCTCACAGCTCGGCGAAGGCGGCGCCGGGGGCGCTGGTGGCGCCGGAGCCGACGCTGGAGAGAACGGCGACGGCAGCGCAGGCGGCGGCGGTGGCGACGGCGGCCAAGGCGGCGGCACCGGCGGTGCCGGCGGGCGAGGCGGCGCCGGCGGCACCCTGACCGGAAATGGCGGGGTCGGCGGCGCGGGCGGTGATGGCGGCGACGCAGCAGGCGACACCGAGACCGGCATCGGCGGGGTCGGCGGCGCGGGCGGCGCGGGAGGTGATGCCGGAAGCCTCGGTGACGGCGGCGCCGGCGGGATCGGCGGGCACGGTGGCGCCGGTCTCGACGGTGACGACGCAGACCAACCCGGCGGCGACGGGGATGGTGGTCAACACGGCGGCGCAGGTGGTGCGGGCGGTGCAGGTGGACTGGGCGGCACCACCGCCGGTGACGGCGGCCGCGGCGGTACGGGAGGTGGGGGCGGAAACGGCGGCTTCGGCGGAAATGGCACTGCCGCAACACGTCCCGGCAGCACCGGCGGCCGCGGCGGGCGCGGTGCAGCAGGCGGGACGGGCGGGACCGGCGGCCTCGCCGGAACAGCGCTCGGTGTCGGTGTCACCGGAGTCCACGGTGACGGTGGTGTAGGCGGCAACGGCGGCCAGGGTGGTCGCGGGGGCGACAGCGCCGACGCTGCAAACCTCGGCGGTGACGGTGCCGCCGGCGGTGCCGGTGGCGACGGTGGAGACGCCGGAACCGGCGGCGCCGCAGGCGGCCTGGGAGCCTCGGCCGGCAACGCCGGCGTCGGTGGCACCGGAGGGACCGGGGGTGCCGGCGGCGACGCCGCCGACGGCCGGGAAGTGGGCTCAGGCCGCGATGGCAACACGGGTTTCACCGGCGGCGCAGGCGGCGGCGGAGGCCGGGGCGGTGACGCGGGCGCAGGAGGTGTCAACGGCACCGGAGGCCAGGGCGGCGTCGGCGGCAAGGGTGGCGACGGCAGCCGCGCGGGCGCGAACACCGGCGGGACCGGCTTCCGAGGCGGTGACGGCGGCGCAGGTGGCGATGCCGGTGCAGGTGGTATCGCTGGAAATGGTTCCGGGGCAACGGGTCTCGCCGGCAATTCGGGCTCCGGCGGTACGGGTGGAAACGGCGGCGCCGGCAGCGGCGGCGACAGTGGCGCGTGGATCGGTGCCGGACGGGACGGTTACGCCGGCGAAGCGGGCGGCGCGGGCGGAAACGGCGGAGCCGGTGGAGCCGCGGGAGCGGGCGGCGTCAACGGCGACGGTGGCCGTGGCGGTACCGGTGGCACCGGCGGTAATGGCAGCAATGGGGGCAATCACACCGGCTCGACCGGCTATGCCGGCGGAGACGGCGGCAGGGGCGGCGCCGCAGGAGAAGGCGGCAGCGCCGGATCGGGTTCCGGTGCAACGGCTTCGACTGGTGCCGCCGGTACGGGCGGCAGAGGAGGGAACGGCGGCAACGGCACCTACGGCGCCAATGGCACACCGGGATTTTCGCGCGTGGGGAGCAACGGGTTCGCTGGCGGTCGGGGCGGAAACGGCGGGAGCGGCGGTGACGCCGGGGCGGGCGGAGTCAACGGTGACGGGGGCCGCGGCGGCAACGGAGGGTACGGCGGCAGCGGTACTCGTGCCGGCACCCACCTGGGCGCAAACGGTTTCAACGGCGGCTCCGGCGGCGATGGTGGCAACGCCGGAAACGGCGGGCAGGCCGGCGCCGGCGCAGGAGCCGCGGGAGTGGTCGGCAACTCCGGCAATGGTGGCAACGGCGGCGGTGGCGCCGACGGTAGTGACGGAGCAAACGGCGCCGCCGTCGGCAACGGACAAGCCGGGAACAGCGGATACGCCGGCGGCGCAGGCGGAAACGGCGGCAACGGCGGAAAGGCCGGGGCCGGCGGAGTGAATGGTCGAGGCGGCGCCGGTGCCAATGGTGGCGACGGCGGCAACGGCAGCAAAGCCGGCAACAACGTCGGGGGCGCAGGCTTCACCGGCGGCGCGGGCGGTGTCGGCGGCAATGCCGGGACCGGCGGCAAGGCCGGTGACGGCGCGGGCGCGGCGAGCGCGGCCGGTAACGCCGGCCGCGGCGGCACGGGCGGCGATGGCGGCGCGGGCAGCGCTGGAGCCAACGGCGTGCGGAGCAACAGCGCCCTCAGCGGCGCCGGCTCCGCAGGTGGCGCAGGTGGCGCGGGTGGTGCGGGCGGCAACAGTTCCTCCGGCGGACGCAATGGCAACGGCGGCAAAGGCGGAGCGGCGGGTAGCGGTGGCGATGGCGCTGACGGCATTTCCGGTCGATTCGCGATATCGACGAGCCTCGAGTTCGTCTCCGGCAGCGGAGGTGCGGGCGGTGCTGGCGGCGCCGGCGGAAAGGGCGGCGCTGCAGGTTCCGGTGGAGCCGGCGGCATCGGCGGCCTCGGCGCAGCCGGCGGCGCCGGCGGTAAGGGCGGCTCCGGGGCTGACGCCGACCAAGCGATCGGCGGAATCAAGAGTTACAACGGCGGGTACGGCGGCAACGGTGGCCGTGGAGGTGACGGAGGCGCAGGCGGTGCCGCCTTCGGTGGAGGCACCGCGGGGAACGCCGGCGCGGGGGGCAAGGGCGGCACAGCAGGCCAAGGTGGTAACGCGCAGGACAATTTCTCTGCGAGCAACTACATGAGCATCGGCGGTGCAGGCGGCCGCGGTGGCGACGGGGGATGGGGCGGCAACGGCGGATTGGCGTCCGGGGGCGGCACTGCCGGAAGCGGCGGCAACGGTGGCAAGAGCGGCGCCGGAGGTGACGCCGGATTGGGACCTCAGTGGTACCCCCTCACCGGAGGCGGAGGTAGTGGCGGCGCAGCCGGAAGCGGTGGCAACGGCGGCAACGGGGGCGCGGTGTTCGACGGCGGCATCGCAGGCAAGGGTGGGTCGGGCGGGGACGCCGCCAATGGCGGTGCGGGCGGATACACCGGCTCCAACGAGAAGAACTTCGCCGGAAAAGGCGGCACAGGCGGGCGCGGAGGCGACGGCGGAGACGGCGGAGGGGCGCCCGACGGCGGTGTGGGCGGCGACGCAGGTGCCGGAGGCCGAGGCGGATCGGGTGGCGCCAAGCTCGCGACTCGGCTATACAACGTCGCCGATGCCGACGGCGGAAATGGCGGGAACGGCGGACGAGGCGGTGCTGTCGGCACATCCGGGAACCTTGCGGGCGGTACCGCCGGCAGAGGTGGCGACGGCGGTGCGGGTGGCGCCGGTGCAAGCAACAGCTCCTACCAGTACCTCAAAGACCCGTTGGACCACACACCTCTGCCCGGTGGCCGCGCCGGCACAGGCGGCGCCGGAGGCCGCGGCGGCAACGGCGGCGAGCTCTTCGGCGCCGGTCGCTCCGGTGACGGTGGTGCCGGTGGTGCCGGGGCCTCGGGCGGTGTCGGCGGATCGAGGGATGCGATCAGCGACGACGGTGGCGCGGGCGGAGCAGGTGGCGCGGGTGGCGCCGGTGGCGTGGCCGGGAGCGCGCAGGGTGGCGGCATTTCGGGCATCTCCGGCAACGGCGGAGCGGGCGGCGACGGTGGGGCTGGCGGCAATTTCCCCGGTGACGCGCCCGACGCCCGACACGGCGGCGAGGGTGGCCGAGGCGGAGACGGTGGCGCCGCCGCGCCTCATGGCACTGCCGGTCGCGGAGGCGCCGGTGGTCAAGGTGGCGACGGCGGCGACAAAGGGATCACATTCACCGGTGGCCCCGGCGGAAAGGGTGGCATCGGCGGCGACGGCGGAGCGGCGCTCGCCGGCGGACAGGCAGGCGACGGTGGCACCGGTGGAAGCGGGGGTGTCGGCGCAGACGGTAAGCCTGCCTGGATATTCGCAGGTGAAGGTCTCTCGGGCGGTGCCGGCGGTGCCGGCGGAGCCGGCGGCGCCGCGCTCGGCGATGCGCACGCCGGGAACGGCGGAGCCGGCGGCACTGGCGGCACAGGTGGCGCCGGCGGCAATGCCATCGTGTCGAGCTCGGGCACCGGAGGCGACGGCGGAATGGGCGGCACAGGAGGCAACGGCGGTACCGCGTCCACGGTGCAGAACGCCGGCACGGGCGGGTCCGGCGGCGCGGGTGGTGCAGGCGGCACAGGCAAACCAACCGGTACCAACGGTGCGACGGGACTCCCCGGCGCTGACGGCTGACGGCGCGCTCTCGCAGCTCGCGAGCGTGCGCTGAATGCCAGATGTGGCGGCGCGTCGGCGTGCAGACACGCGCGCTCGCGGTGCCCGCGCTACCGCTTCGTGAAAATCGTTCGGTGCCACTCTTTGTCGACCACGCCGTTGATGTCGCTCATCACGTGCTTGATCGACAGGTACTCCTCGAGGGAGTACTGGCTCATGTCCTTGCCGAAGCCTGATGCGCCGAACCCGCCGTGCGGCATCTCCGAGATGATCGGGATGTGGTCGTTGATCCACACGCAGCCCGCGTGGATCTCGCGCGACGCCCGTTGCGCGCGATAGACGTCGCGCGTCCACGCCGACGCCGCCAGCCCGTAGGCGGTGTCGTTGGCCTGCCGGATCGCGTCGTCGTCGTCGGTGAACGGCCGCACCGTGAGCACCGGACCGAAGATCTCGTCTCGATACACCTCCGACTGCTCGGACACGTCGGCGATCAGCGTCGGCCGGTAGAACGAGCCCGGGCCGTCCGGGGCCACGCCGCCGGTCACGATGCGTCCGCCCTCTCCCGGCGCGCGCGCCACCATGTCGGCCACCTTCGCGCGATGCGCCAGCGTGATCAGCGGTCCGAGATCGGTGTCGGGGTCCTGTGGGTCGCCGACGACGACCTTGCCCATCACCTCGGCGACGCCGGCGACGAAGTCGTCGTAGACCTCGCGGGCGACGATCGCGCGCGTTGCCGCCGTGCAGTCCTGACCGGTGTTGATCAGCGAGCCCGCGACCGCGCCCTGAATCGCCGCGTCCAGATCCGCGTCGTCGAACACGACGAACGGCGCCTTCCCGCCGAGCTCGAGCTGGGTGCGGTGACCGTGCACCGCGGCCGCCGCCATCACCTTTCGCCCGACGGCCGTCGACCCGGTGAACGTCACCATGTCCACCCCGGCGTGACCGGCCAGCGCGGTGCCCACGTCGGCGCCGGCACCGGTCACCACGTTGAGCACCCCGGGCGGCAAACCCGCTTCACTGGCCAACCGGGCCAGTGTCAGTGTGGTCAGCGGGGTGATCTCGGCAGGCTTGATCACCACGGAGCATCCAGCGGCCAACGCCGGCAACACCTTCCACACCGCCATCTGCAGCGGGTAGTTCCACGGCGTGATCGTCGCGACCACGCCGACGGCCTCCCGGCGAATCGAGGAGGTGTGGTCGCCGGAGTACTCGCCAGACGCCTTGCCTTCGAGATGGCGTGCGGCGCCGGCGAAGAAGTCGATGTTGTCGACGCTGCCCGGCACGTCGAACTCGCGCGCGAGGCGCACCGGCTTGCCTGTCTGGCTGACCTCCTCGGCGACCAGCGTCGCCGACGCCGCGTCGGCGAGCTTGGCCAGGGTGGCCAGAACCGTCGAGCGTTCGGCCGGGGTCGCGCCGGCCCAGCCGGACAGCGCCGCGCGTGCCGAGGCGACAGCCCGGTCGACGTCGGCAGTGGCGGCCAATGCCATATGGGCCACGGGCGTACCGGTGGCCGGGTCGATCACGGTGTGCGAGGCGCCGCCGGTGCGGACCGGCTCGCCGTCGATCCAGCTGCTGGCGACATCCGTCTCGGAAACCACAGTCATGGCCCAAAACTACCGTGCCGACGCCGGAGAAATCTACGCATTACGGCACCGTCAACGACTCACAGCGAGTGATTTCATGGTTATGGTTGCTTGAGACGACGGATTCCGTGCACAATCACAGGCATGGTCAACCCGGGCGTTCCGCACGTCGGCCCCGTCTCCTTCCGAGTGAATCAGTCCCGCCCCGGTGCCGCCTTCCAGCTCGACGAACTGTCCAAGGCGATCATCGAGAAGCTGCAGCAAGACGGCCGGCGGTCCTACGCCGGTATCGGAAAGGCTGTCGGGCTGTCCGAGGCCGCAGTGCGCCAGCGCGTCCAGCGCATGGTCGACGCCGGGGTCATGCAGATCGTCGCGGTCACCGATCCGATGCAACTCGGGTTCGCCCGTCAGGCGATGATCGGCGTGCGCTGCACCGGGGACACCACCAAGATCGCCGAGAAGCTCGCCGCACTGGACTCCGTCGACTACGTGGTGCTCACTGCCGGCTCCTTCGACGCCATCGTCGAGGTGGTCTGCGAAGACGACGACCATCTGCTGCAACTGCTCAACACCCAGATCCGCGCGCTGCCGGGAGTGATATCCACAGAAACCCTCGTTTACCTGAAACTCGTTAAACAGCAATACAATTGGGGTACCCGATGACCATCATTTCCGAAACCGAACAGACCGACACCTCCGGCCTGGGAGCCAAGGCCAACCGCCATCTCTGGGGTCACTTCGCCCGTCACGGCGAGGGCATCACACCGACGATCATCACGCGCGGCGAGGGTGTCCACATCTGGGACAGCAACGGCAACCGCTACATCGACGGCCTCTCGGGGCTGTTCGTGGTGCAGGTCGGACACGGCCGCGCCGAGCTTGCCGAAACTGCCGCCAAGCAAGCGGAATCGCTGGCGTTCTTCCCGCTGTGGTCGTTCGCGACGCCGCCGGCAGTCGAGCTGGCCGAGCGCCTCGCCGGCTACGCACCCGGCGACCTGAACCGCGTCTTCTTCACCACCGGCGGCGGCGAGGCCGTCGAGAGCGCCTGGAAACTGGCCAAGCAGTTCTTCAAGCTGACGGGCAAACCCGGTAAGTACAAAGTGATTTCGCGGTCCATCGCCTACCACGGCACCCCGCAGGGCGCCTTGGCGATCACCGGTATCCCGACGTTCAAGGCGCCGTTCGACCCGCCGACACCGGGCGGCTTCCGCGTTCCGAACACCAACTTCTACCGGGCGCCCGAGCAGTTCAGCTCCGACCCCAAGGCGTTCGGCCGCTACTGCGCCGACCGGATCGCCGAGGCCATCGAGTTCGAGGGTCCCGACACGGTCGCCGCGGTGTTCCTCGAGCCGGTCCAGAACGCCGGCGGGTGTTTCCCGCCGCCGCCCGGATACTTCGAGCGGGTCCGCGAGATCTGCGACGAGTACGACGTGCTGCTGGTCTCCGACGAGGTGATCTGCGCGTACGGCCGCATCGGTTCGATGTTCGCCTGCAACGATTTCGGCTACGTCCCGGACATCATCACCTGCGCCAAGGGACTCACCTCGGGCTACTCCCCGATCGGCGCGATGATCGCCAGCGACCGACTGTTCGAACCGTTCAACGACGGCTCCACGGTGTTCGGGCACGGATACACCTTCGGTGGGCATCCGGTGTCGGCGGCCGTGGCGCTGGCCAACCTCGACATCTTTGAGCGCGAGGGCATCAACGCCCACGTCAAGGAGAACGCTCCGGCGTTCCGCGCCACGTTGGAGAAGCTGCTCGACCTGCCGATCGTCGGCGACGTCCGCGGTGAAGGATTCTTCTACGGAATCGAACTCGTCAAGGACAAGGCCACCAAGGAGACGTTCAACGACGAGGAGTGCGAGCGGCTGCTGCGCGGGTTCCTGACGCCGGCCCTGTTCGAAGCCGGGCTGTACTGCCGCGCCGACGACCGTGGCGACCCAGTCGTGCAGCTGGCTCCGCCGCTGATCTGCGGGCAGCGCGAGTTCGACGCGATCTACGACGTGCTGAGCAGCGTGCTCGGCGAAGCCAGCCGCCGGATGTAGATCGGTCGGCGACACTGGGCGGTATGACCAAACCGCCCATCGATCCCGTCCGCTGGCAGGCGCCCCCGGTGGGGGCCCTGCCCGCGTTCCCGGCGGCCGACATCACGCTGACCTCCGTTCCGGGCGGGGAACCCGAAGACGTCGTCGTCGACGGCGCCGGTCGACTGTGGGCCGGCGCCCTCGACGGCAGCATCGTGCGGTTCGAGCCCGACGGCACCGCGCCGACGGTGATCGCCAACACCGGCGGGCGGCCGCTGGGCTTGGCGTTCGCGCGCGACGGCCGGCTGCTGATCTGCGACAGCCCACGCGGTCTGCTGGCGCTGGATCCTGGCAGCGGGCGAATCGACACACTGGTCGACGCGGTGGCGGGCAGAAAGCTGCAGTTCTGCTCCAACGTCACCGAAACTGACGACGGCACAATCTATTTCACCGAATCCACCTCAGCTTTCACCGTGGCCGACTACCTCGGCGCGATCCTGGAGGCGCGCGGCCGCGGCGCGCTACACCGCCTAGACCCCGACGGCACCCTCACGACCGTCGTGGACGGGCTGTACTTCGCCAATGGGGTCACGCCGACCGCCGACGGTACCGCGCTGATCGTGGCTGAAACCCAGGGTCGGCGGCTGTCGAAGTATTGGCTGACCGGACCGCACGCCGGGACGTTGCGGCCGTTGGCCGAGAACCTGCCCGGCATGCCGGACAACCTGTCCACCGGCGCCGACGGGCGCATCTGGTGTGCGATGGTGACCCCCGCCAACCGCCTTGCCGACCGGCTGGCCGCCGGCCCGCCGATCCTGCGGACCCTGATCTGGCGATTGCCCAAGCGACTGCAGCCCACCCCCGAGTCGGTGGTGTGGGTCGTCGCCTTCGACCCCGACGACGGCACCGCCGTCGCCGGAATGCGCACCACCCACCCGCAGCTGCAGATGGTCACCGGCATGGTGGAGAGCAACAACCGGCTGTGGCTGGGCAGCATCGGCGGCCCGTATCTCGGCAGCATCGCGCTCGCCTCGACCGTGTTGTGAGACACACTGCGAAACATTCGGGAAGCATTGCGGGCAGCGCCTGGTTGTACCGCGCGTATCGGACACACCACGAAGTCCGGTCGCAGACCGACAATTTCACACAGTCAGAACCGCGCGACATCGCTCCACGGCTCCGACCCGATCAAGGGAAGAGCACCCCATGAAGTCACTCATGATCACCACGACCGCCGCTGCCGCCCTCACCGCGGGCGTCCTCGGGTTCGCCGCCCCCGCGCTCGCCGCCCCGTCCGGCGCAGGCAGTGCCGCTGACACCATCAGCGCACTCGAGGCGCAGGGCAACCGCGTCGTCGTCAACCGGCAGAGCAGCACGCCGCTCGAGGAGGCGTCCGTCGTGTCCGTCACGCACGGGCCCAACGTCCGCCAGGCGGTACCGAATGCCACCTCCAACGGCGACAACACCCGCTCGGTGAGCAACCAGACGGTCTACGTCAACGTGCGCTGAGCACGCCACAGACAACACAGGGGCACCTCCAATGAGGAGGTGCCCCTGTTTTGTCGGGGGGTCAGATGGAGTGCAGAGGTGCGGCACCCGTGCGCGACTGGAAGGACGGATGACGGCGCATGGCCTCCTGCATGGCGAAAGCCCGCCGCTCGGAGGCATTGAATGCGGGATGTGATCGCAGGTCGACCACGCCCGCAGTGCTCGCGTTGGTGTTGCTCACTGTTGTCGCCATCTCAACGTCCTTCCGCTGAATCGCCTGGATTCCTTCAGCGTGCTCGGCCCACCTGAGCGATTCGGTCAGTGTTAGCCGTGAAGTTGATGAGAAAGTAACCGCCCGCGAGCAGGTGTAAACCCACTCAGCCGCGCAATGTGAGCACGCTGATGTCCGGCGGGGCGCCGACACGCACAGGCGGCCCCCAGAAGCCCGCACCTCGCGAGACATAGAGCTGCGTCCCGTCCACGGTCGACAGGCCCGCCAGCGAGGGCTGGGCCAGCTCCACCGCGTAGTGGAACGGCCACATCTGTCCGCCGTGGGTGTGGCCGGACAGCTGCAGGTCGACGTCGCGCCGCGCGGCCTCGGCCACCTGGATCGGCTGGTGCGCCAGCAGGATCGTCGGCGTCGAGGCGTCGACGCCACGCAACGCCGCGTCGAAGTCAGGTGGCTGCTGGATCGACCGTCCCGCGAGATCGTTGACCCCGGCTAGATCGAACGCGGATGCGCCTCGGCGGATCCGGGTGTTCTCGTTGCGCAGCACCTGCAACCCCAGTCGGTCGAGCTCGGTCAGCCACTCGGCGGTGTCCTCGACGAAGTACTCGTGATTGCCGGTGACGAAGAACGTTCCCTCCCGCGACACCAGGTCGGCGAGCGGCGCCGCCGCGGGCCCCAGCTGCGCGACCGTACCGTCCACCAGGTCACCGACCACGGCTACCAGGTCGGGCTCGGTCTCGTTGATCATCCGCACGATCCGCTCGGTGTGCCGGCGGCCCAGCAGCGGCCCGAGATGGACGTCGGAGACCACGGCGATGCGGAACCCGTCGAACTCCGCACCCAACCGGTTCAATCGCACGGGAACGCGCACCACATCGGGCGGCCCGAGCGCGGAAGCGACGCCGACACCGGTCACGCCGACCGCCGCCGCACCGGCGGCCATGGCGCCCGCTCGGGCGAGGAAGAGCCGCCGCTCGAGGTCGGGCGCCTTCTCGGCGGAGCGCCGACGCCGGCGCACGCGGGCGACCAGGTGCGCCGGCTCGAGAACAAGCAGCGCCAGCACCAGGTAGGCCAGCAGGCCGAACCACAGATAACCGGGCCAGGCAGCCCAACTCGAGCCGCCGGGGTCGCGCCGGAGCATCAGCGCCGCCACCAGCAGCGCGGTCAAGATCAGCAGCAGCGCGGTGAGGACCCCGCGCACGCGCCCCGGGCGGGTGGTGGATCGCACGAGGCGAAACCAGACGTAGAGGGTCATCAGCCCGAGGAACGAGCCGAGAACGAGCAGGAACATGGATGACTTTCTTTGGCGGCTCGGGCGGTCCCGCCAGCCTAGTGAGCGGCGAGGAGCACCGAGCTCGGCCAGTAACTTGCGAAACTCTCTTCACATCTGTCACCGCGTGGCTCACCGATCCGAAAGCCGCGATCGCCTAACCTTCAACCCCGATGGCGACCTTCACGACGTTCCCACTGCGGGTGTCTGCGCTGCTCAGCGCGGCGATGCTGGCGATGGCCCCGGTCGCTGCGGCCCAGCCCGTCCCCGAGGCGAACACCTGCCCCTACCGGGAGGCGACCCCGCCCGCCGTCGACGCGTCGGAGGTTCCGGAATCCGGCGACCCACCCGCACCGCTGCCTGTGCCGGCCAAGCCGATGGGCGGCGACGCGCTCTCCGGGTGCGGCGTGATCACCGCGCCGGGCACTCCCCCGCTGCCCGGCGACGTCTCCGCCGAGGCGTGGGTCGTGGCCGACATCGATTCCGGTGACGTCATCGCCGCCCGCGACCCGCACGGCCGCCACCGCCCGGCCAGCATCATCAAGGTGCTCGTCGCGATGCAGGCGATCCGCGACCTGCCGTTGCACAAGGTGGTGCCGGGCACCCAGGAGGACGCGAACGCCGAGGGCACGCGGGTGGGCGTCGGCGAAGGCGGCTTCTACTCCATCAACGACCTGCTGCACGGTCTGCTGATGCACTCGGGCAACGACGCCGCGCACGCCCTCGCGATGCAACTGGGCGGCATGGACGCCACACTGACCAAGCTCAACGCGCTGGCCAACAAGCTCGGCGCGCGGGACACCCGCGTGGCGACCCCGTCCGGACTGGACGGGCCGGGCATGAGCACCTCCGCCTACGACGTCGGACTGTTCTACCGCTACGCATGGAACAACCCCGTCTTCGCGAATATCGTTCACACGCAAGAGTTTTCATTTCCCGGGCGCGGCGACGGCAGCTACCCGATCGAGAACGACAACAAGCTGCTGGCCAACTATCCGGGCGCGCTCGGCGGCAAGACCGGCTACACCGACGACGCCGGCCAGACCTTCGTCGGTGCGGCCGACCACGGCGGACGACGTCTCGTGGCGGTGCTGATGCGCGGCACGCGGCAACCCATCGCCCCGTGGGAGCAGGCCGCGCACCTTCTCGACTACGGCTACGCCACCGCGCCGGGAACCAAGGTCGGCAGCCTGGTCGAACCCGACCCGTCCCTGCGGACCCCTGACGCCGACCCGGCGGCCGCCGCCGCCGCGACCAGCAAGGCCAGCGCGACACTGCCCGAGATCGACGCCATGCCGGTGCGCGTCGGCGTCGGCGTCGTCGGCGCGGTGATCGTGTTCTGCCTGATCATGGGCGCCAGGGCGCTCAACCGCAGGCCCCAACACTAAGGGCGGACAGCGTCAGCGCTTGCGCCGCCGCGCGAAGCCCAGCGCGCCCAGCGCGCCGACCGCCGCGGCACCGGCCGCCTGCCACGGCGCCAACCCGGGCCTGGTGATGATGCGGTTGCGGATGACGGCCGGCCCGGGCGCCGGGATGGGCGCCTCCACCATGTTCTCCGGCATCGTCGCCGCCCACGCGGTGGAGAACAGGATCAACCGCGCGGTGATGTAGGCGAACACCATCAAGCCCAGCACCGGTCCGAAGGTGGCGCCCGCCGGGCCCGTCAGTACCGACTTCAGGTAGATCGACGCCACCAGCTTGAACACCTCGAACGCGACCGCGGCCAGCAGGCCGGCGCGCACACTGCTGCGGAAGCTCGTCGACTCCCGCGGCAGCCGCGAGATCATCCAGGTGAACAGCAGCCAGGACACCAGAAGCGACACCGCGATCGACCCGATGCGCAGCAGCACTCCGAGCACCGGCGACTCGGGGATGCCCAGCCATTCGAGCACACTGCCCGTCACCGAGCGGCTCCCCAGCGCCGAGAGCGCGACCGTCACCACGATCGCGGCGAACGTCGACAGCAGCGCCAGCAGATCGGACAGCTTGGTCTTGACGAAGCCCGGCTGCTCTTCGCGGTAGAGACCCCACATCTGGCTCAGCGCCTCGCGCAGATTGGCCATCCAGCCCAGACCGGCCCACGCCGCGGTGGCGAGCCCGATGATGCCGACGGTGCCGCGTGAGTCGATCGCCGAATCCATCAGCTGCGTGACTTGTTGCCCCAGGTCTCCGCTGACCGCTCCTGCGATCTTGGCCTTGAGCTGCTCGAGCAACTCCGGCTGATAGGTGAGCACGAAACCGCCGATCGCGAACCCGACCATGAGCAGCGGGAACAACGCGAAGATCGTGAAATAGGTGATGCCGGCGGCATAGAAGTCGCCCTTGCTGTCGTTGTAGCGCCCCTGGGCCCGCATCACGTGGTCGAACCACGGCATGCGCGCCCGCAGCCGATCCAGCAACCCGGGCTTGTCCTCGGCATTTTCCGGGGAGGCCGAACCGTCCGGCGCCGTCATCGTCAGCCTCCCGTTATCGCGGTGCGAGGAATCCCAGCCGGTCGTATACCCGTGCCACCGTCTTGCCAGACACCTCACGCGCACGCTGCGCGCCTGCGGCCAGCACATTCTCCAGTTCGGCCGGGTCGGAGAGGTAGTCGTCGACCCGCGCCTTGATAGGGGTGACGAACTCGACGACGGCGTCGGCCGTCTCCTTCTTCAGGTCACCGTAGCCGCGGCCGGCGTAGCCCGCGACCAGAGCCTCGACCGGGGTGCCCGTGACCGCTGACTGGATCGTCAGCAGGTTCGAGACCCCCGGCTTGGCGTCAGGATCGAAGCGGATCTCGCGGTCGCTGTCGGTGACGGCGGAGCGGATCTTCTTGGCGGTGCGCGCCGGATCGTCGAGCAGGCTGATCAACCCGGCATCGGTGGCCGCGGACTTGCTCATCTTGGCAGTGGGGTCGGCCAGGTCGTAGATCTTCGCCGTCGCCTTGGGGATCATCGGTTCTGGGACGACGAACGTGTCGGGGAAGCGCGCGTTGACGCGCTGCGCGACGTCGCGGGCGAGCTCGAGGTGCTGGCGCTGATCCTCGCCGACCGGCACGAGTTCGGTGTCGTAGAGAAGGACGTCGGCGGCCATCAGGATCGGGTAGGTGAACAGGCCGACGGTCTGCGCATCAGCGCCGTGCTTGGCGGACTTGTCCTTGAACTGCGTCATCCGCGACGCCTGCCCGAACCCGGTGAAACAGCCCAGCACCCAGGCCAATTGGCTGTGCTCGGGGACGTGGCTCTGGACGAACACCGTGGCGCGGGACGGATCGACACCCAGGGCCAGGTACTGCGCGGCCGTGGCCAGCGTGCGCCGGCGCAACGTCGCGGGGTCCTGGGCCAGCGTGATCGCGTGCAGATCGACCACGCAGAAGTAGGCGTCGTGCCCGTCCTGCAGACCCACCCACTGCGCGACCGCGCCGAGCGCGTTACCCAGATGCAGGGAGTCGGACGTCGGTTGCGCGCCGGAGAAGACGACGGGCTTGGCTGAAGTGCTCATGGTGATGACCAGTTTTTCACGCGCGGTCATCGTTTTGTCCGGCGGCCATCCGGCGGAGGGCGCGCAGGAACACCCGGCGCTCCTCGGCGTTCAGGACGCTGAGCCAACGTTCCTCCCCGCGCTGGATCTGCGTCTGCGCCGCGTTCTTGACCCGTCGGCCCTCCTCGGTGATGGCCAGCACGCGGGCGCGTCGGTCCGCGGGGTCGGCGACGCGGTCGAGATAACCCCGGTCCTGCAGGTCGTCGAGCGTGCGGATGATGCGCGTCTTGTCAGCGTTGATGGCCTCGGCCAAGGCCGCCTGGGTGCGGATCGCTCCTCGGTCCAGCGCCGAGAGCACCACATAACCCCACATCGTCAGGCCATGCTCGGCCAGTATCGGTTCCTCAGCGGCCACGAGGTCACGCGTGAGCGGGGCCATCAGGGCAGCCAGGTCGGGACGGGGCGAATCCACGAATCAGAGCGTAGGCGTTGCGCAATTATATGCATGTGCATATCATATGCTTATGCATACTTTTTCTCTTCAGCATCACCGCGCCGTCTCCACATCGATGGACATCGTCGCCCTCGTCCGCCCCGGCGACCTCGACCGGCATACGCCGTGCGCCGGGTGGACGCTGGGAGATCTGCTCACCCACATGACAGCTCAACACCGCGGCTTCGCCGCCGCAGCGCGCGGTCTCGGCGCCGATATCGACGTGTGGCGCACCGAACCGCTCGCCGCGGCGATCGCAACGGATCCCGCAGGCACCTACGCCGCCGCGGCAGCCGATGTGCTTGCGGCGTTCGCCCGACCCGGTGTGGACCAAGCGATGTTCGCGCTCCCCGAGTTCGGGGCCGACGTCACCGTGATCGGCGAGACGGCGATGGGCTTCCACTTCGTCGACTACGTGGTGCACAGCTGGGACGTCGCGGTGTCGCTGGGAGCACCGTTCGCCCCGCCGACCGAGGTGCTCGAGGCGGTGACACCGCTGGTGCTCGCGGTACCCGACGGCGAATTCCGGGACGATCTCGCGTCGCCATTCGCCCGCGCGCTGCCGCCGAGCGACGGCGACGTCCTCGCCCAGCTGCTGCGCCACCTCGGACGCAACCCGGCCTGGACTGCGGCGACCGCGGCATAACCGCCGTCCCAGCTCACCGCCCGAGCTAGCATTCGCGCAACCGAGGGGGTCTCATGCGACGGTGGTCGTCGGCCTTTGTTCTGTTGGTGCTCGCGACGCTTCTTCCATGCGCTCCTGCGCACGCCGCACCCGGTCACGCCGTCGTCATCGTCTCGGGCGGTGACGCGGTCAGTCCCTTCACCACGCCGGAGGCGGCGTGCCGGTCCGGCCTGGCCGCCGGCAACACCGACACGGCGCTGCGAGAGAACCTGCTCGCAGCGGGCCACACCGTGTACACGTCGCCGGCCATGGCGGGCCGCGGCCCCGTCGCCGACCAAGGCGGATTCGGCGCGTTCGGCGACTGCCCGATCGTTCTGCCCGACACAATGACCGTCGACTCCACGGCGTCGATCGACCTGGCCGGCGAACACCTCGCCCGCTTCCTGACCTACCTGCACGACACCCGAGGGGTGGACGTCGTCGACGTCGTCGCTCACTCGATGGGCGGGCTGTACTCGCGGTCGGCGTTCCGCGTGATGCAGAACCTCGGCTCGCCGATCCGCATCCGATCGCTGACGACGGTGGGCACCCCATGGGAGGGGTCGTTCCTGTCCGACTACGCCAACGGCATCACCCCGCTGTCGGACTGCTTGGGGGATGCCTACTGCGAGAAGGCGTCGCTGGCGATGGCCGCCGAGGTGACGCGGCTGCAGAGCGGATCGGGCCGGGAGGTCAACCAGGGGTACCTGATGGGCCCGCACGGGTGGAACGAATTCCAGGCCGGCGTCCTGGACCGCATCCCCGTCGTCCTGATCGGCGGCGCTCGCTTCACCCGCCCCGCGCCGGTGAACCCGATGGTGTGGCCGAACGACGGCATTGTGACCACCCGCAGCGCGCTGGCCACCGACATCAGCGACCGCGTACTGCCCCACCGCCGCTGCGTGTCCTTCGACGACACCCACAGCATCTTCGTCTCCGATTCCGTCGGCCTGCCGTGGGAGACCGGGATGACGTGGGACCCGCGGGTATTCGAGGTGGTCCGGGGCGCGATCGACGGCGCCGACGACGCGCTATCGACCCCCAACCGCGTCGGCTGCTGAGCGATTTCGGCGTGTCTGTCGTCGGTCAGCGACGACAAGCACGCCGAAGTCACGCGTAGGTGACCGTCACAGGGCAGTGGTCGGACCAGCGCAGCGCATACGCCGCGGGACGTTCGGTGTGCACCGCCGTGACGCGCGCCGCCAGTCCCGGGGTGGCCAGCTGGTAGTCGATGCGCCAGCCGGCGTCGTTGTCGAACGCCTTACCGCGCCATGACCACCACGCGTACGGCCCGGGCTGGTCCGGGTGTGCCACCCGCACCACGTCCACCCAGCCGGTCGCCAGCAGCTCGGTGAGCCACTGGCGTTCCTCGGGCAGGAATCCTGCCTTCTTGACGTTGCCCTTCCAGTTCTTGATGTCGTTCTCGGTGTGGGCGATGTTCCAGTCACCGCACAGCACCGCGTCGCGGCCCTCGGCCCGCAGAACGGCCATCCGCTCGGCGACCGTGGCCATGAACCGCTCCTTCTCCCGCTGCCGCTCGGTGCCGGCCTCGCCGGTGGGAAAGTACACGCTCGCCACCGTCACACCGCCGGTGTCGACCTCGATGTAGCGGCCGTGATCGGCGAATTCATCTGCCCCGCAGCCGATCTGAGCGCGTTCGTGGGCGGTGCGGGACACCACTGCGACACCGTTGCGACCCTTGACGTGGGGCGCGGCCGACGCCAGATGCCAGCCATCGGCCAGCAGCGGCGCCAGCGCCTCGGCCACCTGCTCGTCGTCGGCGCGGGTCTCCTGCAGGCAGACCACGTCGGCACCCGTCTGCGCGAACCACGGCAGCAGGCCGCGGTTGTCCTCCGAGCGGTGCTTGATCGCGGCGCGGATGCCGTTGACGTTGACAGTGCTGATCGTGAGGGGGCGCGTCACGGCCGTCGACCCTAGCGGGCGTCCTTGCGGTACCGCGGGTACCACCTTTAGGGTCGGGCGCTATGAGCCAACGCGCGCCCATCCACCTCGGCTCCGGGGAACCGGTGTTGCTGCTGCACCCGTTCATGATGTCGAACAACGTGTGGAAGGACGTCGCGCCCGCGCTGGCCGACACCGGCCGCTACGAGGTGTTCGCACCGTCGATGGCGGGCCACCACGGCGGCAGTCCCAACCGCTCCTGGCTGCTCGACAGCGGCACACTGGCCGACGACATCGAGCGCCACCTCGACCGCCTCGGGTGGGACACCGCCCACATCGTGGGGAACTCGCTCGGCGGCTGGGTGGCCTTCGAGCTCGAACGCCGCAATCGGGCCCGGTCCCTGGTCGGCATCGCCCCGGCCGGTGGCTGGCACCGCTGGACCCCGGCCAAATACGAGATCGTGTTCAAGTTCGTGATGGGGATGCCCGTCTGGGTGGTCGCCAAGCTGCTCGGAGAGCGCGCGGCGCGCGTGCCCGGCGCGCGGTTCCTGACCAGCCTGCCGGTCAGCGCCCGGCCCGACGGGATCAGCGACGCCGACATCCTGGAGATCATCGACGACGTCCGGCACTGCCCGGCCTACTACCAGCTGCTCGTCAAAGCGCTGCTGATGCCGGGGTTGATGGAACTCGCCGACACCAAGACGCCCACCTATCTGGTGGTGTGCGAGAAAGACCGGGTGCTGCCGGATCCCCGGTTCACCGCCCACTTCCGCAAGTTCCTGCCCCAGTCGACCCGCTACACCAGACTCGATGGCGTCGGACACATTCCGATGTTCGAGGCACCCGAACGCGTCGCCGACGTGATCCGCGAGTTCCTCGACGAACAGACCGGCCCGCAGCGCGCCATCAGCTGAACCCAGTGGCACCCGATCTGCCGGGTGCGTTATTCTTCGAAACGGTCATGAGTGCCAGCGTCAAGCCCCGGCTTGCTGGCCGGCAACCCTCCAACCGCGGTGGGGTGCCCCGGGAGACGACCAGGTTGAGTAGCCGAATACGGCTATAAGGCAAGCGCGGGTCCGCTGTGAATCGGGCCCCCCGTTCACGGAGGAGACATCTGATGAGCCTCGATACCCCCGATCCGAGTGCCGACTGGGCTTTCGAGACCAAACAGGTCCACGCCGGCCAGGCACCCGACACCGCCACGGGTGCGCGGGCTTTGCCGATCTACCAGACCACCAGCTACGCATTCCGCGACACCGACCACGCGGCCGCACTGTTCGGGCTGGCCGAGCCGGGCAACATCTACACCCGCATCATGAACCCGACCCAGGACGTCGTCGAGCAGCGCATCGCAGCGCTCGAGGGCGGAGTCGCCGCGCTGTTCGTCGCCTCCGGGCAGGCGGCCGAGACGTTCGCGATCCTGAATCTCGCCCACAACGGCGATCACATCGTGTCGAGCCCCCGGCTCTACGGCGGCACCTACAACCTCTTCCACTACTCGCTGCCCAAGCTGGGCATCGAGGTCAGCTTCGTCGACAACCCCGACGACCCCGAGTCGTGGCGGGCCGCAGTGCGTCCCAACACCAAGGCGTTCTTCGCCGAGACGATCTCGAACCCGCAGATCGACGTGCTCGACATCCCGACCGTCGCCGCGGTGGCGCACGACGCCGGGGTGCCGCTGATCGTCGACAACACGATCGCCACGCCCTATCTGATCCAGCCGATCGCCCACGGCGCCGACATCGTGGTTCACTCGGCGACCAAGTACCTGGGCGGGCACGGCACCGCGATCGCCGGCGTGATCGTCGACGGCGGAAACTTCGACTGGACCAACGGGCGCTTCCCCGGATTCACCGAACCCGACCCGAGCTACCACGGTGTGGTGTTCGCCGAACTGGGCGCGCCCGCGTTCGCATTGAAGGCCCGCGTGCAGCTGCTGCGCGACTTGGGTTCTGCCGCATCGCCGTTCAACGCGTTCCTGATTGCGCAGGGTCTGGAGACGCTGAGCCTGCGCATGGAGCGCCACGTCGCCAACGCCCAGCGCGTAGCCGAATACCTGGCCGGCCACGACGCCGTCATCTCCGTCAACTACGCGGGCCTGCCCAGCTCACCCTGGTACGAGGTGGGAAATAAGCTGGCGCCCAAGGGAACCGGCGCAGTCCTGGCGTTCGAGTTGGCGGGCGGGGTCCCCGCGGGCAAGGCGTTCGTCGACGCGCTGACATTGCACAGCCATGTCGCCAACATCGGCGACGTGCGCTCGCTGGTGATCCACCCGGCGTCCACCACCCACCAGCAGCTCTCGGCCGAGGAACAACTCGCCACCGGCGTCACCCCCGGCTTGGTACGTCTGGCGGTCGGCATCGAGGGCATCGATGACATCCTGGCCGACCTCGAGCGGGGCTTCGCCGCGGCGCAGCGTGCCGGCAGCACCGCCGATGCCCAGCTGCTCGAGGTGCAGACGTGACCGTCATGGACGTGCGCAACGATCGCGTGGCGCTGCCGCCCGAAGGCGAGATCGGCATCGTCGACGTCGGATCGCTGCGCCTCGAGAACGGCGCCGTGCTCGACGACGTCTCGATCGCGGTGCAGCGCTGGGGTGAGCTCTCTCCGGAGCGCGACAACGTGGTGGTGGTGCTGCACGCGCTGACCGGCGACTCGCACATCACCGGCCCCGCGGGCCCGGACCATCCGACGCCCGGGTGGTGGGACGGCGTGGCCGGCCCCGGCGCCCCGATCGACACCGACCGCTGGTGCGCGATCTCGACGAACGTACTGGGCGGCTGCCGCGGCTCGACGGGGCCGAGCACCATCGCCCCTGACGGAAAGGCTTGGGGCTCGCGGTTTCCGGCGACAACGGTGCGCGATCAGGTTGCCGCCGACGTCGCGGCGCTCGAGCGGCTGGGCATCACCGAGGTGGCCGCCGTGATCGGCGGCTCCATGGGTGGTGCGCGGGCTCTCGAATGGATCGTCAGTCACCCGGACGACGTGCGCGCAGCGCTGGTGCTCGCGGTCGGAGCCCGCGCCACCGCCGACCAGATCGGCACGCAGAGCACGCAGGTCGCCGCGATCACCTCAGATCCCCACTGGTGCAACGGCGACTACCACGACACCGGCCACTCCCCCGACACCGGCATGGAGATCGCCCGCCGCTTCGCTCACCTGACCTATCGCGGCGAGGCCGAACTCGACGAGCGCTTCGGCAATTCCGCGCAACCGGGTGAAGACCCCACCGCGGGCGGCCGGTACTCGGTGCAGAGCTATCTCGAGTATCAGGGCCGGAAGCTGTCTGCACGCTTCGATGCCGGCACCTATGTGGCGTTGACCGACGCGCTGTCGAGCCATGACGTCGGCCGTGGCCGTGGTGGCGTGGCGGCCGCCCTGAGGGGCTGCCCGGTGCCGACCGTGGTGGGCGGAATCACCTCTGATCGGTTGTATCCCCTTCGCCTGCAACAGGAATTGGCCGATCTGCTGCCGGGCTGCGACGGGCTCGACATCGTCGAGTCGAAGTTCGGGCACGACGGCTTCCTGGTGGAAACCGACGCGGTGGGGGTATTGATCCGACGCACGCTGGAGTTGGCCAGCCGGTGAGTGGTTCGGCACAGCAACGGTCGCTGTCCTTCGGCGCCGAAGCGGCCGCCTACGAGCGGGGCCGCCCGTCCTATCCGCCGGAGGCCATCGACTGGCTGCTTCCCCCCGATGCCCACACCGTGCTCGATCTCGGTGCGGGGACCGGAAAGCTGACCACGCGGCTGGTGGAACGCAACCTCGACGTCGTCGCCGTCGATCCCGTTCCGGAGATGCTCGAACTGCTGCGCACCTCACTCCCCCACACGCCCGCGCTGCTCGGTACCGCCGAAGAGATCCCGTTGCCGGACAACAGCGTCGACGCCGTGCTCGTCGCTCAGGCCTGGCACTGGTTCGATCCGGTACGCGCCCTCGATGAGGTGGCGCGGGTACTGCGACCCGGTGGCCGGCTCGGCCTGGTGTGGAACAACCGTGACGAAAGACTGGGCTGGGTCAAGGATCTCGGCCAGATCATCGGCCACGAAGTCGATCCGTTCACGCAAACCGTCGAGCTACCCGCGCCCTTCACCGAGGTCTCACGGCATCAGGTCGAGTGGACGAGTTATCTGACGCCGCAGGCGTTGATCGACCTGGTCGCCTCCCGCAGCTACTGCATCACCTCGCCCGAGCAGGTGCGTACCCGCACGCTCGACCGGGTGCGCGAGCTTCTCGCCACGCACCCGGCCCTGGCCAACGCGTCGGGGCTTGCACTGCCGTACGTGACGGTGTGCGTGCGCGCGACGCTGTCCTAGCGCGAGTCCTAGTGCGTCAGGCCGCCCTGGTGCGCTCCTTGATCGCGGTGCGCAGCCCGCGCTTCGGCGTACCCGGGGTGGGTTCGACGCGGCCGAACCGCCGCTCCGAGGCCGTCTCCGGCGCATCGTCGGCATTGGCCTTCAGGTACTTGTCCGGCAGCGCGAGCTTCAGGATGGTCCAGAACGACTGCCAGTACTGGCGCAACAGCGGCCCGGTCGTGTAGGGCAGGTCGTACTTCTCGCAGAGCTCTCTGATCCGCACGCTCATCTCGGCGTACCGGTTGCTCGGCAGGTCGGGGAACAGGTGGTGCTCGATCTGGTAGCACAGGTTGCCGCTCATGAACGCCATGATCGGCCCGGCATGGAAATTGGCCGACCCCAACATCTGTCGCAGGTACCACTCGCCGCGAGTCTCGTTCTCGAACTCCTCGACGGTGAACTTCTCTGCGCCGTCAGGGAAATGGCCGCAGAAGATCACCATGTACGCCCAGTAGTTGCGGATCAGGTTCGCCACCGCATTGCATTTGAGCGTGTGCTTCCAATTCGTTCCTGTCAGCGCCGGGAAGACGATGTAGTCCTTACCGACCTGCTTGCCGACCTTGCGGCCGATGACCTTGAGGTCTCTGCGCACCTCGCCGATCGATTTCTCACCCTTGCGGTACTTCGTCACTTCGACGCCGTGCAGGGCGACACCCCACTCGAACAACGTACCCAGCATGAGGTTGTAGATCGGGTTGCCGATCATCCACCGTTCCCAGCGCTGGTCACGGGTGAGCCGCATGATGCCGTAGCCGATGTCGTCATCCAGACCAACGACATTCGTGTACTTGTGGTGGACGAAGTTGTGCGACTTCTTCCACTGCACCGACGGGGAGGTGGTGTCCCATTCCCATTCGGTCGAGTGGATCTCCGGATCGTTCATCCAATCCCACTGACCGTGGGTGATGTTGTGGCCGAGTTCCATGTTCTCGATGATCTTCGCCGTCGCCAGCATCGCGGTGCCGCCGATCCGTGCGATGCGGCTGCTGCTCGCGAACAGCGCGATCCGCCCGCCGGCGGCCAGCGCGCGCTGCAGCTGGATGGTGCGCCGGATGTAACGGGCGTCGCGTTCACCGCGCGACTCCTCGATGTCGGCACGAATTTGGTCCAGCTCCGCGGTGAGGTTCTCGACGTCCTCCTCGGTCAAGTGGGCATAGACCTTGATGTCGGTGATTGCCATGGTCAGTCTCCTCAGATCTTGATGGTGCAGTCACCGGAGGCGGTGGATATGCATGTCTGGATGCGGTCGCCCGCACCGTGTTCCTGCCCGGAACGGATGTCCCGAACGTGCCCCTCTTCGAGCGGGAGCACACAGGTCTGGCAGATACCCATCCGGCAGCCGAACGGCATCTGAATGCCGGCGTCCTCGCCGGCCTGCAAAATGGTTGTCGCACCGTCGATCTCGACGGACTTGTCGGAGATCCCGAAGTGCACGGTACCGCCTTCGCCCCCTTTGTCGGTGGCGGCGATCGTGAATCGCTCCATGTTGAGCTGATCAGCCAGACCGTGCTCTTCCCACACCTCGTCGGCCGCGTCGAGCATCGCCGAGGGTCCGCACACCCACGCGGAGCGCTTCTGCCAGTCCGACACGAGCTTGTCGAGTTCGGTGAGCTCGACCTTGCCGTCCTCCTGGGTGAGCTGCAGGTGCAGGCGATAGCCGCGTTGTCGGCTCTCCAGTTCCCGGAGCTCGTCGTGGAAGATCACCGACTCGGCCGACGGCGCCGAGTGGATGTGCACGATGTCGGGCTCCTGGCCGCGGGCATTCAACGAGCGCAACATCGCCATGATCGGGGTGATGCCACTGCCCGCGGTGATGAACAGCAGCGACTCCGGCGGCGGATCAGGCAGCGTGAACTCGCCCTGCGGTGCGGCGAGCCTGATGATCGTGCCGGGCTCCACCCCATCGACGAGGTGCGTGGAGAGGAACCCCTCCGGCGTCGCCTTGACGGTGATCGAGATCTCGCCCTCGGTCTGTTCCGGGACCGAGGTCAACGAATACGAGCGCCAGTGCCACCGTCCGTCCACCCGCAGGCCGATGCCGACGTACTGGCCGGGCTGATAGTCGCGGGCGAAACCCCACCCAGGACGGATGATCACGGTGGCCGAATCGTCGGTCTCGGCGCGAACCTCGACGATCTCACCGCGCAGCTCACGCGCCGACCAGAGCGGATTGAGCAAAGACAGATAGTCGTCGGGCAGCAGCGGCGTGGTGGCGCGGGCAGCGAGCCCGCGCACCATGTTCACCCACCCCCCGCTCGGCGCCTCGACGTCACGAGCCGGCGCTTTGGACCATCGCGCCACCGTCTTGACCAATCCGGCCATGGATCACCCCTGTTGCGCTCCGCAGGTAACGGTGTGACTGCAGTCACACCGTTGAGGACGCCCCTGGGGTATCCCTACTCACCGGTAACGAAACATTTGTTCACCAAAGAATCCGGGCAACGTTGAAAACCTTGTGACCTGCACTATCAGTCGGGAGAGCGGCGCGGTCGGGAAACGCTCAGCTGGTTCCCAGCGGGTCGATGGTCCACGCGATGTAGAGCATGGCGGCGCTGACCGCGGCGGTGGTGGCGACATCCACCGTGCGGCTCCGGACGGCGAGCAACCCCACGCGGTCCTCCGGCAGTGTCAGCCGCAGCGCCGAGGCCGTGCCCACCCCGATGGCCATCACCAGCGCGCCGCGCCGCCAGTACCCCGCTGCCACGAGCACGAACGCGGCGAGCAACGACAGTCCCACGACCAGGATCGGCCACTGCCCGCTGAACAGCCTGCGCGTTGACCTCACGACGCGGCGGCAGCCTCGGCGCGCTCGACGACGTTGGTGAGCAGGAACGCCCGGGTGAGCGGACCGACACCGCCGGGATTGGGTGACACGTGTCCGGCCACGTCCCAGACATCGGGATGGACGTCGCCGACGAGCTTGCCCGCGTCGTCGCGGCTGACGCCCACGTCGACGACTGCCGCTCCGGGCCGCACCATCTCCGCGGTCACCATGTGCGGCACGCCCGCGGCGGCGACGATGATGTCGGCCTCCCGGGTGATCTGCGGCAGGTGCCGGGTCGCAGTGTGGCACAGCGTCACCGTGGCGTTCTCCGAGCGACGGGTCAGGAGCAGGCCGAGTGGACGACCGACCGTGACGCCGCGGCCGATGACCACGACGTGCGCTCCGGCGATCTCGACCTCGTAGCGTCGCAGCAGGTGCACGATCCCCCGCGGTGTACACGGCAGCGGGGCGGGCTCGTTGAGCACGAGCTTGCCGAGGTTCATCGGGTGCAGCCCGTCGGCGTCCTTGTCAGGATCGATGCGTTCCAGCGCGGCGTTCTCGTTGAGGTGGCGCGGCAGCGGCAGCTGCACGATGTAGCCGGTGCACTCGGGGTTGGCGTTGAGCTCGTCGAGCGTGGCCATCAGGTCGGCCTGGCTGATGTCGGCAGGCAGGTCGCGACGGATCGAGGTGATGCCTACCTTCGCGCAGTCGGCGTGCTTGCCCCGCACGTAGGCCTTCGACCCGGGGTCGTCCCCGACCAGGACGGTGCCCAGTCCCGGGGTGTGACCGGCCTCGACGAGGCGCGCCGTGCGCGCCGTGAGGTCGACGAAGATCTCGTCGCGCGTGGCCTTACCGTCCAAAGTGATCGCACCCACGGCGATCATTGTGACAGGCTCTGTAGACATGACAACTGTCGGCGATGTGTTCACTCCGGCCACGCTGGGCCCCATCACGTTGCGCAACCGAGTGATCAAAGCGGCAACGTTCGAGGCCGCGACCCCGAACGCTCTGGTCACCGAGGACCTCATCACCTACCATCGGCTGCCCGCCGCCGGCGGGGTCGGCATGACCACGGTGGCCTACCTCGCCGTCGCCCCGGGCGGACGCACCGAGGGCAACCAGATCTACTGGCGACCCGAGGCGATGGCCGGGCTGCGCAGGCTCACCGAAGCCGTGCACGCCGAAGGCGCGAAGATCAGCGCGCAGATCGGGCACGCCGGCCCGGTCGCCAACTCGAAGTCCAACCGCACCGCTGCCTACGCCCCGGTGCGCTTCTTCAATCCGCTGTCGATGCGCTTCGCCAAGCGGGCCACCCGCGACGACATCACCGACATCACCGAAGCACACGCCCAGGCTGCCCGGATGGCCATCGACGCCGGCTTCGACGCCGTCGAGGTGCACCTCGGCCACAACTACTTCGCGAGCTCGTTCCTGTCCCCGCTGATCAACCGGCGCGACGACGAGTTCGGCGGCTCCCTGGAGAACCGGGCCAAGGTGGCGCGCGGCACGGTGCTCGCCGTCCGGCGGGCCGTCGAGAAAGCAGGCACGCCGATCGCGGTGACCGCCAAGCTGAACATGAGCGACGGTGTTCGCGGCGGCATCTCGACCGATGAGGCGCTGCAGACCGCGAAGTGGCTCGAGGAAGACGGGGGCCTGGACGCCATCGAACTCACCGCGGGCAGCTCGCTGGTCAACCCGATGTACCTGTTCCGCGGCGACGCGCCCGTCAAGCAGTTCGCGGGTGCGTTCAAACCGCCGCTGCGCTGGGGAATCCGGATGACGGGCAATAAGTTCTTCCGCGAGTATCCCTATCGCGAGGCGTATCTGCTCCGCGACGCCCGGCTGTTCCGCGCGGAGCTGTCGATGCCGCTGATCCTGCTGGGCGGCATCACCAATCGCGAGACCATGGACCTGGCGATGGCCGAGGGCTTCGACTTCGTCGCGATGGGGCGGGCCCTGCTCGCCGAACCGGATCTGATCAATCGCATCGCCGCCGACGGGCGATCGGTGCAGTCGATGTGCACGCACTGCAACCAGTGCATGGCGACGATCTACACCCACACCCACTGCGTGGTGACGGGATCGCCGTCGCCGGTCAGTTCGGGTCGATGAGTGCCCGCGCGCAGTCGGTGACGATCGCATCCGCGCTGGCGGGGATCGCCTGACGCGCCCGCAGGTGGCGTCGCACGATCGCGTAGGGCACGTCGATCACGGCGGCGCTGACCCGGGCAGCTTCTCCGTCGATCTCGCCCAGCGCCTTATTGAGTTTGCGCTGCAAGCGTTTCCGCCGGCCAAGGAGATTCTCGGGCCAGTCGCCGAGCCCCAATTGCCCGGGGCCGGTCAGCAGCACCTGCGCCTCGGTCGGATGTGCGCGGCACCAGGCCAGCACGCAGAGCGCGCCGGACACGCAGCGTTGCGCCGAGTCGCCGTCGCTGTTGAGCGCTGACAGCAGCGCGTCCTGCAGACGCTCCTGGGTGCGCACCCACAGTTCGCCGCACAGTGCCGCCCGGGTCGGGAACCTGTGGTAGACCGAGCCACTCGGCGCGCCGGTGGCACGCGCGACCGCCGACATCGTCACCGCACCCGGGCCGTCGGCAGCCAGCAGGTCGGCCGCTGCGTCGAGGAGGACGTCGACGGTGTATCGGGCGGGCCGTGGCATTGCTCCACCCTAAAGTAGAGAATAACCTCTAAAATGCGCGGCGCACTCAGCGGCGAACCTGTGAATTCCGACAGGAAGGAAATGAGCGCGCGCTATTCCCAGTGTTCACAGGACATTTCAGGTCCCGCGCGTGGGCGTGTCGGGCCACGCTGCGACACGATATGCACACGCTCGAGTAACGGCCCGGCCACAGATCGCCCACATCTCTCCCACAGAGTCACGATGGAGTCACGGCCGACCTTCGACGATGCAGCCCTACCGATAGAGTTGGGCGCGATGTCTACTGTCGCCGCGGGAGCGGCTCTGTGACCCGAGCAGCACCCCCTGCGCTGACCGTGCGCTACGACGGGTCCACACGTACCTTCGCGGCCGGTAACGACGTGGTCGTCGGCCGGGATCTACGCGCCGATGTCCGGATCGCGCATCCGCTGATCTCTCGAGCACATCTGGTGTTGCGTTTCGATCAGGGCCGCTGGCTCGCGATCGACAACGGTTCGCTCAACGGGATGTTCGTCAACAGCCGGCGGGTGCCGGTCGTCGACATCACCGACGGCGCCCAATTACACATCGGCAATCCCGACGGACCGCTGCTGACATTCGAGGTCGGCAGGCACCAGGGGTCGGCGGGCACACCGCCGCCCACCACCGCGGTTCCGGTGCCGAGCCGCCCGAGCGGACAGTGGCCGAGCCAGCCGGTCACTCACCCGGGACCGCCCACGCGGACACCCGGTGCGCGGACCTACCCGACCACCGGGCAGCGGACCGGCTATCCCCCGCCACCGCCGCCGTCGCGCCCCCTGCAGCAGCAACCGATCTCGTCACCGGCGATGGAGTCGGTGACCCAGATGGGCCCCGCCGCCGCACCGCGGTCAGGTGGTGACAACAACCTCGCCACCAGCATGCTGAAGATCCTGCGGCCCGGTCGCGCGCCTGAGGTGCCGCCCGGCTCGGTGAAGATCGGCCGCGCCAGCGACAACGACATCGTCATCCCCGACGTGCTGGCATCGCGCCACCACGCCACCCTCGTCACCACGCCGTCCGGCACCGAGATCCGCGACAACCGCAGCATCAACGGCACGTTCGTCAACGGCTCGCGCGTGGAGACGCAGCTTCTCTCCGATGGCGACACCGTCACGATCGGCAACGTCGACCTGGTCTTCCGTGACGGCACGCTGGTCCGGCGCACCGAAACGGCCGCCGCCACCGCCACCGGCGGCCTCGACGTCCACGGCGTGACATGGACGATCGAGAACAACAAGACGCTGCTCGACAACATCTCGATCTCCGCGCGGCCCGGCACGCTGACCGCGGTCATCGGCCCGTCGGGTGCCGGCAAGTCGACCTTCGCCCGGCTGGTCGCCGGCTACACCCACCCGACGACGGGGCAGGTGTCGTTCGAGGGCCACGACGTGCACGCCGAGTACGCCTCGCTGCGCTCCCGGATCGGCATGGTGCCGCAGGACGACGTGGTCCACGGCCAGCTGACCGTGCGGCAGGCCCTGATGTACGCCGCGGAACTAAGGCTGCCGCCGGACACCACGAAGGCCGACCGGGAGCAAGTCGTCAACGAGGTGCTCGAGGAACTCGAGATGACCAAGCACCTCGACACCCGCGTCGACAAGCTCTCCGGTGGCCAGCGCAAACGCGCCTCGGTGGCGCTCGAGCTGCTGACCGGCCCGTCGCTGCTGATCCTCGACGAACCCACCTCGGGCCTGGACCCCGCGCTGGACCGGCAGGTGATGACGATGCTGCGTCAACTCGCCGACGCCGGCCGCGTCGTACTGGTGGTCACGCACTCGCTGACCTATCTCGACGTCTGCGATCAGGTGCTGCTGCTCGCGCCGGGCGGCAAGACGGCGTTCTACGGACCGCCGAATCAGATCGGCGCCTCGATGGGGACCACCAACTGGGCCGACATCTTCTCCGCCGTCGCCGGCGACCCCGACGCGGCCGCGCAGCGCTACCTGGACCAGCACGGTCCACCGCCGCCGCAGCCGCCGGCGCTGACACCGTCGGAACTCGGCAATCCCACGCGCACCAGTTTGCGCAGGCAGCTGTCCACAATCGCGCGCCGGCAGATCCGGCTGGTGATCTCCGATCGCGGGTACTTCGCGTTCCTGATGCTGCTGCCGTTCATCATGGGCGTGCTGTCCCTCTCGGTGCCCGGCGATGTCGGGTTCGGTGTACCGAAGACGGCGCTCGAGGGTGGTGAAGCGCCCAACGAACCCGGCCAGATCCTGGTGATGCTCAATGTCGGCGCGATCTTCATGGGCACCGCGCTGACGATCCGCGCGCTGATCGGCGAGCGCGCCATCTTCCGGCGCGAACAGGCTGTCGGGCTCTCGACCTCGGCGTATCTGCTGGCCAAGATGGTGGTATTCACCGCGTTCGCGGTCGTGCAGTCCGCGATCGTGACCGCGATCGCGATCATCGGTAAGGGCTGGGGGCCCGGCGCCGTCGACGCCGGCAACGTGATCAGCAACCGCAGCCTCGAACTGTTCATCGACATCGCACTCACCACCGTCGCGGCGGCGATGGTCGGCCTGGCCCTGTCGGCGCTGGCCCGCTCGGCCGAGCAGATCATGCCGCTGCTGGTGGTCGCGATCATGAGCCAGCTGGTGTTCTCCGGAGGCATGATCCCGGTGACCGACCGGATCGTGCTCGACCAGATGTCATGGGCGACGCCGGCCCGTTGGGGCTTCGCCGCGTCCGCGTCGACGATCGACCTGATCCGTCTGGTGCCGGGGCCGCTGACTCCGCAAGACGACCACTGGAAGCACACCTCGGGCGCGTGGCTGTTCGACGTGGGCATGCTGTTCGCGATCAGCGTCGTGTACGTGGCGTTCGTGAGGTGGAAGATCCGACTGAAAGCCGCGTAGACACCGCGTGACGACGAGCGTGCGAGGAGTCGCGCAATCAGACACCGCGTGACGACGAGCGTGCGAGGAGTCGCGCAATCAGACACCGCGTGACGACAAAACCTCTGCGCGGAGGGCCCTTGCGAACGCAATAGAGTGGGGCGGGGTCGACAGGGGGTACCTACACGTGGGTGACAGCGATGCGGAGAACCGTGCCGTGGCACTGGATGCGGCGTTGATGGAGCTGCAGCAATGGGGCGTGGACCGGTTCAGCATCGAAGGTGTCGCGCACCGATGCGACCTCGATCCCGACCTGATCCGCCAGTCGTGGCAGAGCTCCCAGGATCTGATGGTCGACGCGCTGCTGAGCTCCACCTCCCTTCGGATCGGCACGCCGGACACCGGCAGCCTTGCGGGAGACCTGTGTGAGCTCGCGGAATCGGTGGGTGTCTACCTCAACGATTCCGTCGGCCGCCGCATCGTCCGGATGCTCGTCATCGACAGCAAGTCGCACACTGTCGACGACGAGACCCGGCGGCTGCTCTGGAGCCGGCACCTCGCGATGATGGAAACCATCGTCGAGCGCGCGACCGTCCGCGGCGAGTTCCGCACCGAGGTCCGACCCATCACCGTGCTGCAGTTGCTCGTCTCACCGTTGCAGACCTGTGCGCTGTACACCAGCGCGTCAGTAGACCCCGACTATTGCCGCACGATCGCCGATCTGGTCACGCGCGCGGTCAGTACCGAGAGCTGATCAGCCGCCGTGGATGTCCAGACCGTGGGCGGCAGCGAAGGCGAGTGCCTGTTCGATGTCGATCTTGGCGCCGCGTAGCGTGGCCGTCGTCCAGAATGTCGGATCGGCGCGCGCTCCTCGCAGGTCTGCGTCGTCCAGGCGCGTGCCCTGCACCCTCGCCCCCGTCAGGTCGGTGCGGGCCAGCACTGCCTTGCGGAGATCGGCTCCGACGAGACTCGCCTCACGGAGGCGGCAGTCCGACAAATCGACCGTGCGGAGGTCGGCTCCGCCGAGCACCGCGAGTGTGAAGTCGCATTCGACCAGCGTCACGGGCCGGATCCGGCATTCGACGAATGTGGATCCGAGAAAGCTGCAATGCCGAAAAGTGCTGTGCCACAGTGAGGTACGCCGAAAGGTGCAGTTCCGGAACGCGGAGCCGACGTGCTCGGACTCCGACATGTCGACTCCGGAGAAGTCGCAGCCGTCGAAGACGACCCGCTCGGTGCGCCACCGGCTGAGATCGTCGTCGCGGAAGTCCTCGTCGGCGAATTCGTGGTCGGTCGTGTCGTCCATCGCGGTCAGCCGGCAGGCGCCAACCGGCTCAGCGCGTACTCGGTCACCGCGATCAGCGCCGCCTTCGTCGATTCCCGACTGCGGGCGTCCACGGTGATCAGCGGCACGTGATCGGGCAGCGCCAGCGCGGTCCGCACCGCGGACAACGGATGGCGCGGCGCCATGTCGAATTCGTTGACCGCCACCAGGAACGGCAGGTCGCGGGCTTCGAAGAAGTCGACCGCGGCGAAACTGTCGTCCAGTCTGCGGACGTCGACCAGGATGATCGCCCCGATCGCACCGCGGATCAGGTCGTCCCACATGAACCAGAACCGGCGCTGTCCGGGGGTGCCGAACAGATAGAGCACCAGGTCCTCGCTGAGGCTGATGCGACCGAAATCCATCGCAACCGTCGTCGTGGTCTTGTCGGGTAGTCCGGCGAGTTCGTCGACCCCCAGTGAGGCGTCGGTCAGCAGCGCCTCGGTGCGCAACGGCACGATCTCCGACACCGCGCCGACGAAGGTGGTCTTGCCAGCACCGAACCCGCCGGACACGACGATCTTCGTCGAGGCGGCCCTGGAGTGCGCAGACCTAGAGTGCTCGGAGCCCACGCAGCGTCCTTCCGATCAGATCCCGTCGCTCGTCGACCGTCGCCGTCGTCGACAGGGTGTCGTGCACGGTGACATAACCCTGCACCACCAGATCACCCACGACGACCCGCGCCACGCCGAGAGGGAGACGCAGATGCGCGGCGATCTCGGCGACCGACGGCCGACCGGCGCACACCGACATGATCTGTGCCCGCACGTCGGCGCTCGGCCAGTCCCACGCGGGCGGCGGCGTCGCAGGCCCCACCGGGGCTTCCCACGGCAGATCGACCCGCGCGTCGGTGCGGCCCGCGGTCAGCGTGTACGGGCGCACGAGGCGGGGCCCCGGGTCCTCTGTCATCGGCCGGTCACGAGCGCAACGGATCCCGGCGCGGCGATGCGACCGCGGCGCCCACGCGCTCGACGAGGATCGCCATCTCGTAGCCGATCTGGCCGATGTCGGCGCCTCGCGCGGCCAGCGCGGCGAGGTTGGAGCCGTCACCCACCCGCATCAGAAGCAGATAGCCGTTCTCCATCTCGACGACCGACTGCAGCACGTATCCACCGTCGAACAGCTGTGCGGCGCCGGCCGACAGGCTGGCCAGCCCCGAGGCGACGGCAGCCATCTGGTCGGCCCGCTCGGTCGGCATGTGCTCGCTGGCCGCGGTCAGCAGGCCGTCGGCCGAGACGAGGATCGCGTGCGACACCCCCGGCGTCTCCCGGGCGAACCGTGCCACCAGCCAGTCGAGCGTCTCAGTCACCTGTGTCCTCTCGTTCGTCGCGGGCATGCCGACGCCCGGCGGCGACCCCGCCGAAATGGTTGGCGATGCCGGCGCGGACCGCGTCGGGATCGCGGACCGCGCGGCCGCCGTCCCCGGCGTCGGTCTGCGGGGCCGCGCCGGGAACCAGCCGGGCGCCGGGACGTCGGATGGGCAGCCCCTCGGCGGTGCGCTCCTGCACCGGGGCGGCCTGGGCAGCGGCCGCGGCGGACCAGCCGTGGTCCCAGACGGTCTGCCAGTTCAGGTCGGTGCTGTGGGACAGCTCGTGCGGGTCGACGAGCCATTCGGAGAGCATCGTCTGATAGATCGCGTCGTCGTCGGAGTCGTCCCTGGCGTGCCGCGCGCGGGTGTGGCCGTTCTGGGGTGGAGCCACAGCGACGGGGGCGGGCGCCGGTGTCGGTGCGGGTGCAGGCATCGGAGCGGGTGCCGGCGCTGGCGGGGGTGCCGGCATCGGAGCGGGTGCCGGCGGGGGTGCCGGCGCGGGCGGGGGTGCTGCCAGCAGTTCGGCCGGTACGTACACCCCGGCGGTGGTCCCCGACGACGGGCGTCCGGCGACGGTGCTGCGCAACCGCACCACCAGGCCGTGCTGGCGGGCGAGGCGGCCCGCCACGAACAACCCCATGTGGCGGGCGGTGTAGGGGTTCACCTCGCCACCCGACTGCAATCGGGTGTTGGCAACCCGCAGATCGGATTCACTCATGCCCAGGCCCGCGTCGGCGACCTCGAGCACGAGGCCACCGTTTCCGGTGTGTACCGCAGAGACACGCACGGGAGCGCTCGGCGGCGAATACCGCAGCGCGTTGTCGAGGAGTTCGGCCAGTAGATGCACGAGGTCACCGGCCATCGCGCCGGCCACCGCGCTGTCGGGCAGCCCGTCGGCGTCGACCCGCTGATAATCCTCGACCTCGGACGCTGCGGCGTGCACCACGGCGACGACGGGGACGGGCTCGGCGTTCTCGCGCGGGATGCGGGCACCGGCCAGCACCATCAGATTGGCCCCGTTGCGGCGCATCCGAGCCGCGAGGTGATCGAGGCGGAACAGGCTCTGCAGCCGGTCGGCGTCCTCTTCGTCGTTCTCCAACTCATCGATCACGGCGAGTTGCTGATCCACCAGCGTCCGGTTGCGACGGGACAACGTCTCGAACATGTCGGTCACCTGCATCTGCAGCCGCGCCTGCTCGGCCGCGAGGAGAACCGCCTGCTCGTGCAGTTCGTCGACGGCGTGCGAGACCTGGCCGATCTCTTCTGACGTCGGCGCCGCGAGCGGCGCGATGGTCGGCGTCTTCCCGTCGGTGCGCGCCTGCTCGACCTCTCGTGCCAGATCCTCGTGCGCCACCCGCAACGCGCTGTCGCGCAGAGTTCGCAGCGGCCGCACCAGGCTGCGCGCCACCAGGGTGACCAGCAGCAGCGCAATCAGGATCGCCGCGCCGACGATCGCGGCATCGCGCAGGCCAGCGGTACGGGCGGCGGCGGCCTGATCCGTGACTGTCGCGGGGATGGCGCGGGACGTGTCGGTGATGATGCCGTCGGCGATGCCGCGGGTGATGCGCTGCGACGCCAGCAGATCGGGGTTGCCCGCAAGGGCCACGCCGGGGTCCGACAGCAGCGACATCCGCTTGACCATCTCCGATCGCAGCGACGCCGCCGCGTCGGTGGAGCCGCCGAGGTAGGCGCCCATCGCGGCCACCGTCGAAGGTTCGGTTCCGGCCAGCGTGATCATCGACGAGCGCAATTCGGGCTCAGGCAAATCTGCGCCGCGGTCGACGAGCATCTGCTGCATCGTCATCTGGCCGCGTGCACCGATCGCGCGGGCGAGCGCCTCGCCCGCTTGCCGTACCGACTCGTCGTCTCCGGCCACCAGACCGGTGATCGCGGTCTCGGCGGTGATCAACAGCGGCGCGTACGTCATCACCCGGGAACGCAGATCGTTGCCCCCCGAGGTGGACTTCGCGACGAGATCCCGCCCGAAGTCGAGCAAGGTGTTGGTAGCCAGGCGGACTGCGTCGTCGACGTCGGTTCCGGCCAGCTCGCGCTGCAGATCAGCGGCTTGCGACTCGAACGCGGTGACGGTGGCGGGCACGTCGCCGCCGTCCGTGGCGCTCACCAGCACCGCTTCCACGGAAGCCAGGTACCGCCCCACCGCGGGCACCATGTCCGCGCGAGCGGCCGCGACCCGCAGATTCTGTGCGGCCGAGTTTGCGGCGTGAATGCGCAATCCACCGAATATGCCGGCCAACAGCAGCGGCACGACCACGATGGCCAGGACCTTGACGCGGACAGGCCAGTTGGACAGCGCCCACCGAGGCGGCCGCTTGATCGGGGATCGAGCGTGGGTCATGAGGCTTCCTGCTGATGGCGCCCTCGTCGGGGGGCGTGAAGCGCCTGGCGAATGCGCTGAGTATGCCAGCCCGGTCATCGGGTCGCCAGAGTTAGACGCACGGGTGCAGAAACAGCAAAGGAGACGGCGCCGAGTGCGTTGTGGGCGTTGCGATTTCGTTTCTGACCCGTTGCGTGTCAGAGGGTGAAGCAGCGCCGATCTGCGGGCACAATCGAAGGTGACCTACTGGAGGAGTAGCAATGACCCACAATGGCGTGGAGATGGCACTGCTCGCCGATGCGTCCGAAATCGGCGACTCACCCCTGATGCGAGCGATGAGCAGCGAGATGGTCGACATCGACACTCTCGAAGGCCTGATCTCGATCGCGAGCTACGAGACCTGCCTGGACTGACACCCGTTTACCCTGCCAAGGGTGTTCCGGGTGATGTTCTATTCGCCGCGTATCGCGCCCAACACGGGCAACGCGATTCGCATGGTGGCCGGCACCGGGTGTGAACTGCACCTGGTCGAGCCGCTGGGCTTCGATCTGTCCGAGCCCAAGCTGCGTCGCGCCGGGCTCGATTATCACGACCTGGCGTCGGTGACGGTGCACGCCGATCTGGAATCGGCGTGGTCGGCGGTGATGCCGGCAAGGGTGTTCGCGTTCACCGCACATGCCAACGTGCCATTCGCCGACATCGCCTACCAACCCGGTGACGTACTGCTGTTCGGGCCGGAGCCGACGGGTCTGGATGCCGAGACCCTGGCCGACCCGCACGTCACCGCCCGGGTGCGCATCCCGATGCTGGACGGACGGCGGTCACTGAACCTGTCGAACGCCGCCGCCGTCGCCGTGTACGAAGCGTGGCGTCAGCACGACTTCGCAGGCAGCATCTGACTCATCGGGCCTGAGTCACCACGTATCCCAGTGGGTGAGCCGCTCGGCGGGCAGCCGCTTGGCCTTCTTGAAGTCGGTGCCCTTCGTGTAGGCAATCGGGAAGAGCCCGGCCTGGCTGTAGGAGTCGAACGGGATGCCCAGCAGTTCGGCGGCCTGACGCTCGCCGTCACCGAGCAGATGCAGCGTGGTCCAGGCCGAGCCGAGCCCCCGCGAGCGCAGCGCCAGCATGAAGCTCCACACCGCAGGCAGCAGCGATCCCCAATAGCCCGCACTGGCGCCCGACACGGTGTCTTTGGGCTTGCCTTCCAGGCACGGGATCAACATGACCGGGGCCTTCTCGAGGTTCTCGTTGAGGTAGCTCGCGGAGTCCATCACCTTCGGCGCCCGCTCGTCACGCTCGTCGCCGTAGGTGGGCTTCTCGGCGTTCAGGTACGGCGTCGCGTTGGTGCGGTAGATCTCGGCCAGCGCGAGCTTCTTGTCGGGATCGGTGACGAAGACCCACTGCCAGCCCTGGCTGTTGCTGCCGGTCGGCGCCTGCAGCGCGATGTCGAGGCATTCCATCAGCACGTCGCGGGGCACGGGCTTGTCGAAATCGAGGCGCTTGCGCACCGAGCGGGTCGTGGTCAGAACGTCGTCGGCCGAAATGTTGAGTGTCATTGTGCCGAGGGTACATTCAGCGGAAATCGCGGGACGTCGACCGCACCCGCAGACTCAGCGGACCGATCCGGTCGGCCACCACGGTCACCGCCCCGGTGGCGTTCTGCACGATGCCACGCACCACCAGCGCCGCTGCGGTCTGCGCCACCCTGCGGTGCCGCGCCCACACCGCGGGCATGCACAGCACGTTGACCATGCCGGTCTCGTCCTCGAGGTTGACGAACGTCACCCCCTGCGCGGTCGCGGGCCGCTGCCGGTGAGTCACCGCACCGGCGACCAGGACGCGGGTGCCGTCGGGCACCGACAGCAGCTGATCGGCCGGCACGACTCCCATCGCCTCGAGGTCCTCCCGCAGGAACTCGGTCGGATACCGGTCGGGCGACACCCCCGTCGCCCAGACGTCGGCGGCGGTCAGCTCCAGCTCCGTCATCCCCGGCAGCGACGGGACGTGGGACGACGATCCCACCCCGGGCAACCGGTCGGGACGCTCAGCGGCGGCCGCCCCGGCCGCCCACAACCCCTCCCGCCGGGTGATGCCGAAGCAGCCCAGGGCACCGGCGGTGGCCAGCGCCTCGGTCTGCGGCACGCTCAGCTGCACCCGCCCCGTCAGGTCGAGCAGCGAGGCGAACGGGCCGCTGTCCCGCTCCTCGACCAGCCGCTGCGCGAGGTCGTCACCGATGTGCCGGACACTGCCGAGCCCGAGCCGCACCTCGGTCCCCAGGTTCTCCAGCGTGGCGTGGGCGAGACTGGCGTTGACATCCGGGCCGTGCACCACCACGCCGTGTCGACGGGCGTCGGCCACCAGTGATTGCGGCGAATAGAAGCCCATCGGCTGCGCACGCAGCAGCGCGGCACAGAACGCCGCCGGGTGGTGCAGCTTGAACCACGACGAGTAGAACACCAGCGAGGCGAAACTCAACGAATGGCTCTCGGGGAAGCCGAAATTCGCGAACGCCTCGAGCTTCTCGTAGATCCGCTGCGCCACGTCCCCGGTGATGCCGTGCACCTCGGCCATCCCATCGAAGAACCGGCCCCGCAGCCGCCGCATCTTCTCGGTCGAGCGTTTCGAGCCCATGGCGCGACGCAGCTGATCGGCCTCGGCAGCCGAGAAGCCCGCGCAGTCCACGGCCAGCTGCATGAGTTGCTCCTGGAACAGGGGCACCCCCAACGTCTTTCGCAGCGCCGACTCCATCGACGGATGGTCGTAGGTGACCTCTTCCTCACCGTTGCGCCGCTTGATGTAGGGGTGCACCGAGCCGCCCTGGATCGGGCCGGGCCGGATCAACGCGACCTCGACCACCAGGTCGTAGAACATCCGCGGCTTCAGCCGGGGCAGGGTGGCCATCTGCGCGCGCGATTCCACCTGGAACACCCCGACCGAGTCGGCGCGCTGCAGCATCTCGTACACCGCGGCCTCGGACAGATCCAGCGCGGCCAGATCCACGACGATGCCTTTGTGCTCGGCGACCAGGTCGATGCAGTAGTGCAGTGCCGAGAGCATGCCCAACCCCAGCATGTCGAACTTCACCAGACCGATGGCCGCACAGTCGTCCTTGTCCCACTGCAGGACGCTGCGGTTCTCCATGCGGGCCCACTCCACCGGACACACGTCGGCGATGGGACGGTCGCAGATCACCATGCCCCCGGAGTGAATTCCCATGTGCCGTGGCAGATTCGAGATCTGCTGCGCCAGATCGATGACCTGCTCGGGGATGCCCTCCACGTGGGTGACGTCTGCCAGGTTGCCCCACTGACTGAGCTGCTTGCTCCACGCATCCTGCTGACCTTGCGAGAAACCGAGCGCGCGCGCCATGTCGCGGACGGCACTGCGCCCGCGGTAGGTGATCACGTTGGCGACCTGTGCGGCGTACTCCCGGCCGTAGCGCTGGTAGACGTACTGGATGGCCTCTTCGCGCAGATCGGATTCGATGTCGATGTCGATGTCCGGTGGACCGTCGCGGGCAGGCGAGAGGAACCGTTCGAACAGAAGGTCATTGGCCACCGGATCGACATTGGTGACCTTCAACGCGTAGCAGACCGCCGAGTTGGCCGCTGACCCCCGGCCCTGGGACAGGATGTCGTTGTCCCGGCAGAACCGCGTGATGTCATGTACCACAAGGAAATACCCTGGAAAGTTCAGCTGCTCGATGATCCGCAGTTCGTGCTCGATCTGGGCATAGGCACGCGGTGACCGATCGGGTGGGCCGTAACGCTCGCGCGCCCCCTGCATCACCAGGTGCCGCAGCCAGCTGTTCTCGGTGTGGCCGGCAGGCACGTCGAAGGGCGGCAGCTGCGGCGCGATGAGCGCCAGGCCGAACGCGCACTGCTCACCGAGTTCGGCTGCGGCACTGACGACCTCGGGGCAGTGGGCGAACACCCGCGCCATCTCCTCCCCCGAGCGCAGATGGGCGCCTCCGAGCGGGGCAAGGTATCCCGCGGCCTCGTCCATCGAGTGCCTGGCCCGGATCGCCCCCATCGCCATGGCGAGCCTGCCCCGGCCCGGCTCGGCGAAATGTGCGCCGGTGGTGGCCACGACACCCACCCCGAACCGCGGCGCCAGCGCCGCCAACGCGGCGTTGCGTTCGTCGTCGTGGGGATGTCCGTGGTGGGTGAGCTCGACGGTGACCCGGTCGCGGCCGAACCGGTCGACCAGATCGGCGAGCGCGGCCGCCGCGGCCTCCGGACCGCCGGAGGACAGCGCTTGGCGCACATGACCTTTTCGGCATCCGGTGAGGATCTGCCAGTGCCCACCTGCGGCCTCGGTCAGCGCGTCGTAGTTGTAGCGCAGCACGCCCTTCTCCCCGCCGGCCAGGTGGGCCGCGGCCAGCTGACGGGACAGCCGTCGGTACCCCTCCGGCCCTCGTGCCAGCACCAGCAGGTGCGGCCCCGGCGGGTCGGGATCGTCGGTGCGACTGCCCCCTCCGAGGGACAGTTCGGCACCGAACACGGTTGCCATGTCGAGCTCCCTGGCCGCCTCAGCGAACCGGACCACCCCGTACAGGCCGTCGTGGTCGGTCAGCGCGATGGCCCGCAGACCCAGCCGAGCCGCCTCCTCGACGAGTTCCTCGGGCGTGCTCGCACCGTCGAGGAAGCTGTAGGCGGAATGCGTGTGCAGTTCGGCGTAGGGCATGGACGAACGCGCGCCGGCATGCGCTTCCGGCGGCTGGTACTCCCCCCGTTTACGCGACCAGGCCGGGCTGTCGCCCCCGTCTCCGACCTGCGCGTCGATGGGCCAGCCGGCACGGCGCGGCTTGCTGTTGAGGACGCGCTCCATCTCGCCCCAACCCGGCGGACCGTTGTGCCATCCCACCCGGGCAGTCTATCGAACATCCGTTCGATGCGTCAGGCGATCCTGCCGTTGCCGGGCTGCGGCTCGTCGTCACCGTCGGGGTCTTCGTCCAGAGTCGGCCGCAACACGTAGCGAACCTGGTTGCCGCCTGCCATGCGGGCTTGCTCGATCGCCTGGTTGGCTATGGCGATCAGCTTGTCGAGCACGTCGTCGGGCGGCTCGGCCGCCAACGGCGGCAGCGGCGTACACACCACCCCGATGCTGGCGGTGAGCCGCTGCGGTGTCGCGGAGATCGCACCGCGGATCCGCTCGACCAACGGCGAGGCGTCGGCGGTGGTGAACGTGTCGGCGATCAGGAAGTCGTGGTCGGAGACATGGGCGACGATCGCGTTGTGCCGCACGGTCTCGCGCAGGGCCTGCCCGACCGAGACGCGGGCACGGTTGCCGCCGCTGGCCCCGCTCAAACCCAGCAGCAGCGAGAAGCTGTCGATGTTCACCGCGACCACGACCAGGTATCTGTCGTCGCTGCGGCTGCGCGAGGCGAGCAGTGTCGCGACCGCGTGATAGAACGCATCGCGGTGCAACAGCCCGGTCAATTGCTCGATGTCGCCGTGGTGGGTCTCGGGTTGGATCAGCGCAAGCATCGCCCGGCACGCGAACGCGACGAACACGTTGAGCAACACGATGATTCCGGCCGCACATATGGCCAGCGCGGGGTCGCCGACCGCGACACCGATGATCAGCACACCGAGCGTCACCGCCCCCATCGACCAGACCACCGCCAGCAGGCGCGGCGTGTGGAAGCTGACCACGAACGCCGTCAGCACCGCGTAGTTGGCCGCCCCGGTCAGACCGACCACGGGGTTTGTCTGGATCAGGACCGATACCCCGATGGCCACCGAGGCGACCAGCACGCAGAGCAGCGACTGCGCCCGTGACGGCCAGTGCGCCCGCAGCCACAGCGTCGACAGGGCGAAGCAGAAGACCGCGATGACCACGGTGGCGATACGCCCCGCCGGCGTCTGGGGGCCTGCGGGGCTGGCGAGCAGCCCGAGTGGCAGCACGCCGAGACAGGCGATACACAGGGCGACCAGCCGGCAGGTGGCGGTCTGCATACCCCGGGCCGCGAGGATCGCAGTAAACCAGTAAAAGTGGTCAGAACCCCACAGCGCAGCACCGACTGCGCCGAGCCCCGAACCTCGCAAACGGTCAAGCATGCGCCCACCCTCGTCGAGTTGTTCTGCGGCTCCGGTCACACCCCCCACCCACAGGCGAAGATTACCAGCGCAGCAAATACTTGCCCACCCTAATGAATGCGACGGGGTGCCGAGACCGCGTCAGTCTACGAACTCCGCCTCGCCGTCCTCGAGAACGAGCCTCGCGTTGGATCCGTCCGGGCCGGCCGCCTCGGTCCGGAAGACCGCGCGCCCGGGTCCCGACCGCCAGATCGACGTCGTCAGCGTTTCGCCGGGGAACACCGGAGAGGTGAAGCGGGCCGAGATCGCCGTGACGCGGGTGGCATCCCCCGCCCCGAGCTCCGCGACGAGCGCGCGTCCGGCAACGCCGTAGGTGCATAGTCCGTGCAGGATCGGTTTCGGGAAACCTGCCAATCCAGCAAACCACGGATCGCTGTGGAGGGGGTTGCGGTCGCCGGAGAGCCGGTACAGCAGCGCCTGGTCTTCCCGGGTGGGCAGAGCGACCGTCGCGTCGGGGTCGCGAGCGGGAATCTCCCCCGCGGCGGGCCGCGTTCCTGGCTGACCGCCGAAGCCGCCCGCACCGCGGATCACCAGCGTGGTCAACGTCTCGGCGACCGCGGCGCCGGTGGCCGGATCACTGCCGGTTGCCTTGAGCATGACGATGGCGTTCTTGCCCTCACCTTTGTCCTGGATGTCGGCGACCTCGTTGACGACGCTGAGCTCGCCGGCGGCAGGCAGCGGTGCGAACAGGCGGACGCTCTGCGAGCCGTGCAGCAGCTTGGAGAAGTCGAATGATCCGATGGCCCCGGCCGCGGCGAACGGCGAGCACGCGATCACCGCGTAGGTGGGGAGCACCTGTTGGGCGATGTCGTGGCTGTTCTCGGTGGTGAACGCCAGGTCCGCGGTGCCCGCTCCGACGCCGAGCGCGTAGAGCAGCGTGTCGCGGTCCTTCCAGCGGAAGGTCTGAGGCGGGGTGGTGACGCCAACGGCGTTCGGATCGATGGGCATGAATCATTCCCTATGCCATGGCGGTACGGCTTGGCAAGCCTTCCGGCCTGCCCTCGACGCGCCACCGGACGCGTCTTCTGTGACGATGATCCGATGGCCGACGCAGAACCGGACTTCACGTGGTTGCCCGACCTCGCTCTGCGCACTCTCGGTGGCGCAGTGGTCTGGGCCAACGATGACACGTTCGCCGAGAAGGAGAACTTGATCAACCCGGGCCCTGCCTCCTATCGCCCCGCCACGTTCGGGCACAAGGGGCAGATCTACGACGGCTGGGAGACCCGACGCCGGCGCGAGCCCGGCCATGACGAGGCGATCGTTCGTCTCGGGGTGCCCGGGGTGATCCGCGGCGTCGTGGTCGACACGGCGTTTTTCACCGGCAACTACCCGCCGGAGGTCTCGGTCGAGGCCGTCGAGATCGACGGCTACCCGACCGCGGAGACGTTGGCGGCCGCCACCGACTGGACGACGATCGTGGAGCGCGCCAAGGTGTACGGCGACACCCGCAACACCTTCGAGGTGTCCTCGTCGAAGCGGTGGACGCACGCCCGGTTGAGCATCTATCCCGACGGCGGGGTGGCGCGCTTCCGCGTGCACGGGGAGGGCCGCCCGGACCCCCGGTACGCCGACGTGCCCGGCCTCGACCTCGCGGCGCTGGAGAACGGCGGGCTGGTGCTCAACTGTTCGAATCGGTTCTACAGTTCGCCGCAGAACCTGATCTTTCCCGGGGTCGCCTCGGTGATGGGCGACGGGTGGGAGACAGCGCGGCGGCGCGACGACGGCAACGACTGGGTGCACCTGCGGTTGGCCGGCCCCGGCGTGATCGGCATGGCCGAGGTGGACACCAGCTACTTCGTCGGCAACAGCCCCGGCGCGGCCCGCCTGACGGGGCTCACCGCCGACGGCACCTGGGTCGAATTGCTGCCCCGCACAGAGCTTCTTCCCGATACGCGGCACCGCTTCGCCGTCGAGTCGGACGCCGTGGTGACCGAGGCTCGCCTCGACATCTACCCCGACGGCGGGATGGCGCGTCTACGCCTGTTCGGCCGCCTGGCATGACCTACCCGCGGGACATGGTCGGCTACGGCCGCACCCCGCCCGACCCGCAGTGGCCCGGCGGCGCGGCGATCGCCGTCCAGTTCGTCCTCAATTACGAAGAGGGCTCAGAGAACTCGGTGCTCGACGGCGATGCGGCCTCGGAGACCTTCCTGTCGGAGATGACGCCCGCCGAGGCGTTCCCCGACCGGCACATGAGCATGGAGTCGCTCTACGAGTACGGTTCCCGCGCGGGGCTGTGGCGGCTGCTCGACGTGTTCTCGCGCCGCGGAGTCCCGTTGACGGTCTTCGCGGTCGCACGCGCCATGCAGCGCAACCCGGACGCCGTCGCGGCGTTCACCGAGCTGGGCCACGAGATCGCCTGCCACGGCCTGAGATGGCTGTCCTATCAACGGATTCCCACCGACGTCGAGCGCAGGCACATGGCCGAGGCCGTGCAGCTCCTGCGTGAGCTGACCGGGGCAGCGCCGCTGGGGTGGTACACCGGGCGCGACTCGCCCCACACCCGCGAACTCGTCGTCGAGCACGGCGGGTTCGTCTACGACTCCGACTCCTACGCCGACGACCTGCCCTACTGGGTGCGGGTGCACGGCGCAGACCACCTGGTGGTGCCCTACACCCTGGACACCAATGACATGCGATTTGCCTCTCCCGCAGGGTTTTCCAACGGTGAGGAGTTCTTCGCGCACCTGCGGGACGCGTTCGACGTGCTTTATACCGAGGGGCTCGCCGGCCGGCCCAAGATGCTCTCGGTGGGGCTGCATTGCCGGCTCGCAGGCAGGCCGGCGCGCAGCCGATCCGTGGAGCGGTTCCTCGATCACGTGCTGTCCCACGACAAGGTGTGGTTGGCTCGGCGCATCGAGATCGCCGAACACTGGCGGCGGGTTCACCCGCCCGTGCGGTAGACCTTGTCCGGCGGCGGCGCGAACTCGCCGCGCGTCGAGGTGCGCAGCCCCATCGCGATCAGCGATTGCACGGTCAACGTCGCCGCGGTGACACCGTCGACCACCGGCACGCCGAGTTCGGCGGAGATCGGCGCGCACATGTCGGCCATGCCTGCGCAGCCGAGCACGACGACATCGGAGTCGTCGTCCTCCACCGCCCGCCGACACGCCTCGGTGACGATCTTCACCGCGTCGGGATTGCTGTCGAGGTCGAGCACCGGCAGCGCGCAGGCATGGATGCCTCGACAGAATCGTTGCATGCCATAGTGTTCGGCGAGATCGGTGGCCCGACCCATGGTGCGCGCCAGCGTGGTCACGACGCTGAAGCCCCGGCCCAGGTGGCTCGCGGTGTGCATGGCGGCCTCGGCGATGCCGATCACGGGCCCGTCGGCGACCTCCCTGGCCGCCTCGAGTCCGGGATCACCGAAGCAGGCGATCACGTAACCGTCGACGCCCTCGTCTTCGCCCCGCTTGATCGCGGCCAACAGCCCCGGCACGCTCATCGCCTCGTCGTAATGCGACTCGATGGACGGCGGTCCCGAGAGCGGGGTGATGCCGACGACCGTGGTCCCGGGGGCGACGACCGCGCGGGCATTGCGCGCGATCGCATCGGTCATCGCCTCGGTCGTGTTCGGGTTGATCACCCAGATCAGCGTCACGCGATCGGTTCGACGGCGAACTTGGCGGTCCGGGTGGCCAACAGGTAGTAGAGCCCGAAGCCGATTCCACACCCGATGAACCAGCTGTACTGCGCGGCGGTGTACATGCCGGCCACCGAGCCGCCCAGCAGGACGGGAACCACGGCCACCACGGCGGCCACGACGGTCGCGATGACCGCAGCAGGATTGTATCCCTTGGTGTACCAGTACTTTCCGCTCTCGTCGAGGGTGAACATATCGTCGATCACCACAACTTGCTTGTGCACCAGGTAGTAGTGGGCGATGAGCACACCGAACAGCGGGCCGATGAACGCACCGAGCGTCTCGAGCGTGTAGTGGATGACCTCGGGATTGTTGTACAGATTCCACGGGGTGATCAGGACCGATCCCACCGCGGCGATCATGCCGCCGGCACGCCAGCTGATCCGCTGCGGGCTGACGTTGGAGAAGTCGAAGGCCGGGGAGATGAAGTTGGCGACGATGTTGATGCCGATCGTCGCGATGGTGAATGTCAACGCGCCCAAAACGATCGCGAACGTCGAGTCGATCCGGGCGACGGTGGCGACGGGGTCGGTGATCAGTTCCCCGAACACTGGCACGGTCAGCGACGCGGTCACGACGACCAGCAGCGAGAACAGCAGGAAGTTCACCGGCAGCCCGAGGAAGTTACCGCGCTTGACCGCGTCGAAAGACTTGCCGTAGCGGGAGAAGTCACCGAAGTTGAGCATCGGCCCCGAGAAGTAGGAGACGACAAGGGCGATCGCGCCGAGCATGACCGGCACCGAATCCAGGCCCGTGTACTTGACGTCACCGAGGTTGAGGTCGATCGCTCCCCAGCCCGCCTTGTAGATCAGGTAACCGCACAGGATGAACATCACGACATACACGGCCGGACCGCAGAAGTCGATGAACCGGCGGATGGCCTCCATGCCCCGCCAGAACACGCACGCCTGCAGAATCCAGAGGACGATGAAGCTGCCCCACCCCAGCAGCGGCAACCCGAGGAAGCCGTGCGTGTCGACGTCGGCGTATGGGGCGAGACCGGGAAAGAGCTTGAGCAGAACGACATCCAACGCAGCAGAGGCCAGATAGGTCTGGATGCCGTACCAGGCCACCGCGATGAGACCGCGGATGATCGCCGGGATGTTGGCGCCGAGCACGCCGAACACACTGCGGCAGATCACCGGGTACGGGACACCGGTGGCCTGGCTCGGCTTGGCCACGAGGTTGCAGAACACGTAGACGATCACGATGCCGATCAGCAGCGCGACGAGCACCTGCCAGCTGGCCAGCCCGAGCGCGAACAGGCTGCCGGCGGTGACGTATCCGCCGACGCTGTGCACGTCGGACATCCAGAACGCGAAGATGTTGTACGACGTCCACGTCTGCTTACCCAGCGGCGCCAGGTCCTCGTTTGTCAGCCGCGGGTCGTAGCCGGGCTTGATGACGCCACCCCCGACGGGGTGACCGGATGCTTCGACGATGTCACCTGCGCCGACGACCGCGCTGGGCGGAAGACGCTTGGCGGTCTGCGGAGTGTCGATCTCGGTCATGCGCGGACGGTAACCAGGGCGTATTGCGCCAGTGTTTCAGCGAAAACACTCCGTTATTGCGGGGAAGATATATCCACCGCGAGCAGGCCGGTGTCCACCGGGAGCGTCGCGATGAGCGCATTCAGTCGCTGAGAGTGCGTCTCGGATGCGGTGAGTAGTTCTTCCACGTCGCCTGCCAGGAAGGCGCTCACCATCTGGCAGTGGTCGGCGTGGAGGTCGGCACGGTCCGCGGCGCGCACGTGCACCATCGACTGCACGGGTTCGGTGACGTTCCAGGCGGATTCGAGCATGTGGAGCAGGCGGTACATGCGCGACGGCCGGGCGAGCGCGAGATGGAATTCGCGGCTCTGCCGGTGGTAGGCCGCCGGATCGTCGGCGCGCAGTGCGTCGTGCAGCACGTCGTTGGCGGCCGTGATGGCGGCGCGGTCGGCGTCGGTGGCGTTGGCGATGGCGGCCGCCAGCGACGCCGACTCCAAAGTCTCTCGCACGATGTACATTTCGCGCAGCTCCTGGCGGGTGAGCTGCGCGACCGCGTATCCGGCGTTGCTGCGGTGCGACACCAGTCCCTCGCCGATCAACGTCTTGAGCGCTTCGCGCACCGGGATCTGACTGACACCGAACAGGTCTGCGACCTCGGCCAGCGGAATGGGACTGCCGGGCGGCACCGCGCAGTAGAGGATGACCCGGCGCAGCTCGTCGAGGATCGCGTGCTGGGGGCGGCCGGGCTGGTCGACGACGAGCTTGTCGAGCAGGGCCGACCGTCGACGCGACGACATGCCAGAACAGTAGGCGGCCAATGTTTCGTCTGTGCTACCGCGCACGGGGTGTTGACGTTTCCCCACCCGCAGGCGAGCATGTCCCGCATGCGCTATGTCGTTACCGGCGGTACCGGGTTCTTGGGGCGTCATCTCGTGGACCGGCTGCTGGTCCGCCCGGGCACCGAGGCAGTGCACGTGCTGGTGCGCCGACAGTCGCTGAACAGCTTCTCCGCATTGGCCGCAGGCTGGGACGAGCGCGTGTCACCGCTGGTGGGCGACCTGACAGCACCCGCGCTGGGCCTCGACGACCAACAGCTCACCACACTCGGGCAGGTCGACCACGTCATGCACTGCGCCGCGCTGTACGACCTCACCGCCCCCGAGGACCAGCAGCGGGCCGCCAACGTGGAGGGCACCCGGTCGGTCATCGGGCTGGCGCGCCGCCTCGACGCGACGCTGCACCATGTCTCCTCGATCGCTGTCGCCGGGACGTTCCGCGGCGAGTTCACCGAGGCCGACCTCGATGTCGGGCAGCACCTGCCGACGCCCTATCACCAGACCAAGTTCGAGGCCGAACTGCTGGTCCGGTCCGCTTCGGGGCTGCGTTACCGCATCTATCGTCCCGCGGTCGTGGTGGGCGATTCGCGCACCGGTGAGATGGACAAGGTCGACGGGCCCTACTACTTCTTCCCGATCCTGGCCGCCCTGGCCGCGCTACCCCGCTTCACCCCGATGATGCTGCCCGCCGCGGGTCGGACCAACCTCGTGCCCGTCGACTACGTGGTGGACGCGATCACGGCGCTCAGCCATGTCGACGGCCGTGACGGGCAGACGTTCCACCTCACCGCTCCGACGACGACCGGGCTGCGCGGCATCTACCGGGGGGTCGCGCCCGCGGCCGGCCTGCCCACACTGGTGGGGTCGCTGCCGCGAAGCGTGGCAGGCCCGTTCCTGCACGCCCGCGGTCGCGCAAAGGTGTTACGAGACATGGCCGCGACCCAGTTCGGTCTGCCCGCGGAGGTCCTGGACGTGGTCGAGTTGGAACCGACGTTCACGCGCACTCACACCGAGGACGCGTTGCGCGGCACCGGAATCACCGTGCCCGAGTTCGCCGACTACGCGCCTCAGCTCTGGCGCTACTGGGCAGAGCATCTGGATCCGAACCGAGTGCGGCGCGACGACCCGTTGGTCGGACGCCATGTCGTCATCACCGGCGCCTCGAGCGGAATCGGACGAGCCTCGGCGATCGCGGTGGCCGCCCGGGGAGCCACCGTGTTCGCGTTGGCGCGCAACGCCGACGCGCTCGACGAGGTGATCGCCGAGATCCGCGCCGCCGGCGGAGCGGCCCACGCGTTCCGCTGCGACGTCACCGACTCAGCAGACGTCGAGCAGACCGTCGCCGCCATTCTCGAGAAGTTCGGGCATGTCGACTATCTGGTGAACAATGCCGGGCGGTCGATCCGGCGGTCGGTGATCGCGTCGACGGACCGGTTGCACGACTACGAGCGGGTGATGGCGGTCAACTACTTCGGGCCGGTGCGGATGGTGCTCGCCCTGCTCCCCCATTGGCGTGAGCGGCAGTTCGGTCACGTCGTGAACGTCTCCAGCGCCGGGGTCCAGGCGAGCAGCCCGAAGTACAGCGCCTACATCCCCAGCAAGGCCGCGCTCGATGCCTTCTCCGAAGTCGTTGGCACCGAGACTCTTTCGGACCACATCACGTTCACCAACATCCACATGCCGCTGGTGTCCACACCGATGATCGCACCGTCGCGTAGGCTCAACCCGATGCCTCCGATCACCGCCGAACACGCGGCCGCCATGGTCATCCGCGGGTTGGTCGACAAGCCGCCGCGCATCGACACCCCCGTCGGCACACTGTCGGACATCGGCCACTACTTCACCCCTCGGTTGTCGCGGCGAGTCCTGCACCAGCTGTATCTGGGATATCCCGATTCGCCGGCGGCCCGCGGTGTCACCGAGCAGCGACCGACCCCGGTCCGCGCGTCCCGGCGCCCGCGGCGCACCGTACCGGCGGTGCGGGTGCCGCGGCCGGTCAAGCAGGCGGTGCGGCTGGTGCCCGGCGTGCACTGGTGAACGAGCCGCGACTGCCGGTGTTCTGCGACGTCGACACCGGGGTCGACGACGCGATGGCGTTGGTGTACCTGTTCGGCAGTCCGCAGGCCGAGGTGGTGGGCATCGCGTCGACCGCGGGCAACGTCGGTGTGCAGCAGGTGTGCGAGAACAATCTCGGCCTGCTCGAACTGTGCGGTGTGACTGGGGCCCCGGTGTCCAGGGGCGCGGAGACGCCGTTGGTGATTCCGCTGCGTACCGCCGAAGACACGCACGGGCCGCAGGGGCTGGGGTATGCCTCGCTTCCGAAGGCCACGGCAAGCGTCACCGACCACGACGCCGCACAGGCCTGGGTGCGCGCCGCGCACGCACATCCGGGCGAGCTGATCGGATTGGCCACCGGCCCGTTGACCAATCTCGCGTTGGCGATACGCGCCGAACCCGAGCTGCCGCGACTGCTGCGCCGGCTGGTGATCATGGGGGGCTCGTTCGACTACCGCGGGAACACCACTCCCGTGGCGGAATGGAACACGAGCGTGGACCCGGAGTCAGCGGCTGAGGTGTTCGCAGCCTGTCGCGGTGCGGAACACCTACCGATCGTGTTGGGACTCAACGTCACCGAGAACATCGCGATGACCCCGGAATTGTTGAGCCGGCTCGCCGAGGCCGCCGGCGCACCGTCACCGCCGATGTCGGCGCACGATCCGCGCGGCACGACCTCGACGGCCGACAACCCCGTGATCCGGGTACTCGAAGACGCCATGCGGTTCTACTTCGAGTTCCATCACGATCAGGGCGAGGGCTACCTGGCCCACCTCCACGACCCACTGGCCGCGGCAGTGGCACTCGATCCCGACCTGGTCACCTACCGCCCCGCCCCCGTCGACGTCGAACTCACCGGGACGCTGACGCGCGGAATGACGATCGCCGACTGGAGCGGCCATTGGGGTCGAGGACCCAACGCTCTCATCGGCGTCGAGGTCGACCCGGCGGCGTTCTTCGATCACTTCATCGACCGGGTGGGCGCGTTCGCCCGCGCGCTCAGTCGTCGGTGACGGTGAGCTTCACGTCGATGTTGCCGCGAGTGGCGTTGGAGTACGGGCACACCTGATGGGCCTTCTCGGTCACCTGGCGGGCGGTCTCGGCGTCGACGTTGGGCAGGGTGACCTCGAGTTCCACGGCCAGGCCGAATCCGCCGTTGTCGAGTTGACCGATCGACACCCGCGCGCCCACAGCCGAATCCGAGACGTCGACCTTGTCCTGTCGGCCGACGAGGCGCAGCGCCGAGTGGAAGCACGCTGCGTAGCCGACGGCGAAGAGCTGCTCGGGGTTGGTGCCGTTGCCGCTACCGCCCATCTCCTTCGGGATGGCCAGATCGAAGTCGAGCCGGCCGTCGGAGGACCGGCCGTGGCCGTCGCGGCCCTCCCCGGTGGCGAGAGCCTCTGCGGTGTAGAGCGTCTTCATGCGTCGTCCTTTCGATCGTGAACCGGCGTTCCGACTTGAACCATAGGACGCAATTGAGTTGTGCGCAATCGATGTGGCGTTATTCATATCTCCCTTCGAGGTACCACCGTCGCTGCCGATAGCAGAGAAGCAGCGCCTCCTGCCGGTCCCCGCCATCGAGCAGGACCTGGGCGCGCGCGGTGCGCCCAGGTCCTGCTCCCGCGGTGTCCCACCACCGTTCGTCGACGGGCCACGGTCCGGTCCACCAGGACAGCCGACCGGACCGGCCGGGCGCGGTGAGCCGGGCCGGATCGGTGGAGAACAATCCCCGCGCGGTGACCCGCACCGGGTTGCCCTGCTCGTCGAGCACGTCCACCGGATCGTCGAGCAGCACCGACGGTGACGGCTCGGGAAGCTGCCCCGGCCACGGCTGTCGGGGATCGGCGCGGGGGACGAGTTCGTCGCCGAGTGGGGTCAGGGTGATCCGTTCGGCGGGGCCTCGTCCGCCACTGAGGATCGGAACCTTCACCGCGTCGGGACCGAGCAACCCCTGGACCCGCACCAGCGCCCGCCGCGCACGGAGCCGGTCCTCCTCTCCGATTCCACCCCACAGCGGAAGCTGCAGCGCCTCGGCCGAGACCACCTCCACCGGCCGCAGTCGCAGCATCGTGATCGGCGCACCCGGGCGCTCATCTGCCCGCCGGCGGTTCAGCCATCCGTCGAGCTGCCACCGCACCCGGTCGGCGGTGGCCTCCTCGGTGAGAGGCTCGGCGCACCGCCAGACGCGTTCGAGTTCGCTACCGGTGGCGGTCACCGCATGGATGGCCAGCCGGGTGCAGCCCACCCCCGCAGCCTCGAGGCTGCGGTGCAGCCGCCCCGCGAGCGCCCGCCCGGCGAAGGCGGCCGCGTCCACCCGCTCGATGGGCGGATCGCAGGCCATCTCGACGTCGAGTTCCTGATCGGGGTCGCGCCCCGAAGGGCCCCGGCCGGGCTCGCCGCGCGCCAGCTGATGGGCGACCACCGCATCAGCCCCGAACCTCGAGGCCACATCACTGCGGGACACCTCGGCAAACTGTCCGACAGTCCGAATACCCATGCGCCACAACAGGTCCACCAGCTCGGCGCGCGTCCCGGAGGCCAGGCTGGGTTCGGAGGCCAGCGCCTTGACGGACAACCCCGACAGGAACTCCGCATCCGTTCCCGGATCGACGATCCGGCCCGCTCTGGCGGCGAAGACGGCGGTGGGCAACTGGTCGGCGATGCCGACCTGGCACTCGGCGCCTACCGCGGCCACCGTGTCGACCAGCTGTTCGGCCGTCACCTGCTCCGAGCCGAAGTACCGGGCGGCCCCGCGCACCGACAGCGCCAGCAGACCAGGCCGCAACACCTCCGCCCGGGGCACGAGATCATCGACCGCCGCGGTCACCCGTTCGAAATGCCGAGCGTCACGCGCCGGGTCGGCGGTGACGACATGCAGGTCCGGGCACCGCGCCTGGGATTCCCGTCGCCGTATCCCGCGCCGCACCCCCGCGGCGCGGGCGGCGGCCGAGCACGCCACCACCCGGTTGGCGAGCGTGACCGCGACCGGCACGGTGGGCGGGAGACCAGCCGCCGCCGCGGCGGCGACCGCTGGCCAGTCCATGCACCAGAGCGCCAGCACCCTGCCCGATGATCTGGAGGCGGCCACCTAACCGTTCACCACATGGGTGAGCGCCCCAGGTCCGGCCAGCCGACCCCGGGCTCGCATCGCCAGGCGGACCCGACTGATCCGCCCGCAGCCCGGGACAGGCGCCTCACCCCCCGGACCGGCGAAGTCGAAACCGCTGACCGCGGCCTCCAACCGAGCGGAAGCACCCTCCCAGGTGCCATCGGTGACGAGCAGCGTGCACCCCCGCTGGCGCGCACGAGCCACCACCGCCCTGGCCCGGGACGGCGGCACCGACCGACCGCCCAGGCCGAGAACCACCAGATCCATCCCGTCCATCAGGACCGCGGCCACCTCGACCGGGTCCGCCCCCGGCTCCGGGATCACGGCGATCCGGCTCAGATCCGCCCCCATCTCCACCGCCGCGAGCAGACCCACGTCCGGCTGGCCGATGATCGCGACATGGCCCCCCTCGGCAGTCACGGCGGCGATGATCTTCAACTCCAGCGACCGCGCCCCTGACACCACCGCCACGGTTCCTCGTGGCAGCGAGCCCAGATCGGACAGCTCCAGCAAATAATCCGTGGGCTGCGAGGCCTCCGTCGGGGCCGCCGTCACGGGTTCGGGCCGGCGACTGGGCCCCACTTTTCCCGACACCGACGCCATCTGCTTGCGGAGCTGTTCCAGCTGCTCAGCACGGGTGACAGGGGACCGATTCACCGCCTTCACCCCTGTCACAACTGCACCGTGCATATCATCCGCCTCACCCTGTGTTCGAATGTTTGTTCGACTCCGCCAGTAAACACCCGCCCACCGACATCGTCAACCAATCAACCCTGCCATCGAGCAATAGTGTCATTGACAAATGTCAGCATTGGTTGTTGTATCCATCCGTGCCCCCCGGAGACGTCACCGCCGAACTCACCCACAGCGGAACCCACCGCGGATCCCCCCGCTCCCGTGGCGCCGCCGCACTCGCCGGCCTGACCCTTCGCCAGCTGGGCCTCGTCCTTCCGCCCGATCAGCCGTGGGGACTGTGGACCTCCCGCCAGATCATCGCCGGGCTGATGGACACCCTCGGACCCTCACTGACCGGGACCCGGACAGAACCCGTCGACGTCCGCACCCCCGACGGCGGGCGCGTGGTCGGCGAATGGGTGTGGGGCCGAGGCGTTCCCCGTGACACCACCCGGGCGATCTACTACGTCCACGGCAGCGGTTTCGCGCTCTGCTCGACCCGCACCCACCGGCGGTTGGTGTCCTGGTTGTCCCGCCGCACCGGCATCGGCGTCTTCAGCATCGACTACCGGTTGGCGCCGCGGCATCGATTCCCCACCGCCGCAGACGACGTCCGCCGAGGCTGGGAATGGCTGATCGATTCCTGCGGCATCGACCCCGAACGCACTGTGATCGCCGGCGATTCGGCCGGCGGCCATCTCAGCGTCGACCTGCTGTTGCAGCCCGACGTCCGTCATCCCGCGGGCATGGTGTTGATGTCCCCGCTGCTGGATCTCACGTTCGCACTCGCCCGCTCGCGGGAAAACACCCGCCCCGACCCCGCCATGCGCTCGAGGCACGCCGCACGACTGGTCGAGTTATATTGCCGTGGAATCGAATCCACGCACCCCCGGCTGGCACTCGACATCGCCGGAGGACGCACGCTGCCCCCGACGTTGATTCAGGTCGGCGGAGCCGAAATGCTCACCGCCGACGCGATCGCCCTCGCCGATGGCCTGCGGGCCGCCGGCGGTGAGGCACACCTCCAGATCTGGCCTGACCAGGTCCACGTATTCCAAGCTCTTCCGCGGCTCACCCCCGAAGCGGTGCCCGCGATGCGTGATGTGGCCGGCTTCGTCGCCGACGTCCTCACCACCGAGTCGGCCACCGTCGAGCAGGCCGGCTAGATGGGCATATTCGGCACCAAACGCACCCACCGCGCCGATGCGGTCATCACCGGCGCGGGCAGCGGTATCGGCGCCGCATTCGCCGTCGAGCTGGCCCGCCGCGGCGGCCGGGTCCTGTGCAGCGACATCGACCTCGACGCCGCCACGGCCACCGCGGACACATTGCGCAGCAACGGAACCGAGGCCTCGGCAGTTCGATGCGACGTCACCGACGTCGACGACGTGTACCGGCTCGCCGAGGCAGCGCACACGTTCTTCGGTGACGCCCCCACGATCGTCATCAACAACGCCGGTGTGGGTTCCGGTGGTGCTCCGATCGGGGAGATCGATCTCGCCGACTGGAGGTGGGTGCTCGGTGTCAACCTATGGGGTCCGATCCACGGCTGCCACGTGTTCGCCCCGATCCTGCGCGACGCCAGCCGTCCCGCCGGCATCGTGAACGTCGCCTCCGCAGCCGCTTTCGGTGCGGCGCCCGGGATGGCGGCCTACAACGTCAGCAAGGCGGGCACGCTGTCACTGTCGGAGACGCTGTCTGCCGAACTCGCCGGCACCGGTGTCACCGTGACGGCGCTGTGTCCCACCTTCGTCAAGACCAATATCGTCAGCTCTGGCCGGATCTCCGACCGCTCCACCCATCTCGCCGACAACCTGATGCGCTGGATCGGCTTCTCCCCCGACCGCGTCGCGCGCATGTGTCTGGACACCCTCGACCGCGGTGGCCTGTACTGCATGCCGCAGCCTGAAGCCCGGATCGGCTGGGGCATCAAGCGCTTCACCCCGACGGTGTACACCCGCGCCGCCGGCCTGATCACCCGCGTCACCACCTGAGAGGAGACACCGATGGCACAAGCCACGATGGACATGGACGCCATGCTGGCCAAGATCAAGGACCGGCAGTGGGCACTGGCCGACATCGACTGGGACGCACCGGGCGCCGAGACGATCACCGACGAGATGCGGCCGAAGCTCAAGGCCTTCATGGCCGACCTCTGCTGGATCGAGAACGTCGGAGCCCGCGGGTTCGCCGCGTTGGCCAAGAAAGCCCCCACCCCGACCATCGCCGAGATCTACCGGTACTTCCACGCCGAGGAGCAGCGGCACGCCAACGCCGAGCTGGCGCTGATGAAGCGGTGGGGCATGCTCGATGCCAGGGCGAGCGAAGCGACGGGAGAACCGGAGTTTGAGATGCCGGAACCGAACGTCAACATCCGGCTGGCCATCGAGTGGCTCGACGCGTACTCCGACGACATGTCGCTGTCGATCCTGGGCACCGTCATCCCGATGCTCGAGGTGGCCCTCGACGGTGCGCTCCTGAAGTTCCTGCTCGAAGAGGTGCAGGATCCGGTCTGCCACCAGGTGTTCGAGAAGATCAACAACGACGAATCCCGGCACATCGCCGTCGATTTCGCAGTGCTCGACATGATCGGCCATGGCGATCTGCGCCATCTGCTCGTGCAGTTCGTCGGCAACGTCGCCTCCCCCGGCCTGATCATGGGCATGATGCTGTACGTCCCGCTGCTCAACCGGATGCGCAACAACATCATCGACATGGGCCTGCAGCCCGAGAAGCTCTACAACGCCATGAAGCGCTTCCAGACGCTGGGTGAGCGCGGCGAGAAGACCTGGCGGGTACCGACGTATCAGCTGCTCAAGTACCACGGCCGCGCCGTCATCAATCCGCGCAACCCCTACCACTGGCTCGCCAACCCCATGGTGTGGGCGTCCGACTACTACCCCAAGATGCTGCTGCGACCCATCCCGTCCTGGTTCAAAGAGCTCACCCACGAACCGGCGGCCTGATCCATGGCCGAGACGCGCGTACAGGACACACTGATCGTCGGGGCCGGATTCACCGGTCTGGGGGCGGCCATCAAGCTCCGGCAGGCAGGCGTCGAGGACGTCGTGATCGTCGAACGTGCCGACGACGTCGGCGGGACCTGGCGGGACAACACCTATCCCGGAGTGGCTTGCGACATCCCGACGATGCTGTATTCGTTCTCGTTCGCCCGTAATCCGGCGTGGTCGCGCATGTACCCCTCCGGCGGCGAGATCCGGAAACACATCGAGGATCTCACCGAGCACCACGGACTGCGCCGGCTGATCCGATTCGGCACCGAGGTCACCGGCCTGAGCTTCGCCGGGGACACCGGAGTGTGGACGGCAACGGTCAACGGGCGCAGGAAGATCCGCGCCCGCACGGTCGTGCTGGCCTCCGGACCGCTGGCCGATCATCGCCTTCCCGACATCCGGGGAATCGATACGTACACGGGCACCACGATCCACAGCGCTTCGTGGGATCACGATTTCGACGTCACCGGCAAGAGGATCGGTGTGATTGGCACCGGCGCCAGCGCCGTGCAGATCGTTCCCGAACTGGTCAAGGACGCAGCGTTCGTCAAGGTGTTCCAGCGCACCCCAGGCTGGGTGCTTCCCCGGCCCGACGTCGGCATCCCTGACGCAGTCCAGCAGCTGTTCGCCAAAGTTCCTGCGGCACAGGAGCTCACCCGTCAGGCGTTGTTCTGGGGGCACGAGGCCTGTGCGGCCGCTCTGGTGTGGAACACCCCGCTGACCGGGCTGGTGTCGGCGTTGGGCCGGGCTCATCTGCGTCTGCGCGTCAAGGATGCGTGGCTGCGCCGCCAGCTCACCCCCGACTTCACCCCGGGGTGCAAACGGATGCTGATCTCCAACGACTACTACACCGCTCTGCAACGGGAGAACTGCAAACTCATCGACTGGCCGATCGCCACGTTGAGCCCCGCCGGTATCCGCACCGCCGACGGGATCGAGCACCATCTCGACGCGATCGTGTTCGCCACCGGTTACGACGTGCACCTGTCCGGTCCGCCGTTCCCCGTCACCGGGCTGGGAGGCCGCTCGCTGCAGCAGGACTGGGCGGAACACGCCGAGGCACACAAGAGCGCCAGCGTGCACGGCTATCCGAACCTGTTCCTGATGACCGGCCCCAACTCCGGGCCTGGTCACAACTCGCTGCTGGTCTACATCGAAGGGCAGATCGACTACGCGGTGGCGGGCATCACGACGATCCTTGCGGAGAATCTGCTGTACCTCGACGTCCGCGCCGATGTGCAGCGCCGGTACAACGCCGGAATCCAGCAGCGGCTGGCCGCGACGACGTGGATGTCGGGTTGCCGCAGCTGGTATCTGACCGCCGACGGCTTCAACGCGTCGATGTATCCCGGACTGGCGACACAGTATCTTCGACAGATGCGCCAATTCCGGTTCGACGACTATGCCGCGGTGGCACACGGCGCGCGGGCACGCGCCGTGTCCTCCACTGCCTGAATGTGATGTCCCAGCCGAAGTCCGGCGGACCGATTCCGACGATTCTGCGGCGGATCCGTCGCGGTTCGCGGGACGTCGTCGAAGCCGCGGTGTCCCAACTGTTCGACGCTGCTGTGCAGCCGCACGGTGTCGCTGAATCCGGTGAGTACCGCATCGACGAACTGGCGCGACTGGGCGGCACGACGACCCGCAACGTCCGCGTCTACCGGGACCGCGGTCTGCTGCACCCGCCACTGAGGGTCGGCCGCATCGCGCTGTTCAACGACACCCACCTCACCAGGCTGCGGCTGATCACGTCGCTGCTCGACCGCGGCTACAACCTCACCCACGTCAACGAGATGCTCTCTGCCTGGGAGCAGGGCAAGGACGTCGGGGACATGCTCGGGTTGGAGTCGGCGATCGCGGGCAGCTGGGCCACCGAGAAACCTCGGCGCATGGGGCTGTCCGAAGCCCGCGACACCATCGGCGACGACGCGGCGTTCGATCGCATGGTCGCCCTCGACATCATCCGTGTCGACGGCGAGCAGGCCACGGTGGTGCGGCCGACGCTGGTCGAGGCCTTCACCGAGATCCACCGCTACGGCGTGACATACGACAGACTCATCGACATCCACGAGCAGGTGAGACCGCTGCTCGATCAGATCAGCGCGATCCTGGTGCAGGCCGGTCTCGACGAGGTCGTCGACAAGATCAACCCGGGCGCCGCGATGCCCGATGACGTCACGGTCGCCGAACTCATCACCACCCTGGTACGGTTCCGCACCCAGGCGGTGAGCGCTGTCAGTGCGACACTGGGCTTTTCGATCGAGTCGGCAGTCGAGACCACGGTCGCGACGATGCTCGCCGATCTGATCGAGAAGAGCGCGCCCGGCAGTTGATCAGGCGCCGAGTGCCGGGCCGATCGTCGTGTTCCAGGACTCCTGCATCTCCGACTCGAACAGACCCCAGGTGTGGGAGCCGTCGGGCCGCACGACGTAGGTCACGGGGATGCCCGCGGCGTTGGCCGCGTCGGCGAAGACCCGCGTGCTGTCGGCGACGATCCGCTCGATGAATCCGCCGGTGATGTTGGGGCCGAAGCCTTCTGGCAGCCGGTCGACCGAACCGACGTTGCCCGAGCCTGACGCGCCGACATAGACCGCGGTGCCGGCCAGCTTGGTGACGTTCTTGGACGGATCGTGGGCCACCCACAGCGGTCCACCCTGCGGACCCCACATGGCATCCGCGTTGGCTCCGCCGCTGCCCAATGTCAGCGCGACCTGCTGGGCGTTGTCAGCCGGAGTCAGGAAGCCGCTGTACGAGCCGACGGCCTTGTACAGGCCCGGGACCTGGATGGCGTAGTCGACCGCGGTGCCGCCGGTGCTGGACAGGCCGCCGACCGCGTTCTTACCGTTGGCTTTGTACTGGGCGTTGATCAGCGGCGGCAGCTCTTTGGTCATGTAGGTCTGGTACTGCTTGCTCGGGTCGGCGACCCAGTCGGTGTACCAGCTGAACGGACCACCCAGCGGGGACACCACGTTGACGTTCTTGTCCGCGAAAAAGCCCTGGATGTCGGTCATCCCGAACCAGCTCTTGGTGCCAGGAGCGCGCGGCCCGTCGAGGTCGTCGCCGCCGTCGATACCGGGCAGCAGATAGAAGGTGGGCGCCCCCGTCTTGGCCGACTTGAACACGTCATTGACGACGACCTTGTTCATCGATGGGGAGAACACCGAGACCTTGTCCCAGCGGTCGTTGATCTTCTCGATGCCGGTGATGTGCGCGCCCTCGGGCTGCGCCTGCGCCGGGATGGACATCCCGAACACGGATATGAGCGAAACGACGAATACAGCAACGATCGCGCCCCCGCGCGTCTGCTTGATCATGACGGAATTCTTACCTTATTTGCGTCAAAAGTGACGTCACTCCCATTCAATCGTCCCCGGCGGCTTGCTTGTGACGTCCATCACAACACGGTTCACTTCGCGCACCTCATTGGTGATGCGCGTCGAAATCCGCTCCAGCACCTCGTAGGGCACGCGGGTCCAATCCGCGGTCATCGCGTCCTCGCTCGACACCGGCCGCAGCACGATCGGGTGCCCGTAGGTGCGGCCGTCGCCCTGGACGCCCACCGACCGCACGTCGGCCAGCAACACCACCGGGCATTGCCAGATCTGGTGATCCAGGCCTGCCGAGGTCAGCTCCTCGCGGGCGATGGCATCGGCGCGACGCAGCGTGTCGAGCCGGTCCGCGGTGACCTCGCCGACGATCCGGATGCCCAGCCCTGGCCCCGGAAAGGGTTGGCGCGCAACGATCTCCTCGGGCAGCCCGAGTTCGCGGCCGACTGCTCGGACCTCGTCCTTGAACAGCAGCCGCAGTGGTTCGACGAGTGTGAACTTCAGATCACCGGGAAGGCCGCCGACGTTGTGGTGGCTCTTGATGTTCGCGGTGCCGGTGCCGCCGCCCGATTCCACGACGTCGGGGTACAGCGTGCCCTGGACCAGGAACTCGACATCACCTTCGGCCGCTCCCAACGCATCCCGCACTGCACCTTCGAACGCCCGGATGAACTCGCGCCCGATGATCTTGCGCTTGCCTTCCGGGTTCGTGACCCCCGACAGCGCCTCGAGGAAGCGGTCGGCCACGTCGACGGTGACGAGATTCGCACCGGTGGCGGCGACGAAGTCCCGCTGCACCTGGGCGCGCTCCCCGGCGCGCAGCAGACCGTGGTCGACGAACACGCACGTCAGCCGGTCACCGATGGCGCGCTGGACCAGTGCCGCGGCGACCGCGGAATCCACGCCGCCGGACAGCCCGCAGATCGCGCGCCCGTCTCCGATCTGGGTGCGCACCTGCTCGACGAGGGCGTCGGCGATGTTGGCCGGCGTCCACGTCGCGTCGATGCCGGCGAACTCGTGGAGGAAGCGGCTGAGGACTTGCTGCCCGTGCGGGCTGTGCATGACCTCCGGGTGGTACTGCACACCCGCCAGTCCGCGCGCCCGGTTCTCGAAAGCCGCCACCGGTGCACCGGAACTGGTGGCCACCACGTCGAACCCGGCCGGGGCCTCGGTGACCGCGTCACCGTGGCTCATCCAGACCGGCTGCCTGGCCGGCAGGTCCGAATGCAGTTCTCCGCCGACCACATTCAGCTCGGTGCGGCCGAATTCACTGGTCCCGGTGTGCGCGACGGTGCCTCCGAGCGCCTGGGCCATCGCCTGGAACCCGTAACAGATGCCGAACACCGGGATGTCGAGGTCGAACAGCGCGGGGTCGAGTTGAGGCGCGCCCTCGGAGTACACGCTGGCCGGGCCGCCGGACAGCACGACCGCGCGCGGGTTGCGGGCCTTGATCTCGTCGACGGTCGCGGTGTGCGGGATGACTTCTGAGAACACCCGCGCCTCGCGCACCCGGCGTGCGATCAGCTGGGCGTACTGGGCACCGAAATCGACCACCAGTACCGGGCGGGGAGCAGCGGAATTCACCCGCACAGTCTAGTGGGGAGCCTCCGACGTCAGGCGCCCTGCGCTTCCGCTGTGGTGGGATCGCGCCGGTTGACCGTCTCGGCCGACACCCCCCAGTCCAGAGCGGCGGGTGCGCCCGCGGGCACCACCGGGTGGGAGGGCTCGATCGGATCCAGCTGACGGTAGGGCTCACCCTGCGCGGGCCGCTGATCTTTCTCGCCCTTGTTCGGCCACAGCGAGGCGGCGCGCTCGGCCTGCGCGGTGATCGAAAGCGAGGGATTGACACCGAGATTCGCCGAGATGGCCGACCCGTCGACCACCGAGAGCGTGGGGTAGTTCCACACCCGATGGTAGGGGTCGATGACTCCGTGCTCGGGACTGTTGCCGATGACCGCCCCGCCCAGGAAGTGCGCGGTGAGCGGGATGTTGAACAGCTCGCCCCAGGTTCCGCCTGCGACGCCGTCGATCTTCTTGGCGATGCGGCGGGTCACCTCGTTGCCGACCGGAATCCACGACGGGTTCGGTTCGCCGTGGCCCTGCTTGCTCAGGTAGCGGTGGAAACCGAAGCGGGTCCGCTTGGTGAACGTGGTGATCGAGTTGTCCAGGTTCTGCATGACGAGCGCGATCATCGTGCGCTCGCTCCACCGGCGAGGATTGAGCAGGCGCAGCGTGCCCTTCGGATCCTCGCGAGCGGTGCGCACCAACTGCTTCCAGCGCGGCACATCAGTGCCCTCCGGCCCGGAGCCGTCGGTCATCAGCGTCTGCAGCAGCCCCATGGCATTGGAGCCCTTGCCGTACCGGCAGGGTTCGACGTGGGTGTCGGAGGTGGGGTGGATCGACGAGGTGATCGCCACGCCGTGGGTGAGGTTCAAATCGTCGGCCACCTGCAAGCGCCCGGCCCCGACGATCGACTCGGAGTTGGTGCGTGTGAGCTCGCCGAGGCGGCGGGAGAGCTTCGGCAGCCGGCCGGTGTCGCGCATCTTGAACAGCAGCCGCTGCGTGCCGTACGTGCCTGCGGCGACGATGACGTGGTTGGCGGTGAAGGTGCGACGAGTGCGACGCACCCAGCTCCCCGTACGGACCGTACGGACCTGCCAGGTACCGTCGGGGCGCTCGCTGAAGTCGGTCACTGTGGTCATCGGCTCGATGCGCGCGCCCGCCCGCTCTGCGAGTGCGAGGTAGTTCTTCACCAGCGTGTTCTTGGCGCCGAAGCGGCAGCCGGTCATGCACGATCCGCACTCGATGCAGCCGGTGCGCGCCGGGCCGGCGCCACCGAAGTAGGGATCGGGAAGGAGCTGGCCGGGGGCCTTCTCGCCGTCGGGGCCGAAGAAGACGCCCACCGGCGTAGGCACCCAGGTGTCGCGGCAGCCCATGTCCTCGGCGACCTCCTGCATGATGCGGTCGGCGTCGGTGACGGTCGGGTTCGTGACAACACCCAGCATCCGCTGCGCCTGGTCGTAGTGCGGCAACAGCTCGGCGCGCCAGTCGGTGATGTCGCGCCATTGCGGATCGTTGAAGAACGGCTCACGCGGCACGTACAACGTGTTGGCATAGTTCAGTGAGCCGCCGCCGACGCCGGCACCCGCCAGGATCATCACGTTGTTGAGCAGGTGGATGCGCTGGATGCCGAACATGCCGAACCGCGGCGCCCACAGGAACCGGCGCAGGTTCCATGACGTCTTGGCGAAGTCAGGGTCCTCGTAGCGCTTGCCCGCCTCGAGTACCAGGACCCGATAGCCCTTCTCGGTGAGTCGCAGCGCGCTGACGCTGCCGCCGAACCCCGAACCGATGATCACGACGTCGTAGTCAGGTTCCATGGCGTCCATTATGAACTTACCGACCGGTAGTTTCTAGACAGGTTGCCCTAATTTGTAAAGCTCTCCTTCGGCGGGCGCTCATGACTCAGTTACCGACGGTCAACCCGACCTTCTGGAACTCCTTGAGATCGCAGTACCCGGCCTTGGCCATCGACCGTCGCAGACCTCCGACCAGGTTCAGTGAGCCGAACGGATCGTCCGACGGACCACCGAGCACCTGCTCGAGCGACGGACGCTCCTCGGTCGCCACCTGCAGCAGGGCGCCGCGCGGCAGCGACGGGTGCGCGGCCGCGGCCGGCCAGAACCAGCCACCGCCGAGCGCCTCGGCCGCCGATGCGAGCGGGGTGCCGAGCACGACGGCATCGGCGCCGCAGGCGATCGCCTTCGCCAACTCACCGGAGGTGTGGATGTCGCCGTCGGCGAGGACATGCACATACCGGCCGCCCGTCTCGTCGAGATACTCGCGCCGCGCGGCGGCCGCGTCGGCGATCGCGGTGGCCATCGGCACGCTGATGCCGAGCACCTCGTCGGACGTCGTCACCCCGACCGTCGAGCCGTACCCGACAATCACGCCGGCCGCCCCCGTCCGCATCAGATGCAGCGCGGTGCGATGGTCGAGCACGCCGCCGGCGACCACCGGCACGTCGAGCTCGGAGATGAACGTCTTCAGGTTCAGCGGTTCCCCGTCGGAAGCGACTCTCTCCGCGGAGATGATGGTGCCCTGGATGACCAGGAGGTCGATTCCGGCAGCCACCAGCGTCGGCGTCAGCGCCTGCGCGTTCTGCGGCGACACGCGCACCGCGGTGGTGACCCCGGCTTCCCGAATCCGCGCCACCGCGGCTCCGAGCAGATCGAGATCGATTGGTGCAGAGTGCAATTGCTGCAGCAGCCGAACCGACACCGACGGATCGGGTTCCTTCGAGGCCGCCTCGATGACCTCGGCGATGCGCGCCTCGACATCGGCGTGTCGGCCGATCAGGCCCTCGCCGTTGAGGATGCCCAGCCCGCCGAGGCGGCCGAGTTCGATGGCGAACTCCGGAGACACCAGAGCATCGGTCGGGTGGGCGAGCACCGGGATCTCGAACCGGTAGGCATCGAGCTGCCAGGAGGTCGAGACGTCCTTGGACGACCGGGTGCGCCGTGACGGCACGATGTTGATGTCGCCGAGCTCGTAGGTACGGCGCGCGGTTCGGCCCATGCCGATCTCGACCATGTCTCGCATGTTGTCCACTCCCCTGTAGATCCCGCGACGACCCTAACGGGTGGTGTAGTTGGGGGCTTCCACCGTCATCGTGATGTCGTGGGGATGGCTCTCTTTGAGACCAGCCGCGGTGATCTGCACGAACTGCGCCTGCTGCAGTGCCTCGATGGTGGCCGAGCCGGTGTACCCCATGGCCGCACGCAGCCCGCCGACGAGCTGGTGGATGACCTGCGAGAGCGGTCCGCGGAACGGCACCCGGCCCTCGATGCCCTCGGGCACCAGCTTGTCCTCCGACAGCACGTCGTCCTGGAAGTAGCGGTCCTTGGAGAAGGAGCCGCGCAGATTGCCGCCCGCGCCGCGACCCTGCATCGCTCCCAGCGAGCCCATGCCGCGGTAACTCTTGAACTGCTTGCCGTTGACGAAGATCAGGTCACCGGGCGATTCGGCGGTGCCGGCCAGCAGCGAGCCGAGCATGGCCGTCGACGCACCCGCAGCCAGCGCCTTGGCGATGTCACCGGAGTACTGCAGCCCGCCGTCGGCGATCACGGGCACACCGTGCGGCGCACAGGCGGCGACGGCTTCCAGAATTGCCGTGATCTGCGGAGCGCCGACCCCGGCGACCACGCGGGTGGTGCAGATCGAGCCCGGTCCGACGCCGACCTTGACCGCGTCGGCACCCGCTTCGACCAGCGCCGCGGCCGCCGCACGCGTGGCGACGTTGCCGCCGACGATCTCCACGCGGTCGCCGATGGTGACCTTGAGCCGGTGCACCATGTCGAGAACACCGCGGTTGTGGGCGTGCGCGGTGTCGACGATCAGCACGTCCACGCCGGCGTCGGCCAGCGTCATCGCGCGCGACCACGCGTCGTCGCCGACGCCGACCGCCGCGCCGACCAGCAGCCGCCCGTCGCTGTCCTTGGTGGCCAGCGGGAACTGCTCGGTCTTGACGAAGTCCTTCACCGTGATGAGACCGGTGAGTTTGCCGTTCCCGTCGACGATCGGCAGCTTCTCGATCTTGTTGCGGCGCAACAAGCCCAGTGCGGCTTCGGCCGAGACACCTTCCTGCGCGGTGATCAGCGGGGCCTTGGTCATGACCTCACGAACGGCCTTGGACTGGTCGAGCTCGAAGCGCATGTCGCGGTTGGTGATGATGCCAACGAGCTGGCCCGCGTTGTCGACCACGGGCAGACCCGAGATGCGGAACCGCGCGCACATCGCGTCGACCTCGGCGAGCGTGTTGTCCGGCGAGCAGGTCACGGGGTCGGTCACCATGCCGGCCTCGGACCGCTTGACGGTTTCCACTGCGGAGGCCTGCTCGGCCGCGGGCAGATTGCGGTGCAGCACCCCCATGCCGCCGGCGCGGGCCATCGCGATCGCCATCCGCGACTCCGTCACGGTGTCCATCGCCGAGCTGACCAGCGGCACCTTCAGCCGGATCTTGCGGGTCAGTTGGCTGGATGTATCCGCTGTGGCGGGAATCACATCGGAGGCGGCGGGCAGCAGCAGGACGTCGTCGAATGTGAGGCCGAGCATGGCCACCTTGGTCGGATCATCGCCGCCGGTGGGCACCGGCACGGCCAGGGGAATGCTGCTCTCGGCGATCGACATGGGAGCCTCCAGTAACCAGACACGGGACAGGCCCTTCGATCCGGAGACGAACGCGACCTGAAAGCCCATCTTATCGGCATCAAGCACGTCATTTGTGTTCGCCATGACGTGCCGCGCGAGTGCTGGCGCGATACCCGCAGGGCTGCGTACTCTTGTGGCGTGCGAGACCACCTGCCACCAGGATTGCCGCCTGACCCGTTCGCCGACGACCCGAGCGACCCGTCGGCAGCACTCGATGCACTGGAGCCGGGGCAGCCGCTGGATCCGCAGGAACGCACCGCCGTGGAGGCCGACCTGGCCGACCTGGCTGTTTATGAAGCGCTGTTGGCGCACAAGGGAATTCGCGGGTTGGTCGTCTGCTGTGACGAGTGCCAGCAAGACCACTACCACGACTGGGACATGCTGCGCGCCAACCTGCTGCAGCTCTTGGTCGACGGCACCGTACGGCCGCACGAGCCGGCCTACGATCCCGAGCCGGATTCGTATGTCACGTGGGACTACTGCCGCGGGTACGCCGATGCGTCGCTGAACGAAGCGGCCTCGGAGTCCGACGGCTATCGCTGAGGGCTGAATTCCTCGCCCGTCAGCGGGGCGCCTCCGGGACCACCGGCAGGATCGTCGTGGTCGGTAACGCAGGAACTGCGGGCACGACGGGCTCCACCGCGCTCGGCGGAATCGCGACGATCGGCGCGGATGTATTCGCCGGAGGCGCTACCGCCGTCGGTGCTGCCGTTGTCGTCACCCGCGGTGCCGCGGTCGTCGTCGACTGTTGCACCACCACCGAGGTCGTCGTGGTCGGCGGGACGGCCGCCGCCGACGTCGACGCCGGGGACGAGCTCGTCGGGGCGGCAGTCGTGCGCGACGTGGTCGACGACGGAGCCGGCTGCTGCGTGGTCGACGTCGGAACCGCAGTGCTCGACGGTGTCGCAGCGACCGACGAGGATGCTGCCGACGACGGCGTCGTCACCGCGGTCGACGACGGGGCCTCGCTCGACGTGGCCTCGCCCGAGGTGGTGGTCTCGGCCGGAGAGGACGGCGTGACCGACGTGGTCACCGATGTCGTCTCCGAAGACCCTGTCACAGACGTCGTGTCCGACGGTGAGGTCGGAAGAACAGCGCTCGGGTCGATGCTCACCACCGGGAACGTGGGCAGCGGTGCACCCGGCGCCACTGTCGCGGCGGGATTCTGAGCCTCGACCTTGACGGTCAGCTCCTGCCACTGGGACACCAGCTCAGCCTTGCGCTGGTCGTCGCCGACCGTCGCGACGGTCGTGGTGACCGCCTCGAGCTTGGCCTGGGCGCCCTGCCAGTCACCCTGCTCGATCAGCTTCTGGACCTGCTGCATCTCGGTCTGCGCGGCCAGGGCGACCGCGTCGTCGCGGGTCTGCGCCTGCTCGCCGAAGAGCACGGTACGCAAGCCGTACAGCGCATCACCCGGGCCGGAGCCTGCGACCACCGCGCCGAACCCACCCAGGCACAGCACTGCAGCCGCCGCCGAGCCGACCACGGCCAGCGACACCCGGCGCCGCCGCCCCGGCGAACTCACGCGATCGAGGGCCGCGGCGGCGTCCTGCAGCGTCAGCACGTCGTTCATCGGCGTCTCGCGTACGTCGTCGCGCCAGCCGGCCAACAACTGCGCCAATTCCGCGTCGCCGCGGTCGGTGGAGTAGACGGGCTGCTGCCCGGCCAGTGCGTCGAGGAACTGATCGGTGCGGTTGATCTCGTTCAGCGACGGATCTCCCCCGCTGTTGTTCCAGCGTCCGAAGTCAGGCATGGTCACGTCCCGTCGCCATGATCTCCGTCTTCAAGCGAGACAGCGCGCGGTGCTGAGCCACCCGGACCGCACCCGCTGTGCTGCCGACCGCCTCGGCGGTCTCTTCGGCGCTCATGCCGACGACGACCCGAAGGATCAGGATCTCGCGCTGCTTCTCGGGAAGGATCTGCAGGAGGGCGTTCATCCTGGCCGACGCCTCGGAGTCGATGGCCATCTGCTCGGGACCGGCCTCGCCGGAGAAGCGTTCCGGCACCACCTCCATCGGGTCTGCCTTGTTACGTCCGGCGGCCCGATGTGCGTCGGCAACCTTGTGCGCTGCAATGCCGTACACAAAGGCCAGGAACGGTCGTCCCTGATCCTTGTACCGCGGCAGCGCGGTGATGGCAGCCAAGCACACCTCCTGAGCAACGTCATCAGCTGAGAGACCGCTTCGTTCCGCGGTTCCCACTCGCGCCCGGCAATAGCGGACGACGAGGGGGCGGATGATCTCCAGCACCTCCCGGAGTGCATCCCGGTTGCCGGCAATGGCTTCTGCCACGACAGCATCGAGACGTTCTCCCGAAATTGTCATCGTGAGCAGGCTCTCCAGCGTTACGTCAGGGACACCGGATCGGAGGTGTCAGTTGTGTGGCTCAGCTAAACAATAACGACCACTGGGGGCGCAGCCCCGTTAGCGCGAGCGCCACACGCCGCCCCGTCTGATCACGGTTTCGGCGCAACTCCGACGAATGTCCGTGACCTCGCGCTCGGAACTGTTCACACTCCCGATGCCCTCGAGCAGCGAAGCGGCTGCCCAGCGCAACGGGACGAGGCCGTGCTCGGCGGTCTGCGCGAGGACGCGATCGCCGTCCTCACGGGCGGCATCGAGGTCGCCGGATGCGCAGTGCGCCGCGGCCCGCACGAGCAGCGACTTGACCCGGTGTCGCACCGACGGTGTGTGCTCGGCCAGCTCGACGGCCCGCTCCGCGTGGCCGAGGGCGGAGGCGTCGCCCCGGGCCATCGCCAGCTCCGCCGCGACCCACGCCAGGCGGATCGGGAGCCGGGACGACGGCGTTGCCGACAAAAGGTCGGCGGCGCGGCCCAGCGCCCGCTGTGAGGCCGCGAACCGTCCGACGCCCAACGCATCGGCGGCCAGCCCGATCAGCGCGTCAGCGCCCGCGTCGCCGGCGCCGTTGGACAGCCTCCATGCGGCACCGTCGTGGGAGCGGGCGCGCTCGTGCCAGCCGAGCTGGCGCCGGAACGAGCCGCGGGTGCTCAGCGCCAGAGAGGCGAGCGGCCCGCGTTCGGCGCGGCGCAGCAGCTCATCGAGATCCGCCTCGGCCGCGGCGTAGCGACCCTGGCCACCGGCGGCGACGGCACGCAGCCACAGCCCGTGGGGAGTGTTCGCAGCTGCCAGCGGCCACGCGCCGGGGTTGCTACCGAACGCTGCCACGTCTGGATCGAAGACCATGTCGAGAGCCGACGCTATCAACAACGGCCAATCTGTTCTGCCCGTCAGTTAACAGTTCATGCTCGCCGTGTTACGAACATGAAAACTGATCGACGGGTGTCGAGTTCTGTTCTGTCAGCGCGACATTAACTGACCGGGTCAAATGACGCCGAACGGCGCGGTGAACCGCAAGCGTTTATCACCTCCGTCGTTGCGAACGAGTCGCACCGATGAACGCGGTGTTAAATCTCGCCTGGGCCGTATGCGCTTTCGCACAGGGGAGGCTATTGACGGAAATTCCGGAGCCCTTCTACGTTGTGTGCACGAGTGGTCATCGGCGACTTGGCTCGGATCTATTCCACGACTGACGCATCCGTTGAGTTTTCGACAAATGGGATGTGCCGAGAGGGGTTTCGCAATGCCACAGCCGCAGCAGCTTCCCGGTCCGAACGCCGACATCTGGGATTGGCAGATGCAGGGGCTTTGCCGGGGAGTCGACTCCTCGATGTTCTTCCATCCCGACGGCGAGCGTGGTCGTGCCCGCGCACAGCGTGAGATGCGTGCCAAGGAGATGTGCCGCAGCTGCCCCGTGATCACCCAGTGCCGCTCACATGCGCTCGCTGTGGGTGAGCCCTACGGCATCTGGGGCGGCCTGAGCGAGTCCGAGCGCGAACTCCTGCTCAAGCGCGGAATTCGCCGCTCCGCCTGATCGTCCCGAAACCCCCCGGGACGGCCGGAGCCGAGGTTAGGCTCGGACCGCAAGGCCTAGCTGCCACCCCCGGGGGTCACAGGGATGAGTACCGCCGCTGAGCGCGCCACACAACTCGAGCTGGTGGCGCGCCTGAAATCCGCTTTTCCCGAGTTGCCCGACGCTCCCCCGCCCGACCTACTCGATTCCGCGCGAATCAAGGCCTATCTCAAGCCTGTTCACGATGTCGGCGGTGAGCCCGACGCTCCCATGAAGTACGAGAACAAACAGTACGAACAGTGGGAAGAGCTCACCTACGTCATGTGCGAGGTGCTCGCCGCGCGCGGCATCTGGCTCTCCGAGGAGCGTCGCCGGATCGGCAACGTCGACGTGGGCCGCGCCGAGTATCTGGGGCTGCCGTACTACGGCAGATGGCTGCTCGCCGTGGCCCGGGTGCTCGTCGAGAAGCACCACGTCAGCCTCGGAGAGCTCAGCGAGCGCATGGCTGAGGTGGCGCAGCGCTACGCCGGCGGACTGGCGGGCCGCGCCCCGGAGGCGCAGCCGAGATCGCACGGTGACGGTGCCGACGTCGCCCGCAACGCTCACCACCGGCACGCCGTCGGCAAGGGTGACCCTCAGGTCTACGCCGGACAGGCCGGTCCCCCGCGCTTCTCCGTCGGCGATGAGGTGGTCGTACGCGACCTCCCGGTGATCTTCTACACCCGCACCCCCGAATACGTGCGCGGCGCGGCGGGGCGCATCGCCACCGTGGCCTACGAGAGCCCGGCGGCCGAGGACGAGACCTGGGACCGGCCCGACGCGCGCCCGGAGTGGTTCTACGTCGTCGAGTTCACCCAGAGCGAGCTCTGGGACGGCTATACCGGCACCGCCGCGGACACACTGCGTACCGAGCTACCCGAGCGCTGGCTCGCGCCACGCTGAATTGCGCCGTCCGAGAGGGGAATCCGACTGTGTCTCACGACCACGACCACGACCACGACCACGACCGCACCGTCAAGCCCATGGTCGACGAGATCACCGATTTCGAGGTGTTGGAGATCGCACTGCGCGAACTGTGCATCGAGAAGGGGATCTTCACCGCAGAGGACCACCGGCGGTTCACCGAGTTCGCCGAGCAGATCGGCCCGACGCCCGCCGCACGGCTGGTGGCCCGGGCATGGCTGGATCCGGACTTCGCACAGCTCGCGCAGACCGAACCGATGGCCGCCAGCAAGGAGGTCGGCGTCGACTGGATGGAACCGACCGGATTCGGAACACCCAGCGATTTCACCGCTTTCGAGATCCTGGTCGACACCCCCGGTGTGCACCACGTCATCGTGTGCGCGTTGTGTTCGTGCTATCCCCGACCGATCCTCGGGAACTCGCCCGAGTGGTACCGCACGCCCAACTACCGCCGTCGGCTGGTGCGTTGGCCCCGTCAGGTCCTCGCCGAGTTCGGGCTGTATCTGCCCGACGACGTCGAGGTCCGGGTGCAGGACTCCAACCAGAAGCACCGCTTCATGGTGATGCCGATGCGGCCCGCCGGCACCGAGGGCTGGACCGAGGACCAGTTGGCCGAGATCGTCACCCGCGACTGCCTGATCGGCGTCGCGCTGCCCAAGCCCGGGGTGACCACCAACGTCGTCACCGACACCCGGCCCGCGCTGCACCCGATCGCGGAGTGACGGTGGACAGCTCAGCGTTGCGCGGCATGATCGATCGCGATCAGATCTGGCCGCGCATGGCCGCGAAGTACGGCGTCGACAACCCGGTGCCGCCGTGGAAGACCAGCCTGGACGGGTTGTGCGACGCGCTGGACCGCGCCGCCTGTGACGGAGGCGTGCCGACGTTCAAGGAGCGCCGCGACGAGGAGGACGCCCTCGTGGCGACCACCTACTCCGATCTGCCGTACCCCGAGAACCAGCTCGTCGCACTCACCCACTCGCTGCTGGCGCGCGGGGTCATCTCCGAGGCCGACCTTCAGCAGCGGATGGCCGCCGTGCGAGCCCGGCTGGAAGCCACCTAATCCGCTGAGCTCAGCGGCGAGCGTCCCGCCAGCTTGAGGTTTCGGTTCGTGCGCCGCGCCTGCAGACGCCGCCTGCGGACCTTCCACGAACTCCACTCCCCGAGCGTCACGCCCGCGGCCAGCGCCGTGCCGATCGCGAAGGCGCCCAGCACCGACGCGAAGCCCACGGCACTCTGATCGTTGAGGATCGCGTAGATGCCGTGCAGCAGGGAAAGACCCGGCAGCAGCGGCACGATGCCCGCGATCGACACGACCATGGGCGGGGCCAGGTTGCGGCGCTCCATGAGCCGGCCGACCAGTCCGATCGGCACTGCCGCCACGAACGACGCCACCACAGTTCCCAGGCCCGCGCCCTGCGCGAGCAGGAACGCGATGGTGCCCGCCGCCCCACCGAAGGCGGCCGCGATGGCCGCCGAGCGTTCGGCGTAGCAGGCCAGTGCATAGGCCGCCGCGCTTGCGGCGCCGAACGCGACGCGGGCAGGGAACTCGGCGATGGCAGGGGGCGAGTGGGCGTCGATGGCCACGAACGGCGCGCCGAAACGGTTGGCCAGGTGCAGCACCAGAGCCACGCCGGCGATCGTCGCTCCCGTCATCATCACCAGCTCGAAGAAGCGTCCGGCAGCCGTGACCGGCGCACCGCTGATGACGTCGCCGACCGACCCCACCAGGGACAGTCCCGCGAGCAGCACGACCAGGCCGGCCGCGATGGCCACGCTGGGCTCGAAGTGCAGACCCAGTCTGGGGCTGAGCCAGTACAGGATGATCGGCGGCGCGGCAGCGATCGCACCGCCGACCGCGTACTGGAAGAAGAAGGGAAGGCCGTGCCGATTGAGGCGGCGGTTCACGCGGTCGATGGTCATGGTGCTCAACGCGCTGACCACGCAGGCCAGCCAGCTCGCGCCGAGCGTGCCTGCGGTGGCGAACGCCAGCGCACCCCAGGCCAGGGTGGCGATCCACCGGCGATACGGGTGCGGGGCGATGATGATCTGGTCGAGTTCGGCGCGAGCGTCGCTCGGCGAGATCTCACCGGCACGGATCTTGGTGATCAGCCGGTCCACAGCCGCCAGCCTGCTGAAGTCGATGGAGCGCGACTGCACGATGTGCAGGGTGCTGACCGGTGACGACGGTCCGCGATACGCGGCGATGTGGATCGTGGTGTTGATGACGTCGACCTCACAGCGTTCGACGCCGTAGGCCGACGTGATCGCGGTGACCTGATCCATCGTGGCGGTGGCAGGTGTGCCCGACGCCATCAGGATGGCGCCGATGTTTCCGGCCAGGTCGAGCACGTCACCGACGCGCGCGTAGTAGGCGTCGTCGATGTCGGCCGTCGATGCCGGAAGCCGCGGCATGGCGCCGGTCGGCGGGTCGGTCTCCCGCACGATCCGGCTCAATAGCCCCCGCTGGCGTGACTGCGCGCCCACGGCTGTGCCCTCCTGGTTCTGTGGATTCGCTCATCCGTCTCGGTCATGAGCAAAATCCATTTTACTCATGGCAGGCTCGATGACCAGGGCCTGGCAGGGTGAGTGTGGGCACATCACCCTAGGGTTGGACCGTGGCCACGCGTGAGATCTCCTCGACGGGTGGCCGACTGCTGGTCAGTGAGGTCGACGGGCTGATCCAGGCCCGCGGGGTGCGGTATGCGACGGCCGATCGTTTCGCGCCGCCGTTCCCCGTTGTCGCGTCACCCGACGTCGTCGACGCGACCGCGCGTGGCCCTGCCTGCCCTCAACTGCCGTCGCGGCTGGGTTTCCTCACCGGGCCCGTGGGCGACGAACTCGAAACGAGCGAGCAGTGCCAGGTGCTGAGCGTGACCGCCCCGGCAGACGCGACCGACCTGCCGGTGATGGTGTGGTTCCACGGCGGCGCTTACGTGTCGGGGAGCGGTGAAGCCGCCAAGTACGATCCCGACGCGCTGGTGCGCGAAGGCCGGGTGATCGTCGTTCGGGTGAGCTACCGGCTCGGCATTCTGGGCTTCCTCAACCTCGCCGACGCGGGCTGCGAGAACCTCGGGCTGCAGGACCAGATCGCCGCGCTGCGGTGGGTGCAGGACAACATCGCCGCGTTCGGCGGTGACCCTCGACGAGTCACGGTGTTCGGCCAGTCCGCGGGCGGCTATTCGGCGCTGGCGTTGATGATGTGCCCGGAGACCCAGACCTTTTTCTCCCGGGCGATTCTGCAGAGCGCACCGCTGGGCGTACACGGCGTGGACCGCACCGCGATGGTCTCGGCCATGCGGGAGGCGGCAGTGGCACGGCTGTCGGGCGTGGCACCGGACACTGCGGACATCGGGCTGCTGCTGGAGGCGCAGGTGGCCGCACTGACTGCCGCTGCGCCGTTCGGCATGATCGGCAAGATGCCGTTCGCCCCGACGGTGGGACAGGCGCCGATGGGTGCGGCGATGACGTCCGCGGCGTCGCGCGTCGAGATTCTCGTCGGGTACACCCGCGACGACGCGCTGCCGTTCGTCATGCTCGACCCGCGCGGCGCGCGGTTGCGCCGGCTGGCAGCAGTCGGAGGCGCGGCGTCATCGGCGGTGGGACGCGTGATCACGCGGCAGATGTTCGGGGCCCCCGCGATCGCGCTCGCCGCATCCTGGCGCGCGGCCGGCGGGCGGGCTCACACCTACCGCGTCGACTGGACCCCGGGCCCGTTCGGCGCATGCCACTGTATCGAGGTTCCGCTGCTGCTGGGTTCGCGCGAAACATGGTCAGACGCACCGATGTTGGGCGCGAGCGGGGTCGACGACGAGTTGGCGGTGCGGATGCGCGCGCAGTGGAGTGCGTTCGCGCACGGGGACGTTCGCGACGATCGGGTTCCGATCTCGACCTCGTGACGTCACTTGTTGCTAACTCAACGAGCGCCGCTGCTAACCCCTGTCCGTCGGGTCCAGACCAAAGACCGCTGTGGGAGCCGACTTGCCCTTCAAGGCGTGGAACCCGCGATCGATCAGGACGGGCGGACGGGAAGCCAGCGCGTCGACGGTCCGCTGGGTCAGAAGGATGGGGTCGCCCGTGATCTTGGTGAGCTGTTCGACGCGGGCAGCGACATTCGTAGTATCGCCGATCAGGGTGAACTCGAGATGATGACCACCACCGATCGTGCCGGCGATCACGGGACCTGTGTTGATGCCCGTTCCTATCCGCAACTCGCCGCCGAATTGCCGGGCGACGAGCCGATGGATCTGCACCGCGGCGTGCACTGCGGCATCGGCATGGTCCGCAAGATCGTTGGGAGCGCCGAAGACCGCCATCGCGCCGTCACCGAGGAATTTGTTGACGTGACCACCAGCGTCGACAACGGCCGGCACCACGATCTCGAAGAGTGCGTTGAGGCGGGCGACGGCGTCCTCGGCGGTGTTCCTCTCGGCGAACGGGGTGAAGTCACGGATGTCGACGAACATCACCGTCACCTCGCGACGTTCGCCGGTGAACACGTCGTCACCCTGCTCGAGCAATCGCGCGGCGAGAGCGGGGTCCACGTAAGCGCCGAATGCTGCCTGAAGTCGTTGCCGCTCAGCCAATCCCGCCTGCATGCGGTTGAATGACGCTGCCAGCACCCCGAGATCGTCGTCTTGAACCACCGGCACCCGTTTGCCGTAGTCGCCGGCGGTGACGCGTTCGGTTCCCTCCGCGAGATCCCGAATGGGCCGCATCGACGGTGAGAACCCCACGCCGACGACCATCGGGATTCCGAACCCGACGGTCATCGCACCGCCGATCCCGAGAAACACGAGCGGCTGTGGGCTGGCCCCGACGATCGCAGCTGCCAACATCGCGCCCTCGACGGAAAAGATGAAGGCAGTGCCCAGGACCGTCATGCTCGACCACGCGGCGATCGTCGGGCGAGATCGCGGTAGGGAGTCGCCGATGTTCGTATCACCCGCGATCGCAAGGCGCGCGGGCCGAGTCGTCGCCTCCAACATGCTGTGCACACTGATGAGGTAGGTGGCGGTTCCGACGGCGGCGCCGAGCAATCCGTACTGCACGAGGTGTGATCCGTCCGCCCCAACGAATACGCCGACGATCACCGACATCACGGCGAAACCGACCGCACCCAACCACACGGCACGCAGAGCCGCGCTACGGGCGAAGCTGTAGGTTGCCTCCAGCGCCATTGCCCGATCGACGTCGTGACCGCCCGCCCATTGCTCGACAGGGCGGTAACGCTTGCGGTCAGCGAGCCCCGCGTACGCATTGATCCCCAGCAGGACGGCGAGTGTGATGACGACCGCCTCGACGTAGTGGCGGGATCCTTCGAGACCGACGATGAGAAACGAAAAGAAGAGGTAGATCGGCAGTCCCACCGGCACGACGACGGCCAGCCCCGCCCAGCGATGCCTCGCCCCGAACCGGTCCCACGCCCACTGCCAGATGCGGTCCATGCCCGGAGACTAGATCCCGAGCATTCAGCGGTGGACGAAAACACCCCCGGTCCGCGGGGACCGGGGGTGTTTCGCACTCAACTCCTAGTGGTGGTGATGGCCATGCCCATGGCTGTGGCCATGACCGTCATCCTGCTGCTCGGCCGGCTTGTCGACGACCGCGGTCTCGGTGCTGAGCACCATGCGTGCCACCGATGCGGCGTTGACGACTGCGGACCGGGTCACCTTGACCGGATCGACGACGCCGTCGGCGATCAGATCCCCGTACTCCAGCGTTGCGGCGTTGAAGCCCTGTCCCGCAGGCAGTTCCGAGACCTTGTTGACGACGACCGAACCGTCGAGCCCGGCGTTGGTGGCGATCCAGTACAGCGGCGAAGACAGCGCGGCGGCGAACACGCCGACGCCGAGCGCCTCGTCTCCGGAGAGCTCCGCGCGCAGCGTGTCGAGTGCACCGCGGGCCTGGACCAGCGCCGCGCCGCCACCGACGACGACACCCTCTTCGACGGCAGCCTTGGCTGCGGCCACGGCGTCCTCGACGGCTTCCTTGCGCTTCTTGAGGTCGGTCTCGGTGGCTGCGCCGACCTTGATGACCGCAACACCGCCGGAGAGCTTGGCCAGCCGCTCCTCGAGCTTCTCCCGATCCCAGTCGGAATCGGATGCCTCGATCTCCGCACGCAATTGCGACTTGCGGCCGTCGATCGCGTCCTGGGTGCCACCGCCGTCGACGATCACCGTGCTGTCCTTGTCGACGACGACGCGGCGCGCGGTACCGAGCACCTCGAGGCCGACGTCGCGAAGGATCAGGCCGACGTCGGGGTTGACGACCTGTCCGCCGGTGACGACCGCGAGGTCGTCGAGGAAGGCCTTGCGACGGTCACCGAAGAACGGCGCCTTGACGGCGACAGCCTTCAGCGTCTTGCGGATCGCATTGACCACCAGCGTCGAGAGAGCTTCGCCCTCAACGTCTTCGGCGACGATGAGCAGCGGCTTGCCGGCCTCGGCGACCTTCTCCAGCAGCGGCAGCAGGTCGGGAAGCGAACTGATCTTCTCTCGGTGCAGCAGCACCAGCGCGTCCTCGAGAACTGCTTCCTGGGAATCGAAGTCGGTGACGAAGTAGGCCGAGACGAAGCCCTTGTCGAAGCCGACACCTTCGGTGATCTCCAGCTCGGTGTTCATCGTCGAGGACTCCTCGACGGTGACGACGCCGTCGGTGCCCACCTTGGTCATGGCCTCGCCGACCAACTCACCGACGAGCTCGTCACGCGAGGACACGGTGGCGACCTGTGCGATGGCCTTCTTGTCGGCGACCGGGGTGGCCGCAGCCAGCAGCGCCTCGGACACGGCGTCGGCGGCCTTGCTGATGCCCGAACCGAGGGCGATCGGGTTGGCGCCTGCCGCCACGTTGCGCAGGCCGGCCTTGACGAGCGCCTGAGCCAGAACGGTGGCGGTGGTGGTGCCGTCGCCGGCGACGTCATTGGTCTTGGTGGCCACCGACTTGACCAGCTGTGCCCCGAGGTTCTCGAACGGATCCTCGAGATCGATCTCTCGGGCGATGGTCACGCCGTCGTTGGTGACGGTCGGTCCACCCCAGGCTTTGGCGAGCACCACGTGGCGACCGCGGGGACCCAGCGTCACCTTGACCGCGTCGGCGAGCTTGTCGACGCCTGCTTCCATGGCGCGACGCGCGGTTTCGTTGAACTCAATTTGCTTACTCATGAATGTCTTTCCCTAGGACGGGTGTAACGCGCACCGCCCCGGACATCACCCGTCGATGCGGGAACGTCCGGGGCGGAACACGATTCGCTTACTTGGAGACGACAGCCAGCACGTCGCGGGCCGAGAGGATCAGGTACTCCTCGCCGTTGTACTTGATCTCGGTGCCGCCGTACTTGCTGTAGATGACCACGTCGCCCTCAGACACGTCCAGAGGAATCCGCTTCTCGCCATCCTCATCCCAGCGGCCGGGGCCTACTGCGACGACGGTGCCTTCCTGCGGCTTTTCCTTGGCGGTGTCGGGGATGACCAGACCGGAAGCGGTCGTGGTCTCGGCCTCGTTGGCCTGTACGAGGATCTTGTCCTCGAGTGGCTTGATGTTGACTGCCACGATTGGAGCCCCTTCACTGGAGATATTGATGTGGGTGTGCGTACACGGCGGTCAGTGACCGCCCTCGCGCCGTCGTCGCGGGTGCCGACACAGGGCTGAACCGACTGCCACCTAGCACTCTATACATGTGAGTGCTAGGTGCTCAAGGTTGGGGCTCGTGTGTACGCCCCGAGCGAACGGCAGCGGATTCATCCACAGCCCGCTAGCTATCCACAGGCTGGGTTTTTGCTGCGCCCGCCCGGGCCGCCTGTCGGTAAATTAGTACATGTGTTCGAACTAACTCGGGTGGGTGAGGCGGATCTGGTCGATGTGATGACCAGTTCCGCGGCCGCCGCTGCGCGCGCTGAGGCGATCAAGCTCGCCGCGATCGCTGAGTTGTGGCGTCGGCGGCGCCGCCCCGAGCGGGAGCGGTGGGTGTGCTCGGACTGGGACGCCACCGCCGCCGAGATCGGTGCCGCGTTGACCATCAGCCCCGGGCGGGCATCGGTGCAGATGGACCTGGCGCTGACACTGCGCGACCGTCTCCCCCGCCTGGGAGCACTGTTGGCCGACGGGCAGGTGACGATGGATGTGGTCACCACGATCGTGTCCCGCACCGCGCTGGTCCTCGACCCGGCTACTTTGGCGCGGCTCGACGGACACTTCGTCGACGCAGCCACCGGGTGGGGCGTGTTGTCGCAGAAGAAGCTCGAGGCCGCCATCGATGTGTGGATCGAGACCTACGACCCCGATGCGGTCCGGCGGGTGCGCGACCGGTCTCGGGATCGCTCGTTCACCATCGGCGATCGCCACGACGCGGCCGGCATCACCAGCGTGTACGGGCAGCTGGCCGCCTCGGACGCCGCGCTGCTGGCAACGCGGTTGGCGATGATGATCGCCGCGGTGTGCGAGTTCGACCCCCGGACCCTGGATCAAAAGCGCGCGGACTCGCTCGGTGCGATCGCCGCGGGGTCGATGGTGTTGGCCTGCCGCTGCGGCCGCCCCGACTGTGCGGCCGCGCAGATCGACGACGGCCGCGCATCCAGCATCACGGTTACGGTGATCGCCGACCAGGCCGCCCTCGATGCCGAGCCCGACCCTGCGCTGCACGGCGAAGCACCCCAGCCCGCCTATACGCCGCGCAACACCACACCCGCCGAGCCTGAGCCGGCGGGGCCTGAGCAATGCGCTGAGACCGTCGTCGAAGATGGCGACAGCACTGTCGCGGAAGTGGATGCGGTGACGGGGCCTGTCGGCTCTGCACAACCCGCGGAGCCTGAGCCCATCGCGAAACCACCTCGCCGCGCGGCGCTGATCGTCGGCCCCGGCGGCGGCATCGTGCCCGCGCCGCTGCTGGCCGAACTGATCGCCCACGGCGCCACCGTGAGCGTCATCGATCCCGACTGCGGAGCTACCGAGGGTTACCGACCCTCAGCGGCCCTGGACCGGTTCGTGCGTTCGCGTGATCTGACCTGCCGCTTCCCCGGCTGCGACCGACCCGCCACCCACGCGGACATCGACCACACCATCCCCTACCCCATCGGGGCCACCCACCCGGCTAACACCAAATGTTATTGCCGCGCACATCATCTCGTGAAAACGTTCTGGGAGGGCTGGACCGAACGCCAAACCCCCGACGGGCGGCTGCATCTGACCAGCCCGACCGGCCACACCTACACCACCACACCTCTGTCGGCGCTGCTGTTCCCATCCTGGAACACCCGCACCGGACCACCACCCGCGCCCACCGCCACCTCGCAGCGACCCGCCCCGGGCCGCCACCTCAAGATGCCCACCCGCGCCCGCAGCCGCAGGCAGAACCGCGCCGCCTACGTCGCCCGCGAACGCGAACTCAACCAACGCGAACGCATACACGGACGTACCAAACATGCTTCACCGCAACACAACTGGGATGCAGACTTCACCCCGCACGGCGACGACCCGCCGCCGTTCTAGCGGAGTTGGCTGGGGTCCATCAGCAGGTGGTCGGACACGTCGCCGATCATCTCGACGTCGACCGTGCGCTCGGTGAAGTACCAGCCGCCGTGGTCGCGGGCGAAGGTGTCCGCATACCGACCGACGACGATCGGTTGCAGCGCGACGGAATCCGTCTGCTGCACCACACAGAAGGTGGACCGGGCAGCCGCAGTATCGCCGGTGACATCGACGATCGGATTGAGAACGAGATGGCGGGTCCGCGGGGTGTTTCCGTGATCGGGGAAGCGGCGGGTCGTGGCGGCGAACAGAGCCGCGATCGCCTCACTGCCCGCGACACCCATGAAGTTGCCTCGACCCAACAACTGACCGACACCGTCGAAGTCACCGGCGTCGATCAATTCGGCATAGCGGTAGAGCAATTCGGTGACGGCCGACGAGTCGGCCCACCCGCTCATGCGACCTGCCCCCGTACCACCGGCAGGCCCGGATCGCTCGCGACGCCAAGCGGTGACGGCTCGGCACCGGCCGCAATCAGGTGCGCCGCGAACGACGCGATCATCGCCCCGTTGTCCGTGCACAACCGCGGCCGCGGCACCCGCAGCGTCAGACCGGCCGCCGCGCAACGCTCCTCGGCCAGCTCCCGCAGACGCGAGTTCGCTGCCACGCCACCGGCGATCAACAGCGTCGACACACCCAGCTCGCCAGCCGCGCGCACCGCCTTCGCCGTCAGCACGTCCGCGACCGCCTCCTGGAAGCCCGCCGCGATGTCGGCCTGCGAGGCCTCCGGATGACTCTCCACGTAGCGCGCGACCGCGGTCTTGAGGCCCGAGAAGCTGAACGCATACCGGTCATCGCGTGGGCCGGTCATGCCGCGAGGAAAGACGATCGCGTCGGGATCACCCTCGCGCGCCAGTTCATCGAGCACCCTGCCACCCGGGTATCCCAGGCCCAGCAGTCGCGCCACTTTGTCGTAGGCCTCCCCCGCCGCATCGTCGACCGTCGAGCCCAGCTCCACGATCGGCTCACCGAGCGACCGCACGTGCAGGAGATTCGTGTGCCCGCCGGACACCAGCAGGCCGATGCTCTCCGGCAGCGGCCCGTGATCGAAGACATCGGCGGCCAGATGCCCTCCGAGATGGTTCACGGCGTAGAACGGCACCTGCCATGCCGCCGCATACGCTTTGGCCGCGGCCACTCCCACCAGCAGCGCACCCGCCAATCCCGGGCCGATCGTCGCCGCCACCACGTCCGGCCGATCGAGCCCGGCCCTCTCGAGTGCGCGTCGCATCGTCGGCCCCAGCGCCTCCAGGTGCGCCCGGGACGCGATCTCGGGAACCACTCCACCGAAGCGGGCGTGCTCGTCGACGCTGGAGGCGACCTCGTCGGCCAGCAGCGTCACCGTCCCGTCGTCGTCCAATTGCGCGATACCGACACCGGTCTCGTCACACGAACTCTCGATCGCCAAGATGATCATCGCGGCTCCCGCTTCATCGAATAGGCGTCGGCGCCGCTGACGCGGTAGTACCGCTTGCGCAGCCCGATCCTCGCGAATCCCTCGCTCTCGTAGAGCTTGATCGCGGCTTCGTTGTCGGTGCGCACCTCCAGGAAGATCGCCCCTCCATCGGCGTACTCGACCAGCCTGCGCAACATCTCCCTGCCGATGCCCTGGCCCTGATAGGTGGGATCGACGGCGATGGTGTGCACCTCGTACTCGAACGGCTTGCAGCGCCCCAGCCGCGCGATGCCTGCATATCCCACCAGCTTGTCGTCGGCCCGCGCCGCCACGTAATGGTTGTGCTTGGCCGCGATCTCGGCCAGAAAGGCGCGTTCGGGCCACGGATCGTCCCCGTCGAACACCTGCGCCTCGAGTTCCGCGCACCGCGCCGCGTCCGCGGCCATCAGCGTCGCGTACTGCACGTTCATCGCTTCACCGCCGACGGTTTCGCATCGGGTCTGCGCAGATACAGCGGCACCAGCGGCTCCGGCTCCGCGTCCCAATCCGCCACCGCCGCAACCAGACCCGCCACCGACGGCGACACCGGCGCGAGCCTCGGGAGCTCGAACAGCGCCGCGTGCTCGGGTGAACCGGCCACCGCAGCCGCGTCGGCCGGCACGTCGGCCGCAGCGTTGACCGCGGGACCGTCCATCCGCACCCCGTCGCGATACCGCGCCCAGTACACCTCACGTCGGCGCGCATCCGTGACGACGAGCACCTCCCCCGTCGTTCCCGCGGCGATGGCATCCAGGCTGCACACTCCGTGCACGACGACGCCGAGCGCATGGCCGAACGCCGCCGCGGTCGCCATACCCACTCGCAACCCCGTGAACGGTCCCGGCCCGCACCCGACCACCACGGCATCCAGTGCGCTCACCTCGACGGCGGCGTCCGCCAGTGCCCCGACGATGTTGGGCGTCAACGTTTCTGCATGCGCGCGGGGGTCGACCGTCACACGTTCGGCGAGCACCTCGATTCCGGCGCCAAGCCGCACCACTCCCGCCGTCACCGCGGGGGTGGCTGTGTCGACGGCGAGCACCAGCCTGCTCATGGCGTGCACCACTGCCAGATGGCAGTGCGCTCGTCACTGTCCGAGGTTCGCTCGAGCCGAATGTCGAGGTGCCGCTCCGACAACCGCTCGGCCACCCCTTCGCCCCATTCCACGACGACGACCGCGTCGTCGAGATCGGTGTCGAGGTCCAGCGAATCGAGTTCGGCGAGCAGATCCACCGAGCTCTCGTCCAGCAACCGGTACAGATCGACGTGCACCATCGCCGCCGCCCCCGGCCGACGCGGCCGGTGCACCCGAGCCAGCACGAACGTCGGCGACAACACCGGACCCTCGACGTCCATACCCTCGGCGATTCCCTTGGCCAGCACTGTCTTTCCCGCACCGAGCGGACCTGAGAGCACCACCAGGTCGCCTGCGCGCAGCCCACGCCCCAGTTCTACACCAAATGCCAGCGTGTCCTGCGCGCTGGCCAGTTGCTGTACCCCCGAGTCAGCCATTGCTGCGCACCCGATCGCGCACCCGACGGGTGATCGCCACCAGCTTTGACGGTGTCGACCTCTCGACCAACCTCACCAGGGCCTCGTCGATGATCTCGGGCTGCTCCAACTGCACCAGATGTCCTGCGCCACCGACGATCACCAATTCCGACTTCGGCAGCGCCTCCGCCATCTCCCGCGACGACTCGGCAGGCGTCAACAGATCCCGGTCTCCGCACGCGATCAGCGTCGGCACCTTCCGCAGCGTCTCCAGGCCCGCAGTCTCGTCGTGCACTTCCAGCGCGTGCAGGAATTCGACGAGCGTGGTGATCGCGGTGTCGTGCATCATCCTCTCGGAGAACGCCGCCACGCTGGGGCTGATCTTCTCGTCACCGTATGACGCCGCCCGCAGGATCGGCCCGATGACCGACCGTGCGCTGCCACGGAAGCGGTGCACTGTCTTGGGTGCATAGCGGGCGGCAAACTGAACCGCCTCCAGCGCAGGGTTTTTCAGGATCTCACCGAGGGGCGATCGTGACACCCCTTTGGCGGCGGAGGCGATGATCGCCGCGCCGACGATACGGCTCGGGTAACGCTGCGGGTACTGGCGGGCGTGGGAGAGCACCGTCATCCCGCCCATCGAGTGCCCGACGAGCACCACAGGCCCGCGCGGTGCCATGACCGCCAGCACGCTCTCGAGGTCCTGGCCCAGCTGTTCGACCGTGTAGGTGTCCGGCGGCGCCTCGCCGGATTGTCCGTGGCCTCGCTGGTCGTAGAACACCATGCGCACCTGCGCGCCCCACTGCTCGCTCAGACGGGCCCGCTGAAAGTGGAAGGAGCCCATGCGAAGACAGAAGCCGTGCGCGAACACGACCGTCAGTGGCGCATCTGTCGGCCCGACCTCACGCACCGCCAGCGGTACCCCGTCCGGGGTGGTGACGACCGTGCTGCGGTCGGCGTCGAGCAGTTCGAAATCCTCGTCCCGGTACGGATCGTCGTCCGTCACCCGGCGGCGCAGCGAGCGCGCCGCGGTGACTCCCGCCGCCGAGCCGACCGCGACGATCCCCGCCGCTCCCGCCAGCCACCCGGCACGGGGGCTCAACGTGCACCGCCCCGGTAGGCCCGGGTGATCCGGCCGCGCGGGCTGGTGACCACCTCGTAGTTGATGGTGCTCAGCAGGTCCGCCCAGTCTTGCGCCGTCGGCTCACCTTGGGTGCCCGGACCGAACAGGATCGCCTCGTCGCCCTCGGTCACGCCGACCGGCCCCGGCCCCAGGTCCACCACGAACTGATCCATGCAGATGCGCCCCACGTTCGGGTAGCGACGGCCGTTGATCTGCACGGAGATCTTGTTGCTCAGCAGGCGGAACACCCCGTCGGCGTATCCGGCGGGGATCAGCGCGACCGTCGTATCGGCCTCGGCGATCCACGTGTGGCCGTAGGAGACACCGTCACCGGCGCGTACAGAGCGCACCATGGCGACCGGGCACGTCAGCGTCATCGCCGGCCGCAGCCCCATGTCGCCCCGCTCCGGGATCGGTGTCTGGCCGTAGACCGCGATGCCCGGCCGGACCATGTCGAAGGCCAGATCGGGCCGCGTCAGCGCCGCCGGGGAGTTGCTCAGGTGCACGACCTCGAACTGCACCCCGGCCTCGCGCGCCGCCAAAGCCATGTCGGTGAGCCGCTGCGCCTGCACGCTGTTGAACGGGTGGCCGGGGTTGTCGCCGTGGGCGAGGTGTGACATCAGACCGCGTACCCGCACCGCGCCGTCGGAGGCGGCATTGCGCAGTGCGGTGACAACGGCCGGATAGTCGGCCGCCGCGACACCGTTGCGGCTCAGCCCGGTGTCGGCCTTGATCGTCACGGTCGCGGCGCGACCGGTCCGCCGGGTCGCCGACAGCACCTCCTCGACCTGCCGCACCGACGAGACCGCGACCTCGACGTCGGCCGACAGTGCCGGCGCGAAGTCCATGCCGGGCGAGTGCAGCCAGGCGAGCACCGGCGCCGTGATGCCGTCGCGACGCAGGGCCAGCGCCTCGTCGACGGTCGCGACGCCCAGCTGGGCTGCGCCCGCGGCCAGCGCCGCCCGCCCGACGGCGGTGGCGCCGTGGCCGTAGCCGTCAGCCTTGACGACGGCCATGACTGCGGCCGTGCCTGCGCGTTCGCGCAGCACGGAGATGTTGTGCGCGATGGCGTCGAGATCGACAGTCGCCGTCGGCACGTGCTGGGTCGTGTGCTGGGTCGTGTTCAGTGCGTTGATCACCGCCCCCGATTGTCCCAGGCCGCCGTCGGACGCGGGTCAGTGGGCGAAGTGCGCCTCGTCCGAGAACCCGCCCACCCCGGTCTTGTCGAGCTTGCCGAGCACCTCGACAATGTCGTCGCGCAGCGCGCGGGCCAGGTTCGCCGAGAAGCCCTCCCGCACCACGATGCGCAGCACCGCGACGTCGGTGGCGTTGTCGGGCATCGTGTAGGCCGGTACCTGCCAGCCGTAGCTGCGCAGCAGCGCCGACACGTCGAACACCGTGTATTTGGTGCCTTCGACCAGGGTGAACGCCACGACGGGGATCGCCGATCCGTCAGAGATGACCTCGAAGACATCCATCCCCGCCAACTCCCGCGCCAGCCACTGCGCGGTGTCGGACAGGCAGTGCATCACCGTGGTGTAGCCGTCGCGGCCCAGCCGCAGGAAGTTGTAGTACTGCCCGACGACCTGGTTGCCGGGCCGGGAGAAGTTCAGCGTGAACGTCGGCATGTCCCCGCCGAGGTAGTTGACCCGGAACACGAGTTCCTCGGGCAGGTGGTCGGCGTTGCGCCACACCACGAACCCGATGCCGGGATAGGTCAGTCCGTACTTGTGCCCGCTGACGTTGATCGACACCACCCGCGGCAGCCGGAAGTCCCACACCAGGTCGGGGTGCACGAACGGCACCACGAAGCCGCCGCTGGCCGCGTCGACGTGCACCGGGATGTCGAGTCCCTTGTCGGACGCGAGTGTGTCCAGGGCGGCGCAGATGTCGCCGACGGGCTCCAGCTCGCCGGTGAACGTGGTGCCCAGGATCGCCACGACACCGATCGTGTTCTCGTCGACGTTGTCGAGCACCTGCTCCGGGGTGATCACGTAGCGGCCGTGCTCCATCGGAAGGTAGCGCGCCTCGACGTCGAAGTAGCGGCAGAACTTCTCCCACACCACCTGGACGTTGGAGCCCATCACCAGATTCGGTGTGCGGCCCTTCCAGTCCTGCCCTGCCGCCTCCAGCTTCTGCCGCCACCGCCACTTGAGCGCCAGGCCGGCGAGCATCACCGCCTCGCTGGAGCCGACCGTCGACACACCGATCGCGCTGGACGGGTCGTCGTCGCGCAGGTTCTCGGCGTGGAACAGGTCGGCCACCATGCACACGCAGCGCTGCTCGATCGCGGCCGTGACCGGGTACTCGTCCTTGTCGATCATGTTCTTGTCGAACGTCTCCGACATCAGCTGCCCGGCTTCGGGATCCATCCACGTGGTGACGAACGTGGCGAGGTTGAGCCGTGAGCTGCCGTCGAGCATCAGCTCGTCGTGGATGAAGCGGTAGGTCTGGTCGGGCTCCATCGACTCGTCGGGCAGGCGTAGGGCCGGGATCGGTGAGGTGGACAGGCGGCCGCAGTACGCGGGGGTCAGCGAGGAGTGGCGCGACATGTTGGGCATGTGGTCCTTTCTAGAGGATCGAGCCGAGTGCCGTTCGCAGATGCGCCAGGATGCGCGCGGCCGACGTCGGCGCCGGCGCCGGTCCGGGATCGTGTGCCGCGAGGTCGGCGGCGCGCGCGTGCACGAATGCCGCTGCCGCGGCGGCGTCGGCGGGCGGCAGACCGGCGGCGAGCAGCGCCCCGATGACCCCGGACAGCACGTCGCCCGACCCGGCGGTCGCAGCCCACGCCTGACCCGCCACGTTGAGGTACACCGGGCCGCCCGGCTCCGCGACAACGGTCACGTTGCCTTTGAGCAGGACGGTGGCGCCGAGCCGGTCGGCGAGCCCGCGGGCGGCCGCGATGCGGTCCTCCCCAGGCGGCCCGCCGGCCAGCCGGGCGAACTCGCCGGCGTGCGGGGTCAACACTGTCGGGGCGTCTCGGCCGTCGATCAGGTCGGGATGGGCGGCAAGGATGGTCAGGCCGTCGGCGTCGACGAGGACCGGCAGGTCGGTGTCCAACGCGAAGGCCAGCGCGGCCTCGCCGTCGGAGTCGGTGCCCAGCCCCGGGCCGACGACCCATGCCTGCACGCGCCCCGCGCGTCGGACATCCTTCGTGGCGATCACCTCGGGCCAATGCGAAACCACGTCGGCTGCAGCGGTTCCCGCGTAACGCACCATGCCGGAGTGTGCGGCAACGGCAGCGCCGGTGCACAGGATCGCCGCGCCCGGATACGTCGCGGAGCCGGCCATCACGCCGGTCACACCCTGGGTGTACTTATCGTCGCTGCGGCCGGGCACCGGCCAGCGGGCAGCGACATCGGCGGCCTCGAATCCCCGGATGTCGCTGGGCGGCAGGTCGAGACCGATGTCGACGAGTTCGACACGGCCGCACGGTCCGAGCGCGTGCACGGGCTTGAGGCCACCGAACGTCACCGTCACCGTCGCGCTGACATGCGGCCCGTCAGCCGCACCGGTCGCGACGTCGACCCCGCTGGGGACGTCGACGGCGACCACAGGCGCGTCGGTTCCGGCGAACACGTCCGCGGCGGCCGGCCGCAGCGGACCGGTGGCTCCAATGCCCACCACTCCGTCGATCACGAGATCAGTTGCCGCCGGTACTTTTTCGACGATCCGACCGCCCGCCTTGCGAAACGCGGCCAGTGCCGCAGCATGGACCCGCGAGGGGTCGAGCAGGACCGCTGAGACACCCGCGCCACGACGGCGCAGGAACGTGGCGGCCCACAGCGCGTCACCGCCGTTGTCCCCGGAACCGACCACGGCGCAGACGGTCTTGCCCGACACCGTGCCCAGCTGGCGGATGATCGCGGTGGCCAGACCGAACGCGGCCCTGCGCATCAGCACACCGTCGGGCAGCGCCTCGAGCAGTGGCGCTTCGGCGTCGCGGATCTGCTGGGCGGAGTAGTAGTGCCACATCGGAACAACGGTACGTGGGTACCCGCCCGCCATGACTGATTCCTCTGTGCGCGAGCAGTTGCTCGCACTCGAACATGGCGGCTGGCGGTCACTCTGCGAGGGCACCGGCGACCGCTTCTACGGCGACGTGATGACCGAGGACGCGCTGATGGTGCTGGCCAACGGCGCGGTGATGGATCGGGCGACGGTGGTCTCGGCGCTGGGCCAGTCACCGCCGTGGGCGCGTTACGCGATCGACGACGTCCGGGTGATCACGATTGCGCCCGACGCCGCGGCGCTGGTGTACATGGGGACGGGCTGGCGAGACGGCGCTGACCAACCGTTCGTCGGCGCCATGTCCTCGGTGTACCACCGCACCGGCGACGGCTGGAAGCTCGCGCTGTATCAGCAGACGATCCGCCAATAGGGCTGCTACTACTGAGCTTTCGTGCCGCTCAGCGCGTCGGGCAGCGTCGGATAGAGGTCGATGATCTCGTCGATGTTCATCATGCGCAGCGGCCGGGCAGTCGCCGGCCCGTCGGCGACGACGCGCAGCGAGATGCCGGCGCGATCGGTGAGACGGTGGGTCTCGACCAGCATGCTGATGCCCGCCGACGACAAGAAGCCCACCTTCGTGATGTCGACGACCAGCATCGTCAGGTCGCCGGCCAGTGCCACGTCGAGATGCGTGCCCAACGTGGGAGCGGTCAGTACGTCGAGATCACCCTCGACGTGCAGCACCACCGTCGCGCCGTCGCGCTGCGGACGGACCACGAAGCGGCCGCGGTGTTGTTCGTGCACGTTCATCATGTGCCCCCGAGGGTCGGACAGACACCAGGCACAGCCATGGCGACCGTGCGTGTCCGTGTTTCGTGCGGCAGTGGGCCGCAGTGACGGGGAATTCCGTCGTACACCGGGCGCGTGGCACCGGCGGCCGCTGCTTGCAGAACGGCTGTTACTCGTTTATCGGCCCCGGGGAGGGCAGCGTTAACAGAGTGGCCTTAATTCTTCCTTAAATTGACGGAAGAGTCACAATCGTGCTGGTCAGAAGGTTACTCGACGGTAACCGACTTGGCGAGGTTGCGGGGCTTGTCGACGTCGTAGCCGCGAGCCTGGGCCACTCCGGCGGAGAACAGCTGCATCGGGATCGTGGACAGCAGCGGTTGCATCAGCGTGGAGACGGCCGGGATCTCGATGAGATGGTCGGCGTACGGCGCCACGGTGTCGTCGCCCTCCTCGGCGATGACGATCGTGATCGCGCCGCGCGCCTGGATCTCCCGGATGTTGGACAACAGCTTGGCGTGCAGCGTGGCCGCGTTCTTCGGCGAGGGCATCACCACGATGACCGGCAGATCGTCCTCGATCAGCGCGATCGGCCCGTGCTTGAGCTCGCCGGCGGCGAACCCCTCGGCGTGCATGTAGGCCAGCTCTTTGAGTTTGAGCGCACCCTCGAGCGCCACCGGGTAGCCGACGTGGCGGCCCAGGAACAGCACCGTCTGCGCCGACGCGAACTGGGTGGCCAGCGCCGTGACCGGGGCACTGGTGGCCAGCACCCGCGAGATCAGTTCGGGCATGGCCTCCAGGTCGCGGTACTCGCGGGCCACCTCGTCGGGATACTTGGTGCCGCGGGCCTGGGCCAGCGCGAGGCCCACGAGGTAGTTGGCCGCGATCTGGGCCAGGAACGTCTTGGTCGAGGCGACGCCGACCTCCGGGCCTGCGCGGGTGTAGAGCACCGCGTCGCACTCACGCGGGATCTGGCTGCCGTTGGTGTTGCACACCGCGAGCACCTTGGCCTTCTGGTCCTTGGCGTGGCGCACGGCCTCGAGCGTGTCGGCGGTCTCCCCGGACTGTGAGATCGCCACGACGAGGGTATGGCTGTCGAGCACCGGATCGCGGTAGCGGAACTCGCTGGCCAGCTCGACCTCGACGGGTAGCCGGGTCCAGTGCTCGATCGCGTACTTCGCCAGCAGCCCGGAGTGGTAAGCGGTGCCGCAGGCCACCACGAACACCTTGTCGACGTCGCGCAGCTCCTGATCGGAGAGGCGCTGCTCGTCGAGCACGATGCGGTTGTCGGCGAAATGGCCCAGCAGCGTGTCCGACACCGCGGCGGGCTGCTCGGCGATCTCCTTGAGCATGAAGTAGTCGTAGCCGCCCTTCTCGGCGGCCGAGGTGTCCCAGTCGATGTGGAAGGCCCGGTAATCCTGGGTGTCGCGGCCCTCGAAGTCGGTGATCCGGTACCCGTCCGCGGTCACCACGACGGCCTGGTCCTGCCCCAGCTCGACCGCATCGCGGGTGTGCTCGATGAACGCCGCGACATCGGAGCCGACGAACATCTCCCCGTCGCCGACCCCGACCACCAACGGCGTGGACCGGCGGGCCGCCACGATCGTGCCCGGATCGTCGGCGTGGGCGAACACCAACGTGAAGTGGCCCTCCAACCGGCGCAGCACGGCCAGCACCGACGCCGGGAAATCACCGGCCTGGGAGCCCGACTCGTACTCGCGCGCCACCAGATGCACCGTCACCTCGGTGTCGGTGTCGCTGGCGAACTCGACCCCGGCAGCCTCCAACTCGGCGCGCAGCGCGGCGAAGTTCTCGATGATGCCGTTGTGCACGACTGCGACCTTGCCGCGGGCGTCGAGGTGCGGGTGGGCGTTGCGGTCCGTCGGCCGGCCGTGCGTGGCCCAGCGGGTGTGCCCCAGCCCCGTCGAGCCGACCAGATCGTCGCTGCCCTGCTCGTCGAGCGCGGCCTCCAGATTGGCGAGCCGGCCCGCCTTGCGCTGCACGGTCATCCCGCCGCGTCCGTCGAGCAACGCCACTCCAGAGGAGTCGTACCCGCGGTACTCCATCCGGCGCAGCGCGTCGACGACGATGCCGCAGGCGGGACGTTGCCCCACGTAGCCGACGATTCCGCACATAGCCAACCAGGGTACGGCAGACGACGCGGACCGCCGGGTGGGATACGGTCGTCGGGTGGCCAGCACGAAGAAGCTCTTCACCGCGTTGACCCGCCGCGGGCCGCACAAGGTTCTGTGCGGTGACCTGGCCTTTGCCGGTCTGCCCGGCATCGTCTACACGCCGGCGAGTGGCACGAACCTACCCGGCGTGGCGTTCGGCCACGACTGGATCACATCTGCCCATCGCTACCGCGGAACACTGGAGCACCTCGCTTCGTGGGGCATCGTCGCGGCCGCACCCAACACCGAGACGTCGCTGGCGCCGTCGGTGCTCAGCCTGGCCTACGACCTCGGCACCACGCTGGACATCATCGCCGGCGTGCGGCTGGGGGGCGGCGACATCAGCGTGCATCCGGGCAAACTCGGCGTCGCCGGCCACGGGTTCGGCGCATCGGCCGCGGTGTTCGCCGCGGCGGGGATGCCGACGAAGCTCAAGGCCGTCGTCGCCGCGTATCCCCTGATCAGCAGCCCACCCGCCGAGAAGCCCGCCGCGGGACTGAAGGTGCCTGGGCTGATCCTCGCCGATCCTGGCGACCCGATGACCCTGCGCTCCAATGCTGTCGAGCTGGCCCGCGCCTGGAAGCCGGCGACGCTGCGGTCCACGTCGAAGACGAAGGCCGGCGGGCTGGTCGAGGGCAGACGCCTCGCGACCGCCGTCGGGTTGCCGGGCGCCGACAAGGGCACCCAGCGGATCGTTCGGGCCCTGATGACGGGTTATCTCCTGCACATGTTGGCCAACGAGAAGGACAAGGGGCCGTACAAGGCCTTCGCCGATCCCGAGGGCGCGCTGCCGAAGACCGAGATCATGGACCCGTTCTCCGACGATCCAGTGGATCTGGAGAACAAGGTGGTTGCGCTCCTCAAGCCGTGAGCATGTGAGTATCTAGGCCATGCGCACGGGCATCTTTCTCAACTACGCGGGTGGGTTCCTCGAGGCGGTCGACGAGGTCGTCGAACTCGAGAAGATCGGTATCGGCATCGCGCTCGTGCCCGAGGCCTACTCCTACGACGCGATCAGCCAACTGGGTTTCCTCGCCGCGCGCACGTCGCGGATCGAGCTCGGTACCGGCGTGGTGCCGATCTACACCCGTACCCCGGCCCTGATGGCGATGACAGCCGCCGGCCTGGACTACGTCTCCGACGGCAGGTTCCGCCTCGGCCTGGGCACCTCGGGCCCCCAGGTGGTCGAAGGATTCCACGGCGTGCCATTCGACGCGCCGCTCGGACGCACCCGCGAGGTCGTCGAGATCTGCCGGCAGGTGTGGCGCCGCGAGCGCCTCACCTACGAGGGCAAGCACTACCAGATCCCCCTGCCGGCAGACCGCGGCACCGGGTTGGGCAAACCGCTGAAGATCATCAATCAGCCTGTGCGTGAACGCATTCCGATCACCATCGCAGCACTTGGTCCGAAGAACGTGGAGCTGACCGCGGAGATCGCGGAAGGCTGGCAGCCGGTCTTCTTCTATCCGGAGAAGGCCGACGACGTCTGGGGTGAGGCACTGCGGGCCGGCGCGACACGGCGCGATCCGGAACTGGGTCCGCTCGACGTGATGGTCAGTGCCAGCCTGGCGATCGGTGACGACGTCGAGGACCGATTGGCTTGGGCCAAGCCACAATTGGCGCTCTACATCGGCGGGATGGGCGCACGCGGCAAGAACTTCTATCACAACCTCGCGACGCGCTACGGCTTCGGTGAGGTGGCCGATCACATCCAGGATCTTTACCTGGCCGGCAAGAAGGCCGAGGCGATCGACGCGGTGCCCGACGAGCTGGTGCGCAAGGTGTCGCTGGTGGGACCGCGCGGCTTCGTGGCCGAGCGGATCGCGGCGTTCGCCGAGGCCGGCGTCACCACGCTGCTGGTGCATCCACTCTCCGGTGATCGACGCGAGTCCGTGGCCTTCGTGGAGCAATTACAGTCGCTGCTATGACCGAACTCACCGACGACGTCATCGCGTTCCTGTCCGACGGCACCCGTACCGCGAAACTGGGGTACGTCGCTGCCGATGGCCGGCCGCTGGTCGCGCCGGTGTGGTTCGTCGTCGACGACGGGCAACTCGTCTTCAACACCGGCAAGGACACCGCCAAAGGCCGCGCTCTGGCGCGCGACCCCCGCGTGGTGATCTGCTGCGACGACGATCGACCCCCGTTCTCTTTCGTCCAGGTGCAAGGCACCGCCGCAACCAGCGAGGACCTCGACGAGGTGCGCGCCTTCGCGACCCGAATCGGTGGCCGGTACATGGGCGCCGACCGCGCCGAGGAGTTCGGCCGACGCAACGGTGTACCGGGCGAACTGTTGGTCCGCGTCACCCCGACGAAAGTTCTGAAGGCGTTCGACCTGGCCAACTGACCGCGCTCTGGCAGAGTGCCCGGCATGCGCATCGACCTGACCGACAAGATCGCCGTCGTCACCGGAGCGAGCAAGGGCATCGGACTCGCCATCAGCGAGGGACTCACCGGCGCCGGCGCCTTCGTCGTCGCAGGTGCCCGCACGAACAGTCCCGGACTCGAAGCGCTCGAAGCGGCAGGCGTGGCGAGGTTCGTCGCCGCGGATCTGTCCACCGCGGACGGCCCGAAGACCCTCGTCGCCGCTGCCGCGGAACGCGGGGGTGTCGACATCCTGGTCAACAACGCCGGGGCCGTCACCCCGCGATTCGCCGGTTCGCAGTCCGTCACCGACGACGACTGGACCGCCGCCTGGTCGCTGAACTTCCTGTCGGCCGTCCGCACGACGCGCGAAGCCATCCCCCTTCTGCTGGCGCGCGGTGGTGGCGCGATCGTGATGATCGGCTCGGTCAACGCGACGCTGCCCGAATGGAACATCATCGACTACAGCGCCACCAAGGCGGCGATGGCCAACTACGCGAAGAGCCTGTCGAAAGAGTTCGGGCCCAAGGGCATTCGCGTCAACACCATCAGCCCCGGGCCGGTCGCCACCGACCTGTGGCTGGCCGACGACGGCGTCGCCGCCCAATTCGCTTCCGCCAGTGGCGGTTCCGCCGATCAGGTGGTGGACGCGGTCGCCGCAGGCGCAGCCACAGGACGATTCACCACCCCGCAGGAGGTGGCAGACCTCACCGTGTTCCTGGCCGGTGATCGCGCCACCAACATCACCGGCGCCGACGTCCGCATCGACGGGGGTTACGTCACCACGATCTGAGTCACGCCTGGATCCCGCCGGTGAGGATCGCCGCCAACTCCCGGTAGGCCGCCGCGTCGTCGAGCCCGGTGCGCTCGCGCACCGCCCGCTGCTGGATGCCCACCATCATCGTCGCGACGAGTTCGGCGGCGAACGCGGCATGCACGTCGCGGAACTCGCCGGCCGCCACCCCGGCCGCGATCAGCTCCTGGACCCGCTGTGCCGCGATGCGGATGTTCTGCTCGTAGATGGCCCGCGCCGGGGCGAACGCGTCGAGATCGGCCATGAACCGATCCGACGCCGGATCCAGTTCCTCGCCCACCGCCTGCAGATAGGCGGTCACGCGCTCGCGAGCGCCGTCCGCGGCGGCGACACGGTGTTCCACCGATTCGGTCGCCGTGCGGAAGAAATGCACGGTGGCAGCCGTGACCAGCTGCTCCTTGCTCGCCGCCAGGGTGTAGAGCGTGGACTTGGAGCATCGCAGCCGCGTCGCGATCTCATCGAGCGTCAGATGCGCGAAACCCTCCGCCAAGAACAGACCGACCAGCGCATCGAAGAGCTCGGTGCGCCGCCGGGTGGCGAATGCAGGCGTGGTCACAGGTCAATAGTACTGCAGAGTGTCCTGTAGTACTGTTCGACGTATGCCTGTGGATCGCCTGCTGCCCACCGACGAGGCGCACGAACTCATCGAGCTCGCCCGGACCATCGCCGACAAGGTGCTCGACCCGGTCGTCGACAAGCACGAGAAGGACGAGACCTACCCCGACGGCGTGTTCGCGACGCTCGGGGAAGCGGGGCTGCTGAGCCTGCCGTACCCCGAGGAGTGGGGCGGCGGCGGTCAGCCCTACGAGGTCTACCTGCAGGTGCTCGAAGAACTCGCGGCGCGGTGGGCGACAGTGGCTGTCGCGGTCAGCGTGCACGGTCTGTCCTGCCATCCTCTGATGACCTTCGGCACCGACGAGCAGCGATCGCGGTGGCTACCTGACATGCTCGGCGGTTCGCTCATCGGCGCGTACAGCCTCTCCGAACCGCAGGCGGGCTCGGACGCCGCCGCGCTCACCTGTCGGGCAGCCGCTGCGGACGGCGGCTACCGCATCACCGGCGAGAAGGCGTGGATCACCCACGGCGGAGTCGCCGACTTCTACACGCTGTTCGCTCGCACCGGCGAAGGCTCGCAGGGGATCTCGTGCTTCCTGGTGCCTGGCGACCTCGACGGCCTGACCTTCGGCCGACCCGAGGAGAAGATGGGCCTGCACGCAGTACCCACCACCGCGGCCTACTACGACGGGGCGTTCGTCGATGCGCAGCGACGGATCGGCGCCGAAGGCCAGGGTCTGCAGATCGCGTTCAGCGCACTGGATGCCGGGCGACTCGGCATCGCGGCCGTAGCCGTCGGGCTGGCGCAGGCGGCACTCGATGCGGCGGTCGGCTACAGCCAGGAGCGAACGACGTTCGGCCGCAAGATCATCGACCACCAGGGACTCGCGTTCCTGCTGGCCGACATGGCCGCCGCGGTCGACTCCGCGCGAGCCACCTACATCGATGCGGCTCGACGCCGCGACGCCGGGCTGGCCTATTCGCGACAGGCGTCGGTCGCCAAGCTGGCCGCCACCGACGCGGCGATGAAGGTCACCACCGATGCCGTGCAGGTGTTCGGCGGTGCCGGCTACACACGCGACTATCGGGTCGAGCGGTTCATGCGCGAAGCGAAGATCACGCAGATCTTCGAGGGCACCAACCAGATTCAGCGCCTGGTGATCAGCCGCCACCTGGCTCGGTAACAGGCGGCGGGCCGACCTGCGGGACCTCGTCGGCGGCGATCTCGCAGGGCGTGCGCTCCTCGACCGGCGGTGGGGCCAGCGGTTCGGCAGGTGGCGGCGGTGGCGTGGGCGCCGGTGGTGCGACGGCCTCGGGCTCCGGTTCCGCCGGGATCGGTTCGGCGACTGGCTCGTCCGCGGCGGGCTCGCCTTGGGCCGGATCTTCTGCGGCGGGCTCCTCTTCCTCGGATTCGTCGTCCTCGGGCTCCTCCTCCTCGAGTTCGTGGTCCTCGTCGTCGGGTTCAGGCGGCTCGGGTGGCTCGAGGTCGTCGAGGGGATTGATCGCAGGGTCGGATGCGCTACCGCCCAGCAGCCCGCTCAACGCGTCGGCAAAACGCTGCCCCACCGCCGGCATCGCTGCCCCGCCCCCACCCATATCTGGCAGCGGCGCCGCGGCCGGTGCAACGGGCGCCGGGGCGGGCGGCGATGCGAATGCCGGTGGCGCCGACGCTGCTGGTTGCGCGGGCGCTGCGGGTGGCGCTGTCCAGGCCGCCGGCGCCGTCGGTGCGGGCGCGGCGGGCGCGGTGGGCGCCGCGGGCGCGGTGGGCGCCGCGGGCGCGGTGGGCGCGGTGGGCGCTGCAGCTGAGAACGACGGCGCCGGCGCACTCGGCCCGAGCGCACCCGGGATCTCGAATTCAGCGAGCGGGCGTGCGCTGATCTCGGCGGTGGCGGTGCGATACGCCTCGGCGACGGCGGCACCCGCGCCTTGCACGGCCGTCAGCCATTCCGCCCCGATTCGGTTCTGCACGAACGGCTTGACTTCGGCGTCGACCAGCTCGGCGGCAGCGACTCGATCCCCCACACCCGAGGTGACGGTCGTGGCGGCGGCCAGCCACTGCTCGCGTGCCGCACCGACGTCGGATTCGACAGCGATGGTGGTCTCGACCTTGGAATCGACCGCGCGCCAGAGTTCCTCGAGCGTGCGGCGCAACGCCGCTGCGGCAGAGGCCAAAGCGTCGGCGACCACCGCTGACGCCGCATCGTGGCGGTGAAGGTACTCCTGCGCCGCCTGCGCACCCGACCCCTGCCAGGCACCCGCCAGCACGCCGGCCTGATCATCCTGGATGGCCAGCGCCTCCCGCGTCGCCCGCACCGCCGCGTCGACAGAGGCACAATCGCGTTGCAGGACAACGAGATCCATGCCCTCTTCGGTGCCGTACCAGTCACGCACCTGCGCTGGATGCAGCGTCAGATCGGAGTCGGTGAACCCCACCTGGTGGGACGCCCACACGTACGCCGACATCGCCTCGACCGAGGGTAGGCCCTGCGCCAACCGGCCGGACACGTCGAACGTCTCGGCCACTACCCCACCCGTCCGGCCGCGCGCTCGTCGGCCTCGACGTACCTCTCGACCGAGACCTCCATGGCCGCCGCGATCTCACCGGCCGCCCGGGACCACGACGACACCGAGGTCGTCAGGTCGCGCAGCGCGGACTGCAATGACTCACCGTGGGCGACATATGCCCGCCCGGCCGTCGACCCACCAAAGGTCACGTGAGACAGATGTTCTCCCACAGCTCGACCGATGATCTCACCGGCTCGCTCGTACTCCCTCGCGACGGCGCGCAGCGCACCCACGTCGACGCCTGTACTCCCCATACTTCATTGGACGCACGGGGCGACGCCACGGTTCCCCGCCGATCGACGACCGTTACGACTCCGCGCTGACCGACTGCGCGACCTTCGCCGCGAGCTGGCGTGCGGTGTCTTCGTCGGCGGCTTCCACCATCACCCGCACCACCTGCTCGGTTCCCGAGGGGCGAAGGAGGATTCGACCGGTGTCGCCGAGCTCGGCCTCGACCTCGGCGACGGTGTCGCGCACCGAGGGCGCATCGGCGACCGTCGCCTTGTCGGCCACGGCCACGTTGATCAGCACCTGCGGCAGCGTCTGCATCGGCGCCGCGAGGTCGGCCAGGGTGCGGCCGGTCTGCGCCATCCGGGCCATCAGCAGCAGCCCGGTCACGATGCCGTCTCCTGTGGTCCCGAACGCCGGAAGCACGACGTGCCCGGACTGCTCCCCGCCCAGGGCGTACGCCCCGGCGCGGAGTTCCTCGAGGACGTACCGGTCTCCCACCCCGGTGGTGCGCACCTCGATGCCGGCCTCGCGCATCGCCAGGTGCAGGCCCATGTTGCTCATGACCGTCGCGACCAGCGTGTTGCGTGTCAGCTCGGCCGACTCCTGCATGGCCAGCGCCAGCACCACCATGATCGCGTCACCGTCGATGACACGCCCGTGCGCGTCGACGGCCAGGCAACGATCAGCGTCACCGTCGTGGGCCAGACCCACATCCGCGCCGTAGGACACCACGGCTGAGCGCAACGAATCCATGTGGGTGCTGCCGCAGCCGTCGTTGATGTTCAACCCGTCAGGGTCGGCATGGATCGGGATCACGTTCGCGCCCGCGGCGCGGTAGGCGAGCGGGGCGGCGACCGAAGCCGCCCCGTGCGCACAGTCGACGACCACGGTCAGTCCGTCGAGTCGGGTCCGCGCCGCCGTCTCGACATGCCCCACGTAGCGCTCGAGAGCATCCTGGGCGTCGAGCACGCGGCCGACCCCGGCCCCGGTGGGCCGGTCGCCGGGACCCTGACGGACCAGTTCCTCGATGCGGTCCTCGGCGTCGTCGTCGAGTTTGTGACCACCGGGACCGAAGATCTTGATGCCGTTGTCGGGCATCGGATTGTGGGAGGCGGAGATCATCACGCCGAAGTCGGCGTCATAGGCACGGGTCAGGTAGGCGACCGCGGGGGTCGGCAGCACGCCGACGCGAAGCGCGTCGACACCCTCGCTGGTCACGCCGGCGATCACCGCCGCCTCGAGCATCTCGCCGCTGGCGCGGGGATCGCGGCCCACCACGGCCAGCCGCCGGCCGGCGGAGCCCGTTCTGGTCAACCGACGGGCCGCCGCCGCCCCCAGCGCCAGCGCCAGCTCGGCCGTCAGATCCTGATTGGCGACGCCGCGCACTCCATCGGTGCCGAACAGTCGAGCCATGGTGACAACCTCTCACACGAGTCTTCGAGCACCCTAATGCCCGGGTATCGCTCACAGGACAAAGACAGACGCCCGGCCGCTCCGAAGAGCAACCGGGCGTCTGTGAACGGACTGATCAGCGCTTGCTGTACTGAGGCGCCTTGCGGGCCTTCTTCAGACCGTACTTCTTGCGCTCGATGGCGCGCGGGTCACGGGTGAGGAAGCCGGCCTTCTTGAGCGCGGGACGATCCTCGGGCTGAACGATGATGAGCGCCCGGGCGATGGCCAGACGCAGCGCGCCGGCCTGGCCCGAGGGGCCTCCACCATCGAGGTGGGCGTAGATGTCGAAGTGCTCCACCCGGTCGACGGTCACCAGCGGCGCCTTGATGAGCTGCTGGTGCACCTTGTTCGGGAAGTAGTTCTCCAGCGTGCGGCCGTCCAGGTGGAACTGGCCGGTGCCGGGCACCAGGCGGACGCGGACGACCGCTTCCTTGCGGCGGCCGACGGTCTGGATCGGACGGTCGATGACGACGGGCTCGCGCGGAGCGGCCTCGGACTCGACGGAGGTCTCGGTGCCTGAGGCTTCCACGGGCTCGACGGTCTCGGTCGTGTACTCGGGTTCGGTCACTGGGCCACCTGCTTGATCTCGAACGGAATCGGCTGCTGCGCGGCGTGCGGATGGTTCGGGCCGGCGTACACCTTCAGCTTCTTCTGCACCTGACGGCTGAGCTTGGTGTGCGGCAGCATGCCGACGATCGCGTTCTCCACGACCCGGGTGGGGTGCTTGAGCAGCAGTTCGCCGATGGCGCGCTTGCGCAGGCCGCCGGGATACCCCGAGTGCCGGTAGGCGAACTTCTTGGTCAGTTTGTCGCCGCTGATGGCGACCTTGTCGGCGTTGATGACGATGACGAAGTCACCGCCGTCGACATTGGGCGTGAACGTCGGCTTGTGCTTGCCGCGCAGCAGCTTGGCTGCTTCGACGGCGAGCCGGCCGAGTACCACGTCCTGGGCGTCGATGACGTACCACGAACGTGTGGTGTCACCCGCCTTCGGCGTGTACGTAGACACAGCGCTACCTCTGCTTCTCTCTCGGGTGGATCCCGGGGGTTCCGGGTGCCGGTCAGGCGTACGCTCTCGCATTCACGCTCACACCTGCCTCGGCGACCGACGGAGACCCGAGGTACACGACAAGCGCAGCGCACGCCAACGAGGCAGCCTACCGGGGCGTGTCCCCGCAGGTCAAAACGCCCTCATCGGTAGTCGATGACCACCCGGCCGTCGATGCGCCCCTGCTCCATGCGGGCGAACACGTCGTTGATCTCGTCGAGCGTCGCGGTGTGCACGGTCGGGTGGATCAGACCCCGGGCGAAGAAGTCGATGGCCTCGACCATGTCCTGGCGCGTTCCGACGATGGAACCCCGAATCGTGAGCCCCTTGAGCACGATGTCGAAGATCGACGCGGGAAAGTCACCGGGCGGCAGACCGACGAACACGATCGTGCCCCCGCGGCGCGCCAGGCCGATCGCCTGACCGAACGCTTCCGGATGCACCGCGGTGACCAGGACGCCGTGCGCGCCACCGGTGGCCTTCTGCACCTCGGCGACGACATCGGCGGTGCGGGCGTTGACGACGACCTCCGCGCCCAGCCGCGTGGCCAGGTCGAGTTTGGTGTCGTCGACGTCGATGGCGACGACCCGCAGCCCCATCGCGATCGCATACTGCACGGCGACGTGTCCGAGCCCGCCGATCCCGGAGATCGCCACCCACTGCCCCGGCCTGGTGTCGGTCACCTTCAGCGCCTTGTAGACGGTCACGCCGGCACACAGGATCGGCGCCACCTCCACCGGGTCGACACCGTCGGGGATCCGCGCCGCGTACGCCGCGTCGACCAGCATGTAGGACCCGAAGCTGCCGTCGACTGTGTAGCCGCCGTTGCGCTGGTGTTCGCACAGCGTCTCCCATCCGGTGCGGCAGTACTCGCAGCGACCGCACGCCGACCACAGCCACGCGTTGCCGACCTTGTCCCCCACCTTCAGGTCGTCCACACCGTTGCCGACCGCCACCACGGTGCCGTACCCCTCATGGCCCGGAACGAACGGCGGCGTCGGCTTCACAGGCCAATCACCCTGTGCGGCATGCAGATCGGTGTGACAGACCCCGGATGTCTCGAGCTTCACCAGAGCCTGCCCGTCGTCGGGCTTGGGCAGGTCGAGTTCGTCGATCGTCAGCGGAGAACCCAGCTGGTGGACAACGGCGGCGCGCATCGTGTTCTCGGTCATGACTCCATCCCACTGCGGGAAAGAGATGCACGACAGGGACTTAGGCCCTCACCCCAGCGCCGTCCGACCTCAGAACACCCGGTCGACCTGATCGGGGACGAGACTTCCGTCTGCCCGATGCAGCGGCCCGTCCCCGCCGCCGGGTTCGACGTAGCCCTCGGTGGCGCAGGCGTAGGGCTCGGCCTGACCCTCGGGCTCGATGAACATCGGGTTGACGATCCAGCGACTGTCGGCGTCGTCGTAGGCCCGGCACATCAGCTCGGTCTTGTTGCGGTTGATCGCCAGGCGCAGGGCGGTCGCGTCGGAGAGGAAGCTGACGTCGGTGTCGGAGTCCCCCGCCCCGAACGCGGCCCGGTGCGGCGGGGCGGCAACGTCGTAGGCGGCCGGGCCTGTGATGCCGAAGACCTGCTCGTTGACGCGGCAGCGCTTGCCGTCGATGTAGGGGATGGAGACCGATCCGCCACACGGCACCAACCGGGAGGTGACGACATCGCCGTCGCGCTCGGTGCGCACACCCATCACCTTGTCGGCCGGGATGCCGAGATCGGCCGCCCACACCCGGACCACGGGCTCGGCTGAGGCCGAGATGATGCGCACGTCGAAACCGTTGGCCTGCAACGCCCCGATGAGGTCACGCATCTGCGGGTAGTAGCGCACCCAGCCCGTCTGCTCGGTGCTACCCACCTTCTGCTCGGTGTCCTCGGGCGCGGCCAGGTTCTCCTGCCGGGCCTGCTCGGCGAACCCGACGAGCACCGGCTCCGGCCACCCCGCCAGCAGCTGCGCGGCCCACGCGTACGCGGGTTCCATCCGGCGCGCGTCGAAGCCGGCGAAGGCCGGTTCTTTCGTGGTGGTCTCCGCGTCGCCGTAGATCGACACCAGCTCGTCGGCGCACGCCACGTCCGTGTCGGTGGGCAACGTCTGACCGGGGACCCCGGCCGCGCACGCCCGTGACAACGCCCCGACGGCGGCCGGGGTGAGGTACGGGCTGGTGGTGGCCCAGTCCGCGGGGGCGCGCAGCTTGCCGTTGCGCACCATCCAGAAGAAGGTGGCGTCCCCGATGTCGTTCTTGACGACGGTGTTGTCCCAGTCGAACAGCGCCAACGGGGCCCCGGCCGCCACGTCGCCCGATCCGCCGCACGTGCCCAGCTCGGCCATCATCGCGTCGATGCGCGCGCGGTTGTCGCCGTACCAGCCGGGGTCGGCGGCCAGCATCCGGCAGGCCGGCGCCGCGGAGGCCTGCGGGATCTCGGCGACGGATCCCGTGAAGGCCAGCGTCGCGGTGGCTGCGGCGGACAGGGCGATCCTGCCGATGCGGCGGAACATGGTGTCTCCCATCAGGTCAGGGCGCTGGTGTCGGGCGCGCCGAGGGCCCGCGAGGTGTCCTTCAGGTCGACGCCGGAGCGGCCGAGTTCGACCGCGCCGCGGACGAGGCCGGCGGCGATGCGCGCGGCCTCGGCGTACCCCAACCCGCCGGGCGGGTGGATGTTCGAGATGCAGTTGCGGTCCGCGTCAGTGCCACCGACCCGCGGCAGATGCGTCAGGTAGATCCCCAGACTGTCCACCACGCTCAGGCCGGGCCGCTCCCCGATGATGACCAGCACCGTACGGACCCCGGCGGCCACAGCGATGTGATCGCCCAGCGCCACCCGGGCCTGCGTCGCGATGACCGGCGGCGCCAGTGTGTGCTGCGGCGCGAGCTGCGCGACGAGCGCGGCCAGCAGCTTCGGTCCGTGCAGCCCCAGCGCCGTCGGGGACAGGCCGTCGGCGAGGACGACACCGATGTCGGCACCTGTGCGGGGCACGTGCGCGACGTCTGCGGGCAGACGGCCGAGGTCGGGCCGGCGTAGATACTCCGCCCGGGAGGTGGCGCGGCTGGACACCACCGCGGGCTCGCCGATGCCGACGTCGCGCACCTGGGCGACGACAGTGTCGACATCGAGCGGGTGGTGCACAGCATCGCGAGCCGCGGCATGCGCCGCGGCGAGCTCGAGGACATCCCGGCTGGGCAACGCGTTCCCCGCACGCCCCAACCCGATCCGCGCCTGCGTCGTGCTCCGCAACTCGTTCCAGAATGCTTGGGCGGCAACCTGATCCGATGTCATGGGCGAACTCATGACGCCGCCAGCGCGCGCAGCGGCGAACGCGTCACGTCCAGCGGGATCACCCGGCCGGCGTCGTCCATCATGCCGACCGTGCGCAGCCACGCCTCGAACTCCGGCGCAGGCCGCAACCCCATGGTGCGGCGGGTCACCAGCACGTCGTGGAACGACAGGCTCTGGTAGCCGAGCATCACGTCGTCGGCGCCGGGCACGGTGATGACGAACGCCACCCCGGCCGCGGCGAGCAGCGTGAGCAGCGTGTCCATGTCGTTCTGGTCGGCCTCGGCGTGGTTGGTGTAGCAGACGTCGACACCCATCGGCAGGCCGAGCAGCTTGCCGCAGAAGTGGTCCTCCAGCCCGGCGCGCACGATCTGCTTGCCGTCGTAGAGATACTCCGGCCCGATGAAGCCCACCACGGTGTTGACGAGCAGCGGCTGCAGGTCGCGCGCCACCGCATAGGCCCGCACCTCCAGGGTCTGCTGATCGACGGGCCGGCCGCCGGTGCCGAGATGGGTGCCCGAGCTCAGCGCGGACCCCTGCCCCGTCTCCAGGTACATGACGTTGTTGCCGACGGTGCCGCGCCCGAGCGAGCGGGCCGCCTCGTTGCCTTCGCGCAGCACCGCGAGATCGACGCCGAATGCGCTGTTGGCTCCCTCGGTGCCCGCGATGGACTGGAACACCAGGTCGACGGGCACGCCCTGCTCGATCAGCCCGATCGTCGTGGTCACGTGGGAGAGCACACAGGACTGCACGGGGATGTCGTAGCGGGCGCGGATCGAGTCCAGCAGGTGCAGCAGGTCGGCGGTGGCGTGCGGCGAATCGGTCGCCGGGTTGATGCCGATGACGGCGTCGCCACAGCCCAGCAGCAGCCCGTCCAGGACGGCGGCGGCGATGCCTCGCGGGTCGTCGGTCGGGTGGTTGGGCTGCAGCCGGGTGGCCAGCGTGCCGGGGACGCCGACGGTGGTGCGGAACGCGGCGCGGACCTCGGTGGCGGCCGCGACGGCGATCAGGTCCTGGTTGCGCATGATCTTGCTGACCGCCGCGACCATCTCGGGAGTCAGCCCGGGCGCGATCGCCGCGATCCCTGCCGCGCCGTCGTCGCGCGCGGCCGCGTCGAGCAGCCAGTCCCTCAGCCCGCCCACCGTGAGGTGGGAGATCGCCGAAAACGCTTGGCGGTCATGGCCGTCGATGATCAGCCGAGTGACTTCGTCACTCTCGTAGGGCACCACGAGCTCGGTGAGAAAGGTGTCCAGCGGGAGGTCGGCCAACGCCCAGGCCGCCGCCGCGCGTTCGGCGTCGCTGTCGGCGGCGCACCCGGCGAGCTGATCACCGGACCGCAGCGGGGTGGCCTTGGCCATCAGGTCGACCAGCCCGTCGAAGCTGTAAGTCGTTCCCGAGATCTGCTGGTGGAACTTCACGTCAGACCCCCTTCCGCCTGTGCGAGCATCGCGAACTCTTCGTCGGGCGAGTTGGCCACCAGCCGGTGCCGGCTGACGAACGCGAAATACAGCAGGAACGCGGCGAACACCGCGAGGCAGCACAGCGCGGCGATGGTGTCGACCAGGAACGTCGCGATCACCGCCAACGCGGCGATGACCAACGCGAATCCGGTGGTCGCCACGCCGCCCGGCGTGCGGTAGGGCCGCGGCATGGTCGGCTCGCGTCGTCGCAGCACGATGTGGCTGACCATCATCAGCACGTAGCTCACCGCAGCCCCGAACACCGCCATGTTGAGCAGCAGATCACCCTTGCCCGTCAGCGACAACGCGAAGCCGATCAGGCCGGGCACGATCAACGCCAGCGTCGGCGCCTTGCGCGAGTTCGTCACCGACAGCACGGTCGGCAGGTAGCCGGCCCGCGACAGCGCGAACAGCTGCCGGGAGTAGGCGTAGATGATCGAGAAGAAACTGGCGACCAACCCGGCCAGCCCGATGTAGTTGACAACGGTGGCAGCGGTGGTGCTTCCGAGCGCCTCGACCAGTGGGTTGCCGGACTCCGACATCGCGGCCGCACCGCCGGCGCCGGTGGCCAGCACGAGGACCCCGACGCACGTCACCAGCAGCACGCCCATCGCCGCGATGATGCCGCGCGGCACGTTGCGCTCTGGGTTGGCCGTCTCCTCCGCGGCCAGCGGTACGCCTTCGACGGCCAGGAAGAACCAGATCGCGAACGGGATCGCCGCCCAGATGCCGAGGTAACCGTAGGGCAGCAGCGACGACGCGCCGGCGGCGTCGGTCGGTGCGATGTCGGTGAGATTCGCCGCGTCGAAGCTACCGACCGCGGCGATGGCGAACACCACCAGTCCGACCAGGGCGATGGCGGTGATCACGAACATCACCTTGAGCGCCTCGCCGACGCCCGACAGGTGGATTCCGATGAAGACCGCGTAGGCGACCAGATACACCCACCAGCCGTTCTGAATACCAAAGAGCCCCAACGATTCCACGTAGGCGCCGATGAACGTGGCGATGGCCGCGGGGGCGATCGAGTACTCGATGAGGATGGCGGTGCCGGTGGCGAAACCGCCCCACGGACCGAGCGCGCGCCGGGCGAAGGTGTAGCCGCCGCCCGCTGCGGGCAGCGCCGACGACAGCTCGGCCATGCCGAGCACCAGAGCCAGGTACATCGCGGCGATGATGACCGCGGCGATCGCCAGCCCGCCGAAGCCGCCGTGGCCGAGGCCGAAGTTCCAGCCGGAGTAATCCCCGGAAACGACGTAGCTGACGCCGAGCCCGGCGAGCAGCAGCCAGCCTGCACTTCCCTGTTTCAGCTGGCGCCGTGCCAGGTATTCGTCGGTCTGTCGGTTTTCTGCGACGCTCTGACGCGGACTCGAGGGCATGATCACTACTTCTATCTGTCGTATGTTTCGGGAGCTTTAAAGGTCGGTTATCCGACCATAAAAGATGACCGGAAAAACCCCGACACGGATCGCTCCGCGCCGGGGTCTTCTGGCGGTAGGGGCGGCTCAGAAAAAGCCGAGGGCCTTGTCGCTGTAGCTGACCAGCAGGTTCTTGGTCTGCTGGTAGTGGTCGAGCATCATCTTGTGGTTCTCCCGACCGATGCCGGACTGCTTGTACCCGCCGAATGCGGCATGCGCCGGGTACTGGTGGTAGCAGTTGGTCCAGACGCGGCCGGCCTTGATGTCGCGGCCCGCGCGGTAGGCGGTGTTGCCGTCACGGCTCCACACCCCGGCACCCAGCCCGTACAGCGTGTCGTTGGCGATGCTGATGGCCTCGTCGTAATCGCTGAACGAGGTCACCGCGACGACGGGACCGAAGATCTCCTCCTGGAACAGCCGCATCTTGTTGTGGCCGGTGAAGATCGTCGGCGCCACGTAGTACCCGCCGTTGAGGTCGCCGCCGAGCTCCGCGCGCTCACCACCGGTGACCAGCTGCGCGCCCTCGCTCTTGCCGATCTCGATGTAGGACAGGATCTTCTCGAGCTGATCGTTGGACGCCTGCGCGCCGATCATCGTCTCGGTGTCCAGCGGATCGCCCTGACGAACGGCCTTCGTGCGAATCGCGGCGAGTGCCAGGAATTCATCGTAGATGTCCGCCTGGATCAGCGAGCGCGACGGGCAGGTGCACACCTCGCCCTGGTTGAGGGCGAACATCGTGAAGCCCTCGAGCGCCTTGTCCTGGTAGTTGTCCGCCTCGGCCATCACATCGTTGAAGAAGATGTTCGGGCTCTTGCCGCCCAGCTCGAGCGTGACGGGGATCAGGTTCTGCGACGCGTACTGCATGATCAGCCGGCCGGTGGTGGTCTCGCCGGTGAACGCGATCTTGGAAATGCGGTTGCTCGACGCCAGCGGCTTGCCTGCCTCGACGCCGAAGCCGTTGACGATGTTGACGACACCGGCGGGCAGCAGGTCGCCGATGACCTCGAACAGGTAGAGGATCGACGCGGGCGTCTGCTCGGCGGGCTTGAGCACGATCGCGTTGCCTGCCGCCAGTGCCGGGGCCAACTTCCAGACGGCCATCAGGATCGGGAAGTTCCAGGGGATGATCTGGCCGACGACGCCGAGCGGCTCGTGGAAGTGGTAGGCGACGGTGTCGTCGTCGACCTCCGACAGCGAACCTTCTTGTGCGCGAATGCATCCGGCGAAGTAACGGAAGTGGTCGATGGCCAGCGGGATGTCGGCGTTGAGCGTCTCGCGGATCGGCTTGCCGTTGTCCCACGACTCGGCCAGTGCGATCGACTCGAGGTTCTCCTCGATACGGTCGGCGATCTTGTTGAGGATCACCGCACGCTCGGCAGCCGAGGTCTTACCCCAGGCGGGCGCCGCGGCGTGCGCGGCATCGAGGGCGGCCTCGATGTCGGACTCGTCGGAGCGCGCCACCTCGGTGAACGCCTGGCCGGTGACCGGCGTGGGGTTCTCGAAGTAGCGACCCGCTTTCGGCGGCACCCATTGGCCGCCGATGAAATTCTCGTAGCGGGGCTTGAACGACATCAGCGAGCCGTCGGTCCCCGGTCGGGCATACACAGTCATGGTGGTACTCCTGCTCGTGTGGTGTGCGTCACTGAACCTACGCGCGCCACCGTTGCAGCACGGTTGCATAGATCTGCAACCGTCTCGGAGTCAGCCGAGTTCGTAGTCGATGCCGGCGAGATGGCCGCGCGCCTGGGCCCGCGCGAGCGCATTCAGCCCGGAGCAGTCCCGAAGCGCCTGCCAACCGTCACGGTCGTCGCGCCCTTCGGGCAGATCGAGCCAGCGCCGCAGGAGGTCGGCCCGACCGCGCCGACTCTCCGCGAGCACCGCCTCACGCAGCGTGGTCGACAGAGCGGTGCGCAGACGCGCCACCGCCGGGGAGACCGACTGGCGCAGCAGCGGCCCGGAGTACCGGTCTAGTGCGGCGTCGACGTCACCGGCGTCGAGCGCGTCGAACACTTCGCCGATGTCGCTGGTGATCGGAGCGAGTAGCCGGTAGGGCCGTGAGCCGAGGTTCTCCGCGCCAATCACCTTGCGCAACCTCGACATCTCCGCGCGGACGGTGACGACGTCGAGGTCCTTGTCGTCGAGCAGGACCGCGAGATGGTCCGCGGACAGCCCCTCCGGATGCCTGCTCAGCAGCACGAGGATGTCCGCGTGCCGGCCGGTGAGGTAGGTGGCCTGCAGGTGCCCGTACGCGTCGGAGGTCACCCAGCGGGGCCGATCGCCGCCGAGGACCACGAGGTGCGGTTTGCGAGCCGCGGGTTCGGGGCCGATCCCGGCGACCCGCAGCAGCGCGAGATGGTTCTCCACGGCGACGGCGGTGGCCCGCACCAGCGCCAGGGTCTGCGACGACGCCACCTGCGCGTCACCGGTCAGGTCGATCGCGCCGAGCAGCGCCCCGGTGGTCGGGTCGTGCACGGGGGCGGCGGTGCAACTCCACGGCTGGACGATGCGGGAGAAGTGCTCGGAGCCGTGGATCTGTAGTTCCCTGTCCAGGGCCAGGGCGGTCCCGGGGGCGTTGGTGCCGGCGCCTTGTTCGCTCCAGTCGGCGCCGGGCACGAAGTTCATCGCCTCGGCGCGGCGGCAGGCATTGGGATCGCCCTCGACCCACAGCAACGTGCCGTCGGCGGCACTGACGGCGACCACCACGCCGGAGTCGACCGCATCGTTGACCAGCAGGCGACGGATGACCGGCAGCGCCGGCGCCAGCGGGTGGGTGTCGCGCAGCCGCGCGACCGCGGTTACGGCTTCGGCGGCCCGGGCACCGTGGAAGTCGGGATCGACGCCCACTGCCCGACTGCGTTCCCAGCTCTGCGCGACGACCGGCCGCACAGCCGAGTTCAGGTCACTGGCGTCGACCTCGCCGGCGATGAACTTCTCGTGGACGGTACTCAGCGTCGCCGATAGCGGCCGGGAGCCAGCCCGCCCGTTCGTCGTCTTCGCAGTTGCCACGGGGCGATCCTTTGTGTCCGCCATCACACCTGCCCCTCACCCTATCCCACCGAGCACGGGCGGGGAGGCACTGTGCGACCCCCGGTCGGCTCCCCTCCTCCCGGGGGTCGCACAGCGTTCGGTGGGGCGCCTACGCACCCCAGGCGTGGGCGGCACTGCGGTCGGTCGCCGCGACGTCGTCGGCGCCGTCGCGCACCGCATTACCCAGACGGAACAGGATGTCGTTGAGCGCCGCCGCGGATTGCTCCCACCGCGTCTGCTCGACCCGGTACGCCTCGGCGGCGTCGCGGGTCCAGACCTGTTGCAGCGGAGCGATCTGAGTGCGCAGATCGTCCAGCGCGGCGTTGAAGCGGGACGAGGTCGCGTGGATCTGCTGGCGGATCGTGTGCTCGATGGCGGCGAAATCGTAGGACAGCATCGGGTCCATGTCGGTTCTCCTACAGGTGGGCTGACGCCGAGCCGATGGCCTGGGCATGGCTGTCGGTGACCTGGCGCAGGGTGCGCTCGTTGTCGCGGATGGTCTCGGCGATGCGCTGCAGCGCCGCGTGCAACCGCAGCGACTCCGCATTCCAGCGGTCGACCACGTCCCGGAACCGGGCCGCGGCGGCTCCGCCCCACACCGAGGCGGGCACGCTGCTCATCTGGCCGATGAACGAGGCCAGCATGGCGCGGATCTCCTCGTTGCGGGCTTCGGTCTTGCCCGCCACCGCGGCCATGAGGTCGAAGTCGGTGGCCAGTGCTCCACCAGTGGCTCCTGACGGGATCGGCATCGTAGATCCTTCCATGTGGTTTGTGGTTCATTTCTCCTGGCGTTCTACATGTTTGGACGCATGGGCCACCGGATCGGTTCCGTCGACTTATCCACCGACCGCATGGGCGCTGCGCACCGCGCGGGCACACGCCGCGGCGATCAGGTCGGCGTGGCCGGGCGTGCTCTGACAGCCCACGGCGATACGGACATTCCCGTCGCCGACCACCGCCCACGAGGTCTGGCTGCCGTCACGCACCTCGCGGTAGGTCACCGCGGCGCGGTCGCCGACCTCACCGTCGGGCCGGAAGTCGACGAACACCCCCGAAGGAGCGGATGCGATTGCGCGGTGCAGGGATTCGGCGATGTCGTCGGGGCCCGCCGGCCCGAGGGACTGTGTGAGGTGCAGCGCCGGGAGCCCATCGGGCGCGCTGACACGCACCCTGGCCGAGCCCGGCCCCGAGGTGATGCGTTCAGCCGCCCAGCCGGCGGGCACATCGATCGCGGCCCGGCCTTCGGTGAGCACCCTCCACTGCGCGGGCTCCGGGTCGCGGAGCACCCAGGGGACGGTGGACGCGACCATCACGGCCGCGCCCAGAGCGATCGCGGGCCGGCGGAACCGGGGTCGCGCCGTCAGCGTCGTCGTCACCGCGGCTTCGACGTCCTCGCGCTGTACGCGCCGCGCGGTGGACGACGTCGGGCTGGCGACACCCGGTGGCACGTCGACCAGTGCAGAGCTCGGCAGGGTGTCACCGTCACGGCCGACCACGCGGAGAGGCCGGCCGGGCTCCGCAATAGCGACCACGTCGGCGGAGAGCTCCACGACGGTCGAGGCCGACCCGGCGGCGCTGAGCAGGGGTCCGCGACGGAACACCCGAACGTCGTCGGCAACTGCCCCCGCAGCGTCGGTCACGGACACCGTCCAGCGAACCGGCCACCAGCTCGGCACCACCACGGCCAGTGAACGCGTCGGCCCGCCCGCCGCCGCCCAGAGCACCTCGCGCAGAACGTCTGACACGTCGACGACGCGGTCCTCCACCACGGCGAGCCGATCTCCCACAGCCGCGACGGCCGCTTCGGCCCATTCCGCGGGCGGGCTACCCGGACCCCGCACCGTCACCGGGCCGACCTCGACGACCACGGGTGTCACGGCGGATCGTGCCATCCCACCTGGACCAGTTCGTCGGCGCGGCCGCGCACCGACAGCACGCCACGGCCGGCCGGCAGCGGCGCAGCACGGGTGCTGCCCAGCAGCATCCCTTCCTCCGGCGAGGCGCTCATCAGAAAGCCGCTGCAGCCCATGTCCCGCAGGCGCGTCAGCACCGGATCGAACATCGCCCGGGATGCTCCACCGGATCGACGCGCGACGATGACGTGTAGCCCGAGATCCTTGGCGTGCGGCAGGAAATCGGCCAGCGGGGTGAGCGGGTTGCCGGTGGCGCCGGCCACCAGGTCGTAATCGTCGACGACGACGTAGATGTCGGGCCCGGTCCACCACGACCGTGCACGCAGTTGCCGCTGGGTGACGTGCTCGTCGGGCATACGGGCGGTCAGCCGGGCAGTCAAGGCGCTCAGCCGCGCCTCCAACGCGACAGGAGATGCCGAATAGCCTGCGAGATGGCCGGTTTCGACGACGCCCAGCAGGGTGCGCCGATAGTCGACGATCTCCAGCGAGACGTCCTCCGGCGCGTGCGTCCGTACCAGATCGATGCACAACGTCCGCAGGAGCGCCGTTTTGCCGGATTCACCGTCGCCCAGAATCAGCAGGTGCGGATTCTCGGCGACGTTCAGACTGACGGCGCCGAGATCACGCTCCCCCAGACCGACGAGTACGTGATCGCGCTCCCGCGGCCCCACGCTGATCGATTCGTGATCCACTGTGGTGGGCAGTAATTCGACCCGCGGGGCACGCCGGCCGCCGGCGTGGGTGCGGATCTGCGCAGCTCCCGGCAAAGCGATCGCCATCTGGTGACCGTCGCGGGTCAGGCCGCGCCCAGCCGGGGCCGTGCCCAGCTCACGAGCGCGCCGCCGATCCATCTCCGATTCGGCAGGCTCCCCGAGCCTCAGTTCGATGCGTGTGCCGATCTGGTCTTTCAGCGCCGGACGCAGGTCGGCCCACCGGGACGCGGCCAGCACCACGTGTACCCCGTAGGAGAGACCTCGCGTTGCGAGTGCGGTGATCGCGGACTCGAAAGCGTCGAATTCGGCTCGGACGGTGGACCATCCGTCGACGACGAGGAACACGTCCGGATCGGAGTCGCTCCGAGAAGTCTCTTCCCGTCGGCGCAGGACGGCCTCGACGTGGGCGACGGTGCGACGGCACAGGTCGGCTTCCAGCCGGCCCGCTACACATCCGACGTGCGGTAGCTCCCGCAGCGCAGTCAGGGCACCACCGCCGAAGTCCAGACAGTAGAACTGCACCGCGGCGGCGTCATGGCGCGCGGCGAGTGCGGCCACCAACGTCCGCAGCGTCGTCGACTTGCCCGATTGCGGCGCGCCGACGATCGCGGCATTGCCTGCCGCCCCTGACATGTCGACGACGAGAGGCTCGTACCGCTGCTCGAACGGTCGGTCGATCAGGCCGATCGGCACGCGCAAAGGGCTCGGCTCGAACCCGCTCAACAGGTCGTCGAGGATCGGGGAGCGCCGCAGCGGCGGCAGCCACACGCGGTGCGCTGGGCGACCATGCCCTTCGAGTCGGGCGACCATCGTCTCAAGCAGTGGCCTCGAAGCCGGCCGCTCCGCGGGAGTCCGCTGTGTGAGAGGTTCGACGACGACGCGCGTGTCCTCGGAGGCAGGCGCGGTGATCGGCACGCGACCCGAGACGTACGCCGCCTGGAAGCGGGTGACCTGCCCGGTCGCGGTCTTGAGGAAGGCGGCCCCGGGGCGGGCGGGAAGGTGGTAGGCGTCGGGCGCTCCGAGGACGGCGCGAGAGTCGGCCGCCGAGAACGTCTTCAGGCAGACGCGGTAGGACAGATGGGCTTCGAGCCCCCGCAACCGTCCCTCGTCGAGGCGTTGGCTGGCCAGCAACAGGTGCATGCCCAGTGAGCGACCCAGACGGCCCACCGCGACGAACAGGTCGGCGAAATCGGGATGCTGGCTGAGCAGTTCGGAGAACTCGTCGATGACGACGAACAGGGACGGTAACGGCGCCAACCGCGGATCGCGAGTGCGGGCTCGCCGGTACGCCGCGATGTCCGCGAGGTTTCCCGTTGCTCTGAGCAGCTCCTGCCTGCGGGTGATCTCACCGGAGAGCGCGTCGCGCATCCTCGCCACCAGCGGCGCCTCGTCGGCGAGGTTCGTGATCACCGCCGAGACGTGGTTGATGGTGTCGAGACCGAGAAACGTCGCCCCGCCTTTGAAGTCGACGAGGATGAGGTTCAGTTCGTCCGGGGAATGCGCGGTGATCATGCCGAGCACCAGGGTGCGCAGGAACTCCGACTTGCCGGATCCCGTCGCACCGACGCAGAGCCCGTGTGGACCCATGCCGCCGGCCGCGGCCTCCTTGATGTCGAGCTCGACCACGGCTCCGTCCTCACCCACCCCGACGGGCACCCGCAGGGGCGCACTGGTGCGCTGCGGCCACCGGACGGTCGGATCGAAGGCGTCCGGATCGGCGATACCCATCAAGGCCGGCCAGCCGTCGCGCCGGGACGACGCACGCTGCGGCGTCCAGCGGGCGATCCGGCGCGCGCAGGCTAGCGCCTCTGGGAGCGACAGCTCGTCGTAGCGGGCAGTCACGTTCACGCCGTCGGCGGCCACGACCACCGGTGACCGAGCGGCGCAGATCTGCACAATGGTCACACCGTCGGCGACCGGCGGCGCAGCGCCGTCGGCGATGATCACCCGGTGCTGCGGCGTCTGGTCCGCCCGAGTGTGCGGAAGCCATGCAAGCCAATCCCATTCGTGACCGTCGCTCGGGGCGACCGCTATCCCGAGCAGGGCGGGCCCATGAGCGACCGCGATCTGACACACGAGCGCCCGCGCCACCGCTCGGCAGGAGCCGGGTTCGCCGGTGATCGTGATCGATCTCGACTGGTCCAACGACACCAGTACAGGCATCTCGTGGGCCGATGACCCGGCGGCGGCGAGCCGGCGCACCGCGGCGGCGGTGACCGGGTCGGCGTCGTCGTCGGACGCGAGCTCGGGCAGCACGACCGCCGTCATCGGGTCCACGTCACCGATTCCGACCCTCGCACAGAGCAATTCGGGATGTGTGTCACCGCGCTGCCACATCGACTGTGTGCCGACGAGCGGCCAGAGCGCGTCCGGGTCGGGATGGTGGCGATACAGCCACATGTGCTGGGTGATGGCACCGGTGTGGACGGCGGCATCGACGGTGTCGAGATAGCGTAGATAGTTGGCACGTTGGGCGTTGATCTCGGCGGTTCGGGCGCCTCCGCGACCGCCGTGGGCCAGCATGCCGATCAGCGAGACCAGCATCATCGCCGGCAGGACCAGGAACATCGGGCTGCGCGAGGCCGATGCACCCGACCGCAGGTACAGCGCACTCATCCCCACCACGGCGGCGACCATCGCGACCGGCATCAACCGCGCCACCGGGTTGACCGGTGTCGCCTCGGGCAGCGGCGGCGGCGCGTCGAGCGCGATGCGGCCGCCCGGCCGGCGCAAGGGTTCCATGTAGGAGCAGACGCACCAGCACGCGCTGCGGTTCCATCCGTCGGCGGAAAACATTGGTGCGCAAGCACCCCTCGTGCCCGAGTTACGTTGCTGTCGTGACCGATACGGTGCGCCGGGTGGCCGTCCATCTGCCGCGGCAGCAACGCAGCGCCGATCTCGTGCTCCCGGCCGGGTGTCCGATCGCCGTCCTCCTGCCCTCGCTGGTGGATGCCGTGCTGGGCGACGACATGCACGCATCGGTGCCCATCCGGTGGATGCTCGGCCCGGCCGTCGGACTGCCGTTCGATCCCACGAAGAGCCTGTGCGACAACGGGGTTCACGACGGTGATCTGATGGTGCTGACCGACGAGCCGATGCCACCTCCCCGAATCCGCGTGGGTGCGACCACCAACGCGGTCATCGCGGTCGGCCGCGAGCCTGCTCCGCGCACGGGCGGTTGGGACGTCGCGGTCGCAGTCATCGTGGCGCTGACGCTGGCCGCGGTGCTCGGTTGGGCAGGCGTGGCGACCGGGCAGGACTCGGCACTGTGGGTGAGCGCGGCGACCGCGGCGGGCGCCGCGGTGGCCGCCACCGCCGGATGGGTCACGGCACCCCTGGCTGGAGCCCTGGGCATCGGGGCCGTCGGTCACGCCGCAGTCACCGGAGCGCTGGCGGCAGCAGGCACGTCCTGGACGGTCGTCTCGGTCTTCGCGGCGGGGGCCGCCGTGGCCATGGCGGTGTGCCTGTCGATGTCGATGAGCCGCAACGACGACGGCGCGACACCTGCGATGACCGCATGCGCCGCAGCAGGCGGCGCGACCCTCCTGGCCTCGGCCATCGGTGCGCTGGCGACCATGGGCCCCGCGGCGGTCGGCGCGTTGTTGGCGTGTGTGTCGCTCGCCGCCCTCGGGGCTGCCGCCTCACTCGTGGTGGCGGTGTCCGGCATCGGGCCGGCACGACGCACGGTCGGTCCCCGCCGGGCGCGGGCGGCGCACCGACTTCTCACGGGCCTGGCGGCCGGCTGGTCCGCGACGGCGATCACCGGTGTCGCGGTCGTCGCTGCCGACACCGACGAAACACGGCTGGCGGCAATCCTGTTCGCGATTGCCGTTGGAGCCGTGCTGATCCTGCGGCACCGTGTCCACTCCGATCCCGTCCGGCGGCTGATACTGGGCGGGTCGGGTCTCGCGGCGCTGGCAATCGCTCTGTTCGTCGCGGTGACCGCACACCCGCTCATGGCGCCGTGGTGGTGTTGCGGCGTCGCGCTGGCCGGTGCGGCCCTGATCCGCCTGCGGGGACTAACATGGAACCCGTTGGTGCACAACGTACTCCGTGCCATCGACTATGTCTCGATCGCCGCCGTCCTGCCGCTGGGCGCCTGGCTCGTCGGGGTCTACGACGCGGCACGTGCAGTGAACCTGCCGTGAGCCGCGTCGGTCGCCTTCTCGCAGTCACCGCGCTCACCGTGGGACTCGCCCCGTCCGCGCCGGCCGGCGCGTCGGTCTCTCCCCCGCCGATCGACGACACCCGCCTCCCTGCCGCGGGGTCCGCGCGACCACCGCGGCCCACCGAACAGCGGGTCGACTGTGTGGCCGTGCGCGCGGCGACGTCACGCGGCCACCTCCTCGAGGACGTGCCGCTGGTGTGGCCGCTGACCCGTGGCGCCGGGCAGACAGTCGCGGTCATCGACACCGGGGTGGCCCGCCATCGCCGCCTTCCCCACCTCATCCCGGGTGGCGACTTCGTCAGCACGGGAGACGGGACTGCGGACTGTGACGGCCACGGCACGATCGTCGCCGGACTGATCGGAGCGAGCCAGGACCCGTCGGACGGCTTCGCCGGCGTGGCCCCCGATGCATCCCTGTTGGCAATTCGGCAGTCCAGCAACAAGTTCGACGTCACCGACCCCCGAGGGGGCGGACCCGCTGGATCGGGCGTAGGGGACGTCGACACCCTGGCCGCGGCGGTCCGGCTCGCGGCGGACCGGGGCGCCACGGTCATCAACATCTCCTCGGTGGCCTGTCTGGCCGCCGACGCCGACCTCGACGACCGCGCCTTGGGTGCGGCCCTGGCCTACGCCGTCGACGTCACCAACGCCGTCGTCGTCAGCGCGGCGGGCAACGTGGGCGGCGCCGGCCAGTGCCCCGGGCAGAACGGCAGCGAAGCAACCGTGGTCGCCAGCCCCGCCTGGTACGACGACTACGTGCTGACCGTCGGATCGTCGGGCTCCGATGGAGCCGCCTCCGACTTCAGCCTCGCCGGGCCGTGGGTCGACGTCGCCGCACCCGGCGAGAACGTCGTGTCCCTGGCAGCCGCGGCCGACGGTGTCGTTGATTCCACGGTGAGCGGAGCCCCTCTGTCCGGCACCAGCTTCGCGGCGCCCTTGGTCTCGGGGCTCGCCGCTCTGGTCCGGTCCCGGCATCCTGAGCTCACCGCACGTCAGGTGATGGCCCGCATCGAAGACACGGCGCGGCATCCGGCGGGTGGCTGGTCCCCGACGGTCGGGCACGGTGTGGTCGACGTGCTGGCCGCGGTCGGCGACGTGGCGCCGCCGTCGGCACCACGTGCGGAGACGACACTCTCCGGTATGCCGGTCGAGGAGCGCCCGCACGAGCCGGTGTCGCTGGTACGCGCGGTGCTGCTGTGCGGCGGGCTCGTCGGCGCGGTGGCCGTCGCCGGCGCCGCGCTGCGCCGGTCACGGCCCGGCGACGAGGACGTCGCGGGCGACTGACGCGGCCGGCACGCTGAGGTCGGGTCCTCGCGGCAGGCCCGCCAGGAAGACCCAGGGAATCGGTGAGCCCGGCAGCGTGTATCCCAATCGTGTTGCAGTGTCGTCGCTCTCGATACCGAACAACGCACCGGAGTCGGCGAGCAGGAACAGCGGCCCGGTGTCATCGCCCGGATCGACGTCGCCACCCAGCGCCACCGAACGCACCAGCAGGGCACCGCCACCGGACAGCGCGACCCTGTCGACGGCGGGGCCAGCATCATCGGCCTGGGCCAGCGAGACACCGGACTCCGTTGTCGCGTCAGCGATCACGACGGCACTGTGCGGACCGGACGCGTCGGGCTCCGGCCGCCAGCGCGCGCACACCACCCGCGCGGGCGTCGCGCCCGCATGGTCGGGGTATGTGGTGACCGGTAGCGAGTCCACCACCGCAAGCGTGCCGAGGACATCGGGCGCCACCACCGGCACCGTCGCGCCGACCCGACCGTCGGTGTAGCGAATCAGGTCCGCGGTGACCGTGCTGACCCGCTGCAGACCTCCGCTGAGAACCACGAACTGCGCATCGCTGCCGGACACGCCGATCACCGTTCCGACCGGATGGTCGTGCAGCGGGCCAGGCCCCGGGGCCCCGCGGTTCGGGATGTGCGGGGCCACGACGGGGGGCGCCTCGGGCAGCGCGGCAAGCACCGCCTCGGAGATCGGGCGCGGCGCCACACCGTCGAGGCGCAACGCCCGGACGACGGCAGGGTGGCGCAGGTCGACCCGGGCCTTCGCAGCGCCGTAGAGCAGGTATGTCAGCGCGGGACCGGCCCCGCGCGGCGTGACGAGCACGGGCCGCTGGAGCGCTGCGCGGGCGGGTGCGGACGCTCCGACGATCACCGTGGTCCGACCGTCCTCGTCGCACACCATCACCGAATCCGGCGGCGGCGCAGCCGAAAGATGTTGCGGTGCTCCGGGTATGCCCATCATCGCACCGCGCGCGTGCGAGTCGACCGCGGTCTGCGACACCACCCGCGGCGGTTCGGAGCGGCCCGTGATCAACCGCGCCGAGGCCAGATTGAACACCGGGTGCAGGGTGTCGTCGACCCGCACATAGAGTGCGCCGGTCTCGCGGACCACGACGACCGACGCGTCCCCGATGTCGCTCGCCGGTCCGAACACCGCGATGACAGCGCACGCGGCGACCCCGGCAGCCGCCAACACCGCACCGACGGTGAGCGAAAGCGACTGTGCGCGAAGCGGATCGTCGAGCATCCTGACATCTCCGCGGACCAGCGCATGGGCCATGCGGCGCATCAGGAATCGGTGGCCGCTGACCTGCAGCCGTGTCGTCGGTTGACGCATGACACCCCCGTGGGTCAGCGTAACGATGCGCCGACGGGGGTCAGATCACTTGTTGGAGCGCCGCTCCCGGTATGCGGCGACGTGTTGACGATTGCCGCAGTTGCCGGTGTCGCAGAACTTGCCCGAGCGGTTGCGTGAGAGGTCGACCAGCACGGCCTGACAATCCGGTGCCGCGCAGATCTTGAGTCGGCGTAGGTCGCCCGCGCGGATCAGATCCGCCAGCGCCATCGCGAATTCCGCGCCCATGCGCTGCCACAGCGGATCGTGTACGGAGGCCAGGTGCAGGTGCCACTCGGGCATCTCCGGATGCCGAGTCAGCCACGGCGCCGCACGCGTGTCGGCGAGCAGAGCGTTTACCTGCCCGACCGCGCGGGCTTCGTCGTCGGCGATCTCCCAGATCCCGCCCAGCCGAGCACGCAGCCGGTGCACCGATTCCAGCTCGGCGGCGTCATGGTCCCGGCGCCCGGTCCAGCCGAAGCTGTCCAGGTACTCGTCGAGCGCGCGCAGTTCGGCGAGTTGCTCGCCGTCGACCCGATCGGTGTTGATCAGCACCGCCGCTGCCCGCAGGGTCAGCTCGGTGTCATGACTGAAAAGCATTTGACTCGTGACTCCTTCCGGCAGTAGCGTCACGACCAAAGTTGAGTTTACTCATGTCGTCGCAGATCAGACTTGTGGAGGTGCACCCATGGCCGTGCTGACGCCGAGCTCGCGGTTCCGTAGCGGCCTCCTCTTCGCGGTTGCCTCGGCATTCGCCTTCGGTTGCTCAGGTCCGTTCGGCAAGGCCCTGATGACCGCGGGGTGGAGCCCGACGGCCGCGGTGACCGCCCGGCTGGCCGGCGGCGCGCTGGCGATGGCCGTGTTCGCCACCGTTGCACATCCCGGGTGGTTGCGCGAGGCACGCCATCACGTGCGGACAATCGTGGCCTACGGGCTCGTCCCCATCGCCGGTGCGCAGCTGTTCTACTACAACGCCGTCGCCCATCTCGCGGTCGGTGTCGCGCTGTTGCTCGAGTACACCGCGCCGATCCTGGTGGTGGGCTGGCTGTGGGCGACCACACGCCGCCGTCCCAGCGCGCTGACGCTGTCCGGTGTGGTGCTGGCGATCGCCGGCATCACCGCGGTGCTCGGGCTGGTCGGTCCGCACGGCTTCTCCCCGGTGGACTTCGACCTCGCCGGCGTCGCCTTCGGTCTCGCCGCCGCCGTGTGCGCGGCCTGCTACTTCGTGATGTCGGAGAAGGTGTCGGGTGCCGACACAGACACAGACACAGCCGGCACGCCGCTGCACCCGATCACCCTGGCCACGGCCGGCCTGTTCGTCGGTGCCGCTGCGGTCGCTGCGATCGGCGCCACCGGCGTGATGCCGATGACGTTCACCGCCAATGACACCGTGGTCGCCGGCATGACCACGTCCTGGGTGTTGCCGGTCGTCGCGCTGGCCCTCTTCCCCACCGCGATCGCCTACACCTTGGGGATCGTCAGCATCGCCCGGCTGAAGCCGCGGTTCGCGTCGCTCGTGGGTTTGTCCGAGGTCATGTTCGCCGTCCTGGCTGCGTGGATCTTGGTCGGCGAGGCGGTCACCGCGATGCAGGCCGTGGGCGGCGCGATCGTCCTCGCCGGATTGGCACTGGCCCGTCAGGGCGACCGCGGGGATCTCGCCGACGTGAATGCCGCGACCTGGCCGGATGCTCCGCTAGGTGAGCTAACATCATCTAGATGATGATCGATCTTGATGCGCGCCGGGTAGCTGGACTCGCCGCCACCGCTCTCTCGGTGGCGGCGATGATCGCGACACCCGCCCTCACCGCGCCCACGGCGGCAGCCCAGGGCTGCCCCGACATCGAAGTGGTCTTCGCGCGCGGCACCGACGAGCCGCCCGGTCTCGGCCGCGTCGGAGGCGCGTTCGTCAACTCCCTCGAGGGACGAGTCGGCGGACGCTCCGTCGGGTCGTACGCCGTGAACTACCCGGCGTCGTTCGACTTCCTCCAGGTCGCGGCCGGCGCCAACGACGCCAGCGGCCACATCCAGTACATGATCGACAACTGTCCCAACACCCGGTTGGTACTGGGGGGCTACTCCCAGGGCGCGGCCGTGATCGACGTCATCGCCGCGGTTCCCGTTCCGGGCGCCGGCTTCACCGCACCGTTGGCCCCCAACGCTCCCGACCACGTGGCGGCGATCGCCGTGTTCGGTAATCCCTCGGCGAAGATCGGGCTGCCGCTGACCTCGAGCCCCGTCTGGGGAGGGCGATCGATCGACCTGTGCACACCCAACGATCCGGTGTGCTCGGGCGGCGACGACATTCCCGCGCACAGCAATTACGCGTCGTCCGGGATGACGGACCAGGCGGCCGGATTCGTCGCGGGACTTTTGTAGCTCAGCTATACGTTACGGTGCATTGTGCGATCTGACCGACTGCGCCGCCTCGCTGCGGCCGTTGCCGCCGCGGCCCTACCCGTCGCCGGCTCCGTTCTTGCGCCTACCGTCCCGACCGCGTCGGCCCAGCCCTGCTCGGACGTCGAGGTGATCTTTGCCCGCGGCACCAGCGAGCCGCCCGGCATCGGGCGTGTCGGGCAGGCCTTGACCGATGCGCTGAGCACTCAGCTCGGCGGACGCTCGATCAGCACCTACGGCGTCAACTACCCGGCAAGCTACGACTTCCTCAACACCGCGGTGGGCGCCACCGACGCCGCCGGCCGGATCGCGACGCTGGCAGCGCAGTGCCCCAGCACGAGGATCGTGCTGGGCGGGTACTCGCAGGGTGCCGCGGTCGTCGACATGCTCGCCGGCGTCCCGCCGCTGGGCAACAAGATCGGCGAGATCGGCTCGGCCCCTCCGCTGGCCGGCGGTCTGGTGGGCAACGTCGACGCCGTCGCGGTGTTCGGCAACCCGGCGGCGAAGTTCGGCAATCCGGTCTCCGGGGCCGGTTCCTTCACCGGTAAGGCGATCGACCTGTGCGCCGACGGTGATCCGATTTGCTCAGACGGCCGAAATCCGTTCGCGCACACCCATTACGAGTCATCGCCGTTCATCGGCCAGGCCGCAGGGTTCGCTGCAGCCCGAGTCTGACCTATCATCGGCAGGGTGACCGTCTCGCTCCGCCGTGCCGCTACGTGGGTGGTGGCCGCGCTGGTCGCCGGTTTGGTGGGGCCGATGGCTCCCGCCGCGTCGGCGGAGTCCTGCCCGCAGGCCGAACTGATCTTCGCCCGCGGTCGTCTCGAGTCGCCCGGTGCCGGTCAGATCGGCAACGCGCTGGCTTCGGCGCTGCGGAGCAAGACCGGCAAGGACATCCGCCTCTACGCGGTGAAGTACCCCGCCGACACCGAGGTCGACATCGGGGCCAACGACATGAGTGGACGCGTCGCGTACATGACGGGTACGTGCCCCGACACCCGGCTGGTGCTGGGTGGCTACTCGCTCGGTGCTGCCGTCACCGACGTCGTGGTGGCCGTACCGATCGCCGCCTTCGGATTCAAGAACCCGATGCCCGACGGGGCGGACTCTCACATCGCCGCGATCACGCTGTTCGGCAACGGCAGCCAGTGGGTCGGCCCGATCGCCAACTTCACCAACCCGGCGCTGCGCGACAAGATCATCGAGCTGTGCCACGGGGACGACCCGATCTGCAATCCGACCGACCCGAACAACTGGCAGGACTACTGGCCCGACCACCTCGCCCCGGCCTACATCAAGGCCGGCATGGTGAACCAGGCTGCCGACTTCGTCTCGGGCCGGATCTAACCCACCTCGTCCGCGGTGCGGACATCCCGAGTGATCAGGGTACGGGCGGCGAGTTCGTCGTCGGGAGGATAATCCACACCGACGAACGTCAGTCCGCGCGCTGGTGCCGCAGCGAAATCGCTCGACCGCCGCGTCTCGGTCAGCAGGGCCGCACACCAGGCGGCGTCGCGCCGGTGCTCACCGACGGCGAGCAGCGCCCCGACCAGTGACCGCACCATGTTCCAGCAGAACGCGTCGGCGCTGACGTGGATCCAGATGTCGTCTCCGGTGCGCACCACGTCGAGCCGCTGCAGGTCCCGGATCGTGGTCGCGCCGTCGCGGTGCCGACAGAATGCCGCGAAGTTCCGCAGCCCCACCAGGTGTCGCGCCGCGGTCGACATCGCGTCGGCGTCGAGGGCGCGAGGCCACGCCGTGACGAAGCGCGCCTGTGCGGGCAGCACACCCCACGGCGCCGTCGACAACCGATAGACGTAGTGGCGCCGCAGCGCCGAGAACCGTGCGTCGAATCCCGGTGCGGCACGGGCGATCTGGCGCACCCGGACATCCTGTGGCAGCAGCCGGCCGAGCCGGCGCACCAACGGCGCGAACTCGGGCTCACCCGCGCGCGAGGTCCGCGGATAGGCGTATGACACGGCGTGCGCGGGGATGTCGACGTGCGCGACCTGACCGGTGGCGTGCACGCCGGCGTCGGTGCGCCCCGCGGCGCGGGTCTGCACCGGAATGCGGAATACCGTCGTCAGCGCCTCGTCGATCACGCCAGCCACGGTGCGCTGCCCGGCCTGCGTCGCCCACCCCGCGAAATCCGTTCCGTCATAGGCGATGTCGAGCCGCAGACGAACGAGCCCGCCATCGGAATCGATGACGGGCTCGTTCATGGGACTGCTGCTACTTGGCGTCGTCAGTTTCTCCGTCGGCCTTCTCGTCGGCGGACTCGGCGGCCTTCGCCTCGGCCTCGACGTCGGACTCGTCGGCGATCGGCGTCTCGGTGACGGCGTCGACCTCGTCGGCGCTCGGGCCTTCGGCCTCTTCCGGCTCGACAGCGGCCTGCGGAGCGGCCGCCGCTGCGACCTTCTGCGCCGACGCGGCACGGCGAGCCCGGTTGGCCTCGGACGTCACCGTCTTCTCCCGCACCAGCTCGATGACCGCCATGGGAGCGTTGTCGCCCTTGCGGTTCTCGACCTTGATGATGCGGGTGTAGCCACCGGCACGATCGGCGAAGAACGGCCCGATCTCGGCGAACAGAACGTGCACGACGTCCTTGTCACGGATCTTCTTCATCACCTCACGCCGGTTGTGCAGCGTGCCCTTCTTGGCGTGGGTGATGAGCTTCTCGGCGTACGGACGCAACGCCCGAGCCTTGGGCTCCGTCGTCTTGATGCGGCCGTGCTCGAAGAGCGAGGTGGCCAGGTTGGCCAGGATCGCTTTCTGGTGCGACGACGAACCGCCGAGGCGGGGTCCCTTGGTGGGCTTGGGCATTGCGACTGTCTCCTATGTGGGGCCGACCCCCGTATGAGGTAGGGCCGGGACGGCTTCTCGAGTTAGAGCTGTTCGGTTTCTGCGTAGTCGGTGTTGTCGTCGGCCTCGTAGGACGATTCGTACCCGGCATCGCTGTTCCAGGTACCGGTCGCGACGTCGTAACCGGCCACCTCGGACGGATCGAACGTGGCCGGGCTGTCCTTGAGCGAGAGACCCAGCTGGTGCAGCTTGATCTTCACCTCGTCGATGGACTTCTGGCCGAAGTTACGGATGTCCAGCAGATCGGACTCCGTGCGGGCGACCAGCTCGCCGACGGTGTGCACGCCTTCACGCTTGAGGCAGTTGTACGAGCGCACCGTCAGGTCCAGGTCGTCGATCGGCAGCGCGAAGCTGGCGATGTGGTCGGCCTCGGCCGGCGACGGTCCGATCTCGATGCCCTCGGCCTCGACGTTGAGTTCCCGTGCCAGACCGAACAATTCGACCAGAGTCTTGCCCGCCGAGGCGAGCGCGTCACGCGCGGTGATCGAGCTCTTGGTCTCGACGTCGAGGATCAGCTTGTCGAAGTCGGTGCGCTGCTCGACACGAGTGGCCTCCACCTTGTAGGTGACCTTCAGCACCGGCGAGTAGATGGAATCGACCGGGATACGGCCGATTTCGGCACCCGAGGCCTTGTTCTGCACAGCAGGCACGTAGCCACGACCGCGCTCGACGACGAGTTCGACCTCGAGCTTGCCCTTCTCGTTGAGCGTCGCGATGTGCATGTCGGGGTTGTGCACGGTGACCCCGGCCGGCGGCACGATGTCGCCGGCAGTGACCGCACCCGGGCCCTGCTTGCGCAGGTACATGGTGACCGGCTCGTCCTCTTCGGAGGACACGACCAGGCCCTTGAGGTTCAGGATGATGTCGGTGACGTCTTCCTTCACCCCGGGGACGGTGGTGAACTCGTGCAGCACACCGTCGATGCGGATGCTGGTGACCGCCGCGCCCGGGATGGACGACAGCAGTGTGCGACGCAGCGAGTTGCCGAGGGTGTAACCGAATCCGGGCTCCAGCGGTTCGATGACGAACTGGGACCGGTTCTCGGCGATGACCTCTTCGCTGAGTGTGGGGCGCTGTGAAATCAGCATGGTGTTTCTTTTCTCCTTCTCGGCAACCGCTATTTGATGCCGTTAGGTGATCCGCGGCCGGGTTCGGCCGTGAACGCTTACTTCGAGTAGAGCTCGACGATCAGCTGCTCGGTGAGCGGGACGTCGATCTGCGCGCGCTCAGGCAGCTGGTGCACGAGGATGCGCTGACGCTCGCCGACGACCTGCAGCCAGCCCGGGATCGGGCGCTCGCCGGCGGTCTGCCGGGCCACCTCGAAGGGCAAAGTGTTGATCGACTTGTCCTTGACGTCGATGATGTCGTACTGCGACACCCGGTAGCTGGGCACATCGACCTTCACACCGTTGACGGTGAAGTGGCCGTGGCTGACCAGCTGACGCGCCATGCGGCGGGTGCGGGCCAGGCCGGCCCGGTAGACGACGTTGTCCAGTCGGCTTTCGAGGATGCGCAGCAGGTTGTCACCGGTCTTGCCGGGGAGGCGGTTGGCCTCCTCGTAGTAGCGGCGGAACTGCTTCTCCATGACGCCGTAGGTGAAGCGGGCCTTCTGCTTCTCCTGCAGCTGGGTGCGGTATTCGCTCTCCTTGATCCGCGCGCGGCCGTGCTGGCCGGGCGGGTAGGGGCGCTTCTCGAACGACTGATCTCCACCGACGAGGTCGACGCCGAGGCGGCGCGACTTGCGGGTGACGGGTCCGGTGTAACGAGCCATGAGTTCTAGTTCTCCCTATCCCTAGACCCGGCGCCGCTTGGGCGGACGGCAACCGTTGTGCGGCTGAGGGGTGACGTCGGAAATCGCGCCCACCTCGAGGCCGGCGGCCTGCAGCGAGCGGATGGCGGTCTCGCGGCCCGAACCCGGGCCCTTGACGAACACGTCGACCTTCTTGACGCCGTGCTCCTGCGCCTTGCGGGCAGCGTTCTCGGCGGCGAGCTGGGCCGCGAACGGCGTCGACTTACGCGAGCCCTTGAAGCCCACGTGACCCGACGAGGCCCACGCGATGACGTTGCCCTGTGGATCGGTGATCGACACGATCGTGTTGTTGAACGTGCTCTTGATGTGCGCGGCGCCGTGCGGGACGTTCTTCTTCTCCCGGCGGCGGGTCTTGGCGGCACCCTTCTTGGGCGCGCCCTTCTTGGCTTGTGCCATCTCGGGTTACCTGGCCTTCTTCTTGCCGGCGATGGTGCGCTTCGGGCCCTTGCGGGTGCGCGCGTTGGTCTTGGTCCGCTGGCCGCGCACCGGCAGGCCGCGACGGTGCCGCAGGCCCTGGTAGCAGCCGATCTCGATCTTGCGGCGGATGTCGGCCTGCACCTCGCGGCGCAGATCACCTTCCACCTTGAGGTTGCCCTCGATGTAGTCGCGCAGCTGGCTCACCTGATCGTCGGTGAGGTCCTTGGTGCGCTGGTCCCGGCTGATGCCGGTCGCTTCCAGGATCTCCTGGCTGCGGGTACGGCCGATGCCGTAGATGTAGGTCAGCGCGATCTCCATGCGCTTGTCGCGCGGCAGATCGACGCCCATGAGACGTGCCACAGGGGTGTTTCCTTCTCTATGCGGAGGTCTGGTCCCAGTCCGTTCCCGGGCTCTTGCCGGGGTCCGGCCTCCGTGCCGGACGTGTGCGAGCGGCCTATCCGCTCAGTGGTACTGGGAGTTCGTCATTCAGTTGTGGTGCGGGCTGGACCTTGCGGTCAGCCCTGCCGCTGCTTGTGGCGGGGATCGGAGCAGATCACCATGACCCGCCCATGCCGGCGGATCACCCTGCACTTGTCGCAGATCGGCTTGACGCTCGGGTTCACCTTCACGGCTGTCGTCGATCCTTCTTCTCGTCGGTTGCGGTTACTTGTAGCGGTACACGATGCGGCCACGGGACAGGTCGTAGGGAGAGAGCTCCACCACGACGCGGTCCTCAGGGAGGATGCGGATGTAGTGCTGCCGCATCTTGCCGCTGATGTGGGCGAGGACCTTGTGTCCGTTCTCCAGCTCAATGCGGAACATCGCATTGGGCAGAGGTTCGACAACGCGGCCTTCGACCTCGATGGCACCGTCTTTCTTGGCCATACTGGTTAGCGATCCTTGCTTTTCGTTTCGTATGGGCGTGCTGGCCTGGGTTGGTACAGCTCAGGTCCGACTAGCAACGTGGGCCGGAGCTCGGGAATTCCCGACAGGACACGCAAGAAGTCGGCGCGAAACCGCACCGTCGATCCATACTACCCGCTCGGCAGGCTGCCCCAAAATCGCCGAATCTGCAGCGTATTAGTCGAAGACCGACCGGCGCGGGCGGTCGAGCCGCGACACGAACGCCGCCGCCTGGGTGCGCCGCTCCATACCCAGTTTCGCCAGCAGTCGCGACACGTAATTCTTCACCGTCTTCTCGGCGAGGAACATCCGCGCCGCGATCTGCTTGTTGGTCAGGCCCTCCCCCAGCAGATCCAACAGCACCTTCTCCTGGTCGCTGAGCCCCGCGAGCGGATCAGAGCGGTCGGCGGCGCTGCGCAGCTTGGCCATCAGCGCGGCGGCCGCGCGATTGTCGAGCAGCGACCGTCCCGCGCCCACCTCTCTGACGGCCTTGGCCAGCTCCATGCCCTTGATGTCCTTGATGACGTAGCCGCTGGCGCCGGCCAGGATCGCGTCCAGCATGGCCTCGTCGGACGTGAACGACGTCAGCATCAGGCAGCGCAGGTTCGGCAGCCGGGACAGCAGGTCACGGCACAGTTCGATGCCGTTGCCGTCGGGCAGCCGGACATCGAGTACCGCCACGTCGGGTTGAAGGGCCGGGATGCGGGCGAGCGCCTCGGCGACCGTGCCCGCCTCGCCGATGACCTCGAGCTCTTCGTCAGCGCTGAGTAGGTCGATCAACCCGCGCCGCACCACCTCGTGATCGTCGACCAGGAAGACGCGGACCATGTCTTCAGTATGGCCTGATGGCCCTGGCGGAAGGCAGCATCACGCGGCAATAGTTGGGGCATGAGCACCTCGGTCCAGCAGCACGCGTCCCCCGTCGTCGTCGGCGTCGACGGGTCGGCATCGTCGCGGGAGGCGCTCGCCTGGGCTGCCCACGACGCGATGCTGCACGGCACCACGATGACGGTGCTGCACGCCGCGGCCCCTCCGCTCGGCACATGGCCCGCGGCGCGAACGCCGGTCGGGGTGCCCGAATGGCAGCGGGAACTGGGGCGGCAGGTGCTCGACGACGCCGCCCAGACGGCGCGCGAGCTGACCGGCGGGGCGGTCGACGTCCGGACCCAGTACGCGTCGGCGTCACCCACCGCGGCGCTGGTCGACGCGTCACGGACCGCCCGCCTCGTGGTCGTCGGGTCGCGCGGACGCGGCGCGCTGGCGCGCACCGTGTTGGGCAGCGTCAGCACCGGGTTGGTGCACCGCGCACACGGCCCGGTCGCGGTCATCCACGAGGGCGCGTCGACACGGGATCAGGGACCCGTCGTGGTCGGCGTCGACGGTTCGAACACCTCCCGCCTGGCTCTCGACGTCGCGTTCGCCGAGGCGGCACGGCGCCGCGCGCCGCTGATCGCGGTGCACGCGTGGTGGTCACCCGGCGCCTTCGACTTTCCCGGATTCGACTTCGAGGAGATGCGCGCAGGCGTGGACGCCGAGGTGGCCGACTGGTTGACGGCGTGGCGGCGGCGCTACCCGGACGTGCGCGTGGACATCGCGACGGTGCCGGATCAGCCGGCGCGCCGCTTGGTCGAACGCGCGGAGTCGGCGCAGCTGCTGGTGGTCGGCAGCCATCGCGACGGCGCCGTCGCGAGCGCGCTGCTGGGCTCGGTCAGCAGCGCGGTCGTGCAGGCCGCCCGGGTTCCGGTGATCGTGGCCCGGTCGGACTGACGGTGTGAACCCGTCCCAGAGGGCTCAGACGAGCAGGACGGCCGCGCCTGCGATGCGGCCCGCGCTCAGGTCGGCGAGGGCGGCGTCGGCCTGATCCAGGCGGTAGCGCGGGGTCGTCACCTCGATGCGGTGCTGCCCGGCGAACGCCAGGAACTCGCGGGCGTCGGCCCGGGTGTTGGAGGTGACCGAGCGCACCTGGCGTTCCTGGAACAGATGCGCCTGATAGTTCAGCGACGGGATGTCGCTGAGATGGATGCCGGCGATCGCCAGCGTTCCGCCGCGGTCGAGCGCCTCCAGGGCAGGCAGCACCAGCTCGCCCACCGGCGCGAAGAGAATGGCCGCATCCAGGGGCACCGGCGGACGGTCCGAGGCGCCCTGCACCGAGGCCGCACCGAGGGCCAGCGCCAGCTCGCGAGCGTCGGCGCCCCGCGTCATCACATGGACCTCGGCCCCCTGCGCCACCGCCACCTGAGCGGTGATGTGCGCACTGCCCCCGAACCCGTAGATGCCGAGCCGGCCGCCGGGCGGCAGATCGGCGCGCAGCAGCGAGCGGTACCCGATGATGCCCGCACACAGCAGCGGCGCCACCTCCTCGTCGCTGTAGCCGACGGGCAGGCGGTGCACGAAATCCGCAGGGGCCGTGACGTAGTCGGCGTATCCGCCGTCGGCGTCCCAACCCGTGTACCGGGACTGCGGGCACAGGTTCTCCCGGCCACGCACGCAGAAACGGCAACGTCCGCACGTGTGCCGCAGCCAGGCCACCCCCACCCGGTCGCCGGGCCGCAGGTCGCTCAGGGTGTCCGGGCCGAGCGCGACGACCTCGCCGACCACCTCGTGACCCGGGGTCACGCGCGGCTTGTGCACGGCGAGATCGCCCTCGGTGACGTGCAGATCGGTGCGGCACACGCCGCACGCCGCAACGGCGACGAGGACGTCACCGACGGCCGGTTCCGGAACCGGCGCGGTGACCAGCTCGAGCGGGTGGGTGGGCATCGCTCCCGGCGAGCGAACCTGCCACGCCCGCATGGTGGCCGTCGTCATGCCGCTCAGTCTGCGCCCCCGGTCAACCGGACTGCGGACTATCCGCTGGACACCGGGCGCATAATTGGAGTCGATGACAGGCCCGGCCGCTGCGCCCCGTAAACCCGTGATTCTGACAGTCGACGACGATCCCGCGGTCTCCCGCGCGGTGGCTCGCGACCTGCGTCGCCACTATGGCGAGAAGTTCCGCATCGTTCGGGCCGAGTCCGGCCCCGACGCGCTGGAAACCCTGAACGAACTGAAGTTGCGCGGCGAGACCGTCGCAGTGTTCGTCGCCGATTACCGCATGCCCCAGATGAGCGGTATCGAGTTCCTCGAAGCGGCGATGGATATCTTCCCGATGGCGCGCCGCGTGCTGCTCACCGCCTACGCCGACACCCACGCCGCGATCGACGCGATCAACGTCGTCGACCTGGACCACTACCTGCTCAAGCCGTGGGACCCGCCGGAGGAGAAGCTCTACCCGGTGATCGACGCGCTGGTCGAGGCGTGGCGTGCCACCGGCGAGCGCGCCATCCCGCACACCAAGATCATCGGTCACCCGTGGAATGCCCGGTCCTCGCAGGTGCGCGAGTTCCTCGCCCGCAACCGGCTCTTCTACACCTGGTTCCGTTCCGACGAGCCCAAAGGCATCGCCCTGCTCGAGGCGGCGGGCCAGGACGGGCTGACGCTTCCCGTCGTGATCACCGAGGAGGGCGAGACCCTCGTCGACCCCACCGACGCCGAGCTGGCCGCGACGTTGGGGCTGACCACCACCCCGTCGGGCGACTTCTACGACCTGGTGGTCATCGGCGGCGGCCCGGCAGGGCTGGCGGCGGCGGTCTACGGCGCGTCCGAGGGCCTCAAGACCGTACTCATCGAGCGCACCGCCACCGGCGGGCAGGCCGGACAAAGCTCACGCATCGAGAACTACCTCGGCTTTCCCGACGGGCTCTCCGGCGCGCAACTCGCCGAACGCGCGCGCCGGCAGGCCGAGAAGTTCGACGCCGAACTGATCACCGCCGCCGAGGTCGTCTCCCTCGAGGTGGACGGCAACGCCCGCACCGTGCACCTGTCCGACGGCCGCGCCATCGGAACCCGGGCGGTGATCCTCGCGATGGGTGTGGAGTACCGACAGCTGACGGCCGAGGGATGCGAGACGTTGACCGGGGCCGGGGTGTACTACGGCGCGACGACATCGGTGGCCTCGGAGTGCGACGACGACGAGGTGTACGTCATCGGCGGCGCGAACTCGGCCGGCCAGGCCGCGATGTTCCTGTCGCGGACCGCGAAGTCGGTGAACATCGTCAGCCGTCGCACTCTCGAAGACTCCATGTCGCACTACCTGATCCAGCAGATCAGGGCGCAGGACAACATCAAGGAGATCCCGAACACCGTCGTGCACGCGGTCAAGGGCGACGGGCACCTGGAAGGGATCTGCCTCGAGCATCGCGACACCGGCGAGCGCGAGGAGTTCGCCTGCGGCCGGATGTTCATCTTCATCGGCGCCGAGCCCCGCACCGACTGGCTCGACGGCGTCGTCGTGCGCGACGACCACGGGTTCATCGTGGCCGGACCGGACCTACGCGACATCAGCGGCTGGACCCTGGATCGCCCGCCCCACCATCTGGAAACCAGCGTGCCGGGTGTGTTCGTCGCCGGCGACGTCCGGTCGGAGTCGGCCAAGCGGGTTGCCGCAGCCGTCGGCGAAGGGTCGATGGCGGTCATGCTGGTGCACCGCTACCTGGCCGAGACGTAGGCGACGAGGCGTAGACGGTATGGCCTCCTCCTCCTGCGACATCGGCGAACTCCGGGATCTGTTCATCTTCGAGGGCCTCACCGACGAGCAGTTGGCGACGCTGTGCGCCGGCGGCCGGATCGCGACGTTCCCGGCCGGTGAACTGTGCCGCGAGGGGGACCCTGCCGAGTTCTTCTACGTGCTGCTCGACGGCGAGATCGCGCTGTCGAAACGATCCGGTGCGCGCGACATCCCCATCTGGCGGGCCTGCACCCCCGGCTCGTACTGCGGCGCGTGGTCGGCGTTCCTGCTCGACGAAGAGACCACCTACGAGAACACCGCGACGCTGACCCGACCGTCGCGGCTCTTCGAACTCGACGCCACCACCCTCGGCACCTTCCTGACGTCGCATTTCCCGATGGCCACCCATCTGCTGGTCGGTCATTCGCACGGTCGTTACCACCAGCACCGCATCCTCGGCCCGCACGATCGGCTCGTGCAGCTGGTGCAGATGACGGCCGGGCTGACCCACGAGCTGAACAACCCCGCCGCCGCCGCGGTGCGCGCCGCGCGCGGGTTGCGCACCCAGATCGCGGGGATGCGGCACCGCAGGGCCGAACTGCCCGAGCGCTCCCTGCCACCGGAGGCCATGGCATCGCTGGTCGAGCTGCAGGACCGGGTCGCCGAGGTCGCGGGCAAGCCGCACGACCTGACCTCGGTGCAGAAGGCCGATCTGGAGGAGGCGCTCGGCGACTGGCTGGAACGCCGCCTCGTGCCCGACGCGTGGGCGTATGCCGCGATCTTCGCCGAGGCCGGCCTGGACATCGATTGGATGGAACGCATCTCGGCGGCGCCGTGCTGCGGCACGCCGGACTCATTGACACCGGTGATCCGCTGGCTGGCCAGCACCGCGGAGACCGAGCTGCTGCTGACCGAGATCACCGATGCGACCACCCGGATCTCCACGCTCGTCGACCAGGCCAAGCAGTTCACCCAACTGGACCGCGCGCCGTCCGACGTCGTCGATGTGCACGGGCTGCTGGAGTCGACCCTCGCGATGCGCGCGCACCGGCTGGCCCCGCACATCACCGTGGTGCGGGAGTTCGACACGAGCCTGCCCCCGCTGCCGTGCTACCCGGCCGAACTGAATCAGGTGTGGACGCACCTGATCGACAACGCGCTCGACGCGATCGGCGTCTCCCCCGGCACGCTGACGCTGCGCACACAACGCGACCTCGACCGCGTCCGCGTCGAGATCTGCGACACCGGCCCCGGCATGTCCAACGACGTGCTCGCCCGCATCTTCGACCCCTTCTTCACGACCAAACCGTTCGGCGAAGGCACGGGGTTGAGCCTCGACATCGCCGCCAGGATCGTCGACGGGCATTCCGGGAGCCTGTGGGCGGAATCAACTCCGGGCAACACGCGTTTTATTACTTCACTGCCGATCGGGACACCAGGAGGAACCTGACATGGGCGAAAAGTGCCTTCCCGACGAGTTGCGCACCCTGTTTCTGTTCGAGGCGCTCAACGACGAGCAACTCGCCACGCTGTGCGCCAACGGCCACATCGCCACCTTCGAGCCTGGGCCGATCCACGCCGAGGGTGACCCCGCGACCTGCTTCTACGTCCTCATCGAGGGCGAACTGGTGATGTCGAAACGCTCGGGTGGGGTCGACATCGAGACCAACCGGACCTCGCAGCGCGGCGTGTACTGCGGCGCGTGGTCGGCCTACATCCCCGGCGAGGAGCACGTCTACCAGGCGTCGGTGCGGGTCACCCGCCCGTCGAAGTTCTTCGTGCTCGACGCCAACGCGTTCGCGGAGTTCATGCAGAAGGAATTCCCGATGGCCGTGCATCTGCTCGAAGGGCACATGGTCGGTGGTTTGCGGCAGCGCCAGATCCTCGGGCAGCGGGAGAAGCTGCTGGCGCTGGGCCAGCTGTCGGCGGGGCTGACCCATCAGCTCAACAATCCGGCGGGCGCGACGGCGCGCGCGGTCGCCGATCTACGTGAGGGCGTCGGCAAGATGCGGCACAAGCTGGCGATGCTCGCCGACGGCAAATTCACGCCGGCCGCGCTCAAGGTGCTGGTCAGCATCCAGGACGAGGTCGCTGAGCAGGTGGCCAAGTCGAAGTCCCAGGAGCTGACGGCGCTGGAGACCTCCGACCGCGAGGACCAGATCGGTGACTGGCTCGACGAGCACGGCATCGCGAGCGCTTGGGATTACGCCCCGACGTTCGTGGAGGCCGGTCTGGACGTCGACTGGCTGGAGCGGGTCGAGGCCACCATCGACGATGTCGACTGCTCGGCGACGTTGCCCGGTGCGATCGGCTGGCTGAAGTACACGATCGACACCGAGTTGCTGATGAACCAGATCGCCGAGGCGAGCAAGCGCATCTCCGCGCTGCTGGCCGGCGCCAAGCAGTACTCGCAGATGGACCGGGCCGAGTACCAGAGCGCCAACGTCCACGAGCTGCTGTTCAGCACGGTCAAGACGATCTTCGGCGACAAGCTGGGCGGCAAAGACAAGCCCGTCGAGCTGCATTGGGAGAAGGACAAGACCCTGCCCGAGCTGCTGTGCTATCCGGGCGATCTGAACCAGGTGTGGACGAACATCATCGACAACGCGATCCAGGCCATGAACGGCCACGGCAACCTGACGATCCGGACGATGCGCGAGAACGAGTCGATGGTGCGCGTGGAGATCTGCGACGACGGGCCCGGCATCCCCGAGGACATCGTCGACCGGATCTTCACCCCGTTCTTCACCACCAAGCCGTTCGGCGAAGGGACCGGTCTGGGACTGGACCTGGCCTGGCGGATCGTTGTCGAGAAGCACCACGGCAACCTGTCGGTTCAATCGCAGCCCGGCGATACGCGGTTCATCGTGTGCCTGCCGCTGGAGGCACCGGCGCCGGCCGAAACCGCCACCACCGCATGACGCCGCAGCTGGGCCGGTTCGGATCGTTCGGCCGCGGCGTCAGCCCCGCCCAGGCAGCCGAGATCGAGGCGCTCGGCTACGGCGCCGTGTGGGTGGGTGGCTCACCACCTGCCGAGCTCGAGTGGGTCGAGCCCCTGCTCGACGCCACCACTTCGCTTCAGATCGCGACCGGCATCGTCAACATCTGGACGGCCGCGCCCGGCCCGGTCGCCGAGTCCTTCCACCGCATCCAGGCCGCGCATCCGGACCGCTTCGTGCTCGGAATCGGCGTCGGACACCCCGAGGCGCACCAGGAGTACCGCAAGCCGATCGACGCGCTGACCGACTACCTGGACAAGCTGGACGAGTACGGCGTGCCGCGTGATCGCCGTGTTGTCGCCGCGCTGGGGCCGAAGGTGCTGCAGCTGTCGGCTGCCCGCTCGGCGGGTGCCCACCCGTACCTGACCACGCCGGAGCACACCGCCCGCGCGCGGGAACTGATCGGACCCGAGGCTCTGCTGGCTCCAGAACACAAGGTGGTCCTGACGACGGACGCCGAGCGCGCGCGGGAGGTCGGTCGCAAGGCGTTGGCGATCTATCTCGACCTGGCGAATTACGTCAACAACTGGAAGCGACTCGGATTCGGCGATGAAGATGTCGCCAAACCGGGTAGTGACCGACTGGTGGATGCCGTGGTCGCCTACGGCACCCCCGACCAGATCGCCGCACGTCTGAACGAACACCTCGACGCCGGCGCCGACCACGTGCCCGTCCAGGTGCTGGCCTCACCCGACAGGGTGGTGGCAGCGCTGACCGACCTGGCAGGCCCGTTGGGATTGCGCTGACCACGACTGAAGGGGACTCATGACCAACAGCGAAGGCCCGTCGCTGAAGCCCGCACTGGGTCGATACGGGGTGTGGACCGGTCAACCGGTCACCCCCGAGCAGGCGGTCGACATCGAGAAGCTCGGCTACGGCACCGTCTGGGTGGGCGCCTCACCGGCTGCCGCTCTGGACTTCGTCGAGCCAATCCTGGAGAAGACCGAGACCCTGCAGGTGGCGACCGGCATCGTCAACATCTGGACGGCCGACGCGAACGAGGTGGCCGAGTCGTACCACCGCATCGAGAAGGCGTTCCCCGGCCGGTTCGTGCTGGGCGTGGGTGTCGGGCATCCCGAGCACCAGGATCAGTACGCCAAGCCGTATCAGGCGCTGGTCGACTATCTCGACGTGCTGGACGCCGCGAAGGTTCCCACGAGCCGCCGCCTGCTCGCCGCGCTCGGACCGAAGGTGCTGAAGTTGTCCGCACAGCGCAGCGCCGGCGCGCACCCGTATCTGACCACCCCGGTGCACACCGGGCAGGCCCGCGAGTTGCTCGGTCCGACGGTGTGTATTGCGCCCGAGCACAAGGTCGTCCTGACCGACGATGCGGCCACCGCCCGCGAGGTCGGCCGGCAGACCGTGGACTTCTACCTGGGGCTGTCCAACTACGTCACGAACTTGAAGCGGCTGGGATTCACCGACGAGGACCTGGAACGGCCGGGCAGCGACCGCTTGATCGACGCGGTGGTCGCCTACGGCTCGCCGGACCAGATCGCGGCGCGGCTCGACGAGCACCTGCAGGCCGGTGCGGACCACGTGGCGATCCAGGTGCTCGGCGGCGGCGACGAGCTGATGTCGACGCTGGAGGAGTTGGCCCGCCCGCTGGGCCTCACTCAGAGCTAGGCGTTGATCGTGGTCTGCTCGTCGATGATGCGCATCGCGTCCATCAGTGCGGGCTGCTGATCCAGCGGTCCTTGCGCGTCGAGGGCCAGCAGGTACAGGCCCTGCGGCGCGGTGATCACGACGGTTTTGCGGGCGACGAACGTCGGTTGCCCGTTCAGGGTGGCGGTGCCCGCGACCTGCACGGCGTCGAATCCGCCCAGGGTGCTGGGCTGGCCAGTGGTGGGGCCGTCCCAGCCGGGGGCCCGCGTCACGGCGTTGGGTGCGTATTCGAGCAGCTTGGCCGTGTCGACGCTGCCGTTGACGCGGGCCATCCGCGCGATGATCGCCGGCGGATTGGGCGCCTGTTTGGCGGCTTCGAGGTAGATCGCGCCGTAGGCGTCCTTGGGGGTGTCGGCGCCGACGTCCGCCCACCCGGGCGGCATCGGCAGGTTCAGTTGGGGCACGCCGGGCTCGCCGCGGGTGACCATCGTCTGGGTGATGTTGTTCTGCTTGAGGTATTCGGCGATGGTCGGGGCTGGCGACGAGGGCGCTGCCTGTGCTGATGTCTGTATTGACGCCTGAGCCGGTGTTGGCGGCGGGTCGACGTTGTCCGAGGTGTCCTTCGAACCGCAGCCGGTGAAACCGATCATCACCGCCGCGCAGGCGCAGATCAGGGCTGGTATCCGCATGGCGATCCTCCTTCGTCCTGCGCATCAGGGAAGCACACCAGCCGGCAGGTCAAGATCCATTACGGCGGATAGAGTCGGCAACTATGCGATTGCTGGTCACCGGGGGAGCCGGCTTCATCGGCGCAAACTTCGTCCACGCCACCGTGCGTGAGCGCGACGACGTGAGCGTCACCGTGCTCGACGCCTTCACCTACGCGGGCAGCCGCGAGTCACTCGACCCGGTGGCCGGCGACATCCGCCTGGTCGAGGGCGACATCACCGATGCCGACCTGGTCGGCCGGCTGGTGGCCGAGTCCGATGCGGTGGTGCACTTCGCCGCCGAAACCCACGTCGACAACGCGCTGGCCGATCCGACGCCGTTCGTGCACACCAACGTGCTGGGGACCTTCACGGTGCTCGAAGCGGTGCGCGCCAATGATGTTCGGCTGCACCACATCTCGACCGACGAGGTGTACGGCGACCTGCCGTTGGGTGATCCGGTGCGGTTCACCGAGGACACGCCGTACAACCCGTCGAGCCCGTACTCGTCGACCAAGGCCGCCTCGGACATGCTGGTGCGCGCCTGGGTGCGGTCGTACAACGTGGCCGCGACACTGTCGAACTGCTCGAACAACTACGGCCCGTACCAGCACGTGGAGAAGTTCATTCCACGCCAGATCACCAACATCCTCACCGGGCGGCGGCCGCGACTGTACGGCGCCGGGGCCAATGTGCGGGACTGGATTCACGTCGAGGACCACAACAGCGCGGTGTGGCGCATCCTGACCGACGGGGACATCGGCCGCACCTATCTGATCGGGGCGAACGGCGAGCGTGACAACCTCACGGTGCTGCGCACGATCCTGCTGTTGATGGACCGCTCCCCCGACGATTTCGACCACGTCGTCGACCGTGCGGGACACGATCTCCGGTACGCCATCGATCCGGGACCGCTGCGCGACGAACTGAATTGGGCGCCACGGCACACCGACTTCGAGGAGGGGCTGCGCGAGACGATCGCGTGGTACCGCGACAACGAATCCTGGTGGGCGCCGCTGAAGGACGCCGTCGAAGCGCGCTATTTGGTGCGCGAAGGATGAAGGTTCGCGAGCTCGCGGTTCCCGGCGCGTGGGAGCTGACGCCGACCGTGCACGGTGACTCGAGGGGCGCGTTCTTCGAGTGGTTCACGGACACGTCCTTCACTGCGATGACGGGGCACTCGCTCGATCTGCGGCAGGCGAACTGCTCGGTGTCTTCGGCCGGGGTGCTGCGCGGCGTGCACTTCGCACAGTTGCCACCGAGCCAGGCCAAGTACGTGACCTGCATGCGCGGCGCCGTCGTCGATGCCGTCGTCGACATCAGGGTCGGTTCGCCGACCTATGGCACCTGGGATGCGGTGACGCTCGACGACGAAACCCATCGGGCTGTGTACCTGTCCGAGGGGCTGGGCCACGCTTTCCTTGCGCTGCAGGACAACTCGATCGTCACCTACCTGTGCTCGGCCGGCTACGATCCCACCCGCGAGCACACCATCGATCCGCTGGATCCGGAGATCGGCATCGACTGGGCTGCCTGGCTTCCCGCGGCCGAGCTGAACCTGTCCGACCGGGACCGCGCGGCACCGAGCCTTGGCGACATGCGTGATCGCGGCCTGCTTCCCACCTGGGAGGAGTGCCTGGCGTTCGCCGAAACCCAGCGCGGCTAAGGCCCCTGGTCGTCTTCGGGCAGGAGGTGGCGTTCGGGATGGTGATAGCCGTTCGTGCGTCGTTGGCCGGTGTCGAGGTCGGGTGGGGGGAGCCATTCGACCTGGCCCCGCTGGTTGATGCGGGTGGTCCAGCCGGTCTGCTCGACCATTCGATTATCAGGTCCACACGCCAAGGTGAGGTTGGTGATGTCGGTGGCGCCGCCGCTTTTCCAGCCCTCGACGTGGTGAACCTGGGTCCAGTAGCCGGGCGCGCTGCAGCCGGGTCGGGTGCAGCCGCGGGCCGCGGAGTGCAGCATGATCCGCTGCGCCGGACTCGCCAATCTCTTGGTACGCCCCAGATACAGCGGCTGGTTGGTGTGCTGATCGAACACCGCCAAATAGTGGTGGGCGTGGGAGGCCATGCGGATCAGATCGGCCATCGGCAACAGCGACCCGCCGCCGGTGACCGCCACCCCCGCACCCTTCTCCAGTTCTTGCAGCGTGGTCGAGACGATGACGGTGACCGGTAACCCGTTGTGCGAACCGAGGTCTCCGGAGGACAGTGCCATCCGTCCGACCGCCAGCCATGCATCGTGGTTGCGCTGCGCCGCGCTCCTGGAGTCAGTGCGGGCTTGCTCCTCATCGGGTTCGCCCTCGACGCAGGGGGTTTCGTCGTCGGGGTTGCACATCCCCGGCGCCGCCAGTTTGGCTTGGATGGCTTCGTAGTGGGCGCGGGCTTCGGGGGTGAGCCACCCAGATAGTCGGCTCATTCCGTCGGCCTGCTGGGCACCGAGCTGGATGCCGCGCCGGCGGGCGCGGTCGGCGTCGGTGGGTTCGGGGCCGTCTTGGTCGATCATCGCCGCCAACCGATCCGCCGCCTTCTTCAGATCCTCCGGGGTGAGTCCCGCACCCAACTCCGCCAACTGGCGGTCGGCGGCGGCGCGGGTGTCGACATCCACCCACACCGGCAACTTTTCGTGGAATTTCGCGATGACGGCGACGTGGTCGGCATCCAGAGCGCCCGCAGCCTGCGCACTAGCGGTGGCCTCCCATACCGGTGGCAACGCCTCCCCTGTCAGGGCCTGCCGCGGACCCAACGCGGCCGCCTCGGCCAGGCGGCGTTTCGCGTCCGTCTCCGACACTCGCAGTGCAGTGGTCAGCACCTTCTTCCACGACGCCTCCCCGAGCCGCCGCGGCTCCGTCTCTGCCGTAAACCGCGCCAGGATGTGATGCTCCAAGACCGGCACGCTGCGAACCAGCGTCGTCACCTCGGCCATCAACGCCACCAACTCGCGATGCGACAACACGTCAGAGGCGTCGCGCAGGATCGCCAACTGAGCCCGCATCACCCCTATCGCGTCGGCAACCACATCCATATATCGAACACTAGTTCGAACCACCGACAACAACAGGACCCTTGTCACCCCCGCCCAGCATTACTAGGATATCCAAGTATCGACCAGGCGGAAGGCTCCTCATGATCACGCGTATCCCCCATTTCATCGACGGTAAGCGCAACGAGCTCGCGTCCACTCGGACCGCGGATGTGATGAACCCCAGCACCGGCGAGGTCCAAGCCCAGGTGCTACTCGCCTCCACAGCTGATGTCGACACCGCCGTCGCCTCGGCCGTGCAGGCGCAGAAGGAATGGGCGGCGTGGAACCCGCAACGCCGAGCGCGGGTGATGATGAAGTTCATCGAGCTGGTCAACGCCCACACCGACGAACTCGCCGAACTGCTGTCCCTCGAGCACGGCAAGACCGTCGCGGACTCCAAAGGCGACATCCAGCGCGGTATCGAGGTCATCGAGTTCGCCATCGGCATCCCCCATCTACTCAAGGGCGAGTTCACCGAGGGCGCCGGCGGCGGCATCGACGTCTACTCCATCCGCCAACCCCTGGGCGTGGTCGCCGGGATCACCCCGTTCAACTTCCCCGCGATGATCCCGCTGTGGAAAGCCGGTCCCGCCCTGGCATGCGGGAACGCGTTCATCCTCAAACCCTCCGAGCGCGACCCCTCGGTCCCGGTGCGGCTGGCCGAACTGTTCCTCGAGGCCGGTCTGCCCGCCGGGGTGTTCCAGGTCGTCCAGGGCGACAAGGAAGCCGTCGACGCGATCCTGCACCACCCCGACATCGCCGCCGTCGGGTTCGTCGGGTCCTCCGACATCGCGCAGTACATCTACTCCACCGCCGCCGCGAACGGTAAGCGTTCCCAGTGCTTCGGCGGCGCCAAGAACCACATGATCGTGATGCCCGACGCCGATCTCGACCAGGCCGTCGACGCACTCATCGGCGCCGGATACGGCAGCGCCGGTGAGCGGTGCATGGCGATCAGCGTCGCCGTCCCCGTCGGCGAAGAGACCGCGAACCGGCTGCGTAACCGGCTCGTGGAAAGGGTCAATCAGCTGCGCGTCGGGCACAGCCTCGACCCGAAAGCCGACTACGGCCCGCTGGTCACCGCAGCCGCCCTCGAGCGGGTGAAGAGCTACATCGCCGCGGGTGTGGAGGCCGGCGCCGACCTGGTGGTCGACGGCCGCGAACGCGCCACCGACGAACTGTCCTTCGACGACCAGAGCCTCGAAGGCGGCTACTTCATCGGCCCCACGCTGTTCGACCACGTCACCACCGACATGAGCATCTACACCGACGAGATCTTCGGCCCCGTGCTGTGCATCGTGCGCGCCCACGATTACGAAGAGGCACTGAGCCTTCCGAGCACCCACGAGTACGGCAACGGCGTGGCGATCTTCACCCGCGACGGCGACGCCGCCCGCGACTTCGTCTCCCGCGTGCAGGTCGGCATGGTCGGGGTCAACGTGCCCATCCCGGTTCCGGTGGCCTACCACACCTTCGGCGGCTGGAAACGCTCCGGCTTCGGCGACCTCAACCAGCACGGCCCCGCCTCGATCCAGTTCTACACCAAGGTCAAAACCGTCACCGAGCGCTGGCCCTCGGGCATCAAAGACGGCGCCGAATTCGTCATCCCGACCATGAAGTAGCGACGTGGACTTCTTCAGCCTCGGCGATGACGACCGCGTGATCGCCGAGACGGCTGCGGCGTTCGCCGAAAAACGCATGGCGCCCTACGCTTTGGAGTGGGACGAGACGCACCACTTCCCCACCGACGTGCTGCGGGAGGCAGCCGATCTCGGCATGGCCGCGATCTACTGCCATGAAGACGTCGGCGGCAGCGGGTTGCGGCGCATCGACGCCGTACGGATCTTCGAGCAGCTCGCGACCGCCGACCCGACCGTCGCCGCGTTCCTGTCGATCCACAACATGTGCGCGTGGATGATCGACACCTTCGGCACCGATGAACAGCGCAAGGCATGGGTGCCACGGCTGGCCTCGATGGACGCGATCGCCAGCTACTGCCTGACCGAACCGGGCGCGGGCTCCGACGCAGGCGCCCTGCGCACCAAGGCGGTTCGCGACGGTGACGGGTGGGTGCTCGACGGCGTCAAACAGTTCATCTCCGGCGCGGGTGAGTCCGACGTCTACGTCGTGATGGCGCGCACCGGTGCCGATGGCCCGAAGGGCATCTCCGCGTTCATCGTCGAGAAGGACACCGCCGGGCTGAGTTTCGGCGCCGACGAACAGAAGATGGGATGGAACGCCCAACCCACCCGACAGGTCGTCCTCGACGGCGCTCGGGTTCCCGCCGACGCGCTGCTCGGCGGCGAGGAGGGCACCGGCTTCGGCATCGCGATGAAGGGGCTCAACGGCGGCCGCATCAACATCGCGGCCTGCTCGCTGGGCGGCGCTCAGGCGGCGTATGACAAGGCGACCGCCTATCTCACCGACCGGCAGGCCTTCGGCGGGGCGCTGATCGACGAGCCCACGATCCGGTTCACGTTGGCCGACATGGCGACCGCGCTCGAGACGTCGCGAATGATGCTGTGGCGAGCGGCAACTGCGCTCGACGAGGACCACCCCGACCGGGTGGAGCTGTGCGCGATGGCCAAGCGGTACGTCACCGACGCCTGCTTCGACGTCGCCGACCAGGCGCTGCAACTACACGGCGGGTACGGCTATCTGCGCGAGTACGGCTTGGAGAAGATCGTCCGCGATCTGCGGGTGCATCGCATCCTGGAAGGCACCAACGAAATTATGCGCGTGGTGGTCGGGCGGGCAGCTGCCGCGCGGGCCCGCGCCTCGTGAGGAGAGAGCTGTCATGACGACGATCGCGTTCCTGGGACTGGGTCACATGGGCGGGCCGATGGCTGCGAACCTGGTGGCCGCCGGGCACACCGTGCGCGGCTTCGACCCGGTGGTCGGCCTGCGTGACGCCGCCGAGGAAAAGGGCGCGGCGGTGTTCCACAGCGGCGCAGAAGCGGTCAGTGGAGCCGAGGTGGTGATCACGTCTCTGCCCAATGGCGACATCGTCGGAGCTGTCTACGACGAGGTGCTGCCCGCCGCGACCAGTGGAGCGCTGCTCATCGACACGTCGACGATCTCTGTCGACGACGCCCGCGCTCTTCACACCAGGGCCACCGAGCGCGGCCTCGCGCAGATCGACGCACCCGTCTCGGGCGGTATCAAGGGCGCGACCGCGGGCACGCTCGCGTTCATGCTCGGCGGTGAGGTCGAGGCCGTCGAGCGGGCCCGACCGGTGCTGGAACCGATGGCGGGCAAGATCATCCACTGCGGCGACTCGGGCGCGGGCCAGGCCGCCAAACTGTGCAACAACATGGTGCTCGCCGTGCAGCAGATCGCGATCGGCGAGGCGTTCGTGCTCGCCGAGAAGCTCGGCCTGCCCGCGCAGTCACTGTTCGACGTGATCACCGGCGCGACCGGAAACTGCTGGGCGGTGCACACGAATTGCCCTGTGCCCGGGCCTGTTCCGACGTCACCGGCCAACAACGACTTCACGCCCGGGTTCGCGACCGCGCTGATGAACAAGGACCTCGGTCTGGCGATGGCGGCGGTGGAGTCGACGGGGTCGCAGGCGCCGCTGGGCACCCACGCCGCCGAGATCTACGCACAGTTCAACGAGGCCCACGCCGACAAGGACTTCAGCGCTGTGATCGAGTTGCTGCGCGGCTAGACAGGCCCCAGCAGGATCTGCCGAATCACCGGGCGGGCGAAGCGAATCAGCTCGTCGCGGCTCATGTCCGCGACCGCGGGGTTGGCCATCACGTAGCGGGTGGTAGCCAAGCCGATGACGAACGCACCCATCATGCCGGCCCGCTGGGCGGGATGGTCGGGGGCGATCGCCGCCAGCGCCGGGCCGACCTGCGTGGCGAACACCCGCCGCATCGCGTCGACGGCGGACTCACTCGTCATCGCCGCCCTCAGGAGCGCGAGGAAGGTGCTGTCGTGCTCCCAGATCGTGAAGAACCGGGACAATAGGACATCGGCGATCTCGTCGGGTGCCACGGCCGTGAGATCGGGCAGATCGAGCGTGAAATCGGCAGCCTCGGCGAACAACTCCTGCTTGCTGCCGAAGTACCGGTTGATCAATGCCGGGTCGACGCCGACGTCGGCGGCCACCGCGCGCATCGTGGTGGCCTGATATCCCTCGGAACCGAACCGCGCACGGGCCGCGGCCAGGATCTCCGCGCGCGTCTTCGACGCGTTACGGGATCGGGTCGTGCTCATCCGCGCCAGGATAGATCCCGGCGTCTCCCCGCGACGCTAGGCGGCGGTCGGCGTGGGATGGGTGTCGCGCCAGGAGCCGTGGGCTTGCCGGCACTCGGCGACCCGGTGCAGGGCGCCCGCACCCTCGGAGCTGACGGGGATAGTCGCCATCCCGGTGCCCGTCGCGGACCTGAGGCTCGCCGGCGACCCCGCGAACGCCAGACAACATCGGGCCGAGACACCCAGCTCCGCCAGCGCCGCCCGGAACAGGTCCGCGCCGGGCGCGTCCTCGGCGGTGACGATCGCGGCCACCACGCCATCTCCGACGAGCTGGCGGACCAGCGGCGCCACCCAGGAGTGAGCCCCGGAGCTGACCACGGCGACGCTGATGCCGGCGGCGTAGGCCTCGGTGATGAGGTCCACCAGGCCGGCGCGCGCGGTGATGTCCGCGTCGAGGATCGTCGTAGCGAGTATCCGGTTCTTGCGCGCGCAGATGTCGTCGACCAGCAGTTCGGCGAGCACATCGCATTCGGAGCTGACGCCGCGCTTGCGGAGTTCGGCGGCCACCCGTCGGCGTTCGTCGCTGAGCGCCAGCAGCTGCCGGTAGCGCGCCTCGGACCAGACGATGCCGAGTCCGAGCTCGGCGAACGCCGCATTGAACGCGAGGCGATGCCCGGCGCACTCGATGTCGGCGATCGCGTCGAGGTCGAAGACCACCGCCTGCAGAGACGGCGGCAAGCTGCTGTCAGGACCGGCCGAGTCCCACCAGAACCGACCGGCTCGCCATGCTTTCTGGTGTGAGGTCTCCATGCCCGCAATGGTGGCCCAGGTCACATTGCGGCCGCCTCCCCCATTAGGGGGATTGAGCGGGGATTCCGGGATTCCGCCTCTAAGGTGAGGGCCATGCCCAGCCCGCCGGAGCACAGCGAACCGGTGCGAATCGTGCTGGTCGACGACCACGAGATGGTGATCGAGGGCCTCAAGGCGATGCTCGCGGCGTTCGCCAGCAGGGTCATCGTGGTGGGGCAGGCGGTCGGGGCGGAGAAGGCCATGGACGTGGTCGCCGACCTCGACCCCGACATCGTGCTGTGCGACGTGCGGATGCAGGGTTCCAGCGGGCTGGATCTGTGCCAGCGGCTGCGCGAGTGCGACCAGGGCAGGCGTGTGGTGATGCTCTCGGTCTACGACGACGAGCAGTACCTCTTCCAGGCGTTGCGCGTCGGGGCGGCCGGCTACCTGCTCAAGAGCATCAGCAGCGAGGAGCTGGTGCGCCAACTGGAGTTCGTCCACACGGGGGCGACGGCGATCGATCCGGTGATGGCGGCCCGCGCGGTGGACACCGCTGCCCGCCTGCAACGCGACGAGTTCTGGCCGGGCGCGCGCCAAGGCCTCACCCAGCGCGAGAGCGAGATCCTGGCGCTGGTGGTCAACGGCCTGTCCAACCGGGCCATCGCGGCCAAGCTGGTGATCGGCGACGAGACCGTCAAGACCCACCTGAGCTCGCTGTACCGCAAGCTCGGGGTCAGCGACCGCACCGGTGCGGTCGCCACCGCTCTGCGCGAAGGCATCTACCAGTGAGCGCCCGGCCGGTCCTGACCGCCGACCGGGAGCTCGCGCTGCTGCGGGAACTGATCCAGGCGGCGTCGCGCGGGCCCGGTGTGGAACCGCTGGCAGCCGCGGCAGCCCGGATGATCACCGCGGCCACCGACAGCGACGTCTGCTTCGTGCACGTCCTCGACGACACCGAGCGGTCGTTGACGCTGGCCGGCGCCACCCCGCCGTTCGACGCAGAGGTCGGCAAGATCAGACTGCCGCTGGGACAAGGTATCTCGGGCTGGGTGGCCAGCCATCTGGAACCGGTGGTGATCCGGCGGGACAAGGAGTCCGACCCCCGCTACCTGCCTTTCGAGTCGCTGCGCGGGCGCGACTTCACCTCGATGGTGTCGGTGCCGATGGAGTCCACTCCCGGCGGGCTGGTCGGCGTGCTGAACGTGCACACCGTGGCCGAGCGTGACTTCGGGGACCGCGACGTCGAGCTGCTGCTGGTGATCGGCCGGCTCATCGCCGGAGCCATGCACCAGGCCCGGTTGCACCGCCAGCTGGTGGCCCGCGAACGCGCCCACGAGAACTTCGTCGAGCAGGTCATCGAGGCCCAGGAGATCGAGCGGCGCCGGCTGGCCGGCGACATCCACGACGGCATCTCGCAGCGGCTGGTGACGCTGTCCTACCGGCTGGACGCAGCCGCGCAGGCCGCGCGCTCCCCCGACGACCGCGACGCGCTGACCGAGCAGCTGGACCGCGCCCGCGAGCTGGCGGACCTCACGCTGCAGGAGGCCCGCGCCGCGATCAGCGGTCTGCGTCCGCCGGTGCTCGACGACCTGGGACTGTCCGGCGGGCTGGCCAGCCTGGCCCGATCCATCCCGCAGGTCGGGGTCGACGTCAAAATCAACACCGATCTCGCCGACACCCGGCTGCCCGACCACATCGAGCTCGCGCTGTACCGGATCGCCCAGGAGTGCCTGCAGAACGTCGTCAAACACGCGCGGGCGACGGTGGCGCGGCTGACGTTCGGCGTCGACGACCAGACGGCGCGGCTCGAGATCGCCGACGACGGCGTCGGGTTCGACACCCTGGAACGCCCGCTCGGCAGCGACGAGATGGGCGGTTACGGTCTGCTGTCGATGGCCGAACGCGCCGAGATCGTCGGCGGCCGGCTCAACATCCGGTCCCGCCCCGGCGCGGGCACCACGGTCACGGCGACGATCCCCCTCCCCAGCCGTTAGAAGTCTCCCGCGGCACGGCGCAGCGTCTCGATCGCCGACGCCAGGGCCCGCGACTGCTCACCGGTGATGCCGAGATCGGCGAACACCTCGGTGTTCAGCGTGACCGTGGCGTCCTCGACCGTGGAGCGGCCGAGATCGGTGAGCCGCACCAGCGTCGTGCGCCCGTCGGTGGGGTGCGGGATGCGCTCCACCAGACCGTCCGCCTCCAGGCGGCGGATCGCGTGCGTGACGCTGGTGACGTGCACCTGCAGCCGGTCGGAGGCCTTGGTGATCGGCAGCGCCCCGGTCCGGCTGAACGCCAGCAGCCGCAGTAGCTCGAACCGCGAGAAGCTCAGGTCGTAGGGCCGTAGCGCGGCCTCGACCCGGGCCAGCAGGATCTGGTGAGCACGCATCACCGACGTCACCGCGACCATGCCGTCGGCCACCTCGCCCCACCCCGAGGCCTCCCAGTTGGCGCGGGCGGCAGCGATCGGGTCACGGGGCACGCCTCTTCTTACCGCATCACAGCTGCTTCTCCAGCAGCACCTTTCCGTCGTTCATCGACACCATCTGCACAGCGGCGATGTCGTCGCGCTGCATCGGCGTCGTCCCGCTCGGCAGCGCGGTGGCGCCGGGAATCCCCAGCCACGTCGCGATCTGCGACCGGGTGCCGTCGCGGGCGATGACGACCATGCCGAGATCCTTGGGCGGCGCGGAACCGTCACCCCACTCGCCGTAGGAGCACGACATGTCGATGCGGGTGCCCCAGCCGAAGTCGGTCAGCGCGATGCTGGCGTTGATCGGCGTCGGAGCCATCTTGACCATGTCGACCATCTGCGCGGTGTTCTGGGTGTCGGGGGTGGTGTCGAGCCCGACGATCGCGGGCCGGGCCACCAGCAGGATGCCCACCGCCAGCACGGCGGCGGCCAATCCGACGACAGCCGAGGTGACCCACCGGCTGCGGCGCCGGCGCCACCGCACCTTGGCCAGCACGGAGTCGAGCACCTCGGGTCGCAGCGGCGGATCCGGCTGCTCCTCTTCGAGTGCTGCGACGTCGTCGGCGGTGAGCAGGCCGAGCAGGCCCGGCATGCCGGACAGTTCGGCCACGGCGCCGCGGCACTCGGCGCAGCGGGCGAGGTGGGCCTCGTACTCGAGGCGCTCGTCGCTGCTGAGTGAGCCCAGCACATAGGCGGCGTCCCAGGTCACGTACCGGTCGTCGCGATCGTTGATGGTCATCGGGTCACTCCCATCTCCTGGAGTCCCAATCTCAGGGCCCGCATGGCGTAGTGCAGCCGGGATTTCACCGTGCCTTCGGCGATACCGAGGTCGGCGGCGATCTGCGCGGTCGTCCAGCCCTGGTAGTAGGCACGCCGGACGACGGCGCGATGTTCGTCGGTCAGCTGGGCCAGTGCGGTGCCGAGCAGGATGCGGTTCAGTGCGGTGTCCACCGCGTCGGACGACGCGCGGTCTGCGACGTCGTCGGGCACCGGTTCGTTCGCCTCGTTGCGGAACCGCGCGCTGCGCCGCTCGTCGATGATCATGTTGCGGGCCACGGTGAACAGCCAGGCCCGCGCGGAGCGCTCAGCGTCGGCGGTGACCGAGGGGTGTCGCCACGCCTTCAGCAGCGTCTCCTGGACCACGTCCTCGGCCCGGGCCCGGTCACCGGTCAGTCGCAGCGCATAGCGCCACAGCGCAGCACCGTGTTCGTCGTAGAGCACGCGCATCATGGCGGCCTCCGGATCGTCCATTCCCAACCTCCGTGTACTACACGGTGTCGGCGCCGGCCCGGTTCAACCCCCGAGAAGAAAATCAGAGAGTGAGAATTCTCGGCCCGTCGTCGGTGACCGCAACGGTGTGCTCCCAGTGTGCGGCCCGGGAGCCGTCTGTGGTGACCACAGTCCAGTCGTCGGCGAGGGTTCGCGTCTCGGTCGTTCCCAGCGTCAGCATCGGTTCGATCGCGAGCACCGAGCCAGGTGCCAGGTGGGGCCCCCGCCCGGGAGCGCCCTCATTGGGCAGGAACGGGTCCATGTGCATCTCGCGGCCGATGCCGTGGCCGCCGTAACCGGCGACGATGCCGAAGCGCCGGTCGTAGCGCTTCTCGGCGGCCCGGGTACCTGCTTCGATCGCATGGGAGACGTCCGTGAGCCGGTTCCCGGGCACCATCGCGGCGATTCCGGCCTCCATCGACTCGCGGGTCGCAGCCGAGAGGTTGGCGTCGGCCTCGATGAGGTCGCCGATACCGAAGGTGAACGCGGAGTCGCCGTGCCAGCCGTCGAGGATCGCGCCGCAGTCGATCGAGACCAGGTCACCGGCGGCCAGCGTCTCCGTCGCCGACGGGATGCCGTGCACGACGCGGTCGTTGACCGACGAGCAGATCGTGGCCGGGAACCCGTGATAGCCGAGGAAGGACGGGACCCCGCCACCGTCGCGGATCACCGCTTCGGCGACACGGTCCAGGTCCAGCGTCGACACCCCGGGTGCGGCCGCCTCGCGAACCGCACGCAGTGCCGCCGCCACCAGCGCGCCGGCAGCGGCCATCGCGTCGAGTTCCCCGGCGGTCCGCTGGGGAACGACTTTGCGGCTGCGCAGCCCGGGTAGGGACACCATGTCTAGTGGCCGAGCGCCTTCAGCGCGCGGGCGAACACCTCGTCGAGGTCGCCGACCGCGTCGACGGTGGTCAACGAGTCGCTGTAGTGGTCGAGCAGCGGGGCCGTCTCGTCCCGATACACCTTGAAACGGTTGCGGATCACGTCTTCGGTGTCATCGGCGCGGCCACGACCCTGCAGGCGCGAGACCAGCTCTTCCTCGGGCACCCTGAACTCCAGGACGGCGTCGAGCGAGAGGTTGCGCTTGGCGAGCATCTCGTCCAGCGCCTCGGCCTGCTCCACCGAGCGCGGGTAGCCGTCGAGGATGAAGCCGGCCTGGGCGTCCTCGTCGTCGAGCCGGTCGTCGACCAGCGCGTTGGTCAGCGAGGCCGGAACGAGGTCGCCGGCGTCGAGGTACTTCTTGGCTTCCACACCGAGCTCGGTGTTGTTGCTGATGTTGTACCGGAACAGGTCGCCGGTGGAGACGTGCGGCACGCCGAGCTTGTCGGCCAGCTTCTGGGCCTGGGTTCCCTTGCCCGCGCCGGGCGGTCCCAACAACACGATTCTCAACTTAGGAACCCTCTCTCACTTCAAAAAACCCTCGTAGTTGCGCTGCATGAGCTGGCTTTCGATTTGCTTGATGGTGTCCAGGGCGACGCCGATCGCGATCAGCACGGCGGTACCGCCGAACGGCAGGTTCTGTACCGACCCGGTGTTGCCGATCTCGAGGAACAGGTTCGGCAGCACGGCGATGACGCCCAGGTAGATCGAGCCGGGCAGCGTGATGCGGGAGAGCACGAACCGCAGGTAGTCCGCGGTCGGCTTGCCCGGCCGGATGCCCGGGATGAAGCCGCCGTACTTCTTCATCTCGTCGGCACGTTCGTCGGGGTTGAACGTGACCGAGACGTAGAAGTAGGTGAAGAACACGATCAGGCCGAAGTACAGGGCGATGTAGACCGGGTCCGCCGGATTGGTCAGGTAGTCGGCGACGAACGTCTGCCACCAGCCGTTACCGGGGTTGTCGCTGGCGCTCTGGATCAGCTGCGTGATCAGGTGCGGGATGTAGATCAGCGACGACGCGAAGATGACCGGGATGACGCCCGCCTGGTTCACCTTCAGCGGCAGGTAGGTCGACGTACCGCCGTACATCTTGCGGCCGACCATGCGCTTGGCGTACTGCACCGGGATACGGCGCTGGCCCTGCTCGACGAACACGACGCCGACGATGATGATCAGCGCTGCGATGGCGACCAGCGTCAACACCATGCCGCCACGGCTGTCCAGGATGGTCTTGCCCTCGCTGGGGATGCGGGCGGCGATACCGGCGAAGATCAGCAGCGACATGCCGTTGCCGACGCCACGCTCGGTGACGAGCTCGCCCATCCACATCACCAGTGCCGAACCGGCCGTCATCACCAGCACGATGATGACCAGGCGGAACAGGTTCATGCCCTCGCTCTGGCCCACGATGATGTCGAGCGTGCAGCCCTGCAGCAGCCCGCCGTTGGCGGCCAGCGCGACGATCGAGGTGGACTGCAGGATCGCCAGCGCGATCGCGAGGTAGCGGGTGTACTGCGTGAGTTTGGCCTGGCCGGCCTGTCCTTCTTTGCGCAGCTGTTCGAAGCGCGGGATCACGACACCGAGCAGCTGCACGATGATGCTCGCCGTGATGTACGGCATGACGCCGACGGCGAACACCGACAGCTGCAGCAGGGCGCCGCCGGAGAACAGATTGATCAGGGAGTAGATCTGTGCGGAGTCGCCGCCGCTGACCTGCGCGATGCACTGCTGCACGTTCGGGTAGTTCACCCCGGGAGACGGGACCGTGGCACCCACCCGATAGAGGATCACGACGCCCAGCGTGAACAGGATCTTTCGCCTCAGATCAGCTGTCCGCAGTGATGAGATGAAAGCCGAGAGCACTCTTTCCTCCTGCACGGCCAGCTGTGGTTCGTGGCGTGCTCATGTGGCTGGCGTGACCAGCGTCGGTTAAGTCTTGTGCGCGACGGTCCCGGGCAGGCGAAACGGCCTGCGCAGGTCACGCGTTGGAACAGTCTACGAGACTAACAGTTGCATCTTGGTTGCCCCGAATCTGACGGCCCCTCGCTGTACGACACGAGACTCGACGGAACCTCTCAGTTTCAGGGAATACAGTGCCGACAGATATTCGTTAACCGAACTAGCTAATTTCTGCGGACATCGCAGGACGACCTGGTTCCCGACAACAACAGGAGGCCGCCGTGGCGCGCACCGACAACGACACCTGGGATCTGGCATCCAGCGTGGGAGCGACTGCGACGATGGTCGCCGCCGCCCGGGCCGTGGCCAGCCGAGCCGACGAGCCCGTGATCAACGATCCGTTCGCCGAGCCCCTGGTGCGGGCCGTGGGCGTCGACTTCTTCACCAAACTCGCCACCGGCGAGCTGACTGCAGACGATCTCGACGTCGACGGCGAGAACCCTGTCGGGGTCACCAACTTCGCCGACATGATGGCCGGCCGGACCAAGTTCTTCGACGACTTCTTCACTGCGGCCGCGGCCGGCGGAGTCCGCCAGGCCGTCATCCTGGCCTCCGGTCTCGACGCCCGCGGGTACCGCCTGAACTGGCCTGCCGACATGGTGGTCTTCGAGATCGACCAGCCCGACGTGATCGCGTTCAAGCGGCAGACGCTGGCCGGTCTCGGCGTGGAGCCCACCGCCGACCTGAGGGCCGTCGCGATCGATCTGCGTCAGGACTGGCCGCGGGCGCTGGCCGAGGCGGGCTTCGACGCAAGCCGTCCCACGGCGTGGATCGCCGAGGGACTGATGGGTTACCTGCCCCCCGAGGCGCAGGACCGGCTGCTGGATCAGATCAGCGAGCTGAGCGCGCCGGGCAGCCGGGTGGCGGTCGAGGCGGTGCCGTCGCAACAACAGGCCGATCAGGAGGAGACGCGTGAGCGCATGCAGGCCTCTACCGACCAGTGGCGCGAACACGGCTTCGACCTCGAGTTCTCCGATCTGGTGTTCTTCGGGGAGCGCGCCGATGTCGCCGAGTACCTGACCGGCCGCGGGTGGACTGCGCAGGGCACGCCGGCCAACGACCTGCTCCGCCGGTACGGGTTGGCCCCGATCGACGCGGACCAAGGTTTCGGCGACGTCTCCTACGTCAGCGCCGAGAAGTAGGGCAGCCGGCATGGCGAGCGGCGCGAGGACCGACAACGATCAGTGGGATCTGGCGTCGAGCGTCGGCGCCACCGCGACCATGGTCGCGGCCGCTCGCGCGGTCGCCAGCCGGGAACCCGATCCGCTGATCGACGACCCGTTCGCCGCACCGCTGGTGCGGGCAGTCGGTGTCGATTTCTTCACCAAGCTCGTCGACGGTGAAGTGTCGTTGGAGGACGGCGACCAATCCGGGGTCGCGCGGGTGATGACCGACGTGATGGCCGTACGCACGAAGTTCTTCGACGACTTCTTCGCCGGCGCGACGGCCGCGGGAGTGCGCCAGGCGGTGATCCTGGCTTCCGGCCTGGATGCGCGCGCCTACCGGCTGGACTGGCCCGACGGCACCGTCGTGTTCGAGATCGACCAGCCGCAGGTGCTGGATTTCAAGGACGCCACGCTGGCCGCGATCGGGGCCCGTCCGTCCGCGGACCGGCGCGCGGTGGCCGTCGACCTGCGCGACGACTGGCCCGCCGCGCTGCGCGAGCACGGCTTCGACCCGACCGCACCGACTGCGTGGACCGCCGAAGGCCTGCTCGTGTACCTGCCCCCGGACGCGCAGGACCGGCTCTTCGACGCCATCACCGAACTGTCGGCGCCCGGCAGCCGGCTGGCCACCGAATACCACCCCGACGCCGGCGCATCCCTCGGGGAACGTTCCCGCGCGCTGCGGGAGCAGTGGAAAGCACACGACAAGGACGGCAACATCCCCGATCTCGGAGAGCTCTTCTACCCCGGTGAGCGGACTCCCCCGGCCGACTACCTTGCGGGACTGGGGTGGGAGGTCAGCACGCGGTCGCGCCCCGAGGTGTTCGCCTCCTACGGGCGGACGTTCGGCAGCGGAGAGTTCCTCGACACGTTGAAGAACTCGCTGGCGCTCACGGCGGTGAAAGCGTGAGCCGCACCGACGGAGACTCCTGGGATCTCGCCTCCAGCGTCGGGACGACGGCGACACTCGTCGCCGCCGGACGGGCGATGGCCACCGCCGCGCCCGAGGCCCTCATCGACGACCCGTTCGCCGCTCCCCTGGTGCGCGCGGTCGGCGTCGACTTCTTCACCGCGATGGTCGACGGCACGCTGGACACGGCAGCCCTGAGCGCGCTGTCCCCGGCGCGGGCCGAGGCGATGATCGACGGGATGGCGGTCCGCACCCGCTTTTTCGACGACTGCATCCTGGCGGTGACGGCCGCCGGCATCCGCCAGGTGGTGATCCTGGCGTCTGGTCTCGACGCCCGCGCCTACCGGCTCGCCTGGCCCGACGAGACCACCGTGTTCGAACTCGACCAACCCGAGGTGATCGCGTTCAAGTCCTCGACACTGGCCGCACTCGGCGCCCAACCCACGACGGAGACGCGCGCGATCGCCGTCGACCTGCGTGAGGATTGGCCGAAGGTCTTGCGCGACAACGGTTTCGATGCAGGCGCCCGCACGGCATGGGTGGCCGAAGGTCTGCTGATCTATCTGCCGCCGCAGGCGCAGGATCAGCTGTTCGATCGCATCACCGCGCTCTCGGCACCGGGCAGCACGATCACCACCGAGTACGTGCCCGGCATCGTCGACCTCGACGAAGAGAAAGCACGCACTGCGACGGCACCGCTACGCGAGCACGGTCTCGACGTCGACATGCCCTCGCTGGTCTACACCGGGCCGCGGACCCCGGTCCCCGACTACCTGCAGTCGGCAGGCTGGCACGTCACCGCGGCAGCGCGCGAAGAGTTGTTCACTCGCTACGGCAGGCCGCAGCCCCCAGATGGCGACGCCGTCGACCCGTTGGGCGAGATCATCTACATCAGTGCCGAATTGCACGCCGGGCTCAGTACCGTGACGCCCCCAGCCACAGCACGTTGACGCCGGTCAGCGACCGCTGAGACTGCTCGACCACCTCGGTCAGCGAACGCACCGCCACCACGCTGAACAGTTCCGACAGCGACGCCGCTGCGGGTTGCGATGATGCCTTGGGCCGCAACATGTCTCGCAGCGACGAGCCGGGCAGCTGCAGAATGTCGACCTTGGTGCCCTCGGCGATACCTGCCAGGGCTTTGGCCCTGGTGATCGCCGTGCGCAGACCGCCGAGCTCGTCGACGAGACCACGCTCGAGCGCGTCGGCGCCCGTCCACACCCGGCCGCGGGCCACGTCGTCCACCGCTTCCGGGGTCATGCCGCGGCCGTCGGCCACGCGGTGCACGAAGTCGCTGTAGAACAGGTCGGCCTCGGCTTCCACCTGGGCCTTCTGCTCGTCGGTGAACGGCGCGTTGACCGACCACGCGTCGGCGTTGGCGTTGGTGCGCACCGTGCCCGAACCCACGCCGAGCCGGTCCTTCAGATCGCGTGCCACCAGCTTGCCGGTGACGACGCCGATCGAGCCGGTGATCGTCGCGGCGTTGGCGACGATCGCGTCGGCTGCCATCGACACGTAGTAACCACCCGAGGCGGCCACCGCGCCCATCGAGGCCACCACCGGTTTGCCGCTCTCGCGCAGGCGCACCACTTCGCGCCAGATGGTCTCCGACCCGGTGACCGAGCCCCCGGGGCTGTCGACGCGCAGCACGACCGCCGCGACGTCGTCGTCGGCGCCGGCCTGTCGCAGCGCGGCGGCGATGGTGTCCCCGCCGGCGCTCGCGCCGCCCAGCGGCGAGACCGGACGCCCCTTGCCGCTGACGATCGGTCCGGCCAGTGTCACCACGGCGATCCCGCGCCGGCCCCGGCCCGGCAGCGGCGGGGTCGGCATCGAGGGCCGGTTGGTGCGTGCGTAGCGGGACAGGAACAGCCGCGGCGCGGCCTCGCTGTCCTCGGCCGGCGCACCGGCCATCTCGGCGATGCGGGTGTACGCCTCGTCGCGGAACCCGATGCGGTCCACCAGCTTCGCGGTCACGGCGTCGTCGCGCAGCAGCGGCGCCCGGTCGGCCAGGCCGTCCAGGTCCCCGACCTCGATGCCCCGCGACGCGGCCACGGCCTCCCACACCTGCGCGCGCAAGCTGTTGACCAACGCAGTGTCGGCCTCGCGGTGCGCCTCGGTGTACCCGTCCTGGGTGAAGAGGTTTGCCGCGGACTTGTATTCGCCGCGGGCGGTGAACTGCGCCTCGACGCCGAGCTTGTCGAGTGCGTCCCGGAGGAACAGTGCGCTGGTCGCGAAACCGACCAGCCCGACGGCTCCCGACGGCTGCATCCACACCTCGCCGAATGCCGATGCGAGGTAGTACGACAGCGTGCCCGGGTAGGTCTCCGCCCACGCCAGCGACGGCTTGTGCTCGGTGAACGCCGCGATCGCGGCACGAAGCTCCTGCACGGGTCCCGGTGGGGCGGCGTCGATCTGGACGCGCGCGATCAGTCCGGAAACGCGGGGATCCTCGGCGGCGCGGTGGATCGCGGCGACGGTCTCGCGCAGAAGCAGTGGTCGACTGGAGCCGAAAATGCCCGAGACCGCCGCGATGGGGTCGAAACCGGCGGTCTCCGCCGGCGCCTGCTGCAGGTCGATCTCCAGGATGGCGCCGTCGGGCACTCCTTGATGGCGGGCGGTGTCGACCTTACGAACCAACTCGCGGACGTCGTCGAACCCGGGAACACCTGAAAGCACAGAAACCATGGCTCCGAGCGTACCGACGCCCGGAGCGACGCTCAGCGCCCGACGAAGCGGGCTTGCTGCGGGCAGTACGCCTGCACCGACAATTTCAGCAGGCTCCCGGCCTGGCCGCGATCGAGGCCCCGGCTGGACAGTTGACTGACGACCCCGCGCACCGCGGGCACCGGATTGACGCTGTTGGCGGCCAGGGAAGAGGTCAGTAGCTCGCACACCTGCTTGCCCACCGCGGGCAGATCGGTGTTCGGCGCGAACGGGATGCCCAGCTTGGTCACCGCGGCGGTGAACGCCTCGTCGGTGGTCTGCGCCTGCGCGGGTGCCGCCATACCGAGGGCGATCCCGGCGGCGACGAACGCCGCAACTGCGCGCCGGTTGATCATTGCAAGCTGCTCCTTCGTCCCCGTGTCAAACGTCTCCCCGGTCGACAACTCTGTCGTCTCCGGACGGCTCGACGTTACCGTCCACCAACCAAAAACCCCCGCCGGAGCGGGGGTCCTTGGCTGTGTATCGCCTTACAGTTCGGTCGCGCTGCCGCCGGCGGCGGTGATCGCCTCGCGGGCGCTGCCGCTGAACTTGTGAGCGGTGACGTCGACCTTGGCCGACAGCTTGCCGTCGCCGAGGACCTTCACCAGAACGTTCTTGCGGACCAGGCCCTTGGCCACCAGCTCGTCGACACCGATGGTGCCGCCCTCGGGGAACGCCTTGGCGATGTCGCCGACGTTGACCACGCCGTACTCGGTACGGAAGCGGTTGCGGAAGCCCTTGAGCTTGGGCAGGCGCATGTGGATCGGCATCTGGCCGCCCTCGAAGCCCACCGGAACGTTCTTGCGGGCGCCGGTGCCCTTGGTGCCGCGGCCCGCGGTCTTGCCCTTGGAGCCTTCACCACGACCCACGCGGGTCTTCGGCGTCTTCTCCCCGGGAGCCGGCCGCAGGTCGTGCAGTTTGATCGGAGCCATGGGTTAAACCTCCTCCACCGTGACGAGGTGGTGCACGGTCTTGATCAGTCCGCGTGTCTGCGCGTTGTCCTCGCGCACGACGGACTGGCGGATCTTGCGCAACCCGAGGGTCCGCAGGGTTTCCCGCTGCTTCCAGCGGGAACCGATGGTGCTGCGCACCTGGGTGATCTTGAGTTCTGCCATGTTCCTAAGCCGTTCCCTCACGCGCGGCGCCTGCGGCTGCAGCCTCGGCCTCACGACGAGCCCGGAGCATGCCGGCGGGTGCCACATCTTCGATCGGGAGGCCGCGGCGAGCCGCAACCTCTTCGGGGCGCTGCAACAGCTTCAGCGCGGCGACGGTCGCGTGCACCACGTTGATCGCATTGTCGCTGCCCAGCGACTTGGCCAGCACGTCGTGCACGCCGGCGCATTCCAGCACCGCGCGGCACGCACCACCGGCGATGACGCCGGTACCGGGGCTGGCCGGGCGCAGCATCACGACGCCGGCCGCGGCCTCACCCTGCACGGGATGGGTCACGGTGCCGCCGATCAGCGGGACGCGGAAGAAGTTCTTGCGTGCTTCCTCGACACCCTTGGCGATCGCGGCGGGCACCTCTTTGGCCTTGCCGTAGCCGACACCCACCATGCCCTTGCCGTCGCCGACGATCACCAGCGCGGTGAAGCTGAACCGGCGACCACCCTTGACGACCTTCGAGACGCGGTTGATCGCGACGACGCGCTCCAGGTACTGGCTCTTCTCGCGGTCGTCGCGTCCGCCCCGGCCACCGCGATCATCGCGGCGGCCCCGGCCACCGTCACGGCCACCGCCGCGATTGTCCTGCGCCGAACCGGCGCCAGCCTGCTCGGCCATCATGCAGTCCTCTCGTTGTACGTCATCAGAACTTCAACCCGCCTTCGCGCGCCGCGTCGGCCAGTGCCGCGATACGTCCGCCGTAGGTGTTGCCACCGCGGTCGAACACGACCTGATCGATGCCGGCGGCCTTGGCGCGCTCGGCGATCAGCTGACCCACCCGCGTGCTGGCGGCCTTCTTGTCACCCTCGAGCGCACGCACGTCGGCCTCGATGGAGGAGGCCGCCGCCAGCGTGACGCCCTGGGCGTCGTCGACCAGCTGCACGTGGATGTGCCGCGACGAGCGGTTGACCACGAGGCGCGGCCGCTCGGCGGTGCCGGCGACCTTCTTGCGCAGCCGCGCATGCCGGCGCGTGCGCGCCGTACGGCGAACCTGGGACACGTTCTTGCCGACCGGGGTGTGCCCGGTCGCTGCTGGGGTTTTGGTGTTGGTAGCCATCTACTACTTACCTGTCTTTCCGACCTTGCGGCGGATCTGCTCGCCTTCGTAGCGAATGCCCTTGCCCTTGTAGGGATCGCTCTTACGGAGACGACGGATGTTGGCCGCGACCTGGCCGACGGCCTGCTTGTCGATGCCCGAGATCGAGAACTTCGTGGGCGTCTCGACCGCGAAGGTCACGCCGTCGGGGGCGTTGATCAGCACCGGGTGGCTGTAACCCAGGGCGAACTCGAGGTCGCTGCCCTTGGCCACCACGCGGTAACCGACGCCGAAGATCTCCATCTTGGTGGTGTAGCCCTGCGTCACGCCGGTCACCAGGTTGGCGATCAGCGTGCGGGACAGTCCGTGCAGAGAGCGGTTGCGCCGCTCGTCGTTGGGCCGGGTCACCACGATGGCGCCTTCGTCGTCGCGCGACACCTCGATCGGCTCCGCGACGTCCAGGGTCAGCGTGCCCTTGGGGCCCTTGACCTCGACGTTGCGTCCGTTGATGGTGACGTCGACACCGGCGGGAACCGGGACCGGCTGCTTTCCAATGCGAGACATGTGACTAGTCCTCCCTCACCACACGTAGGCGAGGACTTCGCCGCCGACGCCCTCACGGGCGGCCTGGCGATCGGTCCTCAGACCGGACGACGTGGAAATGATGGCCACACCCAGCCCGCCGAGCACGCGCGGCAGGTTGGTGGACTTGGCGTACACGCGCAGACCGGGCTTGCTCACCCGGCGCAGGCCGGCGATGCTGCGTTCCCGGCTGGGCCCGTACTTGAGTTGCACGACGAGGGCCTTGCCCACGCGGGCGTCCTCGGTGCGGTAGTCGCTGATGTATCCCTCGGACTTCAGGATCTCGGCGATGTTCGCCTTGATCTTGCTGTGCGGAAGGGTCACTTCATCGTGGTACGCCGAATTGGCGTTGCGCAGACGTGTCAGGAAGTCTGCGATCGGATCCGTCATGGTCATGACAGCCGGTTCACCTTTCTCGCGGCGGTTCCCCTCTTGAATGACTCAAGCGGGGCCTGCCGCAACATGTTCTGGTTGGGTCTGGGATTACCAGCTGGACTTCTGGACACCGGGCAGTTCGCCGGCGTGTGCCATCTCGCGAAGGCAGATACGGCACAGGCCGAACTTGCGGAACACCGCGTGCGGGCGACCGCAACGGTTGCAGCGCGTGTAGCCCCGCACCTTGAACTTGGGCTTCTTGTTGGCCTTGTTGACCAGAGCCTTCTTTGCCATTGCTCAGTTCTCCTTGAACGGGAAGCCCAGCGCCCGCAGCAGCGCCCGACCTTCGTCGTCGTTGGTCGCCGTGGTGACGACGGTGATGTCCATGCCACGCGGGCGGTCGATGCTGTCCACGTCGATCTCGTGGAACACCGACTGCTCGGTCAGGCCGAAGGTGTAGTTGCCGGTGCCGTCGAACTGCTTGCCGCTGAGGCCGCGGAAGTCGCGGATACGCGGCAGCGAGATCGAGATGAGCCGATCCAGGAACTCCCACATGCGGTCGCCGCGCAGCGTGACGCGGGCACCGATGGGCATGCCTTCGCGCAGCTTGAACTGGGCGATGGACTTACGGGCCCGGCGGATCTCAGGCTTCTGACCGGTGATCAGCGCGAGATCGTTGACCGCGCCGTTGATCAGCTTCGCGTCGCGGGCGGCGTCACCGACACCCATGTTGACGACGACCTTGACCACGCCCGGGATCTGCATCACGTTGGCGTAGCCGAATTCCTTCTGCAGCGACTCGCGGATCTCTTCGCGGTAGCGCTGCTTCAGGCGGGGCAGGGTCTTCTCTGCGTTCTCTACAGTGGTCATCTCGCTCAGATGTCCTTGCCGTTGGTCTTGGCGATGCGGACCTTCTTGCCGGTCTCGTCATCGATGCGGTAGCCGACGCGGGTCGGCTTGCCGTCGGAATCGAGCAGCATCACGTTGGACACCGCGATCGCGGCTTCCTGGGTGACGATGCCGCCGGAGGAGGCGCCCCGCTCGTTGGCGGACTGCGCGGTGTGCTTCTTGATCCGGTTCACGCCCTCGACCAGGATCTTGTTGCGCTCGGGGTAGGCCACGAGGACCTTGCCCTTGGCGCCCTTGTCCTTGCCCGAGATGACGAGCACCGTGTCGCCCTTGCGAACCTTCATCACAACACCTCCGGGGCGAGCGAAACGATCTTCATGAACTTCTTCTCGCGCAGTTCGCGACCGACCGGCCCGAAGATGCGGGTGCCGCGCGGGTCGTTGTCGGCCTTGATGATGACGGCGGCGTTCTCGTCGAACTTGATGTAGCTGCCGTCGGCGCGGCGGCGCTCCTTGACGGTGCGCACGACGACGGCCTTGACGACATCGCCGCGCTTGACGTTGCCGCCGGGGATGGCGTCTTTGACGGTGGCCACGATGACATCACCGATGCCGGCGTAGCGCCGCGACGAGCCACCGAGAACGCGGATGCACAAGATCTCCTTGGCGCCCGTGTTGTCGGCGACCTTGAGCCGCGATTCCTGCTGAATCACTCGATCTCCTCGACCTGGGTTTTCGTATGCACGCAGGATTACCGACCCTGACGTGCGCGGTCTGTGTCACCTAAAGAGCACGCAGGGTTTTCCCGCACGCGAGATAACCGAGGTCTGCCCTAGGCAACCCCTACATACTAGGTGCGCTCGGCGAATGCACCAAATCGCTGGTCAGCCGGGGCGATCAGTCCTTGTTGAAAGCTCGGGCGAAGTCGCGTTCGAGGTCGGTGTACGGCGCACCGGACACGTCGATTCTCACCTGCGCGATGGCGCCGCCGGTGAACGGGAACGGCGCGGCGAACGCACGCGACACGGGCGAACCGCTGTTCGCACCGACGCTCAGGCTGGCACTGGCCAGACCGAACGTGCCCGGGTGTACGCGCATCTCGCGGTACTCGGCCACCTGCGCATCACCGATGTAGAGCGCTGCGTCGCCGATCGGAGTGTGGGAGCCTTGCGCCGTTCCCGTCAGCGTGAACGCGACACCGAAGGTGTGCTGTCCGGGCGTCAGCGGCTCCGTCGACGACAGGGTCTGTTCCTGCTCGCCGAGGAAGTTGTAGCAGAAGTGCAGTCGGTCGTCCTGCACGTACATCACGTAACCACCATGTGCGCCGCCGTGTTTGACGATCACACCGTCGGCACCGCCTGAGTCGACGCTGACCTCCGCGAGCACGGCGAACGACCGTCCCCGCAGTTCCACCACCGCGCCGATGCCGACGTCCGCGGTCCCGGGATAGTAGGTGTAGGACTGGCGCTCACCGGCGATGTAGGGCCGCCACCGCGACATCGTCTCGAGGATGTTCAGATCGGACAGCGGGAGCCCGTTGTATTTCGCCGCCTCGGCGAACCACAGATCGACCATCTCCGAGAGCTTCTCGGGATGTTCGGCGGCCAGATCGTGACACTGGCTGCGGTCGGCCTCGATGTGGAACAGCTCCCAGCGGTCGTCGTCGAAGTGCGACCAGCCCGCAGGCGATGCGGCGTGCACCGTGTTGGCGAACCAGCCCTTGTGCCAGACGCCACGCGTGCCGAGCATCGTGTAGAACTGTGTCTCCTTGCCCGTCGGGGCATGCGGATTTTCCAGAGCCACTTTGAAACTCACGCCATCGAGCGGCTTCTGTGGCACCCCGCGCACGATCGCGGGCGGGGTGATGTCGAGCAGGTCGTAGATCGTGGGCGTGACGTCGGAGACGTTGACGTAGTTGTCCCTCACCTCGCCGTGCGCGGCAATTCCCTTGGGCCAGGACACAATCGCGGTGTCGGCGATCCCGCCCTCATGGGAGGCGTAGCGCTTGTAGAGCTTGTAGGGGGTGTTGAACGCCATCGCCCAGCCGATCGGGTAATGGTTGTAGGTCTGCGGGCCGCCCAGATCGTCGAAGTGTTTGAGGCTCTCCTCGACTGAGTCGATGTAGCCGTTGAAGAACTTGACCTCGTTGACCGATCCGTTGGGTCCGCCTTCGCCGCTCGCGCCGTTGTCGGAGATCACGACGATGATCGTGTTGTCGAGCTGGCCTGATTCCTCGAGATAGTCGAGGACGCGGCCGATCTGGTCGTCGGTGTAGGACAGGAACCCGGCGAACACCTCCGCCATCCGGCTGAACAACCGCTTCTCGTCATCGGTGAGGTCATCCCACGGCCGCACGGTGTCCTGGGCGGGCCACGCCTGGCCGTCCGGGCCGGTGACATCCGAATACGGGTTCATCGGAGAGAGTTCGGTGTCGGGCGGCACGATTCCGAGTCTCTTCTGGTTCTCCAGCACGACCTCGCGGTAACGCTCGTAGCCCATGTCGAACGCGCCGGCGTACCGGTCGGCCCACTCGGCGAACACGTGGTGCGGCGCATGTCCGGCACCCGGGCAGAGGTAGGTGAACCACGGCTTGTCCGGGGCGATCACCTTGGCGTCCCTGACGAACTCGATCGTTTTGTCGGCCAGGTCTTTCGACAGGTGGTAGCCCTCTTCGGGCGTCGCCGGCGGCGGGACCGGATGGTTGTCGTAGACCAGCTCCGGATACCACTGGTCGGTCTCCCCGCCCATGAACCCGTAGAACCGTTCGAACCCACGGCCCAACGGCCAATGACGTTTGGTCGAGGCGAGATTGGACTCCTCGAGCGGGGTGAGGTGCCACTTGCCGACGCAGTAGGTGTTGTAGCCGTTCTCGGCGAGCACCTCAGGAAGCAGCGCGGTGTCGAACGGAATTCGGCCGTTGCAGTTGGGGAAGCCGTCAGTGAACTCCTCGATGGTGGCCATCCCCACCGTCGTGGCGTTGCGACCGGTCAGCAGCGAGGCGCGCGTCGGGCTGCACAGCGCGGTGGTGTGAAATTGGGACAGGCGCACTCCCCGTTCGGCGATGCGGCTCATCGCGGGCATGTTGACCAGCCCGCCGAAGCAGTCCCACGTGGCTATGCCGGTGTCGTCCCAGACGAGGTAGAGGACGTTGGGCGCCTCGGGCTGAGCGACAGGGGCCGCGTACGGGGCCCAGTCGGGTTCGGAATCCCGGATGTCGAGTTCGATCTTGCCGTTGAATTCCGAGGCCATAGCGCCGGACAGTACACCCAGCGAAGGTCACCAGCAGGCAAAACCCCCGCCGCCTGGTGGCGTACGGGGGTTTTGACAGGCTGTGCCGCTTTGCGTTACTTGGCCTTTTCGAGGACCTCGACGAGGCGCCAGCGCTTCGTCGCCGACGTCGGCCGGGTCTCCATCAGCGAGACGCGGTCGCCGACACCGGCATCGCCGTTCTCGTCGTGCGCCTTGACCTTGGTCGTGGTCCGAATGATCTTGCCGTACAACGGATGCGACTTGCGGGACTCGAGCTCGACGACAATCGTCTTCTGCATCTTGTCCGACACGACGTAACCGATGGCGGTCTTGCGACGGCCGCGCGGCTGCTCGGTCCGAGGGGTGTTCTTCTCACCCTTCACGGTGTCTGGCTGCGTTTCTGCCATTAGGAATCCTCACCTCCGGGTCCGGCGGCCAGACCCAACTCACGTTCGCGCAGCACGGTGTACACCCGTGCGATCTCCTGCCGGACGACACGCAGCCGGCGGTTGTTGGCAAGCTGGCCGGTCGCCATCTGGAAGCGCAGGTTGAACAGCTCTTCCTTCGACTCGCGCAGCTTGTCGGTCAATTCGTCGTCGGTGAGCTCACGGAGCTCTCCCGTCGAAACTCCTACTGCCATCAGAAGGTCTCCTCTCTGGTGACGATGCGAGCCTTGATCGGCAGCTTGTGGATGGCACGGGTCAGGGCGGCCCGTGCGGTCGCCTCGTCGGGGTAGCTCAGCTCGAACAGCACGCGGCCCGGCTTGACGTTGGCCACCCACCACTCCGGCGAACCCTTACCGGAACCCATGCGGGTCTCGGCGGGCTTCTTGGTCAGCGGGCGGTCGGGGAAGATGTTGATCCACACCTTGCCGCCACGCTTGATGTGCCGGTTGATGGCGATACGAGCGGACTCGATCTGCCGGTTGGTGATGTAGGCGTGCTCCAGTGCCTGGATGCCGTAGTCACCGAAGCTGACCGTCGTGCCGCCGCTGGCGACGCCGCGCTGCCGCGGGTGATGCTGCTTGCGGTGCTTGACCTTGCGGGGAATCAGCATGACTAGCTCTCCGTGTTTTCCGGGGCGGATGCACCCGCAGCAGCGGTGACCTCAGCGGGTGCTTCTGCCGGGCTCTCGGTGGCGGCCCGACCGGCGTCGGTGCTCGTCGCCGTGGTGCCCGATGCGCCGCTGCGGCGCGGCCGGGTGCCCGACGGACGCTCGCGACGCGGGCGGTCCGCAGCGGGTGCGGCGGCGGACAGCTCGCGCTTGCCTCCGACGATGTCGCCCTTGTAGATCCACACCTTCACGCCGATCCGGCCGAAGGTGGTCTTGGCCTCGTAGAGGCCGTAGTCGATGTCGGCGCGCAGCGTGTGCAGCGGCACTCGACCTTCGCGGTAGAACTCCGAGCGGCTCATCTCGGCGCCACCCAGGCGACCCGAGCACTGCACCCGGATGCCCTTGACGTTGGGCTGACGCATCGCCGACTGGATCGCCTTGCGCATCGCACGGCGGAACGCCACGCGGTTGCTCAGCTGTTCGGCAACACCCTGGGCCACCAGCTGCGCCACCGACTCGGGGTTCTTGACCTCGAGGATGTTCAGCTGGACCTGCTTACCGGTGAGCTTCTCCAGGTCGGCGCGGATGCGGTCGGCCTCGGTGCCGCGGCGACCGATCACGATGCCGGGGCGCGCGGTGTGGATGTCCACCCGTACGCGGTCACGCGTGCGCTCGATCTCGACGTCGGCGATGCCGGCGCGCTCCAGGCCCGTGGCCAGCAGCTTGCGGATCGCCACATCTTCCTTGATGTAGTCCGCGTACTGCTTGTCGGCGAACCACCGCGACTTCCACTCGGTCGTGATGCCGAGACGGAAACCGTGCGGATTGATCTTCTGACCCACTACTCCGAGCCTCCCTTGTTGCTGGCGGCCTTGCTGGCCTGCGCGCGGCGAGCGCGTGCTGCGGACGCAGACGCACCCTGCCTGCCTGCGTTCTTGGCCGGTCGGCTCTCCACGATCACGGTGATGTGGCTGGTGCGCTTACGAATCCGGTACGCACGACCCTGCGCGCGCGGCCGGATGCGCTTGGCCGTCGGCCCCTCGTCGGCCATGATGGTCGCGACCACCAGCGTGGTCGGGTCCAGCCCGTCGTTGTTCTGCGCGTTGGCAGCAGCGCTCGCGATCACCTTGGCGACCGGCTCGCTGGCGGCCTGCGGCGCCCAGCGGAGGATGTCGAGGGCTTCCTCGACGCTCTTCCCGCGGACCAGGTCGATGACGCGGCGGGCCTTGGTGGCCGAGACGCGCACGAAGCGCGCCTTCGCCGACGCGGACGGATATTCGATGGCTGTAGTCATGATTAGCGCCTCTTGGCCTTCCGGTCATCCTTGATGTGACCCTTGAAGGTGCGGGTGGGGGCGAATTCGCCCAGCTTGTGCCCGACCATCGACTCGGTGACGAACACCGGCACGTGCTTGCGACCGTCGTGGACGGCGAAGGTGTGGCCGATGAAATCCGGGATGATGGTGGACCGGCGCGACCAGGTCTTGATGACCTGCTTGGTGTTCTTCTCGTTCTGCACGTCGACCTTCTTGAGCAGATGGTCGTCGACGAACGGGCCCTTTTTGAGGCTGCGTGGCATCGCTTTACTCCCTAGCGCTTATTCTTGCCGGTGCGCCGGCGACGGACGATGAGCTTGTCGCTCGCCTTGTTCGGCTTGCGGGTGCGGCCCTCGGGCTTGCCCCACGGGCTGACCGGGTGGCGGCCGCCGGAGGTCTTGCCCTCGCCACCGCCATGCGGGTGGTCGACCGGGTTCATCACGACACCACGGACTGTGGGGCGCTTGCCCTTCCAGCGCATACGGCCGGCCTTGCCCCAGTTGATGTTGGCTTGCTCGGCATTGCCGACCTCACCGACGGTGGCGCGGCAGCGCACGTCGACGCGGCGGATCTCACCGCTGGGCATACGCAGCGAGGCGTAGGTGCCCTCCTTGCCGAGCAGCTGGATGCTGACACCGGCTGAGCGGGCGAGCTTCGCGCCGCCGCCGGGCCGCAGCTCCACAGCGTGGATCACGGTGCCGGCGGGGATGTTGCGCAGCGGCAGGTTGTTGCCGGGCTTGATGTCGGCGTTGGCGCCCGACTCGATGACCGCACCCTGCTTCAGACCCTGCGGCGCGATGATGTAGCGCTTCTCGCCGTCCAGGTAGTGCAGCAGCGCGATGTTCGCGGTGCGGTTCGGGTCGTACTCGATGTGCGCGACCTTGGCGTTGACGCCGTCCTTGTCGTGGCGACGGAAGTCGATGACGCGGTAGGCACGCTTGTGGCCACCGCCCTTGTGGCGGGTGGTGATACGGCCGTGTGCGTTGCGACCGCCCTTGCCGTGCAGCGGACGAACCAGCGACTTCTCCGGATGGTCACGCGTGATCTCGGCGAAATCGGAGACGCTCGAACCGCGGCGACCGGGGGTCGTCGGCTTGTACTTGCGAATTGCCATGATTCTCTAGTTCTCCCTGCCGGCTAGGCCGGCGCTCCGAACAGGTCGATGGGCTTGCTGCCCGCGGCGAGCGTCACGATCGCGCGCTTGGTGTCCTTGCGCTTACCGAAGCCGGTGCGGGTGCGCTTGCGCTTGCCCTGCCGGTTGGCGGTGTTCACCGAGGCGACCTTGACGTTGAAGATCTTCTCGATGGCGATCTTGATCTGCGTCTTGTTCGAGTCCGGGTGCACGACGAACGTGTACACGTTGTCCTCGATGAGCCCGTAGGACTTCTCCGAGATCACCGGGGACAGGATGATGTCGCGGGGATCGGTCACGGTAGCCATCAGGCCGACACCTCCTCAGTCTTCTTCGTCGCGCCTGCGATGTAGGCGTTGAGCGCCTCGACGCTGAAGACCACGTCGTCGGCCTTGAGCACGTCATAGGTGTTCAGCTGATCCGGCGAGATCACGTGCACGCCAGGCAGATTGCGCACGCTCAGCGCACTGGTCTCGTCGGTGCGGCCGATGACCACGAGCACCTGCTTGCGATCCGTCAGCGTCGCCAGGAACGACTTCGCGCTCTTGGTCGACGGCGCCTGGCCCTCGACGATCTCGGTGATCGCGTGGATCCGGTCGTTGCGCGCCCGGTCCGAGAGCGCGCTACGCAGGGCAGCCGCGATCATCTTCTTCGGGGTGCGCTGGCTGTAGTCGCGCGGCTGCGGACCGTGCACGACACCGCCACCGGTGAACTGCGGAGCGCGCGTCGAACCCTGGCGGGCGCGACCGGTGCCCTTCTGGCGGTACGGCTTCTTGCCGCCGCCGGAAACCTGTCCGCGCGTCTTGGTCGCGTGGGTGCCCTGGCGCTTGGCGGCGAGCTGCGCCGTCACCACCTGGTGCATCAGCGCGATGTTGGGCTCGACATCGAACAGCTCTGCGGGCAGCTCGATCGAGCCGTCCTTCTTGCCGGCCGGAGTCTGAACATCAATTTTGAGTGTCATGCCTTCTCGCCTCGCTTGATTGCGCTGCGGACAACGACCAGTCCACCGTTACGCCCGGGGACGGCACCTTTGATCAGCAGCACGCCGTTCTCGGCGTCCACCTTGTGCACCTTCAGGTTCTGCGTGGTCACGCGGTCGCTACCCATGCGGCCCGACATGCGCGTGCCCTTGAACACACGGCCCGGGGTGGCGCAGCCACCGATCGAGCCGGGCCGACGGTGCACGGCCTGCGCGCCGTGGCTGGCGCCCTGGCCCTTGAAGCCGTGGCGCTTCATGGTGCCCGCGAAGCCCTTGCCCTTGCTGGTGCCGGTCACGTCGACGAACGCGCCGTCGACGAAGATCTCGGCGGTCAGTTCCTGGCCCACCTCGTACTCGGCGGCCGCTGCCTCGTCCTCGAGCCGCAGCTCGGCGAGGTGCCGGCGCGGGTTGACGCCCGCAGCAGCGAACTGACCGGTCACCGGCTTGGTGACCTTGCGGGGGCTGATCTCGCCGTAGGCGAGCTGCACGGCGCTGTAGCCGTCGCGCTCCGGGGTACGGATGCGCGTCACGACGTTGGGCCCGGCCTTGACGACCGTCACCGGCACGACCTTGTTGTTCTCGTCGAACACCTGCGTCATGCCCAGCTTGGTGCCCAGAATGCCTTTTCTAGCCATTGCTCTGGAATTCCTTTACTGGATGTTGACGTCGACGCTGGCCGGCAGGTCGATACGCATCAGCGCGTCGACCGTCTTCGGCGTGGGGTCGAGGATGTCGATCAACCGCTTGTGGGTGCGCATCTCGAAGTGCTCCCGCGAGTCCTTGTACTTGTGCGGGGACCGAATGACGCAATACACGTTCTTCTCGGTCGGCAGCGGCACCGGGCCGACCACGCTTGCGCCCGTCCGGGTGACCGTCTCGACGATCTTGCGCGCCGAGGCATCGATGGCCTCATGGTCGTAGGCCTTGAGCCTGATGCGGATCTTTTGTCCCGCCACGCTTCTCCTACCTCACTACTAACGGGCCCTCGAAAGGGCCTGGCTGTGCCGCCGCTGTTTACCTGTCTGTGGTTCACCGGTCCCCGCGGTCGGGTGTGTCGCCCGTAGAACCGGGTGGGACCGGAGGCGCCCCGCAAGGGGCGCCAGTCGCATGCCGAGGCCAGGCGAACCCGGCTCAAGGCAACCCGAACAGTATGCCTCAGATCGGCGCGTGCTCCAAATCCCTGGTCAGACCGAACTTACCGGCGAGTAAGGTTCCGGTGATGACGAGTTCTCCGACGTATCGCGCATGGCAGCGGCTCGATCGTGTGCCCGGCGGATCGAGGGTCTTTTCTCTGGCCGCGATGGCCAGAGTGCCGTACTTCGCGTCGATCCTCCCCCATGTCCGGCGCATGGAGCCCGGCGTGGCCGAGGTGTCGGTCCCCAAGTGGTTCTTCCTCTACAACCACCTCGGCACGGTGCACGCGATCGCGTCGTGCAACGCAGCGGAGGCCGCGATGGGGATGGTGATGGAGGCGACGGTGCCGACGACGCACCGCTGGATTCCGAAGTCGATGACCGTCGCCTACCTGCACAAGGCCACGACGTCACTGCGCGCGACGGCGCGACTGGATCCGCCGGACTTCAGCCAGATCACCGAGGGGGCGGAGCTCGTGATCCCGGTGAGCGTCGTCGACGACAACGGCACCGAGGTCGTCCACGCCGACATCACCTGCTGGGTGACGCCCGCCTGAGCTAGGAGATGCCGTCCCAGAAGTCGCACTGATGGACCGCGCGGAAGTCGCCGGTCATGCGGCTGCCGTCGGGCTGCAGCGACATCACCCGGTTGCCGTCACCGAAGTCGTCCCACTGCGGCTGGCCGCCGGTGTCCGGCGTCTGGGTCTTCACGAAGGACGCCCAGTAGTCGATCATCTGGTCGGCCAACTTCTGCTGTGCGGGATCGAGCGGCAGCGCAGACCCCACGTCGAACAGGTACCGCAGTTCCAGGGAGTGGCTCGCGCCGACGGGGAACGGCAGGGTCTTCAGTGGTTCCGGCGCCGGGGCGGCCCGGTCGTTGAACTCGTAGAAGTAGACGGGCTCGTCGCGGATCGCGCGAGCCAGCCGGTCCCCGAGGCAGGAGAAGACGCCGTCGGTGACGGCTGCGGAATAGGCGAGCGGAACGTCCGGGTAGGCCGAGAGCGGGTAGCGCTCCTCGACGGCGCGAGCGTTTCGTCCGAACGCGCTGGCCAGCAGCCGCGGATAGTCCTGCGGGCCGTAGCGCACCCCGTCGCGGAGGTACTGCATGCCGACGAACAGGGTGAACTCGTCGCGGGTGGTGCCGATCAGCACCGGAACCCGCTGCGCGTCGGTGCCGCCGATCGCCCGCGCGGGGTCCACGGGGAGCGTCGCAGAGCCGGTGACCGGCCCGCTGAGCTGGTCATCGCCGATGCCGTAGAGCCACACCGGCTCCCGCAGCCTGTCGGCGGGCAGCGACCTCAGACACTGGGCGGCCGCGGCCGGATCGGCGCAGCCACGTTCGACGGCGTAGGCGAGCGAGCGGTCCTGGCCGGCGGGAAGAGTCGCCTGCGCCTGGCACGGCCCGCTCTGGATGATGGCGGCGGAGAACAGGCCCCGCGAGCCGGGCGCGACGAGGTGATCGCACACCGACATTCCGCCGGCGGACTCCCCCGCGACGGTCACGCGGTCGGGGTCACCGCCGAAGGCGGAGATGTTGTCGCGGACCCACCGCAGCGCTGCCTGCTGATCGGCCAGCCCGTAGTTGCCGACCTGCCCGGGCGGGCCTAGTGCGGGGTGGGCCAGGAAGCCGAGAGCGCCGAGCCGGTAGTTGATCGTGACGACGACGATGTCGCCACGTGCCGCGAGCCGGCGTGCGTCGTAGATGCGTCCACTGCCGTTGACGAACGCGCCTCCGTGAATCCACACCATCACCGCACGCGGCTGCGTCGTCTGCTGCGCGGGGGTCCAGACGTTGAGGCTCAGACAGTCCTCGGCGGTCTGGCGGCCCAGCTCGATGTCGCCGTCGAGGCTCTGCATGCACCGAGGACCGAAGGCCGTGGCGTCGCGAACCCCCTGCCACGGAACCGGCGGCTGCGGATCCGCGAAGCGCAACGGCCCAACGGGTGGGGCGGCGTAGGGCACGTCGGCGAACAGGCGGTGATCCGGCGCGACGACGCCGCGCAGGGTGCCGGATGCGGTCTGCACGACGGCGGGATCGGTGGGTTGCGGTGCCGCGGCAGGCTGTCCGTCGCTGCGGACGCAGCCGGCCAGCAGAACCACGGCCGTCAGAAAGGCTGTCAGGCAGGCCGGCAGCCGCGTCCATCGCACATCCGCGAGCCTAGATGGTGAAGATGGTCGACAACTCGACGAGAGGATCACCGCATGACCGCACGACACCTGCAGGCAGACCTGGTCACCATCGGCTTCGGCAAGGCGGCCAAGACCCTGGCGGCCGCGCTCGGCGCGCACGGTCGACGCGTCGTCATGATCGAGCAGTCGGACAAGATGTACGGGGGTACGTGCATCAACATCGGCTGCGTGCCCACCAAATCGCTGGTGTACCAAGCAGAGCACGCTCAGCAGACGGAGGTGGGCGATCCGCCCGATCCCGGGATCTACACCCATGCGGTGCGCGCGACGACCGACCTGACGGCCGATCTGCGCGCCAAGAACTTCGCGATGCTCGACAGTCTGCCGACCGTCGACGTGCTCACCGGATTCGCCTCCTTCACCGACGCCCACACCGTCTCGGTGCAGACCGCGGACGGAGAGGTCACGGTGACCGGTGAGAACATCGTCATCGGCACCGGATCAGAACCGGTACTGCCGGACATCCCCGGGCTACACGGCAACGATCGCGTGGTCACGAGCACCGACCTGCTCACGACCGAGGAGCTTCCGCGGCAGCTCGTGGTCCTCGGCGGCGGTTACGTGGGCCTGGAGTTCGCCGCGATGTACGCCCGGTACGGCGCGGAAGTGACTGTCCTGGAACGACATTCGTCCATCCTCGGCCAGGAGGACGACGACGTCGCGACGATGGCCGCCACGCTGCTGGCCGCCGCGGGCGTCCGGATCGTCACGTCGGCCACCGTCACGGCCGTCGACGGCGCAACCGTGCGCTACGACGTCGACGGGACATCGGCGACGGCCCAGGGTGAGCGCATCCTCGTCGCGCTGGGCCGCAGGCCCGTCACCGCGGACTTGCGGTTGGACAGGGCCGGGGTCGACACCCGCAGCGACGGATCGGTCGTCGTCGACGAGCACCTGCGCACGAACCAGCCCCACGTCTTCGCCGTCGGCGACGTCAACGGCGGGCCCCAGTTCACCTACGTCTCCCTCGACGACTATCGCGTGGTGCTCGACCAACTCACCGGGACGGGCCGTCGCAGCACCGCCGATCGGGTGGCGGTCCCCTACGTGCTGTTCATGACGCCTCCGCTGGCGCGGGTGGGCCTGACCGAACGTGCCGCCCGCGCCGACGGGCGCCGCGTGAAAGTCGCCGCACTGCCGGTGGCGTCGATGGCCACCGTGCCGCGTGCGCGGATCGTCGGACAGCCCGAAGGGATGATGAAAGCCGTCGTCGACGCCGACACCGACGAGATCCTGGGCGTGGCACTGCTCAGTCATGACTCGCACGAGGTCATCAACACCGTCGCGCTGGCCATCCGCCACCGCATCACCGCAACGCAGTTGCGGGACGAGATCTACACGCATCCGTCGATGACCGAGGCGTTCAACCAACTCCTCGGCGCTCTGGCAGAGTCGAGGGTGGCGCCCGTCACATAGAATGGGTAAGTTGACATGCGTCAAGTAGCCCCTCGAGGAGATGCGAATGAGCCACCCACGCACGATGGACGATGCCGCGAAAGTCCTGGCCGACCCGTCCGCGTACGCCGACGACGCCCGGTTGCACGAGGCACTGGAACATCTGCGCGCCAACGAGCCGGTGGCGTGGGTCGACAACGCTCCGTACCGGCCGTTCTGGGCGATCACCAAGCACGCCGACATCATGGCGATCGAGCGCGCCAACGATCTGTGGCTCTCCGAGCCGCGTCCCCTGCTGGCCACGGCGGCCGCCGACGACTACATGGCCCAGCAGATGGAAGCCGGTGTCGGGCTTCGCACGCTGATCCACATGGACGATCCGCACCACCGCAAGGTGCGCTCCATCGGCGCTGACTGGTTCCGACCCAAGGCGATGCGGGACCTCAAGGTGAGGGTCGACGAGCTGGCCAAGCGGTACGTCGACCGGATGCGTGACAACGGCGGTGAGTGCGACTTCGTCACCGACATCGCGGTGCAGTTCCCGCTGTACGTGATCATGTCGCTGCTCGGGTTGCCCGAGGAGGACTACGGCCGCATGCATGCGCTGACCCAGGAGATGTTCGGCGGCGACGACGACGAGTACAAGCGCGGCGTGAGCCCCGAGGAGCAGATGGCCGTGCTGCTCGACTTCTTCACCTACTTCTCCGCGCTGACCGCGTCACGCCGGGAGACCCCGACCGACGACCTGGCGTCGGCGATCGCCAACGGCCGCATCGACGGCGAGCCCCTCTCGGACATCGACACCGCGTCGTACTACGTGATCGTGGCCAGCGCGGGCCACGACACCACCAAGGACGCCATCTCGGGCGGGCTGCTCGCGCTGATCGAGAACCCCGGCGAACTGGCCCGACTGCGCGACAACATGGATCTGATGCCGACCGCGATCGAGGAGATGATCCGCTGGACCACTCCGGTCAAGGAGTTCATGCGGACCGCCGCGGAGGACACCACGGTGCGTGGCGTGCCGATCGCCAAGGGCGAATCGGTGTACCTGGCCTATGTGTCGGGCAACCGGGACGAAGAGGTGTTCGACGAACCGTTCCGCTTCGACATCTCCCGCGACCCCAACAAGCACGTGTCCTTCGGCTACGGCGTGCACTTCTGCCTCGGCGCCGCGCTGGCCCGCATGGAGATGAACAGCCTGTTCACCGAGCTGGTGCCCCGACTGGAGTCGATCGAGCTGGCCGGCGAGCCCGAACTGGCCGCGACGACGTTCGTCGGCGGACTCAAGCACCTGCCGATCCGGTACTCCGTGCGCTGACCGCGAGGAATCCGTCCACCGCCGCGACAGCTGTTGCGCGGTAATCGAATTCGGTCAACGTGCTGATCCGTCCGAACACCAGCGGGCCGATCAGCAGCGCGAACGTGGTCGTCCTGTCGACGCGTCCGAGAAGCTCCACGGCGTCGGTGCCCTCGAAGATCGCGTCGAACGGCGCCGAGTACTGCTCGGCGATCCGCTCCCGCAGCGTGCCCACCACGCCCCCGGCAGTCGGCACTTCGGCGATGTCGGGCCCCAGCGAAAGCCACGCCATGGCCGTCAACAGGGTCGGGGCGTCGGCGATGGCGTCGGCCCACTCCCCCACGACGGCGATCAGGCGCTCCCGCAGCGTGCCGTCCGTCGGCGGCATCGGCGGCGGCGGGATCAGGCTCATGAATGCCGCTGCGACAAGATCATTCGAGCTCGGGAAGTGCCGGTAGAGAGTCGCGCGCGCGACATTCGCGTGCCGGGTCACGGCGTCGATCGTGACCGCGCTCGGGCCGCCTGCGCGGAGAAGCGTTGTCGCGGCCTCCAGCAGTCGTGCGCGCGAGCGAGCCGGTCTCGGATCGCCACCGCCGGCCGTCATGGTTTCCACCACCTCGCGAAAGGGAACAAGACCGTCGGTCTCGTTCCGATACTGTTGGTCTCGAAGACCCTACGGCATTCGCACCGAACGTACCCCTCGGGAGGGACCGCATGGCTCACGACACATCCGAGCGGCGGCGGCGGTGGTTGCTGACGGTGGCCAGCATCGACGTCCTTCTCGTCGTCAGCGCCATGATCTCGCTCAATGCGGCGCTGCCCGACATCGCCGTCGAGACGGCAGCGACGCAGAGCCAGCTGACCTGGATAGTGGACGGCTACACACTCGCGCTTGCCTGCCTGTTGTTGCCGGCCGGAGCGCTCGGCGACCGGTACGGCAGGCGACGTGCCCTGCTGGTGGGCCTGGCCGTCTTCGGACTCGCCTCGCTCGCACCCATCGTGTGGAGCAGCCCGACCGCGTTGATTTCCGCGCGCGCCGTCGCCGGCGTCGGTGCCGCCCTCATCATGCCCGCAACGCTGTCTCTGCTGACCTCGGCGTTCCCTCCGGAGGGTCGTAACAAGGCAATCGGCATCTGGGCGGGGGTGGCCGGGTCCAGCGCAATCTTCGGTTTCCTCGGGACCGGCCTGCTTCTCGAGCACTACTCCTGGCAGTCGATCTTCTACGCGTTCGCGGGCTGGGCCCTCCTGATGTTCGTGTGCACGTGCACCATCGGATCGTCGCGCGACGAGACGGCGACACCGATCGACTGGCTCGGCGCCGGCCTCGTCGGATCCGCGATCGCGGTGTTCGTCCTCGGCGTCGTCGAGGCGCCGGTGCGGGGCTGGACCGACACGCTGGTGATCGCCTGTCTTGCGCTCGGCGTCGGCATCGCCGCACTGTTCGTCGTCACCCAGCTGCGTCGGCAGCACCCGTTGCTCGACGTCCGTCTCTTCGGCCGGCCCGACTTCGCCACCGGTGCCCTCGGAATCACCTTCCTGTTCCTGGCCAATTTCGGATTTTTCTTCATCGAGATGCAGTTCATGCAGCTCGTGATGGGCATGACACCCATTCAGACCGCATTCGCGCTGTCGCCGCTCGCCGTGCCCGTGCTCCTCCTCAGCGCGAGCGTGCACCTGTTCCTGCCGAGGGTCGGCCTGCGCGTCGCCGTCAGCGGCGGCTTGATGCTGATGGCGGCGGGCATGCTGTGGATGAGTCGATTGCACGTGGACTCCACGTACATGTCGATGGTCGGACCGCTGATGCTGATGGCGTCGGGCATCGGACTGTGCACCGCGCCAACGACCTCGGCCATCATGAATGCCGCTCCCCCGGAGAAACAGGGCGTCGGCTCCGCGGTCAACGACGCCACCCGTGAAATCGGCGCCGCTGTCGGCATCGCCGTGGCAGGCTCGATTCTCGCCGCGGCCTATCGCGCGTCACTGGCGCCCGCGCTGGACGCCTTTCCCGCTCGAATCCGTGACGCCGCCAACGAATCACTGGCGAACGCGATGGCCGTCGCCGAGCGAACCGGGCCGGCGGCCACCGGGCTGACCGACGCCGCGCGGACCGCCTTCATGGAGGCCTCACACGATGCGCTGGTTGCACTCGGTGCGGTGCTCCTGGTCGGAGCGGCGTTCATCGCGATCTGGTCCCCCGGGCGCGACGGCCGGCAGTGGGCCGTTCTGCGCCGATTGCGAGGGCGGACGTCGACACGCGAGACGGTCGACGCGTGACCGCGACCCCGACTCTCGAAAGGCCCCCGACACTGTCGCCGTGGCGGCGCCGATGGCTGCTGACCGTCGCCAGTCTCGACGTGCTGCTCGTCGTCGCGTCGATGGTCGCACTCAACGCGGCGCTGCCCGACATCGCGGTGGAAACCTCGGCCAGCCAGACGCAACTGACGTGGATCGTCGACAGCTACACCCTGGCACTGGCCTGTCTGCTGCTACCGGCGGGCGCGCTCGGCGATCGCTACGGCCGGCGCGGCGCCCTGCTGGTCGGCCTGGTCATCTTCACCCTGGCCTCCGCCGCGCCCATCCTCTGGAGCGACCCGGGACAGCTCATCGTCGCGCGGGCCGTGGCCGGCGTCGGCGCCGCGCTGGTCATGCCTGCGACGCTGTCGTTGCTCACGTCGGCCTTTCCCCGTGGCGAACGCAGCAAGGCCGTCGGCATCTGGGCCGGTGCGGTCGGATCGTCTGCCATCTTCGGGTTTCTCGGCGCGGGCACGATGCTGCACTTCTTCTCGTGGGGCGCCATCTTCTACGGCTTCGCCGGCGCCGGCGTGATCATGATCGCGGCGACGGTCACCGTCAGCTCCTCCCGCGACGAGCACGCCACCCCGATCGACTGGATCGGGGCATTGCTCAGCGGCATGGCCATCGCGGTGTTCGTCCTCGGTATCGTCGAGGCGCCGGCGCGGGGATGGACCGATGTCGTCGTACTCGTCTGTCTCGCAGCCGGACTCGGCCTGGCGGGCATGTTCGCCTGGACCCAGCTGCGCGCCAGCCACCCCCTGCTCGACGTGCGGTTGTTCGCCGCGGCGGATTTCGGCGCCGGGGCGGCCGCCATCACCCTGCTGTTCTTCGCGATGTTCGGGTTCTTCTTCGTCGTCATGCAGTTCATCCAGCTGGTCATGGGCTACTCGGCGCTCCAGACCGCGTTCGCGCTGGCGCCGCTCGCGGTGCCCATGTTGATCGTCAGCACCACCATTCACCTGTTCCTGCCGAAGATCGGACTGCGAGTCTCGATGACTTTCGGTCTGCTTCTCCTGTCCGCCGGTCTGCTGTGGATGGCCACGCTGTCGGCCGACGCGGTGTACGTCGATCTGATCGGTCCGATGCTCGTGAGCTCTATCGGCCTGGGGTTCGTCGCGACTCCGGCGACGGCGGCGATCATGGAGGCCGTCCCGGACGAGAAACAGGGCGTGGCGTCCGCGGTCAACGACGCGACCCGCGAGATCGGCGCCGCCGTGGGTATCGCTGCCGCGGGCTCCGTGCTGGCCGCTGCGTACAGCAACGCACTCGCTCCCTCGGTCGCCGCATTGCCGGCGCCGGTCCGCGACGCTGCCACGGACTCCCTGGCTGCAGCGCTGGCGGCCGCGCAGCAGATGGGACCCGCCGGCGAGCCGCTCACCCGCATGGCGCGGAGCGCGTTCGTCGACGCGAGCGGGCTGGCCATGACGGTGCTGGCGGCCACCGTTGTGGGCGGGGCGGTCCTCATGGCGCTCTGGGCGCCGGGTCGCGACGGCCAGCAGTGGGCATTCCTGCGCCGCGGCGACAGCGTCGTCGGTGGCGCGGCCGGAGGCCGCCATCGAAAACGATGACGACGAGCTGGTGCGGCTCAGCTGACGAACTCGGCGGCCCGGTGGCCGACCATCACGATCGTCGCGTGCGGTCCGCGGCTGGGAATCTGGGGAAGTATCGAACCGTCGACGACCCACAGATTCTCGAATCCCAACACCCGGCACCGCGCATCGACGACCTCCCCGATCTTCGCAGTGCCGCACAGGTGTTGCGACGTCGACCAGAAGGCCTCCGAATGCGCGGTGTCACCGACGATCTCGCGCGCCAGCCGGGTGGCCTCACGCAATACGTCGACATCGGACTGCGCGGTGTCGTACCGATGCTCGATCACCGGGTCGACGTCAGGGTCGGCCGAGGCCAGCGTGAGCCGCCCCCGTGAGCGGGGGCACATCAGTGTCACACCGAGGTGCGGACGGTCCGTGGGATCGTCGCGGCGTCCGGTCGTCATCGCGCCGAATCCTGCTGTGTAAGGCCGGATCTCGACTCCGTCATCGGTGGTGAGCACCGCCTCGAGCGGCGGCACACCATGCGTCGGTGACCAGGTGACCGGCAGGACCCATTCGGGATGGTCGACGGTGTCCACCCCCACCGGCAGGTTCGCCACGATCGGCACGCCGACGTCGGTCAGCAGCGACTCGGGACCGATTCCGGACAACAGCAGCAGGTGTGCCGTGGCGATCGCACCGGCACAGAGCACGATCCGGTCCGCGGTCAGCGTCACGGGACCGTGGGGACCTGCGCACTCGACGTGCACGGCACGCCCATCGGCACAGCGGATCCGCCTGGCCAGCGTATCGGTCAGCACCGTCACGTTGGGCCTGGCCGCAGCGGGCGCCAGGAAGGCGCCGCCCGGTCCCACCCGGGTGCCGCCGTCGATGTTGAGCGGGACGGCCCCGACACCAGCCGTCATCGCCCGACCCGGCGCCGAGCCGTTGAGGTCGTCGATCCAGCAGAACCCCGCGTCCCGCGCCGCAGCCACGAACGCTGATGTGCAGCCGTCGAATTCGGCGATCCGCCGGACCTTGATGGGTCCGCTGGAGCCGTGCAGCGGACCGGTGAAGTCGAGGTCGTTCTCGATGGCACGAAAATGGGGCAGGACGTCGTCCCAGCCCCAGCCGGGCGCATCCCATCCGTCGATGTCGGAGGGCAGCGCACGACAGAAGTATCCGCCGTTGACCGCGCCCGAGCCGCCGACTACGGCGCCGCGGATGATCTCTGCGTGCCGAAGAGGGTGTTCGGTCAACCGAGCCGTGTAGCGCCGCACCACCGAACTCGCCACCCCGATGGGCAGGCGGAGACCGTCGCTGATCTGCTCCTGTACCCGCGGATCGCTCGGCGACGGACCGGCTTCGACGACGGTGACCGTGCAGCGCTCGTCGGCGGAGAGTCGCTCCGCCAGAACGGAACCGGCGCTGCCGGCCCCGATGATCAGCACATCATCCACGGCGGCGGCCAACGCGGCGTCAGGTTCTGATCTGCGGCTTGAGAGCCCCGGCGTGGCGTTCGCGGATCACTCCGGTCCACAGGCCGAGGCCGTAGGCGATGTCGTCGAGGCGTTTCAGCAGCAGGAAGGTGATGATGCCGACGCGCTTGGTGTCGTCGTCGACGCCGCTGTGGCCGCGGGTGGCCCAGTCGAACACGCCGTCGAGGACGGCGGCCACCAGGACCACCTGCCGGCACCGTCGCGAGCACACCGCGGCCACCAGCGCCACCGGCCAGTAGTGCCGACAGATCGCCGAGGCCAACTGCAGCGCAGCCGACCACAGCCCGTGGGCGGCGACGACGGCGACCTCCATCGGTTCGGTGCGCACACTCGCCAGCGACCTGGCGAGCCGGCGGCCCGTGAACACCGCCACCGCCACCGAACCCAGATAACCGAGCCGCGATCCCAGGGCGACCAGCAGCCAGACCACCAGCGTCCAACCCGAGATCACCAGCGGTGCCGTCTTGCCCGGGTGACGGATGGACAGCGGCGCAGCTGAACCACCGTAGAAAGACTTGCGTGCGAACCACTTTCGCAGTTCGACCCGGTGGTCGTGGGCCACCATCGCGATCGGTTCGTAGCGCAGCCGGGCACCGGCTTCATTGAGCCGCCAGCACAGATCGACGTCCTCGCCGGAGGTCAACGTCTCGTCGAAGCCACCCAGCTCGAGCAGTGCGCTGCGCCGGCAGATGATCGCGGCGCTGGGCACGTAGGACACGGTGCCGAACGGTACGACCGGAGCCTCCCGCAGCCCGAGATCCAGCGACGACCGGACCGCCTCGTAGCGCGCGACCACGCTGTCGGAGGGCTGCAGCGCGACGATGCGCGGCGCGGCGAGAGCGACCGCGGGATCGCAGAAATGCCCGAGCAACGCCTCCAGCCAGCCCCGCCGCGGGACGACATCGGAGTCCAGGAACGCGACGAAGTCGGTGTCGCACGCCTTGAGTCCTGCGTTACGCGCCGCAGCGGGACCGCGGTTGCGCTCCAACCGGAGCAGGCGGACGTCGCCGTGGACGTCACGAAAATCGTTTTCGCGCAGCGGAATCGTGGAGCCGTCGTCGACGACCACCACCTTTAGCCCACGTACGGCGCCGAGGAGACGGACGAGTCCGGACGGATTGTCCCGCACGGGGATCACCACGGTGACGTCGCGGTGCGACGGTCCGCTCAGCGGCCGCGGGTGAGCGACGGTCGCGTCGAGCAGCGTGCGGGCCAGCTGCGCACTGACCGCGTCGTGGACCTCGAGCCGGCCGCCGTTGAGCATCGTCTGGGCGGCGGGCGCCAGCCGCAGCAGACGCGTCGGCGAGCCGCCGAGCAGCGCCGCCCCCTCCCCGAGGACGCGCACACGTCTGTCGACTTGAACGGCGAAACCATCGGGCAGTCGCTGTCCCGTCACCTCAACATCCCCTGGCCGTCAGGCGCCCAGCGAGTGATCCGGTCAACCCCGGTGTCGACCATCCCAGCAAAGATCCTGCCCCCTTCTGCCGCCGTCGCCGTCGTCGGATCTCCGAGGATACCCAGCGAACTGACGGCGGCCACTCCCCCTCGGCGCATCTGCGGCATCAACTCCGCCAGCGACCCCTGATTACCCGGAACTCTCAGATCCTCTCGGACCACACCGGGCGAAATATGTAGCAATACAGACGTTTCGGTGTGCCCGGCGTGTGCGTCGCCGCCGGGAGCCACGCAGGAACACCAGGCGACGTCGCGGCCCTCGTAACGCAGCAGCGACACCGCGTCGCGCAGCGCGCCGACATTGCCGCCGTGGCCGTTGACGAACACGATCCGCGAGGCCCAACGACACGCCGAACGGGCGAATTCGACCAGAAGTTGTGTCACTGCCGGTGTGCCAATGGAAATGGTTCCGGCGAATCCCTCGTGCTCACCGCTGGCGCCGTAGGCGATCGCGGGAGCAACCAGCCACTGCCCCATCAGCCGGTTGACGAGAGCCTCAGCCACAGCGGTGGCGATCCGAGTATCGGTGTCCAGCGGCAGATGGGGACCGTGCTGCTCGGTGGATCCGACGGGAACGATGAGTGCGGACGCGCCATTCTGCAGCTGTCTCGACGTCGAGTTCCCGAGCTCGTGGGGTGAAGCCACGCGAGCATGGTAGGCCGAATTCACCTGTCGTGCGCCAGTTGTTGGCGCATGCGTCGCAAGAGATTTCCCCACGTGGTCAGGGCATCACCTCGCGCCCCGTCCGTCACACCCCGAGCGTGCGGGTGAAGCCGTCGGGAATCAGGACGTCCTCGCGGGTCAGATCGTGGATCGACGACTTCCCCAGGCCCATCAGGGCGGAGTCGATACCGCCGCGCATGATGTCGAGGACGTTCTCCACGCCGGCCTGCCCGTTGGCCGCCAGGCCCCACAGGTACGCGCGCCCGATCATGACGGCACGGGCGCCCAGAGCAACCGCCTTGACGACGTCGCTTCCCCGGCGGATACCGCCGTCCAGCAAAACCTCGACCTGGTCGCCGACGGCGTCGGCGATCGCGGGGAGGCAGCGGATCGCCGCGGGGGTGCCGTCGAGGTTGTTGCCGCCGTGATTGGACACCGTGATCGCCGAAACACCAGCATCCACAGCACGTTTGGCGTCGTCCACGCGCACGGTGCCCTTGAGCAGGAACGGGCCGCCCCACTGTTCGCGCAGCCAGGCCACATCCTCCCAGGTGGGGGGCGGGGTGCCCATCCACTGCCCGTAGGCCTCGAAGAACGTCGGACCGAGCTCGCCGGGCCGGCCCTGGTTGGGAACACGCAGGTCAGGTGGGCGCAGCTGTTTGGCGAAGCTGTAGAACCAGCGGGGCTTGGTGACGACCTCCGGGGACATCCGGATCATCGTCTTCAGATCCATCCGTTCCGGGATCTTCGGGCTGCCCCAGTCGCGGCCGTGCGCGAAACTCCAATCGGTGGTCAAGATCAGGCCCTTGGCCCCGGCGGCGCGGGCCCGCTCCATGCGGGCGAGGATCTCGTCGCGGCTGCCGAGCCAGTAGATCTGGAAGAAGATCTTGTCGTTGACCGCGGTGACCTCTTCCATGGGCTTGCTCGCGAACGACGACAGGCCCATCGCGGTGCCCCGGGCGGCGGCGGCACGCGCCACGGCCACCTCACCGTCGGGATCGATTGCCTGCACACCCGTCGGGGAGATGATGACGGGCAGCGAAACATCCTGGCCCATCACCGTTGTCGCCATGTCGCGCTTCTCGGTGGCGCCGATGACGTGCGGCGCGAAGCCGAGTTCGGAGAACGACTCGACGTTGTCGCCGACCGTCACCCCCTTCTCGCTGGCGGAGATCAGCGACGAGTACGCCGATTTCGGCAGGCGCTTCTTGGCGCGCTGTTGGGCGATGGCGACGGTTTCGAACCAGGTGTCACGGGCCATGGGACTACACAGGACTTTCGTTGCAGAACTTCTTCGGAGGGGCGCTGAGCAGGGTCAGCGGAATCGGACCCTTGGGGGTGCGGCCGCCGCTGCGCGAGTGGTCGACGCTGGGCTTGGGCTTGTTCCGGTCGGCGGCCAAGGCGGGTTCGCCGAAACCCTGCACGCATTCGGGATCGGGACCGTCGAGCGGAAGGCCGGTGAAGAACTTCGCCGCCATGCAGCCACCGCGGCAGGCGTCGTAGTGTCCGCAGCTGCCGCACGCACCGGCCGACTGCGGCTCCCGAAGCTCACGGAACAGTTCGGAGTTCTGCCACACGCTCTGGAAACCGTTGTCGGTCAGGATGTTTCCGGCCAGAAAGGTGTCGTGGATCGCAAACGGGCAGGCGTAGACGTCACCGACCGGGTCGATCAGGCAGACCACCCGCCCCGCGCCGCACAGATTCAGCCCCGCCAGCGCGCCGGGCTCGCCGAGACCTGACAGGTGGAAGAACGAATCGCCGGTGAGCACGCGCTCGCCGCGGGCGACGAGCCAGTCGTAGAGCTGGACCTGCTGCGCGGCGGTGGGGTGCAGTTCGTCCCAGACATCGGCGCCGCGGCCCGAGGGGCGCAGCCGGGTGATGCGCAGGGTGGCACCGTAGCTGTCGGCGAGGGCCTTGAATTCGTCGAGCTGGTCGACATTGTGGCGGGTGACGACGACGGAGATCTTGGCATCGGAGAAGCCGGCGGCGCGCAGGTTCTCCAGCGCGCGCGTGGCCATCGCGAAGCTGCCCGGGCCGCGGACCGCGTCGTTGACCTCGGCGGTGGCGCCGTCGAGGGAGATCTGCACGTCGACGTAGTCGCTGGCCGCGAGCTTGGCGGCGACCTCCTCGGTGATGCGCACGCCGTTGGTGGAGAACTTGACCCCGACGTGGTGAGCGGTCGCGTAGTCGACGAGCTCCCAGAAGTCCGATCGCACCGTCGGCTCGCCGCCGCCGATGTTGACGTAGAAGACCTGCATGCGCTCGAGCTCGTCGATGATGTCCTTGCACTGCTGGGTCGTCAGCTCGCGCGGATCGCGCTTGCCGGACGAGGACAGGCAGTGCACGCAGGACAGGTTGCACGCGTAGGTGAGTTCCCACGTCAGGCAGATCGGGGCGTCGAGGCCGCGTTCGAACTGGTCGACGAGCCGGGGCACGGGGGCGGTGACGGTCATCGGTCCTCTCCTGTGATGAGCATGTTCGACGAGACCAGCACGCCCATCGCGTGTAGGTACGGCGTCAGTTGGTCGTCTTCGAGTCCTGCTGCGCGACAAGCGGATCGAACGTCGGGGTGATCAGACAGCGAGTTGATCACCTCGACGATCGTCCGGTTCTTCAGGAACGACAGCTTGCGGGTCCCGAAGTGGTAGAGCAGCGCGCCGAACGGCTCGGGCCGGACGGCCACCTGCGGATGCAGCCGCCAGCGCTGGTCCGGATCGAAGGTCGGCGCGGTCATGATCAGTAGACCCCGCACATCCCGTCGATGGACACCTCTTCGACCAGACTCTCGGTCACGAGCTCGTCGTTCTCAGTGTGCTGACTCGGCTCCATGGCACTGCCTTTCTGTTCGGTGGGGCTCGACATTTGTGACGCAGATCGCAACAATAAGGCACTGGGTGCCTAAATGGAAGGGGGACGTCGATGCAACCCGCCAAGGCACGTGTCGGGCGCCGTCGGTCGACCAGCTGGGAGCACATCAGCGCGGTCGCGATCGACCTGTTCACCGAGCGCGGGTTCGACGACGTCAGCGTCGACGACGTCGCGACGGCCGCGGGCATCGCCCGGCGGACCCTGTTCCGCTATTACCCCTCGAAGAACGCGCTGCCGTGGGGAGACTTCGACGCCCATCTGGGCCGGATGAAGGGGTTGCTGGCGGCCACCGATCCGACAGCGCCGATTCACGAGGCGCTGCGCACCGCGCTGTTGGCCTTCAACGACTTCGACGATGCGGACCGACACCGCCAGCGCATGCGGTTGATCCTGGAAACCGAGGCGTTGCAGGCATATTCGATGACCATGTACGCCGGCTGGCGGGCCGTGGTCGCCGCCTACGTCGCGCGCCGCCTCGAGATCTCCCCCGAGGACCTGATCCCGCAGACGGTGGCGTGGACGATGCTGGCGGTGGCGCTGACGGCGTACGGGCAGTGGCTCGCCGACGAGTCGGTGTCCCTGGCCGCCGCGCTCGGCGGAGCCTTCGATCTGCTGGCCGGCGGGCTGGCCGGGCTGGAGGCTCAGAACGGGGCGTGACCGCCGCCGCCATCGCGCGGGGTGCCAGCCGCTGCGCGGACCTCTCGGTTTTGCGCGCGTTCGGCTTTCACCCGCGCGGCAATCTCCGCGCTACGCAGGCGGCGTCTCCGCGGAACCGTGACTCTCTTCGCCGCGGCGTCGGGCGGCACTGGCGGTGGCGGCGGCAGGTCGGCGGTGGCTGCAATGAAGCGCGGGAAGAACAGCGTGCTACCCGGTCTGGTGGTGTAGCTGCGGCCGTCGGGTGCCGCGAACGTCACTGTGCCGTCAGCTGATTGCACCTCGGTCCAGCCATCGGAATCGAAGACGAAGGTCTTCATGAGATGGTGAGTCCGGCACTTTGCGTTGAGGTTCGACGCGTGAGTGGGCCCGTATGGCCATGGCACGCAATGGTCGATGTCGCAGCGATCGGTAGGCACGTCGCACCCGGGGAATCGGCAGAACATGTCCCGCAGCCGGACGAACTGCGCCAGCTTGGCCGAGGGCCGGTAGTTCGGCTCCGGATCAGGCCCGGGCATCCCCAGAGGCGTGACCTTCGCGCCGCCGGCGATGGCGTCGGCTAGGGCAGTGGCCGGCATGACCTTGAGACCGGGCAGCAGCGCGACTCCGGTGTCAGTCAACGGGGCCGGCTCGTCGGACTCGACGGCAACATCTCCTTCAGACGCCGGCTTCGTCGCCGCGTCCAGCGCCGCCTGATCGGCGATCACGTGGACCACCACCTGCGAAGCCGGCGCGGGTGCGTCAGCCTTCGGGCACGTCGGTGACCCGCAGCGGCACGGCAGGTGCTCACGGCCGTTGAGCAGCGCGCCTGCGGCATCGGAGCGGCGCTCGCCGACGCTGCGCGGATCGTTGCCGCACACTCCGTTGATCATCGCGACGATGCGCCGTTCGGCCGCGATAGCGTCGGCAGCCATCAACCGACCCCACGCCGAGGTGGTCTCCGCGCCGTCGTCATGGGCTCCGACCCGGAAATCCCGTTCCTGCTCAATGTCTTTCGTGAACCGCACCGCGTCGGGGTCGTAGCGGTCGATCAGAGCGTTGACGGCCCCGGTCAGCTTCTCCTCCGAGAGGGCTCCCCAGGACACCGCACGCTCGGCGAGCGCCGCGTCGATTTCCTCCAGCACTCGATCGTCGTCGACCAGATGGGTACGCCACGTCAGTTCGCTGATCACCCGGATGCTGATCCGGCCCTCGCAGAACAGCGCCGCCACCCGGGGCAGCCGGTCCCGCAGCGCCATCGCAATGCGCATCTGTGCCGACGCACGCCGCTGACCGATGGTGAGCGCAGCGCCGATTCGCGCGGCGGTCAGGGCCCACGGGTCGAAAGCCCAGCGTGCGCGCTCGTCGTCGTCATCGACACTGCGCCGGGTCAATTCGGCGATGGCGGCCAGCCGCCGCGCACACGCCTTGCCCTCCTCGACCGCCGCCTGTTCGATCGCGCCCACCAACGCCTCGTCGGCGACATCGGCGAACATGTGTTCGAACATGCTTCGAGTATGCCGCCGTGAGCCGACGATCCGGCGTGCCGGAAGCACCCCTGGCTCGCGCCTGTGGATGGATGCCGGATTGGGGACAACCTCCGCGGAGGAAGCTCAGCCCAGCAGATCGCTGATCGGTGCGCCCGCGGCGATCTTGGCCCGCACCTTCATCACCTTGCCGGGGAAGCCGCCACCCACCACGCCGACCACGACACCGTCGCGCTCGTAGTAGGCCAGAAACTTGCGCCCGTCGTCCTCGACCAGGTGCACGGTGTCGGTGGCCTCCGGCTCACCCAGGGCCTGGATCTTGACGTCGTACTGATCGCTCCAGAAATACGGCACCGACACCGCCGCCGGCGCGTCCTGGCCCAGCAGCGCCGGCACGAGCGCCCGCGCCTGATCAGCGACGTTGCTCCAATGCTCTACGCGCACTTGGCCTTTCGCTTCATCGCGCCAGGAGGCGACGTCGCCGATCGCCCACACATGCGGCGCGCTGGCCCGGCCGACGTGGTCGCACACCACGCCGTTGTCCACCGCGATACCGCTGCCGTCGAGCCAGTCGGTGGCCGGATGCGACCCGATGCCCACCACGACGAGGTCGGCGTCGATCTGCTCACCGTCGGACAGGGTCACCGAACGCACCCGCGTATCCCCGCTCACGGAGTCCACCCCGACGCCGCAGCGCACGTCCACCCCCTCGGCCTGGTGCAACCGCGTCACCAGGCCGCCGATCTGCTCACCCAGCACCGACGCCAACGGCGCCGGCTGCGGCTCGACCAGCACGACCTCGACACCCCGTGCGCGCAGGCTCGCCGCCACCTCGCAGCCGATGAAACCCGCACCGATCACCACGGCGTGCCGGGCATCGGCCGACTCCTGACGCAGCGCCAGACTCTCGTCGACGTTACGCAGCACGTGAATGCCCGCCAGCTCAGGGAACGACCGAATCCGCTTGGGTACCAGACCTGTCGCGATCACGAGCTCGTCGTAGCCGAGCTGCGAACCGTCGGCCAGCGTGACCGTCTGCGCCGCGGTGTCCACTGTGCGCGCAGCGTTGCCGAGGACGAGCGTGATGTCCTTCTCGGCGTAGAAGTCGGCCGGCTTCAACGTCGTCTCGTCGAGCTCGGCCCGCAGCACCTCCTTCGACAGCGGCGGACGGTCGTACGGCAGGTGCTCCTCGTCGCTGACGATGGTCACCGGCCCCGCATACTCTGCGCGGCGCAGCTGTTCAGCTGTCCGCGCCGCCGCCAAACCGCCCCCGACGATCACCACACCAGAAGTGCTCATCTGGGTTTTCTACCTCATCAAGACAGACCGGTGAGCGCCACCCCGCACCGCGTGCTCAGCTCCGGGCCCGCTCGATGATGTTCGACAACACCACGATGCTCTCGCTGCGCTCGATGTCGGCGCTCGACCGGATGCGTTCGAGCGCCTCTTCGAGGTGGCGCATGTCGCGGGCCAGCACGTGCAGCATCGCGTCGGCCGTACCGGTCACGGTGGCGGCACTGACCACCTCGGGGATGTCCTGCCAGGCAGCACGGAGCTGATCCGGCGCGATCGTGCCGTGGCAGAACACCTGCACGTACGCCTCGGTGGTCCAGCCGAGCGCGGTGCGATCCACGACGGTGGTGAAGGTGCGGATCACCCCGGTGTCGAGCATCCGGTCGACGCGGCGTTTGACCGCGGGCGCCGAGAGATTCACGCGCTGCCCGATCTCGGCGAAGGTCGCTCGAGCGTTGTCTGCCAGCTCCGCGAGGATCAGTTCGTCGGTCTCGTCCAGCCGGTCGGCCACGTTTCGCCTCCTTCGCGCAACAAATCGTTGCTCGCAGCAGTTTGGCACAACAAACCACTGGTAGACACGCAACAGGTGAAGATTGATTGCGCAGAACCCCGCCCCATATCGTGCAGGCATGACGATGGACATCGCCGCGACCGCGCTTCCCCGCCCTGTAAAGACGGTAGATCGCACCGCTCGACCGCGTCGCTTCGTGATGATCCGTCCCACTCATTTCGCCGTCGACTACGTCATCAACCCATGGATGGACCTGTCCACGCCCGTCGACACCGCACGTGCGCTCGCGCAGTGGGAAGCGCTGCGGCAGGCCTACATCGACCTCGGCCATACCGTCGAGGAAGTCGGCCCACTGCACGGTCTGCCCGACATGGTCTACGCGGCCAACGGCGCCATGATCGTCAACGGTCGCGCGGCGGTCGCGCGCTTCGCCCACCCCGAACGCGCCGGCGAGGCACCGGCGCACGAAGCCTGGCTTCTCGACCAGGGCTTCTCATGCGTCCACACCCGCCACACCAACGAGGGGCAGGGTGATCTGCTGCTCGTCGGCTCGACGATCCTGGCCGGCTACGGCTTTCGCACCGACCGACGCGCCCACCGGGAGATCGCCGACCATCTCGACATGCCGCTGGTCAGCCTGGAACTCGTCGACCCGCGGTTCTACCACCTCGACACCGCCCTGGCCGTTCTCGACGACACCACCATCGCCTACTACCCGCCCGCGTTCGCCGAGCACTCACAGGCCACGCTGCGCCAGCTGTACCCCCAGGCCATCGAGGTCGCCAGCGCCGACGCCTACGCCCTCGGCCTCAACGTCGTCTCCGATGGTCTCAACGTCGTGATGCCCGCCGCCGCCGCCGGCTTCGCCGAGCAGCTGCGTCACCACGGATTCCGGCCGGTCGGCATCGATCTGTCCGAGTTGCTCAAGGGCGGCGGCTCGGTGAAATGCTGCACCCTGGAGGTTCATTCATGACCGCGATGCACGCCCCCACCCGCACCGAGGATGCCGTCGCTCTTGACAGCCGTTGCGTCGCACGCAATTACGCGCCGCTCCCCGTCGTCGCCGCACACGCCGAGGGCGCCTGGATCACCGACGTCGAGGGCAGACGCTATTTGGACTGCCTGGCCGCGTACTCTGCCGTGAACTTCGGCCACCGGCACCCGGACATCATCGCCGCCGCCCACGCGCAACTGGACCGAGTGACATTGGTGAGCCGGGCCTTCCACGCCGAGCCACTCGCCCCGTTCTGTGCTGCGCTGGCCACGCTGGCCCGCAAGGACATGGTGCTGCCGATGAACAGCGGCGCCGAAGCCGTGGAGAGTGGCATCAAGGTGGCCCGCAAATGGGGCCACGACATCAAGGGCGTGCCCGCGAACGAGTCGAACATCATCGTGGCGCACAACAACTTCCACGGTCGCACGACCACGATCATCAGCTTCTCCGACGACGAGACCGCCCGGCGCGGATTCGGCCCGTACACCCCCGGGTTCCGGGCGGTGCCCTTCGGTGACGCCGACGCGCTGGCCGCCGCGATCGACGACCACACCGTGGCGGTCCTGCTCGAACCCATCCAGGGCGAGGCCGGCATCATCGCGCCGCCCGACGACTACCTGCCGCGGGTGCGCGCCCTGTGCACCGAACGTGAGGTGCTGATGATCGCCGACGAGATCCAGGCCGGCCTGGCCCGCACTGGTGCGACGTTCGCCTGCGACCACTGGAACGTCGTCCCGGACATGTATCTGCTGGGCAAGGCGCTCGGTGGCGGCGTGGTGCCGCTGTCGGCCGTGGTCGCCGACCGTGAGGTGCTCGCCGTGCTGCACCCGGGCGAACACGGGTCGACGTTCGGCGGTAACCCGTTGGCCGCAGCCATCGGCCACACCGTCGTGAACCTCCTCGAGACCGGCGAATTCCAGCGTCGCGCAGCCGACCTCGGCAGCCTCCTGCATGCCCGACTGGGTGACCTGCTCGGCCGCGGCGTGCTCAGCGTGCGCGGCAAGGGACTATGGGCCGGGGTGGACATCGACCCGGTGCACGGGACCGGTAAGCAGATCAGCCTTCGACTGGCCGAGCGCGGCGTCCTGGTCAAGGACACCCACGGTTCGACGCTGCGCTTCGCCCCGCCGATCGTCGTCACCGCCGACGAGATCACCTGGGCTGTACAGCAATTGGCCGAGGTGCTGGCCTAGTACTTGGCCGTGCCCCGGTCGACGGCGATCTGCGAGCCGGAGATGGTCGCCGAACCGTCACCGGCCAGCCACGCGACCACGTCGGACACCTCCTCGGGAGTCATGAACTCCTTGAGGCCCTTCTTGCCCGCGTGGTGCATTGGCTGATACGGCATCGGCGAAAAGCTGTGCAGGAACGCGGGATACTTGCCGAAGATCTCCATCATCGCCTCCGGCTGCACCATCGGCGTGTCGATCGAGTACGGATGGATGGAGTTCACCCGGATGCCGAACTCACCGGCCTCGATCGCGAGCGCGTTCGTCAGCGCCACCAGACCGTGCTTGGACGCCGAGTAGTGGGCGTTGCCCGGGGTGGCCTTGGTCCCCGCGGACGAGCTGACGATGACGATCGATCCGCCGTTGCCCGCCTCGATCATCGCCGGGACGGCCGCCCTGATGGTGCGCCACGTCCCGTTGAGGTTGACGTCGATGACCGTGTCCCACTGCTCTTCCGACATCTCCCAGATCCGGCCCCAACTCAAGATGCCCGCGTTGGCGACCACGATGTCGAGCCTGCCGAACTGCTCGACACCGTCGGCGACGAGCTGCTGCTGGGCCGCGAGATCCCGGATGTCGACCTCCCGGGTGAGCACCTTGCGGCCGGCCTCTTCGACCAGCCGGGCCGTCTCGGCGAGATCCTCGGCGGTGGGCATCGGATAGGTGACGGTGTCGGTGACCGCCGCGCAGACGTCGATCGCGATGATGTCGGCGCCCTCGGCAGCCAACCTGACGGCATGCGCGCGGCCCTGCCCCCGCGCCGCCCCGGTGATCAGCGCGACGCGCCCTTCCAGTGATGTCACCGGCTCAGGCTAACAGCAGAACTAGAACGCGTTCTAGTCCCTAGAGTTCGGCGATGATCTGCTGACGCTTGGCGGTGTACTCCGCTTCGCTGATGGTGCCCGTGGCACGCAGCGTCTCGAGTTCCTGGAGTCGCTGCGCGACCGTCGGCGGGGCGGGCGTCATGGGCGGCGCGGACGGCGCGACCGGCACGGGGGGCGGCGCCTGCTGCTGCGCGGCTGCGCGGCGCACGATGGCCTGCACCTGCTGCCGCGCAGCCGGATTCGACCTCAGATCGACCATGCTGTTGATGCCGATCCCGTTGGCCTTGAGCACCTGCAGGATCTCCATCAACGGCTCGACCTGGCCGGTCAGGTCGTATGTCCTGTTGTCTTCGGCCACCGAGAAGGTCGCCGGCATCAGCCCGCTGATCAGGGAACTGCGCTCCCAGTCGATCTGGTACTCGTTGGTGACCGGGTCGACCAGTGCGACCAGCTTGCGACTCATGATCATCGGCTGACGGCCCATCGAGGCCACCACTTTGTCCTGCGTGGAAAACGGTGTGATGCCCGGCCCGGAGATCCGCAGGTCCAACTTCACCAGGGGCTGGTCGTTGATCTGGGTGTTCGTCTCGTGAATCCCCACGACCTGCGCCAGGGCCAGCACCCCGCTGGCCTCCAACTCCTGTGTTTTCGCGGCGGCCTTGGCCCCGAACCCGGTGATCCCGAGTGCGATGAGGATGTCGATCGCGGTGATGATCAGGCCACCCCAGAACATCCAACTCATCATCGGATCGCGGCCGCTGGCGAAGTAGATCACCAGGAAGATCGGCCCGACGATGCCGCACAGCAGCACGAACAATTGGATCTTGATGTAGCGCCAGAGGGTCGACACGGGTCAAATTATGACCCGGGCACTCAGGATCCGGGCGGGACCTGCACAGGATTGGCGTCAGGAATCGGAACAGGACGCTGCTGGACCAGCTGGAACAGCGGGGCCACCCACTCGTCGGCGGACGACGGGGTCCGCGCATAGCTGGTGTGCACGGCCACCGCCGCCGGGTTCATGTCGTCCTCGGCGTCAGGGTCGTAGTCGCAGACCGCATCGCCGAGATCACAGACGCTGATCGTGCGGGCACCCATCGCCGGGGTCAGCGGGGCAGGCGTGTGGGCCAGGATGGGCCAGTCCTGCGCGACACCCTTGCCGCGCCCCGGAACGGCCGTGACCGAGCCCAGGTTCAGCGTGGGATCGGCCGGCAGACGATCGCCGTCGGCGACCAGCAGGGCGGCCGAGAGATTGGGGCTGGTCTCCAGCGCAGCGAGGTTACGGTGCACCACCATCGCACCCTGCGAGTAACCGGCGAGCACCACCTGCGTCGTCGGGCACTGCGCGACGAACGCGGCGTACTGCGCACCCAGCGCCGCCGCACCGGTGTCGACACTGCCCATGAAGCCCAGCCACTCCATGGCGCCTCCGTCGGGCGGCACCGGGACGGCGGGATAGTTGACGGCTTCGGCCGTGATCGTGCGACCGCTGCGCTGCACCAGCTGCGCGAAGTCGCGATAGGAGGTGTTCACCACGCGGCCCATGCCGTTGTCGGCGACGATGTCGGCGGGTGTGCGCTCACCCGAGCCGGCCGCCCCGATCCAGTGCACGTCAGGGCATCCGGGCTGGGCGGCAGCTGAGCCGGTGGACAGACCGATCATGGCTGCGCCACCGACGAGGGCAGCGGCTGCAGCTGCAGCGAGCGAGCGAATACTCAAGAGATCCCAACCTTTGTACAAAGTGAAAGCGGCGGACCCCTCGACCGCCGCCGTGAAATACATCGTCGCTGCGCGCCGAAGCGTTACGGTGCACAGACAAAAGTGGCGCCCACCCGCATCGGGTGAGCGCCACTTCCGTATGGCTGAGTATCTAGATCACTTGATGATCTTCGACACGCGGCCGGCGCCGACGGTACGGCCGCCCTCGCGGATCGCGAAGCGCAGGCCCTCGTCCATGGCGACGGGCTGGATCAGCTTGACGGAGATGTCGGTGTTGTCACCGGGCATCACCATCTCGGTGCCCTCGGGGAGGGTCACAACGCCGGTCACGTCCGTGGTCCGGAAGTAGAACTGCGGACGGTAGTTGTTGAAGAACGGCGTGTGGCGGCCACCCTCGTCCTTGGACAGGATGTAGACGCTGCCCTCGAACTCGGTGTGCGGGGTGGTGGTGCCGGGCTTGACGATGACCTGGCCGCGCTCGACGTCCTCGCGCTTGATGCCACGAACCAGCAGACCGACGTTGTCACCGGCCTGGCCCTGGTCGAGCAGCTTGCGGAACATCTCGACACCGGTGACGGTGGTCTTGGTGACGCCCGGGCGGATGCCGACGATCTCGACTTCCTCGTTCACGTTGATCACGCCGCGCTCCACACGACCGGTCACCACGGTGCCGCGGCCGGTGATGGTGAAGACGTCCTCGACGGGCATCAGGAACGGCTTGTCGGTCTCGCGGACCGGATCCGGGATCGACTCGTCGACAGCAGCCATGAGCTCCTGGACCGACTTGACCCACTTCTCGTCGCCCTCGAGCGCCTTGAGCGCCGAGACGCGGACCACGGGGGCGTCCTCGTCGAAGTCCTGGGCGGCCAGCAGTTCGCGGACCTCCATCTCGACGAGCTCGAGGAGCTCCTCGTCGTCGACCATGTCGGACTTGTTCAGCGCGACCAGGATGTAGGGCACGCCGACCTGACGGGCGAGCAGCACGTGCTCGCGGGTCTGGGGCATCGGGCCGTCGGTGGCGGCGACCACGAGGATGGCGCCGTCCATCTGCGCGGCACCGGTGATCATGTTCTTGATGTAGTCAGCGTGGCCGGGGGCGTCGACGTGCGCGTAGTGACGCTTCTCGGTCTGGTACTCCACGTGGGAGATGTTGATGGTGATACCGCGCTGACGCTCCTCGGGCGCATTGTCGATCTGGTCGAATGCGCGCGACTCGTTCAAATCGGGGTACTGGTCGTGCAGCACCTTGGTGATTGCTGCGGTCAGCGTGGTCTTGCCGTGGTCAACGTGACCGATGGTCCCGATGTTGACGTGCGGCTTCGTCCGCTCGAACTTCGCCTTCGCCACTTCTGTGTCCTCCTGGACTTGTTGGTGCTTTTACTTAAGCAGGTGTGTTGATGTGTTCAGTTGTGTGGTCTGCGAACTTACCGGTTATTGGGCCGACCCTACTGGGCCGTTCACTCCGATTACTGGCCCGTAGCCTTCGCGATGATCTCCTTCGACACGGCCGCCGGAACTTCAGCGTACGAATCGAACACCATGGAGTAGTTCGCCCGGCCCTGAGTCTTCGACCGCAGGTCTCCGACGTAGCCGAACATCTCCGACAGCGGCACGTGCGCCTTGACGACACGTGCACCACTTCGCTCCTCCATGGCCTGGATCTGACCACGGCGAGAGTTCAGGTCGCCGATCACTTCACCCATGTAGTCCTCGGGTGTCGTCACCTCGACGGCCATCACGGGCTCCAGGATGACCGGCTGCGCCTGCGCGGCGGCCTTCTTCATGACCTGAGAACCGGCAACCTTGAACGCCATTTCCGACGAGTCGACCTCGTGGTAGGCGCCGTCGAGCAGCGTCAGCTTGACGTTGACCAGCGGATATCCGGCGAGCACGCCGTACTGCATGGCGTCCTGTGCACCGGCGTCCACCGAGGGGATGTATTCGCGGGGAATGCGTCCGCCGGTGACCTTGCTCTCGAACTCGTACGTCGCGCCGTCTTCGCCGACGAAGGGCTCGATGCTGACCAGCACCTTCGCGAACTGACCGGAACCGCCCGTCTGCTTCTTGTGGGTGAACTCGACCTTTTCGACTGCGCGCTTGATGGTCTCTTTGTAAGCCACCTGCGGCTTGCCGACATTGGCTTCGACCTTGAACTCACGACGCATCCGGTCCACCAGGATGTCCAGGTGGAGCTCGCCCATGCCGCCGATGACGGTCTGGCCCGTCTCCTGGTCCAGATGCACCTTGAAGGTCGGATCCTCTTCGGCGAGCTTCTGGATCGCGGTACCCAGCTTCTCCTGGTCGCTCTTGGTCTTGGGCTCGATGGCGACCTCGATGACCGGATCCGGGAACGTCATCGACTCCAGGACGATCTGATGGTTCGGGTCGCTCAGGGTGTCACCGGTGGTGGTGTCCTTCAGCCCGATCACGGCGTAGATGTGGCCGGCAGACGCCGTCTCGACCGGGTTCTCCTTGTTGGAGTGCATCTGGAACAGCTTGCCCAGACGCTCCTTCTTCCCCTTGGTGGAGTTGACGACCTGCGAACCCGAATCCACCTTGCCGGAGTAGACGCGCACGTAGGTCAGCTTGCCGAAGAACGGGTGCGTGGCGACCTTGAACGCCAGCCCCGAGAACGGCTCGTCGGCCGACGGCTTACGAGAGATGATCTCGTCTTCCTTGCCCGGTGCATGGCCCTCGGCTGCCGCGACGTCCAGCGGGGTCGGCAGGTAGTCGATGACGGCGTCGAGCATGGGCTGCACGCCCTTGTTCTTGAACGCCGAACCACAGAGCACCGGGTAGCCGGCGCTGGTGACGGTCAGCTTTCGGAGGCCACCTTTGATCTCCTCCATGGACAGCTCTTCGCCGCCCAGATACTTCTCCATGAGATCGTCATCGGTCTCGGCGATCGCCTCGATCATGGCGGTGCGGTATTCCTCGGCCTTCTCCTGAAGGTCCGCGGGAATGTCGACGACGTCGTACTTCTCGCCGAGCTTGGTCTCACCACGCCAGACCTTGGCCTTCATCTCGACCAGGTCGACGACGCCCTCGAAGTCACCTTCGGAGCCGATCGGCAGCTGGATCGGGACGACGTTGGCGCCGAGGCGGTCCTTCATCGTCTGCACCGAGAAGTAGAAGTCGGCGCCCAGCTTGTCCATCTTGTTGACGAAGCAGATGCGCGGCACGTCGTACTTGTCGGCCTGGCGCCACACCTGCTCGGACTGCGGCTCCACGCCCTCTTTGCCGTCGAACACGGCCACGGCACCGTCGAGCACGCGAAGCGAGCGCTCCACCTCGACGGTGAAGTCGACGTGGCCGGGGGTGTCGATGATGTTGATCTGGTTGTCGTTCCAGAAACAGGTCGTGGCAGCCGAGGTGATCGTGATACCCCGCTCCTGCTCCTGTTCCATCCAGTCCATCGTGGCGGCACCGTCGTGCACCTCACCGATCTTGTAGCTGATGCCGGTGTAGAAGAGGATGCGCTCGGTCGTCGTCGTCTTGCCGGCATCGATGTGCGCCATGATGCCGATGTTGCGGACCTTCGTGAGGTCGGTCAGCACGTCCTGTGCCACGGCTAAGTTCCCACTCTTTCGCTTGCTTGGTTGCTGTCGTCTTGCACCACCCTCGGCACCACTGCCGGGGGTGCTAAATCACCAGCGGTAGTGCGCGAAGGCGCGGTTGGCCTCGGCCATCTTGTGGGTGTCCTCGCGGCGCTTGACCGCGGCACCCAGGCCGTTACTGGCATCGAGGATCTCGTTGGCCAGGCGCTCGATCATGGTCTTCTCGCGGCGAGCCTTCGAGAAGCTGACCAGCCAGCGCAGCGCCAGCGTCACCGAGCGGTCCGGACGGACCTCCACGGGAACCTGGTAGGTGGCACCACCGACACGGCGGCTGCGCACCTCGAGCGAGGGCTTGACGTTGTCCATGGCCCGCTTGAGCGTGACCACCGGATCGGTGCCGGTCTTCTCGCGAGCCTGTTCGAGCGCACCATAAACAATGCGTTCAGCCAGCGATTTCTTCCCGTCCAGCAGGACTTTGTTGACCAGCTGGGTGACCAGCTGCGACCCGTAGACCGGATCGTTGACCAACGGACGCTTGGGCGCGGGTCCCTTGCGCGGCATCAGCTCTTCTCCTTCTTCGCGCCGTAACGGCTGCGGGCCTGCTTGCGGTTCTTGACGCCCTGGGTGTCCAGCGACCCACGGATGATCTTGTAACGCACACCCGGGAGGTCCTTCACACGACCACCACGCACCAGCACCATCGAGTGCTCCTGCAGGTTGTGGCCCTCACCGGGGATGTACGCGGTGACCTCGACCGAGCTGGTGAGCCGGACGCGGGCGACCTTGCGCAGCGCGGAGTTCGGCTTCTTGGGGGTCGTGGTGTAGACGCGGGTGCACACGCCGCGACGCTGGGGGCTCCCCTTCAGCGCCGCGGTCTTCACCTTGGCGACCTTGTCGTGGCGACCCTTGCGGACCAGCTGGTTGATCGTTGGCATGTACCGGCTTCCTGTGTTGCTTTCGTCTTTTGAAGTTTCGTGTCGCGGGCTACCCCGCATCCGGGCGTGTCGCATGCGGCGACCGCGTGATCTCGGAGTATTTTCCAAGCACCGCGGCACCAGACATGCGAAGTGGCCCGGCGCGCAGGTGTGCTTGCGGCTCGAATTCAGCCGCAGGCGCCTAGTCTGCCAGGCACGACGATCCACGATACCAGGGCGCGCGACCTCGACAAAACCCGCTGACCTGCGTAAGTGACGTCACCGGTGTCGCATGCCGGCGGCCAGACGCATGACCATATCGCTGAACACCGCGTCCGTGTCGATGCCGCTCATCACCCCGGTCATCTCGAGAAGCACGAACCCGTGCATCGCCGACCAGAACTCCAGCGCCGCGAAGAACGCCGATTCCTCGGTCAGCCCGTAGGTCGACAGCACGGCGATCACCGGGGCCGCGGCGGCGTGGGTTGCTTCGGTGAACTCCGGGTCGTCGCCGCCCAGCGGCATCCGGGTGAACGCCGAATAGCGGCCCGGGTGGTGGTGGGCATAGCTGCGGTAGGCGCCGGCCATCACCATCACCGCGTCGTCGGGGGTGCGCCCCTGCCCGACGGTGTTGAGCATCTCGATGATGTCGCCGACCACCCGCATCCGCACGGAGCGACGCAAATCGTCGAGGCTGTGCACGTGGTTGTACAGCGACGGCCCTTTGGTGCCGAGCTGGTTGGCCAGGGCGTTGATGGTCAACGCGTCCCAGCCTTCGCGGTCGAGGAAGGTCAGTGCGGCGTTGACGATGGCTTCACGGCTCAGCCTCGCCGTACGCGGCGGCCGAGTAGCCATGTCGTCGTTCCCCCTTCACGGCCCGTCCATCCGGGTAGACGAGAGACTCTAGTTCACGCGCTCCTGGCTGAGCTGGGCAAGCTGCTCGACGATGGTGCAGAGATCGGGCAGGGTCTCCGAGTTCAGGGTCTGGATGGACCAGGTGATGACGTCGCTCCCCTTGGCCACGTAAATGCTGCACGCCGAGTCGTCGAACGCCTTGAAGCCCTTGTTGCCGTCCAGCGACATCTCGGTCAGGGTGCGGCCGGCCTGCTGCTCGAGTTCCCGCTCGGTGTCCATGTCACTGCCGCGGTACCACCAGGTCGAGATGCCCATGCCGGCGCCGACATCGCCGATCATCGTGTTCTCCTGCCAGAAGCATCCGGTGTCGCTGACCACGGCGCGGGTGAACAGGTTCGAGCCGGCCGCCGCGGCGACGTCGGAGTCGGTGATGCCGTTGCAGTCGGCGCTGCGGAAGCCTGCCCCCCGGGCGGAGCCGGCGTCTGTGGACGACGCGGCGGGACCCGCCGGCCCGCCGCAAGCGGCCGTCGAGATGCTCAGCGCCAGGCCCAGCCCGGCGATCATGCGCGCGGTCGTCATCTCACATGTCCGAGCGCAGGGTCGCCGTCAGCAGCTTCACTGCGTCCACACACGGGTCCCCGGCCTTCTGGTTGCGGTACTGCACCCACCAGCTCAGCACCCCGGTGCCCGCGGCGGCTGTCGCCGAGCACGCCGCCCCCGTGACGTCGCGGCGGGCCGAGAACGCCTGATGCCGTTCGATCACCGTGTCTTTCACGACGGCTCCGCGTGCGGCGGCCACCTCGCGCTCCCGCGCGAGGGAGCCGGTGTCGAACCACGAGAACGTCACGTCGACCGTGACCGCCCCCGGCCGGGACAGGATGTACTGGCACACCGCGCCGCTGTAGGGCCGGATCACGTCGTCGGCGCCGAGCGTCGCCTGAACCGTGCTGTCGTCGAGCAGACCGCACCGGTCGTCGACGTATCCGTACGACCGATCGGGGTCGGGGACCGACCCCTCCTCGCGCTGCGCGGTGCCACCGACCGTGTGCGCGCAACCACCCACCGTCGCCGTCGCGAGGACACCGGCGACAGCAACGGCGAGGGCATCCATCACACGGTGGCTGACAGGCTGGTGCATCGCAGCTCACGGTACCCAGCGCAACTCGCTGTGGCGACTCGCTCGACGTCGTACGCTGCCGAGGTGACCTCTTCACGACGAGTGCTGGCCGCGGGCGTCCTCACGGTGTCCGCCATGCTGATGGTCTCGCCGAACGCGCAGGCCAAGAACGGTGACACCCACATCACCGGGCAGGGCGTGAGCAGGACCATCGACTGCAACAACGCGACGCTGATCGTGGTGGGCACAGGGAATCAGATCAACGCGCTCGGAACCTGCTGGGCGGTGACCGTGCAGGGATCGAGCAACACGATCGTCGCCGACAACGTCATCAACGACATCACCGTGTACGGATACGACCAGGCGGTGTTCTACAAGACCGGGTCGCCGGTGGTGTGGGATCGCGGCCGCGAACTGGGGATGACAAATCGCGTGGATCGGGTACCCGCGTAGCCGTGAATCGACTTCTCCTCGGCGGTGCGGCGCTGTGCGCGGCCGCGCTCGGTCTCTCGGCATGCGGCTCCACCAGCTCTGACACCGATCAGCCCACGGCGACAGCGGGTTCGTCGGGCGCGCAGGTGGAGATCGGCAACACGATCAACTACGGCTCACTGGGTACGACGGCCGACCTGGATTGCGCAGACGGAAAGTCTCTCAACGTCGGAGGGTCGAACAACACCCTCACGGTCGCGGGCACCTGCGCGAACGTGAACATCGGCGGGGCCGACAACAAGATCACCTTCGACAAGGTCGACAAAGAGTTGTCGGTGGTGGGGATCAACAACACGGTCACCTACCGTGACGGTGATCCGAAGGTCAACGACACCGGCAGCAACAACACCATCAGCAAGGGCTGACGCCGGGCTCAGGTCGCGCTGGCCCCGTGCCTGCCCGCGCCGGCGGCGAAACGCGCTGCGCCATCGAGAGATTCCGCGGCGACCCGCGACATGCTGCCGAACTCGACGTCCATCGCGTCGGCCTCCGACAGTCCCCACTGGTGCAGCGCCGAGAGCCGGTCGCTGCGCATGCACTGCTGCGGGAGGCGGGCGAGTTCGGCGGCGAGTTCCTCGGCCGCGGCACGAGCCTGCCCGGTAGGCACCACGCGGTTGGCCAACCCGATGGCCAGCGCCTCGTCGGCCTCGACCGCCCGCCCGGTCAGGATCAGGTCCATCGCCCGGCTCTGGCCGATCAGTCGGGGCAGCCGCACCGTGCCTCCGTCGATGAGTGGCACCCCCCAGCGCCGACAGAACACGCCCATCACCGCGTCCTGTTCGACCACCCGCAGATCGCACCACAGCGCCAGCTCCAGTCCCCCGGCCACCGCGTGGCCGCTCACCGCGGCGATCACCGGCTTGGACAACACCATCCGGCTCGGACCCATCGGTCCCGGACCACTGCGATGCACCGCGTTGGCCTCAGGGGTGCCGAAGGCCTTGAGATCAGCTCCGGCACAGAAGGTTCCGTTGTCACCGCAGAGCACAGCCACCGCCGCGTCATCGTCGCGGTCGAACTCGTCGAAGGCGGCGTAAAGAGCGGCCGCCGTCGGCCCGTTGACCGCGTTGCGGGCGTGCGGACGGTTCATGATCACTGTGGTGACCGGGCCGTTCTTCTCGACCCGCACTCCGTGTTCGCTCACCGTGCCTGTCATCGTGCCTCCATGATCTCGTCGTGCCGCCGTGCGGCCAGTTCCGCGGCGAAGTCCTGGTACACCGACCGCAGCGCCGCGCCGGGCCAGCCAGCCGGCAGCAGCTCCGCGGGCAGCACGGGGTCGGTGCGCAGGTGCCGCACGATACCGGCGGCCGCGGCAAAGCGGCCGGGAACGTCTGGGGCCCCGGCCATCTCGGCGAGCAGGTGCTCGCCGGAGGCCACCCAGCCGGGAAGATCCCACAGCGCCGCGGCGAGCCCTGCCGGATCGTCGTCGTGCACCCGCAGCACCCGGGTGTGCGGGCGCACGTCATCCGGCAGCGTGATGTCCAGATTGGCCGGCCGCAACCACAACCCCTCGCGGAGTTCACCGAACCTGCTGTCGTGCAACGCTGTTCGCATCGTAGATCGCGTGCGGGCATCGTTGCCGACGCTGGTCACCGCCACCCCGATCCAGGAACCGTCCCAGGACACGGTGCGCGGGTCGATCGCGTCGTCCTGCCGGCGCTGCCGGGCCAGCAACCGGTCGGACAGCCGATAGCCGTCACGGGAACGCACCAGATCACCCGCGCTGACCATCCTGGTCAACGCCACTCGTACCGTCGGCTCCTTGAGGTCGAAATCGGCTGTCAAACGCAGCAATTCACTCGCGGTCGCCCAGGCAGGATGCGCACCCAGCAGCACGCTCAGCACCACCGAGCGCGCCGTCATCCGCCTCACCGGCTGGGGCATTCACACCCCCGACGTCGCGCGCCCGTGGTCGCCGAACGGTTCGTCGCGGCGGCGGACCGCGTCCCGGAATCCGTGCTCGCGGGCCTGGGCCACGAAGGCATGTCCCTCAGGGGTGTGCCGCGCGATGCCGTCGAACACCGTGGAGACCATCGCACTGGTGGCGACACCCTGGTTGATCAGCGTGCTGTTCATCGCGAGCTTCACCATGATCAGCTGGTTCACCGGCATCGCGGCGATCCGCTCGACAAGACGTTCGGTGCGCTCGTCGAGATCCTCGGGCGCGGGCGCCTCCACTGCCAGGCCCCACTCGGCGGCCTGGGCGCCGGTAATGCAATCTCCGGTCAGCAGAAGCCTTTTCGCGCGCTGGTCACCGAGGCGATGCGCCCACAAGCCCGCCGCAGGCACACCCCAGACCCGGGTGGGCGGATAGCCGATCTTCGCGTCCGCGGCGGCGATCACCTGGTCGGCGTGCAGCGCGATGTCGGTTCCGCCGGCCACGCAGTAACCGTGGATCTTCACCACGGTCGGCTTGTCGGCGTGCATCAGGCTGGCGAACCCGCGGACGAACCGGCTCATCATCTGGTAGTCGATCATCGGGTCCCACGGCTGATCCGGAAGGTGATTGATCGCCTGCGTCTTGCCGGACAGCACGGTGTCGCGGTAGGGATTGCCACCGCCGGCCGACGACGAGCCCTCGGCATAGGCCGACAGGTCGAAGCCGGCACAGAATCCTTCTCCGCGGCCCGAGACCAGGATGACGTGGACGTTCGGGTCGAGATCGGCGCGTTCGACCAGCGCCGACAACTCCAGTGGGGTGTCGGCGACGATCGCGTTGCCCTTCTCGGGCCGGTTGAACGTGATGCGGGCGACGCGATCGGTGACCTCGTAGGTCATCGTCTTCAAATCGTCGAAGTCCACCGGCCTGATCGCATGTGTCATGCGCGATCCCGCTTCGCTTCTCGCTGGGAAGTCATGCCTTGACCATGGCCCGCTCGAGGATCGGCGACAGGTCGAGCCCGGTGGGCATCGTGCCGAACGCGCCGCCCCACTGGCCACCCATCCGGGTGGCCAGGAACGCCTCGGCGACCGCGGGATGGCCGTGTCGGACCAGCAGCGCGCCCTGCAGGGCCAACGCGATGTTCTCGGCGACCTGCCGTGCCCGGTACTGGATCGTCACAGGGTCCTCCACATCGCCCAGTGCCTGCCGCAGCGCGGCGACGTGGCTGTCCAGCCGCGGGTCGTGCCCCGCCGTCGCGCCCAGTTCGTCGAACAGCACGTCGATACACTCCGGCCGAGTCATCATGGCGCGCAACGTGTCCAGCGCACTGACATTGCCCGAGCCCTCCCAGATGCCCATCAGCGGCGCTTCGCGGTAAAGCCGCGGCATGCCGGAGTCCTCGACGTAGCCGTTGCCGCCCAGGCACTCCATCGCCTCGGCGGCGTGGGGTGTCGCCCGCTTGCACACCCAGTACTTGGCCGCGGCCAAACCGATTCGGCGCAGCAGTGTCTCGCGCTCGTCGCCGCGGACCGCGTGATCGGTGGCACCGGCCATCCGCATCGCCAGCATCGTCGCCGCCTCGGCCTCCACGGAGAGATCGGCCAGCACGTTGCGCATCAGCGGCTGATCGATCAGGTAGTCGCCGAACGCCGAGCGGTGCTGGGCGTGATGGATGGCGCGCATCAGCCCGGTGCGCATGCTCGTGGCGCTGCCCAGCGTGCAGTCCAACCGCGTGAGGTTCACCATCTCGATGATGGTCGGCACACCGCGGCCTTCCTCACCGACCAGCCACGCCGTCGCTCCGTCGTACTCGACCTCACTGGAGGCGTTGGCGTGGTTGCCCAGCTTGTCCTTGAGCCGCTGCAGGAACATCCGGTTGCGGGTGCCGTCGGGGAGCACGCGCGGCAGCAGGAAGCAGCTCAAACCCGCAGGCGCCTGCGCGAGCACGAGGAAGATGTCGCACATCGGCGCCGAGGTGAACCACTTGTGCCCGCGCAGGGAGTAGGTGCCGTCGCCGTTCGGGGTGGCCTGGGTGGTGCCGGCGCGGACGTCGGACCCGCCCTGCTTCTCGGTCATCGACATGCCGGCGGTGATACCGGCCTTGGTGGTCGGCACCTTCAGTTCGGGGTCGTAGCTGCGGCTGGTGAGCAGCGGCTCGTAGATCGCCGCCAGCTCGGGGTTGTGCCGCAGCGCGGGCACGACGGCATAGGTCATCGAGATCGGGCAGATGTGACCGGGTTCGGGGGTCCACACCGAGGTCTTGGCGGCGCGCACGACATGGGCGCCCGGCCGGTCGTCGGCCCAGGGGGCGGCGTGCAGTCCGTGGCCGATCGCCACGGTCATCAGCTGGTGGTACGCAGGGTCGAACTCGATCTCGTCGACGCGATGGCCCACCCGATCGTGTGTGTGCAGCACCGGCCGGTTGCGGTCGGCGAGCTCACCCCAGCGCTGCGCCGCAGCGGAGCCACCGAGTGCGCCCAGCTCGTGCACCTCGTCCATGCCCCACTGCCCGCCCTCCCGGATCAGCGCTTCGGCGAGGACGGGTGAGGCGGCGGGGTTGAAATCCGCCAGGGACGGGACCTGATTGGTGACGACGTGCGTGTCCATGCGCACACTGTTACATCTTTGCGACGGTCACACAAGATCTGTAACAGCCGGACGGCGCCGCCACGCGTCGTAGCGATGCAGCCCGATCATCACCACCGCGGCCAGCGCCCACCCCAGCAGGAGGTCGACCACGTAGTGCTCGGCGCTGTAGACCAGGGTGAACGCCATGACAAGCGGATAAGCCACCAGCAGAGGACGCCAGCGCCGCTGCACCCGGGTCCACAGGAAAGCGGCCAGCGCCGCCGACATCCCGGCGTGCAGCGACGGGATCGCGGCCACCAGGTTCACGCTGGCCTGGCCCTGGTCCAGCAGCGCGGTCGCCGAGTGGAGGTTGAGCTTGCCCCAGCCCCGGCCGACGATGCGCTCGACCCAGTCGTTGGCGCCGTCCTGGGTGAACTGCATCGAGCCGAGCAGTCCCCCGTCGGGCACACCGCGGGCCGGCCGGAACATGCAGCCCGGCCCGGACGGCCCGCCGCTCACGTCACCGGGCGTGCAGCGCGCGGCAGCCCACGGCGGGGCGGCGGGCAGCAGCGCATAGATCAGCAACGCGACCAGGTTCAGCCCGACGAACAGCCGGACGAACGCCTTCCATTCCTGCCGGTCGCGCAGCCACAGCACGGCCGCGATCACATACGGCAGGATGAAGAACGACATGTAGACCGCGCTGATCACCACCTCCCACCACGGCGGAGTAGGCATCTTGAGGCGTTCCTGCAGCCATACCGTGGGCATCGCGCCGTGGAACATCGCACGGTCGGCGTCGGCCTGCCAGTGCCACAGCGTGGGCCGGCCGATCAGCGTGGCCGCCCCCCGGCTCAGGTCGTAGGCGATGAGTACCAGCGCGAACGGCAGCCAGTCGCGGATCACCGCGATCATCCGCCGGCCCTGACCGATGCTGGCCGCGAGCAGTCCGGTGCAGATGTAGACCAGCAGCAGTTCGCGGTTGAACGCCAGACCGTCGGTCACCGTCCGGTACACGACAACGGCGGCCCAGAGCGCGACGGCGATCCACCGCAGGATGCGGAGTCGGCTGGTCCGGCGCCGCGGCGGGGTGTCGGGAGCGGGCGCGACCGCAATCGACGTCTGTTCGATTGCGGACACATGAGCCTTTCGACACGGGAAGGGCAAGGATTCCCGGCGTCAGACTAATTAACCTTGCGGCCAGCTGCCGTTCAACATGCGTTCGGCTACGAAGTTGTGACGGTCTGATGAGGTCGTCAGAGGTTGTCGCGCAGGAACGCGATGTCGTCCTTGCGGCCCTCGTCGGCGGTCTCGCAGATCACCGGCGCGCCGGCTGCGGACACGACCGCGACCAGCAGCTGGGGATCGATCTGCCCGGTGCCGAAGTTCGCGTGGCGGTCCGCACCCGAGCCTGCGGCATCCCGGGAGTCGTTGCAGTGCACCAGGTCGATGCGGCCGGTGATCGCCTTGATGCGCTCGACCGCGTCGACCAGCGCCTCGCCGGCCGCCCAGGCGTGGCAGGTGTCCAGGCAGAAGCCGATGCCCTTGTCGCCGATGTGGTCCCACAGCCGGCCGATCGTGTCGAAGTGGCGGGCCATCGCGTGGTCGCCGCCCGCGGTGTTCTCGAGGTAGACGGGCACGTCGGTCTCGAGATAGTCCAGCGCCTTCACCCAGCGCTCGAAGCCGGCGTCCATGTCGTTGTCGTCGGCGTGGCCGCCGTGCACGATCACCGCGGTGGCGCCGACGTCGGCGGCCGCGTCGCAGGTGTCCTGCAGGATCTTGCGCGACGGGATGCGCACGCGGTTGTTCGCCGAGGCCACGTTGATCAGGTACGGCGCGTGCACGTAGATGGGTGTGCTCGCGGCCCGCAGCACCGCGGCGTCCTCGCGCGGCTTCGGCTTCTTCCAGCTCTGCGGGTTTCCGAGGAAGAACTGGACGACGTCGGCGCCGTCAGCGGCGGCCGCGGCCAGGGGGTCGTCACCGTGAACGTGGGATCCGATCAGCACCCCGCCGAGTCTAGGCGGGCGACGATCAAGCGGTGAGGCACGAGCCGCGTTGAGGAGCCGCCTGCAAGGCCAGGCGGGCGACGATCAAGCGGTGAGGCACGAGCCGCGTTGAGGAGCCGCCTGCAAGGCCAGGCGGGCGACGATCAAGCGGTGAGGCACGAGCCGCGTTGAGGAGCCGCCTACGAGGCCAGGCGGGCGACGATCAACTCGAGCACGGGCGCCACCGCGGTGAGGAACACCCCGAAGTGGGTCTGGCCGGCGATCACGTCGAGGGTCACGCTGCGACGAAGTGGGCGGTGGGACAGCGCCGCGACGTCGTCGCGGACATACGGCACGATCCAGTCCCGCGCTCCCACGTAGTAGGTGGCCGGGCAGGCGATCGACGCGGGGTCGATGTACCGGGTGGGCTGCAGGGATCCTGTGATCGCGGCCGCCACCGCGAGCGGATCGTTGCCTCCTTCGAGCATGTCCTGCACCGCGGTGTCGGTGATGCCGAACGCCGTCCAGATGCCGGCCCAGTCGCAGCGGCCCAACAGCTCGGCGAACCGCGTCAGCAGCCGGGCGCCCTCCATCTCGTGGGCATGCATCGCATAGGCGCCCACGACCAGGTGTGCCACGCGGTCGGGGTGGCGGCTGGCCAGGGCGGCGGCCAACCAGCCGCCGCGCGAGTACCCCCACACGGTCGCCTGCGAGACCCCTTCGGCGTCGAGGACCGCGACCAGATCCGCCGCCACACCCGACGCCCGGTAGACCTCGGGATCGTGGGGCTTGTCGCTGTCGCCGTGCCCGAGGGGGTCCACGGCGATCACCCGCCACCGCTCGGCCAGCGCATCGACGTAGCCGAGGTCCTTCCACTGACTGGCCGCCAGCAGCGTTCCCGGCACAAGAACCAGAGTCGGGCCGACCCCGGCGACGGTGTAGTGGATGCCGAACCCCCGCGATGTCACCCGCACCCCACGAGTGTGGGGTGTAGCTCGCCGAAATGGGGAAAGGTAAGGGCATGGCGTCGCAGACGGAGTACGACCTGGTGGTCATCGGCTCGGGCCCGGGAGGGCAGAAAGCGGCGGTGGCCGCGTCCAAACTCGGCAAGTCCGTCGCCGTCATCGAGCGGGGCTGGATGCTGGGCGGGGTGTGCGTCAACACGGGCACGATCCCGTCGAAGACGCTGCGTGAGGCCGTCATCTACCTGACCGGCATGAACCAGCGCGAGCTCTACGGGACCAGCTACCGGGTCAAGGACCACATCACCACCGAGGACCTGCATTTGCGGACGTCCCACGTCATCACCCGCGAGATCGACGTGGTCCGCTCGCAGCTGATCCGCAACCGGATCGACCTGTTCACCGGGCACGGTCGCTTCGTCGACCCACACACCGTCATCGTGGAGAACGACAACGACAGCGAACACATCACCGTCACGGCCGAGAACATCGTGATCGCGACCGGCACCAAGCCGGCCCGCCCGGAAGACATCGAGTTCGACGACGAGAAGGTGCTCGATTCCGACGGAATCCTCGGGCTCAAGAAGGTCCCGTTGTCGATGGTGGTGGTCGGCGCCGGCGTCATCGGTATCGAGTACGCCTCGATCTTCGCCGCACTGGGCACCAAGGTGACCGTCATCGAGAAGCGGCCCTCGATGCTGGAGTTCGTCGACTCCGAGATCGTCGAGGCACTCACCTTCCATCTGCGCGACCACGCGGTGACGTTCCGCTTCGGCGAGGAGGTCACCGGGGTGGAGATCGGCGAGGACACCACGCTGACGACGCTGGCGTCGGGCAAGCGGATCGCCGCCGACACCGTCATGTACTCGGCCGGCCGGCAGGGTCTCACCGACGGCCTGGACCTGAAGGCGGCAGGCCTGGAGGCGGACAAGCGGGGACGCCTGCAGGTCGACGACGACTTCCGCACCCCGGTCGACCACATCTTCGCCGTCGGCGATGTCATCGGCTTCCCCGCCCTCGCAGCCACCTCCATGGACCAGGGGCGCCTGGCCGCCTACCACGCGTTCGACGAGCCGGCCAACGACATGACCGCCCTGCAGCCCATCGGCATCTACACGATCCCGGAGGTGTCATTCGTCGGTGCGACCGAGGCCGAGCTGACAGAGAAGGCCGTGCCATACGAGTTCGGTGTGGCCCGCTACCGCGAGCTGGCCCGCGGACAGATCGCCGGCGACTCCCACGGCATGCTCAAGCTCCTGGTCTCGACCGAAGACCGAAAGCTGTTGGGAATTCACATCTTCGGCAGCAATGCCACCGAGCTGATCCACATCGGACAGGCCGTGATGGGCTGCGGCGGCACGGTCGACTACCTCGTCGACGCGGTGCTGAACTATCCGACGTTCTCCGAGGCCTACAAGATCGCTGCGCTCGACGTCACCAACAAGCTGCGCGCCGTCGAAGAGTTCCAGAAATAGAAAAGAACCCCCACCCTCTGTCGAGAGTGGGGGTTCTTCTCTGTGCCGACTAGTGGTAGTCGCTACCGGTAATCGCTGTAGCCGTAATCGTCCAGCGGCACCGCGGCACCGGTGGCCTGGCCGAAGTCCGGGCTGTAGTACTGATCCTCGTAGGACGGGATCGTGTACGCCGCAGCGCGGGCCTCTTCGGTCGGCTGAACCTGGATGTTGCGGTACCGGTTGATGCCGGTACCGGCCGGGATCAGCTTGCCGATGATCACGTTCTCCTTCAGACCCTGCAGCTTGTCGCTGCGGCAGTTGATCGCCGCATCGGTCAGCACGCGGGTGGTCTCCTGGAACGACGCCGCCGACAGCCACGAATCCGTGGCCAGCGATGCCTTCGTGATACCCATCAGCACCGGACGCCCCGCCGCGGGCTCGTTGCCCTCGGCGACCACCCGACGGTTCTCCGTCTCGAACTCGCCACGCTCGGTCAGCGAGCCGGGCAGGAACTCCGTCGCACCCGAATCGATGATCGTGACGCGACGCAGCATCTGCCGGACGATGACCTCGATGTGCTTGTCGTGGATCGACACACCCTGAGCGCGGTACACCTCCTGGACCTCCTTGACGAGGTGGATCTGCACCTCGCGGGGACCCTGGACGCGCAGCACCTCGTGCGGGTCGGCCGAGCCTTCCATCAGCTGCTGGCCCACCTCGACGTGGTCGCCGTCGGTGAGCAGACGCTCGGAGCCGTCGTCGTGCTTGAACACCTTCAGACGCTGACGACGCGAGAGCTTGTCGTACACGACCTCTTCGCCCCCGTCGTCGGGAACGATGGTGATCTTGTAGAACTTGTCGCTCTCCTCCAGGCGAATCCGCCCGGTGACGTCGGCGATCGGAGCGCGGTTGCGGGGCACACGTGCCTCGAACAGCTCCTGCACGCGGGGCAGACCACCGACGATGTCCTGACCGCCGGTGACACCACCCTGGTGGAAGGTACGCATCGTCAGCTGCGTGCCGGGCTCACCGATGGACTGCGCGGCCACGATGCCGACGGCCTCGCCGATGTCGACCAGCTTGCCGGTCGCCATCGAACGCCCGTAGCACATCGCGCACACGCCGGTGCCTGTCGTGCAGGTCAGCACCGACCGCACCTTGACCTCGGTGATGCCCGCGGCCAGCAGTGCGTCGATCGCCGGATCACCCAGGTCGTGTCCACGCTCGACCACGACGTTGCCGTCGGCGTCGACCGCGTCGGTCGCGAGGGTGCGGGCATAGGCCGACGTCTCGATGTGCTGATCGCGCACCATGGTGCCGTCGTCCTGGCGCTCGGCCAGCGTGACGTTGATGCCACGCTCGGTCGCGCAGTCGTTCTCCCGGACGATGACGTCCTGCGACACGTCGACCAGACGACGGGTCAGGTACCCCGAGTCGGCGGTACGCAGCGCGGTGTCGGCCAGACCCTTACGGGCACCGTGGGTGTTGATGAAGTACTCCAGCACCGTCAGGCCCTCGCGGAACGAGGACTTGATCGGACGCGGGATGAACTCACCCTTCGGGTTCGTCACCAGGCCCTTCATGCCGGCCAGGGTGCGGGTCTGGGTGAGGTTGCCCGTCGCGCCGGACTTCACGATCGTGATGATCGGGTTGTCCTCGGGGTAGTACTCCTCCAGCGCCTTACCGACCTCTTCGGTCGCGTCCTGCCAGATCTTGACCAGGGCCTCGTTGCGCTCGTCGTGGTTGAGCGCACCGCGCTGGTACTTCTTCTCGATCCCGTCGGCTTCCTTCTCGTACCGGTCGAGAATCTCCTGCTTCTGCGGCGGCACCAGCACGTCGGCCATCGAGACCGTCACCCCGGAACGCGTCGCCCAGTGGAAGCCGGCGTCCTTGAGCTTGTCGACGGTCTGCGCGACGACGATCATCGGGTAGCGCTCGGCCAGGTCGTTGATGATCCGGGCCTGCACCTTCTTGTGCATCTGCTCGTTCACGAACGGATAGCCCTTGGGCAGCAACTCGTTGAACAGCACGCGACCCAGCGTCGTGTCGGCGGTCCAGGCGTCGCCCGGGGTCCAGCCGTTCTCGAACAGTTGCGCCTCGAGATCGGCCGGCGGACGCTGCTGCGTCAACCGGACGCGGATCTTCGCGCGCACCGACAGCGCGCCACGGTCGAGGGCCATGATGGCCTCGGCCGGGCTGCTGTACACACCGGACTCCGGCTGATCCTTGGCGGCCGGCGTGTACTCGCCGGTGTCGCCCTTGATCTCGGTGGTCAGGAAGTACAGGCCGGTCACCATGTCCAGACGCGGCATGGCCAGCGGGCGGCCCGACGCGGGAGACAGGATGTTGTTCGACGACAGCATCAGGATGCGGGCCTCGGCCTGCGCCTCCGCACTCAGCGGGAGGTGCACGGCCATCTGGTCACCGTCGAAGTCGGCGTTGAACGCCTCACAGACCAGCGGGTGCAGCTGGATGGCCTTGCCCTCCACCAGCTGCGGCTCGAAGGCCTGGATGCCCAGGCGGTGCAGCGTGGGCGCACGGTTGAGCAACACGGGGTGCTCGCCGATGACCTCTTCGAGGACGTCCCACACCTGCGGACGCTGACGCTCCACCATGCGCTTGGCGCTCTTGATGTTCTGCGCGTGGTTCAGGTCGACCAGACGCTTCATCACGAACGGCTTGAACAGCTCGAGAGCCATCAGCTTCGGCAGACCGCACTGGTGCAGCTTGAGCTGCGGGCCGACCACGATGACCGAACGGCCCGAGTAGTCGACGCGCTTGCCGAGCAGGTTCTGACGGAACCGACCCTGCTTGCCCTTGAGCAGATCCGACAGCGACTTGAGCGGGCGGTTGCCCGGGCCGGTGACGGGACGGCCGCGACGGCCGTTGTCGAACAGCGCGTCGACGGACTCCTGCAGCATCCGCTTCTCGTTGTTGACGATGATCTCGGGGGCACCGAGGTCGATCAGTCTCTTGAGACGGTTGTTGCGGTTGATCACACGGCGGTACAGGTCGTTGAGATCCGACGTGGCGAACCGGCCACCGTCGAGCTGCACCATCGGGCGCAGCTCCGGCGGGATCACCGGGACCGCGTCGAGGACCATGCCCATCGGCGAGTTCCGATTGGTCTGGAACGCCGCGACGACCTTCAGTCGCTTGAGCGCACGCAGCTTCTTCTGGCCCTTGCCGTTCTTGATGGTGTCGCGCAGCGACTCGGCCTCGGCGTCGATGTCGAAGGTCTCGATGAGCTTCTTGATCGACTCGGCGCCCATGGCGCCTTCGAAGTACTCGCCGTAGCGGTCCTGCAGCTCGCGGTAGAGCAGCTCGTCGACGATCAGCTGCTTGGGAGCCAGCTTGGTGAACGTCGTCCAGATCTCCTCGAGCCGGTCCAGCTCACGCTGGGCCCGGTCGCGCAGCTGACGCATCTCGCGCTCGCCACCGTCGCGGACCTTGCGCTTGACGTCGGACTTGGCGCCCTCGTCTTCGAGCTCCTTCATGTCGGCTTCGAGCTTCTGCGCCCGGGCCTCGAGGTCGGCGTCGCGCTGATCCTCGAGAGCCTTGCGCTCGACGGCCATCTCGGCCTCGAGCGTCGACAGCTCGTTGTGCCGCATCTCGTCGTCGACAGCGGTGATCACGTAGGCCGCGAAGTAGATGATCTTCTCGAGATCCTTCGGGGCCAGGTCGAGCAGGTAGCCCAACCGCGACGGCACACCCTTGAAGTACCAGATGTGCGTGACGGGAGCGGCCAGCTCGATGTGACCCATCCGCTCACGACGCACCTTGGCGCGAGTGACCTCGACGCCGCAGCGCTCGCAGATGATGCCCTTGAAGCGGACGCGCTTGTACTTGCCGCAGTAGCACTCCCAGTCGCGAGTCGGTCCGAAGATCTTCTCGCAGAACAGGCCGTCCTTCTCGGGCTTGAGCGTGCGGTAGTTGATGGTCTCCGGCTTCTTGACCTCGCCGAAGGACCAGTTACGGATGTCGTCCGCGGTCGCGAGACCGATGCGGAGTTCATCGAAGAAGTTGACGTCTAACACGTAACTCCCTTTCCCCTTTCGGGACTAGAAAAATTCACAAGGCCAGATCTACGCAAGGTCTTCCACAGAGGCGGATTCGTTGCGGGACAGGTTGATTCCGAGGTTGGCAGCAGCACGCTCCAGGTCCTCGTCGTCGCCGTCTCGCATTTCGATCGCCGCGCCGTCCGAAGACAGCACCTCAACGTTCAAGCAGAGCGACTGCAGCTCCTTGAGAAGCACCTTGAACGACTCCGGAATGCCCGGCTCGGGGATGTTCTCGCCCTTGACGATGGCCTCGTAGACCTTGACGCGACCGACCGTGTCGTCGGACTTGATCGTCAAGAGCTCCTGCAGCGTGTAGGCAGCGCCGTAGGCCTGCATGGCCCAGCACTCCATCTCACCGAATCGCTGACCACCGAACTGCGCCTTACCGCCCAGCGGCTGCTGCGTGATCATCGAGTACGGACCGGTGGAGCGGGCGTGGATCTTGTCGTCGACGAGGTGGTGCAGCTTCAGGATGTACATGTAGCCGACCGTCACCGGGTACGGGAACGGTTCGCCACTGCGACCATCGAACAACTGCGACTTGCCCTCGGCGTTGACCATCACGTCACCGTCGCGGTTCGGCAGCGTCGAGCCCAGCAGGCCCTCCAGCTCGCCCTCGCGGGCACCGTCGAACACCGGGGTGGCCACGATGGAATCGGCCGGGGCCGACTGCATGCCCTCGGGCAGATTGGCCGCCCACTCCGGGCTTCCCTCGATGTTCCAGCCGGCCTTGGCCACCCACCCGAGGTGGGTTTCCAGGATCTGGCCGATGTTCATACGACGCGGCACACCGTGGGTGTTCAGGATGATGTCCACCGGGGTGCCGTCCGGCATGAACGGCATGTCCTCGACGGGCAGGATCTTGCCGATGACGCCCTTGTTGCCGTGGCGTCCGGCGAGCTTGTCGCCGTCGGAGATCTTGCGCTTCTGGGCCACGTAGACGCGGACCAGCTCGTTGACACCGGCCGGCAGCTCGTCGTCGTCCTCACGGGAGAAGACGCGGATGCCGATGACCTTGCCGGACTCACCGTGGGGCACCTTGAGCGACGTGTCGCGAACCTCGCGGGCCTTCTCGCCGAAGATGGCGCGCAGCAGGCGCTCCTCGGGAGTCAGCTCGGTCTCGCCCTTCGGCGTGACCTTGCCGACCAGGATGTCGCCGTCGCGGACCTCGGCGCCGATGCGGATGATGCCGCGCTCGTCGAGATCGGCCAGCACCTCATCGGAGACGTTCGGGATGTCCCGGGTGATCTCCTCGGCGCCCAGCTTGGTGTCGCGGGCATCGATCTCGTGCTCCTCGATGTGGATCGAGGTCAGCACGTCCTCTTCGACCAGACGGTTGGAGAGGATGATCGCGTCCTCGTAGTTGTGCCCTTCCCACGGCATGACGGCGACGAGCAGGTTCTTGCCCAGTGCCATCTCACCGTTCTCGGTGCACGGACCGTCGGCGAGGACCTGACCCGCCTCGACACGCTGCCCGGCGTCCACGATCGGGCGCTGGTTGGCGCACGTGCCGTGGTTGGAACGGGCGAACTTGCGCATCCGGTAGGTGTGCCGGGAACCGTCGTCGGCCATCACGGTGATGTAGTCGGCCGACACCTCTTCGATGACGCCCGCCTTCTCGGCGACGATGACGTCACCGGCGTCGATGGCGGCGCGCAGCTCCATACCGGTGCCGACCAGCGGAGCCTCGCTGCGGACCAGCGGAACGGCCTGGCGCTGCATGTTGGCACCCATCAGGGCACGGTTGGCGTCGTCGTGCTCGAGGAACGGGATCATCGCCGTCGCGACCGACACCATCTGGCGCGGCGAGACGTCCATGTAGTCGACCTCGGCCGCCGAGACGAACTCGACCTCGCCGCCCTTGCGTCGGACCAGGATTCGCTCCTCTTCGAAGCGTCCGTCACCGTCGAGCGGCGAGTTGGCCTGCGCCACGACGTGGCGGTCCTCCTCGTCGGCGGTCAGGTAGTCGATCTGGTCGGTGACCCGGCCGTCGATGACCTTGCGGTAGGGCGTCTCGATGAAGCCGAACGGGTTGACCCGCGCGTACACCGACAGCGAACCGATCAGGCCGATGTTCGGGCCTTCCGGGGTCTCGATCGGGCACATGCGGCCGTAGTGGCTGGAGTGCACGTCGCGGACCTCGAGGCCGGCGCGCTCACGGGACAGACCGCCGGGGCCCAGCGCCGACAGGCGGCGCTTGTGGGTCAGACCCGACAGCGGGTTGTTCTGGTCCATGAACTGGCTCAGCTGGCTGGTGCCGAAGAACTCCTTGATCGCCGCCACGACGGGACGGATGTTGATCAGGGTCTGCGGCGTGATCGCCTCGACGTCCTGAGTCGTCATGCGCTCACGCACGACGCGCTCCATACGCGACAGGCCGACCCGGATCTGGTTCTGGATCAGCTCGCCGACGGTACGCAGACGACGGTTGCCGAAGTGGTCGATGTCGTCCACCTCGACCGGCACCTCGACACCGCCGGGCACCGTCATCGTGGTCTGGCCGTCGTGCAGACGGACCAGGTACTCGATGGTCGCGACGACGTCCTCTTCGGTCAGCGTCGAGCTGGTGATCGGCTTGCCTGCGTTGAGGCCCAGCTTCTTGTTGACCTTGTAGCGGCCCACGCGGGCCAGGTCGTAGCGCTTCTCCTTGAAGAACAGATTCTCCAGCAGGGTCTGCGCGGACTCCTTGGTCGGGGGCTCGCCCGGCCGCAGCTTCCGGTAGATATCGAGCAGCGCCTCGTCGGTGCCGGCGGTGTTGTCCTTCTCCAGCGTGCCCATCATGATCTCGGAGAAGCCGAAACGCTCGGTGATCTGCTCGTTGGTCCAGCCCAGCGCCTTCAGCAACACGGTGACCGGCTGGCGGCGCTTGCGGTCGATGCGCACACCGACGGTGTCGCGCTTGTCGACGTCGAACTCCAGCCACGCGCCGCGGCCGGGGATCACCTTGACGCTGTGCAGCGTCTTCTCGGTGGACTTGTCGATCGTCTCGTCGAAGTACACGCCCGGCGAGCGGACCAGCTGGCTCACCACGACACGCTCGGTGCCGTTGATGATGAAGGTGCCCTTCTCCGTCATCATCGGGAAGTCACCCATGAACACCGTCTGGCTCTTGATCTCGCCGGTGTTGTTGTTGATGAATTCGGCCGTGACGAACAGCGGAGCCGCGTACGTCATGTCCTTGTCTTTGCACTCGTCGACGGGTGCCTTGACCTCGTCGAAGCGTGGGTCGGAGAAGGACAGCGACATCGAACCCGAGAAGTCCTCGATCGGGGACAGCTCCTCGAGAACCTCCTGCAGACCACCCTTGGGGTCCACATCGCCGCGGTCGACGGCACGCTGGAACCAGTCCTGCGCGCCGATCAGCCACTCGAACGATTCGGTTTGGACGTCGAGCAGCCCGGGAACCTCGAGAGGCTCACGGAGTTTCGCGAAGGAAATTCTGTTTGGTGCTCCGGGAACGGAGTTGTTGGTTACTGACTCGATCTGGCGGGACCCTGCCAAGATGCATCCTTCCAGCACCTCATGCGACCGTGGAGACCGGAGGAGACCGGACCATCGTGCCGCGATTCTGCGTCGGTTCGGCTGGCTCCACGAGCCGCCTCCGGCGCACGGCACGCGTCGAGATCGCTGAGCAGAACTCAGGCTTCGACTACGTGGGCGGTGCGGATGAGGTGGGCAGGATGCAGCCAGCGCAACGTCCAACGATAGCGCAGGACGGGCTATTCCTCAACATCCAGGCACAGATCGCATGCTGTGAAGGCTTGGTCGCTGGCTGGCGTCCTCATCCCGTGCAAACATGCTGGCCAATAGATTGGCCCGGTTTCGCTGTTCCGTCAAGAGACAACGCGGTGTTTGGGAGTAATTGGAACATCAGATCGTCACGGTGCGCACGCGCCGGGGCGACGACGAGGTCAACTGATCCCACCACCAGCCGGTGACGACGCTCCACGCCGAGGCGTCGCTGTCGTAGAGCCGGTCGGTGTGGGTGCCGTCGAGCATGTCGTTGATCCAGCCCGCGGCGAGCACCTTGTTCGCCATCACGTCCAGCGGCGACGAGTGCCCCATCGCCATGTAGGCGAAGTACTGCACGATCGGCGCGGTGGTCTGCATACCGTCGGCGTGCGACCCGTCCCGGAACGTGACGCCGGTGAACATGCCGGGCCGGACGGCGCTGAGCTTGCGGTTCGTGTCGCCGTACCAGTTCCAGGAGCTGGGCCCGGCCGCGATGTTGTACACGGGGATCGATGTCGGGATCGCGGCGATGTCCTGGCTCATGTAGCTGAGCGTGCCGACCCCGTCGAACATGATCAGTCCGGCCAGATCGTCGGCGTTGCCGGTCTGGACCATGTATCTCCCGACCATCGCCACCAGGCCGCCACCTGCCGAGTGCCCGGCCAGCACGACCCGGTCGGGCAGCACCCCGTCGTACCCGGCGGCGTGTGCGCTGGCCGTCAGCGCCGCGCGGTCACCGGCGAACAGGGCCGCGATCGCTCGACCGGTGCTCGGCCATTCGAGCGGGTAGTTCTCGACGTCGAATGGATTCCACGTCAGCGACGGCACCACGACGATGCTGTCGGTCTTCTCGGCCAGATATGCCGCGGTCGCACTGTAGAACGATGCGTTGGCCAGGAAGCCGTGCTGCAGGTAGATCAACCCGGCGGGGGTGTCGGTGTCGGGGAAGTACCAGTCGGCGGGGACGTCCTTGTGGCCGCCGATGGTCAGCGTCGACGATTCGACCCGGACAGTGCTGCCGAACGGCGCGCGGACCGGGCCGGCAAAGAACTGCATGGTGTCGGTGTAGAAGTCGTAGAACTTCTTGCCGATGGTGTTGAGGACGTCGAGCAGGGTCGTCGTCTGCGCCGGCGGCGCGTCGGCGGCAGCCAGGCGCATGACCATGGCCCCGTCCGGCGCGCCCAGATCGGTCTCGATGCCGGTGGCGAACATGCTCGGACGCACGAGGCGCCGGGGCTGCGCGACGGTTTCAGACGACCATGGTTCGGACGACGATGGTTCGACGACGGGCGTCACGGTGGGTTCGTCGGCCGGTTCGGCCTCGTCGGTGGCACCGGCGTCCTCGGATGCGACGGATTCCGTGTCGGGCTCCGGCGCACGGTGTCTACCGCCGCCGAACAGGTCCCGCAAGGGTGTGCGCACCGGCTTGTCGATCGCGGACTCCTCGGGGGCCGCTGTGTCCGGTGGGGTCACCTCGGGTTGCGACACGTCGGGCTCGGGCTTGTCCGACCCGGGCTCGCCCTGGTCTGGCTTCTCCGGTTCTGGCTTGTCCGATTCCGTCCGGTGCGGCTTCACCCCGAACGTACGGTCCCGTTTCGTCACCGTCTTCGAGGTCGCCGGCTTCGAAGTCACCGTCTTGGCCTGCGACGCTTCATCCCCGCCGCCGGCATTCGACGACGCCTGGGTGCCCGTGCCCGACGACGATGCATCGTCGGCTGCCGCGACACCCGCGCTCGTCAGCATCGCAGCTGACATTCCCCCCGCTAAAACGCCTGCCCCAACCCAGACCCGATAGCGGTCGACCATTATTCTCCTGTGTCAGAAAGCGCTGAGAAACCGCGTTTCTGTGCCCTAAGTGCGATTTTCCGCACGGCAACGCGATTCTGGCAAACTGTATAACCACCGCGGCGGAGCCGCAAGACAACGATCGATGAAAACTTGACGGGCGCCAAGAGACGGCGCCGGACAGGCCTGATTCAGAGCGCGCGACAGCGACTCACGCCAGGTTGAGGGGGCGCCCGCAGAGCGGGCGGGACATCAGCGGTTCTCGCCGCCGACGGGGATCCGACCGGTGGGTGCGTCGTCCTCGTCACGGCGCGAGGACGACTCCGCGTCGTAATCGCGGGCCGAGTTGTTGTTCGAGCCGTCCAGGTCGGCGCGGATGGCTTCCTGGGCGGCCGGAGGCAGGGTGTGCATGATCTCGCGCACCCGGGCCTGGCGACGGCCCACAGCCTTGCGCTCGGGCATGCCAGGGGTCGCCATCACCTGCGGCGGAACGCCCTCGATCTCCTCGGTGCCACCGTCATGGTGACCCGCGTCGACCATGGCCTGCTCCTCGGCCATCGTCGACTCGTCCTTCTCCTCCGACATACCGATCGGGCCGATCCGTCGACCGTTGAGGAACTGCTTGACCACCGGCTCATCGCTGGTCAGCAGCACTTCGCGGGGACCGAACATCACCAGGTGCTTGCGGAACAGCATGCCCATGTTGTCGGGCACCGTGCGGGCGATGTTGATGTTGTGCGTGACGATCAGGATCGTGCAGTCGATCTGGGCGTTGATGTCGATCAGCAACTGCGACAGGTACGCCGTACGCACCGGATCCAGACCAGAGTCCGGCTCGTCGCACAGGATGATCTGTGGGTCCAGCACCAGCGAGCGGGCCAGGCCGGCGCGCTTGCGCATACCGCCGGAGATCTCGCCCGGGAACTTGTCCTCGTCACCGCCCAGACCCACCAGGTCCAGCTTCTCCATCACGATCTGACGGATCTCGGATTCCTTCTTCTTCGTGTGCTCACGAAGCGGGAACGCCGTGTTGTCGTACAGGCTCATCGATCCGAACAGCGCGCCGTCCTGGAACATGACACCGAACAGCGTGCGGATCTCGTAGAGCTCCTTGGCCGAGCACTCGATGATGTTCGTGCCGTCGACGATGATCTTGCCGCGCTCCGGGCGCAGCAGACCGATCAGCGACTTCAGGAACACCGACTTACCGGTACCCGACGGGCCCAGCAGAACGCTCACCTCGCCGGCGGGCAGATCGAACGTGACGTCTTCCCAGATTCGCTGTGAGCCGAAGGACTTCGTCAACCCCTCGACCTGGATACCAATACCCACGCGAATTCCTCTCGCCAATCCAGCATCTGCTCGCCACGGATCCCCGCTTGTGGCTTGAGTCACCATAACCTACCGGTCACACGGCCGGGGCCGGACCGGGCCCGAACGTAGCGCGGGGCTGGTCTGTTTGCCAGACCAGCCCCACGACTGACGTCACCGTCAGAACGACGGCTCCGGAATACCTCTTACTACTTGACCGACACCGATGCGCCGGCGGCCTCGAGCTTGGCCTTGGCGTCCTCGGCGGCCTCCTTGGTGACCTTCTCGAGCAGCGGCTTGGGGGCGCTGTCGACCAGATCCTTGGCTTCCTTGAGGCCCAGGCCGGACACGATCTCGCGGACGACCTTGATGACGCCGATCTTCTTCTCGCCGGCACCTTCGAGGATGACGTCGAATTCCGACTGCTCCTCGGCGGCCTCGGCGGGGGCACCACCGGCGGGGCCGGCAGCGGCGACGGCGACCGGCGCCGCAGCGGTGACCTCGAAGGTCTCCTCGAACGCCTTCACGAACTCGCTCAGCTCGAGCAGGGTGAGCTCCTTGAACGCGTCGAGCAGCTCTTCAGTGGACAGCTTGGCCATGATGGTCCTTCCTTCGTTACTTCTTGATGTCAGTGGGTGTGTGCCGAGCAGCCGTCAGGCCGCTTCCTCGGCGGCCTTCTTTTCCTGCAGTGCGGCAGCCAGACGTGCGACCTGCGACGCCGGAGCGTTGAACAGACCGGCAGCCTTGGTCAGATTGCCCTTCATCGCGCCGGCCAGCTTGGCCAGCAGCACCTCGCGCGACTCGAGGTCCGCGATGCGGTTGACCTCGTCGACGGACAGCGCGCGGCCGTCCATGTAGCCGCCCTTGATGACCAGCGCCTTGTTGTCCTTGGCGAAGGTCTTGATCGCTTTGGCGGCGTCGACGGCCTCTCCCTTGACGAACGCGATCGCGGTGGGACCGGCGAACAGTTCGTCGAGGCCTTCGATGCCTGCCTCTGCCGCCGCACGCTTGACCAAGGTGTTCTTGGCAACGGTGTAGGTGGCGGAGTCGCCGAGCGAACGGCGCAGCTGCGCGAGGTTGGCGACCGTCAGTCCGCGGTATTCGGTGACGAGCGTCGCCGTCGCCTCCTTGAACTGTTCGGCGATGTCGGCGACCGCGGTGGCCTTTTCAGCCTTGGCCATGCATGCCTCCTCGTGGTGGGTGTACGGATGTCCCGTCGAGGAGCGCCGGCCGGACGCAGGAGAGAAGGTCTTGTGACGTCGTGAAACGACGAACGCCCCGACGCAGACAGGTCGGGGCGCACACATGTGAGGTACGTGCCTCGTCCTCCTGCGTGGGCCGCCGGGTGAAACCCGGACCTTCAACCATGTGACTGGTGACCGACGGTCTTCGGTGGAACCCGGCAAGAATAGCCTGCTGCGCCCCGATCAGCCAAAACGGCCGAGAGCGGCGGCGCCGATCAGCCCGGCGTCACCTCCCAGGTGGGCCGGCACCACCTCCAGGCCGCGGAGAAAACTCAACCCCGCGTACCGGTGCAGCGCCGCCCGCAGCGGGTCGAACAGCAGCTCCCCGGCGCGGGCCACACCGCCGCCGATGACCACGCGATCCAGGTCGCACACGGCGCCGACAGAGGCGATCATCCGGGCCAGCGCGTCGGCACCGCGACCGAATGCCTGCACGGCCACCGGGTCGCCCCGCCGCGCGTCCTCGGCCAGCTCCTTCGCGCCGGCCTCAGGTGGGGCCTGCCATCCGCGCTCGCGCGCCCACCGCGCCAGCCACGGGCCGGCTGCGACTGTCTCGACGCAGCCGTGCCCACCGCATGTGCACGGAGCGCCGTCCGGTTCCACCACCACGTGACCGACGTGGCCGGCGTTGCCGGTCCGTCCGTGACACGGCGCGCCGTCGAGAACGAGGCCGCCGCCGACGCCGGTCGAGACGACCATGCCGAGCAGGAATCGGGCTCCCACGGCCGCTCCTCGCCACTGCTCCCCCAGCGCCATGCACAATCCGTCACCGCCGAGACGCACGGTCGCGCCCGTGCGCTGCGCCACCCGCGCAACGATCGGAAAGCGTTGCCAGGCAACGATGTTGATAGGACTGACGGTGCCAGCCGGGACGTCGATCGGTCCGGCGGACGCAATGCCGACGGCGTCCACATCGCCACCGGCGGCGGCCAGGGCATCGACGAGCAGGGCGTCTGCGACGGCCCAGACCGCCTCGGCGTCGGCGCGCGGGGTCGGCAGTTCCGCGCGGTATCGCAGCGCACCGGAGTCGTCGACCAGTCCGACCGCGAGCTTCGTGCCGCCGACGTCGAGGGCGAGCGTGACCATCAGGTCGTCCTTTCTTCAGTGCGTGGCCCGGCGCAACCGCTCGCCGACCGCGGCCACAGCCTCGGCCACCTCGGGCGACCCGAGGACCTCGAACTCGGCGTCGACCATCGCGAGGTAGGGAACCATCTGCCGGGGATCGTCGGCACCTGCGGTGACGATGGTGGCGTCGGGGCCGTCGGCTTCGACGTTCACCGAGCCGGGCGGGAAGCACGGGGCGACGGTGTCGACGGGTGCGTGGTAGCGGACCCGGGCCACGTACCGGTAGGGCGATGTGCTGATGGATCGGCGCACGTAGGCGGCCGCGTCGGGGGCGTCGCGTGCGGTGAACGTGGTGCCGACGGCCGCGACGTCGGACATGCGGTCCAGCCGCAGGCTTCGCCAGTCTTCCCGGTCACGGTCATAGGCGAGCAGGTACCAGCGGCGTCCCGTGGTCACCAGCTGGTAGGGCTCCAGGCGGCGTCGCGTCGCGGTGCCGCCGCGGTCCACGTAGCCGGCGGTGACGTGCTCGCGGTCCCGGCTGGCCCGCGCGAGGGTCATCAGGACGTCGGGTTCGACGACGGATTCGGGTGCGCCCGACGTCAGCGTGACCGTGGCCTCGTGGACGGCGGAGACCTGGGAACGCAACCGCCGCGGCATCACCTGGTCGAGCTTGCTGAGCGCCCGCAGTGCCGACTCGCCGACCCCGGCGACGCTGCCGCCGGCCGCGAGCCGCAGGCAGACCGCCATCGCGACCGCCTCGTCCGGGTCCAGCAGCAGCGGCGGCAGCGCGGCGCCGGCGCCCAGTTGGTATCCGCCACCGTGTCCCCTGCTGGCGGCGACGGGATAGCCGAGCTCGCGCAGCCGCTCGATGTCGCGGCGCACGCTGCGGGTGGTCACGTTCAGCCGGGCGGCCAGCTCCTCCCCCGCCCACACCCGTCGTGACTGCAGCAGGCCGAGGAGCTGCAGAACGCGGCTGGTCGTCTCGGACATCTCGTCAGCGTGCCAGAGTCTGCGGACCGAAACTGTCCTATGAGGCGGGCGCTAACGTAGTCACGTGGCTACAGACAGCAGCACGCAGAGGGAGGCCGGTGCGCGCATCCGGCCCGTCGTGCTCTCCCACGCCGCGGATCTGTTCGCCGAGCGCGGACCGGCGGCCACGAGCCTGCGCGACATCGCCGAGCGCTCGAACATCAACGCTGGACTCATCTTTCGCCACATCGGCAACAAAGACGCCGTGGTGGCGGCGACGTTGGATCACCTCGCCGAGGAGCTGGACGCGGCTCGCTCGACGGCGGCGGGTCCGCGCGATGTCGAAGCTCTGGCCCAGCGCAACTGGACGGTGATCGCCAGGGCGTTGCTCGATGGTTTCGACGTCGGGCGGATGCAGCACCGGTTCCCGAATGTGGAGCAATTGATCGCTGTCGCCCGGGATCGTCTCGGAGATGACCAGGCTGCACGGGTGGCCACCGCCGATGCACTCGCGCTGCAGCTGGGATGGCGCCTGTTCGGACCGTTCTTGAAAGTGGCGACGGGCCTGGAGGACGGCCCGCTCGCCACCGTCCCGAACGCCGGCCCGCTGGCCGACCAGCTCGCCGACCCCCGGGGTCTTCAGCGTGAGCGCAGCAGCGACACGGAAAGCCAGCCCGCCGATACGAGGAAGTAGAGCGCCCCGAAGGCGGCATAGGGCGCGATGTCGGCGACGCTCGGAACACTCTGGCCGCCCGCTTTGACGAGGAACATGACGCCTGCGGCCGCGGATTGCACGCCGCTGATCACCAGAAACCATCGCCCCCCGACTCCCGTGCCGCGGCGCACGGTGGTGGCGACGAGCAGTAGGCCGGACAGGACCGCCCACACGCCGAACACGGCCAGAACGGCGTTCATGCCCAGGGTGAGCGCCCCGCCGACAGCCGCCGTGGTCACGACGCTGACGAGGACATTGACCAGGTGGGTGGGGTTGCGCCGGAGACCGCCCGCGCGCCGGGCGTCGGCGATGTTGGCGAGCGCGTCCCAGGCCGGATAACCGACCAGCAGGACGCCGGACAGAACGGGCGACATCGGGCCGACGGCCAGGGCTGTGGCCACCCACGCCAGCGATACGGCGCCGCGCACCGCGTAGTACCCCCGCAGCCACGAAGCTGTATCCGCGGTGCGGCGTGCGTCGAGCGTCGTTCCGGTCATGATTTCTCCTCAGAGTGTAGTCAATCGACTACACAAGTGTAGTCACACGACTACACCCACAGAAACTGCGAGACCGTCTGGTTTCAGGACCGGAACAGTCCTGAATGGGTGCGAGGCTGACGCCATGGACGTCACCGACGAACTGATCGACCAACTCGACCTGCACTGGCGGTCGCAGCTGCGGCCGCGGCTGACCGGGCTCACCGACGATGAGTACTACTGGCAACCGGTCCAGGACTGCTGGACGGTGCACCGCGACGGCCGCGTCGACTTCGCCGCCCCGCCTCCGGATCCCGAACCGTTCACCACGATCGCGTGGCGGCTGGCGCACGTGATCGTCGGAGTGCTGGCGATGCGCAGTCACTCGCACTTCGGGGGACCGCCCGCGGACTATGACTCCTGGCCCTACGCCACCGACGCCGCGACCGCGCTCGCCCAACTCGACGACGAGTACGACCGCTGGCTGCGCGGTGTCCGCAGCCTCGACGCCGACGCCCTGGAACGCCCGTGCGGACCGGCCGAAGGCCCGTACGGCGAGCGCCCGATGATCACGCTGGTGCTGCACATCAACCGAGAGATGATCCACCACGGTGCCGAAATCGCTTGCATCCGTGATCTTTACGCACACACCAACCTTCGCGCACAAAACAAGGAGAAGTGACAAATGCCCGGACTCCCCCCGCCCGCCACCGGCGAACGCCAGAGCCTGATCGAATTCCTCCGGTTCAACCAGAATGCGTTCTTCTCCGTCACCCACGGTCTGACCGACGAACAGGCCCGGGCAACGCCCTCGGCGAGCGCGCTGTCGGTCGGCGGCTTGGTCAAGCATGCCGCCGGCGTGCAGCGCGGCTGGCTCGCACGTGTCCTCGCGGCGCCCGACTTCCCCGCCCCCGACCCGCGGCCCATCGAGGAGCAGATGGCCGAGCACGCCGACCAGCACGTGATGCGCGACGACGAGACGTTGACCGAGCTGCTCGACGACTTGCGCAGCGTCAGCGACGACGTGCTGGCGGCGTTCGCCGAGAAAGACCTCGACACTCCCGTCCCGGTGCCCCATCAGGTGCCGTGGTTCCCCAGCGACGTGGATTTCTGGACCGTGCGCTGGGTGGGATTCCACCTCATCGAGGAGCTGACCCGGCACGCGGGTCACGCCGACATCATCCGCGAAACCTGCGATGGCGCAACGATGTACGAGTTGATGGCCGCCCACGAGGAATGGCCGGAGACCGACTTCATCAAGCGCTGGCGCCCAGCTGGCTGAGCCTCAGCGCAGCACGAGGGCGAGCGCGTGGTCGACGACGGCGTCGAGATCGTCGCCGAGGCGCCCGGCCAGCCACTGCTGCGCCAGCTCGGCCATTGCGCCGGCGTACAGCGCGGCCGCCACCTGCGCGGCCACCGGGTCGGAACCCGGGTGTAGTCGCCACCCCTCCGAGAGCACCGCCTCCCGCAGCAGGTCCTGGGTGGCGGCCCGGCGGGTGGCGAGTACCGGGTTGGCCCGGGCGTCGGTGAACAGCACCCGGCCCCGGCGCGGATCACTGGAGCTGAACTCGAGCACCGCGGCCATCCCGGCGCGGGTGCGGGCAGACAGGGATGCGCCCGCTGTGGTCATCGCGGCGTCGACCGCGGAGGTCAGCCCGACGCTGACCCGGTCGTAGACGGCGCCGAGAAGGGCGTCGACGTCGGCGAAACTCTCGTAGAAGTAGCGCGAGTTCAGGCCGCTCTCCCGGCATACGGACCGCACCGAGAGCGCCTGCTCACCGCCCTCCCCGAAGATGCGGTAGGCGGCGTCGACCAGCAGCTCCCGTCGCTCGGCGCGGCGGTCGACCAGCGGGACGCCCGCCCATCTCGTGGGAGTCGACACCCGATAAGGGTAGGCCGCCGCAGATCTGGTCACAACCGTATCCAGAAGCTAAACTGGGCACACCCGTGACCAGGAGGACCAGATGTTCCTGCCGCACCAGCTGATCGGCCAGGTGCTCGACCGTCGCTTCGACCAGGACGTCCGCCGCCACTTCTTCAAGGGAATGGAGTTCGCGACCCCCGCGGGAGATCCGGGCTGGTTCGGCCCGGACAGCGCCGTGTGGCACGTGCACTCGCACACCCACGCGCTGATCTTCGGGCTGCAGTGCGCCGCGTTCCTCGAGCGTCTCGACCCCTCCATCTATTGGATGGGCGTCCATCACTCCCGACTGGTTCGAGACGACACCCGCGATGACCCGATGCCCCAGATCGATCCCAAGGGCGCACTCACCCGGCTCGGACACTCGGTCGCCTTCTTCATCGGCACGGCCTACGGCTCGACCGAGACCGCCGAGCGCCTGGCCACCACCGTGGCTTCCATGCACCACACGATCAAGGGCACCCGGCCCGACGGTGCGCGTTACGACGCCGACGACCCCGAATGGTTGCGCTGGAACTACGCGACGGTCGCCTGGGGCATCGCCACCGCACACGAGCTCTACCATCCGAATCCATTGCGCGGCAAGAAGATCGACCGCTACTACGGTGAGTTCGTGCGCGTCGGGCACGCGCTGGGCGGCACCGATCTGCCCACCACGAAAGCCGACACGCTGGACTGCCTGAAGTCCTATCTGCCCAAGCTCGCGGTCACCTACGGCACCGCCATGGCGACCGGGCCGAACCTGCCGCTGCCGCAGGCCGCCCTGAACTGGGCCGTTCGCGACACCATGCCGTCCTGGGCCAAGGGACTGATCCAGCACCGCGACCCCAACATCGTCGAGCGCACCGCCCGGCGCGCTCTCGTGTGGTCCATCATCAACGGCGTCTCCGCCGCCTCCGGCGCGATGCCGGAGTTCACCCAGGCGAAAGCACGGGTGGCCGCGGGCTCACAGACAGAGCAGCCTGTGACCCGGGGCACACACATTTTCGAGCGTGCAGGCTCCTTTGAGACACTGCAGGGATGAGTACAACGCGGAACACACAGCACCGCGAGGTAGCCAAGCTCGATCGGGTGCCCCTGCCGGTCGAGGCAGCGCGCATCGGCGCGACTGGATGGCAGGTGACGCGCACCGGCGCCCGCGTGGTGGCGAAACTGCGCTCCCGCGGTTCGCTGCAGCAGAAGATCGTCAAGCAGATCCCCCAGGCCTTCGCTGACCTGGGCCCCACCTACGTCAAGTTCGGCCAGATCATCGCGTCCAGCCCCGGCGCCTTCGGTGAGCCCCTGAGCCGGGAGTTCCGCAGCCTCCTGGATCGCGTCCCGCCCGCCGACGCCGAAGCGGTGCACAAACTGTTCCGGGAAGAGCTGGGCGACGAGCCGACGAATCTGTTCGCCTCGTTCGACGAGAAGCCGTTCGCCTCCGCGTCGATCGCCCAGGTGCACTACGCGACGCTGCATAGCGGCGAAGAGGTCGTCGTGAAGATCCAGCGGCCGGGCATCCGCCGCCGCGTGGCCGCGGACCTGCAGATCCTCAAGCGGGGTGCCCGCATCGTCGAGTTCGCCAAGCTCGGGCAGCGGCTCTCCGCGCAGGACGTCGTGGCCGATTTCGCCGACAACCTGGCCGAGGAGCTGGATTTCCGGCTGGAGGCGCAGTCGATGGACGCCTGGGTGGCCCACATGCACGCCTCCCCGCTCGGCAAGAACATCCGGGTGCCGCAGGTCTATTGGGACCTCACCAGCGAGCGGGTGCTGACCATGGAACGCGTCTCGGGTACTCGCATCGACGACGTGGCCGCGATCCGCAAGAAGGGTTTCGACGGCACCGAGCTGGTCAAGGCGCTGCTGTTCAGCCTGTTCGAGGGCGGGCTCCGGCACGGCCTGTTCCACGGCGATCTCCACGCCGGCAATCTCTCCGTCGACGACGACGGCAGGATCGTGTTCTTCGACTTCGGCATCATGGGCCGCATCGATCCGCGGACCCGGTGGCTGCTGCGCGAGCTGGTGTACGCGCTGCTCGTCAAGAAGGACCACGCTGCGGCCGGCAAGATCGTCGTGCTGATGGGTGCGGTCGGCACGGTCAAGCCCGAGGCTCAGGCGGCCAAGGATCTCGAGAAGTTCGCCACCCCGTTGACGATGACGTCGCTGGGTGACCTCAGCTATGCCGAGATCGGTAAGCAGCTCTCCACGCTCGCCGAGGCTTACGACGTGAAACTGCCCCGCGAGCTGGTGCTCATCGGGAAGCAGTTCCTCTACGTCGAGCGCTACATGAAGCTGCTGGCGCCGAGCTGGCAGATGATGAGCGATCCGGCGCTGACGGGTTACTTCGCGAACTTCATGGTCGAAGTGTCCCGGGAGCACTCCGACGAGCGCTTGCGCGAGGACCCGACTAGCACCGCGGAGTTGGACGTCTGATGCAGGTGCGCAGTGGCACCGCACCGTCCGGCGAGATCGACATCCACTACGAGGACATGGGTGACCCGGGTGACCCGGCGGTCCTGCTGATCATGGGGCTGGGTGCGCAGATGATCTTCTGGCGCACCGAGTTCTGCGAGAAGTTGGTCAACCAGGGCCTGCGCGTGGTCCGCTTCGACAATCGCGACTGCGGGCTGTCGGGCAAGCTGCGCGGCCAGCGCTCTGGGGCCCCGCTGCCGTTCAGCATGGCGCGCTCGTTCCTCGGCATCGCGAGCCCGGCGCCCTACCGGCTCGAGGACATGGCCGACGACACCGCCGCGCTGGCCGACCATCTGGGCATCGAGCGCGCACACGTCGTCGGGGCGTCGATGGGCGGCATGATCGCGCAGGTGTTCGCCGCGCGCCACGCCGACCGCACCCGGTCGCTGGGCGTGATCTTCTCGAGCAACAACCAGCCGGCGCTCCCGCCGCCCGGACCGCAGCAACTGCTCGCGATCCTGTCCAAGCCGTCGGGCACGGGGCGCGACGCGATCGTCGACAACGCGGTCAAGGTCAGCAAGATCATCGGCAGCCCGGGATACCCCCGGTCCGACGATGCGCTGCGCGCCGAGGCCATCGAGGGCTTCGACCGCTCCTACTACCCGGCGGGGATCGGCAGACAGTTCTCGGCGATCCTGGGCAGCGGCAGCCTGCGCCACTACAACCGCGCGACCACCGCGCCCACGGTCGTGATCCACGGCACGGCCGACAAGTTGATGCGCCCGTCGGGCGGCCGCGCAATCGCCCGCGCGATCCCCGACGCCCGGCTGGTTCTGCTCGACGGCATGGGCCATGAGCTGCCCGAACCCCTGTGGGACGACATCGTCGGGGAGCTGAAGACGACGTTCGCACAGGGGCACTGAAGCTCCGGGCACGTCAATTCGGGCGATTCGGGACCTGCCGGGGAGACCACGTAACATGCCTGTCGGACATGCGTGACCGCCGTTTCAGGAGATCCTCTTCGGGCAGCATGCCCAGGAAGCCACGCTCATGGCCTCGAACAAGAAAAACCTGACTCCCCACTTCGACGACGTCCAGGCGCACTACGACCTGTCCGACGAGTTCTTCCGCCTGTTCCTCGACCCGTCGCAGATGTACAGCTGCGCGTACTTCGAGCGCGAGGACATGACGCTGGAAGAGGCGCAGCGCGCCAAGGTCGATCTGGCGCTCGGCAAGCTCGGTCTCGAGCCCGGCATGACGCTGCTCGACGTCGGCTGCGGCTGGGGTTACACGATGATGCGCGCGATCGAGCTCTACGACGTGAACGTCATCGGCCTGACGCTCAGCGAGAACCAGAAGGCACACGTGGAGCGCACGTTCGCCGCGTCGCAGAGCCCCCGCACCAAGGAGATCCGCCTCGAGGGCTGGGAGAGCTTCGACCAGCCGGTGGACCGCATCGTCTCCATCGGGGCGTTCGAGCACTTCGGCAAGGACCGCTGGGACGACTTCTTCACCACCGCCTACAAGGTGCTGCCCGACGACGGTGTGATGCTGCTGCACACCATCACCGCGCTGACGATCCCGCAGATGATCGAACGCGGCATTCCGCTGACCTTCTCGGTCGCCCGGTTCATCAAGTTCATCCTCACGGAGATCTTCCCGGGCGGGTACCTGCCGACGATCGAGCTGGTCGGTGAGTATGCCGGCAAGGCGGGCTTCACGTTGACTCGCGAGCAGTCGCTGCAGCCGCACTACGCGCGCACCCTGGACCACTGGGCGGCCGCGTTGGAGGCGCACAAGGACGAGGCGATCGCCGTGCAGTCCGAAGAGGTCTACGACCGCTACATGCACTACCTCACCGGCTGTGCCGATTCGTTCCGCAAGGGCTACACCGACGTCAACCAGTTCACGTTGGTCAAGAAGCCCTGAGCGGATTGGCCCGTGCAGACGCCGACCCGATAGGCTGATCGCCCAAGAGAGCGTGTTTACCGCTAGGCCGTGCACTGTTTGGGTACGGTCGGGACACCATCGCGATGTCGCATCGGGCGGGGGCCCACGAAATTGAGGACGAACAAGCGCATGTCTGACAACTCCACCGGCACGAAGGATCTGACCCCTCATTTCGAGGACATCCAGGCCCACTACGACCTGTCGGACGACTTCTTCGGTGTGTTCCAGGACCCCACCCGCAAGTACAGCTGTGCGTACTTCACCGGTCCCAACGCAACGCTGTCGGAAGGCCAGATCGCCAACGTCGATCAGCATCTGGATCGGCTCGACCTCAAGCCGGGGATGACGCTGCTCGAGGTCGGCTGCGGTTGGGGGCTGACGCTGCAGCGAGCGATGGAGAAATACGACGTCAACGTCATCGGCCTGACGCTGAGCAAGAACCAGAAGGCCTACTGCGATCAGTTGCTGTCGAGGCTGGACACCGAGCGCACGTTCGACGTGCGCCTGGAGGGCTGGGAGCAGTTCCACTCCCCCGTCGACCGCATCGTGTCCATCGAGGCCATCGAGCACTTCGGCTTCGACCGTTTCGACGATTTCTTCAAGTCGTGCTTCGACATCCTGCCCGAGGACGGCCGGATGACGATCCAGAGCAGCTGCGGCTACCACCCCTACGATCTGCAGGCCCGCGGCAAGAAGCTCACCTTCGAGCTCGCCCGCTTCGCGAAGTTCATGGCCGAGGTGATCTTCCCAGGTGGCCGCATCCCGTCGACGAAGATGCTGGTGGAGCACGGCGAGAAAGCCGGTTTCACGGTGCCCGAGACGCTGTCGCTACGGAACCACTACATCAAAACGCTCGGCATCTGGGCCGCTCGCCTCGAGCAGCACAAGGACGAGGCTATCGCCGCGGCCGGTGAGCAGAGCTACAACGACTACATGCGCTACCTGACCGGTTGCCAGTACTACTACGTCGACGAAGCGCTCGACGTCAGCCTCGTCACCTACCTGAAGCCGGGTGCCGCGGCCGTCTGAGCCCCTTCCCTTTTCACTGATGACGGCGCGGTTGCCCGTCACCGGTGTTATGTTGCCTGGCAGGGGCTCCTCGACCACCGCATCAGGGTTCGATGTGGGGGACAACTCGGATCTCCGGCTGATGCCGCTCACCTGTCGTTCGTGGGGGACGACGGCTGCGCCTTCGGCCGGGCTCGTCGGTGGTCGAGGAGCTTTTCAGCACCCCCTACATACCGAAAAGTCCCCCACGCCGAAGCGCGGGGGACTCTTGCTGGATTCGGCTGGCGCCTACTCCTCCGTGCCGATGGTCGGATTCGGCTGGCGCCTACTCCTCCGTGCCCATGGTCGGATTCGGCTGGCGCCTACTCCTCCGTGAAGTTGCGGGTCACCGCCGGGTCCACCGGGATGCCGGGGCCGGTGGTGGTCGAGACGACGACCTTCTTCAGGTAGCGGCCCTTCGAGGAGGACGGCTTGGCGCGCAGGATCTCGTCGAGCGCGGCGCCGTAGTTCTCCACCAGCGACTTCTCGTCGAACGACGCCTTGCCGATGATGAAGTGCAGGTTGGCCTGCTTGTCCACGCGGAAGTTGATCTTGCCGCCCTTGATGTCGTTGACGGCCTTGGTGACGTCCGGGGTGACGGTGCCGGTCTTGGGGTTCGGCATCAGGCCGCGGGGCCCGAGGATGCGTGCGATGCGGCCGACCTTGGCCATCTGGTCGGGGGTGGCGATCGCGGCGTCGAAGTCGAGGAACCCGCCCTGGATCTTCTCGATCAGGTCGTCGCTGCCGACGACGTCGGCGCCGGCGGCCAGCGCCTGCTCGGCCTTGTCGCCGACGGCGAACACCGCGACGCGGGCGGTCTTACCGGTGCCGTGCGGCAGGTTGACGGTGCCGCGCACCATCTGGTCGGCCTTACGGGGATCGACGCCCAGGCGGATCGCGACCTCGACGGTGGCGTCCTGCTTCTTCGACGACGTGTCCTTGGCCAGCTTCGCGGCCTCGAGCGGCGTGTAGAGCCGGGTCTTGTCGACCTTCTCGGCGGCTTCCTTGTAGGCCTTGCTGTTCTTGCTCATTGATGTCTCCTTGATTCAGAGGTCGTGGTTGCGAGCCGAAGCGGGCTCTCCCACAGGGGTGGTCTTATTCGACCGTGATACCCATGGACCGGGCCGTACCGGCGATGATCTTCGCGGCCTGATCGATGTCGTTGGCGTTGAGATCTTCCTTCTTGGTCTCGGCGATCTCGCGCACCTGATCCCAGGTCACCTTGGCGACCTTGGTCTTGTGCGGCTCACCGGAACCCTTCTGCACGCCGGCAGCCTTGAGCAGCAGCTTGGCCGCAGGCGGCGTCTTCAGCGCGAACGTGAAGGTGCGGTCCTCGTAGACGGTGATCTCCACGGGGATGACGTTGCCGCGCTGCGACTCGGTCGCCGCGTTGTACGCCTTGCAGAACTCCATGATGTTGACGCCGTGCTGGCCGAGCGCGGGACCGACCGGCGGGGCGGGGTTGGCCTGCCCGGCCTGGATCTGCAGCTTGATCAGCCCGGAGACCTTCTTCTTCGGGGGCATGGTTGTGCTGTCCTTCTTCTATCTCGTGGGCGTCCTCACGACCGAGGGGCCCGGCTTAAATCTTGGCGACCTGGTTGAAGGTCAGTTCGACCGGCGTCTCACGACCGAAGATCGACACCAGCACCTTGAGCTTCTGCTGTTCGGCGTTGACCTCGCTGATCGATGCCGGCAACGTCGCGAACGGCCCGTCCATGACGGTGACGGACTCGCCGACCTCGAAGTCGACCAGGATCTCGGGACGCTCCATCGACGCCTCGGACGATGCCGCCGACGTCGACGCAGCCTTGCCGGGCTTCTTCGCCGCTGCCGGGGGCAGCAGGAACTTCACCACGTCGTCGAGCGACAGCGGCGAGGGCCGCGACGTCGCGCCGACGAAGCCGGTGACACCGGGGGTGTTCCGCACGGCGCCCCACGACTCGTCGTTGAGCTCCATGCGCACCAGGATGTAGCCGGGCAGCACCTTGCGGTTGACCTGCTTGCGCTGGCCGTTCTTGATCTCGGTGACCTCTTCGGTGGGCACCTCGACCTGGAAGATGTAGTCGCCGACGTCCAGGTTCTGCACGCGGGTCTCGAGGTTGGCCTTCACCTTGTTCTCGTACCCGGCGTAGGAGTGGATCACGTACCAGTCGCCCGGCTTGAGACGCAGCTCCTTCTTCAGCGCGACCGCGGGGTCTTCGTCTTCCTCGACAACCGGTGCTTCGTCGGCTTCAGGGGCCTCGGCGGGGGTTTCGTCGGCCGCATCCAGGGGCGCGTCCTCGACGGCTTCGGCCGGGCTGGTCTCCTCGAGATGCTCGGCGGCCTCGTCGGCGATCACCACTGCCGGATCGGCCTCTTCGGCGCGCGCCTCGGACACGCTCGCGGCAGTCTCGCCGTCGAAGCTGGTCACGTGTCAGTCCTCTCTACAGATGTATTGCGTCGGGGTGGGGTGACCGTGCAGGTCAGCCGAACACCAACGTCACGAGCTTGGCCAGGCCCAGGTCCACTCCGCCGATCAGCGCCACCATGAAGACCAGGAACACCAGCACCACGGTGGTGTAGCTGACCATCTGCTTGCGGTTCGGCCAGATAACCTTGCGCAGCTCGGCGACAACTTCCTTCAGGTAGTTGAGGACGAAGAGGATGGGATTGCGCGACGGCCCGTCCTTGGGCTTGCGCGCCGTCTTCTTCTTCGCCTTCGGGCCCTTGCCGTCGTCCTTGCCGCCCGACCCGTCGGCCTCGGGTGCCGCGTCGGTGTCGGAGGTGTCATCGGCAGTGCTATTGCCATCCGCCGCCCGGCGCGACCGCTTGCCCGTCGGTCGCAGCGGGCGGTTCACGACCGCGGTCTGCGCTCGTGCGTCACCGCCGTCGGTCTCCGCGCCGCTGTCGGTGCCTGCCGAGCTGGCACCGTCGCGCTCGTCGCTCACCGCGTGCTCCCTCGTGATCGGTCGTCATGGGTCCCGGTTCGCGGGCCCCTCCAGTCCAGTATCCAGACCGGCCGGTCCCACGTATCGAGTATTCAGTTGAGCAGGGGCGACAGGACTTGAACCTGCAACCTGCGGTTTTGGAGACCGCTGCTCTGCCAGTTGAGCTACGCCCCTAGACGGGTTCCCTGTAGGGCCCACACAATTTGCGCGCTCCCCGTGCGGTGACACAAGCCCCGACGGACAGCGCGCTCAACTGGGAAAACCCCGAGGACCGAGTGTAGCGCGCCGCGGGTCGGAGTTACTAATCCGTCGTCGGCTCCGCGCCCAGCGAGTCATCGGAGGTGTCGTGTGTGACGGGCTTGCGCACCACCTGGCCCGTCTCGGGATCCCACCCCGCCGAGATGGAGTTGTCACCTTCGTGGCCCATCAGGGTGGTGAAGGACTCCATCACGATCTCGCCGTCCGGATCGGTGAGGACGTTGCGGGTGGTGACGATGTCGGCGCCGAACCGTTCGTCGACGCTCTGGATGTACATCGTCCCGTTGAGCGCGTCGCCGGCCCTGATCGGACGGTGGAACAGGAACTTCTGATCGACCTGCACGATCTGCATGGTCGCCAGGCCCACGTCGACGTGCTGGAAGAAGTGGTTCTGGATCATCACCGCGAAGATCGACATGAACGTCGGCGGGGCTATCAACGAATCGTGCCCGAGCTCGGCGGCGGCCTTCTCGTCCAGCGTGGCGGGATCGGTGACCTTCACGGACTTGGCGTACTGGCGGACCTGTTCGCGGCCCACCAGGAAGGTGTCGGGGTACTTCCAGACCATCCCGCGGATGTCGGTTTTGAGTGCCATGAGTCAGACCTGCCTACGCCAGCTTCGCCGTCGCCACGGCACGGCCGAAGATCTTCTTGCCGCCTGCGGTCGCGGTGAGCGCGATGGTGATCGACTTCGATTCCGGCTCAACGGATTTCACGCGGCCGTTGAACACGATCTCGGCACCCTTGCCGTCGTTGGGGACGGGGACGACGGCGGTGAAGCGCACGTTGTACTCGGTGACAGCGGCCGGGTCGCCCACCCAGGCGGTGACGTACCCGCCACCGAGGCCCATGGTCAGCATGCCGTGGGCGATCGCGGTGTCCAGGCCGACCTGCTTGGCGATGTCGTCGTCCCAGTGGATCGGGTTGAGGTCGCCGGACACGCCGGCGTAGTTGACCAGATCGGCCCGCGTCAGCGGGATGACCCGCTCGGGAAGCTGATCGCCGACCTTGACCGAACTGAACTCACGCAGTGCCATCTGAAAAGCCACTCTCTCCGTCTTCTTCGCTCCGCCCCGCCAGGGTGGTGTAGGACTCCTGGACGACGTCGCCGTTGCCGTTGCTGACGATGTTCTTGGTGACGATGATGTCGGTGCCGTGCGCCGTGCGCACCGAATCGATCCACACGTCGATGTACAGCGTGTCGCCGGCCTGGATCGGGCGGACGAATTTCAGCGACTGATCGACCTGCACGATCTGGGCGTCGGCGATCGCGATGTCGGCGGAATCGAACATCGCCCGCTGCGCCTGGTAGCCGAACACCGAGATGAACGTCAGTGGGGCGAGCAGAGCGTCGTACCCGAGTTCGGCACTGGCCTGCTCGTCGAAGAACGCGTCGTCGTCGTTCTTGACCGCGGTCGCGTACTCGCGGATCTTCTCACGGCCGACGACGTAGTGATCGGGATGCCGATAGTGCAGCCCGACGAACTCGTCCAGGAAAGACACGGCGCAGCGGTGGTCCTAGCGGGACTCTTTGTGAGCCTGGTGCTTGCCGCAGTTCGGGCAGAACTTCTTGATCTCGAGCCGATCGGGATCGTTGCGGCGGTTCTTCTTGGTGATGTAGTTACGGTGCTTGCACACCTCGCAGGCCAAGGTGATCTTGGGCCGTACGTCGGTACTGGAGGCCACGGCAGTCGTCTCTTTCTTCTACGTCTCTTCGAGATACGTCTCGTTAGTGTCTTGTAGCGGTGGGGGGACTCGATCCCCCGACCTCACGATTATGAGTCGTGCGCTCTAACCAGCTGAGCTACACCGCCCCGGACGGACCCGCACAGCGGTCCACCGAGCCCCCTAACGGAATCGAACCGTTGACCTTTTCCTTACCATGGAAACGCTCTACCGACTGAGCTAAGGGGGCCTGCAGCACGTCACGGTGCGACGAGCCTTGAAAAGGGTACATTCTCACCGATTGCGGCGCCAAACCGCTGGTCGTGCCAGGCACGCCACGGCTGTTCAGGGCGCAGGCCGCCTACGCTGACCCGCATGGCCGAAGACGATCGTCTCTATTTCCGTCAGCTCCTGTCGGGCCGCGATTTCGCGGCCGGCGACATGATCGCCGAACAGATGCGCAATTTCGCCTATCTGATCGGCGACTCCGAGACCGGTGACGCCGTCATCGTCGACCCGGCGTACGCCGCCGGAGATCTGGTCGACGTCCTCGACGCGGACGGCATGCGGCTGGCCGGGGTGTTGGTCACCCATCACCATCCCGATCACGTCGGCGGATCGATGATGGGATTCGAGCTCAAGGGCCTGGCCGAGCTGCTGGAACGGGTCAGCGTGCCGGTTCACGTCAATACCCACGAAGCGGACTGGGTCTCCCGGATCACCGGGATCGCCCCGAGCGAGCTGACCGCGCACCACCACGGCGACACCGTCGAGGTCGGCTCGATCGCGATCGAGCTACTGCACACGCCCGGTCACACGCCCGGTAGCCAGTGCTTCCTGCTCGACGGCCGGCTGGTCGCCGGGGACACGTTGTTCCTGGAGGGCTGCGGCCGCACGGATTTCCCGGGCGGCAACGTCGACGACATGTTCCGCAGCCTGCAGGCGTTGGCCGCTCTGCCCGGTGACCCGACCGTGTTCCCCGGCCACTGGTACTCGGCGGCAAAGAGCGCGCCGCTGGATTCCGTGCGCCGCAGCAACTACGTCTACCGTGCGAGCAGTCTCGCTCAGTGGCGCACGCTGATGGGCGGCTGACGGCCCTCGTTCTGCCGATTCCGGCCCCGGTGGCATCGCGTTCTGGCAAACTTCCCTCCCGGGCGCATCCGCACATCCCGTCGGGGGCCATCGTGAAGAACATCGCGCTGTGTTTCGACAACTTCAATCCGGCCGGCAACGCCGTGGCGTTCGCCGGGATGCTGCGCCGATCCGCCGGGCAGCTCGTCTGGACTCCTGCTCACGTGCCACGAGACGGCCGGCCGCGTCACCGCCGTGAACTCGACGCGGCGCGAGGGCACGTCGTCGCTGCCTACGACTTCCTCACCGATGCGTGGGAGCCCGGGGACCGCGTGTTCATCGTGGGTGCGGGTCGAGATGGCGTGTGCGCCCGCGCCCTGGCCCGGCTGGTCGGCACGGTGGGAGTGCTGCCCGCAGATGACGCGACGGGCTCGCTCGCCGAGCTGCGCGACTACCTGCTGAGCACCTACGCGATCTCCCGGACCGCGCGCGACGGGGCCGACTGGCAGCGCCTGCGCAGAGTGGCCGAGGAACTGCGCGGACGGGACGAGCCTCCGGCGACGGTGCGGTTCCTCGGATTGTGGGACACCCGCGGTGTCCCGGGTGTGCCGCGTGGCGCCTGCGCCGATCCCGCGACGCACGTCGAGGCGGCTCGGCACGCGCTGGCCATCGACGCACACACGTCGGCGATCCCGTTCGGCAGCGCCGCGGATGCACACCAGCAGGTGTGGTTCCGCGGTGCGCACGGTGACATCACTCGTGCGCGACACTCGTGCGCGGCGCTCTCAGACATCGCGCTGGACTGGGTGCTCGACGGTGCGGTCAGCGCCGGGGCCGAGCTCGCCGATCCCGCCGGACACCAGGCGCCCAATACGATCGACGCGCTGGCCGGAAGCCACCATCCGGTCTCGCCGCGCCGCCTGCCCGCCGGTGCAGCCGTGCACGCCAGCGTTGAGTGCTACCTGCGCGCGCACCCGGCGTACTGGCGACGGTTGCCCGCTCAGGTGGAATGGGCCGACCCCGACTGGGTGGCGCGCGGCGAGCGTCTGATGGTCTCCCCACAGACCACAGAGACGCCCGCCGCGCAGGACGCGCTCATCAGCACGTCCTGAGATCGACCGTCAGCGCCAGCCGGCGCCGATCCCGCATTCCCAGAGGCTGAGCGTGGGAATCCCGCTGGTACGCCGAGCTTTTCGGCCCTTCACCCGGTGCCTGCGGCGGTCGGGTTCGGGATCTGCCTGCTTGCGGTGTGCGCGCATCGTTCGTCCTCCTCCGTGGTAAGCGCGGCGACCCCTCGTAACCGCCGCGCTTGGATATCACGCTATGGAGGTGTGGCGGCCAGGTCTTGCGTAGTCGAGTACTTAATTACGGGGACGCTGCGCGCCACCGATTGCGTAGTCGCGCGCTTCGCTCCTGCCCTCCGCTGTTCTTTCCCCGGTCGCTTCGCTCCTGCCCGCCGCTGTTATTTCCCCGGTCGCTTCGCTCCTGCCCTCCGCTGCCTTTTCCCCGGTCGCTTCGCTCCTGCCCTCCGCTGCCTTTTCCCCGGTCGCTTCGCTCCTGCCCTCCGCTGTTAGGTTCGATGCGCCCTCACACCTCGCCCCAGGAGACCCGATGACCAGCACCGTGTCCTATGAGCTCGCCGATTCCGTGGCCACCATCACGCTCGACGACGGCAAGGTCAACGTCCTCGGCCCGGACATGCAGGCAGCGATCAACGAGGCACTGGACCGCGCCGAGGCAGACAAGGCCAAGGCCGTCGTGCTCGCCGGCAACTCGCGGGTGTTCAGCGGCGGTTTCGACCTCGCGGTGTTCCAATCCGGGGATCCCGCGGCGGCGCTCGGCATGCTCTCGGGCGGCTTCAAGCTCTCACTGCGCACGCTGACGTTCCCGGTCCCGGTGATCATCGCCGCGACGGGCCCCGCGATCGCGATGGGATCGTTCCTGCTGTTGTCGGCCGACCATCGCGTAGGGGCACCGAAGTCACGCTGTCAGGCGATCGAGGTCGCGATCGGCATGACCATCCCGATCTCCGCGATCGAGATCATGCGGATGCGCCTCACCCCTGCGGCCTTCGAACGCGGCACCGCACTCGCCGCGACGTTCGTCGGCGACGCCGCGATCGCGGCGGGCTGGCTCGACGAGATCGTCGAGGCCGATCAGGTGTTGGCCCGCGCGCAGCAGGTGGCCCAGGAGGCGGCGTCCACGCTGCACGCCGGCGCCCACCTGGCCACCAAGCTCAAGGCCCGCAAGCCCGCCCTCGACGCCATTCAAGCCGGAATCGACGGCCTGGCCGCCGAATTCACGCTGGGCTGAGCCATGCCCCAACTGCGATGACCCACGTGCGCGGCCGGATCTGGCGGCACGGTGAACCTCAGGACGACTTCGACTTCTCGGCGATCTCGGACTGCCTCAGCGGCGACGACACCCTCGTGTGGTGCGACATCTACGATCCCGACCACGCGATCCTGAAAGATCTTGCCGCCGAGCTGCATCTGAACTCCTGGGCCGTCGAGGACGCGCTCGCCGAATCCGAACGCACCAAAGCGGTGGTGTACCGCACGCACACGTTCTTCACCGTGTACGCGGTCACGATGGCAGAACCGGCTGCGCAGGGCGACGGGGTGGCCTCGCTGCTCGAGGTCCACCGCATCTCGGGTTTTGTGCTGCCGCGCGGGCTGATCACGGTCCGCTTGTCACCACACATCGACATCGACGAGGTGTCCCGCCGGTTCGACGAGCTCGGTGGTCAGGAGTACGGGGTCGGCTCGCTGGTGCACGGCCTACTCGACGTCGTGGTCGACGGCCACTTCGCGGCGGTGCAGGCGCTCGACGATGCGATCGAAGGACTCGAAGACGATCTGTTCGCTGACGCCACACCACCGAAAGGGCTGCAGCGCAGGACCTTTCAGCTGCGTAAGGATCTGGTCGCGCTCCGACGAGTGGTGCTGCCGATGCGGGAGGTGGTCTCGGCCATCCAGCACCGCCGGCTCGACGCGAAGACCGCACCGGAGCTCGACGCGGTGTACGCCGATCTGTACGACCACGTGCTGCGGGCCTCGGAGTGGACGGAATCGTTGCGCGACATGGTCACGACGGTCTTCGAGACGAACCTCTCGCTGCAGGACGCGCGATTGAACGTGGTGATGAAGAAGCTGACCGGATGGGCGGCGATCATCGCGGTGCCGACGGCCATCACCGGCTACTACGGGCAGAACGTGGAGTATCCCGGAATTCAGACGGTCGCCGGATTCATCACGAGCACGGCGCTGATCGTGGTGATGGTCGTGATCCTCTACATCGCGTTCAAGCGCCGGGACTGGTTGTAGCCGGGTCCGGCTGCCTGGTGGACCCCGGTCAGGCGCCGGCGCCCGGGGCCCGCACCACCATGGGTACCGCGGGGAAGTACGACGCCATTTCCGAGCGTGACTTGCGCAAGGCAGCGGTGCCGTACCCGCGCCCCCGCTTCTCCGGATGAACCCAGACTCGGACGTTGACTTCGCCCCCGGAGAGTTCGCCGAAAACCATGCCGACCTTGTCGTCGCCGTCGAGCACGACGAACCACGCCGCCTCCTCGGCGCTGACCCGTCCCTGCGCCGAGCCGATCTCATTGTCGAGATCTCCTGCCGGTGCGCCGGAACCGTCGCCCGCGGCGCCGACGTCCGACGTGCGAGCGGCGAAGATGTCTCGATCGACCTCCGACGAGAAGAGCCTCAACTCCAGGTTGTCCCCCGACGAGGCCGGGCGTTCGTTGAGCGTGAACGTCAGCTGACCGTTGAGATCGTCGAGTTCGGCTCTGATCGTGCGTCGCGACTCTCGGGTGAGCTGCTCGAACGACATGCCGATGACGGCTTCGCCCGCACGTGGTGACGCCCCGAGAAGCTGCGATATCGCCGTCACCGCGGCAGCTCGATTCTCGGCTTCGACGATGGCGTCCAAGAGTTCGTGACGGCGGTCGAGCGCAGTCAGAAGTGCGTCTGCGATCTCACGCCGTGCTGCAACCTTGTCGTGGTCGGTCATGTCACTGAGCGTAGGCGCTGTGTGGCGTTCGGCGTGTGCCCAAGGATTGCGGTCGGGGTTGGTCGACGAATCCGCGGATCAGGTCGACGGCAGGGCCCGGCGCCATTCGTTGTGAACGTCCCAGCCATCCACTACTTCGACCACGGCCAGGAGTCCCGTGGGATAGACGAGCGACACCAGCCAACGGCTCGCGCCGCCATCACAGACGGAGAACCCCGCGTTCATGAATTGCTTGAGCCACTTGATCTTCAGCTGATCGCGCCGGGAATCGAACGCCACGACGTCTTCTCCGGCTTTCAGCCGAGAGTCGAGATCCGATATCCCCAGGGCCCTCTCGACCCACCCGGAGTAGTCGGTGACGGTGCAGCGCACGCTGTCGTCGGTGAGTTCGAGCGCGCCTCGCACCGAGAACGGGTTGAAGCGGCTCTGCACCAGGTAGACCTCGGTGCGCGGTGGCGAGGACAGGGTCATGTCACCAACCGATCATCAAGGCGCAGCTGGAAAGGACGAAACGAAGGAGTTGCCGTGACGACGACCTGCGCGTGCCTACGCCACAGAGTCTACGACGCCCGCCCTCCCGTCCCCATCCGACGAGCGCGCGAACCGGGGAGACGAGGTCAGCATCTCGGGGGTAGTGGGGCCATTGCGATGACAGCGTCGGCGGTGTCGAGAGCCGCATCGGAACCGTTGCACCCCACGCTATTCCGATGGTAGCGGCGGCCAGCAGAGTCAGGCCGGCACGTCGCGCAGCGGTGACGACGGCGTGGACTGCGGTCGAACTCCTACGATGCGCGGCTGGTAGCCGTCAGCGTTGCGATCTCGTCACCGCGACGCGTGTACGTCGCGACGAAGCCGTGTCGCTGGTCGGTGACCCGGCAGGAATCCCAGTCGTCGCCCCAGCCGCGGTAGCGCATCGTGACCGCGCCGATCGTGCAGGAGAACCCGGGCACCCGGTCCCACGCCGCCGGGTAGCCCGCCGCGGTCAGCCCCGCCACCAGCCCCTGCTGGGCGGCGTCGCGCCAGTGCTCGGCGGCGACCGCCCGACCCGCGGTGAGGTTGTGTGCGAGCGTGATGTCGCCGGCGGCGAACACGTTGTGGACCGACGTGCGCATGTGCTCGTCGACCACGACGCGTCCTCCGCTCATCTCCAGCCCGGCCTGCTGCGCCAACCGGGCATCGGGCCGCACGCCCGTGGCCGCGACCACCAGATCGGCGTCGATGCATTCCCCGGAGTCGAGCATCACCCCGGTGTCGGTGACCGCGGCGACCGGGGCCACACCGGTGAAGCGCACCCCGGCATCGGAGAGCATCTTGACCACACGCTCGCCCACGTCCACGCCGAAACGGCGGGCCAGCGGCACCGGCTCGGGGGCCACGAGCACGGTGTGCAGACCGCTCGCCGACAGGCAGGCCGCCGCTTCGCAGCCGATCAGCCCCGCGCCGACCACGACCGCCGAATCGGCGTGGCGGGCCGCCATCCGCAGCGCCACCGCATCGGCGAACGACCGCAGCGGTAGCGCTTTGTCGGCGCCCGGCACCGTCAGCGGCACCGCGCGGGAGCCCGACGCGAGCACCAGGTGCCAGTAGGGATAGCGGGCGCCCCCGGCGGTGACGATCTCCTGCGCGGCGGTGTCGATGCGTTCGACCGTCACCCCGAGGACCAGATCGATGGCGTTGCGTTCGAACCAGCCGGCGCTGTGCAGGTCCAGTTCTGCCGGCTGGCCGCACAGGAACTGCTTGCTCAGCGGCGGCTTCGCGTACGGCAATGCGGGATCGGCGGAGAGGATGCGTACGGGGATGTGGCGGTGCCGGGCACGGAACGTCTCGGCGGCGCTGACGCCGGCGGGACCGCCGCCGATGGCGAGGAAACCCGGTGCCACCATGGCGCAGGAGTACCACCGCGCAGCGAACTCAACCGGTGCGCGTACGCACCGGTCAGCGTTTGGTCAGATCCGCGCGAGCATCGGCGACCGGTGTGCGAGCATCTGCCCATGGAGCCAACTGGGGATCCCGAGGCCCGCATCCGGGACCTGGAGCGGCCACTCGCCGGCCAGGCCAGTGCCAGCGAGTTGGGTGATTCGACCGTGCCGGCACCTCCCCCGAATTCGTATCCGTTCCCGACGCCGTATTACGCCATGCCGCAGCAGGTCGTCCGTAAGCGCGCGAATCCTGCGGCGTGGCTGATCCCGTTGATCGCCGGCGTACTGGTCCTCGGCGGGGTCATCGGTGTCGCCGTGTACTTCCTCGGGAACAGCGCGCTTCAGGGCCGCCCCACGGTATCCGGTGGCGGCGGCACGCTCACCGCACCCACGATCCCGTCGATCCCCTCGATCCCGTCCTTCCCCGGCCTTCCGGCAAGCCCCGGCACCGACCAGGTGGTCACGGTCGAGGCGGGTGGGTCGCTGTCGATCGGCGGCGTCGACCGCACGCAGACGGTGATCTGCAATCAGGGGATGGTCAGCATCAGCGGCATGAACAACACCATCGAGGTGCGGGGGTCGTGTGCCGAGGTGTCGGTGTCGGGCATGGAGAACAAGCTGACGGTGGAGGCCGCGGGCAGCATCACCGTGTCGGGCTTCGACAACACGGTGACCTATCGCACCGGCGACCCGAAGACCTCTCAGTCGGGTTCCGGCAACGTCATCGAGCGCGGCTGACGTCCTTCCGGCGAGCGCGCACCCGTAGTCTGAGTCGCGATGGCGCTACACCTCCATCGGGCTGATCGCACCGACCTGCTCGCCGACGGCCTGGGTGCCGTGCTGGCGACCCCACCACCCGACCCCTTCGCCGAGGACCTGGTGCTGGTGGCCGCGCGCGGCACCGAACGCTGGCTCAGCCAGCGGCTCTCCCACATTCTGGGCCGCGGCACCGGCCAGGACGGTGTGTGCGCCGGGATCACCTTCCGTCATCCGCGCTCGCTCGTCGCCGAGCTGACCGGCACCACCGACGACGATCCGTGGGCACCCGACGCCATGGTCTGGCCGCTGCTCGCCGTCATCGACAGCTCGCTCGACCAACCCTGGTGCGCCACGCTGGCCACCCATCTCGGCCATCACGAACAGGGCGAGGAGCGGGAACTGCGCCAGGGCCGTCGCTACGCCGTCGCCCGTCGGCTCGCCGGCCTGTTCGCCTCGTACGCGCGGCAGCGCCCGCAGCTGTTGACCGACTGGGCCGAGGGCCGGACCGACGCACTCGACGCCGACCTGAGCTGGCAGCCCGAGCTCTACCGCGCCCTGCTGGCCCACGTCGATGCCGATCCCCCACCGGTCCGACACGCCGAAACCCTTGCGCGATTGCGTGATTCCGGTACCGACCTCCCGAAGCGGCTGTCGCTGTTCGGCCACACCCGCTTGCCGCTCACCGAGATCGAACTGCTGCATGCCCTGAGCACGCACCACGACCTACACCTGTGGTTGCCGCATCCGAGTGACGAACTGTGGGCGGCCCTGCGGCGCAGCCACGGCCCGATTCCGCGGCGCACCGACACGTCGCATCGCGCCGTGGGACACCCGCTGCTCGCGACATTGGGCCGCGATATGCGCGAGCTGCAACGCACCCTTCCCGCCGATCCCGCGGTCGACGAATTCCTCGGTTCGGCCGCCCGCCCGCAGACGCTGCTCGGTTGGCTGCAGTCCGATATCGCCGCCAACAGCGTTCGGCCCCAAGGCCGTTGGATCGATGACGCCGACCGGTCGGTTCAGGTGCACAGCTGCCACGGTCCGGCGCGCCAGATCGACGTGCTGCGGGAGGTGCTGCTCGGTGTGCTGGCCGATGACCCCACGCTCGAGCCGCGCGACATCCTCGTCATGTGCCCCGACATCGAAACGTACGCACCGCTGATCATCGCGGGTTTCGGTCTCGGCGACCTCGATGCGAGTGGAGTGTCGGACACGCATCCCGCCCACCGGCTGCGCGTCAAATTGGCCGACCGCGCGCTGACCCAGACCAATCCCCTACTGGGCGTGGCGAGCCAGTTGCTCGCCTTGGCGGGCGGGCGGGCGACCGCCAGCGAGGTGCTCAACCTCGCCGAGGCCGCCCCGGTGCGCCTCCGATTCGGTTTCACCGACGACGATCTCGACACGATCGGAGAGTGGGTGCGGGAGGCCAACATCCGCTGGGGCTTCGATCGCGAGCACCGCCACCCCTACGGGGTGGACTTCGTGCAGAACACCTGGCGGTTCGGCATCGACCGGGTGTTGGTCGGCGTCGCGATGTCCGAGGACTCCCACGCCTGGTTGGACACCACACTCCCCCTCGACGACGTCGGAAGCAACCGGGTGGAGCTGGCCGGCCGGCTTGCCAGCTACGTCGACCTGCTTCGCGAGAGTGTCGAAAGCCTGACCGGCACACGGACATTACGCGGATGGCTGATCGCGTTGCGCAACGGTCTCGACCAGCTCACCGCCGCCTCGGACGCCGACGCGTGGCAGGGGGCGCAGGTGGACCGGGAGTTCGCCGACATCCTCTCCGACGCCGGAACGCACGCCGAGACACTGTTACGCCTCGCCGATGTCACGGCGCTACTGGACCGTCACCTCGCCGGCCGTCCGACCCGCGCCAATTTCCGCACCGGCACACTGACCGTCTGCACGATGGTGCCGATGCGCTCGGTGCCGCACCGGGTGGTGTGCCTGGTCGGTCTCGATGACGGTGTCTTCCCTCGCCAAGGGGTCACCGACGGAGACGACGCGCTGGCGCGCGACCCGGTGACCGGTGAACGGGACAGTCGCTCCGAGGATCGCCAGCTCCTGCTCGACGCGATCGGCGCGGCCACCGAGCGGCTGGTGATCACCTACACCGGCGCCAACGAATACTCGGGTCAGCGCAAGCCGCCGGCTGTGCCGCTCGTCGAGCTCCTGGACGCGCTCGACGTCACCACGCCGCACGCCGTACGCGACCACGTACACATCCGGCATCCGTTGCAGCCGTTCGATGTTCGCAACGTCACGCCCGGAGCACTGGGAACCGGTCCGGGTGAGCCGTTCACGTTCGACACCGCCGCGCTGACCGCGGCCCGTGCCGCCACGGCCCGACGGACGGTCAAGCCGCCGTTGGTCGGGGCGCCGCTGCCCGCACCACCGCTCGACGACGTCGGGCTCGACGATCTGGTGGCCTTCTTCAGGGATCCGGTCAAGGGCTTCTTCCGGGCGCTGGACTTCACGCTGCCGTGGGATGTCGACGCTGTCGAGGACGGGATGCCCGTCGAGATCGATGCGCTGGCGGAGTGGAAGATCGGCGCTCGGATGCTCGAGGACATGCAGCGCGGCATGACGCCGGCGCAGGCGCAGCAGGCCGAGTGGCGCCGCGGCTCGCTGCCGCCCGGCCGGCTCGGCTGGCGGCAAGCGCAGGAACTCGCGCAGCGGGCCGCCGCGTTGGCCGCCGCCGCTCAGCAGCACCGCACGTCAGCGCCTCAGGCGTTCGACGTCGACGTCGCCATCGACACAGCGGTCGGTGCCGGCCGCCGCGTCACGGGCACCGTGCCGCGCGTCTACGGCGGGCGACTGGTGTGGGTCACCTACTCCAAGCTCGACGGTAGGCATCTGCTGGAATCATGGATTCGGTTGGTGGCGTTGGCCGCTCGCCACCCCGGCCGGGAGTGGTCAGCGGTGTGTATCGGCCGCGCCAAACGCGGCGACACGCCGCGGCAGCGGCTGCTGGGGCCGCCCGAGGATCCCGTCGGCGTGCTGGCCGACCTCGTCGAGATGTACGACGACGGTCGTCGTGCGCCGATTCCGTTGCCGCCCAAGACGTCCTACGCGTGGGCCGAGACCGAGCATCACCGGGGCGCGCCGTCGCGGGAGGCCGGCTGGAAGTGGAAGTCCGGCAAATATCCGGGCGAGGACGCCGAGCCGGCGCACGTCACGGTGTGGGGTGCGGGCCGTCCGCTGGTCGATCTCGTCGCCGCCGGCCTCCCGGCGTATGCGACGCGGCTGTGGTCCCCGATGCTGCGTGCGGAGAGGATGCCGGAGTAGATGGAACCGTTCGATCTGCTCGGTCCGCTGCCCGAGGCGCGCACCACGACGGTGCTCGAAGCCAGCGCTGGCACCGGAAAGACGTTCACGCTGGCCGGATTGGTGACCCGTTACGTCGCCGAGGGGGTGGCGACGCTCGATCAGATGCTGCTGATCACGTTCGGTCGGGCGGCCAGCCAGGAGCTGCGGGAGCGGGTGCGCGCTCAGATCCTCGACGCCCTGCTCGCGTTGGGCGACCCGTCCCGCGCCGGTGACAACGCGCTGCTGGCCCATCTGGTGTCGGGCCCGGCCGAGGAACTCGACCTGCGTCGGCAGCGGCTGCGTGATGCGCTGGCAGGCTTCGACGCCGCGACGATCGCGACCACACACCAGTTCTGCCAGCTGGTACTGAAGAGCCTGGGGGTGGCGGGCGACACCGATTCCGGGGTGGAACTGGTGGAGAGTCTCGAAGACGTGGTGCGCGACATCGTCGACGATCTGTACCTCGCGCATTTCGGGCAGGAGCGCGATGAGCCGCTGCTGTCCTACGACGCCGTGCTGCGCCTGGCTCGCGAGGTCGTGGCAGGCGCACACACCGAGCTCCGTCCTGCGGCTCCAGCGCCCGGCACAGATGCGGCGGTGCGGGTCGAGTTCGCGACCGCGGTGTGCGCGGAGTTGGAGACGCGCAAACGGCGGCTCGGCATCCTGCACTACGACGACCTGCTGTCGCGGCTGGCCGATGCGCTGGAGGACGACGGCTCCCCCGCGCGCGCCCGGATGCGGCGGCGCTGGTCGATCGTCATGGTCGACGAGTTCCAGGACACCGATCCCGTGCAGTGGCAGGTCATCGACCGGGCGTTCAGCGGGCACTCCACGGTGATCCTGATCGGCGATCCGAAGCAGGCGATCTACGCCTTCCGCGGCGGTGACATCGTCACGTATCTGCACGCCGCGTCCAGCGCGGGCCGACAACGCACGCTGGGCACCAACTTTCGCAGCGACGGCCCACTGGTGGCGAGCTTGCAGGCGGTGATGCGCGACGCCCAACTCGGGGATCCGCGCATCGTGGTGCGAGCGGTGGACGCCGCGCACCCCGAGCATCGCCTCGCTGGTGCACCGCACGATGCACCGTTCCGGCTCCGGGTCGTCACCCGCGAGCAGCTGCGGGTCCGGCCCGACAAGACGATCCCGATCGACCGGCTGCGCGAGCACATCCCGAGGGACATGGCCGCCGACATCGCAGCGCTGCTCGCCGCAGGCGCGACCTACTGCGGAGACCCGCTCCTGCCGGGCCACATCGCGGTGATCGTCGAGAGCCACCGCGACGGCCGCGCCTGCTTCGAGGCGCTGAACGCCGCGAACATCCCCGCGGTCTACACCGGTGACTCTGATGTGTTCGCCTCACCCGCGGCCGACGACTGGCTGTGTCTGCTGGAAGCGTTCGACCAGCCCCACCGCTCGGGTCTGGTGCGGGCCGCAGCCACCACGATGTTCTTCGGGGAGACCGCCGAAACCCTTGTTGCCGAGGGTGATCGGCTGACCGACCGGATCACCGAGACATTGCGCGGCTGGGCTGATCACGCGCGGGAGCGTGGCGTGGCGGCGGTGTTCGAAGCGGCTCAGCGCTCGGGCATGAGCACGCGGGTGCTGTCGTGGGTCGACGGCGAACGGCACATGACGGATCTGGCCCACCTGACGCAACTGCTGCAGGAGACCGCACACCGGGAGCACTTCAGCCTTCCGGCGCTGCGGGACTGGCTGCGCGCACAGCGCGACGAGCGTGGCGGCGCGGCCGAACGCAGCCGCCGCTTGGACAGCGACGCTGCCGCCGTGCAGATCATGACCGTGTGGGTGAGCAAGGGGCTGCAGTTCCCCGTCGTGTATCTGCCGTTTGCGTTCAACCGCAACATCCAGACCCGCGACGTGGTGCTCTATCACGAGGGTGACACCCGCTGTCTGCACATCGGCGGTGAGCTCAGTCCCGATCACGACGCGGTGCAACGTCAGGGCCGCCGGGAGGCGGCGGGCGACGACGTCCGGCTCACCTACGTCGCGATGACCCGTGCGCAGTCCCAGATCGTGGCGTGGTGGGCGCCGTCGGCCGATGAACCCAACGGCGGCCTGTCGCGGCTGCTGCGCGGGCGCAGGCCCGGCGAGGCGGCGGTGCCCGATCGCTGCGACCCACCCCGTATCGACGACCCCGACGCCATGGCCGCGCTGCGCGCCTGGGCCGACGCCGGTGGACCGGTTCTCGAGGAGTCCGTTGTCGCCGCGCCGGTACCCGTCGAAACACACTCTGTGCCTGACGGTTTGGATGTACGCCACTTTCACCGCCGCATCGACACGTCGTGGCGCCGGACGTCCTACTCGGGGCTGATCCGTGCGGCCGAGGAGACGCCAGGGGTGTCGAGCGAGCCGGAGGTGACCGAACTCGACGACGAAGTGGCCGACGTCGCAGTGTCGGATGTCGCAGTGTCGGATGTCGCCGTGTCCGATGTCGAAGTGTCCGAGTCGGTCACCGCCGCTGGCGACGTGCGCTCGCCGATGGCGGATCTGCCGACCGGCGCCACGTTCGGCACGCTGGTGCATGCGGCGCTCGAGACGGCTGATCCGTTCGCGGCCGACCTGGGGGCCGAGCTCGAGACCCAGATCCGCCGCCACGCTCTGTGGTGGCCGGTCGATGTGGCCCCCGCCGATCTGGCCGCGGCGCTGATCCCGTTGCACGACACCCCGCTGGGACCGCTGGCCCCTGGCGCCACCTTGCGGGCGATCGGGCTGCGAGACCGATTGCGCGAGATGGATTTCGAAATTCCTCTCGCCGGGGGCGACATTCGCTCGGCCGCGCGAGCGCTCACCCTCGCCGACGTCGGCGCACTACTGCAGACGCATCTGCCGCCCGATGATCCGCTGGCGAGCTACGCCCGTCGACTCTCCGACGGCGCGCTGGGCGCCCAGCCGCTCAAGGGCTACCTCACCGGGTCGGTGGATGCGGTGCTGCGGCTCGGCGACCGCTATCTGGTGGTGGACTACAAGACGAACTGGCTGGGCGCACCCGGAGGTGAGCTCAGCGCCGCCGACTACGGGCACCCCCGGCTGGTCGAGGCGATGCTGCACTCCGACTACCCGCTGCAGGCGCTGCTGTACTGCGTTGTGCTGCACAGGTTCCTGCGTTGGCGGCTCTCCGACTACACACCGCAGCGCCACCTCGGCGGCGTGCTCTATCTGTTCGTGCGCGGAATGTGCGGACCGGACACGCCCGTGGTGGACGGACATCCGGCCGGGGTGTTCAGCTGGCAGCCGCCGGCGGATCTGATCGTGGCGGTGTCGGATCTGCTGGCCGGAGCGGGGACACTGGTGCGATGACGGATTCCCAGGACTCCCGCGTCGCGGTCTATTTCGACTTCGACAACATCGTGATCAGCCGCTACGACCAGGTCAACGGCCGCAATTCGTATCAGCGCGACCGGGCACGCGACGACGGCACCGGCGAGTTCGCCGACAAACTCACCCGCGCCACCGTCGACGTCGGCGCCATCGTCGACTTCGCGTCGTCGTTCGGCACGCTCGTGCTCACTCGCGCCTACGCCGACTGGTCGGCCGATGTCAACGCGAACTACCGCGGTCAATTGGTGGGTCGCGCCGTCGATCTGGTGCAGCTGTTTCCGGCCGCGGCGTACGGCAAGAACGGCGCCGACATACGTCTGGCCGTGGACGCGGTCGAGGACATGTTCCGACTCCCCGACCTGACCCACGTCGTGATCGTCGGCGGCGACTCCGATTACATCGCGCTGGCGCAACGCTGCAAACGGCTGGGCCGCTACGTCGTCGGCATCGGGGTCGCCGGCTCGTCCAGCCGCTCTCTGGCGGCGGCGTGCGACGAGTTCGTCACCTACGACGCACTGCCCGGCGTTCCGGTGTTCGAACCCGACAGGTCCCGCGACGGGTCCCCGGCTGGCGCGACACCGAAGAAGCGCGGCCGCAGGACCAAGGCCCCGGACACCGCGCCGGACGATACCGACGACGACACCGAGGACGAGCCCGACCCGCTGGACGCGGCGACGGCGTTGCTCACCCGGGCGTTGCGCATCGGGCTGGAGAAGGACGACGTGGACTGGCTGTACAACTCGGCGGTCAAGGCCCAGATGAAGCGGATGGACCCGTCGTTCTCCGAGAAGTCGCTCGGTTACAAGTCGTTCAGCGAATTCCTGCGCTCGCATGACGACCTGGTCGAACTCGACGAGAGTTCGACGGCGCGCCGGGTCCGGTTGCGCGGGGAGTCACCGTGACCGCGCCGACGCTCGACGCGTTCGCCGAGGTGCTCGAGCCCGCTGATGTTCATGTGGCGCAACGCCTCTCCGCGCTGACCGGCGAGTCGGATCCGACCGTCGCGCTGGCCGTGGCGTTCACGGTGCGGGCCGTGCGGGCGGGGTCGGTGTGTGTCGATCTGAGATCGGTGGCCGAGCAGACGGGCCAACCCGAACTCCCCTGGCCCACAACGCCGGAATGGCTGCGGGCCGTGAAGGCCAGCCCACTGGTGGACAAGCAGGTGGTGCACGTGCTGTCCGATTCCAGGACCGACCTGCTCTACCTCGATCGGTACTGGCGCGAGGAGCAACAGGTCCGCGACGACGTGCTCGCGCTGCTGGCCTCACCGCAGTCCGGCGCCGCGCCGGGACTCGAGCGTCTGTTCCCGTCCGGCTGGGAGGAGCAGCGACGCGCCGCGGAAGTGGCTCTGGCGCAATCGCTGACGGTGCTGACCGGTGGGCCGGGAACCGGCAAGACCACGACGGTGGCCCGGTTGCTGGCACTGTTGGCCGAGCAAGCCGCACTCGAGGGGCGGCCGCAGCTGCGTATCGCGCTCGCGGCGCCCACGGGGAAGGCGGCGGCGCGCCTGCTCGAGGCGGTGCGTTCAGAGCTCTCGGCTCTGGATGCGTCCGACCGCGACCGGCTGCCTGCCCTGACGGCGTCGACGCTGCACCGACTGTTGCGGCCGCGCCCCGACAGCGCCTCGCGGTTTCGGCATCACCGGGAGAACCGCTTGCCTCACGACGTGATCGTCGTCGACGAGACGTCGATGGTGTCGCTGACGCTGATGGCGCGCCTTCTAGAGGCGGTGCGTCCCGACAGCCGCCTGGTACTCGCCGGGGACCCGGATCAGCTCGCCTCGGTGGAGGCGGGTGCGGTGCTCGCCGATCTGGTCGACGGTCTCGGTGCGCGCACCGACGTGCGGATCGCGGCGCTGCACACGTCGCACCGATTCGGTGTCCGCATCGGAGCGCTGGCGGCGGCGATCCGCGACGGCGACGCCGACGGCGTGCTGGAGGTGCTGCGCGACGGCGGTGAGCACGTGGAGTGGATCGATCACGAGGAGCCGGGTGATCAGCTGCGGCCGGTCCTGCTTCCCCCGGCACTGCGGCTGCGCGAGGCGGCGATCCTCGGTGATGCGCGGGCTGCGCTCCAGACGCTCGACGAGCATCGCCTGCTGTGCGCTCACCGCCGCGGACCGTTCGGCATCGCGCACTGGAACCGTCAGGTCGAGCGGTGGCTGACCGACGCGACCGGTGAGCCGATCTGGGCGGATTGGTATGCCGGGCGGCCGGTCCTGGTGACCGCCAACGACTACGGCCGCAAGCTCTACAACGGCGACACCGGCGTCGCGATCATGCGCGGAGACGGCTTGCGCGTGGTGATCGGCGAGCAGGAGTTCGCCGCCGGCCGCCTCGCCGAGGTCGACACGATGCACGCGATGACGATCCACAAAAGCCAGGGCAGCCAGGCCGACGAGGTCACGGTGATGCTGCCGCCGCAGGAGTCGCGGCTGCTGACCCGCGAGCTGTTCTACACCGCCGTGACGCGGGCCAAGAAGCGGGTGCGGGTGGTGGGCACCGAGGCGTCGGTGCGCGCCGCGGTCGGCCGGCGCGCTGCGCGCGCGTCGGGCCTCGCCCGCCGCCTCGCCTGACGTTCGGCGAGCGCGCGCGTTTGCACGCCGCCGCGCCGCCACGACCGTGCATCGGCGCGCGCTCGCACCCCGCCAGCGCGCGCTTTCTGCCACCAACCGGGCAATTTCTGCCAGGTGAAATGAACCCCGCCTCACAGCCGTTTGACAGGTCAGATCACCAAGATCACCACAAACGAAGAAGGCCGGAAATGAAGAAGTTCACCGTCACCACAGCCGCCGCAGCCGCGCTCACTGCCGGCATCCTCGGACTGGCCTCACCCGCGCAGGCCGCTCCGACCGGTGGCAACGCCGCCGACACCATCAGTTCGTTGGAGGCTCAGGGGCTTCGGGTCGTCGTGACCCGCCAATCCAGCACACCGCTGGACAAGGCGTCGGTCGTGTCCGTCACCCGCGGTCCCGCCATCCCGCAGAGCGTGCCGTTCGCCACCTCTCAGGGCGACAACAGCCGCACGGTCCGCAGCCAGACCGTCTACGTCACGGTCAAGTAGTGCGAATCAGAAAGGGGCGCCTCTCGAACCAGAGGCGCCCCTTTCTCGTGTAGAGGGTGGCACGAATCCGCAATGCACGAACCACCTGAAAAGAGCACTCCGATGATCCGACCTTCTTTCTTGGCCGCCGGGACCGCTGCAGTCGCGGCGGCACTGAGCCTCGCCGCACCAGCTGTCGCCGCACCGACCGGAGCAGGCCACGCTGACACCGCGATCACAGCACTCGAGGGCCAAGGCAACCGCGTGATCGTCACCCGCCTGTCGAACGCACCCCTCGACGAGGCGTCGATCGTGTCGATCACCCACGGCCCCGTCGTGCGCCAAGGCGTTCCGTTCGCGACGTCGCAGGGCGACAACTTCCGCTCGATCGCCAACCAGACCGTCTACGTCACCGTGAGGTGATCGGCCAGCCGCTATGATCGGTGGGCCATGCGCGTCGACGGGCGGGACATCGTTGTCTCGGGAGATCTGCTCCAACCACTGACCCGGCGTACCAACGACATTCTGCGGCTCCTGTCGGCCGGGCTCTTCCTGGTGATCGTGGTGACCAGCTCGCTGATCACCCGCTACGAATGGGAAGCGCTGGAACGCTCGATCTCCGAGATCGTCGGCGTCCTGAGCCCCACGCAGTCCAACACCGTCTACCTGGTCTACGGCATCGCGATCGTGGCGCTGCCCTTCATGATCCTGATCGGCCTCGTTCTCGCCCGTCAGTGGAAGCTGCTCGGCGCGTACGCCGCCGCGGGCATCATCGCGATTCTGTCGCTGTCGATCACCGGCAACGGCATCGCCGCGCCGCGTTGGCATTTCGATCTCACCGACCGTCTCGACACCGTGGCGTCGCAATTCCTCGACGACCCACGGTGGATCGCGATGCTGGCCGCCGTGCTGACGGTGTCCGGGCCGTGGTTGCCGGCCCGGTGGCGACGCTGGTGGTGGACGCTGCTGTTGGCGTTCGTACCGATCCACCTCGTGGTCAGCGCGGTGGTGCCGGCCCGGTCACTGCTCGGGTTGTCGGTCGGCTGGTTCGTCGGCGCCCTCGTCGTGCTCGTGGTCGGCACGCCGGCGCTCGAGGTTCCGCTCGACGGTGCGGCACGGGCGATGGCGCGCCGCGGTTTCCGGGTGGCAGCGCTGCGCGTGGTGCGGCCGGCGGGCCGCGGGCCGATGCTGCTGCACGCCACGCAGGACCGCGGCGCCGATCACGCCGACCCCGACGAAGGCATGGCGATCGTCGAGCTCTACGGACCGCATCAGCGCGGCGGCGGCTTCCTGCGGCAGTTCTGGCGCAAGCTGCGGCTGCGCGACAGCGAGACAGCGCCGCTGCAGACGTCGATGCGCCGCGCGATCGAGCATCGGGCGCTGATGGCGATCGCGGTCGGCGATGTCGGGCTGGCCAACACCGCCCCGATCGCGGTGTCGGCACTGGAGCGGGGCTGGACGCTGTATGCGCATCGGCCCGCTCAGGGCACGTCCATCGACGACTGTGCCGACCAGACCCCGGTCGCCCGGTTGTGGGATGCGTTGGCGGTGCTGCACAGTCAGCAGATCTCGCATGGCGATCTGCGGAGCAAGGAAATCACCGTCGCCGATGGCGCGCCCCTGTTCGGCGGGTTCGGCCTCGCCGAGTACGGCGCGTCAGAAGCTCACCTGCACAACGACATCGCCCAACTCCTGGTCACCACCACCGATCTCTACGGCGCCGACAAGGCAGTGGCCGCGGCGATCACGGTTTTCGGCAACGACGCCGTCCTGGCGGCCTCCCGTCGACTCACCAAAGCTGCCATGCACCAACGTATTCGGCAGTCGGTGCGCGATCCGGCGCAGGCGATGGCGAGCGCGCGCGACGAGGTGAAGCGCCAGACCGGAGCCGATCAGATCACCACGGCGACGATCACCCGCTTCACCCGCAGTCAGCTGATCCAGACCGTGCTGCTGGTCGCCCTCGTCTATGTCGCCTACCCGTTCATCAGCTCCGTGCCGGTGTTCTTCGCCGAACTCAGTACGGCGAATTGGTGGTGGGCGGTGCTCGGGCTGACGGTCTCGGCCCTGAAGTACCTCGGAGCGGGAGCGGCTCTCTGGGCCTGCGCCGATGGTCTGGTCAGCTTCCGCAATCTGGCCATCATGCAGGTCGCGAACACGTTCGCGGCGACGACGACTCCCGCCGGTGTGGGTGGGTTGGCGCTGAGCACCCGGTTCCTGCAGAAGGGCGGTCTGGGCGCACTGCGGGCGACGACAGCGGTGGCGCTGCAGCAGTCGGTGCAGGTGCTGACCCATGTGGCTCTGCTGATCGCGTTCAGCGCGGCGGCCGGGGCATCGGCGAATCTGTCCCGGTTCGTGCCCGGCGCCACGGTGCTGTATTTGATCGCGGGGGCGGCGCTCGGGGCGGTCGGAGTGTTCCTGTTCGTGCCGAAGCTCCGGCGCTGGCTGGCCACGGCGGTGCGGCCGCGCCTCAAGGAGGTCGTCGACGATCTCATCGAGTTGGCCCGCGAACCCAAACGGCTCGGACTCATCATCCTCGGTTGTTCCGCAACCACTTTGGGAGCCGCACTGGCGCTGTGGGCGAGCATCGAGGCGTTCGGCGGTGACGCCAGCTTCGTCACTGTCACGATCGTCACGATGGTCGGCGGCACGCTGGCCTCAGCGGCGCCCACTCCCGGTGGTGTCGGCGCTGTCGAGGCGGCCCTGATCGGTGGCCTCGCGGCATTCGGCGTGCCGGCCGCGGTCGCGGTGCCTTCGGTGCTGCTCTACCGCATCCTGACGTGCTGGCTGCCGGTGTTCGTCGGCTGGCCGATCATGCGCTGGCTCACCCGCCGCGACATGATCTGAGCCCACCGACCCCGCGGAACAGCAGCAAGCCACCGCAGAGTCAGAATCGCGATGAGACAAACTGGTGCCCCCGGCGCGCACACCCGGCACCCTTTCGCGGTGACCCGTGTGATCCGCTTCAACGCCTTCGACATGAACTGCGTCGCCCATCAGTCCCCTGGCCTGTGGAAACACCCGGAAGACCAGTCTTGGCGATACAAGGACCTGACCTACTGGACCGAGCTCGCCCGCCTCCTCGAGCGCGGCCGCTTCGACGGGCTGTTCATCGCCGACGTGCTGGGCACCTATGACGTTTACGGCGCCAGTGACGAGGCCGCGATCCGCCAGGCCGCCCAGGTTCCGGTGAACGACCCGCTGCTGCTGGTCTCCGCGATGGCCTACGTCACCGAACACCTCGGCTTCGGCGTCACCACGGGCACCGGCTTCGAGCACCCCTATCCGTTCGCCCGACGCCTGTCCACGCTCGATCACCTCACCGGCGGTCGGGTCGGCTGGAACGTGGTGACGGGGTATCTGCCCGCGGCGGCCCGCAACATGGGTCAGACCGATCAGCCTGCCCACGACGCCCGCTACGACCACGCCGATGAATACCTCGAAGTGCTCTACAAGCTGTGGGAAGGCTCCTGGGAGGACGACGCCGTGGTGCGCGACGCCGCGCGCGGGGTGTTCACCGATCCGGACAAGGTGCACCACATCGGCCATGACGGTGCGCATTTCCGCGTGCCCGGTATCCATCTCAGTGAGCCGTCACCGCAGCGCACGCCGGTCATCTACCAGGCCGGGGCGTCCCCGCGCGGGGTGCGGTTCGCCGCCGAGAACGCCGAAGCGATCTTCACCGCCGCACCCACCAAGGCGATCCTGCGCGACACGGTGTCGACCATCCGTCGTGAACTCGAGATCGCGGGTCGCGACCCGTACTCGGTGAAGATCTTCAACCTGTCGACGATCGTCACCGCCGGCACGGACGAGGAGGCCAACGCGCGCCACGCCGAGTACCTGTCCTACGGCGATCCCGAAGGCGCACTGGTGTTCATGTCGGGGTGGATGGGTGTGGACCTGGCGCGCTACGGGCTCGACGAGCCGGTGGGCAACGTCGACTCGAACGCCATCCTCTCCGCGGTCAAGGCGTTCCAGTCCGCCGATCCCGACGGTCGCGAGTGGGCCGTTCGCGACATCGCGGAGTGGGGCAAGATCGGCGGTATCGGTCCCCGGTTCGTGGGATCGGGCGCATACGTGGCGGATTCACTACAGGAGTGGGTGGAGGAGACCGACGTCGACGGGTTCAACCTGGCCTACGCCGTCACTCCGGGATCGTTCTCCCAGTTCATCGACCACGTCGTGCCCATACTGACCGCGCGGGGCGCCTACCAGTCGGCCTACACACCGGGGACGCTGCGCCACAAGCTCAACGGCGCCGGTGATCGACTGCCCGCCGAGCACCGCGGCGCCTCTTACCGTGTGGGCGGCGCCCGCTCCACGATCGTCGACCGGCCGTCCACGGTTCCCTCGTCCTCGGCTTCTGTTGCGGCCCAACCCGCACGCGGCCGCTGAAAGGATTCACACCATGTCTCTTCGTCTGCACTGGTTCCTGCCCACCTACGGCGACAGCCGCTTGATCGTCGGCGGCGGCCACGGCACGCCGGCCGGTGCCGCGCACAGCGACCGTGACGCCTCGATCGACTACCTCGCCTCGATCGTGCGGGCCGCCGAATCGTTCGGCTTCACAGGCGCGTTGATCCCGACCGGCGCCTGGTGCGAGGACGCGTTCGTCACCGCGGCATTGCTGGCCCGGGAGACCACGTCGCTGGCGTTCCTGGTCGCGTTCCGGCCGGGGTTGGTCAGTCCGACGTTGTCGGCGCAGATGGCGGCCACGTTCGCCCGCCACGCCCCAGGGCGTCTGTTGCTCAACGTCGTCGTCGGCGGCGAAGCCCACGAGCAGCGGTCGTTCGGCGACTTCCTCGACAAAGACGCCCGCTATCAGCGTTGTGACGAGTTCTTGGAGGTGGTTCGTCGCCTGTGGACCGGGGAGAGGGTGACGTTGGAGGGCGAACACATCCGCGTCGACGATGCCGCGTTGGCGACGCTGCCGGATCCGGTGCCGCCGTTGTACTTCGGGGGCAGCTCCGCGGCGGCGGGTCCCGTGGCCGCCAAGCACGCAGATGTCTACCTCACCTGGGGCGAGCCGCCGGCCGCGGTCGCCGAGAAGATCGACTGGATTCGCAAGCTCGCCGCGGACGAGGGCCGCCCGGTGCGCTTCGGTATCCGCCTGCACACCATCTCGCGCGACACCGCCGACGAGGCGTGGCAGCAGGCCGACCGGTTGGTGGCCGCGCTCGACGAAGAGACGGTACGCAAGGCTCAGGATGGCCTGCATCGCAGCCAGTCTGAGGGGCAGAAGCGGATGCTGGCGTTGCACGAACAGCGTCGCAGCGACGGAAGCTGGCACGACGCACGGTCTCTGGAAGTGGCGCCGAACCTGTGGGCGGGCGTCGGCCTGGTCCGCGGCGGCGCGGGCACCGCGTTGGTGGGTAGCCACCAGGAGGTCGCCGACCGCATCGCCGAGTACGCGGAGGTGGGGATCGACGAGTTCATCTTCTCGGGTTATCCGCATCTGGAAGAGCTGTACTGGTTCGGCGAGGGCGTGGTGCCGATCCTGCGTGATCGGGGTTTGTTCACGGCGGAAACGAGAAGCACTGCTGCACCGTCGATTCCGTTCGTAGGGTCGAGCCGGTGATCACCTCCGTCGACGATGTCCTGCCCGTTGCGCGATCGGTGGCCCAGGATGTCGCCGCCGGTGCGGCCGACCGTGACGTTCATCGCCTCCTGCCGCACACCGAAATCAAGGCGTTGAAAGATTCCGGTCTGCTGGCCATCACGGTGCCCGAGCGCTGCGGCGGCATCGCAGCCCCGGCAACGGTAGTCGCCGAGGTGTTCCGGATACTCGCCCACGCCGATCCGTCACTGGCTCAGATTCCGCACTCGCACTTCACCTTTCTCGAAGCACTGAGGCTCCAGGGCACCGTCGAACAGCATGAGTTGTTCTTCGGTGAGGTCCTCGCCGGCGCGCTGGTGGCCAACGCACAGAGTGAACGGGGTCCCCATCCCATCGACGTGGATGCGACGACACTGACACCTCGCGCGGATGGGGACTACGTGCTGACGGGCCGCAAGTTCTACAGCACGGGGGCATTGTTCGCCGACTGGGTGGTCGTCCGCGCGTCGTGCAGCGACGGCTCCGGCGAGGTCCCGGTGGCGTCCACGCCGAAGGCGGTCGCGTTCGTGCCGCGCGACGCAACGGGACTGGAGGTCGTCGACGACTGGGACGGCATGGGTCAGCGCACCACGGCATCCGGGACGGTGACGCTCGACGACGTCGTGGTGCCGGCAGCCCACGTCGTACCGTTCAGTGCGATCTTCTCGAAGCCGACGGTGTACGGGGCGCGCGCCCAGTTGTGGCACAGCGCCATCGACGTCGGTATTGCGACCGGCGCACTCGCAGCCGGCGTGCATCAGGCAGGTCGCGCGAGGGCGCATTTCGAGGCGCGGGTACCTGCGGCTGTCGAGGATCCGACGGTGATCAACGCAGCAGGTGAACTCGCCGTCACCGTGCGTTCGGCCCAGGCCTTGCTGTCCGAGGCGGCTCGCCGCGTCGACGAGGCCACGGCGCATCTGACCGAGGAGTCGGCTGCCGAAGCGTCGGTGGCGGTGGCGGCTGCCAAGGTGGGCGCAGTGCGCGCGGCCCTGGCTGCGTCCAACGGTCTGTTCGAATTGGGCGGCACGCGAAGCGCATCCGCATCGGACAACCTGTCGCGGTTCTGGCGCGATGCTCGCACACACACGCTGCATGATCCGACGCGGTGGAAGCTGCAGCACATCGGCCGGTACACCCTGTCGGGCACCCTGCCGCCGCGGCACGGGCAGATCTGAGTCGTTCAGGTGTAGAGCGTGATCGGCTGCACGTCGCCGGTCAAGTAGTGGGCGCCGACTTCGAGCTTCTTGTAGTCGACGGGGTCGTGCAATGAGTGGGTGCGAATGTTGCGCCAGTACAGGTCCAGCCCGACCGAACTGAGCGTCGAGCTGGCGCCGGTGAGCTCGTAGACCCGATGAGCCACCTCGAGCGCGGTCTCGGTCGCCACCACCTTCAGTGCGGCGATGCCGATTTCGACCTCGGTGCGGTCGGCGGCGGTGACGTCGGCGCCGCGCGCGAGCACGGCGTCGAACGCGGCGTTCCACCGGTCGGCGAGTGCCTCGACGGCGGCGGTGCGGGCCAGGAGTTCGCCGAACGTGCGCTGCACGAACGGGTCTCGTGAGTAATGCGGGGCAGAGCTGAGCAGCCATGCGCCGCGGCGCTGCAGAGTGAGCTCGCGGGCCCGCGCGAGGGATCCCTCGGCGATCCCGAGGTACAGGTTGGCGAAGCCGAGCTGCACCCCCGGCGTGACGAGCGTCGAGTACGGTTCCTCCCCCACCTCGCCGAGTACGTCATCCGGGTCGATTCTGACGTCGCTGTACTCGACGCTGCCGCTGGCGGACAGCCGCTGCCCCAGTGCGTCCCAGTCGTCGACGAAGCACACCCCTGGTCGGTCGTGATCGACGACGGATGCCAGCACGGCCGCCCCGGTCGAGGCCATCACCAGTGTGACGTCACCGGTGGCTGCTCCGGTGGCGAATCGCTTGCGGCCGTTGAGGCGGTACCCGTCACCATCGGGGGTGAGAAGCAGGTCGGGGTCGACGGGGTTGACCGCGTCGCCCCACAGCCAACTGTCTCGCGCCGACGCGGTGAACCAGTGGTCCCACCGCGCCGCGTCCCCGAAGAACACGATGCTGGCCTGATTGCAGTAGTGGTAGCTCAAGAGCTGTGCGACCGAACCGTCAGTGCGGGCGAGGCGCCGCACCGCGCGCAGCCCGGTCGACCAGTGCCCTCCTGCCCCACCGAACGAGACCGGGATCAACAGATCAGCCAGGCCTGATTCCTTGAGTAGCTTCAGTTCCGCATCGGGCGGCCGGTTGGCGCGGTCTCGCTCGAGGACGTCGTGAGAAAGGGCCGCCGCGACGTCGTCGGAGACAGCGTCCCAGCGCTCGGTTTCGGCGGGCGACAGCGGTTCGGTCCAGGGCGTGCGGGGCATCGCCGACACTGTACGGACATGTGTCGCGATGGTACCGACTTCTGTTCTGGCGGAGTGAAATCGGTGCGCTGCGGTGTAGATGTGTTCGACTGTGCGGTCGTGACAGATATCGCCACCCGCCCCAGGCTCGCACAGGCCCGCGCCCACTTCGCCGACGTGTTCGCTGAGATCGCCGCGGGGACGCGGGACCGGGAACTGTCCGGCGCTCTACCGTTCGAGGCCGTTACCCTGCTCAAACACGCCGGATTCGGAACCTTGCGAGTGCCGGTTGAGTTCGGCGGGTGGGGGCTGGACTGGACCGAGATCACGGCACTGTGGATCGACCTCGCCGCGGCCGACGCCAATCTGGCGCAGGCATTGCGCGGTCACTTCGTGCTGGTCGAGGACACCGTGTTCCGGCACCGCCGCGGTGAGGACCAGTCCCGGTGGTTCGCCCGGTTCGTCGAGGGCGAGATCGCGGGGAACGCATGGACGGAGACCGGTCCGACGGCCATGGGCGATGCGCAGACCACGGTCACGCACCGCGACGGCCGTCGCGTGGTGAACGGCCGCAAGTTCTACACGACGGGAACGATCTTCGCGGAATGGGCTGATGTCTACGTCAAGGACGGCGACGGCTGGGCGACCGCGGTCGTGGACACCCGCCAACCCGGCGTGGTGGTCCACGACGACTGGGACGGCTTCGGTCAGCGCGGTACGGGGACCGGCACCACCGAGTTCACCGACGCCGTCGCCGACGACGTCATTCCCTTCGACCGCAGGCATCCCTACCAGACCGGGCTGTATCAACTGAATCTGGTGGCAACGCTGGCCGGCATCACCCGCGCGGTTCTCACTGACGTGACGTTCGAGGTCCAGCAGCGTGATCGCAACTACTCCCACGCCAACGCCGCCCGGGTGCGGGACGACGGGCAGATCCTGGGCAGGGTGGGCGACATCTGGACCGCGGCGTACACCACCGAGGCGGTCGCCCTGAAGCTGGCGGAGGCGATCGACGCAGCCGCGACCGCCGACGACGAGGCGCTGCCTGCGGCCGCCGAACGAACCGAACTCGAGGCGGCCGCTGCGCAATTGACGGCGTCGCGGCTGGCGGTCGAGGCGGCGTCCGACCTCTTCGACACCCTCGGTGCGTCGGCGGCATCGCGCGCCCGCGGGCTGGATCGGCACTGGCGCAACGCCCGCACGGTGGCCTCGCACAACCCGCGGTTGTTCAAGGCGAAGGTGCTGGGCGCCCACGCCGTCAACGGCACTCCCCCGCCATACGCGTGGGGTATCGGCCGCACCCAGCGCGACAGCTAGCCGAGCCGGTCGCCGCTTGCTGTGTCGAACAGATGCACGCGGTCGGCTCGGACGTCCACCGCAACAGTGTCCCCGGGTGCTGGCGCGCCGGGCCACTGCGCCACCGCGGCGGCCTCGACCACCGCTGTCAGGCGGTGCTCTCCCACCCGGACGATCAGAACGTAACGGGGACCGAGTAATTCGACGAGTTCCAGCGTTCCGTTGCCGGTTGCGTCCGGGGTGACGGTGAGGTCCTCGGGACGGACGCCGAGTGTGACGGCGGTGTGGTCGGCGCCGGCGACGCGCACGCGCAACCCACCGCCGTCGAAGACACCGTCGCGTACCGCTCCGGGGATGAGGTTGGTGCTCGGCGACCCGATGAAGCCTGCGACGAAGGTGTTGGCCGGCCGCCGGTACAGCTCGGCCGGAGTGCCCGCCTGGACGATACGTCCTGCCCGCAGGACCACGAGCTGGTCGGCGATGGTCATCGCCTCTTCCTGGTCGTGGGTCACGTAGAGCGCGGTGATCCCGGAGTCCTGTTGCAGCCGCCGGATTTCGGACCGCAGCTCGACGCGCAGCTTGGCGTCGAGATTGCTCAGCGGCTCGTCGAACAGGAACAGGGCCGGGGTGCGCACCAGCGCGCGGGCGATCGCCACCCGCTGCTGTTGACCACCGGAGAGCTGGCGGGGTTTGCGCTCGAGCAGCGCGGTGATCCCCACCCGCTTCGCGGCGTGCCGAACACGCTCAGCGGTGGCGTCTTTGGGCACCCCGCTGTTGCGCAGCGGGAAGGCGATGTTGCGCTCGACGCTCAAATGCGGATAGAGCGCATAGTTCTGGAAGACCATCGCCACGTCCCGCTGGGACGGGGATGCGGCGGTGACGTCACGCCCGTCGATGTGCACGGCCCCGGCGTCGGCGGACTCGAGGCCGGCGACGATCCGTAGGGTGGTGGATTTCCCGCATCCCGACGGTCCCACCAGAACGGTCATCGACCCGTCGGGAAGAGACAGGGTGAGCCTGTCGACGACCGTGGTCCGTCCCGACGATGTGTCGAATGTCTTGGTGATGTCGTGGAGTTCGACGGTACTCACTTGGTGGCTCCTGTCGTCAGCCCGCCGACCAGATGACGCTGGGCGGCGAGCGCGAGCACGTAGACCGGCAGGATGCCGAGAAGGCCGGCCGCGGCCTGCTGCCCGAATTGCACGTTGCGGTCGCCCTGGAACAGTGACAGCCCGACGGTCAGGGTCTGACTCTCCTTGGTCACGGCGAGGTACACCGCGAACAGGAAGTCGTTGTAGCTGAGGAAGAACACGACGAGCAGCGCCGCGACCACGCCGGGCAGAAGAAGCGGCACAACGACTTTGCCGAAGGTGGCCGTCGGCCCCAACCCGTCGATCGCGGCGGCCTCGTCGATCTCGACGGGGATGCGGCGCACGAAGCCGTCCAACAACCACGCCGCGACGGGCACTCCGGCGATACCGTTGACCAGGATCAGGCCCCCGACGCTGTTGACCAGACCGACCCAGCGCAGCAGGAAGAACAGCGGGATGATCGCCACGATCGGCGGCGCGCAATAGCTGGCCAGCAAGACGGTGAGCAAGCGCTCGCCGTGCACATGGCGGGCGGTGAAATATGCGGCCGGGGCTGCGATCACGACTGCGAGCAGGGCAGCTCCCACGGCTGAGGACCACGAGTTCTGCAGCATGCTGCCCAGTTCGATGGTGTCGAAGACTTTCACGACGTTGCTCATCGTCCACGCATCCGGCAGCAGGCTCGAATTCAGCACGTCACCGGCAGGTCGCACGGCCAGCGACAGCAGGTAGGCGATGGGCAGCAGTGCAACGATCACGGCGCAGGCCAGCGCGATCCGACGGCTCACCCGTCGGCCTTCACTGCGCGTGCCCGCAGCGTGGTGACCACCGTCGCCACGGCACCGACCACCAGGCCGAACACCAGTGTCTGCGCGGCAGCGGTGCCCATGTCGAAGCTGCCCCGCAGACCGGTCTGGTAGATGACGAACGGAGAGAGCGCGGTGGAGAATCCGGGCCCGCCCGAGGTGATGACGACGATCGAGTCGAACACTTTGTAGCCGATCACGAGTTCGAGCACCGCGACGGCCCACACCGTCGGGCCGATCGCCGGCCAGGTCACGGTCGTGAACGTCCGCCAGCATCCGGCGTTGTCGATGCGGGCCGACTCCAGGAGCTCGGGTCGCACGACACCGAGGGCGGCGAACGAGATGAGGGTCGCGAATGGGGTCCACTGCCAGATGTGGATGACCATCAGCACGATCAGTGCGCCCGCACCGGAGCCCAGCGGGTTGATCCCACCCAGACCGACGGCGGCGAAGATCCCGGCCAATCCTCCACCGACGGGTGCCAGCAACAGCTTCCACGCGACCCCGACCAGCACGGGTGCGGTCACCAGAGGGAGCAGCAGCAGCGCCCCGGTGATCCCGAAGCCGCCGCCGCGGTGGCGCAGCAGCAGCGCAAGGGCAAGTCCGAGGGCGGTGGTGGCTGCGGCGACGACGAGAGCGAACAGCGTCGACTTCCACAGGGACGGGACGAAGGCCGGTGACGCGAACGCCGTCGCGAAGTTGTCCGCACCGGTGAAGCTGCGCAGCGGATGTGCCAGAGACGATTTCGTCAGGGCCAGCCCGATGAGATAGACCGTGGGGTAGACCAGGAACAGCGTCAGTCCGGCGATCGCGGGCGCGGCCAGCCACAGCGGAACGCGCCGTGTCATGTCGCGGCGCTCTCCCATCCACGCTGCGCATTGTCCAGCGACTGCTCGACGGTCTGACTGCCGCTGATCGCCAGCGCGAGCTGATCGACCAGGTCCTGCAACAGTTTCGGCGCACCGGCTTGCTTCGGCCACACCAGCGGATCACCGCCGAGACCCTGCCGGATGGGGGCGATCGCCTTGGTGACGACCTTGGCGTAGCCGTCGGAGTCGAGCACTTCGGTGCGCACGGGATCGATCCCGGCGCCCGCCGTGGAGGACACCACGAGGTTCTGCGGGGCTGCGGTCGCCCAGTTGACGAATGCGGCTGCCGCGTCGGCGTTCTTGGTCGCGGTGGAGATGCCCAGCCCGAAGCCGGCGTCCAACGCGGTGCGGGGCGTGGTGTTGGTGCCTCCGACGGGTAGCGAGACCGCACCCCACTTGCCGGCGATCTTGGAGGCAGTGGGATCCTCGGCCCGCAATGCCATGTCGGTCCAGGTGTCGAGCAGCGCTCCCTGGCCCGTGAGGAACGCGGTGTTGGCCTGGTCGAAGCCGATCTGAAGCGGGGTCGGCAGGGCAGACGGCGCCACGTCGACGAGATGCTTGAGGGCGGCGATCGAGGCGTCGGAGGTCAACGTGGGTTTTCCGTCGGCGTCGACCAGGTTTCCGCCGTAGCCCGTGAGCCGGTTGATGTAGGAGCAGCCGAGGATCATCGGAACCTGTTGGCCAGAAACGATGGCGCCGTATGCCGCACCGCGTGCGTCGGTGGTGATCTTCGCGGCGACCTCGTCGTACTCGTCCCAGGTGGTGGGCGGGGTGACCCCGTAACGATCCAGCAGTTCGGCGTTGTAGAAAAGGATGTGGATGTCACCGTCGTACGGCAGTCCGTACCGTTTGCCGTCGAGCAACGTGTAGGGGTCGTACACCGAGCGCAGGTACCCGTCGACGCCGATCTGTGCCGCGTTGGCGTCGATCCACGGGGTCAGCTCGGTCAGCGCTCCCGCGTCGACGAGATCCCCGAGGCCGAAGTAGAAATAGTCGAAGACATCGAATTCACCGGTGCCGCTTTGTACGTCGAGAATCTGTTTACTGGTCAGCTGATCGTAGGGCGATGCGGTCACCTCGAGCTTTCCACCGGTGGCCGCTGCCCACTTCGGGGCGAGGACGTCCCGGAACGACGTCACGTGCGGTTGGTTGACGAGCAGTTTGAGCGTGACGCCCTCGAAGCGGCCCGACAGCGGCGCGGTGGACGGCAGCGCAGAGCTGGTGCTCGACGATCCGCACGCGGCCAGGGCCGGGGCGAGCACAGCCGCACCGCCGGCGAGGCCGAGCAGTTGCAGCGCACGACGGCGCGAGAAGGCAGGAACGGTCACACCGAGAGACGCTACGAAGACTCGCAGGATCTACGTAAGAGAAAAACTCAGCCCGAATCTTGCCTGCGCAGACTCCAGCGGCGGTTCCTCAGCAGAGGGATCCGGCGAACACCGCTCCGGTCACCAGCGCGACGACGATCGCGACATTGGGCAATCCGCCCGCCAGTGCGAGGACCACTCCCGCGATCCCGGCGATCAACACCGTCGCCATCACGAACCCGATCAGCCAGTTGACGGGGTGAGAGCCGCGCGCAGGCGTCATCTCCTGCGGGACCATTGCGCCCTCGCCGATTCCGGCCATGTTCGTCCTCCTTGTGATGGCAGACACAAATATAACTCCGGAATGACACAAATCACAGCAAGACTGCGCAAACGGCACTATCGAAAGCTGCACTAACAAAAGCGATTAGGCGGCCTAAGCGAGGACGGGCGGTTCGGTAGGTTCGCAGGGGTGCGCCTGCGCAGGCTCGTCCCGATGGCGGCCCTGGCGGCCGTCCTCGTGCAGTGCGCGCCTGCGCCGGCGCCGACGACACCGACACCGACACCGACGACGTCCCGGACCGCCACGACCACACCGACGCCGCAGCCTCAACCGGCGACCGTCACCCCCGTCACCGCCACCGACCTCGGGGCGACCTGGCGCCCGGGCTGCCCGGTGTCTCCCGACCAGCTACGACGCGTCGAGCTCGACCACTGGGGGTCCGACGGCCGCCTCCATCGCGGAGAGCTGGTGGTCGACGCCGCGATCACCGATGCCGTCATCGACGTGTTCGCCCGCCTCGCGGCGCTGCGCTTCCCGATCGAGAAGATGCACAGCCCCGACCGCTATCCCGGCGCCGAGGACGAACTGTCGATGCGTGACAACAACACCTCGGCGTTCAACTGTCGCGGCATTCCCGGGTCCACCAGCTGGTCCTGGCACGCGTATGGCCGGGCGGTCGACATCAATCCGCTCGTCAATCCCTACGTCGATGCCCGCGGCGGTGTCGGTGTCGGTGTCGGTGTCGGTGGCGGTGTCGAACCCGCCACCGGCACACCATGGCTCGATCGCACCCGCCGCGATGCCGGCATGCTCCACGACGGCGACCCGGTCGTCGACGCTTTCGTGACCAGGGGTTGGCGCTGGGGCGGGCACTGGCGCACACCGATCGACTACCAGCACTTCGAGCTCCCACGATGACTCCCCCGCCATGACTTAGGTCACACCTGACCCAGACGGTGAACCCAACCGGCGGCCCCGTCGTGTCCCGTTCAGGCCTTCGATCGGACAGGAGACGACACTGCTGAACCGAATCGCGTCGCTCGCCCTCACCGCCCCGCGCCGGATCGTGGCCGCCGCGGCGGTCCTCACCGCACTGCTCGCACTCGTCGGTGTGCCGGTCGCCGCCCACCTGTCCCCCAGCGGCTTCGCCGACCCGGGCTCCGAGTCGGCTCGGGCGTCGCAGACCCTTGCGGACACCTTTGGTCAGGGCGATGTCGCCATGGTCATCGTGGTGTCCTCGCCCGACGGCATCGACAGCCCGGCCGCACGCCGGACCGGTGAACGCATCGCCGAGGAGGTGAGCCGCGAACCCCACGTCGCGACGGTGTCGTCGGCCTGGAGCGCACCGACCGCCCCGCCGTCGGCTGTGCCGAACGATCAGGCCGGCCTCGTCAACCGCGATCGGACAGCCGGGCTCGTCGTGGTCGGCATCAGCGGGACCGAAGCCGAACAGCAGACCTACGCCACCCAGATCGACGAACAGGTCACCCGCGACGTGCCCGACGGCGTCAGCGTGCGGACCGGCGGCACCGCGATGGTCAACGTCCAGATCACCGAGCATTCACAGCGCGACCTGCTGCTGATGGAGGGGTTGGCGATCCCGCTGAGCTTCCTCGTCCTGGTGTGGGTGTTCGGCGGACTGCTGGCCGCGGCCCTGCCCGTGGCGATCGGGGTGATGGCGATCGTCGGCGCCCTCGCGGTGCTGCGGGCGGTCACCGTCTTCACCGACGTGTCGATCTTCGCGCTGAACCTCGCCACCGCGATGGGCTTGGCGCTCGCCATCGACTACACGCTGCTGATCCTGAGCCGCTACCGCGACGAGCTCGCGATGGGCGCAGATCGGCGGCAGGCCATCCGCACGACGATGGGCACCGCTGGGCGCACGGTGATCTTCTCGGCGACGACGGTCGCGTTGTCGATGTCGGTGATGGTCCTGTTCCCGATGCACTTCCTCAAGTCCTTCGCTTACGCAGGCGTGGCGACGGTTGCGTTCGCCGCGGCATCGGCGGTGATCGTCACCCCGGCCGCGCTGGTGCTGCTCGGCGATCGGCACACCGCCCTGGACGTACGCCGCCTCGTGCGCCGCGTACTGCGCCGCCCAGAGCCTGAGCCCGTCACCGTGGAGCAGCGCTTCTGGTACCGCTGCGCGAAAGCCGTGATGCGCCGCGCCGTGCCTCTCGGACTCGCCGTCGTCCTGCTGCTGGTCGTCGCGGGCCTGCCGTTCCTCGGCGTCCGGTGGGGCTTCCCCGACGACCGCGTGCTCCCCCGGTCCGCGTCGGCCCACCAGGTCGGCGACCAGTTGCGGGACGAATTCGCCGAGAACACCGACACCGCAGTCACGATCGTGCTGCCCGACACTCGCGGACTGGACCCCGCCGAGCTGTCGACGTATGCCACCGACCTGTCCCGCGTGACCGACGTCGTCGCGGTCTCGGCACCCACGGGCACCTACGTCGACGGCCGCCTCGCCGGCCCGCCGTCGGCTCCGACCGGTGAGCGCGACGGAGCCTCCTATCTCACCGTGGCCAGCAGCGCGCCGCTGTTCTCCGACGCCTCGGAGACCCAACTGAACCGGCTGGAAGCGGTACCCGGCCCGGGCGGGCGCGCGGTGGAGATGACCGGTACCGCCGCGGCCAACCGGGACAGTGTCGCCGCCATCACGTCCACCCTGCCGCTGGTGCTCGGCCTCATCGGCGCGATCATGTTCGTGCTGCTGTTCCTGCTCACCGGCAGTCTGGTCGTTCCGCTGAAAGCCCTTGTGCTCAACGTTCTCTCGCTCAGCGCCGCGTTCGGCGCGCTGGTCTGGGTGTTCCAGGACGGTCATCTCGGCGGGCTCGGAACCACGCCGACGGGAACGCTGATCGCGAACATGCCCGTGCTGCTGTTCTGCATCGCATTCGGCCTGTCCATGGACTACGAGGTGTTCCTGGTCGCTCGAATCCGCGAATTCTGGCTGCGCACAGGAGATTCCGATGAATCGGTAGCATTGGGCATCGCCCACACCGGGCGCATCATCACTGCCGCGGCGCTGATCATGTCCATCTCTTTCGCGGCGCTGATCGCCGCAAGCACTTCGGTCATGCGGATGTTCGGTCTCGGACTGACGCTGGCGGTGCTGGCCGACGCGACGCTCGTGCGCATGGTGGCGGTACCCGCCTTCATGCGGTTGATGGGGGGCAGGAACTGGTGGGCCCCACAGTGGCTCAACCGGATTCATCGCCGCCTCGGGTTCACCGAGGCACCGGCGATGCCTTCTCGAGAACACACGGAACGGATATCCCCATGAGCCCTGTCAGTGTCATCGCCGGCGTCGCCGGCGCCCTCCCCGAACACCGCTACAGCCAGCAGGAAGTCACCGAGACCTTCCTCGCGATGCCCGCGTTCGCCGGCTTCGCCGATGTCATCACCGCTCTGCACGAGCACGCCAAGGTGGCCAGCCGGCATTTCGTCCTGCCACTCGAGAGGTACCACGCGCTGCAGGACTTCGGCGAGGCCAATGACATGTACCTCGAGCACGCCGCCGATCTCGCCTGCGAGGCGCTGACCGCAGCGCTCGACGAGGCAGGGCTGCACGCCGCCGATCTGGACATGATCATGACCACCACCGTCACCGGCATCGCGGTGCCCTCCCTGGACGCCCGCATCGCGACGCGGATGGGACTGCGGGCCGATGTGCGCCGTATTCCACTGTTCGGATTGGGTTGCGTCGCAGGGGCGGCCGGCATCGCTCGCATGCACGACTATCTACGCGGCGCGCCCGGCCACACGGCCGCGCTGATCTCCGTCGAGTTGTGCTCCCTGACGTTCCCAGCCGTCGAACCGACGATGGCCAGCCTGGTGGGCAGTGCGCTGTTCGGCGACGGGGCGGCCGCCGTGGTCGCCGTCGGCGAGGAGCGCGCCCGTCGTCTGGACCCGCACGGTCCGGCGGTGATCGACTCGCGCAGCCGGCTCTACCCCGACACGTTGGACACCATGGGCTGGCGGGTGGGAGGAAGCGGGTTGTCGCTCGTGTTGTCGGCGAACCTGCCCGAGCTCATCGACCGCTACCTGGCCGACGATGTGACCGCGTTTCTCGGTGCCCACGATCTCGAGGTCGACGACATCGCTGCGTGGGTGTCACATCCCGGCGGCCCCAAGGTGATCGAAGCCATCACGGACGCTCTCGATCTCGGGCCCGATGCGTTGGAGCTGACGTGGCGCTCGCTGGCCGAGGTGGGCAACCTGTCCTCGTCGTCGGTGCTGCACGTGCTGCGAGACACCATCGCCAAGAAGCCGCCCGCCGGTCGGCCCGGTCTGCTGATGGCGATGGGGCCTGGCTTCTGCGCGGAGTTCGTGCTGCTGGGTTGGCGGTGAGCCGTGCTGGCTTACATCGTTCTGATCGCCGCGGTCGCCCTCGAGCGGATCGCCGAACTGGTTGTTTCACAACGTAATCTGCGGTGGAGCCAGGAACGCGGCGGCGTGGAGTTCGGGGCCCGGCACTACCCGGTGATGGTGGTGTTGCACACCGCTCTGCTTGCCGCCTGCCTCCTCGAGGCGGCGCATCGGGCGTTCCTGCCCGCACTGGGGTGGCCGATGTTCGGCGTGGTGCTGGCCGCGCAGGGGTTGCGATGGTGGTGCATCAGCACCCTCGGTCACCAGTGGAACACCCGGGTGATCGTGGTGCCCGGAGCGGGCCGGGTCACCGGCGGCCCCTACCGGTACCTGTCTCATCCGAACTACGTCGCCGTCGTCGCCGAGGGCATCGCGCTGCCGCTGGTCCACACCGCCTGGCTCACCGCTGTCGTGTTCACCGCGCTGAACGCGGCCCTGCTCCACGCCCGAATCATCTGTGAGAACCAGGCTTTGGAGCGCCTCCCGTGATCGATCTGGCCGTAGTCGGCGGCGGACCCGCGGGGCTGGCCACCGCGCTGGCCGCCGCCCGCCTCGGTCTGGAGACGGTGGTGATGGAACGGCGGCAGGCACCGATCGACAAGGCATGCGGCGAGGGGCTGATGCCGCACACCGTCCGCCATCTCGCCGCGCTCGGTGTCCACCCCGACGGGGTGCCGTTTCGCGGTGTCACCTACCTCGACCCGAATCGTGCGGTAACCGCCACGTTCGCCGCCGGCCCCGGCCTCGGGGTGCGGCGCACGGTGCTGCAGCAGGCGATGCTGGACGCCGCCGTGTCGGCAGGGGTACGGGTCGTCAGCACGACCGCGGACACCATCGAGCAGCACCGAGACAGCGTGTCGGTGAACGGGATTCGAGCCCGCTACCTGGCGGCGGCAGATGGTCTGCACTCGCCGATCCGGGCTCAGCTGGGTCTGCGGCGTCCCGGAGGCGTGCGACGCCGATGGGGACTGACCCGTCATGTCGGCATCGCGCCCTGGACCGACCGCGTCGAGGTGTACTGGGCCGCCGATCCCGACGCCGGGGAGGCCTACGTGACACCGGTCGCCGACGACTGCGTCGGCATCGCGATCCTCACCTCTCGTCGTGGCGGATTCGACGATCACCTCGCGGCGTTTCCTGCTCTGCGCGAACGTGTCTCGGGATCGCCGCACGGTCCCGACCGCGCTGCCGGGCCTCTTCGACAGCGCGTGACCCGCAGAGTGGCCGGCCGGGTGATGCTCGTCGGCGACGCCGCCGGCTACGTCGACGCGCTGACCGGCGAGGGGCTGGGCGTGTCGTTCGCCGCGGCCCGCGCGCTGGCCGGGTGCGTGGCCGCCGACGAACCCGACGCCTATGAACAGCTCTGGCGCCGATCCACCCGCCGCTACCGCCTGATGACGTCGGTGGTGGTGCGGTCGAGCGCATCGCCGGTGCGGCGCGCGATCGTGCCGGCGGCGAAGGCGTTGCCGTCGGTGTTCGGCCGGGCGGTCAACCTACTCGCCGAGTAGGACCCCGGCCTCCCGGTACATCGACACCGCGTCGCGTCCGTTGCTCTTGGCGGCATAGAGCGCCTTGTCCGCACGGTCGAGCAGGTCCCGTATCGCCAGGTCTGCATCGGGGTCGGTCTGTCGCCACGGCCGCAGCGTCGCCACCCCGACGCTGATCGTCACGGTGCCCGTCGCAGCTCCGGCATGCGGAATCGCCAGGGAGCGGATGGCCGTCACCAGCCCTTTGGCGAACCCGGCCGGGTCGTCGCACCCCGAGAGCACGACCGCGAATTCCTCGCCCCCGTATCGCGCAGCGACGCACACGCTGGGGTCGGCGAGGTGCGCCAGCACCCCGGCGATGTGCCGCAGGCATTCATCACCGGCCTGGTGACCGTAGAGGTCGTTGAAGGATTTGAAGTGGTCGATGTCGACGAACAACGCCGTCACCTGCTCGCCGGCGGCACTGGCCCGCAGCCAGATCTCACCGGCGCGAACGTCCAACCCCCGGCGATTGGCCAGCCCGGTCAGCGGATCGGTGTTCACCATGTCGGTCAACGACTCCTGCACCTCGCGCTCCAGCGTCACGTCGCGCATGATCGCGGCGGTCAAGCCGTCCGCGGTGCGCCGACTGTGCAAGATGTACCAGCCCCATGATCCGTCGGTGCGCCGGACGCGGAAGGGCTCCGAGGCACTCTGGATCACGGCCGGGAAACCGGCGAGGGCCGCGCGGTCGTCGGGATGGATCTGGCCGAGCCATGCGGACTTGGAAACGGGACCGTCGGGGATCGCGAGGATCTCGTGCCCCTTGCTGGCGCGGTGCAGCACGGCGCCGTCGGAGTCGACGAGGATCACCACGTCGCCGGTCAGGTCGGCGATCAGTTCGTAGGCCTTGTGGCTGACGTCTTCGAGGGCGACCAGCCGCATCCGATCCTCGAGGGCGGCGGCGACGAGCACCAGCATCGTGAACGCGCCGAGGACGAACACCTGCACCGAGATCAACGCCTGACCGGGAGTCTCGATGGACAGCGCGAACGGGCCGTAGCCGGCGAACGTGCCCCCCAGCGCCATCGCCGAACCGACGGCCATCGCGGCGAACGCGGCCGCGATGCCGGATCGGATCAGCACCAGCAGCGCGGGCAGACCGGACAGGAACACCAGCACGAAGCTCGTCATCCTCGCAGACGCCGCGCACAGCCCCACGGTGACCGCGTTCATCGTCGCGAACCATGCCGCGTCGCGCCAGGTGTGCCGGCGTACGTAATGCCGCCACCGGAGCATCAGGGGTACGAGGAACGCGATGCCGACGGCCTCGGTCAGGTACCACGCCATCGCGGCGTGGAGCAGCTGCCCCGGTCCGGTACCGACTTCGCCGTTGATCACCAGCCCGGCCACGCCGATCGGGCTGGCCAGCGCCGGCGCGAGGTAGACGCCGTAGAGCAGGAACCGCTGCCAGCTGCGCAGCGAGTCGCTGTGGCCGGACACCCAGTCCTGGTCGCGATGGAGCATCGCGGCGGCGAACACGACCGCAGCGAGTGTGGACACGACTCCGATCTCCGGGGCGAGCCCGAGTACGAGCCGTGCCGGGATGATCTGGATCGCCAGGAACGCGACCACATAGACCGGCCACTGCCTGCGCGGCGAGGTGAGCAGGGCGACCAGCTGCGGTGCGACCGCGGGCCACACCATCGCGTAGGACCAGCTATCCAGGAAGACCAGCCCGCGGACCGCGAAGCAGGCGACACCGACGGCCAGGGTCCAGCCGATCAGCCGCGGTAACGGGGGCACAGCGGCGGCAGCACGGCGCGTCACCACGGGGTGCGCGCCCATCGCCATCGGAACAGTCAACCGCGTCAATTCCCGGCGCGGCAACGTTTGCGCACAACCTGTTACAGGTCGCGTTCACGATCAGGATTCATTTCCGAAACATGGACCCGCCAGAATGGCGCGGTGACCGACCTCGTGAACGTTCCCACCGATCAATCCGGCCAGGTCAGCGGCGGAGGGCCCGGGCCGACCGGGCAGACCAGGACGGGAATGACCGCTGATGCGCTGCGTGCGGCGGTCACCGACCACCTGGTGTACTCGATCGCCCGCCCGCCGGCGGTGCTGCAGGCCGAGCATTACTACCGTGCGCTGTCGCTGGCTGTGCGCGACCGGATGCAGAAGCGCTGGATGGCGACCACGCAGGACTGGCTGGACCTGTCTTCCAAGGTCACCTGCTACCTGTCGGCAGAGTTCCTGATGGGACCGCAGCTGGGCAACAACCTGCTGAACCTGGGCATCGAGGGTGAGGCGCGACAGGCCATGGCCGACCTCGGCCAGGATCTCGACGAGATCCTCGACTGCGAGGGCGAGCCGGGGCTCGGCAACGGCGGGCTGGGCCGGCTGGCCGCCTGCTATCTGGATTCGCTGGCCACGCTGGAGCGCCCGTCGATCGGCTACGGCATCCGCTACGAGTTCGGCATCTTCACCCAGGAGATCCAGGACGGCTGGCAGATCGAGAAGACCGACAACTGGCTGGTGCACGGCAACCCGTGGGAGATCGACAAGCCGGACGCCAGCTACTTCGTCAACTGGGGTGGACACACGGAGACCTACGAGGATCTGGCCGGCAGGCTGCGGGTGCGGTGGATTCCGCAGCGGGTCCTCAAGGGCGTCTCGTACGACACCCCGGTGCAGGGCTACGGGGTCAACACCTGCAACACGTTGACGCTGTGGAGTGCCCGCGCGGTCGAATCATTCGCCCTCGACGCCTTCAACAGTGGCGACTTCTACAAGGCCGTCGACCAGGAGGTCGTCTCCGAGACGGTCTCCAAGGTGCTCTACCCCAATGACGAGCCGGAGGCCGGTAAGCGGCTGCGCCTGCTGCAGCAGTACTTCTTCGTGACGTGTTCGCTGCAGGACATCCTCAACATCCACCTCGAACGGGCGGGCCTGCCGCTGTCGGCGCTGCCGGACAAGTGGGCGATCCAGCTCAACGACACTCACCCCTCCATCGCGGTCGCCGAGCTGATGCGGCTGCTGATCGACGAGCACCACCTGTCGTGGGAGGACGCGTGGGACCTGACGGTGCGCACGTTCGGCTACACCAACCACACCTTGCTGCCCGAGGCGCTGGAGACGTGGTCGCTGCATCTGTTCGGCGAGGCGCTGCCGCGCCACCTCGAGCTGATCTACGAGATCAACGACCGCTTCCTCGCGGAGGTGCGTGACAAGTTCCCCGGTGACGACGAGCGGGTGCGCCGGATGTCGCTGATCGGGGAGGACGGCGGCAAGTCGGTGCGGATGGCACACCTGGCCACCGTCGGCAGCCACGCGATCAACGGGGTTGCCGCGCTGCACTCAGAACTGCTGAAAGCCAGTGTGCTGAAAGACTTCTACGAGATGTGGCCGGAGCGCTTCGGCAACGTCACCAACGGCGTCACCCCCAGGCGGTTCCTCGCCCTGTCCAACCCCGGGCTGCGGGGACTGCTCGACGAGGCGATCGGGCCCGGGTGGCTGACGGATCTGGATCGCCTGCACGGCCTGGAGTCGTTCATCGACGATTCGAGCTTCCGGGAACGGTGGCGAGAGGTCAAGCGCGCCAACAAGTCCCGGCTCGCCGAGTACGTGCACTCGACCACGGGCATCGAGCTGGACCCGATGTGGATGTTCGACGTGCAGGTCAAGCGCATCCACGAGTACAAGCGACAGCACTTGATGGTGCTGCACATCGTGGCGCTCTACCACCGGCTGAAGACGAATCCGGGACTGACGATCCCGCCGCGGGTGTTCCTGTTCGGCGGCAAGGCCGCACCCGGCTATTACATGGCCAAGCGGATCATCAAGCTGATCACCGCGGTCGGGGCGACCATCAACAACGATCCCGACGTCAATCGCTACATGAAGGTCGTGTTCCTGCCGAACTTCAACGTCAAGAGCGCGCATCTGGTGTACCCCGCGGCCAACCTGTCCGAGCAGATCTCGACCGCAGGCAAGGAAGCCTCGGGCACAGGCAACATGAAGTTCATGATCAACGGCGCGTTGACCATCGGGACGCTCGACGGCGCGAACGTCGAGATCCGCCAGGAGGCCGGCTCGGAGAACTTTTTCTGCTTCGGGCTCACCGAGGATCAGGTCGTGGCGGTCAAGGCCGAAGGGTATCGGCCGCAGAGCTACGTCGAGCGCGACCCGGAGCTGGCCGCGGTGCTGGAACTGATCGCGGCGGGCACGTTCACCCACGGTGACACCGAGGTGTTGCGCCCCGTCGTCGACAACCTGATCGCCCACGATCCGTTCCTGGTGCTCGCCGACTACCGGGCGTACGTCGACAAGCAGGCCGAGGTGTCGCGCGCATGGCTCGATGACGAGGTGTGGACGCGGATGTCGATTCGCAACACCGCCCGCAGCGGGATGTTCTCCTCCGACCGGGCGATCCGCGAATACTGCGACGAGATCTGGGGCGTGGGCCCGATGTCGGTCGATCTCTAGCGATTTCGGCGTGTTCGTCGTCGCTCAGCGATCGCAACCACGCCGAAATCACGGCGCGGCGGCCACCCAGCTGTGCGTTCGGCTGCGCGCCACCACGGCACCGTCGTGGATCACGATGCGATCGGCCGGGGCGGTGGCGATCACATCGGGGACGCTCGTGCCGCGCACCGCGAGAAGCTCGGCACGCTTGCCCACCGCAGGACCTGCCTCGGGCAACCCGAGCACCGCGCGCGCCTCGTCGGTCACCATCGTGATCGCCACGTCGGGGTGCACGTGCCCCGCGATGACGGTGAGCATCGCCGTTTCCAGCGCATCGCTTCGTCCCAGCGGATTGAACGGATCGCGCACGTTGTCCGCACCCGCCGCCACCGGGATGCCCGCGTCGCGCAACGCGGCGATCGCGGTGATCCCGCGGGGCGTCGCCGCAGGGTTGTCACGGCCCTGCAGGTACAGATTGGTGATCGGGTTGGCTACGACTCCCAAACCGCTGCAGGCGATCTGCGGAAGCAGGCCGGCGAGCTCGTCGGCAGGCATGGTCCCCAGCCGCGTGCAATGACTCGCGGTCCTGATGCGGTCGGCAGGCCACGTCGCGGCGCGTCGTGCGTAGTCCGCGATGGTGTGATGATCGCCGAACAGGAACTCGTCGGTGTGCAGGTCCGTCCCGACGCCGCGGACCTCGGCGACACCGAGCAGACGGTCCAACTCCGCGTTCGGGTCGGGGGCGCTGTGCGGTGACCCACCGACGAGGTCAGCGCCCGCGTCGAGCGCGCCGTGCAGCAGCTCGACATCCGAGTAGGCCTTGATCAGAGCGACGATCTCAATGTCCATCACCCCGGCCAGCTCGCGCCGCACTGCGTCGACGGCGCGGACGCCCCGCAGCGGATCGTCACCGGCGAGGACGTCGACGTGGGTGCGTACCGCGGTGGTGCCGTTGCGCAGCAGCGCCAGCGCCGCATCCCGGGCGCGCTGCCGAAACGATACTTCGTCGAAGCGCAGCGACCCCTCCTTCCACGTCGCGATCGCGTCGTGCAGATCACCGAGTCTTGGTTGCAACGCATCCCATGAGTGCGCCTTGTCCAGATGCGCATGCGGTTCAGCCGGTGCGGTCATCAGGACGTACCCCCGCAGATCCAGACCGTCGTCGACCCACGGCTCCGCCGGGGCGACGGACGTGACGACGGCGTGCCCGTCGTCTGTGGTTCCGATCCGGACGTCCACCACGGCGCCGTCGACCAGCGTGGCCCCCCGTAGCAGTGAAACAGGTTGTGCGGCAGCGGTCACCGTTCAGATCCGCCGGGTCCGCACGTACAGTCCGGCCACGTGCGCGCACGCCGCGGCCCTCGCGCCTTCGGCGTCACCGGCCTCGATCGCAGCGACGATCCGTTCGTGTTCGCCGACCGCGAGGCGGCGGTTCACATCGGTGGTCCACATGTCGGACCGGTACAGGTGCGACTGCCCGTCGAGGCGAGCGAGGGCGTCGCTGAGCGGTCGGTTGCGTGCGGTGTCCCGGATCAGGGTGTGGAATTCCAGGTCCAGTCTGGCGTCGCGGTGCCTGTCGGGCGCTTCGTCGAGCAGTTCACGCTGCACCTGCACCATCTTGCGAAGCTGCTCGACGACGGCACGGCTGGCGATCAGCGTGGCGTTGCGCGCCGCCAGCCCGTCGAGGACTTCCCGGACATCGAAGACGGACTTGACCGTCTCGTCGTCCAGCAGCGTCACCCGTGCCCCGGCGTTGCGGGTGTGGGTGGCCAGGCCTTCGTAGATCAGCTGTTGCACCGCTTCCCTGACCGGCGTGCGGCTGACGTTGAGCCGGACCGCAAGAGCGGGCACCGATAGCGGGCTACCCGGTTCGAGCTCGCCGCTGAAGATCATCTCCTGCAGAGAGTGGTGCACCGACTCGGTCAGCAGCGCACCGTCGGAGGACGTCATGGTCGTACCCTCCCTACGTCGTCGCGGCGGACACCCGGGCCGCTTCCCGCAGCACCGCGGTGGGTGCCACCCCCGTCCGCAGCCCGGCGACCTTCATCGCGATGTTCTCGGCAACGGTAATCGGTTCGTATCCGATCTCGCCGTCGGCCAGGGTGCCGGGCAGCGCTTCCAGCACCGCGTCGTAGTTGCCGTCGAAGAAGAACGCGGCCGAGCGCCTGCGCTGAATCTGCCCGTCGACCACCGGCGGGTCGACGCGGTGCACCGTCGACATCCACCGGTCGTTGGTCCAGCGGGCCATTGCGTCGCCGAGGTTGATCAGCAGCGCGCCGTCGGCGGGTTGCACGTCGTGCCAGTGGCCGTCGCGGTCGAGTACCTGCAGCCCGGGCACCTGGTCGGCCCACAGGATGGTGAGGATCCCGAAGTCGGTGTGCGCGCCCATCCCCTGCAACTCACCGGCGACCTCGCTATCGCCCTCGGGGAGTGCGAAGTTGTTCATCTTCAGCACTTCGATCGAGTGGTCGATCATCGGGTCGAAATATCGTGGCGGCAGTGCCAGCGCGTCGGTGAAGGCGGTCATCAACGTCCGGGCCAGCTGTTGCGCCTCGGCGAAGTATCTTTCGATCCGGGGCCGGAATCCGGCAGCGGCGTCCGGCCAGTTGTTGCGCGCGTAGCTGGTTTCGGGCAGATCCAGAGGCAGGAACGCCTCCGCCTCGGCGCCGATCGTGAACGCTTCGTAGTAGTCGTTCATCTGGTTGACCGACACCCCGATGCTCATGCCCAGCGATTCGCTCTTGGGCGGCGAGTATCCGCGGTTGGCCGACGGGTCGCGCCGGTAAGAACTCTTGACCGCCAGCGGCAGTCCGAAGAACTCGTCCAGGGCGGCGGTCAGGCCCTCGATCGCGGCCGCGTCGATGCCGTGTCCGACGATCTGGATGAACCCGACCTCGCGGCATGCGGCGTCCAGCGCGGCGGCCACCGCTGCACAGTCGTGGTCGGTCGCGGCGTCGCCGCCGGCGACGTAGCAGCTGACGTCCAGTACGGGAACGTCGAACATGTTGTCTCCCTTGATTGTCACAGTTGACGGCCGGATTCGTGCCAGCGCCCGACGGCCAGCCGGGTCACCAGGCCCATGGCGGAGAACACGATCACTCCGAACAGCGATGCCAGCACGATCGCCGCGATCAGGTCATCCGACTGCAGTCGGCCGCGGTAGACGTCCAGGAGTGTGCCGATACCGGGCTGTCCTTTCGCGAAGAACATGTCGCCGATGATGGCGCCGACGACCACGAGCCCCGCCGCGGTGCGCACCCCGGTGAGGATGGCGGGCAACGCCGCGCGCAGTTCGAGTTTGACCAGCCGGTCCCAGCGTGACGCCTTCGAGATGGTGAACAGCTCGTGCATCCCCTGATCCACGGATCGAATGCCGAAGTGGGTGTTGGTGATGATCGGGAACACCGCGATCAGGACGCACACCAGCGTGCGCGCCGACATGCCGTAGCCCAGCCAGAGTCCGATGAGCGGGACGATGGCGAGAATCGGAATCACCTGGATGACTACGGCGTACGGGTAGATGATCTTCTCCAGCCATCGCGCCTGGCACATCAGGACGCCGGTGGCGACACCGACGACGACGGCGACGACGAAGCCGACGAGCGTCACCTGCGCGGTGACCGACAGCGCGGCGAGCATGGGTTCGAGGCGGTTCCAGTCGAGCAGCGAGTGGCGCACGACGTCGATGGGTGGCGGCAGCATGAACCGCCGATTCGGTTCCAGCACCAGATAGCTGACTGCCGACCAGGCCGCGAGCCCGACGGCCAGCGACAGCAGCGGATAGAGAACGGCGCTGCGAATGCTGCTGCTGCGCCCAGCGTTTCGGGGAGCAGCAGGCGCGTCTCCGGATGCGCGCCTGGCCGTCAGACGGGCCGGGATGTCGAGTGCTGAGCCCAGGACTGTCACGCCGCCCCCCGGTGCAGGAGTGTCGACACGTCGGCGACGTAGTCGGTGTACCGGGATTCGAACCGCAGGTCCTTCGACCGCGGGTACGGGAAATCGACGTCGACGATGCCGGCGACGCGACCCGGGCGCGGGGTCATCACCACGACTCGGCTGGCCAGATAGACCGCCTCGGAGACCGAGTGGGTGACGATCATCGACGTGAAGCCACGGTGCGCGTACAGACGTTGCAGTTCCACCTGCATGTCGAGGCGTGTCATCTCGTCGAGAGCGCCGAACGGCTCGTCGAAGAGCAGCACGTCCGGCGAGAGCGTCAGCGCACGCGCGATCGAGACACGCATCTTCATGCCGCCGGAGAGGGTTTTCGGCAGTTGGTCGGCGAACTGCTCCAGCCCGACAGCCGAAATGGACTCCATTGCAATCTCTTTCGTCTGGCTGCGATCGGCTCCACCCAGTTCGGCGCACAGCTCGACGTTGGCGCGCACCGAGCGCCATGGCAACAGCGTCGGTTCCTGGAAGATGAAACCGACCGACTCGGTGTTCACGACGACCGATCCGGACGTCGGGTCTTCCAGCCCGGCGGCCATCCGCAGGAGCGTCGACTTGCCGCACCCAGACGGCCCGACGACCGCGACGAACTCGCCGTCGCCGATCGTCAGGTCGGCGTGTTCGATCGCCACGGTGCCGGTGTCGAAACGCTTTGAGACGCCGGCGAAAACGATCGGTGGCGACGGTTGGGCGACGTCCGCCCCGTCACGGGGCAAGGTCTGGGTCGGTTCCACGAGGACTCCCGGGTTGGCCATTCATCTCGACTACATGTAGCAAGAACGTTTTATATGCCGCCTAAGAGTCGATTACATGTATTACGACGACGTTTCGTCGCGTGAACCACGTGTAAGAACTTTTCGAAGTTCTCGGCAAATGTCCAGTTGAGCGCCCCGAGAGCACCGATCTTTGCGGGATCGTCAGGACCGCGGGCGCAGTTTTGTGATTGCATGTAATCACTCAACCGCCGCCCGACGCTCCACGCGGATTGGCGACGCCCGTCCACCCCACGCTATCGAGGAGCCCCATGTTTTCGTCACCCCTGCGGAAGGCGGTCGCCGCCGCAACCTGTGCCGTGGCGCTGAGCGCCTGCGCCTATGGCACCGAGGACACCCGGCCCGAATCCACGCTGGAATCGGCGCCGGAGGGTCAGCAGCTGGCCGGTGTGTGCCCGGCGAACGTCGGCATCCAGCTGCAGTGGCAACCGCAGTCCGACATGGGTGCGCTGTTCACCATGCTGGGCCCGGGATACCGGGTGGACACCGAGGAGAAATCGGTCACCGGGCCGCTGGTGGCGGGCGGTAAGGACACCGGCGTCGACCTCACACTAAAGTCAGGCGGTCCGGCGATCGGATTCCAGTCGGTGCCCTCACAGCTCTACGTCGACGACTCGCTGACCATGGGCGTCGTGCACGGCGACCAGTTGATCGCCGCCGCCGCCGACCAGCCTGTCGTCGGTGTCACCCCGCTGCTGAAGTACAGCCCGGCGATCCTGATGTGGGATCCAGCCAGTCATCCCGAGTGGCAGACGGTCGCCGACATCGGCAAGACCGACGCCACCGTGGTCGTGTCCAAGGACCAGATCTTCCCGCAGTGGATGGTGGCCAAGGGCATGCTGAAGGCCACCCAGATCGACACCAGTTACGACGGCGCGCCGGCGCGGTTCGTCGGCGATCCGACGTTGGCGCAGCAGGGATTCGCCAACTCCGAGCCCTACACCTATGAGCACGACACCCCCGCCTGGAACAAGCCGGTGGCCTACGGATTGATCAAAGACGTCGGCTACGACATCTATGCGTCGAACATGTCGGTGCGCGCCGACAAGCTCGACAGCCTGTCGCCGTGCCTGAAGAAGCTGGTGCCGATCATCCAGCAGGCCGGCGTCGACTACGCGGCGTCACCGGAAGCGGCGAACGCGACGATCGTCGACGTGGTCTCCAAGGACGACACCTACTCGCCGTACTCGGCGGGCGAGGCGGCGTTCAGCGCCGCACTGCTGGTGGAGAAAGGCCTCCTGGCCGCCGAGGACAACGGCGCATTCGGCGTGTACGACGAGGCCCGCGTCGAGCGCAACGTCGAAGACCTCCGTGCAGTGCTGGCGAAGACGGGCAATGTCGTCCCCGCGGGCATGACCGGAGCTGACCTGTTCACCAACCGATTCAGCGATCCGTCGATCGCTGCCAACTGACCGGAGGATCACCGATGTCACACACTGTGGAGTCACACGACACCGCCGCCGACATGACCGAACTGCAGCGGGAACGGGCGATGGGGGCGATGGGCACCGAGAGCGACCGGGAGGTGCGGCGCATATCTCTATCAGACCTGGAATCACGCCGGGACGCTATCGCGGACGAAATATGGAGCGCCGCAACCGATATCGGGTTCTTCCAGGTCGTCGACCACGGCATCGACCTCGAGGTGGTGCGCAGTGCGTTCGCGATGGCCGAGAGGTTCTTCGCACTTCCGGAGGGCGTCAAGGCCCGCAGACCGAAGCGGTTCAACTCGGGCTGGGAACAGCTCACTCAGATCCGGCCGTCGGTGGGGGTGCCCGACCAGAAGGAGTCCTATCAGGTGACGCTGTCCAACATGGACGACCTGTGGCCCACCGACCAGGAGTTGGCCGGCTTCCGGTCCACGATGCTCGATTTCGAGCATCGGTGCTGGAAGCTCGCGATGGAACTCCTGTCGTTGTTCGCGGGCAAGTTGGGTTTCGATCGCGAGTTCTTCACCCGCGCGCATGACCCGGCGTCGCCGACCTACCAGAGCACGCTGCGGCTGCTGCACTACTTCGCGTTGCCGGCCGAGGCGGATCTGACCGGGGTGTGGCGCGCGGGAGCACACACCGACTTCGACTGCCTGACACTGCTCTTCCAGCGCGAGGGGCAGGGCGGGCTGCAGGTCTGCCCCGGCAAGGAGCGCGACGCCCAGCAGTGGACGTCGGTGCATCCGTCCGAGGACGCGATCACCTGCAACATCGGCGACATGCTGATGCGCTGGAGCGACGACCTGCTGCCGTCGAACTTCCACCGCGTCAAGAGTCCCGGCCCGTTTGATGACCGAGCCGCGCGATACAGCATCGCGTTCTTCGCCCAGGCCAACAGCGAAGTGACCATCGAAGGCCCCCGCGCGAAGTATCCGGCAATCAGCGCGAAAGACTATCTGCAGCAGCGGATCAACGCGAATTTTCGCGCATAGTCCGACGAAGCCATCGTCGACGGTCGTCGGCGACCGCGGCGACCGCGGCGACCGGTTGTGCCTCGAGCCGGCACAGCACCCCGAAGTGGTCTGACGGGAAGATCCTCAGCAACGAGGGCGCGATCGGGTCGCGGCCGAGCAGGCCGATGTCGACGGCCTGCCAGGCCGGCCCCGTGAGCAGGACCCGGTCGAACCGCACCTGGCGGTGCTTGTTCTTCATGTCGTAGCGCATGTGATTGATCGCGGTGTCTTCGGTGAACCCCGGGTCGTCCGGCCGCAGGTGCGGCCACACGTCTCGATACCGCGGGTCCAGCGCACGGCTCTCGTCGTCACGCATGTTGAAGTCGCCCAGCATCACGACGTCGCGGTCGTCACCGAATGCGCGCCACAGCTTCGACATCTGGTGCGCGCGCAATTGCGCAGCCGTCTTACCGCTTTCGAGGTGTACGGACACGATCGTCAGATCGCTTCCGTTGACGGTGAATTCACCCGCCAGGTAGCCCCGGGACAGGCGACTGGGCAACCGTGTGTAGGTGCATCGGCGCACCGGGAGCCGCGAGAGCATGAGCATCCCGTAGTTGTGGTCGCCGACCACCGCGGCGCGACGATAGCCTTCCCGGATCCACGGCTGGGCAAGGAATACAGCGAGCGCCGAGCGGGTCACCTCCTGGAACACCATCACGTCGGGGGTTTCTGCGGAGAGCAGGTCGGCGATCGCGCGGTAGCGCTGCTCACGGTGAAGCTCGTTGAACCAGATGTTGAACGTCGCGACCGTCAGCTGATGAGATGCGATCGATCCGTGGTCGTCCACACCGCGCCAACGGTCGGCGTCGGCATCGAAACGGGCGACAGGAACGCTGATTCGCCGGCGGCGGAATGGGTTCATCGCGCGAGCGCGTCGAGTTCGCGTTCCAGCGCACGCAGGAGCGTCAGCGCCGCGGGGACGTCGTACTCCTGCCCCGTCGCATCGAGCGCATCGCCGACGAGGCGCGCCCAGATCGAGCGGAGCCGGGCCAGGTTCTCCTCGGCGCGGCGGGTCGACCGCAAGACGACCTGTCTGCTGTCGGTCGGGTCAGCCGATCGACGCACCAGCTCCTTGGCCTCGAGGTCGCGCAATGCCCGACTCAGGTTGCTGCGTTGCAAGCCCGTTCCGGCGGCGACGGCGCCGGCGCTGACGTCGGGGTGGTGGTCGATGTAGCGCAGGACCGTGATTTCGGTGGCCGACAGTTCGACGACGTCGGGGTGCGCGGAGGCCTGTGACCTGACCGCGCGCGCGACGGCCATGACGACATCGGCGAGGTCTGCGAGTTGCTCGGCGCGGGGCGGGCTGGCTTGCACGAATCCACCCTACCTGATACTTATTAAATGATAACTATCTTCTGATAACTACTTGGAGAACCCCATGACCTCCACCGTCGACACGACGGCGCGCCGCCAGACCCCGCCACAGATCACCGTCGGGCTGCTCGTCACGCTCGCCCTGCTGTCGGCCGTCGCGCCGTTCGCCACCGACCTCTACCTGCCGGCCTTCCCCCAGATGGTCGACGACCTGCACACCTCTCCGACGAACGTGCAGCTCACGCTGACCGCGTTTCTCGTCGGCCTTGCTGCGGGCCAGCTGGTGTTCGGTCCGCTCTCGGATCGCTACGGGCGCGTCAAGCCTCTGGTGCTGGGCGCCGCGGTGTGCGTGCTGGCCAGTGTCGTCGCTGTCCTCGCCCCCACCATCGAGGTACTGGTCGCGGCGCGGCTCGCGCAGGGCCTGACGGGTGCGGCAGGCATGGTGATCGGCCGGGCGATCATCTCGGATCTGGCCACGGGACGTGCCGCGGCTCGCGCATTCAGCCTGATGATGATCGTGGGCGGCATCGCCCCGATCGCCGCCCCGCTGGCGGGCGGCTTCCTGGTACAGCCGCTGGGGTGGCGCGGAGCGCTCGCGGTGATCCTGGCCCTCGTCGTCGCCATGCTCGTCGCCGCGCTGGTGGTGATCCGCGAGACCCACACCGAGGAACGTCGCGCCGCGCTGCAGGCGAACAAGGCCACCCAAGGCTCCCCGCTGCGGGACCTGACCCGCCGCGAATACCTCGGGCATCTGGTGACATTCGGCTTCGCGTTCGCGGCGATGATGGCCTACATCTCGGCCTCACCGTTCGTCTACCAGACGATGATGGGGCTCAGCTCGGCGCAGTACGGAGCGATGTTCGGGGTGAACGCGCTGGGCCTGTTGCTGATGAGCGCCACGAGCGCACGGCTGGCCGCGCGCGTCGAGCCGCGCACGCTCGCCGGTGCCGGCCTCGCCGTCATCTCGACCGCCAGCGTCGCGGTGCTGGCGATCGCGATCTCCGGCGTTGCCGCGGGCTGGCTGTCGCTGCCGCTGTTCTTCGCCGTCGCGGGCATGGGCCTGGTGTTCGGCAACACCACCGCGTTGGCGTTGTCCGCCGCGCCCAGGGCCGCGGGCACCGCGTCAGCGCTGCTCGGTGCCGCGCAGTTCGGGCTCGCGGCCGTGGTGTCGCCGCTCGTGGGACTCGGCGGTGAGCACACTGCGACACCGCTGGGTATCGCGATGGTGTGCGCCGCGGCGGTGGCGCTCGTCGGGTTCCTCAGCGCACGCCGCTGAGCGGAAAACCGATGGCAGGCCGCGTGGAACCTGTGCCATTCTCCCGGAATGGCCGATCTCGACACCTTCACTGCGGACGGCTACCTCAGACTCGAGCAGGCCGCGCCCCGCGCAGCCGCCGACGCCGCGCGGGAGCTCCTGTGGCAACGGCTCGGCGTCACACGGGAACCCGCGGACTGGACCCAACCGGTGGTGTGGACCGCCGACCTGACCGGCGAGGGGCCCTTCGGTGAACTGGTCCGCAGCGCCCGCCTGGCCACCGCCCTCGATGCGATCTGCGGTGAGGGTGGGTGGCTCCCCCGCGGCGCGCTCGGCAACATCCCCGTTCGCTTCCCGGTGCACCCGCCCGCCGAAGACCGTGGCTGGCACATCGACCTGAACACCCCCGGCGAGGACGGTGTCTGGTGCGTGACCAGCCGGCCGCGCACGCTGCTGGTGCTGACGTTGCTGTCCGAGGTCTCGATCGACGACGCGCCGACGCGCATCCGGGTCGGGTCCCACCACGACACGGCACGCGTGCTCGGGGACGAGCCGCTCGACGCGGTGACGGCCGGCGCCCTCGTCGACGCCGCGAGCGCGTCACGGCCCGTGCGGTACGCCACCGGTGAGCCCGGCGACATGTACGTCCTGCATCCGTTCACCGTGCATGCCGCCGACGAACACCGCGGTCACACACCGCGTTTCATGGCACAAGGCCCGGTGGCGATCTCGGCGTGCTTGTCGTCGCTGAGCGGCGACGAACACGCCGAAATCGCGGATCGATAACAACCCGGTCACTGCCGAGCGCGCCCCCGGGTGCCGCGTCGAGATCGCGAATAGGTTCGCGCGCGTGATCTCCTTGGGCCAGCGACTGCGTCGCGTCGCCGTGGCGGCGCTGCTCGCGGCGACCGCATTGACCATCACCCCACCGACCATCACCCCGCAGGCGCACGCGTTCTCCCGCGAGGGCCTGCCGATCGAACAGCTCGACGTCCCGTCGCCGTCGATGGGCCGCACGATCCGCGTCGAATTCCAGGGTGGCGGGCCGCATTCGGTGCTGCTTCTCGACGGGCTCCGCGCCCAGGACGACTTCAACGGCTGGGACATCAACACCGCCGCATTCGAGTGGTTCTACCAGTCCGGTGTCTCGGTCATCATGCCCGTCGGCGGGCAGTCCAGCTTCTACGCCGACTGGTACCGGCCGGCCAAGAACCGCAACGGGACGCTGACCTACAAGTGGGAGACGTTCCTGACCAACGAGCTGCCGACGTGGCTCGCCGCCAACCGCGGTCAGGATCCGTTCGGCAATGCGGTTGTCGGGCTGTCGATGTCAGGTGGTGCGGCATTGACGATGGCGGCCTACTACCCGCGTCAGTTCAAGTTCGCGGCCTCGCTGTCGGGATATCTGGCGCCGTCACAGAAGTTCTGGCCGCCGCTGATCGACATCGCGATGCAGGACGCCGGCGGCTTCGATTCGTACGACATGTGGGGTCCGTCCGGCTCGCCGGCCTGGCTGCGGGCCGATCCGATGCTCAACATCAACCGGCTCGTCGCCAACCGCACCGCGCTGTGGATCTACTGCGGCAACGGTGTCGCTTCCGACCTCGACACCGGAACGGATCTGGGCATCAACCTCAGCGCAGGTTCTTTGGAGACGATCACGATCGCGACCAACAAAGAGTTCCGCGACAAGTACCTCGCGGCCGGCGGGCGCAACGCGATCTTCAACTTTCCGCCCAACGGCACCCACAGCTGGGGGTACTGGGGTGCGCAGCTGCAGGCGATGAAGCCGGACATCGTGCGCCTGCTGACCCCGCCGCCTCCGCCACCGCCGCCGGCACCCCTGCCGCCGCCCCCGCCGGCACCGGCGCCGCGCTGATCACTCGAGGTGCGGGACCAGCTCGAAGATCGGGATGATGCGCTCGGTCTGCTTCTCGTAGTCGCCGAACCCGGGCGCCTGCTCGACCACCCGAGGGTAGAGGCGATCGCGCTCCTCGCGCGGCAGCTCGCGCGCCCTCACCGGCCGCGGCGGATCGGAACCGATCTCGACCTGCGCCTCAGGGTGCGCGCGAATATTGAACGCCCACGAGGGATCTCGATCGCGGCCGGCCGCGGATCCGACGACGTACAGCGCCCCGTCGAACTCGAAGTACGCCACCGGGTTCACGCGTTGCTCGCCACTCTTGGCGCCGGAAGAGGTCAGTAGCAGCAGCGGGAAACCCTCGAACTGGCCGCCCACCTTGCCGCCGTTGGCTCGGAACTCGTCGATGGTCCGCTGGTTGAAGCTGCGTTCACCGCTCATGTCCTCGGCCATGCCTCGATCGTATGGCGGGACGCGGTGCGCCGGACGAGTATGGCGGGCATGGATCACGTCACTTTCATCCCGACCGCCGACCAGATGGCGTACACGTTCGGCGGCGCGGCACCCGTCCTGCGGCTCACGCCTCCGACGGTGCTGACGCTGTGGACCGAGGACGCCTACGGGGGCCGCATCACGAGCGCAGCGGATGTCGCGACCACCGCTCTGGACACCGAAGACCTCAACCCGCAGACAGGACCCTTCTGGATCGAGGGCGCCGAACCCGGAGACACGCTCGTCGTCCACCTCGTCGACCTGACGCCCGCGCGCACCTGGGGTGCGTCGACGCTGATCCCGTTCTTCGGCGGGCTGACCAGCGTTCCGGCCAGCCCGACGCTGCAGGACCCGCTGCCCGAGCGCACGTACATCTACGAGTACGACTCCGCCGCAGGCACGGTCGGGTTCTCCGCGCAGGGCAGCGACTTCGATCTCGCGCTGCCCGCCAACCCGATGCTGGGCACCGTCGGTGTCGCACCGGCCCGCCGCGAGGTCCGAACCTCGCTGGTGCCCGACGTGTTCGGCGGCAACATGGACACCCCGGAGATGGCGGCGGGCGCCACCTGTTACCTGCGGGTCAACGTGCCCGGCGCCTTGTTCTCCCTCGGCGACGGGCACTACCGACAGGGCGAGGGCGAGTCCTGCGGCACCGCGGTCGAGGGCGCGATGAACGTGACCGCGATCGTCGGGCTGGTGAAGGGCGGCGGACCGGTGTGGCCGCGCATCGAGACCGACACGCATCTGATGTGCGTGGGCTCGGGCCGCCCACTGGAGGAGGCGTGGCGCGCCGGCCAGGTGGAGATGATCACCTGGCTCGGGGAGCTCTATGACCTCGACCGTCTCGACGCCTACCAGCTGCTGACCCAGATATCGCTCGCACCGATCGCCAACGTCGTCGACACGAACTACAGTTCGGTCACCAAGATCGACAAGCGACTGTTGCCCGGCGCGGCGGCCTTCGGCGGCGTACACAACGAAATGCGCTCGGCTGCCAACGGTTTAGGGACCGTCAACTACTAGGAGGACACCGCATGGATCTCGGGCTGGCGGGGAAGCGCTTCGCGGTCACCGGCGGAACCCGCGGCATCGGCCGTGCGGTCGTGGAGGGTCTGCTCACCGAGGGCGCCAGCGTCGCCTACTGCGCACGCACACCCGAAGCCGTCGCCGACACACAGCAGGAATTCGGCGAGAGCGCTGTGGGTTCGGTCGTGGACGTGGGTGACACAGCGGCGTTGACGACGTGGGTGAACGCGACGGCCGAGTCGTTCGGCGGTCTTGACGGGGTGGTCGCGAACGTCAGCGCGCTGGCGATCGGTGAGTCGGCGGAGAACTGGCGCACGACATTCGAGGTCGATCTCATGGGTACGATCGGTCTGGTCGACGCGGCGCTGCCGCACCTGCTGAAAGCCGAATCCGGTTCCGTCGTCACGATTTCCAGCGTGTCGGGCCGCGAGGTCGATTTCGCGGCCGGGCCGTACGGGACCATGAAGGCGGCGATCATCCACTACACGCAGGGGGTGGCGCACAAGCTGGCCGCCCAGGGCGTGCGCGCGAATTCCGTCAGCCCCGGCAACACCTACTTTCCCGGCGGGGTGTGGCCGACGATCGAGGCGGAGAATCCCGCGTTGTTCGCCGAGGCGCTCGCGCTGAACCCGACTGGCCGAATGGCCACGCCGCAGGAGGTCGCCAACGCGGTGGTGTTCCTGAGCAGCTCGGCCGCCAGCTTCATCACCGGCACCAATCTCGTGGTGGACGGAGCGCTGACGCGCGGCGTGCAGTTCTGATCGCAGTCAATGCTGTTGATCGGTACTGTCGAGCCGGAATCCGACCTTCAATGCCACCTGGACGTGGGCAACAGCGCCGTCGGCGAGATGACCTCGGATGGTGGTCACCTCGAACCAATCGAGGCCGTGCAACGTCTCCGACGCCCTGGCGATGGCGTTGGTGATCGCGTCATCGATGCCCGTCGATGACGTGCCCACGATCTCGACGACCCGATAGATGTTGTCGCTCATACGAACTCCTTTCGGCGGCGAAAGCCGCACGCGACCAATCTGCTACCCCTGACATCGGTGCGCACCCTATCGACGCACGCAGATTCGATCAGTCGAAGTATTCGCGCGCGGCGGAGTCGACAGCGCCCCGCACCGCCTCGGCCAGTTCACCGGCACGCTCGGCCGGCAGTTGCAGGATCGAGAAGCGAAGCAGACCGTCCCCATCACTGAGGAACGACTTCGATCCGGCGGCTGCCACAATGCCCTGCCTGGCGAGGTTGATCAGGGCAGTGGTCTCGTCCGGCACGCGAACCCACACCACGAAACCGTCGCTGCTCGCCGAGGCGTGCAGCCCGACGTCGGCGAAAGCCTTCAGCAATGCCCGTCGTTGCGCACGATAGCGGCCACGGGCACGGGTGACGAGCAGCTCGGTCGCCGAATCCTCGAGCAGATGCGCCAGCGCGTTCTGCATGATGCGGCTGTTGGACGCCATGCCGAAGCTACGCAACCGGACTGTTCGGTCGATCAGCTCGGCGCTGCCCCCCAGGACGGCGCTGCGCAGATCGATCCCGAAGGCCTTGCAGTAGCTGCGAATCCGAAGGACGCGATCGGGTAGGTGGGCGCCCACGGACGCCGGCACGGACGTCGCGAGCGGTCCGGCGCTGTCGTCCTCGACGATCCACGTGTTCGGAGCGACCGACGCGACGGCCGACGCCACGTCCCCCGCACGGCGAATGCTGAGCGCTCCACCGACGGCGTAGGCGCCGCTGGGTTGCAGGATCAGCGCGGCCGCGCCGCGACGGACAGCATCGACGACCGACTCGACGGTAGGTCCTTCTGCGTCAGCTTCGATGCCGTGGGCGTCGATCCCGAGCTGGCGCAGAATGTCGAGATAACCGGGGCTGACCGGTTCCTCCACGCCCACGGGTCCGCCCCCGGCGGCGGCGGCGGTCGCCAGCACCACCGCTTCGGTGCCGCCGCCCACGCAGTTCCACGCCTCGGCGGTGAACGGCCAGTCGCACTCGACCATGGCTCTCAGGCGCTCGGTGATGTAGGCCCGCTCCGGCCGGTGAAGGTCGCCGGTGGTGGCCAGAGCGGCCGCGAAAGCTGCGCCGAGGTCGGGTTGCACTGCGGGATCTGGTGTCACCATCGACATCTCGATGGACGACCACGCCACGGGCGGTGTCGGTGCGGTGGCGCGGAAGAGATCGGCGACGACGGTGCCCCCGCGCCGGTGTGTGTGCAGGCGACCGGTGTCACGCACTCGGCTCCACGCGGACACCACGGTGCCGGGGCTGACGCCAGCCGCTCGGGCGAAGTCGCGGATCGTCGGGAGGTGTACGCCCGGCGCGAGTTCGCCCCCGTCGATCAGCCGCGTCAGGCCGTGGCCGATGTCTTTCGACGATGTGGCTCGCAGCTTGTCGGCCAGCCACACCGCATCGACTTGCTGTGTTACCACCGTCGCCCCCGATCAGGATGCGTAGGCATGGTTCGGGTTCGCAGCGCGTTCCGGTTCCAAGACGTACGACACCGTCCGCGCGAGACTGTCCCGCCACTGGCCGAGCGTCAGTTTCGCCGGCGCGACCTGGAGCAGCACCTCGTCGACGTGCTCGAGTTCGGCGTCGTTGCGGAGCAGCGTCCGCACGTGGTCAGCGTCGCCATACCAGGGATCGCCGTTTCCGTTCCGACGATGCAGGTCGATGGCGGCCTGTCCGGCCAGTGCACGGGCGGCGGCGGTCGTCTCCGCCACGATCACGGTGCGGGTGGCGGCGATCCGCTGCTGTGGGCCCGCACCCTCTCGGAACGCGTCGATGGCTTCGCTGTGCCGACGTAGATTCCCCTCGTAGTCGAGCGCTTTCGACGATCTCAGCAGCAGGTTGTCCCCGGCACGTCCGATCTCGCCCGCGTGCGCGGGGTCGCTGGCGACGCGCCACAATCGCTGGCGCAACCCCTGCTCCGGCGGATAGAGCCGCCGGCCGCCGCCGAGATCTGCGCCGGCGAGCACCTCCCGGAAGCGCGCGACCTTGTCGGAGTAGACCGTCAACCGGTCCTCCCAGTCGACACCGAACGGACCGAACGCCCAGTCCTCGAGTCCCGAGCCGAGACCGAGCTGCAGCCTCCCCCGTGACAGCGCGTCGGCGATCACCGCGTCTTCGGCCACCCGGATCGGATTCTCGAGCGTGATGACGACGACACCGGCACCGAGTTTGATGCGACGCGTTCGCTGACTGGCCGCGGCCAGGAACACCAGCGGCGAGGCGATCGTCCCCTTGTCGGATCTGAAGTGGTGGGAGGTGATCCACGCCGTCGACAACCCGAGATCCTCGGCGTAGGAGATCAGGTCCAAGCCGTCGTGGTACTGCTGGACCGGATCGGCCTCGGTGTCGTTGAGCCGGAAGAAGATTCCGAATTCCGGCAGTCTCGTCACTGGTCTTTCCACGTGTCGTAGGCCCAGAAGTTCACCATGCCGCGGGGCGGGTCCAGCCAGCGTTCGATCTCGTGGACCTGACTGGTGGCCGCGGCGTTGTAGCGTTCGGTGTACAACGGCAGCGTGGTGACCTGGTCGATCAATGCGTACTGAGCCACCTTGTTGTAGGCGTCCTTGCGCGCGGTGTCGTCGAGGGCGCCACGCCCGTCAGCCAGCCATCCGTCGACCACCGGATCCTCGAGTTTGGGCCCGTTGATGGCGCCGCCGGTCTCGTAGATCTTCTCCAGAACGACCCCGATGTCGACGCCGCCCACGGCGCGGGGGAAGGCTTCGTAGGCGTTGGCCTCGCGGACTACGTCGACGGTTCCCTCGTCGCGGAACTGAAGGTCCAGTGCAACGCCGGCGTTGGTCCGCAGCTCTGCTTGGTAGGCCTCGAGAACGGTGGACAGCGGCGGCTTCGGCTCGGTGGCGATCAGCCGAACGACGAGGCGTTGCCCCGCAGCGTTGGTCCGATAGCCGTCGCTGTCCCGGCCCGTCCATCCGGCCTGATCGAGCAACTGGTTGGCCAGGTCCACGTTGCCGCCGTAGGCATTCTCGTATTTGGCGTCGTAGTACGGGCTCTGCGGGCCGACGATGCTCCAGGCCCGCTCCGAACTCCCCTGCAGCACTGTGTCGATGATCGGGTTGAGGTCGACGGCTTCGCGCAGCGCGCGCCGGACTCGCACGTCTTTGGTGTTGTCCCCGGTGACGTTGAAGTACAGCGACCAGGGAGACACGTTGGACGGCTTGGACTCGAATTGGAAGCCGTCTACACCGTCGAACGAGGCGATGTCGGCGGGAGCCACCTGGGCGACGCCGTCCACCTCGCCGGAGGTGAGTAGTCCCGCGCGGACGTTGGGCTCCGGCACGATCTTGACCACCAGTGCGTCGAGGTAGGCGGGCCCCTGATGGGCTGCCAGTGCCGGCGCCGAGGTGTAGTTGTCATTCCGCGTGAAGCGGAGTTCGGAGCCGGGGACCACTTCGGTGAGGACGAACGGGCCGGTACCTGCGACCCCGACACCGCCCGCGGCGACGTCGGGTTTACTCAGGGACTTCGGCGAGATCTGCGCGCCCTGCAGGGATGCCAACGTGTTCAGCCAGTTCGCTGTCGGTTCCGAGAGCACGGTGCGCACCGTGTAGTCGTCGACGACTTCGGTGGACTTCAGCGTCTGGAACGTACTCTTGGCCGTCGACGGCGCATACTCCTTGTCGCCGGTGATCTTGTCGAAGTTGGCCTTGACGGCGGCGGCGTTGAACGGCTCACCGTCGGTGAACGTGACTCCCCGCTTCAGGGTGAACGTGTAGACCAGCCCGTCGGGAGAACGCTCCCACTTCTCGGCAAGCCACGGGTGGATGGTCTCGTCGTAGTCGATGGCCACCAGGCTGTCGTAGACATTGCGCAGCACTTGCACTTCGGTGCAGCACCCGCGGACGTGGGGGTTCAGGCCTTCTTCGGGGAAGTCGGACTGTGCCACGGTCAGCGTGCCGCCGCGCACGGGTTCGCCGCCGGCGGATCCGCCGCCGGAGTCGCTGCCGCACGCGGACAGCGTCAGGAGTGCGGCCAGCGCCAAGGCGGCCCAGCGCAGGACGACGGTTCGTGACGGTCGTTGGTGTCTCATCTCAGTGTTTCCATCTCGTGGGAGCCGCGCAGCGTGCGCGGCCCGCGGGGCGGGTGGGGGGTTGGTCAGGAACGTGGACAGGTCACAGGGCGGGCACCGCCGCGAGAAGCGCGCGGGTGTAGGAGTCACGCGGGGCGTCGAACACCTCGTCGGCGGTGCCCTCTTCCACTACGCGACCCCGGTACATCACGAGCACGCGGTCGGCGACGTGATGTACGACGCCGATGTCGTGGGAGATGAACAGCAGAGCGGTCTTTCGCGAAGCGCGAATCTCGAGCAATAGGTCGAGGATCTGCGCTTGGATGGAGACATCGAGCGCGGATACAGCTTCGTCGCACACCAGCAGTTCCGGATCCGATCCGAGGGCCCGCGCGATCGACACGCGTTGGCGCTGGCCGCCGGAAAGTGATCGCGGATGCCGGTCGATCACCGTTTCGGGCAGATGGACCAGGTCGAGAAGTTCCCGAATCCGCGCCTCGCGCTTGTCTTTCGACGGCTGCACCACGGCGACGGTCTCGTCGATGATCTCCCGCACGGTGAAGCGAGGATCGAAGGATGCGATCGAGTCTTGCGCGACGAGTTGCACGGCGCCCAGCCGTGGGGGTTGATGGCCGCGGCGTCCCGTCCAGCGCCGTCCGCCGATCTCCAGATAGCCGGTGTCCGTGGGGGTGAGTCCGGTCACGATGCGCGCGATCGTCGACTTGCCCGAACCGGATTCTCCGACCAGACCCACGATCTCGGCCCGCTGGATCGTGAAGCTGACATCGGCGGCGGCGGCGAACTCTTCTCGGCGGTGGCGCCGGTAGTACTTGCCTAACCCGACGGCCGCGACGACGGTGTCCGGGCCGACCGCCACCGGAGGCGGGGCCGGCGTGTCCGGGTCGCTGAGGCGGCGGCCGCGCGTCGCGCGCCCGGGAACCGCGGCCACCAGAGCGCGGGTGTAGTCGTGGCGCGGGGTACCGATCACCTCGCCGACGGGGCCCTGTTCGACGATGCTGCCCCGGTGCATGACCAGCACGTCGTCGGCAATCTCGGACACGACCGCGAGATCGTGACTGATCAGCAGGATGCCTCTGCCGTCATCGGCGAGTTCGCGCAGTAGGGCCAGAATTCTCGCCTGCACGGTGACATCGAGCGCGGTCGTCGGCTCGTCGGCGATGAGCACGTCGGGCTGCCCGGCGAGCGCCGACGCGATCAGCGCGCGTTGACGCAGGCCGCCCGACAGCTGGTGCGAATAGTTGCGCCGCCGGTACGACGGGTCGGGGATACCGACCGAGGCCAGGAGCGACTCGACGGCGTCGGTGCGCGTCTTGCGCGGGACGTTCAGCGCCTCGCTCACCTCCGCCTGCACGGTGCGCAGCGGGTCGAGCGACGTCAACGCGTCCTGGAGCACGAACCCGACCTGGGCGCCACGGACCGCACGCCACTCGGGCTCGGTGTAGGACCGGGCGTCGACCCCGAGGATGTTCAGAGTCGTTGCGGTGGTTCGGCTTCCGTCGCCGGCGAGACCGACGAGGCTGCGGGCGGTCACCGACTTCCCAGAACCGGATTCGCCGACGATCGCCGTGATGCGGCCTCGGTGGATGTGTAGGTCGATGTCAGCCACCACCTCCAGCGGCGACCCGTCGTCGTTCCGGACGCTGTCGAAAGCCACCGTCAGGCCCGTGACGTCCACTAGGAGATCGTCCGCGGAGGTCTTCACGCCTGGGCCCTTCGTTCGAAGCGGCGTTGCAGATGACGACCGGCGACCGAGACGCTCACGACGGTGAGGGTGATGAACGCCCCGGGGAAGAACCCGACCCACCACGCCAGGCGCAGGTCCTGCCGCGCGTCGGAGAGCATCGAGCCCCATTCGGGTAGCGGCGGGGTGGGTCCGAAACCCAGGAAGCTCAGTCCCGCAGCACCGATGATCGCGGTACCCACACCCAGCGTCGCGAGAACAGGAACGGTGCCGAGCGCATTGGGAAACACATGGCGGACTGTGCGCCGCATCGCCGACGAGATGGCGAGCCGAGACTGCGCCACATAGTCGGACTCGCGCACCCGCAGCGTTTCGGCGCGGACGACGCGTCCGTACCGCGGAGCCGACGCGATCGCGATCGCGGCGATGACGTTCGTCGTGCCGGGCCCGATCAGCGTGATCAGCATCAGCGCGAACAACAGGTCGGGGAAGGCACCCAGGGCATCGAAGACCCGCGAGATCGCCTCGTCGACGCGCCGGTGGGAAACTCCGGCGATCAGTCCGAGAACCACACCGATCACCACACCGATGGCGGTGGAGGCCACCCCGATGAGGATGGAGTAGCGCGCTCCGTGCACGACGCGGGACCACACGTCGCGCCCTAGGTGATCGGTTCCGAAGACGTGTTCCAGACTCGGCGCGGCAAGGGCGTTGGACATGTCGCTGGCCAGCGGGTCCCGCCCGGTGAACAACCCCGGAACGGCAACGGCGAGCAGGAGTAGAGCGAGAACGGCGACGGCGACGAGCACGCCGGGACGCCGGAATCGGGTCAACCCCGAGGACAGGGATCGGCCCGGAAATGCGAAAGTGGTTGCCATCGAGCTCATCCCACTCGTAACCGGGGGTCGATCCACAGATAGAGGATGTCGACGACGGTGTTGACCGCCACGTACAGCGCAACTGCGAGCAGCGTGATGCCCAGCACCACGGGTACGTCCTGGCGGGTGACGGCGACGACGGTGGCCTGCCCGATGCCGGGCCGGCCGAACACCTGCTCGACGATGACGGTGCCGGTGAGCATGCCGCCGACCGACCAGCCGGCAAGGGTTGCAGCCGGAATCAGCGCATGCCGCAGACCGTGACGCACCTTCAGGCGCCACGGTGAGATGCCGCGCGCCACCGCGCTCACGGCGTAAGGCTGTTCCAGCGACCGTTCGATGCCTTCGCGAAGAACCTGCGATAGCACCGCGGCCAGCGGCAGACCCAGGGTGAGGCTGGGCAGGATCAGCTTCGCGGCCGTGCTGCCTCCCACCACCGGGAAGAGCCCGAGTTGGAACGACAGCACCGTGATGAACACGATTCCCAGCCAGAACGTCGGGATGGACGCGAACGTCAACTCACCCAGGTAGGTGATCCGAGCACCCACGCCGCGCCGTCCCGCGGTGGACAGGGCGACCAGCAGCGCCACCGTGACGGCGATCAACGTGGCCGTGCAGGTGAGTTGTGCACTGGCGATCAGACGATGCCCGAACAGGATGTCGCTGACCGGCACTCGTTGCACATAGGACGTCCCGAAGTCGCCGTGGAGCAGGCGAACCAGGAAGTCGAGATACTGCACCATCAGAGGCTTGTCGAGGCCCCATTGGGCTTCGATGGCCGCGCGGAGTGCGGGGGTGTCGAATTCACCCATCAGCAGCGTGACGGGGTCCCCGGGAGACAGGTGGACGGCCAGAAAGGCTGCGGACGCGGCCAACCACAACACGACTGCCGCGGCGAAGATTTTCTCGCCGATGTAGCGCAATTGGAAAGCCAGTCCTGACCAACGGCCGGTGTGTCGCACATGTGGCGCGGGAAGAGCCGTGGGAACCGGCAGGCCTGCGTGTGTGGTCTCGAGGAGCGTCATCGTGATCGCGTCAGGCGGTCAGCCGAACGCGGCCTCCCCCACCGTGTGCAAGCTCTTACCGGAAGCGACGTGACCGTCGAAGCCGTCGTCGGGGCGCTCCAGACCCAGAGTGTCGCGCAGCGTGGACCCTGGATACTCGGTGCGGAACACACCTCGTTGTTGCAGCAGTGGCACCACGTGATCCACGAACTCGGTTGCCACGTCCGGTAATTGCGCGGCCATGATGTTGAAGCCGTCGGCGGCACCGGCCTTCACCCAGGTCTCGATCTGGTCGGCGACCTGTTCGGGCGCACCGATCGCGGTGACATGAGTCAACCCACCACCCTGACGGGCCAGGATCTGCCGCACGGTGTACCGCTCGCGCCGCGCCGTGCCGATCAGTGCGGCGAAATGCCCTCCCTGCGCGCCGAGTTCACCGTCGGCCGGAACCAGATCCCATGGCAATTCCCGGTCCAGATCGAGCGCCTCGACGGGAACGCCGATCTGCAGTGCCAGCGCGTTGATCGCGAAATGTTCGGTGTGCAGTTCGCGCAGTTCGATCTCGCGCGCACGGGCCTCGGCCTCGGTGGGAGCGACGAGGGTGATCAGACCGGGAAGCACACGGATCGTGTCAGGGTCGCGGCCCCAGCCCCGGGCCCGCTCCCGCACGGTGTCGCGGAACGCGATGGCCGATTCGATCGTCGGCTGCACGGTGTACACGGCGTCGGCGAACCTCGATGCCAGGCCGATTCCGTCCGGCGAGGAACCGGCCTGGACCAGGACCGGATGTCCCTGGGGAGAACGCGGCAAGGGCAGCGGTCCGGCGGCATTGATGAATTCGCCGGTGTAATCGACTGCCCTGATCCGCTTTTCGTCGACATACGTGCCGGTGGCGCGGTCGGCGACCCAGGCGTCGTCGGCCCAGCCGTCCCAGAGTGCCAGCACGGCCTCGACGAACTCGTGCGCCCGGCGGTATCGGGCGTCGTGATCGAGCCCCTGGTCCCGGCCGAAGTTGCGTGCCACGTCGTCACCGTTGGTGGCAACGATATTCCAGGCCGCACGGCCGCTGCTGATGTGGTCGAGTGTGGAGATGCGCCGCGCGAGGTTGTAGGCAGAGTTGTAGGAACTGGAACCGGTGGCGACCAGACCGATGTGGGATGTGTGCTGGGCCACGGCGGCGAAAGCCAGTGTCGGATCCAAACCGCGGAAAGGGCGGTACTCACCTCGGTAGCGCCATACCGGGGTGTCGGCGAGGAACACGGCGTCGAACAGCCCGCGTTCGGCGATTTTGGCGACCTCGATGTAGTGCTCGAGGCTCGAGTACTGGTGGGCGTCGCCGTCTCCTGCGCGCCATGCTCCGGGGAACACACCGCCGGGAATCAGGTTGAGATTGAGGGTGATCGAATCGTGAGGAAAGCTCATGTGGTTCTTTCGTTGTCGCGCCGCTATTTTTCGATGGGGAAGCCGACGATGCTGCCCCACTCGGTCCAGGAGCCGTCGTAGACACGGACGTTGTCGATGCCGAGCACCTCGGACAGCGCGATCCAACCCAGTGTCGAGCGGTGCGAAAGTCGGCAGTAGTTGATCACGAGATTGTCTGTGGCACCGATCTTCTCGCTGACAATGCGCTGCAGTTCAGCACGGTCCCGCAGCCGCCCGTGGGCGTCGAGCAGGTCGCGGAAGAACAGGTGCCGGGCGCCGGGAATCCGACCGTGCCGTTCGGCGCCGTGGTCGAGAGGGGCGTTCGGTCCGCTGACCCGTGCGCCGCTGTACTCCTCGGGGGTGCGGTAATCCACGATCACGACGTCGTCGCGATCCAGCAGCGCGCGCACGTCGTCGCGGCCGATGCGCAGCCTCTCGTGCTCGGCGGTGGGTTCGGGAACCGGCAGAGGTGAGCGGGGGGCGACCCGTTCCACGGTGCGGTCGGAGTCGGCACCCGATGCCCGCCATGCCTCCAACCCCCCGTCCAGATAGGCGATGTCGTCGTATCCGCGGACGCGCAGCGCCCACAGCACGTAGGCGGCGAACTGCGTCGGGTCGCCGGCCAGAACGATGCGCGACCCTTCGCCGGCGCCGAGACGGAACAGCCGCGCGGACAGCTCCGCTCCGGTGGCGAGCTCCCGCTCGAGCGGATGCCAGGCGAGGTCCTTCCAGTACACAGGCCGCGCGCCGGGAATGAGTGCGCGCTCGGGAGCGGTGGCATGGACCTCGATGACGGCCAGGTTCGGGTCGCCGAGGCCGGCATCGAGCTCCTCGACCGAGACGATGCTGCGGGTGATGAGAGCCATCACGCTCCTTTTGTGTCACTTCGCAATTGATACAAAACCATTGCTGTGCAAGCACATTAAGGAGCTTTGCGGGCGACCGTCCATAATTTCCCTTGCCACGAGAATAAGTCGGGCGAGTTTGCGTCAGGCGTAGTTTTTCCCGACCCCGCGTGCCGCTCGCAATGTTATGAAACATAACTCGGGAACAGGCACGTTCAGAGTGAGGAGAAAACTGATGGGTGACACGGCGCGCTCGGCTCACCTGATCGACGCCGAGGAACTCGCCCGCCGGCCGCAGACCGTGGTGCTGGACGTTCGCTTCGTCGCCGAGGAGGACCGGCCCGACCCTGAGGCCTACCGGGCTGCGCACATCGCCGGCGCCGTCTTCGTTGATGTGGACCGCGATCTCGCCGGAACGAGCACGGGCCGTAATGGCAAGCGTCCGCTGCCTGACCCCGCAGACTTCGAGAAGACGGTCCGACGGTGGGGAATCGACTCCGACACCGAGGTCGTCGTCTATGGAACGCCGCGCTCTGCCGCACCGGCACGGGCGTGGTGGCTGCTGAGGTGGGCCGGCATCGACTCGGTCCGTGTGCTCGACGGCGGCTTCGACGCGTGGCGCGGCGAGATCGCTGTCGGCGAATCGGAGACGGGCAGGCCGGAATCCGCGTTCACCATCCGGCCGGGTGGTCTGCCGGTCGTGGAGATCGATGAGGTGCCCGGATTCGCCGACCAGGGATTGTTGTTCGACGCCCGCCCCGCCGCCAAATTCTCACACCCGTTCGACGCGGCTGCGGGACACATACCCGGCGCTCGCAGTGCTCCGATCGTCGAATACTTCGACGCAGCAGGGTATCTACTGCCCGATGACGCTCTGCGCGCCACCGCGGCCGCGTTCGGCATCGCGGCGGGCACCGAACCGGCGGCGTATTGCGGCAGCGGGGTCGCCGCGTCATCGGAGGTGTTCGTGCTGTCAATTCTGGGCGTGCGGGCGCGCCTCTACGTGGGGTCGGCATCGGAGTGGACCGCCGATCCGTCCCGCAGCCTCGCGCGGTGAGCCCGCCCGGCACGCGCCGCAGGCTCCTGCTCGACCTCTCCCCGTTCCGGGAAAGCCGCGCCTTCGGCCGATTGTGGGCGGGCACCGCACTGGGCAGCATCGGGCAGGAGATGACGGTCGTCACCGTCGCCCTGCAGGTGTACTCCATCACCTCGTCGACGTTCGCGGTGTCGCTGATCGCCGGTATCGCTCTGGCTCCCATGGTCGTCATCGGCCTGTACGGAGGCACTCTGGCCGACAGGTTCGACCGACGTCGCGTCGCGATGGTCGCCTCCGTGGTGTCATGGATGGCGATCCTCGTGCTGACCGGCCACGCCTGGCTGGGCGGCACGTCGCTGTGGATCCTCTACGCCGCGGCCACGGTCAATTCGGTGGCGAACACGGTCGGAGGCATCACTCGCCGCGCCATCGTGCCGCGATTACTGCCCCGCGAACTGCTGCCGGCGGCCGCCGCACTCAACGGCATCAACATGGGTCTGATGGCGACGATCGGTCCCCTGCTGGGTGCCGCGGCGGTCGGGGCCGGCGGATTCCAGACCGCATTCCTGGTGGACGCGGTATTGCACACCGCAGCGTTCATAGGGGTGTGGTCCCTGCCGGCCCTGCGGCCGCTGGACCGGGTGCGGCAGCTCGGCGCGCTGCGGGCGGTACGGGACGGCCTGGGCTATCTGCGGCGCGCCGACAACATCCGATTCGCGCTGACACTCGATCTCGTCGCGATGGCCTTGGTCCAGCCGCGGGTGCTGTTCCCCGCACTCGGGGCGGTGACGTTGGGCGGCGGCGTCACGACCGTGGGCGTGCTGGTCGCGGCGTCGGCGGCGGGCGCCATGGTCAACGCACTGTTCTCCGGCTGGACCGGCACAGTGCGTCGGCAGGGCGTCGCCATCCTGGTGGTGTCCTATCTTTACGCGGCGTCCATCGTCGCCGGCGGTGTCGTGATCCTGATCGCGCTGGCGCGACCGGCACACGGAACGGCGACTGCCGCGATCGCGGCGCTGGCAGCGACTCTGGCGGTCGGAGGCGCGGCCGACGGGGTGTCGGCGATCTTCCGCGGGGCGATTCTGCAGGCCGCGGTGCCCGATGAGTTGCGAGGCCGAGTGCAGAGCATCTTCTCGATCATCGTGACAGGGGGACCGCGGGTCGGCGATGTGGTGACCGGCGCGGTGGCCAGCGCATTCGCGATCTGGAGTCCGCTGACAGCAGGCGGCCTCGCCATGCTTCTGGTGGTCTGGCTGCTGAGCCGCCGGGTCTCTTCCTTCCGGGACTACGACCGCGACGATCCGAAGCCCTGAGCGTTCACGCCATGTCCGGCTGAATGGCGTTGCGCGCAACCAGAGTTCGCCCCTTGCCCCACCCCAGCGCACTCCGATACGAGCCGAGCAGGCCAGCGCTCTCGACGTGTTCGAGGCTGCGCAGTGGTGAGCTGACAGGCGCCGGTTCGACGATCGGGGCGACGAAGAGGGCGTCGACAGGGCAGTAGGCCTCGCACTGGAAGCATGTCTGGCAGTCGAGGTGGCGCGCGATCACCGGCACTCCGTCGGCGCCACGGTCGAAAACCCTGGTGGGACAGATGTCGATGCAGCGGTCACACCCGATACACCGATCACTGTCGACGATCTCGATCATGCGGCGTGTCTCCGGTCATCCAACCATCGCGGCTCGGGAACTGACCACAGCTCCTCGAGCCCACCGGTGATCAATCGGTGGGACTGCGCCGGGTCGGGTTCGGGATGGTCGAATCGGCGATGCATCCCGCGGCTTTCCGTGCGCGCCAACGCCGCGTGGTACATCCACCGGCCGTGGGCCAGCATGGCAGCCGCCTCGCGAGCGCGGAACCGGTCTTCGCCCGTCGCTCGCGGTGACGTCCGAGTCGAGTTCCATAGATCGTTCAACACGGCCAACGCGGGTCCGAGCCGGTCGCCGTGGCGGAGGCAGTTGATGTCGTAGGGCAACACCTGACTCTTCACGTCGTCGACGACGCCGCGGTGTGCGGTGATCTCGGAACCCTCGGTGGCGACGGCCTCGGGCGCGGGCCGACCCCGATGCCTCGCGAAGTCCGCCGCCCCGGTGCCTGCCCATCCCCCGGAGCAGGCTGCCCAGGACGCGTTGTGCGCCCCGCCGCCCGTCCACGCGCCCGTGATCAGTTCGCGGGTGGCCGTGTCGCCGGCCGCATAGAGTCCGGGAACATCTGTGGCGCAGTCGATTCCGGCGATACGGACACCGCCGGTGCCGCGCACGGTGCCTTCGGTCACGAGGGTGATCTCGAAGGGCTCGGTGAACGGGTCGATGCCGAGCCGGTCGAAGCCGAGGAAGAAGTTGGGCTGCGCGGTGCGCATCATCGCCTGCTGTGCGGGTGCTGCGCGGTCGATGCAGGCCAGAACCGGTTCGCTGAGCAACGTCTGCGCGAGCACCGTGCGGTCTTTGGAGCGCGGGATGTCGAGAACAGATCCGTCGGCACGGTAGAACGTCGCCCAGTTGTAGAAGGCGTTCTTGGTGATACCGGTGCCCTTGGGGGCGATCGCATACGCGTTGGAGAATTCCATCCCCGAGAGCACTGCGCCCGCCTCGACGGCCATCAGGGCACCGTCACCGGTGTCGACGTCACACCCCAGCGTCTTCGACCGGAATGCGCACCCTCCGGCGGCCATCACCACGGCGCCCGCGTCGATCCGTACGCCTCGACCGGTGCTGCGTTCGACGGCCTCGGCTCCAGACACGACACCGTCGTGGAGGAGTAGACACAGCGCCGGCGTGTGATCGAGGATGCGCACGCCCAGCCTCTGCACCCGTAACCGTTGGCGGCGCATGTACTCGGGCCCTTGGAGGTCGTCTTTGACGAGGCAGCCGTCAGGGCCGATCGGAAACGGGTAGCGCTGCACCCGCGCGAGTTCGTCCATCCGCGAGTAGGTTTCGTCGAGCACGCGCATCATCCAGGTGCGATCGGTCAGGCCCGCGCCGAGCTTCTCGCGGGAGAGGACAGCCGCCTCACGCTGGTCGCGCTCGACGTACCAGACTCCTGTGCCTGCTGACGCTGTCGCGCCGCTCGTGCCGGTGTAGCCCTTGTCGACCAGCACGACGTCGACGCCGGCCTCCGCCGCTCGGATCGCGGCCCACGTTCCCGCGGGCCCACCCCCGATCACCAGCACGTCGGTCTGCAGGCACACGTCATTGCGCGAGGTGCTCACTCCTGGCGATGCTGCCGCAGTCAGGTGCGGCGACGAAACCCTTTGAATCCGGGTGATTTCACCCCAGCCCGCGCAACAGCACCGCGAGACCGAACTCGAACGCGTCGTCGGCGCGTTGTGGTTTGGGTGCTCCGGTCTCCAGTGCGGCGGCCAATTCCGGCCCGACTTCTTCGCGGTGGCGCCACGGCTGGTCCGGCGCGGCGACATCCAACGCGGAGCCGAGCACGTAGGAATCCACCAGTGTGATGGACCGCAGAGTGTCTGCCGGGTCGAAGCCCGCACGAGTGAGAGTGGCCGCCAACGCGTTGTACATCGTGATGGCCTGCGGGCTGTTGACCGCGTACTCGGTGAGCAGCGGGATGAGCTGCGGGTAGCGGGCGAAGCTGCGCCGGTAGGAGCGTGCGATGTCGGCGACCACATCGCGCCACGGTCGCTCGGGGTCGTCGACGGGCAGCTCGACGTCGGACATCGCGCGCTCGCGCAGGAGTTCGACCACGTCGTCGCGGCCGCCGACGTGGTTGTACAGGGACGACGGGCGCACCCGCAGCTTGCGGGCGACCCCGGCGATCGTGAAGCCACCGGTGCTGATCACCAGGTCCAGGGCGGCCTCGGCGATCCGGTCGGGCGACAGCAGAGGCGTACGGGGTCGGCCCACGTCGTGCTCCCCTCTTGCACGGTCGGGTGAGTGAGTCCACAATAAACGAACTTCATTCGTTTTAGGAGTTCGATGACCTTCACTCTGGTGCTCGCGTGAGCGCGACGCTGTTCACAGGTGGCGTGGTGTGGACGGGCGAGACGGAGACCGACGCCGTCCTCGTCGTCGACGGTGTCGTCGCCGCCCTCGGTGAGGACGCGAAAGCAAGCGCCGCACAGGCAGAGACGATCGATCTCGGCGGCGGCTTCCTGATGCCGTCGTTCGGCGACGGACACGCCCATCCGCTCTACGGCGGCCTGGAGTCCGTCGGGCCGGCCGTGCGGCCGTGCACATCGGTCGACGAGATCGTGCTGGCCGTCAAGCAGTATGCGGAAGATCATCCCGACGAGGACTGGATCGTCGGCGCCTCCTATGACGGCAGCCTCGCCCCCGGCGGGCTGTTCGACGCGCGCTGGCTCGACGCGGCGGTGCCGGATCGGCCAGTGGTGTTGCGCGCGTGGGATTACCACACGGTGTGGTGCAACAGCGTGGCGCTGCAGCGCGCGGGCATCACCGCCGACACTCCCGACCCGGCGCTCGGCGAGATCCCGCACCGCGACGACGGATCGGTGCTCGGCACGCTGCGCGAGTGGGGCGCAACCGATCTCGTGATGAACGTGATGCCCCCGCGCGACGAGGACGTCCGCATCGGGGCTCTCGGTACCGCCGCCGACTACTACCTCTCCCGCGGCGTGACGTGGGTGCAGGACGCCTGGGTCGAACCGGCCGATGTCGCCACGTACGTCGAGGCGGCCCGCCGCGGTGCCTTGCGCATGCGTTTCAACCTCGCTCTCTACGGCGATCCGCGCCACTTCGACAGCCAGGTCACCCATTTCGCCGAGCAGCAGCGCGCGGTGGCCGACGCCGCGAACCCCCTGCTCACCGCGAACACGGTGAAGTTCTTCGCCGACGGAGTCGTGGAGAACGAGACCGGTGCGCTGCTGGCGCCCTACTGCACCGGAATGCACGCGCACGAGAACCGCGGGATGCGGAACTGGGAAGGCGACTCGCTGGCGCACGCCGCCCAACGCGTCGACGAGCTCGGACTGCAGATCCACATCCACGCGATCGGTGACGCCGCGGTGCGCCAGGCCCTCGACGCCATCGAATACGTTGTCGCACAGAACGGTCCTCGCGATCGTCGGCCGGTGATCGCACACTGCCAACTCATCGACGAGGCCGACCTGTCGCGGTTCGCCGCGCTGGGCGTGATCCCGAACATGCAGCCGCTGTGGGCGCAGCTCGACGCGCTGATGACGGTCCTCACGGTCCCCCGGCTCGGCACCGAACGCTCGGACCGTCAGTATCCGATCCGCACGCTGGACACCTCCGGCGCGCCGCTGGGCTTCGGCTCGGATTGGCCGGTGTCCTCCGGCGCCCCGCTCGACGGGATCGCCGTGGCGGCCTCACGACGCACCGCCGCGGGCGAGCCGGAGGGCGGCTGGACGCCGCACGAGATCCTGCCTGTGGAGCGCGCACTGTCGGCATATACCGCCGGCGTTGCGAATCAGGCGTTCGCTGATAACGATTGGGGCGTTATCGCCCCGGGGGCGAGCGCCGACCTGGTATGGCTGGACCGCGACCCACGGGCCGTGCCGCCGCTGGATCTTCCCGGTATCGGCATCCGCGCCACCTACCTGCGCGGCGCACCGGCCTACCGGGCCGAGAACGGAGAGAACTGACATGAGCACAGATTCGGGCGCGTTCCTCGCCGACCCCAACGAGGGTCATCTGAAACGGGCACTGGGCCTGCCGTCGCTGGTGCTCTTCGGCCTCGTCTACATGGTGCCGCTGACGGTGTTCACCACCTACGGCATCGTCACCGAGACTTCCGGCGGCCGGGTGCCGACGTCCTACGTCGTCACCACGATCGCGATGGTGTTCACCGCGCTGTCCTACGCCCGGATGGCGGCCGCCATCCCGGTGGCGGGTTCCGCCTACACGTATACACAGCGGACGTTCGGTGCGCCCGTGGGCTTCCTCGCCGGCTGGTCACTGCTGCTCGACTATCTGTTCCTGCCGATGCTGAACTACCTGGTGATCGGGCTGTATCTGAACGCCGCCGTCCCCGCGCTTCCCGCGTGGGTGATCGTGCTCGTCTCGATCGCGATCGTCACGGTGCTCAACATCGTCGGCATCGTGTCGGTGGCGCGGGCCAACTTCCTGATCATCGCGATCCAGGCGATCTTCATCGTGGTGTTCATCGCGCTGGCGCTGTCGAAGATCTCCGGCTACGGCACCGTCGATCTGATGGCACCCTTCACCGGCGACGGCAGCGCGGGCGGCATGAGCCCGGTTCTGGCCGGTGCCGCGATCCTGTGCCTGTCGTTCCTGGGTTTCGACGCCGTGTCGACGCTGTCCGAGGAGGCCCGCGACGCCAAACGCACCGTGCCGCAGGCGATCATGATCGCGACCATTGTGTCCGGCATCATCTTCATCGTGCTGTCGTATGTCTCGCAGCTGGTGTTCCCGTCCAACCAGTTCGAATCCGTCGACACCGGCTCGACGGACGTGATGCTCGCCGCGGGCGGGTCGTTCGCCAACGTGTTCTTCACGGCCGCCTACGTCGCCGGCGCGCTCGGTTCGGCGCTCACCTCACAGGCGTCGGTCGCGCGCATCCTGTTCGCCATGGGCCGTGACGGCATCCTGCCGCGCAAGGTGTTCGGCCACGTCTCGATCAAGTTCAGCACCCCGGTGTACGCCATCATCACGGTCAGCGTCATCTCGCTGCTCGCACTGGTGATCGATCTCGCGATCCTGGCATCGGTGGTCAGTTTCGGTGCGCTGGTGGCGTTCTCGGTGGTCAACCTGTCGGTGATCAAGCACTACTTCGTCGATCAGCGGCAGCGCAACGTCGTGCTGAACGTGGTGCTGCCGGCCATCGGCTTCCTGTTGACGGTATGGCTGTGGACCAGCCTGTCCGGGGAGGCCCTGACCATCGGATTGATCTGGCTGGCCATCGGTTTCGTCTGGCTGGCCGTCGTGACGCGCGGCTTCCAGCGGCCCACCCCCGTCCTCGATCTCGAGGAGACGGGGTCACTCGCCGAGAGCGACCGGGCGCACTGACTCGGCGCTGTACTGCGACCACGAGCCCGGGAACAGTGCCGCGTCCACCCCGACCGACGCGAGGGCGGCCACGACAAGGGACGCCGTGACACCCGACCCGCAGTAGACGGCGGGGTGTGCGCCGACGGACCCGAACCGAGAGGTGAGATCGTCGGCCAGCGTCCCGTCGGCGGCGAGCAGGCTGGTGCTGGGGACGTTGCGTGCGCCGGGGATGTGTCCGGCCACCGGGTCGACGGGCTCGCTGTCGCCGCGGAACCGCTCGGGCGCGCGGGCATCGATCAGCACCGGCGCCGCGGCCGCCTCGTCGGCGGTGACCGTCGGCAACGCACCGTCGTACAGGTCGTCGTGGGCTACGGTGACGTCACCGGGCTCGACGACCTCGGTGCCCGAACGTAATTCACCGCGCCAGGCGGACAGGCCGCCGTCGAGGATGCGGACGTTCGGGATACCGGCGGCGGTCAGCACCCACCAGGCCCGCGCCGATCCGGCCCGGTTCCAGTCGTCGTAGACCACCACCGGAACGCCGGTGCGGACGCCCCAGCGCCGCGCGGCGGCCTGCAGCGCCGCGCCCGACGGCAGCGGGTGCCTGCCTCGCCCGGTGACGCTGTGGTCGGACAGCTCGTCGTCGAGCGACACGTATACCGCGCCCGGCAGGTGAGCGTGCCCATAGGCCTCGGTCCCGTCGGGTTCGGGCAGCGACCACCGGACGTCGAGCAGCGTGACGGGCTCGCCGCGCTCGAGCATCCCGGCCAGTTCCGCGGTACTGATGAAGACGTCCGTGCCGCTCATCGCTGCGCCGCCAGAGCGAGGACCTCGTCGGCCGACGGCGGGCTCGACGGATGGTAGGACAGGCACCACGGTTCGACGACGCGGTGGAACGACTCTCCTTCGGTCGCGACGTAGAAGTTGCCCGCCCGCAGCCGGCTGATGTCGTCGACGAGTCCACCCTTGGCCCTGGCCATCTCGCGCGCCGTCTCGATCTGCGCGGGCGCGTTGAGCAGCCCGTAGAACTGGGTGGCCGCGTTGCCGGGGATGTTCAGGTTCAGCCCCTTGGGCGCCTGCGTGGCGAACACCAGCCCCAGACCGTATTTACGGGCCTGGGACGAGAGAGCCAACGTGCTGCGGGTGCACGCCGTGAAACCCCGTGCGGGAGCGAAGTTCTGCGCCTCGTCCATCACGAGCAGGCCACCGAGCGGCCGGTCGCCCGCGGGGTTGCGTTTGATCCACGCGAACAGCGCCATCTGCAGCTGGTTGACGAAGCTCTGCCGCTGCTCGTCGGACGGCAACCCGATCATGCTGATCACCGATACCCGCGCGCGGTAACCGTCGGAGGGGGTGAGCAGAATCCCCGGGTCCACAGGGGTGCCCGCGCCGCCGAACAGCGGGTCGTTGACCATCGCGGCGCGCAGATTCTGGGAGAGGTCGTCGGCGATCTCGTGCGCGCCGGCCATGTTGCTGACGTCCTCCGGCAGATCGGCCAGCAGACCGACGAATCCGGCCAACGTCGGATCGGTCGTTCTGCCGTAGTGCTGCAGGGCTTCTCGCAACACTGCCCGCGCGCGGGTGGCCTTCGGGGTCTTGCCGGTGATCAGCGCCTGCGGTTCCAGCGCCGAGCACGCAGCTTCGACGGCTTCGTAGAATTCGTCGTGGTCGTCGACGACGCTGGCGAAGTCGGGCAGCGGCTGGAAGCTCAGCGGACGACCGCTGGTGCGTCGCGGCGTCCAGATCGTGACCTCGGTGGAGCGCAGGTAGTCCTCGGCGCGGTCGTCGTCGGAACGGTGCCACCCGTCGGGCTTCTGCGGCCACACGGTGCCCAGTCGGGAGAGGTCGTTGTTCGGGTCCAGCACGATCGAGGACACGCCGCGCAGCGCGCACTCCTCGACCAACCTGCGGATCAGGACGGTCTTGCCCGATCCTGATCCGGCGAAGATCGCGACGTGTGTGCGCAGCGCCGACATCGGGATCGACACCGGTTCGCCGCTGTGGAGGTCGCGGCCCAGCGGCACCTCGCTGTCGGGGACGTCGACGGCGGGCGTCTCGTCGACGGGCTCGTCCACAGGCTCACTCCCGGTATCGATCTCGGGCTCGTCCTCGACCACCCCCTCACCGAGGGTGTCCGCCAGCAGCGTCATCCGGTGCGCGGGCCGACGCGTCCGTAACCACCCCGCCAGTCCGGGATCGTCCTCGGCGAACAGGTCGCGCAGCGCGGCCATCGTCCGCACGTCGTCCTCGGACACCGGAACCGTCGCGCCACCCCACGCGTGGAACGCCGCGAGCTCCTCGGCGGTCTTCTTCCCCGTCGGCCAGGGCGTGTTCCGGATCAGGAACAGCTGGCGCCGGCCGGCTCCAGGCCCGAAACCCGCTGCGGTGATGGCTTTTCGAACCCGGCTCAGCGCGGCGCTGGCATTGTCGGCCGCGACGGCGCGAAAGGCCCAGTGCCGTTCGTCCTCGGTCGTGCTGTCCAGCGTCTCGCGCAGCCGGGCGTGCAGCGTGACATGCGTTCCTGGCGGCGGGTCGCAGGCGAAGGTCTGTTCACCGTCGCGTTCGGCGATCCACGCGGTCAGTGCCGCGCCGAGCAGTTCGGGCATCGTGATGTCCTCGCCATCGGAGGCGGTCGCCGCCGACGGCACCGCACGCCGCCGGTACTCGGCGAACCGGCGATCGAGGACCGCGCCCTCCTGACCAGACCCACTGTCCGACAACGTCTCCCACACCACGTCCTCGCCCGCCAGGTGGTGCAGTTCGGCGACGTCGCCGTGCTTGAGGCACTCGCGGACGTGGGTGTCCGCGCGGATCAGCAGCTGTCGAGGCGTGTAGGACGGCGCGTCGTCGAACGCTTCGGGCGCGATCGGCCAGCTCGGGTACGGCGGCGTGAAGCCGACCGCCCGATAGCTGGCGGTGAAGCGGCGCTCCAGGATCGCCCGCCCGATGTCGGCGGTCGGCAGTGGCGTGAGCACCCCGGTGACCCGGAAGCGGTCGGCCACACTGGCGGTCGCCGTGTCCCGGATGTGTTCCCACACCGCGGGCAGGCACGCCACCACCGGCACGGTCCGCCGCATCGTCTGCCGCACCGCCATCAACCCGTGGGCGACCTGCTCGAGAACGATGTCCCCGCCGGTGTCACCGTCGTCGGAGGCGGATTGGCCTGTGGCGGCAAGCGATTGCGCGATCAGCGTGTCGATCTGGTCGACGGCCAGCACCGCAGGGCCGGCCAGCGCGACCAGCCTGGCGATGTCGCGCACGCATTCCTGCGCCGAGGCGGGCGCGGTCCGCAATCCCCAGGGGCCACGCTCCTCGGCGGTGAACTCCTCACTGCCCTGCAGGAATCCCTCGCCGATGTCGTGGGCGATGAAGTCGTTGGACGCCAGCAGAACCAGTGCGCGCAGCGCCTGATGGCATTGCCGCACCGTCTCTTTCGCCGACGGCTCCTTGGCCAGGGCCATCACGAAGCGGTACAGCGTCTCGGCGTCCAGGTCGTCGTCGCCGACCAGCGCCCGCCGATCGGCACGGGAGACATGCGCCAGCGAGGCCAGCTCCCAGAGCACGTCCTTGAGTTGGGTCTCCAGCCGATGTCCCGGTCTGCCGAGGCTCTCCAGCACGCCGCTGCGCACCGACTCCCAGAAGCTGGCCGCGTCGAGCAGTTCGACGACGAAGAAGAAGCCGCCGTCGGTCTGCACGCGCTCACGGATCTGGCCCAGCAGATGCGTCTTGCCCGAGCCGGCGGGGCCGCGGATCACTACACCCAGGGGGCTGGATTCCGGGTCGGCCTGCGCGTCGCCGAACGCCGCCATCACGTCGTCGACCGCGGCGTCGTTGAGCCCGCTGACGTGAGTGGCGGCCTGCGGACGCCACAGGTCGTCGCTGGTGGGCGCCCAGGTCAGGCGCAGCGCGGTCAGCGCTTCTCGCTGTGATGCGTCCATCAGCCCTCGATCGCGATCAGATGCTTGGGCCGGTCACCGATCAGCACGGCGGCGGCACGGTCTTCGTCGGTCAGCTGTTTCTGGTTCTCCTCGGGGATCACACTCACCCCCGGCCTGCGGTGCAGCGCGGCCAGCGCGGCGTCGACGGCGTCGCGCGGGGCGTCGAGCTCGGCGCGCAGCCGGCGCAGCGGCACCCAGCCGCCGGGCCGCGGTGCCAGCTCGGTGTAGACCGCGCGGATGCGGTCCTCGACAGTCGGCGTGTGCGCTGGCGCGTCCCCAGGGCCGAACACGTCCGCCAGACTCAGGTGCGCGGTCTCGAGGTAGCGGCCCAACCCCGCGAGGATCGTCTGCAATGCCTTCGCCGGACCGGTGGCTCGCGCTGGTGGTGGCGCATCGAGCAGTTCGCGGCACAGTCGCCAGCCGCGGTCGGTCAACTCGTGGACGTACCGGTTGCCGACCCGCTCGGAATCGATCAACCCCGAACGGTTCAGCTTCTCCCGTCCCGCCTTGTCCAGCGCGGGGCCCAGAGCTGCCAGCTCGGAATTCGGCACGGGCTTGGCCCGGGCCATCAAGACCAGCAGCACCGCGCGTTCGGTTCCCGTCAGCTCCCCCGGCGTCGCAGTCACCCTGCCAACTTAAGCGCTACGGCAGGATGGCTCTCGGCATGGTTGACCCCGAACACACTCCGGAGACGTCGCGACGCCGCCACATCGTGCGGCTCGCGCTGTTCGTCGCGGTCTTGGCCGTGCTGTTCTACCTGACCGCGATACGCCAGGTCATCGACGTCGCCGAGGTGCGCTCGTTCATCGAGTCCGCCGGCCCGCTGGCGCCGCTGGTCTACGTGGCGGTGTCCTCGGTCCTGGGCGCGGTGCTGGTGCCCGGCCCGCTGCTGGCGGCCGGCAGCGGCTTCCTGTTCGGCCCTGTGCTCGGCACGTTCGTCACGCTGGGTGCCACGGTGGGCTCGGCGGTGCTGACGTCCGTGGCGGGGCGGCGCGCGGGGCGGGAGAGCGCTCACGCGCTGCTGGGGCCCGAGCGCTCCGCGAAAGTGGACGCGCTGATCCGCCGCGGCGGGCTGTGGGCAGTGGTCGGTCAGCGCTTCGTGCCGGGCATCAACGATGCACTGGCGTCCTACACGTTCGGCGCCTTCGGCGTGCCGGTGTGGCAGATGGCGGCCGGCGCGGTGATCGGTTCGGCGCCCAAGGCGTTCGCCTACACAGCGCTGGGCTCGTCCTTCGGTTCGTTCTCGGCGCCGCTGCTGATCGCCGCGATCGTCGTGTGGTGCCTGACCGCCGGCGCCGGGGCGTACGCCGCGCACCGCGGCTGGCGGGCCTGGCGGTCCAAGCCGTGATCGTCCTGACCGACGAGTTCCGCCACGCACTCGACCGACTCGGCGCCGGCGGGCACGTGTTCCTGACCGGCAAGGCCGGCACCGGCAAGTCGACGCTGATCCGCCGGTTCCTGGCCGACACCGATCGCAGCGTCGTGGTGGTGGCGCCGACAGGTATCGCCGCGCTCAATGTCGACGGGTACACCATTCACCGGCTGTTCGGTTTCCGGGCGACGACGACGCTGTCCGACGTGCGCGGCGGCGACTACCGGCCCGGCCGATTCACCAGGACGTTGGCGTCGTTGCAGACGCTGATCATCGACGAGGCGTCGATGGTGCGGGCCGACATCTTCGACATGATCGCGGCGGCGCTCTCCCGGTTCGGTCCCGCGCCGGGCACCCCGTTCGGGGGCGTGCAGATCGTGCTGGTCGGTGACCTGTATCAGCTGCCGCCGGTGGTCAGCGAGCACGAAACCGGGTACTTCAGTTCCACCTACGAGACGCCGTACTTCTTCTCGGCTCAGTCGTTCCGCCGTGAGGACTTCCCGACCGTCTCGCTGACCACCGTGTTCCGCCAGCTCGGCGATGACCGAATGACGGCCATTCTCAACGAGATCCGCGAGGGCGTGCTCCTCGGACACGCCCAGGAGCAGCTCAACGCCCGCGCCGACAAGGACTTCGTCCCGCCCGACGATGAGTTCTGGCTGACCCTGGCCCCCACGAACCGTCTGGTGACGGCGCGCAACCGGCAGCAGCTCGAGAGGCTTTCCGGTGACGAGTTCGTCCATCAGGCAAAGGTTTCCGGTGATCTGAGCCTGTTCGATCCACCGGTCGAGGAGACGCTGCGGTTCAAGGTGGGCGCGCAGATCATGATGGGCAACAACGATCAGGCCGACCGCTGGGTCAACGGCAGCATCGGTCGCGTCGTCGGGGTCGGCTACGACCGGTACGGCGCCGTGGTCGAGGTGGAGTTCCCGGACGGCTCGTGCGTCGACGTGGCCCCGTTCAGCTGGGAGGCCACCCGGCCGGTGCTCGACGGCGGCACGCTGAGCCGCGAGGTGATCGGCTCCTACACGCAGCTGCCGTTCAAGCTGGCGTGGGCGATCACGATCCACAAAAGCCAGGGGCAGACCCTGGACCGCGTGGTGGTCGACCTGACCGGCGGCATGTTCTCCACCGGGCAGCTCTACGTGGCGCTGAGCCGCTGCACCTCACTGTCCGGTCTGGTGCTGAAAAGGCCTGTGCTGCCGAAGGATCTGAAGATCGATCGGCGGATCGCGCGGTTCCTGCGGGGCGACGACGGCGCAAGGCCGCGCCGGTTCTGCGCGTTGGGGATGCTGACGGTGGGTGACGAGGGCCGGATGTCGCGGCCGCGGCCAGTGGAGTTCGCGGTCGCGTTCGACGACGGCACGGCGGTGTCGACGCTGATCAACCCCCAGCGTGATCTGGCCGACGCGCGCACGGCGTACGGCATCTCGGTGGCCGACGTACTACTGGCCCCCACGCTGCGCGAGGCGTGGGCGGTGATCGCGCCGATGCTCGCGGGCTTCACGCCGGTCGGGCCCGAGGTCGACGAGCAGCTGGGCCTGATCGACTTCGAGCTCAAGCGGCTCGGCTATGTCACCGCGATGCCGTTGGGCGTCGACCTCCGGGGCGAGCGCGCGACCGGACGCACCGCGCTGGAGCGGGCGCGCGCCGCGATGCACGCCCACCGCGATCTGGAGATCAGCGACGGGTCGACGGCGTTCGACGAGCCCGATGCGGTCGAGTCCGCGGGGCTGCTGGTCAGCCGGGATCCGTCGGCGCCGACACCGGCGCCCGAGCACCTGCCCGGGCTCTCAGCCCTGCTACGGATCAACCGCGACGTCGGGGCGGTGCTGCTCGGCACGCAGCCGGCGCCGGGCGCGGTGTCCGAGACGAGGTCGACGTGGGACGCAGCGGCGCGACAGACGGTGGCCGACCAGCTGAGCCGTGCTGCATCGGCGGTGCGCCTGCCTGCCGACGTCCGCGCACGCCTGCATTCCGCGTCGGTTCTGCTCGGGGTCGACCTTCTCGCGGACCTCGCCGACGCCGCCGACGACCGCGACATCGACGCCGTACTCGCTGCGGGCACGCGCATCTGTTTCACGGGGACCGCGCAGGATCCCGCGGGACGCATCGTCGAGCGCCCGGAGATGGAGGCGCTGGCGGCAGCAGCCGGTTTGGTGCCGGTCAAGACGGTGTCGAAGACGCGCTGCGACGTGCTCGTCACAGCGGAGGCCGGCACGCAGTCGGGTAAGGCGCGCAAGGCCTCCGAGTACGGCAAGCCCGTGTTCGAGGCCGAGGAGTTCTTCGCCTGGCTCGCCGGCCGCTGACCGGGGGCACAATGGCAAGCGTGCCTGTCTCCGCCGCCTTCGCGTCCGACAACGCCGCACCCGCACACCCCGCGGTCCTCGAGGCGCTGGTCCGCGCCAACACCGGACCCGCGCCGTCCTACGGGGACGACGCCGTCACCGCCGAGGCGGCCGCCGCGCTGCGAGAGGCGTTCGACTCCCCCGGTGCCGAGGTGCTCTACGCGTTCACCGGCACGGCGGCGAACATCATCGCGCTGAGCTCGGCGGTGCAGCCGTGGCACGAGATCCTGTGCAGCGACGTCGCGCACGTACTGCTCGACGAGGCGGGCGGCCCGGTAAGACTCTCGGGTGCGCAGTTGACGCGGCTCCCGAGCAGCGACGGCATCATCGCAACCGACGAGTTGGACCGCCGTGTGACCCGCCGTGGCCCGGTGCACCACTCGCAGCCACGGATCGTGACCATCACGCAGTCGACCGAGAACGGGCGCGTCTGGTCGGCGCCGGCGATCAAGGGCTTCGTCGATCACGCCCACGACCTCGGTCTGCTCGTCCACGTCGACGGCGCCCGAGTGGCCAATGCCATTGCCAGCCAACAGGTGTCACCGATCGACGCGGTCGGCGACGCGGACATCGTGACCGTGGGCGGCACCAAGAACGGCCTGCTGTTCGGCGACGCGATCCTGGTTCGCCGGCCCGAACACTTCCCCGGAATCAGCTTCGTGCAGAAGCAGATCGGCCATCTGGCCAGCAAGCACCGGTATGTGGCGGCTCAGTTCCTGGCGCTGCTGTCCGACGAGCTGTGGCTGCGCGCCGCCGCTCATGCGAACGCGATGGCGAGCGCGCTCGGCGCCGGCCTCGAGGGTCTCGGCCTCAGCTTGGCCTCGCCTGTCGAGGCGAACGAGGTGTTCGTGCGGCTGAGTCCGCTTGCCTCCGAACGGGTGTCGCGGTCCTATCAGGTGCACCAGCCCGATCTCGGGGAGCCGGTGTGGCGGCTGGTGTGCTCCTGGGCGACGACGGCCGCGGAGGTCGACGACGTGCTGGCCACACTCACTCCGGAAAACCCGACGCGTAGTTCTCCTTGACCACGTCGAGGTGCACCCAGCTCTCGACGGCGGTGACACCGGCCAGACCCCTGATCTCGTCGACGACGTCCACCAGCTGAGCCGCAGAGAAGGCCCGTACCGTGGCCAGCACGTCACACCGACCCAGCACCCGCGCGACGAAGATCGCCGCGGGCATCGCGCGCAGCGCGGCGACCACCGGCTCGGGCGCCCCGGCCAGCCGGATTCCCAGCCCCAGCGCGCTCTGCCGATCCTGCCCCGAATGCCGCACCACGGCACCGACCCGCACGACGTTGTTCGCCACCAACCGAACCACCCGCCGTCGCGCACCGGCGGCCGAAAGTCCTACGGCCGCAGCAAGATCGACATAGGAGGCACGGCCGTCGTCCTGCAGCGCACGCAGCAGCCGGCGGTCCACGTCGTCGACCGTGACACCGACCTCCCCGACCGGGCCGACCACGTCGCGGACCACCTCCACATACGACAACGTGTCGACGCCGACCACTCCCGTCACTGCCCGCACCTCTCCGATGGCCCGGTCGATATCGGCCATCGACCCTGCCCGGAACTCGGCGACCATCCCGTGGGGCCCGCTGGTCAACGACAGGAACGCGACATCGCTGCGCGTGGCGAGCGCATGCGCGATAGGCGCAGCCCGACCCGACACGACGATGCCGAGGTGCGCGAGCGCGCCGCGGCCGAGCACCGTCGGATGCACGACGCCCCGGACCACGACCTGACCCGTGCTGAGCAGTCGGTGGACCCGGGTCGCGGCCGCCGACCGGGACAGTCCGACCGCCGCGGCGATCTCGAGATGGGTCAGTCGGCCGTCCTGCTCCAGCAGGCCGACGATCGCGCCGTCAATTTCGTCCACGAATTTTCCGCCTCACCCTGCCACCAGATCGTGCGTACGCCTGGCGTGATTCTGTCATCAAAGACGGTAGTGGCACCTGCAGTCGGCATTTCACGATCACATGAGGTCCGAGCGTGATCGTATCGATTGCGCCACACCGGGAGTGGTTTTAACGTTGTCCCGATCACACTCCCCAGGAGCCGCTCATGACCTCGACTGCCGCCACCGGCCGCACCGCTCCACCGAAGGCCACCGAGGTCGAGGTCCACGGTGTCGAGCCCATCCCCGACGCCGAGCGCACCGCCGGCCCCCTCGACCTGTTCCGATTGGTCTTCGGCGGCGCGAACACCATCGCCACCGTCGTCCTGGGCACGTTCCCGATCATCTTCGGACTCTCGTTCCGCGACGCCGTGCTCGCGACGCTGGCCGGCCTGCTGCTGGGGGCAGCGATCCTCGCGCCGATGTCGCTGTTCGGCCCACGGAACGGCACCAACAACGCCGTGTCGTCGTCGGCTCACCTGGGCGTGCACGGCCGCGTGGTCGGTTCGTTCCTGTCACTGCTGACCGCGATCGCGTTCTTCTCGATCTCGGTGTGGACGTCGGGAGACGTGCTCGTCGGTGGCGCCAACCGCGCAATGGGGTTGCCGGACAACGACATCGCCGTCGGCGTGGCCTACGGCGTGTTCGCGCTCCTGGTGCTCGTCGTCTGCATCTACGGGTTCCGATTCATGCTGCTGGTCAACAAGATCGCCGTCGTCGCCGCCACCCTGCTGTTCCTGGCAGGCATCTTCGCGTTCGGCGGCGTCTTCGACCCGGCCTACGCCGGCACCCTGACCGCAGGCGATCCGCTGTACTGGCCGTCATTCGTCGGCGCCGCGCTGATCGTGATGTCGAACCCGGTGAGTTTCGGTGCGTTCCTGGGTGACTGGGCCCGCTACATCCCCCGCGACACCCCGTCGTGGCAACCGATGCTCGCCGCGTTCGGTGCGCAGATCGCCACGCTGGTGCCGTTCCTCTTCGGACTCGTCACCGCGACCGTCGTGGCCACCACCGCACCGGAATTCATCGACGGCGGTGACTACGTCGGCGGCCTGCTCGCCGTCTCCCCCGGGTGGTACTTCGTCCCGGTGTGCCTGATCGCGCTGATCGGCGGCATGTCGACGGGCACCACCGCGCTCTACGGGACGGGCCTGGACTTCTCCAGCGTCTTTCCCCGCTTCAGCCGAGTGCAGGCCACCGTCTTCATCGGCACGCTGGCGATCGTGTTCATCTTCGTCGGGCGCTTCGCTTTCAATGTGGTGCAGAGCATCTCGACGTTCGCGGTGCTGATCGTCACGTGCACGGCGCCCTGGATGGTGGTGATGATGCTGGGCTGGTTCACCCGTCGCGGGTGGTATGACTCGGATGCCCTGCAGGTGTTCAACCGGCGTCAGCGGGGCGGTCGCTACTGGTTCAGCCACGGCTGGAACTGGCGGGGGCTCGGGGCGTGGCTGATCGCGGCGGCGCTGTCGATCTGTTTCGTCAATCTGCCGGGCCAGTTCGTCGGACCGCTCGGCGATCTCGCCGCCGGAGTGGATCTGAGCATCCCCGTCGGTCTCGGCCTGGCCGCGGTGTTGTATCCGCTTGCGCTGCGGCTGTTTCCGGAGCCGGCCGACGTGTTCGGGCCTGAAGGCCCCCGGTTGGCACCCGCCGGGCCCGCCGCCAACATCCCTATCGTCTCGGAGGATTGAGCCATGCCTGTCGGACCCGTCGACGCTTCTGTCACCCCACGCTTTGCCGGACCGGCCACGTTCGCGAAGGTGCCCCGCCTGGATCAGGTGACGCGCGCGGACATCGTCGTCGCCGGTGTCCCGTTCGATTCCGGGGTGTCCTATCGTCCCGGCGCGCGCTTCGGCCCGACCTACGTGCGTGAGGCGTCGCGGCTGCTGCGGCCGTATCACCCCGCGATGGACGTGTCGCCGTTCGAGCTCGTGCAGGTCGCCGACGCCGGGGACATCTCGGCCAACCCGTTCAACATCGACGAGGCGATCGAGACCATCGAGGGTGCCGCCGCGCAGCTCACGGCCGACAACACCAAGCTGGTGACCATCGGCGGCGACCACACGATCGCGCTGCCGCTGTTGCGCGCCGCGGCGGCCACGCACGGGCCCGTCGCGCTCGTGCACTTCGACGCGCACCTCGATACGTGGGACACCTACTTCGGGGCGGCCTACACCCACGGCACCCCGTTCCGCCGCGCCGTCGAGGAGGGCATCCTCGACACCGAGGCGCTGTGCCACGTGGGTACCCGCGGCCCGCTGTACGGGAAGAAGGACCTCGAGGACGACCGCCGCTTCGGCTTCGGGATCGTGACGTCGGCCGACGTGTACTACCAGGGGGTGCGGGAGGTCATCGACCGGCTGCGCACCCGGGTGGGCACGCGCCCGGTGTACGTGTCGATCGACATCGACGTCCTCGACCCCGCCCATGCACCCGGCACCGGCACACCGGAGGCCGGCGGCATCACCAGCCGCGAGCTGCTGGAGATCCTGCGCGGGTTCCGCGGCCTGAACCTGGTGGGCGCGGATGTCGTGGAGGTCGCACCTGCCTACGACCACGCTGAGATGACCGGGGTGGCGGCTGCGCATGTGGCCTACGACCTGGTGTCGCTCCTGGCGCTGGGAGCTGCAGCCCAGGATTGACCGTGGTGTCGGCCCACTGTCAGCGACAGTGTCGGCGGTTGGTGAGGTGAGCTCGATTTCCGCCGACAAAGTCGCTCAGGGTGGGCGGGTGGCCCTTGTCACATCCTTCGCAACATTCGGCTCGCCTGATCACGTGCGGTAGGGTGGAGTCACACCGGCCGGTTCACACCAGGCCGGTGCGTCGTGAAACGCAAGCCATCGACAGTGGCGCCGGCACTCTTGCCAGGCCGCCCCGGCCTGATGGCTCGCGGACCTACACAGATAAGTCACGGCGATCGATGGTGCCCACCGGCACTCTCGCCACCCTGTGTTGAGGACCGCGCCCGACGTTGCGCCGCCTTGGCACACCAATGCCTGAAAGGCAATCGAAAGTTGAACAGCGACAAGAACTTCGCCGATCTCGGCGTGTCCCAACCCCTGATCGACGCGCTCACCGCGCGTGGGATCACCTCCCCGTTCCCCATCCAGCAGGAGACCCTGCCCGACACCCTGGCCGGCCGAGACGTGCTCGGCCGCGGCAAGACCGGCAGCGGCAAGACGCTGGCATTCTCCCTGCCCCTGGTCAGCCGCCTCGCCGGCAGCAAGCGCCGCCCGTCGCATCCGACAGGCCTCGTCCTGGCGCCGACGCGCGAATTGGCCACCCAGATCTCGGCTGCCCTCGCACCGCTGGCCGCTGTGAACAACCTCACTGTCACCACCATCTTCGGTGGCGTCTCACAGCACCGGCAGGTCACGGCGCTGCGTGCCGGCGTCGACATCGTGGTGGCCTGCCCGGGCCGGCTCGAAGACCTGATGAAGCAGAAGCTGGTCAGCCTCGACAGCGTGGCTGTCACGGTCATCGACGAAGCCGACCACATGGCCGATCTCGGCTTCCTGCCTGGTGTCACCCGCATCCTTGCCGCCACCCCGGCCGGCGGGCAGCGGATGCTGTTCTCCGCGACGCTGGACAACGGCGTCGACAAGCTGGTCAAGCGCTTCCTGCGCAACGAGGTGCTGCATTCGGTCGACACCCCGGAATCGCATGTGCCGGCCATGACGCACCACGTCTTCCACGTCGCCGGCCCTCAGGACAAGAAGGATCTGGTGCACCGGCTGGCGTCGGGCACCGGGCGCCGAATCCTGTTCATGCGCACCAAGCATCACGCCCGCAAGATGGCCAAGCAGCTCACCGATGCCGGTATTCCGTCAGTTGACCTGCACGGCAACCTGTCTCAGCCGGCTCGCGATCGCAACCTGGCCGCATTCAGCTCGGGCGAGGTCCGCGTGCTGGTCGCCACCGACATCGCCGCCCGCGGCGTACACGTCGACGACATCGAACTCGTCGTGCACATCGATCCGCCCGCCGAGCACAAGGCGTATCTGCACCGGTCCGGCCGCACCGCTCGTGCCGGCAGCGCAGGCGACGTCGTCACGGTGGTTCTGCCCGAACAGCGCAGGGAGACACAGGCTTTGCTGCGTCGCGCCGGGATTCAGGTGGCTCCTCAGCAGGTGACCGCCCATTCCGAGGCTGTGCACAAGGTGGCCGGTGAGGTCGCGCCGTACCGGGCTCCGGTCGAGCGTGCGGTCGCGCCGTCGCGCCCCTCGGCTTCGGCCGCACCGCGGCGCTCGCCGGGTTCTGCGCGTCGGCGGTCCCGCCGTCCCGCGACGTCCGGAGGCCGGTCGCACCAGCGCTAAGCGCCCCCGCGGCACAGGCGTGAGCCGAGGTTCAGTGGGTATGCCGGGCCGATGTCTGATCCCGGCTTGCTCGTCATTGGCAGCGGCCCGGCGGGTCTGGGTGCCGCCGAGGCCTACCGCGCTCGACGTCCCGACAGTCCGATCCGCATTCTCACCGCCGACGGCCGGCACCCGTACAGCCGACCACCGCTGAGCAAGGAATTCTTGCGCGGTGAGACCGACGACGTCGAGATGCATCCGCAGCAGTGGTTCGACGAGCACGCCGTCGAGGTCACCCATGGCGCCGCCGTGGAACGCATCGACGTCGATGAGCGCGTGGTGGTCGCCGACGGGCAGCGATACGCCTACGACGCGCTGGTCATCGCGTGCGGGGCGAGTCCCAGTCCGCTTCCGGTGCCCGGCGGGGAACGTGCACTGCAGTTGCGGTCGCTCGACGATGCGGAGAAGCTGCGTGCCGCCGTCGGTGCAGCGCAGACGGCGGTGGTGATCGGTGCGGGCTTCATCGGCTGTGAAGCCGCGGCCTCGATGGCGATGCGGGGGCTCTCGGTGACCCTCGTCGCCCCCGATGAGGTGCCTCAGCAGAAGCGTCTCGGCGACGAGGCCGGGCAACGCCTTCGGCAATTGGTCGAGCAGGCAGGAGCCCGGTATGTCGGCGGCGCGAAGGTGACCTCACTGGACGATCGGTCAGTCCATCTCGACAACGGCGACGTATTGATCGCCGATGTCGTGCTGGCGGCCACCGGTGTGACACCCAACAGTGCGGCGGCCGAGACGGCGGGCCTGGCCATGCAGGACGGTCGCATTCTCGTCGACGAGCACATGCGCTCGAGTGTGTCCGGGGTGTACGCCGCCGGTGACGTCGCCGTTGCGGTCAATGCGGGCGCCGGGCGGGCGTTGCCGATCGAACACTGGCAGGACGCAGCTGACCAGGGTGAGGTCGCCGGAGCGGCGGCAGCCGGCGACGACGAGCCGACGTGGTCTGGTGTGCCGGGGTTCTGGACGTCGATCGGCGACGCCGACGTCAAGTACCACGCCTGGGGTGACGGGTACGACGACAGCCGATTCGTCGAGCACGACGACGGCTTCACCGTCTGGTACTCATCCGACGGCGCGACTGTAGGGGTTCTCACGTTCAACGCCGACGACGACTACGACCGCGGCGAGAAGCTCATCACGGAACGCAAGCCCGCTCCGTAGGTCACTCGTCGTCAGTCCTTTGGGTACTCCGCGCGGAACGACACGGTCACGGGGTCGGCGACCTTCACGGCGCCCATCATCAACGAGTACGGCGTGAGACCGAAGTCGGCGTGGCTCACCGCGGCGTCGCACGTCATGCGCCACGCCGCGCCCAGATCGTTGACGCGAAGGTCCACTGACCGCGGGCGGGTCTTGCCGTGGATCTCGAGCGTGCCGGTCAGCTGGTAGCCCCCGTCGGTAGCGGTGACGATCTGGTCTGCCGAGAACCGGATCTGCGGAAAGCGCTTGGCGTCCAACGTCTTCAGCGCATTGGAGCGAGCGAGCGACTTCTCCACGCCGGAGAGGCCTTTGACTCCGCCCTCGCCGCGCAGCACCTGCAGGGAGTCGACGTCGACGATCACGTCGACCCCGGCTGGTTCGTCGCCGGACCACGTCACCGTCGCGTGCCATGCCGTCATCGCGAGGACCAGCCGATGCCCCATCGCGGCGGCAGGGCCGGTGACGCCGGTGGTCACCAGCAGCTCGCCGTGCGAAGGGTCCAGCATCCAGGTCATCAGTCGACGCTACCGAGCCCGTATCAGGACGCACACTCGCGACACGGCTACGCCTCTCGGCGCGCCAATCTCTCCCGCTGCGGCACCACCACGTATTTCGGGTCCTGTGTCGAGGCCACACCCGCCTCGAACACGCCGAAGCGTTGCAACGCACTGCCCGCCAGAAGCGCGGCGCCCGAGGCTGCGACGGCCCAGCGCCGACGACCGGCGATAACGGCGCCCACGGCTCCGCCGACGGTGAGCAGTTCCGACGCCTGACGCAACCGGTGCGGTCGGCCGGTGGTGTACGCCTCGCCGACCAACCCGAGTTTGCGTTCCATGGCGCGCGACGCGACCACTTCCAACGCTGCCCCCGCAACTGCCATCCGCCGCGCAGGTCCGCTCTCCGACACCGGGGCAGCCAGCATGCCCAGGCCGGCCCCGCTCGCAGCGGCCGAGCCCGTGAACACGAACGGCAGGTAGGGGTGCGCCTCGTTCCACGCGGGAACCGCCGTCTGCGACAACAGCACCGCGGTGTAGGACGCCACCCCCGGGGCGACAGCGGCAGCCTCCAGGCCCGCGGGCCGCGCCGCCCACATCAGCAGCCGCCCCGGAAGTGAGCGCCGCAACCGGGACGGCAACAGCTCGGCGACGGCGGCCAATCCGGCACCCGGGCCGTAGGCGCCGAGAATCCACGTTCCCATGCTCATCGGTGAACTCGGCTTGGCCACCCTCAGCATGTGGTGAAACCGCTCGGGCCGGCCGAGATCCCCGATGAGGAAGTACATGCTTGCCAGCAGGCTCGCCAGCGCCCCGAGCCGCGACACCCGACGCAGCTGCGTGCGGCCCGTCAGGTCGGCCCCGGCGGCCAGCAGTGCCGAGCCCGCCGAGAGTCCGCCGCTGAACAGATACGCCGCGATCATCCAGTTCCACACCGGCGTCTTGAGGATCTGCCTGCCGTAATAAGACCGGAACTCTGCCGTCGGTACCGCCATGTCCTCTCGCCCGCCGCGACGGTGTCGAGTCTGGGCGTTGCGGTCTGATGCGTCAGTGTCGCTGAGCTTTTCGCGCATCAGGTCTGCTTCCCGACGAACGCCGACACTGCGATACCCGCCAGCGCCGAGGCGGCCATGCCGGCGTAGCGCCACATCGCCCCGGCGTCGCGCGTGGGTACCACCGGATCCGGTGGCAGCCCGTACACCTCGGGTTCGTCGAGCAGCAGGAAGAACGCCCCGTCGCCACCCACGCCGTCGTCGGGCGATTCGCCATAGAGCCGCGCCTCGGTGATGCCGCGCTCGTGCAGCGCATCCAGGCGTTGCGCGGCACGCTCCCGCAGCTCGTCGAGAACCCCGAACTGGATGGAGTCGGTCGGGCACGCCTTGGCGCAGGCAGGCTCGAGCCCGTCGTGCAGCCGGTCGTAGCAGAGCGTGCACTTCCACGCCCGGCCGTCACCCTCCCGCCGCTCGATCACGCCGTAGGGGCAACCGGAGACGCAGTACCCGCAGCCGTTGCAGATGTCCTGCTGCACAACGACGGTCGAGTACTCGGTACGGAACAGCGCACCCGTCGGGCAGACGTCCAGGCAGCCGGCGTGCGTGCAGTGCTTGCAGACGTCCGAGGCCATCAACCAGCGGAAGTCCGGCAATTCGCCCACCATCTCGATGGCCTTCTCGGTCACCTCGGGCATCCCGAGGTCGACGGGCGCTTTACCGGGCTGCTCGATGAACGCCACGTGCCGCCACGAGTTGGCCCCCAGATTGCCGGTGTTGTCGAACGACATACCGAGCAGGTTGAATCCGTCGCCCTCACCGGAGACGGGCACGTCATTCCACTCCTTGCACGCCACCTCACACGCCTTGCAGCCGATGCACACCGACGTGTCGGTGAAGAAGCCGACCCGCGGCGGATGCTCGTCATAGCCCGCGTCGCCCGCCGGATCGGGCAGGGGGCCGTAGAAGCTGTTGCCGCTCATGGCGTTTCCTCCGTGTGATCGGGCGACACCCGAGTGGTGTCCAGATCGGTGCCGGTGGCCTTGGTGATCCCGGCCCGCTCGCGGTAGTCCGCCAGATACTCCAGCAGCGCAGGCCCACGCGGCCGCCGTCCCGGGCGGATGTCGCACGTCGCGACCTTGCTCTCCTGGATGAACACGTTCGGATCGGCCACCACACCCAGGAGGTCGTTGACCACGTCACCGTCGATCAGCCCCGAGCCGCCCCAGTGGTAGGGCATCCAGACCTGATGCACCACATGGTCATCCACGCGCAGCGGCCGCATGCGTTCGGTGACGAACACCCGAGCGTCGACCGCCGCGCGGCTGGTCACCACGTGCGCCCACTCCATGTGCGTCAGCCCGCGCTCGGCCGCCAGCGCGGCCGACACCTCCACGAACAGCGCGGGTTGCAGCTCGGCCAGATACGGCAGCTGCCGGCTCATTCCGCCCGCCGTGTGATGTTCGGTCAGTCGGGCCGCGGTGAACACGAACGGGAACACGTCGCCGTGCGCGTCAGGCCATGACGGATTCGACGGATTGTCCTCTCGCCCATACACTTTGCGCGCCGGATTACCCTGCTGCGGGTACAGCGGGTTGCGCACCGGCGATTCATGCGGTTCGTAGTGGGTGGGCAGCGGGCCGTCCAGCACCCCGTTGGGGGCGAACAGCCAGGCCTTGCCGTCGGCCTGCATGACGAACGGGTCGTCACCCCGCAGCGCCGCCACCCCTACCGCGTCGTCGGGGGGACGGTAATCCGGCGGCTTGGTCTTCTCGAAATCCGGTACGTCGTAACCGGTCCATTCACCCTTGTCCGGATCCCACCAGACCAACTTCTTGCGCTCGCTCCAGGGCTTGCCTGCCGGATCGGCCGACGCCCGGTTGTACAGCACCCGCCGATTCAACGGCCAAGTCCAGCCCCATTCGTTGTCGTAGGGCCCCTGCTCGGTGTGCGGCTTCCGGCGGGCGGCCTGATTCACCTCGTCGGCGTACACGCCGCTGTAGATCCAACAGCCGCACATCGTCGACCCGTCGGCCTTCAGTTCCGTGTAGCCGCTGACGGCGCGGTCGGTGGTGACGTCGATGCCGCTGATGCGTCGCAGCACGTCCTCCCCCGAGGGTTCGTCGCCGTCCATCCGGTAGTTCCACGACAGATCGAGCAGTGGACGGTCGCGCTCATCGGTTGAGCCGGCGAGCTTTTCGCGCAGGATGCGGCCGAGGTGATAGAAGAACCACAGCTCCGAACGGGCGTCACCCGGGGGCTCGACGGCCTTCTCACGCCACTGCAGCATGCGCTGGGTCTGGGTGAAGGTACCCGCCTTCTCGACGTGCGACGCCGCCGGGAACAGGAACACTTCGGTGCGGCACGTCTCGGGCGAGATCTCCCCGGTCTCGATCTCCGGCCCGTCCTTCCAGAACGTCGCGCTCTCGATCTCGACGAGATCGCGCACCACGAGCCAATCCAGATTCGCCATGCCGAGACGCTGTAACTTTCCGTGCGCGGACCCCACGGCCGGATTCTGCCCGAGCAGGAAGTAGCCGAACACCTTGCCGTCCACCATGTCCATCACGGTGCGGTAGGTGCCGTGGTCGCCGTTGATGCGCGGCATGTAATCGAAGCAGAAGTCGTTCTCCGGCGTCGCCGCGTCGCCCCAGTACTCCTTGAGCAGCGACACCATGTAGGTATCGGCGTTGTGCCAGAAGCCTTTTTGATTGCGACTGGTGATCGCGTCCACGTAGTCGGCCAGTGTCTCCTGTCCGGCCCGCGGCATCGCGAGGTAGCCCGGCAGCAGGTTGAACAACGTCGGCACGTCGGTGGAGCCCTGGATGCTCGCGTGGCCGCGCAGTGCGAACACGCCACCGCCGGGCCTGCCGATGTTGCCCAACAGCAGCTGGATGATCGCTCCGGCGCGGATGTACTGCGCGCCCAGCGTGTGCTGGGTCCAGCCGACGCTGTACACCAGTGCGGCAGTCTTGTCGCGGCCCGACGCCGACGTCCACTGGCGTGCGATGTCCAGGAACTGCTCGGACGGCACCCCGCACACCCGCTCGACCATCTCGGGGGTGTAGCGCGCATAGTGCCGCTTGAGGATCTGGTAGACACAGCGCGGGTCCTGCAGCGTCGGGTCGCTCGGGATGTCGGCCGCACCCTGGATCGGAGCCCCGCCGGAGCCCTGCTGATCCGGTGCGGCGTGCTCCTTGGCGCTCGACCCGCCGCCCTCGGCGTCGGTGTTCTGGTACTGCCAGGTCTCCGGATCGTAGGACGCGGTCGCCTCGTCGTACCCGGAGAACAACCCATCGAGATCCTCGGCGTCCTGGTAGCCCTCGTCGACGAGGAACGACGCGTTGGTGTACGCGGTGACGTACTCCCGGAAGTCGAGCTCGTTGGACAGGATGTAGTTGATCACCCCACCGAGGAACGCGATGTCGCTACCGGCGCGCAGCGGAACGTGCCGGTCGGCCAACGCGCTGGTGCGGGTGAACCGCGGGTCGATGTGGACGACCTCGACCCCGCGCGCCTTGGCCTCCATCACCCACTGGAAGCCGACCGGGTGCGCCTCGGCCATGTTCGACCCCATGATGACAATGAAGTCCGAATTGACGAGATCCTGCTGGTAGTCCGTCGCCCCGCCGCGACCGAAGGAGGCCCCCAGACCGGGAACCGTGGCGCTGTGTCAAATACGCGCCTGGTTCTCGATCTGTAGGGCGCCCAGCGCGGTGAACAGCTTCTTGATCAGGTAGTTCTCTTCGTTGTCGAGCGTGGCGCCGCCGAGGCTGGCCAGCCCCATCGTGCGGCGCAGCGTGTTGCGGTCGGCATCGAACTGTTGCCAGCCCTTCTCGCGGGCGTCGAGCACGCGGTCGGCGACCATGTCCATCGCGGTCTCGAGATCGAGGTCCTGCCACTCGGTGGCGTACGGCGCGCGATAGCGGATTTTCGTGAGCCGCTGCGGCCCGGTCACCAGCTGCTTGCTGGCCGAGCCTTTCGGGCACAGCCGGCCGCGCGAGATCGGGCTGTCGGGGTTGCCCTCGATCTGGACGACCTTGTCGTCTTTGACGTACACCTTCTGCGCGCAGCCGACGGCGCAGAAGGGGCACACCGAGTGCGCGACGTGGTCGGCTTCGGCCGTGCGCGGGGTCAGGGTCAGCGAACGCCGCGACTGGGCGGCATGGCCGCGGCCGAGCTTGTCATCGCCGGTGAGTTGTCGGTACACAGGCCAGGATTCGATCAACTTCTTGAAATCCACCCACCGCCTCCTTCACCCGCGACACCACCGATCCAACCGCCGGTTGTGCGCGTTGGCAAGGCGGGGACTACCCGGTGAACAGCAGGTTAACCTTCGAACCTCCTGTACAAAGGGTGCATGCTCGAGATCAGCCTTCTGACCTGGGGGGTGACGATCGGTCTGATCGTCGCTCTGCTCGCCGTCGACTTGATCCTTGCCGCGGTTCGCCCCCACCGCGTCGGATTCCGGGAAGCCACTGCGTGGTCGGTGTTCTACATCGCCGTCGCGATCGCGTTCGGGGTGTGGTTCATGGCCACCTACGGCACCGACTTCGGCACGCAGTACTTCGCCGGCTACATCGTCGAGAAGAGCCTGTCGGTCGACAACCTGTTCGTGTTCGTGATCATCATGGCGACGTTCGCGGTGCCCGAGGAACATCAGCACAAGGTGCTGACGTTCGGCATCATCCTGGCGCTGATCATGCGCGCGATCTTCATCGCCGTCGGCGCGACGCTGCTGTCGCTGTTCTCGTTCATGTTCCTGATCTTCGGCATCCTGCTGATCCTGACGGCGGTGCAGCTCTTCCGGCACCGCGACGAGGACCCCGACGTCGAGAACAACATCATGATCAAGGCGACGCGCAAGTTCCTGCCTCTGAGCGACGACTACGACGGCGGGAAGCTGACCACCCGCATTCAGGGCCGCAAGATGGCCACGCCGTTGCTCGCGGTGCTGATCGCGATCGGCAGTGTGGATCTGCTGTTCGCGCTGGACTCGATTCCCGCGGTTTTCGGGGTCACGTCCGAGCCCTACATCGTGTTCGCCGCGAACGCGTTCGCACTGCTGGGTCTGCGCGCCCTGTTCTTCCTGGTCAAGGGCCTGCTGGATCGGCTGGTGTATCTGTCGACGGGCCTGTCGATCATCCTGGCGTTCATCGGTGTGAAGCTGGTGCTGCACTGGGGCCACGTCGACGTCAACCCGAACATCCCCGAGGTGAACACCTACCTGAGCCTGGTGGTGATCGTCGTGATCCTCGCCGTCACCACCATCGCCAGCCTGGCGAAGACCCGCAAGGACCCCAGCGCGAAGGCCCATCCGGGCTCGCTGCGCGCCACTCCCAAGAACACTGCGGTCACGGAGCCAGAACGCGCGTCCCGTCGGGACGGCGTCGGCTGACCCCGCGCGCGTCGAGCGCCTCGAGAAGGGGCACGGCGACCCGACGGGTGGTGTCCAGCGCCCGTTTGGCGTCGGCGACGGTGAACGGCTGCGGCACGCCGGCGAGGACCTCGGCGGCGCGCTGGTAGGCCTGCGGACCGAGCACCACGCCGTCGGCGATCTTGACCAGCCGGCCTGCCCGCACCGCCGCCGCCAGCTCCCTCGGCCCTAGGTGCAGCTCGGCCAGCTCGTCGGCGTCCGGCGCGCGAAACGGCTCGGCGGCCAGCCACTCCTCGAGCGTGGACACCGCTTTCTCCACGCGATCGGGCAGCGCGGCACCGGGCCGCCGGACCCGGCCGTCGGCGACTTCGAGACCGGTGCCGGCGGCCAATGCGGTGACGAGCTCGATGGCGGGCAACTCGAGGTCGCGCCGCAGCTCCTCGGTCGGCATGCCCGCGGCGATGTCATGCCCGGCTGACCAGCGCGCCACCGCGCTCACCAGGTCCTCGCGCCGTTGCGCCCACCACTTCGCGTCGACCACCCACTCCCCCACGCGCTCGCCCACAGGCTCGAAACCCCTGGCGCGCAGATCTTTCACGCGTGCACACACCGGTGGCGAGACCCGCCCGGTGGCGAGTTCGGCTGCCCGGGTACGGGCATCGCCGCGCCGCTGCAAGGCCGGCGGCGCGACGTCGAGCACCTCGATTCCGGCGGCAATGCGGTGTTCGCCGGGATCGCGGAGCAGCCCGATGTCGCCGATGCGCAGGGGCAGCGCGCGCGGCAGTCGCAGCCGTGCCGCTGCATCGCCCAGCGGTCGCACGTGGACGGGCATCGACGCGGATCCGATGTGCAGCACCAACTCCTGCTGCAGTTTTCCGGCTGCCCGCAGCGCGACGTCGATCTCGCAGGTACCGCGCCAGGCTCCGGGCGTACAGAGGGTGTCGCCGCGCGTGATGTCGTGGTGGTCGACGCCGCGGAGGTTGACGGCGACGCGTGCCACCGCAGCGACCTTCTGATGATCTCGGCCGAGGGACTGCACGCCGCGCACGGTCACGCGACGGCCGTTGTGTACCAGCTCGTCACCGACGCGGATGGTGCCGGCCGCCAACGTGCCCGTGACGACGGTGCCGGCGCCACGAACCGTGAACGACCGGTCCACCCACAGCCGCACATCGGCATCTCGATCCGGCGCCGGTAGACGGTCTGTGAGCGCCACGAGTTCGCTTCGCACGGAATCGATGTCGGTGCCGAGCACGATCCTTGCGTCGGGGAGCTGCTGACGCACATCAGCGATGGCCGATGCCGGGTCGGCGAGGTCGGCCTTGCTGATGACGACCAGCAGGTGGCGCAAGCCGAGGGCGCGCAGTGCGGCGGCGTGCTCGTCGGACTGCGGCATCCAGCCCTCGGTGGCGGCGACGACGAACATGATGGCCGGGACGGGCCCCACGCCGGCGAGCATGTTCCCGACGAAGCGTTCGTGGCCAGGGACGTCGACGAATGCGATCTCCCGACCGGCGATGTCGGCCCACGCGAAGCCGAGGTCGATGGTCAGGCCACGACGCCGCTCCTCGGCGAGCCGGTCCGGCCCCATACCCGTGAGCCGTTCCACCAGAGTCGATTTGCCGTGGTCGACGTGTCCTGCCGTCGCTACGACATACATGACCGCACTGCCTCGAGCATCGCCTCATCGTCTTCTGGCGCAACGGTGCGCAGGTCGAGCAGGCAGCGACCGTCCTCGATACGTCCGACCACCGCACGCTCACCGGTCCTCAGCGCGGCGGCGTACTGCACAGGGAGAGCGATTGCGACACTGGGTAATTCGACGTCCGGAGCGCCGCCGCCGCCCACCGCGGACATGCAGTCGACGACCTCGGCGCCGGGCACCTGAACCGCCAACCTCGAGGCTCGAGTCCGCAGCTCGGCCACGTCGGCCGTCAGCGCCTGCGCGACCGGCGTCGGCGGTCCGACCAGCGTGGCCTCCAGCGCGGCCAGCGTCAGCTTGTCCACGCGCAGTGCGCGGGCCGCGGGATGTCGGCGCAGTCGTTCGATGAGCTCAGCCGCACCGAACAGCAACCCGGCCTGCGGACCGCCGAGCAGCTTGTCACCGCTGGCGGTGACCAGGTCGGCGCCGTGGCGCAGCACGGTTGCCGCGTCGGGCTCGTCGGGCAGCAGCGGGTGCGGGCTCAGCAGGCCCGAGCCGATGTCGACCACCAGCGTCACCGAATTTCCCCCGTCGCTACGCTCGCCCCGGCAGAGCGTCGCGAGGTCGCGCACCGAGACCGTCGAGGTGAAACCGCTGACGTGGTAGTTCGACGGGTGCACTTTGAGGATGAAGCCGGTGTCGGGCCCGATCGCGTCGGCGTAGTCGCGCAGGTGCGTGCGATTGGTGGTCCCGACCTCGCGGATGCGGGCGCCGGTGGACGTCATCAGCTCGGGCAGCCGGAATCCGTCGCCGATCTCGATGAGCTCGCCGCGGCTGACGATCATCTCCTTGCCGGGCGCGAGCGTCATCGCGGTCAGCAGCAGCGCGGCCGCGTTGTTGTTCACGACGTGCACAGCCTCGGCGGCGGGCACCGCGGCGGCCAGGGCGGCCAGCGCACCCCTGCCGCGGCGGGCCCGGCGCCCGGTCGCGAGGTCGAACTCGACGTCGGTGGCGCCGCTGGCGGTGGTCACCGCGTCGATCGCCGCCTGCGACAGCGGGGCGCGGCCCAAATTGGTGTGCACGACGACGCCGGTCGCGTTGATGACAGGCCGCAGCGTGGCTGCGCTCGTGGGTAGCGATGCGACCGCGTGATCGGCGACCTGCTCGGGGTCGATCTCCCCGGCGCGAGCCCGCTGCTGTGCGTCTGCCACCACACCCTTGACCAGCACGCGGCCCAGCGTGTCAGCCGCGGCGACCAGCCGCGGATCGGCGAGCACGGCGTCAGTGCGCGGCACCCGACGGCGCGGGTCACTCATGGCGATTTCGGCGTGGTTGTCTGCGCTCCGCGACGTCGATCACGCCGAAATCGCGGGGGAAATGGCGGAGGCGGACGGGAATCGAACCCGCCAGCGACAGGAACTGCCGCTCAGCGATTTTGAAGATCGGGCCGGTCACCAGACCGGATACGCCTCCCTGAGCCACCTCCCCATCATGGCAGGGCAGCATGGACGCCATGACGCACCGGCTCACGCAGTACGCCCACGGCGGCGGCTGTGCCTGCAAGATCCCGCCCGGCGAGCTCGAAGAGGTGGTTCGCGGGCTCCGGCACCGGACGCCGGTGAATGCTCTCGGCGAGTTGCTCGTCGGCCTGGACGACGGCGACGACGCTGCCGCGGTCCGGATCGAGGGCGGCACCGCGCTCATCGCGACGACGGACTTCTTCACTCCCGTCGTCGACGACGCCTACGACTGGGGCCGGATCGCGGCGACCAATGCGTTGTCCGACGTGTACGCGATGGGTGGGCGGCCGGTGGTGGCGGTGAACCTGCTGGGCTGGCCGCGCGACGTGCTGCCGTTCGACCTGGCCGCCGAGACGCTGCGTGGCGGCATGGACGTCTGCGTGCAGGCGGGCTGCCACCTCGCCGGCGGACACAGCGTCGACGATCCCGAACCGAAGTACGGCCTGGCGGTCACGGGCATCGCCGATCCGGACCGGTTGCTGCGCAACGACGCCGGCGTGGCCGGTGTGCCGCTGTCGTTGACGAAGCCACTGGGCATCGGTGTGCTCAACAGCCGGCACAAGAACACCGGGGAACGCTTCGAGCAGGCGATCGATGCGATGACGACGTTGAACGCCGAGGCATCTCAGGCAGCCTTGACGGCCGGTGTCCGCTGCGCCACCGATGTCACGGGCTTCGGTCTGCTCGGGCACCTGCACAAGCTGGCACGCGCGAGCGGGGTGACAGCCGTGCTCGATGCGGGCGCCGTGCCCTATCTCGACGGCGCCCGGGAGGCGCTGCGGGACGGGTACGTCAGCGGCGGCACGCGGCGCAACCTGGAGTGGGTCCGTCCGCACATCGAGCTGTCGGTCGACGAGGACGAGGCGCTGCTGCTGGCCGACGCGCAGACCTCGGGCGGGCTGCTGATCGCCGGCGAGATCCCCGGCGCGCCGGTCATCGGCGAGCTGGTCCCCCGCACCGACCACACGATCGTCGTGCGCTGACGCCCCCGTTCCGCGAGCGCGCGTGTCTGTACATCCCCGCGCGGCGTGTCGCGTGCCTCTGCGCGCGCTCACCGGCCACCGAGCGCGCGTTCAATGCGCACGGAACCCCATGGCGTGCAGCACCGAGTCGACCACCCGGTCGAGGAACTCCGGGCTGGTCTGCTGTCGGCGCCCGCAAATCCGCCAGAACACCGGCGCGGCAACCAGATCCAACACATACTCGCTGTCGACATTCGAGGAGACCTCGCCGCGAGCAATTGCCGCGTCGATCACCGCCTGTCCGTAGCCGCGCCGGGCGGCCCCGACACGATCGGTCAGCGCTGCCGCCAGCGCGGGATTGCGCATGGCTTCGGCAAGCAGGTCGGGCAGTATGCGCGACATCCGGGAGTCGTTCAGCCACTCGTCGACCCCGGTGACGAGCGCTGCGACGTCGGACCGCAGATCGTCTGACGGCACCGTGGCCGCGGCGGGAACGCTGAGCCCGGCGACGACGTCGAGCACCATCTCCTGTTTCGACGGCCACCGCCGATACAGGGCGGCCTTACCGGCCCGCGCCCGCCGCGCCACCGCGTCCATCGACAGCCGCCCGAAACCGACCGCGGCCAGCTCGTCGAGCACCGCTTCCACGATTCCATCGGTGACCTGGGCTCGCAGATTCGTCATCTCAGGAATAGTAAACGAGACGACACCGTTCCGTCTCGTATGACTCAGCCAACTGATGAAGACCGCCGGGCCCACGCCGACGAGGTGATCGACGCCCTGCTCGAGAGCCTGCGCCGCAACGACATGTCCGCCTTCGCCGCGCAATGGGCGCCTGACGGGTCGATGGAGTTCCCGTTCGCCGCGGCCGACTATCCGGTGCTGCACAGCCGCGCAGACGTCCAGGACTACCTCAAGGACTACAGCAACATCCTACGCATCGACACCGTGACCGAGCTGCGGCGCCACCACACCCTCGACCCGGAGACCGTGATCCTGGAGTTCTCCGCCGACGGCGTTGTCCTGCAATCGAACTCGCCGTACCACATGGACTACGTCGGCGTGATCACCGTCGGCCCCGACGGAGTGCGGCACTACCGCGACTATTGGAGCCCGGCTGCAGCCGCCGCGGCGCTCGGTGACGGAGACCTCCTGGCGAAGGGCGTCAGGAATGACTGATCCCGTCCTGGTCCTCGGGGCGACCGGCAACACCGGCACGCCCGTCGTCGCCCGCCTGCGCGCCCTGGGGTACCGGGCGCGAGCGGCCAGCCGGCACCCTGATCGCACCGATCCGGATGCGGTCGCCTTTGACTGGGCCGACGACACGACCTTCGCCGCGGCGCTGAGCGGTGTGCGGGCGATGTACCTGGTCGCTCCGACGAGCTCTGCCGATCCGGTGCCGATGGTGCGCGCCTTCCTCGAGCAGGCGGTGGCGCAGGGGGTGCAGAGGGTCGTGGCGTTGAGTTCGTCGGCGATCAAGCGGGGCGAGCCCGGTTTGGGCGAGATCCACGCGATGGTCGCCGACACCTTCGCCGAAGCCAGCGTGCTCAGGCCCTCGTGGTTCATGCAGAACTTCGTCGGTCCCCACCCGCTGTCGCAGAGCATTCGGCAGACGCACGAGATCGTCACGGCCACCGGCGCGGGCCGGCTCGGCTTCATCGACGCCGACGACATCGCCGCCGTCGCCGTCGAAGCTCTGGTCGCCTCCGAGCACGTCGGTGAAGAATTGCTCCTGACCGGCCCGGAGTCGCTGTCCTACACCGATGCCGCGGCGATCGCGTCCGACGTGCTCGGTGAGCAGATCCGCCATGTCGACGTCTCGGTGGCCGAACTCGCAACCCGCCTGGCCACTGCCGGCTATCCGCAGACTTTCGCGGATGTGCTGGCCGGGCTCGACGAATGCATCCGCGCCGGCGAGCAGGACTTCGTGACGACAACCGTCCGCGACATCACCGGGCGCCCCCCGACCTCGCTCCGCACCTTCCTCGCCGCGCACTGGTGACGGCCCGCACCGCGGGCGCGCTACACCAGGTCCATCTCCCCTGGCGACGCTCCCCCGATCGCCTGCGAGATGAAGCTACGGGTGGTCAGCGGTCCGCCGAACTGTTGGAGCAGCCCACCGGCGTCGTTGCGGCCCAGATCGATTGGCTCGAAGCCGAAGCGTTCCATCAGTGCCGCGACCTCGCCATTGGCAGAGGGGTCGTTGCCCGAGACGAACAGCACCCGCCGCCCGCCGCGGCCGTCCCCGGGCTCGCGAGCGAGCACCTTGGCCCACGTGTGTCCGAAGGCTTTCACCACGCGGGCTCCGCTCGCCCACTCCTCCACCAGATCCGACGACGCGCGCCCGCCGAGGTCCGCTGGCGAGAAGTCGTTGTAGTCAATGGCATTCGTGGCATCGACGATGATCCTGCCGGACCAGTCCGGCACCTGGCCGACGAGCGCCTGCACCGCGTCGAACGGGACGGCCAGAATCACCACCCCGGCCTGAAGCGCGTCGGAGACGTCGGACGGGGTGACGTTCGGCCCGAGGCGCTGCGCCAACGGGGCGACGGTGTCGGGGCCGCGTGACGCAGCGACGGCGACGTCGATGCCGGTGCGGGCGAAGTGTCCCGCCAACGCAGAGCCGATGTTCCCCGAACCGATGATCGCGTAGCTCATGGCGGCCTCTCGATTTTTTTGTAGTGGTCGTTCAAGCGACGACGCTAGCAGAGGCCCCGCGAAGGTGCATAGGATCAGACGGTGGGCCGGCCGCCGAAGTTCGATCGCGCAGAAGCGCTGCAGGCGGCGATGCATCTGTTCTGGGACAGAGGTTTTGACCGCACCTCGATCAACGATCTGACCGCAGCCATGGGCATCTCCCCACCGAGTCTGTATGCCGCTTTCGGCGACAAGCAGGCGCTGTTCGACGCCACAGTCGAGCTCTACGAGCGGTCCGCGGTCGTGCCGCCGGCGCTCGAGGCGCCTACCGCGCACGAGGTGTTCGCGACGATGCTCGACCGGGCCGTCGAGCTGTACACCCGTCCGGCGCACCCTCCGGGCTGCTTCGTCATCTCCGACCCGACGCTGCGCGCACGCCGCGATTCCGGCCGCGATGCGATCGCCCGCCGCCTACGCCGGTCCCAGCGAGCTGGTGATCTGCCCGCAACCGTCGACGTGACCGCGCTGACCGACTACATCGACCTGGTGCTGCGGGGATTGTCGGCCAAGGCACGCGACGGGGCGTCCCGCCGGCAGTTGCGCGCCGCGGCCGATATCGCGCTCATGGCGTGGCCGGCTCCTGGGTCAGAACGGTGAACAACTGCGCGATCACGCCGTTCTCGATGAGCGCGACGTCGAACCCCGCGACCAGCACATCGCGGGTGCCCGGCACGTAGACCTCGAAGTTCAGGTAGCCCATGTTGGCCACCTGATGCACCGGTCCGGCCTGGGTGAACGACAACCCGGCCAGCGGCCCGTCCAGCAGCACCTGCGCCTTCGCGTGCAATGGATCCTGGCCGACCACGGTCTCCTCGGCGTCTGACCACCGAACGTCGGCAGCGTAGTTGCGGCGCACCACCGCGAGCCGGGCATCGGCATCACGCTCGTTGAACACCGCAAGCAGGTTCTCTTCCATCAGCCGAACGATGTCGTCGCTCACAGGACCTCACTCTCGAGACGGGGAGTTTTATAGTGCCCATGCAAGTTACCCCCGTTTCCCCGCGAGCGCGCGCGTCTGCACGCCGCCACCCGGCGCGTCGCGTGCCGCAGCGTGCGCTCGCCACACACCGAGCGCAGCACATCTGCCTACGATCATTTCATGCTCGATCTCGTGGTCCCGATCCTCAACGCACCGATGGGTGGGGTCGCCGGCGGGAAGCTGGCCGCAGCGGTCTCGCGCGCCGGCGGCCTGGGCATGATCGGAATGGGCAGCAGCGCAACACCATCCACTCTGCTCACAGAACTGCCACACGTCCTCGACATCCCGTTCGGCATCGGCCTGATCGGCTGGCGGGTGCGCAATGACCCCCGCCTGCTGGAGACCGCCCTCGCGGCACATCCGACCCTGCTGTCCGTCAGCTTCTGCGACGACTTCTCGTGGGTCGACACCGCCCACGATGCCCGTGCGCTGACCGCCACCCAGGTCGCTGATCTCGACCAGGCGCGACGAGCCGAAGACGCCGGCGTCGACGTGCTGGTCGCGCGGGGCGCCGAGGGCGGCGGCCATGGTCAGCCCCGCATGGCACTCTCGGCGCTGCTTGCGCAGATCCTGGACCACACGGAATTGCCCGTGCTGGCCGCAGGCGGCATCGCGTCCCGGAGATCGCTGGCCGACGTGCTCGCCGCCGGAGCGGTAGGTGCGTGGATCGGCACGGCGTTCGCAGCCTGCCGAGAGTCTCTGCTCCCGGACGGGGCACGTCAGGCAATGATCACCGCGAGTGCCGACGACACTGTCATCTCTCGCGTCTTCGACGTCGCACTCGGCTACCCGTGGCCGGAAGACACGCCGGAACGATTGCTACGCAACGCTTTCACTGACCGCTGGAGCGGCCGCGAGCAGGACATCGACAGCGCAGCGACAGATGCTCTCCACAAGGCGGTCGCCCTCCGCGACTACCGGCTGGCGCCAGTCAACGCCGGGCTGGGCGTCGGGGAATTGACTGCGGTCGAATCCGTCGCCGGCGTCATCGACCGATTCTGGGAGCGAAACTGATCCGCTCTTTGGCGGAGAGGTGTACCCGATAGCGCGCTCGGAGAAACATCGCCGGAGTGGCAGCAGGCAAGGCGTACACTCAAGAGAGTCAGCCAAGTCAAGATCGAATCTCATTCGACCCGAATGTGATTCGTCGCAGACACCATGTGAGCTTGTGTAGTCGCGTCGAGTCCCGACGTTGCCAACTGACCGGGACAGCCACTCGGCATCCACGACGTACTCACGATCTCAAAGGTCTTCATGTCATCACGCAATACGCTCGTTCGATCCCTGCACGACCTCGGCGCCGCAGCGTGGTTCGGCGGTTCACTGATGGGGGCTGTCGGGGTCAACGGCGCTGCTGCCTCTGTTCGCGATTCGCATGACCGCCTCCGCGTTGCCGCCGTGGGTTGGGCCAAATGGGCACCCGTCAGCGCCGTGGCCATCGGAGCGCACCTGTTGGGTGGCGCCGCGATCCTCTATGCCAATCGCGATCGAGCCAGGCACCAGTCGGGCGTCACGTCCAACACCATCGCGAAGACCCTCCTCACCGGTGCAGCGCTGGGCGCCACCGCGTACAGCGGACTACTCGGCGCCAAAACTACTGATGGCGATGGGACTCCGGCAGAAGGGGCGACAGATCCAACGGCAGCCACTCCAGACGAGGTGGCAGACGCACAACGTCAGCTGCGCTACTTGCAGTGGGCATTACCCGTACTCACGGGCACGATCCTGATCCTGAGCGCACAGCAAGGCGAGCAGCAACGGCCCACGCAGATCCTCACCGGCGTCGGTAATTCGCTGGCACGACGAGTGCGGGACTGATTTCCCGCTCGCAAGCGATCAGAGTTCCGATTTCCAACGACACCGAGGTCGCCTCACGACGACGCCGATCGTGTTGTCACACAAGGAGAAACAATGACAGAGCATGATGATGCCGGCCGAGCCCGCAAAGGTCTGATCGACATGGTGAAAGGCAAGGCCAAAGAATTCGTCGGGGCGGTGACTGGCAACGACTCGATGACCGCCGAGGGCCAACTCGAGCAGATGGCGGCCCGAGAGCACAAACACGCCAACACCGTGGAGGCGGTCGCCGACGCCGAAGCAGTGCAGGCCCGCGCGGAGGCAGCGGAAGCACAGCGGCGGGGTGCGCAGGAGCGCAGCGCGGTCAACGCCGAAGCCGCGGCCACCGAGCGGGCGGTGCACGAGCAGCAGCAGGATCAGAAGCGCGAGGCCGAACGCGCCGCCGCTGCACAGGCCGCCGAGAAAAAGGTTCAGGCCGATGTCGACGCGCAGCACGATGTGCAACAGGCGAAGGCCGAAGAGCAGGCCCAGATGTCGGCGGCCGCGCAGGATGTCGCGCATGCCGTCGACGAGCGGGAGACCGTGGAGCACGTCACCACCAACGCCCACGAAGAAGCCGACCGCATCAGGGCACGCGCCGCGCGCCTCACCCACGAAGCCGATCTGCCATGAGCACCGGCCAGCCGCAGGAGTCATCGATGAGAATCACCACTATCCCCTTCGCCGTCTTGGGTCTGCAGTACAAGATCGCCCGGTTCCCGCTCCAGGTGATCGAGGACAGGCTGTTCGTGCGCATGGACGCGGAAGCTCCCGCACGTCTGTTGTACGAGCGCTCACTCGGCCTGATCGACGCGGCCGTCGGCAACGCGCTGGGCGACTCGGAGCTCCAGATGCGCGGTGAGGCTCTTGCCGAGCGCAGTGCCGCACTCAGTCGTGCCGCCCGCATCGATGCAGCCGCCGCGCGCAAGGAAGCGCACGCGGCAGCGGACTTGAGATCCACAGTCGACAACGTTGCCGAGAAGAGCAAGCAGGCGCGCGCATCGGCCAACCGCGACATCAGGCGCGCGTGGTCCGACGCCGAGGAGCGCAAGAGCAGGGCAACACAGACTGCCCGCGAGCGTGCAGAAGCGGACAAGCACCAGGCAGACGAAGTCGCGCAACGCCGGAAGGACTCAGTCGATGAGGCCAAACGTGCAACGCAGCAGAACATCCGCGTCAACGAAGGCAAGGCCACTGCAGCTGCACAGTCCCAGCTGAACAGCGCACACGCCAAGCAGTCCGAAGCCGACGAAAGTCGGGCTCAGGCAGAACGACTCGAGCAGCTGGCCGACACCAAAAAGCAGAGGGCAGCCACTGCACGCAAGTCCTGACTCAGCACCCCGCAGGGCTCAGGAGAGCGTCGCCCAGAACGCGTTCAGAGCCTCGGCGCCGCGGTGCGGGTCCTGCACCATCCACCAGTGCCCCAGCCCCTCGAGCACCTCGATGCGCGCACCGGCGCGCTCGGAGGCGCGACGCCGGTTGTCGTGGGCGCCGATGAAGGCGTCGTCGGTGGCCAGCAGCGACAGACCGGGCCGCGCGGCAGCCCGCTCGAGCTCCCGCCCCGCCTCGGCCATTGCGGGCTGCGCAGCCGACCGGTAGAGCGCCAGGATCGCCCGGCCCATGTCGGCGTTCTGGTGTTCGGCGATCGCCGCGGCGACGTCGGCCGGGATGCCGAACGACATCATCAGGTCGGTGCGCGCGGTCAGGTCACCGCCGAGCATGGCGTCCAGTGACTCCTCGCCCGCCCCGGGCGTCTGCCACACCTGCGCCATGTCGTGCCACACGTACTCCGGGTCGAACAATCCGACGACGTCGCTGGCCCAGCTGCGCACCAATTCGGGCCGGTGCATGACCAGGTTGACGACGTGCCCACCACCCCAGTCGTGGCCGACGAGGTCGATGGGACCCTCGATCGACGACAGCTCGTCTTCCAACCAGTCGCGGTACTCCAGGAAGGTCGCACCGAACCCGTCGGGCAGCGGCGCCCCGAAACCCGGCGGCGTCAGCAGCACCACGTCGTCGCGGCCGAGGACCGCGAGCAGCGGACCCCAGATCGCGGGGGTCTCCGGATTGCCATGTACGAACACCGCCGTCATGGCGCTCAAGACTACGGACTTTCCGGGGGTTGTTTCTCGGGCCCCGACTGTCAGAGTGGAGTCATGAGGATTTCAGTGGTGGGCGCGTCGGGAATGATCGGCACTCAAGTAGTCGAAATTCTGACCGCAGCCGGGCATGACGTCGTCGGGGCATCGCTGCGCACGGGCGCAAACGTGCTGACCGGGGAGGGGCTCGACGACGCGCTCGCCGGGGCGGCGGTACTGGTCGATGTCGCCAATTCGCCTCAGCTGGAGGGTGATCCAGCGCTCGAGTTCTTCACCAAGGCATCGGCGAACCTCGTCAAGGCCGCCGCGGGTGCCGGGGTCGAGCACTACGTCGCGCTGTCGATCGTCGGCACGGACGGCATCACCGACAGCGGTTACATGCGGGCCAAGGTCGTCCAGGAACGCACGATCGCCGACTCCGGGCTGCCGTTCACGATCGTGCGTGCGACGCAGTTCCATGAGTTCGCCGAGCTCATCGTCGGATCGCTGGCTGTGAGCGGTGAGTACCGCGTCCCGGTGGCCCGAATCCAGCCGATCGCATCGGCGGAGGTGGCGGCCGCGGTCGCCGACGCAGCGCAGGGCGCTCCTGCCAACGGCATCGTCGAGGTGGGCGGTCCGGAGAAGATGACGTTCGCCGACCTGGCGCGCGCAGTACTGGCCCACCGGGGTGAGGATGCAGCCGTGGTCGACGACGACGCAGCCACCTACTTCGGCGCGCACCTCGACACCGACAGCCTGGTCACGGGCGACGGTGCCCGGCTGGGCACGCTCCGCTTCGCCGACTGGCTGGCCGCGACGTGAGCGACCTGGTCCTGGTAACCGGCGCGGCCGGGTACGTCGGCAGTCATCTCGTCAATCAGCTTCTCGCAGAGGGCTATGGGGTGCGCGCCGCGGTCCGGGCTCCGACTCGCGCCGACAACGTCCGCGAGACCGTGGCCGCGGGCGGATTCGACTCCGACACCGTCGAATTCGCGTACGCCGATCTCGGTTCCGATGACGGCTGGGCGGACGCCGTCGCCGGCGCCGACGTCGTCATGCACGTCGCGTCCCCGTTCCCGGCACAGAACCCGCGCACCGACGACGAGGTCATCGCGCCGGCGCGTGACGGCACGTTGCGAGTGCTGCGCCATGCACGTGATGCAGGGTGCACGCGGGTGGTGATGACGTCGTCGTTCGCCGCGGTGGGGTACTCACCGAGTACCGAACAGCTTTGGTCGGAAAAGGATTGGACCGATCCGGCCGACGAGAACACCGCCTACATCAGGTCGAAGGCGATTGCCGAGCGGGCTGGGTGGGACTTCATCGACAGCGAGGGCGGCGCGCTGGAGCTGACGACGATCGTCCCGGTCGGGATCTTCGGACCGACGCTGGGTCCGCATCTCTCGACGTCGGTACAGATCGTGCGTTCGATGCTCACCGGTGGCGAGTTCCCGCCGTCGCAGTACTTCGGCGTCGTGGACGTCCGCGATGTCGCCGACGCACATGTACGCGCCATGACCACGAACGACGCTGCAGGCGAACGTTTCCTGGTGGTGGCCGACGAGCCGGCGGTGACATTCGGTGAGCTGGCGCGTCTGATCGGGGTCGACCGTGCCGACGAGGCGTCGGGCACACGGCCGCAGATCAGCAACGCGAAGGCCAAGGCCACGCTCGGTTGGCAGCCGCGCCCGCTGGCGGAGACGATGCGCGACACCGTGGCCTCGCTGCGGGATCTCGGGCTGGTGTGAGCTACAGCCCGCCGGCGATCAGGTTCACGACGGAGGCGACGATCACGGAGCCGAAAAGGTAGGACAGCAGACCGTGTTTGAGTGCGGTCGCCCGCATCCGCGATGACGTCAGATTGGTGTCCGAGATCGCGAAGCTCATGCCGACGGCGTAGGCCACGTAGGCGAAGTCGCTGTAGCGTGGCGGCTCCGAGGTGTTGAAATCGATTCCACCGATGGGTTTTTCGCGGAAGTAGATCTTCGCGTACGTCAGCGCGAAGAGCGTGTGCACGGCGAACCAGGAGATCACCACGCTGGCCACCGCGATGAACGGCGCAACCGCACCCATGTACTCGGGCCGCGCGTTGGCCAGCAGCAGGCCCACACCGACCAGGCTCGCAAGCGCGCCGACGAGGATCAGTACGAAGACGGTGCTGCGGCCCGGCTCCTCGACCTCGGCATGCGACGCGGTCTGGTCGGCGTCGAATCGCCACAGCACCGACCACGTCCACACCAGGTAGGTGAGCGCGAGCACGTCCCAGCCGATCAGGATCGCGAACCACCCGAACTCGACGGACGCCACAGCGCCGGCTGCCAGGCCCAGGATCGCGGCGCCCAGCAGCCTGACGGCAGGGGTGTGCCACCGCGCCGAGGTCATCCGAGCAGTCAACCAGGCCGGCCTGCCGAGGGCCTGGACGACACCCTCACCAGACCCGACAATCCCGCTGGTCACACCCGTCACACGACGCGCCGGAAACATCGCGACACTCCCCCGCGGACGGCGGTGGTGTCCCCGCCGTGGCCTATGTTGGGGCCTCCGGCCAGAGACCAGAAGGAGGGTGCGTGGACGACCAGCTGTCGGCGACCGAGCTGCTCGAGCGCAACCGCGAGCTGCAGGCCTCCCCGACGGTGCGGCTGCTGTCGGCCACCAACCTGAACCTCTACGCCACGCTGATGGACCGGCACCTGAGCGGCGGCGTGGTCGCCGAGACCGATCTCGTGGTCCGTATCGAGCGCGATCTGACCGACCTCGGAGACGATCAGCCCGGCCTCGCGCTGGTCAAGTCCTGGGCCAGCCAGGGGTGGCTGCACCGGATCGTCGATGAGAGAAGCGACCAGAACGTCTGCTACCTCACCCAGGACGCGCGGCGTGCGCTGGACTTCCTGCGCAGCATGCGGCGCCAGGACACGATCGCCACCGGCGGGTCGATCACCGGCATCGCCGGCCGGCTCAAGCAGGTCGCGATCCGGGTCGGCAACGATCCGGCCCGCATCCGCAAGAGCATCGAAGCCGAGATCGACGCGCTGCGCCGCGAGCTCGAGGAACTCGACTCCGGGGAACGGCCCGCCCCCGATGTCACGGACGCCCACGACGAGGCCCGCGCGATCGCCCTGCAGATGGAACGCCTGATCACCGACATCGGCCAGTACGGCACGATGATCGAGCAGGCGACCGCGGCGCTCGACGAGCCGATCGACAGCAACGTCGCCTACCGCGATCGGCAGCGGCAGATGTACGCCGACTACCAGGCCGCGTGGGATTCACAGGGCCGCGACAGCCACCGCGCCTTTCTGCGCATGATCAACGACCCCGACCAGCGCGCCGAGTTCGAGGCCGACGTGGCCGCGGTCGCCGGGGCGCTACCGGATCTGGACCCGGCGTTGCGGTCGGTGATGGCCGGCTTCTTCGAACTGGTTGGCCATCAGATCGACGAGGTCGAACGCATCCAGCAGCGCTGCGCGCAGCGGGTGAAGCGGTTCACCGCATTCGGCACTCTCGAGCAGAGCCGCGGCATCGCCCGCCAGCTCAACGAGGCGATCGGTGCCGCGCGGGCGCTGCTCAAGACCTCGCTGACCGATTCGCGCCTCGATCTCGAACTGCCGCTGGCCCGGCACGCGATCAGCTCCGTCGGTGCGCTCAGCTTCAAGATCGGCGACCTGTCCAACCCCAAGCCGGCCGCGCCCGCCGAGGGTGATGTCGACCTCACCAGCTTCGCGGCGCTCACCACGCAGGTCGACGCGGCCGCGATGGCGGAGATGATCAACAGCGCGTTGCCGGTGTCGCTGCCGGACGCCGTGGCGAAACTGGACACGTCCGGGCAAGGGGCCTACCTCGGTCACGTCATCGTCCTGTGGTCGTGGGCGCTCAAGCAACCCCAGGAGTCCAGCCGAGCGTCCACGACGGTCCGGTTCCGATCCCTGGACGGCCGTGACCGCGAGATCGCCGTTCCCGACGTGACTTTCACCGAACCGATTGCCGTGGGAGTAACCCCGTGAGTACCGATGCAACCACCGACTTCGCCGGGTTTTCCGACCTACCGCAGGTCGACCAGACCGCCCGTCCGCCGCATCAGCGCCGGCCGCGGTTCGACGGCGACGTTTCCGAACTCCCCGACCGTGCCTGCTGGGCTCTGCAGCACCTTCTGACGCGCCGCTACATCAGCGCCGAATCGGACGCCGACATCTACGCGTGGGTGCTCGAGTACCGCCATCAACTCTCGGTGCGGCTCTCGGAACTGGATCTGCTGCTGCGCATCGTGGACGGGACCGACGTCGCGTTCGTCGAGCAGGCCCGTTACGAATCGGCCAAGGGCATCAAGCTCTTACGCCGCGAACCGCTCGGCACGTACGACTCGATCCTGGCCCTGCATCTGGCACAGATGATGCGCGCCGCGGGCGGGCAGAGCGTGCTGATCTCGCGAGAGGAGATGCACGGCTTGTTCTCCGGTGTGCTCAACGACGTGGACCGGGACGCGGTCACGTTCACGGGCCGCATCGACGCGGCGATCGCCCGGCTCATGGGTCTGGAGATCCTGCGCCGCAGCCGCGACGACGAGGACAGCTACACGATCAGCCCGGTGATCACCGCGGTGATGACGGCCAGCGTCATCACCGAGCTGCAGCAGCAGTTCGAGATGCTGACCACCGGCGTACACACCGCGCAGGACCAGGAGACCGACCTTGACTGAGCAGTTCCACCTCGCGCGGCTGCAGGTCATCAACTGGGGCGTGTTCGACGGATACCACTCGATTCCTTTCAGCGAGGGCGGCGCGCTGATCGCCGGCGCCTCTGGTAGTGGCAAATCCTCACTGCTGGATGCCATTTCACTGGGCTTCCTGCCGTTCAACCGACGCAACTTCAACGCCTCGGGTGACAACACCGCGGCCGGCTCGAGCGCGGGCCGACGCACGGTGGACAAGTACGTGCGTGGCGCGTGGGGCCAGCGCAGCGACGGCGGCACCAGCCGGGTGATGTATCTGCGCGGCGACGGGACGGCGTGGTCGGCGGTCGCGGTCACCTATGCCAGCGACTCCGGCCGCACGGTGACGGGCCTGGTGCTCAAGTGGCTGACGGGCGAGTCGCGCAATGACTCGTCGAGCCGGTTCGTGCTCGGCGACGGCGATCTCGGCATCGAGGACGTCTGTAACCGGTGGGCGGCAGGGCGTTTCGACACGAGTGTGTTCAAGGAAGACGGCTGGCGGTTCACCACGAAGGTGGAATCGCAGTACCTGGCGCAGCTCTACGCGACCATCGGCATCCGCGCGTCCGACGCGGCCCAGCAGCTGCTCGGAAAAGCCAAGTCGCTCAAGAGCGTCGGCGGCCTCGAGCAGTTCGTGCGCGAGTTCATGCTCGACGAGCCGGGCAGCCTGGCCCGGCTGCCCGAGGCGCTCAAGCAGATCGACCCGCTGGTGGAGGCCCGTGAGCTGCTGGCCGTCGCGCAGCGCAAACGCAAGATCCTCGGTGACATCGAGAAGATCCAGCAGCGCTACGCGTCGGAATCCAGCGATCTCGGCATCATCGACCTCGTCGACCTTCCGATGGTGCGCGCGTACACCGACCACGTCCGTCTCGCGCAGTGCCCGGCGCAGATCGGCCAGCTCGACACCACGATCGACCAGCTCGACAACGAGTACGAAGACGTCACCCGAGCGCTGAATCTCGCCAAGGCCGAGGCAGATTCGCTCAACGCACAGATCAGCGGCACCAGCGCGGACATCGGTCCGCTGCAGAGCCAGGTGACCGCCGCGGAGACCGAGGCAGAGCAGGTCTCGCGCCGCCGCGCCGCCTACGAGGACATGCTGACCGCGCAGGACCTCGACGTCCCCGACACCGCGGACGAGTTCTGGAACCTTCGCGAAGAGCTCCTGCAGCAGGCCGCAGAACTGCTCGCCAAGGTGGAACGCCACCGGGAGGCGTCCACCGACGCCGAGTACGCGCAGAAGGCCGCCCGCATGGCCCGCGACGACGCCGCCAAGGAACTCAAACGCGTCGAACACGTCGGATCGGCACTGCCCGAGTTCGCGCTGCTGATGCGCGACCAGATCTGCGCGGCCGTCGGTGTCGACGCCGCCGAATTGCCCTATGTCGCAGAGCTGATGGATCTGCGGGCCGATCAGACCCGCTGGCGCACGGCGGTCGAGAAGGTCCTGCGCGGGGTCGGGTTGCGTCTGATGGTGCCCGATCAGCACTGGACGGCGGTGCTGGCATTCGTCAACGAGACTAACATGCGCGGCCGGCTGGCGCTGCACCATGTGCGGGCCAAGATGCTGGGTGCTGATCCGGTCGAGCCGGAGCCGAACACGTTGGCAGGAAAGCTCTTTCCCGTCGACCCCTCACATCCGTGTGCGGCCGAGGCCGTCGACGTCGTCACAGCCGCAGGCGATCACGTCTGCGTGGACACCCCTGAGGTGTTCGCCCGGTTCCGCCGCGCCGTCACCGACACGGGCCTGTACAAGGATTCCGATCGGCTCGCGATCAAGGACGACCGGCGCCCGCTCAAGCAGTCGGAGTACCTGTACCAGGGTGACGTGTCGGCGAAGATCAACGCGCTCACCGTCGATCTGGCCGCCGCCGAGGAGGCGTACCAGAAGGCGCGCCGCACCGCCGACGACATCGCCGCGCAGCGTCAGCAGTGGCGGGACCGCGCGGCGGCGTGCAAAGCGATCTGCGAGCAGTTCCCGCAGTGGAGCCAGATCGACGCCGAGACCGCCGACGGGCACGCCGACCGGTTGCGCGAACAGTACGAGCTGCTGCTGGCCGACAACCCCGACATCGAGGCTCTCAACGCACGCGCCGACGAATGTTGGTCGCAAATCCAGAAATTGATGACGCGTCGCGGCGCGATCCAGACCCGCCGCGACGATCTGGACACCCGGCGGACGCGGCTGCTCGAATTGGAGGAGCGGCTGTCGCCGGCGTTCGTCAGTGAGCCGCTGACGGAGCTGCTCACTCGCTACTGCGCGCAGCTTCCCGTCAGCCTCGAGCTGCTGGACCCAGAGCCCTTCCGCGATGCACTGTTCGGCGCGATCAAGAAGGAACGGGAGCAGCTGCGGGAGAGCCGGCGCCGCTCCTACGACGAGCTCGCCCGCATCCTGAACACGTTCGACACGGCGTTCCCCGACGCGATCCCGAACGACTCGGAGAATTTCGACGAGCGCGTGCACGACTATGTGGCGCTATGCCGGCACATCGACGAACGTGAGCTGCCCGAGGCTTACGAGCGGATGATGCGGCTGGTCACCGAGCAGGCGCCGGATGCGATCCTGACGCTGCACCGGGTGGCCGAGCAGGAAGCACGCCGCATCGCCGAGCAGATCGAGCGGGTCAACACCGGTTTGGGGGCAGTCGAATTCAACCGCGGCACCCGTCTGACGCTGCGCGCCACACCGCGCAGCCTGACCGCGGCATCCGAGCTGACGGAGATCGTGCGGGCGATCAGCAGGCGCATCGCCGAGGTCGGGCTCGGGGACAAGCAGGCGATCCTCGACCAGTACGCCGACATCCTGCGGTTGCGGAACCGGCTGGCGTCGACGGCGCCGGAGGACAAGGCGTGGACGCGCGATGCGCTCGATGTGCGCAACCGGTTCACCTTCGACTGCGCCGAGTGGGACGTCGCGTCCGACGAGCTGATCCGCACGCACAGCAACGCCGGCGACAACTCGGGCGGCGAGCAGGAGAAGCTGATGGCGTTCTGTCTCGCCGGCGCGCTGAGCTTCAACCTGGCGAGCCCCGAAAGTACCGACAACAAGCCGGTGTTCGCGCAGCTGATGCTCGACGAGGCGTTCTCCAAGTCCGATCCGCAGTTCGCTCAGCAGGCGCTGCAGGCGTTCCGCAAGTTCGGCTTCCAGCTGGTGATCGTCGCGACGGTGCAGAACGCGACGACGATCCAGCCCTACATCGACAGCGTGGTGATGGTCAGCAAGACCGAGGCGACGGGCCGCAACGCCCGGCCGGTGGCCACGGTGGCGACCCGTTCCATCGCGGAGTTCACGGAGTTGCGCCACCAGATGCGGGCGAAGGTTCCGGCGCTGGCCCACTGAGCGCGAAGTCGACCGCGGCCTGCGCATGCAGCAGCGTCGTGGGGAACACGGGCACGGCCACGTCGTCGGGGCCGAGCAGCAGTTCGACTTCGGTGCAACCGAGGATCACGCCCTGCACCCCGGCCATCCGCGCGACGACGTCGCGGTAGAAAGCCCGCGACTCAGAGCGAACGACGTTGTGGCACAACTCGTCATAGATGATCCGGCTCACCAGAGCACGGTCGTCGGCGTCGGGCGTCACCACCTCCACCCCGAAGGACGCGAACCGCGACACGTAGAACGACTGCTCCATCGTGAAGGCGGTGGCCAGCAAGCCGACTCGGGTCAGCCCGGCCGCCTTCACGGCCCGCGCAGTCGTGTCAGCGATGTGCAGGAACGGCACCGTGACGGCAGCCTCGATGGCCGGGGCGACGTAATGCATGGTGTTGGTGCACAACACGAGCGCATCGGCACCGGCGTCCTCCAGGCGCCGTCCCTCGTCGACCAGGCGCGCGGCAACTCCATCCCAGTCCCCCGCGAGTTTGAGTGCCTCGATCTCGCCGAAATCGACCGAGGCGAGCACGATGCGCGCCGAATGCAGTCCGCCGAGACGGTCTGCGATGAGTTCGTTGATCACCCGGTAGTAGTGCGCGGTGCTGACCCAGCTCATGCCACCGATCAGGCCCAGCATCTGCACTCCGACAGAATACGAACGGAAGCGACGACGCCGGCCCCGATGGCCACTGCTCCCCCATCAACAGACATCGGGACCGGCACGCCGCTGCACAGGCTTCGCTCAACCCCTCAACTGCGCGCGCCTCGACAGTGCCGACGAGTGAAACCAAGAGCATCGTACATAAACATCGCCGTTTCTGAGAAATGTTAAGGATTTGCTACCTCAAACGTCGAGGCCAGGTCTGCCATACTGCGTACGCCCTCGCATCCGCAAAGCCCATGCCGATGGGGCAACCGTTCACAAGGGAGCGACCCAGTGTCCGAGCGGCTCGCCGCCGGCCGCCACCACCTCAGCCGAGCCGAGGTGGCGGCCAACCAGAAGCAGCGCCTGTTCAAGGCGCTCGCGACGGTGATGTCGGTCAACGGGTTCGCCAACACCACGGTCGACGACGTCATCAGGGAGGCCAAGGTTTCCCGCGCCACGTTCTACGAGCATTTCGACTCCAAGCAGGACCTCTTCATGTCCGGCTATGCGCGCGCCCAGCGACTCATCGTCGCGGCGATCCGCGCCCTGCCCGTCGACGGCACCCCGATGGAGCGCTTCGCGGTGATGCTGGACCGCTACCTCGGGTTCATCGCGGCCGACCCCATCACCGCCCGGCTCTACCTGCTCGAGGTCTATGCGGCGGGCCCGGACGCGATGCGCACGCGGGTGGAGTTGCAGCAGGAGTTCGTCGCCGGCGTCGCGCAGATCTTCGACGCCCACGACGATGCCGCGCGGTTCTCGTGCCAGGCGCTGGTCGCGGCGGTGTCGACGCTGGTGACCAATGCGCTGACCCGCGGCGACGACGTCACCGCGCTGCGCGAGCCGGTCTTCGAGTACGCCGCAAGCGTCATGGGTCACCGATGACGGACCCGCTACTCGGGCTGCGCGAGCGCAAGAAGTCACAGACCCGCCGCGCGATCCGCCGCGCGGCGTTCGAGCTGTTCACCGTGCAGGGCTTTGCCGCCACGACGGTCGAGCAGATCGCCGAGGCCGCTGAGGTCTCGCCGCGAACGTTCTACCGCTACTTCAAGGTCAAGGAAGCGGTGCTGATTTCGGCGGATCATTCGCCGCTGATCGTGGCGGCGTTCCGCGTTGCCCCGCGGCACCTGACCCCCATCGCCGCCTACGAGTACGCCGCAGCGCAGGTGTTCGGCGGATTGTCCGACGAGGATCGGCAGGACGATCTCGTCGGGCAGCGTCTGCTGTATCAGGTGCCCGAGGCGCACGGGTTGATCTACGCGGAGTTCATCAAACTGATCGAGCTCATCACCGATGCCTTGCAGGACCGGCTCGAGGAGCCCACCCCCGAGGACGAGCGGCGGGTGCTTGCCGGCGCGATGGTCGGCGTGATCTTCGGAGCCGCCCACAACACGCCGCTGCCCGAGCACGCAGTCCCGCACGCGCTGAAGCTTCTCGACGCAAAATTGTCGACGTGACGAGCTCGACCTGGGCGCCGCTGCGCTCGCCGGTCTTTCGTGCGCTGTGGATCGCGCAGTTGGTCTCCAATCTGGGGACGTGGATGCAGACCGTCGGCGCTCAGTGGATGCTCGTCGGCGATCCGCGCGCGGATGTGCTGGTGCCGCTGGTGCAGACCGCGACGACGCTGCCGGTGATGCTGCTGGCGCTGCCCTCCGGGGTGCTGGCCGACCTGGTGGATCGGCGGCGGCTGCTGCTTGCGACGCAGGGCGCGATGGCGGCCGGGGTGGCGTTCCTGGCAGCGCTGACCGGGTTCGGGTTGACGACGCCGGCGGTGTTGCTGATCGTCCTGTTCGTGATCGGCTGCGGGCAGGCGCTGACGATGCCCGCCTGGCAGGCGATCCAGCCGGATCTGGTTCCACCACAACAGATTCCCGCGGCTGCCGCGCTGGGCAGCATGAGCATGAACGGCGCCAGGGCGATCGGGCCCGCAATCGCGGGCGCGCTCGTGTCGTTGGCCGGTCCGACGCTGGTGTTCGGGCTCAACGCCGTGTCGTTCATCGGGATCGTCGCGGTGCTGCTGTGGTGGCGCCGCCCGCCGGTGCAGCACGACTATCCGCCCGAGCGGGCGATGGCGGCCCTGAGCGCCGGCGGTCGCTTCATCCGCAGCTCGCCGATCGTGCGGCGCATCCTGTTGCGCACCGCGCTGTTCATCGCCCCCGCGAGCGCGCTGTGGGGACTGCTGCCGGTGATCGCCGCCGACCAACTGCAGTTGTCCTCGGCGGGGTACGGGCTGCTGCTCGGAGCGCTCGGAGTCGGCGCCCTGCTCGGTGCCCTGGTGCTCTCGCGGCTACGGTCGCGCTTCGGCGCGAACATCCTGCTGACGCTCGGCGCGGTGGGCTTCGCCGCGGCGACGGCGGTGCTGGCATTGGTGCCGGTGTTCGGGATCGTGATCGCGGCGCTGGTGGTGGGCGGCGCGTCGTGGCTGCTGTCGTTGTCGACGCTCAACGCGTCGATGCAGCTGAGCCTGCCGGCGTGGGTGCGGGCGCGCGGTCTGTCGGTCTACCAGCTGATCTTCATGGGCGGACAGGCCCTGGGTTCGGTCGTCTGGGGCGTGCTCGCGGGCGCGACCACCAGCGTCACCAGCTTGCTGGTCAGCGTGGGCTTGCTGCTGGTCTGCGGGCTGTCGTCACTGTGGTGGCCGCTGCACGCGAAGACAGGGAACCTGGACCTCACCCCGTCGTCGCACTGGCCCGAACCCTCGTTGGTGTTCGAGCCCGAACCGCTGGACGGCCCGGTTCTCGTGCTCACGTCGTATCGGGTGCTTCCCGAGAACGAGGAGCGCTTCATCGCCGCGATGACGGTGCTGGGCCGCTCGCGGCAGCGCACGGGCGCCTCGCAGTGGCGGCTGTTCCGCAGTGTGGAAGAGGAGTCGACGTTCGTGGAGACGTTCGTCGTGCGCTCGTGGGGCGAGCACATGCACCAGCACTACACCCGGCTCACCAACCAGGATCAGGCGGTCGAGGCCAGGGTCGAGGACCTCGTCGAGGGCGCGGCGACCTCGCACCACTATCTGGCGGTGCGGGACTCAGCCTGAGCTGCCCGCGGGCCAGAACACCGCGAACAGGCGGTCCTGCCAGCCGTCGGCGACCGCCCCGGTGCGGGCCCGCTCGGCGGTGTAGGCGCCGACGATCGCATCGATCAGCGTCGCCGCGTCGACACCGGGCCAGGTGTGCGTGACCACCGATTCCAGCGTCGCGCGCTGTTCGGCCAGGATGCGCCGGAACACCTCGGCGAATTCGGGGTCGTCGTCGGTGAGCAGCGCGGCAAAACCACCGAAGCCGATGCCGCCCTCGACGGCGTCGACGGCGTGGTCGACCACCCAGCGCAGGCGGTCGCGCGGGTCGGTCTGTGCGCCGAGTGGGGTCGTTGTGCTGATCGAGGACAGCGCGGCGGCCAGCATGTCACGGCGGTCGCTGTATCGGCGGTAGATCGTCGTCTTCGCCACGCCGGAGCGTGCGGTCACGGCCTCGACCGTCACCGCCCGTGGGCCCCTGGTCCGGAGCACCTCGAGAGTCGCCGCGGCGATCTTTACGTCCACGTCGGCTCTCGTCGTCGCCATCATCGCTCCCCTCGCCCGGAATACACCCGTCGGACAAAACGCTACACTGAACGTAGCGCTACGGTGAGCGTAGCGCTTCTGGCGAAAGGAGAACCATGGCGATGTTCGCCTACCTCAGTTTCCTGTTGACCTTCGTTGCGCTCGGCCTCTTCGTGCACGCGATCGCCACCGGCAGTGCCGCTGCCGTTGCGTACGGCACGGCCTTGGTGGTGTTCATCGTGGCGATGATCGCCGGCTCACGGCGCGGCAAGAACGCCTGGTCGAAGCCGGTTGGTAACGCGCAGGTCCAGCGCTATCTGCAGCGCTACCGCCCCGCCGAGGACGTGCCCGAGGAGCACGACGTGCCGGAGAAGCTCGCGGCGTAGATCTACTCGGAGTTGACGGCCGCGGCGTAGCGCGAGGGCGGGTACGGCAGTTCGATGCCGCTCTCGTCGTAGGCGCGCAGGATCTCGCGACGCAGCCGGCGCTGCACCGACCACTGGACACCGGGACGGGTCTTCACCGTCATCCTCAGCGTGACCTGGTCGGGACGCAGCTCTTGGACCCCGAGCATCTCCGGTTCGCCGAGCACCTTGGCAGCGATTTTGGGGTCCTCAAGGGCAGTGTGCGCGGCGTCGAGGGCGACCTGTTCGGCGCGCTCGACGTCGGCGCCGAGCGCGACCGGGACCTCGATGCGGGCGACGGCGTAGTCCTGGCTCATGTTGCCGACGCGGGCGATCTCGCCGTTGCGCACGTACCAGAGGGTGCCGTCGATGTCGCGGACCGTGGTCACGCGCAGGCCCACGCTCTCCACCTCGCCGACGGCGTCACCGAGGTCGACGGTGTCCCCGACGCCGTACTGATCCTCGAGCAGCATGAACACGCCGGTCACGAAGTCGCGCACCAGGTTCTGCGCACCGAATCCGATCGCAAGGCCGACGACGCCGGCGGACGCGATGAACGGGGCGATGTTCACGCCGAGCACGTTGAGAATGCCGAGCACGACCCAGATCAGCAGCACGATCGACACGCTGGACTTCAGCACCGAGGCGATGGTCTGAGCCCGTTGCTGCCGACGTTCGGCGGTGCGGGCGTTCGAGGGTGCGCGGTCCCGCAGACCACGCAGCAAGGGCGGTTTCTTGCCCGCCGCGTCGTCGTGGGTTTTGTTGTGTCGACCGGTGGCGGCGCGGTCGATCATCCGGTGCAGCAGCAAGCGCGCGATCAGCACGACCAGGATGTAGGCAACGATCCGGATGGGAACTTCGAGCAGCCAGTGCCGGTTGGTCTCGGTCCATTCGAAGGCGAGGTTGTATACGTCCATCATCTCGAACGTACAGTTACCCACTCGGCCTGACGCAAATCGCGTTGCGGTTGAATCACTTTGGAGTGCAGGGCCGCAGCGGTACCCATGTGCGGCGAAAGCCCAGCTGTAGCGACATTGTCGGCGTCCGGTCAGTCATCCTGACTTTTGTGCGCGAACTTTGTCGGTGCTCACTCGTATCGTCTGCGCATGGCGGCGCGACGGGAGTCAGGGGGCGGCGTGACTGTCGTTACTCGGCGTCACTCGACGATGACGTCGCCGCGGCGTGCTCGGGCTTGTCAGCAGGCTTGGTCGTGTCGCGATCGTTTGTAGACGTGGTGTCCTTGTCCTCGGACTCACGAGGCCGGGTGACGGACGGCGTATCGTCCGAATCCTCTTTGACTGCCTGCTTTTCAGCCCGCGCCTCAGCGCGGAGACGCTTACGCTCCTCGCGACGCTCGGCGGCCGCGTCCTTCCATGACGTTGCGGAACTCTTCTTGGTGGCCTTGGTGGTGGACTCGGTGACCGCGTCCTGTTCGTCGGCGGCATCTTGGCGGGCGACCGTCGGCGTCTCTCCGGGCGGTCCGTTGAGGGTGTCCGGGATGCCGTACTCCATCGGCGTCCGCTTGTAGGCCTTGTCGATCTTCGGACGCAGCTTGGCGTCCAGCGCCGCGACGAAGTCGGGGTCGAAGTTGAACGCGACCATCGGCTGCAGGATCGGCAGAACCGCGGTCGGGATGAGGATGGTGGTGGTGGTGCCGCCGGCCTCGTTCGTCTCCACGGTGTAGTAGGTGTCGTTGTTGCGGATGTCGAATTCGGACTGCTTCACATGCAGGATCGCGGCGCCCATGATCGCGTTGGAGACGGCGAGCATGTTCCACGGGTTGTCGGGGAAGTCGGCGATGCCGTCGTACTGGGCCGTGACGATGATGATGTTGTAGGGCGTGACGGGCATCGGGAGGTTCGCCAGCTTGCCCATCCAGTGGCCACTGGGCGATCCGTAGACGGCGACGTTCAGTTCCGACGGCGGCGGTGGTTCCTTACCATCCGTGGTGTTTTCGCGGTCGGCTTCGAGGCGGCGCAGGACCTCCATGACAGCGGGCGCGCCTTCGGAGACGCCGCCGATGGTCTTGGGTCCGGCGTACTGCGGGTCGTAGACGGCGTTGTAGAGATTCTCGGTGCCGATCTTGACCGAGGAGTAGAACTCCTTGCCCGGGAAGGGGACGTTGATGCGGCGGTCGTAGGTGGAGAAGTAGCCGCCGAAGGCGTTGGCCATCTGCTCTTCACTGAGCTCGGCGTAGATCCCCTTACCGCCGAGAAGCAGTGCCGTCGACGCGTTCGCCACACCTGCCGACGGCGCGATGAGAAGTGCTCCGAGCAAAACGGCGATGCGTTTCATTGCCCACCCTGGATTCTGCAGCGACGAGTCCTGATCTGACCATTTTGACGGTACTGACGTATTGGGGATGAGGAATCGGGGAATCCCCCCGTCATCAAGATCGACGGCACGATTCTTTGCTGTCAATCACCAATCTGAACAGCACGAATTGGTGTTCAGACCCCCCTCGCGGCAGTCATAGGCTGGTCGGCGGGATTCCGCTCGACTGCAAAGGAGTCGTGGACGTGTCGCGTCTGCAGGTATCGACGTCGGAGCTGGTCGCCGTATCGGGTGAGCTCGACCTTCTCGCGCAGACGCTGCGTTCGGACATCGGCTCCCTCGATACCGACATCTCAGAACTGCTGGGCGGAGGCTGGTCCGGGCAAGCGGCCGCTGCCTACACCGGGGTCTGGCGCGAGTGGCATGACGGCGCGGCTGCGGTGGCCGAGGGGCTGAGTCGGATGTCAAGCTTGTTGCAGGAGGCGGCCGAACGGTACTCATTCACCGATGAGGCATCTGGCGACGAGGTGTCCGGAGCTGGTCTCTGATGAGTGCGTTCAGCGCCGACCCGGCCGCACTGCTCGCTGCGGTGGATCGCATGGCCGCGTTCGACTCGGAGCTGGCGGCGCACCTGGCGCAGGCCGAGAGCAGCGTGGCCCGGCTGGGTACGTCGTGGCATGGGGATGCCGGCGAGGCTGAGCAGGCAGCCCAGGCACGGTGGAACGAGGGCGCCCGAGAGATGCGTGATGCGTTGGCGCGCCTCCGGTCGATCGCCGAGACCGCGCACGGCAACTATTCGTCGGCGGCTCAGACGAATCTGCGTATGTGGGGCTAGCCCGTGACGGCTCCCATCACCGTCGACCCCGTCACGCTCGCCGGAACCGGCGCGGCCGTTGCCAGTGACGGCGTCACCGTCGCCACCGCGGTACACACCCTGTCGACCGCGCTGTCAGGAGCCGGGGCACTATTCGGGCACGACGCTGCGGGCCTCCTCTTCCGGCAGACCTACACACAGGCAGGTGCGTCACTTCTCGACGCCGCGGCGTCGGCGGTGAATGCCTGCCGCAAAGTGGGCTTCGGCGTGCAGATGTCGGCGTTCAATTACGAGCGAGCCAACGCCGCGTCGACGGTGGGCGGTGGCGAGACATCTGTGCATCAGCCCACCGCGCCTGATGCGTTCACGGCACCGTCGATGCCGCCACCAATGGGCAGCGGGGTCGTGGCGCCGCTGGCATGGACGGTCGTCGAATCGTTGGTGGGCGACGTCTGGCCCGATGGAAATCCCGGAGAGATGCGGGCGGCTGCAGCGGCCTGGCGATCGTTCGGCACCGCGGTCGGCGCGGTGGCGGAACCCGTGGCTGCAGCTGGTGCGGCGTTCGCGGGACAACAGATTCCCGAGGCTGGTCACATGGGTGACGCCACAGGGCAGATCAGCCGCGGTCTGACTGACATCGCCGCGCAAGCAAACGAATTGGCTGCGCAAGTAGAAGCTTTCGCAGCGAACGTCGAAGCGACGCAGAATGCGATCCGGGCACTGCTGCACCAGCTGAGCATCAGTGGAGTCCTCGACGCGCTGGGCGACTTCTTCAGCGGCGAGAACCCGTGGCAGAAGGTCCAGGAGGTCGCCGACGAGATCAAGACGGTGCTGGCCAACATGAAGCGGCAGGCCGATGCCTCCCGAACGTTGTTCAGCCAGAGCATGAATGCGCTCGATTCAGCGACGACATCGCTGCAGAGCTGGGCCTCCAGGGAATTCGTGGAAGCGTTCGGCGAGGACGTCGGTACCGCGCTGTCGCAGGACTTCAGGGCGTTGACCAGTCTGCCTGCAGGCGGACTGAAGTTCCTCGGGGTCACGGCTGAGGGGCTGCAGGCTCTCGACCCGGGACGCTTTGCCTACGACCCGCAAGGTGCGCTCGAGACATGGAAGAGTCTCGCGGATTCGACTGCGATGCTGACCAATCCGGCGCTACTGACGGAGAAGGTGATCTCGGATCCGCAGGGCAGTCTTGACGCCGCGAAAGAGATGGTCGACTGGAAGGATGTCGAGAACGGCGACCCATTCCGCGCGCTGGGGTACAACGTGGCGCAGTTCGGGACGATGTTCCTACCCGGTGCCGGGGAGGCCGGGCCGGCCGCCGGCGCGGCATCCGCGGAAGCACGCGTAGCAGGCGCCGAGGCACGGGCTGCCGGCGCAGGCACGCGAGACGCTGCTGCGGCCGCGGGCACTCGCGCCGCGTCAGCCACCGAGGGAATCAGCACCAAGGCCGGGCAAATCGGCGAGAAGCTGGATGGCATCAAAGTTCCAGAGGCGCAGGGTGTTCCGGGTGCGGGCGGCAAGGCGCCGGTGGAGGCGCCGAGCGCTGAGCCCGGCGTTTCCTCGGATGGTTCGGCGCCTCCCTCCCACCAACCCACTTTGCCGGCACCGCAGCAGTCATTCGACCCGCCGCCTGGGCCCGATATTCCGAACAATCCGCCGCACACAGGATTGTATGACCCACCGCCGAACCACGGCATCGTCGGTGGGCATCTCCCGGATTTGAGCGCGATCAATGCCGAATACAGGCTCCCCGAGGGCTTAATCGATCCCCAAAGGTTCGAAGAGTGGACTCGCCGGGTATCGGAAGCGTACCCGCAGATCAGCACCGACGGTGTCGCGGCGATTTATCACTACTCGACTGAGAACTATGAGGCGATCAATCCCTACCTGCGCAACACGGATCCACTGACCTACACCCAACGCCTGGTTCTAGACGCACACTCGATAGCCGATATGACGGATGCACAACGTGCGCTGTTAGAGGAACGAATCATACACATCGACGACGGACTCTCGTCGCTTCCGCCATATCGCATTGATCCCTCGGACGCTACGTCAACAACGTGGAGAGGTATGCATGCTCCGGATGAACTACTTGCGAAATTGCAGCCGGGCAGCGCTTTTCACGATCCCGGGTACTTCAGCACCTCGCTAGATCAACGGGTAGCCGAGCTTTTCGCTATGAGGGCTGGCGAGGGTACGACGCCGACCGTTATCACCGTGCAAGGTCACAACGGGGTGAATATAGCGGAACTATCGCAGTACGTCGACGAGGCAGAAATCCTCTTTCCTCGTTCGTCTGAATTCGAAGTAATGTCGATGGAGATGGGACTCGACGGAATAATGCGAATAGCCTTAAGGCAGATTGGACCATGACAGACGCCGAGAAGCGAACTTCCCACGTGATGAAAGAGCTCTCCGCGCGAAGGCGCGTCGGCCAGGGTCTATCCAGGCCATATGCGAGAAAATGGGATGTTGGCGGTTGCATTCCGAAGCACTCCCTATGGCGACACCGCGACGACCCCATGACAAATCTCTGCAACGGCCTGCTCGCGTCAGAGCAGCCCTTGGTATGGACGAACAACGCGGTTCACATTGGCGAGGGGCGGAACTCGTTGTGGGTCGCGGTGAATAGAAGCCTGCCCGGAGAGGGTCCTCCCGATGCATACCTGCTGGGTCAACCCGGTGACGACGCGGCCGTGTACGTCGGGAACGCGCCGGAGGTGATCATCGAGATGATCAAGGAATGGTCAAAGCCAGCGCTGATGGTTGCGCCTCTACCCGAACTGCAAGTCGGATTCCCGGCCATGGAAGATCGGTGGCCAAAGTACGTGGGTAGTTGGCAATGGAACATACATGGCGAGGCGAGGAATGAAGACGTCTTGCAGCGCGCGGCCGCCGCGACTGTTTCAGCAATGAAGAAGGCATCCGCATGAGCACCGATCTGGTCGAGCAGATCTCCCGTCTACCAGCACTTCCGGGGATCACATACCGAGGCATGACCGGCGCACCGCCGAGCTACGCAATCACGCTTCCCGGATTGTTGCCTACCTCAGTCAATCCGCGAGTCGCCAGTGAAAACTTCACCTCGGAGCGCGTCGCGGCAATTGCAACAACCAGCGGACGATTCATAGGACCGTTGTCCCGACACCCCGATGAGATGGAGACTGTTCTGCTGCCGGGGACCCTGCTTTTGCCGGTCGGTTTCGTTCACGTAGATGGACTCGAGAATCCGGTCGTGCTCCTAGAGGAACCGGGCTCAGCACCTGGCTTGCCTGCCAACAAAATCGAACTTGATGCGTTGGTCACGCGGCAAGTCGAGACGGCGCTAGCTTTACCACCGGTCCCCATCCATTCGCCCGGGCGCTTCACGCCACCGCGCATATGAGAAGTGTTGGGTTGATGCGGATCGAAAGTCGTGTGCTGCGAACATCGAGGACCGTCACCGTCAGGGCACAACGGTCTTCTCTCGAGACCAACCGGACGAGCGCAGAATGTTGACCATCAACGAACTCATCGATCTCGGGATTCTCGAATGAACCCGATGGAAATATCGCCAGACCTCGTCACATGGGCTGCTGAATCTGGATTTACCTGGAAGCCAGAGGGTTACGGAGAGCCCATGCGATTCTTCAACCAGGGCGGCGAAGAAAGATACTACTTTCGAATCAGTGCAGATGGACCCGGTTGGATCGATGTCACGAACGCGAGCCGTTCGGGCGGCGAACAGCACCTTTTCGGCGCGAGAAACTCGGACGTGGCCGAACGCTTCTTCTGGGGATTCTTTGGCGCGGATAGACGAAGCCGGATGCGATTGCCACGTCTGAGCATTCCCGTTCGCGCCGATCAGGTGGCCCGAGGTTTCCGCATCGATTTATCTGTGCCCGGTCAGTCAAGGCTCGTGGACGAAGACGGAGAGGATGTCATGTCCGCCACTTCGGATATCTCCGACATAGCTAATCTCGTACGCACCTCGCACTGGATGTCGGCGCCACTGCAAGTATTTAAAGAGAGTTACTCCGATCCTAAAGGTCGCCCAGCGTTCCCACTGTCGAAGTAGCGAGGTAGCTATGCGCGACTTTTCGCGATTACGTACCAATTGGCTCAGATGGACGGCGTGGGCAGGGATGTGGAAACCATCGGTCATCATCGAGGACGGTAAACAAGACGCCGTCTTCAAGTCCGATGATCAGACGTATCACCTGAGGCGCGACGGTGGCTGGTGGGTGATCGACGTGACCAATGACCGAAGAAGGTTTTATCCCGCAGTAGCGAAGTTCTCGAACTTTGATCTGGCGGAAAAGTACTTGATATGGAACTGGGCAACACTTATACGAAGCAATCTCGCGTCGGGGCCCTTGGGGACCAATCTTTACAAGAGGGGCTATGCGCCGTCAATCGAGGTCAGCGAGATACGCGAAGGCTTCGTGGAGATCCGGGGCAGCGAAGGAGCGGCGGCGCTATCAGCCGCCAGTGCAACGATCTTCAGCCACTTGATGGCGACGCCGGTTGAGGAAATCGAAAGGCTGGTCAACGGCGGCATGCAATCGGCCTAGGTTGCGGGACAAAATAAGACGATATCGCAAGAGTAAGCCAGGCAGAAATGGGACAATCACCGCGATCAGTCCGCAAGAGCACTGAGTGACATGCAATTTTCGAAAACCCACTTCGCACAAAACGGCCGCTATTGGCTCGGTCGAGAAGAGGTCTCGCGACGACCTTTTCTCGGTATCCCAGTCTCCAACAGCGTGATCGACTACATCGAGTACTACTGGTTGACCGAGGATCAGTACGACGAGTTCATCGTCAATGACGATGACGCCGCAATTTTCGCCGAGGCCTGCCGTCGGCGGGAGCACGACGATGTCATCGTTTTCGCACCTGGCTCCGATCGCGGGGCCGCTCGTTGAGCGACTACGCGCTCGCCCAACAGTTCCGGTCGTCATGAAATGGTGCAAGGTCCTTACCGCTACGAGTCGTAGGCTTGACTCGGACAGTCGGCTCGATCCGTCCGCTTGAGGGGTGTGCCTGTGGTCTACGTTGACTCGTACTTTTCCGCGCAGGATCGGTACTCCCTCGGCATCGAAGATGAGTCCGGCACGGCATACCTCTCGATTCCTGTGAGCAGCGGAGTCGTCGACTATGAGGAGTACTACGAACTCGCCGCCGATGAGTATCGCGCGTTATTGCAGAACCGCTTCGTCGCAGCTGAATTCGCAGAGTCGAGCCGAAATCGCGACCAAGACGATCGACTGATCGAGCGGCCGGGATGGAATCGGGGAACGCCAGTATGAGTCGAGCACCGGTCGTCATAGTATGTCGATGACAAGCGGCTTCCTTGACGATGTCGAGGCAATCGTCGGGCCTGTGTTGGCGGTTCGCGGCTTCGTTCTCGACCAGATCGACGATAACCCCGACAGCGGCGGCCGCGAGCGCCACATCGTCTTTTACCGCTTGCCCGACTGCAGGATTCAGATCTACCGGTCATCCAGGGAGGGCGAAACGAACGTCATGATCGCGACGTCCGACGCTCCTCATCAGTTCGGCGTGAACAGCCCCGACTGGCAATTCCTGACAGCGTTCACCGAACGACCCGCCGGATCTCTCGAGGACATCGCCGAGAGGGCGAGGCAGGAGTACGAAGCCTATGCCGACCCACTCGTGTGGGTCCGCGACCGCATCGTGCGATGCTTCGACACGGCGCGCGTCGGGATTCTTGCTATTCATGGCGACGATTGAGGTTCCGATCGATGAGTGAGAGCTGCTTCTCGGAGACGTACTTCTCGATCGACCATCGCTTCTCGCTCGGCGACGATCTCCAAACGGGCGATCGCTATCTCGCCATACCTGTCGGCAACGCCCCGGTCGACTGCAACGAGTACTACCGACTTAGCGCCGAACAAGTCCGCACGTTTGTGACTGACCTCGCGTTGTGTCTCGCATTCGTCGAGGCCTGCCACCGCCGGGAGCACGACGATCTCTTCCTCTACCCGCCCGGCGAACGCCGGGGGACGCCGACGTGATGACTCCCCGCGAAAGTCTGCTACTCCATGGCCTTTACGACTGGGTGGCGCTTGACCAGGTGCATCGGTGTGTCGCCCTGTCCATGGTTGGATCTTCGACGTCGCGGGTCCAAGACGCCGTGTTGGGGCTCATCCGCGAGTTGGTCGCGGACGGCCTTTTCGAGGTCGGCGATGTCACAGCCGAGCGGGGTTTCGCTGCATGGCCCGATCCGATTGATGACGCGATCGCCAAAATTGAGCGCTACTACGTCGAGGCATCTGAGGACGTCAACGTATGGCCGTGGTGTTGCTGGCTCAACCTCACCTCACACGGGGAGCGTGTCGCGCGTCAGCTACCGCAGAACTGAGTAGCGAACGAAGCTGCGACGGCGGGAATTCGTCGTCGCACTCACCCACGGCTGGTTCGCGATCAGCGGTCCTATAAAGCGAAAAGCCCTGGCTCGCAGGAGTAGTGCCTCATCCTCCCGGGTTCGCGCACGTTGTTCACATAACCAGAGCGGATAGACGCGCTCGTGCAGACCCAGCGAGACGCTTTGACGGCGTCAACCGCTGCGCGCTTGCTCGCAGGCATCGTCGTCGTCGTCGAAGTAACCCCACTTTATCGCCTCCGCGATGACCTCTCGGCGGAAGCGGGGCGCGTGACGGTCGACAGCCGCCAGAGCCTCGACGGTGAGGCCCTCGCGTATTCCACTTCGCGCGTGGGCGAAGGGGATGTAGGCCCGCAGCAGGTCGGGAGTGCTCAGCGCGATCTCCAGAATCGAGTAGTCGTCGAAGTACGAAGACCCATCGAGCGCTTCTGCGATGCGGGCCGCGCTCCACCGCAGCGGATCGCCGTTACCCGAATCCAGGAGGTTCTCCATCTGCACACAGCGCGACCAACCGTCGAATGCCTTCCCAGCGGGCGATGCGAAGAACTCCCTCTGCAGTTCGAGCAGCTCCGCGCTGTCCCAGTCCGGTGGCGCGTAGCCGGACCCGCCGTCGGGCATGCAACTGACGAGCCACTCGACCAGGGGCCTGCACTGCGGCCACGATTCCGTCTCTCGCGGGAACGGGGACCCCTTCAAGCCTTGAAGCATCCACTCCTTCGCGTCGGCCACTGTCATCTCTATGAGGTCCACGTCCGGATCGCCGTCCACTTGGATGCTGTCGAGGAGATCCGCGACCGGCCCGTACCCGACTTCGGCGGTGTCGATCATCGACATCGTGCTGTGGCTGATCTGAGCGACGCAGGCCACCTCGTGACCGCTCGGAAAGCGTGCGCCAATCACCAGCTCGTCAAAGTCGCCGAGGACGTGAGCGAAGCGCACGGCTCGGTAGACCGCGACTCGCCGAAGTTCGCTGATCCACTTCGGAATGTGGTGGCGTCGGCGGGTGACTTCCTGGCTGCACACTGTCTGAGCGGCTGGGTCGTCGTCGAGAAACTCTGCGAGAGCTGCCAGCAGTGCGGTGGACTCCTGCGTTTCCAGCGCAGTGAAGTTCTCGATCAGCCGCTCGCGGTCGAGGGCTCGACTAGATCTCAAGCGCGCGAACGGATCCGGCTTTGAGGACTGGACCAGGTAGGCGACGATCGCGAGCAGGCCCAGTGGATGCTTCTTGGCAAGAGCCTCGCTGATCAGATTGCCGGCCATCCTGTCGTGCTCGTCCAATTTTAGGTCCGTCCGGTGCCGCCGCCGCGCATCCCGGCGCGCTTGCTTCATCTTGCGTCGCTGACGTCCGTCGTTCATGGTCCGCACGGTACGACTGAGGTGTGACAACCGATACGACGCGGGCGTCGAAGCCAGGCCCCGGTGCCACCCGGCGGAAAAATTGGCGTCAAGCCCCCCCGGCATCAACCTCTATCGTCAAGAAAGTGTCGCTTCGGGGAAGGTCATGGAACAGCTGAATAAATCGCTTCCGAAAGGCTGCCGGCCATGGTGGGTCTAGGACTGAACGGCAAGACGCTGCTGTCTGTGCTGATTGAGAACTCTGTAGTTATGCAGCTGTCGGACGAGCATTTCGCACTGATCGCGTCGCCCCTTGTCCTCACTCGCAACAACGAAGTGTTCGCGTTGACGCCGGACCAAGACCCGCAGGAGGCCTTCCTGTCGATTCGCCAGCTGGTGGGGCTGGACGTCGTTGAATCAACAGCCGACGATTCCGGTGCGCTGAAGATCGCTTTCGAAGATGGCAGCCTGATTCAGGTATCGGCCGATGACGCATACGAAGCGTGGAACGTATCGGGGCCTAACGGCGCGCTTGTCGTCTCAATGCCTGGCGGCGAACTCGCCATCTGGAGTGCACAGACCGATCCGGATGGCGCGTCACAATGAGGAACGCCCGCAGGCAGCATGACGGGTGGGCGTCATTAGAAGGGAACGGTTGGCGAGCCCGCCACCTAGAACGTACACGTCAAAGTGGATGTCCGAGAATAGAATCGGTGTGCGGAAGGGCGGCTCGATGGATGCAAGCTTGAGTTCCGTGCGAGATCAGGAAAAGCGGATTCTTCGTGACGTTCTCAGTCGCCGTGATCCAGCACTCTTCGAAAGACTGGCGCGAACTGAAACTGTCTCGTCCAGCGATGCAGAGCTGATCGTCTCGATCCTGTCCGAGGAATTCATCGACAATCTCGACGACAACTGGGAACCTACGGCGCATGGCATCGCGATCAGCGATCTCCTACAGCGTGTCAATGCAGCGAGGTTGAACGGGACGGGATGCGGCGAGACAAGGTGACGTCGTGACTGAGCGTCCGGAGTGGCGCGCGCTGAACGCCGAGGAGCGTGCGATTATCCGCGCAATCGTCGGCACGACAGGGAATTTCGACGAAGCGGCTCTGGAGGCCGAACTGGCTGGTGCATTGATTTCGGGCGGTTCGACATGGGTTTTCGACGTTCGGGCGCGGAAATCCAAGGCGGTATTCGATTGCCCGGACGGACCGTTTCCAGCGCGGGCATTCGTTCCGAACAACGTCGACTATCGAGGCGAGGTCGTCATCTGGATCACCGGCGGTCATCTGTCCGGCTTGGAGTATGTATGGGTGACGGACCAACCCCCGAACCGGTGGCCACTACCCGAAGAATTGGAGGTGCACCCAGCGTGATCGACTACGAGCAGTTTCCCGGTCTCGCGGGGTTCTATCTCGAAGACAGTTATGTCTTGGCGATCGCCGATGCGCCGTCACAGCTGGCGTTCACTCTCGATGCAGTCCTGACTCCGGGCCACCCCGCTTATCTCCGGCCCATTGTCGGTGAGCACCATTGTGATCGGTCAGCCGAGCCGACCTTCACCAAAGTCGCCACGATCGACTGGCTTCACCGTTCCAACATGGCCTATACAGACGCTACCGGTGCACGCGATTTTGGCAATATTGACATACTTGAGATCGACGGTTATTCCGTTGTCGTAGAGGGTGACTGGGTCGTGTCAGATTGAGAGGGCTGGAGGGCGAGAGCATTCCGCAACCCCGGGCGTTCCTACTGCAAGCACCAACGCCGTGAGCGCACATGATGCAGCGAGGAGCTTCCTGATGACGTCAGACGAACGGGCTCTACCCGAAATAGACCCATACATCGATCTCTTGAATCGCTTGTTGGCCCGCTCCACCAATGCGCCCGATTTCCAGCTGACCTTTCTCAGGATGGTGAAGAGCGAGCGGCGAGTTCTCGGCGAACCCGTCTTCCCCATACTGCAAAAGTTGTTCGAGGACGCCGATGCCTACGTCGCCGACCCGCGGCTGAGGGCAGGGCCGGAAGACCTCGATGACGATGGACTCATCTCATGCGCTGCACGCGCGAGGACGGCATTGCGGGACCTCGGCTATACCTGAAGATGTCATGAAGTCACCAAGCTGTGGAACACCAGGCCCCGTCGCGGGTTGGGAACTCGGGCCACTGCCTTTGAGGCGGCGGGCTTACGCCTCACCCAAACTGGGCCGATAATGATCCGCGTCGGTCTCGGCAGCCATCAAGGCCGACAACTCGCCTTCCTGTTGGGCGACGAAGACACCGATCACCTGGCGGCACACCTCCGGCACCGTGACTCCCTGCCTGTCAGCAATGCGTTTCAGCCCGACGAGCATGGAGGTCGTCACGTGAAACTGCACCGCGTACTGACCACACGAACCGTCTTCAGGCGCCGGCCCCGGACCCACGACCACCGGACCATCGACGCCGAACTCGTCCACGTCAGCGGCTCGGACCCTCTGAACACCGCCACTACTGGCGTCGTCGGCTGGGTCCCGAACTTCTTCATGACTGAACAACCCCACTTCGACCACGCTAGACCTTCCAGAGCTTTCTCGGCGCTCAAGCGAGCGGCGCCGCCTGCGGGCAACCGGGGCCGGCGAAGCGGCGCTGCAGTCGCCCAGACTTCACGGCCAGCGCTCAGTCGTGCTAGAAGTCGCTTTTGGCACCTAGCCACAATCAGAGCGCCACTACATCGCTGCTTCTGACTCCGTATGAGGCAACCGCTGGACTCTTGCCGCCCTCGTACTCATGCCCGCCTCGCCACCTCCAAGGTTGCCACTCCTCGATGCCGGTCGATTGCGATCTTGACCAACGTTCCTAGCTGGGCGCAGTGAGCAAACTCAATTCCGCTGCGTTGGCATCCAGTTCAACAAGGTGCCGATCGATTCGCCAGATCCGGTCCACCGACCCCGCCCGCCTCGGTATCGCCCACAATCGTCGGCACGAATGAAGGTCGTACGCCTTCGCGAGGATGGCAGCGTCGGGGTTCGCGACCGCGAACACCAGCGTCGATCCGTCAGTGCCCAGAAGGTTCTGCATCGGGTAGTCGCAGACCGGACCCTCGGCGCCATCTTTGAGGTCGTACTGCTGCCACTGCGGAAAAGCTTGACTTTTGGCCAGATTGACCAACAGCGTTGTTCCGACGAGCTGCGTCACGCCGGCGGGAACTTCGATTAGCTTCTTTCCCTGTGCGGAGTGCACGGCATTCACGTCATCTGACTCCCTCGTGGTGACCGGCAGATCAGCCGGGTCCTCCTTGAGAGAGGTCTCCGCGCTCTCGCCGACACGTCTGCCACTCTCGTCGAAAAAGTAGATGTCGCCGGGCGTTCCGTCAGCATCAGAGATCTTGCTCGCGAATCCACCTGTGTAGAAGTATGTTTCAACAAGCGATGCACCCTCGTCGATCTCGGGTTCGACCACCTGACCGTCGGCTACAGAGAAAACGGTCTGCGAAAACTTCCTGGGGTTCGCGTCTCCCTGCGCCGTGAGAATTTGAGATCGTGCGGCCGGACGCTCCACCGGCTCGATTGCGAGCGATCCGTTTCCGGGCACGAACCACGTCGTCTCGGCACGCGGACCGATGCCGAACACACCTTGGTCTTGCGTCGTCGCCACCGCATACATTCCGACTTGCTCAACAGCCAGCTGGCCGAACCCTAGCCGCAGGTCGGTCGGACCGACGTACTTCACGGCACCGGAGCGGCCGTCGATCACACGTGCGGTCACTGACGGTAGTCCATCCAGACATAGAATGTCGTTCGGCCCGTTGAGAAAACACTGGGGGTCCCGCGCGGCGACACTCAGCGGCACCGCACGGAACAGTGGCCGGCCGTCGTGCACGTCTATTCCCACAAGCCACCATTGCGGCGCCTCTGGTGCACCACTGCTTGCCAAAAAGTAGGCACGGGAATCGATGCTGCCGATCAACGGCCGTGGCCCGCGCGGATCATTGCTGACCGCGATGTGGCTGTCACCGGTGTCGGGCAACCCGAGATCGCTTACGGTCGTGCGCCATCCGGGAACCGGTTGCTCGCGCATGGACGACGCCAGCATCGGCTGCGGTGGCGGCTGCCAGGATGCCCGCGCGGCGCTCAGCCGGAGGTCAGGGACCCACCGCATGACGGCCACGACCCCTGTCACCACCACGATCGACAGCACTGCTGCGCCGATCAGGAGACCCCGACGCCAACTCACGCGAGCAGCCACGCACGACACCCCCTCGTCGTCGAGCCTAAGGCGGCATCAACAGGTGTCAGTGCACGAGTTGCCTCGTCATGCGCCGGCACCGCGTTCAGCCCCCAGCCAGCTCCGCATACACCGCAGCCTCGAACCCGAGGATCGTGTGCACCACGGTGTCGTCGAAGAACGGCAGCACCTGTGTCGCGATCACCGCGCCGACGCCGGCCTTGCGGTCGATCCAGAAGAAGCTGTTGAACAGACCCGACCAGTCCGCCGAGCCGGCACTGCGCATCCCGGGCAGGTCGACCTGATACAGGTGGAACCCGAGGCCCCACCCCTGCGGCACAGGTAGCAACTCGACCGGCTTGGTCAGCTCCGGGATCGCCGGCTCCATCTTCTTCGGCAGCGGCGCCCCGTCGAGGTGATCCTGCAGCGCCAACTCCACGGTCTCCGCTTTCAAGACGCGCTGCCCGTCGAGCTCGCCGCCGTTCAGCCAGGCGCGCACGAACCGTCCGTAGTCGGCGACCGTCCCGTAGGACCCGTGCCCGGCCGCGTCCCATTCCGGGTTGGCCGGTAGGTCCATCTCGGTCTCCACTAGGCTGCCGTCGGGCGCGCGGAAGCGGATCGGCAGCAGTCGCGCGCGCTGCTCGTCGCTCAGCTCGAACGTCGAGTCCGTCATGCCCAGCGGGCCGTACACATGCTCAGCGATGTAGTCGGAGAGCGTCTGCCCGCTGACGGCCTCGACGGTCAGCCCGAGCCAATCGGTGTTGACGCCGTACTCCCAGACCGTGCCCGGATCGCGGACCAGCGGAGCGCTCAGGCTCTTCTTGACCCCCTCGAGCGGGTTCGGGAAGTTCTGCTCGGTGCAGTACGCGAACAGCTTCTCGTTGAGGAAGTGGTAGCCGCAGCCGGCGGTGTGCGTCATCAGCTGCCGCACTGTCGCCTGCGTCTTCGGTGCCCGCAAGACGGGCTCACCACCCTCGATGCCGTCGAGCACCTGGAGCTCACCGAACTCCGGCAGGATCGACGCAACAGGCGTGTCGAGACCGATCCGCCCCTGCTCGACGAGCTGCAACGCGGCCGTGGTCGCGACCGCCTTCGTCATCGACGCATTACGAAACATCGAGTCCGGCTTGGCATCTCCTGAAGCGCCCTGGTACAGGACACCGTCGCGGCCGACCACGGTGGCGGCGACGCCGTGCAACGCCCCTTCCGCGGTCACGCTGTTCAGCAGGTCGTCGATGCGCTCAAAACCCATATCAAGCTCCTTTGCCTACGGGTGGTCCGTCCCAAATCATGGCAGGCCGGGTGCGTCATTGAGACTGCTCGGCGCGGTCCCACGCCATAACATCACCGCGTGCAACCCGAAACAGCCACCGAGCAGCGCACCGTCTCCGGCGTCGCCGCCGTGATGACCGTGCTCGCGATGGGCCTCGGCTACGCGATCTCCATTGGCGACCCCACCACCCTGTCGGCCAACCTGCAGGTCGTCTCCGCGGGGCTCGGCATTACGGGCAGCACCGCCACCTTCATCGCCAGCCTCGCCACCCTGACCATGGCCGCCGCGGTGCTCTCCGCCGGAGCCCTCGGCGACCTCTACGGCATGCGCCGCCTCTACATGGTCGGCCTCGCCGGCGCCGCCGCCTTCAGCCTGCTCGCCGCCGCCGCCCCCGTCGCCGCCGTGCTCATCATCGCCCGCGCCGGCGTCGGCATCGCCCTGGCCTTCCTCATCGGCCTCTCCCTCGCCCTCACCAACGCCGTCTTCTCCCCCGAACGCCGCGCCGCCGCCATCGCCGCCTACTTCGGCGTCGGCTACGCCGTCTCCACCCCACTCCCCGCACTCGGCGGCACACTGGCACACGCCATCGGTTGGCGCGCAACCTTTTTCCTCGTCCCCGTCATCGCCCTCATCGGTCTGCTCATCACCTGGCGCTACGTCCCCGACACACTCCGCAGTAGCCGCCGCCTCGACATCCCCGGCATGGCGCTGTTCGCCGTCGCGCTCCTCGCGTTCATCTACGGCATGTCCCGCATCGAAACCGGCATCGACGCCGTCGGCCTCACCTGCATCGCCGCCGGCCTCGCTGCCGGTGTCGCGTTCGTGGTCCGCGAACGCACCACCGACCATCCCGCCCTCGACATGCGCGTCTTCCGGTCCAGCCGCTTCAACGCCGCCGTCGCCGCCGGTGTGGTGTTCAACATCGTGCTCGGCGGCTCGATGATCCTGCTGGCTTTCTACCTCGTCACGATCCGCAAGGAGTCTCACGAACTCTTCGGCTACCTGCTGATGCCCGCCACCGCGATGGCCGCCCTCGCCGCGCTCTCCGCCGGACCTGTCGCCAACAAGTTCGGCGCCCGCACCGTCATGGTCACCGGCCTGGTGCTGATGCTCGGCGGGCTGGTGGTGCTGCACAGCTACACCCTCGACACCACCCGCGTGACCGTGTTCATCACCGCGGCACTGATGGTCATCGGCGGCGCGCTGGTCACCACCCCGCAGGCCATGATCATGATGAACAGCGCCCCGGCTGATCTCGGAGGCGCGGTGTCCGCCGTCAAGAGCGCCGTCAATGAAGGCGGATACTCGCTCGGCCCAGCGCTTTTCGCCCTCGTCGGGATCAACCTGTTCCTCACCGACAGCGCCCACGACCTGTCGAAGGACGGCGTCGACCGCGCCGAGACTCGCGAAGCCCTGCTGACCACCCACGGCGGCCACAACGGTGCCGCGATGGTCAACCCCGAGCAAGCACGCCTGATCGTCGATCAGGCGCCCTACAACGCGATCGACGCCATCCACACGCTCAGCCTGATCATGGCGGCCGGGCCGATCATCGCGATCATCCTGGCGCTCTGGCTGATCAAGCCCACCCGCTAAGCCGGCCCCGCGCCCGCCGCCGTCGGCTCGATCGTCGGCGCCGGATATCCGCCCGACTGCATCGCCTCCCGCACTGCGGCATTCACCGCGTCCACGGACTCGACAGGCGCCAGCGCGATCACGCAGCCGCCGAACCCGCCGCCCGTCATCCTCGCCCCCAGTGCACCCGCCGACACGGCGGTAGACGCGATCAGGTCGAGATGCGGTGTGGTGATCTCGAAGTCGTCCCGCATCGAGCGGTGGGACTCGGTGAACAGGGTGCCGACGCGACGGAAGTCGTTCGCCGCCAACGCCTCCACCGTGTCCAGGACCCGCTGGTTCTCGGTGACGATGTGCCGGGCCCGCCGTTGATCCTCACCCGAGAGCGCAGACACAGAAGTGACCTCCCGCAGCGACGGGACACCCAGCGCTGCGGCGGCCCGCTCACACGACGCACGTCGCGCCGCGTACTCGCCGCCGGCGTGCTGATGCCGCGCCTGCGAATCGATCAGCAGCAGCCGGACGCCGTGGGCGTCGGGATCGAACGGGACCGGCGTGACGGTGAGGTCGCGGAAGTCGATCAGCTGCGCGCTCCGCGGCTGCGCGTAGAGGATCGCCAATTGGTCGAGCAGACCCGTCGGCGCACCGACATACTCGTTCTCGCCGCGCTGCGCGATACGTGCCTGCTCCACCCGATCGACCGTCAGATCCGCACCCCAGAGCAGGGCGCCCAGGACCGCGCATTCCAGCGCCGCCGACGACGCCAGGCCCGAGCCGATCTGCACCCCGCCGCTGATCGCCAGCGTCCCACCCGGCACAGCATGGCCGGCTTCTCGAAGCGACCACACCACCCCGGCCACATACGCCGCCCAGCCGGTCACGTCCCCGGGAGATGTGTCGAGCCCGACGCGCACCACGTCCGGCTCCCGGTCGGTGCCCACCACCAGCTCGCCGCTGCCAGCCGGCTCGTAGTCGACGACGGTGCGGCCGGGCAGCGCGATCGGCAACGCGAAACCCGCGTTGTAGTCGGTGTGTTCACCGATCAGGTTGATCCGGCCCGGCGCCGAGAAGCGAATACTCACAAGCCACGCAACCTCTCGGCCAACGTTTCGGGCACGACGTCGTTGATGAACGCATCCATCACCGACTCCGACGACGCGAGGAACTTCAGCTTGTCGGCGGTCCGTCGCGTAGAAATGATCTCGACGTGGAAGCAGCCCTCCCCCTCGGGGAACTGGTGCAGCCCCGCCATGTACGGCAGCGGTGCGTCGTACATCCGGTCCAGCCGCTGCAGAACCTCCTGATAGACAGCACTGAACGCGTCCAACTCCACCGCGTCGAGATCGAGCAGGCTGTTCACGAACCGGTGAGGGTAGATGTGCACCTCCACCGGCCACCGGGCCGCGAACGGAACGAACGCCGTGAACATGCTGTTGCGCAACACAACCCGACGCCCATCGTCCACCTCCCGCCCCACCATGTCTGTGAACAGATTGCTGCCCTGCTGTTCTCGATACGACGATGCCTGCCGCAACATCTGCTCCGTCCGCGGCGTCAGGAACGGATACCCGTAGATCTGCCCGTGCGGGTGGGTCAGCGTCACGCCGATCTCTTCACCGCGGTTCTCGAAGCAGAACACCTGCGCGATACCCGGCCTGCCGAGCAGATCACAGGTCCGGTGCCGCCACGCCTCGACGACCAGGCGGGCCTGCGCGGGATCGAGTGAGGCGAAGGAGCTGTCGTGATCGCTGGAGAAGCAGATCACCTCGCACCGGCCGCGGCTCGGCACCTGCTCGAACGAGGAGGACGCCGTCAGCACATCGCCCGAACCTGCCAGGCTGGCGAATCGATTCTCGAAGACAACGACGTCGTAGTCCGGTGCCGGGATCTCACTGGTCAGTCCGGACGGTCCGGGGCAGAGCGGGCACTCGCCGCGGGGTGGGAGGTAGGTACGGTCCTGGCGGGCCGGTGCGACGATCACCCATTGCCCGGTTGTCTGATCGAACCTCAACTCCGACAGCGACTCTGAGCGGGGAGGCAGTGGCCGCTGGTCTGGAACTGGTGCGGGCGACCGGCCGGGAAGAGTGAAGAAGAGGAGATCGCGTCCGTCGGCGAGGGTCCATGCCGTCACTGCGTTGGCGAGCGACGGATTCTCAACCACGGTTGACGCAACTCCTCTTCCCGACGCTCAGCGGCGGCGTCCAGGATCTGATGGTAACGCGCGACGAGTTGCTCCCGAGACAGCCCGAACTCGGGCAGGACCTCGTCGGCAGGCGGGCCGCCGTAGGGAGCCCAGCTCCGCATGAACGTGACGATGTCGTGCTCGAAGCGATCCGCGATGCCGGGCATGTCAGGCCCCGCCCTTCTTCTTGTTGTAGATGTCGAAGCCGACGGCAGCCAGCAGCACCAGGCCCTTGATCACCTGCTGCACGTCACTGCCGATACCGATGAGCGACATCCCGTTGTTGAGGACGCCGAGCACGAAACCGCCGATGATCGCGCCGAACACGGTGCCGACACCGCCGCTGGCCGACGCGCCACCGATGAACGCCGCGGCGATCGCCTCCAGCTCCATGCCGATACCCGCTTGCGGTGTCGCGGAATTCAGGCGAGCGGCGAACAGCAGTCCGGCGAGCGCCGAGAGCAGACCCATGTTGACGAACACCAGGAACGTGACCCGCTTGGTCTTGACTCCCGAGAGCCGCGCCGCCGCCTCGTTGCCGCCGACCGCATAGACCTGCCGGCCGACGACCGTGCCGCGCATGATGAACGCGTAGACCACGAAGGCCAGGGCCAGGATGATGCCGACCACCGGGACGCCGCGGTAGCTCGCCAGCACCAGCGTGAACGCCGCGAGTGCCGCGACGATGGCCGCGCACTTGGCGATGAACCAGCCCAACGGCAGCACGCTGAACCCGTACTGGCTCTGGGCGCGTCGCTGCCGCACCTGCTGCCACACCGCGGCCAGCATCACAAACACGCCGAGAATGACGGTCGGCCAGTGGTAGACGGCGTTCACGCCGAGCTCGGGCAGGAACCCGCTACTGACCTGACCGAAGGTGCGCGGGAACGGCGCGATCGACTGTCCTTCGAGCAGATACTGTGTGGCGCCGCGGAAAACGAGCATGCCCGCCAGCGTGACGATGAACGATGGGATGCCGACGTAGGCGATCCAGAAGCCCTGCCACGCCCCGATCAGCGCACCCAGAAGAAGGCAGAGCGCGACCGCGACCGGCCAGGGCATGTCGTTGCGGATCATCAGCACCGCCGACATCGCCCCGATGAACCCGGCGATCGAGCCCACCGACAGGTCGATGTGGCCGGAGATGATCACGATGACCATCCCGATCGCCAGGATCAGGATGTAGCCGTTCTGCTGGACGATGTTGGTGACGTTGAGCGGCTTGAGCAGGATGCCGTCGGTCCACACCTGGAACAGGATGACGATCAGGGCGAGCGCGACGACCATACCGTACTGGCGGAAGTTGCCCTGCAGCAATGCTTTCACGCGGGACACCGGGGAGTCCGCGGGCGGCGGAGCCGGGGCGCTGGGCGGCGTCGACACCGTCGGGGTGGTGGTCATCTATCCTCGTCCCTTCATCATGTAGCGCATCAGCGTCTCCTGGGACGCGTCGGCCCGGGCCACCTCACCGGTGAGCCGGCCCTCGTTGAGTGTGTAGATGCGGTCGCACAGGCCGATCAGCTCCGGCAGCTCCGAGGAGATCACGATCACCGCTTTCCCCTGCGCTGCCAGCGAATTGATGATCGTGTAGATCTCGTACTTGGCGCCGACGTCGATACCGCGGGTGGGTTCGTCGAGGATCAGCACGTCGGGATCGGCGAAGATCCACTTGCTCAGCACGACTTTCTGCTGATTGCCGCCCGACAGGTTCCCGGTGACGGCCTTCACCGACGGCGCCTTGATCCGCATGTCCGTGCGGAACCGCTCGGCGACCTTGGTCTCCTCGTGCTCGTTGATGACCGACTGCCTGCTCACCTTCGGTAGCGACGCCAGGGTGATGCTGCGCGCGATGTCGTCCATCAGGTTCAGGCCGAAGTGCTTGCGGTCCTCGGTCGCGTAGGCGATGCCGTGGCCGATGGCCTCGGGCACGGTGCGGGTGCGAATCTCTTTGCCGTCCTTGAACACCGTGCCGCCGGCCTTCTTGCCGTAGCTGCGGCCGAACACGCTCATCGCCAACTCGGTGCGCCCGGCGCCCATCAACCCGGCCAGCCCCACCACCTCGCCACGGCGCACGTTCAGCGAGACGCTGTCGACGACCTTGCGCTGCTGATCGAGCGGGTGATAGACCGTCCAGTCCTCGATGGCGAACGTCACGTCACCGATTTCGTGGGCGGTGCGTTCCGGGAACCGGTCGACCAGCGGCCGACCCACCATGCCGCGGATGATGTGTTCCTCGGTGAGATCCGGTCCCACGTCGAGCGTCTCGATGGTGCGTCCGTCGCGCAGCACGGTGATGCGGTCGGCGACGCGCGTCACCTCGTTGAGCTTGTGCGAGATGATGATGCACGTCAGCCCCTGGCGGCGCAGCTCCATGATCAGGTCGAGCAGGTTGCGGCTGTCCTCGTCGTTCAACGCGGCGGTCGGCTCGTCCAGGATCAGCAGCTTCACTTTCTTCGACAGCGCCTTGGCGATCTCCACGAGCTGCTGCTTGCCCACCCCGATGTCGGAGATCCGGGTGCCCGGGCTCTCCCCCAACCCCACGCGGTCGAGGAGCTGCTGGGCGTGGGTGGTGGTCTCGTGCCAGCTGATCACCCCGGCCGAGGCGTGCTCGTTGCCCAGGAAAATGTTCTCGGCGATGGAGAGCACCGGCACCAGCGCCAGCTCCTGGTGGATGATGCCGATGCCGCGCCGCTCGCTGGACCGGATGTCTTTGAAATCACCTGGTGCACCGTCGAAGACGATCTCCCCCTCGTAGCTGCCATGCGGATAGATCCCGCTGAGCACCTTCATCAGGGTGGACTTGCCGGCTCCGTTCTCCCCGCAGATCGCGTGGATTTCACCCTTGTGCACCGTGAGGTTCACGTCGCGCAACGCGGTCACGGCGCCGAAGCGCTTCGTGATGTCCCGCATCTCGAGCAGTGCGGTGTCCTCGCCGCCCATCAGGCCAGCTGCGCGGACGTGTAGTAGCCCGAGTCGACCAGCACCTTCTGGTAATTGGACTTGTCCACGCTCACCGGCTGCAGCAGGTACGACGGGACCACCTTCACCCCGTTGTCGTAGGTGGTGGTGTCGTTGACCTCGGGCTTGCCGCCGGTCAGCAGTGAATCAGCCATCTGGACAGCGGCTTTCGCGAGTTCACGGGTGTCCTTGAACACCGTCTGGGTCTGCTCGCCGGCGATGATCGACTTGACCGACGCGAGTTCGGCGTCTTGGCCGGTGACGATCGGCAGCGGGTTGGCCGGGGTGCCGTAGCCGGCGCTCTTCAGCGCGGAGATGATGCCCAGCGACATTCCGTCGTACGGCGAGAGCACCGCGTCGACGCGACCGCTGGTGTAGGACCGGCTGAGCAGGTTGTCCATCCGGGACTGGGCGAGCCCGCCGTCCCAGCGCAGCGTCGCGACCTGGTCGAAGGACGTCTGCCCGCTGCGCACTACCAGCTTGCCGCTGTCGAGGTAGGGCTGCAGCACGCTCATCGCGCCCTTGAAGAAGAACGTCGCGTTGTTGTCGTCGGGCGATCCGGCGAACAGCTCGATGTTGAACGGGCCCTTGCCCTGTGCCACACCGAGCTTGTCGACGATGTACTGTGCCTGCAGCACACCGACTTTGAAGTTGTCGAACGTCGCGTAGTAGTCGACGTTGGCCGAGCCGCGGATCAGCCGGTCGTAGCTGACCACCGGGATCTTGGCATCGGCGGCCCGCTGCAGGATGTCGGTCAGCGAGGAGCCGTCGATCGGCGCGACAACCAGCACCTTGACGCCCTTGGTGATCATGTTCTCGATCTGCGAGACCTGGTTCTGCACCACGTCGTCGCCGTACTGGAGATCGGTCTCGTAGCCCAGCGCCTGGAACTGCTTGGCCATGTTGTCGCCGTCGGCGACCCACCGCTCCGACGATTTGGTCGGCATCGCGATGCCGATGGTGCCGCTGCGATCGCCGCCGCCACCACCGCCGCCGGTGGCCTCGGGGCCGGTCGAGCGGCCACAGCCGGCGCTCGCCAGCGAGGCCGTCAGGGCCAGCGCGGCCGCGATTCGAAGAAAGCTCTTACGCATGGATTCCTCCGGTTGGTTCTGCCACGCATCGCTGGTCCGTCGGGCGGAGTGCCATCACGATGTGAGCGCTAACATCGAGCATCTTGTGACGCGGCTCACGCCCCTGTCAAGGGGGGCGGCGGAGAAATGTTAGCGCTAACAAAATCGTTGACAGCTCTTCGATGTGAGCGTTAACATCTGCGAAGTGTAACGCCGGTCACATTCTCGCCGGCACCGCAGGTCCCCGCCAAACGAGGCCTTGACCTGGCCCTATGGCATTCCGAAGGAGTCTGAAGTGAACAGAATCTTCTCTGCGATGCTCGCCGTCGCAACGGCGGGCGTGCTCGCGGCTTGCGGCAGCGGACCCGCCCCCGGAAACGCACCGGGAGGTGGCGCCGGCGGCGACGGCCAGATCACGATGGGCTTCTCTCAGGTCGGCGCGGAAAGCGGATGGCGCACCGCGAACACGACCTCGATCCAGGACGCGGCCAAGGCCGCCGATGTGAACCTGAAGTTCTCCGACGCCAACGGCAAGCAGGAGAATCAGATCTCGGCCATCCGGTCGTTCATCCAGCAGCGCGTCAACGTGATCGCGTTCAGCCCGGTGGTGCGCACCGGCTGGGACGCGGTGCTGCTGGAGGCCAAGAACGCCGGCATCCCGGTGATCCTCACCGACCGCGCCGTCGACACCCAGGAGAAGGACGTCTACAAGACGTTCCTAGGCGCCGACTTCGTCCAGGAGGGTCAGTGGGCCGGCGAGTGGGTGGTCAAGGAGTTCGCCAACGCCGCCGGACCCGTGAACATCGTCCAGCTGGAAGGCACCACCGGCTCCGATCCCGCGCTGGAACGCAGCACCGGGTTCAGCAAGGCCATCGCCGCCAACCCCAACCTAAGCGTGATCGCCTCGCAGACAGGCGATTTCACCCGCTCGGGCGGCAAGCAGGTGATGGAGGCATTCCTCAAGGCCAACCCGAAGATCGACCTCGTCTTCGCCCAGAACGACGACATGGCCCTCGGCGCGATCGAAGCCATCGAAGCGGCCGGCAAGAAGCCCGGCCAGGACATCAAGATCGTCGCGATCGACGCCACCCACGACGGCATGCAGGCGCTGGCCGACGGGAAGATGAACTTCATCGTCGAGTGCAACCCGCTGCTCGGACCGCAACTGATGGACCTGGCCAAGAAAGTCGTTGCCGGCGAATCGGTTCCGGCTCGCGTCGTCACCCCCGACCAGACCTTCGACCAGCAGCAGGCCAAGGCGGTCCTGCCCGAGCGCAAGTACTGACCACGCGTGACGTCTGTGATGACGACAGCGACGGCCGACCCGGTCGTCCACATGCGGGACGTCTCGATCGACTTCCCCGGCGTCAGAGCCCTCGACGGTGTGGAATTCCGGCTCCTGCCGGGTGAGATCCACGCGCTGATGGGTGAGAACGGCGCCGGGAAGTCGACCCTGATCAAGGCGCTCACCGGGGTCTACGACATCGACGCCGGTTCCATCACCGTCGACGGCGTCGAGCAGCGGTTCAGCGGTCCGCGGCAGGCGCAGGACGCCGGCATCAGCACCGTGTACCAGGAGGTCAATCTCTGCCCCAATCTGACGGTGGCAGAGAACATCCTGCTGGGTCGCGAACCACGGCGCCTGGGCCGCATCGACTCTCGGGCCATGAACCGGCGGGCCACCGAGCTGCTCGCCGATCTCGACCTCGACATCGATCCACGGTCCACGTTGGGCTCGCATCCGATCGCATTGCAACAGCTGGTGGCCATCGCCCGCGCGACGGCGGTGTCAGCACGGGTGCTGATCCTCGACGAACCGACGTCGAGCCTGGACGCCGACGAGGTGGCCGAACTGTTCCGGGTGATGCGACGACTGCGCGACGGCGGCACCGCGATCCTGTTCGTCTCGCACTTCCTCGACCAGGTGTATGCGATCTCCAATCGGATGACAGTGCTGCGCAACGGCCGCCGCGTCGGTGAGTACCAGACTGCGACACTGGACCGGGTCACGCTGATCGCCGCGATGCTCGGCCACGAGCTCGCGATGCTCGACGAGATCGCCGACAGCGAAGGGACGCCGTCCCGCGACGACGTGGTGCTCAGTGCCCGCGATCTCGGCCGGTCCCCGGCGCTGCACCCGATCGATCTCGACGTTCACCGCGGCGAGGTCGTCGGGTTGGCCGGGCTGCTGGGTTCGGGACGAACGGAACTGGCACGCCTGCTGTTCGGCGCCGACCGCGCGACCAGCGGCCAGATCTCCGTCGACGGCCACCACGCCGCCGTGCGTTCACCGCGTGCCGCGATCGCGCAGCGGATCGCTTTCTCCTCCGAGGACCGCAAGGGCGAGGGCATCATCGGCGACCTCTCGATCCGGGACAACCTCGTCCTTGCGCTGCAGGCGCGCCGCGGCTTCGCCCGACCGCTGTCTCGCACTGTCACCGACGATCTCGTCGCCCGCTACATGGAGGCGCTCGACATCCGGCCCCGCAATCCCTGGCTGCCGGTCAAGAACCTCAGCGGCGGCAACCAGCAGAAGGTCCTGCTGGCCCGGTGGCTGATCACCGAACCCCAGCTGTTCATCCTCGACGAACCCACCCGCGGCATCGACGTCGGCGCCAAGGCCCAGATCCAGAAGCTCATCTCCGATCTGGCCGCTGACGGCATGGGGGTCGTGTTCATCTCCGCAGAGCTCGACGAGGTCGCCCGCATCAGCGACCGGATCGCGGTCCTGCGCGAAGGCCGCTGTATCGCGCAGGTCGACAACGACTGCACGGTGCGGGAATTGACCTCCCTCATCGCCGGGGACGGTGCGCCGTGATCAAGAGACTCACCGCCTCCCCGCTGCTGTGGCCCGCACTGGCGCTCGTCGCGCTTCTCCTGGTCAACGTCATCCTGACCCCCACCTTCTTCACTATCCGCGTGCAGGACGGCCACCTGTTCGGCAGCCTGATCGACATCCTCCGCAACGGCGCCCCCACGATGCTGGTCGCACTCGGGATGACGCTGGTGATCGCGTCGCGCGGGATCGACCTGTCCGTCGGCGCCGTCGTCGCCGTCAGCGGCGCACTGGCCTGCGCCCACATCGCCGCCTCCGGTGATCCCGGCAGCGTCGGAACGGTGCTGGGCGCCATGGGCATCGCCCTCGGCGTCGCCGTCGTCCTGGGGCTGTGGAACGGCGCCCTGGTGTCGGTGTTCGGAGTGCAGCCGATCATCGCCACGCTGGTCCTGATGACCGCAGGCCGCGGGGTGGCCCTGCTGATCACCGACGGTCAGATCGTCACGACCGAGAGCGCACCGTTCAAAGTCTTGGGCGCCGGCTTCGCACTAGGCCTGCCCGTCGCGATCCTGGTCAGCCTCGCGGTGTTCGCGCTCGTCGGACTGATCACCCGCCGCACCGCACTCGGCATGCTGCTCGAATCGGTCGGCATCAACCCCGAAGCCAGCAGGCTCGCCGGGGTGCGGCACCGCTCGATCGTGTTCGCGGTGTACGTGTTCAGCGCGCTGTGCGCCGGTATCGCGGGGCTGATGATCGCGTCGAACATCTCGGCCGCCGACGCCAACAACGCCGGGCTGTGGATCGAGATGGACGCCATCCTCGCCGTCGTCATCGGCGGCACCTCGCTGCTGGGCGGCCGGTTCAGCCTGACCGGAACCATCCTGGGTGCGTTGATCATCCAGACGCTGACCACCACGGTGTACACCGCAGGCATCACGCCGGAGACCACGCTCGTGTTCAAGGCGCTGGTCGTCATCGCCGTGTGCCTGCTGCAGGCGCCCAAGTTCCGGGCGCTGCTGCGGCGCAAGCGCACCGGCCGACCCGCAGCCCCGGCGCCCGTCACTGCCCGCACCGCCGAGCCGGTGGTGACGCGATGACCGTCACCGCCACCCGGCCGGGCGCACTCGCCGGGCTCGCCCGCTACGCGCGCGGCCGCTACCTCTCCCCGCTGGCCTCGCTGGTGCTCTTCGTCGTGATGTTCGTCGCCGTCGTCACCCGCTTCGACTTCGCGAGCCCATCCCAGGTGTTCCTGAACCTGTTGGTGGACAACAGCTATCTGATCGTGCTCGCGGTCGGGATGACGTTCGTGCTGCTGACCGGCGGCATCGACCTCAGCGTCGGCTCGGTGGTGGCGCTGTCCACCGTGATCGTGGCGACGACGCTGCGGGCGGGCTGGCCCACCCCGCTCGCGCTGGCCGCCGTCCTGATCGTGGGCCCGCTGCTGGGGCTCGTCATGGGTCTGGTCATCGAGTACTTCGACGTGCAGCCGTTCATCGTCACCCTAGCCGGGATGTTCCTGGCGCGCGGCCTCTGCTACGTCATCAGCGTCGACACACTGCCCATCGACGATCCGGTCATGCGCGCCATCGGGCTGAACTACGTCTACCTCTACGAGGACAAGTTCATCCGCTGGACGGTCGTCATCGCGCTTATCGTCGTCGTGGTCGCCGCCTACACGCTGCACCAGACCCGTTTCGGCCGAACGGTGTACGCCGTCGGCGGGAACCGGCAGTCCGCACAGTTGATGGGCCTGAACGCCTCCCGCGCCCGCGTCGGCGTCTACGCGATCAGCGGGTTCTGCGCGGCGCTGGCCGGACTGCTGCTCGCGATGCAGAAACTCTCCGGCTACAGCCTCAACGGTGTCGGCCTCGAACTCGATGCCATCGCTGCCGCCGTCATCGGTGGGGTGTTGCTCTCCGGCGGTGTCGGATTCGTACTCGGGTCGCTGATCGGCGTTCTCGTGCTGGGCACCATCGGCACGTTCGTCACCGCGGCCAACCTCGACTCCTACTGGACCCGCATCATGACAGGGGTACTGCTACTGATATTCGTCCTGGTTCAACGACTAGTGGTGAGGAAACCCGGATGAGCACTCAGCCCACTCCCCCGGCATCCGCCAAGCCCGTGATGGCCGACGTCGCGCGCCTGGCCGGCGTCAGCCACCAGACGGTGTCCCGGGTGATCAACGGCTCGGCAAGCATTCGCCCCGCCACGAAGGCCCGTGTCGAGCAGGCCATCGAGGAACTCGGCTACCGGCCCAACACCGCAGCCCGGGCGCTGGTCACCCGCCGGTCCGGGATCATCGGCATCGTCGGCACCAACAGCGCCCTCTACGGGCCGTCGAGCATCCAGCGCTCCGTGCAGGAAGCCGCCCGCGCGGCAGGTTACTTCTCCAGCCTGGTGCCGCTGGCTGAGGTCACACTCGAGACGCTGCGCGATGCGTTGGACCACCTCACCCGCCAGTCCGTGGAGGCCATCGTCATGATCGCCGCCCAGGAGGACGCGCTGGAGGTCGTGCACTCCGCCGACGCCCGTCTGCCCCTGGTCGTGGTCGAGGGCGACCTGTCCGGGCGGGGACTCAGCGTCGGCGTCGACCAGATCGGTGGCGCCCGCCAGGCCACCGCGCACCTGATCGAGCTCGGCCACACCGCGATCGAACACGTTGCCGGACCGCTGAACTGGACCGAGGCCAAAGGCCGGCAGACCGGCTACGAGCAGGCCATGCGGGAGGCCGGCCTGACACCGCGCCCGCCCTGCGTAGGGGACTGGACCCCGGCGCGGGGTTACGAGATCGGTCGCGAACTCGCCCGCAAGGACGACGTCAGCGCGGTGTTCGTGGCCAACGACCAGATGGCGATCGGCGTGCTGCATGCACTCGCCGAAGCCGGGCGCTCCGTACCCGGCGACATCAGCGTCGTCGGATTCGACGACATCCCCGAAGCCGGCTTCCTTATCCCCGCCCTGACCACCATCCGGCAGGACTTCCACGCGATCGGGCGGCGTGCCATCGACCTGGTGATGGCGACCCTGGAAGGGTCGAGCGCCAACGTCCCGCTCCTTCCCCCCGAACTGATCGTCCGCGCCAGCACAGCACCGCCGAAGGAGTCTTCGTGAACAGTGAGAAGTACACGGTAGGAGTCGATTTCGGCACCCTGTCCGGACGAGCACTGGTGGTGCGGGTGAGCGACGGTCACGAGATGGCGAGCGCCGAACACCTCTATCGCCACGCGGTGGTGACCGACACGCTGCCCGGCGGCGCCGACCGGCTGCCGCCGCAGTGGGCTCTGCAGGTGCCCAGCGACTACGTCGACGTCCTGCGCACCGCTGTTCCGCAGGCCGTCGCCGCGGCCGGCATCGATCCCGCCGACGTCACCGGGATCGGCACCGACTTCACCGCATGCACGATGGTGCCGGTGCGCGGCGACGGCACCCCGCTGTGTGAGCTCGCCGAATTCGCCGACCGTCCACACGCCTACGCCAAGCTGTGGCGACACCACTCCCCCCAGCCGCAAGCCGACCGCATCAATGCCGTTGCCGCGCAACGTCAGGAGTCCTGGCTTCCCCGCTACGGCGGGTTGATCTCCAGTGAGTGGGAGTTCGCGAAGGCCCTGGAGATCCTCGACGAGGACCCGCAGATCTACGCCGCGATGGACCACTTCGTCGAGGCCGCCGACTGGATCGTGTGGCAGCTCTGCGGAACCTATGTCCGCAACGCGTGCACCGCCGGATACAAGGGCATCCGGCAGGACGAGCGCTACCCGTCACGGGAGTTCCTCGCCGCGGTCCGACCGGAGTTCGCCGACTTCGTCACCGACAAGCTCGACCACCGCATCGGCCGGCTCGGGGACAGCGCCGGATCGCTCACCGCGCAGGCCGCCGCATGGACGGGTCTGCCGCAGGGCATTCCCGTCGCGGTCGGCAACGTCGACGCCCACGTCACCGTCGCCGCCGCCGACGCGCTCGATCCCGGATCGCTAGTCGCGATCATGGGCACGTCGACGTGTCATGTGATGAATTCCGATGTGCTGCGCGAAGTGCCTGGCATGTGCGGGGTCGTGCTCGACGGGATCAGCTCCGGCAGTTGGGGTTACGAGGCGGGGCAGTCCGGGGTCGGCGACATCTTCGGCTGGTTCGTCGACAACTGCGTGCCCGAGAGCTACCAGAGCGAGGCGCGCCGCCGCGGCCTGTCGCTCCACGCGTACCTGTCCGAGCTGGCCGGCCAACAGCGCGTCGGCGAGCACGGGCTGATCGCACTCGACTGGCACAGCGGAAACCGTTCCGTGCTCGTCGATCACGAACTCTCCGGGGTCATGGTCGGGCAGACGCTCGCGACCACCTGCGTCGACATGTACCGCGCGCTACTGGAAGCCACCGCGTTCGGCACCCGCATGATCGTCGAGACGTTCGTGCGGAGCGGCGTTCCCGTCAACGAGCTCGTCGTCGCCGGCGGCCTGCTGAAGAACGGCCTCCTGATGCAGATCTACGCCGACGCCGTCGGGCTGCCGCTGTCGGTGGTGCCGTCACCGCAGGCGCCCGCGCTCGGCTCGGCCATCCACGCCGCCACCGCGGCGGGCGCGTTCCCCGACGTCCCCACCGCGGCGCGGCAGATGGGACGCCGAATCCGCGACGCCTACACCCCGATTCCCGCCAATGTCGCAGCCTACGAACAGCTCTACCGCGAGTACGTCGCCGCCTACGAGTGGTTCGGCCGCGGCAACGGCATGATGCGGCGGCTGCGCCGCATCGGCACCCCCGAACCCGTAGGAGTTCTGTCGTGACGATCACCTCCGACATCGACCAGGCCATCGCCGATCTGCGCCGTCAGGTGTGCGATCTGCACGGCCACCTCACCCAATACGAACTGGTGATCTGGACGGCGGGCAACGTCTCGGCGCGGGTCCCCGGCCGCGACCTGATGGTCATCAAACCCTCCGGGGCTGACTATGACTCGATGCGGCCTGAGGACATGGTGGTCTGCGACCTGCACGGCACCCTCGTCGACGGAGAGCTGTCGCCGTCATCGGACACCGCCGCCCACGCCTACGTGTACCGGCACATGCCACACGTGGGCGGGGTCGTGCACACCCACTCCACCTACGCCACGGCGTGGGCCGCGCGCGGGGAACCGATCCCGTGTGTGCTGACGATGATCGCCGACGAGTTCGGCGGCGACATCCCCGTCGGCCCGTTCGCCCTCATCGGTGACGACTCCATCGGCCGCGGCATCGTCGAGACGTTGCAGCACAGCCGATCTCGCGCAGTCCTGATGCGCAACCACGGGCCGTTCACCATCGGCCGCACCGCTCGTGACGCGGTCAAGGCCGCCGTGATGGTCGAAGACGTCGCCCGCACCGTGCACATCAGCCGCCAGCTGGGCATGCCTCCGGAGATCGACGCCGACGACGTCACCGCGCTGTTCGAGCGCTACCAGAACGTGTACGGCCAGCCCGGCCGCACCCAGGAGACCTCCGAGGAGAATCTGCGATGATCGCGTCCCGACTCGTCACCAGCCAGGTGTGGCTGGTGACGGGCAGCCAGTCGATGTACGGGCAGGCCATCCTCGACCAGGTCGCCGAGCAGTCCCGCCAGATCGCCGAACAGCTCGACGCCGGCGCCGAGATCCCCGTCGAGGTGCGCTGGCTGCCCGTCGTCACCGACACCGAGCAGATCGCACGCGTCTTCGCCGAAGCCAACGCGGCCCCCGACTGCATCGGGGTGATCGCGTGGATGCACACGTTCTCCCCCGCCAAGATGTGGATTCGCGGCCTGAAGGCACTGACCAAGCCGCTGCTGCACCTGCACACCCAGTTCGGCGTCGAATTGCCCTGGCAGTCCATCGACATGGACTTCATGAACCTAAACCAGGCCGCGCACGGCGACCGCGAGTTCGGCTACATCCAGACTCGGATGTCGCACCCGCGCAAAACCGTCGCCGGACACGTCAGCGATCCGCGCACCCGCCGTCGCATCGGCTCCTGGATGCGCGCGGCACTTGGACACGCCGAGCTGTCCACGCTGAAGGTCGCCCGGTTCGGCGACAACATGCGCGGTGTCGCGGTCACCGAGGGTGACAAGGTCGAAGCAGAGGCACATTTCGGCGTCTCGGTGGACACCTACGGCGTCAACGACCTGGTGCGGGTCGTCGACGGGATCAGTGCCGCCGACGTCGACAAGCTGGTCCGCGAGTACGCCCACACCTACCGGGTGGCGCCCGAACTGCTGCCCGGCGGGGACCGGCACACCTCGCTGCGCGTCGGCGCACAGATCGAGCTCGGCTTGCGAAAGTTCCTGCAGCATGGTGGTTTCCACGCGTTCACCACCAACTTCGAAGACCTGGGCGGGCTACGGCAGCTGCCCGGTCTCGCGGTGCAGCGGTTGATGGCCGACGGCTACGGCTTCGGCGGTGAGGGAGACTGGAAGACCGCGACGATGCTGCGCACGGTCAAGGTGATGGGCGAAGGCCTCCCCGGCGGCACGTCGTTCATGGAGGACTACACCTACGACCTGACACCCGGACAGGAACGGATTCTCGGTGCGCACATGCTGGAGGTCTGCCCGAGTATCGCCGCCGAGGTCCCGACGCTGGAGGTGCATCCGCTGTCGATCGGGGACCGCGACGACCCGGTGCGGCTGCGCTTCACCGCGGCCCCGGCCGACGCAGTCATCCTCGGAATCTGCGACATGGGTGATCGTTTTCGGTTGGTGGCCAACGAGGTTCGCGTCGTCGAACCCACGGCGGAGCTGCCGAAGCTCCCCGTCGCGTGCGCGGTGTGGGAGCCGCTGCCGAACTGGTCGACCTCGGCCGAGGCGTGGTTGATGGCCGGCGCCCCCCACCACACCGTGCTGACCACGGCGGTGGACACCGAAACCTTCGAGGACTTCGCCGAGATGACGGGCACCGAGCTGTTGGTCATCGACGAGGGAACCACGGTCCGCGACTTCCAGAACGCTCTCAAGTGGAACGGGGTGTATCACCATGTGGCCGGCGGACTCTGACGCGGCGGTGCGCTGATGCTCGCCGCGCGTCTGCACGGTGTCGGGGATCTGCGCGTGTACCGCGAACTCGATCCCGACGAACCCCCTCCCGGCTGGTCGCTGCTCGCGGTCACCTCGGTCGGCATCTGCGGTTCGGACCTGCACTGGTTCACCGACGGCGGCATCGGGGAGAACCGCATCGAGCGTCCCGTGGTGCCCGGCCACGAGTTCGCCGCCGTCGCACTCACCGGCCCACAGGCTGGGCGGCGGGTCGCGGTGGATCCCGCGATCCCGTGCCAGCAGTGCGAGATGTGCACGGCCGGCCTCCACAACCTGTGTCCAACAGTGGAATTCGCGGGTCACGGCACGCTCGACGGAGCCTTACGGGAACACCTGGTGTGGCCGGACCATCTACTGCATCCGCTGCCCGACGATCTCAGCGACGATGCCGGGGCGCTGCTCGAGCCTCTCGGGGTCGCCGTGCACGCGGTCGGGGTCGGGCACGTGCGGGCGGGGATGGACGTCCTCGTCGTCGGGGGCGGGCCGATCGGCGTGCTCACCGCGCAGGTGGTGCGCCGCGCGGGTGCCCGCAGGGTGTTCGTCGTCGAGCCGCTCGGTCACCGACGCGCCACCGCGCTGCACTGCGGCGTCGACGCCGCGTTCCCGCCCGAGGTCGCCGACGGCGAGATCCTGGAAGCCACCGAGGGCCGCGGAGTCGACGCGGTCATCGAGATGGCCGGCACCGACGCCGCGATCGCCACAGCCGTCGCCGCGTCCCGGCCCGGGGCACGGATCGCACTCGGCGGCATCCCGTCGGAAGATGCGTCGTCGTTCCCGGCGGCCGCGGCCCGGCGCAAGGGCCTCACGTTCGCGATGGTGCGGCGGATGAACGACACCTACCCGCGGGCGATGGAGCTGGCGACCAGCGGGATCGACCTCGACGCGATCGTCAGTCAGCGACGGCCTCTGGCCGAGGCCGCCGAGGCGTTCACGTCGGCTGCGCAACGCTGCGGGGACAAGGTCGTCGTCACCGTCTCAGGCGGCTGACGCTCATCCCGCGTTGGCGGCCATCGCCCACCGGATGCCGCCGACGAGCACGTGCCCGGCCGAGCGCACCACCGTCGCCTCCGCGGGCGGGAAGTACGGCAGCCACAAAGGTCCGCGCGCCCACCGTGGCAGCATCGCCACCGCCGCGGCCGCGAGCGCCGCATAGGGCGCGCGCGCGAGGATCGGCAGCGGCGGCGTCAGGAGCAGGAACCGCGCCGCGTCGCGGGCGGCGGCGGTGCCGGCGAGCTCCGGCCGGTAGTCCGACAGCCTCTGCCTGAGCTCGGCCTCGGTGCGCGGCGGGTCGATGACGCCCAGCTTGGCGGCCACCTCCGCGGTGTCGGCGACGTAGCCGTCACGGCCCTCGTGATCGAGCGGCGAAGAGCCGTACAGCTGGTGAGCACGCAGGAAACTGTCGACCTCGGCGATGTGCACCCACTCCAGCAGATGCGGATCCCCCGCTTCGTAGGCACGCCCGTCGGGCGCGACTCCGTGCACGCGGCGGTGGATGCCGCGGACCTTGTCGACGGCGCGCTGGGCGTCGTCGGCGGGGCCGAATGTCGTCACCGCGAGGAAGGTGCTCGTGCGGGCCAGCCGTCCCCACGGGTCACCCCGGTAGTCGGAGTGCTGGGCGACACCGGCCATCGCCAGCGGGTGCAGCGACTGCAGCAGGAGTGCGCGCAGACCGCCGACGAACATCGACGCGTCCGCATGCACCTGCCGGATGGGTCGGTCCTCGGGGAACCAGCGCGGCCCGGGCGTCTCGTGGATGCGGGCCCGGTTCTCCGGCCCCTCCGGGCCGGCCACCATGCCGAACAGAGCACTGCCCATCCGCGAGCGGATCGCGTCGAAGTCATACAGCTGCATGACCCCATTGTCCCCGTCCGCGGCGGCGCCCCGACCAGGACAGTTACCCCGCTCGAGCCAGGCGTCGATCCGGTACCCGTGACAGACCGAGATGACCTCGCAGCGTCGCCGACGTGTACTCGCGCCGGAACAGGCCCCGCTCCCGCAGGATCGGCACGACGTGGTCGACGAACAGCTCCAGGCCCGACGGGAAGACGTCCGGCATCAGGTTGAACCCGTCGACCGCTCCGGCGACGAACCACTCCTCGATGGCGTCGGCAATCTGTTCGGGTCCGCCGACCACCAGCCGGTGCCAGGTGATCACGCGGTCCAAGAGCTGACGGACCGTCAATGACTCCCGGCGCGCCAGGTTCACCACGATGTCGCGCGCGCCCTGGGACCCGGAGTCGGTCACTGCGCCGTCGAGAAGCCACTGCGGCAGCGGCTGGTCCCAGTGCAGTTCCCCCGGATCGACCGACAACTGGCCCGCCAGGTGGGCGAGACGCCGCTCCCCTGCGAGCTCGTTGAGTTCGTCGTTGCGCCTGCGCGCCTCGGCCTCGGTGCTACCGAGCACGAACGACAGTCCCGGCATGATCCGGACCGCATCTCGTGATCGCCCGTATGCTGCTGTGCGCGAACGGATCTCCTCAGCATTGCGCAGCGCATCCGGCAGGGAAGCCTGCGCGGCGAACACCCCGTCGGCATAGCGTGCCGCCAGATCCAACCCGCCCGGCGAGCCACCGGCCTGGAACAACACCGGATGCCCTTGCGGAGAGCGGGGCAACGTCAGCGGCCCGTCGACGGAGAAGAACTCGCCGCGGTGATCGATGGCGTGGATGGCGCCGGGCCTACTGAAGGCTCCTGTCTGCTTGTCGGCCAGCACAGCGTCGTCGTCCCACGAATCCCACAGCGCGCGAACCACATCGATGAACTCCGCGGCCCGCCGGTACCGCTGCGCCCTGTCCGGCTGGGCGCTCCCGCCGAAGTTGTTCCACGCGTATGCGTCACTGCTGGTCACCACATTCCACGCGACTCGACCGCCGCTGAGGTGGTCGAGGGACGCGAAGCGCCGCGCGACGTTGTAGGGCTCCTCGAACGACGTCGACACCGTCCCGATCAAGCCGAGGTGCGTGGTCGCCGCCGACAGCGCCGAGAGCAGCACGACCGGATCGAGGGCCAGCGGAGGCGCCGTGAGCGGCTCGTCGGGCTTCTGGAACAGCGACGGGCTGTCGGCCAGGAACAGCCCGTCGAGCGTCCCGCGTTCGGCGATCCGGGCGACCTCGACCCAGTAGGACAGGTCGGTGAACCAGTGCGGGTCGGCGCCGGGAAACTGCCACGCGGCCGGATGCATGCCGTCGGAGAGGACGTTGACTCCCAGATGAAGCTGTCTCGACGTCACGCCGGATCACCAGGCAACGCGAGCTTCTTCACGTCGGGATCGGTGGCGATGAACTCCTGCACGCGTGGATCCTTGAAGGCCTTGATCAGGTTCTGCACGTTCTCGGTGTCGACGTAGTCGCTGCCCACCGTCAGCACCGAGGCGAACTCGTCGGGTGACTTCGGAGCGAAGATCAGCTTGTCCTCGCTGACCCCCGCAGCCAGGAACGACTCGGCATAGCCGACGATCGCATCCAGGTCGGGCAGCGCCCGCGGCTGAGCGCCGAAATCGAGGAGCGTGAACGTGAGGTTCTTCGGGTTGGCGACGATGTCCTTGGTCGTCAACGCCGTGATGTCGGCATCGGGGCGCAGGGTCACCAGCCCGGCCTGCGCGAGATACCAGATGCCCTGCGCATTGTTGGCGGGATCGGCGAGCAGCGACACCTTCGCACCGTCCGGAATGTCCTGAGGCGTGCGGTATTTGTCCGACCAGATGCCGAACACCCAGTGGAAGAACGGTCCGGTGGCCGCCTCTTCTTTGAAGCCCGGGTTGGCGTCGAGCACCTGCTGCAACCAATGCCGGTGCTGGAATATGGTTCCCGCATATCGGCCGTCGCTGACCGCCTGGTTGATCTGTGTGCTGTCGCCGAGCCCGACCGCACCGACCTTGACGTCGTAGTCCGGCGCGATGTTCGCGGCGACGTAGTCGATGATCGCCTTCTCCGCCGGGTTCGAGTCCAGGTAGACCACGTCGAGCGTCGCGCCCGCCGTCTCGTTCGCCGACGTCGTCCCTGAGGAATGCTGGATCACGAGAAACGTTGTCACGGCTGCGATGACGGCAACCGCCACCACGAGATAGGGCCAGCGACGCCGCTTCCGGAGGGTGAAACCGTGTGGCTGCGCCGCAACCGACTCATCGATGTTCATGCGTCCAGTACTGTGCGGCATGATCGGCGGCGCGAGAAGAGTTGCGCTCACCGCGATCGACTCACCCTGAGCACAAAGGTGTTCCGTACCGACGCGCTTTGACAGCGTTCGCGCCCATGATCGAGTTGACCGACCTGACCAAGGTCTACGGCAGTGGCGAGCACCGAACCGTGGTGCTCGACCGCATCACCTTCCGGGTGGACGCCGGGGAGATCTTGGCGGTCGTGGGGCCCAGTGGGGCCGGCAAGAGCACCCTGGCCCAGTGCATCAACCTGCTCACCCCGCCGACGTCGGGCTCCGTTGTCGTCAACGGTGACGACCTCACCACACTGTCCACCCAGAAACTGCGTGTCGCCCGCCGGCGTATCGGCACGGTGTTCCAGTCGGCGGGTCTGTTCGAGCGGCGCACGGCCGCCGAGAACGTGGCGCTGCCACTGGAATACCTGGGGGTCACCGCGGCGGACTCCGAGAAGCGCGTCGCCGAGCTTCTCGACCGGGTCGGACTGTCCCACCGCGCCAACCACTACCCATTCCAGCTCTCCGGCGGGCAGAAGCAGCGCGTCGGCATCGCACGGGCGCTGGCACTGCGCCCGTCGGTGCTGCTTGCCGACGAAGCGACCGCCGGTCTCGACCCCACGACCACCGCGTCGGTCGTCGACCTGCTGCGCGAGCTGCGCGACGATCTCGATCTTTCGATCGTGTTCATCACCCACGAGATGGACACCGTGCTCAAGATCGCCGACTCGGTGGCTCGGCTCGACCACGGCAGCATCGTCGAATCCGGCCGGCTGGTGGACCTTCTCACCGATCCCGCATCGGTGCTCGGCGCCGAGCTGCGCCCGCAGGGCCTGTCCAGCGACGCCGCACTCGGGCAGCAGGTGTGGCACGTCGTCTACGACTCACCCAGCGTGCCCAGCGACTGGATCGCCCGCGCCAGCGCCGACCTCGGGGCCCCCATCGCCATCCTCGGCGCCTCGGTGCAGCAGGTGCAGGGCGTCACCGTTGGCTCGGCGACGCTGGGCATCCCGGCAGACCTGTCTGCCCGCGCCGCCGACGTGCTCGCCCGGTACGGACTGTCCACCGGTGAGGCGCCGCTTCGGGGCGCAGCGTGACCCACGCCCTGCTGGCCAACGCCAAGGTCCCGGTCAACGAGCTACCCGGCCTGCTGTTCCCCGCGCTCGTCGACACCCTGATCATGGTCGGCATCGTGATGACCATCGTCGTCCTCGTCGGCGTCCCTCTCGGTGCGCTGGTGCACAACCTCGCACCCGGCGGGCTCTTCGAGAATCCGGCGCTGCACACGGGGTTGAGCTGGATCATCAGTGTCGGCCGCTCGCTGCCGTTCCTGATCTTGATGGCCGCCATCATGCCGTTCACCCGGTTCATCACGGGCACGAACATCGGCATCGCAGCCGCGGTGGTGCCGATGTCGTTGGCCGGCATCGCATTCTTCACCCGTATCGTCGAGAACTCTCTGCGCTCGGTCCCACCGTCGGTGGTCACGGTCGCCCGCGCCTCGGGCGGATCGCGTCTGCAGATCATCCGCACCGCTCAACTCAACGAGGCGGTGCCGTCGATTCTCGGTGGACTGACGATCAACATCATCGCGATGATCGAGTACTCCGCGATCGCCGGCACCATCGGTGCGGGCGGGATCGGTTACGTCGCGGTCACTTACGGATATCAGCGGTTCGATCAGGGCGTCATGCTGGCCACCATCGTCATTCTCGTCGTGACCGTCGCCGCCGTGCAGCTCATCGGCGACGCCGCGGTCCGCTTCACCACCCCCCACGCACGTGCGAAAGGAACCGTCACCGCATGACCACCACCGAGAACCAGGTCGACACGCCCGACGACCACGGGTTCGACCTCAAGAAGCGTCCCCGCTGGATCTGGCTCGCGACCGGGCTGGTGGTCGTGATCGTCGCCGTGGTCGCGGGCCGCTTCTTCTTCTTCGGAGACACAAAGTCCGCCAACGAGATCCCCGGCGCGACGCTGGTGGTCGCGACCAACGAGGGCAACGCCGCCGAGCAGGCGCTCATCGAATACATCAGCCGTGAGGTGGCGCCCAAGCATGGCATCACGGTGGCATTCCGCGGTCTGGCCGACAGCAACACGATCAACCGAGCCGTCAGCGACGGTGAGGTGGCGGGCACCATCTACCAACACAAACTATGGCTGGGCCAGGTGCTCGAGGCCAACCCCGACTTCCGCGAGGAGGCAGCCACACCCGTCTTCCGCTGGGGATTCGGCATCTGGTCGGACAAGTACACCGACGTCAACCAACTTCCCGACGGAGCCAACATCTCCCTCTATTCCGATCCTGCCAACGAGGCGCAGGGCCTGTGGCTCCTCGAGCGCGCCGGTCTGATCACGCTGAACCCCGCGGTAGACAAGTGGACCGCGACGCAGAAGGACATCGTCGGCAATCCCAAGAACCTGAAGTTCACGCTGCTCGACTTCGCGGCGCAGTCCCGCTCGCTGCCCGACCTAGATGCGGCCGTGGGTTACACGGAGTACTACCTGGCTGCCAAAGTGCCCGTTCAGCAGCAGATCTTCGCGCCGCCGGCCCCCGACGAGTTCGCCGGACAGCTGACCATCGGCAGCCGCTGGGCCGACACCGACAACATCAAGAAGCTGGTCGCGACGTTCAAGGATCCGGCGGTACAGAGATTTCTCGCCACCGACCCCAGCGTGAAGGGAATCTTGCTGCCGTTGTAGCGGGTCCGGCCGGCCGCGCCGGTGCTCGAAAATCGTCGACGACATCTGTTTGACAGGTCCGCGATTGCGGCGTGTACTGGTCTCCCTTCCAGCAGATCTGAGATCCTCATGTTCTCCGTCGTCAAGTCCCGGCTACTCGCTCTCCTCGAATCCGGGGCCAAGGTGTCTCGTCGAGTGGTGACCGGTATCCGGCCGTCCACGAGCCGGGCCGCCGATGCGCGCCGTGACGCCACGCACCTGCGCGATCAAGCGGCATTCGTCGAACTCGGCCGGGACACCAAGCTCGAACACCAGGTCCGTGCGGACGGCGAGCCGCACCGCAAGGCCGCCGAGTGAGCGAGCGTTCCGGCTCCTCGGCGTTGTCTCTCGGCATTGTCGCCACCTCGCGCAAACCTGACGAACGCCGGTTGCCCATCCACCCCGATCACTTCGCCAAGATCGATCCGTCGATCCGGGGCCGGATCTTCATCGAGCACGGCTACGGGTCCCACTTCGGAGCCACCGACGAGTCGCTCACCGACGTGGTCGGCGGTCTCCAGACCCGGGAGCAGTTGATCGCCGAGTGCGACGTCATCCTGCTGCCCAAGGTCGAGGCGGAGGACCTCGCCGAGTTTCGCGAGCGCCAGATCGTCTGGGGCTGGCCACATCTCGTTCAGAACCCGGACGTCACACAGGCTGCTATCGATCGGCGGCTGACGATGATCGCCTTCGAGTCGATGAATCACTGGAAGGCCGACGGCAGTTTCGCACTCCACGTCTTCCACAAGAACAACGAACTCGCCGGATACTGCTCGGTCCTGCACGCCCTCTCCCTCATCGGTGTCACCGGCAACTACGGCCGGCGACTCAGCGCGGCGGTCATCGGCTTCGGTGCGACGGCGCGCGGCGCCGTCACCGCATTGAATGCGCATGGTGTCGACGAGGTCCGCGTCCTGACCAACCGCGACGTCGCCGCCGTCGCCGCACCGATCCCCTCCACCCAGATCCTCCAGATGGGGCACGACGACGACGCCCCGCCCGAGGCGACGTGGGTCGACACCGGAGATGGCGGCGTGATTCCCGTGGCCAAACTACTGGCCGACCACGACATCGCCGTCAACTGCGTCCTTCAGAATCCGACGAGCCCGTTGATCTTCGCCACCGACGACGACCTGGCCGATTTCGCGGCGGGGAGCTTGATCGTCGATGTGTCCTGCGATGCCGGTATGGGTTTCAGCTGGGCGCAGCCCACCTCATTCGCCGATCCACTTCGGCTGTTGCCCAACGGCATTCACTACTACGCGGTCGACCACAGCCCGTCGTACCTGTTCAACTCCGCGACATGGGAGATCAGCGAGGCGCTGCTCCCCCATGTGGAGACGGTCCTGGGCCGGCCCGCGGCGTGGGAGGACAGCACCACCGTGGCGCGCGCCGTGGAGATGCGCGACGGCGTCATACTCAACGACGAGATCCTGTCGTTCCAGCACCGCGGCGAAACCTATCCGCACGCAAAGGAGAGTTAGGCCCCGTTCGGCAGCGCCAGCCGGTGGATCACTCGCAGCGTCGACGCGTACTGATGCGAGAGCGAACCCGTCAGGTAGGGCAGGTCGTACTTCTCGCACAGCGGCCGGACCCGCTCGGCGATCTCGGCGAGCCGGTTGCTGGGCAGATCCGGGAACAGGTGATGCTCGATTTGATAGCAGAGATTCCCACTGGCGAACCCGAGGAACCGGCCGGCCGTGAAGTTGGCGGTCGCGAGCATCTGCCGCAGGTACCACTCCGCCCGCGTCTCGGTGTCGAGGACATCGGCGGTGAACTTCTGCGTGCCGTCGGGAAAGTGGCCGCAGAAGATGACCACGTACGCCCAGAGGTTGCGTAACAGGTTGGCTGTCGCGTTCGCGCCCAGCGTCCTGCGCCAGCGCCGCATGCTCACTGCCGGCCACAGCACATAGTCCTTGGCGCCCTGGCGGAAGATCTTGCGCACCAATTCCTTGCCCTGAGCTCTCCACTCGGCGCGCGACCGCCGCTGATCCAACCCGTGCAGAGCAACGCCCCACTCGAATGTCATAGCGAGGAGAACATTTTGCAGCGGCTGTAAGAGATGCTTCCGCTGCCACGGCTGTTCTGGCGCCACGCGCATGGCGCCGAAGCCCAGATCGTCGTCCTCCCCGAGCACATTGCTGTACACGTGATGGCGGTAGTTGTGCGACGATTTCCAGTGCGAAGAGACCGCGACCATGTCCCATTCCCAAGAGCTGGAATGGATTTCGGGATCGTTCATCCAATCCCATTGGCCGTGGGACACGTTGTGCCCGATCTCCATGTTCTCGACGCTCTTGGCGAATCCGAGTGCCGCGGTTCCCGCCACCCAGCCGACCTTCGACCGCGACGCGACGATGAGAAGCCGCGCAGCGACGTCGAGGGTGCGCTGGAACATGATCGTGCGCCGGATGTAGGCGGCGTCGCGGGCACCGAGCGACTCTTCGATGTCGGTGCGGATCGCGTCGAGTTCCTCGCCGAGGTTGGCGATGTCCTGCGGCGAGAGGTGGGTGTATGCGGCGATGTCGGTGATGGCGATGAGGTGTCCTCGAGTGGTCCGGCCGTTGACGTACAGCCGGACCGGTCTGCAGAGCCCGGGGTCGACGGCGCCCAGAGGGCAGCGCGCCGGCTTGTGGGCCCAGTCTACGCGGTCGCCGTCTATCGCATGTGGTTCAACAGATCGTCAAGCGGCACTGTCGCGACCCCGATCGCGGAGTCACAGATGCCGTAGGGCATCACAAGCGTGCCGGCGTGCACCAGGGCGCCGCAGGAGTAGACGACGTTCGGCACGTATCCGCAGCGCTCGTCGTCGGCGGGGGCCAGCAGCGGCCGTCGCAGCCGGCCGATCATCTGCGTCGGGTCGTCGAGGTCGAGCAGAATCGCGCCGATGCTGTAGGTCCGCATCGGTCCGACGCCGTGGGTGAGTACCAACCACCCCGCGTCGGTCTCTATCGGTGCACCGCAATTGCCGAGTTGCACCGTCTCCCACGTCTCGATCGGCTGCTGGCACGGCGAGGCCGACGTCCAGACGGCGGGATGGTCGGCGAACGCGATGGTGTTGGTCTCCCGATCTGACCTGGACATCGCCACGAACCGCCCGTTGATCCGACGGGGAAACAGGGCCAGGCCCTTGTTCGCGGCGGCGCGACCGACCAGCGGCATGGACGTGAACGTCTGGAAATCCGCAGTCTCCAGCAGTTGCTGGCTGATTGCCGATCCGCTGTAAGCGGTGTAGGTGGCGTAGTAGGTGGCCTGCCCGTCATCGTCGAAGAAGCGCACGAAGCGAGCGTCCTCCATGCCCACCCCCTCGGCCTCGATAGCCGGCCACAGCACCCGCTCGGCCAACGTCGTCGACGAGTCGTATTCGACACCGTAGAAGCGCGCGGCGATAGCGCGCACCGTGTCGATGGTCTCCGCGGCGTGCCCTCGAGTGCTCAGATGCGCCCCGAGAGTCTCGAGTCGCTCCTCGAGGTCGGCCGCGGTGAACCGCTCACCGAGCTTGGCGAAGATGTAGTCGGTGGCCTCGCCGGCGCGGTCCTGCCGGCTCAGCTCAGCGCGGAAGATCGCCGCGTCCAGCAGGGTGTGTTCGAAGCGTCCCGTCGAGGCGAACGCGACGGGCGAGTCCACGGCGCATGAACCATTGGCGTCGACGACACCGGTCCGGAATCCGATCGAGGACCGATGACCTTCTCCGATGCCCCGCACGCTCATCACGAACCGCAGAGTTCCCGCGGGTATACCCTCCTGGTTGGGGTGGGCGACCATGCTCGGATTGCACAGCGCCGCACCCTCGACGGCGTACTCGCTGGTGAATGTGGCGCCCAGCAACAACATTCGCGACTCCGACAGCGCATGGTGAGGGTCTAGTCGATCGGCGAGCTCCTCGGCGTGCATGCGCCACGTGCCGTACAGATCTCGGTGCCGACCCGCGAAGTGCGTCACGACGTCTCGCAGGGCCTCGATGACCTCGTCGTCGGCGAGCGCGAGAATCCGCTTCAAGACCTGACCCGCACGGGTCTCCTGCAGCTCGAACCCTTCCTGACCCGGCACGAACAGCCGGGAGATCACCCGACGAGCGTCGGGTAGGAGGCGTTGCGGATGGCGGGTGGCGAGCCCCACCGTGGGCCCGGTCATCGCCAAACAGACGACAAACGCCGCGCCTGCTGCATCGTCGACAGTGCCGCCAAGGTGGACTCCGCACCTTGATTCTGGTTCACGCGGTCGGCGTGCAGACCGTCGAACCCGCCACCGGTCGTGCGATCCCACATGGGCAGGCCGAGATCGTTGTCACCGCAGAACCACCCCACGGCCAGACGCAGACCTTCGCACCAGAGTGGCCGCGAGTCGGTGGTCGCAGCCCGGGCGCAGGCGTCCGCCAGGGCTGCCACCTCGATCGGCTGCTGGTCGAATCCAGGCCCGTGATCGGAGCGGCCGCGGCCTCCGACAGGCGTGGGCGACAGATGCCCGTCGCCGGTCTCGACGCCCAGTAGCCACTCGAGCATGGCGATGCCGCGTCCGCGTATCGCCACATCGTCGAGCGCTTCGCCCGCCGCGATCATCGCCTCGGCGAGGGCGGCGTTGGCGTAGCGCAGACGAGGCTCCGGCCAGGGCCAACCAGGGTCGGTCGGCGCGAGCGGTATCCGAGCCGCGTAGTCGATGAGCAGCTCGCATGCGGACGGGTGCCCCGGCGCGACGGCAAGAACCTCGGCAGCGCCGAGGGCGGCGAACGCAGACGCCCGCAGATGGCGTGAACGGGCACGTGCCGCGCGATCGAACTGCTGCGCGGCGACGCCGCGTACCTGGGCGCTCCCGCTGCGCGCGGCGGCAGTGCCCAAGGCCCACACCAATCGGCCCCAGTGATCGTCGGTATTCGATCGACCACTCCAGCATCCGTGAACGTCCATGCGGTTTCGGCACGTGCCGTCCTCGGACAGGGCGTCGCTCAGAAAGGTCAGTGCCCTGCCGGCCAGGGCGGTCAATGGACCGGACGCGTATGGCTCCCGTGTCGTGACGACGAGGACCCTGGCCATGTCGTCGACGCAGTAACCATGCTCGCGGCGCGGTTCGGTCAGAAGCGCGTGCTCGAAGGTGGCACGGTGATCGGTGAGCCGCAGGAGATGCGAGAACACCGGTGGGGGAACTGCCCGGGTCACGCCGGCCCTCGCCGGGCAGCAACGAGGCTCTGCGCCAAAGTGATGTAGGAACCTGCCACAACGGGCCATGCCATCGAGGAAGAAAGCTGTCGCGCTTCGGAAGCCATCGCACCCGCGACGCGCGGGTCGGTGAGGAGCCGGCGCAAGGCGTGGACCAATGCATCGGGATCGTCATGTGGGACCAGAGTGCCTGCGCCACCGCCCAGCAGTTCGACAGCGTGGGGGAAGGTCGTCGCCACGATAGGTCGACCGCTGGCGATCGAGTCGACCAGCACGCCAGACGTGACTTGCTCAGTGGAGTCGTACGGCAGCACGACGACAGACGCCGACTGCATCAGCGATGTCAGCGCTTCGGGCGTTCGATACGCCGCGTCGAATGACACCGATCCAGACACTCCGAGGCTTTCAGCCTGTGCGACAAGGCTTTCTCGGTACTTCTCGCCGTCGAGGGCGAGCACTTTCGGGTGCGTGCGGCCGGCAATCAGATATCGGGGTTGCTGCGCGAGGTCCGTCAGGGAAACCATCGCGCGGATGACCCTTTCGATACCCTTGCCGGGCCCGAGGAGTCCCCAGGACAGCAGGATCGGCCGGCCCGAGCGCTTCGACGCCGCTGTGGTGGGCAGCGCGGCACCGTGCGGGATCGTGGTGACCTTCCGGTCACTGACGCGGAAGCCGGCGCGCAGCCGCTCGCGCGCCGAGCTCGACATGACGACCACCTGGTCGGCGCGGGCCATCACCTCGTCGAGTACCGAGCGTTGATGCGGCGTCGGGGTTGTCAGCACTGTGTGCACGATGACGATCACGGGCACCGTCAGGCCCTTCATGACGTCGATGACCTGTTCGCCGTCGGCACCGCCGTAGATGCCGTACTCATGCTGAATGATCGCCACGTCGCGACGGTTGAGCAGTTGCGCCGCCGCTGCAGCGGATGCCGCCGAACCACTGACCAGTTCGCCCACCACGTCGGCGCGTGCAGAACGGACTCCGTCGGACACGCGTACGACATCGACATCGACGCCTCGCAGGGACAGACCATGGGCCAGGGCGGCGCTGAACGTCGCCAGACCGCACACGGTCGGCCCATAGGTGCTCAAGATGCCGACGCTCGACACGTTGGCAACGTCGGCGCGTCCGAAGCGGACGAGCGAATGCTGAAAGGGCGTTAAAACTTTCACGAGGTTCCCGACCGAACTGTTGCCGCCGGACGGTGCCCGACGGGATGTGAGGACTCGGGAAGACCAGGCTGAGAACGAAATATGGCCCAAGCGGGACGGCTGGATGGACCAGCTTGTGACAGTCTACGCCCCCCGCTACGGCCCGCCCCGCCAGTGCTCGATGCGGTGGTGGTCGGGTAGGAATCCGTGCCGTGTCCCCCACAGCACCGCCTGCGTGCGGCTTTGCACGTCGAGCTTGCGATACAGCGACCGGATGTAGGACTTCACCGTGTTCGGGCTCAGGTAGGTCAGGCGCGCGACGTCGGCGTTGCTCTTTCCCTGCGTGATGAGCGCCAGGATCTCGGCCTCACGGTCGCTGAGCCCCTCACCGCGACCGGGCCAGTCGTTGCCCGGGGCAGGGCGGCTTCGCGGCGGCGCCTCGCTGACCACCGTCTCTCCCCTGTGCACAGCTTCCAGTGCCGTCACCAACTCGCGCGCCGCCAGCGTCTTCGACAGATAGCCGTGCGCCCCGCGCTCCTGCGCACTGGCGACGAGGTCTGGATGAAAGTTCCAGGTGTAGACCACAACTCGGCGTGCACACGGGTTGGCAACCAGGACACCGATCTCCTCGTGATCGGATTCGGGTTGGGCGAAGCTGTCGTACAGCGCGATGTCGACGGTGTCTTTCAGCGGCGTGGTGGCGTCGAGTTCGGCGACCACGACGCGGTCCCGATACGGCTCGAGCATGTTGGCCACGCCTTTGACGACGACGTCGTAGTCGTCGATGAGCGCCACAGTGATGGGCTCGGACACGGCGCTGACATTACCCCCTTAAGGGTGTACCGCCACACCCTTGAGGGTGGTCGACTGAGCATGGTCCGAACGACCGAAATACGTTCTAGGAAAGGTCCGATCATGATCATTCTCGGCATCATCGCCGTCATCGCAGGGCTCCTGCTGAAGATCTCCATCCTCACCACGATCGGAGTCATTCTCCTGGTCGTCGGAGCTGTCCTCGCCGTCCTCGGCACCACCGGTCGCGCCGTCGGCGGCCGGCGTCACTACTTCTGACCCCTGACCTGGGCTTCCGTGATACCAGTCACAAACTGACGTTTGCGTAGACCACGTCAGGGCTACCCGAACGTGCACGAAAGGAGTTCGAAATGCCTACCTGGCAATGGATTTTGATCGCCGCAGCAATCATCGTGGTGATCGTGCTCGTGGTGCTGGCAGTGCGTTCCGGCGGCGGACGCAAACGCAGTGAAGAGCTCAAGCAACACTTCGGCCCGGAATACGACCGGACGGTACAGCGAACCGGCGATCCCAAGGCAGCGGAAAAGGAACTGGCAACGCGGGCCCGCAAGCGCGACAAGCTCGACATCGTCGCGCTCCCCCCCGTGGCACGCAATGATTTCGAAGTCCGCTGGGCGCAGGTGCAGACGGAGTTCGTCGACGACCCCGCCCGGGCCGTCGGCACCGCGGACCTGCTCGTCACCGAGGTGATGCGCCAGCGCGGCTACCCGGTCGACGACTTCGAACGCCGTGCCGCCGACATCTCCGTCGACCACCCCCACATCGTCGAGAACTACCGCGCAGCACACAGCGTGCACACCGCCCAGGAGCGCGGCGAGGTCAACACCGAACGGCAGCGGGAAGCCTTCGTGCACTACCGCGCACTGTTCGAACGACTTCTCGACACCACCGACACCGACACCGACACCTCGAAGGAGGCGCGCGCATGACCACCCACGATCAGCACACCGACACCTACACTGATCAGACTCCGCAGGGGCAGCACCCTCAGTACGCCACGGAGAACCCGAACCACATTCCCGAAGACCAGGTCGCTCCCGTGCAGACCGACGCCGGCGCGACGCAAGCAGGCGCAGCGCAGGCCGGCGGGCCGCCTACGACACCGATGGACCCGCAGGTCTCCGGCGGAGTTCACCACCAGTCTGACCGCGAAACCGACTCAGACGCCGGTCTTTTCGCGCACGATGAACTCGCGGGGCTGCGTGCCCGGTGGGACGCGGTGCAAGCCAGCTTCGTCGACGATCCGAAGGACTGCGTGCAGAAGGCCGACGGTCTGGTTGCCGATCTGGTGCAGCAGCTGACCACCGGTTTCGACCACGCACGGTCGCGGCTCGAGGATCAGTGGAGCCGCGGAGAGCAGGCCTCGACCGAAGACTTGCGAGTCGCGCTCAAGCGCTACCGGAGCTTCTTCGAGAGGCTGCTCTCGGTCTGAGACATCAACGATTGGCGCCGGGCACCTGTTCAACAAAACAAGTGTCCGGCGCCGACGTCACGCGTGGGGGTAGCTTCTGCCAAGCGAATGCGGACGAAGCACCTTCTACGGCACGTACTGCGTCCACTTGACGTTGAGAACCGTTCCTACGGGAACGAGCGCGTTGGGTGCAGGTTCCTGCTCGGTGATCTTGAATCCGACGTTGTAGTCAAGATCCCTGTCGGGGTCAAGGCCGGGCGGGTCTTCTCGCACGTCCATCTTGCCCCCGAGCACCTGCTCCATGAACTCCGCCTGTTCGCGACTGACGTAGAGGAGTGGTCGCGGAGGCGTTCCGTCTTCGTACAGGTCAACTCCCGCGAGCATCTGTTCGACGGTGTAGCCGTGACCGGGTCCCAAGTAGTGCAAGCAGTCATTCCACGACCGGAGGTCAACCCCAACCATGTTCCCGACCTGAATTTTCTCAATCGACGGCGGCGGTTTCGGGGTTGGCAGGGTCGGCATCACACCCACCGGGTAGACCTCATCGGTTGCCACGGCGTAATCCGCGGGCATCTTCGCTTCGCCCGGCATATTGATCGCTCTGCTGGCACAACTGGCGATGAGATCGAGATCCTGTTGAAATCCGTTGACCGCCTCAGTCAGGAATGTCACGGTACCCGCGCCAGCCGACGTCCAGTCGTACGCCTCGGAATGGTCAACGACGTACTCGAGCAGGTTGATCTTGTCGAGAATGCGGCTGCGCTGTTTGGCGCAGATCATCAGTACGTCCTGCGCATGTTGCACGTCGATCTCGTTCAGCGGCAGCGGACCTTCGGCGATCGCGATGGGAGCTAGAGTTACCGTGTACGGCATCGCATTGCGGTCGGGATCGTCGTGAAACGCTTTGAGCCACCGATTTGCATTGTCCATCAGTTGAACTGGGTCGGTGACGTCTGTGATCTGAAGGTCCGTCGGTCCGCCTTCGTGGTGCATGCTGACGAACGCATCGCAATGATACTTGCTGCGGATGCTGTCGAACTTCATGCGCGCTTCGGCGCTGAAGAGTCCATAGGAGCCCTCGAGTTCCGCCGAGACCTCGGTGCGTTCCTGTTCGCTACGCACGTCATAGCGGAAAACGCCAACGAACAATCCGCCACGGTCCATGCCGCGAACGAACATGTTGCCGTATCTCGCCGCGAATTGTTCTGCGTTACTTCTGAGTTCAGCGGCGCTGCCGGTGAGCTTCGGCGCTTTGATTGATAGATGCTCGAGGACGATGCGTGCAGTGACCACCATGAAGAGGGAAGAGGTTTGCACCTTGCAGTTCTTGGCGTAACCGAAGCGCGCCGAGATGCCAGCGCCGAAGAGTCCTGACCCGTAACTGGCTTCGGCGCTGACGCCGAGTGATTCCTCGAGCTCCTCGGTGCTGTTGATTCGTCGTACTTCGAACGTCACCGAAGCGCCGCCCGCTTGGGCGATTCCCTCCGGATCACCGTCGACGACGAATCCCATCGGACTTCCTGACGCGAGATCGGCGCCGACGCCGAAGTTGTAGTCGTCGCGGTGCGCCACCTCAACCGTTCTCAGTGCCATCGGCGTGCCTTCCTGATCGCCGTGAGCTTCGTCCGGATATCCCCGCAGGCTTCGGGAGTTCTTCGCCTGGAACGACGACAATCGGCGTCATATCCGGGCGCAGCGTCGAACGGTCCGTAGTCGTCGGCGAGTGTGGTGGGGTCGGGCAGCTCGATATCCGGTGGCGTCGGCGAGTCGACGGCGCCACGCCCTGTTGCGTCTGCGTCGTCGGTCACGATTCATCTCCGCTGGTGTCCTCGGTGCAGTCGTCGACAATCACATCGCCGAGATTCAGCGGGCCCACCCCATTGATGACGAGGCTCATCTGGTAGGTGCCCGCGGGCAGATTGAAGACGAGCGAGCGTTGAACGCTGGTGCCGGCGGCGAGCGGATCACAGTCCAAAGACTTGCTGTCCCCCGAGCCTTGATCGTCGAGATCAAAGATGTCCTGATAGGAATCCGAGTCGACGTCGCCGATGTTCCTCTCCTGCCAGGTCACGGTGAAATCCTGACCAGCGCAGGGATTCACGGGGTCGGTCACAAAGGTGGTCTGGTCGTCGAAAACGATCTGAGCTGACATGGCGGTCTCCTTGGTTGTGGCCCGTTGTAACGACCCCATCGTGCGCGGGGATGAACCAAGCAATCACGCGTAGTCGGCTACTCGTTTCCACAGAGTCGGCATCTCACCGGAGCGGGTACTCCTGGTCAGGTAGTGCGCTACTCATGACACTGCGCGCAGGCAAACGCACGATAGAAGCACATGACAAGGGGTCGGCGGAGTAGTTTCCCACCCGGGTCGGCGCAGCGGCGTCGATCGATGCGGCACCGAACCGGGGAGGTAGTGCCATGAGTGAAGATTCCCTCGTACCTCCGTCCCAAGATCGCTCATGGCAAGCCAGGGTGCTGTGCGCCGTGCAGGCTCTTGAGGAACTCAACCAGCCCGCGACGGCCGTCCGCATCAAGGAGATGGTCGGCGCGAAATTCGCCGCCGTTTTCCTGCCGGCAGATCGGCTGTACGAGGGCACGCGGCCCTCCTGGGAAAGTCGCGTCGACGATGCGCTGTCGACTCTGGTGGCGCGGAAGCTGCTCCGCCGCCCGAAAAGTCAGAGCACTGACCCCGTGTGGGCCACCACCGCCGCTGGGAAGAAGCAAGCCGCGGATGACTGCAGACTTGGCACCCTCGTAGCTGAGGACACGAATCCTGTCGCCGAGCCCATCACATCGTCCGGGCCGGTGATGGCCGGCGTCGTCACCAAACCACTCCAGGGCAAGACACCACCAGCCGCGGAGCACACACCAGTCCTCGGCATCACAGGGCCTGACTTCACCGTCGAGTACGCGGGCCGCCTCGGTTTCGACGCTGCCGTCGCGCAGACCGAAGCGGGTCAGCCGAAGCCGGTGATGATCGAGCTGAACCTGCAGTACGGCGTCGGCACCGGTTCCGCGTCAGCAACCGGCGCCGCCGGTGCGATCGCCCGAGTGGAGCAGCTGTGGACCTTGGTCGGGGCCGCAGGCACACCCCTCGTGGTCGCCGACCAGTACATGTCCGGGGATCTCAGCGACGAGCAGGTGAAAAACATCGTCACCGCGGACTCAGCCGGTGGCGATTGGCCGCAGCGGGCCATATTCCGGATCTGGCCCGACTTCCCCATCCACCCGCAGATCGACGCATCCTGCGGGACCGTGAAGGCCACGACGGCCCAACGTGCCTTCGCCGCGTACGGCCAAGGCATCGTGTGGGCCGTCATCGACTCTGGCATCGACAAAGAACACCCGCACTTTCAAGGCGACCACACGCTGGATGATCCGTCGGTCGCCAATCTCCATCATGACTTCGTCTCCAACGGTGACGATCCGGAACTCGCTCTTGTCGACGAGGACGGACACGGCACCCACGTGGCCGGGATCATCGCCGGTGGCCTGCGGCGCTGGAAGGACGGGGACGAGACACGGCACGCGCTGGCTGTGGAGAAACGCCAGAACAATGGCGCCGGCGGGAACAACGACCCTATCTTGGTACCGCGAAACGTCGACATTGACATGCTCAATGGTGTGGCGCCGCTGGCCAAGCTCGTCAGTCTGAAGGTGCTTAGCAAGTACGGCGATCTGACTGCGCGCACCGCCCGTGTGATCGCCGCGCTGGCCTACGTACGCCAGAAGAACGACGAAGCAGGGAAGCTAACGCGAATCCACGGCGTGAACCTCTCGCTGGGGTACGGCTTCCTCGCCGACTGGTTCGGCTGCGGGCAGAGCCCGCTGTGCCTCGAAGTCAACCGCCTGGTGTCCTCTGGTGTCGTCGTTGTAGTGGCCGCCGGCAACTCCGGCTATGTCACGCTGAACGCAGCCCAGTCGGACGTGACCCAATTCAGCGCCGGCGTCACGATCAACGATCCCGGTAACGCGGAGAAGGCCATCACAGTGGGCTCCACACATCGGGAAGCACCGCACACCAACGGTATTTCGTTCTTCTCCTCCCGTGGACCCACCGGCGATGGACGCCTCAAGCCCGACCTCGTCGCGCCCGGGGAACGCATCACCTCGGCCGCGGCCGGCAAGAGCCTCGCGAGCATCCGCAGCGCCCAGTTCCCCGGCTTCGACGACGCCGCGGTCTACATCGAAGACAGCGGGACGAGCATGTCCGCCCCGCACGTGTCGGGCGCGATCGCGGCATTCCTCTCCGTGCAGCGCGAGTACATCGGGAATCCCGACGACGTCAAAGAGATCTTCATGTCGTCGGCAACGTCACTCAACCGCGACCGCTACTTCCAGGGCGCCGGGCTGGTGGACCTGATGCGCGCCCTGCAGACCCCCTGAGCCAGAAGAGAGAGCACACATGTCTACACAACAGTTTTTCGGCCCCTGGGCACTGTCCATCGATGCTGACGGCGATGTCGATGCCGCGGGTGAGCAGCAGATCCTGCAGGACCTGCGCGACAGTCACGTGACGGATCTGGTGGTGTTCTCCCACGGGTGGAACAACGACGAGGCCGCCGCATCATCGTTGTACGCCAGGTGGTTCGAGCTCTTGAAGGCACAGGTGGGCCCCGGCCACACAGTCGGTTTCATCGGCATCCGATGGCCGTCACAGCTGTGGCGCGACGTGACGATCCCCGACTTCGATCCGACGCCGGGCGGATCCGCCACCGGCGCCGCCGGATTGGACCCCATCGAGGTCGCCGACGCCGGCTCGTCGGCCTTGAGTCCGCAAGAAATAGCCGACCTCAAAGCTGTCTTCCCGCAGGCGCAGAAGGAGCTCGACGAGATCGTCACCCTCCTGTCCGCCGAGCCCAGCGACGACGGTGTCGACGAGTTGTTTCGCGCCATGCAGCAGTTCAACACTGCGGTGGCGATCAATTCCACCGATGGTGACGAGCCCGGCTCTGGACAACCGGCCATGCTCGACGACCCCGCGCAGGCCGACAAAGTGTTCGAGAAGTACGCCGACGCGTTGGTCGACTCGGGCGTCGACATCACCAGCGGCGGCGGTGGTGGCGCGGCGGGAGTGCGCGATCGACTCGACAAGCTCTGGCACGGCGCCAAAGAAGCGCTGCGAGGACTGTCCTACTGGCAGATGAAGAACCGTGCAGGCGCGGTCGGTCAGCGTGGTGTCGGGCCGCTGATCGGACGAATCGTCGCCCAGCCCGAATTCGACCAGCTGCGCGTGCATTTGATGGGACACAGCTTCGGCGGACGCGTCGTCTCCTTCGCATTGGCCGGTCTTCCCCAGGTAGATCCGTCCCCGGTGAAGTCGGTGACCTTGCTGGAGGGGGCCTTCTCCCGATTCGCGTTCAGCGACGCCCTTCCATGGTCCCTGGGGGACCATGGCGCACTGGCGGGCATGCTCTCGCGCGTCGACGGACCGTTGACGGTCTGCTTCTCCAGTCACGACTCGGCGCTGAGCCTCAGCTATCCCCTGGCATCCCTGGCATCCGGTGACGACCGCGCGGCCGCCGATGATCCGCTGTTCCGCTTCCGCGCCATTGGTTCCCTTGGCGCCTACCAGAGCCACACAGTGTCGGTCGACGCCGTCGGTACGAGCTACCCCTTCACCACGGGAGCGATCCTCAACATCGACTGCTCAGCGGTGGTGACGACGGGCAACCCGCCATCGGGAGCGCACAGCGACATCTTCCACGAGGAACTGGCCTGGATCGTCGCCTCCGCGGCGCAGTTGACAGCGTGAGCCGCTCGGCTACAGACCCACGGTGTTGACGGTGACTCGCACCGGATCCACCAGCCGCTGCAACGTGCCCGGGGCGGGGTCGATCGACTCCACCTGCTGATCTTGGAAATTCGGGTTGTTCTGGTCGAAGGAGAGGTCGACGAGCAGCCCGAGCGACGCCGCGCTCGGGCTCAGCATTCCCATGTCGTCGCCCTCATTGATCTCCGTGAGATTCGCCCAGCTCGGAACGACTGCCGACAGCTGATGCATGCGCTCGAGGACATCCTCGAAGCGAGCGTCATGGCGAATTGATCGGATGTACTTCATCACGTCATCGACGGTGAGAACCCCGTCCCCGTCGACGTCGGCGACTCCATGGCTGGCCCACAGTTCTGGTCGGGGGCCCGCAGCGGACGCCACCGGCCCTGCCAGGTCTTCAGCGGTGTACGTCCGGCCCAGCATGACGCACAGCCACAGACCGGCCTCGTCGGTCTCCGACGGCAGGCCGAGCGTTTTGAGATGCGCGGCGATCACCGTCAGCTGGTCGGCCCCGCAGTCGAGATACTCCTGCGGCGTCTTGGTCCACCCGGCGACCGTCAGCTGAGCGGCAGTCAGCTGCAGCAGACCGTACCGGCCTGCCGGATGGTAAGCCGTGGTGCGTAAGCCGCTCTCGGCGTACATCACTCGGAGCAGGACGTCAACATCGACACCGGCGTCGTGCGCCGCCGAGTTGATCGCCATCAGCAGCGGTCGATCGAACTCCGGCGCCGGCCGGCATGCGCGCCACGAGTCGGGGTCGGCGTCCATGACGAACGCCTCGGTGAATCCGGTGGGCGCGGTGAGCGTGGTCGGCACACCCCTCAGCACACCGTCGCAGGTGAGGTTGTCGAGGTCGAAGACTCGATAGGAGAACGAGGTGTCGTCGGTCTTGACATACAGCTTGCCTCGATCGATCCCGGCGAAGATGCTGTTCGCGGGTATCGCGGTCAATTCGCCGTTAGGCAGCGTGAACACACGATCAGCCCAGTTGTGGTGCGCTAGAAGCTCCTTGGTGATGACATTGCGACTCTCCCAGGCCTCGCCAGGCCAGATGTGGTACCGCCGCCATCCCTCGCCCTTGAAGCTCGATGCGAAGGTGGCCGGATACTCCAGAACCTGACCGGTCGCCATGTCGAGTCGCACAGAGCGGGTGGTGCCGCCCGGGCGCCCGTCCGCGAAGTACAGCTGGATGCCGATGGTGAACACCGCTTCGTTGGTACTGGTCTGCTGGACGTCGACGACCCTGCCGAGATAGATGTCATGGAGATGCGGGAACGCTTTCCCGTACACGCCCATGACGCTCAACGCCGGAAACATCTCACCGATGTCGAGCGGTCCCGTCCAGGTCGCGTCGCCGTCAACGACGTCGACGCGAGCCATGGAGCCGGTATCCGTGATGAACCAGGTCGACGTAGCCATCCGACCGGCATGGGTCATGTCACGCTCCTGTCACTGTGTCGAAGCGCAGCCCGCTCGAAGATTCTCCGGCGCCGGTGCCCTTGCGTCTGGTGGTCCAGATGTGCACCGATCCGTCGTGCCAACGGGCTCGCTGGTGCGATCGGATCACATCGACGCCCGCGCGTGGAACCTCCTCCTCGTTCAGCCAGAAATGCTGTGCTCCGCGCGCAGCCTCCAGGATGCTGCCGAACGGCAACACCTCGGTGACTCCGTGGACGTCGCCTGCCTCGCGCCGGGAAAGTGGAACAAGGCGCAGCCGGGTTGCCTCCCGATCCACGTCGATGTGTTCGGGGACAAGGGGATACCAATACTCGGGGACGAAGCTGTCGACGTGATACGCGGGTGTGCTGCCGGGGTTCGCGGTGGGCGGCCGGGTCATGACCTCGTAACGATCGTAGGGCACTCCAGCGTCGTCCTCGATGCGCTGCTCGATCGCCCAGGCCAGATTGGCCATCTCGTCGCGGGCGATCAGGACGTGCTCGATGGGGGCGCTCTCCAACGATCCGGGCAGCGCGGGAGCGAGGAGGAACCACGGATTCGCGCCGCTGATTTCCCGCCGATCCGTCAGGCCGAACAGGTTGAAGTTCGGGTCGTCCACTCCCGCCGGTCCGACCGTCTCGGGAATTCCGAACACGTTCGTGAGCACGAATGTGTCGATACAGCAGAGCGTTCCGATCGGGAGTCGCAGCGGTACCACGTACCAGTCGTTGCCGTACACGGTCGCGTAGCCGACCATCAGCAACCGGCCCAGATCGTGCGGGGCGGCATCGATTGCCCCGAGATCGATCGCGGCGTCCTCCATCTCCCAGAACCGCGACGACGGCATCGCGCCGAAGCCGGCAGGCGCGGGAATTCCGGTCAGCTCCAGGTGCTGCGGATCGGAGCCAGCTCCCAGCGGCACGTCAGGGGCGACGACGTCCATCGACCACCAGTCCAGGATGCCACCGTCGTACTCCGTAGCCCGCAGCTCGACGCCCGGCAAACCCGTTGCTCCAACGGAGAATCCGTGTTCCAAGCGGTGATCGTTCCAGGACGCGGGCATCCGCTCGGCGGCCGGGGCGGAGGCCGGGACGCGGGCATTCCACCACCCCAGCCAGTCAGTGGCCGCCGTGTGGGCCGCAGCCAGGCGATCGGTCGGCAGTCCCAGGGCCGCAGCCTCGGTCGCAGTGGTCGCCGGGTCAAGCAGCCGCCCAAGACCGTCGGCGATACGCCCTCCGTCGCCGATCCTGTTCCGCAACAGGTGATTCAGACCGCGGGCAGCGCGTTCGGGCACCTCGTCCTGGAAGGCGTACCGCTCAGTCCACGCAGCGGGCTCGATCCCGGCGGCGGCCAGTAGACGAGCCAGCCGCACACCACCTTCGGAACGGAGCCGCGGGTCTGCACCCGGGTCTGCACGTTCCTCTTCGACCATGCGCTCGAGCGGGGCGGCCGATGGGTCGTAGGGCTGCCAGTCACCATCGGCGCCGTCGCGCCATCTGTCCAACCGATGGGTATCGACCCCGACGTCGACCATGGCGATCGACCCCGCGTCCTCCCCTCGGAACTCACCGAACTGCCACTGTCTACAGAGAAACCACAGTGGGTCGTGCACCCGTGCGGCGACGCCGTCGTCGACTCCCGGGTCGCGGGGAAGCGGTTCGAAGCGAACGGTCACGTACCCTCCTCAGCCCAGCGGGCCAGTCGTGAAAATGCCACCCTCGAAGGTCGGCGGCATCATTGCGCGCAGCTCCGGCAGATCACCGAGATCCATGCCGCGCACTTGGGCGAGTTCAAGAGCTTCCTCGACGGCGCCGTGCACATCCTCGATGTGCCAGCCGCGGCCGCGATCCGGCGGGACGGCCAGCAGGATGGCCTGCGGTGCCCGCGCGTCCGGGCGGGCGGTGTGGAAGGCGACCCCCGCGACCTCCTCTGCGGTGCCGTGTTCGCGTCCCTCACGCGGGAGCACCTCCCACCACATGTCGAAGACGAGGCCGGTGAGGGTCGATCCGACGGGCCCGCGATCGAGAGTCAGCACGGTCGAGGCCCGCGCGTCGCCGCGGTGGGTCCCTATCCAGGATGAGGCGGACGCGGCAGGGGCCTGGGTGACAACGAAGTTCGGGGCGGCCCCGCCCGCGATCAGCTCGCCGGCGGCCAGCGCATCGTCGGCGGATCGGACGGTGGGTCGAACGCGGCCGATGTCGCGGACCCAATCAGCGAGATCGTCACCCTCGGCACCGCCGGGCCGATTCTGCGGGTCCAGGAGTACATCGATTCCGCTGCCGGCCAAGGTGAGTCGCGGCAGGAGAGGGAAACCGCCTCCGGTCAGCGCGGTCAGCGGGGCGGCCGCGGCACTGATCCACGCCAGGGTGCTCGTTGAATCCCGCCTCGCGCCAGAAGGTGGTACCGGGCAACTGGGGGGCATCTTTGCGCCCGCGACGACCGCGGCAAGGCCGGGGGCGAGGCGGGTCAACTGTTCGGTGTCGGTCAGATCGGTGTCGGCGGGCACGGCCAGTCCGCAGCCGATCAGCTCCGCGATGGCCGTCTTCAGCCCAACGGGGTCAACCAAATCCTGTGCGAGCATCTCCGTCGCCTGATGTACGCGTGCGCTCCAGGCGGTGATCCGCTGTGCCATCTCGTCGAGGTCAGCCGCAACCCATGGATCAGCTACAGGATCGAAATGTGAAGCCAGAAGGGGTGATCCGGCGGCAATCAGAGTCCGCAGCGCCGCTGTGAGAGTGACCAGTTCATCCCACCGACCGGCACCACCGGCGTCATCTGTGAACTCGAGTGCGCCAGCGGCGGTGAGAAGCCGACGCGCGAAGGTCGATTGACTGCCGGAATCCGTCGTCCGCACCGTTTCGAGGGCTCCGGGCGCGAGCGCGGACAGCGACGCGGTGACCGCGGTGCCGTCGCTGCGACGGCAACTGAACACCCACCCGTCGGCGGGGCCCAGGCGGGCGCGACACCAATTCTCGAGAGCCGGTTCGACTGCCGCCAAACCATTGTCATCACCCCAGCCGGTACCCGCGTCGAACTGGTCAGTGAGCACCGCACCGAATGTGTAGGAGACGGTGTGCGCGCTTCGCGGAGTCGAGATCGCAGCGAAGTCGTCAGGCAATTCGCCACGACTGGCCGCGTCGGCAGCCAGCCCGGCTCGCAGCGGGTTGCCCCCGACGATGTGATGCACGCTCTCGGCGAGCAGCAGATCGCCGACGGCGTCGAAAGTGGCGACCAGGTCGGCGACGATTTCTGTGACCGCAGGAAGTTCAGCTCCGACCGATACGGTCGGATCTCCCGCGTCGAACCTCGAATAGTCGCGGCTGAGCGCCAACCCGTCGACGACGTTGCGGGCCGCCACCGCGGCTTGTGCCGCGTCGGCGTTCTCAGCCGACGGATCCACCTGCGGCGCCATCGGATACATCTGGCGGAACGCGGGAATGAGGTGGTCCATCGAGCGGTCGTGCAGGGCTCGCTCGAAACGGTAGCCGAGCAGATAGTCCAGAGATTGCCCCGCCTTGATGCCTTCGAGGGTGCGCAGCGCCATGCGGACGCGGCCCGACGTCAGGTTCACCGCGAACGCGGACGGGTCCGAGTGCGCCAGGCACCCCGCACGCAGTACCGCCGCGGTGGTGGCGTGCTGCAGGGACGGTGTCATGAGGTAGCCGTCGCGCTGTGCACGGCTGCCCGGTGACAGCGGTTCGAGATCGGTCACCCATCCGTAGGCGCCGGTACGCAGTCCAGTGGGGTGGTCGGTTCGTACCTGCGCCAACCGGGCAGTGGCCAGCGAGGTGGCCCACGCATCGACGCGATGCGTCACGGTGTCGAGGCTTTCGCACAGGGCGCGCTCGAGATCGCCGAGTCGTTCGACAGCGATCCCTTCGAGGTCCAACGCGACAGCCGTGGCCTTGGCCAAACCCTCTGCCATCGGACGCATTTCGTGGTCGGCGGGCATTCGCGACGGGAACCCGTACAAGAGCGAGATCCACCACATGCCGTGAAAGAGTGGCAGCGCCAGCTGGTAGAAGACCCCGCTGGTGGCTGCGTCCAGCTGGCCGCAGCTGTCGTTGACGGCTTTCAGCTTGGCGACCAGCTCCGGTGGCCATTCGGCGGGGACATCACTGCCCGCCGGGATGGACGCCAGCCACGCCTGGGTATCGCCGATCAGCTCGGCGTAACGCTGCAGCGGACGGCTTGCGGTGAAGGTCGACAGCTCAGGCGTGGGGTCGACGGCGGCGGTGAAGTCGAAACCTGTTGGCGTCGCGCCGATCGGACCGCGCGCCGAGAACGTCATGGCCATGTCGGCCATGGCGATGCCTACCGTGGCCGGCGGGACGGCCGGGGAGCTCTCGGGGGCGAAATTGGACGGTAGCTCCGAGGCGAAACGCACCCTGGTCGATGCCGGGCGGCGGCTCAACAGATCGAGGATGGCGGCGTCCTGGTCGCGGCCCGTTCCCACTCGCTGAGCCCTCGATACGTTCTCCTTGACATACGACAGGACCGAGGACATGACCGCGGTGATCGCCTCGTGGACATCCTCCCCCCGCCAGAGATCGGTCGGTGTCACGGGCAGGATGCCGTAGGGCTGGCGGCCGACGCGCAGCACCGGCAGCGGGCCGCGGCTGCGGACGAACGAGCAGAAGTGGTCGGCGAGAAACGACAGGTCGGGGGGAGCGTTCTTCCCGAAGGACCCGCTCACCGGCAGCCAATCCACTGAGAGATCGCTGAACAAGCCGCCCAGGAATCGATTCGCGGCGGGCGCGAGGTCGTCGGGATCGGCGAGCCCACCCGCTATCACCCCCAACGTTGCATCGCCGTCGATGCCGAGCGCGGTCGCGACGCGCTGCGCCGCTGCGGTCGGTCCCGCTCCGGCCACTGCGCTCTGCGCCGCGGTTCGCTCGTCGGGTGACGGACGGGAAGACCGCGACTGCCACCCCGATCTGCTACCGGGCGTGTTGTTGGTGGGAGTGCCTGCGCCGAGAATCGATATTCCGTCGGTGTAATCATGTGCAGTGAGCAGCGTCTCGACGTGTCGGGCGGAGTCCTCAGGGTTGCCGGCTCCGACGCCGACCACGGTGACGAGGTCGTAGTGCAGATCGGGATCGTGCAGCGGCACTCGTACACCCATACCGACCCTGACAGCTTCATCGAAATCGACAAGCCACCGGCTGCCGTGCTGCCACGGCACCTTTCCCGCCGGGTGGTTGCCGTCGTCGTCCTGGTCGATCTTCGGCGGGGCGAATCCGGCGGGTAGTTCGTCGGGTACTGGTTCGCCGTCCACCCGCCACATCAGCCGACCCTCCCGATAAGCCGAGAACGTGAAGTGCCGAGGCATCAGGCGGACGAGTGGGGCACGGGTCCACGTCGTGTCGCGATTCTCAGCGCCGGGTCCTCCGGGGCGCAGCGATTGCACAGCCCACAGACCCCGCGCCGGCCCGACGGCAGCCACCACAGCCGCCCATGCCGCGGCACGTGCTTTCTCGTCGGCGGCCGGGATCTCGACGGCACTCCAATATTGCTCTGCTGCTGCGCGTTCGGCTGGGGTAAGCCCGGTTTCATGTCCGTCGATGTGGATGTCGTCGGGGTACACCCGAATCCACAGCTCGGCGGCGCCGAGTTCACCTGGCCGATACAGAGTCTCGAGGCGAACAGGCATGAGCAGAAGCGGTAGGTCGCCGTTGTCTGCCCAGATGGGCTCCGCTGCAGCGTCGGTGTTCCATGTCGCTTCGACGTCTTCGACGTGTCGTTCGGCGTCTGCTGCCTGATTGTGCGCGAAGGCCTTCGCGTTCTGAGCTTCAGCCGCAGCGGTGACGTAGGGCTGACCGAACACAGATGCCGCCACGTCCTCCGGAATGGAGTGGGTGCGCCTGAACAGATCGTCGGCCCGCGCCTGGGCATTGTAGCTTGCGCGCCATGCTGCTTCGCGCTGTCGGCGGGCTTCGCGGATCGCACGGCGTTGTTCCGACATGCTCGAGGACGGCTTCTGCGAGGGTGTACAGAGGGATTCGAAGTCGGCTACTTGCTCGCCGTAGCGCTCGTTGGATCCGTCGAGAATGGCTCGCTTCAGCAAGTCTGTGTTCACGTCCTCCACGCGATGTGGAGTCGACGCGCCGGGAAGTTGCTCGTAGAAGCCGACGATCACGTCGATGAAGACCGGGCGCTGCAATGGTCGGGGGCTCAGCAGCTGCAGCAACGCCGCAGCGAACGCTGGGTACTCGGTGAACTCGGGGTCGTTCAGCCACCCAAGCAGGTCGCTTCGGGGAACGCTGAAGTCGATGCCGGCAGCGTTCAGAGCGACGAGCGTGGCCTCAGGGTCGGCGGGAGTGGCGGTCGGCCCGGTCATGAGTGGATCACCAATTCCGAGGCGTGGATCAGCATGCGGAACGGCTTCTGCAGCGCGATCCTGGCGATGTCGGCGGCGTCCCGGTTCCACTGTTTGTCTCCCGGATTGCCGGGTGCGGCCATCGTCGCGCCAGCCCGGGCGAACTCGCGGTTGCTCTCGGGAAGCGCGGCCAGTACCCGACCCCAGGTGAGGTCGTCCCAGGTGCCGAAGGCGGGCGCCGCGTCACCGATGTCGAAGCCGAATCGGATGCGCGTCGAGTTCTCCTGGAACGCAAAGAACCAGCCCGGCGTGTCAGGGGTGGGCGTTGTCCGTAACGCCTGGGGTGGGATCTCGAATGCGTACAACGCGGTCGACTCGTCGACCGGAAGGGCGAACAAGGGTGCGCGCCACGTCGCGGTGTCGGTGTTGGCGACCGGCCGGTCGCCGTCGACGCCGGCTAAAGCGGGAGCCGCAGCGACGATCATCGAGGGGAATCGGCGCACCACCGTGCCGCGCACCAAGAGCACCGCAATGGCGTCCTCCTTCAGCGTCAGATGAGCACCCAGCGGTCCTGTCCACGAGGCGATCTCATCGATCTGGGGCTCTGCGTCCGGCGTCGGCCAGAACCGCCGGAACGGCGTGCCTCGCATGTCCGTCGGGTACTCGCGCCAGAGCAGTTCGCGGTTGAATTCGTGGGCCAAGCCGACCAGGAACGACTCGATGAAAGCGTTGTTGACACCCAGCAGAGTCGTCGATTCGGCGGGAAAATCGGTGAGCCCCGGGAGAAACCACTTCGGGGCGAAGTCGCGCAGTGCCAGTGCCATCGGAGCGGGAAACGATGGATGATCCATCAGAGCATCCAGCGATACTTGAGGACCCATCCGGTCGGGCAGTGCGATCTGCGCGGCGATGGAACGCGCGACGTGACCCCCAGGTGCCAACGCGTCGACGAGGTTGCCGCGCAGAGCCTTCGGGTCCAGTTGCACTCCGTTGTTGGTCACCGCGCCGCCTGCTTCGGTCGGCCGTGTGAGTTGCGCCCGCATGGTCGCGACGCTTGCGGTGACCTCGCCCAGTCGGGGCATCACCTGCGCACGCAGCGTGCTGAAGTCACCGATGCGCAGCACCGAGGCGTCGACTCCGACGACGGACAGCCTTTCAGTCAACGAGGCGGCGACGTCGTGCAGTCCGATCACGCGAGCGATGTCCGAGATCGCCTGCAGACGAAACAAATCGCGGGTGGCGGATATCGAGCGTTGGGCGTCCACCGCCGCAGCCGTGACGGCGCTCGCGATCGCCGGTGCGTCGGCGTCCGGCACGGAGAACGATGGCGCGTGTCGCGCCGACGGTACGGGCACAGCGCCGGAAATGGCACGTTCGATCACCGTCCCGGGGTGCACGGATGCTGCCCGGGCGAGCTGCCCGCCGGACCGCATCATTCGGGCGAACGCGGTCGAACCGACGGCCGTGGGCATCACGCTCACCTCGATCGTGGTGGCCAGCGACGGACCCGGCGGACCCCACGGGCGAACGCGAGACGCTACCGGGGCCGCAACCGACACCGCCTCGCCCAAGGTGAGGTTGGCGACGTGCTTTTGGTGCAGAGCCGCACCGACGTTCTCGGCGAGCTGCCCGAGCGCGCGGCGGCGGTTCGCCTCGCGAATCGCGCCCACTTGCTGCCAGGCTCGGGCCATCAACGACTCCTGGTTGGCGCGAACGTATTCGGCCCCGAGGCCCGCGGCAATTCTGCCCGGGATGGCGGTATTCAGCGCGTGTACCCAGTCAGGCAGGCCCGCACCGCTCGGATCGATCGTGTTGACGACCACATGGCGACCGCCATAGATGGGGGGTGTGACAGCGGCGAACTCCGCGCCCGGGTCAGCGGGTTCCCCGCCGCCTGCATTGCACTGCGTGGAGATTCTCTTCGCGAAATCGGCAGTCACCGATGCCCCGAATGCGGGCGCAGCGATGCCACCGTTGGCGAGCTGCCCGAGTACACCGGGAACCGGGAACAAGGCGGGGTGCGGAGCACCGTCGAGTGCGTCGTCGGTCAGCCACGGTTTCTCGACGTCGACGAACACCGTACCCAAGTGTTCGACGCGCTCCGGGGAGGCCGGCCCGAGCCGTCGGACCAAATACTCGAAATCACCGTGCTGGCCGGTGCTGAATTCCCAGGTGTAGTAGACGGGCACGTTGACACCGTTGGCTTGATCGATTTGCCATGACGGTGAATACGATTGCGCAGCAGCCGAATAGGTGAACGCCGGCACAATGCACGCGCGGTAGCGGGTGGTCTCCTGTAAGCGACGCGGGCACAGCAGACGGGCGACCTGATCGGCGGGATCGGCGGCGCGCTGAACATGCGCCCAGGCCCACGAGTCGGACAGGTCGGGAAGCTGGTCGACATCGACGCTCAATGTCGGCATGGGACTGCCCGGAATCAAGCGGCTGTTGGAGGCCTCGACGACAACGAGCACGATCCACGGCCGCAACCGGCCGCCCTCGGCCCTAGCCGGCGTGAACAACCACGGCAGTTCGATTGGCCGCAGGTCGACCGATGCCAGGTAGCTGTCCTCGACGTCGGCTGCGCCCGCAGCCGGGTCGGTGCGTACCACCGCGCGGGGGTCGAGGCTGGCGACGCTGTCGGGCCCCAGCATCGTCATCGCGCCGGGAACCTTCAGCAGTGTGGGATCTCCGGACGAACCCACCAGCGTCACGCCCGGCGTGAAGCCGGCAGGGGGCAGCGCACCGGGCCGGTCGGAGGTGTCAATCGCCCGACCCACCGCCGTCTGCGCCCATGACGAAAATCGGATTGTGCTCACGGCGTGCTCAGCTCCCATGCCTCGGCGACCTCGACCTGCAGTCGTGGGTCCGCCATGCTCGCGGCGGCGGCCGCCTCGTATACCTCCGTGGCGTTGAGCGAAGGCTGTGCAATATCGGGGGCCTCCGACAGCGACCACGAGTTGACGACGACGTAGGTCGGCGAGTTGGCCACCGTCACGGCGTCGCGGTCGGTACGCCACCAGCGCGGGTGGTCCAACCCGGTCCCGGCAGCAGCCTCCACCGCGTCGACCAGGGCGCCGATCGTCACGTCGAGGGGATCGGCGACGTCGAACGGTGCCGAGATCACCTTGGTCTCGTAGTCGAAGTCGGTGGCTCGCTCCTCCCCCACCACAATCTCCCCACTCACGAGTGTGAGCCCGGCTCTGAACGTCTCGAACGCGGGGCGACCGATCTGTGCGTCGTCGGTCATCGTCAGGAATGCCGCTGGCGCGAACTGCTCACGCTCCTCACCGGCGACGGGCACCGGACGACCGTCCCCCAGAACCGGGGTGGTCAGATCCCAGCGCTGCGTCGGAATCGGGATGCGGTTGAAGCGATCGATGTCGATGCCGAGTGGAACGTCACTCTGCCGGACCGACAACGTGCCGTGCGGGTGCAGAACAAGGCCGTCCGCCAACGCTGCTCCCGCCGACGTCGTGAGTTGCACCGGCATCGCAGACGGGTCGGGCGCGTAGGCCCGCCAGGCTTCTGGTTTGAGCAGTGCCGCGGTGAGGATGTCGCGGACGTCGGGCGCGATGTCGAGCGCAGGGTCCGACCCGCCCCAGGACTCGTCGAAATCGAACGAGGCGCTGAACAGGAACAGGTCGATGCTGCCTCGGCCAACGGCACGCCACCGCCCGGGACCCTCCAGCGACAGGCGCAGCGCGATTCCCACGAGAGTTTCGCCGAGCACCTCGACGGCGATGGCGGCCGAGATCTCGGCAACGAAGTGGAATGGTGAAAACTGGATCAGCACATCGAAACCCAGGTGACCGCGTAGCCCGCAGCCGGCAACCTCGGCCACGAGCTCGGCCAGTGCACCGAATTGCAGTGTGTTGGATGTCAGGGCGACGTAGGCACTGCACCGCAACTGCAAGAAGGGGCCCGACGACAAGGTCAACGCCACGCGGTTGAGTGCGGGCACGCCGGGCGGCCGGTTGAATCGCGGATGGAAGCCTCCGGCGGAGACGACCACGTTGGCGTCGGAGCCCCCTTGGACGAGGACGAACATGTCTCCGGTGACGGGGATGCCCGCGATGGTCGAATCGGTCAGACTTGCCAGGAACGTCAGGCTGGGCACCGAAGGGTCGATCTGCCCGAAGAAGGTGATCTGCAACTTGATCAGGGGCAGTTCCGGGTAGGGCACAGCCAGAAGGAGCTTACCGATGACGGACATCCGGACGGGATCGGGCAGTTCGAGTATCAGCGCTATCGAGCCGGTGACAAGTCTTCCACCCCAACTGATCTGGAACATCGGCCCGACGATCAGCGAACCGGGCGACTGAGGGAAAACCCGGTCCAGCATCGGCACGACATCCCGAGCGGCTTTGGCCGGGTCGCTGGGGAACAGCAGCGAACCGGCTGTCCCGTCCTGGACCGCCCGGGTCAGGGCATCCCGATCCATCCGCCTGCCGACGCCGACGATACCGCCGACACCGGTCACGGCGAATCCGAAGCCGATCTGGATGCCAGGAGGAGGAAAGACGGCGCCCAGGATGACCAGGAAAGCTCCGGTGTGCACATCGAGGCTACCCAGTGCCGTTACCGACATCGGCGGCATCTCCACCGACAACATGCCCGTGAATGCATCGCCGATACGGCTCAGTTGACCCGCACCCTTGACGATCGGTAGATCCAGACCGACGCCGGCCCCCGTCGGGTTGTGCGGCACCAGATCGGTCACATCGAAGGCGAGCGAGGGACCCCCCAGTCGGAATGGGAGCTCGAAACCGTTGCCTGCGACGTCGAGATGGATCGGCGCGGCCGGCAAGTCCAGGGCGATCGCGCAGGTGACCCGAACCCGAACCACCGGCGGCTGTTCGAGGGACGGGATGAGCTCCACATCGAGCGGTCCGGCGGAGAGTCCCGGGGTCGACGCAGCGGTGGGCAGTCGCACCGACAGCGTCGGACTGCCCGCGATGGCGACACCCGTGGAGTCGGAGAGTGAGAGAGCGACGTCGAGGGGTGTAGGCGCCAGCGCGGGGACCAGTTCGGAGAGATCGCCGGGGGTGAGACGCACCTCACCACAGCTGATTTGCATTCCCCCAACGAGTTTGGGTGTGTCGCCATCTAGTGTCAGCGCAGCGGTGAGCGCAACGTCACCGAGGTCGATGCCGGGACCGGTGCCCCGGGCCGACCTCGCGCGGGCCACGCTGAGCCGAATCGTGTCGCCGTTCGACCCGCGCGCCACCGAGGCACGACCGGACGCAGGCAGGTGGACCTCGACCACGTCGGATGCATGGCCACCGATGACCAGGGACCATGCGTCGTCGATGGCCAGCGGCTCGGATGCCATCATGTCGCCCTTGGCGATGATGTCGATGCGTACGCCGCCACCGCCCTTGGTGACCACAAGGGCCGCCGCCACCTGACCGCCGGCGGTCGTGATCCGCACGGCGCAGGCGATACCGCGGTCTGCGGTGTGCCCGACCGGGTCGGGTTCCCAACCGAAAAGACCGCCGATCGCTCCCGGACCGGCGATGCCTGCAAGCTTTCGCATCGCCGAAATTACCTGTTCTGTCACCGGATTCGAGGCTGAGTCAGCGACGAGAGGTTCCAGTAGATGCTCGGCGAAACCGCTGTCCGCCCAGTCTGCTCCCGCCGGCCCGAGCGCCGGCAGCCCTGCCGTTCGCTCGAGTTCGGCAAGCACATCCGCCAACAGTTGAGTCAGACTGCTACGCAACAACTGCAGTAATGCCGCCCCGGTGCTGTCAGCCACTGCGCCCCCTCATGTCGTGATGACTGGTGCTAACCGACCGCAGGCGCCGTGCCGTCCTGGTTGAAATTGACGGTTGCGGTGTCCGTGACAGTCAAACTCTGCATCAGCTCGTACAGGCTGTCCACCCCGTGGTAGTTCGCAGGCACCAGGGCGCCCACGATCTCGACCAGCGCCATGTGCACATGGGGTGAGATGCCACCGAATTCGTACACGGTGCCAAGGACGTCGCCCCGCGAGATCTGTGAACCGACGGCCAACCCGTCCGGCACGTCGCTGATGTGGGTGTAGAAGCCGCCCATACCGTCGTTGGGAGAGCGCATGAACAGCTGGGCGCCATACCCTCTGCCGTTGGCCTCGGTGCCGTCGACGGCCGGGTTGTGGGGGTTGTACCGGGTGATGTGGGCGTCGAACGCTGCGTACACGACGGTACCCGCAGGTGCGCCGAGGTCCATGCCGTAGTGGTTGTACCACTCCGTCTGGGCAGCGTGCCCCCCTTGACCCGGGCCGCCGAGGCCACCGGTGAAGGCGCCGGCGTCGAACACGCCGTTCATGTCCATCGAAAATGGTTGTGCCATCATCTGTCTCCTATGCCAGTGCCGCGCGTACTGCGGCGGGAACGTTCGGATCGTCACGGCTCAGTTCGACACCAGGGACCCAGCCCTCCATGTCTTTCACCGCGTCCTGCACGGCGCTCATCTGCGCGTCGGTCAATGTGCTGATCACCGTGGTCTCCGGCACGCCGGCGGCAGACGCGGCCTTGGCCCCGTAGACATCGGGCTTGTTGTGGCCGTCCTCGGCCGGCGCCCACCGATGGAACGCTTCGGTGATGCCGAGGTCGCGGTATCGCCCTGCGGGCCACTGCTTGGCACCCCAGTTCTTGGCGGGGTAGCCACCTTCCAAGAGCACTCGACTGATTGCTTCGCGTCCGGCTTGCTCGCTCGGGAACACAAGGAAACTGTGCCAATTGAACTTGTTCATGTATTGGCCCCAATTGGTGCCGCCCTTGACGCCGGTGATGTTGCCCGGGTTGTTGTCCAGCCACGCGAAGGTACCGGCGAATCCTGTCATGTGGGGTTGGCCGCGCCGAAGTATCCCGTCGGCGTGCACCACGAAGTTGTAGATCTCCTTGCCGTGCCCGCCGTAGTCAGTCTTGTCTTTCGGATCGAGACGCTTACCGTCGAGGCCGTCGAACCAGTCGAAGCGGGGAATGTCCTGTGCGACGGAGATATTGCCGTTCCAGTACCACACGTGGTCGCCGGGTACCAGACCGGCGATAGATGTCTGGTCGCCACCCCCACCGCCGCCAGACCCGCCGGTGAGCTTCAGCCAGGCAGCGTCGACGTGACCAGCGAGACCCGTCCAATAGTCTGCGGTGGGCAACGGGTAACCGTCGGCGACTCCGACGCCGACTTCGTAGCGGACGTACTGGTCACCCTTGAAGAAGTAGGCGTTGCCGTTGTCCCACATAACCGCACAGTCGATGGAGTCGGCGAAGCCCGCTTCGGCCATGCCCGGCCAGTTGCCGGCGATGAGCCCGGACGCATTGGGATCCACTGTGTCGGTGGCGATGTCGTACTCGATGTAACTGTCGCCGCGGAAGAAGTAAGCTTTGCCATCACCCCAGTTGACAACAGCCTGGATGGTGTCGCCGAACCCGTTCTCGGCGAATCCGCCCCAGTTGCCGGCGATCGGTCGGACCTCGCCGTCGACCGCATTGCTGGCCTGGTCGATCCGCACATAGTTCGAACCCAGGAAGAGGTACAGCTTGCCGTTGCCGAGATCGAATGCGCTATCACAACCACTCGCGAATCCTGTGGCGTCGATGCCCGACCATCCATTGCTGATCGGCTTGGGATATCCGGCATCGACCCGGTCGGCTGCGGTGTCATATCGCGAGTAGGTCCCGCCGTTGATGAAGTACGCCTTGGCCATGATGAGCCCCTTTTCCGTGATGACGGCGGCCGCTGATGTCAGCCACTGTGCTCCCGACCGGCACCGAACACACGAGTAGTGCTCTACTCGACATTGCGAGTAGTAGTGCGTCCTGTCCAAGTACCCGCACGATTACTTTGTCGGTATGCATGATTCACTCTGGACGGCAGCCACCCAGCATCTGTTCCTCGACGCCGTGCGGGACGGCAGCATCAGTACCGCGGCATTCGACCGGTGGCTGGTCCAGGACGTCCTGTTCGTCACCGACCTACTGACCTTCCAGGCTCGGCTGTTGGCCCGCGTACCCCGCCCCGCACAAGAAGTGGTGGCCGGCGGATGCGTGGCGCTGGTCGCCGAACTCGACTGGTTCGAGGTGAAGGCCTCGGAGCGCGGACTCGACGTCGAGGCCCACGCGCTGCCGGCGACACTGGCCTACCGCGAACTGCTCACCCGCCTCGATGCCGAGCCCGCCGACGCCGCCCTCACAGCGCTGTGGGCGATCGAGAAGGTCTACCTGCTCGCGTGGTCGCACGCCAGGTCCGACGACTCACCGTTCGCGGAGTTCGTCGAACATTGGACAGTCCCCGAATTCACGTCCTATGTGGAAGGACTCGAGCGGGTGGCCGATCCGGACACCCACGCCGACCTCGTCCGCGAGGTCCTCGAGCACGAGATCGCGTTCTGGGACATGGCGCTGCAGCGGTAGCAGCTCACGCGCGAAACGCCGATCCCCGTTCTCGGTCGAGGTAGGTGTCGGCCTTGTTGCGCAGGAAGAACGCGTACACGACCAACGAGATCGCGATGCAGACGGTGACGTAGCCGATGAACAGTGGCACCTGGTCACGTTCCTTGAGCGCCTGGTAGATGAGCGGGGACGTACCGCCGAATATCGAGTTGGCGAGCGCGTAGCCGACACCCACGCCGAGCGCCCGGATGTGGGCAGGGAACAACTCGGACTTCACCAGCGCGTTGATCGAGGTGTATCCGGTCAAGATGATGTATCCCGCGGCCACCAATGCGAACGACGTGAGCGGAGAACGTGTCTCGGGCAGGAACGTAATCAGCACGTAGGTGTAGAACACTCCGCCGATGCCGAAGAACACCAGCATCGGCTTGCGACCTATCCGGTCGCTGATGATCCCGCCGATCGGTTGCAGCAGCATCAGGAAGACGAGCCCGGCCAGGTTGATCCACGTCGCCGTCATGCCTTCGCCCTTGTACGCGGTCTTGACGATGGCCGGCGCGTTGACGCTGTAGGTGTAGAACGCCACGGTGCCGCCGAGGGTGATCAGGAAGCACATGAACAGCGGGCGGCGGTACTCGGTGAACAGCGCGCGCATCGACCCGGCGCCAGGATCCTCGCCGGCCTTGGCCGCCTCGATCACGTCCTCGGACAGCGACTCGTCCATCGTGCGCCGCAGCCAGAACACCACGATCGCGGCCACACCACCGACGGCGAACGCGATGCGCCAACCGAACTCGCGGAGCTGTTGGTCGTCGAGGAAGGTCTGCAGGATGAGCAGGGTGAACTGCGCGAGCACATGTCCGCCGACCAGCGTCACGTACTGGAACGACGAGAAGAACCCCCGCCGCTCCCGCGTCGCCGCCTCCGACATGTACGTGGCCGACGTGCCGTATTCGCCGCCAGTCGCGAAACCCTGGACCAACCGGGCGAGGATCAGAATGATCGGCGCCGCGGTGCCGATCACGGCCTGCGACGGCACGATCGCAATCACCAACGAGCACAACGCCATCAGCGACACGCTGACTGTCAGGGCCGCCCGTCGACCCCGCCGGTCCGCGAAGCGCCCGAAGAACCACGACCCCACCGGCCGCATGACGAACGTGATCGCGAAGATCGCGTAGACGTACACCGTCGAGTTCTTCTCGGACTCATCGAAGAACTGGCCCTCGAAATAGGTTGCGAACACGGTGTAGACATAGACGTCGTACCACTCGACGAGGTTGCCGGATGACCCTCGGATGGTGTTCCAGATCGCCCGCCGGGTTTCGGCGGCACTCGACCGCGGCACTGCGGTGGTGGTCATCGGAGCCCTCCCCTAGTTGCGTAGCCGTACTGTACGAGCGAACCACCCAGCGTGGGGCCTGTGCACGCAAAATCGACCAGACGCGTGCGCGAGGCCCACGCTCGAGCACCCACAGAGGGTCAGTTCGAACCGTATTCGACTGCCGCCTCGCGATCGGTGCCGCGACTGCTGGACACCGTCAACTGGTCGGGCTGCACGCTGTACACCAGGCCGTCGGCGGGGTTGACGGCGGTGAACCCGTCGCCGGAGCGCTGCGCGTTCTGGATTTCGAGATTCGCCCCGTCGCGCAGGCGCTCACCGCGGTAGTAGTAGCTGTCACCGGACCTGCACACCACAGCCAGCGACTGAGCGGTGCGGATCGCGGCCGCCGCCGAGTCGCCGCTGTCGCAGCGCGCCGAATGCCCCACGAAGCCTTGCGAATCCGTGCCGGAAACGCCGCTGATCGGCCGACTGTTCGACGTTGTCGTGGTTTCTGCTGACGTCGTCTCCTCAGCGGACGACGTCGACGACGGCGCCGACAGGCGGGTGGTGGGTGCGGTCCCGGTGTCGCCGCCGCTGAACACCAGCACCAGGGCGAGAACCGCGGCGGCAGTGAGCAACACGATCGTGGCTGCCATCAGCGCCACCTGACCTCGGCTGAACCGCTGCGCCGGTCGCGGCGGAGACTGCGGAGCGGGCGCGTAAGGCGGCGGCGGTTGCGTCGACGAGAAGCGCCGCGTCGACGGCGGCGGAGCTGCCGGCGCGGCCGGGCCAGCACTCGGCCCGACCGGCAGGACCGGCGCAGCACTCGGCGCACGCTCGGCCGCCGCTCCTGCCGCCCGCGCGAGATCCCCGGCGGAGGTGTAGCGATCCCCGGGCGCCTTCGCCATCCCGCGGGCCACCACGTCGTCGAACGCCCGGCTGATGCCGCGGCGCATGATGCTCGGCCGCGGCGGCGCCGAGAACATGTGAGCGCTCATCACCTGGCGCACGTCACCTGCCTCGAACGGCGCTCGGCCCGTCAGCGTCTCGTGGAGCAGACACGCCAACGAGTACACATCGGACGCCGGGCCGCCGCGTTCCCCGCTGAACCGCTCCGGTGCCATGTAGTCGCACGACCCGACGACCAGTCCCGTGGAGGTGACGGTCGCCTCACCACCGCCGTGGGCGATGCCGAAATCCACCAGGTAGGCGAAGTCGTCGGGCGTCAGCAGCACGTTCTCCGGCTTGATGTCGCGATGCACCAGGCCGTTGGCATGTGCGTCGTCCAACGCCGACGCAACCTGACGGATGACCGCCACCGCGCGCCGCGGCTGCAGAGCGCCATGGGCGCGCAGCACCTCTTTGAGGCTGGCCCCCTCGACGAGGCGCATGTCGATGAAGAGCACACCGTCGATCTCGCCGAAATCGTGCACGGGGATGACGTGGGGTTCCTGCAGGCGGGCCGCAATCCGCGACTCGCGGCGGAAACGCTCCTGGAAGCTTCCGTCCGCGGCCATCTCCGGGCGCAGCAGCTTGATCGCCACCATGCGCTCACGCGCCGTGTCGTAGGCGCGGTACACCTCACCCATTCCCCCGACGCCGAGCAGGGAGCGCAGCTCGTAGGGTCCGAACCGCGTCCCCACGCGTGGGGTGCTCACTGTTGGCTTCCTTTCGTCGCGCCCTGTTCGTGTGACCCCTCCGACCGAAGAGGAAACCTACCGGGTGAGCGTCCGGTGGTGTCAGCGAGCGGTGACGCGCAAATGCCTCCGTGCCCGCAATTCGTCCTCGCCGACCAGCACCAACATCGGCGTGTCGGGGGTGCACAACATCGTGACCAGGAAACGTAGCCGCGCATCGCTGCGGAGGTTCGCGTCCGAATAGTGAATGACATCACCCCCGGGCTCCCAGAACGCCTCGCCCGCCCGCACCGCGCCCGCGCTGCCCGGCGAGTAGTCGACGAAGACCGTCATCGCGTGGTCACCGTCCGGGACAGCCCGCGGCGAGCTGGGTCAGCAGCCCCGCAGCAGCTCACCCAGCTCGACGTCGAAGCGATCGGCCAGATCCCACAGGTCATCGACCAGCTGCGGGCAGGAGATGACGCCCACGTTGAGCCGGTGGCCCACCGACATCACCGTGATGTTGAGCCCGGAACCGTGGAAGATCGGGCCGAGCGGGTACAGCCCGGTCACCTCGGCTCCACAGCTGTAGAGGGTCGCCGGCGGTCCCGCGACGTTGGAGATCACCACGTTGTGGATGGCTGTCCGGGTCAGCGGGGTTCGCGACAGCAAGGCCAGCATCCAGCTGTACATGTTGCGCGAGAGCAGCTGCGCCAAGTCCACGAGCAACGTAGGCCCCAGGGAGCCGCTGTGCTCTTTGGCCCTCTTGTCGGATGCGGCAATCGTGTCGAGCCGCTCCTGCGAGTCGGCGACATCGGTGTGGAGGTTGCAGAACATTCCGGAGAGCTGATTGCGGCCTGGGCGGTCGGACTGGCCGTGCACCGACGACGGCACGACCGCGATCAGCGGCTTGGCCGGCAACTCGTCGCGGTCGGCCAGATACCCGCGCAGGGCACCTGCGCACAACGCCATCACCACGTCATTGACCTTGACGCCGTAGTGGTCCTTGACCTTCTTCACGTCGCCCAGGTCCAGCTGCACCAGCGCGATCGATCGTTCCGACGTGAGCTCTGCGTTGAACCGTGTCCTCGGCGCGGTGAAGGGCGCCGCCATCGCGGTGCCCGACACCGCCCGGTTTATGGTCTTGACCACCATCGCCGCGGTCTCGGGAACCACCCGCGTCAACTGCCACGGCCGCGTCACGAAGCGTACGAACCCGTCGGCGGCGATCGCCCATGCCGGCGCCTCACCCGGGCCCTCGACCGGGGCCGGCGGCGGCGCATCCGGTTCGAGGTCGCAGAGGGTCTCCAATAGGTTCGCCGCAGACACGCCGTCGACGGCGGCATGGTGCACCTTGATCATCAGAGCCAGCGGACCACCGGCGTCGAGCGACGCCCCGTCGACACCCTCGATGACCCACATCTCCCACAGCGGCTTGCTGCGATCCAGCGGGATGGAGGCGATGTGCCCGCACACGTCCCCCAGCTCCTTGCGTCCGCCCGGCGACGGCAGAGCGATCCGGTTCAGGTGGCGGTCGAGGTCGAAGTCCCGGTCCTGCACCCACACTGGATGGTCGAGGTTGAACTGGCTGTCACCGAGCTTGGCACGCAGTTCGGGCAGCGCTTTGATGCGATCACCGATGTCGCGACGGAACCGTTCGTAGGCGAATCCACCCGGCACCGTCGACGTGTCGACCAGCACCACCGACGAGACGTGTAGCGGCACCGTGGCAGATTCGCTGTACAGCAGACCTGCGTCGAGACCACCCAGCCGTTCCACCGCAGCGAGGTACCCGTTGCGGTGGAGTCGTCAAACTCCCGGCTCGTCGAACTGCACGACCTCGCCGCGGTTGATCGACACCCAGTCCCTGGCCTGCAGGTAGGGGCGGAACGTCTCGGTGATCGCCTGCTGGTCGGCGGCCGTCTTGGGCCGCTGCAGCTCGTAGAGGTGCGGGAACTCGGTCCACGCCACGACGGCGTGCCAGAGTCGCAGTGCCGCCTCGCCGGTCGGCGGGTCGATCAGTACCGGCCCGAACAGGCACTGACCGTCGGCGAAGAACAGCGTCGGCACCCCGTAACCGCCGGCGGCGACGACGCGGCGGTGATCGGCCAGCACCTCGTCGTTGGTGGTCGGGTCACCGATGGCCTCGTCGACCAACCCCGGTTCGAAGCCGAGCTCGGCGAGGAGGTGCCGGGCCACTCCCTTTTCGTGCGGCTTGTGGCCGTCGACGTGCAGGGCACGGGCAGCCCGCTCGTACCACGCGTCCACGGCGGACATCGACTGCCGGCGCAGCAGCGCCCCGATCCGCATCATCGACCAGCCGTAGGACCACTCCCGCTCCCACGGGTGTTTCTTGCCCTCCTGGCGGTTGATCTCCTCGAGGCTGAAGAACCGCCAGTTCACCGTGATCCCGGTGAGATCGCGCACCTCGCGAATCCAGCGAGACGTCTGGTAGGCGAAGGGGCACATCACGTCGAAGTGGAAGTCCACGGCGACAACCGAATTCGGTGTCACATCGTGAACCTCAGGTTGCGTGCGGCGCGGTCACCGAGTTCGCCGGTGCCGGTCCAGCGGATGCGACCGGCATCGATCTGCGCCTGGGGGTCGATGCGGCCGGACGCCAGTTGAATGAAGGTGGTGGAGTCGGTGGTGACGACGACATCTGGGTCGTCGAGGTGGTCGACCGCTTTGGCCTTGCCGTCGACGCGCACATTCAGCGTCCGCACGACCGGACCGGTGAGGTCGAACGTGATGCTCGTGCCGTCGGGCAGGCCGATCTTCTTGCCGACGATGTAACCGATCGAGCTGTCGACCTGGTCCAGCGCCAGTTCCGCTGCGACGCCGCCGTCGTCGCTGGACAGGCCCAGCGCGGTGGTGATGTCGCGTTCGTGGACCCAGATGTCGAAGACCCGGATGGCCAAGAACCGGCCGTACGTGCCGGGGCCGACGGGCATCCAGGACGGGCGGTCGTAGTCCTCGGGCGACAGCGCGGCGAGATCGCGGCGCCGCTGCTCGAAGACCGCGCGCATCTTCTCCGGATACGGCGTCGGGTCGGCGACGAACTCGGCCGCCCGCTCGAACGGGGGCAGAGCGTCGACGCTGTCGGGCAGCCACCCGGCGAGCACGGCCTCGATGCTGACGACGTGGTCGAACACGCCACGCACGGTCCAGTCCGGGCACAGCGACTGGGCGTGCCAGTCGGCGTCGCTCAGATCCGCCGCGAGCTTCTCCATCGCGGTGTAGCAGTGCTCGAGTGCTGTGCGGATGTCGTCAGGAGTGCGGGAGGGCATGCCTCATCCTCGGTCACGCGAGCATGCGGGCGACAGTGTTTCGACTGATCTGCCCTCAGGCCGGGATCGCCGCCGCCGGAGCGTCGGCGGCCAGCGTCGGGAGCTTGATCGTCATGCCGTCGACGGTGATGCGGCCCCACGAGTAGAAGTTCAGGAACTTGATCGTGGAGGTGACGAGCTGGACCGTCACCGATTCACCCGGCTGCAGAGTGTGCGCCACCTCCTCGAGGGAGTACGTGACCTGGCGCGTGACGCCGTCGAGCGTCACCGGAATGGGTGTCGCCTGCGTACCGAGAACCAGGCCGGTCTTGTCGTCGACGATCTGGGCGTAGACGTGCTTGGCGTTGCCGCGGCCCGAGTAGGTCAGGGTCAGCGCCGGCGCACCGACGATGTGCGTGAGATCCTGCGCCGGAGGCACTTTCAGATTCACCGCATTCAGCGCGGGGCCGGCTGAGGCGATACCCAGCAGTGTCTGCAGCGGTCCGTGGAAGAGGATGCGGGGGTCGGGCCCCGAGCCGCCGAGGAACGGGATGAACGGAATGGTCTTCGGGTCGTCTTCGGTCGCGATGATCGGGTCGCCGTTGTCCACCGGGTACGTGCCGGAGCTGTACCAGACCCCGTTCTGGTCGGTCCACTCGAATTGCGGCCCGGTGGAGACGCGTTCGTCGCCCATCACGTAGTGATCCAGCCAGTCCATGGTCCGGTCGAGGATCACCTCGCCTCTTTTGGGCTGGCTCAGGCACGCGCCGTGGCCACCGCAGTACCAGATCACCTTGGTGGTGGTGCCCGCGGCGAGGAGAGCCTGGGCGTTGGCATCGGCCTGGCTGAGGGGGAACAGCGTGTCCACTGTGCCCTGGATCAGCAGGGTCGGCGCGGTGATGTCCTTGATCTGGTCGGCGAAGCCGAAGCTCTCGACCAGGTCGAGGTCGGACTGCTTCACCTTGCCGAACAACACACCCATGACGGCGACCGGGAGGATGCGCGGGTGTTCGCGCGCCAGCGTCAACACCAGGACTGCAGGCAGCAGGGTGCCCCAGGCGCTGTTGACCGCACCACGGGGGAAGAGCACGTCGACGAGGTCGTTCCACGCGATCGTGGGCACGATGGCATCGATGCGGTGATCGATTGCAGCAGCAGACAATTGGATACCGCCGCCGTAGGAGGCACCGACCATGCCCAGGCGCGGATCGTTCGTCGCGTCGAGTCGCACGTACGGAAGCGTCGAGAGGAAACTGATGATGTGGGAGACGTCGCGGCCCTCGAGATCCGGGGAGTCCAGATGCATGATGCCCCCGGACCGCCACTCACCCCGCGGATCCCACGTGACCACGTTGTAGCCCGCTGCCCGCAGCCTGCCGATCCCGATCACGTCATACGGAAGCAGGCTGTCGTTGTGCAGCGCCAGCGACGTCGACCCCGGCAAACCGAGGCCGGGACCGTCGAGAACCGTTGGGGCTTGGCCCGTTTCGTCGAACGTCAGCGACGGCATCACGTTGACGAAGATCCGGGTTCCGTCGAACGACGTGACCCAATAGCTCTTCGGCTGCGGCGTCCCCGGCGGGTCGAACCGGTTGAGGGGGAACCCGATGATGGGCTGCAGCGCATCCCCGACGAGCGGAAGAGCATGCAGCGTGCGGACGATCGGCGTGAAGACGAACGTGCCGAGCACCGGGATGCGCTGCAACCAGAACAGCGGCGGGTGCACCTCCTCGACCGTGACCCCCTCCGGGATCGGATAGCTGTCCGCCACCTGGCTCGTGGCCTGCGCGGCGGCGACGGTAGGCGAGGTGTCGTCGGTGGCCTCCCGACCGGCCGCCACCACCGACATGACCAGCGATGCCAGCCCGGGCAGCGTCGGATCGTCGCCGACGTTCGCGTCGGCACGCTTGGCGGCGATCCGCTCCCGCAGTGATGTCAGAGCGCGTGCGGGCTCCTGCGCAACGGCCGCGGCCACCTCGGGTTCGTCCTGCCCGACAGCCGCCTTCTTCGTCCAGAAAGGCTTCTGCACGATCGGGGGTACCTCGGCCACAACCGACTCGACGCGCGCCACCTCGGGTTCTGCGACGGTGTCGACGAGCCGGATCGCGGGCGGCGCCTCGTCTGCCTTCGCAGCCGGTGTGGTCGCCGCCAGCCTGTGCCGGTTGCGGACGGGCCTGGTGTCCGCATCCGGCTTGTCCGCCGAGGATCGCTGCGCCTTCAGTGTCTTGAGCGTCTTCCGCGGCGCCTTCGAGGTCGGCGATGCCTGCGATGTCGATGTATTGGACGTCACCGAGGGTGTGCTGGAGGAATCGCCGCCGTCCTCGGCCGCAGCGACGCCCGCACCTGCGAGAACCGCGGCTCCGATCCCCAGTGCGACTGCCAATCCACCAACACGACCCACACATGATCCCGCACCCATGGACAAGTCTTACCGCGTCGAGCCCCGGCCGCGGGGCGGATTCGACCCTTTTCTTACCGAGGAGTCAGTTCGATCTTCATCGTTGACGGCGGGTCACCGCCGATCCCGCGCGGGGACACGCTAAGGTTGCTGCGGGTTGATTCCTCAGCTTCCCGGAAACGTCGCGGCGGCGATCAGATCCCCGCCGACTCTCTGACTCGACGTCAGCCGACCAGTCATGGATGTCGGTGCTCGAGGGATCACGGTTGAGATACAGCTACTACGACGTGCATCTCGTTCGGCGCGCTCTGCCGTTGATCGAGGTTCGTATCGGTACAGTCGGTGCGTCCGACACAGTGCCCCTCGTTCCGATCGGACCGGGGACCGTCTGGGGTGACCCCGAGGAGGTCACGCGTTACCGCCGCCCGCTCCGGGGCGGCAGTGGTCGAATTCCAGCGACACCCCGCACGAGTAGCGGCCCGCAGCGGTATCCGCGCGGACCGGCCATCCGAACACACCCTTCATCGTCCTCTGCAGACGTGAAGCCATAGGGGCCTGTCATGAGCGTTTTCACCGAAACGATGTATTCCAACGCCCGGTCCAGCACCAAGGGGCTGAACACCGGCGAACCGCATGCACCCGTTCGCCACACCTGGGCGCACGTGCACGAACGGGCTCGCCGGGTGGCCGGCGGACTGGCCGCCGCCGGCATCGGGCCCGGCGACGCCGTCGCGGTTCTGGCGGGCGCCCCCGTCGAGATTGCGCCCACCGCGCAGGGCATCTGGATGCGCGGCGCGAGCCTGACCATGGTGCATCAACCCACTCCGCGAACCGATCTCGTGCGCTGGGCCGAGGAGACCACCGCTGTGATCACGATGATCGCCGCACGCGCCGTGGTGATCTCCGATCCGTTCATGGCCGCCGCGCCTGTCCTCGAGTCGCTGGGCATGACGGTGCTGACCATCGAGGGACTACTGGGTTGCGCGCCGATCGACCCGCTCGACACTGCCGACGACAGCATCGCCCTGATGCAGCTGACCTCGGGGTCGACGGGGTCGCCCAAGGCCGTGCAGATCACGCACGCCAACATCGTCGCCAACGCCGCGGCGATGACCGTCGGCTGTGATTTCGACGTCGACACCGATGTGATCGTGAGTTGGCTCCCCTGCTTCCACGACATGGGAATGACGGGCTACCTGACCGTGCCGATGTACTACGGCGCGGAGCTGGTGAAGATCACCCCGATGGATTTCCTGAGCGATATCCTGTTGTGGCCCAAGCTGATCGACAAGTATCGCGGCACGATGACCGCTGCACCGAACTTTGCCTACACCCTGCTGGCCAAGCGGCTGCGGCGGCAGGCCGAACCGGGAGCGTTCGATCTCTCGTCACTGCGCTGGGCGCTCTCCGGTGCCGAGCAGGTCGACCCCCTCGACGTCGAGGATCTCTGCGACGCCGGCGCGCCATTCGGGCTGCGGCCCGAGGCGATCATCCCCGCCTACGGAATGGCCGAGACGACCGTCGCGGTGTCTTTTTCCCAGTGCGGTGGCGGCATGGTCGTCGACGAGATCGACGCCGACCTGATGGCCGTACTGCACCGCGCGATACCTGCGACCAAAGGCCACACCCGCCGGTTGGTCTCTCTGGGCAAGCCGCTCGAAGGCCTCGAGCTGCGCGTGGTCGACGAGGACGGCAGCGAGCTGTCGCCCCGCGGCGTCGGAGTCATCGAGGTCCGTGGCGACCCGGTGACGAAGGGCTACACCACCGTCGCGGGATTCCTCGCTGCACAAGATGATCGAGGATGGTACGACACCGGCGATCTGGGCTACGTCACCGAGACCGGCGAAGTCGTTGTCTGCGGGCGGCTCAAGGACGTCATCATCATGGCCGGTCGCAACATCTACCCGACCGACATCGAACGCGCCGCGGGCCGCGTCGAGGGGGTCCGACCGGGTTGTGCGGTGGCAGTGCGCCTCGACGCGGGCCTCTCGCGGGAGACATTCGCAGTAGCAGTCGAATGCAAAGACTTCCGCGATGAAGCCCAGGTGCGCCGGGTCGAGCGAGCGGTCGCCCACGAAGTGTTCGCCGAGGTCGACGTTCGCCCGCGCAACGTTGTGGTGCTCGAACCGGGGACCATCCCCAAGACCCCATCGGGCAAACTCCGGCGGGCGCACGCACTCTCACTGGTCAGCTGACGAGACCAAGGTCTTCTGCTCGCCCACTGCAAAGGAGTAGCGTCCGAGGACAGGATGGCCGACTACGACATACAGCCGGGTCGCGAGGTACCCGTCGAACCGTCTGCCGCACAACGCGATGCAGACGATGTCGACATGCTCGCCGGCCTTCGAGGAGTTGCAGAGCTGGTCGCCGACGCTCGGTCTGTTCCCGAATTGCTGCGCAACGTCGCGGAATTCGCGACGATCGCGATTCCGAACGTCGACGGCGCGAGCACTGTCCTGATGCACGGACATCACGAAGTCCGAGCCGTCACCGCGACAGCGGATTTCGTCGAGATCATCGACAGGGTTCAGTACGAGGAGTTCCACGAGGGGCCGTGCTTGACCTGCATGGAGTCCCGCCGGGTAGCCATCAGCGGCTCCCTGGGCAGTGACGATCGTTGGCCACACTTCGGCGGGCGGGTCGCCAGGATGGACGTGCACTCAGCGCTGTCGCTGCCCCTGATCGTCTCGGGTGAGGTGATCGGCGCGATCAACGCCTACGCGAAGTCCCGCGACGCGTTCGGCGAGCATGCCGCCGTGCTCGGGGTACAGTTCGCCGCCTCGGCGGCCGTGTCCGTCTATCACGCCCAGTTGCTGCACTCCGCCCAGAACCGCACCGAGCAGTTGCAGCGCGCGCTCGGCAGTCGTGCGGTGATCGACCAGGCGATCGGGATCATCCGGAGCCGTTCGGGCGCGAGTGCCGATCAGGCGTTCGAGCGGTTGACGCAGATGAGCCAGCAGGAGAACGTGAAGCTCGTGACGATCGCCGAGCGGCTGGTGGACGATGCCGTGCGCCGGGCCCGCGCCCGCCACCGCAGCTAATGCACGGGTGGGTTGACGAATTGGGTGATCTCTGCGATCAGCACCGGTCGCGCGTAGCGGTCGGTCATCAGCTGGCGCGCCAGATCGGTGAGGTGGCGGCCATTGGTGTGCGAGAACGAGCGCAGCACGGCGAACGCCTCCTCGACCGGGACGTCGAGCACCTCCCGCAGCAGGCCTTTGGCTTGCTCCACCACGGTGCGGCCGGCCAGAGCGGCCCGAAGCTGCGGCAGCACGGTCGCCGGCGTCGGCGCCTGGCCCTGCAATATCGTCACGCACGCGATGTGCGCCAGCGTCTGGGCCACCAGCAGATCGGCCTGGCCGAGTGCTCCGGGCGAGGTGCCGAACAGACCGAGGGCACCGAGAACGATCCCCGCTGCGCGCATCGGCACTGCGTGCACCGACGCGAAGCCGTCCGCGACGGCTTCCGGAACGAACTGCGGCCAGCGCGCCTCGGCATCGGCATCCAGGGCTGCAACCGACACTGCGGTACCGGTCATGTAGCAGTCGACACACGGGCCTTGGTCGATCTCCAGCTGGAAGATCTCCAGATCGCGAGCCTGTTGCGTGGTGGCCGCCAGCAGGTGTAATCGATCGAAGGGGTCGGCGAGCAGGAAGCCGGCCGCGGCGACGTCGAGCAGGTGTGCGCAGCGTTCGGTCAGTTCGGTCAGAAGGTCGACCACGTCGAAGTCGACGAGCAGACTGTCGACAAGGGAGTTGACCGCATCGAGCACGAGTTCTTCGCGCGGGGTGTCTGTCATGTTGGCCTCCATCCAGGTGCCTGCCGCACGCCCGTCATTCCAACCGCAGTCGGCGCTCGAGAACGTCTCGAGCCACCTCGGTGGCGGCCCGGCCGGCTGCGTAGGCGTGGGCGCGCAGGCGCAGCAACGCCTCAGCAGGTTCGATACCCAGCTGAGCGACGAGCATGCCAGTGGCCTGGCTGACCTCAGCCCGCGACAGGGCGTTCAGCTCTGTCCACGCGGTGCTGTCCGGGTCACTGACCGCGGCATGCAGATCCGCGTCGAGAAGATCCAGTACCGGGATGCCTGCCAGTTCAGCGGCCACGATGGCACCGGCGAGCTGCCCTTCGGCCAGCCGGCCGGGCACCGCTCGGAACAGGTCGAGGGCACCCACGTACTCACCCGCGACCACCACCGGCATCGCGTAGACGCCGCGGATCCGCAGGTCGAGCATTGCCCGCCCGTAGACCGGCCACCGCTGCTCGGCCGGATCGGCCAGGTCGGTCACTATCACCGGCGAGCACAACGTGATGGACTCGAGGCACGGACCCTCACCCACGGTGAATTGGAGTTCGTCCAGGGCACGCGCGTCACCTCCGCTGGAGCCAAGGGTGCCAGTGGAAGCGCCGTCGAAGACCAGCGAGATGGCGGCGGCGTCGACGTCGAGCAACATCACGCACGCCTCACAGAGCCGGTCGGCGGCGTCAACGCCACGGCGACCGTCCACGGCGGCGAGAAGCTGTTCGCGAAACGTCACCCCTACCGCGCCGTCGGCCCGACACGGGGTTGTCCCGATGTGGGCAGCGATTGATTCATGCGTTGTGGCCCCTGTTCTGCGGAGGATTGCCGGCTGATGCTGGTCCCCCCCTGTAGCTGGCCTCGAGACCTTACATTACGCCCCTGGATGCAGTGACGTACGCGGGACGCCGAATCCGCCATCGGCATCCTAGTCTCGCATTCAAAGAGATTCGCCCGCAACGCATTCGACGTGTCGGGCCGCCGACCGCATACTCGGTGACTATCGCCGCTGGGGCGTGCTGCCGACCTGCGAGAAAACGGAGCCCATCTCGGCGACGCCGCGTTCGGCGACGAGACGCTGCCCCAGGGCCGTGTAGGCCGCAGCCACCGTGGACCACGCGAAGTCCGGGGCCAGTTGCCGCGCCTCGGCCGCCAGCGCTCCGGCCAACCTCGGCTGCGTCAGGATCTGGCGTAGTGCGGTTGCCAGGGCATCGGAGTCGTCGTGGTCGACCAGGATCCCTGCCCCACCCGACAGCAGCTCCACAGCGTGCGGGAACGCCGTTGCCACGACGGGCCGGCCGCTGGCGATGGCTTCCACGAGGATGGCGGACGACACCTGGTCGGTGGAGGCGTAGGGAAGTACCACCACCGACGCCGACTGGATCAGTGCAGTCAGCGACGCCCGGTTGTACGAACGGGGATCGAAGGACACGGAGTCTGCGACCCCGTTGGTGCGGGCCCGTTCAATGCACGCCTCCCGATACGCGTCACCGTGGAGAGCTGATTCCCTGGGGTCCGTCGGACCGACGACAACGTAGCGTGGGCGGCCGGCGAGGCTCTGCAGCGAGCTCATCACGTCGATGACCTTTTCGACGCCCTTGCCGGGGGCCAGCATTCCCCACGTCAGGATCGTGGGCCGGCTGGGCCGCTTGAGGCGCGGACCGCTGAACACGGTGCCGCCGTGGGGAATCGTGACGACCTTTCGCCGCTCGACCCCGTAGTCACGACACAACCGGTCTCGTGCGCATGCGGACATGACGACGATGCGATCCGTCATCGCCGCAATGCGTTCCATGACCCAGCGCTGGTGGGGTTTGGGGTTCTCGAGAACTTCGTGAGCCACCGCGATGGACGGCACGTCAAGCGATTCGATGAGTGACAGCACCTCGTCGCCGTGGCTGCCACCGTAGAGGCCGTACTGGTGTTGAATGACCGCAACGTCGTTGCCGTTCAGCCGGTCCACGCACGCCTCGATCGAGGTCGCCGAACCACTGACCAGCTCGGTGTCCTCGGATTCACGTCCAGAACCGTCGGCGACACGCACGATCTCGACGTCGTTGCCCAGCGATTGCAACTCGTTGGCCAAACCGGCGCTGAACCGGGCTACTCCGCACAACGTAGGGACGTACGTGCCGAGGACGCCGAAGCGTATCGGCCGCGGCATGGCCAGAGCGTGTGATGCAGACATGGTCAGCCGATCGCCATGCGTGAAGTGATGTGTGAAATGTTGTGCGCCTTTACCTTTGGATATTCGCTGGGGTTGTACAACTCCGCTCGCCAGCGGCATCACGTCGCGAGGAGTTCCCGGATGCGCGAAGCGCTCTCCGAGGCCGCGGTGGCCATCATGGCGGCGTGTGCACTATCGGGGTCGGTCTGGGCGGGTATCACGAGCAGCAGCATTTCGCCGCCCCTGCCTCCCTGCACCCCGAGCGTGCCTGCCGGGTGCCTGTCGTAGCCGTCGAGCCGCACCAGTTGATCTGCGAAGCGAATCTTGGATGGCGCCGCCAGCCATTCGGCCCGGTTGTACCGGACTCGCTCGATGCTCCCGAGTCGTACCGAGAGCACGGTGAGCAGATCGGGCAATTCGGCGCTCAGGTCGTCGCTGTGTGGCCACCACGCTCCGTCGACGAAACCCCTACTGGACCCCTTGCGCTGGAGGCGCAGGCGTGGCGTGCTGTCAGGGCCTTGGTGGAGTGGATCGATATCGTCAGTATCGGTGTGCTGAGTCATGGGGACAGTCCCGCCTGAGCCCGTGGCGGACCCGTCCGACCCGGTGACGACGCGACCTCAGAGTGTCGCGTACAACATTTCCCGGGTCGTCTCAGCATACGCCCTTCAGCACGAAAAGCGTTGGCCGAATTGATGTCTGGTGAGCAATCGGTGCCGAAACGAAAAGTGGGCTGGTGAGTGTGACTCACCAGCCCACGATCGAAAGCTCGTGCCGCTTAGACGGCCGTCACATTGACGGCCTGCGGGCCTTTCTGTCCTTGCTCGACGTCGAACTCGACGCGCTGATTCTCTTCAAGCGAGCGGTAGCCGCCGCCAGAGATCGCGGAGTAGTGGACGAACACGTCCTCTGCGCCGCCGTCGGGGGCGATGAAGCCGAAGCCCTTGTCGCCGTTGAACCACTTCACAGTTCCCTGTGCCATACTTTTCAACTTCTCTCATGTGATGAAACGCCAGATTCGGCGTCCCGCCCTAACCGTAGCACGCGTCGGGCGAACGCATTGTCACGAATTGGCGGCCTCGCGCCACTTCAGGCTCTCGGTGCGAGCGAGACCAACCACGAGACAAGCTGTTTCATAGATTCGATTGTTCGTCGCATCGACGACAGGAGGCAGTCCCGCGGATGCCCGCAGCACCATCGATCCGAGGGCCTGCGACGTCATACTCGGAACGACAAGCAGTTTCACGCTGGCCTCTCGACCGACGATGGACATCAACCTCGGTCGCCGATGATGCCCGCCGGGCAGCGCCATGCGAGACCCGGTGGCAATGGTCTCGAGGTCGAGTTGCCCCTCGGTGGGTGACCAATTGATCTGCATGGTCTCGACCTCACCGAGCGAGGGGTGCAGCGCCCCGATCAGATCGGGGAGTTCAGCAGCGATAGCCGACGAATGAGGCCACCACGCCCCGTCGATGACGCCGTTCCGGTCGGTCGCGAGACTGACCCGGACCGGCTTCGACGCGCGACGGGCGCGCGGTATGCCGTTCACCGACGTGGCGAATCAGCAGAATGCCTCGGATGTAGGTCGGAGAAAACGGGGGCTTCTACCGGCTCGTCGGATGACGACACCGGAGCATGTTCTTGCGTTGTCTGACGATGAGAAAAGAGTTCAGACGATTCCATGAGCACGTCCTCAAATATTGGGAGGGTGCCGCCTCTGTGCGGAAGCTTCGATCGCTTCGCCGGCTGAGCAACCCTTCCCTCGACCATACACCCCGGGGGCCGAGCCGACGCAGCGCCGTCGAGTTCACTGGTTCGCGACGCCACCCACCGACGCCGGATCGAGCATCAGCGAACAGATGACAATGCCTGGTCACCGCCTGGTGGTGGCAGATGGGGCGCGAGCCACCGGCAGCGTCGAGACTTTGTGTCGGCACTGCCAATATGGTTGGGGCGCATCACTTCTCGACGTTACTGGATAGGGTCGGTCACGCGTCGACGCCTGTCGCCTTGCGCTCTTCGCGCTGCGCCGCCCGCGCGGCCCTGGCCTGTGCACGAGCGTCTCGCGTGGCGGCCTTCACCTCGGCCCGACGCTCCGCACGCGCTTCGCGCCGTTCAGCAGCCACCGACCTGGGCGTGGGAGCCGCCTGCTCTGCAGGGGCGTCGACGGGCGGCACGTCGGCAGCGCTCGATCTCGCCGGAACCGGCACTGTCGCGTCATTACGGCTGTAGCCCGCATCGATCTTCGCCTTCAGCTCGGCCTCACGCGGCGCGAGCTTCGGATTCAATTGCACGAGAGGCAGGGTCTTGGTGGGAACGAGGTAGTGAGTGGTGGTTCCCCCCTTGGCGTTGGTCTCGACGGTGATGTTCTCCGCCGGAACCGAGGCCAGGCTGCCGTACATCACCGGCACATGAACGACGACCGCGCCGGCCATCGCGTTCGCCACCGCCAGCAGATTCCAGGGGCGGTCCGGGAAGTCGGCAAAACCGTCGTACTCGCCTGTGACGACAACGACGTCGTAGGGGGTGATCGGTGCAGGTTGGTAGGTGTAATTCAGCTTGGAGTTGTACTTGCCGGAGTCATTGATCAACTCCTGCCGGCTCGAGTCCTCGATGACGATGAAATCGATGTCGTCGGCGTTCGGCAGCTGACCACTGGCGACCATGTCCCGCAGGACCTCGTTGACCACCAGCGAGCCCGCCGACAGTCCGACGACAGTGACCCTTTCACCATTCATCACGTTGCCGTCGGCGTCACGTGACAACTGCCCGAGCGCGGTGTCGATCGCGGCGGCGAGGTTGGCCTTACCGATGTCGATCGAGTCTCCGAGGTTCATGTCGTTCGCGCCCGTGATGGGCCCCGCCTGGGCGGGCCAGGTCACGTTCACCCGCGTCTCGTCCTTGAACTGACCGCCCAGCAGTGGCGCCATCAGCGCGTCACCCATGGTGCCGGCGCCGATCCCGCCGATGATCACCGCTGTACTACTGGCCCATGCCGACGTCGGGCCGGACAGGGCGAGCGCCGCGGAGGCGAACGCGGCGCCGCACGTGACTAGGGCTTTGCGGAATGTGATGGTCATAACGGTTCCCCCGGATGATCTTGTGCTGTCGGGACGCCTATCGGCAGGCGTATCGCGAGCGTATAACCGAGAGAATAGATTTTCACCAGCAATTCTGAAATTGCACCATTTACGCTCATGCAGCAAATGGATAAAGACGTCAATATAAAGTCTTTACTGTCGTTCAACAGCTGAATGTGCGCATCTACACGTCTTGTCAGCTAAACAAAAATTCGTCACAGGGGCAATATCAGCATATTGGCCACTTCAGCTCATGATCACATTTGCTTTTCGGTACGTCGCGTACCAGTGTCACGCTGCCACCGAGATCGCTCTCAGTGCTGAATGATCGCAACGATTGCTGTGGACGGAACGACCGCGATGAAGACAGCTATCGCAGCGACACCGATCCGCGCGCGGGTTCATGTTCCTGCCGGCCGACGTCAGTGCGGACAGGGGCGGGATTCTCCCCCGGGGGACACCCCCAGCGCGCTCCTCGCTGGGGGTGTCCACGGGATCGGGATCGGGCGGCAGCGCCGCTACGACAGGTCGCCCTGCCGCTGCTGCTCACGGTCGCCCAGATCCCCGTCGCGGGTGGTCAACACCGTTGCGGTGGAGACCTTTTCGCGTTTGCGCGCGAGTTCGTCATGTGTGTCTAGGCGCATGGCCTCACCCATTGCCGCGGCTCGCCGGATGCGGGAGATTCCGCTCTCCTCGAGAGCTGCGTCGTTGAACGCGTTACCGGCCGCGGCGTCGAGTGCACCCAGTGCACGTTCGTACATCAACCGGCCGGGTGCCTCCTCGCCGATGCGTGGCATGACCATGTCTCCCACCAGCTGAAATGGTGCACGCGCAAGCCGGTACTGAAGCCGCAGGATGGCGAACGGGATGTCAGAGACATTCATCGGGTTCTCCTAGGGACGGGGATGAGCAGCTTTCGATGGCACGCACGTCATCTGGCCTGCTCCGCACAGGGGGCTACCCGGGCTGACGTGATCTACACCGAGGATTCGCGGTGCGGACGTCTCACTTCGTCGCGCCGTTGACGGCGGGGCGGTCGATCATGCCGCGCTCCACCCCCCACATGTTCGCGATGGCCCGGTATTCGCCGCTGTCCATCAGCTGCTCGAGCGCCTGCCGCAACGCCTCGGCCAGTGGGGAGTTCTTCTTCACCGGCCAGCCGTATGGCGCGGAATCGAACACGTCACCGGCGGGCACCAGGTCACCGCGGCTGAGCTTGATGGCGAATCCGGTGACAGGCGAGTCGGCAGACATCGCCTGCACCTCGCCCTTGAGTAGAGCCGCGGTGACCTCGTCCTGACTGGTGAACACGACGATCTCCACCGGCGCCATACCGGCCGCGGTGCACTCGTTGCTCTTCCTGGGCAACTCGTCGGTCTCCTGCAGAGTTCCTTGCGCCACACCGACTTTCAAGCCACACGCCGACGTCGGCCCCAGGGAGGTGCCGGGCCGGCGCGCCCACTGGGTACCGGCGCGCAGGTACGTGACGAAGTCGACCAGATCCTCGCGGTCAGCGGTGTCGGTGACCGACGAGGAACCGATGTCGAACGTGCCATCGACGACACCCGGCAGGATCGAATCGAACGGGGTGTCACGGAAATCCGGGATCAGCCCGAGCACACGGCTGACGGCGGTCACGAGGTCCACGTCGAAACCGGCGAGTTGACCGTCGGCGTTCTTGAACTCCATCGGCGCATACGGAACGTTGACGCCGATCACCAGCCGGCCCGTCTCTCGAATGTCGGCTGGGACTGCCGCCGCGATCGAGGCGACCGCGCCATCGGGCAGATTCTCCGGGGTCGTCGGGGTGTCACGCCACGGTGCCCACACCCACAGCCCGGCCGCGCCCGTCGCGATCACCACCACCGCGGCCGCCGCCGAGAGCGCCTTGACCGGCACCCGGCGTCGGGGTCGCGCCGCATGCCGCGAACCGCGACCGGTCCGGGTCACGGGCGCGCTCACCGCGCGCCGGGCCGCGGCGGCCAGTTCGCCGGCACTCTGATAGCGCTTCTCCGGCTTCTTCGCCATGCCCTTGGCGATGACCGCGTCGAACGCGGCCAGCCGAGGGTCGGTGTCAGAGGGCCGCGGCAGCGGCGACACCATGTGACCCGCGATCTGCTGCTCGAGGCTGTCGGCGGGGTACGGCCGCGAGCCGGTCAGGCACTCGTACAGCACACAGGTCAGCGCATAGATGTCGGATCGCCGGTCGACCTCGCCGCCCTCGAAACGCTCGGGCGCCATATACGCCAGCGTGCCCAGGGTGCTGCCGGCGGTGGTCAGCCCGTGCTCGCCCGCGGTGCGCGCCAACCCGAAGTCGATCAGGTACACGAAGTCACCGCTGGTGATGAGGATGTTGGACGGCTTGATGTCGCGATGCATCAGCCCCGTCGCGTGGGCGGCGTCGAGGGCCTCGGCGACCTGCTCGACAATGCTGACCGCGAATTCGGTGTCCAGCGGCTTGTCGGTCTCGGACAGCATGGTGCCGAGGTTGCGGCCTTCGATCAGCCGCATGTCCAGATACAGGCGGCCGTCGACCTCGCCGAATCCGTGGATCGGGACCACGTGTGGGTCGTTCAGCCCGGCGGCGGCTTGCGATTCACGCCGGAACCGCTGCTGGAACACGGTATCGGCGGCCATGTGGTGGGGCAGGACCTTGAGCGCCACCACGCGATCCGTCTTCGTGTCGTACGCACGGTAGACCTCACCCATGCCGCCCTGGCCGATGAGCCTTTCGAGTCGGTAGTGACCGAATGGTGTCGCATTCACCGGTGTTCTCCTCGGCTGCGGCCAGACGGTCCTTCGGAAACGATCTACATCAGGTTTGCCGGCGCTGCCCCGGCGCATGTCACGAGCGCACGACCGGTTGCCCACATCGGACATCGCGGTCAAAAGTTTCTACCACGGCACGGCGGCCCTTGCTTTTGTTGGGCGAAAAGCCGACGTCGGGCGACGACCCGGGGGTCAGCACCGAGCCCATCGATGCCTTTACGGCATCAATCGAGTGTTAAACGGTCTTGGACAGGCATCGACGCGCCTCCTACCGTTGACGGCATGACAGCGACGATCTCTCCCACCACAGGTATCACCGGCCAGATGATCATCGCCGGTACCCCTGTGCGCGGATCGGGAACCGAAGTGCGTGCCCATGATCCCGCCGCCGACCGAGCGCTCGAACCCCCGTACTTCCACGGCGATGCCGGTGATGTCGAGGCCGCCTGCGCTGCCGCTGCCGAGGCGTTCGGACCCTATCGCTCCACCACCTCCGAGGAACGGGCCGAGTTCCTGGAGGCCGTCGCCGCCAACATCGAAGCGATTCGCGACACGCTGGTCTCGCGCGCCGTCCTCGAATCCGGGCTGCCGCAGGCACGCATAGCCGGCGAGGTCGGCCGCACCACCGGGCAGCTGAGGCTCTTCGCCGGTGTCCTGCGGGAGGGTAGCTGGAATGGCGCGCGTATCGACCCCGCCCTGCCCTATCGAACCCCCGCCCCGCGCCCCGACCTCCGACAGCGGTCTGTTCCGCTGGGCCCGGTGGCCGTGTTCAGCGCGTCGAACTTCCCGCTGGCGTTCTCGGTCGCCGGTGGCGACACCGCATCCGCACTGGCCGCCGGCTGCCCCGTCGTCGTCAAGGGGCACGACGCACATCCCGGCACCTCCGAACTGGTCGCCCGGGCGATCTCCGATGCCGTGACCGCGGCAGGTCTGCCCGCGGGAACGTTCTCGCTGCTGTTCGGCTCGGGACCGGACCTCGGCATCGCGCTCGTCACCGATCCGCGCATCAAGGCTGTCGGATTCACCGGGTCCCGTTCCGGCGGAACAGCACTCGTTGCCGCCGCCGCTGCGCGTCCCGAGCCGATCCCGGTGTACGCCGAGATGAGCTCCATCAACCCCGTCTTCCTGCTCGACGGCGCGTTGGCCAACCGCGGCGCGGACCTCGGCCGGGCATTCGTCGCCTCACTCACGATGGGCTCGGGACAGTTCTGCACGAACCCCGGTCTCGTCATCAGTGTCGACGGCCCGGGCCTGGAGACCTTCGTCGACGCCGCCCGCGACGCGCTCACCGGCGCCCCGGCGACACCGATGCTGACGCCCAACATCGCGCGGAGCTACGCCTCGGGCGTCGAATCGCTTCAACAGGCCGCCGAACTGGTGGCACGCGGCGAAGCACAGAGCAACCAAACATCCTGCCAAGCAGCACTTTTCACCACAGACGCGTCGACTTTCCTGGCCTCCGATGCTCTGCAGGCCGAGGTCTTCGGGTCGTCGAGCGTGATCGTGCGCTGCGCCGATCTCGACGAAATGCACGCGGTGGCAGCCGGCATGGAGGGTCAGCTGACCGCCACCGTGCACGCCGACGAGACCGATCACCCGGCGGCGGCCGACCTGCTGCCCCTGCTCGAACTCAAGGCGGGTCGCATTCTCTTCAACGGCTGGCCGACAGGAGTCGAGGTGTGCCACGCGATGGTCCACGGCGGCCCCTCGCCCGCCACGTCGGACTCGCGCACCACCTCGGTCGGCTCTCGGGCCATCGAACGTTTCCTGCGGCCCGTCTGCTACCAGGACGTGCCCGCATCCCTGCTACCCCCGGCGATTTCCGACGGCAATCCAGAGCACCTGTGGCGGCGCATCGACGGCCGGCTCACGCAGGACTGACCCCCCACCACTCACGAGCGAGGAGCCCCACCCCATGCGTCCGATTTCGCGCCCTGACTTCCGCGGCGTCCTGTTCTTCCCGGTCACGCCCTTCACGACGTCCGGAAGCGTCGACTTCGATGCGCTGGCCGCCCATATCGCACACGGTGTGGATGCGGGCGCCGGCGGCGTCTTCGTCGCTTGCGGCACCGGCGAATTCCACGCCATGGACGACCGCGAGTTCGCAGACGTCGTCCGCACGGCCGTCGACGTGGTCGGCGGGCGGGTCCCGGTCTATGCCGGCGCCGGAGGCTCCGTGGCACAGGCCAAGCGCTTCGCCGTTGCAGCAGAGCACGCCGGGGCCGATGGCCTCCTGCTTCTGCCGCCCTATCTGGTGGAGGTGCCGCAGGCCGGTCTGGTCGACTACACCCGGGCCGTCGCTGAGGCGGCACAATTGCCCGTCATCGTCTACAACCGCAACAACGCGCGATACACCGAGGAATCCGCCGTCGCCGTCGCCCGCATCCCGAACGTGGTCGGCTTCAAAGACGGCACGGGCAATTTCGACCAGGTCGCCCGCATCGTTCAGGCCGTCACCACGACCGTCGATCCCGATTTCCTCTTCTTCAACGGTCTGCCCACCGCGGAGACGACACAGCTGGCGTTCCGAGCGATCGGCGTTCCGCTGTATTCGTCGGCCACGTTCGCCTTCGCACCCGATCTGGCGCTGGCGTTCTACAACGCGCTGGAATCCGGGAACGAGCAGCTGACCAACGCGTTGCTCAATGCGTTCTTCATTCCCCTGGTGCGGTTGCGCGACACCGTGCCGGGCTATGCGGTGTCGCTGGTCAAAGCGGGTGTCACGATGTCAGGCATCCCCGCCGGAGCCGTGCGCCCACCGCTGGTGATGCCGACGCCCGACGACCTCGCCGAGCTGGCCTCGATCGTCGAAGCCGGTCGCTCCGTCGTCGCCGACGCGCTGGCCCAGGCACGCTGATGCCGGCCATCCGGATCACCGGAGCCCGCATCACCCCCGTCGCGTTCGCCGATCCGCCGCTGCTCAACACGGTGGGTGTGCACCAGCCCTATGCGCTGCGGGCGATCATCCAGTTGGACACCGACGCAGGCTTGGTCGGTCTGGGTGAAACCTACGCCGACACCCGCCACCTCGGCCGATTGCATGCCGCCGCCGATGCGATCACCGGTCTGGATGTCTTCGCGCTGAACGTCATGCGCGCAGAGATCGCCGATCGACTCAGAGACGACACCGCCGCGGTCGGTACGGCGGGGATGATCACCACCGCCAGTGCGGTCGATCAGGTGCTGTCCCCGTTCGAGGTGGCCTGCCTCGACGTCCAGGGCCAGGCACTCGATCGCCCTGTCTGCGATCTGCTCGGCGGCGCGATCCGTGAGGCCGTGCCGTTCAGCGCCTATCTGTTCTACAAGTGGGCGGGCCACCCCGGTGCCGAGCCCGACCGCTTCGGAGAGGCACTCGACCCGGACGGTCTCGTCGCCCAAGCTCACCGCATCGTCGACGAATACGGCTTCACCGCAATCAAACTCAAAGGCGGTGTCTTCCCCCCTGAAGAGGAGATGGCGGCGATCGAGGCGTTGTCGCGCGCCTTCCCGGGTGTTCCGCTACGGCTCGACCCCAATGCGGCATGGACTCCGCAGACCGCGGTGAAGGTGGCATCCGGGTTGGCCGGCATTCTCGAATACCTCGAAGATCCCACTCCGGGCCTCGACGGCATGGCGGAGGTGGCTGCGCAGGCGCCGATGCCCCTGGCCACCAACATGTGCGTGGTCGCATTCGATCAGCTCGCTCCTGCTGTCGCGAAAAACTCTGTCCGCGTGGTACTTTCAGATCATCACTACTGGGGCGGGCTGCAACGCTCACGACTGCTCGCGGGGATCTGCGACACGTTCGGGCTTGGTCTGTCGATGCACTCGAACTCACATCTGGGCATCAGCCTGGCTGCAATGGTGCACCTCGCCGGTGCGACACCGAACCTGACCTATGCCTGTGACACCCACTGGCCGTGGAAGACAGAAGACGTGGTGAAGCCCGGCGCGCTGCACTTCGTCGACGGTTCCGTGCCAGTGCCCCGCGGCCCCGGCCTGGGTGTGGAGATCGACGAGGACGCGCTCGACACACTGCACCAGCAGTACCTTCGCTGCGGAATCCGGGACCGGGACGACACGGGCTACATGCGGAGCGTGGAGCCGGAGTTCGAGCTGCTGAGCCCGCGTTGGTAGAGCCTTTCGCAGTTCGCCCCGGGGCCCTACGGTGAGCTGATGTTCTCCCTGGCGCGGTTGCAGTGCTTCGTCGCGGTCGCCGAAGAGCTGCATTTCGGGCGCGCGGCGGAACGCTTGCACATGACGCAACCGCCGCTGTCCCGCCAGGTTCAGCAGCTCGAGAGCGAGCTCGGCGTGCAGCTCATCGACCGCACCACCCGAACGGTCACGCTGACACCGGCAGGTGCTGCGTTCCTGCCCGACGCACGTCGCATCCTGCAGCTGGCCGAGGGAGCCGCGCAGACTGTGAAGCGAGTTCCCGCAGGCGATCTCGGCACGGTCGTCATCGGATTCACCGCGGCGTCCGCGCACGCGGTGCTGCCGCGACTGCTCGAGCGCGCGCGGGAACGTCTTCCCGATGTGACGCTCGATCTGCGCGAGATGGTGACCGCGGCCCAGATCGAGGGGCTGGCGACCGGTGAGCTGGATCTGGGCATGGCCCGGCCGCCCCTCAAGCGGCCAGGGCTGGTGTCGCGGCCGCTGCTCCACGAGCAGTTGATCGCGGCGCTGCCCGTCGGTCATCCCCTGGCCGAGCTTCCCCGCCAGTTGACGCTCACCGACCTCGACGGGCAAGACGTCGTGATGTATTCGCCGGTGCAGGCACGCTATTTCAACGAACTGCTGATCTCGACCTTCACCATCGCGGGGGCCACACCGAGGTACGTCCAGTACGTGACACAGGTGCACACGATGCTGGTGCTCGTACGCTCCGGCATCGGGATCGCGCTGGTACCGGCCTCAGCGGCGACGCTGCACCCCGAGGGCGTCGTGTTCCGAACGATCGGGGCGTTTCGCGAACGGCCCGTCGAGCTCGACGCCGTGTGGAGGGGCGACTCGACGAACCCCGCTCTTCTGCGGGTCCTGCGCGATGTGTTGCCCCCGCAGGAGTGGACGACCGACGACCTCGTCGAAACCGTGGACTGACGCCGATCAGACCGGCGTGACCAGTTGCCCCGTGGCGAGAAAGCTCTCCAGATTGCGCAGGGTCAGCGCCTCCATCGCCGCGCGCGTCTGCACCGTTCCGCTGGCCACGTGCGGGAGCAACACCACGGTGTCCAACCCGTAGAGCACCTCGGGCACCTTCGGCTCGTGGGCGAATACGTCGAGGCCCGCGCCCGCGAGCCTCCGCTGCAGAAGAGCAGACACCAGGGCCTCTTCGTCGACGACGCTGCCGCGGGCGATGTTGATCAGATAGCCGTCGGCACCGAGCGCGTCGATGACCTCGCGGCCGACCAAGCCGCGCGTGCCATCACCGCCGGCCGCGGCGATCACCAGGATGTCGACCCCTCGCGCCAGCTCCACGGGCGACGCCGCGTACGCGTAGGGCGAATCGGCCACCCGATGACGATTGTGATAGCTGATCGAGCATCCAAATGCACTGAGCCGGTGAGCGATTGCTGTGCCGATGCGGCCCAGACCGATTATTCCCACCCGGGTGTTGCTCACCTGGCGGGTCAACGGATAGGAACCCTCGACCGGCCACCGGCCGGCCCGCACATACCGGTCGGACGCCGAGAACTGTCGCAACGTGTCGATCAGCAGACCCACCGCCGTGTCGGCCACGCAATCGGTCAGCACATCGGGGGTGTTGCTCACGCCGATTCCCCGGGCTGCGGCCGCCTCCACATCGGTGGTGTCGTAGCCGACACCGAAATTGATCACCGCGCCGAGGTGAGGCAGGGCAGCCATCAGCTCGGCATCCACGCCGGTACGACCCGAAGTGACCACCGCGGTGATGTCCGCGCCGTGTTCGGCAAGGAATGTCGCCCGCTCGTAGGTCGACTCAGGAAGCGTTCTCGCGCCGTACTCCCGGACCAGCGTCTGCTCGAGCGACGGCTTGAGTGGACCGACCTGCAGAACCCCAGCATTGATGCTCATAGCGCACCACGCTACGGCGACCTGCGGATACCCGTCTACGTCCGAATTGGCATGGACTTATAGCGAAACGGCATCATCAGTTCGATGCGGGCTCGATTCGAGTATCGGCATCCCGACGGCACTCGTAAAAGCACTGTTCAGAACGGTTTTCAGGGAGTCCTGACGCGATTCGGGGCCGCTGAAAAGCCACCTTAAGCGCCATTTGAGCGGGGTTGACGCTCGTGGAAACCGGCTCTTACGGTGTGGTTGCCATCACAGCTTGCATCTACATACGTGGACGTCACAGCCCCCAGCCCGGGAGGACCCATGAAACCCGCAGTCGTTGCCGTACTCACCGTCGCGGCAGTCACCGCGAGTGGTTGCTCTGTCGCGAACTCCGGCGGCGGGGGATACGACCCGGGCACGCTGCGCATCGTTCTCCAGCAGGAGCCGCCCACTCTGGAACCGTGCGAGAGCTCGCTCACCTCGACCGGCATCGTGGTGCGTTCCAACATCACCGAGCCCCTGCTGGAGCGCGACGCCACCACCGGCGATCTGACTCCGCTGCTTTCCACCGAGTGGACGCAGACGAGCCCCACCCAGTGGACCTTCCACCTGCGCGACGGCGTGACGTTCTCCGACGGGGCACCCTTCACCTCCGAGGACGCGGCATTCTCGATCGACCGGGCCGTCAACTCCGATTTGCAATGCAACGTCGACGGCTACGTGTTCGGTGACGAGAAGCTCAGCCTGCAGACCCCGAACCCGACAACGGTCGTGGTCGGCACCACTGAACCGGATCCGATTCTGCCGCTGCGTATCTCATTCGTGGAGATGGTGCCACGCACCACCAGCATCACCGAGAAGGTGCGCGAGCCGATCGGCACCGGCCCCTACGCCATCGCCGCATGGGACTACGGACAGAAACTGACACTCAAGCGCAACCCTACATACTGGGGACCCGCTCCGGCCTTCGCCACTGCCGAATACCGTTGGCGCAGTGAGGGAAGCGTGCGCGCAGCGATGATCATCAACGACGAGGCGGACATCGCCACCGGCCTCGGGCCCGAGGACGGCGCCGGCGACCGGGGCGTCCCGTTCCAGAACAACGAGACCACAGCTCTGCGCATGCAAGCCACGGAGCCGCCGCTCGACGACATCCGGGTGCGCCAGGCCATCAACTACGCCGTCAACCGCACCGGAATCGTCAAAGCGCTGTTCCGCGGCCTGGGCCAGCCTGCCGCACAGCTGATTCCGTCCGGTGTCGTCGGTTACAACGACCAACTGCAGCTGTGGCCGCACGACACCGACAAAGCCAAGCAGCTGATCGCCGAGGCGAAAGCCGACGGTGTGCCCGTCGGCACCCAGATCCGGTTGATCGGCCGCACCGCGCAGTTCCCGAACATCAGCGAAACCATCGAGGTGCTGCAGGCCGAGTTCACCGAGATCGGGCTCAACGTCAAGATCGAAATGATGGACACGTCCAATCAGCTGGAGTACCAGCTGCGGCCGTTCCCGGCCGACACCGGGCCCTACCTGCTGATGATCATGCACGGCAACCAGGCTGGTGATGCCGCGTTCACCATGGATCAGTACATGCTCTCGGATGGCCCGCAAAGTGCTTACGGAACAAAGAAATTCGACACTGAGATCCGCGCAGCCGAGGCGCTGACCGGGCAGGCCCGTCAAGACGCATTCGCCGCACTGTTCGCCGAGGAACCCAAGGAGATCATGCAGATGGCCTACATCGCCCACATGAAAGGCATCCTCGGCAAGTCCCCCCGCGTCGACTACACCCCCGATCCAGCCACGGGCGACGAGATGCGGCTCGCCGCGATGACTCCCGCCGGTGACGACCGCACCGACCAATCCTGAGCAACAGGAAGGCCAGCCCCATGTTCCCCTTCGTCCGGCGCCGGATGTACTCCAGCGCACTGCCGTTGATCATCGTGTTGCTCGGCGTGTTTCTCCTCGCCCGGCTCACCGGTGACCCCACCAACCTGTACCTGCCCGAGTCCGCCACCGCCGACCAGCGCTCCGAGTTCGCCGCGGCGAACGGCTTCAACGATCCGCTGATCACCCAGTTGATGGACTACTTCAAGGGTGTCATCCACCTCGACTTCGGCACCTCGCTGCGCACCGGTGAATCCGCGGCGGACATGGCTCTGCGGGCCTTCCCGGCCACACTGCAGCTGGCGATCACCACGATGCTCCTGGCGATCGTCGGAGCCGTCGTCATCGGCTGCTGGGCCGCGTACCGCCCCAACTCACTGGCCGATCGGTTCTCCAGCCTGCTGTCCATGATCGCCGCGTCGATCCCCGACTTCTGGTTCGCCATCACCGGCGTGTGGCTCTTCGCCGTGCTACTCGGCTGGCTGCCCACCTCCGGGGTCGACGACGGCATGCTGAGCTGGATCCTGCCGATCGCGACGCTGATGATCCGGCCGCTCGGCGTGCTCACCCAGGTGGTCCGCGGGGCCATGGTCTCGGCGTTGTCGGCGCCGTACGTGCGGCTGGCCCGAAGCAAGGGAGCCAGCGATTTCCGCGTGGTCAGCCACCACGCCCTGCGCAACGCCGCCGCCCCGGCCCTCACCGTGGCCGGCGACCTCGCCGTCGGCCTCATCAACGGCGCGGTCGTGGTCGAGGCGATCTTCGGCTGGCCCGGCATCGGGAAACTGATGATCGACGCGATCCTGCAGCGCGACTTCGCGGTCCTCCAAGCCGCGGTGCTGCTCACCGCGGTCAGCATCTTCCTGCTCAACATCTTCATCGACGCCTGCTACGCGCTGCTCGACGCGCGGGTGCGGGAACCGGCTCGCATCTAAGACCGCTAGGAGCACACTCATGACGCAGATCGACCTGATCCCGGTCAAACCCACCACGGCTATCGTCGGCGAAGACGACACCGACACCGCACGTAAGCGGGGCCGCTCCCTGTGGTTCCGGTTGCTGGTCAACGACCGCGTGGCATTCGCCGCCGCATGTGTCCTCGGACTCGTGTTCCTCACGGCGCTGCTCGGCCCCGTCGTGTTCGGCGACCTCGCCACGCGCATCGATCTGGACAACTCCAACCAGGCGCCGTTCACCCTCAGCCACGGCTGGGCGAACATCCTGGGCACCGACCCGCTGGGGCGGAGCATGCTCGCCCGGCTCGTCGTCGCGTGCCGCACCACGCTGTCGGTAGCCGTACCCGCAGTGGTGATCTCCGCGGTCGTCGGCTCCGCGATCGGCATGTGGGCGGGCTACCACCGGGGCTGGCGCGAGACCGTCGCGATGCGCATCGCCGACGTGATCATGAGCTTCCCGTCCCTGCTACTCGCCGTCGTCGTGCTCTACGTCTTCTCCCCCAGCGCTGCCAACATCGTTGCAGTGCTGGCCATCACCCGGATCCCGGTGTACCTGCGCACCGCCCGCGCCGAGTCCGCCGAACTGCAGAGCCGGGTCTTCGTCGACGCGGCACGCACGTTCGGTGCCAGCGCCAACTCGATCATCGGCCGGCACGTGCTGCCGATCGTGCTTCCCACCCTGCTCACCGTCGCGACGCTCGACTTCTGCTACGTCATGCTCGCCGAGAGCTCGCTGAGCTTCCTGGGCATCGGAATCCAGCCACCGGACGTCAGCTGGGGTCTGATGGTCTCCCAGGGCCGCACCTATCTGCACAGCGCCTGGTGGCTGTCGTTCTTCCCCGGCCTGGCCATTGTGATCACCACCGTCTCGGCGACGGTCCTGGCCGCCTGGGCGCGCATCGCCACCGACCCCGGCCAGCGGTGGCGTCTCACTGTCCCGCAGAAGCGGTTGGCCGCCTTCACCAAGACCGGAAAGGCACTGCGATGAGTGCACTCGCTGACCACGACATCCACGTCGACACCTCGCCCGTCCTCGAGGTCGACCGCCTGTCGGTCGAGGTCCGCACGATCTCGGGGACCCTGCGGGCCGTCAACGAGGTGTCCTTCGGCGCGCGCCGCGGCGAAACCCTGGCTCTGCTCGGCGAATCCGGCTGCGGCAAGTCGATGACGGCGACGGCCCTGGTCGGGCTGCTCGAGCCGGTCGCCGACATCGTCGGTGGCAGCGCACGACTCGCACACCAGGGCGGAACCGTCGATCTGGTGACGGCCGACCGCAAGAAGCGGCGCGCGATGGCAGGCACCGAACTGGCGATCGTGTTCCAGGACGCGCTGACCGCACTCAACCCGCTCTACACGGTCGGAACCCAACTGGCCGAACCGTTTCGGATACACCACGGGCTCTCCGCGAAGGAGGCCAAGAGCAAGGCTGTCGAGTTGATGGCCCGGGTGGGAATTCCGCAGCCCGAGACGAGGATGAACTCCTACCCGCACCAGTTCTCCGGCGGCATGCGCCAGCGGCTGCTGATCGCGATGGCCGTCGCACTCAATCCCAGCGTGTTGATCGCCGACGAGCCCACCACGGCACTCGACGTCACGGTGCAGGCACAGATCATGGCGCTGCTGCGGGATCTGCGTACCGAATACAACATGGCCGTCGTCCTCATCACCCACGATCTCGCCCTGGTCGCCGAAGAGGCCGACCGCGTTGCCGTGATGTACGCCGGCAACATCGTCGAGACCGGCTCTGTCGCCGAGGTGTTCGCGAATCCCCGCCATCCCTACACGAAGGGGCTGCTGAATTCGGTCCCGGTCAACGCCCGCCGCGGCGACAGCCTGAAGTCCATCGGGGGTTCACCACCTGACCTACACGCTGTCCCCGCTGGATGCGTCTACCAGGCCCGCTGCCCCCTGGCGCGCGACATCTGCGCGACGACACGACCTGTCCTGTCGGGCACCGACCGCGCGACAGCCTGCCACTTCCCGGAAGAGGTCACCAATGTCTGATCACACTGTGTCTGATCACACGATGTCTGATCACACGATGTCGAACGGGAACGGAAGCCCGCTGCTCGAGGTTCGCGACATCCGCAAGTCCTTCCGGGTACCGCACGCCGGCAAGAACGCCCTTCGCGCACTCGACGGCATCACGCTGGATCTCAAGCGCGGTGAGACACTGGGCCTCGTCGGCGAATCCGGCTGCGGTAAGTCCACGCTGGCGCGGACGCTGATGATGCTCGAGCGGCCTGACGAGGGCAGCGTGCGCTTCGACGGCGTCGACCCCTTCAGCCTCAAAGGGTCTGAACTCCTGGCCTTCCGCCGCCGGGTCCAGATGGTCTTCCAGGATCCCTACGCCTCCCTGAACTCGCGCATGTCCGCCGCCGAGATCATCGCCGAACCGTGGCGCAGCCACAAAGGGGTGGTGAAGAACCGGCAGGACCGCGACATGCGGGTCCGCGGGTTGCTCGACATGGTGGGTCTCGGCGCCAAGGCCGCCGACAAGTATCCCCAGGAGTTCTCCGGTGGGCAGCGCCAGCGCATCGGTATCGCACGGGCACTGGCGCTGGACCCCGACGTGATCATCTGCGACGAACCGGTGTCCGCTCTCGACCTGTCGGTGCAGGCGCAGGTACTCAACCTGCTCAACGACCTGCAGGACCAACTCGGCATCAGCTACATCTTCATCTCCCACGACCTGTCCGTGGTGCGCCACGTCGCCGACCGCGTGGCCGTGATGTACCTGGGCCGAATCATCGAAAACGGGCCCACCGAGGCGGTATACGAGCGGTCCAACCACCCCTACACCGCGGCCCTGATGTCGGCAGCGCCCTCACTCGACAGTGCCCGCCGCGGTGAGCGCATCCTGCTCAAGGGTGAAGTACCGTCACCGATCGATCCGCCGTCGGGATGCCGATTCCGGACCCGGTGCTGGAAGGCGACCGACGTGTGTGCGACCACGACACCGCCCGTGGCCGTCGACCCTGAAACACCCGGCCATGCCGCCGAATGCCACCATCCTCTGCTGCTCGAAGGGAGTGGCCGTGAAACTGTGCCGGCATGAGTGTAGGCGGGTATTGCGTTCTCGCCGTGGCGATTCTCCTGGCGTCCGCCCTGCAGGCGTCCATCGGCTTCGGCATGGGGATGTTCGCGGCACCGATCGTCGCCCTGGTCGAGCCGGCGTTGATTCCGGGCACGCTGATCATGGTGGCGACCCTGGTGACATTGATCGTCGTGATCCGCGAGCGGGAGGCGATCGACCTGTCCGGCACCGGCTGGGCGCTCGTCGGTCGAGTTCCCGGCACCATCGCGGGCGCCCTTCTTCTCGCGGCGCTGCCGCACCGCGCGCTGTCACTGATGCTGGCCGCCGTGGTGCTCGGTGGAGTGGTACTGACCAGCAGCGGTTGGATTCCGACTGCACGCCGACGCAACGTGGTGATCGCGGGAGCGACGTCCGGCCTGCTGGGGACGGCGACCTCCATCGGTGGTCCCCCGATGGCGTTGGTGTGGCAACGCAATTCAGGGCCCCGGTTGCGCGGCACCATGGGCGGGTTCTTCCTGGTGGGGTCGGTGATCTCGCTGATCGTGCTGTCGGTCACCGGCGCCGTGGACGAACGCACCTGGTGGGGCTTCACCGTGCTGGTGCCCGCGGCGGTGGCGGGCTATCTGCTGTCCATGGTGGTGAACCGGCATCTGAATCCGGCCCGGCTGCGCCGAGTGGCAATCATCGTCTCCGCCGTGGGCGCTGCGCTGCTGATCGGCCGCGAACTGTTGGCGATGTGAGAGAGCTTGTGAGGGAGATGTTGTGACAGAAGATCTTCCGGTGCGGAAGGTCAAGTCCGCGGTCCGCACCGTCGAACTGCTGGAGTATCTCGCCGGCCGCCACGACGAGCCGGCCCGGTTGCGGGAGATCAGTGACGCTCTCGACATGCCGCGCAGCAGTGCCCACGCGCTCCTGCGCACTCTCGTCGGTCAGGGCTGGGTCCGTTCGGACCCCACAGGGACGTTCTACGGCATCGGTATTCGTGCGCTGCTGGTCGGTACCAGCTACCTCGACAACGACCCGTATATTCCGCTGATCGTCCCTTTCCTGGACGATTTGCGCGCAGCCCTCGACGAGACATTCCACCTCGGCCGGCTCGACGGCACCGACATCGTCTACCTGGCCACGCGCGAATCCCAACAGTACGCGCGCGCCGCCAATCGTGTCGGCAGACGCTTACCCGCCTACGCCACCTCGCTCGGAAAGGCTCTGCTGGCCGAACAGTTCGGCGTCGAGCGCGAGCGGCACATCCCGTCGGTTCTGACACCACTGACGCCGCAGACGATCACCGAACGCGCCGTTCTCGACAGCCAACTCGACGAGATCCGCATTCGCGGTTACGCGGCAGATGACCAGGAAAACACCGTCGGGGTACGGTGTTTCGCGGTACCACTGCGCTACTGCCGGCCCACGCAGGACGCGATCAGCGCCTCGATACCCGTCGGCCGGCTCAGCCCGCAGCGCGAACGCGAGATCATCGACGCACTGCAGAGCACCGGCGACAAGGTCTCCCGTGTCGTGCGCCCCCTGGCCAACGGCGACAAATGGTTCGCATCATGATGCTCGAGAGGAGCAAGACCGTGAAAACACCCGTCGTCACCGACGTCACCGTCATCCCGATCGCCGGACATGACAGCATGCTGCTCAACCTGTCTGGTGCGCACGGGCCCTTCTTCACCCGCAATCTCCTGGTCGTCACCGACTCCGCAGGTAACACCGGGGTCGGCGAGGTACCCGGCGGCGAACCGATCCGCCGCACGCTGGAGGACGCGCGAAACCTGATCGCCGGCCGCAGCATCGGCGACTACAACGCCGTGCTCAACGCTGTTCGGCACGCCTTCCGTGACCGTGACGCCGGCGGACGCGGCGCGCAGACCTTCGATCTCCGAGTGACCGTGCACGCCGTCACGGCCATCGAGTCGGCCCTGCTCGACCTGCTCGGTCAGCATCTCGACGTCCCGGTGGCGGCGTTGCTCGGCGACGGGCAGATGCGTGACCGTGTGCAGGCCCTCGGATACCTCTTCTTCGTCGGCGATCGCCGCAAGACCGACCTCGCCTACCGCTCTGCCGCAGACGAATCCGCGGACGCCGACGATTGGATGACGGTGCGCCACGACGAGGCGCTGACGCCCGACGCGATCGTCCGACTCGCCGAGGCCGCACAGGCCCGCTACGGGTTCGCCGATTTCAAACTCAAAGGCGGAGTACTGCCCGCGGCCGACGAGGCGAAAGCCGTCATCGCCTTGGCCGAACGCTTCCCGGAGGCGCGGATAACCCTCGACCCCAATGGTGGGTGGCTGCTCGACGACGCGATCCGGACCTGCCGCGAGCTCCGCGATGTGCTCGCCTACGCCGAAGATCCTGTCGGGCCGGAGGGCGGCTTCTCCGGACGGGAGGTGATGGCGGAATTCAAGCGGGCCACCGGACTACCCACCGCGACGAACATGATCGCCACCGACTGGCGGGAGATGGGGCATGCGATTCGGTCGGGAGCGGTCGACATCCCGCTGGCCGATCCCCACTTCTGGACGATGGCGGGTTCGGTGCGTGTCGCACAGTTGTGCGACGCCTGGGGGCTGACATGGGGATCGCACTCCAACAACCACTTCGACGTGTCACTGGCGATGTTCACCCACGTCGCCGCGGCCGCGCCAGGCAACATCACCGCGATCGACACCCACTGGATCTGGCAGGACGGCCAAGCGATCACCGCCGACCCCTACGACATCGTCGACGGTCACCTGACCGTGCCTGATGCGCCGGGGTTGGGTGTGACGCTCGACGACGCCGCCGTCACGGCGGCCCATGCGCTGTACCGCGCCGAAGGTCTCGGCGGCCGCGACGATTCCGTCGCGATGCAGTACCTGATCCCCGGCTGGACATTCGACAGCAAACGACCTGCACTGCACTGGAATTGACGTGAAGATCGTCGTCGCCGACCCCAACCTCCTGCCGCACCGCGATCGCTTCGAGGCAAAGGCACCCGCTGGATCGGACATCCACTGGCTCCCCGACGGTGCCACCGAGTCGGACCTGCGCGATGCGGACGTGTTCGTCGGCAGCCGCTTCACCGCCGACATGGCACGCACCGCCGAGAAGCTGCGCCTAATCCACGTCGCCGGTGCCGGCACAGACAAGATCGACTTCGCGGCACTGAGCCCCGAAACGCTCGTCGCCAACACCTTTCACCACGAACGTTCGATCGCCGAGTACGTGGCTGCTGCCGCGGTGATGTTGCGCCGCCGCTTCCTCGTCCAGGATCGCGCGCTCCGGGAGGGTGTCTGGGCGACATCGGTCTACGACCGCACGATCGACCAGGCCTCCACACTGGGCGAGGCGCGGATCGGCTTCGTCGGGTTCGGCCACATCGGTCAGTGCAGCTGGAAACTGTTGCGCGCGTTCGGTTGCACTGCGGTTGCTGTCACCGGTTCGGGCAGGGCCGCAGATGACGCGGGGCTCGCGTGGGTGGACGACACGAGCGCGCTCGACCGACTGATGCGCGACAGTGATGTCGTCGTGGTGTCGGCCCCGCTGAACTCCGCCACCACGGGAATGATCGGCGCCTCGGAGCTCGCGGCACTGGGCCCCGAGGGGGTACTGATCAACGTCGGGCGCGGCCCGTTGGTGCAGGAACAGGCGCTCTACGAGGCGTTGACCGAGGGCGTGATCGCCGCAGCCGCGATAGACGTCTGGTATCGCTATCCGACCGACGGAACCCCCTGTGCCCCGAGCGATCTCCCCTTCGGGGAGCTACCCAACGTGCTGATGACACCGCACTCGTCGGGCGTCACGTCGGATACCTTCGCAGGCCGCGTCGAGGATGTCGCAGCGAACATCCTGCGGTTGCAGCAGGGCATGCCGCTACGCAACGTGGTCGCCGGGACCGCCGGCTAGGGCGTGTAGTCGTACTGCGGCTCGTGGAACCGGTTGATGATCGGGATGCGTTCGATGATGCGATCCCGCAGCCGCGGCTGAGGATTGTCGACGACCACCGGAGGAGGCACGGCCGCCGGGAGCGGTCCGCCCGGGGGCACCAGGACGGGTGCACCCGGCGCGGGAGCCAGATAGTCCGGCGGGGGTGCCGGCGGGACGTACTCCGGCGCTGGCGCGGGCGCGGCCGCCGCAGGCTCCTCCACCACAGGCGCCACCTCGGGTGGAGCGGGCAGTTGCACGGCCTCGGGTGCGGGCGCTTCGTTGGCGACGGGCGCCGCGGGCACCGGCGGCGGAGCGGCCGGCGCAGGAGGAGCCACGACCTCAGGGGCAGGCGGGGCCGCCTCGGGGACCTCGTTCTGCACTGAGCGCGCCATCTGCGGGGCGGGATCGGGGGTGAGGCTGAGACCGACGGCCGCCGACACCGACACGACGAGCGTCACGACGGCCGCGGCCAGCACCGAGGCCAGCACGGCGGTGGTCGAGAGGCGCCGCCCCGAGGATCGATGGGCGACGTCGAGGAGAGCCACCGCCGATGCCGCCGCCGACGCAGCCCCTCGCGCGAGAGCCAGCTCCGATTGATCGGCGGACACCACGGCGGCGTCCGTGCGCTGCTGCAGGACGGCCATCGCCCCCGCGACATCACCGGAACCCAGCACGACCGCCGCGTCGGCCGCCGGGAGCTGCGCGTGGGCGAGCGCGGCCACGTCAACACGGTCGGCCGTGACGCCATCGGGGTTCACCCCGACCAGCACCGATGCGGCGGGTTCGGCGACGTAGACCATGACGCGCTCGTGTCCGGCGACATCGGCGATACCGAGCGCCAGAGTCTCGGCCGCCTCGACATCTGAGACCGCGATGACGTTCTCGACTCCGCGGTCGGTGAGCGCCTGCCACACCGCACTCGCGGTGCTCTCCGCGGTGGAACACCAGGTCAGGCCGACGGCGTGCAGGCGTCGGGAGGTGTCTTCGCCGATCAGGGAGTCGAGCAACGCGCCGGCATCCACGCCGGCACGGTCGGCGGATCCCCGATCGATGGTGGCGCCGTCACCGGCGGTGCCTTCGACCAGCACCCAGCGCACCGATGACGACGTCATCGACAGGCCGAGCACAAGGTCCATGACGTCACGATCCGATCTCTTTGCGACTAACCGACGACCCTACCGCGCGTGCCGCGACCCGCAAATCCCGCTCACGGCGCACCCTCGAGCAGGTGGCGCCGCCAGGCCATCGCCGCGGACGCACTCATCTCATGGAAGCTCAGCCAGGACAGGTCGGCGTTGCCGACGCAGCGATGCGGCTCCCCCAACCACGACGGCCGCTCGGCGCCGCATCGCGAGCAGTGCGCAGACGTCATCGCTACAACATCGCATCCCGCGCCGCACCCCACCAGCGGACCGGTATCCCCCGATCGGAGGACCAGGGTTTCGTCCTGGCCATCCGCCGCCCGGTGGACAGACGGCGACCCCCGACGCCGGGCATTCTCGTATCAACGCCGAAACAACCGGCAGGAAAATCAAATACCAACGCAGACAAAGGAAATCATCATGAACATCACCGCTCGCATCGTCGCTGCCCCCCTGCTCACCGCCGGCATCCTGGGTGGTGCACTCGGACTCACCGGAACTGCCGCCGCGGCTACCCCCTCCACCACCCATGTGACCACGACGCACAACGGCCATGCGCCGAGCACCCCGCGTGACACCCGGTTGCACATGCCGACCCAGCCGCGGGTGTTCGGCCCCTCCATCGTCACGTCACCGAAGGCTCACACCCCGAACGCTCACATCTCGAACCCAGCGGAGTACCGGCACCGCCTCCACCGCCACGTCCACCGCGTGTGGTGACCAGAGGTCAGGCGGCCTCGCCCTTCGCGGCGGGGCCGGCGGACGTCGAGTCGTCCGACGGGGCCTGGACCTTCTTCGGGGCATCCTCGCTCGTCGCGTCATCGTTCGAGGCGGAGTCCTCACGCCCCTGACGAGCACTCTTCTTCTCGTGGCGGGTCGCGTTCGCCTCCTCCAGCGCCTCGCGAAGATGCTTTCCGGGGTGCCACGACGAGCGCTTCGTGCCCTGGTCCCGGTCCTCGTCCTGCTCGCGCGGCTCCGGCGTCGACCGCTGCGGCTGCGCCGGCTCGACGACCTGCGGCTCGCCCACGGTCGCCACCTCCGGCTGCACGTTCCGGCGCGGGAAAATGGTGGCGCGCGTCGGCGCACCGTAATCACTTCTGTCGTAAGCAGTTTCGATGATCTTGCGAAGTGGCGCGTCGAGTGCCGCGATCACCGCGTCAGGCAGGAACGGATCCAGCGGGATCAACAGCGGGATCGGGTAGGTCCGCACCACGTAATAGGTGGTGTTGGTGCCCTCGTCCACCTGGTAGTAGTCACTGTCGCCCGATTCCCTGGCCGCGATCAGATCCTCGGCCGTCAGCTCGAACTGGGTGTTGCCGTGCACCAGAGCCATCCCCGCGATCGCGTTGGCGATCGCCAGTGGATTCCACAGATACGTCGGGAAATCGGACCAGCCGTCGTACTGGCGGGCGACGTCGATGGTGGGATCGCCGTTGTCAGGGGTGGCTCCGTTGAAGCTGACGTCAAGGATCGGGATGTGTAGTCCAGCGAAGCGCTCCAGGATGCCGCCGTTGGGCCGGTTCGGATTCGCGACCAAGATATAGGTGTTGCCCTCGTGGGTCGCCTTGTACTGCGACGCGACGGCCGCCCCCTGGGAGAAACCGAAGATCACGTCGCCGTTGGCCGGACTCGCCTCTGCCAGGTTGGCCACGCCCTCGGCGACCGAATCGTCGAACTTCAGGTCCTTGAAGCCGCCCGCCGAGATGGGCCAGAATCCGGCGTTGTAGTCGACCTTCTCATAAGGGCCATCGGTCGCTGGGGCGCCCGTGCCGTCGACCACGACACCGATGAAGTCCTCGAACTCCTGCTGCGTCGCCTGATGACCGTTCGTGGTGCCACGCAGGTAGTGCAGGGTCGCGAGCAGCTGCGGGCTCACCGACATCGTCGGGGCTGTCCCAAGCATCGCCGCACCGGCGACGGCAACTCCAGCCATGCCGACGGCGGTCACCGCCGCCTTGGCCCGTCGCCGTCCACCGCTCGACTGCTGCTTCCGTGCCCGATGCCTGCCCTGCGTGCCCGCCCGACGAATACCCATTGCCTCCCCCTCGCGTGGTGTTCGGCAGTGTATGGCGGAATATTTGCTGATATGGCGTTTCGCGGAGATTGCCCAGAAATCGATCATGATCCACGCGTCAATTCGCCGAATCTGGCCCGGCGGCGGCCGAACCACGATGTTGCTGTCAGCAGCCTCAGCTAGCTCGCACGAAGATCTCGGTGGTCGGGATGTTCCCTCTGCCACCGCCTCTCGACGCGCTTGACCCGCTGATGCTCCAGCGCGATCAGGAGGGCACCCGCGGTCACGAGCGCTCCGGCGATGAGCCCCAGGATCAGCGACAGATCACGGTTGCCGTATGCCGTCGCGGCGACGGTGCCTGCGATCAGTACCGTGCCGATTGCGATCAGCAGCAGTCCGGGCAACCACAGCGTGTCGATGAAGGATTCCCCGCTGTGCGGCAGAGTCGTGCGAACGTGGTCCACCGGATCGCGATGAGCGCCTTTCATGGCAACTCCCTTCTTCGCCGGGATGCTTCGAGGATACGCCGTTGTGAGCTGGATCACACTGTTGGTCATCGATCGGTCATGATCGGCAACCTGGTGTCGTGTTGTGTTTGCTGAGCTCGCGGGCTGAACTCATCGGCCCTTACGGGATCGCGCCCGGCGAGCGGGGCGCCTTCGCCATATCCGAACGACTCTGCATGTTTCGATCTTGACATGCCACGATGCGCGAAAAGTGTTGCTCGCCTGCGCATCCCGCCCGCACAGCGACGTCACAGATTTCACGCCGAAAACGCAATGCGCTCCCCATGCGCGACCTACAGTCGCCCCATCGGGATGTTGCTCGGTTACCGCCGACAGAGCGGTGCTGGGACCCCGCTCGCAAGGAGGCGTCATGGGGGAATCGTCGTCAGCGGCCAGATCCGCTCTCCACATCGGCCGAGTCGGGGGCCTCGCCATCGCCCTCGGTATCGGTGCGGCGGTCCTGACGGGCCAGGCAGTCGCGTCCGCGGACGACGATACGTCGTCGTCGCCGCCGTCGACTGCGAGGAACGTTGCAACACAAGGTGATTCGTCGCCGGCTGCAGGTCCCCGAGTGCGCCGCGATAGCGCCGAGAGCAGCGAGGCACGCAACGATCGCGCCACCCGCCGGGCCGAAGCCCGGGCCGACCGCGCGGCCGCCCGCGAGCAGCGCGCCGCCGACCGCGCCGAGCGCGTCGCCCAGCGCCACGAACGCACCGTGACGATCGACTCGCCCGAACCGGCCGAGCCGGCCGCACCCAGCCCCCGGCCCTCGCGATTGCTGGACCTCGTCGGCGCCGGGCTGACCGCGGCGGGCACGCGACAGACCGTGGCGGCCGCTGACGTCGCCCCCGAACGCACCGTCGTCGCATCCGGCTTCACGCAACCGACCGACTTCCAGTTCCTGCCCGACGGCCGCATCCTCGTCGCGGAGAAGAACGGGCGGATCCGCGTCGTCGACGAGGACGGTGATGTCCAGCGGCGACCGCTCTATCGGGTGCCCACGCTGACTCAAGGTGAGCGCGGCCTCGGCGGCCTGACCGTCGACCCCGATTTCGAGACCAACGGCTACATCTACGTCGCCTATACGACGATCTTCGCGCGGGACCGGCTGGCGCGGCTGACCGTGCGCGGCGACCGCGTGGTGTTCGGCTCCCAGAAGGTCTTGCTGCAGTCGACGGACCCCTCGGCCTTCTTCCACCACGGCGGCGCACTCGGATTCGGTCCCGACGGGATGCTCTACTGGGGCGTCGGCGACAACAAGAACTCCGACAACGCCCAAGACCTCGGCACCATCCACGGCAAGATCATCCGGATCAATCCCGACGGCACGGTCCCCGACGACAACCCGGACCTGGGCGACGGGGCGCTGCCGCAGATCTACGCGTACGGCTTCCGCAACCCGTTCCGGCTGACCTTCACTCCCAGCGGTCAGCTGCTGGTCGCCGACGTCGGCGAGAACTCCTTCGAAGAGGTCGACAACGTCATCGCCGGGGGCAACTACGGATGGCCCGGCTCGGAGGGCCTCTGCACCAGTGACTGCGTCGGCGTGCAGGACCCGATCTACACCTACGGGCACGGCAGCGGCGGCGCGGCCATCACGTCGGTGCTGTTCTACAACGGGGGTCAGCTCGGTGACGAGTTCCAGAACACCCTGCTGGTCGCCGACCTGGTGAAGGGCTGGATCAAGGCGCTGGACTGCACTGCCGACTTCTCCTCCTGCGGGAACGTCCGGGACTTCGATGCACAGGCCGGCGGGACCGTCGTACTCGCGCAGGGCACCGACGGGGCCCTCTATCAGTTGCGCTACGACACCGGGCAGATCATCCGCATCGGCACACCTCCGGTGATCTGACCGTTTTCCTGGGAGGTCCCTGGGAACACCGCTGATCGGGGAATGCCGGGCGCCGGGACCCGGTTGCCGCCCAACGTGGCCCTCTTCTCGCATCGTGACCGTGTTTCCGGTGGGTGCTGCTGATGCGCCAAGGACCCCTGGCCGGGCGATACCCCGCGGTGGCCGCCATGGTCACGCTGGCGCTGATCCCCTACCTGGCGTTGTCGGCCGCACTCGACCCGTTGGTGCCGATCATCAGCGAACAGCTGCACATGAGTGCGCAGACGATGGCGATCAGTTCGGGACTGGGCAACGCCGCGTACGCGGTCGGCACCGTGCTGGCCGTGCAGTTCGCCCAGCACCTGCCGCAGCGCCGGATGCTGGTCGGCTACGCGGTGCTGCTGGTGGTCGGATCGGTGACTGTCGCGGCCGCGCCGAATGCGCCGACGTTCGTGATCGGACACGTTCTGCAGGGCTTGTCGACCAGCATGCTGTTGATCGCCGCCGCTCCGCCGCTGACCATCGGCTTCCCCCGCGACAAGTTGCGCAACACCGCGGTGATCATGAACATGTGCGTGTTCGGCGCCGTCGCACTCGGCCCGTTCATCGGCGGTGCACAAGCCGAAGCGCACGCATGGCGGCCCCTGTTCTGGATCGTCGCTGCGGTCGCGCTGGCCGCCCTCGTGCTGGCCGTGCTGACGTTCGACGACGCGCCTCCCGCCGACCGTGATGCGCCCCGCGACCTGCCTGCCATCGCGCTGGCCACGGTGGGGTGCACGGCGGCGTTCGTCGGAGCCGCTCAACTGACCAGCCATGAGATCTCCGATCTCGCGGTGACCGTCCCGATGCTCGGCGGGCTGTTGCTGATCGTCGCGCTCATCGTCTACCAGTACCGCGCCGCCCGGCCGCTGCTGACGATCCGCACGATGCTCACCAGTGCGATCCCGGTAGCCGGCGTCGGCGTGGCACTGTTCGCTGCGGCCGCGTCGGTGGCCGCGACCGCGCTGACCGCCGCAGTGTTCCTGCAATCGTTCAGCCCCGTCCAGGTCGGACTGCTCTACCTGCCGGAACTCGGCGGCGCGATCGTGATGGCCGTCGTGTTCGGCTTCGTGATCTCCCGCCGCGCGATGCACTACCTGCCCCTGGTCGGCATGGGGCTGCTCGCCGCAGGCATTCTGGTGTTCCGGCTGTCGCTGCCGGCGAATCATTCACTGGCGCTTCTCGGTTCGGCCCTGACCGGGCTCGCGCTCGGCGCCACCGTGGCGCCTGCGCTGTTCGTCGCCGGCTTCTCGCTGCAGTCGAACAGCCTGCAACGCGTGTTCGCGATCATCGAATTGTTGCGTGCTGTCGCGGCGTTCATGGTGGCGCCGATCTTCGCCCACCTGGCCACCCGGGTGTCCGACGATCTCGTCGCCGGGACCGGCATCGCACTGTGGGTCGGGTTCGGTCTCGCGATCGGCGGTGCCGTGTTCGGGGTGGCGGTCTACGCGCTGAGCGGAGCCAGGCCTCAGACGCCGGACCTCGACGAGTTCCTCGACGGGGACTCCCCCGCGTGGCATTCACCGCCGCTGCTGGCACGCCTGCGCGGACTCCCGACGACACCGGGCCCCAGCACTCTCGGCAGTACCCCTGCTCCGGCGCCCGTCCTGACGGCGACCGGCGACCGGCCGATCCTGTTCGCCTACGACGGCACCGAACTCGCAGCGGCGGCGATTTCCCGGGCCACCGAACACCTGGCGCCGCACCGCGACGCCGTCGTGGTCTGCGTCTGGCAGCCGGTCGACGTCGGCTTCCGTCCGGTGGACGACGACCGCGTCGACGCCGACCGGGCGGGCGATGTCCGGTCGGCCGCGGAAAAGACTGCCGCGCATGGTGCTTCGCTCGCCGAAGCGGCGGGCTTGCATGCCTGCAGCGTGGCGGTCGAGGCGACTCCGACGTGGAAGGGCATCGTCGCCGCTGCCACCGAGCACGACGCCGCGATGATCGTGCTGGGGCCGCACCGCCGCAGCGGACTGGTGGGCCATCTGCAGGGCAGCGTCACCGCGGCCGTGATCGCCCACGCCGCAGTGCCTGTGTTGGTCGTCCCTGCGGGTGCGCCAGGGAGCGCGTCCCGGGCCACACGCGAGCAGATGGTGCACAGCGGGGCGCACTGACCCCGTGGCTACTGAGGCCGGTGGAGACCGAGTTGGTCGACCTGCCGCTTGTCGCTGTGGGCCAAATCGGCCAGTAGCGCCTCGTCGCTGAGATCCAATGGCGCGGAATGCTTCCAGTCATGGTGCGCGACGTGATTCAACCGGGTGATCAGGTGGTGATCGTCGACCTCGATGGCGAGTTCGCGCCGATGGTCGAAACTCCCCGGCGACAGGTTGATCGAACCGACGATCGCCCGCTCGTGATCGGCCACCATCATCTTGGCGTGCAGCTTCAGGTGCTTGAGCCGGTGGATCTTGATGCCGACATCCTCGAGGATGCGTAACCCGCTGACACCCTCGAGGAGCTTGTCGGCCTTCAGATGATGGGCGGCACGGGCCATCACGTGCACCTTGACCCCACGGCGCGCCGCGCGCACCAACCGCTCGATGATCACCGGGTCCTGGTAGCGCTCGTTCTGCACGAACAGCGTCTTGTCGGCCCGGTCGATGAAATCGGCGATCCGGGCCCGCCCGTTGGTCGGACACCAGATCAGCCGGGCGTCGTCACCGGGGTTGAATTCCTCTCGCGCCCAGTCGGCTTCGAAACACTCGATGATCTCGAGCACCTCGTGCGAGCTCGGCGTGACCACCGCGTAATCGCGCGTCTCGGTGAAGTTCTCGTCGGTCCAGTTCAACGATTCCACGAACGCGAACTCGTCGTCGATCACCATCGACTTCTCGTGGGTCAACCCGAACGACGGGTTGCTCTCCGTGACATCGATGCCGTATCCCGTCAACAGGTCTCGCGCACCGTCGTTGTCTGTTTCGCCGTCGCGCCGCTCCGGGTTCAGCATCACCTTGACCAGGACGCCGCGCTGATGCGCCGCGACGATCGCGTCGAGCAGCGGCTGGTGGCTGAATGCGAACATCTTCACGCGCACCGACTTGCTCGCGGTGTGGATGGCGTCGAGAACGGGCTGCGCCGAATCGTCGGGCAGGATGATCAGGGAGCGGGTCACGGTTTCTCGTCCTCGTACTGGATGCGGTGAAGCTCAGCGTATCTGCCGTCGAGCTCCAGCAACTCGCTGTGGCTGCCCTCTTCGACCACACGGCCGTCCTCGAGCACGACGATCTTGTCGGCCTCGCGGATCGTCGAAAGCCGGTGCGCGATGGTCAGCACGGTGCGATCACTCATCAACCGCTGCAGTGCGCTCATCACCAGATGTTCGGACTGCGCGTCCAACGCAGCCGTCGGCTCGTCGAGGATCAGGATCGGGCTGTCACGGATGAGTGCTCGGGCGATGCCGATGCGCTGACGCTGCCCGCCCGACAACGTCATGCCACGCTCGCCGACCGCGCTGTCGTAGCCCTGCGGCATGTCGGAGATGAACTCGTGGGCGTTGGCCAGTTTCGCTGCCTCCACGATCTCGTCGTGGCTGGCGTCGGGTCGGCCGAACGCGATGTTGTCGCGGATCGTGCCCCGGAACAGCACCGTGTCCTGCAGCACGTAGCCGATCTGCTGGCGGATGTCGTGCAGTCGGTAGTCGCGCAGGTCCACGTCGTCTATCTTCACCGAACCCATACTGGGGTCGTAGAAGCGTGGAATGAGGCTCACCAGAGACGATTTGCCGCTGCCGGTGTGTCCCACGATGCCGACGAGCTGACCGGGGCTCACCTCGAACGTCACGTCCCGGAGCACCGGCTTCTCACCGTCGTAGCTGAACGCCACCCGCTCGAAGCGGATGCCGCCCTTGATCTTCGAGGCCGCGACCGCGTCGGGCCTCTCCTCGATGCCGGTCTCCGCGTCGAGCAGCGCGGCCACCCGCTCGACCCCGACTGCGGCCATCGCGATCGTGTTGGTCAGCTTCGCCAGATCCTGCACTGGTTTGAAGAACGACGCCAGGTAACTGATGAACACCGTCAGCGTTCCCGCGGTCATCGCGCCGGCGAGGATGAGCGCCGAACCACGCCACAGCACCAGAGCCGTACACGCCGCGACCACGACCGCGACGATCGGGGAGACCACCGATTTCACCCGCCGTGCGTTGAGAGCGGCGTCCACGGCCTGCTGGCCGGCGATCGCCAGCTGCTGTTCCTGCAGGGCTTCGCGATCGAACGCCTTGACGACCCGGATCGACTGCAGCCCCTCTTCAGCCACGGCGACGATGTCGGACTCACGTCGGCGGACCTCATGGGTTGCGGCCTTGACCGCCTTGCGGATACGGGAGACGAACAGCAGCAACAGCGGTGCGACCGCGAGTGCGACCAGCGTGAAATCCCACTGCAGGTACAGCATCAGGCCGAGCATGCCGACGATCGTCAGCAGGTCGGTGGCGATCCCCAGTGTCGAGGCGGATGCGAAATCCTGAATGGTGTCGACGTCGTCGGTCAGCGTCGACAGGATCGGCCCGACCCGGTGAGTGTCGAAGTAGCTCAACGAGAGCTGCTGCAGATGGTGATAAGCACGGGTACGCAGATCGTTGCCGACGCGCTGGCCAACCGTCTCGGTGAGGTAATTGGCGGCGTAGGTGGCGATGGCGGCGATCACCGCGATGATGATCACCATGATCGCGGCGAGACCGGCGATGTGCATGCGACTTTCGCCGCCGAGAATCGGCTGCAGCAGTCCGTGCAGCCACGGCGGCAGCGGGTGATCACCGACCACGCTGTCGAGCACGACCTTCAGGGGCCATGGCGCGGCCAGGCCCATCGCGATCTGGACGCAGAGCACCGCGAAGATGCCGACCACCGACCATCGGTAGGGGCGAAGCAAGTCCAGGATGAGTCTCACGGCGCGGCTGCCTCGCTGTCATGGGTCATCGATCGAGCGGACAAACAGTACATCGCGGAGGTTGCTCGGAGGTGACGAACTCGAGGTGCGCGCGGGTAGGGTCGCAGGCACTTTGTCCCGGAAAGGTGTCCATGAGTGCGGTCGTCGGTCGCTACGCCAGGGCGATGGCGCGAGCCGGTGCAGCCCGCCCCTACAGCGCCCGCCGGAGCGCCGGGGCATTCGCCCTCCCTCTCCCGAGCGCCGTCGCCGCCGAGATTCGCTGGCTGTTCCATCCGCCCTACGCCTGCCTGAACGGCGTCGCGATCAACATGGTGCTGGCCGCGATGTGGCTGCTGGTGCAGCCACTGACGCGCCACCCCATGCACAACGATCTGATCGTCGTCGTCGACACCTACTTCGCGTCGTTCGTCCTGGCCGACATCACGACCACGAACATGCTCGGCTCCGACCACTACCGCGTACAGGCCGCGATGACGTCGGGCACACCCCTGTCGCGGATCCTCGTGGTGAAGAACCTCGCCTTGTTCGCGGTGATCGGTCTGCCCACTCTGGTGACGGCGGTCGTGTTCACGCTGTGGTTCGACACACCGTCGCGACTGCTCAGAACTGTGCCCAATGTCCTGGTGCCGGTGGTGTCGTGGCTCGGCATCGGAAATCTGGTCTCCGTACTGCTCCCCGTGGCTGCCGCGCCGCTGGTGCGGCGATGGCGACGCCGCTCCGACACGCGCCGCGTCGCGTTCTGGCTGTCCGCGTTGGCGTTGCCCTACGCGCTGTACTACATCGCCGACCCGATCGGCGGGGTCGGACACGAGGTGTTCTGGAACCGGATTCCCGCAGCCATCGGCCCCATCCTCGGCCGTGACACCAAGAGTGTCGTGCATCTGGGGATCGCGCTGGCGGTCTGGGCGCTGGCCACCGCAGCCGCAGCGCTGTGGGTGCGCCGGCGGGGACTGAGGGTGCGCTAGGCGATTCGGTAAGCAGCCTCGACGTCGGCCTGGGTGTCGGCGAGGAACGTCTGCAGCTCGTCGCCGACCATGAACGTCGTCACGAACCCGCTGCGGTCGGCGATGCCTTTCCAGGTCTGGGTCGCCACCATGGTGGCCAACGCCTGCCGCCAGTAGTCGACGGCGTACTGCGGCATTGCCGGCGGCCCGTAGAGCCCCCGCCAGTTCGCCAGAGTCACGTCCAGCCCCTGTTCTCGCGCGGTCGGCACGTCGAGCCCGGGCAACCGGTCCTCGGACAGCACACCGAGCGCGCGCAGCTCGCCGCTGCGGATCTGGTCGACGAACTCGCTGACCCCGCCGATCGCCACCTCCACCTCACCATTGCGCAGCGCCGCGGTCTGTTCGCCGCCGCCCTCGTGGGCGATGTAGCGGGTGGCGCGCGGATCATCACCGGCAGCATTGGCCAACAGATCGAAGGGTGCCTCGTCGTCGGGAGCGGCGCCGACGCGGGCGCGAGCGGGATCGGTCCTGATGGCTGCCATCAGGTCGGTCAGGTTCTGGTAAGGCGAGGTCGGGGTGGTGACGACGACGAAGTACTCGGTCATCAGCCGCGCGATCATCGTCACGTCGGTGCAGCCGTAGCGCGATACGCCTCGCGCCTGGTTCATCATCGTCGCCAGCGAGGCGACGGACAGCTGATCGTCGGCTCCCCGATACTGCTCAACCATCGTCGCCAGGAAGTCCGAACCGCTGTTCCCCGGCCGATTCTGAACCGGCAGAGGCACATTCACGATGCTCTCGGCCTGCAGCGCGTCGACCACAGAGCGGATCGTCAGATCGAACCCGCTGCCCGGCCCGGCTCCGGCCGTCATCGTGACCGGGCCACTCGGATACGGGGCAGCGGTGGCGGCAGGGGTGATGGCGAACAGGAGCAGAAGCGCGAGCAGGGCGCGCGGGATCAGCCACGAGAACACGGCAAGACACTAGAGGTTGCCGGGCGGTTGCGTGGCCGCTCGGCGAAAACGTCAGCGGAGCCTCAGTTCGGATCGGCCTCGTTGAGGGTGCGCACGACATCGTCGTACTCGCCTCGTACCTCCGAATAGCGAAGGAATTTCACCCGCTCCACCTGGATCTCCTTGCCGTCCGGATCGCTTTCCAGGATCTGCATGACCTCGGCGATGAAGTTGTCCAGCGGCATCGCGAACGTGCTCTCCCGTTGTCCGGGAAGCAGATCCGTGGCCACCGATGGCGGCACCAGTTCTTTGAGCGACACCGACGTGTCGGCCAGTTGCAGCCGCAGCGACTCGGTGAGCATGTGGATGGCCGCCTTGGAGGCGTTGTAGCTCGGCGTGATCTTCAGCGGCGTGAAAGCCAGACCCGACGACACGGTGACGATCGTGGCCGCCGGCTGCTTCTGCAGATGGTCGATGAACGCCGCGATCAGGCGGATCGGACCCAGCAGGTTCGTGGTGATGACTGCCTCCGCGGAGTCGAGGAAGCCGTCGGGGTGGTGCCAGTCCTCCACACGCATCACACCGGCCATCGCGATGATCACGTTGAGATCCGGATGCTTGTCGATCACGGATGCGGCCGCTGCCGAGATGCTGGCCGAATCGGTCGTGTCGATCTGCACGGTGTCGATGCCGGGATGCTGTGCGGCGATCTGGTCGAGGAGTTCGGTGCGCCGGCCGCCGACGATGACGGTGTTGCCCTTGTCGTGCAGAGCCAGTGCCAGCGCGAGGCCGATGCCGCTGGTCGACCCGGGGATGAAAATGGTGTTGCCCGCGATGTTCACGGCAGTCCTCTCGATGTCAGTCGCTGGTGATCGCCGGCTGGAAGGCTTCCCACAATCCATAGGAGTCTTCGAGGAAGTTGTAGGCGGCCACCTTGCCGTCACGCACGGTGCAGATGGTCGCGAAGTCACTGCTGAATTCTCTGCCGGTGTCGAGGATACGGTGAGTGAAGTGGCCGACGACGATCACCTGGTCGCCGTTCTCGAACATCCTCGCGATGTCGAAATCAAGCGGCTGGAAGTGCTTCGGAAACAGCGCAAGCCATTCCCGCACTTCCTCCTTGCCATGCCGGGTACCTATCGTCGGAACATCGGACGCTCCCTGGACACGCCACACGACGTCGTCGGTGAGGCACTCCAGCGTCTTGTCGACGTCGTGGCTGAAGAAGGTGTCGAAATAGTTCTGGACGACCTGACTCGACGTCTGGGAGTTCGCCATCAGCGCTGCCCTCCGGCCATCGTGATGAACTCTCCTGTCATCCATGCGCTTTCGTCGGATGCCAGATACACGGCTGCCGGCGCGACATCCTCGGAGCGACCCAGCCGACCCAGCGGCGTCTCGTCGACCAGCGCCTTGCCGAACTCGCTGGTGAGGAAGCCACCCGCTTCGACCCCTTCGGTGTCCACCACACCTGGCTTGATGGCGTTGACCCGAATGCCCTGTGGTGCCAGCTCGTTCGAGAGAGCCCGGGTGAGCCCGTCGATCGCGCCCTTGGTTGCGGTGTACACCGAGGCGTCACTCGGACCGAAGATCGTCACCGTGGAGCTCATGTTCACGATGCTCGCCCCGGGTGACATGTACTCGACGGCCTCCTTGATGGCTGTCAGGTAGCCGTACACGTTGAGATCGAAGTGGCGGCGGAACAGCTCCTGGCTCAGGTTCTTCAAGGGCTGGAAGTCGTAGACACCGGCGTTGTTCACCAGGATGTCGAGCCGACCGAAGGCGCGGTCGGTTTCGGAGAACAACTCCCGAACCTGAGCATCGTCGCTCATATCGGCGTGGACGGCCACGGCCTCACCGCCTGCGTCACAGATCTCGCGGACCACGGCATCGGCGGCGTCCTTGCTGTGGGAGTAGTTCACGACGACGGACGCTCCCTCGGCCGCGAACTGCCGCGCGATCTCGGCTCCGAGCCCCTTCGATGCGCCGGTGACGACCGCGACCTTGCCGTCGAGTCTCGAGGCCATCAGCGCACCCCGCGATCGGCGTAGCGGCCACCCTGCACCTGGTCGCTCAACGGCTGGAGTTGGGCGAGCGCGTCATCGTCGAGTTCGACGTCCAGCGATGCGACGTTCTGGTCGAGCCGTTCGGAGTGGCGGGTCCCGGGGATCGGCACCACCGACACGCCCAGCCGCTCAGCCTGGGCGTACACCCACGCCAGCGCGACCTGCGCCGGCAGGACGCCGAGCCGATCGGCAACTGAGCGGACGGTGTCGGCGATGGCCTGGTTCTGTTGGCTGGCGTCACCGGTGAAGCGCGGGTTGCGGGCACGGAAATCGTTGGGGTCCAGGTTTTCTGCCTTCACCGACCCGGTCAGGAAACCACGCCCCAGGGGCGCGTAGGGAACCAGGCCGATGCCGAGTTCGGCCATCACGGGCGTGACCTGTTCGACATCGCGCGTCCACAGGGAGTATTCGCTTTGCACCGCGGCGATCGGGTGCACCGCGTGGGCGCGGCGCAGAAGGTCGGCGCTGACCTCACTCAAACCCAGGTACCGGACCTTGCCTGCCTGCACGAGTTCGGCCATCGCGCCGACGGTGTCTTCGATCTCGGCGTTGTCCGGGGGCCGATGCAGGTAGTAGAGGTCGATGTGGTCGACACCGAGTCGCAGCAGCGAGGCATCGCATGATCGCTTCACGTACGGCGGATCGCCGCGGTGCACCCGGTTCTCGTCGCCGCTGCTGCGGTCGATGCCGAACTTCGTGGCGATCTGGACGTCGTCTCGCCTGCCGGCGATGCCGCGGCCGACCAGCACCTCGTTGTGACCTGCGCCGTACTGATCTGCCGTGTCGAGAAGGGTGACTCCGACGTCGAGAGCGTGACCGATGGTGGCGATGCTTGTGTCCCAATCAGATTCACCGTAGTACTCGCTCATTCCCATGCAGCCCAGTCCTTGAGCCGACACGTCGAGTCCACCGAGAGTCGTGCGCTTCACGATCGATCCTTTCCAGAGGTGATCACTGCATTTACGACGCTAGTCAGCACCCGTCTGGGCACAATGGGTGCAGTGCACCCAGGGACATCACGACGCTGGGGAGACGACTGTCATGATCGGCGTGAGATCGGTGAAGTTCGCGACATCCTCAGACACGGGCCCGGATTCGGGCGCAGTGAGGGCACGATCCAGACCCGCGCGGTCGGTGAAATGGCACAGCGCCGCCGCCACGACGTGCTGTCCCTCGACGGCATCCTCGGGATAGAACACCTCGGTGCTCTCGAGGCCGAACGGCGCCCACGTCTTGGTGACGAACGGAATGTGGTTGTCGTCGTAGTAATTGCGGTCGAACGAGCTGGTGCCGTCACCGATGTAGGTGACCATCAAGATGGACATCGTTGATCCTCTCGTTGGGGTTGTTCACTGATGTCAGCTGGTGGCCGCCCACGAGCACAGCAGCGAGAGCGCCTCGGCACTCGCGGATCCCGGTTCGGCGTGATAGACCACCAGCTCCTGACCCGGGCTGGAGCGGACGTCGAAGGTCTGCATCGTCAGCGTCATGACTCCCACCACAGGATGCCGGAATGTCTTGTTCTGCAGAGATTTACGTCGAGCATCATGGCGGGTCCACATGTCGGCGAACTCTGGACTGGCTTCCAACAGCTCGTCGCGCACCGTGCAAAGGCGCACGTCGTTTGGTGCGATACCGAAACCGTGGCGGAAGCTCGCGACCGCATCCTCGGCGACCACCGACCAATTGCAGTAGAAGGTCTTGGCATCGGGTTCGGTGAAGATGATGTGCATCAGGTTCGTCGAGTGCGTCCACCGCATGAACATCGCGTCGGCGATCGGATTGCTGGCCAGGACGTCGAACGCACGGTTGTAGACGAACGCGGGGTTGAACGGCCACATCTCCAGGAGTTCGAGCAGCGCCGGATCGACGCGAGTGCTGACGCTGCCGCGCTCCTGAGGGCTCAGCCCCGCCAATCGGAACAGATGCTCACGGGCGTCGTCGGGAAGCTGCAGTACCGCTGACAGCGCGTCGATCACCTGCGGGGAGGGACTGCGCTCGCGGCCCTGCTCGAGGCGGGTGTAGTAGTCGACGCTCATCCCGGCCAGCAGCGCCACTTCTTCGCGCCGAAGCCCGCTCACCCGTCGCAACCCGTCGTTGGGCAGGCCCACGTCCCCCGGCGTGACCCGCCCGCGACGCGACCGCAGGTACTCGCCGAGACCGTTGCTGGCCATGACCAGCATTCTAGGAGGCGCGAGCGTCGCGTTCCTGGTCGTGGCGCACCCCCGCACACGAAATCAGGCCCCCTCGAAAGGGGGCCTGATCGGGTGTGGCAGGTACAGGATTCGAACCTGTGTAGGCGTTAGCCGACGGATTTACAGTCCGAGAAGTAGCAACTCTTGGTGAGTCGCCACGGATCAGCAATCGGCGCTGAACAGCAGAAACGGCACTTGGTAGTTCTTCTCAGATCAGCCTGAATCACTCCCGTTGTGACAACCGCGTGACAGGGGGAACCGTTCTTCCACCTGACGCGTCCAAATAGTCGTGTGGATCATCGAGGCGATCGACCGGGAGCTCGCAACCGTGGCCGCGGCCCGAATGCTTCACGGCGGGTCGATAGAAATCATTGATCAGCTGCTCGACGAACGGTGGGCGTTCACCGAACTACTCGGCTTGGCCGAAGCGGCGCCGACGAGGCCCGAAACCGTGCATGCTCCTTGCTGCGCACAGATAACATCCAGCTATGGGGGCGGTAACTAGGGGGATCGCGGCGGTTGCCGCGCTGTGTGTGGTGCTCGCCGGCTGCGGTGTTGATGAGGACAAGCTGGCCGAGAACGTCAAGCAGTCGATGCAGGAGGAGTTTCAGACCAATCGCGACCTGCCATTTCTGCAGGTCGAAGATGTCAGGCTGGTGCATGCGGACGGCAATCAGTACGAGGGCATCGCGACGCTCAGCAAGGTGAACGGCACCCGGCGCGACGTGACCGTGCACGTCACGGCCGACGGCGATAAAGGCATGTGGCAACTTGACCCGGGCGCGCTGATGTGGGCGCGCCTCGGGAAATGACGTCGCCCGCCGGCTGGTACCCCGACCCGTCGGGTGCGCGCGGTCAACGCTACTTCGACGGCTCGGTGTGGACGGAGCACCGCACCGCTGGGATGACGGGGGCGCAGCGATCCCAGATTCTTGATCGCGCACTGATCGGCTCGCACTGCAAAGTGCTCACGCGCTCGAGCACCGCGGCCTCCGTCGTCATCGGTGAGCCGGTCAACCACCTCGTGCACGCACTGGTCACCATCCTGCTCTGCGGCCTGTGGCTGCCGGTTTGGCTGATGGTCGCATTCACCGGAGGCTCGAAGCACTTCACCGTCGAAGTCGACGACTACGGCACCGTGCTGTGGCGCAACCCGGCGGGCCGTGTCGTCAGCAGCGTTCCGGCGGCGCGATGACCGCGCTCTGTCGACGACGTTGACCGGGAGTTCGAGCTGCTGGCCGCGGTGCGCGCGCTGTACGTCGGGTCGATGGCGTTGACCGATGAGCTGCTCGACGAGCGGAACGCATGTCCCTCAACGTGACCCGTGTGATTGTCAGCCAGCTGGACCCTGACGAATTGGGCATTGAACACTGGCAGGTCGAGTGGACCTGGCGTGTGCAGGGCAGGACGACCGATCAGACGCACACCCACGATTCGCGCGAGGCTGCGCGGCGGCACGTGAGCGGGCTGCTCGACGACCTGGCACCGGGGATGACCCGCGACGAGGTGCTGACCGTGCACCTCCGCGACTAGCCGTGCTGGTGAGCGGGTGGGGGTTCGGCCGTCGGGTGCCGGCCATGGCACTTTTTGAACTTCGCGTCGCGACCGCAGAAGCATTTATCGTTGGGTCGGATGGGCAGGTCGCGGAAGTTTCCCGTCTCAACGTTGATGATGACCTGATTGATTTGTGGTGCGGGAGGGGGCTTTTCGTGATCGATTGCCCACAGCAGGGTGGGGATGAGGACGGCCAGCACACCCCACAATTCCATCCGGTTGGCTTGGCCGCGTAGCCAGTCGGCGAGTGACTTCGATCGCCCCTCGATCGCGTCGGCCAGATCATCGACCGTCTCGGCGGAGGAGGCGGCTTCACGGACCTCTTTGAGCAGATGTTCGAGTTCGTCGATGGTGAGGTCGTAGAACACCATCTGAAGGGTGCCGCCGACGTTCTCGGCGCGGTAGCTTCCCCTCTTGGGGTTGAGGTGGCCACACGCCTGGCAGACGAACTCGCCCATCGAGATCGCTCCGCCTTCGTTGACAGAGATACCCACCATCGAGGCCCCGTCGCCCATCGGCGGGTGCGCACCGCAATTGCTGCAGCGAATCTCGGCGAACGGCGGCATGTCCGGGGACGGGTGAGTCGAGATCGTGACCACCGGTACGTCATCGTCATCCAACACTTTGGTTCCCAGGCCCCGTCCATACCGCGCATACTGAGTGTCATGCTCCCCCGACCGTTATCGTCGCACGGCCAGGACGTGCGGGTGAGGGCTTCCGACCTGCGCGCCGCCGTTCAGGCGATCATCTGTCTGGCGATCGCGGTGGTGATGTTGATGGGCGCCACCGCGTGGATGACGATCGGCGGGCTGCTGATGTTGACGCTGGCCTGCCTGAACGCCCGCGAGATCGGACACCGACCGCGTCGCGCGGACTAGATCAGCGTGCCGACATAGACGCCGAGCGCGAAAAACGACAGGCCCAGCGCCATCGCGGCGAGGTAGATGCGACAGCTGATCTGCGCGTCGGGGTCGTGGTCGGTCACTCGTCGTCGATCGCGGGCATTTCGGGGAACGGCGCCAGTTGCTGCGGAGTGAACTCGATGGGCGGAGTCGCGCGGGCGGCGAGTTCGACCAGCAACTCGTTCTGCTCGTCGACGATCGTGGCCGCGCGGCGCCCCCACGGCATCACCTTCTCGAAGCCCCACTTCTCCAGGTTGAGGATGTGGCGGTCACGCCTGACGTCGGCGCGAGCCTTGGCCTGTCGGTTGTCCTCTTGGCCCTTCTCGATCTCGATCGCCAGCTTCTCGACCTGTTTGGCGTCGAGCTTGGGTTTGCGGCTCGACAGATAGGCCAGTAGGGCAACGATGATGGCGCCACCGGAGGCGAACAGCGGGGCGTAGTCAGCGATCATCGGTTGCATCTCCGGCTTCTAGTCGCGCCTCAGCCTCGGAAATCAGGGTTTTGTCCCAGGTCTGGAACACCTCGACGGCGCGGTAGAGGGAGATGATTGAAAGCACGCAGAGCACTGAGATGCCCAGTGTGAGCCAGCCGCCCAGTGACCCTGCAGTCGATTGAAAGCTGGTGAACGAGTATGTGCCTGCGCTTACGACCATAGCCCCCATGCCGCCCATTTCGAGGCGATAGGGAAGCGCGATGTCGTCGCCGAGCCACCGTGCGGTTAGATGCTCGGCCACGTCTCGGGCGATCACCCAGTGGCCAACGCGGGCGCCCAGGATCACGCCGGTCAGCACCAGCACCGATCCGACGAGGAAGCACGTGGCCATCGTGTAACGGGGGGTACTGCCCAGCGCCGCAACATTACTCGTGAGCTTGGCGCCAGCGAACATGCACAGCGAGTAAGCCAGCACACACAGGTGAATGCCGATGAACCATGGGTGTCGGTCGTAGCGGCCCACCTTGACGATTTCGGGGTGGGCCAGCTTTACCTCGGCGACGTGCTCGACAACCGTAGCGTGGTGAATCTCGGCGTATTTGACGTTGCGCGCCCGGTGCGGCTTGAAGGTGTACCAGCCCAGCGCGAGGATGGCCACGCAGATGGCGATCGCGATGCCCACCATGACGTTCGCCCAGGCAGTCACAAGACGCCGCCGTGACGCTCAATTTGAAGGCCTCGCTGCACCTTTCGCAACGACTGCGCGCAAAGGATTAGCGTGCCCTCCATCCACGGCCAGAGCATGAATGCCGCGAACACGGTCAGCCCAGCGTAGGTGTTGGGCCCGTCGTAGGTAACGACTGTGATGACGGCCGAGATCTCGAACATGATCAGCAGCATGAATGCCAGCGCGTGCCCGGCTGCTTGGAAAAACAGGCCATACCAGTCGCGCATCAGCAGCCGGGTCGACATGTCCTGCACCGCCGAGCCGCCGTGGCGCATCTGCAAACCGATGATCGGCAGCGCGTTGGCCGGCATCGCGAGCCACGTCCACACCCAGTAGGCCGAGGTGCCCATCGATTCGCTGATTGTAGGCACTGCGGGCAGGAGAAACGTCGCCAGCAGCGCCCACGTCAGCCACGCCGCGTTGTAGTGCGGCACGAACTCGCGAACCGAGTCATTGTCGAGCTTGTTGAGCCACCAGATTTTCAGGCGGCCAGTGAGGCTGATGGGCGACGATGTGGCGAGGCTCATGCCTCAGAGCTGTTGGCCGGCTCGACCGCCTTGGTCAGCGACGCGGTGCCGCTTCGGCCGAGTTTGAACGATGCCAGCGAGCCGAGCACCGAGAGGACCGTGGCCGAGGCGCCGACCGATACCGCGGCCAACCACGGCACGCCGGTGATCTGCGTGGTGGCGGCGGTCGCCGGCAGCGCGCCGAGTGTGGCGTAGGCGAACGTCTTGACCGCGCGCTCGACGAGGTCTGCGAGGAACGGGGGGATCTTCATGTGAGGGCCTTTCTGTTGTGCGCGAACGGATTCAATGCCGATGTGGCGGTGACTTCGGGACGGATTTACGGCGCAACGCTGCGAACGATGTCGGTGGCGTGGCCGACCCATGGCCCGTACTGGCCGTGGGCGCCGACCTTGAGCGCGCGGATGATTGCCTCGACCGCCGCGTAGCCGCCAGCGATAGGACTCGTCAGGATTCCCATCACCGCCGTCACGAGATCGCCGACCATCAGCTCGCCGCCCATGGACGTCAGCGCCTCGTACACCGCGTGCATGTCGTCGCCGGTTTGACCGGTTGTTGGTGTGGTGCAATACATGTCGCCCGTCAGCGCGTAGGTCACGCACCGGAACGGGCACTCAGGAATCTCAAGCCGAGAGATGCCCGCACCCTTTCCACCGCCGTAGCATTCATCTTCCGGTTGGCGGGTGGGGTCGCCGAACGTGATGGACAGCAGGCAGTCGTCGACGCGGTGCTGAAGTCGGCCGGCGACGAGCTCGTTGCGCACCAGGCCCACCACGCCGCCGCCTTGGGAGTAGCCGCTGAGGATGAACTTGCCTGGCGTGCTGTCGATCATGTCGATGGCGTGCTCGACGCCGATGGTGACACTGTCGGCGTAGGACGGTGCCGGGTGGTCGGCCCACGGTGGGGGGTTGACCGGGCCGAAGCTGGCGGGGTAGTTCACTCCCTGCCAGCGGAACCGGGGCCCCTCTTCTCCCATGATCTCGGCGAAGACGACATCGAACTCATCGACGAGCCCGCGGGCCACGTCAGCCTGAAAGCCCCCGTCGAACAGCGACCAGGTGCCGGGTACGCCGTAGAACGTGGTGGTCACTGAATGTCGGAGATGTCGATGTCGAGGTGGTCGGCGATCTTGGCCAGAACGCGGTAGTTGATGTCGCCGTAGGACGCTGCGTCGATGGCGTGGCCGAGCGTGGTGTCGGTCTTGCCGGCCTTGCCGCGCAGCACCTCGAGGCCGCGGCGCGGCAACCACAGGGTGACCTCGCGCACCGCGTGTGAGAGCTTGTCCTGCATGGTGCGGGCGGTGTACGGGCTGGGCCCGCCTTCGCCGATCACGGTGTTGTGGTGGTTCGCCGGTGCGTTCTCGCCCATGATCTCGGCGCGCACATCGTCTGCTGTTGCCATTATCCGATTCCCATCAGTTCGTTGTAAACGGTGGTCCAGTCCGACAGCCCGAGCAGGCTGCGGAGTTTTTCGGGGGTGCCGCGAAAGACGTTCGCATCCACGGACTTACCGGCCACGACGGCGCGGTCGGTGAACTGCAGAATGTCGGGCGCACGGCCGCCGTATGCGTTCCATCCCCACCAGTTGTCACCCGGGTACAGCGACGACGCGTAGCCGGTGCCACCGACATACTCCGAGCGGATTAGGCCCGGCACTCGCGAGAGATCGGGTTTGCCAATCTGCTCCCAGTACCAGTCGGGGATGTAGGACAGCGCCACCCGCACGCCGAGTGATTCGATCGCATCCTTGACCGCCCAGAACTGCGACATAGCACCGGAGTTCGCTTCAAAGTCGAGCATGGCGGGGATGGAGTTGTCGCCGAGGTGGTCGACGAACGCCCGCGCCTGCGCCATGGCGTCGCCGGTGCGCACGTAGTGGTAGCCGGCGAGGATCAGCCCGCACGCTTGGGCCCGCGCGCGGTTGTCGGGCCAGAACGGGTCGCGGTAGTTCGCACCCTCGGTGACCTTGCAGAAGATGAAATCGAATCCCTCAGCCTTGACGCGCTGCAGGTCCATGGTGCCCTGGTGGTTGCTGATGTCGATGCCGTAGACCGTGCGGTCGGGCTCGGTCGGCACCACGATCGGCGTGCCGTCGTCGACGATCGGGCCCGGCAGGTAGTGCCAGTCGTTGGCGTAGGACGTGTCGTAGACGTCGCGGGCGTTGGGGCCAGTGACGCAGCCGTGAGATCCGTTGGACTCGAGGCGCACACCGTCGACCTCGCACCACATGTGCGAGTTCGCGCCGCCGCCAGGACCGTGGTGGATGGCGATCTTGACTGCAGCATCGGGGGGGAAGTCGCGCGGGTGTGCCACGCAGACGGTGCCGAAGATAGTTCCGGTCTGGCCGACGTTGATCGGCCGCCAGCTCTCGGTCGACATGCCGTGACGAGTCCACGCCATCTTGGTGCCGTTGACTGCAGCGTCGAGCTCGTCGACGCACAGCCCCGAGCAGTCGGTGCCCACGCTCTTGTCGAACGGGTTCCAGTTACCCCCGTAGACGTATCGATTGCCGACGCGATCAAGGCCAATGCGCTTGGCAAACTCCACATTTGCGCGAGTGACGGGCATGGACTGTTCCTCTCGGGCATGACGAGATCCCCGCGCGCCGAGTTGACGAGCAGGGTGTCAGGGGGCGGATCAGGCGAAGGCGCGCAGGGCGTGCCAGCGATGCAGCCACACAGTGGACGTGCGCCGAGCCGGGTGGCCCTGGTGCTCATCGGGGTGGCCTTCGTTGTTGTCGGGGTCATCCATCCCGAAGGCGTCAAGGTGGTCGAAGAGGGTCACGGAACCGTCCAGTAGACCGTGGTGCCGACGCGCTCGACACTCAGCGCGTCGCGCTGCAGGTTGTCGAGATCGACCCGCAGGTAGTTGATGTGCACGCCGGGTGAGATCCCGCCGGCCGCGGCGGCGTACTTGTCGCCGCGGCGCGCGACGTCGTCGAGGATGATGCCGGTGTCGGTTGGCGTCGGCTGCACGGGCACGCCGTTGAATGTGTCGACGCGCGCCGCGCCGTGACGAACACCTCGCACCGGGTTGGCCAGCAGGACGACGCGGATGCGCCCCTTCTCGGCATCGCTGAGTGCGCGGCCGTGGGCGTTCAGCCACTCGCTGATGATCACGCAGCCCTGACTCTGGCCCATCAGCACCAGCGGGCCGGCCGTCTCGCGGACCATGCGGTCGAGCGTGGCCACGCCGTCGCGGACGCAGCGACGCGACGTGTTCACCGCGGTGGGCACCGGCAGTTGGGTACGGCCGCCGGTGGTGGCGTAGCGGCGGCAGGCCAGCGCCATGACCAGCGGTGCGGCGGGCCGGAACCCCATCAGCCACGGCGGGACAGTCAACACGGTGGTCATGCCGGCCACGCGCTCTCGGGGAACGGGCCGCAGACGAGCCACCAGTAGGCGATGCCGCAGTCGACGAGGACCGCGGCCACCGCTGATACGGCCAGGATGCGTGCGATGTGCATCGTTAAGACCTCCTCGGTCGGGGGGTGAAAGGGGTTAAAGCCAGAAGCCTTTATGCAGCGACGAATGCGAAGTCGTCCCACGCGACATTGCTCACCGACGTCGACCCTCCGATGCCGAATCGGGTGGCGGTGTTGAATTGCGACACCGTGATACCGACCAGCCCGGTCACGTTCACGCCGTTCTTCTGAACGGTGATGCTGTCGCCGTTGAGAATGACGCTGATGACGTCGCCCGCCGCCCATGCCCCAACAGAACCTGTCCCCAGCACGCTCGGGGTATTGCTCACCACCTGGCCCAACTCGATCTGCCCCGACACGATGCGCACCCGCAGAAGGTTCGTTTGCCCCACCAATCGCAACGCGATCGTCGCGGAGGTGGGCGAGGTTCCGCCGATGGTGACCGACAGGACGCCGTTGGGCGAGCCAGCGTCGGGAGCAAGATAGGCGGTACCCGAGGTGACCGTTAAGGTTGCTTTCCCACCGCTGACCGCACCAGTGATGCTGCCGAATGCGCTGTAGGCCTTGCCGTTCGGTGTAGCGACGAGCGATCCGTCGGTGTCGAAGTGATCGACGAACCCCAAGTTTGTCGAGATGATGTAACTCAGGGGCGTTGACGTTGTCGACTTGACCGAATTCGGATCTGCTGGAACGAATCTGGCCGTCAACGAGTGCGTGCCGAGGGCAAGGCTAGAGGTGGTTATGGACGCTGCTGCTGCGGAGACCGTCGCTGTTCCGATTACATCGCCGTCGGCGTAGAAGGTCACCTTGCCGGCACGGTTGGACCCGACCTGGGTTGCGGTCAGGGTGACGGTGTTCCCCAGTGCCGTGGAGTTTGTGGGACTCGCGGTCAGCGTCAGGTCGATTGAGGCCAGTGCGGCGTTGATCGCGGCGATATCGGCGTCGACCTGCAGCCGGTCGATCTGCGCATACACAGCGAGGCCGAGCACCTGCGCACCCACGACGGACGGGTGGGTGTTGTCAGCGGCGTTCTTCAGCGCATCAGTGATGACGTCGCGAACGTCGATGAATGGGCGACCCGCCGCGATGGCGGCCTGCCTCGCGGCGTCGTCGAGCACGTCGTAGTCACCGATCTTCGAGGTACTGACGACGAATACCGCTGGTACGTCTTGCAGTTCGTTTAGCATCGCCGTGACCGCGTTCTGTTCCGCGGTGGAGCTGGTTCCCGAATCATTGATCGAGGTGCCGGTGACGACGATGTGGGGCTTGCAGTTGACGACGTCGGGCATGCGCTCGAGGAACGTCGACTTGCCGCCGCCACCGTTGTTGGTGGGTCCGGTGCCGCCGACCGAGCAGTTGATGTGCGCGTCGCAGCCGAGCAGCTTGGCCAGGATCGCCATGTAGGTCTCGGTTTTCGCGCATCCACTGGTTGCCGGGTCGTTGGTCGAGTGGCCGTTTGCACCGGCGCCGTACGAGTCGACGTTGCTCACCATGCGCTTGCGGACGGGGCGGGGTGGGCGTGTCACCGTCTGGCCGGCCGGGACGATCACGCCGCCGAAGTTGGCAATGTTCTCGATCCAGAGCTTGAGGAATCGACGCTTCGCGGTGGGGAAGGCGAGCTTGATGTATTGGGTGGCGCTGGCGGTGGCCGCATACCAGGTGAGCGGCACGCTCATCCATACGCCGTTGACTTCCACGCGCAGGCCGATGTAGGTGCCAGCGCCGTTGGTGGTGACCTTGAACTCGATGACGTCGACGCCTTGGCCGGTCACACACTCCGGGATGAGGCGGTAGCTGATGCCGTTGGTGGGCAGCGGTGGCGAGACGAGGTTCGTTCCCGCGGAAACCACGTCGGGGGTGCCGTCATAACGGAAGCGGACATCGCCGTAGTAGTCGGCAGTGGGCGTGACCGCAGCACCGCCAGCGATCTGGGAGGTGGACGAGATCGTCACGACGGGCGTGTCGTCGGCAGCGAGTGCAGGGAATACCGCATCCCGCCAGCCGACACCCTGCTTTACTGCGACGGCGCTCGCGGCCTGGATGTCGTCTCGGATGACGCTGGCCGCCGGCTTCGTCAGCCCGCTCCACGTTGTCCCGGCCGGCCACGTTGTCGGGCCACCGATTGTGACGCTGCCGGCCTTGATGACACCCTGGCCGCCGCCGACGTCCTGGTAGGTGATCGCGCGGCCGGACAGGTCGGCGTCGACCACGACGGGCACCTGCTCGGTCAGTTCCGAGGCGACCGCGGGCGGGGTCTGCTCGGCCAGCTCCGACGCGACGACCGGCTCCACATCGCGCCACGTCGCGCGCGGGTTCCGACGGGTCACCCGCTTCACGACGACACCGCCCCGCTGACCACCATGGCGACCGACGTCGCCGCCGACGCATACCCGGACACGAAGTCGCCGGGCCCGAGCAGCAGCCCGACGAGTTCCTCGACGACGCACGACTCTTCGGGGTCAAGGTCGATGATCGCCACACGGTTCGCCGCGCCCGCCGCACCGTCCGCCTTCACCACCGACAAGTAGATCGTTCTCGCCGACCCTGAGGTGTTGCACAGCGTCGCCGTCGCGATCGCCACCGTCTTGGCCGTTGGGCACGTGTAGATCGCCGCCTCCGCCGAGGCGAGCTGCGCCGCGACGAGGACCTGCGGCAAGTTCTGCGTCGCACGGATCAGATTCGGGGTGTCGGCCATAACCGTCTCTTCCTCTTCAAGGTCGCTTGCAGCGCAAACGCTTTGGCGCGCTGGTACTCGGTGATCAATTGCTCGAGCGGCGGAAGGATCTGGATTTTCTCCCCGTCGCCCCAGGTAGTGACGAACGCGCCGTCGTCGGTGAGCTCGACCGAGGCGACGTCGGGCCCGTCGGGGGTGATGTCGCGGTTCATCGCCCGAAGGTGGTGACGTAGGCGATGGTGTGGGCGGACGCTTCGTTCAGCGAGTCCGACAGTTCGGGCACCTCGACGGTGCCCAGCTCGTAGCCGTCTTCGCGGGTCAGGACGAGGAACCCGTCGCCGTTGACCGTGACACCGTTGCGTGCCAAACCGAACCCGGGCCGGCCGCGCCGGTAGTCGGTGCCAGGCCGCGGAAGGTCGACCGCGAGCTGGCGCACGATGTCTTCTTTCGGCGCGTCGAAATACACAGGCCGCCACGGCACGGGCCGGCCGAGGAGATCCGTGAGGCTGGCTGTGCATCGGTACTGCAGGCGCGGGATGTTCCAGGCGGGGTCGTTGGCCCACAGCCGAACTCCGGGGGTGCCGTTGCGTTCGGTGCGTAGCCGTCCGTCGACGTCGAGGAACGCGGGGAACGCGCGCGTCGAGAGCCCGGCCGGGCGTGGCGTGTTGTTGAGGGCGGGGATGGGGAATCCGGGGTGGACGAGCAATTCGAACCACATGTCACCGGTGACCGGTGTTGCTTGGATGTCGGCGTCGACGTCGTCGACGTCGTTAGTGAGGTGGTCGTATTCGAGGGTGAAGTTCAGGGGCATCAGGACTCCGCGGGCTCGTAGTCGGCGGCGCACGCATCAGCGGTGAGGCGTCGCAGATCACCGTCGAGGACCAGCCAGTCGCCGATGCTGGCCTGCACGGAGGTGTTGCCCGAGTTGAGCTCGACGCGCCACGCGTTGTCGGCGCACATCAGCGATCCGCGCCAGCCGAGCGCGATCAGCTCGTTGAGGGCGTCGAGCATCGCGGCTTGGTCGGTGAGGTGCCACGCCTTGAGCGGGGTTTGCGTGCGCTGCAACATGATTGCCATTGCGACCCTTTCTTCTAGACGGTGGCGGGGAGTCGGTCGGCGGCGGCCCAGGCGTCGATCGAGGCCGGTGCGCGCTGGGAGAAGAACCCGAAGCCGGCCGCGCCGTGCGCGCCGAGACCGACGTAGCGGTAGTCGGCGCCGAGGTAGGACAGGCCGGTGTCGTCGATGCCACGCCACCGTTCGATGCTGTTCTGCTTGACGATGAATTCGCGGTCGTCGACGTCGGTGCCGATGTAGAACAGCCAGGTGTCGCCCACCTCGGGCACCACGGGGATGGTGGCGAGGATGTGTTCGTCGTTGTCGGCCCAGAACCCGACGATGAGCTGGTCGATCTCGATGGCCGCGTACACCCAGCTGGACTGGTCGGCGTTGATCCGGCCGCGCAGGTAGTTTTTCGGATGCCATGAGGTGGTGCTGGATTCGGCGATCGAGGCGTGCACGGTGCGCACGATGTGGGTGTCGGTGGTCAGCGGTGTGTTGTGCCGGTCGAAGTGGTAGCGGTTGTTGCCGCCGTTCTTCGTCCACACCGCCGAGCCCTCACCGTTAGGCCCCCATGCGCCGTTCCCGACGTCGACCGACCGGCGGGTGTAGTTCGCGCCCAAGTTCGTGGCTGCGGCGCCGCCGAACGTGTCGGAGAGGGCGACACCGCCCTCGACTTCGGAGGCCATCCGGTCGGTGAGGAACGCCGCGATTTGGGAGTTGGCGAAGTTCGCGGAACTCTGCGCGCCGAGCGCGGACAGGTAGGCCTGCTGCGCTTCGGCGATCCGCGCCTCCCCCCACTCGCGGATCGCGTCCTGGCCGAGCTTCCCGATCGGCAGGATGCCGGCCAGCGCGATCGCCACGTTGGCGAGCATGGTGGCCCGGGCCAGGTCGCTGCGGGCCCGCAGGACTTGGCGGCTGGGCGGCTTGTAGGTGGTGCCCCCGGGCGGGTGGTGGATGGAGTCGTCAGAGATCTGGGTGACGTAACCCGGGACCGGCTCGCTCACGGGACGGGCGCGACCTCGACCTGGAAGGTGGTGGTGGTGGCGCTGGTCGAGTAGTCGTTGACGCCGCTGCCCTGCTTCTCCGAGCGGAACTTGATGGTGGCGATGGTGTTGGCCGGGACGATGCCATAGTCGGCGCCGCTGCTGGCCGGCGGCGGTACCGGGTTGAGGCCGAGGTTGAAGGGGTAGCCGCCGGCCGGCCCGAAGGTGCGGCCCACGATCTGATTCGAGCCGCCGATGCGCGCGAACAGGTCGACCCGCACATCAGGACCATCGGCGGTGATCACCGACTGACCGGCGCAGCGCGGACGCCACGGCCACGGCTGCCCGGGAATCGTCATCGCAGTGAGGTCGCGTTCACCGCCGGCGCCGACGCTGGTGGAGTTGATCACCGTTGGCCAGTACAAGCCGCCGACTTTCGGGGCGACGAGCGTCACCTTCGGGTCTTCGGAGTCCGACGTCACGACGGCGAAGGTGTAGCCGTTGATGATGTTCTCGCCGTCGTCACCGGTATCGAGGTCGGTGGCACCCAGCAGTGTCATGGTGGCCGGCGCCCCGGGCTGTCCGGCGTGCAGTACCAGTTTCAGGTCCATCACCGCGGGGGTGCTGTCCGTGGCGGGAGTGACGGTGACCCACTCCCCCGACGCCGGGGTGGGGTCGTTCCAGGCCTTCTCGTCGATGAACACGTTGCGGGGGGTGAACGGGCGGCCGGGATCGCCCTGCACCATCGCCGGTACCATCGCGGTCCCGCCGGGCGGGCCCAGCATGATGGTGCAGGCGCGGGTGGTGGGGTCGAAGTTCTTCGGAATCCACACCTCGCCGCGCCAGATGTAGAACTCGCCGTTGTCGGACCATTCGGCCACAGCCATGACAGGGGTCCTCTCTTATCCGCCGCCACCGGGCGCCAGCGTCAGGACGTTGACGATTTCCTGCAGCGCGGTGATGTTGCGTTGATGCTTGACAATTGGTGCTTCTTCGCGTTTGCCGTCGCCGATCTGCGCGAAGCACTGCACCCCTGCTTTGCGGTCGTCGGTGACGACGACGTCTTCGACGTAGTCGGTGGTGATCTCCCCTTCCGAGGCGATCGACAGCAGCCACCCGGTGTTGAAGTCCCGCCCATAGGAGATGGGCATGCCGTTGCGGAATCGTGCTGTGACGCTGCGGTATCCGATGCCGTCGTAGCGGGCCTTGATGAACGCGAAAACGGTGTCGACGTTGTACGGCGCCGACTGGGTGGGATAGAAGCTCTCGGGTCGGCCGTAGGGTCCGACCTCGACGCGCATGTCGAAGTCGGGCATCGCCTGGAATGCGAGGAACGCGTCGTTGAGGAACCCGTCCAGCAGCGAATTCGGCACTCCCGTAACGCCGGCCACGATGGTGACCATGTCGATCGCGTAGGAGTAGAACGCGTTCAGCAGCGCGTTGAGCCATGCCGGTGATTTGCCGCCGACGATCACGGTGTGGCCCTTGGGGAAGTGGTCGTCGATGGAGAACGACTCCATCGGTGTCCGCTTCCCCGGGCCGGGGTCGATCAGCACCGCCCACGGCGGCACATAGTTCACACCCAGCTTCGGGGAGATGTACACGCCCTCGAGGCCTTCGGCCTGCTCGATGACCGGGCGCAGGGTGCGACCAAGTTTCGAGCCAGCCAGGTCGACGATCTGCCGGATGATGCCGTCCAGGAACGAGTGCGTCGGTCCGGTGATGCCGCTGCGATCGCGAACCCGCACAACGTAAGTCGGGACGGTCAGGTTTGCCCATTTGTCGGGTTGCGGGTCGCCGGGCCGCCACAGCTCCATGGTGACGTCGATGCCGTAGGTTTCGGTGACCTGCTTGATTGCCTCCCCCAGCGACGTCATCCGGAACGTCGCCGCCACGAACGGTGACCCGTCCTTGAGGGGGTTGGTGCGCACCACGTAGATCGGGGTGGTGAGCATCTGGTGGAGGTTGCCGTTGTTGAGCAGCCACTTGGCGAACCAGTTCCGCAGATCGAAGTTCAGCGAGACGAGGTTGTTGACCAGTTCCCACATCCCGGATTGGATGCGCATCGCCTGCTCGGCGATCATCGATTCGATGACCGTGACGATGTTGCCGAAGAACACGGCGTGTGAAAGTGGTTGCACGGCAAGGGGTAACCACCACACCGGGAGTATGAAAATGTAGAACAGGATGTCGAAGATGCCCAGGATGTTGACGACGCAGGTTCGGACACCCTTGTCCATCTTGTAGTTCGTGGAGTCGACGAACCCGGCCCACACGTCCTCGCCCATCTCGATGGTGATGCCCACCAGGGTGTTTCGGCAGTTCCGCACGATCGGCACCAGCGGGTTGGTGACGGGCAGATCGTTGTATCCGCGGATCGCGCCGGGAAGAGTGATCTTCGCCGCCGCTGTGCGGTTGCGCGGCTTGTTGCGGGTCAGGTCGACGTAGTTGCCGCAGCCGGCGACCGGCCGCCACAAATTGTCGTGGATCGTGACGACCAGCTCGGTGGGGACCGCCGAGATGCGGGTGGCCACCCACTCCGCGGTGTCCGCAGCGGTGTAGGGGTCGAGATCAAGTCCTTGCCGTAGAGCTACCTGGGTGCCAGGGTCTACAGCGGCCACCGGCGCCTCGGCGTCATCGCGGCGATGACTTTCGACGTCACCGATCCGCCTTCGACTTTCACGGTGATCGGCGTCTCCACCGCCGCCATGCCGGCCTGTTTGGCGGGGATGCGGTTGGTGAACCGGCCCTGCAGCAGCCGGGAGAACTCGCCCTGGATCGGCACCTGACCGAACGCCGACTCGAACAGCGAGAGCAGCTTGCTGACATCACCGTTGGCGGCCAGGTTCTCCAGCTCGGAGATTGTCGCGTTCAGCTCGGCGAGCTGCTCGGTCGTGGGTTTGACGTCGGAGAAGTCGACGACGCCGCGGAAGATCTCGTCGGTGTGGATCTGCGCGACCTGCCCGTCCTTGAGTGGCCCGAACACGATGGGCTTCGACGCGTCCCCACCGTTGCTGAACGTGAAGGTGCCTGGCCCCCACACCGTCAACCGGAACGGCTCGTCCTGGTCACCGATGTTGGTCAGCGGCAACACCCCTGACTGCGCCGCCGTGTGGTTGTCCCCGCCGGACCAATCCCGGATTCGGGCTGGCGTCGCCTGCGAGATGAATCGTGATCCGGCGAACGCGCCGATCGCGCCGCCCCGGTAGTCGGCGCCGAGCGCGGAGAAGTTCGTGCCGTCGACTGTGTCGATGAGCGGGAACCGGCCCCGCATCACCTGGAAGCGGCGCTCGTTGCCCTCGTAGCCGCAAACGAGGGTGAACGTCTCCCGCGGCCCGGGCGGGAACAGCAGGGCGCGGGTGTCGAGGACCTTCTTCACCCCGCCGACGAACGCGGCCAGCTCGACGAGGTGGCGGCGCACCCGCAGCCGGATACCGGTCTGGCCGGGGGTGCCGGCGGTGGCCACTCTCCCCCACAGGTCGTTGGCGGCGAAGCTGCCCAGCGAGTATTCCGGGATCGACCCGTACTCCACCTCGAATACCTGGTTGTTGGTGACGGTGGCGAAACCGACACGGCGGGCGACGTATTCGCGCTCGTCGGTGAAGAACACGTCGTCGGGGTCGTCGAGCCAGCGCAACTGCCCCTTGTCGACGTAGGGGTGGCCGCCGCCGGAGCCACGGAAGTCGATGTCCCAGCCGGGCCCCATGTCGTCGGGGTAGTCGACGCCGAATAGGTCCTCGTCGTCGCGGTAGTCCGGCGCCCACATCGACACCGAGTCATACGAGCGCCACGAGCCGCGGTCGATGCGGGCCTGCCAGGTGAACCGCTGCTTACACGACAGCGCGCGGGCCAGTTTCTCCGTCGGAGTCTTGATCCAGCGGGCCTGAGCCCACCAATGCCCGCCGTCGGGGGTGATCGCCAACAACTCCCCGGTGTGGTACTCCGACCACGAGTCGATCCAGTCGCGCACCACCTGCCGGGTCTCACTCGGGGTGTTGCCGTGCAGCTCCACCACCATCGACAGCATGATCGGGTCGAGCACCGACCCGTTGAAGATCACGCCGTCGATGTGGGCGCCCTGGATGTCCTGGGTCTGCCACGTAGGCAGCAGGTTCGACGGACCCTCCGGCAGCAGCGCGCCCGCCTGCACGCCGGGCATCGGTTCCATCGCCCCCGAGATGTGCCAGGCGATCGCGTCGTTGAAGCTGCGATACGCCAGCATCGGCTCGTCGCCCTGCAGCAGCCGGCGTGCACCCATCGGGGTGATCGGGCCCGCCGGATAGGTTTTGCGGACCAGCGCCATCAGTGGCCCGCCGCGTACGCCGCGACCGCGATGTCCTGGCCGACCTGCTGCCCGTCGGGTCCATGGTTGTGCATCTCCCCGATCTGCACCGTCGGGCCGGCCTTCTGCTGCGCCAACCCGGCCTGTGCCCCCGACTTCGCCGCTTCGGGTCCCTGCTGAGGCGCGGGTTCCCCCGCACCGCCTCCAGCGCCGGCGGTGTTCGGTAGCGCAGGTTTAGCACCTGAGATACCCCCGAGGATGCGGGTGAGCCAAGAATTCGAGGCGCGTTGCGAACCGTGCGGCAGGAACGTGTCGAGCACACCCTGAGCCGCGATACCTGCGACCTGACCGCCGTAGCCGATCGTGCGGTTGATGGCCTGCATCGCAATCGAGGCCGCGGCACCGGCACCCGGAAGCGCGGCACTCGCCGCGGCCGTCGCAGCCGCCATCGGTAGCCCGCCGATTCCGTTGAAACCGCCGCCTATGCCGCCCGCTGGCGCCAGACCACCAGTCATGGCCGACGACGTCGGCCCCGGTTGCCCCGGTTGTCCCGGCTGCCTGGGCTGCTGCATGCCGGGAAGACCGCCGGGTCCCGCGGCCACAGGTGCACCCGCGCCGAAAGCGCTCGCCGGGGTGGCGGTGGTGACGCCGGGTACGTTGCCGTCGGTGATGGCCTGCCACGCGTCGAGACCTTGTGGTGCTGTCCCGTTGTAGCCGGTGAACGCTGTCCGGTTCGCGACCGCAATCTGCTGCTCGCGTGTCGCCTGGTTCGGCATCGCTGCGAACTCCTGGCCGCCGAACGCGTTCCACGTCGACGGGGAGAACTGCAGACCGCCGTAGTGGCCATTGCCACCGGTGTCGGCGTTGGACCAGTTGCCGCTCGACTCGGCTGCCGCGACGGCATCCCAAAGACTCTCAGCGGCGCCAGGCCCAGGCGCGGGCCCGGCGCCCTGGCCGGACGCGGGGGTGCCCACCGGCGCGCCGGTGGACGGGCCCACACCCGGGCCACCCCCGGCGCCGCCGAAGTTGCCGCCGACCACGTAGACAGGTACGACGCTGCCGCCGCTGAACGCCGACGGCACCCCGCCTGGCACCATGCCCGGTGCACCGGGGGCGCCCGGGGTGATGTTGTTGTTGCCTCCGGGCTTGTACCAGGCATGCACGTGGTCCTCGTGGCGGTCGGTCGGGCCGCCCGTGCTTCCGTAGTCCTGGGGGGTGAGCCCGTGGCCGTAGCCGTACGTTTTGTTGTTGAAGATGGCGCCGTAGACGTTGGGGTCCGAAAGCACCTGCTGCAGGACTTGTTGTCCCGCTTGGATGTTGGGAACCATGATGTCCAGCGCACCGTTTTGATGCTCGCCATGCTGATCGGCGGCATGGTCACCGACGGTGAGGCCTTGCGACTCCCAGAACGGCATCATCACGCGGTGCGCGAAGTCACGCGGCGACTCACCAGGCATGGGCGATCCTGCGAAGCTGCTCGACGTGCCGGGGGGTTGCAGGGCCGCGGGGCCGATCGCCGACGCCGACGGGGCGCTGGCCGCCCCGATCGCCCCGGGAGTGTATTGCTGACCAAACGCCCCTTGGGCGGCGGCGATGCCGATCAGACCGGAGCCTTCGTTAGGGTTTGCGGCCTGTATCGCGCCGAGCTGCATCAAAGCCGGTGCGGCGATGAGGTTTCCGACGAACTTGGTGACGTTCTCCAAGATGCCCGGCAAGCCCTTGCTGATGCCGAAGTCGTTGTCGAGCTGCGCGCCGATCTGACCGAAGTTGTCGGCCTGCTTCTGCAGCTGGCTGGTGGCGCTGTTGCCGGCCTTGATCATCGACTCGAGCTGGTTGCGTTTCGCGTCGTTGAGTGACCGCTCCGCCTGCTGCTGATCCTGCTCGGCGCGGGTCACGTCGTTCTTCGCCTTCTGGATTTCGTCGGCGGTTGCGACGTTGGAGGCCTCGAGCTGCTGAACGCGGGCGTTCGCTTCGGCGACCGCGTGACGGGCTTCGTCGATGCGGCTCTGCGCGTTCGCGATCGCCGTCGGCAGACCGGAGGTGTTGGAGTACTCCATCGGCAGCACCGGCGCGGCCGGCAGGCTCGCCGATGTTCCTCCCGGGCTAGCCGCCGACCCGTCGGATGTGCGGGCGCTGGGCGGCGCGGTGTAGCCGATCGAGCCGTCGCGGCGCCGGTACTGACCGGGCGCAAGCGCATCGTTGCCCCGAGGGTTCGCCGCTGCGTCGGCGCGCAGCCATCGATCCGCCGGCGAGAGCTGATCCCACGGGATCGATGGGTCCGGACCGCCGAGCCCCGCGGTGGGCAGGCCAGGCCCGCCGGTCTTCGGCAGGTACTGGCCGCCCGGTGTTTGACCGCCGCCGCCTCCGGAGCCTAAGTCGAGCTGGTTGATCGGCGTGTACGTGGGGATCTGCGGCAGATCGACTGGCGACACCGTGTTGGCCGCGTCGATCGCTGCGCGGATCGGCGCCAGCGCGGCGCTCAGCGCGGAGCCAATCGAGTTGATCACCGGGATGACGGCGTTGCCGACCGATTCGACGACGGTCTTGATGCCCTCGAAGCCTCGCGCCGCGTTGTCGATCGCCGTGGCCCACAACCCGATCGGCGCACCGACTGTCATCGCGGCGATCTCGATGGCCGGCATGATCGTCTGGATGTCACCGAGCAGGTCCCGGATGGTGGGCAGCATCTCGCGGGCGGTCGGCGCCAGCGACATGAACGCTTCACCGAGACCCCACGCGATCGTTCCGAGATCCCGCAGCGTGTCGAGACCCTCGCTGAGCCACCGGTTGAGGTCGCCCGACGCGCGCGCCTGAGTGATGAACGTGGAGAACGAGTTCGCGGCGTCGGTGGCCGCCCGCGCCAGGTCAGGCAGCGCACCCGAGCCCACCGCCATGATGTCGGTCAACGCCCGAGTCAGCGGGGCGGTCGCCGGGGCGAGCGCCTGGAACGACTGGGTGATGTTCTGCACGAACGTCTGGATCGACTGCTGCGTCTCCGGGGTCAACAGCTGGTTCGCGACCCCGGTGAACATCTGATTGAAAGACGCCGCGATACTCGTCGTGGCCGACTGGATCGTCGGCAGGTACTGGTTCGCCAGCTGCGTGATCTGTTGCCCGACACCGGTGAACAACGCGTCCTGCGTCGCTCGCTGCAGATCGGTCAGCGCGGGCATCATGGACTGCACCGACAGCATGAAGGTTTGCGCCGCCGGGGCCAACGTCTGCAGCGACTCCGCGAACGCCTCGGGGTCGCCCAAGTTGCTGAACGCGTCGTCTAGGCCTGCCGTGGCCAGCTTGATCGTGCCGAACGCGGCACCCACCGCGCCGAGAGCGCCGGGCAGCAGCCACAGCGACTGGGCGGCAGATGCGGCGACTCCGCCCACCTGGACCAGCGCGCCGGCCAGGCCGATCATGGCGGCCGGCGCGGCGATGCGGCTGAGCGCCCCGATACCGGTTCCCAGTTCGGTGACCGACCCCATCAGCCCTGTCGCGCTCTGCGACGCCGCGCTCATGGTGCTCGACAGGGTGCGCGTCGCCGACTCCGCCGTCTGGATCTCGTCATGCATCGACCGCAGACTGAAATCGCCTGCCGCGCGGTCCATGTCGCTGTGCATCCGCCCGAACCCGTCGACGATGCGGTCAAACGAGTCGAGGTAGGAGCGTTCGACCTGCGACGCCGATCCCTGCGCACCACGCGAGACGCGGGAGAAGCTGTCGGACATGTTCGCGTCGAACCTGTCGCCGACCCGGACGGACACATCGTCGAACGAGCTCTCGAGCTCTGCCGAGGTCTGCGCGACGGACCGTTCGTTGAGCCGAGTCACCACATCGACGTCGATCGACATGTCAGCTCACCGCCTTCACTCGCACTCGGACTCTGGATTCGCCGCGCATCTCGGCCTGGCCGCGTTCGTAGAGCTCCCGCCGCAGCCGCTCACGTTGCGCCTCGGCGCGTTCCTGCGCCGGAGAGCGCACCAGCTCGGGTTGATAGTCGTTCCCATCAGCGCGGGACAGCGCCAGTTCGTTGGCGGTGCGTGCCGCGACGTACTGATCGATGCTCCAATCACCGCCCCGCAGAGCCGTTTTGAACGCCGACAATTCGGGCAGAAATTCGATCAGTTCGATCAGGTCCCGGCTGCTCATGACGCCGGTGTGCCACTCCCGGATGTGCCGGTGGTGGTACCGCGACAGGTCAGCTGCGATCTCCCGCGGGAACTGCCGCCACGTCGGAAGTACCTGTCTCACTGCTTTTGTCGGCGCGGCCCCGCTCCTCGATCTTCTTCGACAGGTCGGTGATCATCTGCACGAACTCGCTCGACTTGCCCTTGGCCTGCTTGAATTCCTCGTAGCCGTCGTCGCCGAGGAGCGCGGTGACCAGCGCAACGTTGTACGACGGCTTCACCAGCTGCCCGTCCTTGCGGTACGGGATGAGGTAGCCGCCCGGGCGGGTATGCGCCGAGACCTTCACCGTTTCACCGTTCTTCGTCACCGTGCGTTCGGGCACCTGCACGTCGGGTGCCTTGTCGCACTGCTCGTAGGTGAACTGCACGTCGTCGAACCGTTCCTGCTGCTCGTCGTCGAGCACGCTCAGGATCGGCACGGGGAACGTCCTGCCGGTGGGTGTTGTGTAGATGTCGCCCTCGATGAAGCTGTCGTTGTCGGCGGCCTGATCGTGCGCGTCCTGCGCGGCGGTCTCGCGGCGGGCATCTGCGGCGTCCATGGGATTCATTGGTGGGGTTGTCCTTTCAGTGTGGGGATGTGGGGCGGTGTGTGGGGATGGTGGTGACTCGTCGGGCGGGCGCAGCCCCACACCGCAGCCCGCCCGACGAGGGATCAGGAGATGGTGACGGCGGTCGACGCGGCCGACGTCGTGGACAGACCGGAATCCGCCAGCGCCGTGACCCGGAACTGCGTCGACCCGGCGGTCAGGCCGGTGAACGACGTGGTGATCGTGACGCCGGCGACCGACGAACCGGCGGGGGTGGCCGGCGCCCACGCCCCGGCACCGACCTTCTTCTCCCACGTGTAGGCGAACACGTCGGGGGCGGGGTCCTTCGGCAGGTGCGGAATCATGAACGCCACCGACGCCGCCCCCGAACCGCCCGGGGTGGCCACCGGCGGGCCGGTGAAGATCGGCGCACCGGCCAAACCGCGGTACCCGGCGCCCTCGGGCACCAGATAGAACGGGGTGTCGGCGAACGGGCACAGCTCCACCCCGTACCGCAGCTCCGCCCCCACCGGCGTCTTGCGGTTAAACTCCATGTCGCCGACCTTCTTCCGCGCCATCCGCGGAAGCATCAGCGCGAGCCGCTTGTCGCCGTCGTCGGCGCACACACCGAACTGGTACTCCGCGCGGGTCGCCTCCGACGGCGCGATCCACGCCCGCCCCGCCGACCCGAGGTCGCGAACGTTGGTGGCCAGCAACAGGTTACGGAACAGGGCGGCGAACACCTCGTTGACCTCTTCGGTGGTGAACGCCAACTCGTTGTCCTGCATCGTCTCGTCCCACCGGGCAGCGCGGATCAGCTGCGCCGACGCCACCTTCTCGACGTCGAAGTCCGAGCTGAACTTCGATCCGGTGTCCTTGATGAGGCCGACGTTGTGCCATTGCCCGCCGGGGAAGTCGGGGTCGTAGAGGTCGTCGCGCCACAACCCGTCCTCGGCGAACGGCGTCATCACACCGTCGTCGCACAACCCCATCGCGGGGTCCTTCAGGTTCGTCGCCGACTGCAGGTAGTCGCGGGCGATGACGTGGACGCTGGTGCCCTTGAAGATGGCCAGCGGGTTGATGAACGGGTGGTGGGCCTCTTTCAGAGACACTCCGTTAGCGGGCAGGGTCATTCCGGTGTTCCTTTCGGTGATGTGCCCTGCACCCGAAGGCGAAGGCGGGCAACAACAACGCGCCCCGACCGGGACGGTCGGAGCGCGAAGAACTGGTGGGTATTGGTTAGGCGGCGTGGATGCGGAGATCGACGGCGTAGCGGCCGATCATGCGGGCGATCTTGTCGTCGCCGTAGGGTTCTTCCCGGAACTTCAGCGACGTGACGATCCGGTCGACGAACGCGGTGCGGCCGCCGCTGATCTGTACCCGCTCCTGGGGGGCCAGCGGCGGGCCGAGCGCCAGCATGCGGCGGTGCGCCAGCGGCGCCATGTCGCGGGCGGCCAGCAGCGCCGCCGCGTAGTTGGCGCCGCCGGCGAGCAGATGCACCGAGTAGATACTGTGGTCGGTCACCTTGTCCTCGTCGGCGCCGGCAGGCGCGTCGGAGACGATCACCTGCGGCAGATCGGCTTTCGCGTTGCGTGTCGGCCCGACACCCCACCCCTGCTGGTCACAGAGCGGCAGCAACCACGCGATGAGCAGCTCGACACCGTCGTCAATCGTGTAGGGGAACAGCTCGACGCTCATTCGGGTGCTTCCGTGCCACCGAAATGCGCGACGGTGCGCGCCGCGACGGCGTGCTCACGCATGTACTTCGTGCCGTACTCGACCAGGTTGGCGATGTCGTCGTCGTTGACGACCTTGAACGTCGGCAGGCCCTCGTCGGTGTCGGGGCCGCGCCGCACATGCCAGGCGTCCTTGTAGGCGCCGGTGTACTCGGGTGAGATCGACTTCGCATAACCCACCATGTCATCGGCGAGCAGTTCGGCGGTGCGCACCACCTCGGCGTTGTCCGCGGCGATCTTGGCGCGGATCTCAGCTTCGATGTCGGCGGCGCTCGAGGCCATCAGGAGGTGGCGGTCGCCTTGCCGCCACGGCCACGGCGCGTCGACGCCGGCGTCTCGGCGGTCTCGGCGGTCTCGGGTGCGTCGGCGGTGTCCACGGGGGCCGCAGCGTCACCGGGGGCGGCCGGCGCCGGCACGTCGGCGTCCGACGTCTGCTCACGGTCCTGGTGTTCGTCGGCGTTCTCGTCGACCGCCTCCGCTTTCGCCGCCTCGACGGCTTCGACACGGCCGGCCTCGAGCAGCGGCGCGGCCTGATCCTCGGTCAGCTGCACGACCACACCCCGCTTCGGGTAGTGCACGGTCACCGCCTGCCCGCCCAGTTCGGTGTCCACGGTGATCGGCTTGACAACGGTGTATTCCGGCATGACTGCCTCCTGTTTCGGTTATCCCGCTTGGTATTCCACGACCAGCGCGACGTGATCACGCTGCCCGCGGATGGTGGTTTCAACGACCGGATCACCGGCCTGCTCATACACGGGCCCGTCGACCGGGTCACCGTTGTCGTCGACGATCGGGAACTGGATCGCGTCGACGAACGTGATCCCGACGGTGTCGGCGTCGACCGGCAACGTCACCCACGCCACCATCGACAACACCGTCGTGGTGCCGTCGGTGGACTCGCGGGCATCCGCGGCGGTCGCCGGCTGCACCTCGAACGAACACCCGTCCTTGCGGATCACCTCATCGTCGGTGTCGGGCAACGGCTGATTCAACCGGTCGCGGCCAGTGCTGTTGCCGCGCTTCACAATCCCGACGGTGTCGTTACCGATCGAGTACATCGACACCGCGGTCAGTCCCCGAAGTAGTAGGCCGGTTTGACCGTGGTGGGGGCGATACCCAGCAGGGCGAGTTGCCGCCCGGTCAGGTAGTCGTCGACGAGTGCCGCTTTGACGGTGTCGTCGAAGGTGCCCGATTCGCTGCGGCGGCTCGTCGTGTTCGCGAAGTCCTTGAGCAGCGTGTAGTCACCGAAACGCACCGCGTCGCGGGTCACTTCGTAGACGACCTGCTTGGCTCTCGCCTCGGCGACGTCGGGTTTCCGCTCGAGGATCGCATCCGACAGGATGTCCAGCATCCGCTCGGCCTGCGGGCGGTCCTTATCGGGCAGGTTGCCGTACTCGCCGGCGAACTCGTCAATGGTCATGAACGAGAACGCCGGCGGGGACGTCACGTCAGTTCCTGCAACTGCTTCTTCGTCATGTCGTCGACGTCGACGCCGGGGTGTGCCTTGCGGGCCCACTCGCGCCACACGTCGACGTTGTTGGCCTGCTTGGGCCGCTCGTAGAGCTCGGCGCTCGCCGTCGTCGTGGCGGCGTCGTCCGCACCGTCGGTGTTGGATTGTGCCACTGCGGCGTTCGCGACCGCCGCCGCTGCCGCTTCGGCCGCGGCCTGGGCTGCGATCTCGGCCGCTGCTGCCGCCGCGGTCGCTTCGGCGTCAGCCGCAGCGTCCTTCCCGTCGTCGGATCGCTGCTTGGCGATCATGCCGGAGGCGAGGTGACGGGCGATGTCGTCGTCGGAGAAGTCGGTGACGACGTCACCGCGGTAATGCTTCTTCTCCGAGCCGTCCGGGCGGGACTGATCCACCCGGAAGCCCGTCACCACGTAGGCGGTCACGGCGTGACCAGGCCGGTCAGCCACAGACCGGCCTTCGGCTGATCCAGGGCGATCGCGCGGTGATGCGACGCGTCTGAGCGCCACGTCTGCGTGGGGCCGCCGTCGGGGCCGCCACCTTCGGCGTAGAGCGGGGTGAACTGCAGCGGCCACATGTCGCTGAAGAAGCCGATGGTGCCGCGCTCGCACACGAACGCCTTGTCGACGGGGAACGCCCACGACTGCAGGATGTCTAGGCCGAAGATCTGGCCCGGGAACTTCCCGGTATAGAGGATCGACTCGTTGGCGACGTTGCCGTTGTACACCTTGAGGAAGTTGTCGTTGTCCAGCAGCGTGGCGAGCAGGCTGGGGTGCACGACGAGGGTGTTGGGCTGGAACCCGGAGTACTCGACGTCGCTGCCGCCGGCGGCGAGGTTCGGCGCCGCGGCGGAGATCTGGCTGATCGCCTTCGCGAGGTCCTTGCGCGGCTTGCCGTTCGTGGTGTCCCACGCGTTCGCGACGCCGAGGGTGGGCACCGCGGCGGACTGCACGACCGCCTTGATTGCGCGGTCGTCGGCCCGCTCGAACGTGTTCTTCAGCTGATCGGACTGGCGACGGTACTCGTCCATCGCGTTGGCGATCCGCATCTCCTTGGTGATGCGGATACCCAGGCCACGCTTGACGCCGTATGCCGACTTCGGGGTGCCCTTCTGACCGGCCGCGACTGGGATCTCGGCGCCCTCGGCGACGATCTCGGGGTCGTTCAGCAGGAACGATGGGTCGCCCTCGAAGTACTTCACCACACCGGAGGTGTTCGCGCCGCCGTTACGCAGCAGCGTCGAGGAGATGAAGATGTTTTCCATCTTCACCTTCTGCACGGTCGGGACCAGCAGCGGATCATTGATCAGGTCGCTGACGGTGACTCGGCCTCCGTCGGAACTGACCACAACATTGTTGAGTGCCATAGTGGTTGTCTCCCTTGTTGTTTCGGGTCAGAGAATCCGGGTCAGACCGGAGGACTTGGTGCCGACGGTGACACCGCCGGGTTCGACGCAACGCGCGACCAGGGTGCGGGCGTCCGGGGTGGAGCCGGCCGGGGTGACCTTTCCGGCCGCTGCGCAGATCAGCAGCTCACCGAACGCTGCGTTCGCGGCGTACTCCACGTAGGTCTCCATGCCGCCGTAGATCACTGCGGTGGAGGTGGGCACCGGCACCATCGAGGTGACCGAGCGGCCCAGCGCATCGGTGGTGTCGGCGGGCGGGAAGTCCTCCGGAGCGACGGCGTCGTTGAGCGCAGCGCCGAGCGCCTTGAACGACCCGGCCTGCGCGTGCTGGATACGGCCACCGGTGACGGCCTCGACGATGCGCCCGCCCAGGACGGTGGCGTCGTCGGCCGGGGTGTAGGTCCGCGGGCCCTGCTTGGTGACGATCGGAACGCTGGACATCAGATGAGCTCCTTCAGGAGGGGGTTGTTCTCGCCGGTGGTGCCGGCGTTGTCCGAATCGGTGCCGTGACCCACCTCGGTCAGCGGGACGCGCGCCTCGGCGGGGATACCGGCGAGCAGCTTGGTGGTGGTGGTGGCGTCGGCCTTCATCAGCGCCATGTACTGGCCGCGCTCGGCGGGGGTGATCTTGCCCTTGCCGATCGCGTCGTCGACGACGCTGGCGTGCGCGGAGGCGGTCTGGTTTTCCAGCGCCGTCACGCCCGCCTTGGCCTGCTCCTCGAGACGCTCGAGGCGGGCGGCGGGGACCAGCGTCATGCCGGCCTTCTCGGCGAACGCCATCGCGGCGGCCAGCTCCGGGGCGGGCGCCTCAGCACCCTCACCGCTGGCGTCGCCGCCCTGGTCGTCGTCGTCCTGGTGGTCGTCGCGGCTGTCGAGCTCGTCGAGCTTGGCCAGCACATCGTCGTCGGTCGCGTCGGCCGGCAGACCGAGGCGCTCGAGCACCTTTTCACTGGGCACGGTGTCCTCCTTGTCATCCGGGCCGGGCGGCCCGTTCTCAACCCGCATGGTTGGTGCGGGAGCGGCCTGACGGCCGGGGTACTTGAACTCGGCTTTCGCCGACGGTCGCGACAACGCCGCCGCCACTGCGGCTTCGACGTCCTCGCGCTTGGTTGATTCGTCGATCGCGGTCACCAGACCGGCCTCGAGGGCTTCGTCGGCGCGGTACCAGGTTTCGCGCGCCATCGCCCGCGTCCATTCCTTCGGGTCGCCGCCGGCGCGGTCGGCGTAGAAGTCGGCCATCGACGCGTTCAGCGATTCGAGGAACTTCGCCGCGGTGTGATGCTCCTCGGCGGTGCCGTAGACGCCGTTGCGGGCGTTGTGGAGCATCATCTGCCCGTACTTGCTCATCACGACCGTGTCACCGGCCAACGCGATCAGCGACGCCGCCGACGCGGCCAGCCCGTCGATGTGCGTCGTCGTCGCTGCCTTGTTCCGCATGATCGCGTTCGCGATCGCCAACCCGTCGTAGGCCGATCCGCCCTCGGAGTTGATGCGGACCTCGAGCTCGTCGACGTCGAGTCCGTCGATCTCTTCGATCAGCTTGGCCGCATCGACGCCGCCGAAGAAGATCGAGGCCCCGATGACGTCGTTGATCCGGATCGTCGCCCGCGACGGCTCTTTCGCTTGCGCAGCCGCGGATCGGGTGATCGAAAACCATTGCCGCTCAGACATCGAACAACCTTCCTTGCCCAGCGGGCACCATGGAGCGTCGCCGGGGCCGGGCGGTGGCCGCGGCCGGTTCCCGGCCGCCGAAGAACTCATCGCCCGGTGTGTCGCCGCCACCGTCGGTAGACGGGCCACCGGCACTCGGTGCGGGTTCGGCGTCGGCGGGTTTGGTCGGCAGCCGCAGCCGTTGCCGCAGCGCCTGCTCGGTCAGCACGTCCGGCGACAGCAGGCCGGCGTCGACGAGCAGCTTCAGCGAGTTCGCGGTCGCTTCCTGCTCAGAGCCGATCTTGTCGGCCACGATCAGCGGCGCCGGCATGTCCGGTCCGAAGTTGACGTCGACGAGGTCCTCGACGACGTGCTCGTTTCCGATGCGGACGAAGAACTTCAGCGCCGCGTTCTCGGCCAGGATGAAGGGATCGGCCAGCACCGACGCGAGCGCGTGAGAGCCGCCGCGGTCGAGGTTCATGAAGTGCGCCAGACCGCCGAGCGCGATCATCTTGTCGTGGTACTCGAGCATCGACTGGGTGTCGGGCATGTTCCCCGAGACGCCGACGAGCTTGAAGTCCTGGTCCTTGCCCAGGCCGATGCCTGAGCGTTGACCGGAGCGGGCGCCCTGTGCGAGAGCCCCCATGGTGTCGACCTCGTCCTGGTTATTGGTGCCCGCCCGACCGACCGGCAGACCCATGCCGTTGCGCTGCGCCGCGGCGGCCTGCACGCGCATGATCTGGTTTTTCAGCACCCAGTGCTTGTATGCCGACCGCAGGATGGAACGGCCAACCCATTTGCCGGGCCGCATGTTCCGCGAGTACACGACGAGCCGGTTGACCGGGATGTCGAGCGGCGCGATGCCGTAGAGCACGCCGCTGCTCGATGCGGGGGGCAGCTGTGTGATCGACTGGAGTCCTCCGTCGAGCGCCACGTTGAACTTCTGGATCGTCCACTGCGGACGCGGCGCGAGTTTTCGGATCCAGAATCGGCCGTCGTCGCCGACCCGGTAGATCTGTTCGAACACCGAATGCCCGTACTGCTGCGTCGGGCCGAACGCCTCGAGCAGGTGCTGGTCGTAGGAGAACCGGTCACGCTGCCGGCCCGCATCCCCCGGGCGGGGCCGCACCTTGTCCTCCCCCACAATCGGGAGATTCAGTGCCTGCGAGACGAACTCGACGACGTGGTCGGGTGCCCCGTTCGGGTCGATCCGCTTCGGTGTTTCCAGCACCGGGCCGGCGATCGCCTCGAGCAGCGACGTCACGCGCGAGTCGTCGTTGTCCATCTGCGAGTACATGACCACCGACTGCGGGTGCTGCAGCTCGGGCACCTTCTCGAACGGATCGCACGACAGCCACCCGAAGAACGGGTCACCGGTGTTCGTCGCCGACGGCACCACATAGCCGCGTTCGGAGGTGTTGGCCGCGGTCTGCACTCGCTTCGTCACCGCCACCACCTCCTGTCTCGGGGTCAGAACACTGCTGTCATCGGGTCGAACTCACCGCCCACGTCCATCACGCCGAGCCCACCGAACGGGTCCAGCTCGTCGTCCACCGGTGCACGCCCGCCGGCCGACGGTCGCGGCGGCGGCGCCTGCACCTGCCCGTGCTTCACCAGCAGATAGTGCGCCAACGTCGCACCCATCAGCTGCGGGAACGACGCCTCGTCGATGACTTCCCACACGAACGCGCCCGCGGGCAGCTGCTTCTTCATGGCCGCACCGACAGCGTCGTTGAGACCGGGCTGGTTGCGGTGTGACAACTTCCCGCCCTGCGCCGCCAGCAAGAACCCGCCACACGCCTGGGCAACCTCGGTGCCGTTGAGCAGCTCGACGTCGAGATCGTTCTCAAGGTTCGGCATCAGATCCGCCGCGCCCGAACGATTCCGCACACCAATCGCCACCGGGTCCCACGCGTTGACGACCCGCAGGATTCGATCAACGATCACCTCGACCGACGCCGTCTGGCAGTACCCGACTTCGATATGGGTGCGGCCATCATCAGTGCGCTGCGCCCCGACGATCACCCACAGCCCCGAAACGCCCGGCGCCTTCTCAATCACCAGCGATGTCGCACCCGTCAGTGCCGGCGTCCGCATTCCTGGCTGTGGTCCCATCGCTGCCCACTTCTCAGCTGAGATCTCGGTGTCGTCCTCGACCTCCGGCGGCGGATAGGTTCCCCAGCCGAGATAGTCCGCCTCGAAGATGGCGCGCTTGATGGCGTTCTTCGCCTTTTGCAGCTTCGACCACACCTCGCGCTCGTCGGTGGCCACACCGTGCGATGGCTGCGCCGCCACCCACGCGGCAGGCTGGTCACGCGTGAAGTGCCGAGGCGCCGCGAACAGTCGGTAGAACAGCAGCGGCGCCCGCGCGAACCCCAACCGGTGCATATCCGCCAGGGAATGGCACTTCGGATGCTTCAGGAACACCGGTGCCGTCGACAAGTAGATCGTCTGCGGGTTCTCCGACGCCGACTGCGCACCCGTCAAGTCGTTCTCAATGCCGGGGTCGATGTCGTACGCCTCATCGAGGAACAGGATGTCGAGCTCGGTGACACCACGCCCGAACTCCTGCGACCGCGGCGCGAACTCGCATACCGACGTCACGATCGCGACACCGGCGTCGTCGCGCTCAACGACCACCTCGATGATGCCGTGGTTGTCGCGCACCGACGGGTTCCGCGCCAGCTTCTGCCTCAGCCACGGCACCCGGTTGATCACCCGGACTGTCCGCTCGAACACGTCCTTCGCGGTCGACCACCGCTGCGCCGTGTACACGATCTTGAGCGGCCGAGCCCGACCCACACACGGCGCGACGAACAGATAGAACAGGATCAACAGAACGACGATCAGCGTCTTGCCCTGTTGCCGTGTGGCTTCGATGCACACGTCTCGGTGCGTCCACACCCGCTCGCCGTAATCGTTCGGCGCGCGCAGCGACGTGATCCCCCGGATCGTCGACCACTGCCACGGCATGCACCGCGTCTTCGTCCCGTAGTCGCGGTGCAGATTGAACCCGAACTGGGCGCACCGATCACCCTCGGACTCATCGGCGTCCGGGCAGCAGTCACAGAAGCCCGGGCCGTGCCTCGATTCGAACTCCGGCTCCTGCCGGCCAGTCAGCCGCGGCCACTCCCCCACGAACTCCGGCCACTTCGGCTTCGACTTCGGCGCCGGCGTGGCCGGCCCCTTCGCCGCGGTCCGACGCTTAGACGTTCGTCGGGTCGCCGCTGCCGTTGCCACTCGGACTTCCCGGCGTCATCCCCCGCTGCCGCTTCACCTCAGCAAGCAGCTTCCGCAACTGCTCCGCGAGCTGGCGGTACTGAACCAACACGTTCGTCACCACCACCTCGACCGTCTTCGCGCCGATCTTCACCTCGAGCCACGCGCCACGATCACCATTGAGAACCGGCCGCAACCGATCCATGAAGTCCTTGATCTGACCAGCTTCCTCAATCAACAACCGCAGCTCGACCGGATCATTCGGCCGCGACAACGCGGCCACCAGCTCGTCGCCCGCAGTCGAACCGGCCGGCGCAGCCGCCTTACGCCGCGCCAACACTCAACCCGCGAAATCGCATACGCCACAACAACATTCGCGTATCACACGGCCGCGAAATCGCATATGCGACAACGCATTTCACCCGCGCCAGCAAACTTTCCACCCCGTGTGTGAAAAAGTCCTGACGTTCGTCAGGTGTGTTGGCCCCTCCCCCCCTCAATCTTTTTGCGGGTCGATTCTGTTGCGCTGCAACATATTTCGACACTGCGAGCGCCACGAATGTTGTTGCGGTGTAGTCGTTTTCGGTGACGATGGTCCAGGGCCATGGCATGAGCAGGTCGGTGGTGTCTATGGCGTCGGGTGTTGCGCTGGTAGTGGCGTTGGCGGCGAGGTGGTCGTTGCTTCCGTCTCCGCGTTGTCGGTTGCATTCGCCGTGGAGTAGGCGGTTGGGTAGTGGGATGGGCAGGCCGCGTTCGATGGCTTGCGCTCGAGTCATTTCGGAGTGGTCGGCCTGCAGCTTCCCGCTCATCGGGTTGGTGCTGTTGGGGTTGTAGTCCCAGTTCTTCGTGCGGTCTTTCCACATGGGGCGGCCGCACCAGCCGCAGGGTGACCCGTCGCGGTGGTTGTCGAGTAGGGCCTTGGCGGCCTGCTGGTGTCGCCAGCCGAGGCCTTTCTCGGTGGTGGTCTTGCCCGCCATCTACTGGCCGAGGGCTTTGATGGCGTCGTGGTCGATCACGGGGGGCTTCAGTTTGCAGGTGAAGGTGAAGCCTGGGAGGCCGTCGTCGTTGTCGGTGGTGATGGTGTGGTCAATGGCTGCTGCGCGTGGGTCGCCGAAGGCTGCGGCGAGGATGTTGGCGTAGCTCATGATCATGAGTCCGGCTTGTTGTGGGGTGAGGGGCCGGGTGGGGTCGAGTGTGCGTCGGAGTTCTTCGGGGATGGGGAGCTCGGGCATCTGCGGCATGGTCATCGCTGGATCTCCCACGGTTCGACGAAGTGGACGCCGAGTTGGGGTGCGACGTACACACCGTCGATGTAGGGCGTTATGGCGGTGCCGAGCATGGACCCGTGCAGATCGGGCGACTTCTTAGAACGGAAGCGTCGGAGTGCGCGTCGGATGAGGTTCATGCGATCACCGCGTGGGGGCAGTCGGAGGTGCGGGCGTGGAGGGCGCCGATGAGGGTGGGGCCGTGGGTGGAGACGCGTTCACCGCTGGCGGTGAGGGTGAGTAGTGGGGCGCTGGCTTCGCAGTTGGGGTTGGAGCACCACACTTCGACGGTGTGGGGTCGGATGCCGTCGGCTTTGGCGGCTTGAGCGCGGAGCTGCTCGAGCTCGGCGGTCGGGATGTACTGGTAGCCGTTGGTTTCGGCGTGGTGCACCAGTGCTTCGGCAAGGCCGCGGTTCTGCTTCTTCACCTCGTCGGCCATCTCGGGTGGGAGAGCCTGGTGGCGGTAGTTCGAGAGGACGCGGGGTTTCCCGTCGGGGTGAAGGAATCCTTCGGCGAGGCCGCGGGCGTACAGGTCGACGACGGGATTCATCTCATCACGCGCCGCTCTGATTCACTGTGACCGATCAGGAAGGAGCGGTGATGGCTCGGGACCCGTGGCTTGCACGCCGTGGAGTGGTGTACTGGCTCTCCGCTGAGTGGATGCTCAGGGCGAGATCGAACGGCGGCGGAGTGATTGTGGGCCGTTCGGCGTGGATCGCGATGCTGCTCTACGTTCCCGCCATGGCGCTGTGGTCCTGGTCGGGATCGAAGTGGTCGACCCAGTTCGATGTCGGAGAACTCGGGCACGCGGTGTCTGAGACGATCCCCTGGTTCGGCGCCATCTTCGCCGCCGTCTACGCAGCCCTCTACACGCGTTTCTCGTCGCAGTGGCAATACCTGGCGGGAGTGTTCAACCAGCTGATGACCGCACAGTCCCAGATCGAGGGCACGGGCGTGGACCCGAACCGTCTTACCAAGATCCGGCTGTGGAAGGCGGCGTTCGCCGAGGACGCCGAGGACCTGCATCTGGCGGGTAAACGGGTGTTCCGGACCGCTGTGATCGTGTGTCTTGAGGACCCAGGCGTGGCCAAGATGTACGACGAGCACACGGCCGGCGGTGAAGCGCGCCGACTGAAGTTGCTGGCCGATTTGAAGAAGAGGGAGAAGAAGCGGAGGCCGTGACGCCCGGGACTTGGGCAGCGTCTGCCAGGGCCTATGGTGTCGCATGCGACGGGTGTTGTCAAACATTCGTTCGATCCTTTCAGCGGTTGCGGAGCATGGTGTCGACGTCTGACCAGCGGTAGCGGCCGTCGATTTGTGGGATTCCGTAGCGGGCGGGCCAGTCTCGGATGGTGGATTCGCGGTATCCGGTGAGGTCAGCGAGTTGGGTGGTGGTGAGGAGTTCGTCGTCGTCGATGTGGGCCATGGATGGGAGTGCCCAGGCGTGGCCTTCGCGTCGGATGCCGGCGTCGAGGGCGTCGGGGTTCTGCTGTTCGGCGGGTTTGCGGAGTTCGAGCCACATAGCGAGGACGATGGAGAGGAGCGCGTCTTCACGGGACCGGTACCGGTGAACCTTCGTGCTGGCGTTGGGTTCGGTCATTGGTCGCCGACCTGAATCTGGATTTGGCCGGTGTCGCGGTCTTCGTGGAGATGGGTGATGCGGTCGGTGAAGGTTTGGCCGTCTGCTCCGACAACGGTGATCAGCTGACCCTCGTCGAGTTGCATGAGGTCCACGGCGGCGTGTCCGCGGGGGCCGGATTCGATGGCGCGCGGCGATGGGAGCGCGGTGGCCTGGTCGGCCCAGTTGAACCACCATTCTGCAGGCAGTCCCATCAGCTGCAGTGAGTCGAGGACGAACCGTTCGGCGGCGGCGATCATCTCGTGCAGCCAGCGGGGTGCGTTGTCGGGGATGTCGTTCAGGTCGGGGTGGAGGTGTCGGGCGATGCCGGTGATGGGGGGCATGGGTCCGATGAAGTCGGAGCCGGGGCAGAGGGTGGGGCTGTCATCGTTTGCGGCGCGGTAGTTTTCGTCGTATACGCCGAGGTGGTACATGGATGCGATACGGACGGTGGTGGGGAGGCCGTGCCAGTGTCGGTGGCAGCGTGGGCATCGGTCGTAGCGGTCGGCTGTGTAGTCGTCGACGGGACCGCCGGCGAGCTGTTCGTCGACGAGGGAGCCGATGTCGTCGATCACGTCGCGATCACTCACCGGCGACGACCTCCCCAGCGGCGGCGCGCTCTTCGGGTGTGGGGTGGCCGTCGAGGATGCCGGTGAGGAGTTCGGCGAATTGGTGGGTGGTGACGGCGTCGTAGTCGGGGCTGTAGATGGCTTCGGCGAGGGTGGCGGCCTGGTCGAGCCGAGCCCAGGCTTGGTCGCGTTGCCATTGGGCTTCGGCGAGGCACCAGGTGAGTTCGTCCATGCGTTGGGCCCTTTCGAGTTCGGCTTGGCGTTTGATTTCGCGGTTGAAGAGGCCGCCGGTTTCTTCGGTCCAGTCGCGGTCGCAGGCGCGGCAGACGACTTTGTGGCCGTTGGTGTAGAGCTGTTCGCCGCATTCGGTGCAGCCGCCGAGTTTGGCTGGGAGGCGCCAGTATTCGGTGGTGGAGCCGGAGAGGCGGGCTCGTGCTGCGGAGCGGAGTTTGACGAGTTTCATGCCGGTGTCGACGCCGGTACGGGTGACGATGCGGGTGTTGGGTCGGTAGATGGGTTGGCCGGTGTCGCGGTCGCGGGTGAGGACGGATTCGCCGCGGCCGACCCATTCCTCTTCGAGTTGGGCGGGGCTGGCGATGAGGACACCGAGGTGTTTGACGACGAGGGTGGAGCATTCGGTGATGTCGCGGGGCGGGGCGCCGGTGGTGTTGCGGGCGCTGTGGACGCGGGCGGCGGCGATCCGGAGTTGGTGGGCGATGTCGCGCATCAGTTCGTCTTTCGCGACGTCGATCGGTGAGCTGGTGGCGTGGGAGCCGCCGCCGACCTTCTCGCCAGGGACGCGTTGGTGGTCACCGATCGCCGCATGGAGATCGCGGTAGTCGCCGGGGAGGTCCTCGACTGCCAGCCGTATGGCGGAGTAGCAGCGGCGGCACACGGTGCCCGGCTTTTCAGTGATCTTCGGGAGGCGGCGGCGTTCCCCCGTGGTGGGGTCCGGGTCGGTGATCTCGACGTCGCGGCAGGCGGGGCCAGCGAGGCAGCGATGCACCTCGTCGGGGTTATCGCTGTACTCGACGCGGCGGGTGACGGTCTCATGCCGAATCTTCGTCATCGGTCCCTCCGTGGTGGTTTGTAGCCGACGCCGCCGGGGCGGTCGCTCTGGCCAAGGCCGCCCCAGATGCCGTAGCGAATGCGATGTCGGATGGCGAAGTCGGCGCATTCGGCTTTCACGGGGCAGCCGCCGCAAATCCACTTAGCGTCGTAACCGGCGTCTTTCTCGCCGCTACCCGGGAACCACATGTCGGGTTCGTCGTGGTCGCGGCATTTTGCGCGGAGTTTCCATTCTTCGTCGGTGTCGCGGTCGACGTTGGGTTGTGCTGTCATCGGCGGGCTTTCGTGGTCCACGAGGTGGGCCAGGAGATGCCGGTGGAGTGCAGGCCGTTGTGGTGGCGCGGCATGAGCCGGAATGGGAGTTTGGGGCCGTCGCCGAGTTTGATGGCGCCGATTTCGGCGAGGGCGATCGCGTCGGCTTTGTCGTCGTCGGTGGCGGTGAGTTTCATGCCCCAGCGGGTGTTGGCGCCGGCGATCATGGCTTTCTTGTCGCTGCCGCCTTTCCCGCTCCCCCAGGCTTTGAGGGTGTTGATGTGGACGAGGGCGATGGGGGTGTTGCGGACGCGGTGGAGGTGGGCGTAGACGCCGTTCCAGAAGCCGGCGCGGTCGAAGGCGTGGCCGGTGGTGGATCGGTAGAGGGGTCGTTCGATGACGACGAGGTCGGTGTCGGTGGGGATGGCGTCGAGGACGTAGAACGTCATTTCGACGATGCGGTCGCAGCGTTGTTCGTCGCTGGCGCCGTCTTCTCCGCCCCATCCGCGGGCTTCGAGGGTGGTGCAGTGGCCGTTGGTGAGGACGGCGATTCCGGTGGCGGTGAGGCTGATGTCGACGCCGGCGATCTTCATCGGTCGTGCCTCGGCTCTCCACACATGCACGTCTCGACGCGTCCGCAATGCGGGCAGTCCTGTGGCGCTTTGCATCCCACCGCGACGTCGTATGAGCCGCAGGCGGTGCATTCCCAACCCCACGGCCGGTTCTCCACGGCGCCGCGATCGCAGGTGATGCAGCGCCGATCGGAGGCTTCGATGAACGCGGCGACGGCTTCGGGGTAGGTGGCATATCCGCGGCCCCACTGGTGCTCATCGAAGCCCTCTGGGTACTCGAGCAACCAGTCGCCGGGCTCGCTGCGCGTGATGATGAACTTGTCGCTCATCGGTGGGTTCCGTCGAGGATGCCAAAGATGTGGTTGACGACGTGGGCGGCGTGTTGGTGTTCGTCGATGGGTTCCGCGTCTTCGTTGGGGGCGGCTTCAGTGACGCAGAGGCAGGTTTTGTTGTCGGGGTCGTAGGGGTGGTTGCGGATCAGGTTTTCCAGGGCGGTGCGCAGCGTGATCGTCATGATGCGGCTGCCTGGATCTGCTTGGCGAGTGCGTCGAGTCGGTCGGGGCGGTAACCGGACCAGTGCTGCTCACCTTCGCGTGTGGCGGCGACGACGACGGGCGCTGCGGTGTATCCGAGTTCGGCGATCGCGGCACTGATTCCGGGGTCTGAGTCGATGCGGGTCTCGGTGAACTGGATTCCGCGGCGGGTGAGGTGTCGTTTGGTCTGTGTGCAGGCCATGCAGGCGGGCCCGGTGGTGTAGACGGTGACGGCGATCAGGGTCATTGGGCCGTGATCTCCTGTTCGGCGAGGCGGGCGATCGCGGCGGCGAGCATGCCGGCGGTGTCGGTGGGGTGGCGGCGGGCGCCGGCGGCGTAGGCGTGGGCGAACGCGCAGGCGGTTTCGCCGTCGTGATGCGCTGCGTGGGCGCGGTAGAGGGCGAGGAGTTCGTCGACGGCGGTGTTGCAGCGGGCGCGGATTTGGTCGACGGCGGCGACCTGGGCGGGGGTGGCGTGGCTGTTTTTCACGATGCGGCTACCTGTTGTGCGCGGGCGAGGAGGGCGTCGACGGATGCCATGAGGTAGGCGAATTCGCGTGCGGCGGTGATGCTGTTGGTGCCCCAGCGGTGTTCGCCAGATGGTGAGCGGACTTCGTAGCGTTTCGGGGGTTCGTGAGGTGCGAACATCTCGACGACACCACGCTCGCCCGGCTGGGCGGTGGCGACGGTCCAGGCCTGGCGCGGCCGGTACTCGCGGCAAGTGCAGCGTGAGCATTCCCGCCACACCGTCGTCTCGTTGGTGACGCGGTTGATCGCGAACAGGAACTCGTGGTGGTCGGCCTTGTGGATGCACTGGCATCGGGCGCGCGGGTCCGCGGATGTCGGCTGTCCGGGCCACTGCGGGATGGGGCCGATCACGGTGGGGGCGATCATCGGTTGTCTCCGTTCAGGATTGCGCGGATGCGTTCCATGCCACGGGCCGCGGCGGCGCTGTGGTCTTGGTGGTCGCAGACGTAGTGGCCGCGGTAGCCGTCGTCGTCGCAGCGTTCACAGTCGGCGATCGCTTGGGGGTCGCGGTGCGGCCGGGGGGCGTCGAGGTCGACGGGTTGTTCGGCGGCGAGGTCAGCGCGAGCCTGGGCCTGGCGGCGCCGCACCTCCTCGAGATCGAAATCAGACATCGTCGATCGACTTTCCGACGGTGGCCACCATCGCCTCGAGGCGTTGCCGGTTCGCGGCGAGTTCGGCGGCGCTGGGTTCAGCTTTGGCGTCGCAGATTGCTTCGTACGGGGTGCGGTCGGTGGCGCGATCGCCGCGGTCCTTGCGGACGGCGCGGGATGCGTCGACGAGATCCTTTGGGAGAGGGCGAAAACCAGATCCGTTGTCGGAGTACATCTTCGTGACGCCGGCGAGCACGTCGGGCAGCTCGAGCTGATACCGCTGGATCTGTTCGGCCCAGGCGGCGACCGTTGCGCGGTTGGGTTGCGGGAACCAGGGGTCGTAGGCGGCGCACTTGGCGAGTGCTTTGGCGGCGGTGTCGTTCGGGTTATTCACTGGCCGAGCGCCTTTCGGTCGGGTGTGGGGTCGGGTGTGCCGAGGTTGGCCCAGGCCAGGACTTTCGCTTCGCCGGCCGAGGCGTCGGGGGCGGCACGGGATCGTTTGACGACGTCGCCGTAAACGGTTTCGAGGTACTCAGGTCGGTCGCAGTTCGGTCGGCGGTCCCACTCACGCAGCGATTCGCGGATCAGCGGGTCGCTTCCGCCTTGCTGGTAAAGCTTTTCGGTCTGGATGGCGAGGCGCTCCATGGTGCTGCGCGGGTAGCCGGCGTCGTTGAGTTCCTGGCGGACGACGGTCTTGGCGGCGTTCGAGGGGTGACGCCGGGTGGGGCGAGATGCGTTGTCGATGTGTTCGGGGACGACGACGTCTTCGGTGCGAGGCTCGGGTGGGAGAGATTCGTCGATTTCGCGCTCGGTCGTCGTCTGTTCCCCTGTTCCCCTGTTCCCCTGTTCCCCTGTTCCAGGCGCGAGGGTTTCGGGAGGGCTCGCGAGGGTTTCGCGAGTGTTCCTGTAGGAGTCGCGATTTACAGGTTCGGCGTACTCCGTTGTACCGTCTGGCCTGGGGAAACGTCCTTTGCCCGGTTTGTCGATGCGCTGCAGGTCTTTCCACTTGTCGACGTAGAGCAGATCTTCACCGTCGATGGCGTATCGGGCGATCAAACCGGCCTGATGGATGCGGGTAATCGCTTCGGACAGCCTCGCGAGGGTCTCGCGAGGGTTCGCGGAGAGGTCGCGAGGGAAGACGTCGGCGGCGATCAGCGCGAGGTCGTCCTTGCCGACTCCGTTGTCGTCCACGTAGGCCTCGAGGCCCTTCAAGACGAAGCGATCTGCCCAGTCGGGCAGACGCTCGGCGATCGTCTTCGACCGCCAGAACTCCGGTTTGGTGCTGCGGATGCGCACTACGCGGTCGCCCCCTCGTCGTTGATGTCGAATGTGCAGTCGGCGCGCCGCGTCGAGTGATTCCGACTTCTCGACGACGGCCGTAGGCTCCCCGCATGGGGTTTGAGCTGTTCGCGCAGGCGGACACCTTCACGACGGGCTATTGGGGCGCGGTGGGCCTTGCGTCGGCGATCGCGACCGCGCTGGCCACCGCGGCCTCGACAGCTACGGCCATCTGGTGGCGCTATCAGGACCGAACTGAGGCAGAGTTCTCGATTCGAGTTGATCGCGAGGGTTCCCGTAACGACGACGGCCAGTGGGTCGCTAGCCCTGATATCGGCGTGGTCGTGCAGAACATCGGCGACGGAACCGCTCACAAGGTCAGAGCCGTGGCGGACGCGAGGGTCAGAGAACTGCGCACGGGCGCCGCTGAACAGCGTCCGAACGGTTATCGACCAGAGGTGCACCTGCCCATCCCTGTATTGCGCACCGGTGACAGCTTCTGGGTGCATCTCAGCGCCGCCAGCCACGAAAACTTGGACGCGGCCTCTCTTGAAATCACTTGGTGGCCACCGCCCACACGGAAGAAAAAGGAATGGTGGTTTAAATCGCGAGAGCGACGGCAGCGGTTTCCTCTGAGCAAGGTCTGACCTCATACAGCGGCCTCGAGTTGGGTGAGGATGTCGGCTGGTGGTGTCCACAGGCCGAGCGCGCCGGCGCACGGGATCGGCACGGGCAGGGTGCGAGGGTTCTCAAGGACGAGGTGCACGATGTGGCGGCGTTCCCGGCCACCGTGCTCCACGTACTGCTCTTCGCCCCAGAGGGCGCAGCAGCCGGCGGCCGGGTGGACGTCGACGAGGTCGACCACGCCGATGATCGCCGACATTCCTGTGCCGGTGAGGTGCTCGCCGTGCATGGTGAATATCCAGTGCGGGAGGCGGCCGCCGTTGTACCCGGGTGCTGCGCGGCGAAACGCGTGGCGGAGCTCTGGGTGCTGTTCGCCGCGTTCGGACCAGCGTGCGCCGGCGTGGATGGCGAGCGGTCCGCGGTAGCTCCACTGTTGGGTGCGGTTCTCGATGTTCTTACCGTTGAAGATGGCCCACGCCCAGGGCTGCATCACGGTTAACGCCTTCATCGGTAGATCACCCTCAGTGGGCGGTCACGGCGCGCGGCCAGTGCGGGGATCAGCGCGAGTAGCAGTCGGATTCGGCTGTTGCCTGACCAGACGGGGTGCCATTGGTAGACGCCGGGCCGCGGTCCGATGCCGCGTTGCCACACGTGGATCTCGTAGTCGTAGCCCATCAGTTCGTCACCGCGAGGGGTTGGGTGGTGTCGGCGGCGGGGCCGTCGCCGAGTAGGGGTTGCTCAAAGAGCGCCGCGGGGATGTTGGTGATGAAGCTGGCGGGCGGCGTGATCGTCACGTACGCCTTCTCGACCGACTCATCGATCCCGTACACGGGCACGGACACGAACACGTTCCGCATGACGATGGTGCCGTCGCCGAGTACTTCCCAGTTGACGATGCGGTCAACGACTTCGCTGGCGAGTTGTTCGGCGATGTCTGTGACAAGGATGCTGTGCGGGCCAGCGCGGTGGCGGCCGCGGTAGAACCACCTCATCGGAGTTGCCGGCGGTCGGTGGTGCCGTTGCGCCAGTGGATGGTGAGGCGGACGGGTTCGACCGACGGTCCGGTGTCGAGGATGCGGCGGATCTGGGTGATCAGTTCGATGCGGCTGACCCCGTTGTCGAGCGCCGACACAAGGGCCTGACGGATGCCGTCGAGTTTCTCGTCGCGGGCGTCGGGTCCGAAGAACCGTTCAGCCAACTCAACTGCATCACCGTGGTTTTCGTAGCCTTGGGACGTGTTGGCCAATGGTTCGTGGTTGCCGCCGTCGGTGATGTAGAGGTCGACTTTGGCGTCGGCGCGGGGTTTGATGTCGATGTCCAGCACGGGGGCTCCTAGCGGTGGGTCCAGAGGTCTTCGATGGCGGCGGATACTTCGTCGTGGCTGTAGATGCCGCGCGGCTCGGCGGGGAGTGTGTCGGGGAGGGGTTCGTCGATGTGGGGGTGTTCGGCGAGGTGGGTGAGCAGCATGTCGACAGCGCGCAACGCGACGCGGGTCAGCCAGAGCGCGTTGACGATGACCGGTTTCACTGCAGCGTCACCGGCCGTTCGTAGTACTGGCTGAGGCGCTGCTCGTAGGAGTGCACGTCGGCCTCGGTGAGGTCGGCGAGCTTGGTGAAGTACTCGAGCTCGGTGATGAAGCCTTTCTCGATGAGCAGCTGCACGACGGCGGAACTACTGATCAGGGCGGAGTTGACGCCGACCCGCAGATGCTTGGGGCCCGTCTCGGACGCGTCTCCCCCGCCGCCGCCTTCGATCTCTCGGAGAGCTTTCACCCCGGTCTGCATCGCATGTAATGCGGCCTGGTAGCGGTCCTGCGCCTGCTCGACTGTCTCGCTCACGACCCGACCCTCGATCCGTCATCCCAGCGGAATTCGCTGACTGGCAGATGCATTCGGCAGCCGATGCAGTAGGTGGCGCCGTAGAACTGCGGGTCGCGAGCGTAAGTTTCGGCGATGTCCTGGCTCATCGTGGTGGCCACGCTGCAGGTGTCGTGCACGTAGGTGCGGCGCACCGGCCGGACAAAGCCTTTCGCGCGTTCTTCCGCGGTGGCGACGAGGTACACGTCGGCTTGCGGGCTGGGTTCGGTGTCAGCCCCGTGGGTGAGGCGCGGATCGCTGCGATCGCTCGTGGTGCCGGCCATCAGAACGGGGGCTCCTCGACGACCTGGGCGTCGACGACGGAGTCGCCGGGCCGGAAGACCCGCGGCCACGTCGCCGGTGTCACCCAGGGGTCGGTGATGCCGTCGCGGTGGGGGTTGATGATCCGCCACGTGTCGGGTGCGTCCTGACCGCCACTGCAGAGGATGGCGATCTCGCCGGTCTCGGGGTTGCGGCGGACGGTGCCGGGGACGTCGATGCGGACCCGGTTGATGGCGGCGACGATCAGGTTCACCCGATCGTCGGTCGGGCACGCTGTCGGTGTAGCGGAGGACGTTGACCACGGCCTCGTGCTCGTCGGCGCTGAGCGAGAACGGTTCTGCAGGCATCACTCGTCACCCTCGGCTCGTGCTTCGGCGCGGGCTTCGGCGGCCATGGTGGGGTCTTTGTCGACGGATTTGAGGCGGCCGCGGCCGGTGCGGGGGGCGGGGCGTTTCTTCGGTTCGGTCTTCTTCGCGTCGGAGAACTCGGGCGCCTCGACGCCGCTGTCGGTGCCGCCGGCCGGGGGCTCGGCGTCGGCGGGCTGGCCGTCACCGTCGCCCTCGGTGCTGTCGCTGCCGGGCTCGGTCCCGGGGATGGGGGGTTCGTCCGGGTTGTCGTACAGCCCGCGGCCTTTCGCGGCGGCTTTCGCGGCGGCTTTCGCGGCGGCTTTCGCTTCGGCGTCCTGCTGTTTCTTCGACTTGAAGTCGGGCGGGAGTTCTTCGCCGATCCGGGCGACGGACAGGATGTTGAGGTCAGAGCTGTAGCGGATTTCTCCGTCGGAGCGTTCTTTCCAGCTCTCCCCTACGCATTCGACCTTGACTTGGTAGGTGACGACGTGGCCGCGTTTGGGCGGGTTGGTGATGGCTCGGGGGGTAGTGCCGAACGCGAGGTATCGGTCGATCGAGAGGCCGGCGTCGTCGGTTTCGGGGTCGTCGATGTCGTCGAGCGCGTTGGTGGATGCGAGGTCGTCGGGCTGGTCGGTGATCAGTGCCATGAGGGTGGGGGCCTTTCAGACGGGGGTGTGGGTGGTTTCGCGGCGCGGCAGCGGGAATGGGGTGGGCCCGGAGGCGATGGTGGGCGGGACGGTGGCGAGGATGGCGTGCACGTGCGCCCGTGAGGTGACGTTGACAACGAACGCCCGCTCGGTCGACGGGTCCGAGTCGGCTACCGTCGCGAGCAGCTTGTCGGCCTGCTGGTAATGCCAGCTCGGCGTGTGGATCTCGGTCATCAGTCCGTCACCCCGTAGGCCGTCATCGCGATCGGTGCGGGTTTGCCGCCGGCAAGCCGTAGCGCGATCGCGGCGCGCACCGCGTCCATCGCGAGCGGGTCACCCCTCAACGTGTCGGCTGCGCGCATGGAGATCGCCATGGCTTGCGCGTTGGTCGCGTTGCTGAAGTTCACCAGCGCCGAGGCAATCCCGGATACGTAGCCGTCGAAGAACTGGGTGATGGCCTGATCCATGCTCAGCGTGGTCGGCGGGGCGGTGTCGTCGCTGCTCACTGTTGCGCCTCGTCGGCTTCGGCCTGGCGCTGCACGTAGGAGTTGAGGATGTCGGTGATCACCGCGGCGAGGGTGCCGGCCTTCTTCGCTTCGGCGAGCGCGTTGACAACATTGCGGAGCTCTTCGTCGGTGACGGCGTCGCGGTGCTCGAGCTGGTCGGCGTCGGTGCGGCCCGCGAGGGCAGAGATGACGATGAGCTGGTCGTCGCGGCCCGTGCAGTCGCCCTCGTTGAGGTGGGCGAACATCGATTTCAGCCACTTCTCCCGCGCGGACGGGGAGAAGCTGTCCCTTGCCGGCGCGGCGGGCTGCTCTTGAGCGGATGTCTGCGCGTCGGCCGCCTTCTGGCGAAGCGCGTCGACACCGCGCGCGGGCTGCGGCCCGCGGCGCTGCGGTTGTGTCAGCGTGTTCCCGGCCGAGTCGATGACGTCGCCCTGCGCGGCGATGTCCAGGGTGAGGCCGCCGAGTTGTTCGGGAAACGCCATCTGGATAGCGTTGGCCTCCGCGCACTTTCGGAGCTGGTTGCGCGGCATCTTCGTCCACATCGAGTTCGGGCCACGGTTAGCGCCGGACCCGGACTCCTGCACGAATTCCGAGTAGTGAGCCACGAACGAGTAGGGCTTGCCGTCGCGGAACACGGTGAACTTCGCTGCGGTGGGCGGAGTCTTCTCGGGCCACACCTCTTTCCATACGCCGTCGTCACCGCACCACAGCGGGTCGGCCTGCTCGTACTCGACACCGAGGATCGCGGACAGCTCGCGGGCCCGCCGGCGGAAGCCGGCGATCGCCACCTGGATCGTGTACTTGGTGACCCAGCGCATCACCTTGCGCTTTTGCCCGTCCGGCTCGTTCGCGTTGACAGGCTCGTAGGAGCCCACCTCGGTGTTGCGGCCGATCATGTAAATCTCTTTGTTGAACGGGTCGAGGCCGGAGCGTTGACACACGTGATGGAACAGCCGCATCTCGCCGTCGGAGGCGTCTTCGAGGCCGAGCATTCGGCGCACCGCCAGCTCGAACTCGTCGAATCGTGCTGGCACGGTTGCGACTTCGGCGTTTGCCTTGGTGGCCGGGGGCTGTGCGGCGTCGACGTTCGGGCCGATGCTCACATCGTCCTGGTTGGTGGTCTGGGTGCTCATTGCGGTGTTCCTTCCGTGGGGATGTCGTCGGCGGTGATCTTGCGGGCCTTGGTGAGGGCGACCGAGCCCGACGCGTGGGGAGACCGTTTCGCGACTTGGAGGGCGCCAACGAGCGCGGCTTCGGTGTCCCCCATCGCGTCGAGGACCCGGGTTTTCGCGCCGGTGAGGCGTTTCTTCGCGTCCTCTTGGCCGGCGTGGGCGTCGAGGAATTCGACCGCGATCGCCGGGTCGAGCTGCACCGACGTTTCGGGGGTGATGTCGGGGTGCAGTTTCCGCACTGTCTCGTAGGTGGCGACCGAGTTGTCCAGCGGCGGAGGCGTATCCGAGGCGAGTGATTCCCAGAACTTCCGGATCTCGGCCAGCATGTAGGCGGCCACGGATGCGTCGTACTCGATCGGGTAGCACCGTTCAGTCCAGAACGGGCCGCACACCATCAGATGGCCGGGCAGGCGGGTGAAGCCGGTGAACAGCATCTCGGCCAGCACCTGGGCGGCGTAGTCGGGTGGGCAGTCGCCGGTGAGGTCGTCGCCGAACTTCTCGAGATCGGTGAGGTCGCGTGCCATCTTGATTTGCAGGACGCGGCGGGAGCGGCCGCGGGATGCGCGCCGGTCTGGGGTCGCGACGGCGGGGAACCCGAAGTGGTCGGGGTCGACGACGTACTGCACTTCGTTCGGGGAGAGCCGCCATCCGGGGTTGAGGCGGCGCCACCGGTTCGCGACGTACGGCTCGACGTCATGCCCGACGTCGTAGATGTCTTTCGGGCCGTCCGGCTCGACGAGACCCTTCATCTCGTGCCACAGCCCGTAGGGTGACTGCCAGCGGGAGAAGCCCAGCACTGCAGCGACTTTCGACGGGCTCATCATCGAGCGGTGCTGCACTGATCCCGGGGCGATCCAGCCCGGGTCGCCCGGGGTGTAGACGCCGATGTGGCGGATGCTCATGAGACCGCCCGCTGGCTGATCGCGGAGGCCTTCGCGAACCGGTCGTACATGACGATCGACCCGGCGGCGCTGACGTTCATCGACCAGTCGCGAACACCGGGGATCTGCACGACGTGGTGACAGCGAGCCATCACGGCCGGGGGCAGGCCGTGGTCCTCGGCGCCGAGCAGATAGACCGCGCGTGCGGGGTGCGTGAACGTCGGCAGCGGGACCGCGCGCTCGTCGAGCTCCACCCCGACGAGTGGGCAGCTTTCAGGCAGGTGCTCGATCAGGTCGTCGACGTCGGTGTACGTCACGAGGGGCAGGTGGTTCGGGGTGCCCGGTGTGTCGGAGCCTTGCCGATCGTAGCGTGCGCCGACGGTTCCGATGAACGCGGCGTCGTACAGGAACGCTGTGCGCCAGAGTGTTCCGATGTTCACCTCGGACTTCGGGCGGTGCACCACGATGCCGAAGAAGCCGCGTGATCGCCGCGCCATGCGCTTCGTACCGCTCATGAGGCCACCTGGTGGTCGCGTGCGATGGCTTCCCATCCGCGGCGGCCGCGTCGGGTCTGGTGCACGATCGCGTCGTCGTCGACGCGGTGGCCGCTCATCCGGCACAGCACCTGGTCCTGGCCCTGCCGGAAGTCCAGGTGCCGCCGTGAGACGCCGTCGTCGATGAACGTGTACTGCCGGCAGACCGGGCACAGCTGCGCCCCGGTCGCGATCATGATGCGGTTGATCTCGCGTTCGTAGGTGTACATGCGGTCGGCGAGGTCGTGGGGTTTCACCATGCCGCCGAGGAGCTTCACCGCGTAGACGCGTTCGTCGGCGTTGAGCCGCATGCGGGTGCCGTTGCACACGAATTCCACTGCCAGCAGGTCGACTTGGGACATGTCGCAGTCGGCGTAGCTGTGCCGGTTCCGCATCACGCCACCGCCTTACCGTCGGCGGCGGGCTTGGCTTTCTTCACCTCGAGGTCGGAGGGACGGACGGTGAGGTTGCGGCCGGGTTGGGCGTTGTAGAACCCGACGATCGTCAGCGCGGCGAGCTTGCCCAGCGATCCGGACTGCGTTTCTCGCATGGCCTGCGCGCGGGCTTTCACCTGGCGCGGCGACACGTCGATCAACGCTTCGGCCAGGCGTTTCCGTTCGATACGGTCGTCGAGGAAGTGCAACACCATCGCGAGGCCGTGCACGATCGGCGCGTCGAACGCGTCGAGGCGACGCCCCCAGATCTCGGCGAGCAGCAGCAGGGTGTCTTCGAGGAGCTCGGTGCCGCCGAGCGCGACAACTTTCTCCATCGTCGCGATGCAGCGGATGTTCCCGTCGACTGATCGTTCGGAGATGACGAGTTTGCAAGCGGTGACGGTGTTTTCGATGGCCATCACATGGGGGTCGCCGGAGCTGCGGCGGGCCCGCCAGTGATCCCAGGTGGAGGGGCGGCGGCGTTCGCGGTTCAGTCGGTCCCACAGGTCGGCCTCTTGAGCGACGGTGAGGCCTTCGTGGACGTTGACGACGAGCAGCGGCGGGTCGGGTAGGAGCTTCGCGGCTTCCCAGCGGTGTTGCCCGTCCATGATGGCGTAGCGGGCGACGTGGTCGGGTTGGGGTCCGCGGTCGGATACCTCGAGGATGCCGGCGAGGCGGCGGTCCCACTCGGCGGCGTACTTGCGTGCCCGGGGCGCGTCGAGCTCCCGCTGGTATTCGGGGTCGATGAACATCTCGCCGACGTGCAGCGTGATCACGTAGGTATCGGTCATGATGCGATCGCCTCGGCGTCGACCGGTTCGACGGATGCGATGGCTGACAGGTTCCAGATGCAGCCGCTGGCGCAGTCCCAGCCGTAGTACCAGTCGTAGTCGTACCGGCAGGACCACTGGTAGGGAGCGACGATGAGGCCGTCGCAGTCCATAGCGACCTGACGCCAGTCGATCGACCACTTCCGGTGATCGCCTTCACGCCAAGGCAGTCCGCGATCGAATTCGCCTTGTACCGCGTAGGTTCCGGTGAACGCGTCCAATGCGAACGGGGAGTCGATGACGTGGACCTTGGCGGTGTCGGCGAGGACCACGCGGTGTGCGGCGGCGAGCGTGTGGACGCGGAACTCTTCGGAGCGGCACCACGCCGGCCAGTCGTTTTCGCCCTGGATGCTGACCCAGAACCCGATCGGCTTGCCGTAGGAGAACAGGCGGTCCGTCTGGGTGTAGGTGCGCTCCGGATCGAACGTCAACGGCGCGCCGGCGTAATGCATCAGCGTGAGATCGGTCATCGGTTCGCCCCGTTCGTGCAAGGGCATACGGTGCGGCATCCGCCGGCTTTGCTGTGGTGTTTCCAGCCGTGCGGGCACGCAGGGCACCGTCCGCGCATCGTGCCGGCGGGCATGACGGGGGTGCGGACGCCGCGGCCGCGGCGGGGGTCGCGGTAGAAGCTGCCTGTCTGCGGAACGCTGAGCCGCGGATCTTTGACGCTCGGCCGGCGGCGTTCGTCGCGTTGCGCGGCTTTGTATGCGTCCCAGGCGAGTTGCTTCGCGGTGAGGGCCATTAGTCGACCGCCCGTCGGAGCCGGTCGGGGTCCATGACGCGTCCGCCGTCGATGAGGCGACCCGGCGGGGTGACGCCGGGGCCGGGTGCGCGGCGGCTGCTGTGCAGGCCGGGGGCGGTGGGGACGCCGAGCACGACGGCCATGAATGTGGTGATAACTGCGTACGTCACGCTGCTGCCTTCCACTGTGCGAGCTGGGTGGCGGCGTCATCCGCCGGCCAGGTGAGGGTCGCGGCGACGGAGCGGAGCGCGGCGATCGACAGCCATGCTCGGTCGAGGACCGCGGCGCGGGGGGTGCGCAACGGGACGCCGGCGGCGAGGGTGTCGAAGATGCGGTCGGCGAGCTCGTCGAGCTGCGCGATGTCGCCGTCGACGGCGGGCATGAACATTCCCGGTGGGGTGGGGAACGTCGGTATCCCAGACCATCGGTCTTCGTGGCGCTCTATGCTGCTAATTGACACGGCGTTTCGGCTCCTGTCGTTGTCGATGGCCCGCCCCGCGTTGCACCGCTGGGCGGGCCGCTTCTATGGGGTGGAGTGCAGACCGGACGGGTCGCGTGTGAATGCTGCGAACGCCGCGCCGAACGCGGTGGTGGCGTCGGCGCCGGCCCGCATGGATGCCTGAGCCAGATCGTGACCTTCGGCTTCAATCAGTGCCCGCTCGGCCGCGATCAATACCGCCTGGGCGTCGAGGACCGCGACACGCGCCGAGCACACGGCGCCGCGCAGAACGGCGAGGTTGGTGGGACCGGAACCCCCAGGGGGGGAAGAAGGGGTTCCGGTCCCGTCCTCGGAGCGGGGAGTCTCCGAGGGGTCCGCGGCCGGGGGGTCCACCGCGGGGTCTGGCGCCGGCGCGAGCGCGGCGAGGTGTCGAAGTGTCTCAGCGCGAACAGTTTTCGGTGTGACGTCGCGCAACAACCCGGCGATCGCCGGGTCGTCGTCATAGGCGAACAACCCCAGCAGCAGGTGCTCGGTACCCACCGAGTCGTGCTCGAGGTTCGTCGCCAGCGCGCAGGCACGGTGCAGCGCATCCTTGACAGGCCCGGACATCGGGATGTGATGAAGTTCCTGCGCGACCGCGGACGCCTCGACGACAACCTGGTCGGGGGTGACACCGAGATCCGCGAGGACCTGGCCGGCGACACCATCGCACGCGGCGAGCGCGATGAGCAGGTGCGCGTTCTCCACGCGCGGGTGGTGGCGGCTACGGGCGACGTCCTGCGCGGCGGTGATCACATGCTTCGCGCGGCCAGTGAACCTCTCGAACATCAAGCCACCGCCAATTCGGCCGACAGCGTCGCGAAGTCTCCTACCGTGGTGATGACACCAACCAACGAGGGGGAAACACCATGCCGCACGAACTGAACGTCCCGGACTACTTGGAGATCAGCGCCGAAGCAAAAAGACGAATCGACAGTGGAGAGTGGACGACAGACGACGTGCTCATCTCCGGGCTGGCTGACCTTGAATCGTTCGTCCGCGTGCGCCCTGACGAGCCACCGCTCATCGACGCTGGACCGCTCGACGAATTCCCGATCTACAAGATGGTCATCAACGGTTTCGAACACGTCACCGCCAGCCATGCCGGGAAGGCTCCGTACGGATACGTGGCCGTCGGTCAGTTGGGCATGCTCGCCGCCGCGGTGAAGGCCCTCGAGGCGCAGAACCAGCACCTTGTCCGACGCATCGCGAAGCTGGAAGGCAACTGAGCTCATGATGTGGACACCTCCGCCGGGGTGACGTGCCCGCAAGAGGTGGTGAGGGGGCGGCCGTCGGGTTCAGCGGCGATCGTGATGACCCGATCACGGTGGGAGCGGACAGTCCCGGTGACGGTGTCGAATCGGCCGTCACGCCACCGCTGCCACTGGACCTTGGATCCGGGACGGTGATGGATCAGCCCGCACGGCGGGTACGGGGCGGCGGGCGCACAGTGCAGCGGGCGACGAGACACGGTCATCGCGCACCGCCGCAAGGCCGGTTCCACGCCCTACGCTGCAACTGCAGGCGCGCCGCGAGGACCGCGCCGGTCACACGACGGGGCATAGGCCCGTGCAACGCGAGGAGATCACCGTGGCCGTACTGAAGGCTTTCCCGAAGGGCTCGACCGAGGCGATCGAATGGACCCTCGACGACAGCCTTGACCCCTCGGAGGTTGGCGGTCAGCTGCTCCAGTGCCGTCCGGGCGACTCGGTGAGCCTGCCTTTGAGCACGGGCTGGGCTGTAATCGACCCGGGCGCTTACGCCGCGTTCGAAATCATCGAGTAGTCGGAACGAAGTGGAGTCAGACGGCCGCGGAACCGCGGCGCGTCGGAACCCCGCCCTACGCTGCAACCACCGAGACGCGGTAAGGATCGCGCCGGCTACATAACGGGTGACAGCCCGTGCAGACGTAAGGAGATCGTGATGGCTGACGCCGTTCACCACGCCGATACCGCCTACGCCACCTTCGGGGCGGCGTATCGCGCGGCGGGACCGAGCGAATTCCACAAGCAGCTTGCCGATGGCCTGGGTCAGCTGGCCAGCGCTATATCCGATCTCGCAGAACGCCAACAGCGGATAGAGCGCATCGTCGCCAACCTTGGCGGCTAGCCGACCCGCCATTTGAGCGGTCCGCTCATCTCGCCGGCTCCGGCTTTTCGCCATGGCGTGGGTGCCGCGGTGCTTGCGGCTGCCTTCGTCGGAAGTGCACTGGCTGCACCGGAATGCGTCGGCGAAGGTGACATGTCCGATGAGTCCCTCGAGCGACTCGATTCCGCGTCGAAGGCCCATCCGTTCATCCCCGTCGTGCGTGACCGGGGCGGTCATTGGTCACCGCCGGGGATGGTGCGGAGGAACGCGATTTCGGCGTCGACGCGCGCGGAGGCCGCTTTCCAGCGGCGACGAAACCCGCGCGCACCGAACAGCACACCCGCCACCGGCAGCACGGCCAGCATCGCGGCGGTCATGCGCTGGCCTGCTCTGTGTGCGCGGCGATGAACTCTTCGATCGCACCCGGCGTTACGCGCCGATGGGAACCCACCTGCACCCACTTGAGCTGACCCGCAGCAAACAAGCGGTACACAGTCGGTTTCGAGACACCCATCGCCACCGCGGTCTCAGACACGGTCAACAGCTGCGGGGTCATGCCGTTTTCCTTTGCTTATCGATTCCCGAAGCGACAAGCACCTGGGCCGAAAAAAGAGACCCGGGAGGTGCGTTGAGCGCCTTTTCGATTCGGCGAGCGGCGGCCGGGCTCACGGTGTCTCGGGCGCTCTTCCCGGTGGATCGCAGGAAAGCGATCGTGGCGACGGACGTCTTAGATTCGGCGGCCAGCTTCTCGTTCGTCATGTCGCGATAGTCCATGTATTGGCGAAACGCCTGCTTGCTGATGAGCCGCACCCAGAGCCTCCCGGGGTCGTTCGAACGAATGTGTGATCTCAAAGTAACTCCTTGATTGTCGCTTGGTCAAGCACCAAGCGAATGTAACTGGAACTAGTTACATCACGCAAGGGGTGTAATTGCTGTTGCCCTGCAGGTCTGCGAATCACAAGACGCAAATTTGTAACTCCGAGAGTTACACTCCGATTATTCGAACAAGCGGCAAGCAAGGAACAGTTGTAACCCGTGACCGCACTAAGCGACCTCCTCAACGCAAGTGGCATCTCCGCGCGGCGCGCGTCTGAAAAGGCCGACGACGCCGGCGTCGATCTTCGATACGGGACCATCGCCGCCTACTGGGCCGGCACCCATGGCCGGCCGACTGAAAAGACGCTCCGCTCCCTGGCCACCGTCACCGGCATTCCGCTGCAGAAGCTGCGCCAGGCGGCCAAGGTTCGCATCGGCGAGGGGGAGCCTTGGACTCCCCCAGCGGAAGCCGACCGCATGACCGCCCGTCAGCGGCGTGCTGTCGACGAGCTGATCCGATCCATGGTCGCTGAGACAGACGCTGCCGACGACCCAGCAAACCGGACTACGGAAGCTCTGTGGGATCAGCAGGAGGTGATAATGGTCGAGGCACACCGCCTCGGCGTCGGTGACGTGCTGTTCGACGCGGCCGCGTGGGCGCGCGAACACGATGTGCACTGGGGTGCGTTCAACGACCGGTTCATCGAACTCCTCCGCCGCGGCGAGGTATCCGATGTCGAGGGTGTGACGGAGGCGATGGCAGACCTCGTGCCCAGCGGCAATTCCCCAGAGCACGACGCGGCGTCGGGCGAAGTTCGTAGACTGAGCGCCGAGCCTGTCGACGGGGTCGACCCCATCCATGGAGTGTCATTACCGGCCGCCGCGCGCGAGGCCACCCCCGAGTCTGAGGGTGCCCGTCGCCGTCGCAAGCAAGACGAGGTTGAGGAACACCCCGACTCCCCCTGAATCTAGGAAACTCCTGGGCGTTTGCTGTCATTGTCAGACCCGTCCCCTACCGTCCGAACCCATGGGGAAGTACGACCCGTGGGGGGATCTCAGTCGACGCACCTACCTCACCGTGGAGTTCGTCGATCTACCAACTGGCCGGCGCGGCACTATCCGCGGTGACGTGATCTACATCGATCGCCACCAGCTGCAGGTGGAGCGACGCTGCACCGTTGCTCACGAGCTGGTGCACGACGAACGCCGAGTGTTTCCAGCCGACGCCGCGCTGCGAGCCCGAGAAGAAACGCTCGTCGAGCGCACTGCGGCACGTCGATTGATCGAGCTGCCCGATCTCGTTGACGCTTTGCGCGCCTGCTCGACCCGACTCGCCGCGGACATCGCCGATCACTGTTGGGTCGACCCGCCGATGCTGGCCGCCCGCATGAATGACCTCGACCCGATCGAGGTCGCCGAACTCGAGCACCGCCTGGAGGACCAATGGCTATGGATACCCTGACCGATCGCGAGCGCGACATCCTCGACCTCGAGCAACAGTGGTGGAATACCGCGGCGGGCAAGGAGGACGCCATCCGCGCGATGGGGCTGACGCCGACGCGGTACTACCAAGTGTTGAACACATTGCTGGCTACTGAACGAGCTTTAGCTTACGCGTCCGTCACCGTCGCACGGCTGCAACGTCTTCGGGCTCGGAGGTGTGAGCGATGAGCACGTGGGTAAGCGTTTGCTTGAGGGTGCGACACAGTCCGGACTGTGCTGGCGCCTTAGCTCTCGGTGGTCCAGCTGCGCGGCCGCCGAGGGCGAACCGCCTCCGTCCGAAGTCCGGTACGTCATCATCGGAACATGCCTGAGCGCCGTCAGCTGCCGCCGCAGATCAAGCGGGTTGAGCTCGCCGCGCGCGCCGGTGGCCGCCCGGTCGTGCGATACCAACTCACCGTCGACGTCGGTGTCGTCGACGGGAAGCGCAAGCAGCTGAGGAAGCGTTATCGGACGGAGCGAGAGGCGCGCGCGGCGCTCGACGAGATCCGCGGCGACGTCGCCCGCGGCATGTACGTCCACCCAAGCAAGACCACGGTGGCGCAGGCGTGCGAAGACTGGCTGAGGTCGAAGCACCGACTGAAACCGTCGACGCTGCATGGCCATCGGACGAAACTGGCCGCGGCAACCGCGGTGCTTGGCGACGTCGAGGTTCAGAGGCTGACGAAGCGGCACATCGACGACCTCGTGGTCGCGCTGCGCACCGGCGGCGGCACCACCGCGGCCGGCGCCACGATGAAACCGTGGTCGCCCCGGTCGGTGAACTACCTTCTCGGCCTGTTGACCGCGGTGCTGAAGGATCAGGTCCGCCAAGGCCACGCCGTGCGTAATGTAGCGGAACTCGTGGATCGCATCCCCTCGGCGCCGAAGCCACCGAACACGCTCACCGCGGCGGAGCTGCAGCAGGTGCTCGACCACATCGACGGCGACCGATACGCGATCGCCTGGCAGCTCGCACTGTCCGGGCTGCGCCGCGGCGAGGTCGCCGGCCTGCGTTGGTCCGATGTCGACCTCGACGCCCGGCTGCTCCGAGTCGAGCACACCCGTCTGCGGTTCGGGAAGAACCTCGTCGAGGACACCCCGAAGTCGGCGGCCAGCCGCCGCGAGCTCCCGATTCCTGACCACCTCGTCGCCGGGCTGCGCACCGCGCGCCGCATTCAGGCCTCCGACCGCCTGGCCCTGGGCGAGGCCTATCGAGCCAGCGGGTACATCGTGGTGAACGAAGCCGGCGAGGCGCTCAGCCCACACGCGCTGACCTCGAGGTGGGCACGCACTCTCAAGGCCGCCGGCGTCCGACACATCCGACTCCACGACGCCCGCCACACCTGCGGCACATTGATGCATCTCGAGAACGTGCCCATCGCGGTGATCTCCGCGTGGCTCGGCCACGCATCGAAGGCCTTCACGATGGCCACTTACGTGCACTCGCAGCCGGAAGCTTTGATCAGCGCGTCCAAGAGCTTCTCCGCGTTCAGTTCCCGGACCTGACTTAAGGGCCGAAGATCAAGTTGCGCTGCTGCTCAACGGATTCGATGACTTCGTAGGAGATCTGCCGTACCGACGGGAACACAGGATTGCTTGCTGGCGCTTCGGTGCCGGTCGCTTCATCGACGATGATCCACCCCAGCGAGTTGCTGTTGGCGAGGGCGTCGTATGCGTTGCTGATTTCGGGGTCGACGTGCGCGCCGCCTTCCTCGTTGACCAACGCAAGGACCAGCTTTTTGCGCGTAAAGAGACGCCCTTGAGTGTCTTTGATGACGGGGGTAGTCCACCAATCCACGAAGGGAACCCTGACCTTGCCTGGACGTGAGCCCAGCGCAGGAACGTAGATCTGACCGTTACCACCGAACTGGAAGAGGGTCAGTCCGGGGGTGGAGAACACGTTGGCGGGATTGATGGCGTTCGCCGTGTCGAGCCACGTCAGGGTCTGGTCGATCCCGAGCTGGTTGATCAAAGCGGCGGAGTTGGCGGTGTGGTGCAGAAGTACCCGGATGGACACGGCCATGCGCTTCGCTTCGTTGAGCCGGCCCATGTCGTAAAGCTGGTTTGAGGAGCGGAGGAAGTCGAGCTGCTCCTCGAGCAGTTCGAGCAGTTGAGCTCTTACCCGGCTCTGCGGCATGGATATCGACCCCCGGCCCGTTCTGTCCCGCGAGTTACGCGCGGCTTGTGACAATCCGTGACAATCTCGCTGTCGTTCGAACACGTCAGGCCCCCTCGAAAGGGGGCCTGACCAGCGTGGCAGGTACAGGATTCGAACCTGTGTAGGCGTTAGCCGACGGATTTACAGTCCGCTCCCATTGGCCGCTCGGGCAACCTGCCGGGTTCGCGTATAGCGCGCACAGCAGGATACAACGACGGCATACCCCGACGACAAATCGCCAGGGTGGTGTGGCCCGCGCCGAGGCGTGCGGCCAAGATGGAGCCAAGCAATCGATCACGAGGGAGGGACGGGTCCATGGCGGATTCATCGTTCGACATCGTCAGCAAGGCCGACCACCAGGAGGTCGACAACGCGCTCAACCAGGCGGCCAAGGAGCTCTCCACCCGCTTCGACTTCCGGGGCACCGACACCACCATCGAGTGGCAGGGCGAGGAAGGCATCATCCTCGTCTCCTCCACCGAGGAGCGCGTCAAGGCTGCCGTCGACGTCTTCAAGGAAAAGCTCATCCGGCGCGACATCTCGATGAAGGCGTTCGAGGCGGGCGACCCGCAGCCCTCCGGCAAGACCTACAAGGTCATCGGCAGCATCAAGCAGGGCATCGACAGCGAGAACGCCAAGAAGATCACCAAGCTCATCCGTGACGAAGGCCCCAAGGGCGTCAAGGCCCAGATCCAGGGCGAGGAGATTCGCGTCAGCTCCAAGAAGCGCGACGACCTGCAGGCCGTCCAGGCCCTGCTGCGCGGCGCCGACCTCGACGTGGCGCTGCAGTTCGTCAACTACCGCTGACCGCCAACGTGGGGGTTGTGCACGCAAAAGCGCCGTAAAGCGTGCACAAGGCCCACGTTCGACGGATCAGTGCTCGGCCGCGGCGCGTACCGCGTCGGCGGCGGTGCCGTCGATCTGATCGAACAGGGCGAGCAACCGCTGGATGACCGCGGTGAAGCCCGGCTCGAAGTGCTTGAGCACCGGCGGGAAGAACGGCGCGACGGCGATCCCGTCGTCGGTGACCGTCCACCCCATGCCGCGCAGCGCCGAGACGAGCTCCATCAACCCGACCCGGATCGCGTCGAGGTTCACGCCACCGGTCGCCAGCGCGGCTCGGACCGACTCCAGCCGGGTCCGCAGCTCCACCTGCTGGGCGAGGCCCTCCTCGGCCGTGGCCACGGCAGCGTCGCCACCGTCGGCCCTCCAGGCCGCACGCACACGCACCAGCGCCTGCTTCTGTTCGTCGACGGCGGCGTCGAGATCGGCGATCTGGCCGGCGAGCTGCTCTGCCGCTGCGGTCACGCCCTGCGGGTCAGCTGCTTCGACCGTGGACACGGTGACCGACACAAGACCCCCTCAGCAACGTCGCAACCATTATGCCCACGCGCCGGGACCCCTCCACGCACCGATCGCTCGGAACCCGCCTCGCCGCTCAGGTGCCGCCCCTAGGGTGATCTCCCATGGCACCTGCACAGCGCGAACCCAAAGTCGTCGTCCTGGGAGGCGGATCGTGGGGCACCACCGTGGCCTCGATCTGCGCCCGGCGCGGACCGACGTTGCAGTGGGTGCGCTCGCAGGAGACCGCCGACGACATCAACGAGCACCACCGCAACACCAAGTACCTGGGCAACGAGGTCGAGTTGGCCCACGATCTGAAAGCGACCACCGACTTCGTCGAAGCCGCCGAATGCGCCGACGTGATCGTCATGGGGGTGCCCTCGCACGGATTCCGGGGCGTCCTCACCGAATTGGCGGCGTCGCTGCGCCCGTGGGTTCCGGTGGTGTCACTGGTCAAAGGTCTCGAGCAGGGTACGAACTACCGGATGAGCCAGGTCGTCGACGAGGTGCTGCCCGGACATCCGGCCGGAATCCTGGCCGGTCCCAACATCGCCCGCGAGGTCGCCGAAGGCTACGCCGCCGCCGCGGTGCTCGCGATGCCCGACCAGCACCTGGCAGCTCAATTGGCGAACCTGTTCCGCACCAAGCGTTTCCGCACCTACACGACCGACGACGTGGTCGGTGTGGAGATGGCCGGAGCGCTCAAGAACGTCTACGCGATCGCCGTCGGCATGGGGTACTCACTCGGCATCGGCGAGAACACGCGCGCGATGGTGATGGCGCGCGCGGTGCGCGAGATGTCGAAGATGGGCGAGGCACTCGGCGGGCACCGCGACACGTTCGCGGGTTTGGCCGGCATGGGCGATCTGATCGTGACGTGCACCAGTCAGCGCAGCCGCAACCGCCACGTCGGAGAACAGCTGGGCTCGGGCAAGCCGATCGACGAGATCATCGCGTCGATGAACCAGGTGGCCGAGGGCGTGAAGGCGTCCAGTGTGATCATGTCGTTCGCGGAGGAGCTGGGCATCTCGATGCCGATCGCGCGGGAAGTCGACGGCGTGGTCAACCACGGATCGACCGTCGAGGACGCCTATCACGGGTTGATGGTGGAGAAGCCGGGCCACGAGGTACACGGCTCGGGCTTCTAGGTGAAGGCTCCTAGTTGAAGTAGGGGTTGGTGCCTTCGGGGCGAGCCAGCAGCGGGTTGACCTCGTTGACGACCCAGGACGCCGTCGGGCTGACGACGAATGCGGCCTGATTGCGGCTGTCCACGCACGCCGTCAGCGTGCCGTCACCGCCGCAGCTGACGTCGCCGAAGCTCAGCCTCGAGTTGGGCGGCAGCGCCTTGACCGGTCCGCCGTAGATCGGGGCCGGGGCCACCGAGAAGCCCGGCACCCCGCCGGCAGCACCGCTGATCAGATTGGCGCCTTCCGGAGCGCCCGGCAGGACGCCGTTGCACCCGTAGCCGCCCGAGCGCTGCAGCACGCACGTCAGGCCGTTGGAGCTGAATGCGTACGACGAGCCGTCCAGGACCGCGTAGTCCTTCGGGTTCGCCGGCGCCCACGCGTTCACGTTGGGGGCCGGCGGAGGAGGAGGCGGCGGGGTGGGTGGCTGCGCGGCGGCGACACCCGATGCGTTGAGAACACCGGCACCCGCAAGGCACGCCGCTGCGAGGAAAGCTCTGCTCGACACCGTCACAGCCTAGATGTCGCCTTCAGCGCGGGCAGTGTTAGCGATCAGTACGCGTAGGTGCCGGTCGGACTGATGACGAAGCCCGACTGATCGACGGTGTTGGTGCACGAGGTGATGACGCCGTCGGTGCCACAGCTGACGGTACGGAAGCTCATCCGGGTGTTGACCGGCAGCGGCTGCGGGTTGGCCGTCGCGCCGTACATCGGCCCGTCGGCGTGCGCGAACCCGGGCGGCCCGCCCGCCCAGCCCGTCACCACGTTGGCTCCGCCGGGCGCCCCGGGCAACGAACCATTGCACCCGTAGCTGCCGGTCTGACGATCCATCACGCACGTCACTCCCCCGGGCGCTGCGAACGAATACCAGGCGCCGTCCGAGGAGGCGAAAGGCTGCGGATTGACCGGCGGCAGCGCATTGACGTTCAGCGGTGACGGGTCAGCGGAGGCGGCGGCAGGTGCGGCCAACGCGGCCGCGGCCGCGACGCCGATCAGGATGCGGGTCAGCACGCGCACACCTTAAGCGGCCCGCCATGGGCCGCGCATCGCCAGACCCAAAGTCTGACGGGCCCGTCAGTACTGGCCCGGCCCCCGGCCGGCCATCGCCTCCAGCCGCGCGATCCGATCGGCGATCGGAGGGTGGGTGGCGAACAGCTTGCCGATCTTCTCGCCCGACCGGAACGGGTTGGCGATCATCAGGTGCGCCTGGTCGGCCAGCTGCGGCTCCGGCGGCAGCGGGGCGCGTTCGACGCCCGCACTGATCTTGCGCAGCGCGCTCGCCAGAGCCAGCGGATCGCCCGTCAGCTCGGCTCCGGACTGGTCGGCCTGGTACTCGCGTGAACGCGACACCGCCAGCCGAATCACCGTCGCCGCAATCGGGCCCAGCAGCGAAACCAGAAGAATCGCAAAAGGATTCGTGCCGCCCTCGCGGTTACCGCCGAACATGCTCGCGAAGAAGGCGAGGTTGGCCAACGCGGTGATGACCGACGCCATCGCGCCCGCCACGCAGCTGATCAGGATGTCGCGGTTGTAGACGTGCGACAGCTCGTGCCCGAGCACCGCGCGAAGTTCCCGCTCGTTGAGGATGCCGAGAATGCCCGTCGTGCAGCACACCGCGGCGTTGCGCGGGTTGCGGCCCGTCGCAAACGCGTTCGGGGCGGCCGTATCGCTGATGTAGAGCCGCGGCATCGGCTGACGCGCCGTGGTCGCCAGTTCGCGAACGATCCGGTACATCACCGGCGCCTGCATCTCCGTGACCGGCTGCGCGTGCATCGCGCGGAGCGCCATCTTGTCGCTGTTGAAGTAGACGTAGGCGTTCATGCCGACCGCGAACAGCACCGCGAGGAACATGATGTTGCGGCCGAACATCGCGCCCACGGCCACGATCAGTCCCGAGAACACCACCAACAACAGGAACGTCTTCGCCCTGTTGGCGTGCGGATGCCACGTCATCGACCGGTCCTCCTCATCACCCCTGAAGAAATCACCCCTGACGAACTCATACGTCCCTCCAACGCCCGAGTAGGCCGCACAGGTTCCGGGCGGGCTCAGCCGTGCCGATTGATCGTGTAGTCCACGAGCGTGGCCAGCGCCTGACGACCCGGGCCGTCAGGAAGCGCGGCCAACTCCGTCTCGGCCCGGCGCGCGTACTCGGCAACCGTCTCCTTCGCCTTGACGATGCCCTGCGAGGCGCGCAGCAGACGCAATGCCTCAGCCACGTCGTCGTCGGTCTCGAGGGGGCGGGCCAGCAGCGTACGCAGCCGGTCGGCATCGGGACCCGTCTCGCGCAGCGCATAGAGCACCGGCAACGTGTGCACGCCCTCCCGCAGGTCGGTCCCGGGCACCTTGCCGGACTCGTCGGGATCGCTGTCGATGTCGATGATGTCGTCGGAGATCTGGAACGCCGTGCCGACGATCCCGCCGAGGCGGGCCAGGCGCTCGATCTGCTCGTCGTCGGCGCCGGAGAACGTGGCCCCGAAGCGGCCCGACGCGGCGATCAGGCACGCCGTCTTCTCGTAGACCACCTTCAGGTAGTGCTCGACCTCGTCGACGTGCTCGGCGGCGCCGCGGGTCTCCCGCATCTGGCCGGTGACCAGCAGCGCGAAGGTGTCGGCGATGATCCGCACCGCCTCCGGACCGAGTCGGCTGACCAGCCGGGACGCCGTCGCGAACAGGTAGTCCCCGGCCAGGATCGCGATGTTGTTGCTCCAGCGAGCGTTGGCGCTGGCCGCACCGCGCCGCACCTGCGCCTCGTCCATCACGTCGTCGTGGTACAGCGTGGCCAGGTGCACCAGCTCGATGACCGCGCCGGCCACGGTGACCTGCCAGGAGTCGGGCTCCGGACCCAGCTGGGCGGACAACACCGTGAACAACGGGCGGAACCGCTTGCCGCCGGCCTGGAACAGGTGGGTGACCGCCTCGGCCATCAACTCGTCGGCGCGGCCGAGTTCCTCCGACATCAGCGCTTCGATCCGGGCCACTCCGTCACGGACATCCTGGGCGAACTCGGCATCGCCGAAGTCCACTCCCGCCACCACGTTCGCCGGTGTCCTCACACAGCCAACATACTGGGAGCCATGCACACGAGCGCTGATGTGGTCGTCGTCGGAGCCGGCCCGGCCGGTTCGGCGGCCGCGGCGTGGGCCGCCCGCGCCGGCCACGACGTGCTCGTGCTCGACTCCGCGACGTTCCCCCGCGACAAGGCGTGCGGCGACGGCCTGACCCCGCGGGCCATCGCCGAGATGCGGCGGCTGGGGCTCGACGGATGGCTGACCGGGCGGGTCACCCACCACGGGTTACGGATGTCGGGCTTCGGCGCCGACGTCGAAGTCCGCTGGCCCGGCCGATCGTTCCCGCCGATCAGCAGCGCGGTGCCGCGCCTCGAACTCGACGAGCGCATCCGGCTGGTCGCCGTCGACGACGGAGCCAAGATGAAGCTCGGCGTGAAAGCCGTTGACGTGCAACGTGCTTCGGACGGTCGCGTCACCGCCGTCGTGCTGGACAACGGCGAAGTCGTGGGGTGTCGCGACCTCATCGTCGCCGACGGGGTCCGCTCGGGTGTGGGGCGAGTCCTCGGTCGGCAGTGGCACAGAGAGACCGTGTACGGCACCGCGATCCGCGCCTACATCGCCACCCCGCGGCACGCCGAGGAGTGGATCACCTCACACCTGGAACTGCGCTCCCCCGAAGGGGAGGTGCTACCCGGCTACGGGTGGATCTTCCCGCTGGGCACCGGCGAGGTGAACATCGGCGTCGGCGCGCTGGCGACGTCGAAGCGACCGTCGGAGTCCGCACTGCGCCCATTACTGAATCATTACGCTGCTCTGCGCCGTGACGAATGGGGGTTCGACGGGGATGTGCGGGCTGCGCGCTCGGCACTGTTGCCGATGGGCGGGGCGGTATCCGGGGTGGCCGGCCCGAACTGGATGTTGATCGGCGATGCCGCGGCGTGTGTGAACCCGTTGAACGGGGAGGGCATCGACTACGGCCTGGAGACCGGCCGGTTGGCTGCTTCGATGCTGGGCAGCGGCGACTATTCGCGGGCGTGGCCGGCGGTGCTGGACGAGCACTACGCGCGCGGGTTCTCGATCGCGCGGCGCCTGGCGCTGCTGCTGACGTTCCCGCGGTTCCTGCCGGCGACGGGTCCGCTCGCGATGCGCTCGGCGGCGTTGATGACGATCGCGGTCCGGGTGATGGGCAACTTCGTCACCGAGGACGACGCGGACACGGTGGCGCGGCTGTGGCGGGGCGCGGGGCGGCTGTCGGAGCGCGTGGACGCCCGCCGCCCGTTCACGTGAGGCTTGTTGTGGCGAGCGCGCGTGTTTGTACGTACCTACGTGGCGTGTCGCGTGCCGCAGCGCGCGCTCGTCGGCCGCGAACGTGACGTCCGTGTACCGGGCGCCGATGCGCTCGCGCCGTGACGACCTCGACCCCTGGCTCGCCGTCGACCGCGCCCTGCAGTTGGGACTGTGCGGGTTCGGGGCCGTCGACGTGCCGCAGCGACGGGTCGAGCGGTTCGCGGCGGTGGCCGACGGGGCGTTCGTGTGGACGCGCGACGAGGACGGCCTGTACCGGCTCGGGCGCCTGTGCGGGCCGTACTTCTACGACGCCGACGGAGCGGAGGTGGACCTCGTGCACGTGCGGCCGTGTCGATGGACGCGCGGTTTTGACGAGAGCCGTTGTCCCGCAGCAGTTCTTGCGACATTCGCGCGGGGCGGGCGAAACTTTCAGCAGATTCACGACGCTCGGGTTGGCGAGGAGTCGGCGCGGCTCTGGTCGGCTTCGCGCGCTCGTCGGTGATGAGCGTGCGCTCGATGTACGCATGTCGCGGCGTGGCGGCGTGCAGACGCGCGCGCTCGCGGAACGGGGCGTCAGGACAGGGAGTGGGCGAAGCCGCTGACGTCGCGGATGCTCGCCGCGAACACCTCCGGCATCGCCCTCGCCAGCAACAGATCGCCTCCGTGACAGGTACCCGCCACCACGCGACCCACCGCGGGTACCCCCGCCCGCACCAGCCTGCGATAGTACTGCAGCCCCTCGTCGCGCAGCGGGTCGAGCTCGTTGACGGAGATGACATGCGTTGGCAGACCCGCTAATTCACCGTTGCTGGCGACGTAGGCCCAGCACGTCGCGTCGTCGGAGTGACGCTTCTGCGGGTCGTACAGCGAGCCGAGGATGCTCAACTGCTCACGGCTGACGAAGTATTCGTCGTTCTCCTCCAACGACGGCAGATCGTCGCAGGTCTGCTGCCACCTGTTGGAGATGAACGGGCACTGCGCATAGAAGCCGGCGATCTCGCCGATCCACCCGTCCCGTTTCGCCTTGTGCGCCAACGTCAAAGTCAGGTTGCCACCGCCCGATTCGCCGTTGACGACGATGTGGCTGACGCCGAGTTCGGCGCGCTGCTCGTGAACCCAGCGGGCGGCCGCGGCGCAGTCGTTGAGGCCAGCGGGAAACGGGTGCGGGCCGAGCGCACCGCCCGAATTGCGGAACTCGACGCCGACGACCACCAGGCCGGTGGCGGCGAGGTGTTCGCGCAGTCGGACGTACGGCATGTCGGCAGCGCTGGCGATCGCCATGCCGCCGCCATGCAGGTGCAGGATCGCCGGGAGAGGGCCGTCCGCGTCGGTGGGGCGGCTGATGAACAGGGTGATGTCGTTGCCGTCGACGCCGGTGATCGTCGTGGTCGCAGTGACGACGCCCGCGGGTTGCGCGATGTCCGCTGCGAGGGCGCCGAAGAACGCACCGATGCCCTGCTCGCTCATCGTCGCGTAGGCGAGCCGGTCCTCGAGTGGCGAATCCGCGCTCAGGCCAGACGACGGGAGCCGGCCGTCGAGACCGAACGCCGCGAACGCGGCGACCATGCGGGGGTCCGACCGCGGGTCGGTGGCGAGGGTGGCGTCGGGATCTGCGTGGCGTCCGTTCGGCATGAGCGTGACGCTACGTTCGCGGGCCGCGAGCGCGCGCGAAAGTACAGAAATGGCGGCGTGTCTGCGTGCAGACCCGCGCGCTCGCCGAACAGGGCGCGATCAGGGTTTGGTGGCGGCGTGCAGCGCCACGATGCCGCCCGTCAGGTTCCGCCACGCCACATCCGTCCAGCCGGCGGCCTGGATGCGGCGTGCCAACTCGGCCTGATCGGGCCACGCGCGAATGGACTCGGCGAGATACACGTACGCGTCGGGGTTCGACGACACCGTGCGGGCGATCCGCGGCAGAGCCCGCATCAGGTACTCCTTGTAGGTCGTCGCGAACAGGCCGTTCGTCGGCGTCGAGAACTCGCACACCACCAGCCGGCCGCCGGAGCGCGTCACCCGCGCCATCTCCTGCAGCCCTGCGACGTGGTCCACCACGTTGCGTAGCCCGAAGCTGATCGTCACCGCATCGAACACGCCGTCGGCGAACGGCAACCTCGTCGCGTCGCCCGCGACCTTCGGCACGGGCCGGCCCGCACCCGCCGACAGCATGCCCACCGAGAAGTCCGCCGCCACACACCACGCACCGGAGGCGGCCAGCTCGACCGTCGACACCGCCGTGCCCGCGGCGAGGTCCAGCACACGATCACCCGGACCGATCCCCAGTGCCTCACGCGTCGCCCGCCGCCAGAAACGGTCCTGCCCGCCCGAGAGCACCGTGTTGGTCAGGTCGTAGCGCCGCGCCACGCCGTCGAACATCGACGCGACCTCATGAGGATCCTTTTCGAGCGACGCACGGTTCACAATCGCGAACGTATCACCGCCCGATTTCGGGAATGGATGCCAGCAGCTCCGGCATTGAACCGGCCATGAGCGAAAAAGTGTGGTTCATCACCGGTGCTTCCCGCGGCTTCGGACGTGAGTGGACGATCGCGGCCCTCGAGCGCGGCGACAAGGTCGCCGCGACCGCCCGTGACGTGTCGACCCTCGACGATCTCGTCACCAAGCACGGCGACGCTCTCCTTCCGATCCGCCTCGACGTCACCGACCGCGACGCCGACTTCGCGGCCGTCACGCAGGCCCATGAGCACTTCGGCCGGCTCGACATCGTCGTCAACAACGCCGGCTACGGGCAGTTCGGCTTCATCGAGGAGCTCTCCGAGTCCGAGGCCCGCGACCAGATCGAGACGAACGTGTTCGGTGCCCTCTGGGTCACCCAGGCTGCGCTGCCGTACCTGCGGGCGCAGCGCAGCGGCCACATCATCCAGGTGTCCTCCATCGGCGGCATCACCGCGTTCCCCAACGTCGGCATCTATCACGCCTCCAAGTGGGCGCTCGAGGGCTTCAGCCAGGCGCTGGCCCAGGAGGTCGCCGACTTCGGTGTGCACGTCACGCTGGTCGAACCGGGCGGCTTCTCCACCGACTGGGCCGGCCCGTCGGCCAAGCACGCAGAAGAGCTTCCCGACTACGCCGATATCCACGCGAAGGCCAACGAGTGGCGCGCATCGCGCAGCTCGGCCCCGGGTGATCCGAAGGCCTCCGCGCGGGCCATCCTCAAGGTCGTCGACGCCCCCGAACCGCCGCTGCGGGTGTTCTTCGGCGAGCTGCCGCTGCAGCTGGCCAAGGCGGACTACGAGAAGCGGCTCGCGACGTGGGAGCAGTGGCAGCCGGTGGCCCTGGAGGCCCAGGGCTAGATGGCGGCGAGCTCGGCGATCCCGCGATCGCCGAAGACTTCGACATCCTTGAGACGCAACGACACTCGCTGACCGAACTCCTCGACCGCGTCGAGCCCCACCGATGCCCAGGGGAACCACGGGCCGATCTCGGTGTCGGACTCCAGACGCTGCATCGTCGTCACCGTGCCGCTGACGGCCGGGTCGAACTCGACCACGCAGTGGCCACCGTCGCGCACCAGTGCCCGGCAACGGTTGAACAGTCGCAGCGGGTCGGCCCCCATGCCGATGCTGTCGTCGGCCAACACGACGGTCTGCCACCATCCCTCGCGAGGGAGTTCGTCGAAGACGTCGCCGCGCAAGGCCCGCGCACCGCGGCGCTTGGCGAGCTCCACCGCGACGGCCGACTGGTCGACACCCAGCGCCGGGATTCCGTGGCGGGTCAGCCAGGCGATCACGCGCCCCGGCCCGCAGCCGAGGTCGATCGTGGCGCCCTCACAGCGGGCGACCAGCGCGGCGTCACACGGGTCGTCGTCACACTCGCCGAGCCAGCGCTGCACCGGCAGTTCCCGCGTCTGATAGTCAGCTCCGCGAACCCAGCAGCGTTGCCCCCGGAGAGCGGCGTCGTAGACCGCACCGATCATCGCAAACCCCGCTTCCCGCCCGAGCTGACACAGCCAGGTGCAGATACCCACCCTGACAGGGAGCAAACTCAGGCGGCGCGCGCACCTCGGCGGCCGACCACGTCGTCGTAGTGACCGAGCAGCTCATCGCAGATCACGGGCCAGGTACGGCCCAACACACTGCGCCGCGCCGCCACGGCGTAGCGCCGCCGCTCGGCGACGAGATGGTTCACCGACTCCGAGAGCCGGTCGGTGAACTCGGCCACCGGCAGCAACAGCCCGGTGCGGTACGGGGCCACGAGATCGCGCGGGCCGCCCGCGTCCGGAGCGATCACCGGCACCCCCGACGCCATCGCCTCCTGCACCGCCTGGCAGAACGTCTCGTGCTCGCCCGGGTGGACGAAGACGTCCATGCTGGCGTAGGCCGCGGCGAGCTCGGCACCGTAGAGCGCACCGGTGAACACCGCCCGCGGTAGCCGCTGCTCAAGCTTCGCCCGGTCCACGCCGTCGCCGACGATGACGACCTGGATGTCGTCGCGCTCTGCCAGCGGGACGAGCCGCTCGACGTGCTTCTCGGGGGCGAGCCTGCCGACGAAGCCGACGACGGGCTTGCCCTCGGGCGACCACGTCCGGTGCAGCTGCTCGTCACGCGCAGACGGCGCGAAGCCGGTGACATCCACCCCGCGCGCCCACCGCTGCACTCGGGGGATGCGATGCGCGACAAGGTCTTCCATCGCCGCGGTGGACGGCGCGAGGGTGCGGTCGGCCTTGCTGTGCAGGCGGCGGGTCCACGCCCACGCGGCATGCGACATCACGCCGACGCCGTAACTCTGCGCGAAGCCGGCCACGTCGGTCTGGAACACCGCGACCGTGGGGACGCCCAGATGACGGGCAGCGTGCACACCGCCCCAGCCCAGCAGCGCCGGCGACGCCAGGTGCACGACGTCGGGATCGAACCCGCGCAGTACGCCCACCATCCGCGGCCGCGGTACACCCAGCGGCAGCGAGGTGACCTTCGGAAACATCATGGACGGCACGCGGTGGACACGGGTGCCGTCGTGCAGCCGGTCAGCGGCGGGCTGGCCACGCGGGGTGTCGGGGGCGACGACCAGGACCTCGTGACCGGTACGACGGAGATGCTCCATCACCCGAAGCACCGAGTTGGTGACGCCGTTGACATTCGGGAGGAACGACTCTGCGACGATTGCGACGCGCACGACATGACGGTGACATCACGACCTGTCCCGGAGGTTGCGGGCAGGGATATGTCGCGCGAATTGCCCGTGGTGCGGCGTTATCCTTCCCGACATGCGGACAACGCGGACGGTGCGGCTCGTGCTCGTGCTCGGACTGCTGCTCGGCACCGTGGGCTGCGCGAAAGAGGTCACCGGTACTGCCCGCCCCGATCCCGTCACCGCCCCGTTGGCCCTGTCGAACGACGGGTACGGCATCGTCGCCGGATTCGACGACGCACCCGCACAGATCGAGATCTTCACCGAGCCGCAGTGCACCCACTGCCACGACCTCCAGGAGCAGTTCGGGGATCAGATCGCCTACTACCTGGCAGTCGGCGGAGTTCAGGTCACGTATCGCCCTCTGACGTTCCTCGACGAGGAGGGACAGGGCTATTCGGCGGCGGTGGTCAATGCGCTGTTCGCAGCCGCCGAGCCCGCAGGCGACTCGACGACGTCAGGTGTGCAGTTCCAGCGCTTCGTCGAAGAGCTGTGGGCACAACAGGATCCGGGTGGACCGGCCTTCACCGGCGACGAACTACGCACCATCGCACGGAGTTCAGGGCTTCCCGAACCCGTGGCCGACAACATCGCCAAGGCTCAGGAGGTGGTCGACGTCGCCGCCCTGGAGGACGCCAACTTCGAATCCCTCTACACCGCCGACCCGGTCAACGTCGGCACCCCGACCGTGGTCGACCTGGCCTCCGGAGAGAAGGTCGACATCTCCGACGCCGACTGGCTGGATCAGCTCGTCGCGCCTTGAGGTTCCGCCGGTGCGTCCTGGGCTTCGGGCCCATCGATGCGGCGCTGCACCAGCGCGGTGACGCCCAACGCGGCACCGGCGACAAGCCATCCCAGGACCGCGATCGAGCCCGCCGGGATGATCGCCAGCGATGCGTCACGATCCTGTACCCGCACCAAATCCGGGTTGTTGGTGTCGTATTCGACGTAGATCCGCATGCCGTTCTCGAGCTCCGACGGATACAGAACACCCAGTTCCGGCCGGTAGGTCACCCTGTCGGGAGTGACGAACTCGATCGTCGACCGTCGCGGACCCGCATCCAGCACCGTCGCTTCAGCCACCCCCATGTGCCGCTCGATCTGACGGTCGTTACGCCACGCGCCCACCATCAGAAGCACCGACTGCAGCGTCACCAGGCACGCCACCACGACGATGCCGATCCGAACCCGACGAAGAACCCGGCCCCGACGCGTCTCCCCCGGCTCGCCGTACAGATGGGGAATGATGAACTGCCACAACGCCCTCAGGCGCGCGAGCAGTGCCGTCACAGGGCAGCCTTGATCGACGCGTGCAGTGCCCGCAACGACGACCGATCAGCCTTGACCTCCAGCACCCGCATCCCGTCGTGCGGTTCGTCGAGAGCGGAAGACAGTTGGCCCGCCTCGATCTGACGGCTTTCGACGTGATAGGCGCGGCACAGGGCGCCGACGTCGACGTCGTGCGGGGTGCCGAAGATACGCGAGGACACGTCGGCGAACCGCGGATCGCCCTGTTCGAGCAGCTCGAAGATGCCGCCGCCGTTGTCATTCGACACCACGATGGTCAGCGCCTTCGGTAGCGGCTCAGTCGGGCCGACGAGCAGACCCGAGCTGTCGTGCACGAACGTGAGGTCACCGATCAACGCGACGGTGCGGCCCCCGGTGGCACGTTCGTGGGCCAGGGCTGCGCCGATGGCCGTCGACACCGTGCCGTCGATCCCGGCGACTCCCCGGTTCGAGCGGACCCTGACGTCCGGGGTGTTGAAGCCGACCAACGCGATGTCGCGCACCGGATTGCTTGCACCCAGTACCAACTGGTCACCGGGGCGTACCGCGTCGGCGACGGCCTGAGCGACATGGAGCCCGGTGGTCAGCGGGTGGGCGGCGAGCTGGCCGAGGACCGCCTCGCACGCTTGTCGGTTCGCCTGCGTGCACCGGTCGAGCCAGTCGAGATTCGGCACACCCGAGGTGACCGCCCGGGTGCCCGTCGCCTGGGAGTTGCCCGACACGTCCGGCCACCGCGGCCCAGTGGTCAACGCGTACACCGGAATCGACGGGTCGGCCAGCAGCGCCGACACCGGCCGGTGCAGGGTCGGGCGGCCGAGCATGATGACCTGCCGGGGCCGAATCAGGTTGAGCGCCAACGGATGCAGCGGGTTGGCCGCATAGGGCGCGGTCGGCTCGGCCACCGTGGGCAGATGCGCCAGGTTCGGGTGCGCGCCCGCGCCGTGGCCGGCGATGACGACCGTGTCGGGGGTGAGGTCGATGTCCAGCGGCTGGTCGAACGTGACCGGCGGGGTGATCGTCCACGGCCGGCCCTGCGGGCGACCTTCCGGGGCGTAGGGCTCGCCCGGTTCGTCCACCGCAGGCACCAGCGGCTCACGCAGCGGGATGTCGAACTGGACCGGCCCGGCGTTGGCCGAACGCGCGCCCGTCGCCGCCACCACCACCCGGCACGTCGCCGAGCGCCATTGCGCGTTCAACGACGCCATCTTCTCCGGGACGTCCTCGGCCAGGCCGAGGCTGATGTTGGCCCGCATCTGGGTGCCGAAGTAGCCGAGCTGTTCGAAAGTCTGATTGGCGCCGGTGCCGAGCAGCTCGTAGGGCCGGTTCGCGCTCAGCACGATCAGCGGGACACGGGCGTAGTTGGCCTCCACCACCGCCGGCCCGAGGTTGGCCACCGCGGTACCCGACGTCATCGCCACGCACACCGGGGCACCCTGCGCGACCGCCAGGCCGATGGCCAGGAAGCCTGCGGTGCGCTCGTCGATGCGGACGTGCAGCCGCAGGCGGCCGGCCCGGTCGGCGTCGTGCAGGGCGAACGCGAGTGGCGCGTTGCGCGAGCCAGGACACAAGACGACGTCGCGGACGCCGCCGCGGACGAGCTCGTCGACGACCACCCGAGCCTGCACGGTCGAGGGGTTCACCACTACAGGGTATCGGCGAAGAAATTGAGGATCGCGGTGTTGACGACCTGCGGCTTCTCGATGAAGCCCAGGTGCCCGGTGCCCGGGATCTCCAGGAACGTCGCGTTCGGCATCGCGTTGGCCACCTCGCGGCCGAGGTAGGCAGGCAGCACCACGTCGTCGGCGAACCCGATCACCAGCGCGGGCGTAACCACGTTCTGGTAGGCGGCCAGGCGGCTGCTCTGGGGTGCGATCGACAGCTGCGTGCGCATGCCCGGGGTCGGCTTCTGCGGCCACATCGTGAACATGTCGATCCAGTCGCGCACCGCGTTGTCGTCGTTCAGCGTCTTCGGCGAAAAACTCTCCAGCAGGCGCACTTTCGCTTCGAACTCGATGGGCAGATCGATCCCCGACTCGGCCAGCGCCTGCTCGCCACGCCAGAAGAAGTCGCGGGCGCGGTCGTGGCGCCCGCGGGTGGCCATCAAGACCGCGGAGCGCACCAGCTCGGGGCGCGCGACCATCAACTCCTGGGCGATGTAGGAGCCCATCGACAGCGCGACGATGCGCACCGGGGCCAAACCGAGCTTGTCGATGATGTCGACGACGTCGCCGACCATGGTCTCGGTCGTGAACCCGTCGGCGTTCTCCGTGGCACCCACGCCGCGGTTGTCGAATGTCACACATCGGTAGCCCGCGCGGGCGAACACCGGCACCTGATGCAGATGCCAGGTCCGACCAGCGCCCCCGCGACCGGCGATGAAGAGCACCGGATCGCCGGTCCCGCGTTCGTCGTAGGCCAAATTCACCCCGACGACGCTACTGGACTGCGATTTCGGCGTGGTTATCGACGGTCAGCGACGACGACCACGCCGAAATCGCGCGGGGTGGAACCGGGCGGGCGGCTCGCGCGTCCGTCTATGCATGCTCGATGACTATCTGCGACGCCACGACGGCGTCATCACGCTCGACCAGGCCCGCGCGTCAGGCCTCAGCCACGCCGCGGTCCAGCGCCGCGTCACATCCGGGCACTGGATTCGCCGCGGCCGCGGCGTGTATTCGGTCAATGACCAGCCGTTCACCGACGCTGCGCGAATCCGCGCCGCGGTGTGGGGTTACGGGTCCCGGGCGGCAGCAAGCGGGTTGGCTGCCGCCTGGTGGCATGGCCTCACGGCGTTCGCACCCGAAACCGTGGAGGTCACCGTCCCTCGCAACAGCAACGGCAGACAGCACTCCGGGACGCGACCGCGTCGACGAGATCTCGTCTCGCGCGACGTCGTCGAAATGACCGCCCTGAGGGTGACCGCTCTGCATCTCACGGTCGTCGAGGCCGCTGCGCGCAGGGGCGGGGGGGCCAGACTGCTCGACACAGCGCTGCAGAAGAAGACCGAGCTGCAGCCGCTGTGGCAGGCGCACCTGAGGCACAAGGGTCGACACGGCGCGCCGCGCTCGCGCCGTCTACTCCAGGCGGCCGACCACGGTGCGCGGTCGCATGCCGAACGGATACTGCTCACGTTGCTCAGATCCGCCGGAATCACCGGATGGAAGGCCAACTATCCGGTCGGCGGATATCGCGTGGACGTGGCGTTTCCCAGCGCACACGTCGCCATCGAGGTCGACGGGTTCGCGTTCCACAGCGGCGCGAAGGAATTCCAGATCGACCGGACGCGCCAGAACCACATCATGCTGCTGAACTGGCAGGTACTCAGGTTCACTTGGCTGGACCTCACGGAGTATCCCGACCGGGTGATCGCTGTCATCCGGTCGGCGATTTCGGCGTGATTGTCTTCGCTGAGCGACGACGAGCACGCCGAAGTCGCACGGAGTGCAGCGCGGCGTCCCACATCAAGCCGCCGGCTGCCGCCAGCGACGCGGGTGTGGCCAGGTCGCGGGTCATCAGCGCGGTCGCGGCGGCCTTGGTCGACGCGGACGCCTTCGACATGTGCCCGGAGTCGAACGGCGGCTGCGGGTCGTACTCCATCGACAGCTGGATGGCCTTCGCCTTGGCCTCGCCACCGATGCGACCGGTCAGCCACAGCCCCAGATCGATACCCGCGGAGACGCCGGCGCCGGTCACGATGCGCTCGTCGGCGGCCACGATCCGCTCGTCGCCGACGGGCGTCACGCCGAACGTCCGCAACACCGGCAGCGCCGCCCAGTGCGACGTCGCCCGCTTCCCCGTGAGCAGCCCCGCGGCGGCCAGGATCACCGACCCCGAGCACACCGACGCCGTCCACGTCGATGTCTCGTGCGCACGCCGCACCCAGTCGAGCACTCGCGTGTCACGTGCGTGCTCGAGCGTGGTCATACCGCCGGGGATCAGCACGACGTCCGGCGACGGGGTCTCGTCGAAGCTGTGGGTGGCCCCGACGAGCAGCACCTCGGAGTCCGCGGCGATGGGCCCGGGCTCGTGCCACAGGAAGCGGACCTCGGTGTCGGGCAGGAACCGCAGGCATTCGTAGGGTCCGATGAAGTCCAGTGCGGTGAACCCGGGATAGAGCACGATGGCGACCTGCATGGTCGGAACTCCTTTCAGGCGAACGTCTTCCGATAGTGGTCAGGGGGTATGCCGAGGCGGCGGACGAAGGTGCGGCGCAGCGTCTCGGCCGAGCCGAATCCGCAGCGCGCGGCGATCACGGTGACGGGATCGTCGGTTTCCTCCAGCTGGCGGCGGGCCGCCTCGACGCGGATCCGCTCGACGTACGCGCCGGGCGCCTCACCGACCTCCTCGGTGAACACCCGGGTGAAGTGCCGCGGGCTCATCGCCGCGCGACGCGCCAGCTCGGCGATGCTGTGGGTTCCGCTGGGTGCCGCCTCGATGGCTTCCTGCACGTCACGGATCGGGGTGCGGCGTGCGCGAGGCATCCACACCGGGGCCGCGAACTGCGTCTGTCCGCCCGGCCGGCGCAGGTACATCACCAGGTGGCGGGCCACCGTCTGCGCGGCGTCGGTGCCGAGGTCGTCTTCCACCAACGCCAACGCGAGATCGATACCCGCGGTGACGCCCGCGGCCGTCCACACCCGATCCGAACTGCGCATGAAGATCGGGTCCGGGTCGACGGTGATGGATGGGAACTCCGACGCGAGCTGCGGCGCGAACGCCCAGTGCGTGGTGGCGACGCACCCGTCGAGCAGACCCGCCTGTGCAGCCAGCACCGCGCCGCTGCACACGCTGACGAGGCGGCGGGCGTGGGGCGCGACGGCGACGATCCAGTCGACGAGGTCGGCGTCCTTACGGGCGGCCTCGGTGCCGATTCCGCCGGGCAGCACGACCGTGTCGACGGGCGCGGCGGGATCGGGGAGCGGGTCGGCGACGAGTGTCAGGCCGGTGCCGGTGCTGACCGGCTCACCGTCCACGGACACGACGCGGACGTCGTAGCCGTCGGCGCCGACACTGCCGGCATACAGCGACGCGCCCGTGAATACGTCGAACGGGCCGATCATGTCGAGCGCCTGCACACCCTCGAACCCGAGGATGAGGACCTGGCGCGCCATGGTCCTCAGTCTCGGGGACAGGAGCTCATGGCGTCCAGGCCATGCATCCCACAGATCAGGACACGAAAGGCCAGCACTCGCGGATGCGGTCGATCCACCACTGCCGTCGTTGCGCGTCGGCTGCCAGTGCCGCGAGTCGGGCCGGTTCCGGGATGACTGCCCCGGCGCTCAGGAACCCGTCGACGGGCGGGGTGGGCTCGGCGACGTCCTCGACGAACAGGCTCCCGGTGCCCAAGCCGCAGGCGTGGTGCAGTTCGGGCAGGCAGCCGGCGGCGACCAGGCCGACGCCGATACCGACCGCGGAATCGAGGGCGCTGGACACCACGATCGGGATGTCGATCTGCGCGGCGATCGCGAGCATGGCACGCACCCCGCCCAGCGGGGCGACCTTGAGCACCGCGACGTCCGCCGCCCCGGAGCGGACCACGTGCAGCGGGTCGTCGGCCTTGCGAATGCTCTCGTCGGCGGCGACCGGGACGTCGACGCGGCGACGCACATCGGCCAGCTCGGGCACCGTCGCGCACGGCTGTTCCAGATACTCCAGCGGCCCGTCGGCTGTCAGGGCTGCAGCGGCGGCGACGGCGTCCTCGACACTCCAGCCGCCATTGGCGTCGACGCGGACGGTGGGCACGACGGCGCGGACGGCGTTCACCCGCGCGACGTCGTCGGCCAGGGTCTGGCCGGGCTCGGCGACCTTCACCTTCGCGGTGCGGGCGCCGGGAAACCGGGCAAGCACCTCGGGGACCTGCGCGGCCGTGACGGCAGGCACGGTCGCGTTGATCGGGATGCGGTCCCGCCGCGTCGGCGGCAAGGGCTGGTAGGCGGCCTCGATCGCGGCGGCCAGCCAGTGCGCGGCTTCGGCGGGGCCGTATTCGAGAAATGCGCCGAACTCACCCCAGCCGGCGGGGCCGTCGATCAGCGCTACCTCCCGCGTCGTGATGCCACGGAACCGCACGCGCATCGGCAGGGAGACGACATGCACGCGGTCGAGGAGGTCGGCGAGGTCCATCGCCGCCACCTTAGGACCCATCTGCCCACGGGGCGGCGGCGAATAGTTCGATGAGTTACCGGGAAGGAAGGTGCCGTGAATCCGATACTGAAGTTCGCCAGCCAGCTCGGCGAGTCCGCGCTGTCCATCGTCGGCGTGCGGACCGTCGAGGAACCCCACTACATCAGGCGGCCGCTGACCGATCGGGTGGAGATCCGCCAGTACGGCTCACGGATCGCCGCCGAGACGACGGTCACCGGTGAGAAGCAAAAAGCACTCAACACCGGGTTCCGGCGACTGGCCGGCTACATCTTCGGCGGCAACCACCGCGACACCGAGATCGCGATGACCGCACCGGTGAGCCAGGCCGCCGGAAAAACGGACCCGGAGGAGATCGCGATGACCGCGCCCGTCTCCCAGACCGGCAACGCCGACGACGGGTGGACAGTCCGGTTCTTCATGCCGTCGAAGTGGTCTCTTGCGACCCTCCCGACACCCGACGACGAGAACGTCCGGCTGGTGACGGTGCCGCCCGCGACGGTCGCGGTGCTGGCGTTCACCGGCGACCGCAGCGCCGCCGCCATCGCCGCCCGCAGCGAAGAGCTGCGAATGACACTGCGGGACAACGGCATCGAACCCGTCGGCGAGACAACAGGGTGGTTCTACGATCCGCCGTGGACGCTGCCGTTCCGGCGGCGCAACGAGGTCGTCGTCTCGATCTAGACCAGCGATCTAGACCGTCGCGCGGTCCCTGTTGTCCCAATGCGGCTTGCGCAGTTCCTTTTTCAGGACCTTGCCGGTGGGGTTGCGGGGCAGCTCGTCGGTGATGTCGATGGTCTTGGGGCACTTGTAGGCGGCGAGGCGCTCGCGGGCGAACGCGATCAGGTCCTTCTCGGACACCTCTTGTTCGACCACGACGACCGCCTTGACGACCTCGCCCCACTTCTCGTCGGGCACACCGATCACCGCGACCTCGACCACGGCCTCGTGTTCGGCCAGCACGCGTTCCACCTCGATGGAGTAGATGTTCTCACCGCCGGAGATGATCATGTCCTTGAGCCGGTCCTCGACGAAGATGTAGCCCCCGTCGTCGACGCGGCCGATGTCACCGGTACGGAACCAGCCGTCGTCGGTGATCGCCTCCGCGGTGGCCTCGGGCTTGTTGTGATAGCCCTTCATCAATTGTGGTGAGCGGAACCACAACTCGCCCTGCTCACCGGCGGGCACCTCGTCGAGGGTGTCGGGATCGACGACGCGCACCTCGGCGTTGGGCACCAGAGTTCCTGCGCTGGAGAGCCGTTCTTCTCGGCCGGGATCGCGGTGCGCCTCGGGCAGCAGGTGGCTGATCACTCCGCACAGTTCGGTCAGACCGTAGGCCTGGATGAAATCCGTTTCGGGCCACGCCTCGAGCGCCCGCCGCAGCAACGGCAGCGGCATCGGCGACGCCCCGTACCCGTAGGTCTTCAGTGACGCGAACAGTTTCACCGCGTCCTCACCCGAGTCGAGCACCTTGGCCAGCACGGCGGGGACGAGGAAGGTGCGGTTGGCGCCCTTGAAGATGGCGCCGGCCAGGGACGCACCGTCGACCTCTCGGGTCATCACGCTGGGGAACCCGTCGTGAATCGCGAACTGCGCGTAGGACGATCCGCCGACGTGGAACAGCGGCATCGACACCATGTTCTTGTCACCCTCGTCGAACTCGAACCCCTCGTGGGCGTTGACGGTGTGGGCGATGATGTTGGCTTGGGTCAGCTCGACACCTTTGGGGCGTCCGGTGGTGCCCGAGGAGTACATGATGATCGCGACATCGTCGGGGTCGACGTCGTCGGACCGGTGCGCCGGCGTCGACGCCTCCAGGACCTTCTCGTACTCGTCGTCGCCCTCGGGCGTCACCGCGATGACGTGCTCGATGGTGGTGAGCTTGTCGCGGATCTTGTCGATCGAGCCCATGAACTCCTTACCGGCGATGAGCACCTTGGCATCGGAGTCGTTCAGCACGTAGTCGAGTTCGTCGGCGGCGAGGCGGAAGTTGATGATCGCGGTAGCCGCGCCCAGCGAAGCGGCGGCGATGGTCAGCTCGATGCAGGCGGGATGGTTCTTGTCGAGGAACGCGACGACGTCCCCCCGGCCGATACCGCGCTCGGTGAGCGCACCGGCCAGGCGGCGGATGCGGTCGTCCCACTGTGCCCAGGTCCAGTTCCGGTCGAGGAAGTCCATCGCCTCCGCGTCGGGTTGGGTCGCGGCCCAGTGGGCGACGCGTTCGTCGAGGAAGCGGGGTTCGGGCAGATCAGCCATGGTCAGCAGCGTGCCACGCCGCTGTGCGTCGGGGCTGTTGTTTCGATGGATCGACCCTGCGGCGAGAGGCGTGACGTGGCGCGAGTACCCGGTGACGGAGGCTTGGTTGAAATTGGAACACGTTCTAGTCTGTAGGCCATGACCGATCTGCTGCGGCACCCCGTGCACTCCGGACACCTGACAGTCGGCGCCCTGAAGCGGCACCGCGACCGGCCCGTGCTGTTCCTCGGCGACACCACGCTCACCGGGGGTGAGCTGGCCGATCGCATCAGCCAGTACATCCAGGCGTTCGAAGCGCTGGGCGCCGGAACCGGTGCCGCGGTCGGGCTGCTGTCCCTCAACCGGCCCGAAGTCCTGATGATCATCGGCGCCGGCCAGACCCAGGGCTACCGGCGTACGGCACTACACCCTCTCGGCTCGCTCGACGATCACGCGTACGTGCTGTCCGACGCCGAGGTGAGCTCGCTGATCATCGATCCGAACCCGATGTTCGTCGAACGGGCGCTGGGGCTGCTGGACAAAGTGCCCTCCCTCAAGCAGATCCTGACCGTCGGACCCGTTCCGTCCGAGCTGGCCGACGTCGCGGTGGACCTGACCGCCGAGGCCGCCAAGTACCCGGCGAAGCCACTGGTCGCGGCGGACCTGCCGCCTGACCACATCGGCGGGCTGACCTACACCGGCGGCACCACGGGCAAGCCCAAGGGCGTGATGGGAACGACGCAGTCGATCACCACGATGACGACCGTGCAGCTGGCCGAGTGGGAGTGGCCGGAGAACCCGCGCTTCCTGATGTGCACGCCGCTCTCGCACGCCGGCGCCGCGTTCTTCACCCCCGTCGTCGTCAAAGGCGGCGAGCTGATCGTGCTGACGAAGTTCGACCCGGCCGAGGTGCTGCGCGTCATCGAGGAGCAGAAGATCACCGCGACCATGCTGGTGCCGTCGATGATCTACGCGCTGATGGATCATCCGGACTCCCACACGCGTGACCTGTCGTCACTGGAGACGGTGTATTACGGTGCGTCGGCGATGAATCCGGTACGGCTGAAGGAGGCGATCCGTCGCTTCGGGCCGATCTTCGCGCAGTACTACGGGCAGTCCGAAGCGCCGATGGTGATCACCTACCTTTCGAAGAAGGACCACGACGAGAAGCGGCTGACCTCCTGTGGGCGGCCGACGCTGTTCGCCCGGGTGGCGCTGCTCGGCGACGACGGGAAGCCGGTGCCACAGGGTGAGGTGGGCGAGATCTGCGTGTCCGGGCCGCTGCTCTCGGGCGGGTACTGGAAGCTGCCGGACGCCACCGCCGACACGTTCAAGGACGGGTGGATGCACACCGGAGACCTCGCCCGCGAGGACTCCGACGGCTTCTACTACATCGTCGACCGCACCAAGGACATGATCGTCACCGGCGGCTTCAACGTGTTCCCCCGCGAGGTGGAAGACGTTGTGGCAGAACATCCTTCAGTGGCGCAGGTGTGCGTGATCGGCACGCCCGACGAAAAGTGGGGCGAGGCGGTGACGGCCGTGGTGGTGCTGCGGCCAGACGCCGCGTCCGACGAGGGTGCCGTGGAGACGATGATCAGCGAGATCCAGGCGGCTGTGAAGGAGCGCAAGGGTTCGGTGCACACGCCCAAGCAGGTGGTGGTGGTCGACTCCGTGCCGGTGACCGCGTTGGGCAAGCCGGACAAGAAGGCGGTGCGGGCGCAGTTCTGGGAGGGCGCGGCCAGGAACGTGTGAGCGTGCGTGCGCTCGCCGGTGCTAGGCGCCCGGGATGTTGGTGCGGGTGGCGACGGAATCGCCACCCGCCGTGTCGAACACGTCGATGACGACATCGTCGTCGCGGTAACCGCCGAGACGGTGCAGACCGGGAGTCTGCGTGATGATCTCGTTGGCGTGGTCGCCGGTCATCGGATACTCGGCCACGGCGTGGCGCCAGTGCGCGGCCACGACCGTTGCGGGGCGTGGCAGCCGCGGGATCTCACGCTCGAGCACCGCCCGCAGCGTCTCCGGCTGTAGGTAGTAGCACACCTCGGACAGCACGACGAGGTCGAAAGGCCCGTTCGGCCATGGCGAGTCGAGCGATGCACGCCGCAGGTCAGCACGGCCGATCACCCGCGCCGCGGCCAAGCGCCGATGCGTGGCGTCCAGCGCCGCGACGCTCACATCGATCGCGGTGATCCTGTCGCAGCGGCGCAGCAGCCGCTCGGTGAGCACACCGACCGAACATCCCGGTTCGAATGCGCGGCGGTAGCGCCGGTACGGCAGCAACGCCATCGTGATCGCGTACTTGCGCTCCTCGTACCACCGCGTACCCAGCGACCACGGATCGTCCGCCTCGGCGTACATGCGGTCGAAGAACGCGTCGGGCAGCCGGGCACTCAACAGAACGCTACTTCGCCGACCGTCAGCAGGCGATGCAGAACCTCCGGCGGGAGGACCGGGGCCCCGCCGGGAGTCGGTGCGGTGTACTGGCTTTCGAAGCACCGCGCGGCTCGTCGCTTGATCTCCAGCGCCTCGGCGGTGAGCCGGGCCATCCGCGCGCGCTGCCACGGTACGGCGTCGTCTCCCGGAAACGACCAGTGCCACATCCACACCGGGTACTCCACCAGCACCCCACCGGTCTCCTCGACCGCGGCCGCAGCAGCCCTACCGACCGCCTCGTGATCGGGGTGGCCGTCCCCGCGCCACGGAGCGGCACACCAGGTGCCCGCCGGCTTCCCGTCGAGAATCTCGACTAGCAGGTCGGTGAGCCGCCGCTCGTGATCCCCCACCCGCCCGTCGGGCAGTCCGAGACTCACCGGCGCGTACATCCCCAATGCGGTTGCCGCCCGGCGCAATTCGTCACGTCGCGTCTGCTCGAGCCGGTACCGCTGCAGGACGGACAGATCCGGGTAGGCCGCTCCGCCGTCGGTGGCCGACACGATCTGCGTGCGCACGCCGGCCCGCGCCAGCAGTGACGCCGTCGCACCGAACCCGAGGGTCTCGTCATCGGGATGCGCCCCGACCACCACGAGCTCCGGACACCGGGCGAGGTCCAGTTCGGGCAGATGCAGACCGGCGTCGACCCAGACGTGCGTCGGGGTGCCGCCGTCGGGGACGGGCTGCGCGGAGAACCGCGCCCCGTTGCCGACCTGCGCGGCCGTCACGCCGACGTCCCCGCGAGCACACCCAGCCGTTCCAGGTCCCGTTCGGCATGACTCTGCCGGACGTAGACGGACAGGTCGGCCACGCGCCGCGCGTGCTCGACGTCCAGGCACAGCGGCGCCGGCCCGAGCGCTCGCGCGGTACGGCCGATGGACTCCTCGACCGCGGTTTCCGCGATGGCTCGGAAACGGCGGGCCAACAGTTCCCCGCGACCGGCGTCGTCGGCAGGGTCGGCGTCGACCGCTGCGGCGGTGGCGACCAGCGCAGCGTCCGCGGCGGCGAGCGCGGCGTCGACCGCGCCCAAGTGCGCCAACGCGTGCGGGTCCGCAGTGCCCGCGGCCGCCCGTCGATACAGCGGTTGGGCGACGGCGCGCGCACCACCCAGCCAGCATGCCGCCACCCCGGCGCCGCCGTGCCAGAAGCCCGGCCGGCTCAGGTACTCCCCTGGCCGGCCGACCGCGACCGCGGGGGTGTCCTCGAACTGCACGGATCGAGTGTCGGACTCGGCCATGCCCGTCGCCCGCCAGGTGCTGGGCAGTGGGTGCACGCCGGGCGCACCGAGGTCGACGGCGAACAGCCCGCGACGGTCGCCGGGCAGCTGCGCGGTCACCAGCGCGTGCGAACAGAGCCCGGCGCCGGAGCACCACGCCTTCACACCGTCGAGCCGGACCCGGTCACCATCGACGGTCGCCGACACCACCGCATCGGGCGGTTCGGCCGCCCACACACCCCACCACTGCCCGGGCTCGGGACGGGGCCCGCCGAGTTCGGCGAGGATCGCCACGGCATCGAGGTGTGCCTCGGCCAGCCGTCCGGCCGTCACGTCCTCGTCCGCCATTGCGGCCAGCCGTCGCCAGCGCACCGCCGTCTCACCTCGACCCGGCAGTGGCAGTTCGAGATCGCCCGCAGCCAGCCAGCGCTTGACCAGCCCGACACTCACGAGGCCGCTTTTCGGGACAGCCCCCGCAGATGCGCGGCGAAGCCGCCCGGCGCGCGTCCGTCGACGCGATCCGACGTGGCCACCGAGAGCCCGCTGTCCCGGTGTATGAGCAGCCGCGCCGCCAGGAACCTCTCCACCAGGTCGGCATCCTCTGCCGTCGCGAGGGCGCGGAACCCGCCGACCTGCCAGTAGGCCGACGCCCGGAACCCCATGTTGGCGCCGTGCACGTGCGAGTGCCCCGGTCCATCCGACTGATAGGCGCGCAGATAACGACGCACCACGGCGGCAGGCAGGTTGCGCCACAACGGAACCCGCACCACACCGAGCACCATGTCGGCGCCAGGGGCGGTCATCCGGACCAACCAGTCGGAGCTGACCACGCTGTCAGCGTCCGTCGTCGCGTACCAGGTCGTCGGCCCGTCGTCGCGCAGGGTCCGGGCGTATTCGAAGCCGGCGGCACGTGCGGCACCGACGTTGCCGGCGTCGACCGAGACGACGTGGACGTCGGGACCGAAGCGCCCGGCCAGCTGCTCACTGCCGTCATCGCAGGCGTCGAGTACGACCACGATGAGCACCGGGACGGACACGCACAGCGCCGCCGTGGTCAACGCCCGCAGGCACTCAGGCAGCCGGTCGATCTCGTTGTGGGCGGGCACCACCACGACGATCTGCTGCAGAGACGTCTCAGGCGTGCGCATAGAAGGATAGTTAGCCGCAATCCGACCGTTTCACACCTGGCACGATGGTCCCCGTGGCCGATTCCGTGACCGACGTGGATGCAGTGCTGTTCGACTTCTCCGGCACCCTGTACCGGCTCGAGGAAGACGACAGCTGGTTCGAGGGCATGACCCTCGACACCCCCGACAACAAAGAAGTCGACGCGCACGTGCAGGCCGAGCTGGTGCACCGGCTCACCGTGCCGACCGGGCAGACGGTGTCGATGACGCCCGAGGCGCTCAATGCGTGGGTCAACCGAGACCTCGCCCCCCACCTTCATCGCGAGGCCTACCTGCATGTGCTCCGCGAATCCGGGCTGGCCCGCCACCACGCGGAAGCGTTGTACGCCAAGGTGATCGACCCGATCTGGTGGACGCCCTACCCGGACACCGCGACCGTGCTGGCCGGGCTGAAAGAACGCGGCATCAAGACCGCCGTGGTGTCCAACATCGCCTTCGACATCCGGCCCGCATTCGAGAGGATCGGCGTGGCCGACGACGTCGACGTCTTCATCCTCTCGTTCGAAGTGGGCGCGACCAAGCCGGATCCGGCGATCTTCACCGCGGCGTTGGAGCAGCTCGGCGTGCCCGCCGAGCGTGCGCTGATGGTCGGCGACAGCGACGAAGCCGACGGCGGCGCACGTGCCCTGGGTTGCCGGTTCGCGCTCGTCGACCCGCTCCCCACGCGGGACCGACGCGACGGCCTCATCGCGGCCCTGGGGGCGCACGGCATCCCGCTGTAGCGTTGAGAGTCATGGCGAATCCCCGGCCGCCGTGGTGGCTCAAACCGATGAACAAAGTGCTGATGGCGGCGACACGCATCGGGATCATCAAGGACGGGCCGATGGTGCTGACGGTCACCGGCCGCAAGTCCGGCCAGCCCCGGTCGACGCCGATCACGCCGTTCGAGGTGGACGGCCGACGCTACGTCGTCGGAGGCTTCCCCGGCGCCGACTGGGTGCGCAACGCGCAGGCCAACCCCGAGGCGGTGCTCGAGAAGGGCAAGGTCCGCGAACCCGTACGGATGGTGGAACTGTCCGCCGAGGAAGCGCGTCCGCTGCTGCGGCAGTTCCCGGTGCTGGTGCCCACCGGGGTGAGCTTCATGAAGAACGCCGGACTGGTCACCGGGCCGAACCCTGACGAGTTCGAAGCGCTGGCCGGGCGCTGCTCGGTGTTCCGGTTCGATAGCGTCTGACGGGTGAGCAACCCGTTCGACCCCAGTCTGTGGCAGCCGGTCGCCGGCTTCGAGGACCTGACCGACATCACCTATCACCGGCACGTCAGCCAACCGACCGTCCGCGTCGCGTTCGACCGGCCCGAGGTGCGCAACGCGTTCCGGCCGCACACCGTCGACGAGTTGTACCGGGCCCTCGACCACGCCCGGATGAGCTCCGACGTCGGCGTCGTGCTGCTGACCGGCAACGGCCCGTCCCCCAAGGACGGCGGCTGGGCGTTCTGTTCGGGCGGTGACCAGCGCATCCGCGGCCGCTCCGGCTATCAGTACGCCTCGGGCGAGACCGCCGAGACCGTCGACCCCGCGCGCGCCGGCCGGCTGCACATCCTCGAGGTGCAGCGCCTGATCAGGTTCATGCCGAAGCCGGTGATCTGCCTGGTCAACGGCTGGGCCGCCGGCGGCGGCCATTCGCTGCACGTCGTGTGCGATCTGACGCTGGCGTCCCGCGAGCACGCCCGGTTCAAGCAGACCGACGCCGACGTGGGCAGTTTCGACGGCGGCTTCGGGTCGGCCTACCTGGCCCGTCAGACCGGGCAGAAGTTCTCTCGCGAGATCTTCTTCCTCGGCCGGCCCTACACGGCCGAGCAGATGCACGCGATGGGTGCCGTCAACGAGGTCGTGGACCACGCCGATCTGGAAACCGTTGCACTGCAATGGTCTTCGGAGATCAACGGGAAATCACCGCAGGCCATCCGGATGCTGAAGTACGCGTTCAACCTGCTCGACGACGGGCTGGTGGGCCAGCAACTCTTCGCCGGCGAGGCGACACGCCTGGCCTACATGACCGACGAGGCCGTCGAGGGGCGTGATGCGTTCCTGGAGAAGCGCGACCCCGACTGGACCCCCTTCCCCCGCTACTTCTGACAGCGATTTCGGCGTGGTTGTCGTCGGTGAGCGACGACAACCACGCCGAAATCGCGAGAGAGGACGCCCCATGGCACGGAACCCGCTGCGGCGGCTGGCCGAGCAGGTCGTGTTGACGAGCATGCGGCCGCCGCTGATCCCCACCCTGCTGCAGTACCGGCCCGACAGGGAGATCGTCGACCTGGCCGGCAAGCGGATCCTGCTGACCGGCGCCTCGTCCGGCATCGGCGAGGCCGCAGCCGAGAAGCTGGCCCGCCGCGGCGCCACGGTGATCGCGGTGGCCCGCCGCCAGGAACTGCTCGACGAGCTGGTCACCCGCATCACCGACGCCGGAGGCAGTGCACAGGCCCACGCCTGCGACCTGTCCGACCTCGACGCGATCGACGCGCTGGTCGACACCGTCGCGACCGAGTTCGGCGGCGTCGACATCCTGATCAACAACGCGGGGCGCTCCATCCGCAGGCCACTGGAGGAGTCCCTGGAGCGCTGGCACGACGTCGAGCGCACGATGACGCTCAACTACTACGGCCCGCTGCGGCTGATCCGAGGGCTGGCGCCCGGCATGCTCGAACGCGGCGACGGGCACATCATCAACGTCTCGACCTGGGGCGTGAAGACCGAGTCTCCGCCACTGTTCGGCGCCTACAACGCCTCCAAGGCCGCACTGTCGTCGATCAGCAGGATCATCGAAACCGAGTGGGGCGACCGCGGCGTGCACGCCACGACGCTGTACTACCCGCTGGTGAAGACCCCGATGATCGCCCCGACCCGCGCCTACGACGGGCTGCCCGGGCTGTCGGCGAGCGAGGCGGCGGGCTGGATCGTCACCGCGGCCCGGCACCGCCCGGTCAGCATCGCCCCGCGGATCGCCGTCACCGCGCACGCGATCAACAGCATCGCCCCTTCCGCGGTCGACACGATCATGAAGCGTCAGCGCATGCAGCCGAGGAAGTGAGCTTCACGGGGCTGGCCGACGCCGTCCGCGGCCAGGGCCGGCAGCGCCCGGACGCCCCGGCGCTGATCGTCGGCGACCGCACCATCACCTACGGCGACCTCGACGCCCGCTCCAACAGGGTGGCCCAGGCCTTCGCGGCCGCAGGTGTTCGTCGAGGCGATCGAGTGGCCTTCATCGACCGCAACGGTGCCGAGTTCTTCGAGGTGATCGCCGGGCTCGCGAAGCTGGGTGCCGTGGGGGTGCCGATCAACTGGCGGCTCGCACCCGCGGAGATGGCGCACATCCTGATCGACTGCGACGCCGCCGCCATTGTGGTCGGCGCCGACTTCTTCGGCCACGTCGAGGCCCTCGAGGCCCTCGAGGCGCAACTCACCGCGCACGTCATCGCGATCGGCCCCCACCCCCGCTGGCCCGTCTTCGACGACTGGGTACAGGGCCATCCCGCCGCCGACCCCGGCGTCGTCACCGGGCCCGACGACCTGGTGCTGCTGATGTACACGTCGGGGACGACGGGTCGGCCGAAGGGCGCGATGCTGTCCAACGCCAACTACGTCTGCAAGACCCGCGGCGTGGCCGGCCCGTGGCAACTGGGCCCCGACGCGGTCAGCATGGCCGTGATGCCGCTGTTCCACATGGCCGGTTCGGGCTGGGCATTCGCGGGGCTGTGGCACGGCGCGCGCACGGTGGTGCTGCGCGACGTCGACCCGGTGGCGATCCTCCACGCGATCGAGACGCACGGCGTCACCAACATGCTCGTCGTCCCCGCCGTGGTGCGGATGCTGCTCGACACCCCCGGCATCGCGAGCGCCGACGTGTCGAGCCTGCGCATCGTCGTGTTCGGTGCATCCCCGATCAGCGATGACGTGCTACGACGCGGCGTGCAGCGCTTCGGCGACGTGTTCGCCCAGGTGTACGGCATGACCGAGACCACCGGATCCATCACCCAGCTGGCCGCATCCGAGCTGACACCGGAGACCATGCGCTCGTGCGGCACCGCGTATCCGTGGGTGCAGCTTCGCATCGTCGACGCCGACGGCCTCGACGTGCCGACCGGCGACGTCGGCGAGGTGTGGACGAGGTCCGCGCAGAACATGCTGGGCTACTGGCAGAATCCGGACGCCACCGCCTCGACGCTGGCCCCCGACGGGTGGCTGCGCACCGGCGATGCCGGCTATCTCGACGCAGACGGCCGCCTGTACCTGCACGACCGCATCAAGGACATGATCGTCTCCGGCGGGGAGAACGTGTTCCCCGCCGAGGTGGAGAACGTCCTGATGGCCCATCCCGAGGTGGCCGACGTCGCCGTGATCGGTGTGCCCGACGACCGCTGGGGCGAGGCAGTCAAGGCCGTCGTCGTGCCCGCCGTGGGAACGCACCCGAGCGAGCAGGCCCTCATCGACTTCGCCCGCGCGTACCTCGGCGGTTTCAAGCTGCCCAAGAGCGTCGACTTCGTCGATGCACTACCCCGCAACCCGAGCGGCAAGATCCTGAAACGGGCTGTGCGCGAACCCTATTGGCGGGGTGTCGGCCGCCACGTCGGCTGACGTGATAGACACGGGCCATGGAGATCCTCGCCAGCCGGATGCTGTTGCGGCCCGCGGACTACGAGCGCTCCGTCGCGTTCTACCGCGATGGCCTCGAGCTGGCGATCGCGCGCGAGTACCCCGGGGGCACCGTGTTCCACGCCGGCCAGTCGCTGATCGAAATCGCCGGCCACGGCGCACCCGCCGAGGGTGCCCCGCCGTTTCCGGGGGCGCTGTGGCTACAGGTCCGCGACCTCGCCGCGACTCAGGATGCGTTGCGCCACAGGGGAATTGATATATCCAGGGAAGCGCGACAGGAGCCGTGGGGGCTGATCGAGATGCACGTCCACGACCCCGACGGAGTGACGCTGATCGTCGTCGAAGTGCCCGACGACCACCCGCTGCGTCGCGACACCCGCGGCTAACGGGCGGGGGCCGCCAACGGCCAGCCGACCGACGCCAGACGCGACGCGACCTGGTGCATCTCCTCCGGGTTGGGTTCCTTGTCGGTCACCACATGGATGGCCGCACGGATCTCCTGCTCGGTGACCTCGTCGGAATCGGTGCTCTTGAGCACGGTCTGGGCCGCCTGCACGACCTCTTCTTCGGTGAGCGTGCGCGAGAGCAGCGCCAGCAGCGGGAAGTAGTCCTTCTGCGGGACACCTTGCGGGTAGCCGTCGTGCAGCCAGGTCAGGATGCTGTTGAACGTGTGGTCGGCCATCACGATCAGCTCACTTTCCGGGGAGGAAGGGAACGGGGTTGAACCCGAAGTGGTGGTTGATGGTGCCCTTGGTGATGTAGAGGATGCCGATCAGGATCACGGCGGCGACGAAGGCGAACAGCAGCAGGCCGAGGGCCTTCAGCGCGGGGTTGGGGGCGTCGACCGTTCCGTCTGCCTCGGCCCCGCCGGCTCCGCGGGAGTAGGCGACCAGCCCGACGGCGAACAGCGCGGGCAGGCCGGCACCGAGGACGAGACCCACGGCGAGCACCTTGAGGATGGCTTCCAGGTAGGACATGTGCGTTCCTTAGCTCTAGACCGACGCCGCGGGCTTCTCGGCGGATGCTGTGAGGTCACGTGCGTCAGCGGGGACCACCGAGTTGGTGGACTCATCCCAGTCGGCGTTGACGTTGTGGTGGTTGACCTTCTGCTGCTGTGCCCGCCAGTACATGTAGCCGGAGAGGGCCACCAGGATGACGAAGATCAGGCCGTCACCGGCGAGTGCGTTCCCGGTGACGTTTTCGACGATGTGCGACAGCCAGAAGGACAGCGCGCCGACGATGCCGGCGGCCGGCAGCGTGATCAGCCATGCGGTGGCCATCCGGCCGGCGACCGCCCAGCGCACCTGCGCGCCCGGCTTGCCGACGCCGCTGCCCAGAATCGATCCCGTCGCGACGTGAGTCGTGGACAGGGCCATGCCCGCCGCACTCGAGGACAGGATGATCGCGGCCGACGACGCCTCGGCGGCCAGCCCCTGCGGCGACTCGATCTCGACGAGGCCCTTGCCGAGCGTGCGGATGACCCGCCAGCCGCCGATGTAGGTACCCAGGCCGATGGCCAGCGCGCACGACGCGATGATCCAGAACGGCAGGCCGTCCTCCTTCACGTTGCCGGTGAGGTGGCCGGTGGTGATCAGCGCGAGCGCGATGACGCCCATCGTCTTCTGCGCGTCGTTGGTGCCGTGCGCCAGAGCGACGAGCGAGGCGGTGGCGATCTGGCCCCAGCGGAACCCTTCCTCGCGACGCTTCTTCGCGACGTTGCGGGTGAGGCGGTAGACGATCCAGGTGCCGCATGCGGCGACGAGGCCGGCGATGAACGGGGCGGCGAGAGCGGGGATGACGACCTTGCTGATCACGCCGCTCCAGTTGACCCCGGAGGTGCCGAGCGCGGCGAGGCCGGCGCCGATGAGGCCGCCGAACAACGCGTGCGACGAGCTCGACGGTATGCCGAACAGCCACGTGAGCAGGTTCCACAGGATGCCGCCGATGAGGCCGGCGAAGATGATGGTCAGTCCGGTGGAGGCATCGATGCCCGACACCAACGATCCGGTCTTGCTGTCCTGGATCTTGAGCACGGACGTCGTGACCGTGATCGCGACTTCGACGGACAGGAACGCACCGACGAGGTTCAGCACCCCGGCCAGGATGACCGCGGTCTTGGGCTTGAGAGCACCGGTGGCGATGGACGTCGCCATCGCGTTTCCGGTGTCGTGGAACCCGTTCGTGAAGTCGAATGCCAGCGCCGTGGCAATCAACAGCACGAGGATGATCAGCTCTCCGCTCATGACCATGATTCTGCTGGCCCATAAGCGTTTTTGACTAATCGACATGGGCCCGAATCCGGGGGGCCACATGGCACTTTTTCCACAGCAGGCCAGGTGTTCATCTGATGTTCATCTCTGAGCCGGCAGCCGTTGTGCCGCAGCGTCGCCGAACGCCGTCGCACGGGGCCCGGGGCTACTATCGAGCTGCCGAGGGCACTTCGCCCCGACGTCTGCACGGGAGATGAGACGTTGACCAAATTCCTGGCCAAGATCGTGGCGTGGATCGCGGCCGGCTATCCCGAAGGCGTACCAGGTGCTGATCGGGTGCCGCTGCTGGCGCTGCTGCGGCGGCGCCTCACCGACGACGAAGTCAAAGCCGTGGTGGCCGCCCTGACTGCGGACGCTGATTTCGGCGCATCTGCCTCTGCGCCGTCCGGCATCGACACTGTCGACATCGGGGTGTTGATCACCCAGATCACCGACGACCTCCCCTCGCCCGAGGATGTCGAGCGGGTGCGTGAGCGGCTCGCCGCGCAGGGCTGGCCGCTCGACGATCCCCGCGACAGCGAGGACACCCCATAGCCACGCTGCGCACGCTCACCGTGGCGTCCGGCGCCGCCGCGCTGGCCGCCCTGCCTGACGTCGAAACGGCGCTGGGCGGCCGCGCGAGCCTGCTGCCCGTCCCCGCCGACGACCCGGAACAGTCCGCGATGATCGCCGGCGCGCTGCGCGCCGGGGAGGAGATCGACGACGCGGTGGCGGCGGTGCTGTCGACATCCGGCACGACCGGCACCCCGAAGGGCGCCCAGCTGAGTGTGTCGGCCCTGCTGGCCAGCGCGCACGCCACCCACGAGAGGCTCGGTGGGCCCGGACGGTGGCTGCTGGCCCTGCCCGCTTATCACGTGGCCGGATTCCAGGTCCTCGTGCGCAGCGCGGTGGCCGGGACGACGCCGGTCTCGGTTCCCGCCGGTGCGCCGCCTGCCGACCTGGCGCAGGCGATCTCGGCGATGGGCCCGGGTCGCCGCTATGCCTCGCTGGTGGCCGCCCAGTTGACCAAGGCGCTGGACGACCCGGCGGCCGCCGATGCGCTGGCATCGCTGGACGCGGTGCTGATCGGCGGCGGTCCGATGCCCGCCTCGGTCGCCGAAAAGGCCTCAGCGGCAGGTGTTCCGGCGATCCGCACCTACGGGATGAGCGAGACTGCGGGCGGTTGCGTGTACGACGGTGTGCCCCTGAGCGGGGTGCAGGTGGCCCTCGACGAATCCGGCCGCATCTCCCTGGGCGGCCCGACGGTGGCGCTCGGCTACCGCAATCCGATCTCACCCGACCCTTTCGCCGACCCGGGATGGTTCCGCACGGATGACATTGGTGCACTCGATGATTCGGGGGTGTTGAGAGTGTTGGGCCGCGTGGACGACGCGATCAGCACCGGCGGCCTGACAGTGTTGCCGGGGATCGTGGAAGCAGCCGTGGCGAGCCACCCCGCGGTGGCCGAATGCGCGGTGTTCGGGATGACCGACGAAAGACTGGGTCAGCGTGTCGTCGCCGCCGTCGTCGTGAAGGACGGGGCGACGATCACGCTGCCCGAGTTGCGTTCGCATGTCGCAGCGGAACTACCGGCGACGGCGGCACCCCGCGAGGTGCACGTCGTCGCCGAGCTGCCGCGGCGCGGTATCGGCAAGATCGACAGACGCGAACTCATCCGTCGATTCACCTTCGGCGATTAGCTCAACTTGTCCTTGATGTTCTCGCCGACCTTCTTGGCGCCCGAGACTCCCTGATCCTTCTTGCCTTCGGCCTTCAGGTCGTCGTTGCCGGTGACGTCGCCGATCACTTCCTTGCCCTTGCCGATGGCGTCTTCAGCGGCGTTCTTGGCCTTGTCGATGAAACCCATGTCGTTTCACCCTTTCTCGTGATGAGCGCCCCCTGTGGGCGCTGACATCAGTTGGTCGTCTGCAAAGTCGGATTCCGTACGCGCCCAGGAGGTGATGTGCGACACGATGTTCGGGTAGGCGCGGGCAACGGGCCACAGCACCAGTCCGGTCACCAGGCTGGCCAGCCCTTCGAGAAGTGAGGGAGGCACGTGATCGGGGTCCATCAGGTCGTTCTCGCCGAGGGGTCCGGCGTCGCGCGAGATCATGAACCGGGTGAAAGACCGCAGCGAACGACCCGTGCTGCGCAGGGCGTCGACGGTGGCCAGGAACGAGCCGCGGCGCTCCAGCTCCCGGCGGAAATCGGTGACCGACACTCCGAGATGTTCGGCGACGAGATCGTCTCGCGCGAGCAGGATCTCGTGCGCCACGTCGGTACGGTCCCCTGCTTCGATGGCCACGTCACATTCACTGTCGAAGCCCAGCGATCGGTTGTTCAGATTCGACGAGCCGATCCGCAACAGTCGGTCGTCGATCACCATCACCTTCGAGTGCACGTAGACAGGCATGCCTCCGGTGGTCACCGGCCAGTAGACGCCGAATCGGTTGTGCTCGTCGGCTTTCCACAGCTTGCGCAGTAGTCGCTCGCGGGCGCTGTCCATCGACTCCTGCTCGAGACGGCTCTCCGAGCTGCGCGGCAGGACGATCACCACCTCGGGGCCGTCGGGTTCGCGGAGCCTGGCTGCGAGCGCGTCGGCCAGGCGCCGGGACGCGAGATACTGGTTCTCCAAATAGATCACGGAGCGGGCGCTGGCGATCGCGGCGAGATTGAGAGCCTCGACCTCACGGACCTCCGCCCGCGCCCCGAAGGACGGAAGGGTGCGGGCGACCGCGACGTCGACGTCGCGGACGTCGGGGCGCAGCCCCCGCGGCCACGTCGGCCCCACGGGGGTCACCGGTTCGAGCTCGGTGCCCGTCGCATCGCGCCACCGCTGTCTGGCCTGTTCGGCCAACACCCGCGCCGCGGCGTCGTCGACCACGGCCGCGACCTCGTGACGAGGTCCGTAGGTGTGTCCTGCCGAGGAACGGCCACGGTCGTGGCGGGCGTGGTCGCGCCTGTCCCAGCGGCCCAGCGTCAGATCGATGCCGCCGCAGAACGCGACCGCATCGTCGATCACGACGATCTTCTGATGGTGCACGGCGCCGGTGGGCCGCGCGCCGTCGACCGCGAAGTGCATGCGCGGCAACGTGAATCGATTGACCAGCGAGACGGGGGTGAGACCGAACCAGAACTGGTCCAGTGCGGGCAGCAGGTTCAAGTTGGACTTGAGCAGATAGACCTCGAGCTCGGGGCGTCGCCACACGAGCCAGGTCAGGAACAGCCCGAGAGTGTCAGGGCCGCTCAATGTGGAACCGGTGGGCTCGAAAGCCGTGCGCGCGTCCAGATCCCAGCCGATCAGCATGATCCGCCGCCGCGCGTTCAGCATCGCCTCTTTGACGTAGTAGAGGTAATCCGCACCGTCGACGAGCCGGCTGAAACTGCCGGCGCGCTCTGTGCGCCAGCACGTCACACCCGGCTCGAGGACGGCACTCGTCTGCTCGTCAGTCGTCATCGCACGACAGTTCCGGCCTTGGTGTCGACGCGCAGAACGGTGCGGATCGCGACACTGTCGCCGAGCATCGCCGCGGCGGTGCGGGCGGTGTCGTCTGCTGCGACGATGGCAGCGGAGAGACCGGACCGGGCGGGGACGCGCGCGGTCAGCGTGACGGTGGGTCGCCCGCGATCGAGCGTGGCGCTGCCGGATGCCTTCGTGACCGCGGGGTCGGCGGCCAACGCGTCAGCGGCAGCCGAGGCCACGGAGGTGGCGTCGGCGGTCGCGGTGGCGTCACCCGTCAGATCGACCCGGGCGGCCTTGGGCGGCCAGCGATGGGCGGCGAGCCAGCGCAGTGCCAGCAGGATGGCCAGGATGCCGGCACCGCCGAGTGCCCACGGCCACCAGGAGGCCGACGTCCAGCCCGGCAGCGGCGTCCGGAGGGCGCCGCTGGCGCCCAGATCCCCTTGGACCCAGGCGACGGCGGCCAAACCGAGCGCCACGAGGCCGCTGCCTGTCAGAAGGGTCACGGCGCGGTCGAACGCGACAGCGGCGCGAGTCATGAGATCTCCTCTGTTCGGGTGCGGACGACGACGCGCGGCGGGCTCTGCAGCGTAGCGAGACTGCGTGTCACCGCGTCGGTGATGGTCCCACGCATCGCACCACTGTCGTCACGGGTGACGCGGCAGCGCACGACGACTCGTCGCCGGGATGACGTGGCACGCGCGTCGACCACACCGGCGACGTCGCGGGCCGCGGCCCCCGCCAGCGCGGCGATGCCGTCCACAGTCAGGTAGATGGGTGTCTGGGCGGTGACGGCCACCGCGGTGCGGCGGCGCGGTGCCAGTGCGACCGCCGCCACGACGAGACCGAGGAGGACCGCCGCGGCGCCGGCAACCGTCACCCACGCTGCGGGTTCGAAGCCGTCGACGGCGCCTGCGACAGCTGGCGACCACGTCGACCCCGAGGCCCAGCCCAATCCCACGACGGCGTCGCGGACGGCGACCACACCAAGTGCGGCGAGCAGGATGGCCAACAGAACCGCGACCTTGCTCGCTCCCGCCGCGGCGAGCGGAACGGGTGCCGCACGCACCGACAACTGCTGCGGTGCCTGGCTTTCTCGCGTCGTCTGAGCCTTCTCGGCCATTTTAGCCGTGGTCATGACAGTTTCCTCTCGGTACTGGGTGGCACGATCGTCGCCACGTGCACCGTGACGCCGTCGACCGTCAATCCGGCGTGGTCGCGCAACGCCGTCGTGATGCGACCGCGCGCATCCGCCGACAGCGCGGCCAGCGGCCGGCCCCATTCGGCGGCGACCTCGACCGCGGTGCGGACGTGGTCGCCCGCGACGACGGCGTCGACGCGCGGAAGGTCGTGGCCGACGAGATTGCTCAACGCTTTCCCGTGCCGCCGCACCCCGGGGGTGGTCAGCACGGCAGCCTCCACCAGGTGCTCGATCGCGCGGTCGCGGACCCGGAGGCTGCCGCGGTCACCGGGATCGGTGACCGCAGCCGCCTCGTCGACGACGGCCGCCGTGGTCTCAGCCACGGCCCCGGCCCTGCAGCCAGGTCGTCACGTCGAACTCGCCGTCGCGCTGGCCGCCGATCACGTAACCGATCGCGCCGAGCACGAGCGCGATGAGGAAGCCGGTGAATCCGCCGGCCGCAGCGGCCACCCCGAGAAGCACCCCGGCGAGCATGCCGACTGTTGCTGTGGTCATCGTTTCTCTCCTCTGCCGTACGTCGTCGGGTGGTCGGTCACTCGACCCGGCCCGAGCGGTCCTCGGTGTCGTCTCCGTCCTCGTCGGGCACGTGGATGTCGTGGACGGTGATGTTGACCTCGACGACCTCCAAGCCCGTCATGCGCTCCAGTGCGGCGATGACGTTACGGCGGATACCCGCTGCCACGTCGGAGATCGAGACGCCGTACTCGGCGACGATGTCGAGGTCGACCGCAGCCTGCTTCTCCCCCACCTCGACCGAGACGCCCTGGGAGTAGTTGGTGGATGCGCCGGGGATGCGGTCGCGCAGCGCGCCGACGGCGCGGCTGGCGTTCCCGCCGAGGTCGTGCACGCCGTGCACTTCGCGCGCCGCGAGGCCGGCGATCTTGGACACCACGACGTCGGCGATGGTGGTGCTGCCCTGGGTGGTCACCAGCGGGCCGGAGCTGGCCTTGGCAACGGTGGTGGTCGGGGTGGTCATGATGGTCCTCCTACGGTGATGTGTCAGTGTTCGTACACGTCTTCAGTCGTGGCTCGGGGTTCGATCCGAATGCCGGATCGGTGTAATCCCGCACACATCACCGCGCGTGAGCACATGCGCAGCAGGCTCGATTACCCCGCCGGAGCGCGACCTCAAACCGTTGTCATCGACACGTCAGACCTGCATCAGGTCGCGGTCCCTAGGCTGTCGGGGATGTCTGTGACTCGCAGAGAAGCAGTGGCCGTCACCGTCGCAGTGGTCCTCGTGGCGGCGGCGTTCGTCGTGCCGCGCCTGCACCTGCCCGTGGTGACACCGTTGCTCAACGCGAGCCCGGACCGGTTCCGCGACTTCGCCGACACGGCACCCATCTTCGGGTGGTGGAACGCCCACGTGGGGCCGGGCACGATTCCGGCGGTCGCGATCGGTCTGGCCGCTGTGCTGTGGGGACAGGCGCTGGCCGCGCGGCTGCCGTGGCGCGCGGTGCCGTGGGCGGCGTGGGCGACGTCGTGCGCGTGGGCATTCAGCCTGGCCATGGTGGACGGCTGGCAGCGCGGATTCGCGGGACGGCTGACCGCCCGCCACGAGTACCTGCGCCAGGTGCCGACGATCGACGACGTCGGCGAGGCGGTCCGCACCTTCGCCAGTCGAATCCTGGACTACCAACCGGACTCCTGGATCACCCACGTCTCCGGGCATCCCCCGGGTGCCCTGCTGACCTTCGTGTGGCTGGATCGCATCGGGCTCGGCGGCGGAGGGTGGGCCGGGCTGCTGTGCCTGCTGGCCGGCTCCAGCGCCGCGGCCGCGATTGTCGTAGCGGTGCGCGCGCTCGGCGACGAGGACACCGCGCGCCGGGCCGCCCCGTTCGTGGCGGTCGCACCGACGGCGATCTGGATCGCGGTCTCGGCCGACGGCTACTTCGCCGGGGTCGCCGCCTGGGGCATCGCCTTGCTGGCCCTCGCCGTCACCGGCTCGGCGCGGTGGCCCGTCGTAGCCGCGGCGGGAGCTGGGCTGCTGCTCGGCTGGGGCATCTTCTGCAATTACGGGCTGGGGTTGATGGCGCTGCCCGCAGTCGCAGTGCTGATCAGTGCGCGCAGCCGGCGCTCGCTGCTGACCGCGCTGGTGCCTGCGGTGCTCGCCGCGCTGCTGGTGGTCGGGATCTTCGCCGCCGCCGGATTCTGGTGGCTCGACGGGTACCACCTTGTACAGGAACGCTATTGGCAGGGCATCGCCAACGACCGGCCGTTCGCGTACTGGGGCTGGGCCAACCTGGCGGCGGTGGTGTGTGCGATCGGGCTCGGTAGCGTGGCAGGGCTGAGCCGGATCGTCGATCTGACGGCGTTGCGGCACCGCAGCGGAGTGCACCTGGTGGTCTTCGGCGCGCTACTGGCCATCGTGGCAGCCGACCTGTCCCGGCTCAGCAAGGCCGAGACCGAACGCATCTGGTTGCCGTTCATGGTGTGGTTGGTGGCTGCGGCGGCTCTGCTCCCGCGACGCTCACACCGATGGTGGTTGGCGCTCAACGTGATCGGCGCGCTGGCCATCAACCACCTGATCCTGACGAACTGGTAGGATCCGCTGCGCGCGAAACCGCTGCCCGAGGACGCAGAGCGGCACGCACGCCCAGACCACAGCCAGCGCGATCCAGAACCCGGGCACGTAGTCACGGTCGAGCACCGTCGTGTTGTCCGGTCGCATGCCCGGCTTGTCGTACACCGGCACCGCCAACAGTGCCAGCACCACGCTGCACAGGGCGGCGACGGCCACCGGTGCGCGCCAGCCGGCAGGCACCAGTCGTCGTGCCGCGTAACCCAGCGCCGCGCACGCCGGCGCGAACACGAAGTCATGCAGTATCACCCCGGCCGCCGCCCAGATTGCGATCCGCATCAGCACCACCGGCGGATCGTGGACCAGTAGGAGCGCCCCGTAGGCCGCGAGCGCCAGTCCCGCGGCAACCAGCACAGCGCGTATGACCGTCACGGCACCACCTCGATGCGGGTCAGCCATTTCGTCTGCAGCACACCGGGTCTCGACGGTGCAATCAATCGGCACGGATAGCCGTGGTCCAGGTTCAACGTCTCACCGTTCAACCGCAGCGCGATCAGCGTCATGTCGTCGCGCGCATGGCGGGCCGGGAGCACGGTGCGCGAGTACGGCCCCGGGCCTTCCAGCGAGATCATCCGAACGTCGGAGTCCGGTGCCGCGCCGACCGCAGCGAGCAGCTGGGCGAGCACCACCCCGGTCCACTCCGCGTCGGCGCTCCACCCCTCCACGCACGCGATCGGCAACCGGTGCGTGCTCTGCGGCAGTGCGGCGAGCTCGGCGACGCTGAACTGACGGCTGCGGGAGCCGTTGACGACGGTCAGCCGGTACTCGGGCGAGCGGGCCCCGGCGATCACGCCCGCCGCGATCGCCGAGCGGTTCACGGGAACACCCTGTGGCCCTTGGCCCGAACGCGGCGCCAGCACCGAGACACGGCGCAGCAGCGGAACCGTCTGGCCCACCGTGACGACGGTAGCCGCCGCTACCGCCAGCCACGTCCCGACCAGTACCGTGCGCCGGGACGGGCCCTGGCCGCGCGCGACCGGATCGTCGAGAGGCTCGCCGAGCGCGCGCCGGATCACCGGCAGCTTGACCCCGATGTGCACCACGACCGCGCCGATCGCGACGTAGGCGACCGCGTAATGGGCTGTGGTGAAGAAGAATCCGAACACATACCATTGCGCGGTGTTGAGCAGCCCGGTGCTCAACTGGAAGATCATCGATGCGACCAGCACGAGGATGGACAGCCGTTCCAGGGCACGGACCGGGCCACCGAGCAGCGGCCGCTCGAACAGCTTCGGCCACACCGACCACAGCTTGACCATGAGCAGGGGGATGGCGGCGATACCGCTGGCGACGTGCAAACCCTGCGTGACGCGATACAGCCACACCGGCCGGGTGGGCCACCAGAACCAGGGCTGGGGATGTTGGATGAAGTGGCTGATCAGGCCGGTGAGGAAGCAGATCCCCACGGCCACACCGAGAGCCAGCCCGACCCGGGCTGTGATCGCGGTGCCGCGCAGAGTCGAGGTGCGGGTCACGCTGCGGCGAGGGTGGCGACCACCCTCGTGCCGATGTGGCGGATGCCCGCGACCGCGAGCCCCACCTCGGCAGCCAGCGCGGGCATGCTGTCGATACCGACCGACGCCCACTTGAACCACGGGCCGATCGTGCGCGATGACTCCAGACGCACCCATCCGACGTCGATTCCGATTGCTGCGGAATCGAATTCGACCAGACACTGGCCGCCGCTGCGCAGCAACTCCGCCGCGCGGCTGAGAACCTTCACCGGATCGCCGCCGAGCCCGACGTTGCCGTCGGCCAGCAGCACGGTCTGCCAGCGGCCCGTTCCGGGGAGCGGCTCGAACAGGTCCCGATGCAGCGCGGGCGCACCGCTGCTGCGAGCCAGCGCGACAGCGGTGGCTGACAGATCGACGCCAAGCGCCGGCACGCCGCGCTGCACCAGATGCGACACCAAACGCCCTGGCCCACAACCCAAATCGATCGTCGGACCCTCGCACATGTCGACGACCGCGGTGTCGAACCGGTCGTCGGCGTGCCTGCCGCCCAACCAGCTGTGCACCGGCAACCGGCTCACCCGCCCGTCGTCGCGGCGCACCCAACATCGTTCCCCGGTCAGGGCTCGGTCGTAGAGCTGTCCGAACATCAGGCCTCCACCGTCGCAGTGATCCGGCTGAACCGCGAGCCCACCGGGCAGGCTCTGCGCACCGCCTCGACGTCGTCGATCGTGTCGACGTCGGCGAGTTCGGGGACAAGGCCTACGGATAATCCGGTGTCCCTCAGCGCGGCCAGCGTTACGGCACCCGTGTCGGGCGCCGACATCGGAACCCCACGCAGACACTCGGCATAGGAGGCGGCCCGCACACCCAGCACCCACCAGCCACCGTCGCGGGCCATGCCCAGCACGGCGTCGTCGTCGGTCAATCCCTGCACGCACTCGGCCAACAGATGCGGTGTCACCTGCGGCGTGTCCATCCCGATCTGCACCACCGCCGTCGCCCCCGTGGCCTCCGCGGCGTCGATGTGGGCGTTGGCGAGCCGATCGGCGAAGCCGTCTCCGCGCTGGGGCACCACGACGAAATCGCGGAGCCGCGAACGGATCTCCGCGGAACGGGCCGCGGCGTCGAGATCGCCGGTCATCGCAACCACCCGAGCATCGGAGGAGGTGCCCGCCACGGCGTCGAGGGTGTCCAGCAGCGCCGCCGCGGCGATCTCGGCAGCCGTGGCGTCACCGACGGTGGCGGCCAGCCGCGTCTTGGCCAACCCCGGCACCGGAGCCTTGGCCACCACGAGCAGACACGTGCGGCTCACCGGATCACCTTCATGAAGTCCAGCGCGGCGATGGCGCTGCCGCGCATCGAGCCGCTCACCTTCGAGGTGCCGCCCGTGCGGGGACCGTAGGCAACGTCACGTTCGACCACGGTCCAGCCCGCCTGCGCCGCCTTCACCAACAACTCGAGCGGATAGCCCGACCGGCGATCGGCGACACCCAGCCCGAGCAGCGCGTCGCGGCGCGCCACCCGCATCGGCGCGATGTCGTGAACCGGCAGGCCATAGCGACTGCGGAGCCGCCAGCAGACCGCCGCGGTGCCGAGGCGCGCGTGCCACGGCCACGTCAGCCCGGGAGTGGCGCGGCGCCGGCCGATCGCCATGTCGGCGCCCCGCTCGACGTCCTCGACGAGGGCGGGAAGGTCCTGCGGGTCCAGCGAACCATCGCCGTCGAGCACAGCCACGAGCGGCGTCTCCGCCGCCTCGACCCCCGCGTGCACGGCCGCGCCGTATCCCGGCGTGGTCTCGGCAACGACGGCGGCGCCGTATCGACGCGCCACCAGCGCGGTCCCGTCGGTGCTGTTGTTGTCCACCACGACAGCCCGATACCCCGCAGGTACAGCCGCCAACACCCCCGGCAGTGACTCTGCCTCGTTGAGGCACGGGAGCACCACCGTGACGGGACAGACGGGCATGTTTCGCAACGCTAGGCGAGGCGGACGGCGTGCGCGAGTGGCAAGCCTGACGAATCCATGACATAGGTGCAGGTCGTGGGGGTCTGCGGCTAACCTCGGGGAGTGACCCGTGTGCTGATCGCCGACGACGACGACGTCGTCCGCGATGTCGTGCGCCGCTACCTGGAGCGCGATGGCCTCGATGTGTCGACCGCGCACGACGGCACGGAGGCCCTGCGACTCCTCGGCTCCCAGCGCATCGACGTGGCCGTACTGGACGTGATGATGCCCGGCCCGGACGGTCTGTCCTTGTGCCGTAACCTGCGCAAACGCGGCGGTTATGCCGTGCCGGTGATCCTGCTGACCGCCCTCGGCGAAGAGGACGACCGCATCGCGGGGCTCGAGGCGGGCGCCGACGATTACCTGACGAAACCCTTCAGTCCGCGTGAGCTCGCGCTTCGGGTGCGCTCGGTGCTGCGCCGCGCCCCCGCTGCCCCGGGTGTGCTGCCGATGGAGCTGCGAGCGGGAGAGCTGACCGTGTCGACCGCGTCGCGCACCGTCAGCTCAGCCGGCAAACCCGTCAGCCTCACCAACCGAGAATTCGACCTCCTTCTGTTCTTCCTCACCCACACCGACAACGTCTTCACCCGCGAGGACCTGCTCAAGCAGGTGTGGCACTGGGACTTCGGTGACCTTTCGACGGTGACCGTGCACGTCAAGCGGCTGCGGTCCAAGCTCGGCGACCGCCACCGGGTGCAGACGGTGTGGGGTCGCGGCTACATGTGGGCCTCCGAAGGCTCCGAGGCGAGCGCCGGAGCACCGGGTGCCGACGACTGAATTCTGGGAGATCGTCGGTTGGGCCTTGGCATGCTCTGTGCCGGTGGTCCTGATCGGAGCTGCGGTGATCCGGTTGGCGCGAACGTGGTCACTGGCCGTCAGCATGGTCGTGCTCGTGCTCATCCCGGTACTCGCGACGTTGGCCGGGGTGATCGGTGCCAGCGGATTCATGATCACCGAGACGTTCGAGCGCACCGTGATGGTGCTGGTCATCGTCTCCGTCGTGACGATCCCCGCCGCCGTGATGCTGGGCCGCTACCAGGCCAGACGAACGGTGTGGGAGGCCGAGATCCGCGACTCCGAACGCGCCGCCGAGCACTCCCGGCGCCGGCTCGTCGCGTTCGTCAGCCATGACCTGCGCACACCGCTGGCCGGAATCCGTGCCGTGTCGGAAGCCATCGCCGACGGCGTGGTCCCCGACGACGAGGTGCGCGTGCACGCAAAACACATCGAGCACGAGTCGGTGCGGCTGTCCGAGATGGTCGACGACCTGTTCGAGATGTCGAAGATCAACGCCGGCGCGCTGACGCCGTCGTTCGACAAGGTGGCCCTGGACGAGGTCGTCGACGACGTGCTGGCCGCGCACCGGATCGCGGCCGAACGCGCCGGGGTTCATTTGGAGGCGAACCTGCCCGAGGAGCCGGTGCGGGTGGTCGGCAGCGACCGGGCGCTGGTGCGGGTGCTGTCGAACCTGGTGGCCAACGCGATCGCGCACACGCCCGAAGGCGGCAGGGTCGAGCTCGCGTTGGGCGCCGACGAGAACAGCGCATGGGCTCGGGTCGACGACACGGGCGTGGGAATCGACGAGGCGGACCTGCCGCGCGTCTTCGACGTCGCCTATCGCGGATCGAACAGCCGGGTGCCACGCGCCGACTCGTCACTGCCGAGCGGCTCCGGGCTGGGCCTGGCGATCGCGGCCGGGCTGGTGCAGGCACACCGCGGCACGCTGTCGGCGCACAATCTGCCGACGGGCGCGCGCTTCGAGGTGCGGCTCCCGCTCGCCATCGACTGAGCTCGGTGTCGCGAGAGTGCCTCCTCGGTAGTGGCGGTAGCTGGGCAGCTACCGAGAGCGCACTTTCGCGGGCGGGGTGTGAATCACCGAGCAAGAGCGGAGAACGGCAATAGCACTCCCGAGACTCAGGGGCGGCCTACAGTCACTACGTTGACCATGAGGTCAATTCTTCAGGAGGAGGCCTCCATGACAACGGTCAGCGACACCACCAGCCTTCGGCAGCGCCGCGAGGACATCGTGAACGAGCACGCAGAGGCAGAGAACCGACACGATGTCGAGGCGACGATAGCTACCTTTCACCACGCACGGTACGAAGTGAACGGCGTTCCGAGCGACGGTGGCGATGCTGTTCGAGAGCTCCTCGAGGGTTTCATGGCCGGTCTCCCCGACTTGCACGCCGAGATCGGCACAATGCGTCATGCCGACGACGCCGTATTCGGTGAGGGACGGATCACCGGAACCCACGACGGCGAATGGGCCGGCATCCCCCCAACCGGACGCCGCGTCGAGATTCCGATAGTGGGGATCTTCGAGTTCGACGGCGATCGGCTGTTGTGCGAGAAGGTCTACTTCGACATGGCCGCCGTGCTGACTCAGATGGGTGTCCTTCCACCGCTCAGCCAGTAGCGCGTGCCGGGTCAGCCGGGCAGTGAGTTGCTCAGGCGATCCGCCGCGGCCAGGTAGTCCTCGATGAACTCACGGACCACCTCGCGGGCCGGCTTCACCTTGTTCATCAGCCCGACGCCCTGCCCGACGAAATAGGTGGCCAGCGCCTGGGCGCCTTCATGTCCCTGCGCGGCGAGCACGTCGATGCGGCGGATCACCGGCTCGCACAGCATCGACTGCAGCGGCAGCGGCAGCGGCTGATGACCCTCGGAGTTCGGCTGCCACGCATCGGTCCACTCCGACTTCAGCTGCCTTGACGGCTTGCCCGTCCGCCCCGCCGACCGCACGGTGTCGCGCGAGGAGGCGGCCAGCATCTTGGCCACCGTGTGCGGCGCCGTCTCGGCTTCCTCGGTGGTCAGCCACACCGACCCCGTCCACGCGCCTGCCGCACCCATCGCGACCATGCCGGCCATCTGCCGACCGGTCACGATGCCGCCGGCCGCCAGAACGGGCACAGCCCCGTCGACGGCCTCGATGACTTCTGGCACCACGACGAGCGTGCTCACCTCGCCGCAGTGGCCGCCGGCCTCGGTGCCTTGAGCGACGATCAGGTCCACGCCCGCGGCGACCTGCTTGACCGCGTGCTCCTTGGCACCGACCAGGGCCGCGACCGGGATGCCGCGCTCCTTGCCCGCCGCGATCATGTAGTCCGGTGGCACGCCGAGCGCGTTGGCGATCAGCTTGACCGGGTGCGTCAGCGCGACGTCGAGCAGCTCCGGGCCGGTGTTGCCCGACAGCGACGAGCCGCCGAGCCTGCGCTCCGGCTCGGGCTCGATGTCGTGGGCGCGCAGGAGATCGTCGACGAGCTCGCGGTAGCTCTGCGGAATCCGCGACGCGAGGTCGGAGCCCGACAGCTTCTCCCCCTTGCCCTCGAACTTCGCGGGCACGATCAGGTCCACGCCGTAGGGCTTGCCGCCCACCGCGTCGTCGATCCAGGCCAGCTCGCGGTCCAGCTGCGCCGGGCTGTACGCCGTCGCGCCGAGCACACCGAACCCACCGGCATTGGTGACCGCGGCAACCACATCCCTGCAGTGGCTGAACGCGAACAAGGGAAAGTCGATACCGAACTGGTCGCACAACGCTGAGCTCATGCGGTCAGTATTACTTGACAGTTGTCAAGAATGCTAGACACCCCGGAGCGGCGCCGTCGCGAACTCCGCCAGACCGTCGGCCGGAGTCACCGCCGCGCGGAAGCCGAGCACCCGCGCCGCCTTCGCCGGATCCGCGACGATGTGCCGGACGTCGCCACTGCGGTACTGCCCCGTCACGAGCGGCGTCACATCACCGCGCGCCTCGCACAATGCCGCGGCGACATCGAGGATCGCGATCGGCCGACCCGAGCACACGTTGAACGCGTCGAACCCCTGGGCGTCCGCCTGCACCGCCGCCACGTTGGCCGCCGCGACGTCGTCGACGTGGACGAAGTCCCGCATCTGCCCGCCGTCCTCGTAAACCTTTGGCACATCGCCCTTTTCGAGCGAAGAGCGGAAGATCGCGGCGACACCCGAGTACGGGGTGTCGCGCGGCATACCGGGCCCGTAGACGTTGTGGTAGCGCAGCGCCACGACCGAACCGCCCGTCGACTCGCTCCACGCGATCGCAAAGTGCTCCTGGGCCACCTTGCTCGCCGCGTACAGGCTTCGCGGGCGCAGCGCGGCGTCCTCGTCGACCAGCGCCCAGTCCACCCGCTCGCCACCGACCGGGCAGAGATGGTCGAACATCCCCGCATCCAGATCCTCGCGGCGCCGCGGCTGCGGCTCGACGTCTCCGTGCTGCGGGCACACGAACCGGCCCTGGCCGTAGACCACCATCGACGACGCCAGCACCAGGCGCTGACATCCGGCGGCGAACATCTCGGCCAGCAGCACCGCGGTGCCCAGGTCGTTGTGCGACGCGTAGGACGGCGCATCGGCGGCGTTGACCCCGGCGCCGACCACCGCGGCCTGGTGGCAGACGACGTCGACACCGTCGAGCACCCGCGCAACAGCGGTAGCGTCCCGGACATCGACGTGCGCGACACCGTCCGGCAGTTCGGCGCCCTCCCCGTGGGCGGCGGCCAGCATCGCGTCGACCGCGACGACGTCATGGCCGGCGTCGGTGAGCTGCGCCCAGATGCGGGACCCGATGAAGCCGGCCGCGCCGGTCAGCAGCACCCTCACGGCAGGTCGAACGGCAGCTCGACACCGGCGTGGGGCAGGCAGTGGGTGCAGGTGCGCTCGGAGGAGACGTTGGCGATCGCCTCGTGCACGAGCTGCTTGAACGGCACCAGGTTGCGCTGGAACTCGGCGAAGACGTCGACGGCCGTCACCCCCTGCCCCGACTCGATACCCGCATCCAGATCAGTGACCAAAGCGATTGCCGCATAACACATCTCGAGTTCGCGTGCGAGTACCGCCTCCGGGTATCCGGTCATGTTGACCAGCCGGAAACCCTGACCGGCGAACCACTGACTCTCCGCGCGGGTGGAGAACCGCGGGCCCTGGATCACCACCATCGTGCCGCCGTCGACCACGTCCGGCAGCCCGGTCACCGCCTCACGCAGCGTCGGGCAGTACGGATCGGCGAAGCCGACGTGGATGCCGCCGGAATCGAAGTACGTGTCCGCTCGGCCCGAGGTGCGGTCCACGAGCTGATCGGGCACCACCATCGCGCCGGGACCGAGCGCAGGATCGAGACTGCCCACCGCACAGGGACCGAAGATGCGCCGCACCCCGAGTGCGCGTAACGCCCACATGTTGGCGCGGTAGGGCACGGTGTGCGGCGAGAACTCGTGCTCCGTGCCGTGGCGCGGCAGGAAAGCCACCTCGTGCTCGCCGACCGTTCCGACCGTGATCGCTGCACTGGGTGCGCCGTAGGGGGTGTCCAGATTGACGGTCCGTGCGTCGGCACCGAAGAACGAATAGAACCCGCTGCCGCCGATCACTCCCAGCACTCACTGCTCCTCACGTCCACCGACACTGGGCCCATTGTGGTGCATCGGTCCGACCCACCGTCCATGACGTTGCTGTGACGTCCCGGGATGGGCCGGTGGGACGAGCACCCACACCGTGCAGGCTGACCGCAACGCTATGCGGCCCCACATGTCGAGACCCTGGACCTGGATCGCCATCCTCGTCGGCATCGCCGGGGTGGCGAGCGCCCTCACTCTCCCGTTCGCCCCCGTCGTCGCGCAGACGACGACGCTGGCCTGGCCCGCCCCGGGCGGGCCAGCGGTCTCGAGCACCGTGCTGACGGTGCCCTACCGCCCGATGAACCTCACAGCCACGCTGCCGTGTCCGGTGTTGCGCGCGGCCGCTGCACAGCCGGCGACAGTCACCGTCCTGAGCACAGGAGACGGCGGGCTGACGGTGACCGGCAGCCCCGGCAGCGTGGTGTTTCGGATCGGCGAGAGGGCCGAGACGATTCCGGTTCCCCCGGATCCGGCGGACTGCCGGGTCAGCGTCGAGGCGGGTCCTTCGGGGATCTCGGTACTGCAGGCAGACGGACGCGTCACCTACCTCGCCGACCAGCTCGTGCCCGAGGTGTTCGAGCTGCGCACCGACCTCGACCCGTCCCTCACGGTCGGACTGTCGGTGACGGCCGTGATCGGAGGCCCGTTCGGTACGACGCCGACGACGGCCAAGGCGGTGCTCGTCGCGGTGCAGCTGCTCTGCGCCGCTACGGCGCTCACGCTGCTGCTGCGTGGTCGTGTCCGGCGGCCCCGCCTTCGGTGGCCCCGGCTGTGGTGGATCGACGCCGCGGTACTCACCATCCTGTGCGGGTGGGCCGTCATCGGCCCGCTCGCGGTCGACGACGGCTGGGCCACGACGATCGCCCGGACCGTCGCCGCGACGGGCGACCCCGGCAACTACTACCGCTGGTGGAACGCGGCGGAAGTCCCGTTCGCACTGAGTCAGGAGATGCTCGCCCCGCTGACCCGGATCAGCCTCGCCCCGCTGTGGCTGCGCGTCCCCAGCACCCTCCTGGCGATGGCCACCTGGTTCGTGCTCAGTCGCGGCGTCCTCGGCGCGGCCTTGCCGCGTCACACCGGCCGCGTGCGGCTGCTGGCCGCGCTCTGCCTGCTCGTCACGTGGCTGCCGTTCAACCTCGGCACACGCCCGGAGTCTTTCGTGGCGCTCGGGGCCACCGCGGCGCTCGCGCTCGCCTGGCGGACGCGTGGTCCGGCCGGGTTGGCACTGCTTGCGCTCGTCGTCGCGCTGACGGTCCCGATCAGCCCCACCGGCGTGCTCGTCGCCGCCCCGATCCTGGTCTTCGCCGACCGACTTCGTGCCGCCACGCACGCGTCCAGCCGGCTGCAGCTCGCGGCCATCCTCGCATCGGTGTGCAGCGTCGGCGCCGTCACGCTCACCGTGATCTTCGCCGACCAGACCTGGGACGCGCTGGTCACCGCCACGCGGTGGCACAACACGTTCGGTCCGTCGCTGCCGTGGTACGACGAGCCGACGCGGTACCGCTACCTCCTACAGGCCGACCAGCAGGGCAGTATGGCCAAACGGCTACCGATCCTCGTCACGATCGCGCTGCTGCCGATCGCCGCCACGGCGGCGCTGCTGCGCCGGGACCGCGTGGGCGCGGCCGCGCTGCGCCTGGCGGCGGTCGTCGTGGTGATGCTCGCGTTGTTCGCGACCGGCCCGTCGAAGTGGTCGTACCACTTCGGGGCCGGCGCCGGGGTGTTCGCCGCTTTCCTGACGGTGACGACGGTGCTGGTGACGCGGCGGGCGCGCACCGCTGACCGAGTGCTGGCCGGAGCCGGGGTGGTCGGCTCGGCGCTGCTGGCTGCGGCGGCGGCGCTGGCGTTCTCCGGCCCCTCCGCGTGGTGGCTGCCCGCGCTCTACGACGTGCCGTGGGCGTCGTCGCCGATACGTCCCGCGGGTGTGGCGCTGGACAACCCGCTGCTGTGGGCCGCGCTGCTCGCGGCAGGCGCGGCCGCGCTCGTCGCGGCCCGAGCGCAGCTCACCGCCCTTCTCACCGCGGCGCCGGCGGTGCTGACCGTGGTGTCGTTCGGCACCGTGGTGGTGCTGCTACTCGGCTCCTTCGCCGCAGCTCCCCTGCGGCGATCGGCGGGATCGCTGGCGATGGTCAACCTGCACCGGCTCGCCTCGACGCGCGTGTGCGGACTGGCCGACGACATCGAGTTGCTACCGGACGGCGAGGTGTTGACGGCGGCCGAATCAGCCTCCCGCTCCGACGGTTTCGTTGCCGGCGGGGGCTACGCTCCCGGCGCACCGCCACCGGATCCGCCAGGCACCGGTACGTCGACCTACCTGTGGGGCAGCCGCACTCCGGGCCCGTCAGCCACCGGCTCGATCACCACCGAATGGTTCTCCCTACCCGCACTTGCGCCGAATCTCGGTGTTGCTCTGTCGGTTTCAGGACGCACCTCGGGCGGCAACGCACTGACCCTGGAATTCGGCCGGGCCGACGGCGGCGCTGTCGCGGCACTGGGCAGCAGCACACCGGTGGACCGGCCCGCTTCTGACGAAGTGCCGACCCAACCACTGTGGCGCTCGATCGGTGTCGACGCCGCCGTGGTGCCTGCGGGGGCGGACCGGGTCCGCGTGCGCGCGGTGGACGGCCGGACCGACGAGCTGGGCTGGTTGGCCTTCACCGGGCCGCGTCTGCGCTCGACGATCCCCCTCACCGCGTTCCTCGCGGCGAACGGTCCCGTGCTGATCAGCTGGCCGCTGGCGTTCCTGTTCCTGTGCGTGCACAACATCCCCACGATTGCCGGCGGTCTGGCGCAGACGCCCCGGACCGTCATCGAGTCTCCGCGCCCGTGGCTCACCGAAGACCGTGACCCCGCCGTCGGCGGGACGTTCGCCGGCCTGACCGGGTCGACGGTCCTGGGCGAGATCCCCAGCCGGGTGATCGGACACCCCGACCTCGACTGGGGCACGGTGCGTGTCGTCAACACACGCTTCCAACGAGATTCCTACGCGCGCACCACCACTCGCGCGACGGTCTGGGGTGTCGGCGCTACTGCTCGTCGGCGTCGACGTCGACGTCGGTGTCGAGATGGTGCTGCGCCGCGCGGCGCGCACCGTCGCGGATCTCGAAGACGTCCGTCGCGAAACCGCCGATCGCGTTCGCGACATCGCGGACCGCGGTGGTGATGATCGAGGCGACCTCGCCGACTGCCGTCGCGCCAGCACCGACGATCTCCTGCACCACGTCCTTGCTGATCTCGCCCTTGCTGAGTCGGTCGTCCATGCGCTCAGTCTGCCACGGCCCGCACCTGCAAGACTGACCTCGTGGCGACATTCGGGCAATGGGTGGAAGGGGCACGTCCGCGGACTCTGCCCAACGCCGTCGCACCCGTGATCGCCGGTACCGGCGCCGCCGCATGGCTGGACGCGGCGTCGTGGTGGAAAGCGTTGCTGGCGTTGCTCGTCGCGGTCGGGATGATCGTCGGGGTCAACTACGCCAACGACTACTCCGACGGCATCCGCGGCACCGACGACGTACGGGCAGGCCCGCTGCGGCTGGTCGGCTCCAAGCTCGCGGCGCCGCGCACGGTCCTGCTCGCCGCCATGGTCAGCCTGGCCGTGGGGGCGATCGCCGGGCTGGCGCTGGCGTGGTTCTCCGCGCCGTGGCTGATCGCGGTCGGAGCGGTCTGCATCGCCGGCGCGTGGCTCTACACCGGAGGGTCCAAGCCGTACGGCTATCTCGGTTTCGGCGAGATAGCGGTGTTCGTGTTCTTCGGACTGGTCGCTGTGCTGGGCACCCAGTTCACGCAGGCGCTGCGGGTCGACTGGGTAGGCGCCGCGGCGGCCGTCGCGATGGGGTGTCTGTCCTCAGCCGTTCTGGTGGCCAACAACCTGCGCGACATCCCGACGGACTCACAGACCGGCAAGATCACCCTCGCGGTCCGCCTCGGCGACGCCCGGACGCGGGTGCTGTACCAGGCGCTGCTGATGGTCTGGATCGTGCTCACGCTGGTGCTGTGTTTCATCGCGACACCGGCGTGCGGGGCTGGGTTCCTCGCGACTCCGCTGGCCGTGCGCGCGTCCCGGCCCGTGCGTGCCGGACTGGGCGGCCGGGACCTGATCCCCGTGCTGCGCGACACCGGTCTGACGATGCTGGTGTGGGCGATCCTGGTGGCCGCCGCACTCGCGTTCGGCTAACGCGAGGTCAGCTCCCACACCCGCAGGGTCAGCCTCTCGAACTCTGCGTTGTCGCGGAGGTAGGCGAGCACCGTGCTGTCGCGGCGCAGCATCAGCGCCAGGAAGATCCCCGCACAGCTGACGCGGCCACCGTGATGCGAACGCGCGATCCGGAGGACTTGTTTGGCGCGGCGCGAGAAGACCGGTGCGTCGACGACGGGGTCCCCGGGCCGACCCGGGAGGATGCGGCGGGTCGCGGTGTCGGCGGTCAATCCGTAGGGCGCTAGCAACGCCGCGAGTTCACCGTCAGCGTGGCGCAGCAGCCCGGCCAACAGGTGCTCGCTGGTGATCTCCGCGGCGTTGTGCGCGCGGGCGGCATCGGTCGCCGCGGCGATCGCCGCCACGCCGTCCTCGGTGAAGTGTGCAGAGACCCCCTCGGGCACGTTCACCAGGATAAAGGGGCTGCCCAGCGTCCGGTCCGGTTTGCCCCCTCCATGGCCGTGGTACACACGGCGGGATGACTGCTGCCCCCGTTCCGCGCGAATCCGAGGCCCAGCGAGTCGTGTCGGCGCTGTCGGCGGCGTTCTCCGCCAAGGTGGTCGGCCAGGAACACCTCCGGGAATCCCTGCTGATCGGGTTGCTGACGGGCGGCCACGTGCTCCTCGAGAGCGTGCCCGGGCTGGCCAAGACGACCGCGGCCCGTGTCATCGCCGAATCGATCGACGGGCAGTTCCGCCGCATCCAATGCACCCCCGACCTGCTGCCCAGCGACATCATCGGCACCCAGATCTACGACGCGTCGGCTCGGGGTGGGGCGGCATTCGTCACCCAACTCGGTCCCGTCCACGCCAACGTGGTGCTGCTCGACGAGATCAACCGTTCCAGCGCCAAGACCCAGAGCGCGATGCTGGAGGCGATGGAGGAGAGACAGACCACCATCGCCGGCACGGTGTATCCGATCGACGAACCGTTCCTGGTCATCGCCACCCAGAACCCCGTCGACCAGGAAGGCACCTACGCGCTCTCGGAGGCGCAGACCGACCGGTTCCTGATCAAGGAGATCGTCCGCTATCCCTCGCCCGAAGAAGAGGTCGAGGTGTTGATCCGCCGTGACACCGGGCTCTACGACCGCGGACACCGCACCCGTCCCGTCGCCACGCTCGACGACATCCGAGCAGTCCAGCGCTTCGCGGGCGAGATCTACCTGAGCCGGGATCTGATGCTCTACGCGAGCCGCCTGGTGGGCGTCACCCGCGACGCCGAGAAATACCTGCCCTCGCATGTGGCCCGCGTCGTCGAGTACGGCGCGAGCCCGCGCGCCACCATCGCGCTGTGCACCGCGGCGCGTTCGTTGGCGCTGCTGTCCGGACGCACCCATGTCCTGCCCGGCGACATCGCCGATCTGGCGCACCGCGTCCTGCAGCACCGGTTGATCCTGAGCTTCGAAGCGGCCAGCACGGGCGTGACGCCCGGCCGCGTGATCGACGCGGCGCTGGCCGCGGTGCGGGTGCCCTAGCGGGGCGGCCGTGGGCAAGTATCTCAACAGGGTCCGGTCGCTGTTCGGCGGCGACACCCGCGGCATGCTCGACGGAGGTCGCCACGCACTGCTGCACACCCGAACCCTGGAATTCGACGAACTGCGGCCTTACGTTCCGGGTGACGACGTCCGGGACATCGACTGGAAGGCATCGGCGCGCTCCGGCGACGTCCTGATCAAGCGCTTCGTCTCCGAGAAGCATCACAAGGTGCTGCTCGTGGTCGACACCGGCCGCGACATGACCGCCCGCACCCCGAGCGGAGAAGCCAAGAGCGACATCGCCGGGCTCATCGTCGGCGCGATCGGGCTGATCACTCTGGGCCGTTCCGACGAGATCGGCATGGTGTTCGGCGACGCCCGCGGCAGCGTGAACATCCGGATGCGCCGCGGTGAGACGCACATCGAGAGCATGCTGCACCGCTTCCACGACGCCGGCAGTGACCGCGCGGAAAGCGATATCGGATGCCAATTGCAGTACGTGGCAACACATTATCGACATCCGATGCTGATCGTCGTCGTTTCCGACGAACCCGACGTCGACGACCGGCTCACCGACGTTGTCGGCCGCCTGGCCGCCCGGCACGACCTGCTCTGGGCCATGGTCGCCGACCGCTCACCGACAGAGGTGGGCCGCAACGGCGGCTACGACGTGGGGACCGGTCGACCCGTCCTCGCAACGGCCGCTGCCGACCCCCGTGTGGTTGCGGCCTACGAGCGTGCCGAACATCGCCGCCGGCAACGCCTTTCGCAGATGCTGGCCGAACACGGGATCGCCCACGCGATCGTGCCGAGCAGTGCCGAGTTGCGGCAGCGCATAGCCCAACTGACCAGGATGCCTTCCCGTGCCGGATGACCTTCTACGCTTCGTCAGCGGACCGCCCGGCTACTCACTGTGGTGGCTCCTGCTGGCCGTGGCGCTGATCGTGGCCGTATTGGGCTGGTATGCAGCCATTGTCGTGGCAACCCTGCCGTCGCGGCGACTGCGCACGATGCCCGTGATGCGAGACGCCCACGCACGTCTGCTGCGGAGGCGGTTCGCAGGACGTGTCCGAACCATCCTGCGCCAGCACCGGGCGGGTGAGCTCACCGACGTCGCCGCCAGTACCGCGCTGAGCCGGACGCTGCGCAGCTTCCTGCACCAGGCCACCGGCCGGCGCGTCCAGTACATGCAGCTCAAAGACATCGCCGCAAGCGATCTCGCGGCGGCAGCGCCGGTCCTCGCAGCGCTCGGTGACGCGCAGTTCAGCGTCGCCCCCACAGCCGACATCGACACGCTCGGGGCCGACACCGAGGGTGTGATCCGCTCATGGGTCTGACCTGGTGGGCCGTGCCCGTCATCGGGGCGGTCACGTTGGCCCTCGTCGTCGCCGCCGCACTGCTGCTCCCGACCCCGAAGGCGGCGCAACGACGAGAACCCTTGGCGCACACCGTCCGTCTCACGCGGCTCCCCGAGTACCGGGCCGTGGTGCGGCGGCAGACCAGGGCGACGGCGATCGCCGTGGCGCTCCTCGTCCTCCTGTTCGCAATCGCGATCCTGGCGACCGCCCGACCGACCGCTCCGGTCGACGCCGGCACCGGACCGCGCGACGACATCATGCTCTGTGTCGGCCAACCCGCCACCGATCCGGCGACCGGACAATTCCTCGGGTACTTCGCGCGCCAGACGTTGACCTTCGGCACCCAGCGCATCGGACTCACCTCCACCGACCGCCGGCTCGTTCCCCTGACCCGCGACTACCAATACGCCGCAGGCAGATTCGGCGAGTACGCCGAAGCCGGCCGGGTGCAGGACACACCACGGCTGGAATCCTTCACCGGCGCAGTCGACTACGCCGACTACGCACCGACCGTCGCCGACGTTTTGTCGCTGTGCCTGACCGGATTCCCCGGATTCGAGGCGCCGGGCGACACCCGTCGCTCGCTGATCTACCTCGGGCCGGGATCGTTGCGAGCACCCGGCGATGACAGACCGTCGTTGTTCACCGACGAGCAGGTGATCGACATGGCCCGCCGAGGTGACATCGAGATCAACGCGGTCGCCACCGCGGGGCATCAGACCGATGACCTCGCCGACATCGCCCGATCCAGCGGCGGCTCGTTCGTCCGGTTCGACACGGCCACCCTCGACGGCGAGCTCGACGCCATCCGCGCCGGCGCCCCGGGCGAGGCCGACCAGCGACGCGACTCCCCGACCGTGGTCCTCGTCGCCGGCCTCGCGCTGGCCGGGCTGCTCGGCGTCTCTTTGATGGCGGTGCGGCGATGACCTTCGAACCCGTACTGCCACCCCTGGTCCTGGCCGCAGTCGCCGCCGTGCTGCTACTCCTGCGCGGGCTGTCGGCGTGGCCGGCGCTGAAGGCCGGAGGGTGGGCCCCGCTGCGGTGGTGCGCCATGACGCTGGCCGTGGCACTGCTCCTGCTGGCTGCCGCGCGCCCGGCGAGCGGCCTGCGCGCCGAGGTGCGCACGGCCTCGTCCGCGCGAGGAGGCGAGAACATCTACCTCGTCGTCGACCGCTCCGCCGATTCGGCCCTCCCGGACGTCGATGGCCGACCCCGCATGTCGGGCATCCGTGACGACATCCGGGCTGTTACCGACGCCCACCCCGACGCGCGGTTCGCGCTGATCTCGTTCGCCGCCCGACCCGCCGTCGACTGGCCGCTGTCGGCGGACACCTGGAGTCTGCGTCCCGTCGTCGCCGCGCTGGACCCGGAGCCCGGTGACAGCGTCGACCAGGTCAACGCCGCGGCTGCGGCCACGGTGCTGCGCTATCAACTGATCTCGGCGGCCCAGCAGTACCCCGGTTCCGACAGCCTCGTCTACTACTTCGGTTCGGGCGCACCGCAATCCACCGCCCCCCAGGGCCAGTTCGACGTGGGACGGATCGAGGGCGGTCAGGTGTTCGGTTACGGCTCCGACCCTCTCGGCGAGCAGCGGCTGCGCGGAATCGCCGAGCAACTCGGCGTCGGCTTCTCGGCACGCGCGCCCGGTCAACCGCTCCCGACGACGGCCGAGCCCACCGACTACCCACCCGCGGCCGGCGTGGCCGGGGAGCGGCGCGACGAGCTCTACTGGCTGCTCACGCTCGTCGCCTCAGGCCTGCTGCTCGTCGAGATCGGCTGGTCGATCAGGGATCTGCGACGAGCCCGGTCGACGGCACGGGAGGTGCTGACGTGACCGGCGCCGCGCGACCGGCGCGGCTGCTGCGGCGGCGTCGCCTCATACTGCTGTCGGCGCTGCCCGCCGCTCTCGCTCTGGCGATCGCCGGTGCGCTGATCGCGGTCGTCCTCTCCGGACGTTCCGCGCAGGAGAACTATGCCTCGGGTGCCACTGGGGAGCTGGCCGACGATGTTGCAGTGCTGCAGAGGTTCGGCGTGATCCAACCGGCGAGCACCCACTTCGCCGCGGGCACCCTCGCCGTCCTGCAGGACCGTCTCGGCGATGCCGACCGCGAGTTCTCACAGTCGCTGGCCCGCACCACCGCCGACCGGTCATGCCCGGTCCGGGTGAACCTCGAGCTCGTGCGGGAACGGCAAGGCGATGTGGCCGCGTGGGAGGCCCGACTCGACGATGCCCGCGAGCGCTATGCCAGCGCGCTGGGAGTCATCGACGACGCCCCGCCGAACTGCTTCACCGGCAACGACGATCCCGACGCCGATCGACGAGCGGTGAGGGAGGACGCCGCGGCACGCATCGCGGCCAAATTGCAGAACCTGGGTGCGGTCGCACCCCTGGCCCCTCCTCCGCCTCCGCCGCCGGCCGCCGCGGCAGCACCACCCCCGGTGGGGGCCGGCCCGCAGGAGCAGTCGCCGCAGACACGTCGTCTCGATCCCGGTCAGGGCGATCCCCTCGAGGCACTGCAGCGCCTCCTCACCGACGCCGCTCCCCGCTAAGCGGGCACTGTCACCGACCAGCACTCCACGATTTTGCCGTCGGCGATCCGAAGGATGTCGTTGCCGGTGAAGCGGGCCGGACCGGACCGGGTGGCCCCGGTCGCGATCCACCGTGCTGCGACCATGTCACCATCGACGAGCGGACCGACGTCGATGACGTACTGCAACTCGCGCAGCCGCATACGCGTGTCGTCGACGATCGTCTGCAGTTGATCCGGCCCGTTCACGTCGTAGGTGGGCCAGTGGCCCACGAAATCAACGGACACCAACTCGGCGGCGACGATCTTGCCCGACCACAACTCCCTGACCCACCGCTGGTACAACTCCGATGCAGCACCCCGCGCGTCGCCCAGTCCAGGCGTGCCCGGCTCTGGGTGACCGGACACGAGATCGCGCTCACTCATTCGACGCGGTTACCCATCGCTTCCAGGACTACTCCGCGCAGAGCGGACGGCCGGCCAATCAGCTCGCCGCAGGTCCGGACGGATCGTCGCCCCGAAGCCGGGCCTGCAGCTGCGCGCGCTCGGTGCGGCGACGTTCGTCGAACACGGCGATGCTCTCGGTGGCCCGCCGACGCAGCGGGGCGAACAACCAGATGCCCAGTGGCAGGGCGATCACGATCGCGAACATCAGCGCCACCACCACCGGGAAGTCACGCAGCCCGATCAGCGCGCCGATACCGAGGATGACCGCGGTGACCACGACGACGAGAACGAGGCGGGCTGCCACGTACGCCGCGACGTCGAGCAGCAGACGGGATCGGGGCCGTTCGTCAGACACGATCCGAGCCTACCGAGGGCGCGTATATTGACAGGAAGGAGGTTTCTTCGTGGCCTATTTGCTCCTGATTCTCGTGCTGGCCGCACTGGTCTACGTCGGTTGGCGGGTGGCCCGAATGTCTGGCCAGCGCTCGCGCACGCGGGTCATCGGACCCGACGACGATCCAGACTTCTTGCGGCGCATCACCCCGCGGGACGACAAACCCCGGTCGTGATCAGCTAGCCGGGCGCCGCTTGCCGCGCGCCCGGAAAACCTTGTGCCACAGTCGCCGCTAACTCCAACAGCGCTTCCGAGGTCGCCGGACGCAACCGCTCGAGGTCGACTTCGGCGCCCTCCTCCAGATGCGGATCGAACGGCACCTGGCAGACCGCCCGGCACCGCCGGGTGAAGTGGTCGACGACCTTGTCGAGGTCGACTTTCCTGTCGCTGCGCCGAGACCGAGGCCGCACCCCGTTGATCACGGCGATCGAGGTGCGCACCAGATCTTCTCGTCCGTGCGCCTCGAGCCAGTCCAGCGTTGCCGAGGCGCTGCGCGACCCGTCCACCGAACCGGAACTGATCACCACCAACGAGTCGGCCTTGTCGAGCACGGCCGACATCGCCGAATGCAGCATCCCTGTGCCGCAGTCGGTGAGCACCACGCTGTAGAACCGCTCCAGTACGTCGAGCGTCCGCCCGTAGTCTTCGGCGCTGAACGCCTCGGACACCGCCGGATCACTCTCCGATGCCAGCACCTCCAGGCGGCTCGCGCCCTGCGAGGTGTACTGCCGCACATCGCTATAGGAGTCGATGCCCTCGATGTCGCGCAGCAGGTGCCGCACCGTCGCGGCGGTCTCCACCGGCACCTTCTGGCTCAACGTTCCCCGGTCCGGATTCGCGTCCACCGCGACCACCCGGTCACCTCGAGTGCTCGCGAACGTCGCGCCGAGTGTCGCGGTGATCGTCGTCTTGCCCACCCCGCCCTTCTGCGACAGCATGGCGATCCGGTAGCAGCCGCGCAGTGGCGTCTGAACCTGCGCGACCAACTGGGCGTGCCGCTGAGCGCGGGGGCTCTCCCCCGCGTCCACGAGACCACCGGAACCGCGGTAAAGCCACTTCCGCCATCCCGCCGTCGGACCCTTGCGGGCCTTGCCTAACAACGCGACCGTCGACAGGTCGAGGTACGGCGGCGGATCGGCCACCTCTGCGCTGGGCGGTTCCACTGCGGGATCGACGACCATCACCCTCGGAAGACCTCGGGGCGGCGTCGGCGCCGTCCACTCCGCGGGCACCTCGGCCATCGGGTCGGAAAATCGGTGCTGCGCGCGAAAGCTCCCCGGTGTGTCCGTCACCAACCGCTCTCTCCTCTTTCTCAGCCGACCCCGGCGTAGGAGTGCAATCCGACCGTCACCAGGTTGATGAAGAACAGGTTGAACACCATCGCGACGAACCCCACGACGTTGATCCATGCCGCCTTGCGGTCCCGCCAGCCGGCCGTCGACCGCGCATGCAGATACGCCGCGTAGACGACCCACGCGATGAACGACACCGTCTCCTTCGGGTCCCAGCCCCAGTAGCGGCCCCACGCCTCCTCGGCCCAGATCGCGCCGAAGATCACGCCGAACCCGAAGATCGGGAACGCGAAGATCGTGGTGCGGTAGGCGATGCGGTCGAGCGTCTGCGCGTCGGGCAGCCGCTCCACGATGCGGCCCAGCGCATCCGTGCGCCCGGCATCTCCGAGGGGGGACATCTTCAGCAGGAACAGAATGCTCGCCACGCCGGCGACCAGGAACACCCCGGAGCCGAGGCTGACGACCGACACGTGGATGGGCAGCCAGTAGGACTGCAGCGCAGGCATCACGGGGGCGGCGTGGGAGTACAGCCACTTGCCCGACACGGTCAACAGGATCAGCACCGGCACCAGCACGAACACCCACAGCGACCGGTACTGCGGTTTGCGCAGAACCACCGCACCCGCGACCAGACCGCAGAAGCTGGTCAGGTTGATGAACTCGTACATGTTGCCCCACGGCACGCGCGCCGTGGACAGCCCGCGCAGCACGATGCAGGCCAGCAGCAACCCGATGCCGACGTACACCAGCGCCAGGCCCGCCGAACCGATCCGCTCGTCGAACGGCCGCCGCGGCGCGTCGAACACACGCCCGGGTGCCGAGCTGTCCCCGGCCACCGACCCCGCGGCCACGAGGTCGCGGTGCTCGACCCGGCGACCGCGGCTGTACGCCAGTTCGACGGCGAGCAGCAGCAACGCCACCACGAGCACGACGATCGACGACGTGAACGCCCAGTCGGAATAGCGGGCCAGCCCTATGTCGATGTGGGTGCTGTTCATGCCCGATCCGCTTCCTTCTCCGTGGTGCTCCCGGCGCTGCGCTCCGCAGCGGAGAGCAGTGTGGCGGTGAGGCGTTCGAACTCGTCGCCCCAGCCCGAGTTGTCGGTGCGCGCCAGCCCGCCGAGCTCGACGTTCACCGTACCCGCCGGTCCCGACGTCAGGCGCACCCAGACGCGGCGACGGCGCACGACCAGCGAGACGATCAGCCCACCCATCATCGTCATCGCGAACACCAGCACCCAGACCTGGGCGGGATCGTGGGAGACCTGCAGGTTGACGAACGGCACCGCGCCGTCGAAGCGCACGATCGTGCCGTCGGGCAGCCGGGTGTCCTGACCTGCGGTCAGATTGACGCGCGCGACTTTGGTCAGCCGGCCCTGGTCGATCATCCGTGGGTCCAGCGAGAACAACGACTGCGGCCGGCCGGTGTCCAGGCCGGTGTCGCCCTTGTAGATGTCGACGGCGACCGCCGGGGCGTTGAGCGCCGGGAACCGCGAGGACAGCAGCGTGCCGTCGAGCTGCTCCGTCGGGGCGAACAAACCCTGGATGGCGATCTGGTTCTTGCGCCGCTCCCGCTCGTCGGAGTACGTCCCGCCCGGCGGATCGAAACGCATCGCGCCCGACGAGAGGAACGTGATCTGGTCCTCGGGCCGCCACTGCAGCGTCTGCGTGCGGGTCTGGCCGTCGGGGAACGTGACGCTGAACGTGGGTGCGTAGCCATGACCCTGGAGGTAGACGCGATCCCCGCCGACGCGCAGTGGCTCGTTGACCTTCAACAGGTAGGGCCGCCAGGTGCCCGACGTCAGGTCCCCACCGGCCTGGTACTCGATGTCGGCGGCGAACGACGTGGCCTGCCCGTTGGGCATGTAGTCGGCACGGAAATCGTTGACGCGCATGCAGATCGGATAGAGCGAGGTGCCGTCGACCGTGTTGCCCGCGCGGAAGGAGTCGAACGCGGCAGGCGACGCCGAGCAGAAGCCCGGGCCGCCGTCTGCGACCACGATGACGTTGCCCTCGTAGCTGAACAGCTTGCCGGCCGCGACCGCGACGAGCAGGCCAAGGAGCGAGAAGTGGAACACGATGTTCCCGAACTCGCGCAGATAGCCCTTCTCCGCCGAGATCTCTGTCGATTGGCCCTCGCTGCGCGTGAACCGCCGCCACCCCGACAGCTGCTGGTCCATCGCGTCGGCCACCGCGGTGATGTCCCCGTCGACCTGCGCGGTGTGGTGCTTGGGCAGCCGGCCCAGGTTGCGCGGGGCGGCCACCGGGTCGGCGCGCAGACTCCGCAGGTGTTCGCCCAGCCGCGGCGTCAGACAGCCCACCAGCGAGACGAACAGCAGCACGTAGATCGCGGTGAACCAGAAGCTGGAGAACACGTCGAAGGCCTGCACGCGATCGAGCCACGGCCCGATCGTCGGGTGCTCGGCCAGGTATTCGGCGACCTTGGTCTCGTTGAGGCTGCGCTGCGGCAGCAACGCCCCCGGGATCGCGCCGAGCGCGAGCAGGAACAGCAGCACCAGCGCGGTGCCCATGGACGTCAGCGTCCGCCAGGTGTTGCGAATCAGCGCGAACAGACGCGAACTCGGCCTTTTGGGGCCCGGATCGGCCGACTTCGCGTCTGCTCGCGCAGAGGAGGTGACCATCAGATCGGGAGCCTCACGTCGCTGACGAACGCGTCGCGCACCCAGGACACGAACTCGCCCCACAGGCCGGTGACCAGCGCGATGCCCACCAGGATCAACAGCACGCCCCCGAAGATCTGGATGGCGCGGGTGTGGCGGCGCAACCAGCCCAGCCCGCTGACCGCTCGGGCCGAACCGAACGCCAGCAACACGAACGGGATACCCAGCCCCAGGCAGTAGGCGATGACCAGCACCACGCCGCGCGCGACATTGCTGCCCTCGGTCGCCGAGGCCACCGCGATCACCCCGGTCAACGTCGGCCCCAGGCACGGCGTCCACCCCAGCGCGAACACCGCACCGAGCAGCGGAGCGCCGCCCAGCGTGGAGATCTGCCGCGGGGTGAACCGGGTGTCGCGCTGCAGCGCGGGCACCAGCCCGACGAACACGAGCCCCATCAGAATCGTGACGACCCCGCCGAGGCGTTGCAGCAGAACCTCGTTGGTGATCAGCGTCGTCGTCATCCCCAGCACCGCGACGGTCCCGAGGAGGAACACCGCGGTGAACCCGGCGACGAACAACGCCGCCGCGCCGGCGACCCGCAGGCGCGCCCCGCGCACCCTCACCGATGCCGGGGAGTCCTCGACACCGACGACAGCGGCCAGATACGACACATAACCCGGCACCAGCGGTACGACACACGGCGAGGCGAAGGACACCACGCCGGCCAGCACGCTGACCGCGATCGCGATCAGAAGCGGCCCGCTCGAGGCGATCTCGGCGACGTTCACGTCTCGGCCGCCAACCGCTCGACGACCGGTTGCAGGTCGCTGGCCAGCAGCTCCCGCAGGAACACCGCGGCGACCCTGTGCTGTCGGTCGAGCACCACCGTGGACGGGATCACCGTGGTCGGGTAGCGCCCGCCGAAGGCGATCAGGGTGCGCATCGCGGGGTCGTAGATGGACGGGAACGTCACACCGCGGTCGACGATGAAATCACGTGCCGCGTCGATGTTGTTGTCGCGCACATCGATTCCGAGGAACGCGACGCCGCGGTCCTTGGTCGCCAGATACACCTTCTCGAGCTCGGTGATCTCGGTGCGGCACGGCCCGCACCACTGGCCCCACACGTTGAGCACGACGACTTTGTCCTTGAAATCGTTCAGCGACAACGTCTTGCTCGTGTCCATCAGGTCGGGGCCCGACACCGGGCCGGGTGTACCGCGGTCGGCGGGCGGATCGTAGACGATGTCCGTTTTGCCGCCAGGAGCGACGAACTCGAAGCTGCCCCCTTGCGCGACGGCGTCGCTGCCGGTCGAGCATCCCGCGAGCACGACCGCCGCCATCAGCAGGGCAACCAGGCGCTTCACTGCCCGGCCAGCTCCGCGTACCCCCAGCCCACGCAGGCATCGTCGTGGAAGTAGAACGACGTGACCGACGCGAGGTTGCACATACGCCGGGTCGGGAAATGGTGCAGCGCTTTGTCGGTCATCGCTCGGCGCAGCGTCTCGACCGGCAATTGATGGCTGACGCAGACGGCCTCGTGACCGACAGCGGCATCTTTCGCGCGTCGCATCGCCCTGGTCATCCGCGCGGCGATCTCCGTGTACGGCTCCCCCCACGACGGGGTACGCGGATTGCGCAGGTGCCACCAATTGCGGGGATCGCGCAGCGCACCGTCACCGGGAGAAACCTTCTGGCCCTGGAACACGTTGGCCGACTCGATCAGCTCCTCGTCGGTGCCGACAGGCAGGCCGTGCTCGGCGGCGATCGGTGCGGCGGTCTCCTGTGCCCGCTCCAGCGGTGAGGCGACGACATAGGTGATGTCTCGGGTGCCGAGCCATTCCGCGACGCGCCGCGCCTGCGCCCGGCCCCGCTCGGAGAGGTGGTAGTCGGGTAGCCGGCCGTAGAGGATCTTCTCCGGGTTGTGCACCTCGCCGTGGCGCATCACGTGGACGACGGTCTTCATCACGGGCGACTCACCTGAGCTGCGGCGCGGGCCGCCACGGGCAGCGCTTTCTCGATCGCTTCGAAGGCGTCGTCATCGAGAGCCGTTGAGACGAACCAGCATTCGAAAGCGCTGGGCGGTGGGTACACGCCCGCGTCGAGGAGTGCGTGGAAGAACGCCGGGAACCGCCACGTCTCGGTGGCCTTCGCCGACGCGAAGTCGGTGATCGGATCGGCGTCGCCGAAGAACACGCTGAACATGTTGCCGGCGCGCGGAATCTGGTGCGGGACGCCCGCTTCGGTCAACGCGGCGCCGATGAGACCGATCAGCCGGTCGGCGTTCGCGTCGAGCGTGGCGTAGACGGCGTCGTCGGCAGCGCGCAACGTAGCCAGCCCCGCGGCCATCGCGACCGGGTTCCCCGACAGCGTGCCCGCCTGATAGACCGGGCCCAGCGGGGCCAGCCGGCCCATGACCTCGGCGCGTCCGCCGAACGCCGCCGCAGGCAACCCGCCGCTCATGACCTTGCCGAAGGCGAACAGGTCGGCGTCGACCGGATCGAGGCCGTACCAGCCCGACCGGCTGACCCGGAACCCCGTCATCACCTCGTCGCTGATCAACAGCGCGCCGTGCGCGGCGGTGATACGGCGCAGCGCGGCGTTGAAGCCGGGCAGCGGCGGGACGGTGCCCATGTTGCCGGGGCTCGCCTCGGTGATCACGCAGGCGATCTCGTCGCCGAAGCGGGCGAAGACGTCCTCGACCGCGGCGACGTTGTTGTAGGGCAGCACGACCGTGTCGGCGGCGGCCGCACCCGTCACTCCCGGCGAGGACGGCAGGCCGAGCGTCGCGACGCCGGACCCGGCGTCGGCGAGCAGCGCGTCGCTGTGGCCGTGGTAGCACCCGGAGAACTTGATGATCTTCGCCCGGCCCGTGAACCCGCGCGCCAACCGGATCGCGCTCATCGTCGCCTCGGTGCCGGAGTTGACCAGCCGCAGCCGCTCCACAGGCGCCACGCGGTCGACGATCTCGCGCGCCAGCTCGGATTCCGACGGCGTGGGCGCCCCGAACGACAACCCGTCGGCAGCGGCGCGTTGCACGGCCTCGACGACGGCGGGGTGGGCGTGGCCGAGGATCATCGGGCCCCACGAGCACACCAGGTCGGCGTATCGGTTGCCGTCGGCGTCGGTCAGCCAGCAGCCCTGGGCCGACGTGATGAACCGCGGGGTGCCCCCGACGGAGTTGAAGGCACGCACCGGCGAGTTCACGCCACCGGGGATGACCGAGGCGGCATCGGCGAAGAGCTTCGCGGAGACGTCGGTACTGCTCATGGCACCAGTGTCCCAGCCGGGTCAAAACGGTCAACTACAGGGTGTAGTGGCCGGCCCGGGGAGATGATGCTCCTATGCAGTTGCCGCAGTGGCTCGCACGATTCAATCGCCACGTCACCAACCCGATCCAGCGCCTGTGGGCCGGCTGGGCGCCGACGATGGGCATCCTCAGCCACGTGGGGCGGCGGTCCGGGCAGCACTACCGCACGCCGCTGACCGTCTTCTCGACCCGTGACGGGGTCGCGGTCCTGCTGACCTACGGACCCGACCGGGACTGGTTGAAGAACCTGACTGTCGCCGGCGGCGGCACGCTGCAGCGACACGGGCGAACATTTCCCGTCATGAACCCGCGCGTCATGAGCAAGGCCGAGGCGGGGCCGTCGGTGACCGGGTGGATGCGGCCGCTGTTCGCGGTGCTCCCGTTCGAGCAGGCCGTGCTGCTCACGTCCGGGGACGCAGCCGGGCCCTGATCGGCCCCTTGGCCACCGTGGTGAACGGCACCTCGCACGCGAAGTCGTCGTCCAGCGACTCCACGGTCATCGCGCGGATCACCGTGGCCAGGGCCAGCGTCGTCTCCAGACGGGCGAAGTGCTCGCCGATACAGGGCCGTGATCCGCCCAGGAAGGGCAGGAACTGCCAGCGGTCGCGGGCGGCGACGTTCTCCGGGCTGAACCGATCCGGGTCGAAGGTCATCGGGTCGGGCCACAGCTCGGGGTCGTGGTGCAGCGCGTACAGACCCAGCGCCACCAGGCTGCCCGCCGGCACCCGGTAGCCCGTCACCTCGAGGTCGCGGGTGGCCACCCGGGCCACCCCGGCCGCCGGCGGACACAACCGGACCGCCTCGTGGAGCACCTGCACGGTGTAACCCAGCCGGGACACGTCCGCCGGAGTCAGCTCCCCGTCCCCGATCGCTGCGGCCTCGGCCGCCACCCTGTCCTGGATCTCCGGGTGATGCCCGAGAACCCACAGCGCGTACGTCAACGCCGTCGCCGTCGTGTCATGGCCGGCCAGCATGAAGATCAGCAGGTCATTGGAGATCTCCTCGTCGGTCAGGGGGCGACCGGTCTGCGGATCGCTCGCCCTGATCAACGCCTGGACCAGCGGCGCATCGCGGTCCGGGTCGACCCGGCACGCCTGCACCATCTCGTCGGTGATCAGCCGCATCGCGTCGACGGAACGGCGGGCCCGACGCCGGGCCAGGGTCGGCATCCAGCGCGGCGCCCGGACCGGGCGCAACGCGCGGTCGGCCGTGTAGGACGACGCCACGTGCATGCACCGGGCGATCGTGTCGCCGCGCTCGTTCAGATCGACGCCGAGCACCGATCGGCCCAGCGACTGCATGGCGACACGGCGGCACTCTGTGTCGAGGTCGACCTCGCCGCCGCCGGGCCAGCGGTCCACGAATGCCTGCGCCGCACCCGACATGTGGCCGCCGAACGTACGGACGTTGAGCTTGGTGAACACCGGCTGCAGCGCGCGTTTGCGGGGCCGCCACTGTTCGTTCGGGAGGACGAACAGACTGTCCCCGGCCATCCGGCGCACCTCGTCGTGGATGATGCACCGGTCCGTAGCGGCGTCGTTGCGGCCCAATACATCCCGCATCCCAGCAGGCGACATCACCGCGACGATGGCGGGTACCACGCCGGACGGCCCGAGTTGGATGCGCGTCACCGGACCGCCGGCGTCGCGGATGACCTCCTGGCCCGTGTCGAGCCGCCGGACCAGCTTCACGAGCTCCCGCAGTGGAAGGGGGTTGCGCGGAACCGGCGGCAGCGACCGCACGTCCACCGCGTGGTCGTCGCGCACCGTCATGACGCCCGCCAGTTCAGCACCTCGCCGGTGCCGACGGTCATCGTCGTTCCGGGCATCACCCGCAATCGATACGGCGCCAGCCGCATCACCGCGAACTGGTCGCTGGTGGGACCGTCAGCCCAGAACGGGATGATCGCGGGGTCGTAGCCGACGGGCGGCGGCGCCGTGGCGAACCGCTGCCACACATCGCGGCGGGTTTCGTCGTCGGTGTACCACTCGACCAGGCACTCCGCGCTGCAGGTGTCGTGCGTGGTGGTCCAGTAGCTCACCGACACATCTGGGTGGACGGCGAGGTGGGCGCGCTTGAGGGGACTCGGCACCGTCGCGATCCAGCCGAAGAGGTCGGTACCGTCCCACTGCCAGATCGGGTGAAGGATGCGCGTGCGCGGTTTGCTGTCCGCATCGACCGTCGCGACCGACGCCCACACGATCGAGTGGGCCATCTCCACGAAAGCGGGTGCGATCCGCTCCAGGGGTGTCACAGCAATTCAGCCTAGGTAAGAAGCCGCAGTGCCGCGACGAAGTATCAGCCTTCGAGCTTCTTCTTGAACTCCTCGGTGTTGCGGTACTCGACATTGCCGATGTCGGCGCTGGTCTCGATCTTGCCCTTGTCTTCGTCGTCGACCCAGTTGGTGACCGACGTTCCCGACACAGTGCCGCTGCTACCCGGCAGCGTCGTGGTCTGCAGGTTCTCGGTCTTGTAGGCCTCGGCCATCTCTTTGGCCTTTTCCTTGTGCTCGTCGGTGACTTCCGGCTTTTCGGTCAGGTTCTGGTCGTCATCAGGGGGCTCGGTCACATGCTCGAGTTCGACATTCGGCGTGTCGTCCGGGGACCGCTGTTCGGTGGAGGTGTCTTCGGCGCTCATGGGCATGGGACTGCCCCAAAGTGTGACCGACGAAACAGTGGGCCCGGCTCAGATGAGGGCGCCACGTAGCGCTGCGGGCAGGCTCGGCAGGAAGTGCCTGCGGGCGAACGCGCGGATGTCGTCGGCCGTTTCGAGCGGCTGAGCGCTCGGCAGCAGCAGCACCATCTCGGCGTAGCGCAGGATGCAGTCGGCGAAGTCCTCGACGGCGTCGGGTCCGATGCGTTCGGCGAAGCCGCGCGGGAAGATCTGCTGTAGGGCATCGACCATCCGCGCGATCGCGGCCCGGTGGTAGCGCCCCGCCAGCTCGAGGGCCAGCCCCGGATCGTCTTGCACCATGCGGTGCAGGACCCGGTGGTTGCGGAACTCCATGATCGAGAGCGTGAACGCCTCGATGTAGTAATCCTCTTGCGGCGCAACCCTTCTCAGCTCTGAAGCGATGTGGGCGAACAGCCGGATGTTCTCTCGCTCGATGACGGCGCCGACGAGCTCGTCCTTGTTGGCGAAGCGCCGGTAGATCGTGGTGCGGCTGACCCCGGCGCGACGGGCGACGTCGTCGAGCGCGACACGTCGGTAACCGTGACGCTCGAACTCGACCACGGCGGCGTCGAGGATGTGCGCCGTGGCGTCAGCCGCGGGCATAGCCCTTGAGGGCATATCCGGTGTAGCGCACACGCATCGGGAGATGGTCCCACGCCCAGTTGACCGGTCGTGATCGCCAGAACGCCGCGAAGCGCTGGTACCGCCGTTCCTGACGATCCGACCAGGGCAGGTTGAGCAGCTCGCGGGCGCGCGGCGGGAGGCCGCCGGTGGTCAGGAACGCGGCGAGCGGGTTGAAGATCGGTGCGACGAGCCGCCACACCAGGGGGTGCACGGCCTTGGGCTTCGGGAAGCCCTTGGTGACGTAGCCGACGCCGTACTTCGCCGACGGGTGCGCGACGAGCACACGTTCCATCATGGCGTCCCAGTAGCGTTCGAACTCGGCGTAGGTGGCGGGCATCGGCCTGTCGCTGACCCCATAGCGCCGGTACCAGGTCTTGGACTCCAGCCAGATCTGTTCGCGCTCCGCGGGGCTGAGGCGCTTCACGAATGTGTCGGCGAAGTAGTAGATCTGCTCGACGAACGTCGCGTGCGCCCAGAAGTAGGTATCGGGGTCGAGTGCGTGGTAGCGGCGGTCAGTGCCGGGCAACTCGCCTTTGACGTGGTGATGGAAGTCGCGGACCTGCGTGCCCGCGTTGTCGGTGTCGGAACCGTAGACGGTGTTGAAGATCGGCGGGATGGTGCGGCGCAGCCGTTCGGCGGTGTCGGCGAAGAACGTCGAATGGTCGTACACGCCCTGCCCGAGTTCGGCGAGCATGTTCTGCAGCACCGCGGGCCGCGGGCCGATCAGATACATCCGGTTGTCACCGAAGTACTTCCACACCAGCGACCCCGGACCCAGGGGCAGCGCGTCGTCGAGGGGTTCGGGCCTTTGAGCCAACTCCGTCATGCGAAACAGTGTTACAAATTTTGCACTTTGTACCAAGTGGGTGTGGCGAGGGGCACACACTTCGTCGGGTGAGAACTCAGGGCTGCGATGCGGGGCGCGCCGGCAGCCAGGAATGCTATTCCGCGGGCGGTGGGGCGGTGGGAGGCTGGGGCGCCGGGGCACGACGGCGGGCGATGACGAGCACGGCCAGCACCCCGGCCGCCGTCGCCAGCAGCAGCGACAGCGTCAACAGCGGCGCGTAGTACACCACCGACGTGGTCGAGGGCTGCCCGTCGAGCACCGGCGCGACGACCACGGTCCGGCTCGCGGCCAGCCAGCTGACCACGCATCCGACGGCAGCCACGACCGCCAGCGTCAGCTCGACGACGGATCTGCGCGTCACGACGCCCTCTCCGGCGGGATGCGCTCCTCGACGAGATTCGTCAGCGCCGCGCGCAGCAGCTGATGCTTACGGGCCCAGGCCTGAGCGGTCCGGTCGTTGCTCAGCCGCACCCCGATGCCCGTGCGGCCGCGCGGCACACCCGTCAGCTCGCCCAGCGCGCGCGCATACTGCCACTTCGGGCTCTCCGCGCCCTCGGCCTCGGGATAGACGCGCAGGATCTCGGCGGTGCGGATCGTTTCCGTGCCCTGGCGTAGCGCGTCCGCCGTGAGCTCGACGGAGGTGTGGATGCGCGCCGCCTTGACCTGGATGCCGAGGAAAAGCGTCACGAGAAGGAAGAACACCACGGGGATCACCCACTGGACGTAGCCCGCCGACAGCTGGATCAGTGCCATCGCGATACCGGCACCCGGGCCGGCGAGCACCCAGAGCCAGCTGGCGCCCTGCTCGTAGAACAGCACCTCGCTCTCCGGCGGCGCGGCGGATTCGGTCACGACAGCTCCTTCCCCTCCGGTGCGCGCTCGTACCAAGCACGAACGGACGGCCGCGTCATGAGGGCAGCGCCGATGAGAACCGGCAGCGCGGCCACCAGGATCAGCGGCTGCCCGACCCCGAGGCCCACAGCGAGCAGCAGCACGACGCCGACGAGCGAGAACGCCAGAGCCATCGCCGCCATCCGGAACCGGCTGTCGCCTCCCCGCGCTTTGCCCGCCAAGAAGGCCAGGGCCCCGGCGGCCAGCACCGCCCCGACGCCGATCAGGCGGTACACCAACAAGTAGTTGCGGACACGCTCGTCGCTCACGTCAGCGGGGATCGCCAGTCGGGCCGCATCGAAGCTCGCCGTCGCCGACATCAACCCGCCGACGATCATGATGACCGCGCCGCCCATGAAGCACCAGAACGCGGCGTCGACGAGGCGAGGGCGGGAAGCGGAGGTCGGCATCGACGTCAGGGTAGCCAATCACCGGGTGAAGAAGTCGTGGGCGTCCTTGCGGTGGAGCAGGAATACGCCCCCGCACACCAGCACGGAGCCGACGATCACCACGGCCGCGTAGATCAGGACGGCCACTTCGGAACGATCCACACTGAACAGCTCGCTGACCGAGAACACCACGGCGGCGATCGCTCCACCGGTCAGACAGGTACGCACCCAGCGGTAGCCCTGCCGCAACAGGACGAGGAACGTCGCCACCACCGACACCAGCACCGCGAGGAAGACGAGGCTGATCGCCAGCATCAGGCCGCCCACCCGCTGCGGACCCGACAGCAGATCCACGACGAAGCCGGCCGTCATCAACGGAAGCGCGATCACCCACAGCCAGAATCCGGTGTCCACATCGGGCGGGCGGGCGGGCGACGGCCCGGGCGGGCGGGCGGGCGACGGCCCGGGCGGGCGGGCGGGCGACGGCCCGGGCGGCCGGACCGGACCCGACTCCCTCGGCTCCGTCACGAGAGGCGACGGGCCACGTCTGCGGCCCAGTAGGTCAGAACGATGTCGGCGCCGGCCCGGACGATGCCGGTCAACGACTCGAGCACGACCGTGTCCCGATCGATCCAGCCGTTGTCGGCGGCCGCGCAGATCATCGAGTATTCCCCCGACACCTGGTATGCGGCAACGGGAACCGGTGAACGGTCCGCTGCGGCCCGCACGATGTCGAGGTAGGACATCGCGGGTTTGACCATGATCACGTCGGCACCCTCGTCGATGTCCAGGTCCACCTCGTGCAGCGCCTCGCGCGCGTTGCCCGGCTCCTGCTGGTAGGTGCGCCGGTCCCCCTGCAGGCTGGAGGACACCGCCTCACGGAACGGACCGTAGAACCCGGAGGCGAACTTCGCGGCGTAGGCCAGGATCGCGGTGTCGATGTGGCCCGCGGCGTCGAGTCCCTCGCGAATGGCCGCGACCTGCCCGTCCATCATGCCGCTCGGACCCACCATGTGTGCACCCGAATCTGCTTGCGCCACAGCGAGTTCTACGTAGCGTCGATTGGTGGCGTCGTTGTCGACCCGGCCGCGGTCGTCGACGACGCCGCAGTGCCCGTGGTCGGTGAACTCGTCGAGGCAGGTGTCGGCCATCAGCACCGTGGCGTCGCCGAGATCGGCCGACAGATCGCGCAGCGCGACGTTGAGGATGCCGTCATGGTCGGTGCCGGCCGAGCCGCGCGCGTCCTTGTCCTCGTCCCGCGGTACCCCGAAGAGCATCAGCCCGCCGACACCCGCAGCGACCGCGTCGGCCGCCGCGCGACGCAGCGAATCACGGGTGTGCTGAACGACTCCGGGCATGGACGCGATAGGCCGCGGCTCGTCGATACCGTCGGCGACGAACATCGGCAGCACGAGTTGGCGCGCCTGCACAGACGTCTCGGACACCAGCCGGCGCATGGCCGGAGTGGACCTCAGCCGCCGCGGACGATGACTCGGGTAAGGCATGATCGTCCTAGCGGTTAACGGCGGCGGCTCTTCTTCCGCGGGGGCGGGAGCGCACCCTCGGCACGCAGCCGAGCAGCGTGCTCGGCCAGTGCCTCGACGAGCGGACCGACCGCGGCCACCTCCGGCTGGACATCCACACGCAGCCCGAATTCAGCTGCGGTCTCAGCGGTTTTCGGTCCGATGCACGCCACGATGGTGCGGGCGTGCGGTTTACCGGCGATGCCGACGAGGTTGCGGACCGTCGAGCTCGACGTGAAGCACACCGCGTCGAAGCCGCCGGTCTTGATCATCTCGCGGGTCTGCGCCGGCGGCGGGGCCGCGCGCACCGTCCGGTAGGCGGTGACGTCCTCGATCTCCCAGCCCCGCTCCCGCAGCCCTTCGGCCAGTGTCTCGGTGGCGATGTCGGCGCGGGGCAGCAGCACCCGGTTCACCGGGTCGAAAACGTCGTCGTACGGCGGGAATTCGTCGAGCAGACCCAGCGAGCTCTGCTCCCCGGTCGGCACCAGTTCGGGGTTGATGCCGAAGGCGCGAACACGGTCGGCGGTGGCCTGCCCGACGCAGGCGATCTTCACGCCCGAGAACGCGCGCGCATCCAGCCCGAACTCGTTGAACTTCTCCCACACCGCGCGCACCGCGTTGGTGGAGGTGAACACGACCCACTGGAACCGGCCGTCGACGAGACCCTTGACGGCCCTTTCCATCTGAGCCGGGCTTCGGGGCGGCTCGACCGCGATGGTCGGCACCTCGATCGGCAGCGCGCCGTGGCCGACGAGCCGCTCGCTCATCTCCCCCGCCTGGTCCTTGGTGCGTGGCACCAGCACGGTCCAGCCGTACAGGGCACGGCTCTCCCACCAGTTCAGCTTCGAACGGTTGGCTACGGTCCGGCCGATCGTGACGACCAGCGTGCCGGTCAGCGGACCGGACGGCTCGACGCCTGCGGGCTTGTCCAGCACGGCCTTGTCCAGCAGGCCGGCCAGCGTGGTCTCGACCGACCGCTGCGCACAGGTGGTGCCGTTGGCTGTCACAACGGCGGGCGTGCCGTCAGACAGCCCGTACTCGATCAGAGTGCGCGCAGCCTCGGGCAGGTGCGACGCGGTCGCGTGCAGGATCAGCGGCCCGGGTGCGGCAGCCAGCGCGGCCCAATCCACCTGCGGGTCGCGGACATCGGCGACGGTGTGCGACGAGCCCAGCGGCAGACCGGCATAGGTCGGCACAGCGGAGGTGTCGGGCAGGCCCGGGACGATCTCGAAGGCGAGCTGGGTGCGTGCCAGCGCGCTGACCTCGGTGATCACCGCGTCGATCGACAGTGGATCACCGGCGACCAGACGGACCACGTCGACACCGGTACGCGCCTCGGTGGCCAGCGTCTTGGCGACCTCGGCCGGATCGCCCAGCGCGGGCCGGATGTCGGGGCCACCGGGGATCGTGAGCTCGGCCGTCTCGGCGGCGGCAGCCGGGTCACCGGCGTCGGGCGCCTCGGCGGGCAACGGTCCCGACGGCGGGGGCAGTTCTGAGCCGACCAGTGCGAGCACCGCTTCGGGTACATCGGGGTCGACGAAGACCAAGGCCGCGTTGGCCAATACCGAGCGGGCGCGCGTCGTCAGCAGACCCGGGTCCCCGGGTCCCGAGCCGACGAACGTGATGCGGCCGGGCTTGCCCTTGCGTCCTCGCAAGGTCATCTGGCGAGTCATGTCCCTCTCCCGCGATCGTCCAACAGTTCCCGCGCTCCCAGCTCGAACAACTCCGCGGCCACCGAGAGCCCCAGCTCCCGTGCCCGCTCGGGTGTCCCGATGCCGGACGCACGGATCACGTCGGATCCGTCCAGCGTCGCCACGCAGCCGCGCAGCGACAGCTCTTCGAAGACGCGACCGTCCTCATCGATAGACTCGACCACCTCTGCAATCGCGCCCACCGGTGCGGAGCACCCCGCCTCCAGTTCGGCGAGCAGGGTCCGCTCTGCGGTGACCGAGGCCCGGGTGTCGGCGTCGTCGAGCTCTGCCAACACCGAGACCAGGCCGGAATCACCGGCACGGCACTCGAGCGCCAACGCACCTTGAGCCGGCGCCGGCAACATCTGTACCGGTTCCAACGTCTCGGTGACAGCGTCGAGGCGACCGATGCGGGCCAATCCCGCCCGGGCCACGACGACGGCGTCGAGATCACCGCTGCTTACCCTGTTCAACCTGGTATCTAGGTTGCCTCGTAGGGGGCGGATTTCCAAACCGAGACCCAGTGCTCTAAGCTGCGCCGTCCGTCGCGGGGACGATGTTCCGATCACCGAGCCGGCCGGCAACTCCCCGAGGACCAGACCGTCGCGCGCCACCAGCGCGTCGCGGGCGTCCGCGCGCACCGGGATCGCGGCGATCGCGAAGCGGGAGTCGGGCGCTGTCGGCAAATCCTTGTAGGAGTGCACCGCCATGTCGACGGTGTCGTCGGCGATTGCCTCGCGCAGCGCGGCGGTGAACACGCCCACCCCGATGTCGGCGATCGGCGCCTGGGAGCGGTCCCCGTCGGTGGAGATGATCACCAGCTCGGCCGCGTGTCCGCGGGCGGTGAGAGCGTCCCGGACGAAGCCGGCCTGTGTGGTGGCCAGCAGGCTGCCCCGCGTGCCGATGCGGATCACGCTGTGATCACTCCGCGCTATCGAGATCGGTTGCGGAGAAGGTCATTTCATCAACTGCGACGGCGCCGAGCTCGCTTCCGGCCACGGCGTCGACGGCGTGCTGGTCGAGCTCGAACAGCTCGCGCAGCGCTTCGGCGTAACTGTCCCCGCCAGGCGCGCCGGCCAGCTGCTTGACGCGCACGGTGGGGGCGTGCAGGAGCTTGTCGACGACCCGTCGCACGGTCTTGGCGACCTCGTCGCGGTAGGCCGAATCCAGTCCCGGCAACCGATTGTCCAGCCGCAGCAGTTCCGCCTCGACGACGTCGGCGGCGCGTTGCCGCAGCGCGGTGACGGTCGGCGTGACCTCGGCCATCCGCTGACCGGTCAGGTACTCGGCCACCTCCGCGGCGACGATCGTGCGGGCCGCCTCGGCATCGGACGTCGCGGTGCGCGAGGTCGGCTCCCGCAGGATGCGCTCCATGTCGATGACGTCGACACCGGGCAGTCCCGCGACCGCGGGGTCGATGTCGCGGGGCATGCCCAGATCGCACATCACCAGCTGTTTCGTGCCGCCGAGCCGCTGCGCCAGGCCGCGGTGCACGTCGGCGAGCGTGACGACGGGCCGCACGGCGCCGGTGCAGCTGACCACGACGTCGGCGTCGGTGAGCAGCGGCGGCAGATGATCGAACGGGAAGGCCTCGGCCGAGAGCCCGTGGCTGCGGATGTTCTCTGCGAGATGCTTGGCGCGCGGCAGCGAGCGATTCACCACATGGATGCGCTCGATACCGGCACGCATCAGCTGTTTGGCCGCCAGAGCCCCCATCGAGCCGGCGCCCACCACGACAGCCGACCGCCCGGCGAGCGACCCGATGCGGGCTTCGGCCATGTCCAGGGCGACGGAGACCACTGATGCACCTGCCGCGTCGATGCCCGTTTCCGAGTGCACACGCTTGCCGACCGACAGCGCACGCTGCGACAGTTCGTGCAGCGTGCGGCCCACGGTGTGATTCGCCTCGGCGGTGGCGTACGCGCGGCGCACCTGTCCGAGAACCTGCGCCTCACCGACCACGGCGGAGTCGAGCCCGCTGGCGACCGAGAAGAGATGCTCGACCGCGGCTTCGGCGTAGCGGACGTAGGCGTACCGGGTCAGATCCTGCAGCGACATCCCCGAGTGCTCGCCCAGCACCTGACCGATCACCGAGAGGCCGCCGTGGAAGGCTTCGACCACCGCGTAGACCTCGACGCGGTTGCACGTCGACAACACCATGGCCTCGGTGACCAGCGAGGATTGCAGGATCTGCTCGATGATCTTGGCCTGATCGGCCTCGTCGGTGCTGAGTTGCTCGAGCACGGACACAGGCGCGCTCCGGTGCGAAACCCCGAAAAGCAGTACGCTCACGGCTTCCTCACCACCCCACCACGGTAATCGCTGACCAGCTGGGCAGCCAAATTCCCTCAGCGGGAGAGGTCTGCGCGCAGCCTCGGTTCGTCGAGTTCCCAGTAGCTGTGCTCGGCCCCGCCGAGCAGGACGACGGGCAGGCGGTCACCGTATTCGGCGCGCAGAGCCTTGTCCCCCGCGGCCGCGGCCGCGTCGACGTCGGTGACGCTGAGGGTGAACCCGAGCTCGTCGCGCAGCTCGGCCAGCCGGCCGGCCACCTTCTGACACATCGGGCAACCCTGGCGGGTGAGCAGCTGCACGGCGCGATCCACCCCGCCAGTATCGCGACCCGGTGTCCTACTGTTGTATCCGTGTCCGACGGTACTGAGATCGGCATCGACTCCCGGGCGCAGCAGATCGCCGGGGAGAGCAGCGCCGCGGCCGCGGCCGAGGGCCTCATCGAGCCTGCCGGCGAGTTGCCCGGCCCGCCGCCGCCTCCCCCGGACCTCACTGCCGCCGCGTTCTTCGACGTGGACAACACGCTGGTGCACGGCTCGTCGCTGGTGCACTTCGCGCGCGGCCTGGCGGCCCGCGAGTACTTCACCTACAAGGACCTGGCCCGCTTTGCGATGGCGCAGGCGAAGTTCCAGCTCACCGGCCGCGAGAACAGCGACGATGTGGCGGCGGGGCGACGCAAGGCGCTGGCCTTCATCGAGGGCCGCTCGACCGCGGAACTGGTGGCCCTCGGCGAGGAAATCTACGACGAGATCATCGCCGACAAGATCTGGCCGGGCACCCGTGCGTTGGCGCAGATGCACCTCGACGCCGGTCAGCAGGTGTGGCTCGTCACCGCGACGCCCTATGAGCTGGCCGACACGATCGCCCGCAGGCTCGGGCTCACCGGTGCGTTGGGCACCGTCGCCGAGTCGATCGACGGGGTGTTCACCGGGCGTCTGGTGGGTGACATCCTGCACGGCACCGGCAAGGCGCATGCCGTGCGCTCGCTGGCCATCCGCGAGGGCCTGAACCTACGTCGCTGCACCGCCTATTCGGACAGCTTCAACGACGTGCCGATGCTGTCCCTGGTCGGTACCGCCGTCGCGATCAACCCCGACGCCGACCTGCGCGACCTCGCCCGCGAGCGCGGGTGGGAGATCCGCGACTTCCGCACCGCCCGAAAAGCGGCCCGCATCGGCGTGCCGTCTGCGCTCGCGCTGGGTGCCGCCGGCGGCGCGTTGGCGGCCGTGGTGTCCCGTCGCGACCACAAGTAGCGGCCCGCACCGCTGATAGGCTCGCGCCGCGCATCGATCACCGACGAAAGCGGATCACGCATGACCATCGCCGAGAACATCATCGGGACCCACTACCGGTATCCCGACTATTTCGAGGTCGACCGCGAGAAGATCCGGGAGTTCGCCCGCGCCGTCAAAGACGACCATCCCGCGCACTACAGCGAGGAGGCCGCCAAGGAGTGCGGCCACGATGCCCTGATCGCGTCCCTGACGTTCCTCGCGGTCGCGGGCCGGCGGGTGCAGCTGGAGATCTTCAACCAGTTCGACGTTCCGATCAACATGGAGCGCGTCCTGCACCGTGACCAGAAGATCACGTTCCATCGGCCGATCCTCGCCGGGGACAAGCTGTTCTTCGACTCGTACCTGGACTCGGTGACCGAGTCGCACGGCGCGGTACTCACCGAGGTCCGCGGCGAAGTGACCGACGAACACGGAGAGCCGGTGCTGACCAGCGTCGTCACGGTGATGGGTGAGGCGCAGTCGGACACCGAGGCCGACGAGATCAGCGACCGCATCGCCGCACGACGCGACGAAGCGCTGCGCGCGATGGTGGCAAAGCAGACCGCGTCGTCTGACTGACGTTGCGGCGTCCGATCGACCCGGCCCACAGCAGGTCGGTCGGTCAGCCGAAGAAGGTGTTCCTGCGGTTGGCCAGCAGCTGGTAGAGCGTCTGCTGGATGGTCTCGCGAACCTGGTCGGTGATCTCGAAAGTGACCATCGGATCGTCGGCGGCCGAGTCGTCGTAGCCGGCGGTGTCGATGGGCTCGCCGAACTGGATGTACCACTTGGACGGCAGAGGCACCACACCGAGCGGGCCGGCCAGGGGGAACAGCGGAGTCACCGGGAAGTACGGCAGACCGAGGAGCCGGGCGAGCAATTTCACGTCGGCGACCATCGGGTAGATCTCTTCGGAGCCGACGATCGAGCAGGGCACGATCGGCGCCTTGGCGCGCAACGCCGCGGAGACGAAGCCGCCGCGGCCGAAACGCTGCAGCTTGTAGCGGTCTTTGAAGGGCTTGCCCAGCCCCTTGTAGCCCTCGGGGAACACCGCGGTGAGCTCGCCGGCGGCCAGAAGTCGGTGCGCGTCGTCGGTGCACGCCATGGTGTGGCCGGCCTTGCGCGCGGCCTGCCCGACGAACGGCATGTCGAACACCATGTCGGCGGCCAGCAGACGAAGATCGCGCTGCGCGGGATGGTTGTCGCGGACCGCCACCGACGTCATGAGCCCGTCGAAGGGCAGCACCCCGGCGTGGTTGGCCACCACGAGACCGGCACCGGTCGCCGGTAGGTTCTCGACACCGCTGACCTCGACCCGGAACCACGAGTTGAACAGCACGCGCAGCACGGGCAGGAAGACCGCGTTGTTCAGGTGGGGATCGAAGCCGAACTCGTCGACGGCGTAGTCGCCCATCATCCTCTTGCGGATGAAGTCGGCCACCGCGGCGATCCGCGTGGCGAGTTCGCTGGGGGGTGCATCGGGTGCCGCGCCTAGGCCGGCACCGTCTCCACGATGGGCGTCGATGTCGCGGACAACGGCGGACAACTCTTCGGCGGTGGCGCGGCCATCGGCGTCGCCGTACAGAGACGGATGCCGCCGAGATCGGTCTCCCCGTTGCGCAGCCGCTCGACGGGCCGCTGCGCTCCTACTCGAATTCGAGTGCAGGGGAATGACTTTCGCTTTCGACTCGCCAGCCACCGTCTCGCTTCTCACCTTCCTGGCCTTCGAGCTAGGGTGTCCCCGCCCCCTCGCTGAGCCCTGAGTCTAGCGCCCGAACCGCGCTGCCGCCGACACAGCGCGGCGCTCCACAGCAGAAACCCAATTCGGATCCACGATGGGTTTGAGTCCCCGGCCGCGCACGTAGTCGTCGAAGGCCTCGGTGGTGGTCCACTTCGGGGTGTAGCCGAGCTCGGTGCGCAACCGCGTGGTGTCCATGACTCGGCCGTAGCTGAGGTAGTCCAGGCGTTCCCGATCGAGCTCGGTCGGCCGGCCGGCCCGCCACAGCGACATCGCCGCACGGGGCATCGGGAGCGCGAGCCGCCCGGACCGGCGAACCGCTTGGCTCATCATGATCACGCCGGACGCTCCGACGTTGAAGGTGCCTGCTTTGCCTGCGATGGTCGCCCGCTCCATCGCCCCCAGCGCGTCCTGCTCGTGCAGCAGCTGCATGCGGGCGTCGTGACCGATGATCGTCGGCACCACCGGACCGGCCAGGTAGCGCGACAACGCGGTGTCCATCGCCGGCCCGATCATGTTGGCCAGCCGCAGGATCGTGACCGCGATGTCGGGCCTTCTCCGGCCGAGTCCGCGGGCATAGCCCTCGATGTCGATGCTGTCGCGGGCGAACCCTTCCCCGGGCGGCCTGCGCCGGCTGCTGCTCTCGGCGAACAGCACGGGATCACGCGCGCTCGACCCGTAGATCTCCGAGGTCGACTTCAGGATCACCCGGCGCACCGACGGCGCCTTCTGGCAGGCCGCGAACAACTGGATTGCGCCCATCACGTTCAGCTCTTTGAGCGTGGCCCGGCCGCCGGACCTCGGCGCGTAGGACGCCGCGGCGGCGTGCACCACGGTGTCGACGTCGCCGTTACGAATCACCTTGGCGATGAACGGGTTCCGGATGTCGGCGCGGACGAACTCCGCGCGGCCCATACGCCGGAGGAGATCTTTGCTCGGCGCGATCGCGTCGACCGCGATGACGTGGTTGATCAGCGGGTTCTGCGCCAGCCGGGCGGTCAGATAGCCGCCGAGGAATCGGCAGGCGCCGGTGACCAGCACGACCTTGGGGTAGTTCAGACCGTCCCGGGCATCGGAGCCGCCCGAGTCACCCCCAGCATCCATCTCCGCAGCCTAGCGGCAGACGCCGCAGGACTACTTGCCGAGTTTTCTGCGCTGCACCCGGGTGCGACGAAGCAGCTTGCGGTGCTTCTTCTTCGACATGCGCTTACGCCGCTTCTTGATGACAGAACCCATGAACTCCGCTACCTCGGTTTTTTCGACGATCTCGACCGGTCACATTACCTGGCGACGGTCCCCGCGCCGAAATCCGCCCAGGAGGGGCCAGGGCGAAGAGCCTTCGGCCAGCGATGAGCGCTCGCGCGAAGAGCCTTCAGCCCGCGTCGAAGTACGAGCTCTCCAACATGTCGTGAACGGCTTTGGCGTGGACGCGGAATGACCGACCAACCCGCACCGCCGGCAGCTCACCGTTGTGCACCAGTCGATACACGGTCATCTTGCTGACCCGCATCAGGCTGGCCACCTCGGCCACGGTGAGAAATTGCGCTCGAGGCGGTTGGCCGTCGGACTGGCCGGCGTCGCGCGCCGCCTTTCCGTTGGCTGAATCCCGCGCCGACGGCCCGTTCATAGACGTCATCGCAACCCAATCCATCAGGCGCGGGCAGTTCCAGCGGCTTCCCCACCGCTGGCACCGACCCACACTTACCACTGGGAGAATAGCGTGGCGGGTGGGGTTACTGCGACGGGTGTGGGCTAATCAGTGTGAAATTGCTGAACTACTCGGGTGTAATTCCTAGCTGCTCAGAGCGGGTTTTCGCGGCTTCGACGGCGTTGGCGACCGCCGCGCGCAGGCCCCCACGCTCGAGTTCCCGCAGCCCAGCGGCGGTGGTGCCCCCTGGCGAGGTGACGGTGGCCCGTAGCTGGGCGGCCGAGGTGTCGGTCGGTGACGCCATCGCTCCGGAGGGACCCGACGCTGCGCCACCGTCGTTGCCTTCTGCATCCAACCGCTCCAGCAGCATCGCCGCCGAGCCTGCCATCGTCTGCACCACCAGGTCGGTGGCCACGGATCTGTTCAGACCCCCGTCCACCGCAGCGTCCACGAGCGCCTCGACCATCAGGAAGAAGTACGCCGGACCGGACCCGGAGACCGCGGTCACGGTGTCGATCTGACTCTCGGCCACGGTCAGCACTCCACCGACGGCGTCGAACAGCGACGCCACCCCACGGACGTGCTCGGCGGTGGCGAACCGTCCCGGTGCGACCGCGCTGACCCCGCCGCCGACCAGCATGGGGGCGTTGGGCATCACCCGCACCACGGGCGATCCGGCGGGCAGCTTGTTCTCGAAGTAAGCCGCACTCACTCCGGCCGCAACCGTCACGAAGATCTGCTCCGCGGCATCACTTTCCGCGCGCGCCGCCGTCTCGGCGATGTCACCGACGACGCTGCCGACGTCGGAGGGCTTTACCGCGACGATCACGTACGTCGCGGTGTCGACCGCCTCGGCGACCGACGCGATGCGCACCGAGTACTTCTCCGCCAGGTACGTCGCACGGGTCGAGCTCTTCTCCGCGACCACGAGATCCTTGGTCTGACGCCCGGCCCGCAGCAGTCCCGCCAGCAACGCCTCTCCGATACTCCCGCCGCCGATGATCGCGATTCTGGCCATGCCGCACAGCATGACACGGCGGGCCGCCCAGATTCAGTCGGGCGCGGCGGGCACCATCGCGAGTTGGCGGGTCTGCACGATGATGCGCCCCTCGGAATCCACGACGATGTGGTCCTCGTCGAACCATTCCTGCCCGATCTGGGTCGTCGTGCACATCACTCTCAGCCACCCGTCGGCCGGCACGGCCCGCACATAGGCCGTCAACTGCACCGTGGGCGCCCAGCCGAACCTGTTGACACCGAACGTGACCGGCGCCGACACGTCACCGCACAGCAGCGCGAACAGCACGTCGGGCGCCGCGCCCTTCGGACGCACCCAGTACTCGATCATCGGTGGGCCACCGTCACCGCGCGGAGTGAATGACGTCAGCGACGGACGGATGTCGCAGCCGTGGGCGAGATGGACGACGTCGGCCATCGGATGGCCGGGACCGATCGGTTCCAGCCCCGGCGGCGGATCCGGCGTCATCAGGCGCAGCACCAGGTTGTCCGACAGCAGCGGCGGCACATGGCCTTCGGGGCGCGCCAGCGTGATCGCGGCCCGCAGCGCGGTGCGCGATCCCTGGTTCAGCTCGACATCGATCAGGCTCACGCGCCGCCCACGTTTGCGCACCGTGGTCACGATCTGCATCGGGCCGGGGTCGGGCGCCCACAGGAAACTGCCTGACACCGCAATGGGTTCCACCCCGGGTTCGCCGAGTTCGGTGCGCGCAGCGTGGGCGCACAACGCGAGCATCGCACCGCCGTGCACCTTCGGGCCGATGGTCCAGTGCTCGTTGAGCAGCCCGTGATAGCTGCCGGCACCGTCGGGCGTCAGAGCCATCGCATCGGTGAACAGAGTGGAGCTCGTCATGGGTTCCTTGCCGGGTCAGCGCAGCAGGTGCGTGCGGGCGAACTGCAGCGATTCGGTCAGCAACTCGTCGCGCTCAGCTACCGACCGCGCGCCCGAGGTGGTCACTTCCAGGATCACGTGGCCGGCGAAGTCGCCGGCTGCCAGCGTCTCGCAGATCTCCACGGTCGGTTGCGTTCCGCGGCCGGGAACCAGGTGCTCGTCGGTCGAGGCGCCACTGCCGTCGCACAGGTGCAGGTGCACCAGCCCCTCCCCCATGCGCCGCGCCATGTCGACGGCGTCGGAGCCCGCGGTCGCGGTGTGGGAGAGATCCAGTGTGTAGTGCGCGTGGCCGCCGTCGAGCGGATCGTAGGACGGCGCGAACGCCGAGATGCCTGGCCCGGGGGCACCTCCGCGCTTACGCATCCGTTCGATCGAGGTCTGCCCGGAGCCGAAGAAGCGGTCGGCGCGGAAGGGGAACATGTTCTCCACGGCGACCATGACGTCACTGCTCGCCTCGAGTTCAGCTACCTGGGCGGCGAATCCCTCGGCGTAGCGGCGCTGCCAGCGAAACGGCGGATGGACCACGACGGTCTGGGCACCCAGCTGCTCGGCGGCCCGCACGCTGCGGTCCAGCTTGGCGATGGGGTTGGCGCCCCACACGCGCTGAGAGATGAGAAGGCACGGCGCGTGCACCGAGAGCACCGGGACGTCATAGCGCCGCGACAGCTCTTCCACAGCGTCGATGTCCTGGCTGACGGACTCCGCCCACACCATCAGCTCGACGCCGTCATATCCGAGAGTGGCGGCCATCTCGAACGCGGCCTCGGTCTTCAGCGGATAGACCGAGGCCGTGGACAGACCGACCTTGATGGCAGGGCGCACCCCGGTCAGCCCGATTGCAGCAACGCCAGCGGCCCGAGGGTGACCAACGCGCCGACCGCCACCGCGATCAGCGTGCTGCCGATGTCCTCGGTCTTGCGCACCACCCGGACACCGACGACCAGGCCCAGGATCACCAGCACCGACAAGACGAGCGCGACGATGTTGTTCCACTTCCACAGCTGGTCGAACGCGACGAACAGGCCAGCGCCGAACGCGACCGCGACGACGCTCTGACCGACCACCCACAGGCCGTGGACGACCGGCGACATCTGACGCGGTTCGAGTTCGTCGCCGCCTTCGTCCTCGTCGCCGTGGTCCTCGTCGTCGAGGGCGAGCGACGATTGCTGACCGCCGCGGCGGGCGACGTCGTCGGCGACGGTCTCCCCACCGAACAACAGGTCCTGGGTGGACCTCAGGTACGACGGCAGTTCGTCGTCTGCGGTGTCCTCTTCGGCTGCGTCCTCGGTCTCGGTCTCTGTCTCGGTGGGCGTTTCCGCCTCGGGCTCCTCGGACAGCGTGTCGTCGAGGTCGGCGGGGGCATCCGCGTCGACGGGGTCAGGGCTCATCAGCTCCGCGTCGACGGAGCTCTTACGGCCGAACCGGCCGAACGGGGAGCGGCGCGGCGCGGCCACCGCGGCCTGAGGCTCCTCGGGGGCATCCTCGACCTCGGCTTCGTCGACCTGGGCTTCGTCGACCTGGGGTTCGTCGGCCTCGACAAGCTCGTCGGGGTTGTCGGGATCGGAGTCCTCGACCTCGACCAGCTCGTCGTCGGCTTCGGTCACCTCAGCCGCATCGGCCACGTCATCGGCGTCATCGGCGTCATCTGCTCGGTCGACGTCATCGACGTCAGGGACGTCGTCGACCTCAGGGACGTCATCGACCTCAGGGACGTCATCGACCCCGTCGGCCGCCTCAGCGATGGTGGCCGACTCCGGCTCGGGTTCAGGTTCGGGGGCCGGCTCGGGGGCGGCGGGCTCGTCGGGCCGGACGATCGGGATCTCGCCGGTGAGCTCGGCGACGGTGACGGCGTCGGCGTTACCGCGGCGACGGCGCCGGCGACCGCCGACCGGGGGTGCGCCGATGGTGCCGTTCTTCGCCAGCAGCTCGGCGACCGAGATCGGCCGGGTGTTGGTGTAGTCGTCTGGTCCAGTCATCGCCTGCTCGCCCTCGCGGTTGCCTGCTTACCGTCCAGCATTGCGCACCGACACCCGCCCTGAGGGCGAATGCCCGCCCACGAGCGCCGTACCGTCGGCTTCGCTGTCGAGTTTCCGCAGGATCAAGCCCTCCCGCAACGCCCACGGGCAAATGTCTACGCTTTCGATACCTAAGGCTTTCATGCTCGCCTCGGCCACCAGGGCGCCCGCTACGATCTGCGGCGCACGGTCGGCGCTCACTCCTTCCAGCTCGGCACGGTCGGACGCGGTCATCCTAGAGATGAAAGCTATGAGCTGACGAAGACCCGCAGCCGTGAGCGTGCGCTTGACGCGCGGACCGGCGCCCGACGGTGCCGCACCGGTCAGCCGCGCCAGCGAACGAAACGTCTTCGACGTGGCCACCGCCAGATCGGGGCTTCCGGCTTCGGCGATCGCCGTCCCCGCTTCGGAGAGTTCGTTGGCCAGCCAATCCCTCAGCATCGCCACGCGCCGGCGGCCGGGCGGATCCTCGGGCAGCCACTCGCGGGTCAGCCGACCGGCGCCCAGGGGCAGCGACATCGCCACGTCAGGTTCCTCGTCGACCCCGCTGGACAGCTCCAGTGAGCCGCCGCCGATGTCGATGTTGATGATGCGGCCGGCGCTCCAGCCGTACCAGCGCCGCACCGCCAGGAACGTCAGCCGTGACTCGTCAACCCCGCTGAGCACACGCAGATCCACGCCGGTGTCCGACTTCACCCGTGACAGCACGTCTTCGGAGTTCTTCGCATCGCGCACCGCCGATGTCGCGAACGCCATCAGCTCCGAACACCCCGAACTGGTGGCGATCTTGGCGAATTCGTCGATCGTGCCGATCAGTTTGTCGGCACCCCGGCGGGTCAGCTTCCCCGAGGTGTCGATGGCCTCTGCCAGGCGCAGGGACGCCTTCGTCGAACTCATCGGTGTGGGGTGCCCACCGCGGCGCGCGTCCACCACCAACAGGTGAACGGTATTGCTGCCCACGTCGAGCACGCCTAATCGCACCCGTCCAACCTAATGGGTCTACCGTGGAAAACCGTGACTGGTCCGTACCCGGGTGAGGTGGAACTCGATTTCGCCCGTGAGTGGGTGGAGTTCTACGACCCCGAAGACCCCAAACATGTGATCGCCGCGGACATGACGTGGCTGCTGTCCCGCTGGACGTGCGTATTCGGCACACCGGCGTGCAAAGGCACCGTCGCCGACCGACCCGACGACGGATGTTGTTCCCACGGAGCGTTTCTCTCCGATGACGACGACCGCGCCAAGCTCGACGACGCCGTGAAGCTGCTCACCGATGAAGACTGGCAGTTCCGGGACAAGGGTCTGGGCAAGAAGGGCTACCTCGAACTCGATGAGTACGACGACGAGCCCACCTGGCGGACGCGAAAGTACAAGGGCGCGTGCATCTTTCTGAATCGCCCAGGGTGGCCGGGCGGTATCGGGTGCTCGCTGCACACCAAGGCGCTGCAATTGGGGGTGGAACCGCTGACCCTCAAGCCGGAGGTGTGCTGGCAGCTGCCGATCCGGCGCACGCAGGAGTGGGTCGACCGGCCCGACGGCTCGCAGATCCTGAAGTCGACGATCACCGAGTACGACCGGCGCGGCTGGGGTGAGGGCGGGCTCGACCTGACCTGGTACTGCACCGGCGATCCCAACGCCCACGTCGGAGAGAAGCCGGTGTGGCAGTCCTATGCCCCCGAGTTGACCGAGCTGCTCGGCGAGAAGGCCTATGCCGAGCTGGCAGCGATATGCAAGCGGCGCAGCGCATTAGGGCTGGTCGCGGTACACCCCGCCACGCGGGCCGCCGAGTGAGCGACGGGCTCTTCCTCTTCCGGCTCATTCCCCCGCGCGCCGACTTCGCGCAGACGATGACCGACGCAGAGCAGGACGCGATGGCCGCTCACACCGACTACTGGAATGACCTTCTGGCCGTCGGACGGGTGGTCGTCTACGGCCCGGTGGCCGATCCAGAGGGCGTGTGGGGGCTCGGGGTGCTGCGGGTCACCGACCGCGCCGAAGCGCTGGCGATCGGCGAGGCCGACCCGTCGGTGATCGCCGGAGTCAACACCTTCGAGGTGCTCGAGATCATGGGTGGCCGTACGGGTTGAGCCGGCGCGGCGCGGCGGTGCGCCGCAGCGCCGGAGCCACCGGGCGACCCTGCAGGAGGCCCGCCACGTCGCCCGCGTCGATTGCGTAGCGGTAGACCGGCAGCGCGTCCCGCACGGCCGCGATCGTGTGATCGATGGCCTCGTCGTCGTGGGCGGCCGACGTCACGAACGACTGACCGAGCACGCCACGGCGCAGCAATTCCTGCATGAATAGCGTGCGGTACGCCTGCGACGGCGCGCCCTCGGCGTCGCGGGTGATGAACACCAGACACGACGGACGGCCCGTCACCGTGAGGACATCGGACAACCCCGCCTCGGCGATGACCGCGTTCGTTCCGGCGGCCAGCCGGCGGCCGGCCCCCTCCATACGGGCCACCGGATCCTCGCTGCGGTAGGCCGCGACGACGGCACGGAACGCGGCCAGCGACGCCGTTTCGGGGCCGTGCGTGGTCGAGAGCAGGAACACCCGCTCGGCGTCGGTGCGCAGCCCGCCGAGCTCCATGTACTCGCGGCGGCCCGCCAGGGCCGACAGGGGGAAACCGTTGGCCAACGCCTTGCCCCAGCACGACAGATCCGGCGTCACGCCGTAGACCGACTGCGCGCCACCGGCCGCCCAGCGGAAGCCGGTGATCATCTCGTCGAAGACCAGCAGCGTGCCGTGCCGGTCGCACAGTTCACGCACGCCCTGCAGATAGCCCGGCTCGGGATCTGCCATCGCGGTCGCGGCCTCCATCACGACGCAGGCGACGTCGTTGTCGGAGAGCAGCGCGGCCAGCGCGCCGAGATCGTTGTAGGGGAAGCGCTTCGTCGCAGCGGCATGTTCGGACGGGATGCCGCCGGCCATCGGGGTGGTGCCGATGAACCAGTCGTCGGTGGAGAAGAACGGCTGATCGCAGATGGCGACGGCGAGGCGACCGGTGACCGCGCGGGCCAGCCGGACCGCGGCCGTGGTCGCGTCGGAACCGTTCTTGGCGAATTTCACCATGTCGGCTCCCGGCACCAGGGCCAGGAAGTCCTCGGCGGCAGCCACTTCCGCGGCGGTGGGCCGGCTGAAGTTGACCCCGCCGGCGATCGCGCGGGTCACCGCCTCGACGACGGGTGGGTAGCCGTGCCCGAGTGTCACCGCGCGCAGACCCATGCCGTATTCGACGTAGTCGTTGCCGTCGACGTCCCACACACGGCAGCCCGCGCCGTGTGTCAGCACCGGCGGCATGGATTCCGGATACTGGTCGGCACCACGGGCATAGGTGTGGGCGCCACCGGGAACTAGATCGTGCAGACGGTTTTGCAGCAGTCGCGATCCGGCGAAAACCCGTGTCTCCATCGTGAAGTCGTCGGTCACCCAGCGGCCGTCCAACTCGGGGAAGCGGTGCGAGACCTCGCCCAGGAGATCGGGGAGGGTGAGCAGCACCGTGTCGGGCCGGGCCGCGACGAGGTCCTGCGGGGCGATGATCGGGATGTCGGTGCCGGGCATCCGGCGACCCTGCTTGGCCGGCGACGCGTCACCGACCGCGGCGACGAGCGAGGAATCGACACCGGCGCGGCTGAACAGCGCCACCGCCCGCGACGCCGCGCCGTAGGCGTAAACGCGCCGCCCCGCCCGACGTTCCTCTTCGAGCCAGGACCGCAGCGCCACGGTCTGCGTCTCGGCGGCATCCTGCAGGGTCGCGACGGTCGCCGGGTCGGTCATGCTGACCTCTGCCGACAGCAGCTCGGCCACCGCGGGGCCGGGCTCACCGCTGCCGTGCACGGCGGCGACCAACACCGTGCCGCCGTACAGGTCGAACGTCCACGCATCCACGGCCCGCATGCCGACGCGAGCGAGTTGGGTCACGACGGCCGGCGTGGAGTAGTACGCGAAGTGTCCGTGGCGCAACGCATTCCACTGGCCTCCGGCGACGATGGCAGCCAGCGTGTGGAACTGCAGGAGCAGCACCCCGCCGGGCGCGGTGGTGGCCGCCCGCCGCGCGAACGCCGCCTCCTGATCGGGTTCGTGCATGATGCCGAAACAGTCGAGCACCACATCGGCAGGGCCCTCGGAGCCCCGGTAGCCCCGCTCGGTCAGCAGGGGCAGCCAGCTGCCGCCGTGCGGGCTGCCGAACTCGCGCACCGTGCCGCCGGCAAGCATGCCAGCTGCCGCGACCCGGGAGATCGCCTCTGCTGCTTGGTCTTTCAGGGCCTGTGGTTCCACACCGCGCGGTTCGGCGGTCTCGGTGTCGTCGTCGGCCAATTGCGCAAGGCCGCAGGCGTCGCAGACGACCATGGCGAGCGGGTGCACCGCCTCACCTACCGTCAGCGGCGTGTCGGCGGAGGGGAAATGATCGGCCGCGGGGACCGACCCGAGGTCGAGCACCCGATGCAGCCGGGGGTGCCGGCAACTACGGCACGTGTCCTGGATCTGGGTGGCGCTCATGTCAGGATGACTTCGTGCGCATCGAACCGGGCCGCCTCGACGGCGTCGCCACCTTCGTCCCCCAGCCGCACCACGACGAGCGTGGCTGGTTCACCCGCACCTTCGACGTCGAGATCTTCGACCGGTGGCGCGGCGTGGAGGGCGCGGCGGCCGGTTTCCTGCAGGATTCCCAGTCCCGCTCGGCGCGCGGCGTCATCCGCGGGCTGCACGGTCGCCGTGCGCCCGGGGAGGCCAAGCTGGTGCGGTGCGCCCGCGGTGCGGTGCACGACGTGCTCGTCGACGCGCGGCCGGAGTCGCCGACGTTCGGGCAGCACGAGGTGTTCCTGCTCGACGATGTCACGTTCGCGCATCTGTACGTGCCGCCGGGGATGCTGCACGGCTTCCAGGCGCTGACCGACTGGGCTGACGTCTGCTACCGCATCGACCGCGCTCACGATCCCGCCGATGACCTCGCGGTGTCGTGGCAGGATCCGACGCTGGCGATCGAGTGGCCGCTGCACCCGCCGACGATGTCCGCGCGGGACGCCTCGGCGGGCAGCTGGGCAGAGTTGCTCACACGAATTCGCTGACACGACGCATCTTCTCGTCGAGCTGACCAGCGCCCTGCAGACGGGCGAGGCGGGCCAGCCGGGTGAAGGTGTGCTCGAAGTCGGCGGCGGTCAGACCGTGCCGGACATACGCGTCGGCCAACTCGACCGCGCCGTCCGCGACCGTGATGGCCGCCTGGTAGCCGAGTTCGGCACGCGCACGGGCGAAGTCGACCCGGTAGGAGCGCGGGTCGGCACCGGTCTCGCCGGTGATGTCGACCCGCGAGCCGGCAACCGCGTCGCCGACGCGGCGGGCGATCTGCTCGACGGTGACGTTGTTGGCCTCGCTGCCGATGTTGTAGGGCCGGCACGACACCAGCTCGGCCGGGGCGGTCAGGCAGAGCGCGAACGCCTCGGCGATGTCGCGGGCGTGCACCAACGGGCGCCAGGGTGTTCCGTCGGAGAGCACCCGCACCACGCCGGTCAGGACCGCCGAACCGACCAGGTTGTTGAGCACGATGTCGGCGCGCAGTCGCGGCGAGAAGCCGAAAGCCGTTGCGTTGCGCAGGAAGACCGGCGTGAAGCCGGAGTCGGCGAGTGCGATCAGATCGTCTTCGACGCGGACCTTGCTCACCGCGTACGGGGTCAGCGGGCGCAGCGGCGCGTCCTCATCGACCAGTCCCTCTCCCGCGGCGCCGTACACCGAACACGTCGATGCGTAGCAAAAGCGTTGCACACCTGCTTCTTTGGCCAGGCGGGCCAATCGCACCGAGGCGTGGTGGTTGATGTCGTGGGTGATGTCGGGGTTCAGAGCCCCGAGCGGATCGTTGGACAGTGCGGCGAGGTGCACCACGGCGTCAATGCCGCGCAACTGCTCGACGGTGACGTCGCGCAGGTCGACGCTCAGTGCCGGCGGGTCAGCGGGCGCGGGACCCAGCACGCAGTCGGCGAAGTAACCGTTGTCGAGTCCGACGACGTCGTGTCCGGCCGCCTGCAGCACCGGCACCATCACCGTGCCCAGATAACCCTGATGTCCTGTCACCAAGACCTTCACGATGCCGTCCTCCCAAAACTCACGATCGTCTTCTCCATCAGGAATGCCTCGGCGTGCGCGCTGCGGCACTGGATACCGCGCAGGCGGGACAAGCCCAGAAACGCCTCCTCGTCGAACCAGTCCCGGTCGGTCTGCGACGGGTAGTGCTTGTGCAGCAGGCGCGCCTTCTCCTGCGCGATCTCCGAGTCGATCGGATGGAACACGCTGGGCGACGGGGTGTCCGACTCCCATTTGAGGATCTCGTATCCCAGGATCAGGTGATCCCGGAACTCGGTGGGCGTCAGCTCGGCGAGTAGCCGGTGATCCTGGTGGGCATCTGCGCGCTGCGTGCTGAACACGACGTCGGGCTCACAGCTGCGCCGGAAGGTCCGCAGTCCGTCCTTGACGTCGTTCCAGTGTGCGGGGGTTGCCCCGTCAGGGATGCCCAGCAGCGTCAACTGCACATCGGCATCCGGACAGAACGCGGCCAGCGCACCGCGCTCCTCGGCTTCCCGGATCGTGCCGGCGCCGCAGAGCACCAGAGCGTGCACCCGAAGTCCCGGATTGTCGCGGCTCAGCGTCAGGAGTGTGGCACCCATGCCGATGGCGATGTCGTCGCAATGCGCACCGAGCACCGCGATCTCGGTCAGCGCACCGGTCTGCAAGCCGATCATGAGACCGCCATTTTCTCGTGCGCCTTCTCGTGCTCCCACAGCGCCCACGGCCGGTCCCCGCTGCGGTACGCCGCATCGAGTTCGGCGCGCTCCTTGAACGTGTCGGCCGGCTTCCAGAAGCCGAGATGCTTGTAGCCGTAGAGCTTTCCGCGGGTGGCCAGCCTCCCGCACACGTCCTCGACCAGATCGCAGTTCTCGGTGAGCATCTCGAGCACGTCACCAGAGAGCACGAAATAGCCGCCGTTCTCCCAGATCGGCAACCGCGACACCGGGGTGATGCCCGTGACCGCGCCCGCGTGGGGGCCGGATTCGACGATGTCGACGCAGTGGAACGACGACTGCGGGGGGACGATCAGCATGGAGGCCGTGGCACCGGATTCCTTGACCTCGTCGATGATGTCGTTCATCGGGGCATCGGTGAGCACGTCGGCATAGTTGGCCAGGAAGTACTCCTCACCCTCCAGGTAGGGACGAACCCGCCGAAGTCGTTCCCCGATGGGCGATTCGGCGCCGGTGTCGACGAACGTGATGGTCCAGTCGCTGATGTCGGTCTGCAGCAGCTCCACCTTGCCGCCGCGGATGACGAAATCATTGGACACCGACTCCCGGTAGGACAAGAAGTAGTTCTTGATGTGCTCGGCGCCGTAGCCCAGGCACAGCACGAACTCGGTGTGGCCGAAGTGCGCGTAGTACCGCATCACATGCCAGATCAGCGGTCGTGGACCGATCATCTGCATCGGCTTGGGGATCTCGTCGTCGCTACCGTTGCGCATCCGCATGCCGTAACCACCGCAGAACAGGACGACCTTCATTGTTATTTTCCTTCCGCCAGTTCGACGACGTGCAGGTTGGGTAGCGGGTACACCAGGCGGGCGCCCCACGCCGCGGCGTAGCGCAGCTGTTCGGTGATCTCGCGCTCCAGATTCCACGGCAACACGACGATCACGTCGGGCTGATCCTTGGCCAGCTGCGCCGGATCGTGGATCGGGATACGCGTTCCCGGAGTGAATCGCCCGTGCTTGTAGGGGTTTCGGTCGACGGTGTACTCGAGCAGGTCGGGCCGGATGCCGCAGTAGTTGAGCAGGGTATTGCCCTTGCCGGGCGCGCCGTAGCCCACCACGCGCTCGCCGCGGGCGCGGCAGTCCAGCAGGTACCGGAGCAGTTCGTGGCGGATGTCCTCGGTGCGGGGCCTCAGCGTGAGGTAGCCGCCGACGTCGTGCAGACCGGCGCGCTCCTCCTCGGCCAGCGCGCCGGCCACCCGCGACGTCGGTGTCGCACCGAGTTCGGTCGGGCGGGCCCACACCCGGATCGATCCGCCGTGGGTGGGCAGCATCTCGACGTCGACGACCGACAGGCCGCCGGCGGCCAGCGCGCGCATCGCCGACAGCACGGTGTAGTACTGGAAGTGCTCGTGGTAGATCGTGTCGAACTGCCCCAGCGCCACCAGGTTCAGCGCGTGGTGCACCTCGATGCTGCACCAGCCGTCGTCGGCGACCAGGGTCCGTAGCGACCGGGTGAATCCGTTCAGGTCGGGGATGTGGGCGTAGACGTTGTTGGCGACGACGAGGTCGGCGGGCCCGTGTTCGGCACGCGTGGCAGCCGCCGTCTGCTCGTCGAGAAACGCCGAGACCGTCGGCACCCCGCGTTGCCGTGCTGCCTCGCCCACGTTGACCGACGGTTCGATGCCCAGGCATCTGATGCCGGCGTCGACGACGTGGGTGAGCAGGTAGCCGTCGTTGCTGGCCACCTCGACGACGAACGAATCCGTCTGCAGGCCAACCTTGTCCGTCGCCTCGCTGACGAAGCGACGCGCGTGGTCGACCCAGCTGTCGGAGTACGACGAGAAGTACGCGTACTCCGTGAAGGTCTCCTCGGGGGTGATCAGCGCGGGGATCTGCAGCAGAAGGCAGTCCTGGCAGAGCCGCAGGTGCAACGGGAACGTCGCCTCTGGGGCGTCCAATTCGCCTGCGGTGAGGAATTTCTCGCACGGCGGGGTGGCCCCGAGATCCAGCACGCTGTGCATCCTGGTCGAGCCGCACAACCGGCACATCATTGCGAACATCCCTTCGCCTGGTAGCGGAACACGGTGGTGGTCTCGTCCTGCAGGCGCACACACCACTGCGAACTCCCGGCGAACATCGCCTCGAACCGATCGACGGCGTCACCCGTGGCGTAGCCGAAGTACTCGAACGCCGCCTTCGCGTCGTCGGTGAAGATGAAGTAGGTCTCCCCCTGGCCGGCGGCTGCCTGCGCGGTGACGTCGTCGAACTGCCGGGCGTCGGGGAAACCGTCCAGGAAGCCGGGCCACTTCTCGACGACCGGGGTGTCGAACGAGTCGTTCTGCGCGGCGAAGTCGACCCACCGGGCCGTCGCACGCGTGGGCATGCCCGCCGCGTGCAGGCTCCACAGGGTCGCCGGCGCGTGTGCGCTGTCGACGAGGCTGTTCAGCAGGGCCAGTTCGGACGGCCGGGCCGTGTTCAGGTACCAGTTGCCGTAGTAACCCTGCAGGCCCGCGGCGGCAATCACCGCGAGCGCGGCGGTGGCGACGTAGTGCACGAGCGGCCGGGTCAGCGCCGCGACGGCCAGCGGCGCGATCAGGATGGCCGCGCCGGGCACCGCGTAGAGGTAGACGCGGAAGATGGCCTCGCCGCCGTAGCTGCTGAACATCAGCAGCACGAAGGGGCTGAACGCGAGGATCACGGGCACCGCGACCGGCCGCTTGCGCCGCCACCACACGATCGCGGCCACCACGGCCAGTGCCATGATGGTCGCGGACAGGCCCCGGCACACCAGCGAGGTGGCCACCTTGGCCAATGAGCCCGCGTACTCCGCGTTACCCGAACCGTTGGCCAGGGGATTGAGGCTCGACAACCCGCCGTGTTCGAACACGATGTAGCGCCGCGGGTACAGGTAGCCGAACAGGACTGCGGCATAGGCGATCAGGGACCAGCGGGGGCGCAGGTCACCGGTGAACGCGAACAACGCCACCACCCCGAAGATCCAGTACGGCGTCAGCTGGTGCGTCGGCACCAGGGCCACGAACAACGCGAACGCCAGCCAGCCCGCGCGACGGTCGGCACGCGACGCCAGCAGCGCCACGACGATGCCGAGGCCGAGCACGAAACCGTAGGCCTGAGGAGCGAAGTAGTCCTGCGCCACCCAGTTGGCCAGCTCGGCGATCATCACCGCGACGAGCACCGCGCGGCGGTTCAGACCCAGTATGGCGGCCAGCGACCCGACCACCAGAGCCAGCACCGCGTGGATGACCGGTGCGAACCAGTGCGCCACCGATGTCGGGTCCAGTGTGGTGACCTCGCTGAACCAGGCGAAGGTGGTGAAGAAGGCCGGCCACTCGCGGTAGACGTCGACGCCCGTGGGCGGCAGAACCCGATGGGTGAGCAGGAAGTCGACGATGCCGAGGTGCTTGTAGGTCCACGCGTACATCGGCAGGTCTGTGATCAGCGTGGCCGTGAGCCGCAGCACCATGATGGTCGCGACGATCGCGGCGGCGGCGGTCAGCAGGGCCCCGCGCCGCAACGCGGCGACGAACGCGGCGACCAGCACCGCGGCCAGCACCACCAGTACCGGTCCGGTGCCGGTGGCCAGCAGTCCGAACGGCGACGACTCAGCGCCCGCCATGCCCGGCAGCGCCGTCGCCCACGCGCACAGCACCGCGACGATGACGAGGTACGGCGCGCTCACCCGCCACGACGGCGGGAGCATCGCGGCGGGCACCCGCAGGGGTGCGTGCGGGCGACGCAGCGCGCACAGCACCGCGGAGGTGACGACGACGGCGACCAGCGCCGCGAGCAACGGAATCGGGAGCGACCCGTGCAGCCACGTCACCGTCACGGTGCCTGCGGCGGCCACCGCCATCCCGGTCGTCGGGACGATCGCGACGGCGGCCGCGACGGGCACGCGCAGCCACAACACCGCGGCCATCCCAGGCCCGGTGAGGAGGAAGGCGGTCAGCAGGACCGCCCGGGCCGGGGTGCCGATGGGTGCCAGGGCCAGCAGTCCCGCCGCCGCGGAGACCAGCGTCAGCCACTCGGGCCGCAACAGCTCGAGCTCGATGCGCCGCCGCGGAGGCGGCACGCGGCGGTGCCGGCCGCCCGACTGCGGGCGGGCCGAGCTGGGCCGTTCGAGGAGATCAGTCACCGGTCACCCGCACCCAGTCGACCGTCATCGCAGCAGGAGACGGCGTGGAGGCATCGGCAGGTCCGGGCCACGACCCGCCCACGGCGACGTTGAGCAGGAGGTAGAACGGCTTGTCGAAGACCCATTTCTCGTCGGGGGGCAGATCCGCTTCCCGGAACATAGACGTGGTGCGATCGTCGACGCCCATCGTGATCACCCCTGGGTCGCGCTGCACCCAGTAGGTGTGGAAGTCATCGACGAACGGCGGCTGGATGGGAAGGGTGCCCGCCAGCTTGTACTCACTGCCGTCGGAGTCGGGGCCGATGGCCCCGTTGTGGATGAAGTCGGCGCCCGCGATGGTCTCCACCACGTCGAGCTCGCCGCTGCGGGGCCAGCCGACGTGGTCGACGTCGTCACCGAGCAGCCAGAACGCCGGGTGCAGGCCCGTGCCCCGGGGGAGCCGCAGCCGCGCTTCGGCGCGCCCGTGCACGAACGAGAGCTTGCCTTGGGTGGTCAGTCTGGCCGAGGTGAACCCGTCGCCGTCTCGGCGGGCGGTGATCACCAGGTGGCCGTCGCCGTCGAGTGACGCGTTCTCCGGGGAGTCGGTGTAGGTCTGCGCCTCGCCGTTGCCCCACCCGCCGCCGCCGAGGTCGTAGCCCCAGCGCGCCGGGTCCGGGCGGCTGCCCGCCGGACCGTTGAAGTCGTCGAACATCACCACCGACGCCGATGCGGTCGGCCGATCGATCGTGCACAGCAGAGTCACCGGCACGATCGTGACCAGCAGCAGCGTCCCCGCTCGGAGCCAGGCCTGTCCCGTCCGGCGGGACCTGGGCTGGTCGTCCCCGATGTCGCCGTCCTTCCCGACCCGACGCAACCACGCGATGCAGGGTCCGATCAGGATGGTCGCCGACAGTGTCTCGGCCGCCAGATACGCCCAACCGACACCGACGATGCCCATCGACCGGGTGGCGTACCACGAGCCGGCGATGATCACCACGGTCATCAGCGCCTGCACGCTGAGGTACAGCCCGAGGGTGCGGCGCACACGGGAGAAGCCTTCGTAGACCGCGGCGACACCGGACAGCGGCAGGAACGCAGCGGCCAGCCACAGCAGGCCGTGGGCCTCGGCGCGATACTCCGGTCCGGCGATGCTCAGCATCAGCGGGCCGACCAGCACCAGGCCCGCCGACGCGGCGATCGCCACGGCGGCCAGCGAGCGCACCATCCGCCAGGACAGCGCGACGATCTGGTCGGGGTGGGCAGCAACCTCGGCGACGTACGGACTGACGACGAGGTGCAGCATCAGATACAGCGCACTGATCATCGCCCACGCGACCGCGAAGTACGCGTTGGCGGCCTCCCCGACCTGGGTCACCACGATGAGAGGAACCACCAGCGGCCCGATGGACCACAGCGACGCGATGCCGAACGACGACCCGAAGTACGACCACATCTGCCGGCGCGGCGGAAGATCCGGGCCCCTGTGCCACCGCGGGTGTCTGCGGCTGCGCCGATCGACGATCACGTAGGTGCACAGCGCCGCCACGGCGGCGGTCAGCGTCCAGCTCAGCACGATGGTCGCGGCGTGATCCCAGATCGCCAACGCTGCAACGGCGGCCAGCTTCGCGACCGCGTGCACGAGATTCTTGACCGCGGCCCAGCGAGCCACCCCGAGGCCGGCCGATGCCTTGTCCAGGAGGGCGAAGACCGCCAGCACCATCACCATCAGCGGGAAACCGACCATCGCCGAGGGGGTGTGGAACAGCGGGTCGCGCGGACCGAACGCCACCAGGGCCGCGCCCGTCAGCAGACCCATGACGGCGACGAGCACGAATCCACGGCGAAGCAGACTGGGCGCGCGCCAGCCGGCGACGGGCAGGAACCGTTCGTACAGGACGTCGAGGCCCAGCGTCGACATCGTCGACAGCAGGACCGCCGAGGTGATGAGCGCCGACGCCAAACCCACCTGCGCCGGCGGGAAAAGGCGCGCGGCCACGGCCCAGAAGGCAAGTCCCAGAACACCTGTCGACGCCGTCGACAGGATGAGTGCGACGGTGTTGAGTCGCAGGTTCTGCGCGGCCGAGGGGTCGGCTCCGGCGTCATCGCGGCGGAGCACCGACAGTGCTGGACTCATCGTGGCACCGCCAGGGGCGCCACCGAGCGCCCTTCCCGCCGCGCGGCGCGGTAGGCGCGGAACCCCGCCAGCACCGATCGCCACGCCGGCGTGGTGAGCCCCCCGGGAAGAAGATCAGCGAGGTCGTCGGCCGGTTTGGAGGTGGCGGCCGAATCCGCCAGGTAGGTCGCGAACTGGGGCGCCTTGACCGCCGCGGTGGCGAAGGCCCGCGGCGCGATCGCCGGGTCCAGCGCGATCTTGGCGATCCACGCGCCGAGCCCGATCCCGTAGGTCCGGCTCTGAGCGGCCAGCCCCTCGCTGCTGGCGCGATGCCGGTGCCAGACGATCGACGCCGGGTCGTAGACGAGCTTGCCGCCGGCGCGCAGCAAGCGGAAGAACATGTCGAGGTCTTCGCCACCGCCGGTGGGCGAACCGGCTCCGAGCGCCTCGTCGAAACCTCCGACGCGCACCACCGCGGCACGGTCGACGGCGAAGTTCGCGCCGGTGCCGTAGTGCCCGACGGCGAACGGGAACAGCGGGATGTCCTGCGGGCGTTCGGCCCAGTCGAAGACACGCGCGCGCATGCATGACGACCAGCCGACCCGGGAGTCGAAATACGCCTGCGCCGGAGTCCGCAGTTCCGCAGCGGGCACCAGACCGGAGACACACCACACGGAGTCACCACGAGTGAATCCTCGGGCGACCGCAGTGAGCCAGTGCCGGTCGACGACCACGTCGTCGTCGGTGAAGGCCACCACGTCTCCCGCCGCGGCAAGAAGGCCGGTGTTGCGGGCCCGAGACAGCCCCGGGCGCGGCTCGTCGATCACCCGGACGCGGGGGTCGCCGAGCGCGGCGACGTAGCGGCGGGTGGCGTCAGTCGCCGCGGCGTTGTCCACGACGATGATCTCGAGGTCGGGATAGTCCAGTGCGCGAACGGAGTCCAGCGCGGTCTGCAGCATCGAGACCCGGTCTCGGGTGCAGATCACGACCGTGACGGCCGGAGGCGGATCCGGCAGCACCGGCGGCGCCGGCGGACTGGGCAGGTCGACGGCCGCTGCGCGCAGCAGATCCGCGTCCACGGTTCCGTCGACCCCGTCGGGGGTGATGTCGAGCGTGACGAAACCCAACGGGCCGCCGTCGGCGCGCACCAGCAGGCATGCGCGGGCGTAACCGCTCGCGCCCCGCAGTCGATACCGCGGGGCGGCAGGATCCCGATCGAGCGCGTCGGTCCAGACCTCACCGATCCAGGTCGCGCCGTCCCAGGTCGGGGCCTCGGCAGTGGGGAGCACCGGGGCGATGGTCGCCTCGGGCAGGGTCAGATCGGTCATGACCACGCACCACCCCGACGGGCGAGTACGCCCCGCAGGTAGCCGGCGGTGGTGACGACCAGACCGGCCACGATCATGCCGGCCCGCGCCCGTCCGCCGCGCCGCCGCGACAGCACCTCGCGAACCACCGCGCGCGGGAGCACCCGGGTGGCGTAGCTCTGCTCGCTGTCCAGCGATTTCGGCGCGGCGGCCAGTCGGGTCACCACCGCTTTGGACATCCCCTCGTGATAGCAGCGACGCATGAAGTACCGCGGTGTGGCGCGGTCTGCGCTGACGTGGTGCGACACCGCCGCCGACGGATCGAGCAGCACCCGACTCCGCGGGCGCTGAGCGCGCAACCGCAGGAACAGCTCGGTCTCCTCGCCACCCACGGGCACCGAGCCGACGCGACCGACCTCCGAACGGAAGCCGCCGATCTCGGCGAAGACCGACCGGCGCAGAGACATGTTGCAGCCCAACGGGTTACGCACCGCAGCGACTCGCTGCGGCTGTCCGGCATAGCTGCAGCCCACCACCCAGTCGAATTCGGCGGGCATCCACCGCGGCCTGTCGGACTGCCAGACCGGCGCGGCGTGACCACCGACACCGACGACCTCGGGATCGTCGTAGTGCGCCAACAACGCGGCGCTCCACCCCGGCTGCGCTGCCGCGTCGTCGTCGAGGAAGGCCACGATGTCACCGCGGCTGGCCGCGACCCCCGTGTTGCGTGCATCCGAGAGACCACGCTCCCCGGTGTTGCGGCACACCATGATCCGCGTGTCGGCGCCGAAGCGATCAGCCGCCCGCTGGAAGAGCTCCTCGTTGTGGTCGATCACGACCACCAGCTCCGTCACCGTGTCCTGTTCGGCTAGAACAGACTCCACCGCGCGGCACAAATCGCCCCAGCGCGCCAGGGTGTAGGCGCACACGACGACGGACAGGCTCAGCGCCGGTCGGCGCACCTGACGGTCACCGACGTCTTGCAACAGCATCGCCGCCAAGGTCCTTTCGTGCTCGTCGCTGGACAGCACACCGGCGCCGGTTGCGCAGGTTGCTCAGTGCGTACAGACCGGTGCGGCGCAGCTGCATGTCGTAGGACCGCAGTCGGCCGTACAGCACGTCACCGGTGCTGACACTCCAGCGTGTGTCGGCCGCGAGGCCGTCGCTGAACCCCAGTTGCTGCCGAAGCTGCGAGCGCGCCGAGGTCATCGCGGTGGTGGAACCGCTGGCGATCCGGAAGGATGCCAGCGTCGAGGGGATGCCGAAGAAGTCACCATGGTCGAGAAGCCGGACCCACAGATCCAACTCACTGAGAAACGAGGTGACGTGCCGGAAACCGCCGGAGCGGTCGAAGTCCTCACGGCGGAACATCGCCGCGACGGGGGGTCCGACGGGGTTGGTGCCGCTGCGCACGATCCGCCGCACCACGCGGCCTGCGGGCTGCAGCCCGACGATCCCGGGGAGCCCGCGGGCGGGCCGCATCATCGCACCGCAGTCGTCGACGAAGTGCGTGCGCGCCGACACCAGGGTCACCGACGGCATCGCGTCGAGGACCTCGGCCTGCAGGCGCAGGCAGCTCGGCGCGACGATGTCGTCGGCACACACCACCTTCACGTATCTCCCTCGGCTTTCCTGGACCGCGATGTTGAAGTTGTCCATCATCGGGACGGTGACGTCGTTGCGGAGCACGCGAACCCGCGGATCGGCGATCCCGTCGAGGATCTGCGCGGTCTCGTCGGTGCTGTTGTTGTCGATGACCACGATCTCGAAGCTCTCGCAGTCCTGGGCCAGCGCGCTCTCGAGCGTTGCCGTCAGGTGACGCCCGGCCTGGTAGGCCGGGATGCAGATCGAGACCTGCGGACGCGGAGCCCGATCGCGGGTGTCGTGCGCCGGAGCAGTCAACGGGGTGCTCGCCGACAGTGACGTGATCGTCGTCGTTGAAGTGATTCCAGCCATGTCGTCTTCCCCCCGGTCGACTCTTACTTCTCGGCTGCCAGGGCCTGTAACACCCGACCGGAGACACCCGATTTGTGGTCGCGTAGGACAGTGCGCAGCACTCGGATCCCGTCCCGGAAGGCGTTCAGGTTCGACGTCCCGTAGCGGCGCGGCATCTCCATGCTCGGCACTTCGGCGACCCGCAGCCCGGCCTGCATGGCGCGCACGGTCATCTCGGCTTCGATCTCGAAACCGGTGGCCTGCAACGACATCACCTCGAGGTAGCGGCGATGGAAGGCGCAGAAGCCGTAGCAGAGGTCGGTCAGCTCGGCGTCGAACGCGGAGTTGAAGACCCTCAGCAGGAACTTGTTGCCCAGCCGGCGCAGAGGCGTGATGTCGGACGACCCACCCCCGGCGATGAAGCGCGAGCCCTTGACGAAGTCGTAGCCGCTCGACAGGAAATGCAGGAAGTGCTTGATCTCCTGCGGCGCCATGCTGCCGTCCGCGTCCATCATCACGATCACGTCGCCGGTGGCGGCGCGGAACCCGGTCCGCAGTGCGTCACCCTTGCCCGAGCCCTGCTGGGACACCACGCGGATGTCGGGCCGGCAGCTCTGCGCGGTGATCACGGTGGCGTCGGTCGAGTTGCCGTCCACCAGCACGATCTCGTCCACGTCATCGGTGATCTGCTCGAGCACCCACGCGACGTTGCGCGCTTCGTTGCGGACCGGGATGACGAGGCTCACCGTCATCGTCGATCGCCCCGTGGCACGTAGGCCTCCGACGGTAGCGGCGCTGAGGCCGCCACCGTGGTTGCCGTTGAGCAGACTGGCCGCGCGCGGCGCAGTCGCGTCGTGTCCGTTCTGGGCTACCACTTCAGTCACCCTGACTCCCGTTCTGTTCGACGTTGGCGACGCTCTCCGGTGTTCCTTTTGCAGTCGCCCACACTTCGGAAACTTGCAATCGGTGCAAAGAACGCGATGTTCGCTGCACTGGCCACAGATAATTCAGGAGACGTCTGGACAGAACGCTAGCATCGACCCTTTCAGCCGTCTAGGCAAAGAAATCGCGGTCTCAGCTAACCATCGGACGCCCACGTGGTCCGAATCGTCATTGGCGTCAGAATCAACCCTGCAACAGGCAATATATACCCTGCGTTGGGGCTTCTATCCCCGTGCACGGTCATAATCACGTAATAAAACGTTCACAGCTATGCATAGTTAGCAAACGAAAAAGCGGGGGCACCATACGTTTGTATCGTGACGCATTTCACAGAAGTACACGTCGTGATAGTGGCATTGGAGATCGCCTGTTAACACTGAGCAAATGTTCAGCCGTGTCCATGCCGATCCACAGGACACCCGACGGCAGACCCCGGGGGGTGATGACGGGTCGACAAAACCGACGCCCACGGATTCGGGGCGTCGGCTGTGTGATTGCTGGGGTCAGCCCTCGAGCTTGTAGCCCAGCCCGCGCACCGTGACCAGATGCACCGGATTGGCCGGATCGGCCTCGATCTTGCTGCGCAGCCGCTTGACGTGCACGTCGAGCGTCTTGGTGTCCCCGACGTAGTCGGCACCCCACACGCGGTCGATCAACTGCCCGCGGGTCAGGACGCGCCCGCTGTTGCGCATCAGGTACTCGAGCAGATCGAACTCTTTGAGCGGCAGCGTGATAGGAGCGCCGTTGACGCTGACCACGTGGCGCTCGACATCCATGCGCACCGGGCCCGCCTCCAGCACACCGTCGTCGATGCCCGCGTCGTCGGTGTCAGCACCGCGGCGCAGCACCGCGCGGATTCGGGCGATCAGCTCGCGCGCCGAATACGGCTTGGTCACGTAGTCGTCGGCACCCAACTCCAGGCCCACGACCTTGTCGATCTCGCTGTCTCGGGCCGTCACCATGATCACCGGCACGCTCGAGCGCGACCGCAGCTGCTTACACACATCGGTGCCACTCATCCCGGGCAACATGAGGTCCAGCAGCACGATGTCGGCGCCGGACCGCTCGAATTCGGCCAGCGCAGACGGTCCGTCGGCCACCACGGTGGCCTCGAAGCCCTCCTTGCGCAGGAGGAAGGCCAGGGGATCGGCCAAGGACTCCTCGTCCTCCACGATCAGCACACTGGTCATCGCAGTCCTAGTCCTCTCGGTCGTCTTCTTCGTCATGGTCATCGGGATCACTGCCGCGCAGATGGGCGGGAACCGACAGCGTGAACGTGGAGCCCGTGCCCGGCTGGCTCCACAGCCGGATCGAGCCGTTGTGGTTGGCGGCGACGTGCTTGACGATCGCGAGGCCGAGGCCGGTGCCTCCGGTGGCCCGGGATCGCGCCTTGTCGACACGGAAGAACCGTTCGAACACCCGCTCCTGGTCGGCAGGCGCGATACCGATGCCGCGGTCGGTGACCGCGATCTCGATGGTGTCCCCGCGCCGGCGGCGGCTGATGGACACCGAGGAGCCGTTCGGCGAGTACGCGATGGCGTTGGACACCAGGTTCGCGATCGCGGTCACCAGCAGCGTCTCGTCGCCGAGCACCTGGAAACCGGTGGGAGCATCCGTCGTGATCGCGATGTCTGCGTTGTCGGCGGCGACCTTGTGCCGCGACAGCGCCTCGGCGACCACGGTGTCGACGTCGACCGCATCCAGATCCGGCAGCCTCTCGCCGCCCTGCAGACGGGACAGTTCGATCAGCTCGCCGACCATGTTGGCCAGGCGGTGCGACTCCGTGACCATCTTCTCGGCGAAGTGCCGGACCGTCTCGGGATCATCGGCGGATGCGAGCACGGCTTCGGCGAGCACACCCATCGCCCCGACCGGCGTCTTGAGTTCGTGACTGACGTTGGCGACGAAATCCCTGCGCGTCGCCTCCATCCGCGCATGCTCGGACTGATCGTCGACGTAGAGCACCGCGAACCGGCGGTCGTCCTCGGTCAGCAACCGCACGTGACCGCGGACCGAGAGCCCGGATCGCCCCGGCCGCTCTCGCTTGCGTGGCGACAGGTCGAACTCGACATCCTCGCCACTGGCCAAGGTCCGCTGGGCTGCCTGCCACGCTCTGTCGTCGAGCAACCGGTCACGAACCAACCCGAGTTCGGTGGCTCTTTCATTGGTGTAGACCACGTCGCGGTAGGTGTCGACGACCGCGATCCCGACCGGAGATTGGGCGACAGCGTGGCGCAGCATCTGCGATACGGTGATCCCGGTCTGTTCGACCGCCCGGCGCTCACGACGTTCGCGCAGCCGCGGGGCTGCCTCAACGCCGAAGACCACACCGATCGCCAGGGCGAGCAGTGCCACGACCGCCGCGAGCAGCAGCGCCGAGGAGACACTCACGCGAAAAGCGTACGCATTCGGTGAACGTCATCCCAGCAGCGTGCGGCGAAAATCGAACAAGTCACACACTCAGAGACCGAAGTTCGGCCCGGCGCCCACCGCCGTTCACCTTCTGTTAGCCGGGCGCCTGCGCGCGACTTACTTGGCGCCCTGGGCGGCCACCGCCGCGGCGCCGGCCGCGGCGGCCTCCGGATCCAGATACGTCCCACCGGCGACGGTAGGCTTGAGGTCGCCGTCCAGGTCGTAGCGCAGCGGGATTCCGGTCGGGATGTTCAGCCCCACCACGTCGTCGTCGGACATCCCGTCGAGGTATTTGACCAGCGCGCGCAGTGAGTTGCCGTGCGCGGCGATCATCACGGTTTTGCCGCTGCGCAAGTCGGGCACGATGACGTCGGTGAAGTACGGCACGAAGCGCTCGACCACGTCCTTGAGGCACTCGGTCAGCGGTGCCCCGCCCGGCACGTCGGCATACCGGGGATCCGCATCCTGGCTGTAGGTGCTGCCCGGCTCGATCGGCGGCGGCGGCGTGTCGTAACTGCGCCGCCACGCCATGAACTGCTCGTCGCCGTACTTCGCCTTCGTCTCGGCCTTGTCCAGACCCTGCAGCGCGCCGTAGTGCCGCTCGTTGAGCCGCCAGTCGCGGTGCACGGGAATCCAGTGCCGGTCGGCCTTGTCCAACGCGATGTTCGCCGTCGTGATCGCGCGCCGCAGCAGCGAGGTGTAGAGAACGTCGGGCAGCCGGTCCTGCCCGGCGATCATCTCGCCCGCCCGGACCGCCTCGGCGCGACCCTTGTCGGTCAGATCGACGTCGACCCATCCGGTGAACAGGTTCAGCGCATTCCATTCGCTCTCGCCGTGGCGAACGAGGATCAGCGTCGCGGTGTCTGCCATGCGCCGATCTTCTCACGGGTCAGTTCTTGTCGTGGTCCTCGATGAGGTGGGAGAACGCCTCGAGGTTCTTCAGCGACTCGCCCCGCGACACCCGCCACTCCCACTCCTTCTGGATGGACGTGCGGAAACCCAACTCCAGCAGCGTGTTGAAGTCGTTGTCGACGGCTTCGAGGACCTGGCCGAGGACCCTGTCGATCTCGTCGGGGGTGACCGATGCGAGAGACATCCGGCCGACCAGGTAGATGTCACCGACGTTGTCGATGGTGTAGGCGACGCCGTAGAGCCGGCGGTTGCGCTTGAGCAGGAACCTGTACACGCCCTCGAAGTTCTCGTCGGGCTTGCGGCAGACGAACGCCTCGATTCGCACCGAGTGCTCGCCGACCGTCAGGATCGTGTTGGTGGTGAGCCTGCGCTCACCGGGTAGCGCGACCACCAGCCCGGGCAGACCGCCCGCCGCGCCCTTGTGGAGGGTGTAGGGCAGGTCGTGTTCGGCCAACGTGCGCTCGATGACGTCGTGCACATTCTTCTGCGTCATGCCCGTACTCCCCTTCTCATCGAGAATCGGCGCCCGCCTCTGCGGACGGATGGCAGGTGGCGGCCGCGGTGCTCGGCGATCGCGCGTCCGTAGCTGCCCAGCAGCGCATCGACCGTGTGGCCCCAGGAGAATCCCGCGGCGTGCTCGACGGCAGCGCGCCCGAGCACGTCGGCATCGTCGGCCAGGACGCGGGAGATCGTGGCGGCCCAGTCGGCCGGATCGTGCCCGTCGACCAGTGCGCCGCTGACCCCGTCGCGCACCGCGACCGGAAGACCACCGACCGATGCGGCGACGACGGGCGTTCCGCACGCCTGCGCCTCAACGGCGACCAGACCGAACGATTCCGAGTAGCTGGGCACAGCGACGACGTCGGCAGCGCGATAGACCGCAACCAGACCCGCCTGGGACTGCGGCGGCAGGAACGTCACGCGCTCGGCGATGCCGAGTTCTGCGGCCAGCCGAACCAGGCCGTCGGGTTGCGCCAAACCCGATCCGGACGGCCCGCCCGCGATGACGACGTGCACTGCGGGCAGCAGAGCCGCCGCGCGCAGCAACACGTCGGGCGCCTTCAACGGTTGGATGCGGCCGACGAACGCCACGATCGGCACACCCTGCGCCAAGCCCAGCTCGGCGCGGGCGGCGGCTGCATCGCCTGGCGTGAACGTGGCCAGATCGACGCCCGGATACACCACGTCGATGTGGTCCGGATCGGCGTGGTGCAGCGAAACCAGTTGCGCTGCTTCATGTTCGGTGTTGACGATGAGACGGTCGGCGGCGTCGACCACTTGCTGCTCGCCGATCGAGCGCATCGGCGGTTCGGGGGTGTCGCCGTCGGCGAGCGCGGCGTTCTTGACCGCGGCCAGCGTGTGCGCGGTGTGCACGAGGGGCACCGCCCACCGGTCGGCAGCCAACCAGCCGACCTGTCCGGAGAGCCAGTAGTGCGAGTGCACGATGTCGTAGTAGCCGGGCTCGTGGGTGGCCTCGGCGCGCAGCACGCCCGCGGTGAACGCACACAGCTGCGTGGGTAGGTCGTTTTTCTCCAGCCCCTCGAACGGGCCGGCGGCCACATTGCGGACCAGCACACCGGGCGCCACCGGCACCACCGGCGCATCCGTCGATGACGTCGCCCTGGTGAAGATCTCCACGTCGACACCGCGCTTCGCCATCTCCAGGGCGGTCTGCAGGACGTAGACGTTCATGCCGCCGGCATCACCGGTGCCGGGCTGCGCGAGCGGGGAGGTGTGCACGGACAACACCGCCACCCGGCGCGGCAGAGGCAGGGGGTCGGTCGTCAGACGCACACCGTCATGTCTACACCGCGCGTCATGTCCACACCGCTGCGGTGCACCACCCGCTCAGGCACTCACCTCGGGGCGACGGGCCTGCGCGCGGCGCATGGCACCGACCGGGTCTGCGAAGATGCCGCCGAGCGACACGATGCCCGCTCCCGCCTCCTGCACGCGGTTGCCGAAGGCCGTCACGCGGATGTCACGGTGTGGGAGCACCGAACGCCTCGCGAACGCCTCTTCGACGACACCCATCGCGTCGGCGTACTCGGTGAACGCCTGCCCCCCGACCACGAGGTCGTCAGGATTGAGCATGTCCCGCAGCAGTGCGACGGCCTCGCCGAGGACGCGGGCGCGTTCGGTGACCAGCGCAACGGCCGCCTCGTCTCCCGCGCGGGCGGCGCGCAGCACCGCGGTCATCGTCGATCCGGGGCCCTCAGCCGGCACGATGCGGGCCTTTCGCGCGGCCACGAGCACGGCTTCGTCGCTGACCGTCGACTCCAATTCACCACTGCCACCGAGCAATTCGGAGTGTGCCGGCAGCGCGGCGATCGTGCCGGGCCCGCTGGCCGGCGAATGCACCTGCCCACCGATGGCCAAGGCGTAGCCGACGGTCTCCCGCGCGTAGACGTAGAGGCTGGTCGTCGCGCGCCCGGGCGCCCGGCGCGGCCCCAGCAGCAATTCGGCACCGGCCATCGCGTCGACGTGGGCAGCGAGCGACACCGGCAAACCGAGCGCCTCGGCCAGCACCGGGCCCACCGGCGCGTCCGACCAGCCGAGCCGCGGATGGTCGAGGTAACCGGTGGCGCTGTCGACCACGCCGCCTGCGGCGACCCCGACCCACAGCGGGCGCCTGCGGTGCCACCGGCTCAGGTAGCGCTGCGCACTGGCCGCGATCGACGCGAGCGCCGCGGACTGGGTGCCATGCGGGGTCGGGGTTTCGACCACGTCGAGGGTGCGGCCGAGGAGATCGGTCGCGACGATGCTGGTGGTCCGCGCGCCGATGTGCACGCCGAGCGCGAGGAACGGTTCGTGGTTGACCTCGACGGGCACCCGCGGCCTGCCGATGGCGCCCGAGACCGACAGATCAGCGCGCTCGCGCAGCAGACCGACGTCGAGCAGCGCGGTGACCTGGCGATTCACCGTGGCGATCGAGAGATCGGTGACACCGGCAATGGCGTCGCGCGCGATCGGTCCGCGCGGCCGCGCCGCCGCGAAAACCGTCGCGGCCGCGGCTTCGGGCATCCGGAGCGCGGGTGGCAGGATCTGGTGCACCAGGGCCTGGGGGTAGCGCGTCGCAGCGGCGATGCGGGTGGGCCCAGCCGTCTTGGCCGTCTGAGTGCGGTGCGAGCGGGCGGGGATCGAGCTGGTCATCGAATCGTCTCCGGATCGGTCTGTCAGGGGGCGGGGCCACACCCTGCGACGCGATGGGACGCTGTCTGGCGTCCGTCTGCAGTCAGGCGCGGCAGGGTGCGCAACAACAACACGCACGCCGCGGGGCAGCATTCACTGCCTGACTGGTACCGAACACGCCGTCAATGTAGCACGGGGCCTAGGGTTGGGATCATGACGACGCCATCAGATGCCCGCCGGGTCGCCGTGGTCACCGGCGCGAGCGCAGGAATCGGGGAAGCAACCGCCAGAACCCTTGCCGCACAAGGCTTTCACGTGGTCTGCGTGGCTCGCCGCGAGGGGCCGATCACGGCACTGGCCGCCGAGCTGGACGGCACCGCGATTGTGGCGGACGTCACGGATCCTGAGGCGGTGGCAGCGATGGCCGGCCGGCTCGACCGGGTCGACGTCCTGGTGAACAACGCCGGCGGAGCGCGGGGGCTGGAGTCGGTGGCCGACGCCGACATCGAGCACTGGCGGTGGATGTGGGAAGCCAACGTGATGGGCACCCTGCACGTCACCCGTGCGCTGCTGCCCAAGCTCATCGCCTCCGGCGACGGGCTGATCATCACCGTCACGTCGATCGCCGCGGTGGAGATCTACGACAACGGCGCCGGTTACACGTCGGCCAAGCATGCCCAGGGCGTGCTGCACCGCACCCTGCGCAGCGAGCTGCTCGGGCAACCGGTGCGGCTCACCGAGGTCGCGCCCGGCATGGTGAAGACGGAGTTCTCGCTCAACCGCTTCGAGGGCGACGACGAACGGGCCGCCAAGGTCTACGAGGGTGTCACGCCGCTGGTGGCCGAGGACATCGCCGAGGTGATCGGGTTCGTGGCCGGCCGCCCGTCGCACGTCGACCTGGATCTGATCGTGGTGCGACCGCGTGACCAGGTCAGCGGAGCCGCGGGCTCACGCTTCAACCGCCGCCCCTGACCCGCCGGCTCAGCCGCCGGGGCGGCCGCTGACTGGCTGCGGCGCGTCGGACGGCGTCGCCGGCGCGGTGCTCGGGATCTCGGCGGTCCGCTTCTCCTTCGACAGCGCCGACATCGACGTCCACTCGTCCCACGACACCGCCCAGTCCCAGATGTCGCCGTCGGCGTAGGACAGGTCGATGCGGGTGCCGCTGACCTCGACCGGGTCGCCGTACAGCGCCGAGTTGAAGTACTCCTGCGAATTCTCCAGATTCAGGTTGATGCACCCGTTGGTGACGTTCGTATTGCCCTGCGCCCCGATGCTGTTGGGGTTGCAGTGAATGAACTCGCCGTTGTTGGAGATCCGCACCGCGAAGCGCTCGTGCACGTTGGCGTAGCCGGCCGCGGGGTTGGTCATGTAGAAGTCTTCGTACTTCTCGGTCACCACGTGGATGCCGCTACGCGTCACGTTGCGGTCCAGATCGCCCTCGCCGTAGCTGCACGGGAAGTCCATGATCACCGCACCCGATTCGTCGAGCACCTGGATGCGATGGCTCGACGCCTCGGCCTTGACGACCTGACGCCGGCCGATCGTGAAGTCCAACGTCGAGTCGGTGGCGCCGTAGGCGTCCTGCCCGAACGGCACGCCGTAGAGCTTCGCGTCGACGTGGACCGTGGTGCCGGACGGGTAGTACTCCTTGGTCCGCCAGTGCATACGGGAGCCGCCGACCTCGTCGGGCAGCCACGCCCAGCTTCCCTCGACCTGCGGGGTCGTGGTCACCTTGACGGCCTTCTCGACCGTGGCGCGATCCTCGTCGGCGATCGCCGCGTCGAACTGCAGGATGATCGGAGCGGCGACACCCACCGTCTGACCATCCGAGAGCTGGAACTGTCCGTTGACCTGAGTGCTCGGGTTCACGGTGGTGAACGACGCCTTCACCGGAACCGACTTGCCGTCCTGCCCGACGACCGTGCCCGCCCAGCGGTACTCGACGCCGTAGCCCAGCGGTTCGGACGCGGTGAACTCGGTGCGGTCGCGATTGAGCGCACCCGCCACGACCTTGCCGTCGGTGTTGGCGAGGCTGATCTTCTGGAACCAGCCGTTCTCGACCTTGGCAGCGACGCGCGCGGTGGGAGCGACGTCCTCCGCCGCATTCTTGGGCTCGTAACTCAGGACCGGCGCGGACGGCGCGTCCTCTGTCGCCTGCCCGGAGGCGGCGGTACCGTTCTCGTTCCGGCAGGCCGCGAGAATGCCCGGCGCGGCGACGCCGACCGCCAAAGCGGCAAGCGCTCGCCGCCTGTTGATCGGTCTGGCAGGGCTCACGTGTTGCCAGCGTACCTAGAGAACGCACCCGAGCAGAATCGGTTCGGGTGTGAGATCGATCCCGAACCGCGCCGCGACGCCATCGCGAATCGTTCTGGCCAGCGCAATCACGTCCGCGCTCGTCGCGCCACCGCGGTTGGTCAGGGCCAGCGCATGCTTGGTCGACAGGCGCGCGGGGGCGTCCGGCCCGGGATAGCCCTTGCCGAAGCCGGCCCGCTCGACGAGCCATCCCGCGGCCATCTTCACCCCGCCCGGGGCCGGGTAGCGCGGAACCCCGCCCCATCCCCTGCCGCCGACCTGGTCGGCGATGCGCTGATACTGCTTCTCGGTGACGACCGGGTTGGTGAAGAACGAGCCGACGCTCCAGGTGTCGTGGTCGGCGCCGTCGAGCACCATGCCTTTGCCGGCCCGCAGACCGAGCACCGTCTCGCGCACGCGAGCGGGCTCGGCGCGCTCCCCCGCCTGCACACCCAGCGCGGCGGCCAGCTCGCCGTACCGCAGCGGCGCGCTGCGGCCGTGCGCGTCGAGCCGGAACTCCACCTCGAGCACCACCGCCACCGGGGCGCCCTTGAGAATGCTTGTGCGATAACCGAATCGGAGATGGTCCGGGGTCACCCAACGGTCCTGGCCGGTTTCCCACTCCAGCAGGCGCACCCGGCTGATCGTGTCGGCGACCTCGGCGCCGTACGCGCCGACGTTCTGCACGGGCGTCGCACCCGTCGATCCCGGGATCCCGGACAGGCACTCGAGCCCGCCCAGCCCGTGGGCCAGCGACGCCGCGACGACCTCGTCCCACACCGCGCCTGCCTCTGCGCGCAACAGCGGCCCGTCGACCGTGACACCACGGGTGGCGATCCGCACCACCGTCGGCGCGCGCAGGTCGTCGGCGAGGACCACGTTGGACCCGCCTGCCAGGATCAGGGCGTCCGGTCCGACCTCGCGCAGCACTTCGATCAGGCCCTCGGTGGTGGCGCAGGTGATCAGGCGGTCCGCGACAGGCCCGACGCGCAGCGTGGTCAGCGGCGCGAGCGGCACATTCTCGGCGACCGCCACGCCCGCGATAGACGAAGTGACCACGGGCGGTAACGGTAGCGTGGTTTGCCATGCCGCGTTCATTCGACATGACCGCCGAGTACGGGGGAACCGTCGAACAGGTGCACCGCGCCTTCGGCGACGAGAAGTACTGGCTGGTCCGGCTCGGCGACTCCGGCGCCGATCACGCCACCCTCGACGAGATGACCGTCGGCGACGACGGCGGCCTGCGGATCAAGACCACGCAGACGCTGCGCGCCGACCGGCTGCCCGCCGTCGTTACCCAGTTCCATCGCGGGGACCTCAGCTTCGTCCGCGAGGAACGCTGGGCCCCCGTCGTCGAGGGCCGGACCTCGGCCGCGGTGTCCGGTGCCATCCCTCGCGCGCCGGCCGGACTGTCGGGCAACGCGGTGCTGGAGCCCGCCGGATCCGGTTCGCGGCTGGCGTTCCGGGCGACCGTCGAAGTCCGGGTGCCCCTGGTGGGCGGCAAGATCGAGAACTTCATCGGCCAGCAACTGGTCGAGCTGCTGATCGCCGAACAACGGTTCACCACCGTGTGGATCGCCGAGAACAGCTGAGCCCGACCGTGACCGGCTCCCGTCCGCTCGGCGCGGTGACACGGGGCACGACCGGGCACAACCGGTTGCGGCGCAGCGACCGGTGGCTGGTGCACTCGGCCCGGGTGCGCACCGCCCTGCAGAGCGCCGCCGACCCGCTCGTCGTCGACCTGGGTTACGGCGCGCTGCCGGTGACGACGTTGGAGCTCGCGGTGCGGCTGCGCCAGGTGCGTGCCGACGTGCGTGTGCTGGGCCTGGAGATCGACCCCCACCGGGTGGACGTGGCCCGCGCCGCGACCAGGCCTGGGGTCGACTTCGCCCTCGGCGGCTTCGAACTCGCAGGGCACCGGCCGGTGCTGGTGCGCGCGTTCAATGTGCTGCGTCAGTACCCGCTTGACGCGGTCCCCGATGCGTGGGCGGCGATGCGGAGCGGGCTGGCTGCGGGTGGGCTGATCATCGATGGCACCTGCGACGAGCTGGGGCGGCGCTGCTGCTGGGTGCTGCTCGACGCGACCGCGGCGGTGAGCCTGACCCTGGCCTGCGACCCGTTCGCGATCGAGAAGCCCTCCGACCTCGCCGAGCGCCTGCCCAAGGTGCTGATCCACCACAACGTGGCCGGCCAGCCCATCCACACCCTGCTCACCGCCGCCGACCGGGCATGGGCCAGTAGCGCTGCCCACGGCGTGTTCGGCCCCCGCATGCGGTGGCGGGCGATGATGGACATGCTTGCCGCTCAAGGGTTTCCAGTGACGACCCCGCGGCGGCCGCTGCGCGACGGGGTGCTGACGGTGCCGTGGTCGGCTGTGGCACCGCTGGGATGAGATGTCGGCTTTTCGAGTGGACAGGCTCTCGCGAGCGTGCTGACAATGACGTGCAGGAGTCGGTGACCCCACTCCCCGGACGAGGTGCGTCGTACCCGGTCAGCGACAAGACGACGCGTGAGGAGAACTCATGTCCGAGACATCTGATTTCCCAGGCCCCGATCCCAGCCTGACCAACGCCGAAGGCGCGTGGGCCCAGCAGGCCGAGGCGCGCCTGGGTGACCGGCGTCTGCGGGAGGAGATCGACCGCGGGCTGAGCTACGGCCTCGAGGCCGCGCCGACGATCAACGACCGGACCATCTCCACCTTCGTGCGCGGCGAGAAGCCGCACTTCGCCGGCGAGCGCGGCACCTTCCTCAAGTGCCCGTTCATCGAAGACGTCAACGAGGTCGACGACGCCGAGGTCGCCGTGTTCGGCGTGCCCCTGGACGCCGGCGCGACCTACCGTCCCGGTACCCGGTTCGGCCCGCAGGGCATCCGCCGCTCCACCAACCTGTTCGGCACCTACAACTACGAGACCGGCGTAGATCTGCGAGAGCAGCTCAACATCGTCGACATCGGCGACGTCTTCACGATCCCCGGCAATCTGGAGAAGTCTTTCGACCAGATCAGCCAGGCGATGGCCCACGTCGCGAGCAAGGGCGTGATGCCGATCGTGCTCGGCGGCGACCACTCCATCGGCTTCCCCACCATCCGCGGTCTTGCGCCCTACATGGACGGCAACATCGGGATCATCCACTTCGACCGTCACGTCGACACCCAGGAAACCGACCTCGACGAGCGGATGCACACCACGCCGTGGTTCCACGCCACCAACATCAAGAACGCCCCCGCGACCAACCTGGTGCAGATCGGGATCGGCGGTTGGCAGAGCCCTCGCGAGGGCGTGCAGGTGGGCCGTCAACGCAAGTCGACCGTGATGACCGTCGGCGATGTGGAGCGGGTGGGTATCGAGAAGATCGCGGAGATGGCCCTCGAGATCGCATGGAAGGACGCCAAGGCGGTCTACCTGTCGTTCGACATCGACGTCATCGACGCCGGGTTCGTGCCGGGCACCGGCTGGCCGGAGCCGGGCGGCCTGCTGCCCCGCGAGGCGCTCAACCTGGTCAAGATGATCTCCGAACCGGGCCTGGCCGGCATCGAGGTCGTCGAGTGCTCGCCGCCCTATGACTGGGCCGAGCAGACCGCGCTGCTGAGCTCGCGGGTGATCCTCGACAGCCTGGCCGCCCAGATCAACTCCGGGAAACTCGGCAAGAAGGCCGCCAAGGCGAACCGCCCCGCCTGGGGTCCGTAACTAGGCTGGCGGAATGCGTATCGCGCTGGCCCAGATCCGCAGCACCGCCGAGCCGGCCGCCAATCTCGCGGTGGTCGATGAGCAGGCGCGCCTGGCCGCCGACGCCGGGGCGGATCTGGTGCTGTTCCCCGAGGCCACGATGTGCCGCTTCGGGGTGCCGTTGGCGCCGATCGCCGAACCGTTCGACGGGCCGTGGGCCGACGGGGTCCGCCGCCTCGCCGAGCGGGCCGGCATCGTCGTCGTCGCCGGCATGTTCGTGCCGTCCGGGGACGGACGCGTGACCAACACGTTGATCGCCACCGGCCCGGACGTCGACGCCCGCTACGACAAGATCCACCTGTACGACGCGTTCGGCTTCGCCGAGTCGAAGACCGTCGCGCCGGGCACCGAGCCGGTGACGATCGCCGTCGCCGGGCTGACGGTCGGACTGACGCTGTGTTACGACATCCGTTTTCCCGAGTTGTACGTCGAGCTCGCCAACCGCGGCGCTGACGTCATCACCGTGCACGCCTCGTGGGGCACCGGGCCGGGCAAGCTCGACCAGTGGACGTTGCTGGCGCGCGCCAGAGCGATCGACACCTCCACCGTGGTCGCCGCCGTCGGCCAGGCCTACCCGGGCGACGAGATCGCTGCACTTGGACCCACCGGCGTCGGCGGCAGTGTGGTGACATCGGCACTGGGTGAGGTCTTGACCTCAGCCGGTCCCGAGCCCGCGCTGCTGCTCCACGACGTCGACGTCGAGGCCGCCCGGGCCGCCCGCGCCGCCGTCGCGGTCATGGACAACCGCTCAGGTTCAGCTCACCTGAGTAGGGCAGAATCCCTGCAATGACCGATCCCTGGGCCCGTCCGCAACCGCAGCCCGGCCCACCGCCCGCACCCCCGCAGAAAGGTTCGGCGTTGCCGTCGAAGGCCAAGAAGTTCTTCAGCGATCCGCTGTCCATCGTGCTGGTGGCGGTGATCGTCGTCGCTCTGGTGCTGGCCGGCCTGCTGGGCGGCGAGCTGTACGCGCGCAACCGCGCCGACACCGTCGTCGCGTCCACCGTCGAGTGCGTGGTGCAGGACAAGGCCACCGCGTCGTTCGGGGTGCTGCCGCCGTTCCTGATGCAGCACATGTCCGGGCACTACACGAACATCCACATCGAAACCGCGGGCAACCAGGTGCGCGACGCCAAGGGCATGAAGCTCAACCTGGACATCAACGACGTGCGCCTGCAGGACAGCGCGAACTCGAGCGGGACGATCGGCTCGCTCGTGGCGACCATCGACTGGTCGGCCGACGGCATCAAACAGACGATCCAGGGCGCGGTCCCGCTGATCGGCAGCTTCGTCTCCGGCGTGACCACCAACGCCAATGACGGCACGATCGAGCTCGAAGGTCCGCTGGGCAGCATCACCGCCAAGCCTCAGGTCGTCGACGGCTCCATCTCGCTGGCGGTGCAGCAGGTGACGGGGCTGGGCTTCACACTGCCCCGCGAGTCGGTGCAGCCGGCACTGGACGCATTCACCTCGACGCTGACCCAGAATTATCCGCTGAACATCAAGGCCGACTCGGTGTCGGTCACCGACAGCGGTGTGCAGAGCCGCCTGTCCACTCAGAACGCATCGATGCCCAAGCAGACCGACGACCCCTGCTTCGGGAAGTTCTAGGCCAGGCCGTTTCTAACCCAAGCCGTCGAGGACGGCCCGTGTGCCGGACAGTCCGAGGCGCGTCGCGCCGGCATCCAGCATGGCCGCGGCATCGGTGGCCGACCGGATGCCGCCGCTGGCTTTGACGCCGAGCCTGCCTCCGACGGCAGTGGCCATCACCTCGACGGCACGCACCGAGGCACCACCGGAGGGGTGGAAACCGGTGGACGTCTTGACGAAATCCGCGCCGGCGTCCTCGGCGACCTGACACACGTCGGTCAGCAGCGGCCAGCCCCCGAACTCCACCAGGGCCGAGGATTCGACGATCACCTTCAGCACCGCGCCCGGAGTGGCGTCTCGGACAGCGGCGACATCGGCGCGCACGACGTCGAGCTCACCGCCGATCGCTGCGCCGACGTCGATGACCATGTCGATCTCCGCCGCGCCGCTCTCGAGCGCGACCGCAGCCTCGTGCGCCTTGATCACCGAAAGATGTTTCCCTGAAGGGAAACCCACCACGGCAGCCACGGTCCGGCCGGCGGCCAGCGCCACCGCCGTCGCCACGAACGGCGGCGACACGCACACCGCGTACACCCCGAGCTCGGCGGCCTCGGCGAGCAACGCGACGATGTCGGCTTCCGTCGCTTCTGGTTTGAGCAGCGTGTGGTCGACGACGGCCGCGACGTCAGCGCGCGTGTAACCCATCAGAACGGTTCTTCGGTGCCGCCGGGATTGCACCGGGCGGCCATCATCTGATCCGGGGTGACCTCCGGGCGCCACGGCTCGAGGTTCCAGCTCACCTTGCCCGGCTCGGCGATCTCGGCGAACCGCCAGTGACAGACGAACTGCTCTTTCATCCCGGCGATCGCGGCGTCAGGCGACAGGGCGAGCACCTCACCCCAGGCCTCGTCGGCTTGCGCCGCGGTGCCGGGCCGGCCCGAGGTGTCGCGCCCGGCCGGCGTGGGATACACCCGCAGGCTCGAGAGGTCGCCCCACTTGGCCCACGTCACGTGATCGATGTACGGCGGCGGTTGGAGACTCGGCGTCGCCGAGGCGTGTGGGGCAGTCGGCGCGAGGCCGAGTGCTGATGCAGCGAGGCATCCCGCGGCGATCAGGCTGCGCCGCACTAGCGCGACTTTCCTTGCACCTCGAGGATTTTCGGACGGACGTCGACGAGGTACACACCGGCGGCGACCGCGGCGATCGCGACTCCGGTGATTCCGAGCACCAGGGCGAGCAGACCGGCCACGCCGAGGATCACCAGCCAGACCGGCTTGGTCAGCTTGTCGGCCGCGGGGTAGGCGTCGGTCCGCTGGATCGCCGCATGGACAAAGGCATACGCCGTCGTCACCAACACCGCGATCTTCAACGCGAAGAGGACGTAAACCACAAGGCCTTGGAGCTCCACGCTCGACAGCCTAGGCGGCTTACGTCCCCTTTTCGACTTCCCGGGTGGGGAGTCGGGCGTACTTCTGGGCTTACTTCTGGGTGACCTTCTTGGCCGGGGCCTTCTTGGCCGGGGCCTTCTTGGCGGCGGCCTTGGCCGGCGCCTTCTTGGCGGGGGCCTTCGCCGGAGCCTTCTTGGCGGCGGCCTTGACCGGCTCGGCGGCCGATTCCGCACGCTTGGGCAGCTCGACGCCGACCAGCTTGGCGGCACGCTCACCCACGGCGCGGGTCTGCGTGGCGACGTTACCCAGCGCTTCCTGGGTCAGCTCCACGGCCTGGTCGGTGTACTCCTCGACGCGGGTGGCGGCGGTCTCCAGAGCCGGCTGGCTGCGCAGACGCTCGAGGGCGGCCTCGCCGCGCTCGATCAGCTTGGTGTAGGCCGTCTGTGCGTTCTCGGCATAGCTCTCGGCGAACTTACGCAGCTCGTCGGAGTTCAGCTTCTCGCGGATGTCCTCGAACTGAGCCGGCAGCTCTTCCTGGAGCTTGGTGATGCGGGCGCGGCTCTCCTCGACGCGGGTCTCGGCGTCGGAGCGGGCGTCGCCGGCGCGCTCACGCAGCGTCGCGACGATCTCGTTGACGCGCTCGAGCGCGAGGTCGGCGGCGCCGACGGCGGCGAGCAGCGGGGCCTTCAGGTCGTCGATGTCGAGCTGATTCTTCTCAGCCATGGTGCTTCCTTTCACTGGGGGACAGAGGTCTCGGGTGATTGCGTGATCTGCAGAAGGCTCTGATCGTCTTCGGATGGTTGCTGATCCGCCTCGGCGGCAGCCTCGAGCAGTGCCGCCTCGTTCTGCTGACAGAACGAGGAGTAGATGTCGAGCAGCACCTGCTTCTGCCGCTCATTGATCGCCGTGTCGGTGATGATGGCGTCGCGCACCTGGTTCGTCTCGCTGGGCTCGAGGATCCCTGCCCGGATGTAGAGCACCTCCGCCGACACCCTCAGCGCTTTGGCGATCTGGTTCAGCACGTCCGCCGAGGGCTTGCGCAATCCCCGCTCGATCTGGCTGAGGTAGGGATTGCTGACACCGGCTTTCTCGGCGAGCTGCCGCACTGACACGTGCGCGGCCTCCCGCTGGGATCGGATGAAGCTGCCGATGTCCGAAGCGGCGTTGGTGACAACCGCGGCGAGGTTCTCGTCCTGTGCCATGGTTCGCCTCCTTCGCTGCCGTGGGTATCCGAATGACCGACGATTTCCACGGTACGACGGAGTGCTAACTTTTGCAAGCACTCAGTTAGCGCAGGTCAGAACAGTAGCTGCGCGATCGTGTAGATGGCCAGGCCGGCGAGCGAGCCCACCACCGTGCCGTTGATACGGATGAATTGCAGGTCACGGCCGACGTGCAATTCGATGCGGCTGCTGGCCTCGTCGGCGTCCCAGCGTTCGATCGTGTCGGTGATGATCGTGGTGATCTCGGCGCCGTATTGACTCACCAGATGCTGCGCCCCGCGCACCACCCAGTTGTCGACCTTGTCGCGCAATGCGGCGTCGTCGCGCAGGGACTCACCGATCCGGACGACGGTGTCGGCGATGCGGGCCCGCAACGCCGAGGACGGGTCGTCGACGGACTCCAGGATGATCCGCTTGGCCGCCGTCCACGCGGTCTCGGCCGCCCTGGCCACCTCGTCGCGGGCCATGATCTGCTCTTTGACGTTCTCGGCCTTCTGGATCGTCGCCTCGTCATTCTGCAGGTCACCCGCGAACTCGAAGAGGAACTTCGTGGCCGACCGGCGCAGCTCGTGATCGGGGTTGCGACGCACCTTGTCGGTGAAATCCATCAGCTCCCGATGGATGCGGTCCCCGACCACGTGATCCACCCAGCGCGGCGACCACGTCGGCGAATCGCGTTCGATGACCCGCTCGATGACCTCGCCGGCCCCCAGGGACCACTGGAACGCGCGATCTGCGAGCAACTGCAGCAGCGCCTCCTGGCGCCCCTCCTCCAACAGCGAGGACAGCACTCGACCGACGGGCGGCCCCCACTGCGGCTCGGCGATGCGCTTGACGATCATCCGGTCCAGCACCTGCTGCACGTCCTCGTCGCGCAGCATCTCCACCAGCACCCGGGCCACTGTCGACGCCTCCGCGGCGACCCGCTCGGCGTTCACCGGCTCCGCCAGCCATTTGCCGGTTCGGCTGGCGACATCGGCGTCGCGCAGCTTGGTCTCGACGTTCTCCGGCGACAGGAAGTTCTCCCGGACGAAGGCGGACAGACCCTCGCCGAGCTGGTCTTTCTTGCGTTTGATGATCGCGGTGTGTGGGATCGGCAGGCCGAGCGGGTGCTTGAACAGAGCCGTGACGGCGAACCAGTCCGCCAGCGCCCCGACCATGCCGGCTTCGGCGGCCGCCCGGACATAACCCACCCACGCCGGCGCGCCCTGGGTCTGCGCCCACGTGCACACGAGGAAGATCACCGAGGCGCCGATCAGGAAACTGAGCGCGACGGCCTTCATGCGCCGGAGCGCACGCCGACGTTCCGCGTCGGCCGCCGAATCCGCGCCGGCGAGTTTCTCGGCAAAGCTCGCACGGGGCCGCTGCCCGGCGTCGGGGACGTTCACTCGATGAGCCACGCCTCCATCTTCCCTGCGCGGGCAACTCCGAACCGCCGACCACCGTATTATCGACGAGGACGACGGAACGGATCACCGCGAACGTGGCACAACATTCTCCGCAGGTGGCGATCAAGACCGATGGGCGTAAACGGCGCTGGCATCGGCACAAGGTCGAGCGCCGCAACGAACTGGTGGATGGCACGCTGGATGCCATTCGCCGCCTCGGCAGCGACGTCAGCATGGACGAGATCGCCGCGGACATCGGTGTGTCCAAGACGGTGCTGTACCGCTACTTCGTCGACAAGAACGACCTGACCACCGCGGTGATGATGCGCTTCGCGCAGGTGACGCTGATCCCGAACATGGCCGCCGCGCTGTCGTCGAACCTGGACGGATACGCACTGACACGGGAGGTCATTCGCGTCTACGTCGAAACGGTCGCCAACGAGCCGGAGCCCTACCGGTTCGTGATGGCGAACAACTCGGCGAGCAAGAGCAAGGCCGTCGCGAACTCCGAGGCCATCATTGCGCGCATGCTCGCGGTGATGCTCCGTCGGCGGATGGTGTCGGTCGGCATGGACACGGGCGGCGTCGACCCGTGGGCGTATCACATCGTCGGCGGGGTGCAGCTGGCCACGCACTCGTGGATGTCGCATCCGCGGATGAGCTCCGACGAGCTGATCGACTACCTGACGATGCTCTCGTGGAGCGCGCTGTGCGGCATCGTCGAGGTCGGCGGGTCGCTGCAGAGATTCCGGTCCGAGGATCATCCCTCCCCCGAACTGCCGGCCCAACTGCTTGACTAGATCGGTGAGCGAGTCTCTGGATCTCCCGTCGCTGTGGTCGCACGAGCCGCACTCCCTGTTGCGTTTCAAGCCCGGCGATCAGGTCGCCGACATCGACCCCGACGCGACACCGGGATTCAACGGCTCGAAGTCTCATGCGCCCACCTTGCAGGAGGAGCGCAATGTCCGATTCGGTGAGCTGCAGGAGATGCTGTATGCCCGCAGCCGGGTCGACGACACCCGGTCGGTACTGCTGGTGTTGCAGGGCATGGACACCGCAGGTAAGGGCGGGATCGTCAAACATGTTGTGGGCGGGTGTAATCCGCAAGGCGTCGAGTACCACAACTTCGGCAAGCCGACGCCGGAAGAGCTGTCCCACCATTTCCTGTGGCGCATCCGCAAGGCACTACCGACAGCAGGCCACATCGGTGTCTTCGACCGGTCGCATTACGAGGACGTGCTGATCGTGCGCGTGCACAACCTGGTGCCGGCCGAGGTGTGGGAGCCCCGCTACGACGAGATCAACGCGTTCGAGCGCGAGCTGGTCGACCGTGGGACCACAGTGGTGAAGATCGCGATGTTCGTCTCGCTCGACGAGCAGAAGAAGCGGCTGACGAAACGCCTCGAACGGCCGGACAAGTACTGGAAATACAACCCCGCGGACATCGACGAGCGGCTGAAATGGCCGGCCTACCAGGAGGCCTACCAGGCGATGCTCGAGCGAACATCGACCGAGTACGCGCCCTGGCATGTCGTGCCGTGCAACAAGAAGTGGTACAGCCGGCTTGCCGTCACCGAGCTGATGATCGAGGCTCTCAAGGGCCTGAACATGTCGTGGCCGCCACCGGACTTCGACGTCAAGGCGGAGAAGAAGCGGCTGGCGAAGGCCTGAGCGTCGCTTCTGGCCGGCAGCAAGTGCTTCCGAGCCCACGATGATGTTCCCCACACCGTCTTGGGCGCATTGGGCCGCCGATCGGCGCACCCCGAGTTCAGTACGTGTAGAAGCCCTGCCCCGTCTTCTTGCCCAGCTGTCCGGCCTCGACCATCCGCTGAAGCAGCGGCGGCGGTGCGTAGTGCGCGTCCTTGTACTCGTCGTACATCGAGTCCGCGATCAGCTTCATGGTGTCCAGGCCGATCAGGTCCGAGAGCCGCAGCGGACCCATCGGATGCGAGAGCCCTGCAACCACGGCCGTGTCGATGTCCTCGACGCTCGCCACGCCGGCCTCGGCCATCCGGATCGCCGACAGCAGATAGGGCACCAGCAGCGCGTTGACAATGAAGCCCGAGCGGTCGCCACAGCGAACCACCTTCTTGCCCAGCGCCTCTCCGGCGAACTTCTCGACCCGCGCGATCGCCTCGTCGGAGGTCACCAGCGTGTTGATCACCTCGACCAGCGGTAGCACGGGCACCGGGTTGAAGAAGTGCAGCCCCAGTACCCGGCTCGGATTCTTGGTCGCCGCAGCGATTTTCATGATCGGAATGCTGGAGGTGTTCGACGCGAGGACGGCGTCGGGGTCGGTGACGAGCTCGTCGAGCTGGGCGAAGACCTTCGCCTTGACGGCCTCGTTCTCGACGATCGCCTCGATCACCAGCTGGCGGTCGGCCAGGTCGGCGAGGTCGCTGGTGTAGACGAGCCGCGCCTGCGTGATCTCGAATTCGTCGGCCGCCAGCTTGCCCTTGGCCTTGGCGCGTTCCAGCGACGCGGTGATGCGGGCGCGGCCGGCCTCGACGAGCTCCTGGCTGGGTTCGTAGACGACGACCTGGGCGCCGGCTTTGGCGCACACCTCGGCGATACCGCCGCCCATCTGTCCGGCGCCGACGATTCCGACACGCTCGATGCCAACGCGTTCAATGCTCACACGATCTCCTCACAGCGATCAGGCCCCGGCCGCATGACACGGACGGGGCCTGACGCTATCAACCCTTAGTGGAACTGGCCCTCTTCGGTCGAACCCGCGAGCGCGGTGGTCGACGAGGTGGGGTCCACGGTGGTGGCGATCCGGTCGAAGTAGCCGGCGCCGACCTCGCGCTGGTGCTTCGTGGCGGTGTAGCCGCGCTCCTCGGCGGCGAACTCGCGCTCCTGCAGCTCGACGTAGGCGCTCATCTGGTTGCGGGCGTAGCCGTAAGCCAGATCGAACATCGAGTAGTTCAGGGCGTGGAAGCCGGCGAGGGTGATGAACTGGAACTTGAAGCCCATCGCGCCCAGCTCACGCTGGAACTTGGCGATCGTGTCGTCGTCGAGGTGCTGCTTCCAGTTGAACGACGGCGAGCAGTTGTAGGCCAGCATCTGGTCCGGGAACTCGCTCTTGACGCCCTCGGCGAACTTCTTGGCCAGCTCCAGGTCCGGGGTGCCGGTCTCCATCCAGATCAGATCGGAGTACGGCGCATAGGCCTTGGCGCGGGCGATGCAGGGCTCGAGGCCGTTCTTGACCCGGTAGAAGCCCTCGGCGGTGCGGTCGCCGGTGATGAATGGCTGGTCGCGCTCGTCGACGTCGGAGGTGATCAGCGTCGCGGCCTCGGCATCGGTGCGGGCGATGACGACGGTCGGGACGTCGGCGACGTCGGCCGCGAGACGGGCCGAGGTCAGCGTGCGGATGTGCTGCTGGGTCGGGATCAGCACCTTGCCACCGAGGTGGCCACACTTCTTCTCCGAAGCCAGCTGGTCTTCCCAGTGCGATCCGGCGACACCGGCGGCGATCATGGCCTTCTGCAGCTCGTAGACGTTCAGTGCGCCACCGAAGCCGGCTTCGCCGTCGGCGACGATCGGGGCCAGCCAGTTCTCGACCGAGGTGTCACCCTCGACCTTGGCGATCTCGTCGGCGCGCAGCAGCGCGTTGTTGATGCGGCGGATGACCTGAGGCACCGAGTTGGCCGGGTAGAGGCTCTGGTCGGGGTAGGTGTGACCCGAGAGGTTGGCGTCACCGGCGACCTGCCACCCGGACAGGTAGATGGCTTTCAGGCCGGCGCGCACCTGCTGCACGGCCATGTTGCCGGTCAGGGCGCCGAGCGAGTTGACGAAGTCCATCTCGTGCAGCTGCTCCCACAGCACCTCGGCGCCGCGGCGGGCCAGCGTCGCCTCCTCGACGACGGTGCCCTGCAAGGCGACGACGTCCTTGGGGGTGTAGGTCCGGGTGATGCCCTTCCAGCGGGGGTTGTGGTCCCAGTCGTGCTGGATCTGTTCGGGGGACTTCGGCGTGCCCACGGTCGACTTGGTCATGAGGTGACCCACTCCTTCAAACGGTTGTTAACGTTCCAGCGTCTTCACCGGACTGCTAAGACGAGGATGCATCACGGCATAACCGCAGGTCCACCACTTTCGCTTGTAAACTTTCGCCAACGCATGGTCGGATCTTGCAAAGATTGCGAAGATCCTCTTGCCCTGAACCGGTTCAGAAGTTACCGGCCGGTAAACGATCGTCGCAGGTCAGTACGCCCGTACTGTTTGGTGAAGCGATTCAGAGAGGGAAGATCGCCGCGACCGCTTTGACCTCATCGCCGACCACATATGTGAGCGTTGTAACACTCCGATCGGTGAGCTCCGCGCCGAACATCTCGGTCGATCCGGCGGGATGCGTGTGCTGCAGGATCTCCAGCTTGTCGCCGAGCGCGACCGGCAGATCGTGTTCGATCGTCACCCGCAACGGCACCGACATCAGCTCGGGATGGGACTGCAGATAGTCCTCGACGACCGCCCAGTACACGGAGTTGTTCATGTGGTCGAAGATGTCGATGTCGCTGACCCGAACCGGGAAGTCGCGGATGCGCTCAGCGTCCTCACGCCACCCTGCGCTGAGATAGGCCTTCCACCGCAGCCGGCCCTCGCTGGTGGTGCGGCGAAGCCCTTCGATGAAGTCGTCGGCGATCCGGGCCGGCCCCTGGGTCTCCCGGTTGATGTTGATCCAGAACGCCTCGGATTCGACGAGACCGCCCTTGCGTCCATCGATGCGCACCCGCATCTCACACCAGCGGTTCGAGGTGCCCGAGCACCAGCGGCGCAGTCGCAGGATGTCCTTGAACACGATCGGTTCGATCATGTCGATCATGGTGCGGCGCACGATCCACAGCGGATGGGTCTCTTCGAAGCCCATCTCGCGTAACTGATCGGTGCCGATGTCCTGGATGTGCCTGGTCGCCGCATCGAACTTCAGTCGGCCTTCACGATCGACGTCGGCGACGCGTAGCGGCCACTGAACGTCGAAGACGTCAGGGTGCGGATCGGGCACCGGCATCATCGTCTTGGCCAGACTCACGAAACCTGATGATGCCACACAGGTGCGCAATGCGAATTCTGCGAATACGCAATTAGCAAGTGGCGGCTACGCTGGTTCGACGTGGCCAAGACATACGTCGGAGCGCGGGTGCGCCAGCTGCGCAGCGAGCGCGGTTTCAGTCAGGCGGCATTGGCTCAGATGCTCGACATCTCCCCCAGCTATCTGAACCAGATCGAGCACGACGTGCGGCCGCTGACGGTGGCGGTGCTGCTGCGCATCACAGAGGTGTTCGGCGTCGACGCCACGTTCTTCGCCTCCCAGGACGACACCCGCCTGATCGCCGAGCTGCGCGAAGTCCTGATGGACCGCGACCTCGACGTCGACGTGGGTGCGACCGAAGTCGCAGAGATGGTCGGGGCGCACCCCGATCTCGCCCGCGCGATGGTGAATCTGCACCGCCGTTACCAATTGACCACGACCCAGCTGGCCGCTGCCACCGAGGGACGGTTCAACGTCGCCACCGTCAACCCGGGGGAAAGTGGCACCGGATCGATCTCGATGCCGCACGAAGAGGTGCGCGACTACTTCTACCAGCGGCAGAACTACCTCCACGACCTCGACACCGCCGCCGAGGAGCTGACGGCAGGGATGCGGGTCCAGCGCGGCGAACTGGCCGGCGACCTGTCTGACCGGCTGCGCTTCGTCCATGGGGTGCGCATCATCCGTCGCCAGGATCTCGGCGAGGGCGTGCTGCACCGCTTCGATCCCGCCACCAAGACCCTCGAGATCACCGCCCATCTGTCGATGGGGCAGCGGGTGTTCCGAATGGCTGCCGAACTCGCCTACCTCGAATACGGCGACCTGATCGACAAGCTCACCGAAGAGGGCCACTTCACCAGCGACGAGTCGCGCAGGCTGGCCCGCCTCGGCCTGGCCAACTACTTCGCCGCCGCGACCGTGCTCCCCTATGCCCAGTTCCACGACGTCGCCGAGAGCTTCCGTTACGACGTCGAGAGACTGTCTGCCTACTACTCGACGAGTTACGAGACGATCTGCCACCGGCTTTCCACGCTGCAGCGGCCGTCGATGCGCGGCGTCCCGTTCTCGTTCGTCCGGGTCGATCGCGCGGGCAACATGTCGAAACGCCAGTCCGCCACAGGGTTTCACTTCTCGTCCAGTGGCGGCACCTGCCCGCTGTGGAACGTCTACGAGACGTTCGCCTACCCCGGCAAGATCAGCGTGCAGATCGCGGAGATGCCTGACGGTCGGGCGTACATGTGGGTGGCGCGCACGGTGGAGCGACGTGCCTCGCGCTATGGTCAGCCGGGTAAGACGTTCGCGATCGGCCTGGGCTGCGAACTACGGCACGCGCATCGGCTGGTCTACTCGGAAGGCCTCGACCTCAGTGGTGACCCCAAGGTTTCAGCGACGCCCATCGGCGCCGGATGCCGTGTCTGCGAGAGGGACAATTGCCCTCAGCGGGCCTTCCCCGCGCTCGGCCGCGCACTCGACATCGACGAACACCGCTCGACGGTGTCCCCGTACCTGGTGAGGCAGTCATGAGCACTGAACGCATTGCACCCGGCGGCTTCAAGGAGCTCGGCCCGGTCAACTGGGCGATCGCCAAGGTCGGCGCACGCGGCATCCGCCGTCCCCGGTTCAGCCTCGTGAACGTGCTGGGCAGGCACCGAGTGCTGTTCCTGGCGTGGCTGCCGCAGTCGCTGTACCTCCTGGGGGCCGGCAAGCTCTCGCGGCGCGACGCCGAGTTCGTGATCCTGCGCGTGGGGCACCTGCGCGACTGCGAGTACGAGCTGCAGCAGCATCGCCGCCTGGCGCGCACCCGCGGTGTGGACGCCGCGACGCAGGACGCGATCTTCGCCGGGCCCGACGCCGAGGGCCTGACCGACCGGGAGCGCACGCTGCTCACCGCCACCGACGAGTTCGTCGTCACCCGCGGCGTCTCCCCGCAGACGTGGCAGGCGCTCGCCCGCTTCTACTCACCGGCCCAGCTCATCGAATTCTGTTTACTCACAGCACAATACGATGGCCTGGCGGCAACCATCAGCACACTGCAGGTGCCGCTGGACTTCCCGGACTAGCGCTCGGGCGGCGCGAGGCCTGCGAGCAGGATGTCGATGCCCGCGAGGAACTGCTCGCGGTCGTCGTGGTCACGCAGCTGCGCGGCCATCTGATGCACGATCGGATACCGCTGGGCGTCGTACTGCCGCCACCGGCCGGCGACATCGTCGAGAAGCGTGGCACGGTCGGCGCCGGGCGGGCGTAGACGGGCGTTGGCGGCGTTCTGCCCGGCGACGCCGAGGATGAAGCTCACCAGGGTCGAGCCCGCGTAGAACAGGGCGTCGTCGGCCACGCCGAGGGCCGTGAGGCGCCGGCCCACCCGTTCGAAGATCTCCACCATCGCGGGCTGCCAGGGCTGGCGCACCAGGTGCGCACCGGCCCAGGGATGAGCGTCGACGGCGTCGAAGATGGCGAGGGCGACAGCGCAGATCGCCGCGTCCGGTGCGTCTGCAGGCTCGTCACCGGGGAGCGCCCGGAAGACGACGTGCTCGGACGCGGCACTGAGGAGAGCGTCTTTGTCGGCGACGTGCCAGTAGATCGCGCCGGGACCGGTCGCCAAACGCGCGGCGAGTGCGCGGAAGGTGAGCGCGGACTCCCCCTCGCCGTCGAGGATCTCGACGGCGGCGGCCACGATGCGATCGGTCGACAGCGCCTCATGCCGGCGTGACGTGCGGGGAGCCATGACTCATCTTGACATCCTTGGAACGGTGTTCCAAACTGACGCTCAACAGTTGGAACACTGTTCCACGACAGAGGAGATTCCATGGACACCCCGGTCACGATCATCGGCGCGGGCGTCGGCGGCCTCACGCTCGCCCGCGTGCTGCACGTACACGGCATCACCGCCACGGTGTACGAAGCCGACCCGGCGCCCCAGAGCCGCACGCAGGGCGGCCAACTCGATCTGCACCCGAGCACCGGGCAGTTCGCTCTCGAGGTGGCCGGCCTGACGCAGGAGTTCCGCTCGATCATCCACGAGGGCGCGCAGGCGGCAAAGGTCGTGGATCGCTACGGGTCCGCGCTCTTCGAGCAGGCCGACGACGGCACCGGCGGTCGCCCCGAGGTGCTGCGTGGCGATCTGCGACGCATCCTGCTCGAGTCACTGCCCGAGCACTCTGTGCGGTGGGGCCACAAGGTGGCTCATGTCCACGCACGCGGCGACGGCCGACACGACGTGGTGTTCACCAACGGAAAGCATTTCACCACAACACTTCTCGTGGGCGCTGACGGTGCATGGTCGAAGGTTCGACCGCTGCTGTCGGACGCGACGCCGAGGTATTCGGGCACCACCTTCGTCGAGACCTACCTGCACGACGTCGATGCCCGCCACCCCGCCGCGGCGGCGCTGGTGGGGCCAGGAGCAATGTATGCGGTGGAACCCCAGCGGGGCATGATCGCCCACCGGGAGGCCGGCGGCGTGCTGCACGTCTACGTCGCGGTGCAGCGACCGGTCGAGTGGTTCGACACCGAACGGCTCACTGCCCGTGTCGCTGACGAATTCGACGGTTGGACAACACCATTGCGCGCGCTGATCACCGAGGCCGACACCGCGCCCGTCACCCGCCCCATCTATGCGCTGCCTGACGACCACCGCTGGGCGCCGTCGCCCGGTGTGACGCTGCTCGGCGACGCGGCGCATCTGACGGTTCCGGGCGGGGAAGGCGCGAACACCGCAATGTACGACGCCGCCGTACTCGGCATGGCGCTGGCCGAGCGGCCCAGCGACGTCACCGCGACCGTCGCGGCCTACGAAGCCGAGATGTTCTCGCGCAGCGAGGAATCGGCGCGAGAATCGTGGGCGACGCTGGACATCTTCTTCGACGCACACGCACCGCAGGGACTGGTGGAGTTCTTCACCTCAACGGTGCGGGCCTGAGACCGCGGCGGCGATCGCGACCCGGTCACCGCCGCAAGCCTTGGCCTCGTACATCGCGGCATCGGCAGCAGAGATGACGTCGATCAGATCGGTGCCCGAGGCGGTGGTGGCCGCAACCCCGATGCTCGCGGTCACTGTCGGCTGCGCAGGCAACGCCACCGCGGCGCGAACCCGCTCGGCCACTGTGCCTGCTTGAGTCGCCGGTATCCGGTCCACCACCAGGAACTCCTCCCCGCCCCACCGGACCACCACCGCGTCACTGCGCACACTCTCGCGGATCCTGCGGGCCGTGCGGATCAGCACCTCGTCACCCACGGCGTGACCGAGGGTGTCGTTGACCGCCTTGAATCCGTCGACGTCGATCAGCAATGCACACAGGTCAGCGTTGGCCGGCGCCCGCTCGTTGAGCCGCTTCATCGACACGGACAGCCCGCGCCGGTTCGTCAGCTCGGTCAGCGGATCGGTCAGCGACTGCTTGGAGCTGCCCTGCAGCAACCAGAAACCGAATTGCAGCGCCGGCAGGATGCACGCGGTCACGACCAGCGCGATGACGGCCCGCGACACCGCCACCTGCAGACCCCCGACCGGAGTGACCGCGGCCAGCCATACCGCGACGCCGCCGACCGCCAGCACACACCAGCCGATGTGCACCAGGTGGAGCCGCGGGCCGTGGAAGAACACCACGTACGCGCCGGCGCACAGCAACAGCGGCATGCCCGACATCGCCAGGTTCGGATCGCCGAACAGCAGCGTCGACAACGTGATCAGCACGTCGACGTAGATCAGCAGGGCGGTCGATTCGCGCAGCGGCGGCCAGGGCCACAGCGCCCAGCGCACCGCCCAGACCAGCGATCCCAGCGAGACCGCCGCCCAGCCCACCCGCACCAGGGCGCCGTCGGCCATCGGCGGCGCCACCGCGTTGATCGCGCCGAGAAGACCGAGAACAGCGCCGATGCCTGCAATCAGGTAGCGCAGGACCGGCAGCAGGCCGCGGCTGCGCAGGAACTCGATGCGCCAGCCGTAGTCATCACGCTGATGCCACCACTGGCGCAGCAAAGCCCTGACGCCACCGTCCCCCATCGGCACATCATGGCACCGCGCCCGCCTACAGGTACGTGACTCCCACGACGGCCAAGGAAAACAGCACCGGTGACACCGGCAGCGCCCAGCAGAACACCGCCCACGCCTCAGCGGTGCGCGACTTCTGCTTCCACTGCCGCCACCCGAGGTAACCCGACACGATCGCGACGAGAAACGACACCGCCGCGACGACGAGCACCCAGGTCGGGATGTCGGTCGACGCGATGGCCGCTGAGATGCCGGCCAGCCACAGCATGTGGCCGACCACCAACCCGCCGATACCGGCGACCCAGATCGCCCTCAATTAGAAGTTGATCATGTGGCCGACCAGGCCGTGGAAGCACTCTTGCAGCGCCTCGGACAGGGTCGGGTGGGTGTGCACGTTACGGGCCAGCTCGTTGGCGGTCAGATCCCACTTCTGCGCCAGGGTGAGCTCGGGCAGCAGCTCGGCGACGTCAGGTCCGATCAGGTGGCCGCCGAGCAGTTCGCCGTACTTCTTGTCAGCGATCAGCTTCACGAAACCGGTCGGATCGGCCAGGCCGTGGGCCTTGCCATTGGCGGTGAAAGGGAACTTGGCGACGACGATGTCATGGCCCTCGTCCTTGGCCTGTTGCTCGGTCAGACCGAAGCTGGCGACCTGCGGCTGACAGAACGTCGCGCGCGGCATCATCCGGTAGTCGCCGAGGGCCAGCGTCTCGGCGCCGGCGATGGTCTCGGCGGCGACGACCCCCATCGCCTCGGCCACGTGGGCGAGCTGAAGCTTGCCGGTGACATCACCGATCGCATAGATGTGCGGCTTGTTGGTGCGCATGTAGTCGTCGATGCCGATGCCGCCGCGGTCCGTCAGCTCGACGCCGGCCTTCTTCAGGTCGTAGCCGTCGACGTTGGGCACGAAGCCGATGGCCTGCATGACCTTGTCGGCCTTGAGCTCGTCGTCTTTGCCGTCCTTGCTGATCTTGACGACAACGGTCCCGTCGGCTTCATGGTCAGTGATCGACTCCACCTTGGTGCCGGTGAGGATCTTGACGCCAAGCTTCTTGTACTGCTTCTCGATCTCCTTGGAGACCTCGGCGTCCTCGTTGGGCAGCGCGCGGGGCAGGAACTCGACGATCGTGACGTCGACGCCGTAGTTCTTCATCACGTACGCGAACTCCATGCCGATCGCGCCCGCGCCGGCGATGACGATCGAGCCGGGCAGATCGCGCTCCATGATCTGCTCTTCGTAGGTGATGACGTTCTTGGAGAGCTTGGTGCCGGGCACCAGCTTGGTGTGCGCGCCGGTCGCGATGATCGCGTTGTCGAAGGTGACCTTCTCGGTGTCGCCCTCGTTCAGGTCGACGACGATCGTGTGGTCGTCGGTGAACTTGCCGTACCCGTGGATCTCGGTGATCTTGTTCTTCTTCATCAGGAAGTGCACACCGGCGACGCGACCGTCGGCGACCTTGCGGCTGCGGTCGAACGCCGCGCCGTAGTCGAAGCTGACGTCACCGCTGATGCCGAACGTCTTGGCTTCCTTGGTGAACATGTGCGCGATCTCAGCGTTGCGCAACAGCGCCTTGGACGGGATGCACCCGACGTTGAGGCAGACGCCGCCCCAGTACTTGGGTTCGATGATGGCAGTGTTCAGCCCGAGCTGGGCGGCGCGAATGGCCGCCACGTACCCGCCGGGGCCTGCTCCGAGAACGACGACGTCATAGTGGGTCACGCCTTACCACCCTAGTAGCCGCGGCAAGGTCGCCGCATAGGCATCAGGGCGCCACCCAACCGAACGCGTAACCGCTGTGGAGGACGGCGGCACCGACGGCCGACGCCAGTGGCGCGGACATCATCGCCATCGCGAGCGCGGAGACGGCCGGCCGGTTCTGCACCAGCGCGGCGAGGAGGCTGCCGACGCTGCATGCGACGACGGCGAACAGCACGGCGAAAGTGGGCATCGCCTTGTCGATCGCATGGAACCACCAGAAGTAGTGACCCAGGCCTGCGGCGCCGGCGAGCAGCCAGGTGCCGGCGACGATCAGCATGAACCGACCCCGCCCGAGGAACTGCGGGATGTCGACGAGCGGTGCCGAATGTGGGGGGACGGCCTCGGGGGTCGCCTGGTCGACGACGGATAAGGGGTCAGCCACCGGTGGCCACCTGGATCGCGGTGAGCGCACCGAAGCACCCGGGACCGACGGCCAGGGTCATCGCACCCAACCCGGTGACCCAGCGCGTGCCCGACGCCAGGATCATCAGCAGGCCGACGACACCGGGAACACCGAGGATCAGACCGATGTCGAGGGCAGGCCGGTCCGTCGCGGTGAGGTCAACAGTGAGGAAGAGGGCACCCATCATGCCGAGGGCGACACCGACGATCATCACTGCGGCCAATACCGATGCGCGGGGCAGCGGGATCATCGTTCGACGGTAACGCCGTGACCTGCAAAGTCCTTGGCGGCGCGCCCGGTCAGTCGGTCACCGGTCGGTCTCGATCCGGCGTCGGCTGCTCGTCGCGCAGAACCGAATGCCGGTGCGAGAGCACATCGGCGATCCCCTCGTCGGCGAGCCGACGCTGCTCGGCATCGGACAGTGTCTGGATGGTCCCGACCCGGGCAGCGATCTCCGGCCGGCGGCGTTTCAGGTATCCGTACCACCCGACGGCGAGCACCAGGAAGCCGGCGAACACGAAGGGCAGCACGTTGAACGGGAATTCGGGCACGGGATAGAAGTTGCTGACTATCACGTAGAGCAGACCGAGCGCCGCGGCGAGCGACACCGCGAGCCGCGTGGGAGTCAGCGCTTTGATGCGGCGCAACCAGATCGGCGTCGCGATCACGACCAGCAGGTAGCTGATGAGGAAGCCCCAGTTCGCGACGTAGCCGCCGTAGACGTCGAACACGAGCCGACCGGCCGAGCTGAAGGTGGCGACGATCGCGAAGACCGCGGCGAGCGCACCGACGAACACCACACCGACCCAGGGCGTCCGGTGCGTGGGGTGGACGCGGCCGAACACGGCAGGCAGCGCTCCCTCGTGTCCGAACGTGAACAGCGATCGTGCCGCCGCCGTGGTCACCGCGGTCACGAAGACGATGAATGCGACACCCACCGCGGCGCTCACGACATAGTTCACCCATGACACCCCGACCGTGTCGGCGAGCTGCGGGAGAACCGCCTTGTCACCGTCGATGGCGCCGAAATGCAGGATCTGCGGGTAGGTCGCCAGGATGTAGAGCACCCCGATGAGGATCACCACCCGCAGCAGCGAGCGGGCGATGGTGCGGTGCGGGTCCTTGGCCTCGGCCCCCAGCGATGCCACGCTCTCGAAGCCCGCGTAGGAGCCCACGGCTGTCACCGCGGCGATGAACGTGCCGCCGCTGCCCAGGTGTGCGGGATTCCACTGTTCCCAGTCGATGCGCAGCCCGTACGCGATGTAGGACGCGACGATGATGACGAGGATGCTCGCGATCGCCAGCACCTCGAACGCCAGCTCGTAGCGCGCGGTGACCGATACTCCGCGGTAGGGCAGGTAGACCGCGACGGCCACCACCACGAGCACGAGGAGCAGCCTGAACCACGCCGATTGCGAACCCACGCCGACGGATTCGAGGAACGAGTCGAGGTACAGCACACCGCCGAGGGTGCCGGTGACGGCGAACCCGATGTACCCGAACAGCAGGCTGAAGCCGGCCGCGAACGCGAATCCAGGACCCAGCCCGTTGCCGGTGTAGGTGCCGAGCGAGCCGGAGGACACCGTGCGCTTGGCCTGGAAGCTGATGGTCGTCGCGATGAGGACCACGATGACCAACCCGATGACGGCGGCCCAGGCCGCACCCTTGCCGGCAGCGACGAACAGCGAGAACGGTACGACCGCGAGTGCAACGCTCGGCGCCGCGGCCGCCAGGCCTTGCGCGAACACACCCCAGGGCCCCAACGCATCTCGCTCGAGGCCGGTGGTGTCGGTAGTGGTCAGCGCGCGGCCGTCGACATCGACGGTCACCCCATCATCTGCCGGTGTGGTCGTGGTCATGCTGTCACCCTTTCGTGCGTATCCGCAGAACCGTTCCGGCGTGACTGATGCTGGCGGGAAACGGTTTTCATGACGTGGTGATGACGATGCCGCAGCGCGGCGGCAGGCGGCAGGCATCGGATCGCCGAGATTCTTTCGGCGGCCGCGTTGTGTCCCGTCAGGATGGAACGGTCTGGAACCGTTGCGGGACAGAGAGATCGAGGTGGTCGCGAAGTGTCGCCCCGCGGTACTCGTGGCGGAACAGCCCGCGTTTGCGCAGGATGGGGACCACCTGCTCGACGAAGTCCTCCAGTTGCCCGGGCAGGCCACTGTCCTGCAGGACGAAGCCGTCGCACGCCGATGCGAGAAACCAGTGCTCGATCTCATCGGCCACCCGCTCGGGAGTACCGAGAACGCTTGCACCCCAACCGTTCACGGTACGGTAGAGGAACTCGCGCACGGTGGGGCTGTCGGCGGCCAGGGCACGGTACCCGGCCAGCGCCGTCTGGTGGGTCTGCGTGCTCGCCGGGAACGCCGAGGCGGGAACGGGGCCGTCCAGATCGGCCCCGGTGACGTCGACGTCGACTTCGAGTAGCCACCCCGCCTGGTATTCAGGGCTGAAATACTCGTATGCAGCGCGCTCGTTGCGGGCGACCTCGTCCTCGGTGGAGCCCAGCAGGAAGCGCAGCGACGGGGTGATCAGCGGTGCCGTGGCGCGGCCCACGGCACGGGCCTCACGATCGATCTGCCGGAAGAAGTCCTGAGCCCGCGCGAGCGTGCCCTGGCCGGTGAAGATGACTTCGGCATGCCGGGCGGCGAAACCCCGGCCGGTGTCCGACGAGCCGGCCTGGAACAGCACCGGGCGCCCCTGCGGAGACCGGGCGGAGCCGATGGGGCCACGGACGTCGAAGTAGCGGCCGTGGTGATCGGCGACGTGGATGGCGTTGACGTCGTTGAAGATGCCGGCCGCGCGGTCGTCGAGGACGGTCTCCTCCCCCCAGCCGTCCCAGAGGGATTGCACCACCGCGAGAGCCTCTTCGGCGATGGCGTAGCGCTCATCGTGGTCGACGACGCCGCGTGCGCTGAAATTGTTGGCGGCGGCTTCGGCGAAGCTGGTGACCAGGTTCCAGCCGGCTCGGCCGTCGCTGAGGTGGTCGAGTGAGAGGAGTTGGCGCGCAAGGTGATAGGGGTGGGCCAACGTGGCCGACCCCGTCACCACGAGTCCGATCCGTTCGGTCACCGACGACAGGGCCGCCGTCGTCGTGAGGGGTTCGAAGTCCTCGGTCGTCTTGTACGGCCAGGTGGCCGGCGGCCCGTAGTTCAGCCCGTCGGCGAAGAACAGCGCGTCGAAACCGCCGCGCTCCGCGGTGCGGGCCCGCTCGACGAGACGGCGCCGCACCCCGGCGGGGGTGTTGTCGGCGTCGGGGTGGCGCCACGGGCCGGCCGACCGAGTGTTCCCGAAGGCCAGTAGATGCAGTTCTCTCGGCACCCCCGTGACGTTATCGAGGCGGACCGCGGCAGCCGCCGATTAAACTCCGCCAGAACGCAATCGGCGAGGCAGCAGCCGGCTCAGCGGGGGTTCTTCTCGCCCGCTTCGACGGCCACCGGCAGGCGGTTCTCGGCCGGAGCCACCGGGCAGGTGGCAAAGTCGGTGAACGAGCACGGCAAGTTGGCGGCCCGGTTGAAGTCGACGATCACGGTCCCGTCGGGATCAGGTGAGGGAAGCGTCAGCGACCGGGCGGCCGGATAGGTGGTGACGCCACTCGTGGCGTCGGTGAACAGCACATGCAGGGACCCGTCCGGGCGCGCGAACGCGGTGAGCCGCAGCGGAACTCCGGCCACCTCGAGGTCGATGATCCCTGCGACGGTGTGGTGGTGTTCGAGGCCCTCGACGACAGCTCCCGTGGTGACCGTGCGTGGCTCGTCGTCGGGCGTGAAGTGGCCGATGCGGCGCCACTGCGGGTCGGGCGAGTAGGTCGGGATGCCGCGGAACGCCGCGAGGGTGGGCGCGGCGGGATCGTGCACCCGCAAGGCGACGGCACCGGTCCGGCGGATGACCTCGATCCGGCGGGGACCGTCGTCGACCAGCAGTCCGGGGGCACCTTCGACGGGCTCGAGCCGCGAGACCCCGGGGATGTCCTCGACGTCGACGCCCGCGGCATCGGCGCGCCATCGGCCGGGGAGATCGCCGACGGTCTCGAACTCCTCGCTCAACCAGTGGATGGCGGTAATCGCCACCCAACCGAGCGGATCGGCGTAGTAGCGCTCCCGCTCGGTGTGCCAGGCATGCCAGTCCGCGTGGAACTCGGCGGGCGTCTCGGTGGTGGGCGTCGTCATGGTCGCTCTCCTGTCGTGTGGGTGATGCGGTGGGTCAGCGGTTCACGCAGCCCGAGATGGCCGCGCAGGGTCGTATCGGTGTACTCGGTGCGATAGACGCCGCGGTCCTGCAGTTCAGGGATCAGCCAGTCGACGATCTCGTCGAGCCCGCCGGGCACCAGGTAGGGCGAGATGTTGAAGCCGTCGCTGGCGCCGTGTCGCACCCACCGGGTCAGCTCATCGGCGACCTGGCCGGGCGTTCCGGCGAATCCGGAGCGTTGCGAGGTCTCGATCGCCACCTCGCGCAGGGACAGGTGCTTGGCCTCGGCCAGTGCGCGCCATTCGCGAGCAATGGCGATCGGGTCCTTGCCGTCCCGCGCCGCACCGCGGGCCGCCGAGATCGGCGCGGCCACGGGGTCGTCGGCGGGCAGCGGGCCGTCGGGGTCGAGGTGGGACAGGTCGCGGCCCCACACCTGACCGACGAGCGACAGCGCGGTCTGGCCCGTGTACTGGCCGTCGAGCACCCAGCGGACCTTCTCTTCGACCTCGGCGGGATGTTCGGCGAGGACGATCTGCGTGCCGGGGAGGACGAGGACGTCGTCGATGGGCCGACCTGCTGTGCGCAGGCGGGCACGGATGTCGTCCGCGAAGGCCAGCGCGTCGTCGAAACGTGTTCCGTGCCTCGAGAAGATGACGTCGGCGTGGGCGGCGGCGAAGTCGCGCCCGGCCGATGAGTCTCCCGCCTGGAAGATGATCGGGTGGATCTGGGGGCTGCGGGGCACGGTGGGCGGCACAGAGATGTCGAATTGAGATGTCAAGATCTCCACCGGTGCCGGGCGTGCCGCGGTCGACCAGGCCGGTGCGTCGACCGAGCGCGCCGGACCGTCGTCGGGCCACGCATCCCAGATCGCCCGGGCGGCCGACAGGAACTGCCCGGCGCGTTCGTAGCGCAGCGCATGGTCGAGGAAGCCGCCGCGCCGGAAGTTCTCCCCCGTCCACGCGTTGTCGGTGGTCACCGCGTTCCAGCCGGCGCGCCCTCCTGACAGCAGGTCCAGACCCGCCAATCGCCGTGCCAGATCGGCGGGTTCGTTGTACGTGGTGTTCTGCGTGGCGACCAGGCCGATGCGTTCGGTGATGCCGGCCAGCGCCGCCAGTTGGGAGATCGCGTCGGGTCGTCCTGCGATGTCGAGATCGAGGATCTTGTCCTGCTGTTCGCGCAACCGCAGCCCTTCACCGAGGAAGAAGGCGTCGAACAGGCCCCGCTCGGCGGTGGTGACGATGCGACGGAACGTCTCGAAGTCGATCTGTGAGCCGCTCTGCGGGTCCGACCAGATGGTGGTGTGGTTGACGCCCTGGAAGAAGACCCCGAGATGCAGCATGGCACTCGGCCGCGGTGTGTCGGCTGCGTTCATCGGCTCACCTCGAACCGGTTGGCGGGTCGGCCGAAACCCAAATTGGCGCGCAAGGTCGAGCCGGGGACGGGGCGGTGGGCCACCCCGGCGGCGAACAACGCAGGCAGGACGAGGCGGCCGAGGACGGGCAGGTCCTCGTGGAGCACCGTGGGTTGAATTCGGACGCCGTCGGCATGACGGGACATCTCGATGAGGAGTTCAACCAATCCATCTGCTGCACCCACAAATTCGAGCGCGCCAGCGTGGTGGTGCCGGTGTCCGTCGAGCCAGGCCCGCCGATCTGCGCCGGGCATCTGCGGGGTGTCGAGGGTGATCGTCAGCTCGATGACCGCGGGCCCCGGGCTGTGCCGCGCGGCGTCGTTCGCCGCGCTCAGTTCGGACTCGCGGATGAGCACGACGTCGACCAGGTCCCGCTCGGCGTCCGTCCCGAACACGACGAGCTGGCCCTGCGGCGGCCGCGGCACGATGGCGGGCCCCTTGACCGAGTACGTCGCCCCGACGAAATCGACGTAGTGGAGCTTGTCGCGGTCCAGGAAGCGGCCGGTGGCGTAGTCACGGATCACCGCGTCGTCCTCCCACGAATCCCACAGTCGCCGAACGACATCGATGGCGTCGCGCTGCTCGACGTCCAGGTCGGCACCGGCTACCGCCGGTCTCCCCCAGGCATGTGCCGTCGCGGGGTCGGGAGCACGGGTGGGGAGCCAGCCGCCGCGTCCCCGGCTGGCGTAGTCGAGGGTGGCCAGTTGCGATGAGAGGTGGAACGGTTCGGCATACGTCGTCTCGGTCACCGGCACCAGGCCCAGTGTCGAGGTGGCCGCCGCGACGAAGCAGGCACGGGTGACCGCGTCGAGGCGGCCCATGGGCTGCCCTGTCGGCGGCAGCAGGGAGTCCTCGAACGTCGCGAACGTGAACCCCGCGTTCTCAGCGGCGCGCACGTTGCGCAGGAGTGTCGCACCGGTCAGGGATTCTGACGGCGGATTCGTGGCCCGCCGCCACGCTGCCGGATGGGTTCCCGCTCCGTCCAACTCGATACCGAGTGCGAAGACGCCGATGATCACACCTCTTCTCGATCGCGGGTCGGCGCGCCGGACCCTGCTGTGTCACCACGAACCGTGCGCCGGACCTGATCATTCCCCGGCATCGCCGTGTCAGCGCAGAGTCACCACCGCCATCGCGACACCCGCCACCGCCAGCACGGCATCGATTGCCACATCGAAGGTGCGGCGGTCGAGACGCCGGACGACGGGACGCGCCAGGAAGGGCCCGATCGCCAGGCAGACGCCGAGCATCAGCCCGCGCGCCACGACGGCCGTGTCGAGGACGCCGAACTGCCCGAACACGAGCATCTTCGCTGCGTACAGCACCAGTGCGCTCGCCGCCTCGGTGCCCAGAAACGCGGGACCGACGAGCCCGTAACCGGTGAAGACGGGCACGCTCAACGGACCCGTGGACAGGACCACACCGGTGAGGAAGCCGACCGCCGCGCCAGCGATACTCAGCAGCCAGCCCCGCACGCGGGCTCGCGCCAGCAGGCGGCGCCCTGGAATCATCGCGAGGAAAAAGACGGCGAGAAACGCCTCGACCGCCGTCTGCGGAACGGTCAGCAGCGTGTGCGCACCCAGAGCCGCCGCCGGTGCCCCCGGCACCGCGTAGAGCAGGGTGGCCCGCCAGTCGACGCGGGTCCACCAGGCGGCGACCCGCCCGACGTTGGCCAGGACGGCGCCGATCGCCATGATCGGAACCGCCTCGCGCGGTCCGTAGGAGGCGACCAGCAGGGGCAGCAGGATCAGCGACGACCCAGTGCCGACCAGGCCGCCGAGCAGGCCGGCGGCGAGTGCGACGATGGCGAGCAACGCGAAAGCGGACATGCGGACCTTCTCGACGGCCGCGGGGCGCGGCCGTCGGAGATCCTCCAGGCTTTTGTCCGTTCAGATGACCGCGGCCGTCCGGTGGCCGCGGTGGCGCCGCTCGGACCAGTCGTGCCGGCCGGCACCGGAACCCTAGGCGCTGTCGGACTTCACGCTACCCCGTGTCGCGCGGGTGAGCTCAGAAGTAGATGCCGGCGTACGGGGCCTCGCCGGTGGCGAAGAGGTCGTCGGCGACGGCGATCGCCGCCTCGTCCTTGACGGTCACGAGACCGGTCTGGGCGAGCGTCTCCCAGCGGGTGCCGCCCAGCAGGAGCGCACCCAGCGCGGCGGGCCCGAGAACGAGCTGCGGCGCCGAGGAGACCGGTTCCACGCCGGTCGCCGAGATGCGCAGTACCTGCGAGTTGTCGGGCAGCACAGCGTCTTCCACGCCGACGACGACGAAGCCTGCACGCCGAAAGGACCGTGCCGCCAGAGCGGCGTGGGCGTCGACCACGCGCAGCCACGTCTCGTCGCGGGTGCCGGTCACACGCACGGCGCGGCGGTCGGTGAGCAGCCAGTGCAGCGGATCGTCGAGTGGCAACGAGGCGAAGACGATCCGGTCGACGAGGTCGAGCCCGAGCAGGAACTGGATCAGCCCGGCGTACGCCTCGGGCGTCGGGGCGAAGAGGTCGGTGACGACGATCGCGTGATCGTCGGAGACGAACCAGTTGTCGGTCCCGATCGGGTGGTAGCGGGCGAATCCGTCTTCGGCCCCTTGGTTTCCGTGCACGGCCACGTAGGCGGGCCCGGCCGGCGCGCCGTGGCGGCGCGCTCCGTTCCACCACAGCGGGGTGCGGTCGATCGTGCCGGCGCGCTCCGGCCGGTGCCGCTCGGCGATCTGCGCCGGAACCGACCAGACCTCCTCGGGACGGAGTAATCGGACGGAACCACCGTGCGCGACCCCGGCACGGACCGTTGCGCGCTGCGTCGACACCTCGACGGACTGCGACGTCGTGGCCACCCCGTACCCGAACCGCTCGTAGATGGTGGCCTCAGACGCTCGCAGGGAGGCCACGGCCTCGCCGCGGCCGCGGATGTCGTGCAGCTGGTGGGTCAGCAGCGCGGTGGCGACGCCGCGACGGGTGGCCGACGCCGCGACTCCGACGTGGGTGACCGCGCCGTGTCCGATGCGGGCGCCCCCGGGCACGGTCAGGGTGTTGGTGGTCGAGTCGGCGGTACCCACCAGATCGCCGTCGAGGAAAGCACCCAGTGTCCGCCCGGGCTCGAGCAGGGTGCTGATCTCTCCCGGTGCGAGACCGGTCAGTGGCGGGAAGCCGATCATGGCCTCGCGGAACAGGTTGGCGGCGGCCAACAGGTCGTCCTCGCCGTCGAGCACACGGACGTCGATGCCCATCAGTTGCCCTGCCCGCCGCGGCCGAGGGCAGCGATGTTCGACAGCGGTTCGGTGCCGTTGACGAACCAGTCGCCGAGGATGCGCGCCTTGTACACCCGCGGGTTGTGGGACGCGAGCGTGCGGGCGTTGCGCCAGTGCCGGTCCAGGGCGAGTTCCTCGGAGACCCCCGATGCCCCGAGCGCGTCGAAGACCCGGGTGGTGGCGCGCAGCGCGGCGTCGATGATGACGAGCTGAGCCTGGGTGACGGCGACCTCGGCGTCGATCAGCCGCTGGTGGTGGTCGTGGTCGGCGCCGACGATGCGTCCGGCGACCACGTCGTCGAGCGACCGCGCCGCCGCACCGAGGGCCGCCTCCGCGCCGAAGCCGTCGGCCGACACCTCGCCGAGAATTGCGAGCAATTGCGCGTCGGCAGAGGGTGATTCGGTCAAGCCCTGCGGGTAGTTGCGGCGGCGGGCGATCAGCGCGGCCGTTCCGTCGCGCCGCACGGCGCGGGTGATGCCGGTCAGCACGGCCAGCATCGCGATCTGGTAGAAATGCGCCTGGTACCCGAATCGCTCGGTGGCGGGGAAGACGTCGCCGATCGCAGCGGGCACGTCCGTGTAGCGGGCCGAGCCGCTCGCGGTGGTGCGCTGGCCGAAGCCGCGCCAGTCGTCGACCAGCGTGACGCCCTCGTCGGTGGCGCGCACGAGCGCAGTCCGCAGTTCGCCGTCCTCGTCGCGGCCTATCACGTCGAGCCAGTCGGCGTAGAGACTGCCTGTGGCGTAATACTTCTCGCCGTTGACGACGAAGTGGCCATCGGCGGCGGTCACGGTGCTGGTCATGTTCGCCAGTGTGACGTTGTTCGCCTCGGTCCATCCTCCTCCGACGAACTCGCCCGCGAGGAAGCGGCGCAGCCAGATGTCGTTGCCGGGTGACACGGCCGCGTTGAGGCGGTCCTCCACGAACGCCAGGTGATTGCGCCAGATGTGCGCGACGTTCGCGTCAGCCTCGCCGAGGTCGGCGAGCAGCAGGAACGTCTGCTCCAGAGAGGCGCCGAAACCACCGCGGTCGACGGGGATGCGCAGCGTGCCGAATGCCGCTTCCTTGAGCCACCCCACCTGCTCGTGGGGGAAGACCCGGTGCCGTTCCCTGGCGACGGAGTCTTCGGCGATCTTGTCGAGGACGGGGCGGAACTGCGCCCGCAACGCGCCGGTGTCGGCCGTGGGGTGCTGCAGATAGGTGCCGTGATCGGACATGTCGTCGACAGTGCCGCAGGCCGGAGTCCTCGTCAGTACTCAGAATCCACGCGATCGGATTTCGACCCGGACCCTCTAGCGCAACGGCACCGGGCAGGCGTCGGCAGCTTCGGCCACGATGTGCGTGCCCGTCGAGACAGAAGCCGCGGGCCGTTCGCCACGCTCGTAGGCCGCCCCGGTGACCAGCGGCTCGTCCGCGAGCGCCGACAGCTCGTGTTCGGTGAACGCGCGGCCGCGCGTCAGGAACCGCATCCCCTCGGGTGCTTCGAGGCTGAACCCGCCGCCCCGGCCGGGCACCACGTCGATCACCAGCTGGGTGTGTTTCCACGCGTCGAACTGCGGGCCGGAGATCCACACCGGCACGCCGTCACCGACGTCGAAGATCGCCAGCAGCACGTCGCGGTCACCGACGACGAAGTCGCCGTCGGGGTAGCACATCGGCGACGACCCGTCGCAGCAGCCGCCGGATTGGTGGAACATCAACGCGCCGTGGCGTTCCTGCAGGGTCCGCAGCAGGTCAGCCGCGGCGGCGGTGATGAGGGCTCGATTCGGTGCGGGCACGCTAACCATCTTTCCCCAGTCGCGCGGCCCGGATGGCCGGCGCGGTCGACGGCGGCAGCAACGTCCGCCGGTCCGTCGGATAGCGGACCGTCAGCCCGACCGACGACGCGAAGCGGTAGGGCTGCGCGGCGAGCAACCCCGAGAACTGCTTGCGCAGCCGCGACATCTCGGCTCGCACCGTGACCACGCGGGTGCGGTCGCCGTAGAGGTCCTCGGCGAGTTCCGGCGCCGTGCGTCCCTGCGGCGAGTGCGCCAGCGCGCACAGGATCTCTGCGTGCCGCAGCGACAGGTCGTGGCGCCAGCTGCCGAACTCCCCCACCAGCCGCAGCGCCGGTTTGTCCGGATCGGCGAAGTCCAGTGTCACCTGCGACACCTGGGCGGCCGTCGCGTCGTCGTCGTTGTCGGCCAGCCGCACCAGCCAGCCGCCGGGCAGCGGCTCGACCGCGCAGAGTCCCAGCGTGGCCAGCCACACCCGGCCCGGCCCCATCTGGTCCGGCAGCAGGATGCGGTTGTGCAGCGGCATCGCGTCGACCGCGGCCACCCAGCCCTCGGTGTCCACGGCCAGTGCCGGCGTGCCCATGCGGGCGAGGATCGGCGCGGCAACTGAGCGCAGGCGGTTCAGCGTGCGGTCGTGCTCGGAGCGCAGGTGCGATTCGGCGAGCCGGGCGACGGCGTCGACGAGCGCGATCGTGGTCGGGTGGACGGTGGCCGCCGGCCCGGAGACGTCGACGACACCGAGCACCTGACCGGTCCGGGGGTCCCGGATCGGGGCACCGGCGCACGTCCACGCGTGGTGGCTGCGCAGGAAATGTTCGGCGGAGAACACCTGGACGGCGCGCTGCGCGGCCAGCGCGGTGCCGATCGCGTTGGTGCCCACGGCACCTTCGCCCCAGTGCGCGCCCTCGACGAAGCCGAGCCGGTCGGCGTTGCTGAGCACCGACGGTGATCCCGAGCGCCACAGCACCCGCCCGGTCGCGTCGGCGACGACGAGGATGTTCTCGCCGTCGGCGACCAGCGACTCCAGCCCGTGGGAGATCTCGCCGAGCACCTCCATCAGGCCCGACGCGCGGCGCAGTGCCTCCAGGCCGCCGGTTTCGACCACCGGGGTGTCGCTGGGTTCGACACCGCTGGCCAGCAGGCGCTGCCACGAGTCGCCGATGACCTCGCGGGGACGGGCAGGTGCGCGATGCCCGGCCATCGTCGCGTCGTAGACAGCCGACATCAGCCGCGCATAGCTGCGCGGATCCTCTCCGACGGCGACGGCGGGTTCAGGCACGGACTGCATCACCTGCGATTGTGCTCTCCATCTCAGCGGTAGACCAGGCCGCCGTCGATCAGCCCGGCCTGGCCGGTCATGTAGTCGGCGTGGGGGCCGGCGAGATAGGACACGAAACCGGCGACGTCGTCGGGGGTTTCGGCGCGCCCGAGCGCGATGCCGCCGACGAATTTGTCGTAGGTCTCGCCCTCGGCGGCACCGGTCAGTTCGGCGAAGCGCTTGTCGATCTCGACCCACATGTCGGTGCCGACCACCCCGGGGCAGTACGCGTTGACGGTGATGCCGTCGGCGGCGTGCTCCTTGGCCGCGGCCTGGGTCAGCGCGCGGACGGCGAACTTCGTGGCGCTGTAGGGCCCGAGCATCGCGAAGCCGTCGTGGCCGGCGATCGACGAGGCGTTGATGATCTTGCCCGGCTTCTTGGCGCCGGTGAAGTGCGCCACCGCGGCTTGGATACCCCACAGCACGCCGTCGACGTTGATGGCCCAGAGCTTCTTCAGCTCCTCAGGCGTGACGTCGGTGATCGGTCCGACCAGTGCGATGCCGGCGTTGTTGACCATGATGTCCAGGCCGCCGAGCGCACTCGCCGTGTGATCGACGGCCGCGAACACCTGGTCGCGATCGCTGACGTCTGCGACGAATGTGCTTGCTTTGGAACCGATCTCGGCGATTTCATCGGCGACCGTCGCGATGCCGTCGGCCGTCACGTCGACCAGCGCCACGTCGGCGCCCTCGCGTGCCAGCCTCAGCGCGATTCCTCGGCCGATGCCGCGGCCGGCTCCGGTGACCAGTGCGACCTTTCCGTTGAGAGACATGTCAATTCGCTCCGTTCGGATCGACCAGAACCTTCATTTTGGTGCCGGCGTGCAGCGCTTCGAAGCCCTCGTCGACGACGTCGTCGAGCGGGATGCGGGTCACCCAGCCGGTGGTGTCGTACCGGCCATCGGCCATCAGCGCAATCACCGCTTCGAAGTCCGCCCCGGTGTAGCAGAGCGAACCCTGGATGCGGGACTCGTTCATCACCAGGTTGAGAAGCGGTGTCTCGAGGGGCTTTTCGTAGATCGCCACACTGATCATCGGCCGCCGGGAGCCGACGCACGCCAGTGCGGTGCTCACCGCAGGCGCCACCCCCGCCGCGTCGAACACCGCGTCGGCACCGGCGCCGGAGGTGTGGTCGGCGATGTACGCGGGCACGTCGGTGGCGGTCGGGTCGAGTGTCCGCGCGCCGAGCGCCTCGATGGCCGCACGCCGGGTGGGAGACGGCTCGACGACGAACACGTCCTCGAGTCCCTTGCCGCGCAACGCGAACCACAGTCCGATGCCGATCGGTCCGGCGCCGAACACCATCGCGGTGTCACCGTCTTTGACGTCACCGAGGGTGGCGGCGTGATAGGCGACCGACATGGGTTCGACGAGTGCGCCCAGCTCCAGCGAGACGCTGTCGGGCAGCCGGTGCAGCATCGATGTCGGCACCACCGTGGACTCGGCCATGCCGCCGTCGGACATGAGTCCGTGGAAGCCGATCTGCTGACAGACGTTGTAGTTGCCGGCGCGACACGGCCCGCACTGGTCGCATTTGTAGATCGGTTCGACGGCGACGCGGTCGCCTTCGTTCCACCCGGTGACGCCGTCGCCGACGGCGGTGATGGTGCCGGAGAACTCGTGACCCATCGTGAGTGGCAGCTGCGCGCCGGTCAGCGGGTGCGGCGAAGTCGGCACGAAGATGGGGCCGGCGTAGTACTCGTGCAGATCGGTGCCGCAGATGCCGTTGAAGCCGACCTGCAGCTTGACGGTGCCGGGGCGGACGTCGGGTTCGGCGACGTCGTCGATCTCGAGCTTGTTCGGGCCGTAGTACACAGCTGCTTTCATGTCGCATGTCTATGTGACCGCGACCACACGCGAAAGAGTTGCAGGGGGTTGCAGCGCTGTCAGGCCTCGTGAACTGACTCGAGGTGGCGGCGGGCCATCTCGCCCAGCGCCACGATGCCCCGCGCCATCTGCATCCCGACCTGGCCGGGATCGCTGGGCAAACGCCCGCGAAGATTGCCGGTACGCCACAGGGTGGCCAATCCGTGCGAGAGCGCCCATCCCGCGACCACCACCCCGGTGACATCGTCGATCTGCGAGGCGCCCGCACTGGAGCGTGCCGTCTCGTAGAGAAGCTCGAAAGCCGCGTCGCGCGCTTGCCGGAGCTCGGGGTCGTCGGCGCGGTGGAGATCCGGCCGGAACATCACCTCGTAGTGACCGGGATGCGTGAGCGCGAACAGGACATAGGCCGCGCCGCCGGCGAAGAATCCGTCCGACCCCGCGGCAGCGGCGCCGATCGCAGCACGGGCCAGGCGGAACCCCTCGGTCGCGACGGCGGTGAACAAGCCCGCCTTGTCTCCGAACTGGTAGGCCAGCGCCGCGTGGGTCACCCCGGCCGCCCGGGCGATGGCCCGCATGCTGACGCCGGCAGCGCCGACCCGCTCCACCTCGGCGACAGCCGCGGTGATCGAAGCTTCGCGCAGGTGACCGTGGTGATAAGAGCCCGTACTCGTCGCCATCGGGCGAGCGTAGCGCACATCTGACCATTGATAAGATCACCGGACTGAGGCAAACTGGCCAGTGGTAAGTTCTCACCGGCCAGGGAGCAGCCAATGGACACCTACGACGTCGTCATCGTCGGCGCGCGGTGCGCCGGCTCTCCGCTGGCGGCCACGTTGGCACGCCGGGGACTACGGGTCTGCGTATTGGACAAGGCGCATTTTCCGTCCGAGACCCCGTCGACCCACGTCATCCAACCGCGCGGGGCGGCTGCGCTGCAGCGGCTCGGCGCACTGGACGCCGTCCTCGCAGCCGGTGCAGCGCGGATCACCCGGTTCTCGATGGTCAGCGACGACGTCCACATCAACGACGAGTTCGACCGCGCGCACTTCCCGCTGCCGGGACTCTGCGTTCGCCGCGTGACGTTGGATGCCGCACTGCTCGACACCGCAGCGGGGGCAGGCGCCGAGGTGCGCACCGGCGTGAAGGTGACCGGCGTGATCACCGCCGCGCACAGGGCAGTCGGGGTCCGCACCGACCAGGGCCCGATCCGCGCACGGCTCGTGGTGGGCGCCGATGGACGCCATTCGACGGTTGCTAAAAGTGTTGGTGCACAGGAGTATTCGACGACTCCGATGGGAAGATTGCCGATCTGGGGTTACTTCGACGGAGTCGAGGACCCCGAGGACCGCATCCGGATCGCGCGGATCGGCGAGAACGGCTACCTGGCCAGCCCCACCGACGGCGGTTTGTACATGGTGTGCGTCGCCACCGGAGCCAAGAGCGACATCGACCGTGCACAGGTCTTCGACGCCGCGATCACGGACTGGCCCGAGCTCGCCGAACTGCTGGCCGGCGCTCGTCGCACCGGTCCGCTGCGGGTGATGGCGAAGTGGCACGGCTACTTCCGGCAGTCGGCGGGCCCCGGCTGGGTTCTGGTCGGCGACGCCGGCCACTTCAAGGACTTCACCCCCGGTCAGGGCATCGCGGACGCGTTGTGCCAAGCCGAACGTCTCGCCGACGTCCTGCCGACCGACCTCACCGACGGGCGTCTGATCGACGCCGCCACCCGTCGCTGGTGGCAGTGGCGCGACCGCGATGCGTACGCCATGCACTGGTTCGCCACCGACATGGGCGCGCCCGGCGCGCCCCCCGCAGTGCTCACCGAAGTGCTGCGCGACATCGCCGGCAATGCAGACGCCCGCCGCACCCTGATGCAGGTGCTCAACCACGAGATCGCACCGAAACGGCTCCTCACACCGCGCCGCGTCGTGATCGCCACGGCCCGCGCGATGCGCAAGCGGCCCTGCGAGACGACGCGCGAGGTCTTGGCCACGGTCCGTACTGAGGTGCGCCGCGCCCGTTCCACCCGGCGGACGCCGCCGGGTTAGTTGCAACGCTTCGCAACTCTTGTCAGCCCCGCCCAACACAGTGTGGTCTGGCTCACATGACTTCCACTCTCGACCCGCAAACCACAACACAGCTCACCCCTGCGCAGCGCGTCGACGCTTGGCTGGCCGACTTCGAGGCGGCGCTGGCCGTCCGTGACATCGAGCGCGTCGCGGCCATGTTCGCCGTCGACAGCTTCTGGCGTGACCTGGTCTCCTTCACCTGGAACCTCAAGACGCTCGAGGGCCGTGACCAGATCACCGACATGCTGACCGCCCGGCTCGCCGAGACCGACCCGTCGGGGTTCAGCACCCGGGAGGAACCGACCCAGGATGGCGACGTCGTCTCCGCGTTCATCGAGTTCGAGACGGCCGCAGGCCGCGGGACCGGGCACTTGAGGATCAAGAGCGACGACGGCACCGACCAGGCCTGGACGCTGCTCACCGCGCTGCAGGAGCTCAAGGGCCACGAGGAGCGCAAGGGCGCCAGCCGCGTCATGGGCGCCGTGCACGGCGACGACCCGGACCCGCGGTCGTGGGCGGAGAAGAAGGCCGCTGAAGACGCCGAGCTGGGCCGCACCATCCAGCCCTACACGCTGGTCATCGGCGGCGGGCAGGGCGGCATCGCGCTGGGCGCGCGCCTGCGCCAGCTCGGGGTGCCCGCGATCGTGGTGGACAAGCACGAGCGGCCCGGCGACCAGTGGCGCAAGCGCTACAAGTCGCTGTGCCTGCACGATCCGGTCTGGTACGACCACCTGCCCTACCTGCCGTTCCCGCAGAACTGGCCGGTGTTCGCGCCCAAGGACAAGATCGGCGATTGGCTGGAGTTCTACACCCGCGTCATGGAGGTGCCGTACTGGTCGAAGACGACGTGCCTGTCCGCGGCCTTCGACGAGGACTCCCAGAAGTGGACCGTGGAGGTGGACCGCGACGGCGAACGCCTCACGCTGCACCCGACCCAGCTGGTGCTGGCGACCGGCATGTCCGGCAAACCCTACGTGCCGACCTTGTCCGGGCAGGACGTCTTCCGCGGCGAGCAACACCACTCGTCGCAGCACCCCGGCCCGGACTCCTACGCGGGCAAGAAGGCTGTCGTGATCGGGTCGAACAACTCCGCTCACGACATCTGCAAGGCGCTCTACGAGAACGGCGTCGACGTGACGATGGTGCAGCGGTCCTCGACCCACATCGTCAAATCCGACACCCTGATGGACATCGGCCTGGGCGACCTGTACTCGGAGCGGGCAGTGGCCGCGGGCATGACGACCGAGAAGGCCGACCTGACGTTCGCTTCACTGCCGTACCGGATCATGCACGAATTCCAGATCCCGCTGTACGACCAGATGCGGGAGCGCGACAAGGAGTTCTACGACCGCCTGGCGGCCGCCGGCTTCGAATTGGATTGGGGCGCTGACGGTTCCGGGCTGTTCATGAAGTACCTGCGCCGCGGGTCGGGCTACTACATCGACGTCGGCGCCTGCGACATGGTCGCCGACGGTCGGATCAAGCTCGCCCACGGCCAGGTCGACCGCCTGACCGAGAACTCGGTGCTGCTCGCCGATGGCACCGAGCTGCCCGCCGACGTGGTGGTCTACGCGACGGGATACGGCTCGATGAACGGCTGGGCGGCGGATCTGATCGGCCAGGACGTCGCCGACAAGGTCGGCAAGGTGTGGGGTCTGGGCAGCGACACCCCGAAGGATCCCGGGCCGTGGGAGGGCGAGCAGCGCAACATGTGGAAGCCCACGCAGCAGCCCAACCTGTGGTTCCACGGCGGGAACCTGCACCAGTCACGGCACTATTCGCTGTATTTGGCGCTGCAGCTCAAGGCCCGCTACGAGGGCATGCCCACCCCGGTGTACGGACTGCAGGAGGTGCACCACCTGAGCTGAGTCAGGCAGCGTCGGACTGCCGGATCTGGTTGCCGCCGGCCCGTTTCGCCTCGTACATGGCCATGTCGGCGGCGGCGATGACCCGCTCGATCACCGTGCGGGTGTCGGCGGCCGGGTCGCCTACCGCGACTCCGGCGACACCCAGGCTCGCGGTCACATGCCACGGGTTCGACGCGATCGCCGAACACAACCGCCGAGCCAGCAGGTCCATCTCGCCGGGCGGGCAGGCCTGGGCGACCACGAATTCCTCACCGCCCACGCGGGCCGGGAGGGCGCCCGATCCGCACGCGGCGCGCAGTCTGCCGGCCACGTCGACGAGGACCCGGTCACCGATCGCGTGGCCCAGTGTGTCGTTGAGGCGCTTGAACCCGTCCAGGTCGATCATCACCACGCTGAAACTGCCCGAGCCGCGGCGGGCCGCGTCGGCGATCATGGCGCGCGCCGACCGCCGGAACCCCCGGCGATTGGTCAGCCCGGTCAAAGGATCGGTCGACACGGCGTCGTTCCACAGCAGCCGCGTCAGGATCTGGCCGCCAAAAGGGACCGTCAGCAACCCGCCGATGGACATCAGCAGGGTGGCCACCCCGAGGGCCGCGTCACCCGCCACCGCCATCCGCACCGCACAGATGAGGGCCGTTCCGAGCGCGACGCCGACGCTGACGACGAGCAGGCGGGGGCTGTGCGCCGAGGCCACGTAGGCCGCCAACCCGACGAAGGCCCAGCAGGTCAGCAGCCCGGCGTGCGGGTCGGACTGGGCCAGCGCGACGACAGCCAGTGCGGCGCTGCCGCTCACCGAGTACACCGCCGACTGGCGTCGGGTGGGCCACCGCCGGGCGTAGGCGATGGCGATTGCGGCGAATCCCGCGGCGGCCACCAGCACCATTCCGCGCGCGGCCCCGTGCGGACCGGCGGGACTGATCGTCGTCAACGCGACGGCGACGGCGAGCACCGCCATGATCGTGGCCATCATCGACGAGGAGAGACTCAACAGCCGCCGCGACGCGAGGTAGCCCGTCAGCCACTCGTAGCGGTCGGGCTGTCGCCACCACTGTCGGATGTGGTCCACCACCGCCCCCGATTCTCACCTGGGGCGATAGTACCGAGCACGCCGGTTGCCGCGACCGATTCGAACGTCGTCGACGCAGGTGCGCAGAATGGGGGCGTGACCAATCCCCCGCAGACGGACGATCCGTTCCTCTGGCTCGAGGAGATCACCGGCGACGACGCGCTCGCCTGGGTGCGTGCGCACAACGATCCGACCATCGCCGAGCTCAGTGGCGAACGCTTCGAGCAGATGCGCGCCGACGCCCTCGATGTCCTCGACACCGACACCCGGATCCCCTACGTGCGCCGGCGCGGCGAGTATCTCTACAACTTCTGGCGCGACGCGACGAATCCGAAAGGCCTGTGGCGCCGCACCACGCTCGAGAGCTACCGGTCGGAAACCCCGGAGTGGGACGTCGTCATCGACGTCGACGAGCTCGCCCGCACCGACGGACAGAACTGGGTGTGGGCGGGTGCCGACGTCATCGAACCCGATCACGGGCGCGCCCTGGTCAGCCTCTCCCGGGGCGGGTCGGACGCGGCGGTGGTTCGGGAGTTCGACATGGCGACGCGCTCGTTCGTCGACGGCGGATTCGAATTGGCCGAAGCCAAGTCGCAGAGCAGCTGGGTCGACGAGGACACCCTGCTGGTCGGCACCGACTTCGGCGACGGGTCGCTCACCGAGTCGGGCTATCCGCGGGTGGTGAAACGCTGGTCGCGCGGCACGCCGCTCGAGGAGGCCGAGACGATCTTCGCGGGCGACCCGGCCGATGTACTGGTCGCGGCGTCGGTGGACCGCACCCCGGGCTTCGAACGCACGTTGATCAGCCGCGCGCTCGACTTCTTCAACGAGGAGGTCTACGAGCTGCGCGGTGCCGAGTTGATCCGCATCGACACCCCGACCGACGCCAGCATCTCGATCCACCGCAGCTGGCTGTTGATCGAGCTGCGCAGCGACTGGCACTACAGTTACGGAACGGGCACCCAGCATTATCCCGCCGGTTCGCTGTTGGCCGCCGACTACGACCAATTCCTCTCCGGCAGTGCCGAGTTGACCCGCGTGTTCACCCCGGACCGGCACACCAGCCTGCACCACTACGGATGGACCCGGGACCGGCTGGTGCTCGTCACGCTCGCCGACGTCGCCAGCCACGTCGAGGTGGTGACACCCGGTTCGTGGACCAGCGAGCCGGTGGCCGGACTGCCGGACAACACCACCGTGTCACTGGTCGGCGTCGACCATCACGGTGACGAGATCTTCTGCGACTGTTCGGATTTCATCACACCGTCGCGGTTGCTCCACGGGTCGGCGGGCGGTGCCCTCACCGAGATCAAGCGGGCGCCGTCGTTCTTCGACGCGGCCGACCTCGAGGTGCAGCAGTACTTCGCGACGTCCGACGACGGCACCGCGGTGCCGTACTTCGTGGTGGGGCACCGTCACACGCAGAGCACGGGGCCGACGCTGCTCGGCGGCTACGGCGGTTTCGAGGTGGCCCGCACCCCGTACTACGACGGCGTGCTGGGCAGACTGTGGCTCTCCCGGGGTGGCACCTACGTGCTGGCCAACATCCGCGGCGGAGGTGAGTACGGGCCGACGTGGCACACCCAGGCAATGCGTGAGGGCCGCCATCTCGTCGCCGAGGACTTCGCCGCCGTGGCAAGGGATCTCGTCACCCGCGGCATCACCACGGTGGATCAGCTGGGCGCCCAGGGCGGCAGCAACGGCGGGCTGTTGATGGGCATCATGCTCACGCAGTACCCGGAGCTGTTCGGCGCGCTGGTGTGCAGCGTGCCACTACTCGACATGAAGCGGTTCCACCTGCTGCTCGCAGGCGCTTCCTGGGTGGCTGAGTACGGCGATCCGGATGATCCGGACGACTGGGAGTTCATCTCGAAATACTCCCCCTATCAGAACATCTCGGCGCAGCGCCGCTATCCGCCGGTGCTGATCACCACCTCGACGCGCGATGACCGCGTGCATCCCGGCCACGCGCGGAAGATGACCGCTGCGCTGGAGGCGGCCGGGCACTCGGTGCGGTATTACGAGAACACCGAGGGTGGGCACGCGGGCGCGGCGGACAATCCGCAGATCGCGTTCCGCGCCGCGATGATCTACGAATTCTTGTTACAGACCCTGGGAGGGAACTGACGTGACGATCGCCCGATCGGCCGGTGCGGTGCTGCTGGCGACCTTGGCAATCCCGGGGCTGCTCACCGGCTGCGGCCGGGAAATCACGGGCACGGCGGTGACGGCCGCCGGACGCGCGCCCACCACCGGAAGCTCACCCAGCACCACCCCGGGCGGCAGCGTCGATGACTCGCAATGCGCGAGCGTCACCGCACCCCTGGTCGACATCCCGCAGAAGAACCCTCGCGAGCCGCAGCTACGTGTCCCCCAACCGCAGGGCTGGGAACGCAACACGATGATGGACAACGAGATCATCCGGTTCGCGATCGTGGCGCAGGATCTGATCGCCAACCAGTTCGCTCCCAATGCGGTGGTCACCCTGGAGTCGGTGCGCGGCAGCGCCGATCCCGACACCGTCTTCGAGCAGAACCGGTCCAACCTGACCACGATGATGGGCGCCTTCGATCTGCAGACCGAGAGCAACACCACCTGCGGATTGCCTTCGGAAACAACGACATACACCGCACCGGCGATGGGTCCGGCACCGGAGCGGCCGATCATCATGCATGCCGTCGTCGCGCAGGGCCCGTCGGCCACGTACCTGGCGACGCTGACCGTGCAGACCACCGATCCGACGAACCCCACCTATGTGCGCGACTCAGGAGAGATCGTCGACGGCTTCCAGCTGCTGCTGCCGTGACGGCACCGGAGATCCTGCTGATCGTCGGCGCCGCGCTGGTGCTGGCCGGTATCGCCGCGCCCGGCTGGGACACCGCGCGCCTGGATCGCCGGGCGGTCAAACGTCGCATCTACTGGGCGGGCACCGGTGCTGGGATCGTGGTGCTGTTCCTCTCCGGACTTCCCGACCTGCAGAGTGCACTGGCGCTGGCTGCCGCCGGCTCGGTGCTGACCCTGGGGTGGGCCTACTTCAGGACGCCGAACATCGTGATCGGCGGCCGGGTCCGGTCGGCGGATCCGGCGATGCGCGACGGCGGCCCATGAAAGTCCACGCGTAACGCCTGCGGCTCCGGCGGGCACTACCTGTGCGAAGGGAGCGCTTCGGTGATCAAAGATGATGCTTTGCCGGCCATCTCGCGGCAGGGGTCGGTTGACGCGCTTCGAAGCGCCGCGGTGTGACGAGGTGAGTTACGATCTCGCGGACATGACCGCCACTTCCGCGGACGAGGCTGCCATCGTCGCGGCGCTGCGAGCCCGCGACGAGGCGACGTTCGCCGCGCTGGTCGACAAGCACACTCCCGCCATGCTGCGGATCGCGCAGGGCTACGTGTCATCGAAGGAAGTCGCCGAGGACGTCGTGCAGGAGGCGTGGATCGCGCTGCTCAAAGGCATCGACAGCTTCGAGGGTCGATCATCTTTGCGCACATGGCTGTTCACGGTGCTGATCAACATCGCCAAGAAACGCGGGATGCGGGACCGTCGGGAGTCCGACGCCCAGATCGCCGCCTACACCGGCGGCACCGTGCACCCGGCACGGTTCCACGACGGCGACGACCGCTGGGCGGGCCATTGGCGCGACGGCGAAGAACCGGTGCCGTTCCCCGAATCACCTGAGGGGTCCGTGCTGAGTTCGGAGTTGCTGGCCCTGACCCGCGAGGCACTCGACACGCTGCCCGAACGGCAACGGCTCGTGGTCACGCTGCGCGACGTGCTCGACGTCGATTCCGCGGAGGTGAGCCGGCTGCTCGGCATCACGCTGGCCAACCAGCGGGTGCTGCTGCACCGCGGGCGCACGGCGATCCGGCAGGTTCTCGAGGATTACGTGAGGGACGTGACGTGAGCCAGCACGGACCGATGGACTGCTACGAGCTCGTCGACTTGATCACCGCCTACTTCGAGGGCGCGCTCGACGACGTCACCCAGACGCGATTCGAACAGCACCTCGCGGGCTGCGACGGCTGCCTGACCTACCTGCAGCAGTTCCGCACCACGGTGCGCACCCTGAGCGTCCTCTGCGACGACGGCGTCGACCCGCCGTTGCGTGACCGATTGCTGGACGCCTTCCGCGACTGGCGCTAGAACTGCTCAGATGAGCCAGTTCCAGACGGTCCTCTACCGCGCCGAACCGCCCGTCGCGACCATCACGCTGAACCGCCCTGAACGGCTCAACACGATCGTGCCGCCGATGCCCGACGAGATCGAGGCCGCCATCGGCCTGGCTGAACGGGATCCGGCCGTCAAGGTGATCGTGCTGCGCGGGGCGGGGCGCGCGTTCTCGGGCGGCTACGACTTCGGCGGTGGATTCGACCACTGGGGCGAGGCGATGAACACCGACGGGCGGTGGGACCCCGGCAAGGACTTCGCGATGGTCAGCTCCCGGGAGACCGGCCCGACACACAAGTTCATGGCGATCTGGCGGGCATCCAAGCCGGTGATCGCGCAGGTGCACGGCTGGTGCGTCGGAGGCGCGAGCGATTACGCGCTGTGCGCGGATCTGGTGATCGCCAGCGACGACGCGGTGATCGGGACCCCGTACGCCCGGATGTGGGGCGCGTATCTGACCGGGATGTGGCTCTACCGGCTGAGTCTGGCGAAGGTGAAGTGGCATGCGCTCACCGGTGAGCCACTGACCGGAAAGGAAGCCGCGGCAGTCGAATTGATCAACGAGTCGGTGCCGTTCGAGCGGCTCGAAGCGCGCGTGGCCGAGATCGCGGCCCGGCTCGCGACGATTCCGCTGTCACAGCTGCAGGCACAGAAGCTGATCGTCAACCAGGCCTACGAGAACATGGGGTTGGCGTCGACGCAGACCCTCGGCGGCATCCTCGACGGGCTGATGCGCAACACCCCCGATGCGCTGCGTTTCGTCGACACCGCCGAGCGCGACGGCGTGCGCGCCGCCGTGGAGCAGCGCGACGGGCCGTGGGGCGACTACAGCCAGGCGCCCGATAACCGGAAACCCAATCCGGACAACGTGATCGAGCCCTAGTCGAGCTCCGACAATCCGTAGACACGAGTCGCAGCGGATTTGCCTTTGAGGGCGTGCTCACCCCGGTCCCTGAGACCCTCCGGTGGAGACTTCAGCGCCTCGACACAATGCCCGGTGAGCAAGATGGCGTCCCCCGTGGCCTTGGTCAGCTGTTCCACCCGCGCGGCCACGTTCGTCGTGTCACCGATCACCGCGAACTCGAGATGACCTGCTGTACCGATCGTTCCGGCGATCACCTCGCCGGTGTTGATGCCGATTCCGATGCGCACCTCGCCGGCGAAGCGCGCATGGACACGCTCTTGGATCGACACAGCTGCAGCGAGTGCGGCGTCGGCATGGTGGTCGAGGATGTTGGGTGCGCCGAAGACGGCCATGGCTCCGTCGCCCATGAACTTGTTCACGTGCCCCCCGGCGTCCACCACCTCGGGCACTACGATGCCGAAGAGATCGTTGAGCCGGGCCACTGTGTCCTCGGCGCTGTTCGCCTCGGCGAACGGGGTGAAATCCCGTACGTCGAGGAACATCACGCTTACCACGCGCCGCTCACCGGTGAACACGTCGTCGCCCTGTTCGAGCAGCCGCGAGGTCAACGCCGGGTCGACATAAGCACCGAAAGCACCCGCAAGCCGTTGCCGCTCGATCAGACCCGCCTGCATGCGGTTGAACGAACCCACCAGCGCACCGAGGTCGTCATCCTGGGCCACCGGCAGCCGCCGGCTGTAATCGCCGGCCGCCACTCGATCCGCGCCGAGCGCGAGATCGCGGATCGGACGCAACCGCGGAGCCAGTCCGCTGCCGACCGCGAGGGGGATTCCGTAGAGAAGCGCGATCAGCATCGCGAACACCGCGGACAGGGCCGGGACGTCGGCAGCCCGCGAGACGACGGAGGCCAGCATCGCGCCGCCCATCGTGAATTGGAATATCGCGGCAACGAGGCTCACGGTGGCATAGGACGCGAATGTCGGTCGCGACCGCGGCATCGCATCACCGATGTCGGACTCGCCAGCGAGCGCCGTGCGGAGCGGTCGCATCGCGGCTTCGAACGTTCCACGCCCGGTGATCAGTGGTCCGGCCACTCCGAAACATGCACCGAGGAAGGCATATTGCGCGATTCGCCCCGTGGGGGCTCCGGCGATGACGCCCACCGCCCCGCCCATGGCTGCATTCCACAGCGCGGTACCGCCGACGAGGCGAGGCATGATTTTCCGCACATAGACGTAGGTGCCCTCCAGCGCGGCCGCGCGGTCGATGGTCTCGCCTGCCGCCCATCGTTCGACGGGACGCAACCAACGCCGTCCGTACAGGGTCGTCGAGGCCTGCACCACGACGGCGGCCACCACGGCGACCGCGACGGCCTGGTCATAGCGGTGAGAGTTCTCGAACGCGAGTATGAGGACGACGAACAGGGAGTAGGCGGGAATGATGAAGGGGATTCCCGCCACGATGATCGCCCACGTGTAGTGCCGCCCGTACCTGTCCCACAACCACTCCCAGAACCTCCCCATTCGCCGAGCGTAAACAGCCCATGTGCCCGTATCGGCGAAATAGCCATCAGGGCGCGTTCGCGTCGGTACGGTTGGCCCGATGAGCCCCGACGACCCGTTGTTCGTCGACGCCGACTCGATGCGTAACCAGGGTTATGCCATGGTCGATTTCCTGGTCGATCACCTGACCGCAGTGGATGTTCCGGCTCTGCGGCGGGCCACCCCGACCGAGATGGCCGACCGGATTCCCACCGCCGCTCCCGCTGGCCCGGAGACCTTCGACACGATCCTGCGCGATCTCGGCACGAATGTGCTGCCGTTCATGTCGCGCAGCGAGCACCCGCGCTACTTCGCGTTCATCCCGTCCAACGGGACGTGGCCCTCGGCGCTGGGTGACTTCCTCGCCGCCGGGGTGAACGCCTACTGCGGCGCCTGGATGGAATCGGCGGGGCCCAGCCAGGTCGAGCTCACAGTGCTGCGGTGGTTCGCCGACTGGCTCGGCCTTCCCGAGACCACCTCCGGTGTGCTCGTCAGTGGTGGCTCGGCGGCGAACATGACCGCTCTCGCGGCAGCACGCGAACACATCGTCGGCGCCATGGCCGACGACCTCGTCGCGTACGTGTCGGATCAGGCGCATTCTTCGCTGGCGCGCGCCGGGCGGACGCTCGGCTTTCGTCCGGATCAACTGCGGGTCATTCCCGTCGACGACGGTCAGGCGATGCGCTCGGATGCACTCGCCGGTGCGGTCGCTGCCGACATCGCGGCAGGGCGCCGGCCCATCTTCGTCTCCGCCGCTGCCGGTGCCACCAACAGCGGCAGTGTCGACCCACTGCACGACATCGCCGACATCTGCGCTCGGCACGGCATGTGGATGCACGTCGACGCTGCCTACGGCGGATTCGCCGCGCTCACGGAACGGGGCCGAAAGGCTTTGGCAGGCATCGAAAGAGCCGACTCGGTCACGCTCGACCCGCACAAGTGGCTCTACCAGCCCTTCGAATGCGGCGCGGTCCTCGTGCGCGACGGCGCACGCCTGCGGCGGGCATTCGAGATGACACCGGACTATCTCAAGGATGCGGAGGTGTCGGCCGGCGAGGTCAACTTCGCCGACCTCGGCCTGCAGCTCAGCCGGATGGCGCGCGCGTTCAAGATCTGGATGTCGATCCGGTACTTCGGTCTCGATGCGTTTCGCGCCACGATCGACAGAGCGCTCGACCTCGCGATCGCCGCACAGCACCACATCGAGGCCAGCGCCGAACTCGAAGTGCTTCGACCCGCACAGCTGGGCATCGTCTGCTTCCGGCGCCGCTTCGCCGGGGTCGACGACGAAGCGCGGCTCGATGCGATGAACGCGAGCTTGGTGCGGGCACTGGACGAATCCGGGTACGGTCTCGTGTCCTCGACGCGAATCCAGGGACGCTATGCGATCCGCCTCTGCGTGCTCAACCACACCTCAGGACCGGCCGACGTGCACGGGGTCCTGTCGTGGCTGGAGCAGTGTGAGGTTCACATCCCTGATACCAGCGCCGACAGCCTGCCACCGGCCGTCGAGCGCTACCCGGCGGTGCCGGTCTCATGGGGCGAAACCGCGATGTTCGACACCGGCGAGTTGGCGGCCCTGACACTGCTCGCTGAAGTGGACGAGTCGACGCTCGACTACCTGGCCGCCACCTGCCATGAACGCACGGCTGCGCCCGGCGAGCACGTCGTGCGTCGCTGGGACGGCGATCGCGACTTCTATGTCATCCTCGACGGCACAGTCGACGTGGTGGTCGGAGCCGAAGTCGTCCGCACGCTGGGCACCGGCGACTTCTTCGGCGAACTCGCCGCATCGGACTGGGGCGGCGGATTCGGCTATCCGCGCCTGGCCGACGTGATCGCGACATCACAGCTACGGCTTCTCGTCGTTCCGCAACACGCGTTCGCAGTCCTGTCGCGGTTGCCGGCCCTCCACGACCGCATCACCAGCGCCATCGACGTGCGCCTCCGGCGCACCTGATGCCCCGCCCGGTGAGCTTGCTGATCGTCAGCCGGCTCCTCGGCTCCACGGCCGAATGGATGTGGTACTCGATCGCCACGGTGTTCGCGTTCTCGCTGGGCGGGGTGGCCGCGATCGGGGCCATCGGCGTGGCCTCGGTCCTGCCGGCCGGGATCCTCGGTCCCGCCGTCGGTTACGTGATCGACCGATATCGCCGTGAGCGCGTCCTTGCGCTCATGCTCGGATTACGCTCGTGTGCAATCATTTTCACGATATTCTCGGCCGCTTACTTTCCCTCGGTCGCCGTCCTCGTGGCGGCGGCCGTCATCGAGGGCATCGCGAGTCTCTTCGTCCGGCCGACCAGTGCGGCGTTGTTGCCCTCGATCACCACGCGCCCTGAAGAACTCGTCCGGGCGTATGCGTGGCTGAGCACAGCCGAGAACGTCGGTGTCCTCGTCGGTCCGATTGCCGGCGGCCTGTTGCTGGCTGTCACGTCGCCGCCCGTGGCCGTGTCGGCCGCCGCGGTCCTGGCCTGTGGTGCCACCATCGCCGTGCTGGCAGTGCGCGTGGACGCGCCCGACCTCGCCCCGACGATTCCCGATTCGGGCCTTCGCCATGCGTTCGCCGACGTCGTCAGCGGCATTCGGTCTGTGTCGGGACGCCGAGTGCGCGCGGTGGCCTTGATCACCGTGATGGGGTCGGTCGCGATGGGCGCGGGCGATGTCTTCGTCGTGCCGCTCGCCATCGAGACACTGGGTTGGGGAGAAGCCGGCCCGGGCATGCTCCTCGCGAGCATTGCTGCCGGCGGTCTGCTGGCTGGTCTGGCCCTCGGCGCCATCGGGAAGCGCCGGCTGGGGCCAGCGTTCGTGATCGCGACTCTGATGACCGCTGTCGGTCTCGGGGTGCTGGCCGCGGTGCCGCAGGCGGTGGTCGTCGTCGCCTCGTGTGTGGCCATCGGGGCGGGCGGAGCACTGGTCGCCACTGTGAGCCAGATCCAGATCCAGTGCCTCGTGCCACTGTCGGCGAGCGGCCGAGTGCTCGGCACGCTGGAGGGACTCGTCTGCCTCGCCATCGCCGCGGGTGTCTGGGTGACGGCCTACCTGATCGACCGCTGGTCGCTCAGCACGAGTCTGTATGTGCTCGCGATCGCCATCGCGGCGGGCACCGTACTGCTCGCATGGTCCGTGCTGAAAACCGATGCCGACGTGGCGATCGCGCGGGAACGCATCGACGCGCTGGCCGACATCGCGCTGTTCGCGCCGCTGCCGAACTCGCTGCGTGATCGACTGGCCACTCAGGTCGGCAGCATCGACGTTTCCGAGGACGAGGTGGTCACGTATCAGGGCGAATTCGGCGACAGCTTCTACATGGTGGAAGCGGGCCACCTCGACGTGTTCGTCAGCGGCCGACACGTGCGGACCCTCGGGCCCGACGACTTCTTCGGCGAGCTCGCGCTTCTTGCCGACACTCCCCGCACCGCCACTGTGCGCGCTACCACTGCGTGCCGATTGTGGACGTTGCCGGGCAGCGCATTTCTCACGATTCTGTCGGGCTTCCCCGCGACGGGTCAGGTGATCGATGCGGCTTCGGAGGAACGCGCGGAGTTCTTGCCCGACGCGGCTGACACACCGAAAGCCGCGCTGGCCCATGTGCCGCTGCTGGCCGGTGTCCCCGCCCGCACAGTCGACACCCTGGCCTCTGAGGCACACACTCGCCGCTACGACCAACGCTCCGTCGTCTTCCATGAGGGTGAGCAGGCAGGCGATGCCTTCCTCGTCGTGTCCGGGCAGGTGGAGGCGCAGCAGGCCGATGCGGTCGTCCGCAGGCTCGGTCCGGGCATGCTGTTCGGCGAGCGGACCGCGCTCCGGCCGGGCAGCGTGCGTTCGGCGACTGCGACGGCCATGCCGGGAACTGTGCTGCTGCAGATCCCGGCCGACCGACTACGCACCGCGGTCGAGCAGCGCGACAGACCGCGAGAACCCAACCTCGACAACATCATCGAGTCCTAGCTGTATCGCCTCACGGTGACGACGAGCTGCCACCGCGGTGCCGGCGTTTCATGACTCTGGCTCGTCCGAGAAGTCCCAGGTGCCTTCGGCGATGTCGGCGAGGCGTTGCAGGTACGCCTCGCGCTGTCGTGCTGAAGTCCCTACCCGCTCCCGGTCCAGCACTGAGACCCCGAGATCATCCGGCGGAAGGGTCTGGGCTGTAGCGGGCACACCGTAGAACGGCAGGTGGTCGTCGAAACCGCCGGGGGTGTAGAAGTTCAACACTCGCGCGTCCTCGTCGGACACCACCCGGAAGGCGTGCCTGGTGGCTTTCGGCACCCACACCGCAACGCCCGGTCCGGCGCGGACGATGCGCGACTGCGGACCCACTGTCATCTCGAGTTCGCCGGACAGCACGTAGAAGCCCTCGGCTTGGCGTTCGTGAACGTGTGCGGGCGGCCCGGCCCCGGCGGGAATCGTCTGGTCCAGCAGAGTGAACTCGCCGAGGGTCTCATTGGCGGACATCAGCACGTTCCACAGGGTTCCGCGATACCAGTACGCAGGCGATTCGCCTGCCCGTCCCAGGACGGTGGTGGAGCGTTCTTCGGTCATCAGATCGTCCGATCGTGTAGTGCCGCGGACGCTGATGTCGCGGCATGACATCACGGTATCACCTGATGTCGCGGCGTGACATCAGTGCGTTGTCACGCCAGGTCATCGCCGCGGTAGCATCGTCGCGTGCCTCGCTGGGAACACGGCAGCAAAGAGCGGTTGAAGCAGGCCGGGCTGCAGCTGTTCGACGAGCAGGGCTTCCAGCACACCAGCGCCGTGCAGATCGCGGAGCGGGCCCGCGTCACCACCCGCACGTTCTTCCGCCACTTCTCCGACAAGCAGGACGTGGTGTTCGCCGATGCGGAACTGTTGAGCGCGGCGCTGGTCCAGAGAATCCTCGACGCGGCTGACGTCGAGCAGCCACTACATGCGGTGATTCGGGCGCTGGCGGAGTTCGACTGGCTGGCATTGGGCACGCGCGAGGTCCTGCGGCGGCGGGACGCGATGATCGCGGCGAACCCCGAGCTTCTCGAACGAGAGCTGATCAAACAGGACGAGACGGCCGACGCGGTGGGTGAGGCATTGCATCAGCGCGGAATCGATTCCACCACCGCGCAACTCGCCGCTCGGGTGGGACTGCAGGTGTTCCGGACCGCCTACCAGCGGTGGCTGGCGGCCGACGACGACGCCGACCTGGCGACGACGGTCGACACCGCGATGTCGAGCCTCGAGGCGATGGCGGCGCCCCGCTAGTCCATTCGACCCACGTCGAGTACGCGCAGCACCGCCACGCCCTCCTCGTCGCTCATGCCGAGATCCACTTCCCCGTCGATGCCCCAGTCGTGGTCACCGGCCGGGTCGTCGAGGATCTGCCGCACCCGCCACACGTCGGCGCCCCGCTCGATGAGCAGCAGCGCCGGCCCGCGCGCATTCGGGCCGGTCCCGACGTCGGCGTGCTCGTCGTAGTAGTCGTCCCCGATCTCTCGCCACCGCTGCGCCGTCCATCCCGAGCCACTGTCCAACGCGCCCAACTCATCCCAGCGTTCCCGGGCGAACAGTTCGACGCGACGGAACAGCGCGTTACGGACCATCGCGGTGAACGCCCGCTCATTGCCCGTCACCGGCCGCGGCCGCACCGGCACCGAGACCGGCGCATCCAGCGGTTGGTCGGGGCTGGTGAGCTGCTCCCACTCGTCGAGCAGGCTCGAATCCACCTGTCGCACAAGCTCGGCGAGCCATTCGGTGATGTCGGTCAGTTCCTCGGTGCGGGCCGCGGCGGGCACACCGGAACGCAGCGCCTTGACCGCATCGGAGAGGTACCTCAGCACGGCCCCCTCCGAGCGCGTCAATCCGTAGAGGCTGATGTACTCGCGGAATGTGAAGGCGCCCTCCCACATCTCGCGCACCACCGACTTCGGCGACAGCACCCCGTCGGCCGCCCACGGGTTGGTCTGCAAGTAGATCTCGTACACCCCGGTCAGCAGTTCGTCGAGCGGTTTGGGGTAGGTGACGTCGTCGAGCAGTTCGATACGTTCCTCGTATTCGATCCCATCGGCTTTCATCGCCGCGACCGCCTCGCCCCTGGCCTTCTTCAGCTGCGCGGCCAGGATCTGCCGGGGATCCTCGAGCGTCGCTTCGATCACCGAGACCACATCGCGCGCATAGCTTTCCGCGTCAGCGTCGAGCACGTCGATGGCGGCCAGCGCGAACGTGGACAACGGCTGGTTCAGCGCGAAGTCGCGCGGCAGGTCGACGGTCAGCCGGTAGCCGCGGCCGTCGGCATCGGGCACCGGCATCCGCTCGATCACACCGGCCTGCAGCAGGGACCGTGCGATGCCCACCGCCTCGCGGATCAGCCGTAGCTGTCGCTTGCGCGGCTCGTGGTTGTCGGTGAGGAGCCGGCGCATCGCCTCGAACGGGTTGCCCGGGCGGTCGACGACGTCGAGGATCATCGCGGTGAACACCCGCATGTTGCTCGTGAGCGGCTCGGGGGCAGCCTCGACGAGACGGGTCATCGTCTTCTCGCTCCACGGCACCATGCCCTCGGGCACCTTGCGCCGCACCAATTTCCGTCGCTTCTTAGGATCGTCGGCCACCTTGGCGAACTGCTTGAGGTTCTCCACCTCGTGATCGGGCGCCTGCACCACCACGGTGCCCGCGGTGTCGTATCCCGCTCGGCCCGCGCGCCCGGCGATCTGGTGGAACTCACGCGCGGTCAGCAACCGGGTGCGGGTGCCGTCGTACTTCGACAGCGCGGTGAACACCACCGTGCGGATCGGCACGTTGATGCCGACGCCCAGGGTGTCGGTGCCGCAGATGATCTTCAGCAGGCCGGCCTGAGCGAGCTGTTCGACCAGCCGCCGGTACTTGGGCAGCATGCCGGCATGGTGCACGCCGATGCCGTGGCGCACAAGTCGCGACAGCGTGGTACCGAACGCCGTCGAAAAGCGGAAGGAACCGATCATTTCGGCGATCGCGGCCTTTTCGGCCTTGGTGCTGACGTTGACGCTCATCAGCGCCTGCGCGCGCTCCAGCGCCGACGCCTGGGTGAAGTGCACGATGTAGATCGGCGCCTGGCGGGTGTCGAGCAGGTCACCGACGGTCTCGTGCATCGGCGTCGTCGCATACGAATAGAACAGCGGCACAGGACGTTCGGCGTGAGCGACCAGAGCCGTCGGCCGGCCGGTGCGCCGCGTCAGATCCTCCCGCAGGAACGTCACGTCACCCAGCGTCGCCGACATCAGAAGGAACTGTGCGGCAGGCAGTTCCAGTAGCGGCACCTGCCAGGCCCAGCCGCGGTCGGGGTCGCCGTAGAAATGGAACTCGTCCATCACGACCACGCCGATGTCAGAGCCGGCGCCTTCCCGCAGCGCCGTGTTCGCCAACACCTCTGCCGTGCACACGATGATCGGTGCCTGCGCGTTGACCGCGGCGTCACCGGTGAGCATCCCGACGTTCTCCGCCCCGAAGACACCGCACAGAGTGAAGAACTTCTCGCTCACCAGAGCTTTGATCGGAGCGGTGTAGTAGCTGCGCCGCCCGGCCGCCAGGGCGGCGTATTGCGCCCCGGTCGCGACGAGGGACTTGCCCGACCCGGTGGGGGTGGCCAGCACGACATTCGCGCCGCTGACGAACTCGATCAGCGCCTCCTCCTGCGCGGGATACAGCGGGGTGCCTGCGGCCTCAGCCCAGGCAGCGAACGAGGCGAAGAGGTCGTCGGGATCGGCGCCCGCGGTGGGCACCAGCAGCGGTCGGGCAGTTGTCATCGTGACACCAGAGTGCCCGATCGGTGAATTGACCCGGAATGCAGTACCGCACCACTGACAACGGCGTCGTTGACGCGGGCGACGATTCTCTACAGATTGTCGAACGAAGGGGGACTCCGATGACGATCCACATGCCGCACCCGACAACGGCACTGACGACCTGGCGAGCCAAGCACCCGAAACACGTCAGGTCAGACTGGGACGTGCACCATCGTCCGCACCATCAGGACTTCATCGAGAAGGCTGCGATGTCGAGGATGATGGACCACCTCTAGGCCGGCGCAGCGCGGCACCCGCGGTCGCGCCCAGAACGCCGACGACGACGAGCCCGATGCCGGCGAGCAGGGTGATGTTGAGCCAGTGGTGCGCGCTGCCCTCGGCGGTGCGCACCATCACCTCGGCCACTGTGCGGATGTCGCCGGTGGTGCGGTTGACCGCCGCGGCGACGAAGCGCCGACCCATCTCGATGCCCGCCCAGCCGGCGGCGCCGACCAGCAGTGCCGAGACACCGAGTGCACACAGCGCCCGCCCGCGCGACCGGGCAGCCGCCAAGGTCAGCAGCGCCAGCAGGCCTGTCAGGACCGCGGCGCCGATACTCGCCCACGGACCCCAGGTGGCCAGCGGCCGCAGCTTGCCCGGGCGCAGATCCGGCGATTCGACGGTGATGGGCACCGTCAGCGTCGGGGGCACCGCGAGGTCGAGGCTGCCCAGCGTCGCATGGAACGAGGGATCCGACAGCATCGGCGCGATGTCGATCAGCCACCGGTCGGTCGAATTGCCCTCGGGCACCGCGCCCGTGAACATCCACCGGTGTGCGATCCGATTGGCCTGGGCGAACTGGCCGGGGAAGCCGGAGTTGCGGGTGTAGGTGTCGGCGACCGCGCGGACCAGCTGCGGGTTGAGCTGATAACCGTTCTCGCTGCCCAGCGCGATGATCTGGGTGGTGAGCTCGCCAGCCATCGCGTCCTGCAGCCGGGAGTCGCCGGCCGCGCGGGCCGCCAGCGCGGCGTACCCGTCCTCGTCGACGATGTCGCGCTGCGCCCATCCGGCCGGGACAGCGACCGCCAGCGCGAGCGTGGTCAGGAGCCACAGCAGCAGCGTGGCGATAAAACGCACCGGGCGTCCTTCCTGTCGGGACGCCTCGTGGAATGTTTCAGTCGCCCAGCGCGCGTCCCACGATCAGCGGGTCGGGCCGGCCGACCACCTCGTGGTCCTTGTTGTCGTAGTCGAATTTACTCAGCACGTAGCGCATGGCGTTGATGCGGGCGCGCTTCTTGTCGTTGCTCTTGACGACCGCCCACGGGGCGATCTCGGTGTCGGTCCAAGCGAACATGTCCTCTTTGGCTGAGGTGTAGTCGTCCCACTTGTCCAGTGACGCCAGATCGGTGGGCGAGAGCTTCCACTGCCGCACCGGATCGACCTGCCGGATCGTGAAGCGGGTGCGCTGCTCGGACTGGGTGACCGAGAACCACAGCTTGGTCAGGCTGATGCCGTCGTTGACCAGCATCTGCTCGAACAGCGGGGCCTGCCGGATGAACTCGGCGTGCTGCTTGGGCGAGCAATAGCCCATCACGCGTTCGACGCCGGCGCGGTTGTACCAGGAGCGGTCGAACAGCACGATCTCCCCGGCCGCGGGCAGGTGGGTGACGTAGCGCTGGAAGTACCACTGCGTCTGTTCCTTCTCCGTGGGCTTCTCCAACGCGACGACGCGGGCGCCGCGCGGGTTGAGATGCTCCATGAAGCGCTTGATCGTGCCGCCCTTGCCCGCGGCGTCGCGGCCCTCGAAGACGATCACGTGCCGGTGACCGTGGGCCTGACTCCACTTCTGCAGCTTCAGCAGTTCGATTTGCAGCAGCCGCTTCTGCTCCTCGTACTGCGCACGCGACATGCGCTCGTCGTAGGGGTAGTTCTCGCGCCAGGTGTCGACGACTTGCCCGCTGGGGCGCAGTATCAACACAGGATCGTCATCGTCGTCGTCGATCACGTCGTAGCCGGCGTCGTCGGAGACGACCGAATGGCGGGAGCTGTCCAGAGTCACCGGCCGACGCTAACCAGCGCCACAGTCGAGCCGGTGACGACGAGGTGAACAGCCGGTGGACTATTTGGCCATGCGCTTGGGCCGGATCAGCGCCAGCTTGGTCATCATCGTGTTCATCCGCTTGAGCGCGCGCTGGGAGTTGTTGTAGTAGTTGCCTCCGGCGCCGAGGGCGGTGCGCGGGCTGACCACGGTCTCGATGCGGCAGTACTTGCGCAGCCCCTCTGGGCCACCGAACCGGGCGCCGATCCCCGAGGTCTTCCAGCCACCCATCGGGGCGGTGGTGCACATCAGGTTGGAGATCACGTCGTTGATGTTGACGCCGCCGCAGTCCAGTTGCAGGGCAACCTCTTTGGCGCGTTCGACGTCGCGGGAGAACACTGCGGCGGACAGTCCGTAGGGGCTGTCGTTGGCCAGTCGGACCGCTTCGGCCACCGACGAGACCTTCATGATCGGCAGGGTCGGACCGAAGGTCTCCTCCGTCATGGCCGCCATCGAGTGGTCGACGTCGACCAGCACGGTGGGCTCGTAGAAGCTGCCGGGACCGGGCCGGCGCTTGCCGCCGGTCAGCGCCCGCGCACCCTTGGCCAGCGCGTCGGCGACGTGACGTTCGGTGACGGCGACCTGGCTGTCGTCGATCATCGCGCCGAAGTGGTGCCCTTCACCGGCCCCCATCTGCAGGTTCTTCACGTCGCGGACCACCGCGTCGACGAATTGGTCGTAGACGGGCTCGAGCACGTACACCCGCTCGACGGACACGCAGGTCTGTCCTGCGTTGAACATCGCCCCCCACACCGCGGCGTGGGCGGCCAACTCGATGTCGGCATCCTCGAGCACGATCATCGGGTCCTTGCCGCCGAGTTCCAGGCTCACGGGGACCAGCCGGCGGGCGGCCCGCTCGGCCACCTTGGCACCGGTGGCGCTGGAGCCGGTGAACTGGATGTAATCGCTGACGTCGACGACGGCCTCGGACACCTCACGAGCCCCCTGCGCCAGGGCCAGCACGTCCGGCGCGCCGGAGTCGAGCCACCCGCGCAACAGCAGTTCGGCGGTCAGCGGAGTGCGCTCGGAGGGCTTGAGCAGCACGGCGCAGCCTGCGGCGAGCGCACCGATGGCGTCCATCAGCGCGTTGGCGACGGGGTAGTTCCACGGCGCGATGATCCCGACGACCGGGCGGGGCCGGTAGTGCACCTCGATCTTCTTGATGGACAGGAACGGCAGCGCCGCCGGCCGGGGGTCCGGCGCGAGCGCCTTCTCCATGGTGCGCACGTAGTACGACAGGATCATCAGGATCAGCGGCACTTCTTGCGCGGCGTCCGTCGCTGATTTTCCGGTCTCGGCGATCAGCAGCTCTTCGATCTCGGCGCGGTGGCGGCCCAGCCACACGCCGTAGCGGGCCAGGACCTTGGCCCGGCCGGCAGCGCCGCGGGCCTCCCATTCGCGCTGCGCCTCACGCAGGGCGGCAGCGATGCGGGGCACGTCGGTGGCCTCGGTCCAGCGGACCTGACCAGCCAGTGCGCCGGTGGCGGGGTTGGTGATCGTGCCGGTCCCGGTGAAGGGCGTGACGTCGGAAGTCGCGGTCATGTCCCCCACTCTAACGAGCGGTGTGACGCACGTCGCACGCGGGGTTGACAGGTGTCAAGTTCAGGCGGCGATGCCCCGGATGTACGCAGCCTGCCCGAGGTGCTGGGCGGCGTCGTCGATGATGCTGACCAGGCGCGCGCTCGCCGTCACCGGCGGCGTCCAGCGCTTGTCGATCACCCGGGCCAAGTCCTCGCTCGACACCGACGCGACATAGGCCAGGCTCTCGCGGTGGACCGCGTGGTAATAGCCGGAGAGCAGGCCCGCCGACGCGCGCACCTTGGCTACGTCGTCGGGGGTGTGGCCGTAGCCGTGGGCGTCGCGCGGGAGGTCGAGCGCGAACCGGTCCACCCAGCCCTCGCGGAACCACACCTGGTCGATGCCCGCGATGTCACACAGCTGGGCGTCCTGGATCCGCGCGCTGTGCCACAGCAGCCACGTGATGGTGTTCGCCTCCGGCGTCGGCCGGTAGTAGGCCACCTCGTCGGTCAGACCGTCGGTCAGATCGTCGGCGTGCTCGATCAGACGGGTGAACGAGTCACGCAGCAGCTCGCGGGCAGCGTCGATGTCAGCCATGTCGCCAAACTACGCCCGCCCCCGGACAGGTGGTCACCAGGACAGGTCGGGTTCGGCGTCACCGTCGGTCATCCCGAATGCCTCGCCGGAGAAGTGGTGCGTTGCTCCGAGAGTCGCGTGGTGCCCGCCTCGCGCCCACCGCGCCTTCCGATGCAGCGCCCACGACGCCCGGCACACCACGGTCGCGGCGCCTTCGCTCACGTGTACCTCGCCGACATCCGGCTGGTCGCAGGCGTCGACGAGGTCGGCGACGCCGTGCGCGGACAGCACGGGCCGGCCCGTCACGGTGACCACGAATCGGGTCCGGCGGCGGATGTCCTCAGGCACCGGACCGATGCGGATGCGGGCGTCCTCCAGATGGGCCCGGCCGCAGAGCGACTCCGCGCCCGCGCCGGTGACCCAGATGCCCACGTCGTGGGTGAGGAAGCCGCCGAGTGTGGTCACCAGCGAACCCAAACCGTGGCCATCGCCATCGAGTTCTACTGCAATGAAGGGGATCTCGTAGCGAAGGCCGTGCGTGCGGGCCGCCGGATCGGTGATCAACCTGGCCAGCGCGAGCGCCTCGGCGTTCTTGGCGGCCGCCCGGTCAGGCACCTCACGACCCGCCCAGTCCGGGCCGTTGTGCCAGGCCACCGCGTCGCGCGCGTGGTGGAGCACCGCACCACAGACCACGGCCCGGTGGGCGAACTCCCAGTCCTCGCCACCGTAGGAGTCGAACGACTCGTCGAACCCTCCGCAGTAGTCGAACAGCTCTCTGCTGCAACACATCACGGAGCTGATGACGTACCGGTAGGCGGTGTGGTCAGCGGTCGCGAGATCCCGGGTGCGTTCGTAGGCGTCGGTGAGCCAGCGCGGCTCGTCGAGCACCAGCGGGCTACGCTCCCCCGCCCACCACCGCGCCACGTCCGCCGCCGCCCACCCGTCGAAGTCGGCATGGCGGCGCCGACCGACGACCAAAGCGTGCGGAAGCTCCGACGGCAGCCGCGAAACATTCTGCAGGTAGCCGGGTTCCGGCACGGTGTCCGCGTCGAGGAAGCACAGGATCTCGCCGTCGGTGGCGGCCGCACCCAGGTTGCGCGCCGCGGCGGCCCGGAAACCCAGGTCGGGCTGCCGGACCACGCCGCAGCGCAACGACGTCGACGAGACATCGGGCGGCACCGGGGAGCCGTCGTCGGCGACGACGACCTCGATCAGATGTGAGGGATAGTCCTGCAGCTCGAGGGCCGCGAGCAGCCGGTCGAGATCGTCCTGCTGGTCGTAGAACGGCACGACCACAGCGATGGTCGTCACCGGTGCCACCTGTCGAGGAAGGCCTGGTAGGCGCCGGCGGTGTCCTCCGGTGTCGGACGTGGTACCGATCCCTGTGCCAGCCAGGTGGATTGGGGGTCGTCGAGAGCACACCTGATGGCTCGGCGCAGTCCGTGCGGTGGATACAGCGTGAGCATGCCGGGATTGCGGTCGGCGACCTCGCGGGTGTAGCGGTTCGTAGCGACCACCGGGCGGCGCGCCGCCGACAGCCACGAGCCGAGTGAACCGGAGGCCGAGACATGGGTGTGTGCGACGACGGGCACCGTGACCCGCTGCAACGTCTCGGTCAGTTGCTGGTCGTCCACGTGTCCGGTGATGTGAAACCGCCGGCCCTGCTCGTCGGCCCGGGCCGCGAGGTCGTGCACCAGATCGTCGTGTCCTGTCGAGGGTTCCCCGATCGCATGGATCTCGATGTCGGACGGCAGATCAGCACAGGCCGCCATCACCTCCTCGTGCCCCTTGCCGGGATACAGGAAACCGAACACACCCACGGCGCGTACCCCCGCGGGGCGGCAGTAAACGGGCGCGGGCTGCGCGATCGGCAGCGGAATCACGGCCACGCCCGACACATCGACACCGATGTCCCGCAACAGGTCTCGCTCGTGCTCACTGCACACCGCCACACCGGCCGACCGTGCGCAGACGTCGGCGTAGCACGCCGCGCGCCTCTCGGCGCTACGACCGTCGGAGGGTTGGGGCAGGTCGTGCAGGGTGACGGTGAGGCGGGTGCGGTGAGCGATCGACGCGACGGCGCGCGCCGCAGCATCGGGGCTGTCCCCGAAGAGTCGGTCGGTGAACTGCAGATGCACACCACTGTCGGGGAGAGTGCGCGGCGTGCCCGCGACATCCGGCGACCACACCTGCCGCAGGGGTAGCGCGAGCCCGAACCGGACCACGCCGTGATGACGTGGACCGACGAGAAGCTGCGTCACCGTCACGCGGGCCTCGGGAGAAAGCCAAGTGATTCCATGACGTTTCCGTGACGCTGGACCGCCAGATCACAGAAGTCGCGGTTGTCCTCGTACCACCGCAGCTGTGCGGTGTGAACGTCGTGGGCAGCGATGGTGGTGCCGTGCTGACACCAGGCGGGCCGCGGCGTCCCGGGGACTCCCAGCGCGTCGAGGACCCGTGCCTCGAGCGGCGCGGTCACCGAGCTCAGCAGGACGGTGTCGACGGGCGTCGCGGTCGCGGCCACGTCCAGGTGGTCGAAGATGCGTTGGGCCAGCGCTGTCAGCACTGCATTGCCGGGGTGGTTGATCGTGTGCGCTGCGTCGACACCGAAGCCCGCCAACAGATCTGAGATACCGACGTCACAGTCCCTGGCTTCGCGCATCGCCAGCTCGTCTCGGCTGATGGCGGCCACCGCCCGGATCTGATCGGCGCTGACGTCGACGTCCCACGGATCGTCGGGGCGGTGCCCCGCGCGCGCCGCCGCGATGGTCCGCAGGTCGTGATACGGCACCACCGGCGGCGTCAGCGACCGGTCGGCGGGACGGCGCACGATGACCTGGAAGGGGTACAACCCGGCGTAGCGGATCACCGGCCAGCGCACGACCCGGGCAGCCGGATTCAGTCGCTCGACGAGTTGGCGCGTTCCCACCGGCAGGTCCCGGTAGTCGGGCCGGATCGGCTGGCTGAGCAGCACGGCAGCCTGTCCGAGGAGGTCGTCGAGGTGCGGCAGATCCCGTTGTGTCAGTTCGTGAACCGGAGGAATGCGGACCGTTCGACAGGGCTGTTCGGGCACATTGGCGAGCACCCGGCGCAGCGCTTCTGCCTGGCAGTTTCCGACAACCAACCACAGCGGCTCGTCTCGCGGTGACCGCTTTTCGGGCGGGTTGAAGAAGTTCACTCCGAGAGGTTACGTGTCGCTTTTGCGTGGTATACCTGTCACAGCAATTCGTCGAGACAGCGGCGAGACAAAACGCCCTGTCGAAAGGATTGTGTGACTCCCATTCGTGTTGCCTCCGTACCGGCTGCACACCCGTACATCTCTGCCGTCGTCGACGCCACGGTTGTGACGTTGCTGCCCGATCCGGTTCCACCGGGCGCGAGCCAACCTGGACAGTGGTGGCCGCCGCAATGGCTCGATCATCGGTACGTCCTCGCCCGGATCACCGAGATCGATGTTCTGCATGTGCATTTCGGCTTCGAGAGCATCGCGCGCGACGACCTGGTTGCCGTCGCCGACGTGCTCGCGGCGCATGCCGTGCCGCTCGTGGTCACCGTGCACGACCTGGCCAATCCGCACCTGGACGACCAGACCGGCCACCTCGCCAAACTCGCCGCCCTGGTGCACCGAGCTGATGCGGTCATCACGCTCACCGACGGTGCTGCGCGCCACATCCGCGACAGCTGGGGCGTCACGGCGGCGGTGCTGCCGCACCCGCACGTGGTGCCGATCGAGCAGGTCGGGTCACCACGCGCGCAGCGCACCCGGCCCGTCGTCGCCGTGCACGCCAAATTCCTGCGCGCCAACATCGATCCGTGGCCTGTGATGAACACACTCGTTGCAACACAGCGTTTTTCGTTGCGCCTGGATCTCGACGAGAACGCTTTGACCTCCTCGCGGGCCGACGCGCAGCTGGCCGCGCGGCTCTCCGCCTACCGAGAACGCGGTGTCGATGTCCGGATACATCCGCCGTTCACCGACGACGAACTCGTCGACTACCTGCACGACATCGACATACTGGTGTTGCCCTATCGGTTCGGCACACACTCCGGCTGGGTCGAGGCGTGCCACGACACCGGCGTCATCCCCGTGGTCCCCGACTGCGGGCACTTTCACGAGCAACAGCCCTGTGCCACCTTCGGATTCGGCACCGGCCGTTTCGACGAGGCCAGCCTGCTCACAGCCGTCGACGACGCGGTAGCGCACGCCCGCGGGCGCGCTGACGATCTGGCCCGCCGGCGCGTGCGGGCCTCCGAACGCGACCGGGTGCGACGGGACACCACACAGCTGTACCGGCGCCTTGGCGAGACCGCGAGAACCGCATGAACGCCCGCCCACTCCGTATCGCCCTGCTTGCCTCGACGCGCTACCCGGTACGGCAACCGTTCGCCGGCGGACTCGAAGCGTTCGTGTTCGAACTCGCGCACGGCCTCACCGATGCGGGCCACTCCGTCACGGTGTTCGCCGCGCCGGGCTCCGACATGGGTCTGCCGTGGAATGTCGTACCGCTGCGCACCCTGCACATGAGTGAGCACACCCGGCGCCTCGATCCCACGACACCGGAATGGGTGGTGGCAGAGACCCACGCCTACCTGTCGGTCATGGTGAGCCTCGGCCGGGCAGAACTCGGCTCGTTCGACGTGATCCACAACCACAGCCCGCACTACCTTCCGCTGGCCATGGCACACACCGTCGACGCGCCGATGCTGACGACGCTGCACACCCCTCCACTCAAATGGCAGGAGCAAGCGGTCGCGCTCCCGGGAGGGGTGGCCAGCAGCTTCGTGGCAGTCAGTGAATTCACTGCGCGGCAATGGAATCCGATCAGCGGTCCGATCCCGGTCATCCTCAACGGCGTGGACATGACGCACCGCCCGGTGGGGCCTGGCGGTGGCTACGCCGTGTGGACGGGTCGGCTGGTGCCCGAAAAAGGCGTCACCTCGGCCATCGCCGCGGCGCGCGCAGCGGGCATCCCGCTACGCATCGCCGGGCCGATAGGGGACACCGCCTACTTCGACGCCGCGGTACGTCCCCTCCTGGGCGGCGACTCCAGCGGCGCCGTCTACGACGGCCACCTGCGCCGTGACGACCTGAACGCGCTCGTCGGCGGCGCGGCGGTGGCGCTGGTGACCCCGCACTGGGACGAGCCGTACGGCCGTGTCGTCGCCGAGGCTCTGGCGGCCGGAACGCCCGTCGCGGCGTTCGCGCGCGGCGGCATCCCCGAGATCCTCGACGGATCGTGCGGGCGACTCGCCGCAGCGGGCGACATCGACGGGTTGAGCCGGGCACTGCTGGAGGCGATGACGCTGCGAAGGAGTGACGCGCGCGCCCGCGCCGAGCGATTCTGCTCGCACGAAGTGATGGTGTCGCACTACCTCGACCAGTACCGGCAACTGTTGTACACACCGGGAATCTCGGCGATGGAAGGTGTTTCGGCGTGATCGGCTATTACGTGCACCACCACGGCCGCGGCCACGCGGCCCGGGCACGGTCGATCTGCGCCCATCTGGACGAACCCGTGACGTTCTTCTCCTCGTTGCCCCGCCCCGCGCAGATGCGCGCCCAGGACCACTGGGTGCAGCTCCCCCTCGACGTCCCCGCAGACGGCGAGATTCCCGTCGACCCCGAGAGCCACGGCCGATTGCATTGGGCGCCAACACATGTGCCAGGTCTCGCACGGCGCTCCGCCGATCTGCTCCAGGTCGCCGCAGATGCCGGCCTGCGGCGCCTCGTCGTCGACGTGTCTGTGGAGATCGCGATGCTCGGTCGGCTCGCCGGTATTCCCGTCACCGTGATGGCGATGCCCGGCGAACGCACCGATCCCGCACACCGGCTCGCCTACGACATCGCCGACCAGATCGTCGCGCCGTGGTCCTCCGACGTCTACCGGCCGCCGTGGCTTCGTGAGCACGCCGACCGCACCCACTTCGTCGGATCCATCAGCCAGTTCGAGCATCGAGGACACAGCGCCGGGTCGGGCGCCGGGACAGGAGTCCTGCTCGGTGGCGCCGGTGGCGACGATCGCCCCGCAGATGCCGTCGACCAGCTCCGCGCAGCACTCCCGCAGTACCGGTGGATCGCGCTGGGCGCCTCCGGGTGGGTCGACGACCCGTGGCCGGTTCTGGACGCGGCCGACGTCGTGATCACCCACGCGGGGCAGAACGCGGTCGCCGACGTCGCGCTCACCGACGCCGCGGTGATCGTGATCCCCCAGCACCGTCCCTTCGCCGAACAGCACGCCACCGCAGAAGCGTTGGTGCGCGCCGGGCTGACCGTGGACGCGACCGAGTGGCCCACATCCGACCGCTGGCCGGCCCTTCTCACTGCCACGTTCGCGCTGGACCGGTCGGCGTGGTCGCGACTTCAGGTGCGCGGTGCAGCCGCGCGCGCCGCGCAGGTGATCGCCGCGTGAGCCTGCGGGCAGCGGTGATCACGATCGTCCACGGCCGTCACGCACACGTCGAGGCCCAGGAGGCGGGGTTGGCGCAATGCCTTCCCGCGCCGCACGACCGCATCGTGGTCGCGATGGCCGACCCGGTAGTCGCCACGCTGGCCGGCCCCCACGCCCACGTCGTCGAATGCGCCGCTGATCCTGCGGCGCTCCCGCTCGCGAGGGCCCGCAACATCGGCGCCCGGGCAGCGCTCGACCGCGGCGCCGAGCTGCTGATCTTCCTCGATGTCGACTGCATCCCCGGCCGCGACCTGATCGGCCGGTACCTCGCGGCGCACCCGCGCGTCGACCGGCCGGCACTGCTCTGCGGGCCCGTCACGTACCTGCCGCCCTCCCCCGGCGGCTATTCGCTCGACCGGCTCGACGAGCTCACCGATCCGCATCCCGCACGGCCGGCGCCGCCCCCGGGCGTGCTGCAGCCCGAACCGAACCACGACCTCTTCTGGTCACTGTCGTTCGCCTGCTCCTCGGGCACCTGGGCTCGCCTCGGCGGCTTCTGCGAGGACTACGTGGGCTACGGCGGGGAGGACACCGATGTTGCGTCTTCTGCTGCGGCACTGGGTATTCCGTTGATCTGGGTGGGCGGCGCGCACGCGTACCACCAGCACCACCCGGTCTCCGATCCGCCCGTCGAACACGTCGCGGAGATCATCGCGAACGCGCGGGTCTTCCGCAGGCGGTGGGGGCGGTGGCCGATGGCGGGCTGGCTGGACGCGTTCGAACGCGACGGCCTGATCACGCGACGGGGCGATCAGATCGAGATGACCGAGAGGACGACACATGCCTGATCCGATGGCCGGATTCGACGCGCCGGTGCGGTCCTGGGAGGACATCCCCGGGTGGTTCCAGTGGCGCTCGGGGCAGGAGGAAGCCGTCGCGACCTTCGGTCCCGGCGACCGCATCGTCGAGGTCGGCTGCTACCTGGGCCGCAGCCTCTGCTCACTCGCCGAACTCGCCCGCGACCATGACCTGGTGATCGTCGGCGTCGACACCGCCCGCGGCAGCGGACCCGAGGGCCGGGGCGGCACCAACGCCCACGGGCCCGCGGTCAGCCACGGGGGCGGCACGCTGGCCGGGTTGTTGCACCGCAATCTCATCGCCTGCGGCGCCGCCGATCAGGTGCAACTCCTCATCAGCGATTCGGTGGCAGCGGCCCAGCTGTTCGCCGACGAGTCACTGGCCTGGGTCCACCTCGACGCCCGGCACGACTACGACAGCGTGCGCGCCGACATCACCGCATGGCTGCCGAAGGTCCGCCCCGGCGGCTGGCTCTCGGGCGACGACTACGACGAGTGGCAGTGGCCCGGGGTGGTGCAGGCCGTCGCCGACACCCTCGACGGTGCACACCCGTGGTCCAAGGGCCAGTGGCGCTGGCTCAAGCCGGCGGACCGATGACCGCCGGACCGTTGCCGTGGAACACGGCCTCGACGTTGTTGCCTTCGGGGTCACGCACGAACGCCCCGTAGTAGTTGTCGTGGTACTCCGGCCACATCCGCGGCTCGTGCAGCGGCTCGGCCCCGAGCGAGAGCGCGGTCCGGTAGAACGCCTGCACCGCCTCGGCGTCCTTCGCCACGAACGCGAGATGCATCTCGCGGTTCGGGCCCGACACATCGCCGACAGACGCATCACCGATCCAGAACGAGGGATGACCGTCGGCGCCGTAACCGATGGCGACCTCCATGTCCATCTGCCTGGTGTACCCGAGTACCCCGAGGACCTTGTCGTAGAACGACTTCGACTCTTCCCAGTGCACGCAGTTGATTCCGAAGTGGTCGATCACGCCATCACCGTACATTCGAGCTATGACATATGACCTGATCGTTCGTGGCGGCACCGTGGTCGACGGTCTGGGCGGCGAACCGTTCGTCGCCGACGTGGCGGTCAGGGACGGCGTCATCGTCGAAATCAACACAGAGGTCGGCACAGAGGCGGGCACCGTCGAGGGACCCGCGGCGCGGGAGATCGACGCGACCGGCCTGCTCGTCACGCCCGGGTTCGTCGACCTGCACACCCACTACGACGGTCAGGCGATCTGGTCGGATCGGTTGACCCCGTCATCGGCGCACGGTGTCACCACCGCGGTGATGGGCAACTGCGGCGTGGGCTTCGCACCGTGCCGGCCGGCCGATCACGATGTCCTCGTCGACGTGATGGCCGGCGTCGAGGACATCCCCGGCGTCGTCATGGTCGACGGGCTGCCCTGGCACTGGGAGACCTTCCCCGAGTTCCTCGACGCGGTCGAGGCCCGGCCACACGACATCGACGTGGCCGCATTCCTGCCGCACTCTCCGCTGCGCGTGTACGTCATGGGCCGCCGCGGCGTCGACCGCGAACCGGCCACACCCGAAGATCTGGCGATGATGCGCAAGCTGGCGGCCGAGGCCGTGCAGGCCGGGGCGATCGGATTCGCGTCGTCGCGGCTGACGCTGCACAAATCCGAGAGCGGGCACCCCATCCCGAGTTACGACGCCGGCTATGCCGAGATCGAGGCGATCGCGCGCGGCGTCGACGACGCGGGCGGCGGTCTGATCCAGTTCGTCCCCGACCTGATGGCCGGTGACTACGAGCCGGCACTGCGCACCGTGTTCGACGTGGCCACCGACGTCGGGCTGCCCGTCACGTTCACGCTCGCCATCGGCAACGCCGGTGACCCGTTCTACCTCGACGCGCTGCGCATGGTGGAGAAGGCCAACGGGGACGGCGGCCGGATCAGCGCACAGATCTTCCCGCGCCCGATCGGGTTGGTACTCGGCCTGGAACTCTCGGGCAACCCCTTCGTGATGTACCCGTCGTATCAGGCCATCGCGGACCTGCCGCTCGCAGAACGGGTCGCCGAGATGCGGAAACCCGACGTGCGCGAACGTATTTTGAATGATCGACCGGCCGCCGACGGGCATCCGCTGATGTTCGCCGCACAGGCGTGGAACTACATGTTCCCGCTGGGTGATCCGCCCAATTACGAACCTTCACAGTCGGATTCGATCGGCGCCCGGGCGCAGGTCCGCGGCGTCAGCCCCGCCGAGGAAGCCTATGACCGCCTGCTCGACGACGACGGCCGTGCCATGCTGCTGGTGACCCTGGCCAACTTCCGCGACGGCTCACTCGACACCGTCGCCGAGCTGATCCGCCGCGACGACGTCGTCCTCGGCCTCGGCGACGGCGGCGCTCACTACGGAATGATCTGCGACGCAAGTTTTCCCACCTACATGCTGACGCACTGGGTGCGGGACCGACCGACGGGCCGATTGACCCTGGCCGACGCGGTCCGCGAACTCACCTCGGCGCCGGCGGAGGTGGCGGGCCTGGCCGATCGCGGCCGCATCGCCGTCGGCTACAAGGCCGACCTGAACGTGATCGACGCTGCCGGGCTGCGGCTGCATCGGCCCGTCGTCGTCGCCGACCTCCCGGCCGGCGGCCGCCGACTCGACCAGAGCGCCGACGGTTACGTCGCCACCGTCGTCTCCGGTGAGGTGATCGCCGAGAACGGCGTGCCGACCGACGCCCGCCCGGGCACGCTGATCCGGGGCCGGCGGCAGGCACCGCGCTAGTCGACGTTGCGTGTAGAAAAATCGACGTCGTGTCGATTCGTGCGTACGGTGGTGGCATGACCAAGATCTTCTTCATCACCGGTGTCAGCAGCGGCCTCGGTCGTGCGTTCGCGGTGGGCGCGCTGGACGCCGGGCACACCGTCGTAGGAACCGTCCGTCAGCCGGCCGATGTGGCGCCCTTCGAGCAACTGGCCCCGGGCCGAGCGCACGGACGCGTCCTCGACGTCACCGACGAGCCCGCGGTGTTCGCCACCGTCGCCGAGGTCGAAGCTTCTGTCGGCCCGATCGACGTGGCGATCGCCAATGCGGGATACGGCCTCGAGGGCGTCTTCGAGGAGACCCCGTTGGCGCAGCTACGCGACCAGTTCGAGACCAACGTCTTCGGAGCCGCGGCCACCGTCCAGGCCCTCCTGCCGTCGATGCGCCGGCGCCGCAGCGGGCACATCATGGCGGTGACATCAATGGGCGGATTGATGACGGTGCCGGGGCTGTCCGCCTACTGCGCCAGCAAGTACGCCCTCGAAGGTCTGCTGGAAAGCATCGGCAAGGAGGTCGAGACGTTCGGCATCCACGTCACCGCCATCGAACCCGGCTCCTTCCGGACCGACTGGGCCGGCCGCTCGATGGTGCGCGCCGAGCACACCATCGACGACTACGACGCAGTGTTCGAACCGATCCGCACGGCGCGGCTGGCGGCCAGCGGCAACCAGCTCGGCAACCCGGCGAAGGCGGCCGCCGCGGTGCTGGCGATTGTCGACGCCGCCACCCCGCCCAAACACCTGGTGCTCGGCTCGGACGCGCTGCGCCTGGTGACCGCGGGACGACGCGCGGTCGACGCCGATATCGAGACGTGGGAAACCCTCTCGCGCAGCACTGATTTCGCCGACGGACATCAGATCGCCGCCAATTGACCCGACGACGATCCGACGCACCGCGCAAAGGCGATCTCCGGGAGACCGCGATCCTCGACGCGGCCGAACGCCTGCTGGAGACAACCGGCTACGACGCGATGACCATCGCCGAGATCGCCGAAGGCGCCGGGATCACTCGTGGCGCGCTGTACTTCTACTTCGGCTCCAAACCCGAGGTGATCACCGCGCTGTTCGCCCGCACCGTGGCGATCCTGCACGAGAAGTCCCGTGCGGCAGCCGAAGACGCCGCCGGCGGTAGGCCGGCCATCGAGGCCGCCATGCGACGTACTGAACAACTGTGGTGCGACCACGGCGTGGTCATGCGCACCGCGATCGATCTGGCCGCCACCATCCCGGAGATCGATGCGCTGTGGAACTCCACCGCGGACCTGTTCATCCAGGCGATCGCCGCGATCCTCGAACACCTCGGCGTGCCGCCCGGCAGCCGGCCCGACCAGGCGTCGGCCCTGGCGCGGGCGCTGTGCTGGATGATCGAGCGCAACTTCTATCAGGCCTCCCGGGTCTCCACCGCCGAACTGAAACGCGCACGGCTGTCGTGCACCGAGATCTGGTGGCGCACAGCGCAACGCGATTGATCCCGCGGCTCTGGCCCGGCTAGGTCGACCGCTTCAGCGCCGGATGCTGGTTGCGCAGCAGGGGTAGCAGCAGGCGGCGCGGCATGACCTCGAAGACCCGCGCGGGGATCTCGTTCTGCCAGCCGGGGATCACGCTGCGCCCGCTCTCGAGTGCCTCGATCCCCTTCTTGGCGACGGTGCGCGACGGGATCCACAGGAACTTGGGGAACGCCGCAGCAAACGTCCGCTCGTCCATGCCGGCGGTCTCGAGGAACTCGGTGCGCACCGGCCCCGGGTGAAGGGCGCCGATGGTGACGCCGGTGCCGGCCAGCTCACCGCGCACGCCGTCGGTGTAGGACCGCACGAACGCCTTCGTCGCGGCGTATCCCGACTGTCCGGGGAACGGCTGGAAGCCGGCCGTGGAGCCGACATTGAGGATCGCCCCGCGGCCCCGCGGCACCATCTGCTGCACCGCACGGGTGGTCAGATCGATCACCGCCTCCACGTTGACCCGCACCTGACGGATCTCGGCATCCGGCGTGGATTCGACCACCGGGCCGATGGTGCCGATCCCGGCGTTGTTGACCAGGATGTCCATCGTGAGGCCGCGACGGGCGACCTCGTCCATCAGGTCGGCGCGCGCGGCCGGGTCGGCGACATCGCAGCCGATGACCTCGACCCGAACCGGGCCGGACAGTTCGTCGGCGAGTTCGCGCAACCGGTCCTCGCGGCGCGCGACCAGGGTCAGGCCGTACCCGCGGGCGGCCAGTTCGCGGGCCAGGTCGGCGCCGATGCCCGAGGAGGCTCCGGTGACGACGGCGGTAGTGGTCTCGGACGGGCGGGGGAGGGCCATGTCTTGAGAACCTACGGTGTGCGAACCCGGGCGAGCACGACCTTGCCCGTCATCCGGCCCGACTCCACGTCGCGGTGCGCCTCGGCCAGCCCGGCCGCCGAGAAATCGCTGATGGTCTTGGTGACCGTCGTCCTCACAACGCCCTGATCCACCAGATCCGCCGCGCGGGCCAGCAGCCGCTGCTGCTCGATCATGTCGGGGGTCTCGAACATGGCCCGGGTGAACATCAGCTCCCAGTGCCACGCAATGCTTTTCGCCTTCAAGCCCACCAGGTCAAGGCCCGGCGGCTCGTCGATCGCGGTGATGTGACCGAACGGCTTCACTATCGCCTCGTAGACCTCGATGTTGCCCGCCGAATGCGGCGAGAACAGGTAGTCGACGCCCTCCGGCACCGCCGCGAGCGTCTCGTCACGCAGGCGGTGGTGATTGACGATCACGTCGGCGCCCATCCGCTGCGCCCACGCACGGGACTCGTCGCGGCTGGCCGTCGCGACCACCCGAACCTGCGTCAGAGCCTTCGCGAGCTGGATCATGATCGAGCCCACGCCTCCGGCGGCGCCGAGCACCAGCAGATCGCCGGTCGAGTCAGCGGTGAGCCCGAACCGGTCGAACAGCGACTCCCACGCGGTGACCGTCGTCAGCGGCAGCGCGGCGGCGTCCGCGAACGACAGCGACGACGGCTTCCGGGCCACGATGCGCTCGTCCACGGCCTGCAGTTCGGCGTTGCTCCCAGCGCGGGTGATGTCACCGGCGTACCAGACCTCGTCGCCCACCGACAGCGTCGTCACCTCTGGGCCTACCGCCTCGACGACACCGGCCGCGTCGTAACCCAGGATCTTCGGCTCCGCCGACGATGTCAGAGCCGCCCGCTGTTTCACGTCGACCGGATTCACCGACACGGCGAGCACCCGAACCAGCACATCTCGGGGCTTCAGCTCGGGCACCGCGACGGTGACGTCACGCAGGCTGTCCTCGATCGAATCCGCGGCAAAGGCGCCGATCGCAGTCATCGTGTCCATGCCCGTCAAGAACCCAGAAGCGGCCCGTTTTCATCCGAGGTTGGGATCAGCGCGCGCGTAACCCTCGCCGGCGCGGCCGCGACGTGCGCTGATGGATCCTCATGACTGTCATCGACCCGACCGACTCGGCGACCGAGCCCGTGACGCCCGCGGCGCGCACGGCGCTGTGGGCGTCCCTGGTCGGGACGACCATCGAGTGGTACGACTTCTTCCTCTATGCCACGGCTGCCAGTCTGGTCTTCAACCGGGCGTTCTTCCCCGACCAGAGCACGTTCGTCGGGACCCTGCTGTCCTTCGCGACGTTCGCGGTCGGGTTCGTCGTACGGCCGATCGGCGGATTCGTGTTCGGTCACATCGGTGACCGCATCGGCCGCAAGAAGACGCTGGCGCTGACCATGCTGCTGATGGGTGCGGCGACCGCGCTGATGGGTGTGCTGCCGACCGCGGCGCAGATCGGCGTGCTCGCCCCGATCCTGCTGCTCCTGCTGCGCATCGTGCAGGGCTTCGCACTGGGCGGCGAGTGGGCGGGCGCGGTGCTACTGGCCGTCGAGCACGGCCCGGCACGCAGGCGCGGACTGTTCGGAAGCATCCCCCAGGTCGGTCTCGCACTCGGATTGGCGCTGGGCACAGGCGTTTTCGCTCTCCTGCAGATCGCGCTGCCCGACGACGCGTTCTTGGCGTACGGCTGGCGCATCGCGTTCCTGTTGAGCATCGTGCTGGTGATCTTCGGCGTCGCGGTGCGGCTGAAGGCCAGCGAGACGCCCGCCTTCGAGAAGGTCCGCGACAGCGACGATCGCGCCGCGGTACCGGTGCGCGAGGTGTTCCGCCCGCCGGTGCTGCGCTCGACCGTGCTGGGCATGCTGTCGCGGTGGGGTGAAGGCGCGGCGTTCAACACCTGGGGTGTCTTCGCGATCGCGTACGCGACCGGCACGCTGAAGCTGGAGAAGGTGCCGGTGTTGATCGCCGTCACCGCTGCCGCTCTGCTGATGGCGGTGCTGCTGCCCGTGTCGGGTCTGCTCGCCGACCGCTACGGCCCGAAGCGGATCTACACGATCGGCATCGCCGCCTACGGGATCGCGGTGTTCCCGGTGTTCGCCTTGTTCGGCACGCGCGACATCGCGCTGTACGCGCTCGGGATGCTCGTGGTGTTCGGCGTCGTGCACGCGCTGTTCTACGGCGCGCAGGGCTCGCTGTATGCGTCGCTGTTCCCGGCCCACATCCGCTACACGGGGCTCTCGACGGTCTATCAACTGTCCGGGGTGTTCGCCTCGGGTCTGACGCCGCTGATCCTGACCGCGCTCATCGGCGCGGCGGGCGGCTCGCCGTGGCTGGCGTGCGGCTATCTGGTGCTGACCGCGGTGATCAGCGTGGCGGCGACGCTGGCGCTGAAACCGACGCCGCTGCAGCAGCTCTGATACTCGACCGTGGGCCCTATGCACGGGATCCGCGTGAAATCTGTACACAGGCCCCACGCTGGAGCAGCTTGGCGCGCACGCGCTCGATGATCACCTCGGGCCGCCTCAGCATGTCGCTGCTGACCCGCACCACCACCCAGCCTTCCCTCTCGAGTAACACCAGCCGGTCGATGTCCCACGAGCGCTGGCGCCGGTCGCTCCAGTGCTGAACACCGTCGTATTCGACCGCGACCTTCCACTGCGGCCACCCCATGTCGACCCGGATACGAAGCTCCCTGAACACGATCTGGGTCTTCGGACACGGCAGTCCACCGCGCACCAGGATGAGCCGCACCCGGGTCTCCTGCGGCGACTCCGCACCGCCATCCACAAGCTCGAGCATCCCCGGTATGCCCGCCACGCCGCGAACGCCGGGATGCGCCGCAGCCTCGGCCGCGATCTCCGCCGTGGAGACGCGAGTGGCTCTCATCAGCGAGTCGACGAGCGGAATGGCTTCGTCAGGCGGACGGGTGCGGCCGATGTCGAAAGCGGTACGTGCCGGCGTCGTCGTATCGGCTCCTGCAATGAGACACGTCTCGCCGGGCGCGAGGGCCCACGAGTGCGCGATCATGCCGGGCGCCGCATGGCGGTCGGCTCGCACGATCTCCGCGGGCGCGCTCGGATCGAACCACTTGGCTCCGGGGACGGCGGCCGCCGAAGTTCCGGCGAGGACAGCGCCGGTGGCCAGCCAGGCGGCATGCGCCTTGCTCTGCGCGGTGAGCTCGACGTCCTTGGGAACGTAGACGTCGCGAAAGACGGGGCGGTGATGACGGGCCAGTGCGCGACGGGTGAGGCGGCCGTCGCGGACCGCGACGCTGCCGATGAATGGTTCCATCCGCCGACCGTCGTGGCCACCCCCGACGAGAGTGGGCCTCCCGCACGCTTTTCGGGTCAAACCTGTGCATGGAGCCCACGTTGGGGACACACGAAAAAGCCCCGGTGCGCGGAGCGCACCGGGGCCTTCTCGTAGTAGCAGGACTTAGAAGTCCATACCGCCCATGCCACCGGTCGGGTCGCCCGCAGGTGCGGCGGCCTTCTCCGGCTTGTCGGCGACGACGGCCTCGGTGGTGAGGAAGAGCGCCGCGATCGAGGCTGCGTTCTGCAGCGCCGAGCGGGTCACCTTCACCGGGTCGGCGACGCCGGCCTTGAGCAGGTCCTCGTACTCACCGGTCGCGGCGTTGAGGCCGTGACCCGCGGGCAGATTGGACACCTTCTCGGCGACGACACCGGGCTCGAGTCCACCGTTGAAGGCGATCTGCTTGAGCGGAGCCGACAGCGCGACACGCACGATGTTGGCACCGGTCGCCTCGTCGCCGGTGAGGCCGAGGCCGTCCAGCGTCGGGGCCGACTGCAGCAGAGCCACGCCGCCACCGGCGACGATGCCCTCTTCGACAGCAGCCTTGGCGTTGCGGACGGCGTCCTCGATGCGGTGCTTGCGCTCCTTGAGCTCCACCTCGGTGGCAGCTCCGGCCTTGATGACTGCAACGCCGCCGGCCAGCTTGGCCAGGCGCTCCTGCAGCTTCTCGCGGTCGTAGTCGGAGTCGCTGTTCTCGATCTCGGCGCGGATCTGGGCGACACGGCCCTGGATCGCGTCGGCATCGCCTGCACCCTCGACGATCGTGGTCTCGTCCTTGGTGACGACGATCTTGCGGGCCTTGCCGAGCAGCGAGACGTCGGCGGTCTCGAGCGACAGGCCGACCTCTTCGCTGATGACCTGGCCACCGGTGAGGATCGCCATGTCCTGCAGCATCGCCTTGCGACGGTCACCGAAGCCCGGGGCCTTGACGGCGACGGACTTGAAGGTGCCGCGGATCTTGTTGACGACCAGGGTCGACAGGGCTTCGCCCTCGACGTCCTCGGCGATGATCAGCAGCGGCTTGCCGGACTGGATGACCTTCTCCAGCAGCGGGAGCAGGTCCTTGACGGTCGACACCTTGGAGCTGACCAGGAGGATGTAGGGATCCTCGAGGACGGCTTCCTGGCGCTCGGCGTCGGTCACGAAGTAACCCGAGATGTAGCCCTTGTCGAAGCGCATACCCTCGGTGAGCTCGAGCTGCAGGCCGAAGGTGTTGCTCTCCTCGACCGTGATGACGCCTTCGTTGCCGACCTTGTCCATGGCCTCGGCGATGAGCTCGCCGATCTGGACGTCACCGGCGGAGATCGCGGCGGTGGCAGCGATCTGCTCCTTGGTCTCGACCTCCTTGGCCGACTTCAGCAGACCCTCGGTGACGGCCTCGACGGCCTTCTCGATGCCGCGCTTGAGGCCGAGCGGGTTGGCGCCGGCAGCCACGTTGCGCAGGCCCTCGCGGACCAGCGCCTGGGCGAGCACGGTGGCGGTGGTGGTGCCGTCACCCGCGACGTCGTCGGTCTTCTTGGCGACTTCCTTGACCAGCTCAGCGCCGATCTTCTCGTACGGATCCTCGAGCTCGATCTCCTTGGCGATGGACACGCCATCGTTGGTGATCGTGGGGGCGCCCCACTTCTTCTCGAGGACGACGTTGCGGCCCTTGGGGCCCAGCGTCACCTTTACCGCGTCGGCGAGGCTGTTGAGGCCCCGCTCGAGGCCGCGACGGGCCTCTTCGTCGTACGCAATTGTCTTGGCCATTGCGAAGTGTTTCCTCCGGGATTGGGGATGCACGTCTTGCTGGTCGGGCGCAGTGCCCGCGACGGACGGCTGGGGATGTGCTCGCGAATGTGCGGCCCCGGCCTCACCGTCCCGACCTAGCACTCGCCGGTCGCGAGTGCCAACTGCATTCTTAGCACTCGACCTGGGTGAGTGCAAGGCTCTCAGCGCGCAGCGAAATGGCCACAGCTGCCTGCCAGCCGCGCGGGCCACCCTGGATCGGTGACTGTCCCCGGCCTCGGACCGCTGTCGCTGTCCGGCTTCGCGAGCCCGGGGTGGCTGGTGCTGCTCGTCGCTCCCGCGGTGCTGCTGGTCGTCTACGTGGTCGCCGCGCGGCGACGGCGGCGACGGCTGGTCCGGTTCACCCCGGTGCCACCGCCGGGTGCGCCCCGGCTCCGGCACCTCCCTGCCGCTCTTCTCCTCCTCGCTCTGGTGCCGCTCACCCTCGCGGTTGCCCAGCCCAGCCAGGCCGTCCGCGTGCCGCGCAACCGCGCCGTGGTGATGCTCGTCATCGACGTGTCGCGGTCGATGGGCGCCACCGATGTCTCGCCGACGCGCCTGCAGGCCGCCGAACAGGCCGCCGGCGACTACGCACGCCACGTGACCCCGGGCATCAATCTGGGCCTGATCTCGTTCGCCGGCAGCGCCGAAGTCCTCGTCGCACCCAACCCGGACCACGACCTGACCGTCGCGGCGCTGGACAAGCTGCAGCTTGCCGACAGCACCGCGACCGGCCAGGCGATCTTCGCCGCCCTACAGTCCATCCAGACCGTCAACGCCGTCCTGCAGGGCCCGCGCGATCAGACCCCGCCCGCGCGCATCGTGCTGCTCTCCGACGGCGAGGAGAACCACCCCGCCAATCCTGATGCCCCGCAGGGCGCCTACACCGCTGCACGCGCCGCCCACGCAGCCGGCGTCCCCGTCACGACCATCGCGTTCGGCACCTCGCAGGGCCACGTGGCGATGGGCAACCAAACGGTTCCCGTCCCGGTCGGTGACCAGACGATGAAGACCGTCGCCCAGCTCTCGGGCGGGCAGACGTCCTCGGCGGCCAACGTCGACCAGCTCAACCAGGCGTTCGACGGGATCGACGATCAACTCGGCTATCAGACCGAACGCGGGCCGGCGAGCACCGGCTGGCTGCGCCTCGGCGGCCTGCTGGCCGTGGCCGGCGCGCTGCTCGCGCTGGCGATCGGCCGCCGGCTCCCGGTGTAGCTACCGCGGCAGCCGCCGGTCGACGACGACGGCGGCCGCCAGCGCGACCACGAGGATCAGCAGGGCCAGCCGGGCCCACGGCGCGCTGGCGTCCCCGGGCACGGTGTCGTAGCCGATGATGCTCTGCAGCGTGTCGTAGACGCTGTTGAGCTGGTCGAGGGTGCTGGCGTGGAACGTCTCGCCCCCGGAGATCTGGCTGATCGTCTGCAGGGTCGAGTCATCCACCGGCACCGGGACCTGCGTGTCGCCCAGCGTGACCGCGCCGTCGGGCGTGCCGAACGAGATCGTCGAGATCGCGACGTGCTGTTCCTTGGCAGCGCGCGCCGCGGTGAATGCGCCGCGTAGTTCGTCGGGATCGGCGGGCACGGTCTCCTTGCCGTCGGACTCGAGCACGATGCGCGCCGGAGGCGGACTGTCGCCGCCGCCGAGCACGTCGGCGGTCGCGGCGACCGCCTGCAGTGCGGTGAACAGCCCCTCCCCTGTCGCTGTGCGCTCGGCGACCTGCAGGGTGTCGATGGACGCCTTGACCGCGTCATGGTCAGGTGTGGGCGCCATCAGCAGCGTCGCCGACCCCGCGAATTCGACCAGGCCCAGGTTGATGCCGGGAGTCAGCTCGTCGGCGAAACGCTTGCCCGCCGCTTTGGCCGCGGCCAGCCGGTCAGGTGCCACGTCCGTCGCCGACATCGACTCCGAGACGTCGATGACCAGCATCACCACGGCGCGGTTGCGCGGGACGCGGACGTTGTCGGTGGGTCCGGCCATCGCGGTGGTGAGTAACGCCAGCGAGGCGAGCAGCAGCGCGGCGGGCACGTGCCGCCATCGTCGGCGCGGCGGGACGCTGAGCGAGGACAGCAGCTCGAAGTTGGCGAACCTCAACGCCCGGCGACGCTTGCGGCGCTGCGCGACGACATACGCCGCCAGCAGGGCGATCACCACGGCCAGCACCAGGAAGAACCAGGCGTGGGTGAAGCCGCGCACCGAGAAGGTGCCGAGCAGCGGGATCGTCATCGCCGGCCCATCCGAGATCGCAGTTGCGGGTCGTTCTCCCACCACAGGCCTGTCGCCGGCGCGTGGTCCAGTTCCGCGTCGACGACCGTCGCGTGCCGTGTCTCGTCGGCGGAGAAGAACCTCATCAGCACGAGGACGAAGAACACCCCGAGCACGTCGCCGACTAGCCAGAGCACACCGGCGCCGATGGATTGGTCGACGCGCATCGTCGGACCCCACTGCCTGTCGAGGCCGCGGTAGTAGTCGGCCGCGATCAGCGGGCCGAGCCACAGCACGATGCCCAGGACACCGTCGCCGAGCGACTCGACGATGCTGATGACCAGCGAGATCAACTGCGTGTACCGGCGCGGCACCGGATCGGTCTGCAGCCGCGCGCAGAAGTAGCCGAAGCCGACGGTCAGCATGAGCGCGCCGGTCAGCGCCATCACCCACGGGTAGGTCAGCGCGGCGCGGTACCAGGGCGTCAGATAGAACAGCCAGGGCAGCGCGAGCATCGCCACCGACGTCGTCGCCGGGTGGAGCAGCGTCCGGGCGGCGGGCCCCGCAGGAGACACCCGCAGCGCCGTCAACGGGCGGCTCATCGCGATGAAGAACGGGATGACCATCAGCAGGAGCAGCACCTGTAGCGCCCGCACCCAGAACAACACGGGCGCATAGACGCTGACCATGCTCATGGTCGCGACGGCGAACAGGCCGATGCCGATGGCGCAGCAGGCCGCGTTCACGCGTGTGAGCGACGGGCGGGCCGTCCGGTAGCAGCGGGCGTAGCCAACGGCGGCGACCAACGCGACCACCGCCGCGCTGGCGCTCCACCGCCAACTGGTCAGCGCCGTCGACCAGGTCAGAGGGACGGTCGCCGCACTCATAGTCGGCCACTATGCGCCGCAGACCTGGAGGCGACCTGTGGGTCAGCTGGCGCGCAGGCCGTCCAGCACGACGTCGATGACGCGCGTCGCGGCGTCGCCGTTGTAGCCCTGCATGGCTTGCAGCCCCACCAGCAGCGCCTTGACCTCGGCGACGCCGATCCCCCCGCGCACCGTCCCCGCGTCCTGCCCGGCGCGTAGCAATTCCCCGAGCATCGCCAGGAAGTCGCTCTCCACCTCGGGGATCGCGGCGTTGACGTCGATGCCGACGCCGGCCAGCGCCTCGCCGAGCCCGCGGTCGGTCGCCCCCCACTGCAGAACCAGGGATCGCAGGAAGGCGAACAGGGCCTCACCTGGTTCGACGTCGTCAAGCATCGCCCTGCCCTCGGCCACGATGCTGCGAATGCGGCTCTCGATGACGGCGCGGAACAGGTCTTCCTTCGTCGGGAAGTGCCGGTAGACCGTGCCGGCGCCGACCCCGGCCCGCCGGGCGATCTCGTCGATCGGCACCGCCAGGCCCTCCTCGGCGAAGGTCTCGTAGGCGACCTCCAGTACGCGCGCACGGTTGCGTGCCGCGTCTGCGCGCAGGGGCCGGTTCACGACGATCTCCTCGGGAATAGATAAACGGGGCGTGCGTTCCGTATAGTGATCGACAAACGGAGCGAACGCCCCGTTTCAATCTACTCTAGGAGACGTCATGACGAACTGGACCATTTCCGACATCCCCGATCAGACCGGCCGCGTCGCCGTCGTCACCGGCGCCAACACCGGCCTCGGCTTCGAGACCGCCAAGGCCCTGGCCGCCGCGGGCGCCACTGTGGTCCTCGCGGCGCGCAACATCGACAAGGGACAGGACGCGGTCCGCCGCATCCGACTGGAGGCGCCCCAGGCGGATGTCGCACTGCAGCAACTCGACCTCAGCTCGCTGGACTCGGTGCGTGCCGCCGCCGACCAGCTCACGAGCGAGCACGCCACCATCGACCTGCTCATCAACAACGCGGGTGTGATGTACACGCCGCGGCAGGAGACCGCGGACGGCTTCGAGCTCCAGTTCGGCACCAACCACCTGGGGCACTTCGCTCTCACCGGGCTGCTTCTCGATCACATCGAGGCAGCCCCGGCCGGGCGCATCGTCACCGTCAGCAGCATCGGTCACCGCATCCGCGCCGACATTCACTTCGACGATCTGCAGCTCGAGCGCGGCTACAACCGCGTCGTGGCCTACGGCCAGTCCAAACTCGCCAACCTGCTGTTCACCTACGAGCTGCAGCGGCGGTTGTCTGCCGCCGGCTCGTCGACCGCCGCGCTGGCGGCACACCCGGGCGGATCGAACACCGATCTCGGCCGGCACTTGCCGCTGCTCGATCCGGTGTTCCGCGCGGTGTCCCAGAGCGCGTCGATGGGAGCCCTTCCGACCTTGCGCGCCGCGACCGATCCGGCCGCGCGAGGCGGCCAGTACTACGGCCCGTCAGGACCCTTCGAACTCCGCGGGTACCCCGAGATCGTGTCGTCGAGCAAGCGGTCCCGCGATGCCGCGCTGCAGCGGCGGCTGTGGGCGGTGTCCGAGGAGCTGACAAAGGTGGTGTTCAGCGCCTGAGGCGGCCCGCCCGTCCACCCCTACCGACTCGACCAACCAGCACAATCGAACCCGTCCCCTCTTTCTAGGAGCTCACCCCATGACCAACTGGACCACTGCCGACATCCCCGATCAGACCGGCCGCGTCGCCGTCATCACCGGCGCCAACACCGGCCTCGGCTTCGAGACCGCCAAGGCCCTCGCCGCCAAGGGCGCCACGGTCGTCGTCGCAGTCCGCAACACCGACAAGGGCAACCAGGCCGCAGCCCGCATCGACGGCACCGTCGAGGTCCAGGAGCTGGACCTCACGTCGCTGGCCTCCATCCGTGCCGCCTCCGAGGCACTGAAGAGCCGCTTCGACCGCATCGACCTGCTGATCAACAACGCAGGCGTCATGACCACACCCAAGGGCACCACGAAAGACGGCTTCGAGCTGCAGTTCGGGACCAACCACCTCGGCCACTTCGCGCTCACCGGGCTGCTGCTCGACAGAATCCTCGATGTCCCGGGCTCCCGGATCGTGACCGTCAGCAGCAACGGCCACAAGATGGGCGGCGCGATCCACTGGGACGACCTGCAGTGGGAGCGCAGCTACAGCCGCATGGGCGCCTACACCCAGTCCAAGCTGGCCAACCTGCTGTTCACCTACGAATTGCAGCGGCGGCTGGCCCCGCGCGGGAAGACAGTCGCGGTCGCCGCGCACCCGGGCACGTCGACCACCGACCTCGCGCGCAACCTGCCCCGGCCCGTCGAGCGGGCGTTCCTCGCCGCCGCCCCCGTGCTGTTCGCCCAGACCGCCGACCGCGGAGCCCTGCCGACGCTGCGCGCCGCGACCGATCCGGGCGTGCTCGGCGGGCAATACTACGGCCCCGACGGCATCGGCCAGCAGCGCGGCAACCCCGTCGTCGTCGCCTCCAGTGACCCGTCCTACGACCTGGATCAGCAACGCCGACTGTGGACCGTCTCCGAAGAGCTCACGAAGGTGGTCTTTCCCGTTTAGCCTCAGACTCCATGTCGCTGGTGGTCCCCCCGTATCCCCCGCCTCGCTACACCGCCGACCAGCCCGAGGTCAGCGCGTGGCTCAAGCGGGGTGACGCGCCGCCGGACTACGACTCGTTCGGGCTGGTCCAGTACCACTACCTGGCCAGCCAGGGCGACACCGGCGGCGACTACGGGTTGTACCGGGTGCAGATCGCGCCGCGCGGCGGTGGGCCGGGGCCCCACTTCCACCGCGGCATGAGCGAGGCGTTCTACGTCCTGTCCGGCACCGTGGCGCTGTACAACGGCAGCGAGTGGACCGACGGCGGGCCGGGTGACTTCCTCTACGTCCCTCCGGGCGGCATCCACGGGTTCGGCAACCGGGCCGACGAACCCGCGACGATGCTGATGCTGTTCGCCCCTGGCGCGCCGCGGGAGCACTACTTCGAGGGGTTGGCCCAGCTCGGGGAGCTGACCGACGACGAGCGGCGCGAGTGGTTCGTCAAGAACGACAACCACTTCGTCGAGTAGGGGTCGGGTCAGTCGACAGACACGCCGGAGGTGAACACGCCGCGTCGGATGCGGTCGCGGAAGCGCCTGCCCTAGACTGCGATTCGGTCGAAAGGAGTCGTGGGTGCGGGCTGATGCAGCGCCCAGCACCCCGACGCTTCGCGGTTGGCAGCGACGGGCGCTGGTCAAGTACTTGTCGGCGCAACCTCGCGATTTCCTCGCCGTCGCCACCCCGGGTTCGGGAAAGACGACGTTCGCGCTGCGCATCGTCGCCGAACTGCTCGCCCAGGGCACCGTCGAAGCGGTGACGATCGTGGTGCCCACCGAGCACCTGAAGATCCAGTGGGCGCAGGCCGCGGCGCGTCAGGGCATCGCACTCGACCCGAAGTTCTCCAACTCGAACTCCCAGACGTCGTCGGAGTACCACGGCGTCGTCGTCACCTACGCCCAGGTGGCCAGCCACCCGTCGCGGCACCGGGTGCGCACCGAAAACCGCAAGACGCTCGTCGTGTTCGACGAGATCCACCACGGTGGTGACGCCAAGAGCTGGGGCGACGCGATCCGGGAGGCCTTCGACGACGCCACCCGGCGCCTCTCGCTGACCGGGACACCGTTCCGCAGTGACGACAGCGCGATCCCGTTCGTCACCTACGAGACCGGGCCGGACGGCTTCGCCCGCTCCAAGGCCGACCACACCTACGGCTACTCCGACGCGCTGGCCGACGGCGTGGTCCGGCCAGTGATGTTCATGGCGTACTCCGGCGAGGCCCGGTGGCGCGACAGCGCCGGCGAGGAGCACGCGGCCCGGCTCGGCGAGCCGCTGACCGCCGAGCAGACCGCGCGGGCGTGGAAGACCGCACTGAACCCGGCCGGCCAGTGGATGCCCGCGGTGATCGCCGCCGCCGACACCCGGCTGCGGGGCCTGCGTCAGCACGTGCCCGACGCCGGCGGCATGATCATCGCCTCCGATCAGACCGCCGCGCGCGCGTACGCCGACCTGCTGATGAAGATCACCGGTGAGGCGCCGACCGTGGTGCTCTCCGATGACAAGGGCGCCTCGGATCGCATCTCGCAGTTCGCCGCGGACACGTCGCGGTGGCTGGTCGCGGTGCGCATGGTGTCCGAAGGTGTCGACGTGCCGCGGCTGGCGGTCGGTGTGTACGCGACCAGCGCGTCGACGCCGCTGTTCTTCGCCCAGGCGATCGGGCGCTTCGTGCGCTCGCGCCGGCCCGGCGAGACGGCGAGCATCTTCTTGCCGTCGGTGCCGAACCTGCTGATGCTCGCCAGCGAGATGGAAGCCCAGCGCAACCACGTGCTGGGCAAGCCGCACCGCGAGACGGAAGACGATCCGCTGGACGCCGAGCTCGCCGAGCAGAAGCGCGACGAGCCCGACGACAACGAAGGCAAGATCGAATACCTCGGCGCCGACGCCGAACTGGACCAAGTGATCTTCGACGGTGCGTCGTTCGGGACCGCCACCCCCGCCGGCAGCGACGAGGAAGCCGATTACCTCGGCATCCCCGGCCTGCTCGACGCGAATGCGATGCGCGACCTGCTGCGCCGACGGCAGGACGAACAGATGCAGAAGCGCACCGAGTCAGGCGCCGTGGTGCCGCCGACGACGCACGGGCAGCTGCGCGAGTTGCGACGCGAACTCAACACGCTGGTCTCGCTGGCCCACCACCGCACGGGCCGGCCGCACGGCTGGATCCACAACGAGCTGCGCCGCCGATGCGGCGGCCCGCCCGTCGCGGCGGCCACCCGCGATCAGCTCAAGGAGCGCATCGAGGCGATCCGAGTGCTGCAGCGGGAGCTAACGGCCTGAGGCGAGCGCCGCCAGGTTCTCCATCGAGCCCTCCAGATAGCTCGTCGGGAACGGCGGGAACGTGATGTGCTCGCGCAGCTGCGCAGGAACGGCCGACCAGTCGTAGGTCAAGCGCACCCGGGTCTGTCCCGGTTCGGTCGGCTCGAGATCGTAACGCCATGTCCAGCCGCCGAATTCGATCGTGCCGTCCTCGCCGGCCTGCCCGGGCTCCCAGGCGATCGTCCGGTCGGGATGGATCGCGATGACCTTGTTGGCCATGTCGTAGTACCCGTCGGGATGGTTGTCGTGATACATCCGGATGCGGAAGATCTGCCCCTCCTCCGTCACCGGACCCGGATCCAGCGATTCCCTCAGCCAGCCGGTCCCGTCGATCGCGGGATGGTTGGCGGGGTCGGCGAGTACCGCGAACACCGCGGTCGGCTCGGCGTGGACATCGGTGGTGAGGATCAGTGTGTCGGTCATGACAGTGAGACTCCGCGACGTCGCGGAAGTCATCGCTTAGAGCCCGGGCAGCCTTCGGCAGATCCGCTGTCGACGTGCCCCGCCTGGCGGTCGGTGCAGCGGGCCGCCCGTTGCGGCGGCCATCCGCGCTCAGCTCGAGGAGCGCATCGAGGCGTCCGAGTGCTGCGGCGCGAGTTAACAGCCGGAAACGAACCAATCGATCCCTCGTTTCCGGTGCTCAGCGGGGTTATATTCCCCTGGGGCACGCTGTGCGTGGGGGTTGGAATGGTCACGATCGAGCAGTTTTCGCACATAATCACTGGCGTCCACGACGCGACGCTGACGCCGCAGCGATGGGTCGATGCGCTGGAGTTGGTGCGTACCGCACTGGGCGCAACTGCCAGCGGACTGATCAGCGGGGGTGAAGGTTACAGGGACGTGCGGCACTGCAGTGTCCCGGACGCCCCAGCGATGCAGGCCTACGAGGCGTACTACCGACCGCTCGACTACGTCCTCGACGCCGTCGACGCGAGCCCGCTGGGACTCGTGCACAGCGGCGAATCCCTGGTGGCCCTCAATCCGCGGTCGGAATTCAACGCCGACTGGATGCGTCCCTACGAGATGGACGACGGATTGTTCGTGCGCGTCGGCGAAGGCCCCCGTCCGTGTTCGTTCCTCGTGGCCGCGCCCCGGCGCAGCACGCCGTTCGCGACCGAAGACAGGGTCAGGACAGTCAATGCGCTCGTTCCGCACCTGCAGCACTCTCTGCGGACCCACCGCACACTGTCAGCGCTGCGGCGTCAGTCTGACCACGTCAAGCGCCCGGCGGACTCGTTCACCGCGCCTGCCGCGATTGTCACCGCGGACATGAAAGTGACATACGCCAACCCGGCGGCTGAAGCGATGTTGCGTTGCAGCACACATTTTGTGGCCTCAGGCGGTCGGCTGCGCGCAGCCTCCCCCACCGTGGAGGTCGAGCTGCGCCGCGCCGTCGCCCGCGCGGCTCGCGACACCGCCACGCGCGCCGGCGACGCAGTGCCGGTTCCGCGCAGCGGATCGGCGCGGCCGCTGATCGTGCATGTGTTGACGCTGGGCGCCAACGGACAGTCGAGTGCTCTGGTGGTGGTCGTCGATCCTGACACCCAGCGCGAGCCGTCCACAAGCCTTCTGCGCCGGGTGTTCTCGCTCACCAATGCCGAGTCCGAGGTGGCGGTGCGCATCAGCCGCGGTCAGAGTCTGTCCACCATCGCCGACGGCTTGTCACTGACACTGGCCACCGTCAAAACCCATCTGCAACATGTCTACGACAAGACCGACACCCATCGGCAGGCCGAATTGGTGCGCCTGATGCTCTCACTCATGCCTTAGCGCTTCGACGCTTTGAGCATCCGCCACCACATCTGCGGTCGCAGCAGACGGTTCGGCGGCACGAGCATCCCGTTGACCAGCAATAGTTCCTGCGCCACCCAGGGGTCGGTCTCAGCGGCACGCAGCATACGGTCGACGTAGGCATTGCTGACTCTGGTGCTCACTGAGCGCTTTCCGTCGACTTCAGGAAGCGCGAGATCCGAGCTGATCGCGGTCCGCCACGCGACCTTGATGCCGCGGGCGGCCGAACGCTGGAAGCGGCGCGGAAGATCGACGGTGCCACGTCGCAGACAGTCGCGCAGAACGATTGCGTCGATGGCAGCGATCGTCATCCCCTGCCCGTAGATCGGGTTGAGACTGCACACCGCGTCGCCCGTCACCACCAGTCCGTCGGGTAATCGATGCATCGTGTCGTAACGGCGCCACCTACTGGCCGGAAACCTGTGCAGCGCAATGTCAGTCACCGGCTCAGCGTTGCACAACGCATCGAATGCGTGCGCAGGCATGAGCGCTCGAGCGTGCGCGATGAACTCCGCGGAGCTGGCCGGCGGCTTCGTGTCCCGACCCAGGGTGCCAACGAGAACATTCCACACGTCGCCTTCGCACCGGGACATGGCGAACCCACGAGTTCGGCCAGGTGCGAACAGATCGATGAACAGGTACTCGTGCAGCGCTCCAGCCGGCATGCGCACCGACATACTCACATAGCTGACATTCACTGTGAGCCGGTCCTCGCGGGGACGCTGATAACCCATGGACTCCAGAAACGCCGGCGTCCTGGAGCCTCGGCCGGTCGCGTCCACGATCAGATCGGCGGTGAGGTCGCGGGACTCGGAGTCGGTGCGGTTGCGCACCCGGACCCCAGACAGCACACCGCCATCGAGGACCGGCCCGTCGAAGGTGTGTCCGTCAGCAACGGTCACCCCCGGCAGAGCACGTACCCGCCGGCGCGCGTGCTGCTCGATGAACGGCCGGCTCGCGTACAGAGTCTTGCGCAGGGACGGGTCCGGCACGTGGCCCGACCGGAGCACCAGATGACCGCCGAATCGGGTGTAGGCGCGCGACAGGTCCCCGTCGCTCCACTCGTGGGCCCCGTCGGCGACGAGTTGGGCATGCGATCCGGGGAGGAGCTCGTCGATGATCTGGCTGCATCGGGCCAGCACCACATGCGGCTGCCTACCCTGCGGCACACCGCCACGTGGGGAGCTGGTGTCATCCAGGACGTCGCGCTCCACGAGCGTCACACGGTCGTAGAAATCCGCCAACACGCGCGCCGCCAGCAGGCCGGCCATACTCGCACCGAGCACGACCGCATGCTCGCCACGTCGGGTCACCCACCCATCAAGCACCTGGGAGATGGCTGAAAGCCTCAGCCGAACGGTTGATTTCTACGCCGGCCGCTACAGCCCGAGCAGCGTTGGCAGATCAGCCACCGAATCGATCACGTGGTTGGGCTGCATCGCGAATTCGTCTGCGGCCCAACGGTCCAGCGTGTCCTGACGGAACTTTCCGGTGCGCACCAGCACCCCCGTCATGCCCACCACCTGGGCGGCGAGCACGTCGTTGTTCAGGTCGTCACCGATCATGTACATCTCGTCGGCGTCGACGCCGAGGCGGCCCGCCGCGGACAGGAACCCCTCGGGCGCGGGCTTGCCCACCGCGGTCGCCTTGCGCCCCGAGGTCTCCTCCATGCCGATCAGGTACATGCCGGTATCGACGCGTAATCCGTCGGTGGTGGTCCACGCGGTGCTGCGGTGCATCGCCACCACCGGAACGCCCTGGGCCATCCAGTCGTACACCCACGACAGCGTCTCGTGGGTGTACTCGGGTCCGGCGCCGCCGAGCAGCACCACGTCCGGCGCCTCCGGGGCCTGCGGACCTGTGAAGTCGGCCGAGTAGACCAGGTCGATGCCCGGCATGTCTTCGCCGATCTGCCCGCTGTTGACCAGGAAGCAGCGGGCATCGGGATAGCGGTCGCGGACGTAGTCGGCGGTCAGCGCGGCCGCGGTGATCACCTCGTCGGCGCGTACGGCCATCCCGGCGTCGGTGAGCAGCGCGGCGATCTGAGCCCGCGTCCTCGTGGTGGTGTTGGTCAGATAGGCGCACGCCACCTGGTGTTCGTTCAGCGTTCGCAGCGTCTCGGCAGCACCGGGGATCGGCTGCCACGAGGTGACCAGCACGCCGTCGATGTCGAACAGCACTCCACCGATCGCCATGGTGCGACAGTAAACGGCCGCCGGATGCGCGCAACCCGTAGGCCCTGCGGGCCGCTCCCAACTAGGGTTCGACGCAATGACACCCCAGTCGGCAGACGCGATCGTCGTCGGTCACGGTCTGGCCGGGCTGGTAGCCGCAGCCGAGATCGCCGAGGCCGGGCGCTCTGTCATCCTGTGCGACCAGCAGGGGCCGGCCGACGACGGCGGTCAGGCCTTCTGGTCCTACGGCGGGCTGTTCATGGTCGACACCCCCGAACAGCGACGCCTGAGAATCAGGGACTCCTACGATCTGGCGTTGCGTGATTGGTGGAGTTCGGCGGAGTTCACCGACGACTCGGCCGATGTGTGGGCCCGCCGCTGGGCGACCCGCTATGTCGAGTTCGCCGCCGGCGAGAAGCGCCGCTGGCTACGCGGGTTGGGCTGGCGCGCCTATCCCCTGCCTGTGTGGCCGGAGCGTGGCGGGCACGGAGCACTCGGCTCCGGCAACAGCGTGCCGCGCTTCCACATCACCTGGGGCACAGGCCCCGGGTTGGTGGAGATCTTCGCGGCGCGCGTGCGGTCGGCGGTCGCCGCCGGTCACATCCGGCGGCTGTACGGGCGTCGCGTCGAGGAGATCGTGCTCGAGGGCGGCGCGGTGTCCGGCGTCCGGGGGACGCGGCTGACCGCCTCGGCGGGCCCGCGCGGGGCCGCGTCTGCATCCGAGGCGATCGGCGACTTCGTCCTGCACGCGCCGGCGGTGCTGCTGGCCACCGGTGGCGTCGGCGGCAATCCGCAGCGCGCCCGCGAATTGTTCACGCGCAGTTTCGGTTCGGAGCCGACAGACATGCTCTGCGGCAATCCCGCCTACGTCGACGGCCGCATGCTCGACACCGCCCGACGAGTGGGCGCGGTGGTCGCCAACGAGGACAGGCTGTGGTTCTACCCCGACGGGGTACGCAACATCGATCCCGTGTGGGCGAATCACGGAATCCACGTGACCGCAGGCCCGTCCGCGCTGTGGCTCGACGGCGCCGGGGTGCGCTTCCCGCCGCCGCTCTATCCGAATTTCGACACGGTGGGCGCCGTCCGTCACGTCGTGGCCTCGGGCTTCAGCTACTCCTGGCTGATCATGAACCATGAGATCTTCCGCAAGGAGTTCGGGATGTCGGGCCAGGAGCTCAACCCTGCGGTCACCGGCAAGCACCCGTGGCTGGCCGCCAAAGGGACTGTACGCCCGCGAATTTCCCCGCTGTGGCAGCGATTCCTCGACGAGGGTGAGGATTTCGTCACGGCATCCTCGATCGCCGAACTGGTCGACGGGATGAACGCCGTGCGTGGCGCGGCGCCGCTGGACCCGAGCATGGTGGCCCGCGAGATCGGGGCCCGCGACGCGCAGGCCGTCAACGCCTACAGCAAGGATCCGCAGTTCGCCGCGATCCGCAACGCGCGCCGCTACCTGCCCGACCGGTTCCGCATCGCTGCGCCGGCACCCATCGACGATCCTCGGCACCGGCCGCTGATCGCGGTCCGGTTGCGCATCACCACGCGAAAGACGTTGGGCGGGTTGCTCACCGACACCGACGCCCGCGTGCTGCGCGCGGAGGGCACGCCGATCGCCGGTCTGTTCGCCGCGGGTGAGGCGGCAGGGTTCGGTGGCGGGGGCGTGCACGGACAACGTTCGCTGGAGGGCACTTTCGTCGGCGGCTGCCTGTTCACCGGGCGGGTCGCGGGCCGCAGTATCGGGCGCGGATGACAGAGGGGAAAGAATGACCACACATCAACCGATCGGCGAGTTCCTGCTGCGACGACTGCGCGAGATCGGCACATCGCACATCTTCGGCGTGCCCGGGGACTACAACATGGCATTTCTCGAACTGATCGAGGCCGATCCCGACCTCACCTGGATCGGCACCTGCAACGAACTCAATGCCGCCTACGCCGCCGACGGGCACGCGCGCGGCGGTCGGCCCGGCGTTCTTCTCACCACCTATGGGGTCGGCTGCCTGAGCGCCCTCAACGGTGTCGCGGGTGCCTACTGCGAGCACATCCCGCTGATCCACCTGTCGGGTTCACCGCCGCTTCACGCGACGCGGGACGGCCTACGACTGCACCACAGTCTGCTCGACGGCGGGTACCGCAACGTGCACCGAGCCTTCGCCGAGTTCACCTCCTACACCGAGACGATCACGCCGCAGACCGCGGTCGAGGTCATCGACCATGCGTTGCTGACCGCGCACCGCACCGACCGCCCCGTGCGTCTGGAGCTGCCCTCGGATCTCAGCCACGTCGAGATCGGCGTTCCGACAACGACTCTGAACCTCGGGGCCGTGTCAGGTGACGCGTCGTCCTGCCGGGAGGCTGCGGCCGTCCTGGGTGGGGCACTCGCCGGGGCGCGCCGGCCGCTGATGGTGGTCGACCTACCCGCGATCCGCCGGGGGCTGCTGCCCGCGATCGAGGCGTTCTGCGCCGCGCACGGAGTGCCCTACGCCTGTACCGTCCCCGCGGCGCACACCGCCGACCCGGACGCGCCGCGGTATCTCGGCCTGCTGCCCGGCTCCGAACGGGCACAACAGGCGTTCGGTGCGGCCGATCTGCTGATCAGCTGCGATCTGACCGAAACCGACGTCACGACAGCGGGTTTCACCCTGGCCTACGAAGGCCGGCCACATATCCGGCTGCGTGCCGACGCCATCCAGAGCGGTACGGACGTGTTCTACGGCACCGACACGGCCGATGTCCTGGCCGCGACAGACTCAGCCGCGGCCGATGAACCCGAGCCCCCACCTGCCCCCGCGCCGCCCCAGGCGCCTGCTCCCGATGCGCCCTTGACCCAGCGCGCCTTCTTCGACGCCCTCGCAGGGTTCCTCGGGCCCGACGACGTCCTGGTCGCCGAGACCGGCACCGCCGGTCAGAACACCTCGGGGCTGCGATTGCCGCACGGGCTGCGGTACGTGAACCAGACCAGCTGGGGATCCATCGGCTTCGCGCTGCCTGCTCTGCTCGGGGCGGCTCTGGCCGAGCCTCAGCGACGTCATGTGCTGTGTGTCGGCGACGGCTCGTTCCAGGTGACCGCCCAGGAACTCTCGACGATCCTGCGCCTGGGACTGACTCCGGTGATCTTGCTGCTCGACAACCGCGGCTACACCATCGAGCGCGCGATCATGGGAGCACAGAGCCCGTACAACGACGTCGCCACATGGCGCTACACGGATCTGCCGCGCGCCTTCGGCGCCGACGAGAATGCGCTGCTGCTGCGCTCCTGCCGGACCGGGGCCGAGCTGTCGGCCGCGTTCGACGAGGCGGCATCAGCCCGGCGGTTCACGCTCATCCAGGTCCACCTCGAACCACTGGACATGACACCGGCGACCTCCGGTGTGGGCGAGATGACGCGGGTGTTCGACTACGGCGTGAGGGCACCCGCCAACCCCCTAGGGTGATGCCATGAGTGCGAAATGGACCGCATCCGACGTTCCTGACCAGTCCGGCCGCGTTGCCGTCGTCACCGGCGCGAATTCCGGCATCGGCTACGAGGCTGCCCTCGTGCTGGCCGGCCGCGGCGCCCGGGTGGTGCTCGCGGTGCGCGACCCGGCCAAGGGCAAGCAGGCTGCAGACACGATCCGGCGGGCGCATTCGGACGCGCAGGTCGAGGTCCAGGAGCTGGACCTGACGTCACTGGCCAGCGTGCGGGCGGCCGCCGAGGCGCTGCGCGCGGCGTTTCCGACGATCGATCTGCTCATCGACAACGCCGGCGTGATGTACCCGCCCAAGCAGGTCACCGCCGACGGCTTCGAGCTCCAGTTCGGCACGAACCACTTGGGGCACTTCGCACTCACGGGGCTGCTCCTCGACCACCTGCTCTCCGTGGAGGGGTCCCGGGTCGTGGTGGTCGCGAGCATCGCCCACAACATCCAGGCCGACATCCATTTCGACGACCTGCAGTGGGAGCGCGGTTACAACCGCGTGGCCGCCTACGGTCAGTCCAAGCTGGCGAACCTGATGTTCACCTACGAGCTGCAGCGCAGGCTGGCCGCCGCCAACGCGAAGACGATCGCCGTGGCCGCCCACCCGGGCATCTCCAACACCGAGCTGATGCGCCACATCCCCGGCTCCGGTCTGCCCGGCTTCTCGGCGCTGGCCGGCCTGGTCACCAACAGCCCGGAGATCGGCGCGCTGGCCACACTGCGGGCAGCCACCGATCCGGACGTACGCGGCGGCCAGTACTACGGCCCCTCCGGTTTCCGTGAGCTCGTCGGGCACCCGGTGCTCGTGCAGTCCACCCGCAAGTCCCATGACGTCGCGATCCAGCAGCGGCTATGGGCAGTGTCAGAGGAGCTCACCGGCGTGAGCTACCCGGTCTGATGCGCAGTGTCTCCATGCGCAGTGTCGACGAGCACCGCACGTTGGTCGGCTCGCTGATCACCGCGCGGCCGCCCGTGGCGCTCCCGCTGGCCGACGCCCTGGGGCTGGTGCTCGCCGAAGAGGTGGTCGCCCCGCTGTCGCTGCCCGGCTTCGACAACTCGGCGATGGACGGATACGCGGTGCTGGCCGCCGACGTCGCGACGGCCTCGGACTCCTCTCCGGTGCGCCTGCCCGTCGCCGAGGACATCCCGGCCGGCCGCACGGACATCCCGACGCTGCAGCCCGGCACCGTGCATCGCATCATGACCGGCGCGCCGTTGCCCCACGGGGCCACGGCGGTGGTGCCGGTCGAGGCCACCGACGGTGCCGTGGACACGGTGACGATCCGGGCGTCCGCGCGCGAAGGTCAGCACGTCCGGCGTGCGGGTGAGGACGTGACCGCGGGGACGACGGTGCTGCAGGCCGGTCAGGTGCTGACGCCGGCCGCGCTCGGCCTGGCCGCGGCGCTGGGCCTGCAGACGCTGACCGTGACGCCGCGTCAGCGGGTGCTGGTCGTCTCGACGGGCACCGAGCTGGTGGCTGGGGGCGCCGAACTGGCCCCCGGGCAGATCTACGAATCCAACGGCGTGATGCTGGCCGCCGCGGTCCGCGACGCCGGGGCCGAGGTCGTCGCCTCCCCCACCACCGGCGACGACGTCGACGCGTTTCGGGCGACGCTGGGCGCACACGCCGGGGCGGCGGACCTGATCCTCACCACCGGCGGGGTCAGCGCCGGCGCGTACGAGGTGGTCAAGGACGCGCTGAGCGGCCCCTCCGGCGGGGTCGAGTTCGTCAAGGTCGCGATGCAGCCCGGAATGCCGCAGGGCGCCGGCGCGATCGACGGCACCCCGGCCGTCACACTGCCGGGCAATCCGGTCAGCGCGCTGGTGTCGTTCGAGGTGTTCGTCCGGCCCGCGCTGCGGGAGGCGATGGGGCTGCCGCAGTCCGAGCGGCCGCGGCGCACCGCGATGCTCACCGAGGACCTGACCTCCCCGCTGGGCAAGCGGCAGTTCCGGCGCGGGGTACTGGACCCCGCCACCGACACAGTCACCAGCTACGGACCGCCCGCGTCGCATCACCTGCGCTGGCTTGCCTCGGCGAACTGCCTGCTGGAGATCGACGAGGACACCTCCGAAGTGGCCTCGGGCAGCCGCGTGCAGGTGTGGGACCTCCGCTAGCGGGGGTCACCGTACTATTGGCCCCACGATGGCCAGACGCCCCGACCTCAAGACAGGCCCCGCGCGGCTGGTGGCGCTGATCCGCACGTCCGTTCCCCCGATGCACCCAGCAGGCATGCCGTTCGTCGGCGCCAGCCTGGCCGTGGCGCTCGCAGGACGCCGGAACCGCTTCGTCCGCCGCGCCGGCCTCGCCTCCGCCGCCGCCAACGCCGCCTTCTTCCGGCACCCGCCGCGAACCCCACCGACACGTCCCGGCGTCGTCGTCGCTCCGGCCGACGGGCTGATCTGCCTGGTCGACGAGGAGGTGCCACCGAGCGAGCTCGGGCTACCGGCCGAACCGCTGCCGCGGGTCAGCATCTTCTTGTCGCTGCTGGACGCCCATGTGCAGCGGGCTCCCGTCGGCGGTGAGGTGGTGACCGTTGCGCACCGTCCGGGTCTGTTCGTGTCGGCCGAGCTGGCCGCCGCGAGCGCCGACAACGAGCGCAACAGCGTGGTGATCCGCACCCCGGAGGGCCAGCAGGTGATCGCTGTGCAGATCGCCGGTCTGCTGGCCCGCCGCATCGTGTGCAACCTCTCCCCGGGTGAGCCGGTCGGCATCGGCGACACCTACGGATTGATCCGCTACGGCTCGCGCTTGGACACCTACCTGCCCGCCGGTTCCCGGATGCTGGTCTCGGTGGGTCAGCGCACTCTGGCCGGCGAGACCGTGCTGGCCGAACTGCGATGAGGCCTCGCAAGCCGCGGTTGAAGGGCCCGGTGGTCAGCGCCCGCATCCTGCCCAGCGCGATGACGGTCGCGGCGATCTGCCTGGGCTTGAGCGCGGTCAAGTTCGCGCTCGACGACCGCCCCACCGAAGCGATGGCGTTCCTCGCCATCGCCGCGATCCTCGACGCCCTCGACGGCCGCACCGCGCGGGCGCTGAACGCCACGTCGCGGATGGGCGAGGAGATCGACTCGCTCGCCGATGCGGTGAACTTCGGTGTGGCACCGGCATTCATCGTCTACGGCACGCTGCTGTCGCACTCGCGGGTGGGGTGGATCGTCGTGCTGCTCTATGCGGTGTGCATCGTGCTGCGCCTGGCCCGCTACAACGCGATGCTGGACCTAGACCAGCCCGACTACGAGAAGAAGTACTTTGTCGGCATGCCCGCCCCGGCGGGTGCGATCGGCGCAATCGGCCCGCTGGCGGCCAAGATGCAGTTCGGCGACGGGTGGTGGACATCCGAACCGGCCGTGGTGATCTGGATGATCGGGGTCTCGCTACTGGTGGTCAGCACGCTGCCGATGCGCAAGGTCCACACGTTCTCGGTGCCGCCGAACATGGTGGCGCCGCTGCTGGCCCTGCTCGCCATCGGTGTCGCCGCGTCGATCCTGTACGGCTACCTGGTGATCCTGCTGATCATCTTCGGCTACATCGTGCACATCCCGTTCGCGATCCGGACCCGCCGCTTCCTGGCCGCCCACCCCGAAGTGTGGGAGGACAAGCCGCGGCAACAGCGAGCCGCGCGACGGGCGATCCGGCGGGCGCAGCCGCACCGCCGGTCGATGATGCGCCTGGGTCTGCGCCGACCGCCCCGGAGCTGACATGGCCCAGCTGACGCTGACCGCGCGGTTGAACACCTCGGCGCTGGACTCCCGCCGTGGCGTGGTCCGTCTGCATCCGGAAGCGATTGCCGCCCTCGGCATCCGCGAATGGGACGCGGTCTCGCTGACGGGGTCGCGCACCACCGCCGCGGTGGTCGGGAAGGCGCCCGACGGCGTGCCCGCCGGTACCGCGCTGCTCGACGACGTCACGCTGAGCAACGCGGGGTTGCGCGAGGACACACCGGTGCTCGTCGCCGCGGCCACCGTGTACGGCGCGCGCTCGGTGACGCTGACGGGGTCCAACCTGGCGAGCAGGTCGATCACTCCGGCCACGTTGCGACAGGCGCTGCTGGGCAAGGTGATGACGGTCGGCGATACGGTGTCACTGCTGCCGCGCGACCTCGGGCCGGGCACGTCGACGTCGGCGGCGACGGCCGCGCTGGCGGCGTCCGTCGGCATCGTGTGGACATCGGAATTGTTGACGGTCACCGAGGTCGATCCCGCAGGACCGGTGAGCGTGCAACCGAATTCGCTCATCTGCTGGGGCTCGCCACAGCGCGGGTCGGCGACCGCGCCGGCGACGGAGCCGGGCACGGGGGCGCACGTCGTCACCGAGGAGTCGGCACCTGCATTGAGCGTCGACGACCTGAAAGGCGCGCACGCCCAAGCCGGCCGGCTTGCCGAGTGGCTCAAGCTCGCGCTCGATCAACCGGAGCTGCTCCACACGCTCGGCGCCACCGCCAATCTCGGTGTCCTGGTCTCAGGGCCTGCGGGGGTCGGCAAGGCCCGTTTGGTCCGGACCGTGTGCAGCGGCCGGCGGCTCGTCGAGCTCGACGGCCCCGAGGTGGGGTCGTTGCGCGCAGAGGATCGCCTGGCCAATGTCGCATCGGCGGTTCGCTCGGTGCGCGACGGCGGCGGGGTGCTGCTCATCACCGACATCGACACACTGCTGCCGGTTCCCGCCGATCCGGTGGCGACGCTTGTTCTCGCCGAATTGCGTTCGGCGGTGGCAACTTCCGGGGTCGCATTCGTCGCGACCACCGCGACACCCGACGCGGTCGATCCGCGGCTGCGCGCACCGGATCTGTGTGACCGCGAGCTGGGGCTGAGCCTGCCCGATGCGGGCGTACGCGAGCAGCTGCTCGAGGTGCTGTTGCGCGGCGTTCCAGGAGCCGACCTCGATCTGAAGGAGATCGCCGAACGCACACCGGGTTTCGTGGTCGCCGACCTGGCCGCGCTGGTCCGCGAAGCTGCGTTGCGCGCCGCGGCGAGGGCGAGCGGGACGGACGCCGCGCCCGCGCTCCGGCAGGAGGATCTCACGGGGGCGCTGAGCGTCATCCGGCCGCTGTCCCGCTCTGCCACCGAGGAGATCTCGGTCGGCTCGGTCACGCTCGACGACGTCGGCGACATGGTGGCCACCAAGCAGGCACTCACCGAGGCGGTGCTGTGGCCGCTGCAGCATCCCGACACGTTCGCCCGTCTCGGAGTCGAGCCGCCACGCGGCGTGCTGCTGTACGGACCACCCGGCTGCGGCAAGACCTACGTCGTGCGAGCGCTCGCCAGTTCGGGACGGCTGAGCGTGCACGCTGTCAAAGGCGCTGAGCTGATGGACAAGTGGGTAGGCTCGTCGGAGAAGGCGGTCCGCGAATTATTCCGCCGGGCAAGGGATTCCGCGCCGTCGCTGGTCTTCCTCGACGAGATCGACGCGATGGCACCACGGCGCGGTCAGAGTTTCGACTCCGGGGTCACCGATCGCGTGGTGGCCGCACTGCTCACCGAACTCGACGGGATCGAGCCGCTGCGCGACGTCGTGGTGCTGGGTGCGACCAACCGCCCGGACCTGATCGACCCGGCACTGCTGCGGCCCGGTCGGCTGGAGAAGCTGGTGTTCGTCGAGCCGCCCGACGCCGAGGCGCGCGCGCAGATCCTGCGTACGGCGGGTAAGTCGGTGCCGCTGGCCCGCGACGGCGCGGACGCGGTCGACCTGGACGCGTTGGCCGCCGACCTCGACGGCTACAGCGCCGCCGACTGCGTGGCATTGCTGCGCGAGGCCGCACTCACGGCGATGCGCCGTTCCATCGACGCCGCCGATGTCACCGCCGCGGATGTCGCCGCGGCTCGCGAGGCGGTGCGCCCGTCGCTCGACCCTGCGCAGGTGGCGTCGCTGCGCGCCTTCGCCGATGCTCGCTGAGCTGCACTGATAGGCATCGCTTGCCTTTGCCCATTCTCGAGCCTACCGTGAGCTGTGACATAGCTCACAGACTTGAGGGGGTCTCGCCATGAGCGTCGTCCAGAAAATCAGCCTTGCCTCGGCGGCGGCCGTCGCGGGAGCCACCGTCCTGGCCACCCCGATCGCACCGGTGGAGCGGGCCGTACCGGTGTATCCGGCCCACGCCATCCAGCTCGCCGCCGTCACCGACCAGATCGACGACGCCTTCATCGATCTCACCGTCTTGATCCGGACAGGCGTCACGCCCGCCCTGAACAGCCTCGGCTACGTCGGCAAGCAGCTCTACATCGGGTTGAACCTGATCGAAAGTATCTCTGCCAGTGCGGTGTTCAACGGGACTGACGTGCTGCGCGGCGAGGGCGTGCTGCGCAATGTCGGCGACTTCGCCTTCGACGTCGCCCTGTCAGGCTTGTTCGTCGTCATCGACGAGCTCTCGCTGAGCGGAAACACCGAGGCAATCGCCATCAATCGACCGCCGTTGGACAGGCCCGCCCGCTGGGAGGACGCCGATTCACCCCGGCAGGGCTTCCCGTTGACCGTGCCCGACCGCGACCCGATCGAGATGGTCACCTCAGACGAGGTCATCGAACCCCCCACGGAGCCGACCGAGAAAAAGACGTCGGTGCGGGACCGGGACTTCGTCGCCGCGCAGTGGAAAGCGAAGAGCGCCGAGAAGAAGGACGAGAGAGCTGAGAAGCGCGAGCAACGCCGGGAAGCACGCGAGGCCCGCAAGGCAGAGAGGGCCGAGAAGGCCACCAACTCGGAGACGGCGAGCAGCACGACAGCGAGTGACTAGCTACCCCGGTTCGCCGTACTCGTCGAACCAGTAGGCCAGCTTCCCGCGGCGGCTGACCGCGCGCAGCCGCCGCTCGGCCTCGTCCCGCGTCGCCGTCGTCGTCACGATCATCACCTCGTCGCCGATCTGGAGCCGGGTCAACGGTTCGGGCACGAAGGCGCGGCTGTCGCGGATGATCAACGTGATGACGCTCGGATCGGGCAGCCGCAACTCGAGAACCGTGACGTTGTGCAATCGCGATCCGGGCACGACGGTCATCGTCATCAGCTCGGCCCCGAGTACGTCGAGCGGCGCCGCGTCGACCTGGATCTCCCGCGTGGTGTCGCGCGGGATCAGGTCGAGCCATTCGGCGACCCGGCGCAGGCTCGGCCCCTGAACCAGCGTGAACACCACCACCAGGATGAACACGATGTTGAGCAGCCGGCCGCTGCCGGGCACGCCCGCCACGATCGGATAGGTCGCCAGCACGATGGGCACGGCGCCGCGCAGCCCCGCATAGGACAGGAACGCCTGCTCCCGCCACGCCACGCGAAAACCGATCAGCGACAGGACAACCGACGCCGGTCGCGCGAGCACCAGCAGCACCAGGCCGATGACGATCGCGGGGACCAGCTCGTCGAGCAATTCGTCCGGCGACACGAGCAGACCGAGGATCACGAACAGCCCGATCTGGGCCAGCCACCCGAATCCTTCGGCGAAGGAGCGGGTGGCCGAGCGGTGCGGCAGACCGGAGTTGGCGAGCACCACGCTGGCCAGGTAGGCCGCCAGGAAGCCACTGGCGTGCGCTGAGCCGGCGGCGGCGAACGCGAGCATGCCCAGCCCGAACGTCGCCAGCGGGTACAGGCCGGCGGCGGGCAGCGCGGTGCGGCGCAGTGCCATTGCGCCGAAGAACCCACACCCCAGCCCGATCAGCGCGCCGACGGCCAGCTCGTAGACCAGAGTTCCGGCCACCGTCACCGGCTCGAGCACCAGCGGTGTCACGCTGAACAGCAGCACCAAGATCACCGCGGGCGCGTCGTTGAACCCGGATTCGGCTTCCAGCAGGCCGCCCAGGCGGCGCGGCAGCGGCACCACCCGCAGCACCGAGAACACGGCCGCGGCGTCGGTGCTCGACACGATCGCCCCCAGCAGCAACGCCAACTGCCACGACATCCCGAGCAGCACATGCGCGGCGACCGCTGTGATCAAGGTGCTGACGAGCACGCCGACGGTGGCGAGCACGCTGGCCGGCGCCAGGACCTTGCGGATGTCGGAGAACCGCGTCGTCAGACCGCCTTCGACCAGGATCACGCCCAGCGCCGCGGTGCCGAGATCCTGGGCCAGCTGCGCGTTGTCGAAAGCCAGACCGAGGCCGTCCTCGCCGACCAGCACACCCACGCCGAGGAACAGCAGAAGGCTCGGCAGACCGGCTCCGGTGGCCAGCCTGGTGGCGGCGATGCTCGCCAGCAGCACCAGGCCCCCGATGAACAGCGCCACGTACAGCTCGTGCAGTGTCACTGTTTCCTCGCTGCAGGCACTTGTGTCGCGATCAGTAAATCAGCACAGTCGTGTCCATGCGGATCGCGATCGCCGGAGCGGGTGCCGTGGGCCGGTCGGTGGCCCAGGAACTGGTGGACTACGGCCACAAGGTGCTGTTGATCGAGAAGGAGTTCCACCGCTACGAGCCGGCGACGGTGCCGCGTGCCGAGTGGTTCCTCGCCGACGCCTGCGAGGTGTCCTCGCTCGAGGAGGCCGAGATGCACATCTGCGACGTCGCCATCGCCGCAACCGGTGACGACAAGGCCAACCTCGCGATGGCCCTGCTCGCCAAGAGCGAGTTCGGCATTCCCCGGGTGGTGGCCCGCATCAACGACGCCCGCAACGAGTGGTTGTTCACCGAGGGCTGGGGCATCGACGTGGCGGTCTCGACTCCCGTGGCGATGGTCGCGGCCGTCGAGGGCGCCATCGACGTCGGGCACATCGTGCGGTTGATGGCGCTGGGTCGCGGCCCGCGCGAGTTGCGCGGCGAGGGCAGCGCGAACGTGGCCTCGTTCACCCTCCCGGAAGGCAGCCCGCTGGTCGGGCGGCGTGTCGGCGACCTGACGATGCCGCGGGACAGCGCGCTGGTGACGGTGCTGCGCGGGAACCGGCTGATCGTCCCGGAGGCCGGGGACGTGCTGCGCGACGGCGACGAGATCCTGTTCGTGTGCGGCCCCGACGGTGAAGACCGGATCGAGGTGATGGTCACGGGACATTGAGCGGACACGAGCCTGTGACGCGCGCCCCGTAGACTGAGGCCCCGCCGATCACGACGAAACGGAGCCATGCTCGCCATCATCACTGCGCATGCAGTGGCCACCCTGTTGGCGCCCGTGCTCGTTCACCGGTGGGGCCGCCGCGCGTTCTATCCGCTTGCGCTGGTCCCGCTCGGCTCGCTGATCTGGGTCGCCGGGAACTGGCCCGGCAGCGGTCCGGGACAGCGGCTCACCGTGCCGTGGGTGCCGGATCTCTCGATGGACATCGAGCTGCGCTTCGACGCGCTCGCGGCGATCATGAGCGTGCTGGTGCTGGGCATCGGCGCGCTGGTGCTCTTCTACTGCGCCGACTACTTCCACCACCACGACGGGCACACCGAGAAACGGCTGCCCAGCTTCGCCGCGGAGCTCGTCGCGTTCTCCGGTGCCATGTTCGGCCTGGTGACCAGCGACAACATGCTCCTCCTCTACGTGTTCTGGGAGATCACGACCGTCCTGTCGTTCCTGCTGGTCGGTCACTACGCCGAACGCGCCATGAGCCGACGCGCGGCCACGCAGGCGCTGTTGGTGACGACGCTGGGCGGGCTGGCGATGCTGGTCGGGATCGTGATCATCGGCAACCGCGCCGGCACGTTCCTGATCTCCGAGCTCGTGGCCGACCCCCCGACCGGGGTGGCCGCCTCGGTGGCGATCGTGCTGATCCTCATCGGCGCCCTGTCGAAGTCGGCGATCGTGCCGCTGCACTTCTGGCTGCCCGGCGCGATGGCAGCACCCACCCCGGTGAGCGCGTATCTGCATGCCGCGGCGATGGTGAAGGCCGGTGTCTACCTGATCGCGCGGCTGACGCCAGGCTTTTCCGACGCGCCGGAGTGGCGGCCGACGGTGGTGGGGCTGGGGCTGCTGACGATGCTGCTGGCCGGCTGGCGGGCGCTGCGGGAGTACGACCTGAAGTTGATCCTGGCGTTCGGAACGGTGAGCCAGCTCGGCTTCATCATGTTGATGGTCGGCGCCGGCGGCAGCGAGATGATGCTCGCCGGGCTGGCGATGCTGTGCGCCCACGCACTGTTCAAGGCGACGCTGTTCATGGTGGTGGGCATCATCGACCATGCGACCGGCACCCGCGACATCCGCAGGCTGGCCTGGCTCGGCGACCGCAGCAAGCCGCTGCTCGTCATCGGGTGCGCCGCGGCGGCGAGCATGGCGGCGCTGCCGCCGTTCCTCGGTTTCGTCGCCAAGGAGGCCGACTTCGAGACCGTGCTGCACAGCCCGAATCTGGGTGCCGCCGCGCCGTTCGTGCTCGCCGGGGTGGTGTGCGGTTCCGTGCTGACGACCGCCTACAGCGCGCGTTTCGTGTTCGGCGCGTTCGGGCGTAAAGGCCTGCCGCAGCCGAGCACCCGTGTGCAGGAGATGCACCGCCCGGAAGTGTCGTTCCTGATCCCGCCGGCGATCCTGGCCACGGCCGGATTGGTGTTCGGGGTGTGGCCGACGGGGCTCGACCACGTACTGAGCGACTACGCCGATCAGGTGCCCGACCCCGCCGGGTACGGCGCCGACTATTACCTCGCCCTCTGGCACGGGGTGAACCTTCCGCTGCTGCTGTCGGTGCTGGTCCTGGTGACGGGCCTTGCCCTGTATGCGGGTCGCGGCCGGCTGAGGCGTGCCCGGCTGGCTTTCCTGCCGCTGGCCAACGCCGACCGCATCTACGACGCGGTGCTGCGCGGCGCAGACGTGATGTCGGTGCGACTGACGGCGGTGACGCAGCGCGGCTCCATCCCTGCCACGCAGTCGGTCATCCTGACCACCCTGGTGCTCCTGCCGCTCGCGGTGCTGGCCCTCGGCGCGCGGGACCGACCTGACTTCGAGCTCTGGGAGTCGGCGCCGCAGGCGGTCGTCGGCCTGGTGATGCTCGCAGCCGCGTTCGCCGCCTGCGTGATGCGCAACCGGCTGGCTGCCGTCCTGCTGGTCGGCGTGACGGGCTACGGCTGCGGTGTCATCTTCGCGTTCCACGGTGCGCCCGATCTGGCGTTGACGCAGTTCCTGGTCGAGACCCTGACGCTGGTGGTGTTCGTGCTGGTGCTGCGAGTGTTGCCCGCCGAGACCGGCGGCGCCGACATGCGTCGCTTCCGCGTGCCCCGGGCGGCGCTGGCCGTCGCGGTCGGTGTGACGGTGACGGTGCTGGCCGCGTTCGCGATGGCGGCGCGGTCCGGGCGCCCGATCGCCGAGCTGCTGCCGGAGGCGGCGTACCTGCGCGGCCACGGCGCCAATACGGTGAACGTCCTCCTCGTAGACATCCGCGCCTGGGACACCCTCGGGGAGATCTCGGTGCTGCTGGTGGCGGCCACCGGGGTGGCGTCGATGGTGTTCCGCAACCGTCGCTTCGGGGCCGCACCCCGGGTGGCCGACGCCGGCCAGCCCGACATCGGGAAGCTCGCGGTGTACTCGCAGAACAGCCCGGCCGCCGGGGAGGTGACCTGGCTCCGGGGCAGCGGACTGCGCGATCCGCGCAACCGGTCGCTGGTCCTCGAGGTCGCGACCCGGCTGATCTTCCCGGTGATGATGGTGCTGTCGGCGTACTTCTTCTTCGCCGGCCACAACACTCCCGGCGGCGGGTTCGCGGGCGGCCTGATGGCCGGCCTCGCGCTGGTGCTGCGGTATCTGGCCGGTGGTCGTTACGAACTCGGCGAAGCCCTGCCGCTGGACGCCGGGAAGATCCTCGGCGCGGGTCTGGCGCTGTCGGCGGGCACCGCGGCCGCGTCGCTGCTCCTCGGCGCTCCGGTGTTGTCGTCGGCGCTGATCCAGATCGACGTCCCGGTGCTCGGCACGGTCAAGTTCGTCACCGCACTGTTCTTCGACATGGGGGTGTACCTGATCGTGGTCGGCCTGGTGCTCGACGTGCTGCGCAGCCTGGGCGCACAGATCGACGACGAGATCGGTGCGATGGGCAGGGCGAGGCAGTCGTGACGACATATGTGATCTCGCTGGTGATGATCGGTGGGCTGACCACCGCCGGGGTGTACCTGCTGCTGGAACGGCATCTGACCCGAATGTTGTTGGGGCTGCTGCTGATCGGTAATGCGATCAACCTGTTGATCCTGTCGGTGGGTGGCCCGGCGGGCAATCCGCCGGTGCGGGGCCGCACCAGTGCGGACAACACCGCGACCGCGGATCCGTTGGCGCAGGGCCTGATCCTGACCGCGATCGTGATCACGATGGGTGTGGCGGCGTTCGTGCTGGCGTTGACGTACCGCTCCTACCGGCTGAACACGCGAGAAGAGGTCAGCAACGACCCCGAGGACATTCGCGTGTCGCAGCAGTCCGGCACCGAGGTCGGCGAGGAACTCGAGGGCCGGCTCGAACCGGACCGCACCCGTGACACCGATCTGCCCGACGAGCTGGACGCGATACCTGGTTACGAGGGCTCCCGATGATAGGAGCCCACCTGGCCGCGGTGTTCACGCCGCTTCCCGTGCTGATCCCGATGCTGGCCGCGGCTGTCACGCTGCTCGCGGGTCGCAAACCGCGGCTGCAGCGCATGATCGCTGTCATCGCGCTGAGCGCTGTGCTCGTGGTCTCGGCGGTGCTGGTCCATCTGGCCGACCGCGACGGCACGATCGCGCTGCAGGTCGGCGGCTGGGGTGCCACCGAACCCGGCATGGGTCCGCTGGGCATCACGCTCGTCGTCGACCGGCTCTCGGCGCTGATGCTCGTCGTCTCGTCGATCGTGCTGCTCGCCGTCGTGTTCTACGCGATCGGGCAGGGCATCCGGGACGGTGACGGCCGTCAGCCGGTGTCGATCTTCCTGCCCACCTATCTGGTGCTGTCGGCGGGCGTGTTCATGGCGTTCCTGGCCGGCGACCTGTTCAACCTCTTCGTCGGTTTCGAGGTGCTCCTCAACGCCAGCTTCGTGCTGTTGACGATCGGTGCCAGCCGGGAGCGCGTCCGCGCAGGGATCTCCTACGTGATGGTGTCGATGGTGTCGTCGCTGGTGTTCCTGTTCGGTATCGCGCTGGTCTACGCGACCACCGGAACGTTGAACATGGCCGAGCTCTCGGTGCGGCTCACCGGGGTGTCCGAGGGCACCCGCACCGCGCTGTTCGCGGTGCTGCTCGTGGCGTTCGGCATCAAGGCAGCCGTCTTCCCGCTGTCGACGTGGCTACCCGACTCCTACCCCACGGCGCCTGCTCCGGTCACCGCCGTGTTCGCCGGCCTGCTCACCAAAGTGGGTGTGTACGCGATCATCCGGGCCCACTCGCTGCTGTTCCCGGGCGGCGCCTTGGACAACGTGCTGTTGGTCGCGGGCCTGGCCACGATGGTGATGGGCATCCTCGGTGCGATCGCCCAGAGCGACATCAAGCGCCTGCTGTCCTTCACGCTGGTCAGCCACATCGGCTACATGGTCTTCGGTATTGCGCTGTCCAACCAGCTCGGCATGTCGGGCGCGATCTACTACGTCGCCCACCACATCCTGGTGCAGACGACGCTGTTCCTCGTCGTCGGCCTGATCGAACGTCAGGCGGGGGCCTCGACGCTGGAGCGTCTCGGGGGATTGGCCGCCGCGAGCCCTGTGCTGGCGTTCGTGTTCGTGGTGCCGGCGCTCAATCTCGGCGGCATTCCGCCGTTCTCGGGGTTCATCGGCAAGGTGGCACTCCTGGAGGCCGGCTCGGAGTCGGGTTCGGTGCTGGCGTGGATGTTGGTGGCGGGCAGCGTGATCACCAGCCTGCTCACCCTCTACGTCGTCGCCCGGGTGTGGACCAAGGCGTTCTGGCGGTCCCGCGAGGACGCCCCGGAGGGCCACCTGTCGGGCGGGGCGCCGACGGCGCTGCTCGACAGCCCCGAGGACGCCGACATCGAGTTCGTCGACCGCGACGACGTCGGCAGGATGCCGATCGGCATGCTGGTGCCGACGGGGGCGTTGATCGCCGTCGGGCTCGCCCTGACCGTCGCAGCCGGGCCGATCTTCGCCTACAGCGACAGGGCGGCCGCCGAGGTCCTCGACCGCGGGCAGTACATCACCGCGGTGCTTGGGGAGGTGCCGCGATGAGCGCTCGGGCGAAGAGTAGAGAATCAGTGAGGACCATCGCGCTGCGGGTCTGGATGGTGTGCTGGCTGATCCTGGTGTGGGTTCTGCTGTGGGGCACCGTGTCTGCGGCCAACATCCTGTCCGGCCTGCTGGTCGCGTTGGTGATCACGCTGCTGTTGCCGTTGCCGCCGGTTCCCGTCGAGGGCAGGCTGCACCCGATCCCGCTGCTGCGTCTGATGGTGACGGTCGTCTACTACCTGCTCAGCTCGTCGGTGCAGGTCGCCGCGCTCGCGCTGAAGCCGGGGCCCCCGCCGCTGACCGCGGTGCTGCGGGTGCACCTGGCGATCAAATCCGATCTGGTGTTGGTGCTGGCGGTCAACATCATCAACCTGACGCCGGGCACCATCGTGCTCGAGATCGACCAACCGCGTCGGATGATCTATGTGCACGTGCTCGACGTCGGCTCCGACCGCACTGTGGCGCGGTTCTACCGGCAGGTGGCGAACCTGCAGAAGCTGTTGGTCGCCTCGTTCGAGCGGGACAGCGACTGGCGACCTTCCGCGCAGAAGGAGGACGCGCTGTGACCGTCGTGTGGATCATCGCGGGCGCCATGCTGTCGGCTGCAGCGTTGGCCACCATGTTCCGGATGCTGTTGGGTCCGACCACCCTTGACCGACTGGTCGCGTTGGACACCCTCGTCGCCGTTGCGATGTGCGCGATCGGTACGTGGGCGGCATTCAGTCTGGACACCACGGTCACCTACAGCCTGACCGCGCTGGCGTTGATCACGTTCGTCGGCTCGGTCAGTGTCGCCCGGTTCCGCGTCCCCGACGTCGCCGACCCGGCGGAGAAGGGGCCGGCGCGATGAACGCCTTCGATATCGTCGCCGCGATCCTGATTCTCAGCGGATCAGCGCTCGCTCTGACGGCGGCGATCGGTGTGGTCCGCTTCCCCGACACGCTGTCGCGCATGCACGCTGCCACCAAGCCCCAGGTGCTCGGACTCCTGCTCGTGCTGCTCGGCGCGGCGCTGCGGCTGCGTGGTCACGTCGACGTGGGCATGCTGATCCTGACCGGGCTGTTCACCGCGATCACCGCACCGGTGATCGCGAACCGGGTGGGCCAGCTCGCCTACCGCGAGCAGAACGTCCGCGACGATCTGATGACCACCGACGAGATGCATGATTTCGCCGAGGACAGGGAACCCGGCGGCCATGATGCGCCCCAGCGGTGACCAGCAGGGTCGCACTGCCCTGAGTGCCGCTGCGGTCCGCGCCGCGGAGACCGAGGCCGACCATCCGCTGTTCACCGATCCGTACGCACATCTGCTGCTGGTCGGCGCGGGGCAGGTCGAGCTGCCTGCATCGGGGCCGGGATATTCGGCGGCGCGCACCAAATGGTTCGACGACTACATCCTGGCCGCCGGGGCGGCGGGGGTGTCGCAGGTGGTGGTGCTGGACGCAGGCCTGGACACGCGGGCATGGCGACTGCCGTGGCTGAGCGACGCGGTGGTCTTCGACGTCGACGAGCCTGTGGTGCTGGCACACAAGACACGGATCATGGACGCCTCCGACGCGCAGTTAGGTGCCAAGTACGTACCGGTGCCTGCCAATGGGACCGATGACTGGCCGAAAGCATTGCGGGAGGCCGGTTTCGACCACAACGAGCCGACGGCGTGGCTGGCGGAGAGCGTGGTGCCGAACCTGGCCGACGATGCAGTAGAAACGCTGATCGAGCAGATCACGCTTTACAGCGCCCGGGGAAGCCACCTCGGCGTGGAGGTCGCGAATGCCGAAGTGGCACAGGCGTTGTGCTGTCACCGATGGGACGTGCGCTCGACCGACGCCCGCGATGCCATGCGGCGCTATCACCGGGCGCACGAGGACGCGCCCGCGTACACGTTCCTACACGCCGTTCTGCTATAAGTCAGGTAATTGGCGTCGGGACCCGTGCCGGGTCTGCAGTAATCTCTGAAAATGTGACCTTGATGGTGGATCCCGACATCCTGCGCGCGTTTGCGAGCCAGGTGGAGACAGCTTCAACGTCAATCCGCGGCGCGGACGTGGGTGGGAAGGTAACAGAGGCGGCCGCGGGGCTGGCAGGTTCTACGACCGAGTGGGCCGCGCGGCTCGTCGGCGGACATGTCGCCACACAAGCCGACGCCATCGCCGCGAACGTCGACAAGATGGGACAGGCGGTGCGAGGCGCGGGGAAGGCCTATGAGGTCACGGATGCCGATCTGGCCGGAAGCTTCACGGGAGTCTTCTGACTCGTGCTCCCGTCACGCTCGCGCCTCGAGAGCTGGAACCCCGACGCGCTGAGATTTACCGGTTCGGACGTTCGCTCCTCCGGAGAATCCGTGGAGGGTGCGGTGGACCGCGTGAAGGTTCAATTGGCGATCATGCCGGAAACGAGGGCATGGGAGGGGCCAGCCCATGACGCCGCGTCCGAGATGTTCGACCGCGCACATCACAGCTCTGTCGAATTCAGCGAGTACACCGCTGCGATCGCCGAAGCTCTCGGGGCAGGCGCCGAAATGATCGGTGCTGCGCGGAAAGCACTGCTGGACAAGGCTGACGATATCGATAGAGGACCACTGAACGTCACGGAGGGCTGGGTCGTACTCATCGATCCGGGCTCGCAATCCGCCGACGAGATTTCCCAATTGATGAAGCTCGTCGCCACCGAACAGGCCGAAGTCAACCATCTGCTGCTCGCCGTCGGCGATGCCGACACCGCGACGGCCGACTCTGTGATGGCAGCCGCGAAGCCGTTCGGCCTCACCCCGCCTGGCGGCGGACTACCAGGACTGATGGTGCCCGCTGCTCAACGTCCCGCCGACGATGTTCCGAATCCGAACAACGCGTTGGGCTTCCTGCAGCAGGCGACGGTGCGTGGCGAGGAGATGGGTACGACGGTTCGGGAAACGCGATCCCGTTACAACGAGCAGGGCCACTTCGAAGAGACACTGATCATGCAGGATGGCAGCCGGCATGTCATCACAGAGTACGAAGAGGACTACGACCGCGGCGTTCCGGACATGGTCGAGGAGGAGCACATAGACGCGAACGGAAACATCATTTCGCGGAGCAGCTCAACTCGAACGTCGGGTGGATACAAGAGAACGATCATGAACTGGGCTGACGGCACCCAGTATGTTGTGAGCGAGACACCGGAAGGTGTTGTGTCAGCGTCGATCAACCTTCCCGACGGCAGGAGCGCCGTGATTCCACCGGACAGCCCGCTGCTCACGTCCGTACCGGAAAGCATCGGCCAAGTGCTGACTGGAGTGGAAGCCCACGTTGATGACGGCGGCAAGGTTCCCATGCTGTCGATGGATGCGGTCGAGAAGGTCGGGGCCGGAGCGAAATACGGTGGTATGGCGCTGGGCACAATGACTGCGATGTATGACTTCTTGCGGGCCCCGACCCCCGCTGACAAGTGCGTGTCGGTCTTCGCCAGCACGTTCGGCCTCGCAGGCAATGCAGCCGGAGCCGCGGGCGGCGCAGCCGTGGGCGCGCCCATTCCGATCCCGGGCAGCACAGTGGGCCTTGCTGTCGTGTCGTCGGTGGCTGCAGGCTCGTGGATGACGTCTGTGGGCAAGAGGGTCGGCGAAGTGCTTTGTGGCTCATGAATCGAGTGACGCCGCCGCCGAACTGGTCTCCTGGCCTGTCGCCCCTTGCTTGGTTAGGCGTCGCCGTGCTCATAGGAGGGTCCATCCAATTCTGGGTCCAGACACTCCTAGCTGCGCAGCGCGCGTCCTTGACCGGCACGCTCGGTTCGGCAGGACTTGCGGTGTTCTGCACTGGCGGCGTGGTTGCCCTCGTGCTGACCTTCAAGGCGTCGGCGAAGACGTATGCCGGGTGGAGTGATTCGGGTACCACGGTACGCCTTCACCCAGCCATCGCACGGACGTGGGGCGGTGCCCTCGTCGGCGGCGTCGTCGGCTCGTCGTTCACCGTGTGGTTCGGATCCGTATCGGCAGTCAGCCGCTATCTTCTCGTTTCTCTACTGGTTCTCTCGGTACTTGGACTGTTGGCTTTCGCGCGGAGCCGAGAAACTGGATACTTGCGGATCGGCCTGGAAGGCATTGCTTTTGGCGACACTCTCCGCACGCGTGTCGCGCGATGGAACGAGATACAAGCCATCACCGATCACGCGGACACCAAAGCGCGGAATCCGATCGTCTTCAGTCTGGGCGACGGCAAGCCGCTCGTCGTTGCCAACGCCGATCGGTTCGCCTCGAGTGGTCCCGCCCTCTACTGGATGGTGCGCCACTACTGGCTGCATCCCGAGTCGCGCGACGAACTCACCGACGGCCGGGCACTGCAGCGTCTGCGAGGCCACGACTTTAGTAGCGAGTGATCACTCCGAGAGTTGGAACTCCACCATCGCGGTGACGGTGTCGACGGCTTCGGACAGCGCGGCCACCCGGTCGGCCACCGTCGGCGCGGCGAGTATCGAGTAGCGGTCAGCCTGGCCCATCGGCAGCCGAGCGGTCAACGCGTACAACCACAGTGCCGCGTCGCCGGATTCGTCTGCACCGACCACGATGTCGCGCGCGTTCACCTCGGCGCCCCGCGCCGCGGCGATCCTCTCGAAGAGCGACACCATCCGGTCCTCGATCTCTCGGATCGAATCGGCGGTCACCGTCGCGCCCGGCTCGTCGGGCCACAGCTCGATCACCGCCCGTGGATACGGTGCGTCTGGTAACCATTCGAGAACCCGAAACCGTTCTCTCATGGCGCATTTCATCACGTACTGACCGGCGCCGAGGTCCTGGTACTCGGTGATGTGCGCGACGGTGCCGACGTCGCTGCGGCTGTCACCACCGCCGACCTCCCGGCCCGCAGCGATCAGCACCACGCCGAACGCGGGGTCCTGCACGGCCAGGCACGCCTGCACCAGCGCCGAGTAGCGCGGTTCGAAGATCTTCAGCGGCAACGTCTCTCCCGGCAGCATGGCCACCTCGAGCGGGAACATCGGGATCGTCGGCACGTCAGATCACCAGCTCGGCGATCAACCCGTCGACGACGGCGCGCAGATCCCCGTCGGTCTCTTCGGCGATCCGCCGCTGACGTTGGTAGGAGGCGCCGTCGCGGTAGATGTCGGCGACGGAGGCGAGTTCGTCGACACAACCCAGCGATCGGGCCACGGGCGTCAGCCGCTCGAGCTGCTCATCGAGATCCTCGGTGACCAGCCGCTCGTTGCTGTCGGAGTCGAGGATGATGATGGCGTCCAGCCCGTAACGCGCTGCGCGCCACTTGTTCTCCTGCACATGCCACGGCGGCATCACCGGAAGCGTTTCCCCCGCGTCAAGTCGGCGGTCGAGGTCGACGATGAGGCAGTGCGTCAGAGCGACCAGCGCCGCGAGTTCCTTCAGGTTCGACACCCCGTCGAAGATCCGCACCTCCACCGTCCCGAGATGCGGGGAAGGCCGGATGTCCCAACGGATCTCGTTCATGTGGTCGATGATGCCGGTCTTCTTCTGATCGGCGACGAAGCCTTCGAACTCGCGCCACTCCTGGAAGTGGAACGGCAGGCCCGCGGTCGGCAGCTGCTGGAACATCATCGCGCGGTTGCTGGCATAGCCGGTGTCCTCACCGTCCCAGAACGGCGACGACGACGACAGCGCGAGCAGGTGCGGGTAGTAGTCGAGCAGCGAGGTGATGATCGGCATCACCTTGTGCGCCGAGGAGATTCCGACGTGCACGTGCACGCCCCAGATCAGCATCTGCCGACCCCACCACTGGGTGCGCTTGATCAGCTCGGCGTAGCGGCGTCCGTCGGTCAGCTGCTGCGCCGACCATTTCGCGAACGGGTGGGTGCCCGCGCAGAACAGCTCCATGCCGCGGCCGCGCACGATGTCGCGCACGGGTCGCAAGGTGGCACGCAGATCGTCCATCGCCTCGGGGGTGCTGTCGCACACCCCGGTGACGACCTCGATGGTGTTGCGCAGCAATTCCTTGTGCACGCGCGGGTTCTCGCCGACTTCGGCGATCACCGAGGCGGCCTCGTTGCTCAGGTCGCGTGTCTGCGCGTCGACGAGCGCGAACTCCCACTCGACACCGAGTGTCGGCCGGGCGGACCCGGCGAAGTCGATGCGGTCGGCCCGACGGTCAGCCCCGAGTGATGACACCGCACGCCACCCGAGCTCCGGCATCGCCGGTCGCCAGGGTGGTCTGATCCGGCGGCGGCGCGCCGTTGACCTGCTGGTAGCGCTCCGGCGGGATGTTGGCGAAGTTGTCGGCCTTCTCGTGGATGATGATGGCCGTTCCGGCGCCGCCGAGAAGTTGGTCGGCGGTGAAGGCATCGGTGGTGGTGATGAGCTTGGCCGAGCCGTCTTCGCGCACCTGCAGCGACGCGAGGTCGCCGCTGGCGGGATGACCGCTGTGGCCGGGCACCTGCAGATGGCCGCCCGCGGAGTTGAAGTTCGCCGGGGCGCCGCCGGTCGGGGCGACCGAGTTGGCCTCGCACTTGCCCACCGAGTGAATGTGCAGGCCGTGGAAGCCGGGAGTGAGCTGGCTGGTCGCCGAGGTCTGCACGGTCACGGTGGCGTACCCACCGGAGAACGCGATGTCGGCGGTCGCGACCGTGGTGCCGTCGGCGGTCTTGAGATCGGCCTTCAACGTCTCCCCGCCGGCGGCCGGGGCCTGACCCTGAGCCTCACCCGAGCCTTCCTCGCCGGCCGACGACGACGGCGACGGCGCACCGGTCCAGACAGGGGGCGTGGTGCCCGGCGCATCGGTGGGCACGTCGCCCGGAGGCGAACAGGCGGCCAACGCGAGTGCGGGCGCTGCGAACAAGGTGGCGGCGGCGACGGTCCTGCGCATGTGCACGAGCCTAACCGGTGACCGCGACGATCACGCCCGGTGGCTGCTCTGTCAGCTCGGGCAGCCGTGGCGCCACCGGCGCTTCCAGTAACCGGCCCACCTCCTCGGCGGCCTGCTGTTCACCGGGGGCATCGCTGAAGAACACCGTGGTGACCGTCGTGTCCGGCAGCGTCAGGTTGCCCGTCTCGGTCACGTTCCAGCCCGCCTCGCGCAGCCGGTCGGCGGTGCTCTGCGCGGCGCCTTCGGTGGACGAGATGTTGAACACCCGCACCTCGGCTTTCGCCGGCGCGGCAGTGCTCGACGGTGTGGTGGGGGTGCTGGTGATCGACGTCGCGATCGAGTTGCTGCCGGAGTCGTCGTCGCTGCCGCCCATCGACTGGAAGCCGACGAGCAGGAACACCACGCCGAGGAAGAGAAGGACCATCACCATGGCCCGGATCGGCAGTCCCGAGGATTCTCGCTGGTTCATCGGCGCCTACTGTATCGGCTCGCCGATGGCGTCAGGTCACGTCGAAGCCGAGGCGCCGCGCCGCGCGCGCCTTCTGCCGGCTCGCACGCAGCCTGCGCAGCCGCTTGACCAGCATCGGATCTGCCGCCAGTGCCTCTGGCCGATCCACCAGCGCGTTGAGCACCTGGTAGTAGCGGGTCGCGGACATCGAGAAGAGCTCCTTGATGGCGTCTTCTTTGGATCCGGCGTACTTCCACCACTGCCGCTCGAACGCCAGGATGTCGTGTTCCCGACGGGTCAGACCGTCGGCGGGTTCAGCGCCGTGTGCGGAGTCCCCTGACTTCTCACTCCGCGCGATCGCGCCGTCCATATCGCCTCTTGGACCTTTCCAACGATCGAAATGACACCAGTGTGGTTTCGGGTGGTATTCAATCACGGCTCGGTCACGGACATCGGCATCAATGACCGCGAGTCGGCGCCCACGCGGGCCACCCTAAGATTTCCGGCATGGCCGTTCGACCGATCTGCATCGTGGGAGACCCGGTTCTCCACAACGCCACCGAGCCGATCCCCGTCGGTGACGACGGGTCTCTGCCCGCCGATCTCGCCGATCTCATCACCGATCTCTACGACACCATGGACGCCGCGAACGGAGTGGGGTTGGCCGCCAACCAGATCGGCGTCGCCAAACGGGTCTTCGTCTATGACTGCGCCGACGCCCGCGGCAAGACACTGCGGCGCCGCGGCGTCGTCGTCAACCCGGTGCTGGAGACCTCCGAGGTCCCCGAGACGATGCCCGACCCCGAGGACGACGACGAGGGCTGCCTGTCGGTGCCCGGCGAGTCCTTCCCGACCGGGCGTGCGTCCTGGGCGCGCGTGACGGGCCTCGACGCCGACGGCACACCGATCACGTTGGAGGGCGAGGACCTGTTCGCCCGCATGCTCCAGCACGAGACGGGGCATCTGGACGGCTTCCTTTATCTGGACCGGCTGGTCGGCCGCAACGCCCGCAGCGCGAAGCGGGCAGTCAAGTCGCACGGCTGGGGCGTCCCCGGTCTGACGTGGCTGCCGGGCAAGGATCCTGATCCGTTCGGTCACTGAGCCGTGCCGCAGCTGCCACCGCTCGGCGCCCGGGTGAGCCTGCGCTACCGCCTCCCGGCGGACGAGGCGCGCCCGTTCACCGATGTGATCGGTCACGTCGAGGGGGTCGAGCCCGCGGTCTCGGTGCGCACCCGCCACGGTGAGCTGGTGACGATCTCCCGTGACGACGTCGTCGCGTTCCGGGTGGTTCCCGAGCAGCCGGTGCGCGCCGGGGCGATCCGCAATCTCGAGCACGCGGCAGCGCTCGCCTGGCCCGGCACCGAGCAGGAGTGGCTGGACGGCTGGTTCCTACGATTCGGCGCCGGTGTCACGCGGCGGGCCAATTCGGCTGTGCCACTGCAGTTCACGTCCCACGCCGAGATCGCCGCCGTGGCCGATTGGTATGCCGCACGTGGGCTGCCCGCGCTGATCTCCGCACCGGATCGGCTGTTCCGCATTCCCGATGGGGTGCCCACCGACGCCGAGAACCTGGTCATGACAGCGGATGTCGAGCCGGGCGATCCCGGTCAGGTCAGTGTGTCCGCCGTGCCCGACGACGCCTGGTTGACGCTGTACCAGCGCGACGTGCCAGCGGCGGTACTGACCGCGGTGGTGGACGGCGAGGTCGGGTTCGGTGCACTGGCCGGTGCCGCGGTGGGCCGGGTCGCGGTCACCGAGGCGCCGGACGGCACCCGCTGGGCAGGCGTGTCGGCGGTGCACGTCGTCACCTCGGCCCGCCGCCAGGGCCTGGCCCGCCGGTTGTGTGAAGGGCTGCTCGGGTGGGCCGGCGCGCGCGGCGCGACGCGGGCCTACGTGCAGGTGGTCGCGGACAACGACGGCGCTCGGCGGCTGTACGAACAGATGGGCTTCACGCTGCACCATCGCTCCCGCTATGTGCGTGCCGAGGATCTACTGTGAACGGCATGCGGTTGGCGACGTGGAACGTCAATTCGATTCGCGCCCGGGTCGATCGGGTCACCGATTGGCTGGAGCGCGCGGACGTCGACGTGCTTGCGATGCAGGAGACCAAGTGCTCCGACGAGCAGTTCCCGACAATGCCGTTCGCGGCGCTCGGGTACGAGGTGGTGCACTGCGGGTTCAGCCAGTGGAACGGGGTGGCCATCGCGTCGCGCGTCGGCGTCGACGACGTCACGGTGGGCTTCGACGGTCAGCCTGTGTGGGGCGACGATCCCGGCGCAGCCGCCGAGGCGCGGGCGTTGGGCGCGACGTGCGGCGGGGTGCGGGTGTGGAGCCTCTACGTGCCCAACGGCCGCACCGTCGATGACCCGCACTATCACTACAAGTTGGAATGGCTTGCAGCGCTCCGAAATTCGGCGTCGTCGTGGTTGACGGCCGATCCGTCTGCGCAGATCGCGCTGGTCGGTGACTGGAACATCGCACCGACCGATGACGACGTGTGGAGTGTCGAGGCCTATGAGGGCAGCACGCACGTGACCGGGCCGGAACGCGCCGCGTTCGACGCCGTCGTCGACGCCGGATTCGCCGATGTGGTGCGGTCGTTCACGCCCGGGCCGGGCGTCTTCACCTACTGGGATTACACGCAGCTGCGCTTCCCGAAGAACCGCGGCATGCGGATCGACTTCATCCTCGGCTCGCCGGCTCTGGCGGCCCGCGTCGAGCATGCCGAGATCGCCCGCGACGAACGCAAGACCGGTAAGGACCGGGTCGGATCGCCGAGCGATCACGCCCCCGTTGTGGTGACGCTGGCGTCGTCATGACGCCCACCGAGTCACCCTGGCGCCGACTGTCACTGGGCCGGCTCAAATGGGTGGCAGCGCTGATCGTGATCGGTGCGACGGCGGTGTTCGGCGGTCTGGACACCGCGGACCGGGTGACGACCGTGGCGATGGGGCAGGCCTATGACGACGGCCCCTTGCGCATCACCGTGCGAGCGGCCGCCCTGCCCGCCAGTGTCGCCGGACTGCGCACACTCACCGCGCAGTGCCGGTTCCTCACGGTGGACGCGACGATCGAGAGCGTCGCGGATCGTTCGGTCTCCCTGCCGAACTCGCTCCCCGTCATCGGCACCGACGGCGACTGCGCGGGTCCCCGACCATCTGCCATCACCGGAGTCATCGGAATCACCGGCGTTCCAGCCTATTTCAAGACCGCGGTGCGGCTGCGCGACGGGCAGCCGATGCCGACCGTGGAACCCGGGTTCACCACCGATTACCGCTTCGTGTGGGCGGTGCCCGCCGCCGCGTTGGCCGACGAGCCGCAGATCGGCGTCCGCATGCCGGCGATGTCGTCGTTCATCTCGACGTTCCGGATCGCCGAGGATTTCGGCGGTGACGCCTCGGAGTACGGCGACCTCACGCTCACCCCGCAGGCGTACCGGTGACCCGCCGGCTCATCCCCATCGCTCGGGTAGTGGCCGCGGCAGCGATGCTCGCGGCGGCGACGTGGCTGTGGCTGCAGCTGCCCACCAAGATGCAGTCGTGGGCACCGATCGAGGTGACCGGCGCGGTCGGCGAGCACGTCGAAGGCCGCAACCTGGCGGTGACAGTGCACGACGTGCACCTGGCCCGCGTGGTGGCCTTCACCAACGACGGTGTGCCGGTGCGGATGTCGACCAACGGGGTATGGCTCGTCGTGACGCTCAGTTACGAACCGCTGCTGTCTGCCGAATCGCCGGTGTTCGAGCTGACCGCCGACGGCAGGCGGTTCACATCGCCGCTGAGCGGGTTCTCCCGCAACGCACCCCCGGGTTTGACGCAGCGCAACGTCGTCGCGTTCGAGGTGCCCTCCGTTCCGACGTCGGCAGAGTTGTTGGTGTACAACAAGACCGCCGATCGTTATGGCAATCCGATGCCCGCGCCGCTGGATTCGGCGATCGCGGTGCCGCTGCCGGTGCCCGGTGATGCGCTGCCGCAGCTGGATCTCGACAAGGCGGCGGCGTCGTGAGGCGCTGGCTGAGGTCGAACTGGTGGGCGTTCGCGGTGATCGCGGTGATGGTCGCGGCGATCGCGGGCACGGTGACCTACAAGCAGTGGGTACGCCAACTCGGGTACACCCGGCCGGTGCAGTCGGTGGCCGCCGGGCAGTGGGCTGACGTGTTCGGGATGCGGTGGCGGCTGACGCCGGTGACACTCCCCTCCACCGGCGAGCCTCCGGACGGCGGCCGCCTCGCGAGCTACGTGCTCGATCGCGAAAGAGACGGCCGGCAGGCGGGACTTCCCAACGGTTTTCAGTTCTGCACGGCGTCGATGGTCGAGGGACCACGGCGCTGGACGACGACGGCGACCGACATGTCGGTGTTCCAGTTCGCCTACCGGCAGCACCTCACCACGGTCTGCAGTCAGGACGGCCCGCTGCTGGTGGCGATGTACGTGCCTGACGGTGCCACGATCAGCGCCGTGGAGGTGCTGCTGCAGCCGGGCGAGACACCCGAACCCGGCTCTGACTCCGGCTCTGACTCCGACTCCGAGAACGCCGATGCGCCGGCATTCACCAGCTATGACGAGTCACCGCTGGTGATCCGGTTCCAGACCTGACGTCGCGTGCTGAGCGCGGACCTGATCGACACAGAACCAGTACGTCGCGGCCACCAGGCAGATCCGGATCGGATCGATGGCGGCGTCGATGACCAGCCGGATCGTGTCGTCGAAGGCCTGCCACCAGGCCCACTGGTGCGGGCCGAGCGCGACGGCGACGGCCCGGAACAGGTAGCCGTCGGTGACCGTGGGATCGAAGTAGGCGTTGCCCGGAGCCAGCACGACCAGACCCGTGTAGACCAGCACGAAGAACGCGATGGGTAGCACGCCGCCGTGCAGGATCAACCGGCCGGCGTCGACGATGGGGCCGAACATGCCGAGCTGTCCGCGCACGAACTCGACGACCCGCTCCTGGACCGTCGCGGGCATCCGCTGCCAGCGCGGCTGCAGGGTCTTCTTGCCCCTGTCGATCGCGCGGGCCGCCGCGACGTCGCCGCGGTGGCCCAGGAACGCGCGCCGGCCGCCCTGCCATGTCGGGGTCAGCGGGGTGCCGTACACGGCACCCGCGATCGCCAGCCACGCCAGCGAGAGCGCCACTACCTGGGCCAGCGGGCCCAGCGCGGCGGTCAGGGATTCGTAGAACCTGCCGATCACGCCCAGGTGTGACAGCACCTCTTCGCGAATACCGCTATACCACACGACGACTCGTCGCTGAGCGATCCAATCGGCGGTGCCGAAGAGTGCGGCGAACGAAGCCTGGATGGTCAGGAACAGCCACAGCACCTGGAAGTAGACGGCGAGCAGCATCATCGCCGCCGGTAGCCGGTCGCGGAAGCGGGTGATCAGCTGGCGCAGCAGGAACGCGACGACGATGACGGTGATCAGCGGCGCTCCGGCGGTGTGGTTGACCACCTGGGCCACGCGGTCCTGCGTGCCCTCGTAGACGGTCGTGATGTTGACGGTCGTGAAGTAGACGTAGAAGTCCTCGACGACGAGTTTCCACAGTGTGTAGATGACGAGGAAGGGCAGGACCGCCGTCAGGGTCACGTCGATGACCCCGCGCGGCACTCCGGCGCCGCCGTCGTCGACGTGTTGGAGACCGGGTGTCTCGGACCGGATGACGAGGAACATCCCGAGGTAGGTCAACAGACGGACGATCGGGACGACGGCCATGATGATGCTGCCCCACAGTTCGCCGTGATCGAGGCCGATCGAGATCGCGAACTGCAACACCCAGTATCGGACGAACCAGCCGGCCAGGTACAGCGCGACCAGCCGAGGCCAGGTGCGCCACCACAGTCCGGCGGTCCGCCGCGCGATGGTGAGCATGGGCGACCCCCTCGGCTGAGCACTTTAACTGGCGCGGGGACGTGTCGGTGGGAGCATCTATAATCGAACATGTGTTCGAAGAATGGTCTGACGGTGATCTGGTCGCGGCTGTCGACGACGCCCATCGGCAGGAGTCGATGCTGATGGCGCGCAAGTTGGCGGCGATCGCCGAGCTGCTGGGCCGGCGGACCGAGCAGGAGCTAGCCGCCGAAGAAGACGTGGCAGCGGTGATGAGCGGGTTCAACCGCACCGCGGCCGAGGTGTCGGCGGCCCTGAACATGACCGCCGCCGGCGCCCGGGTGCTGGTCGGGCACGCCGAGACCCTGGCCGTGCGGCTGCCAGCGGTCGCTGCCGCGCTGGCCGCCGGGCACATCGACTGGCGGGCCACCGAGCTGATCTGCACGCGCACCGAGCTGGTACGTGACGACGTGATCAACGCGGTCGACGCCGCATTGGCCGAGCAGATCGGCAGCTGGCGGTGCTGGTCACGGGAGAAACTGATCACCACGATCGACGCCGTGGTCACCTCGATGGACGTCGCGGCGGCCAAGGCACGCCGCACCGCGGCCTATGACCAACGGCGTGTCGACGTCCGGCCCGATCTCGACGGGATGGCTCGCGTGCGGGCGAGTCTGAGTCGTGCCGACGGCGCGGTGCTGGATCGGCGTCTGTCGACGATGGCCGCCGGGGTGTGCCCGCGCGATCCGCGCTCATTGACGCAGCGTCGCGCTGACTCACTGAACGCCCTGGGGCACGGCCGCCTTGAGTTGGCCTGCGCCTGCGGCACACCGGACTGCCCGGTGCGTGACCAACCACCGGCCCCGGTCGCGCCGGTCGTTCTGAATATCGTCGCAGCCGCCGACACCGTCACCGGGCGCAGTGACCAGCCCGGCTATCTCGCCGGGCACGGGGTGATCGACGCCGAACTGGTGCGTGAACTCGCTCGCGATGCCACGCGCCGCCTCATCGCCCTGCCGCAGGTCAGTCTCGAGCAAGCCCATCGATACCGGCCCACCGCCGCGCTCGCCCACTACATCCGCACACGCGACCTGACCTGCCGCTTCCCGGGTTGCACCGTGCCCGCCGCGCGATGCGACATCGACCACACCGAGCCCTTCAACCACGCAGACCCCGCGTCCGGCGGGTTGACAGTGGCCGAGAATCTCGGCTGTTACTGCCGAGAGCATCACCGCCGCAAAACCTTCGACGAGGGCTGGCGCGATCGGCAACTGGCCGATGGGACCATCGTGTGGACCTCACCGACCGGCCGTACCTACACCACCACACCCGGTGGGGCCACGCTGTTCCCCGACCTCACTGGTCGCCACCGCATACCCGACCCGGACGTGGTCGCCGCGCGCCGGAACCAGATGTGCGCCACCCGTCACGCCGGCAGGATCACCCGCCACCGCAATCGGGCGGCACGGGAGGAGATCCGGGTCCGGTGCTGGCGCAATGAGTTCCGCCGCTTTCGCGAGTTCTTCCACGGCGAGTCCACCATCACCAAGCCGAGCACCAGCCCGTTCGCCCGCTTCGTCAACGATCCCATCGAACCCGAAGAGCTGGCACCGAATTGGCAGCCGCCTCCGCTACAGATGAGCGACCCGCAGGAGCCGCCGCCCTTCTAGGCGCGGTCCTCGGTGCCGTCAGCCGAACAGCGGGAAGGCACGCTTCCGCGCCAACGCGTCCATTCCCTGCTGGATGCTGTCCTGCACCTCGCGGTACTTCTGCTCGATGTAGGCCTGGTCGTCGGCTCGCGCCGGATCGTGGTCGACTTCGATCGCGGGCATCAGCCGGGTCCGGATCTTCGCCGGGAGCGGCAACTGCGGAAGCGCCGCGGGCGCGATGCCCCAGGGCAGGGACACCGCCAGCGGGAACACCTTGAGCCGCAGCAATTTATCCAACCGCAGGGTGCGAGCCAGCCCGTCCCCGCGGATCAGCACCGGCATCGCGTCGGCACCACCGACCGTCGCAATCGGCACGATCGGGACACCGGCCTTGATGGCCATCTTCACGAAACCGGTGCGTCCGGCCAGATTCGCTTCATCACGTTCACTCCACGGCCGCAGCGAATCGACCTCACCGCCGGGCCATAGCGCGACATCACGTCCTTCTGCCAATGCTGTCGCGATGGAGTCCGGGGCGGCCGGAAGCACGCCCATCGCCCGGAAGTACCTGCCGATCAACGGAATCGCCATGAGAGCGTCGTGTGCGGTGCCGTGCAGGGGGCGAGCCTGGCCGAAGCGCCGCCACCACTGCACCCCGACGGTCCAGGCGTCCCAGACGAACGGCGCACCGGAGTGGATGCCGACGAGGAGCACCGGCGCCTCGGGCAGGTTCTCCCACCCGTCGAATTCCATCCGGAACCAATGGTCCACCAGCGTGTTCCAGACGTACTTCTGGCGCTGCATCGTGGTCTCGTCTTGGCCGCTCAGATCCCAGTCACCAGCGCGCTGGGCCACCCAGCCGGACAATCCGCCACCTTGTTCGGCCCGTTTGGCCGCCATTGCCTCACGAGCGCCATCGGCATTCTCGTGTGCCTGTCGACGGACTTCGCCAGGACGAGTATCTGGAGTAGCGGTCATCTCGCGCGCATACCCGCGGAGTGCGCCGCATCACACCTTGGAGTTGGCTGTGTGCGAACCGCCGTCGTTCTAGGCGAGGTCCTCGGCGTAGCGGCCGGGGTTGAACATCGAGGCGACGGCACCGATCAGCATCATCGCGGCGGCGGCGAGGAACACCACCGTCAGGCCGGAGTGGAACGGCTCGGTGATGAGTTCGGGGAAGAACGTCTTGCCCGTCAGCACGTCGGCGTTGACACCCGGCTGCTGCAGCGCGTGCGACGGCTCGAGGAGCTCCGCGATCGGGTTGTAGCCGAGGAACGCGGCGAACAAGCTGCCCACCGGCGGCAGGTTGGCCACGTCGTGGGCCACCGACGCCGAAACGCCCTGCGCCTGAAGGCCGTTGCTGAGCGCCGACGGGAGGGTGTTGGCCAGCCCGACGATCATCAGCGAGAAGAACACGCCGATCGACAGCGACGAGCCGGCGTTGAAGAACGTCGCGCGCACGCCGGATGCGGCACCGCGCTCGGCCGACGGCACGCTCGACATGATCGCCGCGGTGTTGGGTGCGGTGAAGATGCCACCGCCCAGACCGTTGAGGAACACCAGCACCGCGAACAGCCAGTAGTCGAAGTTCACCGGGATCATCACCAGCGCCACGAACGTCGCGGCCATCAGCAGCATGCCGCCGACCGTGAACGGCCGCGCACCGAAGCGGTCCGACAGCGATCCGGCGAGCGGACCCGCGATCAGGAACCCGGCCGTCATCGGCAGCATGTAGATGCCTGCCCACAGCGGCGTGGATTCGAAGCTGTAGCCGTGCAGCGGCAGCCAGATGCCCTGCAGCCAGATGATCAGCATGAACTGCAGCCCGCCCCGGCCGACCGAGGACATCAGCCCCGCGAGGTTGCCCATGCCGAACGACGCAGAGCGGAACAGCCGGATGTTGACCATCGGCTGCTTCACGCGCAGCTCCACGATGCAGAACACGACGAGCAGCGCGAGCCCGAACGCGATGGCGCCGAGCACTGCGGGGTTGGTCCAGCCGGTCGTGGAATCGCCGTAGGGCTGGATGCCGTAGGTGATGCCGATCAGCAGCACGGTCAGGCCGACGCCGAACGTGAACGTGCCGGCCCAGTCGAGCTTGCCCGGGCTGCGGACGCCGAGCTCCTTGAGCGAGCGCACGCTCCAGATCGTGCCCAGGATGCCGATCGGTACGCCCACCCAGAAGATCGCCTTCCAGTGCCACTCGGACAGGAAGCCACCGATCAGCAGGCCGAGGAAGGAGCCGGCGACGGCCGCGACCATGTTCACGCCCAGCGCCATGCCGCGCTGGTTGGCCGGGAATGCGTCGGTCAGGATCGCCGAGGACGACGACATCAGCATCGCGCCGCCGACGCCCTGCACCACCCGCCACGCGATGAGCCAGATCGCCCCGCCGTCGAGCTGGAACGGGTCGAACGAGAGCGCGATGGCCGCGACGGTGAACACCGCGAAGCCCATGTTGTACATCCGCACGCGGCCGAACATGTCGCCGAGCCGCCCGAACGGCACCACCAGAACGGCGGTGACGACGAGGTAGCCCATCAGCATCCACAGCAGGTAGCTGACGTTGCCGGGGGCCAGCGGGTTCAACCCGATGCCGCGGAAGATCGCCGGCAGCGAGATCAGCACGATCGAGGCGTTGATCGTCGCCAGCAGCACACCCAGCGTGGTGTTGGACAGCACGATCCACTTGTAGAACGGGTGCTCGTGGTCCATCCGGGTGCGCCGGATGGTGGTCTCGCTCATGCCACCGGTGGGGATCGTCGGGCCCGTCGTCTCAGTCGTCGCCATGGTTGCCGTCTTTTCGCTGTCACGTTTCGTATCGGGGGCCGGCGCGACCCTGCGCCGGAAAACACATATGTTAGCTATATAAATCATCAGGGCCAAACCGTATTCCCCAGGCACTGGACTCCTGGGATTCGGCTACGTTGGGATCGCCCACGCGGGAGCGCGCGCCGAGCGCGCTGAGAGGACGGCTGATGCGCCGTCGACCGTACGAACCTGACCGGGTAATGCCGGCGAGGGAGATGCTCATGGACGTGTTGCCACTGATACCACCGGGCCAGACCCCGCTGCGGGTGCTGACGATCGCCGGTTCCGATTCCGGCGGCGGCGCCGGAATCCAGGCCGACATGCGCACGCTGGCGCTGCTCGGCCTGCACAGCCTGGTCGCGATGACGGCGGTGACGGTGCAGAACTCCGTCGGGGTCCAGGGTTTTCACGAGATCCCGCTCGACATCATCGCCGGGCAGATCGACGCGGTGGTCACCGACATCGGCGTCCAGGCCGCCAAGACCGGCATGCTCGCGTCCTCGGAGATCATCGACACCGTCGCCGACACCTGGGTCCGGCTCGGGCTCGACGGCACGGTGCCGCTGGTCGTCGACCCGGTGTGCGCATCGATGCACGGAGATCCGCTGCTGCACCCCAGCGCGCTCGGCTCCATGAAGGAGCGGCTGTTCCCGCTGGCCAGCCTCGTGACACCGAACCTCGACGAGGTCCGCCTGATCACCGGCATCGACGTCGTCGACCCCGACAGCCAGCGGGCAGCGGCTCGGGCGCTGCACGAGCTCGGCCCGCGGTGGGCGCTGGTCAAAGGCGGCCACATGCGCGCGTCGTCACACAGCCCCGACCTGCTCTTCGACGGCACCGACTTCCACTCCTACGACACCACCCGCATCGACACCCCCCACGACCACGGCGCAGGTGACACCTTGGCCGCAGCGACGGCCGCCGCGCTCGCACACGGTTATCCGATGCCCGAGGCGGTGGCGTTCGCGAAGACGTGGATCACCGAATGTCTGCGCGCCGCCTATCCGCTCGGCCACGGCCACGGTCCGGTCTCGCCCCTGTTCCGGCTCACCGAGAAGTGACGGCATGGATGAGATAGCGGGCATAGTCCACCGGCCGCACGGGACTCCCGTCGGGACCGTCGCGCTCACACACGGCGCGGGCGGCAACCGGGACTCCCCGATGCTCGTCGCCGTCTGCGAGGAGTGGGCCCGCCGCGGTTGGCTCGCGGTCCGCTACAACCTGCCGTATCGGCGGCGCCGTCCGAAAGGCCCGCCGTCTGGAGCGGCCGCCGATCTGGCCGGGATCGTCGAGGCCGTCGCCGCGGTGCGGGCGCTGGCCGACGGCCCGGTACTCGCCGGCGGGCACTCCTACGGCGGCCGGCTCACCTCGATGGCCGTCGCCGACCACGGGCTGGCGCTGGACGTGCTGACCCTGTTCTCGTATCCGCTGCACCCGCCGGGCAAGCCGGAGAAGGCCCGCATCGAACACCTGCCCCGCATCACCGCGCCGACGGTGTTCACCCACGGCAGCGCCGATCCCTTCGGCACGCTCGACGAGCTGCGTCCAGCGGCGGCGCTGATCTCCGCCCCGACTCGGATCGTGGAGGTCACCGGCGGCCGCCACGACCTGAAATCGAAGACGCTGGACGTGCCCGTTCTCGCTGTTGAAGCAGCACTCGGACTGCTCGGCTGAGCTATCGTCACTCCGGTGAGCACTCCGCCCGGGCCGCCACCGCCGCCGCCCCCCTACGGACCGCCGCCGCAGGGCCCGGACGGATACGGGCAGTACCCCCAGTACTCCCAGTACCCCGGGCCGCCACCGCCCCCTCCGATGCCCTACCAGGGATATCCGAGCCCGTACCCGCCGCCGCCGAAGAAGAGCCGGACGAAGTGGTGGCTTCTGGGCGGCCTCGCCGCGGTACTGCTGCTCGTCATCGTCGGCGGTGTGGTCGTGTGGGGTGTGGTCAATTCCGGCAACGTCACCGCCACCGACGTCAAGGTCGGGGATTGCCTGTCGGAGATCCCCACCGGCGACAAGGTGATGCGGGTACAGACCACGGACTGCGCTCAGACGCACGCCGGCGAGGTGTTCGCCGTCCTGAACATGCCCGACGGTGACTTCCCCGGCCAGCCCGCCGTGGAGGCCTACAGCGAGAAGTGCGGCCCCGAACTGGCTAGCTACTCCCCCGCCTCGATGACCGACAACACCGTGCAGCTGTACGTGCTGTACCCCACCGCCGAGACGTGGGCCAGCGGCGATCGCGCGGTGACCTGTGTGGCGACGCTGAACCCGCCGCGCGCCGGTTCCATCAAGGGCTGATCGGGCGATTGGCGGGACCTCTAGTACCGTCTAGCGCATGACTTCGGTGCAGTACGACGCGGTCATCGTAGGGGCCGGATTCGCCGGGATCGGGGCCGCCATCCAGCTCAAGCGGATGGGCTACGAGAACTTCGTGATCCTCGACAGGGAAGACGACCTGGGCGGCACCTGGTACGTCAACCACTACCCCGGGCTGGCGGTCGACGTGCCGACCACCACCTACTCGTACTTCTTCGAGCCGAACCCGAACTGGTCGCGGCTGTTTTCCACCGGCTCCGAGATCAAGCAGTACGCCGACGACGTCGCCGACAAGTACGACGTCCGCCGCCACATGCGGTTCAACGTCGTGGTCTCGGGAGCCCGGTGGGACGAGGAGGCCGCCTGCTGGCAGGTGTCACTGGGCGACGGCGAGACGCTGTCGGCGCGCTACCTGTTCACTGCGACGGGCTTCCTGTCCCAGCCCCGCCTGCCCGAGATCCCCGGCATCGAGACGTTCGAGGGCCGGGTGTTGCACACCACCGACTGGGACGACTCGTTCGATCCGGCCGGCCAGCGCATCGCCGTCATCGGCACCGGTGCGACCGCGGTGCAGCTGATCCCCGAGCTGGCCAAGACCGCCGCCGACCTGACCGTCTACCAGCGCACGCCGATCTGGGTCGCCCCGAAGCTCGACTTCCGGATCTCCGAGCGCACCAAGCGGATCTTCGCTCGAATCCCGTTGGCGCAGCGCATCGTCCGCGTGATCACCGACACGATCTACGAGATGATGATCAACGTCGGCGTGGTCCACTACCGGGTGCCGCTCAACCGCCGGCTGAACATCTCCGCGATGGACCTGTGCAAGATCAACCAGTTCATCCAGGTCCGCGACAAGGAACTGCGTCGCCGGCTCACTCCCGACTACGACATCGGCTGCAAGCGGCCCACGTTCTCCAACAGCTACTTCCGGACGTTCACCAAGCCACACGTGCACCTGCAGAGCGACGGCATCGACCACGTCACAGCCGACGGGATCGTCAACGCCGACGGCACGAAGACCGACATCGACACTCTCGTGCTGGCCACCGGGTTCGACCTGTGGGAAGCCAACTTCCCCGCCATCGAGGTGATCGGCCGCGACGGCCGCAACCTCGGAAAGTGGTGGCGGGAGAACAGGTTCCAGGCCTACCAGGGTGTGTCGATGCCCTACTTCCCGAACTACCTGTCGCTGGCGAGCCCATATGCGTTCCTCGGATTGAACTTCTTCAACACGATGGAATACCAGATGCGGCTGATGGACCGGCTGTTCGGTGAGGTCAAGCGCCGCCGCGCCACGACGTTCGAGGTGACCGAGGCCGCCAACGCCGAGTATCTGGACCGGATGACCGAGCTGCTCGGCGACTCCCTGTGGAAGCTGGGCAACTGCGCGAGCTCGCGCTCCTACTACTTCAACCCGCACGGCGAACCGAGCCTGCTGCGGCCGATGTCGACGAGCACCGCGATCCGGGAAGCGTCGGAATTCCCCTTGAGCGACTACCAGATCAGTTAGGACTACTGTGCCGCAACAGAATTCACGGGCCGCCAAGACCGCAGGCCTCGCGTTGGCCGCGACCGGCCTGTCGCACTTCGTCGCCCCGCAGATCTACGAGGGCATGACCAAGGCCGCGTTCCCGACCAACACCCGCAGCCACGTGTATGTCGACGGCGGTGTCGAGACTGCGCTCGGGCTGGGCATCGCCGCGCCCAAGACACGCAAGCTCGCCCTGGTCGGGGTGCTGGCCTACCTGCTGTACCTCGGCGGGAATGTCATCCGCCAGAAGTAACGTCGGAGTGTGAGCACGCCGGGGTTGCAGCGCCGTCTCGGCACGGTCGACACCGTCGTACTCGGTCTCGGCGCCATGATCGGCGCCGGTATCTTCGTCGCGCTCGCGCCCGCCGCGGCCGTGGCAGGCACCGGGCTACTGATCGGCCTGGCGATCGCGGCGGTGGTCGCCTGCTGCAACGCGCTGTCGTCGGCGTGGCTGGCCGCACGGTACCCGCAATCCGGCGGCACCTATGTGTACGGCCGCGAACGCCTCGGCCCGTTCTGGGGACACACGGCCGGCTGGAGTTTCGTCGTCGGCAAGACGGCGTCGTGTGCGGCGATGGCGCTGACGGTCGGGCACTACGCCTGGCCGGCGCACGCGACGGCAGTCGCCGTGGCGTCGGTGGTGGCGCTGACGGCGATCGGCTATGCGGGCGTGCAGAAGTCGGCGCTGCTGACCCGCATCATCGTCGGCGTGGTGCTCGCCGTGCTGGTGCTCGTGGTGGCACTGATCGTCAGCGGCGGCGATCCCCAGGCCGGCCGCCTGGCCGGTGACGACCCGTCGCCGTACGGCGTCCTGCAGGCCGCCGGGCTGCTGTTCTTCGCATTCGCCGGATACGCACGGATCGCGACGCTGGGCGAGGAGGTCCGTGACCCGGCCCGCACCATTCCGCGGGCGGTGACGATCGCGCTCGGCATCACGCTGGTCGTCTACGCGGTCGTGGCCGTCGCGGTGCTCGCCGAACTCGGCAGCGCGCGACTGGCCGCCGCCGATGCGCCGCTGTCCGAGGCGGTCAGGTCCGCCGGTTTCAGCAGCCTGACCCCGATTGTCAGCGTCGCCGCGGCGATCGGTGCGCTGGGTGCGCTGCTGGCGCTGCTGCTCGGCGTGTCACGAACCTCGCTGGCGATGGCCCGCGACCACTACCTTCCGCACGCGTTGGCCGCGGTGCATCCGCGCCACCGCACGCCGCACCGCGCCGAACTGGCGGTCGGCGCAGTCGTCGCGGTGGTCACCGCGCTGGTCGACGTGCGCGGGGCGATCGGCTTCTCGTCGTTCGGCGTGCTGCTGTACTACGCGATCGCGAACGCTTCGGCGTTCACGCTGGGCCGCCGCATGGTGCCCGCAGTCGGCCTGATCGGCTGTCTCACGCTGGCTTTCACGTTGCCGCTGAGTTCGGTGGTCGCCGGCGCAGTGGTGGTGGCCGTGGGGATGGCGACCTACGCGGTGCAGTCGCGGTCTGCGCGCTAGGAAGCTGATCGCCCGCCGTTATGTGAACACCCGGCCCGCGAGCCCGGCAGGGAGCGATCGCGCCTCTGTGTGAGGATGACGACAACCGAGTGTCGGATGACGTCGAGGAGATCACGTGCCAGGAACCGTTCTAGTGACCGGCGGGTTCGGCCTGGTCGGTCGTGTGACCGTCGCGCGGCTCACCGCGATCGGGCATCCCGTGATCGTCGCGGACCTCGACACCCCAGCCAATAGAGCACTCGCGGCCACGTTACCCAGCACTGTTCGAGTGGCATGGGTCGATCTCACCGATCGAGAACAGACGACTCGAGCGATCACCGACGCCGCACCGGCAGTCATCATTCACCTCGCAGCCGTCATCCCCCCGGGCATCTATCGCAACCGGACGCTGGCACGCCGAGTCAACGTCGAGGCGACGCGCACCGTGGTCGATATCGCGCAATCCCAGCCGAAGCCACCGAGATTCGTTCAAGCGTCGAGCAACGCCGTCTACGGTTCGCGCAATCCCCATCGTGCGACCGGACCAGTCACCGCCGATATGCCGATGCGCCCGTCGGATCTCTACAGCGCCCACAAGGCCGAAGCGGAATCGATCGTGCGCAGCTCAGACCTGGAGTGGGTGGTGTTGCGCCTCGGCGGCGTCCTGAGTGCGGACCCGAAGGCCATTCCTTTCAGCACCGATGCCCTGTACTTCGAAAGCTGCCTGCCCGCGGATGGCCGGATCCACACCGTCGATGTCCGCGACGTGGCGTTCGCGTTCGCGGCGGCCGCCACCGCTGACGTCGTCGGTGAAACACTTCTGATCGCGGGTGACGATTCCCACCGCCGAGTGCAGGCGGAGGTCGGGGCCGAGCTCGCCGCGACTCGCGGGCTCGTCGGAGGATTGCCGACGGGGCGCCCGGGAAATCCGGACAGCGACGACGATTGGTTTGTCACCGACTGGATGGACACCGCTCGCGCGCAACAGGCTTTGGGCTTTCAACACCACACGTGGTCGGACATGCTCACCGACGCGCGTCGAAACGCGGGCCTCAGTCGTCACCTCCTGCGCCCCGCAGTCCCGATCGTTCGCGCGCTGCTGGCTCGCCGATCTGCCTACCGCGGACAGCCGGGCACCTACGCTGATCCCTGGGGCGCCATCGGCCGTAGAATCGGAGATCCGTCCCCCGACACCCCCAGCACCTAGCCCCTGGATACTTCGATGGCGACGCTGACGATCCCTGCAGGGGTCATCTCGGCTGCACAGCAGACTGCTCAGATGGTGACCGGCCTGGCCGGTATCGATGTCGACGTCGAGGAACTCCTCGCTGGTCGCGCGACGCTCCTCGGCGTGGCCCCTTCGAACACTGTGTCGGCGGGGCGTGCGACGCATCTGATGAGTTCTGCCGACGAATGGTGTGCGCTGTCGTTGGCGCGCGCCGAGGATGTCGAAGCGGTGCCCGCGTTGGTCGAAGAGGACGCCGTGGGCGCGGACCCATGGGGCGCAGTACGAGATCGATTGCGAGTCATCGGTACACGGGCTTTCGCCGAACGCGCACGCCTGCTGGGCCTGCCGGTGGGCATGTTGGGGGAGACCGCGCCGGCCCCGCCGAACGTTCGTCGCGCCGGACGACGTGCGTCGCCGCGCCCGCTGTCCGACCTGCTGGTCGCTGACTTGTCCTCGATGTGGGCAGGACCGCTGTGCGGCCGACTACTCGCACGCGCGGGAGCCACAGTGGTGAAGGTGGAGAGCCGGCGTCGACCGGACGGCACGCGAGCCGGATCTGCGCAGTTCTTCGATTGGGTGAACTGCGGCAAACTCTCGTATCTCGCCGATTTCGATCATCACGAGCGCCTCGTCGATCTGCTCAGTGCGGCCGATGTCGTCCTGGAATCATCCCGTCCGGCGGCACTGTCCCGACGGGGTCTGGGTCCGGACGACGTACCCTCGCGCGACGGTCGGGTGTGGCTGCAGATCACGGGCCACGGGGGCACAGGTGAGCAGGCCGACTGGGTGGCGTTCGGCGACGACGCAGCAGTTTCGGGTGGCCTGGTCGGCGGCACCGCACAAGCGCCCACGTTCTGCGGCGACGCCATTGCCGATCCGTTGACAGGTTTGGAAGCCCTACGCGCGGTCCTCGAGGCGCTGAAGCGCGGGGGCGGCGAGGTGATCACCATGGCGATGAGTGCCGTGGCCGCACAGTACGCACAGGTGGCGGGAGAACGCGCAATCGCCTGCACAGCAATGCTTTCGGTGACCGAGGCGGCTCCCCTGGCGGGCGCGGACAATGCGCTCGTCGACCGCATCGTGACCGAGCGCTTGGCGGCGACGTGCTGATTCGCCGGGCCGCACTGCTCGACGGCACCATCGTCGACATCCGTCTGGGGACCCTGATAGACGAGGTGTCACCCTCATTGCACTCCCTGCGGGGCGAAGTGGTCGTCGATGCCGACGGCGCCATGGTGCTTCCAGGTCTGCATGATCATCACCTTCACCTGCGGTCAGCAGCGGCAGCATTGGTATCAGTGCGGTTGAGTCCTGATGTGGTGCAGGGTCTTCCACAGCTGGCACGCGTGTTGCGAACGTCGGCGGCCGGCACAGATGGATGGATTCGCGCGGTCGACTACCACGAATCCGTCGCCGGCCCCCTGGACCGCGACCTGCTCGACCGAATGTGCCCGGCGGTCCCCCTGAGGATTCAGGATCGGAGCGGGGTCCTGTGGACGCTCAACTCGGCCGGCCTCGCACGCATCGGGGCTCACGATCACCCCGACGGCAGACTCCGCAGCGCCGACATCCAGTGGTCGCGAGAACTGCCACGCCTCGACGTCGGATTGGGAGACCTCAGCGCCACACTCAGCTCGTATGGCGTCACGGGGGTCACCGATGCAACCCCGGGGCTCGAACCTGCCGAGGTGGCAGAGCTTCACGAGGCCCACCGACGTGGTGAGCTCGCGCAGAGGGTGCACTGCCTTGCCCCGGGCAAGCGCATTCTGCACGACGACGACCTCGACCTCGAGGCCCTCACACAATGGATCATCAAGCGCCACAACGCTGATCATCCCGTCGCGCTGCACTGCGTCACCGCGGCCCAACTGGTTGTCGCGCTCGCCGCACTCGCATCTGCGGGCCCTCACCCGCACGATCGCATCGAGCACGCGGCCGTCGTCCCGGATGCCACCATCCCCGATCTCGTCGCTGCCGGGGCCACCGTCGTGACACAGCCCAACTTCGTCGCCGAGCGCGGAGATCACTACCTTCGCGACATCCCAGCGGCTGAGCACCACGAGCTCTGGCGAGTGGCCTCCCTGCGCAGCGCGGGTGTTCCGGTCGCCCTGTCGACCGATGCCCCGTTCGGTCACTCCGATCCCTGGGCCACGATGCGGGCCGCGGTCGATAGGAAGACGCCCTCCGGTGCCGTCCTGGCAGCCGATGAAAGGGTCGATCCGACAACGGCTTTGACGATGTTCCTGGGCGAACCGACCCGGCCGGCGGTGCAACGTCGAGTCGAGCGGGGATCCCCTGGGGACCTGTGTGTGCTGTCGGCCCCACCGCGGCAGGTCATCTGCGAGCTGGATGCTCAGATGGTCACCGCGACGGTCGTCTCGGGTCGTCTCGTGTTCCACCGATAGCGTCGCGTGCCCGCGTGTTGTGGTCGATGTCATCGACCAAGCCCCACTGCAGCGCGGTTCCGGCGTCGAGAGTGCACCCGGACAGCACGAGATACGCGGTGCGCCAACGGCCGATGCGCCGGGTGACGCTCACGGTACCGCCGGCGCCCGGGAGCAAACCCAGTTCCAGTTCTGGAAGGCCGAGTACCGCGTCAGGATGACACACGAGACGTCCGCAGAACGCCGCCATCTCCAAGCCACTGCCCATGACATGTCCGTGCACCTCAGCACGGCAGCCCGTACCCAGTCTGGCGGTGAGCTCTGCCAGTGCCAGGGCTGGGCTGTAACGGGTTCGGGCGAAATGCGCGGTCACCGGATCGGAGAACTGACCGAACTCGGCCAGATCACCGCCACTGCAGAAGGACGGGCCGTTCCCTGCCAGCACCACCTCACGGACAGAGGTATCGAGCACGGCTACATCGAGAGCTTCGAGGAGGCCGGCCCTGGCTCCGTTCGAGAACGCGTTGTGCCGCGTAGGGCGGTTGAACGTGATCGTGATCCGATCGTCCTCCCGGTACGAGATGACTGGTTGAGCGGTGTCGAGCGCCGTGGCCGGGCCGCGCTCAGCCAGCCACCGGCTGAACTCCTGGCCCGCCTGCAGAGTGGAGTACGCCAGGGACTCGGTGATCAGGCCGCTGAACACGGATCCCGCCGGATCGAGAGCCCGAACGACGTCGTCGCACAGTGCGGCGGCCTGCGGCCAGCGGGCGACCCGGGCAGCGAGGTCGGCCACAGTCGCGTCGACATCTGCCACCGTCACCACCCGGCGGTCCTCGGTGGGCCGCTCGGTCAGCGAGAATGTCGCATCTTGAGCAGTTTCGGCGTCGACAAGCGCGCCGTCGACGATCCGGACATGCCTCATCCGCATTCGCCCAACACACCGCCAGGGTAGGCGATGCTCGACACCTCAGGGCCGGAAGCGGTGTCCCATCCCGGCTTCGGTGAGCAGGTGCGTCGGATTGGACGGATCGTCTTCGAGTTTGCGGCGCAGCTGGGCGAGATACACCCGGAGGTAGTGCGACGACTTCGCGTACGTCGGACCCCACACCTCGGTCAGCAATTGCTCACGGGTGACCAGCTTCCCGCTGTTGCGGACCAGGATCTCCAGGATTCCCCACTCGGTCGGTGTGAGGTGGACCAGTGCACCGTTCTTGGTGACTTCTTTTTTCGCCAGATCGACTGTGAACGAGGCTGTTTCGATGACAGGCTCACTGCTGGGGCCCGCCGCCGAGGACCGGCGCACAGCGGCCCGCAGCCGGGCCAGGAATTCGTCCATGCCGAACGGTTTGGTGACGTAGTCATCGGCCCCGGCATCGAGGGCGGCCACCTTGTCCGTGGCGTCGGTGCGAGCCGAGAGGACCAGCACGGGTGCGGTCAACCAGCCACGCAGACCGGCCAGCACGTCGATCCCGCTCATGTCCGGAAGCCCGAGATCGAGCACCACGACGTCCGGACGGAAATCCGCTGCCAGGCGCAGGGCTTCGGAACCGGTCGCCGCGACCTTCACGTCATAACCGCGGACCGACAGGTTGATCCGCAACGCGCGCAGGATCTGGGGTTCGTCGTCGATGACGAGAACCCGCGTCATCGCTGCCCCTCCTTCGGAGCCGCGAGGTCGATCTCGACGGTGAGACCTCCGCCGGGGGTGTCACCGACGGAGATCGAACCGCCCATGGCCTCGACGAAGCCGCGGGCGACGGAGAGTCCGAGACCGACACCGCTGCTGTTGTCCTGATCGCCCAACCGCTGGAAAGCCTCGAAGATCTGCTCTTCGCTGCCGCGGGCGATTCCCGGCCCCTCGTCGGCGACGGCGATCAGCACGCGGTCGCCCACCCGGCCCGCGGTGACGCGGACGGGACCGTCGGGCGCGTAGCGCAGGGCGTTGTCGATCAGGTTGGCCAGCACGCGTTCGAGCAGACCTCCGTCGGCCATCACCACCTGGTGTCCCACATCGACTTTCACGCGATCGACCTGTTCGGCGCGGCCGTAGCCGGTGACTCCGCGGCTGATGCCGACCAACGCGCGCTGCACTGTCTCCTCCAGATACACGCGGTTCAGCTGGGGCCGGACCACACCTGCTGCCAGCCTCGACGAGTCGAGCAGGTTCCCGACGAGCGCTGTCAGCTGATCGATCGATTCCTCGATCGTGGCCAGCAATTCGGCGGTGTCGTCGGGAGAGAAGGCGATGTCGGTGCTGCGCAGGCTCGACACGGCTGCCTTGGCGCCGGCGAGCGGGGTGCGCAGATCGTGGCTCACTGCTGACAGCAGAGAGCGTCGCAGCTCGTCCGCGCGCGCGATGCTCTCGGCTTCGCCGGCCTCTTCGGTGAGTTCTCGTTGACGCACCAGGCCGGCGGCCTGCTTCGCGACCGCGGTCAGCACCCTGCGGTCGCGGGCTTGCAGTTTCTTGCCCGCGAGCAGCAGCCAGAACTCGTCGTCGCCCACTTCGATCGCGGTGTCGGCCGTGTCGACGTCGACGCACGGATCGGCGCCCACGCAGCCGACGATCGCCTCGACGTCGTCGTCGCCGCGTCGCAGCAGGCTGACGGCACGCTGCGAATAGGTTTCCCGCACCTTCTCCAACAGGGTGTCCAGGTCGGCGCCCCGCAGCACCGACCCGGCGAACAGGGCCAGCAGTTCTGCTTCCTGGGAGGCGCGCCGAGCCTCGCGGCTGCGGTTGACCGAACTGTCCACCAGAGCCGCGACGGCGACGGCGACCATGAGGAGAACGACGACGGTGACGGCGCTGTCGGGCTGGGCGATCGTGAAGGTGTACCGGGGTTCGACGAGGAAGTAGTTCAGCAGGAGTCCGGACAGCGCCGCCGACAACGCGGCGGGTGCGACACCGCCGAGCAGTGCGACGACGAGCACTCCGATGAAGAACAGTGCGCTTTCGCCGTTGACGTCCAAGAAGGTGTCCAGGACGCCGACGATCAGGGCGCAGATCGCCGACGGGACGATCACTGCGGCCAGCCACGACGCGACGTGGCGGCTGCGCGGCGCCAGCGATGGCCACCGGAATCCCTGCGCGGCCTCCGGGTGGGTGACCATGTGGACGTCGATCTTCTCCGAGTCCTGGACCACGACCGCGCCGATGCCCTCGTCGAAGATGCGTGCCCAGCGCGAGCGCCGGGAGGTGCCGAGCACCAACTGGGTGGCGTTCATCTCGCGGGCGAAGTCGAGAAGGGCGGCGGGGACGTCGTCGCCGACCACGGTGTGCAGCGTCGCGCCGAGGCTGGCCACCAGTTCACGGACCTTCCCCATGTGCGACGCGGACACCCCGGAGAGTCCGTCGCCGCGCACCACGTGCACGACCATGAGCTCCGCGCTGGACTTCGACGCGATGCGGGAGGCGCGGCGGACGAGGGTCTCCGATTCGGGGCCACCGGTGACCGCGACGACGACGCGCTCGCGCGCCTCCCAGGTCGCGGTGATGTCGTTTTCCTCGCGGTACTTGGCGAGCGCCGCGTCGACCTGATCGGCCAGCCACAGCAGCGCCAACTCCCGCAACGCGGTGAGGTTGCCGCGCCGGAAGTAGTTGCTCAATGCAGCGTCGATGCGTTCCGGCGCGTAGACATTTCCGTGGGAAAGCCTGCGGCGCAACGCCTCCGGCGTGATGTCGACCAACTCGATCTGATCGGCCGCCCGGACCACTTCGTCGGGCACCTTCTCCTGCTGCTCGATACCGGTGATCTGGGTGACCACATCGTTGAGGCTCTCCAGGTGCTGGACGTTCACCGTGGTGACCACGGTGATGCCGGCGTCGAGGAGCTCCTCGACGTCCTGCCAGCGTTTGGTGTTCTTGCTTCCCGGCGTGTTGGTGTGCGCCAACTCGTCGACGAGGACCACCTGCGGCTTGCGCTCGAGTATCGCGGGCACGTCGAGTTCGGGGAATTCGCTACCGCGGTAGGAGATGTAGCGCGGCGGGATGACCTCGATGCCCTCGAACAGTTCGGCGGTCTTCTTGCGGCCGTGCGTCTCGACCACACCGGCGACCAGATCGGTGCCCCGCTCGATGCGCCGGTGGGCCTCCCCGAGCATCGCGTAGGTCTTGCCGACGCCGGGGGCTGCGCCCAGGTAGATACGCAGCTCCCCGCGTTTCGGCTTGTGGCCGGCTGGGGTGGACGTGTCCGGCACGCTGGCATCAGCTCCTGGCGGGGTACTGCTGGTCGAGGGCGAGGTTCAATTCCAGCACGTTGACCCGGGGCTCACCGAAAAACCCGAGCGTCCGCGAGGACGTGTGGTCGGCGACGACGGCCTCGATCTGCTCCGGGGATGCCCCGCGCGCCCTGGCGACCCGCGCGACCTGCAGCTCGGCGTAGGCCGGTGAGATATGCGGATCGAGCCCGCTGCCGCTGGCGGTGACGGCGTCGGCGGGCACCGCCGGATCGGCAGGCGCACTGCCGCGGATCGGGACGATCCGGCCCGAGCTGTAGTCCTCGCCCGTTTTCGCGCACTCCACACGGACGCCCTCGTAGGTGGTCAGGAACGGCGCCGACGTGGTGTCGCACGATTCGTTGACGCTGACCACCCGGGTCGGGTCGACGACATCGCCGCTCAGATCGCGCGGGCCGAACACCGACAGCACCGCGCCCACTCCACCGCTGGTGCAGAACGGACGCGATCCGTCCACTCCGTCGACGTCTCCGATCGCCGTGCTGCGCGAGCACACCGTCGTGAGGAGGCTGGGTTTGTCGGGGGTGTCCACGATGCTCTCCGGGCCCAGGTTGCTGGCGCTGGTGGCCAGCGGGTCATAGCCGTCCCCGGCGGCTGACGGTCGGCTCTGGAAGTACTGCGGCAGAGCGTTTCCGTCGGAGTCGGTGAACGATTGCCCGATGAGGTTGCTGCCGACGGGCTTTCCGTTGGCCTCGATGATCGAGCCGTTCGCCTTGTCCGAGAGTCCGGGGATCTGCGCCAGCAGCCAGATCACCAACGGGTAGGCGATCCCGAGGATCACCGTGAAAACGAGCAGCGCGCGCAGCGCAGCCCAGTGCTGCCGAACGAGATTCGAGATGTTCATGGTCACATTCCTGGGAAGAGTTGGACGACGAGATCGATCAGCTTGATGCCGATGAACGGCGCGACGATCCCCCCGATTCCGTAGAGGGAGAGGTTGCGGCTCAACAGCTTCGACGCGCTGCTCGGCGTGTAGCGGACACCGCGCAGCGCGAGCGGGATGAGCGCCACGATCACCAGGGCGTTGAAGATGACCGCCGAGAGGATCGCCGACTGCGGGTTGTGCAACCGCATGATGTTGAGCAGATCGAGGCCCGGGAACAGGCCCACGAACAGCGCGGGGATGATCGCGAAGTACTTGGCGATGTCGTTGGCGATGCTGAACGTCGTCAACGCGCCGCGCGTGATGAGCAGCTGCTTGCCGATCTCGACGATCTCGATCAGCTTGGTCGGATCGGAGTCGAGATCGACCATGTTGCCGGCCTCTTTGGCCGCCGACGTGCCGCTGTTCATCGCGACGCCGACGTCGGCCTGCGCCAGGGCGGGTGCGTCGTTGGTGCCGTCGCCCGTCATCGCGACCAGCTTGCCGCCGGCCTGCTCCTTCTTGATCAACGCCATCTTGTCTTCCGGCGTCGCTTCGGCCAGGAAGTCATCGACACCGGCTTCATCGGCAATCGCCTTGGCAGTCAAGGGGTTGTCGCCCGTGATCATCACGGTGCGGATACCCATGCGGCGCATCTCGTCGAAGCGTTCCCGCATGCCCTCCTTGACGACGTCCTTGAGATGGATGACGCCGAGAACCCGTGCGGCACCGCCGCGCACCTCACCGACGACCAGCGGTGTGCCGCCTGCGGCGGAGATGCCGTCGACGATGTCACCGAGCTGGGCCGGTACCTCGCCGCCCTGGGTGCGCACCCAGTCGGCGACCGAACTGGCAGCGCCCTTGCGGAGCTGGTGGTCGTCGGTCCCGTCTGTCAGGTCGACGCCCGACATCCTTGTGGTGGCGGAGAATTCGATCCAGGTGGCGTGGGCCAGTTCTCCCGGGGTGCGCGCGCGCAGTCCGTACTGCTGTTTGGCGAACACGACGATCGAGCGACCCTCGGGGGTCTCGTCGGCCAAGCTGGACAGTTGCGCCGCGTCGGCGAGCTGATCGTCGGTGACACCGTCGACCGGCACGAAGGCGGCTGCCTGCCGGTTGCCCAACGTGATCGTTCCGGTCTTGTCCAACAGCAGGGTGTTGACGTCGCCGGCGGCCTCCACGGCGCGTCCCGACATGGCCAGCACGTTGCGCTGCACGAGGCGGTCCATCCCGGCGATACCGATGGCGGACAGCAGCGCGCCGATCGTCGTCGGGATGAGGCACACGAGAAGCGAGACCATCACGATGCCGGTGACGCCGTTTCCGCCCAGCGCCAGGCTGTCCGGAACGCCCGGGTTGTTCGCCTTCGAATAGATCGCCAGCGGTTGGAGGGTCGCGACGGCGAACACGAAGATGATCGTCAGGGATGACAGCAGGATGTTCAGCGCGATCTCGTTGGGAGTCTTCTGCCGGTTGGCGCCCTCGACGAGCGCGATCATCCGGTCGATGAAGCTCTCGCCCGGCTTCTGCGTGATGCGCACGACGATCCGGTCCGACAGCACCGTGGTGCCGCCGGTGACGGCCGACCGGTCGCCACCGGATTCCCGGATCACCGGCGCCGATTCTCCGGTGATGGCCGATTCGTCCACCGAGGCAATGCCTTCGACGACATCGCCGTCGCCGGGGATCACCTCGCCGGCCTCGACGACCACTGCGTCGCCCTGCTGCAGCAGCGGAGCGGCCACCGACTCTTCCACGTCCTCGCGGATGGGCCCGCCCGGCTGCCAGTCCACCAACCGGCGGGCCATCGTCGAGGTCTTGGTCTTGCGCAGCGATTCCGCCTGCGCTTTTCCGCGGCCCTCCGCGACAGCTTCGGCCAGGTTCGCGAAAACGACTGTGAGCCAGAGCCAGATGACGATCAGCACGCCGAACCACGTCGGATCCACGATGACGAGAATCGTGCTCCAGACTGCGCCCAGTTCGACGATGAACATGACCGGGTTACGCCACAGCGTGCGCGGGTCGAGTTTGGCCAGTGCACTGGGCAGGGATTTACGGATCATCGCCGGATCCAGCAGACCGCCCTGGATCTTTCCCTGCGTTGACGACGAGGACTGCTTCTGGTGCGCGGCCTCGATGGTGGTGACAGACATCAGTGGATTCCTTCAGCGAGGGGCCCGAGCGCGAGCATGGGCAGGAAGGTCAGAGCGACCAGGATCAGGGTCACGCCGGCGACCATGCCGACGAACTGTGGCCGGTGGGTGGGCAGCGTGCCGATCGACTCTGGCGTCTTGCCCTGCCGGGCAAGCGAACCGGCGAGTGCGAGGGCGAAGATGATCGGCAGGAAGCGGCCGAAGGCCATTGCCAGGCCGAGCGCGGTGTTGTACCACTCGGTGTTGACGCTGATGCCCGCGAAGGCCGAACCGTTGTTGTTGCCCGCAGAGGTGAAGGCGTACAGGACCTCCGAGAGTCCGTGGGGGCCCGTGTTCAACATCCCATGGCGCTGCCCGGGCAGCGCCATGGCAACGGCGGTACCGGTCAGCACGATCAACGGCGTGATCAGGAAATAGGTTGCGGCCAGCTTGATCTCGCGGGGGGTGATCTTCTTCCCGAGGTATTCGGGGGTGCGGCCGACCATCAGCCCCGCGACGAACACCGTGATGACAGCGAGGATCAACATGCCGTACAGGCCGGATCCGACACCGCCGGGGGCGACCTCGCCCAGCTGCATGTTGAACATCGTCATCATGCCGCCGAGGCTGGTGTAGGAATCGTGGAACGAGTTCACCGCGCCCGTCGACGTGAGTGTGGTCGATGCGGCGAACACCGCCGAATCAGCTACTCCGAAGCGCTGTTCCACGCCTTCCATCGCTGAGCCTACTGCTGTCGGCACGGTGCCATGGGCCTGTAGCTGGAACAGCATCGTCAGACTGACGCTGATCGTGGCGATGACGCCCATCACGGCGACGATCGCGTACCCCTGCTTGCGGCTGTCGACCATGCGGCCGAACGTGCGGGGAAGCGAGAAGGCGATCACGAGCAGCAGGAAGATCTCTATCCAGTTGGTCCACGTCGTCGGATTCTCGAACGGATGCGAGGAGTTCGCGTTGTAGAAGCCACCGCCGTTGGTGCCGAGCTCCTTGATGGCTTCCTGGCTGGCGACCGGTCCGCCGGGGATCGTCTGCTGGGCGCCCGCGAGGGTGTTCACGACCTGATCGTGGAGTGCGAAATTCTGGATCGCGCCACCCGCGACCAGGACGATCGCGGCGACGATGGAGAGCGGCAGCAGGATGCGAATGCTGCCGCGCACCAGGTCGACCCAGAAGTTGCCGAGTTCGCCGGTGTTGCGTCGAGCCAGGCCGCGCACGAATGCCATCGCCACGGCCATGCCGACGGCGGCCGAGACGAAGTTCTGCACCGCCAGTCCCGCCATCTGCACCAGATGGCCCTGCGTGGACTCTCCGGAGTAGGCCTGCCAGTTCGTGTTGGTGACGAAGCTGACCGCGGTGTTCCACGCCAGCGCCGGCGTCATCGGGGTGGCCGGGTCGTTCAGATGCAGCGGCAGTCTGCCTTGCACCAGTTGCAGAGCGAACAGGAACAGGATGCTGACCGCCGAGAAAGCGAGCACGCTGCGGGCGTATGCGCCCCAGGTCTGCTCAGCCTTCGGATCGGCACCGATCAACCGGTAGATCACGCGCTCCCCGCCGAGGTGCTTCTCGGAGGAATAGACGCGGTACATGTAATCACCCAGCGGCACGTGGACGGCCGCCAGCGCGACGACGAGCGATGCGAGGAAGAGGATCCCCGCGGTGGTACTGCTCACTAGAACCTCTCGGGAAACAGTAGGGCGGCGAACAAGAAGAGCGCGACCAGGATCGACAGCACCAGGCCGACGATGTTCTCGAAGCTCATAACTTCTCGACCAACTTCTGCACCAGGCCGAGGACGGCGAAGACCGCCACCGTCAGCGCGACGAAGATGACCAGTGACAAGGGGTCAGACACGGGGTTACTCCCACACGAGTGCAGGCCCGCGGATTTCACAGGCCTTCCACACTTTCTGCCTAGCCGGTCGCAAGGGCCAGTGTCTTTACGACTTTTTGACGCCGCCCATGCGCTCCTTTACGGCTTCCTTCCGTTACGCCCGTTTCTGTCCTCCCGACAGGGTCGCAACCACCGAAGGACCGAGGTTGCTCACACGAGAGTGATCCAGGACACAACCAGGTCCTTGGCCTACCGAAAGTCGGACCCGAGTTCGCTGATGACCGTCGTCGAGGAGCTCCGGGACACAGTCGGAGACCGGCATCGCGGCCTTTACGGGTGCCGACGGACCGTGACCGGCACCTCCGGCGCAGTCGAGATGTTGTGGTGGACGGTTGACACCGGGATGTCGGAGATTCGGGCGGTCAGCCCTGCGAACCCACCAACGTAGCCGCCGCGCCGGCCATGTGCTCGCGCACGGTGGCCGCGGCGGAATCGGCATCGCCTGCCTCGATGGCCTCGACGATCGTCAGGTGGCGATGGACGTCCATGTTCTTCAGAGCACGGTCCACCCCGGCGAACATGATCGACATCCGGATGCTGCCCTCCAGCGACGACCAGGAATGCACCAGCGTCTCGTTGCCGGTGAGCTGGCACATCGTCCGGTGGAAGCGCAGATCGGCCTCGATGCGGTCCTCCAGGTTCGACGCCGACCACCGGTCCATGTCGTCGACGGCCTTGCGCAGCGCCGCCCCGGCGTCGGCGCGGTCGTCCCGGCCGGCCAGCAGCGTGGCGGCCAGCGACTCGAGAGCGGCGCGGACGGCGAAGATGTCGGCGATCTCCTTGGCGTCGAGGTGGCGCACCGACAGCCGGCCCCGCGCGCCCGCCGAGATGAGACCCTCCTGTTGGAGTTGACGCATCGCCTCGCGCAGCGTGCCGCGGCTGATCTGCAGCGCCTCGGACAGCTCGGTCTCCACCAGGTGGGTGCCGGGAGTGAGCTGCCCCGTGGTGATGGCGCGCCGCAGCGCGGTGAGCGCCTGCTGCCGCAGGGAGGTTTTCTCCAACCTCAGCAGCGACGTGGCGTCGACCGACATGACGGACTCCCTGATTGTCAACATTTGGCTGTCGACATTGAATCCTACAGTCGCTCGAGCACCGTCGCGACGATCCGCGCGGTCGACAGGCCGTAGCGGTCGTGCAGCGTGGGCAGCGCGCCCGCGTCGAGGAACTCGTCGGGCAGACCGATCGGCGTGATCCGGGCGCCCAGGCCGCGCCGTGCCGCCATCGCGGCGACGGTCTCGAAGAGACCCCCGACCACGGTGTGGTTCTCACACGTCAGCACCAACCGGTCCGAATCAATCTGCGCTGCAACGGTATCCGCGTCGAACGGTTTGATGGTCGGGCTGTGCACCACGGCGACGTCCACGTTGTGGCCGGCCAGCTGCTCGGCCGCCTGGAGCGCGCGCATGGTCATCAACCCCGACGAGATCAGCACGACGTCGGCTCCGTCGCGCAGCACCTTCGCCTTCCCGAGCTCGAAGCGGTAGTCGTACTCGTCCAGCACGGTGGGCACATTCCCGCGAAGCAGCCGCAGGTACGTGGGGCCCGGGTGTTCGGCGAGCTGCGGCACGGCCTGGGCGATGTCGACCGAGTCGCACGGATCGACGATCGTCAGATTCGGCATGCCCCGAAAGATCGCGATGTCCTCGGTCGCCTGGTGCGACGGACCGTAACCTGTTGTCAGACCGGGTAATCCGCCGACCACGTTGACATTGAGGTTGGGCTCGGCGATGTCGAGGCAGATGAAGTCGTAGGCGCGTCGCGCGGCGAACACCGCGTAGGTCGAGGCGAACGGCACCAGCCCGGTCTCGGCCATGCCCGCCGCGGCGCCGAACAGCAGCTGCTCGGCCATGCCCATCTGGAAGAACCGCTCGGGGAAGGCCTGGGCGAAGATGTGCATGTCGGTGTACTTGCCCAGATCGGCCGTCAGCCCGACGATGCGCTCGTCGCGCTGGGCGGCCTCGACCAGGGCGTGCCCGAACGGCGCGGGCGTGGTCTTCTGCCCGGGGTCGGCGAACGATGCGATCATCGCCGAGGTCTTGAGTTTGGTTGCAGAGGTCATGCCGGCACTCCTCGGTAGCCTTCGGTCAGTTGATCGCGGCAGATCTGCCACTCATCGGCGTCGATGCGCATGAAGTGCGCCTTCTCCCGCTGCTCCAGCATCGGCACCCCTCGGCCGATCCTGGTGTCGCACAGGATCACTGACGGCCGTCCGTGATCAATGCGGTCGAAGGCGCCCAGGAGTGCGTCGACGTCGTTGCCGTCGACGCGCTGCACATGCCAACCGCATGCCGCCCATTTGTCGACGACGGGTTCGGTGCGCAGGACCCCGATGGTGGGGCCGTCGGCCTGCAACGCGTTGATGTCGACCATCGCGATCAGGTTTCCGAGCGCGTGATGTGAGGCGCCCATCGCGGCCTCCCAGGTCGACCCCTCGTCGAGCTCACCGTCGGACAGGAAGTTGATCACCCTGGCCGTCGACCCCTGGTGACGCAGCCCCAATGCCATCCCCACCGCCACGGTGAGGCCGTGACCCAGTGATCCGCCGGAGATCTCCATACCCGGTGTGTAACTTGCCATTCCGGACATCGGCAGTCGAGAGTCGTCGGATCCGTACGTCTCGAGTTCGTCGACTCCGATGATGCCGGCCTCCGCGAGTGCGGCGTACAGGCCGATCGCGTAGTGACCGGTCGAGAGCAGGAACCGGTCGCGGCCCTCCCAGTGCGAATCGTCGGCGCGGTAGGTGAGCTGATCGGCGTAGACCGCGGCGAGCATGTCGGCGGCCCCGAGGGCCTGGCCGACGTAGCCCTGCCCCTGCGCTTCACCCATGTTCAGGACGTGGTGACGCATCCGGTAGGCAGCGTCACGCACCCGTTGCGCGCGCATCAGGCGGCCATCGCGGGCTGCTGGCCGGCGGCGACGTCGGCGGCCTTGCGCTCGGCCGGGCCCCACGTCTCCCGGGTGATCAGCGCGGCCCAGAGTCCGATCGCGGCGTAGACCGAGAACAGCACCGCCGGCCCGACCCAGCCGAAGCCCTCGTAGAGCAGCGTCGTGATGAACGGGGTGAATCCGGAGACCATCGCCGAGATCTGGTAGGCCAGTGAGGCGCCGGAGGCGCGGGTGTTCGCGGTGAAGAGTTCGGGGAACCAGGCACCCTGCGCGCCGGCGAGGGCGTTCTGACACACGCTGTATGCGATGACGAAGGTCGCGACGATCAGCACCAGCAACCCGGTGTTGACCAGTAGGAACATCAGCACGCCGAAGGGGATCGCGAAAGCGCACACGCCGATGTAGACCGGCCGCCTGCCGATTTTGTCGGTCAACCGCGCCCACGCCATCGTGGCGAAGATGCCGAGGAACGACGCGACGCACAGCGCGACGAGGGTCTCGGTCTTGGTGGCCAGCTCGGCGCTCTTGAGGTAGCTGATCATGTAGGTGATCGAGACGGCGTAGCCGGCCGTCTCGGCGATCCGAAGACCGATGCCGCGCAGGATGTTTCGCCAGTCACGCTTGACCACCTCGACGATCGGCGCCCTGACGATGTCGCCCTTGTCCTTCACGTTCTCGAACACCGGCGACTCGGGCACCTTGGCGCGGATGATCAGACCGACGATCACGAGCACGATGCTCGCCAGGAACGGCACCCGCCAGGCCCAGTCGCCACCGAGGTGGACGCTGACCAGGAAGACGAGGTTGGCGAGCAGCAGCCCGACCGGAAAGCCGGCCTGCACGATGCCGGTGTAACGGCCCTTCTGCTTCCACGGGGCGTGCTCGTAGCTCATCAGGATGGCGCCGCCCCATTCGGCACCGAAGGCCAGACCCTGGATGATGCGGACGGTCACCAGCAGGATCGGCGCCGCCACACCGGCCATGGCGTAGGTGGGCAGCAGACCGATCGCGAACGTGGCCAGTCCCATGACGATCAGCGAGGCGACGAGCACCGGCTTGCGGCCGACCTTGTCGCCGAGGTGGCCGCCGATGATGCCGCCGAGAGGGCGCGCCGCGAAGCCGACGCCGAGCGTCGCGAATGCGGCCAGCGTGCCGGCGACCGGGCTGGAGTTCGGGAAGAACGCGGTGCCGAAGTAGAGCGCCGCGGCGGTCCCGAACCCGATGAAGTCGTAGGTCTCGATCACGGCACCGACCCCGGAACCGATCGCGACTCGTTTGGCGTCCTTCGTGCCGTGCACCGGACCCCGCATCGTCAGAGCGTCATCGCTCATGATGGCCATCCTTTCAAAGATCCGCGTCACTGTCGACGGTCAACAGTGCGCTGCGTCACTGAGTGTGAGCCCGCGCACAGCCATTGTCAACAGTCAACATAAACGGCCTGTCGATAGTTGACTGTTGACAGTCAACTCGGTTATTGTGGCCGCTATCACAGGAGGTGACATGACCGAAGTGCACTCCCGGCTCGGCTGCTCGACGATCAGCTTTCGCCACCAACCACTCGACGAAGCCGTCGCGACGATCGCCGACCTGGGCTTTTCCGAGATCGACCTCGGCGCCCTGCCCGGCGTCTGCGACCACGTGCCCTACGTCCTCGACGAGGCGGCGGTACGGCAGGTGGCCGCGACCGTCGCCGCCTCGGGCCTGCGCGTCCGCTCGATCAACGGCGACATCGGTGACCTGAACGCGGAGCTGTCCCCCGACCAGGCCGCCGCGCGGCGCCGGCATCTGGACATGCTCGTGGCGCTCGCCGCCGCCACCGGGGCGCGCGCATTGGTTCTGCCGTGCGGCGCGCTCTCCCACTCACCGCTGGTGTCCCTCGACGACGACCTCGACCGGGTGGCAGATGAACTCATCGCCGCCGCGCACGTCGCCGCCGCCGCCCGGGTCGAGCTGTGGACCGAGTCGCTGCACTTCCACCGACTCTGCTGCGACATCGCCCGCGCCCAGGCGCTGACCAGCCGCTTCGGCGCCGAAGTCGGCATCGTCATGGACTTCAGCCACATCGTCGCCTCCGGTGGGGACCCGCTGGACTTCGTCGCCCGCTTCGGTCCCCGCATCGCGCACGTCCACATCCGCGACGCCGTGCCCGGCAACATCAATCTCTCCGTCGGCAACGGCGCCGTCGATTTCGCCGGCGGCCTCAAAGCCCTGGCAGACGCGGGCTATCACGGCCACTTCTCGCTGGAGCTGGAAACCCGCGACATCACCCATGACGACCGACCCGAGGCGACGGCCGCTGCCGCGCATCTGATTTCCGAACTGATCTAGGAGACACCCATGAGAACCGCAGTGATCACCGGCGCCACCTCCGACCGTGGCATCGGCATGACCGTCGCCCAGCGCTACGCCCGGGAAGGCTGGGCCGTCGTCATCCTCGATCTCGACGGCGAGAAGTCGGCCAAGGTGGCCGCGGAGATCGGCAACCAGTACGCGGTACCCGCGTTCGGCTGCGCGATCGACGTCACCTCGGAGGAATCGGTGGACGCCGCCCAGCAGGCCGTCGCCGCAGAGGTGGCCTCGGGCAACCTCCCGCCGGTCGGCGCGCTGGCCAACATCGCGGGCATCACCTCACCCGTCCCGTTCCTCGAGACCACCCTCGAGCTGTGGAACACGGTGATGGCTGTCAACGCGACCGGCACCTACCTGGTCACCAAGGCCTTCCTCCCCGGCATGATCGAACAGGGGTGGGGCCGCATCGTGAACATGTCCTCGGTGTCGGCGCAGCGCGGTGGCGGCGTGTTCGGCAAGGTGCCCTACTCGTCGGCCAAGGCTGCGATCCTCGGCTTCACGAAGGCACTCGCCCGCGAGGTCGCCGCCACGGGTGTCACCGTCAACGCGGTCACCCCCGGCGCGGTCGACACCAACATCCGGGTCGGCTCTACCGATGAGCAGGAGGCCAAGCTGGCCGCCGACATCCCCGTCGGCCGGACCGCCACCACCGAAGAGATCGCCGCGGTGATCACGTTCCTGTCCGGCGACGATGCGAGCTACCTCACTGGCACCACCGTTGACATCAACGGAGGCAGCCACATTCACTAGAGTCTCGGGAATGCCCGCCGCTTGGATGTTCCTCGCCTGGAAGCGTGTCGATTCCCGAGCTGACCCGTCCTTCGTCGTCGCGCCCGACGAGCGGCTGAGCTGGCCCCGCACCATCGGACTGGGCGCCCAGCACGTCGTCGCGATGTTCGGCGCGACGTTCCTGGTCCCGGTCCTGACCGGCTTCCCGCCGGCCACCACGCTGCTGTTCTCGGGTGTCGGCACGGTGCTGTTCCTGCTGATCACCGGCAATCGACTGCCCAGCTACCTGGGGTCGAGTTTCTCGGTGATCGCACCGATCACCGCGGCGGTGGCCTCCGACGGCGCAGGGAGTGCACTCGGTGGCATCATCGCCGTCGGCGTGCTGCTGATGATCGTCGGCGCCGTCGTGCACGTCGCGGGCACCCGCTGGATCGACCTGACGCTGCCGCCCGTCGTCACGGGGGCGATCGTCGCGTTGATCGGGCTGAACCTGGCGCCGGTGGCCAAGCAGAACTTCGAGAAGGGCCCGGTGCTCGGGGTCGTGACGCTGGTGCTGCTGGTCGCGGTGCTCGCGTTCTTCCGCGGCATGATCGGCCGGCTCGCGATCTTCCTCGCGGTCGCAGCGGGATATGTGCTCGCGCTGATCCTCGGCCAGATCGACACGTCGGGCATCGCGGCCGCGCCCTGGATCGGGCTGCCGCAGTTCCAGACTCCGACGTTCTCGCTGTCGGTGCTGCCGCTGTTCCTGCCCGCCGTGGTCGCGTTGATCGCCGAGAACATCGGCCACGTCAAGTCGGTGGGACAGATGACGCAGCGCGACATGGATCCGCTGATGGGCCGGGCACTGGCCGCCGACGGCGTGGCCACCACGCTCGCCGGGTTCGGGGGCGGCTCGGCCACAACGACCTACGCCGAGAACATCGGGGTGATGGCCGCGACCCGCGTCTACTCGACCGCGCCGTACTGGGTCGCCGCCGGGGTCGCGATCCTGCTCTCGTTGTGCCCCAAGGTCGGTGCCGCGATCTCCGCCGTGCCGGCAGGGGTGCTCGGCGGCGCGACGGTGGTGCTCTACGGCCTGGTCGGCATTCTCGGCGTGCGGATCTGGCTGACCAATCACGTGGACTTCTCGCTACCGGTGAACCAGATGACCGCGGCCATCCCGCTGATCATCGGTATCGCCGACTTCACCTGGACCGTGGGCGGTCTGCAGTTCACCGGGATCGCGCTGGGCTCGATCGCCGCGCTGATCGTCTACCACGGCATGCGACTGCTGGGTCTCAGGACGGCGACTAAGGCTTCTGCCGATTCCGCTGATCCCGCGCCGGAACCCCGTTGACGCCCTCGATCGACTGCGCGTAGCTGCCGACTGCTGCCGCAGCGGATGACGCCATGACGCCCAATGCTCGTCGGTCGACGTTGTCGATGGTGTCGCCGCGGCGGTGATAGTTGGGGTCGAACGCGGCGCCGGCGCGACCGCCCCAGATGCGCGCCTGCACCTCGGATTTGGCCTGCGACGTCCCGGTGGTCAACCCCCCGACCGGCACCCCGGCGGCGACGAACGGCGCGTAGTCGGTACCGCTCGTCAGCGGCATGTCGGCCGGCCGCACGCCCTGGTCGTAGAGCCGTGCAGCCAGCGTGCGCTCGATGCCCGCCGATCCGTCCGGCAGGCGCCGAACGCCGGCCCCGGTCTGCGCGGACTGATCACCGTCGAGCGTGAAGTACCCCGCGTTCGGTGAGCCGATCACGTCGAGGTCGACGTAGAGCGCGATGTCGGCCAGTTCGTCGGGGTTCAGCGCGCGCAAAAAGGCGGCCGAACCGTCAGCCGACAGCTCGCCGCCACCCCAGAAGGCGAAGCGAACTGCGTTGCCGGCGTTCGGTTTCGGACCCATCTGCAGAGCGGTCTCCAAGACCGCCCCGACGCCGGAGCCGTTGTCGTCGATGCCGGGACCGCCGGCCGCACCGTCGAGGTGCGCACCGACCACCACGACGTTGTCGGTACTGCCCGCCGAGGTCTGGGCGATGACGTTGCGCGACGTCGTCATCACCGGCTTGTTGTCGAGCACCAGCGTGACGGGGGCGCCGGTGCGCCTCAGCGCCGCATCCGCGGTCGGATCGATGACGCCGACGGGAATCGACATGCGTTGGTAGTAGCCGGGAGTGAACAGGCCGGCAGGTGCTCCGACCGGTCGGCTCGGGGTGGCCTGACTGACGACGAGGACGCCCACTGCACCGGCGGCTGCGGCCGCGTCGTGTTTGGCGACGACCGAGCATCCGCTGTCGTCGACCACCGCGATGGCACCCTTGATGGCGACGCCGGTGTAGTCGGTGGCGGCACAGCCGGCGGCCGCGCGGGGCCGCAGGGTCACCGCCTTGAGCCCGCCGGGCGCGGTGGTGAGCAGCAGCGACGCCTGGTCGACGCGGAACGTGCGACGGCCGACGGTCAGCGCCGGTCGCCCGCCACTGGAGCCCGATAACCGTTGGAACTCCGGTGTCTGCACGTCGAAACCCTTGTCGCGTAACGCCTTCGCGACATAGTCGACGCTCGCCTGGTAGCCCGGCGTGCCGTCGGCACGGTTGCCGTCGTGTCCGTCGGCGACCTTCTGCAACTCGACCAGATGGCGATACACCCCGTCAGCGGTGACCTGCTGGGCCAACTCGGAGGCCAGATCGGGAGGCGGCGCCGCACTCTGCGACGAGCACGCCGCCACGACGACGGCCAGTGCGGCCAGCGCCGCCATGGCCGCCTTGGCCGAGCCCGTCATGATTCGCGCAGGACGTGGCGGGTGCGGTCGTCGCGAACCGGAATTCCATTGCGGCCGCTCTGATCCTGTGCGTAGAACCCGACGGCCCAGCCGACTCCGCTGCCGTTGATTCCCATCGCGGTGCGGTCGATGTGATCGAGGGTGTCGGACGCCTTGTGGTAGTTCGGGTCGAACGGCTGATCGGCCTGCCCACCCCAGAGCTTCGCCTGGTCGGCGGTCATCTTCTCTTCCGCACCGGAGAACAGCCCGCCGGAAGGCACTCCGGCGCGGGTGAACGCATCGTAGTCGGACCGGCCGTCGAAAGACGTGTCCTGCGCCTGCTTTCCGGCGCGGTCCAGGTAACCCATGAGGGCGCGCTCGATCCCCGCCGACCCTTCGGGTACCCGCGGGACCGGCCCGTTGCCCGGCGCGGTGGACTGGTTGCCGTCGTAGGTGAAGTAGCCCGGATTGGGCGAGCCCAGCATGTCGAAGTTGAGGTAGAGCGAGATGTCTTTGAGCTGTTCCACATTCAGCGAGTTGACGTAGTTGTAGGAGCCCAGCAGTCCGAGTTCTTCGGCACCCCAGAACGCGAACCGCACCGCGTTGGCGACCTGCGGTGAACTTCCCAGTTGCAGAGCAGTTTCCAGGACCGCGGCGGTTCCCGAACCGTTGTCGTTGATCCCCGGACCCTCGGGCACGCTGTCCAGGTGCGCGCCGACCATGACGACGTTGGCGGTGTTGCCGGTCTTGGTCTGCGCGATCACGTTGCGGGTCTTCTCGGTCCGCACCCCGGCGTTCATCCTGATGGTGGCCGCGTCGCCGGCTGCCTCGCGCAGCCGCGGCCCCTCGGCCTTGGCGACGCTGATGACCGGGATCTTCACGTCGGTGCTCTCGCCGAGTGTGCCACCGGTCATCTCGCCGTCGGCGTTGTTGACGACGATGAGCGCGACGGCACCGCGTGACGCGGCGGCGGTCTGCTTCTCGCCGAACGGACAGGAGCCGCGGTCGACGACGACGACGGCGCCCCGGGTGGGCAGCCCGTCGTAGTCCTCGGCGGTGCAGCCCGGGGTGTCCTCGACGCGGGCCGCGACGATCGGTCCGGTCACCCCTGCGCCAGGCGCGCCGACGGTGTACTCGAGAGGCCGCGCGGTGACCTGGTCTTCGCCGGAACCGCCCGTGACCGTTAGCTTCGGCGCGTCCGCCCATGGCAGCCGGACCTCGAATTCCGGAGTCTCCACATCGAAGCCCTTGTCGCGCAGTGCCTTTGCCACATAGTCGACGCTTGCGGAGTAACCGCCGGTGCCCAGCGCCCGGTTCCCGCCGTTGGCGTTGGCGATGTCCTGCAGCGCCGTGAGATGCGCCATCGTCGCGTCGACGGTGACCTTCTTGGCGAGGGCATCGGCGAACTGCGCAGCCGCGCCGGCGTCGACCGACGGCGATGCGGAGCTGGAAGGGGACTCAGCGGGGGCAGGTTGGCTGTCGCGGCTGCATCCGCCGCCGACAAGGAGTGCGACGGCGAGCAGGATCGCCAGCCGCAGTCGGGTGTGGGTCACCCGCACCACGTTAGCGCGCGCCCAGATACTCCAGTACCGCGTCAGCGGCCAGCTGCGGCTCCTCGATCTGGAGGAAGTGCCCTGCCGACGGGAGCGTGGTGACCGTGCTGCCGGCGGGCAGTACGTCGCGGACAGCCTCGGCGTAGTCGACCAGCATCGCGCCGTCCTGCACGCCTTGCAGATGCAGGATCGGCACGCGTGGCAGCTCGAAGCGCCAGCGGTGCAGGTCTGCGTAGCGCTCCTGCAGGGCACCCGGGCGGACGAGGGCTCGGTAGTACCCGAGCGCCGCGCGCCGGTGCGGCGCACTCGGCAGCGCGGCGAGCGCCGCGTCGAGCTCGGCGCTGGTGTCGAAACCAGCCGGGCCCCAGTCCTGCCAGAGCCTGCGGATGACGCGCGGCAGCACGCGCTCTGGCACGCGGGGCAGTTGGAAGAAAAGGATGTACCAGCTATTGCGCAGCTGACGGGGCAGTTGCCGGAGCTGCCGGGCGGCATCCCCGCGGGCCCGGTTCACGGCTCCGATCGGCGCGACCGCCATCGTGATGTGCTCGGCGAACGGCGACTCGGGGTACGCCGCGAACGCCGCCGCAGTGAATGCACCCCAGTCGTGGCCGATCACCACCGCGTCGTCGGGTGCCCCGAGTGCGCGATGGACCGCCAGTGCGTCGTGCATCAGCGCCCCGATGTGGTAGTCCCCGTCGGGAGCCGGGCCGGTGGGCGCGTACCCCCGCGAGAACGGCGCGACCACCCGCATGCCCCGCGCGGCGAGAAGCCGCGCGAATTTCTGCCAGCCCCACGCACTGTCGGGAAAGCCGTGCAGACACAGCACCAGCCGGCCGTCGTCAGGCCCCCACGCCAGCGCACTGACCTCCAGATGATCGAACTCGAAGGTCAGCCGCTGCGCGTCGGTCACATCTGGAAACTTACGCGGAAGACCTCAGGCGCTGGCCAACGCCCGCTGCTTGCTGAATTCCAGCGTGCCGTCGTCGATCTTGCTGGTGCGGATGACACGCAGATCCACGAGGTAGTTCTGCTTGAGCCGCCACGGCGCCTTCGATCCCGACTTCGGCAGGCGGTCGAGCGCACGCTTGATGTAGCCCGACGTCAGGTCGACGAACGGCAGTTCCTCGACATCGGGGGCGGGATCGCGCGGCACCACGGTGTCGTACCCGCGGGTGTCCATGTAGTGCAGCAGCCGGCTGACGTACTCGGAGGTGAGGTCGGCCTTGAGAGTCCACGACGCGTTGGTGTAGCCGAAGGTGAACGCCACGTTCGGCAGACCCGAGAGCATCAGACCCTTGTAGGCCACCGACTTCGACAGGTCCTGCGGTTCGCCGTTGCGCAGCACCTCGGCGCCGCCGAAGAACTGCACGTTCAATCCCGTTGCGGTGATGATGATGTCGGCCTTGAGCTGCTGACCCGACGCCAGCGCGATGCCGTCTTCGGTGAAGTGGTCGATCACGTCGGTGACGACGTCGGCCTTGCCCTTGCGGATCGTCTTGAACAGATCACCGTTGGGGGCCAGGCACACGCGCTGGTCCCACGGCTTGTAGTCGGGGGCGAAGTGCTTGTCGTAGTCGAAGCCGTCGGGCAGGCGACGTTCGGCCATGGTGCGCAACGCTTTCCGGAAGACGTTGGGCAGGGTGCGCGCGAGCTGGTACTGCGCGGTGGCCTGCAGGATCGCCTTCCAGCGCACCGCGGTGTAGGCGGCCTTCTCCGGCATCATCTTGTAAGCGCGCGCCGCGAACGGGTCCTTGTCGGGCAGGGACCCGATGTAGGTAGGGGTGCGCTGCAGCATCGTCACGTGGCCCGCGCCGCTGTCGACGAGAGCGGGGATCAGCGTGATCGCCGTGGCCCCGCTGCCGATCACGACGATGTTCTTGCCCTGGTAATCCAGGTCCTGAGGCCAGTGCTGCGGGTGGACGACGGTGCCGCCGAAGTCCTCGGCGCCGGCGAACTCCGGAGAGAACCCCTTGTCGTAGTTGTAGTAGCCGCTGCACGCCCACAGGAACCCGGTGTGCAGTTCGACCGTCTCGCCGTTGCGCTCGACGGTCAGCTCCCACCGGCTGTGCTCGTCGGACCAGTTGGCCGAGGTGACGCGCTGGCCGTAGCGGATGTGCTGGGCGATGCCGTTCTCGGTGGCCGCCTCGTTGAGGTAGTTCCAGATCGAGGGGCCGTCGGCGATCATCTGGTCGGTCGCCCACGGCTTGAAGTGGAAGCCGAGGGTGTACATGTCGGAATCCGACCGGATACCGGGGTACTTGAACAGGTCCCAGGTGCCGCCGAGCTGCTCACGCCGCTCGAGGATCACGTAGTTCTTGCCCGGGCAGTGTTCCTGCAGGTGCCATGCGGCGCTGATGCCGGAGATCCCGGCTCCGACGATGACGACGTCGACAAATTCGGTCATGATGTAAAGCTATCAACATCATGTCGATCTGGTCAACAGTGTGTCGAGAGATTCGACAACCTGTCGATCAGGCCGCGGCGAGCACCAGGTCCGCCACAGCGCGCATGCCCGCAGCGTTCGGGTGCAGCGGTGCGGGCCTGCGCGGAACCGGCCAGCCGAACCGGGTGGTCCACGGATCGGACGACCACGCGTGGTGCTCGCGGCTGGCCTCACCAGCCCTCACCAGGCCACACCCGGTGGCTGCGGCCGCCTCGGCGGTCAACCGCTCGAGCTCACCGGCGAGGTGGCGGCCCAGCGCCACATCGCGATCGCTCAGTGGTGGAGCGGCCTCGCCGGCAGGCGGCAGCAGCGTCAGGTAGTCGACGAACAGCACCGTCGCGCGGGGTGCGCGCTGTCGGACCATCTCCCCCACCTCCACGAGCGCGGCGCTGACCGCGTCGAGCGCCAGGTACCGCTCTGCCGGGTTCAGCAGACCCCGGAGCCGGCTGCCCAGCAGCGGGATCGCACGGCTCGCCCGGGGCAGGCCGGCGGCGAACAGCATCGGCACGTAGCCGACGTCGTTGCCGCCGATCGTGATCGTGACGAGCGCTTCGGTTCCGTCGAGCGCCTCGATCTGGGGAGGAGCCCCACGCTGGGGATCGGTCAGGATGTGCGCTGTCGTCGCCCCCGAATAGGTGACGTCGACGAGGTCGAACCCGCGGGCTTCGGCGACCACGTGTGCGTAGTTGCGGGCCGATCGTCCGGCGGCACGCGGCGTTCCCGGCACCCGCGGCTGGATTCCGGGGCCGGCAGCCATCGAACTGCCCAGCGCCACATACCTGCTCATAACGCCGGGCTGGAGGCCTGGGCCCAGAAGCGCTTCGGGATGCGACCGGCGCGGCGCGCCAGGTAGCCGGCCCGCACCGCCGCCGACATCGCCGCGGCCATCGCCGCCGGGTCGGCTGCCCGGGTGACCGCGGTGGCCAAGAGCACGGCGTCGCAGCCCAATTCCATCGCCAGCGTTGCATCGCTGGCCGTCCCGATGCCGGCGTCGAGGATGACGGGCACCGAGGCGCGGTCGACGATCATCTCGATGTGGTGCGGGTTGGCGATGCCGAGCCCCGTCCCGATCGGCGACCCGAGCGGCATGACCGCCGCGCAGCCGGTGTCCTCGAGCCGGCGGGCCAGCACCGGATCGTCGTTGGTGTAGGGCAGCACGACGAAGCCGTCGTCCACCAATTGCTCGGCGGCCCTGACCAATTCGATCGCATCCGGCAGCAGCGTCCGCTCGTCGGCGATGACCTCGAGCTTGACCCAGTCGGTCTGCAGCGCCTCGCGGGCCAGCTGTGCGGTCATCACCGCTTCGGCGGCGCCGCGGCAGCCCGCGGTGTTCGGCAGCGGGGTGATGCCCAACCGGGTGAGCAGGTCGAGCACCCCCGTGCCGCCGTCGGCGTCCACCCGCCGCATCGCCACGGTGGTCAGTTCGGTCTCCGACGCCACCAGCGCCTCCTCGAGCACCGCGAGATTGGCCGCTCCGCCAGTGCCCAGGATCAACCGCGACCCGAACTCTCGGCCGGCGATGTTCAGCGTGCCCGTCGTGCGCTCGACCACCTCAGCCACCTTGCACCGCCGTCACCACGTCGACCTTCGCTCCGTCGGTCAGCTCGACGTCCCACTGCGAGCGGGGGATCACCGACCAGTCGACCGCCACGGCGATGCCCTTCTCCGGGTAGCCGAGCCGGTCCAGCAGCGCGGCGACCGTGACCTCACCGTCGACCTCCACGGCCTTGTCGTTGACCGTCAGCTTCACGGCGTCACTCCTTCCAGTACGCGCAGTTCGGCGGCGATGGTCTCGGCCGTCCACGGCGCGAGCAGGAAACCCGACCGGCCGTGACCGGCGGCCACCAGGGTCCGCTCGTCGAGCCTGCCGACCAGCGGCACGTTGTCCTCTGTCATCGGGCGCAGGCCCGCCGCGCATTCGGCCAGCTCGTACTCCCCCAGCGCCGGCATCACCTCGCAGGCGTCGTCGAGCAGTTCCCGCACGCCCGTCACCGTCGGCGCGGTGTCGCGGCCGTGCTCGTACTGCGTGGCGCCCACCACCACTCCGTCGGCACGCGGCACCAGGTAGACCTGTCGGCCGTGCACCCGGGCCCGCACCACCCGCGACGGGATCGGCAGGCAGCCGCGACGCCAGCGCAGCCGCAGCACCTCGCCCTTCACCGGCCGGATCGGCAGGCCCGGCCACAGCGCAGGCGCGTCGATGCCATTGGCGATCACGACCGAGTCGGCGTCGCTCACCTCGGCCAGCGCGGTGACCGGCGGCGCCCACTCGACACCCAGACGCTCGCAATGCGCAGCCAGCCCGTCGACGACGGCCCGGTTGTCCACCGCGAGCTCGGTCTCGGCGATGAAGCCGTGCCGAATCGTCTGCGCGAGAAGGGGTTCGATGTCGCGGGCGGCGATGGTCGGCGTGACGGGGTGTCCCTGGGCCGACAGCCAGTCCCCCACGGTTCGCAGGTCGGCGGCGTCGCCGCGGTCCACCGCGACGACGAGCGACTCCCGGGCGGTGACCACCTCGGGCGGCAGACCGTCGAGGAAGCCGTCGTGCCAGAGCGCGAGCGAGGCCAGGCCGATCTGGAGCAGACGTTCCTCGCCGGGCCATCCCTCGCTGTGCGGGGCGAGCATGCCGCCGGCCACCCAGGAGGCGCCGGGGGTGCCGGTCCTGTGCACTCGCACCAGCCAGCCGTCCTGAGCGGCCCGGCGGGCGATCGCCAGGCCGATGACGCCGCCGCCGATGACGGCGAGCCGTTGGGGATGGGGGTTCACGACTGCTACTCCCTTCGCCGGCATGACCCGGATCAGGTGCGACGGTCAGAGCCGGCTGGCTCACTCTCAGTCCCCGAACCCGGGACTCCCGTGTGGACGGTGTTGTCGCCGTCCAGCCTACGTCGCGGGGACGCTACGGTTCGCAGTGTGCGTGACGCCCACCTGTACCTGTGCACCGACGCCCGCCGGGAGCGCGGCGATCTCGCGGAGTTCGCCGACGCCGCCCTGGCCGGCGGGGTCGACATCATCCAGCTGCGCGACAAGGGGTCGCCGGGAGAACGGCAGTTCGGTCCACTGGAGGCCCGCGACGAGCTGGCCGCGCTGGAGGTGCTCGCCGACGCCGCGCGCCGCCATGACGCACTGATCGCGGTCAACGACCGCGCCGACGTCGCGTACGCGGCGCATGCCGACGTGCTGCACCTCGGGCAGGACGACCTGCCGCTGCCGGTGGCCCGGCACATCTTCACCGGCACGGTCGGGCGCTCGACACACGACATCGACCAGGTGACGGCAGCCCTCGACGAGCCCGTCGACTACTTCTGTGTGGGCCCGTGCTGGCCGACGCCGACCAAACCCGGTCGGCCCGCGCCCGGCCTGGACCTGGTGCGCGCCACCGCGGCGCGCAATCCCGCCAAGCCGTGGTTCGCGATCGGCGGCATCGACGCCGACCGGCTGCCCGAGGTCCTCGAGGCCGGGGCGCGCCGCATCGTCGTCGTCCGCGCGATCACCGCCGCCGACGATCCGAGGGCCGCGGCGGCAGAGCTGAAGGCGGCACTCACCGCGGCGGGTTAGCCAGGGGCGGGAACCCCGCGGCGACCTCACGCAGGCGGTTCCAGCTGGCCGCGAATCCCGGGTGCAGCGGCAGGTCGGCCACCTCGTCCTCGGCCACCCAGCGCAGTTCGGCGCTCTCCCGGTTCGGCACGGTCTCGAGCAGCGCCTCGGCGTCGGCGATCACAGTGGTGTAGGACCAGCCGGACACCTCCGACGTGACCACAGTCGTGCGGACCACCACCTGCTCGGCGGGCAGACCGGCCTCTTCGTGGGCCTCGCGCATCGCGGCCTGCTCGGCCGTCTCGTGGCTGTCGCGGGCGCCTCCCGGCAGTCCCCACGTCCCACCCTGGTGGCTCCACGGCGCCCGGTGCTGCAGCAGCACCGCCAGCGATCCGTCCGAGAGCGGGGCCCGCAGGAGAAGACCGGCGGCACCGTGCCTGCCCCAGTAGGCGGTCCCGCCGGCTGATACCACCCACCCGTCACCGTCACCACGCACCCGTCCAGCTTAAGGAACCGGTTCCAGGCCCCATCACGATCAGCCACTGGCGAGTCGTGACCTCGAATCCGCACGCGTCGGCGGTGAATCTCTTAGAATTCCCTCAGAGATTTTGCACCGATAGAATTTCCACCGTCGTTGAGATCGAGACCGGGATGAGGTCCGCGCACACGTGACTGTCGAGTTGGCGCACCCGTCGACCGAGCCTCTTGCGTCGCGGTCACCGACGGTCACTGCCCACCCGCGGTGGTGGTTCCTGTGGACGACGCCGGGTCGCATCCTCACCATCGGGCTGATCCTGGCCACGCTCGTCATCGCCAGTGCCTTCGCCACGTCGACCACGATCAACGACCGCCAGCAAGCGCTCACCACAGTGCTGAACCGCACCGAACCTCTGTCCTTCGCCGCCGGCCAGCTCTACACCACGCTCTCGGTCGCCGACGCCGCCGCTGCCACCGCCTTCATCGCCGGGGCTGAACCGCGCGCCGTGCGACAGCGCTACGAGCAGGCCATCACCGACGCCGCGGTCGCCGTCGCCCGGGCCTCCAGCGGGCTCACCGACGAACCGTTGGTGCAGCTGCTCGGCCGGATCAACGCCCGGCTCGCCGTCTACACCGGGCTCGTCGAGACCGCCCGCACCAACAACCGGGCCGGCAACCCGGTCGGCTCGTCATACCTGTCCGAAGCGTCATCGCTGATGCAGCAGCAGATCCTGCCCGATGCCCAGCGGCTCTACGAACAGACCTCGGCGCGCGTCGACGCCGAGACCACCGCGTCGACCCGCATCCCCGGCCCGGTCATCCTGATCGTCGTCGGCACGCTGTTGTTCGGCGCGTTCGCCAACCGGTGGCTGGCCAAGCGGACGCGCCGCCGCGTGAACATCGGCTTCGTGGCCGGCGGGATGGCTGTTCTGATCATGCTGATCTGGGTGGGGACTGCGCTGATCATCTCGACCTCGGACAGCCGCAGCGCCAAGGAGACCGCGGCCGAGTCCCTCAAGACCGTCACCACCCTCGCGATCACCGCCCAGCAGGCCCGCGCCGACGAAACCCTGTCGCTGATCCGCCGCGGCGACGAGAACGTGCGCAAGCAGTCCTACTACCAACGCATCGATCAGATGCAGGAGCAGCTGGCCCGCTATCTGGGCACCGACAACTCCATCGACAAGACCAACCTGGCCGACGCCGACGCGCTGCTCAATCGGTGGCGTGCCGCCGACGACCGGATCACCGCCTACATCGCGGTCGGCAACTACCAGGCCGCCACGCAGGTCGCCCTCGGTGTCGGCGAGGACGATGCGACGCCGGCGTTCGACAAACTCGACGAGGCCCTGACCAACGGCATCGAGCAGAGCCGGGCCCAGCTGCGCAACGAGATCGTCAATGCGCGCCGGGTGCTCTCCGGCGCCACGGTCGGTGCCGCCGTGCTGTCGGTGATGGCCGCGATCGCGGTGGCGCTGGGCATCTGGCCGCGACTGAGCGAGTACAGGTGATGAGCGCTTGCGCGAAGATCCCGGCCGCCCTGCTGATGGCGGGGCTCCTGGCCGGGTGTGGCCAGAGCGCGCCGGTGGTGCCGACGCCGACGGTGACGCTCGCGCCGCCGTCCCCGTCGGGGATGGCCGAGCTGCCGCCCGGACCGGCCCAGCCGCCGTCACTGCCGGACGACCAGTGCGATCGCACGGCGAGCCTGCGCCCCTTCGACACCAAGGCCGAGGCCGACGCCGCGGTGGCCAACATCAAGGCGCGCGGCCGGCTGATCGTCGGACTGGACATCGGCAGCAACCTGTTCAGCTTCCGCGATCCGATCACCGGGGAGATCACCGGTTTCGACGTCGACATCGCCGGGGAGATCGCCCGCGACATCTTCGGCACCCCCTCACAGGTGGAGTACCGCATCCTGTCCTCGGCCGACCGCATCGCGGCGCTGCGCAACAACGAGGTCGACGTGGTGGTCAAGACCATGACGATCACGTGCGAGCGCAAAAAGCTGGTCAACTTCTCGACCGCGTACCTGACCGCCGATCAGCGAATCCTTGCTCCCCGCGACTCGACGATCCGCCGGGCGGCCGATCTGTCGGGCAAGCGGGTGTGCGTGGCCAAGGGCACGACATCGCTGCAGCGCATCCAGGAGATCGCGCCGCCGCCGATCATCGTCGGCGTGGTGACGTGGGCGGACTGCCTGGTGGCGCTGCAGCAACGTCAGGTCGACGCGGTGAGCACCGACAACTCGATCCTGGCCGGACTGGTGTCCCAGGATCCGTATCTACACATCGTCGGGCCGTCGATGAACGAGGAGCCCTACGGGATCGGGGTCAATCTCGACAACCCCGGCCTGGTCCGGTTCGTCAACGGGACACTGGAGCGCATCCGCCGCGACGGCACGTGGAACACGTTGTACCGCAAGTGGTTGACGGTGCTGGGTCCCGCGCCCTCACCGCCGGTGGCGAGGTATTCGGACTGATGACCGAGACCGACACCGGGGACGATCCCGGCACCCAACCCGCCTCGTTCGCCGATCTGGCCGAGCTGAGCGAGGACTCCATCTCCACGGTGCGGCCGATGGCCACCCAGGCGGTGTTCCGGCCCAACTTCGACGACGACGATGACGACTCGTCGTTCCGTTCGGGGTTCCACACCGGTGACACCGAGCCGCAGGACCAGGCGACGACGATGACACGCGCCCTCTCGCCCACGCGGCGGCTCGGCGGCGGTTTGGTCGAGATTCCTCGGGTGCCGGCGCGAGATCCGTTGACCGCGTTGATGACCGACCCGGTGGTCGCCGAGTCGAAGCGGTTCTGCTGGAACTGCGGCCGCCCGGTGGGCCGCTCCTCGAATGACGGCAAGGCGCTGTCGGAGGGGTGGTGCCCGCACTGCGGCAGCGCGTACTCGTTCCTGCCGCAGTTGGCGGCCGGTGACATCGTCGCCGACCAGTACGAGATCAAGGGGTGCATCGCCCACGGCGGTCTGGGCTGGGTGTACCTGGCGTTCGACAAGAACGTCAACGACCGGCCGGTGGTGCTCAAGGGCCTCGTGCATTCCGGCGATGCCGAGGCCCAGGCCATCGCGATGGCCGAACGCCAATTCCTGGCCCAGGTCACCCATCCCGGCATCGTGAAGATCTACAACTTCGTCGAGCACGAGGACAAGCACGGCAACCCGGTCGGCTACATCGTGATGGAGTACGTCGGCGGCACGTCGCTCAAGCAGGCCACCCACCTGAAGTCGAGCGAGCGGACCCGGCTGCCGGTCGCCGAGGCGATCGGCTTCATGCTCGAAATCCTGCCCGCGCTGGGCTACCTGCACTCCATCGGTCTGGTCTACAACGACCTCAAGCCCGAGAACATCATGGTCACCGAGGACCAGCTCAAGCTGATCGACCTCGGTGCGGTGTCACGCATCAATTCATTCGGTTACCTCTACGGCACACCGGGTTACCAGGCTCCCGAGATCGTCCGGACCGGGCCGACCGTGGCCACCGACATCTACACGGTGGGCCGCACGCTGGCGGCGTTGACGCTGCGGATGCGCACCCGCAAGGGCCGCTACGCCGACGGGCTGCCCGAGGACGACCCGGTGCTGACCGAGTACGACTCGTTCGGCCGGTTACTGCGCCGCGCCATCGACCCCGACCCGCGGCGCCGGTTCGTCAGCGCCGAGGAGATGTCGAGCCAGCTGATGGGTGTGCTGCGCGAAGTGGTGGCCCAGGACACCGGGCTGCCGCGGCCCGGCCTGTCCACCACGTTCAGCCGGTCCCGGTCGACCTTCGGAGTGGATCTGCTGGTCGCCCACACCGACGTCTATCTCGACGGCCAGGTCCACTCGGAGAAGCTGACCGCCCAGGAGATCGTGCGGGCCCTGCAGGTGCCGCTGGTCGATCCGACCGATGTCGGCGCGACGATCCTCAGCGCGACGGTGCTGAGTCAGCCTGTGCAGACGCTGGATTCGTTGCGGGCGGCGCGGCACGGCGCGCTGGACTCCGAGGGGATCGACCTGTCGGAGTCGATCGAGTTGCCACTGATGGAGGTCCGCGCACTGCTCGACCTCGGCGACGTCGCCAAGGCCACCCGCAAACTCGACGAGCTCGCCGAGCGGGTCGGCTGGCGGTGGCGGCTGCTCTGGTTCCGTGCCGTCGCCGCGCTACTGACCGCCGACTATGACTCGGCGACAAAGTATTTCACCGACGTGCTGGACACCCTGCCCGGTGAGCTCGCCCCGAAGCTGGCGCTGGCAGCGACCGCAGAGCTCGCCGGTAACGCCGACGAACAGAAGTTCTACAAGACCGTGTGGGGCACCGACAACGGTGTGATCTCCGCCGGGTTCGGGCTCGCGCGGGCCCAGTCGGCGGCCGGCGAACGCGAGGCCGCGGTGCGCACCCTCGACGAAGTGCCCGCCACGTCACGACATTTCACGACGGCCCGGCTGACGAGCGCGGTGACGCTGCTGTCCGGTCGATCCGCAGGGGAGATCACCGAGCAGCAGATCCGCGATGCGGCGCGCCGGGTCGAGGCACTGCCCGACACCGAGCCCCGGGTGCTGCAGATCCGCGCGCTGGTGCTGGGCACCGCGATGGACTGGCTGGCCGACCACACCGCGAGCACCAATCACATCCTCGGGTTCCCGTTCACCGAGCATGGGCTTGCGCTGGGTGTCGAGGCGTCGCTACGCAGCCTCGCCCGGGTGGCACCGACGCAGGCGCACCGGTACGCGCTGGTCGACCTCGCCAACAGCGTGCGGCCCATGTCGACCTTCTGACGACGAAATCCGTTGCCATAGCGTCTATACCTTTAGTTTCGCGGCGCAGCCACCTCGACCGATCGGCGAAAAATTATGGTCAACCTACGATATTCGTAGTATCGTCGGCGCCACGCTTTGAGACCTAGGGCTGCTTCCCCCCATCCCGGCATCCTCGCCCAGGGAGACCTCCATGAGCACACGGCGATGAGCACACAGCGCGTGTTCCGTCCTGACCCGACGTCCTTCGAGCTGCGCGAGGAACAGCATCGCGCGACCTTCTCGGCCTGCCAACTGCCGCCGCACACCGTGCTCGTCACCATCCACGGCGAGATCGACGCCGCCAACGCCACCGCGCTGGCTCACTACATCGAGAAGCGGCTCGGCCAGTCGCGCAAGCTGATTCTCGATCTGCAGACCGTGGAGTTCTTCGCCGCCTCTGGGTTCGCCGCGCTGACCCACATCGACGTGTTGTGCAGCCGCGCGGGTGTGCGGTGGTCACTGCTGGCGGGCTCGCACGTGCTGCGGCTGCTGCGGATCTGCGATCCGGACCGCGAGCTACCCGTCGCCGCCGGCTCCGCCAAGTACATCCGCACACGCCCGAGCAATCGCAAGCTCCTCGTCGGTCGGGATCACTAGCACCGTCGTCGCCGCGCCCGTCGCCGAGATCCGTCGCGCCGCCCTCGACGGGCTCTCATTGAGGTGCTCGTCCACTTCGATCCCGAACGCGGTGAGGCCCGAGAGCGCGTCGCGGCGCACCAGTGCGTCGTTCTCCCCCACCCCTGCGGTGAACGTGATGACATCGGCGGAGCCCAGCACTGCCAGGTAGGCGCCGATGTACTTGCGTAGGCGATGGATGTACACGTCGTAGGCCAGCCGTGCGGCCGCGTCGCCGGCGTCGACCCGCCGGTGCAGCTCGCGAAAGTCGATCTCCCCGCCCAGGCCGCGCACGCCCGACCGGCGGTTCAGCATGGTCTCGATGTCCTCGACGGACATCCCCGCCTCCCGCCACAGGTACATCACGATGCCGGCGTCGATGTCACCCGAGCGGGTGCCCATCACGAGCCCCTCCATCGGCGTCAGCCCCATCGACGTCTCGACCGGCCGGCCGCCGACGATCGCCGACGCCGAGGCGCCGTTGCCCAGGTGCAGCACGATCTGGCGCAGCGACGACAGTGGGACGTCGAGGTAGGAGGCGGCCTGCTCGCTGACGTACTGGTGCGAGGTGCCGTGGAAGCCGTAGCGCCGGATGTGCCACTGCCGCGCCACCTCGCCGTCGATCGCGTAGGTGGCCGCCTCGGGCGGCAGGTCGTGGAAGAACGCGGTGTCGAACACCGCGATGTGGGGCAGGTCGGGCAGGGCCGCGCGGGCGACCTCGATGCCGAGCAGTGCGGGCGGATTGTGCAGCGGCGCAAGCGCCGACAGCTGCTGCAGGCGATCGATCGTGCTGTCGTCGATGACGGTGGGGCGGTACAGGTCGGGGCCGCCGTGCACGACGCGGTGCCCCACGGCCACCAGACCGAGCTCGTCGAGGTGGTGGCCGTCGGAGGCGAGCGCGTCGAACACCACGTCGAGCGCGGCACGGTGATCGGGTACCTTCGCGTCGTCGCCGATGCGCTCGATGATCCCGTCGGCCACCGTCATCCCGGAATCTGGTTGCACGACGGAGTATTTCACCGACGACGAGCCCGAGTTGAGGACGAGAACGGTGTCGGTCATGTGGTCATGCCCTGCGCCTGGATGGCGGTGATCGCGACAGTGTTGACGATGTCTTCGACCAGTGCGCCGCGCGACAGATCGTTGACGGGCTTGTTCAGCCCCTGCAGCACCGGGCCGATCGCGATCGCGCCGGCGCTGCGTTGCACAGCCTTGTAGGTGTTGTTGCCGGTGTTGAGGTCGGGGAAGATCAGCACGGTCGCGCGCCCGGCGACCGCCGAGTCGGGCATCTTCGTGGCCGCGACCGACGGTTCGACCGCAGCGTCGTACTGGATCGGTCCCTCCACCAGCAGCTCAGGATCTCGTGTCCGGACCAATTCGGTTGCCTTCCTGACTTTTTCGACATCGGCACCGCTGCCGGAGGTACCGGTGGAATAGGACAGCATCGCCACGCGCGGTTCGATACCGAACTGCGCGGCAGTGCGGGCCGAGGAGAGCGCGATGTCGGCGAGCTGTTCGTCGGTGGGGTCGGGCACGATCGCGCAGTCTCCGTAGGCGAGCACCTCGTCGGCCAGACACATGAAGAAGATGCTCGACACCGTCGAGGTGTCGGGCAGCGTCTTGATGATCTCGAACGCCGGACGCACTGTGTGCGCGGTCGTGTGCCGGGCCCCGGAGACCATGCCGTCGACCATCTCGTTGTGCACCAGCATCGTGCCGAAATACGAGACGTCATGCATGGTTTCGCGGGCCCGCTCGACCGTCACACCCTTGTGCTTGCGCATCTCGGCGTACTGCTCGGCGAATCGGTCGCACAGTTCGCTGCGCTGCGGATCGAGGATGTCGGCGGCCGACAGGTCCACCCCCAGCTCCGCCGCGCGCGCCCGCACCTGCTGCTCGTCGCCGAGGATGGTGAGGTCGGCGACGTTGCGCTTGAGTAGCCGTCCGGCGGCCTGCAGGATGCGGTCGTCGTCCCCCTCCGGCAGCACGATGCGCCGCCGGTCACTGCGGGCCTGGTCGAGAAGCTGATGGGTGAACATCTGCGGGGTGACCACCGACGGGATCGGAATGGTCAAGCGGGCCAGCAGGTCCGCGGTGTCGACGTAGGTGTCCATCAGGGCGAGCGCCGTGTCGACCTTGCGGGGCGACTCGGTGGTCACGCGGCCGCGGGTCGCCGCGACGCGGCTGGCGGTCTCGAAAGTGCCGAACCGCGTCTGCAGGATCGGCACCCGCAGGCCCAGTCCGCTGACCAGCGCGTCGATCGCCGGATGCAGTGGCAGCCCGCCGTTGAGGATGACGCAGGACAGCGACGGAAACCCTTCGGCCGCATGGGCACTGAGCACGGCCAGCACCACGTCGGAGCGGTCGCCGGGGGTGATCACCGCGACACCCTCGGTCAGCCGTTCCAGCACGTGCTCGGCGGTCATGCCCGCCACCAGGACGTCCTCTGCCTCGCGAACCAGCAGCGCATGGTCACCCTTGACCATCGAACCCTCGACGGCGGTCTGCAGTTCTGCCACCGAGGGCGCCACCAGCAGGGGCTCCTCGGGCAGCACGTAGCTCGGTGGCTGCAGGTCGGCGAGTGCGTCGGCGACCTGGCCGAGCTGTGCGGGGTCGCACCGGTTGACCACGACGGCCGCGGTGTGCGCGTGCTGCGCGGCGATCTCGTCGATGCACAGCCCGGCGGCCTGGGCGACCTGTTCGGGCGTCCTGCCGAGCCCTCTGATCGCGAGGACGACCGGGGCGCCGAGGTTGGCGGCGATGCGTGCGTTGGTCGACAGTTCGCTGGGAGTGGCGACATCGGTGTAGTCGCTGCCGACGATCAGCACGGCGTCGCAGCTGTCAGCGACGTGGTGGAACCGGTCCACGATGTCGGCGAGCGCGCCGTCGGGATCGTCGTGCAGCTGCTGATAACTCACCCCGACGCATTCCTCGTAGGGCAGGCCGGCCGTGGTGTGGGTCAACAGCAGCTCGAGGATGTAGTCGCGACCCTCGCTGATTCGGGTGATCGGCCGGAAGACCCCGACCCGGGCGACGGTCGCCGCGAGCCGGTGCAGGATGCCCAGCGCGATGGTCGATTTTCCGGTGTCCCCTTCGGGGGAGGCGACGTAGATCGCTCTTGCTGTCCGAGAAGCGTCAGGCACAGCAAAAGCCTGCCCGATCCCAGGCGCGATGGCCAGCGACACGGATTACGGAACCGCAGGGATCGAATTTACTCGACGGTAAGTTGTCGAAGTTTGCTGAACATGATTCACTGCGTACAACGCGCTGACAGAGACGTTAATTAGCTTTCTCAATGGCATCGCTGAAATTGCACGGTCCGGATGTTTTTCGACAGCGCTACATCGACTGGGGGTCTCATGTCCGTTCTGGACCTGCGGAGCACGACGGCGCTCACCACGCTGCCCGGCACACGTAAGGGGGCCATCGAGACCGCCGGGCTCAGCCCGTACCTGGTCCGCATGCTCGCCGCCACCGCACTCGCAGCCGCGGGGTGGACACCGCTCTACCTGGCGATACTCCGCGATCTGCCGGGCGGGTCACGCTGCACGTACCTGCTGGCCGTCCCGGTCCTGCTGACGGTCCTCGCCGCCGGGTACCGGACCCCGCCCTGTGGCGTCGGCGACGCCGAGTCGGACTGGATCGTCGCAGTCCTCCTCGGCGTCGCCGGCGTCACGGGGATCGTCGTCCTCTCCGATCGGCTACCGACGCTGGCCGCACTCTGGCGCCTGCCCGCACTCAGTGGCGTGATCTGGTTCGCGTGTGTGCTGACTGTGCTGTTCGGAGTCCGTCACGTGGTGCGGATGTGGGCCGTCTGGGTGTTCGCGCTGGCCGTCACCACCCCGCTGCCCTTCCTGCTGGTCACCGCGGAACTGGGTGGCAGCGACCGCGCGGCGGTCGTCGTTTCTGCCGGGATCGGTGCGGCAGCGGTCGCGCTCGGGACGCCGCGGGCACCGCGACGCGTGCGCACGGTCGCGACCCTGACCTGCCTGTGCATCGGCCTGCTGATCGCGTGGGTGGCACCGCACGGAGAGCTGATCGCCGCGATTCTGGTCACCGGTGTGCTGCCCGTCCTGACCATGCTGGTCGTTCGCAGAACGAATGCGCCTGTCGCGCAGTCGTTTCCCCTGCCGAAGCGGTCCGCGCCGGCCATGGCGATCCTGGCGTTCCTGGCCGCGGCGCTGCCACTGCTGAGCGTGCCGGCCACGCCGACGCGGGCCGCCACCACCATCTCGGTGGACCCCGCCTGGGTCGGGCGGACGGCTTGGGGGACGCCGCGCAGCTACCCGTTCATCACGCGCTACCTCGGCCCGGACAGCACGCTGCAGCGGTACTCGATCCTGCCGGTCGACGGGATGCCCGCCGCGGCCGTCGACGTGATGAGCACGCCCGACGCCGGTGCCCTGAGCGATGTCGCCGACGCGGTCTGGTACCCGTCGGCGCGGCCCCTGGACTACCGCCCCGCGGCGGACTCCCTGCCCGCCGGCGCGCGTCTCCTACACAGCAATGCCGACGCCGTCACCACCGGCGCAGAGGCGCCCTGGTACGCCGTGACCTGGACATGGGCCAGCGGATCGCTGTACCAGCGGATCACCGTGATCGTGAGCCAGTCACTGACCGGCACGGTGCCGCCGCCGGCGCCCGCGCCCCTGTCGCTGCCGGCCACGTCGGTGCGCCCGCTGATGTGGCTGGCGCGTCAGCAGCCCGACGACACCGGGCAGATCGACGAACTGGTCCTCGCACGGGCGCGGGACCTGGTGGCCCTGGTGACGGCGGCCGCGCATGTCTGAACGCCTGGCCGCTCATCTGTCGGCCCGCACGCTGCTGGGCCCCCGCACGCTGACCCGCGCCGGCCTGGCGGTCGTGCCTGTCGTGGCCGCGACCCTCTGCTGGCCGCATCTGATTCTGCCGGCGGTCACCGCGCTGGTGGCCCTGCTCTACTTGATCTCCAGCCTGGACCGGAACCTGCTTCTCCTGAAGGGCCTGCACGCCTCCGCCCTGATCCGCATCGACGCCGACGAGGCGCTGGCGATCCCGGACGACGAGCTGCCCGTCTACACCGTCCTGCTGCCGGTCTACGACGAGCCCTCGATCGTGACCAACCTGATCAACGGCGTCGGCAAGCTGGACTACCCGGCCGAGCGGCTCGAGATCCTGCTCCTGGTCGAAGAAGACGACATCGCCACGCAGACAGCACTTCTGGACGCGGACCTGACCTCGGTGCGCGTGGTGATCGTGCCGCACAGCCAACCCAAGACCAAGCCCAAGGCCTGCAACTACGGCATGTCGCTGCCGGATCTGCGGGGTGAACTGCTGACGATCTACGACGCCGAGGACGTTCCCGATCCACTGCAATTGCGCCGTGCCGCCGTGGCTTTCCGGCAACTGCCGGCCGACATCGGATGTCTGCAGGCACGGCTGGGCTACTTCAACGAACGACAGAACCTGCTCACCCGGTTCTTCTCCCTCGAATACGATCAGTGGTTCGGCGTGGTGCTGCCCGCGGTCGAGCAGGCGCGGTGCGTGGTGCCCCTCGGTGGCACGTCGAACCACATGCGCGCCTCGGTCTGGCGGGAGATCGGTGGCTGGGACGAGTTCAACGTCACCGAGGACGCCGATCTCGGTGTGCGGTTGGCCCGGCACGGCTACCGGACGCTGATCCTGGATTCGATCACGTTGGAAGAGGCCAACTCCGACGTCGTCAACTGGATTCGCCAGCGATCCCGCTGGTACAAGGGATACCTGCAGACGATGCTCGTTGCCCTGCGCGATCCCGTCGGACTGCATCGCACGATCGGCACCAAAGCCACCCTGCGCCTGATCAACATGACCGGTGGCGTTCCGATCACGAGTGCGGTGAACATCGCATTCTGGTTCGCGCTGCTGGTCTGGGTGCTGGGAAGGCCGCCGTTCATCGAGGTGCTGTTCCCGCCGCTCACCTACTACGTGTGCCTGACGCTGTTCCTCATCGGTTCCCCGCTGTCGGTCTACTCCGGTGTGATCGTCACGCGGGCGCTCGGCAAACCGCACCTCGCCTGGGCCGCCCTGCTGACCCCGCTCTACTGGGTGCTGCAGTCCATCGCGGCACTGAAAGCGATCTACCAGTTGATTTTTCGGCCGTCGTTCTGGGAGAAGACGGTCCACGGACTCAGCCACCCCCACTCCACCCCCCTGGAAGGTTCCGATCGATGACGCTCTCTCTCGCCCGCCTCGCCACGGCGCTGGTAGTGACGGCCAGCCTCGCCGTCCTCCCCGCGGTGACACCCGCTGCTGCCGACCCGTACGTCGAAGCGGTGGCCGGACCGTCGGTGACCCCGGCGATCGGCTGGGCGCAGCTCGGACTCTCCGATCGGATGGACATCGTCGGCGCGAATCTGCCTGCGGACACGTCGGTTCCGGTGCCGACCGGGGTCAGCCCGACGGTCCTCACCGGTGAAGTGGGTTCCATCGTGAACGTCACCGACGGGCGCGTCGACGTGCTCGACGGCCGCGGTGTCGTGCTCGGCGTCATCCCGCTGCCTGCAGGCGCGGTCAGCGTTCCGTTCACGATCGACACCTCGGCCGCCCAGGTGGTCGACGGGCGGGCGAAGCTGAGTTTCGTCGTCCGCGACTCCGGGCCCGCGGCGACGCTGTGCACGCAACCGCCCGCAGTCACGCTGAGCCGCCTGGCCACCACGTTCTCCGGACCCGCGCCGGATCCCACCAGCGTCGCTGGGTTCCTCCCGGGCTACCTCGACCACGTGGTGATCCGCGTCGACGGGGAGCCGTCACCCGCAGCCCAGCAGGCCGCGCTCGATCTGGTCGCCAAGCTCACCCGGCTCTACCGGCCCATGCCGGTCCGTATCGACGTGACCACCGGGGAGGAGCCCGGTGTCGTCTCGCTGCAGTCACTCTCGGGCACCACCCGGGTGATCGACATCCGGGACGGCGGCCGGCCCGGCATCACGGTCGAGAACCCGGGCACGCCGGCGGCCGTCCTCGCGATCACCGGCACCGGCGAGCAGCTCACCACGCAGGTCGGTCTGTTCACCGACCGCCGGATCGGCCTGGCGCAGGGCAACTCCGCGATGCTCGTCTCGAGCCGGGAAGCCTCCGACGTGTCCTCGACCATGAAGACATTCGGCCAGCTCGGCATCGCGGCGCAGACCTCGGTGGCCGGAACCACCACGCTCTACACCGGTTTCGATGTCGCCGCGTTCGGCGTCGGCGAGATCAACGGCGCCGCGGTACACCTCAAGGCCCACTACACCCCGGTCGTCGGCGGGGAGGGATCGGTGCTGGTGCGCTCGGGTGACACCGTGCTCGCCACCCACAGCCTCGACGGCTCAGGAACCCTCGACATCACCGGCGACATCCCCGCCGAGGCGATCACCAGCAACGTCGGCCTCGCCATGGAGCTGCGCTACATCCCCCGCCAGGACTGCCCGCCGCTGAACGATCGCGTCACGTTCTCGATCGATCCACAGTCCACGGTGACGGTGAAACCGGGCGCAGGCAACCGCGGCGGCTTCCCCGCTCTGCCGATGGCGTTCACTCCGAACTTCGACGTCGCGATCGACAGCCCGCAGCATCTGCGCTATGCCGCGGCCGCGCTGAACCTGATCGCCCAGCAGACACAGATCACGCTGCGGCCCAGGGTCACTCAACTCTCCGACGCGGCGTCCTCGGGCTCGAGCGCGCTCGTGGTCAGCGGTGGTCGCGAGCTGGCCGACGCCGGGATGCATCCGCCGCTGCTGCCCGGTGCCGCCGACACCGTGGACGTCGGCGCCGCCGGTACCTCCGCCGCCAGTACGTCGGTTGATCTGCACGCACCGCTGGGCATGGTCCAGGCCTTCACCGACCGCGGTCGCTCGGTGGTCGCAGTCACCGGCACGGGTGACTGGACGCTGGTCGACGCGACCCTCGATCATGTGCGGGGACTGCCGAACCGGTGGGGATCGCTCACCGGTGACGTCGTGGCCACCGGGATCGCCGGTGAGACGGTGACGCTGTCGGTCAACGAAGGGGACTCGATGCCCCATCAGCCCGCGCCGGGAGTCGGATGGCAGTGGTGGGCCTGGGCGAGCATCGCCGCCGTCGGTACCGCTGCCGTGGCCGCCGCCGCGACTGTGCTGATCCGCCGCCGCCGCGCGTGAACCCGTCGCGACGGTGGCCCGGCGTCGCACTGTTCGGCACGCTCTGTCTCCTCTACGTCGTCGTCGGATCAGTTCTGGTGTTGCGCTACAACATCTTCGAACCGGACGCCCCGAACCGGGTGGCCAACGCCGGCTTCGCGCTGCAATCCCGGCACCCACACCTGTCGGCGATCGGCTTCGTGTGGAATCCCCTCCCCAGCCTGGTGGAGCTGCCGCTGGTGTGGGTGAGCCAGTGGCCCGGACTGTCCGTGCTGAAGCATGCCGGCCTCGCCGGGGTGGTCCAGAGCGCGCTGTTCATGTCCGGGGCGGCGCTGATGGTCCGGCGGATCGCGTTCGACGTCGAGGTGTCCACGCTGTGGCGGCGCGTCGCCACCGCCGGCTTCGCGCTGCATCCGATGATCGTCATCTACGGCGCCTCGGGGTTGAGCGAGGCTGCGCAGATGTTCTGCCTGCTGTGGTGCGTGCGCTACCTGATGCGCTGGTGCACGAGTCGGTGGGTGGGCGATCTCGGCTGGGCCGGAATGGCTTTGGGGGTGGGCTATCTCGCGCGCTACGAGGTCATCCCCGCCGCTGCGGCGGCGGTGGCGCTGGTCGCCGTGATGACGTGGCGGCGATCCGACCGAGAGATCCGGTGGTCGGCCACCGCGGCCGACGTGGTGATCGTCGCCTTCCCCGTCGTGACAGCGTTTTTCGCGTGGGCTATCACGGGCTGGATCATCAACGACGAGTTCTTCGCGACGATGTCCTCCCAATACGGCAACGCGAGCCAGGTCGCAGGCCGGCTCGCCCGCGGTACGGCCGACGCGGGGGCGCAGTGGTCGGTCGTCGCATCCCGCCTCTTCGGCATGCAGCCGCTGATCGGGATCGCCGTCGCGGTGGCCGTGGTGGTCGCCGTGGCCCGCAGGAGGGCCGCACCGCTCGTGCCGGTCGTCGTGTTCGGTGCCACCCTCACGTTCGCCGCAGTGGCACAACATGATTCGTTGACTTTCGGATGGTTCCGGTTCTACCTGCTGGCCATCCCGATGGTGATCTGCGTCGCCCTGGCCTGCTGGCAGAAGCAGACCGCGGTCCGGGCGGTGGCTGCCGCGCTCGTGGCGGCGTCAGTGGTGGTGGCCATCCCGATCACCACGCCGGTGATCGTCGACCAGGACATCGCCTACGGGCAGCTCGAGGCCGGCTTCCCGTCGCTGATCGACCCCGAAGCCCATCCCCCGGGCGAAGATCCGGCCCGCCGCCGGCTGCTCAGCGAGCGACGCCTGGCGCAGTGGTTCGACAGCATGGATCTGCCGGAGGGCTCGGTGCTGATGGACACGTTCCTCACCTGGGGCATCTGGCTCTCCTCGGAGCATCCGAAGCAGTTCGTGATCACCAGCGACTACGACTTCACCGCCGCGCTGAACCGCCCGTGGGACTTCGGGATTCGCTACATCGTCGCCACCAATCCCGAACGCAACGTGCCGGATGCACTGAACCGACGCTACCCGTCGCTGTGGGGTGACGGCGCCGGAATCGCCGCGCTCGGCTACACCACCGACGGCCCCACCTCCGACGAGATGTTCCGGGTGTACCGGACCACCGGCCGGCCATTGTCGCCGGCCATGTCACCGGTCATGTCGCCGACTCAGCTCGACGTCATGTCGACCGGCACGCTCACGGTGGCCACCAAACCCAGGTGATCGGTGCCCGCCACGTCCACCGTCGACACCGACGTCGCATCGGCGTTCTTGGTCAGGATGTGGTCGATGCCGAGAAGTGCCGGCGCGACACGATTCTGTGGGTACGTGCGCAGCAACCCACCCCCGGCGACGGCGTTGGAGTACCCGCCGGTGAGCAACGCCCGAAACGGCGCCATGTCCGCGGTCGCGTTGAAGTCACCCGCGACGACCACGGCGCCTGCTCCCGCGGCGCGGCCCGTCTCGACCAGCGTGTCCGGCAGGCGCGCGATGTCGCCGCGCCAATGGCTGATGTCCTGCGGCCAGGGCGCGGCCAGATGCACCGACAGCACGGTCGCATCGACGACCACGCCCGGGATTCGGACGCGGGCACCGATCATCGGCAGTGAGTACCCATCGATGCGACCGGAATTCACGATCGGGTAGCGGCTCCAGACCCCGATGCCGGAAGCCAGCTGGGCGGGCGCGATCACCCGATACGGGAAGGCGACGTCCATGCCCGCGCCGGACAGCCCGGCGGCCGCCTGCGGCGTCATCTCCTGCACGGCGACGATGTCGGCCCGTTCGCTCGCGAGGGTGACGAACGCCTGCGGATCCGCCTGTCCCATGGCCAGATTGGTGGTGAGCACGCGGACGTCGACGTCGTGCCGAGCAGGAGCCGCCGGTGCCTGGTACCGGGGCAGGTACACCACCACGGCGGCCGCGGTCAGCGCGACGGCCAGGATGACCAGAAACCAGCGTCGACCGAGCAGGAGCAGCACGGCGGCGATCGGGGCCGCGAGCAGCAGGTAGGGCGCCGCCGCGGCGACGATCAGGAGCGGCTGGTTGGACAGCGGAAGATAGCGGGCGGCCATGCCGGCCGCGGCGACGACGAGGCCGAGCAGGCCGAGCACCGCCGCGAGGACGCGGATCATCCCAGGCGGCGCAACCGCGGTTCGAGATCGCGCTGGAACAACTCCAGGAAGCGCTTCTGGTCGTGTCCGGGGGCGTGGAACACCAAATGGTTGAGGCCCCACCCGACGTAGTCCTTGACCTTATCCACGGCCTCGTCGGGATCGGAGGCGACGATCCAGCGCTTGGCGACCTGCTCGATCGGCAGCTCGTCGGCGGCCTTCTCCATCTCCATCGGATCGTCGATCGAGTGCTTCTGCTCCGCTGTCAGCGACAGCGGCGCCCAGAAGCGGGTGTTCTCCAGCGCCGCCTCGGGATCGGTGTCGTAGGAGATCTTGATCTCGATCATGCGGTCGACGTCGTCGGGGTTCTTGCCCGCGGCCTCCGCACCTTCGCGCATCGCGGGGATCAGCTTGTCCTTGTAGAGCTCCTCGCCCTTGCCCGAGGTGCAGATGAAACCGTCCCCGGCGCGGCCCGCGTACTTGGCCACCTGCGGTCCGCCGGCGGCGATGTAGATCGGGATGCCGCCCTCGGGCACGTCGTAGATGGAGGCGCCCTTGGTCTTGTAGTACTCGCCGTCGAAGTCCACCCGGTCGCCGAGCCACAGTTCCCGCATCAGCCGCACCGACTCACGCAGCCGGGCGTAGCGCTCTTTGAACTCGGGCCACTCCCCCTCGTAGCCGGTGGCGATCTCGTTGAGCGCCTCGCCGGTGCCGACGCCGAGGAAGATGCGGTCGGGGTACAGGCAGCCCATCGTGGCGAAAGCCTGTGCGATGACGGCCGGGTTGTAGCGGAACGTCGGGGTGAGCACCGACGTGCCGAGCACGATCCGCTTCGTGCGCTCGCCGACGGCAGTCATCCAGGCCAGCGAGAACGGGGCGTGCCCGCCTTCGTGGCGCCACGGCTGAAAGTGGTCGCTGACGGTGGCGCTGTCCATGCCGTGTTCCTCGGCCAGCACCGCGAGTTCGACGAGTTCGCGGGGCGCGAACTGCTCCGCCGACGCCTTGTAGCCCAGTTTCAGTTCAGCCATACATATGTTTCTACACTCGCGACATGACCCTGGCTGTCGCGGCCATCACCGACCGCGTGCACTTCGCACAGACCGATCTCGTGAACTGGACGCTGGTGGCCGGCGACGCCTCATCGGGCGGCGGGGTGATCCTGATCGACGCGGGCTATCCCGGTGACCGCGACGACGTCCTGGCGTCCCTGTCCGGCCTGGGTTTCGGCCCGTCCGACGTGCGGGCGATCCTGCTGACGCACGCGCATGTCGACCACCTCGGCTCGGCGATCTGGCTCGCCCGTGAGCACGGCACGCCGGTGTACTGCCACGGCGCCGAGGTGCGGCACGTCCGACGGGAGTACCTCGAGCAGGCGTCGCCGCGCGATGTTCTCACCCGCGCTTGGCAGCCGAAGTTCCTGCTGTGGACGGTGGCGCTCGTTCGCAACGGCGGCCTGACCCACGAGGGCATCCCGACGGCGCAACCGCTCACCGAGGAGGTGGCGGCCGGCCTACCCGGCGCTCCGCAGGTGATCGCGACGCCCGGACACACGGGTGGGCACTGCTCGTACCTCGTGGACGGCGTGCTGGTCAGCGGCGACGCGTTGGTCACCGATCACCCGGTGGCCCCTCGACCCGGCCCGCAGCTGCTGCCGTCGCTGTTCAATCACGACGAGGATGCGTGCCGGCGCAGCCTCGACGTGTTGGCGGGAGTGCAGTCCGAGGTGATGCTGCCAGGGCACGGGCCGGTGTGGCGGGGTCCGGTGGCGGAGGCGGCCCGGAGGGCTCACGCCGCTCACACCAGGGTGTCGTAGCCCAGCAGGAAGATCGCGGTCAGGGTGAGGCCGCAGGCGAGGACGATCGAGGGCATCAGGATCATGGTGTCGAGTTCGTCGTCGTTGAGCACGTTGTCGTCGAAGCGGCCGAACAGCACCCGTGCGATGCCGGTGCGGCGGAACACGTGCACCATCCGCTGGACACCCGCGGTGTGCCGACGGCGCCCGACGAAGACTCGGGAGAGCCCGCCGAAGACGAACGTCAGCGCAGCAGCGGCCAGCATCAACCAGCCCACGGTCGCCTGCGACACATCGGCAAGCCTATAGCGCGAGATGATCCCGAAGGGTGCTGCCGGTGTAGCCGGTGCGGAAGCTGCCCCGCTCCTGCAGGAGCGGGGCCACCCGGTCGACGAATTCGTCGAGCCCGTGCGGCGTGAGGTGCGGCACCAGGATGAAGCCGTCACACGCGTCGGTCTGCACGTGCAGGTCCATCTCATCGGCCACCTGCGCGGGCGTGCCGACGAACTGCTGGCGGGAGGTGACGGCGATGACCAGCTCACGGATGCTCAAGTTCTCGGCCTCGGCGCGCTCGCGCCATGCGGCGGCGACGGCCTTCGGGTCGCCGTGGCGCACCCTGCCCTGCGACACCGTGGGGTCGTCGAGGGGGTCCACGTCGGGCAGCGGTCCATCGGGGTCGTAGGCCGACAGGTCTCGCTGCCACACTTGTTCGAGCATGGCGATGGCGGTCGGGCCGCTCACCTGTTGGAGTCGGATGTGCCGTGCGCGTTCTCTCGCGTCCGAGGGCGTGTCCCCCAGTACGAATGTGGCGGCGGGAAACACCCTGAGTGAGTTCGGATCCCGGCCCGCGGCAGCAGCTTTGCCTTTGACATCGGCATAGTAGGCGCGGCCGGCCTCCAGCTGCGAGTGCAGGGTGAACAGCGCGTCGGCGTGCCGCGCGCCGAACGCTCTGCCGTCCGCGGAGTCACCGGCCTGGAAGATCACCGGATAGCATTGCGGCGCAGGCGGTAACGTGGCTACTCCCCGGACATCGAACTGCGGGCCCGTGTGCGTCACGGTCCGGATTCGGGTGGGGTCGACGTAGACGCCGTGGTCCCGGTCGGCGACAACGGCGTCCTCAGCCCAACTGTCCCAGAACTGCCGCGCCACCGTGAGGAACTCCTCCGCGCGCCGATACCGATCGGCGTGGTCGAGGAACCCGCCCCGACGAAAGTTCTCACCGGTGAACGCGTCCGAAGACGTCACCACGTTCCACGCTGCCCGGCCGTCGGAGAGATGGTCCAGGGTCGCGAATTGCCTTGCCACTTCGAAGGGTTCGTTGAAGGTGGTGTTGATGGTTCCGGCCAGCCCGAGCCTCTCCGTGACGGCGGCAAGCGCAGCGAGCACCGTCAGGGTGTCCGGCCGCCCGACGACGTCGAGATCGTGGATACGCCCTCGATGCTCGCGTAATCGCAAACCCTCGGCGAGGAAGAAGAAGTCGAACAGTCCGCGCTCAGCGGTGCGGGCCAGGTGGACGAACGAGTCGAACTCGACCTGGCTGCCCGACCGCGGGTCCGACCACACCGTGGTGTTGTTGACGCCGGGAAAGTGGGCGCCGAGATGAATCTGCTTGCGGGGCTCGTCGGTCACGATGAGATGCCCCACCTTCGCGCGAGGAGCTCGTGGGAGCGCAGCCGGTCGGCGTGCCGGTGGGTCATCGACGTGACGACGAGCTCGTCGGCGCCGGTCGCGCGCTGCAGAGCGGTGAGCCTGTCGGCCACGGTGTCGGGACTGCCGACGAACTGGGTGTCGAGTCGGTCCTGCACCAGTGCGTACTGCTCGTCGGTGAGGGGTTCGACGTGGGCGGGATCGGGGTAGGGTATCGCGCCGTCACCGGTCCGGATCGAGTACACCCAGTGTCCGTAGCTGGCGGCGAGTCGTGCTGCGGCGTCGTCGTCGTCGCCCACCACCACGTCCGCGGACACCACCACGTACGGCTCATTCAGGTGGACCGACGCGACGAACCGCTCACGATAAGCGGCGACGGCGTCGAGCGCGGTGGCCGGGGTGATGTGGTAGCTCGCGACGAACGGCAGGCCAAGCGCGGCAGCCACTCTCGCGCTGTCGCCGGCGCTGCTACCGAAGATCCATGTTGTCAGCGCCGCCCCCTCACCGGGCACCGGGTGCGCTTCGACACCGTCGACGCAGTACTGCCCTCGCACCATCGCGAGGATGTCGGCGACCTGGTCACCGAAGTCGGGGGCGACGGCACCCGGCTGCTGAAGCACCGACATCCGCGCCCGCAGACGTGGGTTACGCATCAGCGCCGCCACGTCGAACGGGGCGGGTACCACCACACCGTCGACCTCGCGTACCCCGGCCCGCTGCGTCGGCGCGGAACCGGCCAGCGCCTCTCGGCGGCGCTGACCCGAACGTCCCACGCCGAGATCGATGCGTCCCGGATAGAACGCGTCGAGCATCCCGAAGGTCTCGACGACGGCGACCGCGGTGGTCTGCCCCAGCTGCACGGCGGCCGCCCCGACGCGGATGTCTGTTGTCGCCGCGGCGATCTGGCCGATGAGCACCGCCGGTGCGGAGCCGGCCACTGCGGCGAAGTGGTGTTCGGCCACCCAGAAGCGTCGGTACCCCCAGCGCTGCGCGTGTCGCGCCAGGTCGACGGAATTGCGCAGCGCAGTCGCGGCGTCGGCACCGGCGGGAATCGGCGAGAGGTCGAGGACAGACAGCGGGATGGTCATCGCGTACCCACCGATACGTATCGGTTCACCGGAGCACCTAGCCCCAGGCGCGAACGCAGCGTCTCGCCATCTCGGTGCTCTGTCCGGAATACATTGCGCTGCTGTAGAAGTGGAACCACCTGGTCGACGAGGACCGGCAGGTCGGTGGCGGTGACCGCGGGCCTCAGTCGGACTCCGTCGGCGCCGGCGGCGTGCCAGACTGCGATGTCGTCGGCGAGACGTGCCGGGCTGCCGTCGAACACGGCAGCGTCACTGCGGTCGTCCACCACCGCGTCGAAGCTGACGTACAGATCGACCCAGACCTTGAGATGTGCACCGCCCGCAGAGGCGAGCTCGTCGACGATTCCCGTCAGGGACTCGGGATCAGCAGGTGTCACGAACACGAGGTCCGCACTCGCTGCGGCGAACGTGTAGGCCTGCAGATTGTGTGCGAGCGCCGCCACGACGGGTTGACCCTGCGGGGGCCGCGGGGTGATCGACGGTCCTTTCACGCTGAAATGCGTTCCGGCGAAGTCGATGTAGTGCAGCTTGTCGCGGTCGACGAAGCGGCCGCTGGCGACATCGCGGATCACCGCGTCGTCCTCCCAGCTGTCCCAGAGCCGGCGCACCACGTCCACGGCGTCCCGGGCTTCACCGAACAGGTCCCCCAGCGCGTCGGGATCGCGGCGGCCGACGAGTTCCGCCTCGTGCCGGGTCGCGCTGACCCGCGGCTGCCAGCCTGCCCGACCGTGGGAGATGAAGTCCAGTGTGGCAATGGCTTTGGACACATGAAACGGCTCGGTGTGGGTGGTCGTCGCGACCGGGATCAGGCCGATGTGTCGGGTGGTCGGGGCCACCCGGGCCGCGATGAGGACGGCGTCGGGCCGACCGGCGAGCCAGCGCGGCTCGATGGTGGCTTTGCGGCGACGTTGCGGGGTCAGCGCATCGTCGAACGTCACGAAGTCGAGAAGTCCTCGTTCGGCGGTCGCGACGACGTCGGTCCAATACCGGCCATCGGTGATCGGCAGTGGCTCAGGACCGTAGCGCCACGCTTCGGGATGCCAACCGTACCCGTCCAGCGCCACACCCAGGTGAATGTCGGATGTCACGGCAGTACCTTCAGGAACGCGACGGGGTAGACCTCCCCCTCTGCCTGCAGGGGCTCGCTGAGGCGGGTGTAACCCAGGGAGGTGTAGAGCGCCTCCGCTTCGGGTTGGCGGTCACCGGTGGTGAGGTAGACGCGGGTGTAGCCGCGGGCGGCGATCTCCTCTTCGAGTCGGATCACGATGGCTTTGGCATAGCCGCGCCGGCGATGACGACTGTCTGTCCAGATGCGTTTGAGCTCAGCGGTGGTCGCGTCGAATTGCCGGAAGGCTCCTCCGGTCACCGGCTGCTCATCGAGCAGACCGATCAGGAGTTCGCCGCTGGGGGGCTCGAATTCAGCCGCCTGGTAGCCGCGAAGCCACGCGTGCACCTTGTCGCGCAGCCCGCCGTACCGATCGGCGTATTCGACGGCGAGCTCGTCGATCAGCGGGGTGGCGAGTGGATCGTCCTGGCGGACAGCGACGAACTGCAACTCACCGACGCTAGACACGGGCATCACCTTCCTGTCTAACGCATCTGTGCGTGGTGCATTTCCGGGCCGGCCCATTTACTCAGGGTGAGTGAAATTCCTCCCTGTTCGGCGACAACCGAGACGGGTCTGCAACTGGTCGGCGGTGACGGCCCAGCCGTGGTCGTGGTCGTCGACCGCCTCGGTCGGTAGCAGCGTGTGCTCGATCGACATCAGGGTGTCCTGGTCACCGTGGGGTTCGAAGGTGACGTCGACGATGCTGGTGGCCGTCGGGTCGGCCCAGCCCGAATGGCTCCAGGTGAATCTCACGTGGCGCGGTCGGTCGACGACGAGGAACTGGCCGGTGACCAGGATCGAGCGGCCCGAGTCGTCGATGTCGAAGCGCACGCGCCCGCCGACGTGGGGTTCGACGGTGACGGCGACGCAGCGGGTCGGCCGTGGGCACATCCAGTCCATCAGGGCTTCTGGATCGAGCCATTCGTCGAAGACGTCGTCGGGGACTGCGGGCATCACGCGGCGGACGCGCACGGTCGGTTGGCTCATCGCTTGGTCTTCTTGCGGAGCCGCTCGGAGAGCTTGTCGGCGCGGGCAGCCCAGAAGTCGGTCTGCTCGTCGATCCATTGCCGGGCCGGCGAGAGTCCGTCCGGGTGCAGCGACACCCAGTGTTCGCGGCCGCGGACCTCGCGGCGGATAAGGCCGGCCGATTCGAGGACGGCGACGTGCCGGGACACCCCGGCGAAGCTCATCGGGAGCGGTTCGGCCAGGTCGGTGATACGGGCGTCGCCGTCCCTGAGGGCTTCGAGGAGCCGCCGTCGCGTCGGATCCGCGAGCGCGGCGTAGGCGCGATCGAGAAGATCTTCAACCATTGTGTTGACTATAGCGGCGACTGGTGGTGTGCTGACGTTCAACATAACTGTTGAATGTTTGGAGGGCGGCGTGACGATGGAGCCTCGGACGGTATCGGCGGTCGAGTGGCAGAAGACGTTGGCGGAGATGCTGATTCGGGAGAAGGAATTCACCCGCGCGCGCGACGAGCTGGCGGCGATGCGTCGGCGGATGCCGTGGACCCTGGTGCCCAAGGAGTATCGATTCGAGGGTGCCGAGGGTGTAGTCACTCTGCGGGACCTGTTCGCGGGCCGACGCCAGTTGATCGTGTACCGGGCGTTCATGGATCCCGGTGTCAGCGGGTGGCCCGAACGCGGGTGCGTGGGATGTTCGCTGATGGCTGACCACATCCCTGATCTGTCGCACCTGCACGCCCGCGACACCACGCTGGTGTACGTGTCACGCGGGCCGCAGTCCGACATCACGCGGATCAAGAAGCGAATGGGGTGGACCATGCCGTGGTTCACCATGGTCGACGGCGAAGACGGCTTCTTCGACGTCGACTTCGACGTCGACGAGTGGCATGGCACGAACGCGTTCATTCGACACCCGGACACCGACGAGGTCTTCCGGACGTACTTCGTCAACAACCGCGGAGACGAGGCGTTCGTCAACACGTGGAGCCTCCTCGACATCACCGCACTGGGGCGGCAGGAGACGTGGGAGGACGCGCCGGCGGGGTTACAGCAAACGCCGCCATATGTGTGGTGGCGGCACCATGGCCTCTACGGATAGGCGCCGATCGAAAAGTTTCGCCACCCTGACGTGTCGCGTCGGCTAAACTTCGAGGCGTTGACACCGCAGCCAGGTCAGGTTGCTCTCGGCCGCCCCGCCCGCCGCCGAGAAACGAGCCTCACGGCGAAGCTGACCCCTTTTTCGATCGACCGCGTTCCGATGGAGTGGGCGATCCTGATCGAGGCAAGGGACGGCGGCGATGAGGTCGTTTCGAAGCATGTCCGAGTACTACACCTGGCTGGCCGAGCGCGACGACCCCGACGTCGACATCGAGTACACGGCACTACGGGAGGCCCGCGACCCAGTCATGGCGTTCGATCTGTTCATCCAACGCAATGTCGACGAGGCACGGCGCAAGGAGTTCGACAACGGCAGCAACCCCGACGCCGACATCGTGCGACGCGCCATCCGCCGCCGCGCATAGCCCACCTCCCGACGCCACCCACTTCCCCGCCAAAATTGACACGTGTAAAGTTCGGCCGCATGGACAACATCCGCGGACGAACGATCGCCATCACCGGTGCCGCGCGGGGCATCGGCTACGCCACCGCCGAAGCGCTGCTCAAGCGCGGCGCACGAGTCGTCATCGGTGATCGTGACGTGGCCCTTCAGGAGTCGTCGGTCGCCAAGCTCTCCAATCTCGGCCCGGCGTCGGGCTACCCGCTCGACGTCACCGATCGCGAATCGTTCGCGACGTTCCTGGACAAGGCCCGCACGGACGGCGGCGGCCACATCGACGTGTTGATCAACAACGCGGGTGTCATGCCGATCGGGCCGTTCCTCGAGCAGTCCGAGCAGTCGATCCGCTCGTCGATCGAGGTCAACCTCTACGGCGTGATCGCCGGCTGTCAGCTGGCCCTGCCCGACATGATCGCGCGCCGCCGCGGCCACATCATCAACATCGCGTCCCTGTCGGGCGTCATCCCCGTGCCCGGCCAGGTGGTCTACGTAGGCGCCAAGTTCGGCGTGGTCGGACTCTCCGCCGCCCTGGCCGACGAGGTCGCACCGCACGGTGTGCACGTGTCGGTGGTGATGCCGCCGTTCACCAACACCGAGCTGATCTCCGGCACCAAAGAGACGCCCGGCACCAAACCCGTTGAGCCTGAGGATATTGCCGCGGCCATCGTCAAGACACTGAACAAGCCGAAGACGCATGTATCGGTGCCTCCGTTCCTACGGTTCACCGCACAGGCCGCACAGATGCTCGGACCCCGCGGACGTCGCTGGATGAACCGAAAGCTCGGTCTGGACAACGTCTTCCTGGAGTTCGACACCACCAAGCGGGCCGGCTACGAGCAGCGCGCGCAGTCCGCTCTGGGCGTGGTCGAAGGTGCCGACAACAAGGGCTAGCCTGCGATACCGTCGATCAGGCGATCGCAGACCGAGTACATGTCGGTCTTCGCTGCGGCCTGATCCGCTGCCCGGGCGATGAACAGCGCCGCCTCGTCGAGCGCACCCAGCAGCACATGAGCGGTCGGCCGCACCGGCTGCTCGGGGATCACACCGTCGGCCATTGCCTGCGCCAACATCGCCTCGACCACGCCGAGCCCGTATCGCATCCCCACCTCGCGCCAGCGCTGCCAGCCGAGTACCGCAGGCGCATCGATCAGCACGATCCGCTGCACATCGGGCGCTGAGCACACATCCAGGAACAGCCGCGCCCCCGTGCGCATCGCCGCGAGGTGATCCGCAGGCTCAGCCTCGGCGATCCGAGTGGCGATCCGACTGACGAGCTCGGCTTCCACATCCTCGTAGACCGCCGCGAAGAGCTCCGTCTTGTCGTCGAACTGGTGATAGAGCGCGCCGCGCGTCACACCCGCCGCCGCGACGATCTCCTGCGTCGACACATCGGCAAAACCGTTGACCGCGAACAGCTCTCGCGCTGCCGCGACCAGCTTCGCGCGGGTCGCCGCGGTGCGCTCGGCTTGAGTGCGGCGGGGCCGGGGGTTGACTTCCATACAGTCTGCACGTAACTTTCGTACTCAGTGTTCGTAAGTGTCGACGAAAAGGATAACCGGCATGCCCACCGTCACGTCTTCCATTGAACTGCCGTCGACCACCATCGAGTTCCGCGAGTCGGGCCCGGCGGACTCGACCTCCCCGCCGGTGGTGTTCGTGCACGGCGCACTCGTCGACTCACGACTGTGGGACTCCGTGGCCGCCGACCTCGCCGCACGCGGAATCCGTTGCCTCCAGCCAGATCTCCCGCTGGGCGCACACCGCGTCCCGGTGCGCGATCGCGCAGCTCTGACGCCCGAGGGCGTCGCCGAGATGGTGCACCAGTTCCTCGCCGAGCTCGATCTGCACGACGTGATCCTCGTCGGCAACGACACCGGCGGCGGCATCTGCCAGTTCCTGATCGACGCGCACCCCGACCGGATCGGCCGGCTCGTCCTCACCAATTGCGATGCGTTCGAGAAGTTTCCACCGTTTCCGTTCAACGCGGTGTTCGCCGCGATGCGAACCCGAGCAACCGTCAGCGCGCTGATGGCACCCATGGGCATCACGGCGCTGCGACACTCCCCGCTGGGTTTCGGTCTGTTGGCCAAGAAGCTCGATCCTGCACTGACGGCGTCGTGGCTCACCCCGGCCCGCACCGACCGACGCATCGCCGGTGACTTCGCCGCGCTCGCCCGCGGGATCGGGCGCACCGACCTGACCGCGGTTGCACCGCGCCTGCACCGATTCACCAAACCCGTGACCGTGGTGTGGGGCACCGACGACCGGTGCTTCACCCCGGATCTGGGGCGCCGGCTGGCGGCCTTGTTCCCGAACTCGACGGTGATAGACGTCCCGGGCGCGACGACGTTCGTGCCGCTGGACGCCCCCGCGGCGGTCACCGCGGCGATCGCCCGTCAGGCGAATTCCGGTATCGGATCGCCGAGTCGGTAGGCCTCGATGGCGTCGAGGTGGGCGAAGAACTCCTCGACACCGAACTGGTAGTCGTCGGCAGTCCCGACGAACACCACGTGCACGATCTCGCCGTCGTCCTCGGGGGTCAGCAGCGCGACCGTCACGTTGACGACCTCGCCCTCGTCGGGCACGTCGGCCTCCGAGGGCACCCAGTACCAGGCCGCGCCGGTCTCGTCGTCGACGTCTTCGGAGAACTCCCAGCCGCGCTCGGTCAACTGCGTATCGAAAGCCTCGAGATCAGAAGCGATGTCGAGCTGCTCGAGCACGCGCGACGGGATCCAGCCCTCCTCGCGCACTGCCTGGCGCTTCTTGCGGCGGGCCTTCTTCTTGTCGGAGCGGCGTGACACCTAGGCCAGCGCCTGGTCGAGATCGGCGATCAGATCCTCTGTGCCTTCGAGGCCGATCGAGATGCGAACGACGCCGTCGCCCAAGCCGATTGCCGCACGGCCCTCAGGCCCCATCGCGCGGTGCGTAGTGGTCGCCGGGTGCGTGATCAGTGACTTGGAATCGCCGAGGTTGTTGGAGATGTCGACGATCCGCAGCTTGTCGAGCACCTCGAACGCGCGCTCCTTCGTGCCGCCGGCGAGTTCGAAGGTGACGACGGTTCCGCCACCGGTCATCTGCCGCTTAGCGAGGTCGTATTGCGGGTGCGACTCCAGCAGGGGGTACTTGACCCAGCTCACCGACGGATGAGACTCCAGGAACTCGGCGATTCGATGAGCCGACGAATTCTGGTGCTGCACACGTAAAGCCAGCGTCTCCAGACCCTTGAGCAGCGTCCACGCGTTGAACGGGCTCAACGCCGGTCCCGTGTGACGCATCAGCTTCTGCACCGGGCCGTCGATGTAGTCCTTGCTGCCCAGGATCGCGCCGCCGAGAACGCGGCCCTGCCCGTCGATGTGCTTGGTGCCGGAGTAGATCACCACGTCGACACCCAGCGGGAAGCCCTGCTGCAGGATCGGGGTGGCAAAGACGTTGTCCAGCACTACTTTCGCACCCGCGGCATGGGCGAGGTCGCACACCGCGGCGATGTCGACCAGCGACTGCATCGGGTTCGACGGGGTCTCGAAGAACACCGCCTGCGTGGGAACCGACAGTGCCTCCTCCCACTGCGACAAGTCATCGCCGTCGACGAAGACCGTCTCCACACCCCAGCGGGGCAGGATCTCGCTGCAGACCACGAAGCACGAGCCGAACAGGCTGCGGGCGGCCACCAGACGATCGCCGGCACCCAGGAGCGCGCCCAACGCGGTGAACACCGCCGACATACCGGTGGCCGTCGCGAAACAGGCCGGCGCACCCTCGAGCAGCCGCAGCCGCTCCTCGAACATCGAGATCGTCGGGTTGCCGTAGCGCGAGTACACGTAGCGATCGATCTCGCCGGTGAACGCCTTCTCCGCGTCGGCCGCCGTCTCGTACACGTAGCCCGACGTCAGGTACAGCGCCTCGGCGGTCTCCTCGAACCCGGACCGCAGCAGACCACCGCGCACGCCGACAGTGGCCTGGCTGACTCCGTCGGGCAGCTCGGCGGGGGTGCGCACCGACTTGCCTGCCGACTCGGTCATGACTGCCTCCACGGCAGACCCACGGCCTTCCAGCCGGTGCCACCGCGATGACCGTGCTCGTCCAGATTGCCCTCGAAGCCGTCCAGGACGTTGTACGACGGCCCGATGCCCGCCTCGGTGGCGGCCTCGGCGGCGCCGATCGAACGGTTGCCGGATCGGCACAGGAAAACCACCGGCCGCTCACCCGGGGTGACGCCGGCGGCCAACAGATCGTCGACGAAGCCGTCGTTGCGTGAGCCGTCGGTGCGATTCCACTCGATGAACACGGTGTCGCGCTCCAGCGGCGACAGATCCGGTACCCCCACGAAGCGCCATTCGGCATCGGTGCGGCAATCGACCAGCACGGCATCGGGGTTCTCGCTCAGGAGCTTCCAGGCCTCCTCCGGCGAGATGTCTCCGGCATAACTCACGGTCGAGAGTGTCGCACAGCTAGCTGGGGCCGGTCGAACAGACCTTCCACGTCCCGTCCTCCCGTGCGAACGCGATGTCCGAGGTCTGCTTGGCGTCCGGCGCGTTGGCGAAGTGATAGGTGACCGATGCCGTGGCCCGCTCCCCGTCGACCTTGACGGTCGTCACCCCGTCGAGGAATCGCTCACCTTGCTTGGCCTTCGAATCACGTTGCCTGGCAAGGATGTCCGCCTCGGTACCCACCTGCGCGGCGCACGTGAAGCTGCGGAAATCCGTGTAGTCGTCTCGCTGCAGCGCGTCGTTCTGGCCGGCCGCAGCGCGCCCGATGAGCTGCTCGTCGGTGAGCTCGCCGCCGGAGAACAGCGTGAACAACCAGATTGTGATCACGATGGCGACAATGATGGCCAGCGCACCCAGGAACGGCGCCGCCGACGTGCCGGTGGACTCGTCGGGCTCGGTCACGTCAGCCTGCGCAGCGCCGACGCGACGCGGCGGGCGCGATCACGGGCGACGATCGGATCCGGCGCGGTGGCGGTGGCCAGCCAGCGCTGCGACGAGAACAATCGCACGTCGCTCTCCGCGACCTCGAGCGCTGCGCCCAGTGCCGCGCGCCACGGGGTGTCGGCGGCGTCGTACCCGTCTGAGGAGACCTCCATCGCCGCCGGCGAGATCATGATCGTGTCGACTGGGAGCCCGAGGATCGCCCGGGCATGCAGCTCGACGGCGGACAGGCGCTGCGAGCGCAACGTCACCAGTGCGCTGTCCTGCGGCCGGGGTGCGACATCGCTGAAGTACACCTCGTCGCCGCGCACCAGCAGCTCGACCGCGAACACGCCGCGCCCGCCAAGGGAGTTGACGATCCGCGCCGCGATCGACTTCGCCGCGTCCAGCGCGGCAGCCGAAAGATGCTGCGGCTGCCAGGATTCCAGTGTCTCGGCAGACTCCCGGTGGTGGCCGATGGGTTCGCAGAAGCTGACCACCGGCCCCGACGGGCCGGTGGTGCGCACGGTCAGCAGCGTCACGGCGACGTCGATCTCGACCACGGTCTCGGCCAGCACTCGCTGCAGGCTCAGCCGGCCGCCGGCCACCGCGCTGCGCCACGCCGGCTCGATGTCGTCGGGCCGCAGCACGACAGACTCCCCTTCGCCGGGCGCGGCGGTCACCGGCTTGACCAGCAGCGGGAACCCCGCGTGCTGGGCGACCGCGGTCAATTCGGCCACCGAGCCGGCGAACCAGAACGGCGCCGTGGGCAACCCGAGCTCGTCGGCGGCCAGCCGGCGCAGCGCTTCCCCGTCCACCGACAGCCGCAGCGCGCGCGGCGTCGGCACCACCTCGACGTCCTCGCGGTCGGCAGCGGCGAGCAGCGCGTCGGTGGCCACCCCGTCGGCGTCGGCGACGACGACTCGGGGCTGGGTTGCGTCGATCAGCGCGGTCAACGCGTCCGCATCCGTCATCGCGGCCATGTCGTCGGACACCGTCACCCGCGCGCCCAGCCGCTCGAAGGCCAGCGCCAGGTCGTGCGTGTGTTCGCCACCCCGCAGGAGCAGCACCGATGTCATCTCGGCCGCAGTCGTCTCACTCATCGAGCATCCAGCCTGCCAGAACCCTCAGTCGGACGTGACGCCCAGATCGGAGTGAAACCCGCTCATCGCCTCGACGATGGCGCCGAACACCCGGTGAGCGGCCCGCAGATCAGCGTCGGGCACGTCGGCCAGCGCGCTGCTGAGGTGGTGGGCCAGGGGGGTGAAGAACTCGCGGGCCACGTCCATGCCGTGCTCGGCCACCCGCAGTTTGACCTTGCGCCGGTCATCGGGATCGGGCTCGCGCAGCACATGACCGGAGGCGATCATCCGCTCGACCAGATAGGTGATCGCCGCGCCGGACACCCCCATCCGGGCACGCAACCCGCCGGCGGCCAGCGGCTCGCCCGTGGTCTCGGCCACCAGCACATGCAGCAGGGCCCGGAAGTCGTTGTCCGACAGCCCGTGACGGGCGGCGAAGGCATGGCCGATCTGGTCGGACTGCGCAGTGAGCGCACGTACGTCGGCGGCGATGAGCCCTTCCAGCGCTGCGCGGTCGTCGTCAGCCATGCCGACATCGTACAGGTTGTTCATTTGATTAACGGTTAAGTATCTGAAATATTGACCGGTATGAGCAGACGACTGTCGTGGGTGATCGCACTGATGATCATCGTCGTGTCCGGCGCCTCCCTCGGGCTGTTGAGCGGCGGCTCCTCCGCCGAGCAGTCGCCGGTACCCGTACCCGCCAGCGCCGAGTCGACGCGCGCCGACCAGCTCCGCGCCGACTTCCCCGGCGGCGATCAGGCGCCTGCGCTGATGGTCCTGACCCGCGCCGACGGCGCCGCGCTCAGCCCAGCAGACCAGGCGGCCGCCGACGCGGCGCGTCAGCGCATGCTGGCCACGGCCGACGCCGGCCCCGGCGGGCCACCCCTTCAGGTCTCCGAGGACGGTCAGGCCGCGATCGCCGTCGTCCCGCTACCGGCCGACCTGTCCGGATTCGCGCTCGGCGACGAGGTCACGAAGCTCCGCAGCGCGGCCACCGACGGTCTGGACCCGCAGCTGCGCGCCCAGGTCACCGGCGGCCCCGCGTTCGGCGCCGACATCGCCGATTCATTCTCCGGTGCCAACGTCACCCTGCTCGCCGTCACCGCGGCGGTGGTGGCCCTGCTGCTGATCGTCACCTATCGCTCGCCGGTGCTGTGGCTGGTACCGCTGCTGGTGATCGCGTTCGCCGACCGGGTCGGCGGCGTGGTGGGCACGGCCGTCGCCGAAGGGCTCGGCATGTCGCCGGACGGCTCGACGGGCGGCATCACCAGCGTGCTCGTGTTCGGCGCGGGCACCAACTACGCGCTGCTGCTCATCTCGCGCTATCGGGAAGAGCTGGGCCGCCCCCGATCCGGCAACGACTCTCACCACACCGCGCTCGCCACCGCCGTGCGCAGGGCGGGGCCGGCGATCATCGCGAGCAACGCGACCGTGGTGCTGGCGCTGCTGACCCTGCTGCTCGCCTCCTCCCCGAGCACCCGCAGCCTCGGGGTCCAGGCCGCGTCCGGCCTCGTCGTCGCCGCGGTGTTCGTACTGCTGGTGTTGCCGCCGTTCCTCGACCTCTTCGGCCGGAAGCTGTTCTGGCCCTTCATTCCCCGCGTGGGTGCGACGGCGCTGACCGAGGGCGGCGCCTGGCACCGCGTCGCCGACGGGGTGGCGCGCAAGCCCGCCGTGGTCTCCGTCGTCGCGATCGGCGTGCTGGGGCTGCTGTGCACCGGCCTGCTGAGCACGCCGATCGGGTTGTCGCAGACCGAACAGTTCCGCGTGCAGGCCGAATCGGTGAGCGGTTTCGACACCCTGTCGGAGCACTTCCCCAGCGGCGTCACCGATCCCACGCTCGTCATCGCCTCGACCGACCGCGCCGCCCAGGTCCAGCAGGCGATCACCGCCACCCCGGGCGTCGTCTCCGTCAACCCGGCCGGCACCTCACCGCAGGGCCTGACGCAGTGGTCCGTGGTGCTGGCCGCCGAACCCGCCTCCGACGAGGCGTTCGACACGATCGACGCGCTGCGGACCGCGGTGCACGGCGCCGACGCCGACAGCCTGGTCGGTGGCTCCGACGCCAAGGCCAGGGACGCGGCGGGGGCCGCCGGCCGCGACCGCACCCTCGTGGTGCCCGCGATCCTCGCAGTCGTGCTGCTGGTGCTGTTCGTGCTGCTGCGCTCCGCACTGGCGCCGCTGATCCTGGTCGCGGTCACCGTGCTCAGTGCCCTGGCCGCGCTCGGCCTCGGCGGCTGGGCCAGCGTGCACGTGTTCGGGTTCCCCGCACTGGACAACACCGTGCCGCTGTTCGCGCTGCTGTTCCTCGTCGCCCTCGGCGTGGACTACACGATCTTCCTGGTCACCCGGGCACGCGAGGAGACGCCGGAGCACGGCACCCGCGACGGGATCGTCCGGGCCGTCTCGGCAACCGGAGCGGTGATCACCAGCGCGGGCATCGTGTTGGCGGCGGTGTTCTGCGTGCTGGGTGTGCTGCCGCTGATCGCGCTGACACAGGTCGGCATCATCGTCGGATTGGGCATTTTGCTGGACACGTTCGTCGTGAGGACCGTCGTGATCCCCGCGCTGTTCACGCTCATCGGCCCGAAGATCTGGTGGCCGGCCCTGCGCGCGGGACGGTAGCTGCACACGGCGGCGCGTAGCGTCGAGACATGAGTCAGGCCGATACCCGCACTGAACCGGACGCCAGGCTGCCACCGCTGCACATGCGCCGCGACGGCCTCGATCCGACGCCGATGCTGGCCCAGATCCGTGACGGCGTCGGCGTCGCCAGCGTCACCAATGCCTTTGTCATGCAGGTGTTCCTGGTGACCCGCCACGAGGACGTCAAGACCGTGCTCAGCGATCACGCGCGGTTCTCCAACGGCAGGCCGCCCGGATTCGTCGTCGCCGGCGCTCCCCCGATCGACGAGGAGGATGCCGCGCGCAACCGCGCCGGCAACCTGCTGGGCCTCGATCCCCCTGAGCACCAACGACTTCGACGCATGCTCACCCCGGAGTTCACGATCCGGCGGATCCAGCGGTTGGCGCCCCGCATCGTCGAGATCGTCGACGCCCAGCTCGACGCCCTCGAGGCCGCCGGCTCCCCGGCCGACCTCGTCGAGCACGTCACGCTGCCCGTGCCCTCGCTGGTGATCTGCGAGCTGCTCGGCGTTCCCTACGCCGACCGCGACGACTTCCAGCGCCGCAGCGCCCGCCAGCTCGACCTGTCCATTCCGATCCCCGAACGCCTGCAGTTGCAGCAGGAGGGCCGCGCCTACATGGGTTCGCTCGTCGACCGGGCCCGTGTGGCGCCGGGCGAGGACATCCTCGGCATGCTGGTGCGCGAGCACGGCGCCGAGCTCACCGACGACGAGCTGATCGGCATCGCGGGGCTGCTGCTGCTCGCCGGGCACGAGACCACGTCGAACATGCTGGCGCTCGGCACGCTGGCGCTGCTCCGCCACCCCGAGCAGATGGCGGCGGTGCGCGACGATCCCGCGGCGGTGGGCCCGGCCATCGAGGAGCTGCTGCGCTACCTGTCGATCGTGCACAGCTCGATCCCCCGCATCACCACCACCGACGTCGAGCTCGCCGGGGTGCACATCCCGGCCGGGCGGCTGGTGTTCGCCTCGCTGCCGGCGGCCAACCGCGATCCCCACGTCATCTCCGCGCCGGAGACACTCGACATCAGCCGGGGCGCACCGGGTCACCTGGCCTTCGGCCACGGCGTGCACCACTGCCTGGGTGCGCCGCTGGCGCGGATGGAGATGCAGATCGCGTTCCCGGCGCTGCTGCGCCGCTTCCCGACGCTGACGCTCGCCGACGACATCGACGACATCGCGTTCCGGTCCTTCCACTTCATCTACGGCGTCGCATCGCTGGCGGTGCGGTGGTGAGCCGGGTCAGCGCCGACCGCGAGATCTGCATCCAGGCCGGCAACTGCGTGATGGTGGCCGCCGACGTGTTCGACCAGGACGACGACGGCGTGGTCGTCGTGCTCACCGACGCGGTGAGTGGCGACGCCGAAGACCGGGCACGTCAGGCCGTCAACCTCTGTCCGGCGGCGGCGTTGACGCTGCAGGACGACTCGGCGGGCGACGCAACATCAGCAGGCTGACCACCAGCACCCAGGCCGGGAACGTCAACGTCATCCACGGGCTGACGTCACCGGCGACGAGCACGCTGAGCGCGACCAGATAGGTCGTGACCACCAGCCATCGCGGCATCAGGCCCGTCCGCAACCAGATGGTGGCCAGCGACATCATGAAGACCGCCGCCATCCGCAGCGCATAGGTGTTGGTCAGCGCGAGCAGCAGTCCGTGGGCGAACGCGACCACCTCGGGGTCGGCCTCGATACCGGCCGCCCTGCCGGCCAACAGACCCGCCTCGACCGCGGTCCCCGCGAACACCATCGCCAGGAACAGCAGGCCGCTGCCGAGGAACACCGTGGTGAAGAACCGGTCCTCGAGCCGGCCCAGGCTGTCGCGAACCACACCGATGAACCACAGGAACGCGATGCCCGCGAACGGCGTCAGCACGATCGAGATGCGCAGTCGAGTAGTGGTCGCCGGCTCGGGCAGCCGCAGCGCCACGAGCACGGCCGCGAACAGCACCGCGAACACCACTCCGGCCAGCGCCGCGGCACGCGGAGTGGTGAGGCTGCGCAGTTGGCGTGCCGCGGGCTCCGTCATGCGCCGACAACCACGGTCTGGTTGCCGCCCACGCTCTTCGCGCGGTACATCGCGCCGTCGGCCAGTTCGAGCAGCGTGCGCACCGTAGAGGGGGCCTCCCGGTCGGAGGTCCACGCCGTCGCGACCCCGACGCTGACCGTCGGCACCACGGTGGCCCCGCAGCGGGCCACCGCGTCGTGTAAACGCGCGGCGACCGAGCGCACCGCCGCCGGCGGGGCCGCGAGCACCACCGCGAACTCCTCACCGCCGGTGCGGGCGATCAGCGACGGCACCTCGGCGGGCGCAGCGGCGTCGCGCAGCGCGTTGGCCACCGAGACCAATACCTGATCTCCCACGTCATGGCCGTGGCCGTCGTTGATCGCCTTGAATTTGTCGATGTCGACAGCGAGCACCCCCAGATGCGCGCCGCCGGGCGGCAGCAGATCGGCCACGTCCTCCTCGAGCCCCCGCCGGTTCAACAACCGGGTCAGCGGATCCTGCAACGAATCGACGGCACCCATTCGCAGCGCGAGCAGGTACGACTGCACGATCACCGGAACGCCGACCACGACGGGCAGCAACACCAGCAGGCGGATCGTGATGACGCTGGTGGCCTGGGTGTCCTGCGCCAGAGCCATCACGTAGAGAAGCGCGAACGCGGCGACGGTGAACGCCAGATGCACGGCCAACGCGCGCGGGCCGTGCACGATCACGACGTAGATCCCGTTCGCCGCGAGCAGCGCCAAGCCGGGCATCGCGGTGAACGCATCCTGATAGCACGCGATCACCGCCAGCACAGCGAGGTCGGCGTAGACGGCGAACAACGCCGACTGCAGCGCCGACGGGAACGGGGCGAACATCCAGAGCACGCCGAGTATCGCGGAACTGAACGCCACCGCGAGCACGAGCGGGCGACCCGACACCGCACCACCGTCATGCGCCGACCACATCACCGTCAGCAGCGCGGTCAGCCCGTAGAGAAACGAGAACGAGCCGATGAACACCGCGTGGAGCTTGAGAAGTCCGCGCGAGCGCAGATGCCGCTTCGTCCACTCGAAGTCAGATGGCTGCTGCCACCAGATCAGCAGGTACTCGCGTAAACCCTTGTCCATCGCCCCCCTGAAGACGCCGCTACGGCTGTCCGGGAAGCAGCCGGATCATCAGTCCGTTCGCCTCGGCGAGCAGGGTGCCGTCCGGGCCGCGCAACTCGGCGTTGACGAACGCCTTGCGATCCTGCGCTTCGCGCAGCCAGCCCCTGGCGGTCAGCACCGTGTCGATCGGCGTCACGTTGCGGTAGTCCACGTGCAGGAACGCGGTCCGGCTGATCGGGCGTCCAGTCGCATGGATCACCATTCCGAAGATGCTGTCGAACAGCAACGGCAACACTCCACCGTGGACGGCACGGTTCCCGCCCACCGAGAACCGACTGAACTCTACCTGCAGTTCAACGCCTGCGTCAGTGAACTCGGTGACCCGAAAGGGAGGCATCAGCAAGCTCCCCATGCCCGGCAGCGACGGCGCCCGGCTCGCGGGCCCCACCCCCTCGGCGGCCTCGAACGGGGTCAGGAGCTCGACCAGCCGCTCCACCTGATCGGCCGCGTCGTCCCACGTCGCGTCGCCCGGATCGGCCGACACCGCGAGGTCCTGGGCGCGGCGCATGGCCGCCAGGAACCGGGCGAACCCGGGCGGCGGGGTGATCGGCTGGAGATCAGGAAACCCGCCCCGGGTGCCGTCGGTCACGCCAGCACGTCGCGGCGCACGATGGTCTGGTCCCGGCCCGGTCCGACACCGATGCACGACACGTGGGCCCCGGCGAGATCCTCCAGACGCAGCACGTAGTCACGCGCCTTGGCGGGCAGGTCGTCGAACTCGCGCGCACCGGAGATGTCCTCCCACCACCCGGGCAGTTCCTCGTAGATCGGTTCGGCGCGGGCGATGTCGCTCTGGGTCATCGGCATCTCGTCGGTCCGCTTGCCGTCGACGGTGTAGCCCACGCAGATCGGCACTGTCTGCAGGCTGGAGAGCACGTCGAGCTTGGTCAGGAAGTAGTCGGTGATGCCGTTGACGCGGGTCGCGTACCGGGCGATGACGGCGTCGAACCAGCCGCAGCGGCGCCGCCGGCCGGTCGTGACACCGATCTCGCCGCCGGTCTTGGCCAGGTACTCGCCGTACTCGTCGAACAGCTCGGTCGGGAACGGACCAGACCCCACCCGCGTCGTGTACGCCTTGAGGATGCCCAGCACCGTCGTGATGCGGGTGGGCCCGATCCCGGAGCCGACGGCCGCCCCGCCGGACGTCGGATTCGACGACGTGACAAAGGGATACGTGCCGTGGTCGACGTCGAGCAGCGTGCCCTGCGACCCCTCGAGCAGCACCGTCTCACCCTGGTCGAGTGCGGTGTTGAGCAGCAGTCGGGTGTCGGCGATGCGATGCCGGAAGCCCTCGGCTTGGGCCAGCAGGTTGTCGACCACCTCGCCCGCGTCGAGCGCCTTGCGGTTGTAGATCTTGACCAGCACCTGGTTCTTGAATTCCAGTGCGCCCTCGATCTTTTCGGCCAGCAGGCCCGGGTCGAGGACGTCGGCGACCCGGATACCCTGCCGCGCGATCTTGTCCTGGTAACAGGGGCCGATGCCGCGGCCGGTGGTGCCGATCTTCTTGCTGCCCGCGTATCTCTCGACGACCTTGTCGATCGCCACGTGATAGGGCATCAGCAGGTGCGCGTCGGCCGACAGGAGCAGCCGCCCGGTGTCCACACCGCGTTCCTCGAGGCCACGTAGCTCCGTCAGCAGGACACCCGGGTCGACAACGACGCCGTTGCCGATCACGTTGGTCACGCCGGGCGTCAGAATGCCCGACGGAATGAGGTGCAGGGCGAAGTTCTCCCCCGTCGGAAGCACCACCGTGTGGCCGGCGTTGTTGCCGCCCTGGTAGCGCACCACCCACTGAACCCGCCCACCGAGCAGGTCGGTGGCCTTACCTTTGCCCTCGTCGCCCCACTGGGCGCCGATGAGGACGATTGCCGGCATGCCGCGCCTCTCCCGCTCGAATGCTGTGCATAGTGTGTGCAGCCGGTGAGCTACCTTATCCGATCGCGCGCTGCGCACCCGTCTGTCGCGGTGTGCAACCTCGGCGGTGCCCGGGTGCCGCGTCCGCTGCGCCACCTTCCGCGCACCGATCTGGACGGAATCGGGGCCTGGCGTCGCGTGGTCGTGGTCGGCTCCGACGCCGATCTGGCCGCCGCGCTGAAGGCACTGCTGCGCGCTGACCGTCTCGACGTCGAGGTCGCCCATATTCGCCGCGCGCTCGGCGCTCGCCGGTCGCTGCACGCGCCCGCCACTCGGGTACCGCTGATCAGGGACGAGACCGGCGCGGTCGTCGTCGGCTCGGCGCTGTGGCGACCGACCGAGGGACAGCGGACCCTGCATGGTGAGGCCGTCGTCGACGACACCGTGCTGTTCGACGGCGAGGTGGCGGGGGTTCGCGTCGAGCCGATCGGACAGCTGCCCGGGTTGCGCGCCGCGGTGCTGACCGGCCGGCGGCGGCCGCGGCGTTGGGTGGTCGGGCGGGCTGCGCAGCTGGGCACCACCGGCGCGCTGGTACTGCGCGACGGCGTCGCCGGGGCGCGGCCGGTGCGGCGCTCCACGTTCTACCGCCACACGCAGGGCTGGTTGCGCGTAGGCCGCAGGTAGCGTGGGTTCGTGAGCGTCACCAGAGGCGGGGGCCCGCTGCGCCAGTCGGTGCGGCCGAGCCCCCTGTTCCTGGTCCTGATCGCCGCCACGGCCGGCGGCGGCGTGGCGACGTGGCTCTCGGCCGACCAGGTGAGCCCGATGGCCTACCTCGGGGTGTTCGTCTTCGTGATCTTCGGCTGGCTCGTGTCGCTCTGTCTGCACGAGTTCGGGCACGCGTACTCCGCCTGGCGATTCGGCGACCGCGACGTCGAGGCGCGCGGCTACCTGACGCTGAACCCGCTCAAGTACTCCCACCCGCTGCTGTCGCTCGGGCTGCCGGTGCTGTTCATCGCGCTCGGCGGGATCGGGCTGCCCGGCGGGGCGGTCTATCTGCAGACCGGCTGGATGGGCAAGTGGCAGCGAACGCTGATCAGCCTCGCGGGCCCGGCGGCGAACGTCGTGTGCGCGGTGCTGCTGCTGACGGCGACCCGGCTGTTCTACGACCCGGGCCACTCGGTGTTCTGGGCCGGGGTCGCGTTCCTGGGCTTCCTGCAGATCACCGCGTTCCTGCTGAACATCCTGCCGATTCCGGGGCTCGACGGCTACGGCGCACTCGAGCCGCACCTCAGCCCGCAGACGCAGCGCGCAGTGGCGCCTGCGAAGCAGTGGGGCTTTCTGCTGCTGGTGCTCCTGCTGTTCGCGCCGGGTGTGAACCAGTGGTTCTTCTCGGGGGTCTACGCCCTGTTCGAGCTGTCCGGGGTGCCTGCGTATCTGTCGGCCGTCGGGGGCGAACTGACGCGATTCTGGTCGGCCTGGCAGTAGCAGCCTTGCCATATATGCGTTAGTACGCATATATTCGCCGGCATGGGCGCGGGACATGACCACAGCCATGGGAAAGACGCCCGCGTCTCCCGAATGGTGATCGCCGCAGCGATCCTGACCGTGTTCTTCGCGATCGAACTGGGCACCGCGCTCGCCATCAACTCGATAGCACTGCTCGCTGACGCCGGGCACATGCTGACCGACCTGGTCGCGATGTTCATGGGGCTGACCGCGGTGCTCCTGGCCAACCGCGGCAGCACCTCCCCGTCCCGGACCTACGGCTGGCACCGCGCCGAGGTGTTCACCGCGGTCGCCAACGCCGCACTGCTGATCGGCGTCGCAGGGTTCATCCTCTACGAGGCGTTCGAGCGGCTCGGGGGTGCGCCTGACGTGCCCGGCGTGCCGATGATCGTCGTCGCGCTGGCCGGCCTGCTCGCCAACGCGGCCGTGGTGCTGCTGCTGCGCTCCCAGTCGGAGAACAGCCTCGCGGTCAAGGGCGCCTACATGGAGGTCGTCGCCGACACCGTCGGCAGCATCGGAGTCCTGATCGCCGGCATCGTCACCGTCACCACGCGGTGGCCCTACGCCGACGTCGTCGTCGCGGTACTGGTCGCGCTGTGGGTACTGCCCCGGGCGATCGCGCTGGCCCGTGCCGCGCTGCGCATCCTGTCGGAGTCCTCGCCCAGCCACATCGACGTCGACGAACTGCGCTCCGCGCTGTGTGCGGTGGAAGGCGTCACCGAGGTGCACGACCTGCACGTGTGGACGCTGGTGCCCGGCAAGGACATGGTGACCGCGCACCTGACCAGCAGGCGCGACTCCGCCCGAGTCCTCGACGACGCGCGGGCAGTGCTGACGGCGCGCGGGCTCGACCATGCGACGGTGCAGGTCGAGCCGCCGGATTCGGCCGCCGACTGCGAGTGCGAAAGCCAGAACCGGTAGCCCCGCCACGGCTGCCCGTCGCGCTGCGCGCTGCGGTCAGCACCGCCATCCCCGTCCTCCTGGGCGTGGCCGCAGGCAATCTCGGCGCCGGCCTGATCGCCACCCTCGGCGCCTTCACCTCGCGCTTCGGTGTCGGCCGCCCCTACCTGAGCCGCGCCCTGCAACTCGCCCTGGTGGCGATCGCGCTGGCCATCGCGGTCGCCGCCGGCTCCTGGGCTGCCGATGTCGCGTGGGCCGGAGTGCTGACCGTCTCCGCCGTCGCGGTCGTCGCGGTGTGGATGTGCAGCGCGCTGAAGGTGGGTCCGCCGGGCGCCTACGTGTTCGTCGTCGCCTGCGCCGCGGGGATCGGCGTCTCGGCGTCCCGGCTGAGCCCCCGGCAGATCGGGGCTCTCGTGCTGGCGGGCGGCGCGGTGGCCTGGACGGTCCAGATGCTCGGCGCGGTGACGGGGTTCCGGCGCCCGGAACGGTCCATGGTGCAGACGGCGGCTGATCGCGTCGCCGACTACCTCGACGCCATCGGCGGGCCGGACGAGGAGACCGCCCGCCATCGCGCGGCGCACGCGCTGCACCAGGCGTGGACGACGCTGATCGACCAGCAGCCGACCGCGTCGGTGAGCTCCCAACTCCACCGGCTACGCGCGGCGAACCACGCGGTGCACGTGCTGTTCGCCCGCGCGGACCCCGACACCGCTGACCTGGCACGGGCCGTCGGACGCCTCGAGGCCGATCCGGACGCCGTCGCGCATCGCGACCCCGCTCAACGCCCGCCCGCGCCGGCACCCCCGCAGCACCTGCTGCGGTCGGCGCTGCGCACCGGCTCGCAGACGCGCCGGGTGATGGTCCGAGTGGCGATCGGGGTGCCGCTGGCCGGCTTCGCCGCCGTGGGCCTCGGCGTCGACCGGGCCTACTGGGCGATGGCCGCGGCGGTACTGATCCTGCACCAGGGCGCACCCCTGTGGCATGCGCTGCGCCGCGGCGCCGAACGACTGGTCGGCACGTGGATCGGCCTCGCACTGGCCGCGGCCATCATCGTGATCCACCCGCAGGGCTGGCTGCTGGCCGCGGTGCTGGCCCTACTGAACTTCGCGATCGAGATGCTGGTCGCCAGCAACTACCTGCTGGCCTCGGTGTTCATCACCGCCACCGCACTGACCATCGGAACGGCGAGCCACCCACTGGAGCCGGGGCAGGTCGGACACCTGCTGCTGACCCGTGGTGTCGACACGTTGATCGGGTGCGCCATCGGCCTGGCGGTCTATCTGGCTCTCGCCCGTAGGCAGGAGATACGCCGGCTGCCGGACGCGCTGGCAGCCACCCGGGAAGCCCTGACGATCGCCGAGAGTTTCGTCGCCGCGGGCGACGCCGCCAGCCTGGAGGCGCGCACCGCGCGGCGCGACCTTCAGCGGATCACGCTGGACATGCTCGATGTCCTCGACGCGGCGCAGGCGGGGCCGCGGGATCAGCGGGAGGCCGCCGCCCGCCTGCGACCCGAGGTGCAGGCCGTCGAGCGGGCGTCGTCGGAGACGATCGCCGCGCTGTGGGCCTAAGCCAGCCCGAGCTCTGCGCGCGCGGCCGGATCGCAGTCGTCGAGCAGGTCAAGGCAACGCTGGTACTCCGGCTCCTCACCGATCGCGTCGGCCGCGCGGGCCAGAGCTGCCACACAGCGCAGGAAGCCGCGGTTGGGTTCGTGGGCGTAGGGCACCGGGCCGAAACCCTTCCAGCCGTTGCGGCGCAACTGATCCAGGCCGCGGTGATAGCCGGTGCGCGCATAGGCGTAGGCGGTCACCGCCTGATCGTTGTCGAGCGCATCCTCGGCCAGCGCGGCCCATGCCACTGACGCCGACGGGTGGGCGGCGGCGACGATCGCCGGGTTCTCCGCGGCGTCCAGCTCGGCTTCGGCCTCAGGATCGCCGGGCAGCAGTACAGGTTCCGGTCCGAGGAGATCGCCCATCCGAGTCATGGCCCCCATTGTGCCGTGCGGGGTTACCGGACCGTCACCGCGGATGGATAAGCTTCGCCCGTAGCCGTCAGGAGGACCGCAGCACCGATGTCGAACCCCACTGGCCCGGATCAGCCGGACGATCCCACCCACCCGCAGGACGAGCCCGCCACCGAGGTGTTCGCCCCGGCCGATCCCGACGAGCAGCAGGACCCCGCGGCAGGAGAGCGACGCTTCACTGCACCGTCGGGATTCGACGCCGGGTCAACGCAGATCATCAACAGGCCGCAGGAGCCGGCCACGGAGGTCTTCGGCACGGGTGGCACCGCCGAGACCGAGGCCTTCACCGCGCAAAACGTTGCGCCACAGAAGATTCCGGCTCGCGACGACGCCCCCAAGCCGCCCGCCAAGAAGCGCAGCTGGGGCTGGGTCATCGCGATCGTGCTGGTGATCGCCGCGCTCGCGGCCGTCGCGATCCTGGGCACCATCCTGCTCACCCGCGGGTCGTCGCCTGCCGCCTCGCAGGAGGACAAGGTCCGGGCCACCATCTCCGACTTCGACGTCGCGGTGCAGAACGGCGACCTGGCGGCGCTGCGCAGCATCACCTGCGGCAGCACCCGCGACAGCTACGTCGCCTACAACGACAAGGCGTGGGAGCAGACCCACGCCCGTGTCGCGGCAGCCAAGCAGTACCCCGTCGTCGCCAGCGTCGACCAGGTCGTCGTCAACGGCGACCACGCCGAGGCCAACGTGACCACGTTCATGGCCTACGCGCCGCAGACCCGCTCCACGCGCAGCTTCGACCTGGAGTTCACCGACGAGCAGTGGAAGATCTGCCAGGCTCCCAGTAGCTAGCTAAGCGCTTACGCTCCGGCCCGCGCTGTGCAGGTCGTTGCAGGCCTCGACCACGCGCTCACTCATCGACGCCTCGGCCTTCTTGAAGTAGCTCCGCGGGTCGTAGACCTTCTTGTTGCCGACCTCGCCATCCACCTTCAGCACACCGTCGTAGTTGCTGAACATGTGCCCGACGATCGGCCGGGTGAACGCGTACTGGGTGTCGGTGTCGACGTTCATCTTCACCACGCCGTACTTCAGCGAGTCCTCGATCTCGGACTTCAGCGAGCCCGACCCGCCGTGGAACACGAAGTCGAACGGCTTGGAGCCCTCGGGCAGCCCGAGCTTGGCTGCCGCGACCTTCTGACCTTCGGCCAGCACCTCCGGCTTGAGGACGACGTTGCCCGGCTTGTAGACGCCGTGCACGTTGCCGAACGTCGCGGCCAGCAGGTACTTGCCGTGCTCACCGGCGCCGAGCGCTTCGATGGTCTTCTCGAAATCCTCGGGGGAGGTGTAGAGCTTCTCGTTGATCTCGGCCTCGACGCCGTCCTCCTCGCCGCCGACCACGCCGATCTCGATCTCCAGGATGATCTTGGCCGCGGCAGCCTGCTTGAGCAGCTCCTGCGCGATCTCCAGGTTCTCGTCGATCGGCACCGCCGAGCCGTCCCACATGTGCGACTGGAACAGCGGATTCTGACCCTTGGCGACCCTCTCGGCGGAGATCGCGAGCAGCGGCCGGACCAGCCCGTCGAGCTTGTCCTTGGGGCAGTGGTCGGTGTGCAGCGCGACGGTGATGTCGTACTTGGCGGCGATGACGTGGGCGAACTCGGCCAGCGCGACCGCGCCGGTGACCATGTCCTTCACCCCGAGCCCAGAGGCGAACTCCGTACCACCGGTCGAGAACTGGATGATGCCGTCGGACCCGGCGTCGGCGAAGCCCTTGATCGCGGCGTTGATGCTCTCCGACCCGACGCAGTTGATCGCGGGGAATGCGAAGGAGTGCTCCTTGGCCCGGCCGAGCATCTCGGCGTAGACCTCGGGCGTGGCGATGGGCATGACTGTTCCTCTCGGCTTGGGTGGTTGGAGTATCTCAGGTGCGGTGAAAGCTCACACGGTCAGAACCATGCGATAGCGGGCCTTGCCCGTATCCATCATCTGGAACGCTTCGGCGGCCTCGGCCAACGGCCGCTCCTGGATCATCGCCCGCACGCCGCTGAGCACGGCGAAGTGCAGGGTCTCCTCGACGTCGCGGGAGGTGCCGGACGGGTGGCCGCTGACCGAGAGCCCGGAGTTGATCAGGTCGAGCGGGCTGATCGGCAGGTTCTCAGGCGTGACGCCGACGGCGACCAGCTCGCCTTCGGGCCGCAGGCCACCCACTGTCGCCGCCATCGCCTCGGCGTTGTTCGCGGTCGCGAGGACCACCGCGGCCCCGCCCAGCTTCTGGAGTTCGGCCGCGACGTCCTGGGCGGTCGAGTCGATGTAGTGGTGCGCGCCGAGCTGGGTGGCCTCCTCGGCCTTCCCGGTGCCGCGGGCGATCGCGACCGTCTCGAAGCCCATCGCGCGGGCGAACTGCACGCCGAGGTGGCCGAGGCCGCCGACGCCGAGGATCGCGACGACGTCGCCGGCCTTCGCGCGCGTCTGCCGCAACCCGTTGAACGTCGTCACCCCCGCGCAGCCCATTGGCGCCGCCTCGACGAACGACAATCCGTCCGGGATGCGGGCCAGCGCGGTGGCCGGCACGGTCACCGATTCGGCGTAGCCGCCCGGGTAGTGCCAGCTCGGCACCTCCATGCGTACGCACTGCATGAAGTGGCCCTGTCGACACGGGATACAGCGGTTGCAGTTGCCGCCGAACCAACCGACGGCGACCCGGTCACCGACGGCGAAGTCCTCGACCCCGTCGCCGACCTCGGCGATCGAGCCGGCGATCTCGTGGCCCAGCGTCAGCGGCCACTGCAGGCCCGGGAAGTGCCCGGCGTGGAACTCGCGGTCGGTGCCGCAGACGCCGCAGGCCGCGACGTCGAGCCGGACGTGGCCCGCCGACGGCGACGGCGTGTCTACGTCGACGACGGTCAGCGCGGCGTTGGCTTCGGGAACGTGGACGGCCTTGTGCGTGGGCATGGCTCAGCCTAAGCCGCCGGTACCCTTGTGGCCGTGGTCGTCGACAATCTCGCGCTGATGCCCGACTTTCTGGACCCGATCAAGCTCATCGGCTACTTCGGCACCTGGGCGCTGATCGGCATCCTGGTCGTCGTCTTCGTCGAATCCGGGGTGCTGTTCCCGATCCTGCCGGGCGACACCCTGCTGTTCGTGGCGGGCATGCTGGCGGCGGGCACGGCAGCCGAAGCCGCGACGGTCGACGCGAACTTCCATCTCTGGCAGCTGCTGGTGTTCATTCCCCTCGCGGCCATCCTCGGCGGCCAGGTGGGCTACTGGATAGGCCGCAGTCTGGGCACCGCGATGTTCAAGCCCAACTCGCGGGTGCTCAAGCAGCGCTACCTCGACGAGGCGCACCTGTTCTTCGAGCAGCGCGGACCGTTCGCGATCGTTATCGCCCGGTTCGTCCCGATCGTGCGCACGCTGGCGCCGATCACCGCGGGCGCGGCGAAGATGAACTACGGCCTGTTCACCGCGTTCAACGTCCTGGGCGCCGTGGTGTGGGGCGTTGGACTGGTGCTGATGGGCTACGGCCTGGGTCAGTTCGAGGTGGTGCAGAAGCTGCTGGAACCGATCTTCATCCTGATCGCGGTCGCGTCCATCACCCCGATGCTCTGGGAGTGGTACAAGCGGCGCAAGGCCGCCAAGGCGGCCGGCATCCCGACGCCGCCGATGGACGCCGAAGAGCAGGCCTAACCGGCGAGCCCGTTCTGCAGCGCTTCGAAGAGCCGGCCGAGTCGGTGGCGATGGTCCTCGACCACGGGATCCGGTGACCCTTCCTCGGTGACCCGCTGCGCGGTGGCGGTCAAGACCGTGGAGTATCCGGCGATGACGAGGGCGGCGAACAGTTCCGCATCACCGGTGAACTCCGGGTCGGCCTTTAGTGCGTCACGCAGCGCCTGCACGAGCTCGGCAGCGATTTCCCGCAGGCGGGCGATCAACACCGGGGACCCGGCGACCGTCCGATAGAACGGGATCGATCCGACCTTGACGCCGGACAGTGCGTGCCGTTCGTCGAGAAGACGGAACGCCGCATCGCGCAGAGACGCCAGGACGGTGCTGCCGGCCGCCCGGTCCTGAACTGCCTCACGCAGGATCTCGACGGCGTCGTCGACGCGGTCGAACAGCAGATCCTCCTTGCGCGGGAAGTGCTTGAACACCGTGACGCTCGAGACGCCGGCCTCTTTGGCGACCTGCGCGACCGTCACCTCGTCGAAACCGCGATCGAGGAACATCCGGGTCGCGACATCCGAGATCTTCCGTCGAGTCAGCGGCCCGCCGCGCTCCGATGTTCTGGGCATCCCACCTCATCCTATTGACTCACTAAATTTAGTCACTTAACTTAGTGACATGACCGCTTCGAGCATTGTCTCTCCTCGCTCACTCACGCAGGCGTGGCCTGCACTCCTGGGCCTGTCGGCCGTGTTCCTCTTCGAGATGCTCGACAACTCGATCCTCAACGTCGCGCTGCCCACGATCGGCCGGGACCTGCACGCGTCGACCACTGCACTGCAGTGGGTGACGGGCGCGTACGCCGTCGCGTTCGGCGCGCTGATGCTGGCGTTCGGGGCCGTCGCCGACCGTGTCGGACGGCGACGCGTCATGCTGCTCGGCCTCATCCTGCTCGCTATCGCGAGCCTGGCGACGGCGTTCGTGACGACGGCCGAACAGCTCATCGCCGTGCGCGTGCTGACCGGCGTCGCAGCGGCGATGACGACACCGGGGTCGATGGCGCTGGCCTTCCGGCTGTTCGACGACGACTCCCTTCGTCTTCGTGCGATCACGTTGATCTCGACCGTGGGCCTGGTCGGTCTCGCGGTCGGCCCGACGGTAGGCGGCTTCGTCGTCGAGGTCGCGCCCTGGCAGGTGCTGCTGCTCGTCAATGTGCCGATCGCGCTGCTCGCGATCGCCGGCGTGCGCTTCGGCATCGCCGCGGACCGCCTCGAGGATCTGCATCGCGATCCGGTGGACGTCGCGGGCGGCGTTCTGGGCACGGTCGCGATCGCGTGCGCGCTCGTCGCACCGACGCTGTTCGTCGAGGACGGTCCCGGCGTGTGGCTGCCGTGGACGGCCGCGGCACTGGCCCTGGCCGCGTGCGTGGCATTCGTTGTCAGGGAGCGAACCGCGCGGTTCCCGCTGATCTCGTTACAGCTCGTGGCGCACCCACTGGTGTCGAGTGGACTGGCGTTCAAAGCTGCGGCGGGTCTGGCGGTCGCGGGCCTCGGTTACCTGGTCACGTTGCAGCTCCAGCTCGACTGGGGGTGGCCCCCGGCGCTCGCCGCGATCGGGATGCTGCCGCAGGTCGCGGTGCTCATCGCGGGCAGCTTCGTCGTCAACCCGTTCGTGAAGAGGGTCGGGCCGGAACGCGCCGCGTGGCTCAGCGCGTCGGCCGTCGTCGTCGGGCTTGCGGTCTACGCCGTGCTGGGCAGGTTCGGCTATCCGTGGGTCGCCGTCGCACTCGTGCTCGTCGCAGCGGGCCTGCGGGTGGTCGGGGTTGTCGCCGCGCTCAATGTGTTGCGCGGGCTCCCCGAGAATCGGACGACGATCGGGACGGCCCTGGTGGACACCTCCAGTGAGGTGACGTCCGGCGTCGGTATCGCCGTCAGCGGGACGATCCTGGCCGCGATGTTCACCGGCACGATCACGGCCGCGCACTGGACCGCGGCCCAGACGACGGAGTTCCGGGATTCGGTCACGGTCGCGGGGCTCGTGCTAACCGCAATTGCCGCGGCGTTGGTCGCGTTCGGGATCAGCGCTGCTCGAGCGCGCGGATGAGGCTTGCCGCGTCCCACGGTCCCCTGTGCCGGACCCCGTTGACGAACAGCGTCGGCGTTGCGTTCAGGTCCATCGCCTCGGCATCCTCGGCGTCGTCGGTCACCCGGTGCAGCACCTTCGACGAGTGCAGCCGCACGTCGTGGTCGAACCGCTCGATGTCGCAGCCCGCAGCGACGGCGTAGCGGTAGATGTCGGCCCAGTCGAGGTCGTCCTGATGGGCGAACAGCTGCCGCGACATCTCCCAGAACCGGCCCTGCAGCGCCGCCGCCTCACTCGCGCGTGCCGCGTCGAACGCTCGGGGATGCGCCCGCTCCAGCGGGAAGTGTCGCCACACGTAGAGCAGCTCGTCGCCGAAGTGCTTGCGGACCTCGTCGATCGCGCCGGTCGCGCGGCTGCAGAACGGACACTCGAAGTCGCCGTACTCGACCAGCGTCAGCGGCGCGTCGGGCCGGCCGCGCACGTGGTCCCGGTCAGGATCGACCGGGCGCAGTAGATGCAGGCCGACGGGTTCGGGCGGGCTCAGCCAGTCGGTAATCCGGAAGATCGCCCAGCCGAACACGAACGCCAGCACCGACGCCGCCAGCACACCGATGCGGGCCTGGTCCTGGCGGCCCGGGTCCTCGATCGCGATGTCGACGATGAACAGCGAGATCGTGAAGCCTATGCCCGACAGGGCCGCCCCACCCATCACGCGGCGCAGCGTCAGCCCCGGCGCGAGCACGCCCAGCCCGGTCCGGCGCATGAACCACGTCGCCCCGGTGATGCCGATGAACTTGCCGATCACCAGGCCGGCCACGATGCCCCACGTCAGCGGTGAGCGCAGCGCGGCACCCACGCTTGCCGCGTCGAGTTTCACGCCGGCGTTGACCAGAGCGAACAGCGGCAGAATCCCGAACGACACCACCGGCCCGACCGCAGTCTGGAGCCGCTCGTTGATCGAGATCGACTCCTGCAGGGAGCGGCTCGCAGCGCGGGCGTAGCGCGAATTCGGGGACTGCCGGAACGCGCGGATCTGCTCGACGGCACGCTCGACCGGCTGACGCTCCGGGGTGAACACGGGGATCAGCAGCGCGACGGCCACGCCGGCCAGGGTGGGATGCACACCGCCCATGTAGAGCGCGATCCACAGCGCGAGACCGAGCACCGCGTAGGCGGGCCCGTGCGCTTTCGGCAGGTAGCGGACGGCGGCCAGCGCGGCCAGCAGTAACGCGGCCACCAGCAGCGGCACCCACTGGATCTCGTCGGAGTAGAACAGCGCGATCACCCCGAGCGCGCCCACGTCGTCCACCACGGCCAACGTCAGCAGGAACAGCCGCACCCGGGCGGGGAACACCGGCTTGATGATCGCCAGCGCCCCGACGAGGAACGCGGTGTCGGTCGAGATGACCACGCCCCACGCCTGGGCGTTCTCCCCCGATGGGTTGAGCGCCAGGAACACGACGGCGGGCAGCACGAGCCCGGCAATCGCGGCGACGACGGGGACCGCGGCGCGGGACCGGTCCGTCAGCTCGCCGATGGTGAACTCCCGCGTCACCTCGAGGCCGACGATGAAGAAGAAGAACGTCATCAGCGCGTCGTTGACCAGGTGCTGCACCGACATCTCGGCATGGAACGAGCCGACAGTCAGCCCGACATCGGTGTGCAGCAGCGCCGAGTAGGCCTCGGCCCACGGCGAGTTCGCCCACAGGATCGCGATGACGGTCGCGATCAGCAGAAGAGCAGCAGCGGTGTTGTCGGTAGTCCGGTTCGTCGCGCTGCCGCGACTCAGTCGGGAGGGCCGCAGCGGGAATCCGCGCGGCTGGGTGGCCGGTTCGGTCACGGCTGACTGGCGACGGCGTGGGCGGCTTCCATCAGCATCCACCCTGCCAGCTGCACCGAGAGATCGCGCTCCGGGATCTCCGAGGAGTTCACCGCGCCGGCGACGAACTGCGCGTCAGCCGATGTGGCCGTCGGTAGCTGCGCCTCGCGCTCCCAGAACGCGCTGAACAGCGGCAGATCCTCGACCGTGGCCCGGTTGCCCCAGGCAGCTTCTGCCGAGGACAGCACCAGCGATCGGGCGGTGGCGCGGGCCGCCTCGTCCTCGGGTGACTCGCCGGGCAGATCAGTCGCCACCAACGCCAGGTAGCGCGCGAGGACGCCGTGGAACAGCCCGCCGTCGCCGCCGCCCGCGGCCTTGAGCACGCCGTCGGGCGCCATGTGGTCGGACACCGCGGCGACCAGGCGGTGCACGCGTTCGGCGTGCCGCGGGTCCTGGGTTCGGGCGGCGAGCTCGGTCTCCAGGCCCAACACGACGCCCTGGCAGTAGGTGTACTGGGCGCGCACCATCGAGCCGCCCTTGATGCCGTCGAAGACCAGGTGCGTCTCGGGGTCGATCAGCGTCTCGTCGATCCAGTCGGCCATCTGCTGGGCGCGGCGCAGCCGGTCCTCGAAGCGGGCCAGGAAGATCCCCGCCGGGCCGTTGGCAGGGGCGTTGAAGAACTGGTCCTGTTTGCGCCACGGGATGCCGCCGCCGTCCTCGGGCACCCATGCGGTCACGAATTGGTCGGCCAGCGTGTCCAGGGCCCTGGGCCGGGCCACCTCCGCGAGCCGGCCGGCGCGCTCGAGCGCCAGCGCCAGCCAGGCCATGTCGTCGTAGTAGTCGTTGGTCCAGCGGCCGATGTTCCGCAGCCGGTGGCTGCGGATCTGGCGGGTAATGCGGAGCAGCCGCTCGGGCTGCGGGTCGCGGACCTGCGCGTCGACGAGGTTGTCGATCAGGTGGGCCTGCCACCAGTAGTGCCACGTGCCGAAGCGGCGCTGCCCGCCCGTCGCCGGCCAGGCCACGACGCCGAGCTGAGTGCCGGGCAGCCCCCAGAGCTTGCGGAGGTGGCGCTGGGTGATCGCGGCCTCGGCGCTCGCCGCGCGGTTGGCCCACATCTGATCCATGTGTCGATCCTGCCTCACCGGCCGCCGAAAATGCATGAGACAAATATGTCTCATATGAGCTACAGTTGTGTCATGTCGACGCGTGAGGATCTACTGCGCGCCGCCGCCGACTACCTCGGCCGGCGGCCGAATGCGACCCAGGACGAGATCGCCTCGGCGGTCGGCGTCAGCCGCGCGACGCTGCACCGGCACTTCTCCGGCCGCACCGCGCTGATGTCGGCGCTCGAGCAGCTCGCCATCACCGAGATGACCCAGGTACTCGCCGAGGTACGCCCGCACGAGGGGCCCGCCGACGAGGCGCTGCGCCGGCTCGTGATGGCGTGCGAGCCGATCGCGCCCTACCTCGCGCTGCTGTACAGCCAGAGCCAGGACGTGGCGGCATGCGTCGAGGAGTGGGAGGAGGTCGACGGCGCGATCAGCGCACTGTTCGCGCGCGGGCAGCGCGAGGGCGTCTTCCGGCCCGAGCTGCCCGCCGCCTGGCTCACCGAATCCTTCTACAGCCTGGTCGCGGCGACCGACTGGTCGATCCGCGTCGGCCGCGTCGCAGCGCGCGACGGCACCCGACTGATCATCGACCTTCTCTTGAACGGAGTACGTACCTCATGACTCGCCGCTGGCTCGCGCTCGGCGTCCTGACCCTTGCTGTCTTGCTGATCGGCATCGACGGCACCGTGCTCTCGCTCGCCACCCCGTTCTTCACCGCCGATCTCGACGCCACCGGCACCGAGATCCTCTGGATCGGTGACATCTATTCCTTCGTGCTGGCCGCGCTGTTGATCAGCATGGGCAGCCTCGGTGACCGCGTCGGCCACAAGAAGCTCCTGCTCAGCGGCGCAACGGCTTTCGCGGTGGTCTCGGTGATCACCGCCTACTCGACGAGCGCGCCGATGCTGATCGGCACCCGCGCACTTCTCGGCGTGGCGGGCGCGACGCTGGCCCCCGCGACCCTCGCGCTGATCCGCGGCCTGTTCACCGAACAGCGCGAGCGCAGCATCGCCGTCGGCATCTGGGCGGCGGCGTTCTCCGCCGGTGCCGCGCTCGGTCCGGTGGTGGGAGGCGTTCTGCTGGAACACTTCTGGTGGGGATCGGTGTTCCTGATCAACCTGCCCGTGATGGTCGTGCTCGTCGTCGGCGGCCTGCTCCTGCTGCCCGAGCATCGGGACCCGCAGCCCGGCCCGTGGGACCTGCCCAGCGTGGGCCTGTCGATGGTCGGCATGCTCGCCGTCGTCTACGCGATCAAGGAAGGGTTCGCCGGCCTCGTGCACGGGATCGGCGGCGACGTCGTGGTGGTGGGTGCCCTCGGCATCGCGGCGCTCGTCACCTTCGTGCGTCGGCAGCTGCGGCTGCCGCACCCGCTGATCGACGTCCGGCTCTTCGCCAACCCGCGGTTCTCCGGCGTCGTCGCGGGCAACCTGCTCGCCGTGCTCGGCCTGTCGGGCCTGCTGTTCTTCCTGTCGCAGTACTTCCAGCTGGTGCACGAGTACAGCCCGCTCAAGGCGGGGCTGGCCGAGCTGCCCGGTCCGGTGACGGCCACCGTGTTCGGTGTGCTGGCCGGCGTCATGGTGCGCTACGTCTCGCACCGCGCGGTGCTGTCGGCCGGCCTGGCGATGGTCGGGATCGCGATGGCCGGGCTGATGGTCTCACTGCTGGTGTTCACGCCGGTCGCGCCGTATCTGCCACTGGGGCTGGCGCTCTTCGTCGTCGGCATCGGGCTGGGCCTGGCGTTCACGGTGGCCAGCGACGTCATCCTGGCCAGCGTCCCGAAGGAGCGGGCCGGTGCGGCCGCGGCGGTCTCCGAGACCGCCTACGAGCTCGGCATGGCGCTCGGTATCGCCGTGCTGGGTTCGATCGTCACCGCGTTCTACCGCACGATCGTGGTGCCGCCGGGCATCCCGTCGGACACGGCGGACCGGGCCCGGGACTCGCTGGCGCAGGCAGTCCACGCGGCGCAGACACTCCCGCCGGCGCAGGCAGACAGTCTGCTCGACGCGGCACGCACGGCGTTCACGCATGGGCTGTCGGTGGCCTCCGGGGTGGGCGCGCTGCTGCTGCTCTCCTCGGCGGTCGCGGTGTGGATTCTGCTGAAATCACCAGGCCCGGCCGAGGTCGGCGTGCTGCCGGACCCAGGTGTGCATCGCGATCCCGGCAGCGACCGACGCGTTGATGCTCCGTGTGGAGCCGAACTGCGCGATTGAGACCGTCAGCGCCGCACCGGTTTTCGCGTCGTCGGTGATGCCGGGCCCCTCCTGGCCGAAGATCAGCAGCGCCGCATGCGGCAGCGTCACCTCTTCGATGCGCACCGCGCCCGGCACGTTGTCGACGGCCACCGGGGTCAGTCCGTCGCGCGCTGCGGCATCGAGGAGCGCGGCCGTGCTGTCGTGGTGACGCAGCCGCTGATACCGGTCGGTCACCATCGCGCCGCGCCGATTCCAGCGCCGCCGTCCGACGATGTGCACCGTGTGGACGGCGAACGCGTTGGCGGTCCGGACCACGGCGCCGATGTTGGCGTCGTTGCCGAAGTTCTCGATCGCGATGTGCAGCGGATGTCGCCGCTCGTCGATGTCGGCGACGATCGCCTCCCGCGTCCAGTACCGGTACGCGTCGACGACGTTGCGAGTATCGCCGTCGCGCAACAGGTTTCGGTCGTAACGAGGATCGTCGGGCAGCGCACCCGGCCACGGGCCGACACCTGGCCCCTCCCCCCATTCGGTGGGTCCAGGTGGTTCGGGTGGTTCCGTCATCAGCGCGTCCACAGCGCCGCGTGGGTACCGATGACCGACACCGTGGCGTAGAGCAGCGCCTGGTTGATGTCCCCCTGGGTGCACAGCGACGCCCGCACGTTCACCCCGTCGCGCGACGCCTCCGGCAGGACCAGGACCGACGCACCGTAGACGTCGCAGGCGTGGCTGAGGCCTCTCCCCTGCACAGTGGGAGCGGCGACCACCATCAGCGGCCCGCCGCGGGCGGCAGCGTCATCACGGTACCGGGCGGCCAGGCCGCTGATGTCGAGCCCGATCAGCATGTATCCCTTGCCGCTGAAGGCATCCGGATCGCCCAGCGCGGTCGGGTTCAGTGCGGTGCCGTCGGCGCGGAAGGCGTCCAGGCTGGTGGCCGTGAGGTCCAGCCCGGTGTCGTTGGCGTTGATCTCCGGAAGCCCGACGGGAAACGCGACGGGGTAGGCGACGGTCGACCCGGCGATGCGGTCACGCGGCGAGTAGGCGTACACCCCGCGCACCTGGCTCTGGTCGCGGAACGGTCCGATGCACACGGTGCCGGTCATCCGATCCGGCGAATCGGCGGAAACAGGTTGCAGCGCAAGCGTTGTCACATCCTCGCAGCCGCCGATCGCATTGGCTTCCACGGGATGGTCGAGCGCTCCGTAGAGGCCGAAGCGAATGTCGCGGGGCGCGGCGTGGGGTGCCCCCTGTTGCGACGGGGCGGCGTCGATGTCGACGAGCACGTAGTCGGCGTCGAAGCGCAGGTCGGTCACCGACATGTTCCAGCCCAGCACGGCCAGCGATTCGCCGATCGTCGCGGTCAGCGCCGAGTACACGTCGGGACGGTCGTCGTCACTCGAACACGAGGTGGCGGTCAGCACCAGGACCACCAGGAGCGCGATCAGCCGCACGGCATCTCAGGTCCGGCCACGGCCCTTGCCCACGGTTCGGGTCAGCACACGCACCAGGCTGCGCGGCACCATGCGTCCGCCGGTGGTCAGCGCCTTGTACTGCAGGCCGGGGATGATCACGACCTTTCCCTTGGCCATGTCGGACATTGTCTCGGCCACCACGTCGTCGACCTCGAGCCAGAGGAAGGACGCGGTACCGGCCATGTCGATGCCGGCGCGGGCGTGGAACTCGGTGCGCACGAACCCCGGGCAGAGTGCGTGGACGCCGACCCCGGTGCCGCCCAGACCGTTGGCCAGGCCCTCGGAGAACGACACCACCCACGCCTTGGACGCGGAGTACGTCGACCCCCGGCCGGGCAGCAGACCCGCGACGCTGGCGACGTTGAGCACCGTGCCGGCGCCCGCGGCGATCATCGCAGGCAACGCTGCATGGGTGAGTGCCATGACGGCGGTGACGTTGACGTCGAGCTGGGCCTGCAGCTTCTCGTAGGGCGCGGACCAGAACTCGCCGGCGGTGCCGAAGCCGGCGTTGTTGACCAGCACCCGAACCCCGGCGCGCAGGCGCTCGGCGACCGTGTCCCGGTCGGCGGCCGACGAGAGGTCGGCGGTGATGGTCTCGACCCCGGCGCCGTGCCGCTGCCGCAGCTCGTCGGCCAGCCGATCCAGCCGGGCGGTGTCACGGGCCACGAGCACCAGGTCGTAGCCGTCGGCGGCGTAGCGGCGCGCGAAACCCTCACCGATTCCGGAGGTCGGCCCGGTGATCAGAGCGACAGGGCGGGGCATGCCCCAGAGGATAGCTACCGCTGATAGTTCGGCGACTGCCGGCCGTTGCGCTGCCCGGGCGGGACCGGAGGCACCGGAGGCGCGGGGCGACGCTGCGACTCAGGACGCGGAGGGGTGGGGGTGAGCGGCCGACTCGGGGAGCCACTGCGGCGCGCGACGGGCTGCCCGGCCGCGGCGGACGGCACCGGCGGCAGGACGCGCAGCAGGTCGTTGAATTGGCGCACGGTGCGCAGGCCCTCGTCCCACTGGGCGCGGGTGCTCGTCACCGGCATGCTGATCAGCGTCCAGTTCTGCTCGTTCCACATGATCTCGGCGCAGTCGGGCGCAGTGTGGGCGAACGTCACCATCCGACGGTCGCAGGCGCGCCGGGCGGCGTCGAGGTTGGTGGAGTAGACCATCCGAGGCCCGATGGCCCCGAGCAGCCAGATGTCGCTCTCGCGCGGCTCCTTGACGCCCTTGAGCCGCATGTCGACGACGACGTTGGTGCCGACCTTGCGGTGCAGCGCGATCACCGTGGCGACATCTTCGAGGTCGAAGATGAACACCGCCTCACCGCGGATCTGCCCGAGGACGACGTTCTTGGCCGTGACGTCGCCGACGGTGGACATCACGCCACGCTTCCAGCGCGCCAGGATGTCGGCGGATTCGGGTTCGTAGTCGAAGCCGTGCGACTTCGCCCACGACTTGCGGCGCCGGCCCAGACCGCGGCGGCGGTCGTGGTCGACGTACAGCAAAACCGCCGCACCCACGAAACAGAGTGCGGACAGCGTGAACCAGAGCGGAACCATTGCGACCAGAGTATCCGCTTCCGGGGGTCCGGTCCGAATCCGTTTGGGTCACAACCCGGTCACCTTCTCCGGGATCTCTCGTCGGCGCAGGCCACGCATACTGGCCCGATGACCGATCTGACCGGTAGGTCCTTCCTCGTCGTCGGGGCCAGCGGGGCGCTCGGATCGCGGATCGCGCGAATTCTGGCCGACAACGGGGCGGCGTTGACCGTGACGGGCCGCAACGCTGACGCGCTCGCCGAGATCGGCGATGCGCACTCGGTCACCGCCGATCTCCGCGAGCCCGACGCCGGACGGACCGTCGTCGAGGCGGCCCGCGACAGGCACGGCCGGCTCGACGGTGTCGTCATCGCGGCCGGCGCGGTGGCGTTCGGGCCGTTCACCGACATCGACGACGACACCGTCGACGACCTCGTGCTGGTCGACTTCCTGGCGCCGCTGCGGGTGATGCGTGCCGCGCTGCCGGTGCTGGAACCCGGCGGGGTGATCCTGGGTATCAGCGCGGTCGTCGCGGAGAAGCCGCTGCCGAACATGGCGGTGTATTCGGCGGTCAAGGCGGCGACGGCAGCGCTGTTCACGGCCGTGCGCAGCGAGGCGAGGCGACGCAAGGTCCGTGTCGTCGACGTGCGGCCGCCCCACACCGAGACCGGGCTGGCGGACCGGGCGATCGCCGGCGACCCGCCACGGCTCCCGCCGGGGCTGGACCCCGACACCGTGGCCGCGCGGATCGTCGAGGCACTGCTCGGCGACGAGACGGACGTCCCGAGCACCGCGTTTTCTTAGGCCGAGCAGACACAAACTCGCGTGCTTTCCTGGGAAAACACGCGAGTTTGTGTCTTGTCGCGGGAAGAAACTCAGCGCCGCGGATGGGTCTTTGCGCGAGCGCTCATCCCAGAACGAGCCGGTCGCCGTCCGCGCTCACGTTCACCGGCACGATGTCGCCGTCGTGCACGTCGCCCGCGAGCAGCAGCTTGGCCAGCTGGTCGCCGATGGCCTGCTGCACCAGGCGGCGCAGCGGCCGCGCGCCGTAGAGCGGGTCGAAGCCGCGCTCGGCGAGCCACTTCTTGGCCGGCAGCGACACCTCGAGCGTGAGCCGGCGCTGCGCCAACCGCTTGGCCAGCTGCTGCAGCTGGATGTCGACGATGGAGACCAGCTCCTCGGGGTTGAGCCCGTCGAAGATGATCACGTCGTCGAGCCGGTTGATGAACTCGGGCTTGAAGGCCGAGCGCACCGCCGCCATCACCATCTCCTCGGTTCCGCCGGCGCCCAGGTTGGACGTCAGGATGAGGATGGTGTTGCGGAAGTCGACCGTGCGGCCCTGGCCGTCGGTCAGCCGCCCCTCGTCGAGTACTTGCAGCAGCACGTCGAACACGTCCGGGTGGGCCTTCTCGATCTCGTCGAACAAGATCACCGAGTACGGACGGCGGCGTACCGCCTCGGTCAGCTGACCGCCCTGGTCGTAGCCGACGTAGCCGGGAGGCGCACCGACGAGGCGGGCCACCGAGTGCTTCTCGCCGTACTCGCTCATGTCGATACGGATCATCGCCCGCTCGTCGTCGAACAGGAACTCCGCCAACGCTTTTGCGAGCTCGGTCTTACCGACACCGGTCGGGCCCAGGAACATGAACGAGCCCGTCGGACGGTTCGGATCGGCGACACCGGCACGCGACCGGCGCACCGCGTCGGACACCGCAGCCACGGCCTTGCGCTGACCGATGACGCGCTTGCCCAGCTCCTCCTCCATGCGCAGCAGCTTGGCGGTCTCGCCTTCGAGCATCCGGCCGGCCGGGATGCCTGTCCACGCCGACACCACGTCGGCGATGTCGTCGGGGCCGACCTCCTCCTTGAGCATCACGTCCTCGCGGGCTTCCGCCTGGGGGACGGCTGCGTCGAGCTTCTTCTCGACCTCGGGGATGCGCCCGTACCGCAGCTCGGCGGCCTTGGCGAGGTCACCGTCGCGTTCGGCCCGGTCGGCCGCACCGCGCAGCTCCTCGAGCTGTTCCTTCAGCTCGCGGACGACGTCGATGGCACTCTTCTCGTTCTGCCACCTGGTCGTGAGCTCCGCCAGCTTCTCCTTGTGGTCGGCCAGTTCGGCACGCAGCTTCTCCAGCCGGTCCTTCGACGCGGCGTCTTCTTCCTTCTCCAGCGCCATCTCCTCGATCTCGAGGCGACGGACCAGGCGCTCGACCTCGTCGATCTCGACGGGGCGGGAGTCGATCTCCATGCGCAGCCGTGACGCAGCCTCGTCGACGAGGTCGATGGCCTTGTCCGGCAGGAAACGGGAGGTGATGTAGCGGTCGGACAGCGACGCGGCGGCCACGAGCGCGGAGTCGGTGATCCGCACGCCGTGGTGCACCTCGTAGCGCTCCTTGAGACCGCGCAGGATGCCGACGGTGTCCTCGACGGACGGTTCGCCGACCAGCACCTGCTGGAAGCGGCGCTCCAGCGCAGCGTCCTTCTCGATGTACTTGCGGTACTCGTCGAGCGTGGTCGCGCCGACCAGCCGCAGCTCACCGCGGGCCAGCATCGGCTTGATCATGTTGCCGGCGTCCATCGCGGACTCACCGGTGGCACCGGCGCCGACGATGGTGTGCAGCTCGTCGATGAACGTGATGATCTGTCCTGCCGAGTTCTTGATGTCGTCGAGGACGGCCTTGAGGCGCTCCTCGAATTCACCGCGATACTTCGCGCCGGCGACCATCGAGCCCAGGTCGAGCGAGATGACGGTCTTGCCGCGCAGGCTCTCCGGCACGTCGCCGGCGACCACACGCTGGGCCAGGCCCTCGACGATCGCGGTCTTGCCGACGCCGGGTTCGCCGATCAGCACCGGGTTGTTCTTGGTGCGACGGGACAGCACCTGCACGACGCGCCGGATCTCGGTGTCGCGACCGATCACCGGGTCGAGCTTGCCCTCGCGGGCGCGCGCGGTCAGGTCGGTCGAATACTTCTCGAGCGCCTGGTAGGTGCTCTCAGGGTCGGGATTGGTGACGCGGGCGCTGCCGCGGACCTTCGTGAACGCGTCGCGGAGGATCTGGGGCGATGCGCCGTGTCCCGTCAGCAGCTTCGCGACGTCATCGGAACCGGTGGCCAGGCCGACGAGCAGGTGCTCGGTCGAGACGTACTCGTCGTCCATCTCGGTGGCGAGATGCTGGGCGTTGGTGATGGCCGAGACGGCCTGCGGCGCGAGCTGCGGTTGCGATGCCGATCCGGTGGCGCTGGGCAGCCGGTCCAGCAGATGCTGCGTCTCCGCGCGCACGGTTGCGGGATCGACGCCGACGGCCTCGAGCAACGGGGCGGCGATGCCGTCGTTCTGCGTCAGCAGCGCCATCAACAGGTGAGCAGGCGTGATCTGCGGGTTGCCCGCGGCCGTTGCCGCCTGCAGCGCCGACGTCAGGGCCGCCTGGGTCTTGGTCGTCGGGTTGAACGAGTCCACGACACTCCTTTACAGGTCCGATGGGCCACACGGGTGGCCCGGAAAATTGCTTGTCGACAGAATCAACGCGGACAACCTTGAGTCTGTTCCGCTCAACTTTAGCTTTTTTGCCGGCGGAGCACCAGGGGCCGAACGTCCCCGAAAACGGGGTGACACGCTTGCACCGATCCGACGACAATCCGTCGGTGCCGACCCAACGCCGACTCCACGTCCTCGTGGTCGCCGCCTCCGCGCCGAGCCACATGTATCCCCACCTCGCCGTGGTGCGCGAGCTCGCCGACCGCGGCCACCGGGTCAGCTATGCCGTCGGCGGCCACCTGGCATCACTCGTCGACTTCACCGGCGCCGACGTGGTCCCCTGCACGTCAGTGCTTCCCGGGGCGCCGGGTGCACCGACGGGCTACGACGACGAGGACCCGGTCGCCGGCATGCGGATCTTCCTCGACGAGGCCATCCACGTCCTGCCGCAACTGCGCGATGCATTCGACGCCGACCGCCCCGACCTGGTGCTCTACGACATCGGTGGGATGGCGGGTCCGGTCGCGGCCCAAGCGTGGGGCGTGCCGGCTGCGCAGCTGTCCCCGAGCGAGGTGGCCTGGGACGGCTACTACGAGGACATGGCAGCGATCCTGGATCCGCTGATGGGCAGTCCGAGCGGCGTCGACTACCGGCAGACCTTCGAGCAGTGGCTGGCCTCGGTGGGGTCGACGCTGACGGTCGAGGACGTGACGGGGGTTCCTCGGCGGTGCCTCGTGCTGATCCCGCGGATCATGCAGCGCCACGCCGACCGGGTGTCGGATCGGTACCGCTTCGTCGGCCCCTGTCTGGATCCGCGGCGTCAAGACCCTGGTGACTGGACGCCGCCGCGCGGCGACGGTCCGCTCGCCCTGCTGGCGCTCGGCACCGCCTACACCGATCGCGCGGACATCTACCGCGCCGCGATCGACGGCCTCGACGGCACCGGGTGGCGGCTCACCCTCGCGATCGGAGCGACAACGTCGGCGGACGACCTGGGTCCCGTACCCGACTGGGTGCAGACTCGCCCGAGCGTCCCCCAACCTGCGGTCCTCGCTCAGGCGGACGCCTTCATCACCCACGCGGGCATGGGGTCGTGCAGCGAGGCGCTGTGGTTCGGCGTTCCGACTGTCGCGCTCCCGCAGGCCGTCGACCAGCCTGCCAACGCCGATCGGCTCGAGGAGATCGGGGTGGGTCGTCACCTGCGCCAGCAGCACCCACAGCCGGCGGACCTGAGGCGGGCCCTGCTCGACGTGGCGTCGGACCCCGCGATCCGGGGACGCCTGGACGCCGTTCGCGCCGAAATTCGCCGGCAGGGCGGACCCGAGCGCGCCGCCGACACCGCCGAGGACGTCGCCGACGGCCGCTGGTGACGCACGTCGGCCGGGAGACACGGACTCGTCGTCCGCGACTGTGACCGCCAGCGGGTTTACCGTCGCAGTATGTCCGACATCGGCGACTTCGAGTACGAACGGAAGTTCTTCGTGCGCGACATGCCGGCCGTCGCGGCGTCGGACCCCACCCCGCTGTTGATCGCACAGGCGTATCTGTTCGCCTCCGACGGTTACGCGGTGCGGGTCCGCCTGCAGGGACCGGCCCCCGCCGACCTGGATGCGACCCCGGCGCAGCTGGTGCCCGCGCTGGGCGACGAGGCCATGGGCACGATGACCGCGAAAGGCCCGGCCGCCGGTGGCACCCGCTACGAGGCCGAGCGTGAACTCGATCCGTTGGTGGCGGGCCAGATCGTCGCGCGGGCCGACCATGTCGTGGTCAAGGTCCGCTCATCGGTCTGGCTCGGCGAGGACGGGTGGGTGATCGACCGCTTCCTGGGCGCCAACGCTCCCCTGCTGATGGCCGAGGTCGAGCGCGACGGCCCCGTGGTCGATCTCGCGATCCCCGCGTTCTGCGTCACCGAGGTCTCCGAGGACGACCGGTTCCGCAACGAGTACCTGGCCCACCATCCCTTCGGATCATGGTCCGCGGAGTATCTGCGTGAATTCGATTCGCGCGGGCCGGCTTTCGTCGACAGCCTCGGAAAGAACCGGTTCGACGGCCACTAGTGGTCGGATCAGTAGTGGACGCGGAATCCGCCGATGACGGTGATCGTGTTCCCGTCCGGATCGGTGAGCGCGGACAACCGCACGCCCTTGTTCGCCTCGACCACCTCGCCGGGCTCGAGCCCCCGCGCCCGTAGCCCCGCGACAGAGGCCTCGAGATCGTCGACGGCCAGGTTGAACAGCCCCGATCCGGCGCGGTTCTCGTCGCAGAACACCTGAAGCCACGCTCCGGGCAGCACCTGCCACTCGATCAGGCTGGGCATCGGGTTGTTGTCCTCAGGCCTGCCGAACAGCGCGGTGAACCACGGGCGGCTGGCCTCGATGTCGGTGACGGGCAGAACGGCGAGGAGGTTGGTGAAAGCCATATGGTGCTGACCCGCAGGACCGCCGGGACTCATCGTCACGTCGCGTAATCCCAGAACTGGAGCTCGTGCACGGTCGCGAACACCGTCAACGTCACCGCGTAGACCGCGAGAATCACCCCAACCCCGGCCGCGCTCACGCGCGCACCGGAGCCGTCAACCGGGTCCAGCCACCGGCGCAGCGGGCGCGACGCGGCGGGCATGAGCCACCACTGCATCGCGACGATGCTGACGATCTGGCTGATCCACAGACCCAGCCACGGTGGCGCACCCGCGTGATCGACGACGGGCCCGAGGAAGCGGGACAGCAGCATCACCGTCGGGTAGAGCACGGCGAGCACCAACATCGCCGACTTCCAGTTGGGGGTCATCAGCGTCCGCCCGTCCTGTACCCGCACCGTGGTGCCGAACGGTGTGGTGCCGGTGCTGAAGTCTCTGCTCAGGGTGCCGCGCATCCGCTCCAGTGCGGCATCGCGTTCGGCGGACGCGAGCCACTGCGCCAGCTGCGCGCCCGTGCGGAACCGCACGACCGAGGTCCACTCGCCGTCCCGGTCACCCGCCACCAGGACCGTCCCGAGGTAGCCTGGCAGCGCAGCCGCCGCGCGCGACAGCCGGGCCTGTGTGGCCCGGAACTCGTCGTCGCGACCTGCGGCCACGACGTGCCCGAACACGCCGATGCCCGACGCCTCCAGGTTTTCGGCAGAGGTGACCAGGTCCGTCGTCGCGGTCCAGAATCCCCGAGCGCGCCCGTCGCGCAGCACCTCCGCGCGGTCGGGGCTGTCCAGCCATCCGTGTAACGCTGCATCCTCGGAAAACGTCACGGCCACAGCACGATCCGACGTGGGGTCCACGCCATCGGAGATCCGCCCTGCCAGGTACCCGTCGGCATTTCGCGCCGAGGTCAGGAGCTGCCCGGCCCACCGGGTGAACGCCGCGTCGCCGCCGTCGGCGTGGAAGACCGTCACCGCTGTTGCCGGGCGCGGACCGGGCTGTGTCATTAGACGACGATAGCGGCGGGGCTTTGCTAGGTTTTGCCGGTGTCATGGGGATCCGTGCTGACCGAGCTCGTCCCGCTGGGCCTTGTCGTCGCATTGTCGCCGGTGACCATCATTCCCGCGGTGCTGGTCCTGCAGACCCCGCATCCGCGGCCCACCGGGCTGGCCTTCCTCGCCGGCTGGATCGTCGGCCTCGCGGCTCTGACGTCGGTGTTTCTCGAGCTGTCGAACCTGATCGGCGGCATCGGCACCAAGCCGCCGGGCTGGGCGTCGTGGCTGCGCATCGTCGTCGGGGCGGCGTTGATCGCGCTCGGCGTGTACCGCTGGATCAACCGCGCGAAGTCCGAGCACATGCCCGGCTGGATGACCCGGATGAGTTCCCTGACCCCAGCCAAGGCGGGGGTGACCGCACTGACCCTCACCGTCGTCAACCCGAAGGTGCTGTTCCTGTGCGCCGCAGCCGGTTTGGCGATCGGATCGGCAGGCATCGACGTGCCGACGGTGTACGCCGCGGTCGCCTGGTACGTGCTCGTCGCGGGGTCCACGGTGCTGTTGCCGGTGCTGGCCTATGCCGTGTCCGGGCAGCGGCTCGACCCGACGCTGGCCCGGATCCGGGCGTGGCTGGAGCGCCAGCACGCGGCGCTCATCGCCGCCATCTTCGTGGTGATCGGAATCCTGGTGCTCTACAAGGGCATTCACGGCCTGTAGGAGACTCTGCCGCGGGTGACCTAGGATCGTGCGGCGTGGGCCTGGAAGATCGCGACTCGATGTACATCCTGAGGGATGTGCTCGACACCGACGACGATGCGCTCGTCGGCGACTTCTACACACGCTGGTTTGCCGCCGACCTGTCGGCGCGCGACCTGTTCCCCCCGGAGATGGCCACGCAGCGCAAGGTGTTCGGACACGCGATGACCTGGCTGTGCGACGAGCTGATCGCCCAGCGGGCCGAGGAACCCGTGGCGTTCTTGGCTCAGCTCGGGCGCGATCACCGCAAGTACGGCGTCACCTCCGGGCACTACGAGACACTGCAGCCCGCGCTGCTTGCGACGCTGCGCAGCCATCTGGCCGACCGATGGGATCGGCGCCTCGCCGAGGCGGTCACCGACGTGGTGTCGCTGATGGTGGGCGTGATGAGCGGCGCAGCTGATGCGGAGACCAGTCCTCCGTTCTGCGACGGCACGGTGCTCGAACACCTGCGGCCGGCCCGCGACGTCTCGGTGATCCGGCTCAAGATGGATCACGCGCTCGGCTACCACCCCGGCCAGTACGTGCCGGTCCAGATCCCGCAGTGGCCGCGGCGGTGGCGCTACCTGAGCCCGGCGATCCCGGCCGACCCCGCAGGCTACGTGGAGTTCCACGTGCGGTCGGTTCCCGGCGGCATGGTCAGCAGGGCCATCGTCGGCGAGGCGCGCCCCGGTGACCGCTGGCGGGTGTCCAACCCCCACGGCGCGCTGGAGGTCGACCGCGACGACGGCGACGTCCTGATGGTCGCCGGCAGCACCGGTCTGGCTCCGCTGCGCGCCCTGATCATGGACCTGACCCGGTTCGGGGAGAACCCGCGCGTGCACCTGTTCTTCGGCGCCAAGCACCCCTGTGAGCTCTACGATCTGCGCACGCTGTGGGAGATCGCGGCGACCAATCCGTGGCTGTCGGTGACGCCGGTCTCGGAGTTCGACTTCGATCCGCCGTGGGCGGCGCAGTATCCCGACGTGACGCCGCCGCGGGGCCTGCACGTCCGTCAGACCGGGCGGCTGCCCGAGGTGGTGACCCGCTACGGGAGCTGGGGGGATCGGCAGATCCTGCTCTGCGGCCGACCGGAGATGGTGGCGGCCACCAAGGCCGCGCTGATCGCGAAAGGGGCGCCTGCGCACCGAATTCGCCACGATCCTCTGGCGAGCTGACCGCACGTGGCAGTATCGGTGGCCATGGACACGTTCGAAACCGTGACGCTGCGTGATCCGTCCTCGGCGCTGACAGCCACCTACGTTCCGGCCGCCGGGATGGTGGCCAGCTCGCTGAACGACGACGGCGTGGAATTCCTGGGTCAGCGGCGGGGGCTGCAGGCCTATGTGTCCAACCACAAGACCATGGGCATCCCGATCCTCTACCCGTGGGCCAACCGGTTGAGCAGCATGGGCTACGGGGTCGACGGCGCGGTGGTGACGTTGACGCCGGGCACGGGCGGGGTCCGCACCGACGAGCACGGGGTGCCGATCCACGGGACGTTGGCGGCCTACCCGGATTGGACCGTGACGGCGGCGCTGGAGTCGCAGCTGACGGCCGAGCTGGATTTCGCGGCGCGCCCGGCGCTGCTGACCACGTTCCCGTTCCCGCACCTGCTCACGCTCGACGTGACGCTGCGCGACCGCACTCTGACCGTGACGACGACGGTGACCGCGACGACGGGTTCGCGGGTGCCGCTGTGTTTCGGGTTCCACCCCTACCTGCAGTTGCCGGGGGTGCCGCGGGCCCAGTGGCTGATCGAGACGCCAGCGATGCGGTATCAGCCGGTCAACGCCTGGGGCATTCCGACCGGCCGTGTCGAGCCGCGGCCGGCTGCCTCGGAGTTGTTGGGCGACAGGTTCATCGACGAGGGCTTCGACGAGGTGGAGCCGGGCTCGGTGTTCGCGGTCTCCGGCGGCGGCCGCCGCATCGAGGTGCACTACGACGAGGGTTACACCGCCGCCCAGGTGTTCGCACCCGGTGAGGACGACGTGGTGTGCTTCGAACCGATGGCCGCGCCGACTGACGCGCTGCGCCGCGGCGGGTACCGCGAGGTGGCGCCCGGTGAATCGGTCTCCGCGATCTTCCGCGTCGTCGTCAGTTGATCTGCCCCGCGAACCGCGGGTAGTCCTGCACCCAGCGGAACTCGGTGCTGCGCAACGGGAACGACTCCAGATCGACCCGCCGCAACGTCAGGGTGACGGGCTGCCCGGCGACTCTGCCGTCCAGCTCCAGCCGATCCGGGCCGTGCCGCACCGGGCGCAGCTGGAACCCCGCGGATCTCATCGTCCCGTCCGGCTCCACCGTGATCGCCTCGTCACGCAGCGTGCCGTCCACGCGCTGATAGGTGAGCACTCCGGGCAGATCGAAAACGACACGGCGCCAGCCATTGTCGGCGGCGGCAGGGGTGACCTCCCAGATGCCGTAGAGCTCGGGTTTGGCGCGCCCACCCCCGTAGTCGCGCCAGGCCGCCGCGCCCTGGACCAGGCACCCGGCGAGCGCCCACACCCCCAGCAGAGCCACTACGGCGGCGGCGATCCGATTCCGACGGGCGTCGGCGAACAGCGGTGGTGGGGTCGTGGGGTGGGCGGGCCGCTGGAGCACCAGCAGGTCAACGAGTCTGCGGGTCTGCGGCGCGAGCAGGAACAAGGTCATCAGCAACAGGTGCGAGGACAGGATCTTCACGGGCACGTCGTAGCTGAGGTTCAGCAGGAACACCTGGGCCATCGCCATCGCAGCCACCAGGGCGCCGAGCGTGGCGGTCCGATTCCAGAACAGCAGCAGTCCGGCGATGAGTTCGACTGTGCCCAGCGCCATTTCGTAGGGCAGCGAGGTGCCGACCTGCAACCACAGCACTGATGCCGGAGTCAGCTCACCGAACGACTGCACCAGCGCCGCCAACGGCGGGGCAGGCATCTGGGTCGGGATCACCTTCGCGATGCCGTAGAACAGCAGCTGCCCGCCCAGACATACCCGGAGGAATACACAGAACCAGGCGTGCAGACGAGGGTACTGCGTGCGGCGGCGGTCGGCGATCGACCAGAGGAGCGTGGCCAGCGCCGAGATCACCACGAGGACGAACAGCATCACCCAGATGACAGCCTGATCGCCGCTCCCCGAATCGCGGTGCAGCACCGCGTCCACGTCGAACACATGCTGCCCGATCCACGTCAGCGCCGGTTCTATCAGCGTCATCTGCCAGACCACGGCGTCGGAGGGCAACCAGCGGGCGAGGACGCCGACGTAGACGAAGAGGATCTGCGCGAACAGCAGGCAGAAGAGGCCGAAGTAGACAACGCAGAAGCGGAAGGCGATGCGTGTCATGGGATGCCAGGGCGTGGACACACCGTCCATGGTGACCCTCGGCGGCTGCGGTGATCAACCGTGCCCACCCCCGCGTCCAGACGGGGGCTGCCCCCCGGCTCAGGCCGCCGTGATGCGCGCGCGCACCTCGAAGTCCAGACCGAGCGCCTCCGCGACGTAGATGTCCTGGTTGAGCTGGTTCCCCGACATCGACACCTCACCTCGCGGACTCACGTAGGTGAGGTTCTCGGCGGCCAGGGTCATCGCCGCAACGTCAAGGGAGCCGGCCCGCCGTGCCAGCGCGATCAGCAAGGTGATTGCCTCGTAACAGGATTCGCCGATACTGTTCAGAGCGGGCGCGGCCAAGCCGAAGTGGCGGTAGTAGCGAGCGGCGAACTCCATGCCGGCCGCGGTGTTGAGCGCCTCGAAATAGCCTGCGGTAGCGAAGAGTCCGTCGTTGCTGCCGTATCCACTGGCCAGCAGCATGTTCTCCTCGACATGCGGGCTGAGCCGCGGTACCGACGCCGCGAGACCGCAGCCGGCGAACTGACGGTTGAACGCCACCCCGTCGCCGCCGACGAGCAGCAGCACGACGCCGACGCCCTGCGCGCCGGTGATCTCGACCTGGCGGATCGCGGTGCTGAAGTCCTCGGTGCCCAGCGGCAGGTAGATCTCGTCGACGAGGGGGCGGCCCTGTGCACGCGCATGCCACCGGGCTGCCGCGCCGGTCTGCTTGGGCCAGATGTAGTCATTGCCGATGACGATCCAGCGGTCGACGCCGTATTCCGCGGTCATCCAGTCCATGGCGGGCAGGAGCTGGCGCGACGGCGTCTCCCCGGTGAGGAACAGCCCCGGTGTGCGCTCGCCGCCTTCGTAGAGCGGCCCGTACACGTACGGGATGCGACCCGCGGTCACCTTGGCCAACGCCTGCCGGACCGGGGAGATGTGCCAGCCGGTGACGGCGTCGATCATCCCGTGCGCCACCAGACGGCCGACCTCTGCCGCCACGACCTCGGGTGCGCGGCTGCCGTCGACCGGGATCAGCCGGACCTGACGGCCGAGGAGGCCCTCGGTGTCGTTGAGGTCGGAGATGGCCAGCTCGGCACATGCCTCGCAGGACGGTCCGTAGATACCCGCAGACCCACTACGCGGGACCACCAGGGCGATGTCGATGGTGTCCCGGCGCACGCCGGGAGATGAGAGATCCATCGCAGCGCCTCCTCCGTGCGCCCATCGTCGCGGCACCGCATTACCGTGGTGTTGCCGCCCTGTTCTGCTCTCGAAAATCAGCGCGTGTCGAGCGGCAGTTCGGTCACCCGGGCCAGCGTGCGGATCAGGTGCACGGCGGTGTCGTCGCCGAACTCCTCGACCAGCATGGCCTTGACGGCGGCCTCCTGGCGCGCCAGCCGGCGGACCTTGGTCTTGCCCCGCACCGACAGGTGGATGAGCACCCGACGTCGGTCGGTCGCGTCGACCCTGCGAAGCACGAATCCCCCGTCGACCAGCTTGTCCACGATCCGGGTCAGCGACGGTGCGGGAATGCCCATGGCCGTGGCGATCTCGGTCATCGTGAAGCCGTCCCCGCTGCGCAGGGCACCCAGGACACGCCAGCCCTCGAGGCTGGCGATGTCACCGTCGAGCAATCCCTGCGACAGCGCGTCGCTCCACCAGCGTCCGAGCCGGAAGAACACCTCGGAGACGCTCTCGGTGGCGATGGACGTCGGCACAGCGCTCCTCATGTCGGTTGCTTCCATACACCAAAATTTGTGATTCGTAGCATAACCGGGCTAGCCCGGCGCAGCCACCGTCCGTGGCGCGGCCACACGCTCGATCAGCGCAGCGCCCCACTCCGAGGCGAGTCCGAAGCAGGCGCCGACAGCAGCGGTGACGGCGGCCACCAGTGCCGGATGCCCCAATCCCGTTGTGGTGATCCCGTTTCCGGTGTCCGCGATCGTCCCGACGGTCATGGCGAACCCGAACACGATCGCCGGCGTCGCGGAGATCCACGGCAATCGCGAGACCTGGACCATCGTCAGGCTGCCGATACCGACAGCGATCGACAGCAGGAGCGCGCTACCGCTTGCCTGAACAGCCAATAGCGTGGCGGTCGCGATCGCGATTCCGGTCCAGTTGCACGCCATCGACTTCAGCAGACCCGAGACCCCGGATCCGACGAAGAAGAACGACGCCCACGCCAGGAACAGCACCCACACCGGCAACGGCCACACCGTCGCAGTCATCAGGGTGGACATCATGCCCAGCACGCCGACGCTGATCGACAGCGCGGTGATCTTCGACATCGCGCGCCTCTCAGTGCTCGTGGGGGTGGTCATGATCGTGGTCATGATCGTCGTGCGCCAACCGGAGTGACTCGATCCGCACACGTTCCTCGAGGCCGGCCTCGGCGATGAACTGCTTCTCGACAGCGAGCCGGCAGAACGCTTCTCCGAACTGGCGGTAGTACACCGACGGGTCGCAGACGTCGTCGATGCCCGACTCGCCGATCACCTCGATCAGATGCTTCTTGAACTCGTCCCAGGTGAACACGCCTGCCTGGCACATCTGCACGACGAGGCCGAAAAGCCTTCCCTGCCATGGCGCGTCGAAGACCAGCTCGCCGTTGGAGCGCGGTAGTGCCGTGGCCGTACCGGGTGCGTCGAACTCGACGATGGTGGGTGCCGACATGTCAGGCCGCCTTCGGCGCAGACAGCAGCGCGGTGCCGACCATGGAGTCCCGGGTGACCAGCGCGACGAGTTCGTCCTCGCTGAGGTCCTCGGTGCCCGCGGGGCGCTGCGGGATCACGAGGTAGCGGATCTCGGCGCTGCTGTCCCAGATGTCGATGTGGACGTCGTCGGGCAGCGTCACCCCGAACTCGGCCAACACACTGCGCGGTTCCTTGACCACGCGCGCCCGGTACTGGGGGTACTTGAACCAGGCCGGCGGGATACCCAGCAGCGTCCACGGGTAGCAGGAGCACAGCGTGCACACCACGACGTTGTGCCGCTCGGCGGTGTTCTCGACCGCCACCATGTGCTCGGTCTGCAGGCCGGTGAAACCCATGTCGGCGATCGCCGCGGTGGCGTCTGCGAGTAACCATTCGCGGTACGTCGGGTCGGTCCAGGCCCGGACCACGACCTTGGCGCCGTTGACCGGGCCCATGTCGTTCTCGAATGACGCGACCACCGCGTCGACGGCCTCGTGCTCGGCGAGACCCTTTTCCACCATCAGCGACTCGAGTGCATTCACGCGTGCCTCGACATCGCTCAACGACAGCCAGTCCATCTGCTTCTCCTTGGTTTCCTTGGTCACTGGGGCTACTGGGTCACTTGCCGATGGGTTCGAGGTAGCTCTCGAACAGGTCGGCGTAGAGGTCGAATTCTTCGGCCGCGTCGTCTCCCCACAGCTCGGTCGAGCTGAACTTGACCATGTAGAGCTGGTGCGGGACGTCCTTGTACTCATGGGCGCTGGCCGCGGGATCGTGAAATGCCCCGTACTGCTTGGCGATCACACCGCGGGCACGGCGCAGATAACCGGGCAGCCGGTTGTGCGTCGTGGCGCTGATGTTGCGCACCACGACCTCATCACCCACCGCGAACGCGGGCGGATTGTCGGCGGGCAGGTCGTGCGGGGTGCCGGCCCACAGCACGTCGATCATGGTCTTCGCGAACGGTGAGAGCGTGTCGGGCTTCGTCGGATGCGGGGTCATCTCGGGCTTCCCGAGCTCGGCCATCCGCGCATCGATCTCCTCGTGCGAGATGTATCCCTTGTCGTTGAGCAGCTTCTCGACCGAGAACAACCAGTGGGCGTAGTACGTGGAGTCCAGATAGTCGCTCCACTTCATCAACTCGATGCCATGCCGCTGCTCGTCGAGGTTGAAGGCGCCCTTCGCGATCGCCATGGCCGTGACCGCGTGCATGCGCCCCTCGAAGGGATAGCGCCAGTCGGGAATTCCGGGCTCGAGGAATTCCTCGGCGATGGCTCCCACGCCATCGCGCCCACCGAGATCATGCGGACCATGCATCTGGCCGGCCTCCTTATTTCAAGTGGTCAATACTTTCACCAGAAACTATGTGCACGGAGGGGGCGGTTCCGCAATCGCTCGGGGCAGCCGTTACAGCGCTTTAACCTGGGGAACGGTTCTTGTTAAATCTGCGTATCGCTGGCGTCGGGAAGCCGCATTCGAGTTGACGTGACCAGCCCTGCTTTCCACACTTGCCATCGTCAGCAATATTTCCAATCCGCAACTTTTGCGGAGATCAAGGGGCCGCTCATGACCACACCGACCGCCGCGACAGCACGCGCGGGAGCCATCGACACCTCCCGCCTGGAAGGGGCGCTGTGGCTCACCGCGACCACCGTCCTGGCCCTGATCGCCTACTACTTCCTCGGCTACGACCAGGGTGCGGTGTCGGTGTTCGGGTCCGACACCCACGTGCACGAGTTCCTGCACGACGCCCGCCACCTGCTCGGTTTCCCCTGCCACTAGGAAGGTCGCGACCATGGAGAAACGCATCATCGGGCTGGGGATCGCCGGCGGATTCGCGGCCGGCATCGTCACCTTCGCGTTCGCGCGCTGGCAGCTCGCGCCGCTGATCGCCGAAGCCATCGACTACGAGGAGCAGCGCTCGCACGCCGAGGAAGCACTGAGTGGCGGGCACGGCCACGAGCACGAGGTGTTCAGCCGGACCGTGCAGGAGAACGTCGGATCGGCGGTGGGCACGGTGGCCTTCGGTGTCATCATGGGGGCCCTGTTCGCCGTGGCGCTGGCCATGGTGATCGCCGCCGTCACGCGCCACCGTCCGCACGCGAATCTGTCCGGTGTCGCCATCGCAAGCGCCGCAGCCGGTTTCGTCTGCGTGGCCGTGGTTCCGTTCCTGGCCTACCCCGCCAATACTCCGGGCGTCGGGCTGTCGGAGACCGCGGGTGACCGCACCGTGGCCTATCTGATCGTGGTTGCCGCCTCACTCGCGACAGCTGTCGCTGCGCTGATCGTCGGACTGCGTCTCGCGTCACGGATCGGCGATGCCGCCGCCGCGGCGGCCGCGGTCACCGGTTACCTCGCGGTGATGACCGTCGTCGTCATCGCGCTGCCCGCGTTCCGGGAGGTCCCCGTCGGGTTCCCGGCTGACGTGCTCGCCGACTTCCGGCTGTCGTCACTGGTCGGTCAGGCCTTGATGTGGGCGACGCTCGGCGCGGTGACGTCCGTGCTGCTGCCCCGGGTTCTCGCCCCTTCCATGGCAGGAGCTGCCCGTGCAGGTCGTTGAATTCACCCCCAGCCGGGATCAGTACGTCTGGACATTCGGTGGCGCGGAACCGGTGATGGAGGTGGAACCCGGTACGGCACTACGCTTGTGGACCGAAGATGCCTTCGCCGGCCGGGTCACGTCCCGTGACGACCGACCCAGCCAGGTGCTCAATCCGAAGGAACTGAACCCCCAGACGGGACCCTTTTACGTCCGGGGCGCCCAGCCCGGGGACACTCTGGCTCTGCATGTGGTGTCGCTGACCCCGGCGCGGGATTGGGCTGCGTCGACGACGATTCCGCTGTTCGGCGCCCTCACCGGGACCGACCGCACCGCCGGTCTTCAGCCGCCGCTGCCGGAGCTGACGTGGATCTACACCGTCGACCGGGCCACCGACACGGCGCTGTTCACCGCGCACCAGTCGGATTTCGAGCTGCGGCTGCCGCTGGCACCGATGCTCGGCACCGTCGGGGTGGCACCCGCCCTGCGGGAGGTCCGAACGACGCTGGTGCCGGACTACTTCGGCGGCAACATGGACACCCCCGAACTCCGGGCCGGCACCACGGTGTATCTCGGGGTCAACGTCGACGGCGCCCTGTTCTCGGTCGGGGACGGCCACTACCGGCAGGGCGAGGGCGAAACCTGCGGCACCGCATTGGAAGGAGCGATGGACGTGACGCTCATCGTCGACCTGATCAAGGGCAACGCGCCCGCATGGCCCCGGCTCGAACACGACGACGCCTTGCTGACCGTGGGGTCGGCGCGTCCACTCGAAGATGCGTGGCGCTGCAGCCAGGTGGAGATGGTGCGCTGGTTGGTGGAGCTCTACGGGCTGGGCGAGTTGGACGCCTATCAACTGTGTAGCCAGTTGTGCCACTCGCCGCTGGCCAACGTCGTCGACGTGAACTACAGCGCCGTCACCAAGATCGCGAAAGACCTTCTGCCCGAGGCACACCCGTATGCGGGGATGCATTCCTCATTGCGGTCGCGAGGGGCGCTGCTCTCCTGAGGCTCAGCGCTGGTTGCGCGGCTGCCAGACAACCAGCGCTGTGCTCTTGGGCCGAGGTTGGGCACGCAGGTGCTCCACCTCGGCGGTGAGTTCACGCACCCGCGCCTGCAGCGCCTCGACCTGATTGGTCAGCTCGATGATGCGCTTGATACCGGCCAGGTTGACGCCCTCGTCCTGCGACAGCCGTTGAACCTCACGCAGAAGGTCGACGTCGCGCTGCGAATAGCGCCGTCCCCCACCGGATGTCCGCTCCGGGCTGACCAGGCCGAGCCGGTCGTAGGTGCGCAGCGTCTGCGCATGCATACCGGCCAGCTCGGCCGCGACCGAGATCAGGAACGTCCTGGCCTGGTCATTGTGGTCTTTGCGCCCGGGACTCACTGGACACCGGCCCATCCCGCCCGCGGATCGAAGCCGCTGGCGCGCTCGGCTTGTGCGTAGGCCTCCAACGCTTCGGCGGCCTCACCTTCGAGATTCGACGGCACGGCCACCTTGACGGTGACCAGCAGGTCGCCGTTGCCGCCGGAGCGTTTGGGCACGCCGCGACCGCGCACCCGCAGGATGCGTCCGTCCGACGTCCCCTTGGGCACCCGGACCCCGACCTTGCCTTCCAGCGTCGGCACGGACAGCGTTGTGCCCAAAGCCAACTCGTGGAAGCTGACGGGCACGGTGACCGTCAGGTCGTCGCCGTTGCGGCCGAACACCTTGTCGGGGCGCACATGCACGGTGACGTAGAGGTCACCTGACGGGGCACCGCGTAACCCGGCCTCACCTTGCCCGGCAAGCCGGATGCGTTGTCCGTCTTCGACTCCCGGCGGGATCCGCACGTTGATGGTGCGCGTGCGGGTGGTCACGCCGGTGCCTTTGCACTCGTCGCAGGGGTGCTCGATGATCGACCCGCTGCCACGGCATTCCGTGCACGGCTCGGAGAAGCCGAAGGCGCCCTGATTACGGCTGACCACGCCGGCGCCGTTGCAGTTCGGACAGACCTTCGGGCTGGTGCCGGGGCGGGCACCGCTGCCGTGGCAGTTCGTGCACGGGGCAGGGCTGGTGAGCCGCAACGGCATCGCCACACCCTTGGTGGCCTCGAGAAAACTCAGCTCGGTCTCGGTCTCGAGGTCGTTGCCCCGCCGGGGGCGGCTCGGACGCGGCTGCTGCGCGCCGCGACCGAACAACCCACCGAACAGGTCACCGATGTTCGCACCGCCGGTCTGACCGGCCGCGTCGAACAGGTCGTTGAGGTTGAACTCCTGACCGTCGCCTGCGCCGAACCCGCCGAATCCGCCACCGCCGCCGCTGTAGCGGCCCCGGCCGAATCCGCCACCCGCGAAGAGCCGACGGGTCTCGTCGTACTCCTTACGTTTGGCGGGGTCGGTCAGCACTTCCTTGGCCTCCGAGGCGGCCTTGTACCGCTCCTCGGCCGCGGCATTGCCGGGGTTCCGGTCGGGGTGGTTCTCGGCGAGAATCTTTCGGGCAGCCCGCTTGATCTCGTCCTGGCCGGCGTCGGAGGCGACGCCGAGCTCCTTGTAGAAGTCCTTTTCAACCCATTCACGCTGGGCCATACCGCGTCACCTCCTCACCTTTTCGCATACCTGTGTGTTGCGGTTTCAATTCCTATGATTCTGATGGGTTTTGCGGCTCTTGGTCGGCATTCGCCGATCCTGCCGCGTCGGGCACGGTGTCGACGACGCCCACCATCGCGTGGCGAACGACGTGATCGCCGACGGTGTAGCCGCGCCGCATGACCGTCCCGACCACCGGATGGGTGCCGTCGCCTTCGTGCTGCACCGCTTCGTGCAGCGACGGATCGAAGGCGTCGCCCTCCTCGCCGAACGGCTTGAGGCCCAACCCTTCGAGGGTCGAAACCAGCTTGTCCGCAACGGCTTTGAGCGGCCCGGAGTCCAGGTCGCCGTGTGCGCGGGCCCGCTCGAGATCGTCGAGCACGGGCAGCAGCTGGGTCACCACGTGAGCCTTGGCCCGCTCGGTGGCCACCTGCTGGTCGCGCAGCGACCGCTTGCGGTAGTTCGCGAAATCGGCTTGCACCCGCTGCAGGTCGGCCAGCAGCTCGGCCGCCTGGTCCTGCGACTCCTCGGACACGGTCGGCGCCTCCTCAGCCAGCCCGGAGGCCGGCTCAGGTGCGTCGCGCACCTGGCCGGTCTGCGGGTCTATACGGCGTTTGTCGGTGACGGTGATCGGTTCCTGCTCGTCACTCACTTGCGCTCCTGATCGTCCTCAACAACCTCGGCGTCGACAACGTCATCGTTGGAGCTCGAGCTCGAGCCACCCGGGGCGTCGCCGCCCGCGGAGCCCTGCTCGGCCTGGGTGGCCTCGTAGATGGCCTGGCCCAGGGCCTGGCTCTCGGTGCCCAGCTTCTCCATCGCGGACTTGATCGCCGAGATGTCGGTGCCGGCGAGGGCGGACTTGGCCTCGGCGATGGCGCCGTCGACCTTGGTCAGCGTGTCCTCGGAGACCTTCGATCCACCTTCGGAGGACGCTGCACTGCGTTGTTCGGCGACGAACTTCTCCGTCTGGTAGACCAGCGACTCCGCCTGGTTGCGGACGTCGGCCTCTTCGCGACGCTTGCGATCCTCGTCGGCGTGCGCTTCGGCGTCCTTGATCATCCGGTCGATCTCTTCCTTGGAGAGGCCGGAGCCCTCCTGGATCTTGATCGTGTTCTCCTTGCCGGTGCCCTTGTCCTTGGCCGTGACGTGCACGATGCCGTTGGCGTCGATGTCGAAGGTGACCTCGATCTGGGGCACACCGCGCGGAGCCGGCGGGATGCCGGTCAGCTCGAAGCTGCCGAGCAGCTTGTTGTGCGCGGCGATCTCACGCTCGCCCTGGAACACCTGGATCTGCACCGACGGCTGGTTGTCGTCGGCCGTGGTGAACGTCTCGGACCGCTTGGTCGGGATCGTGGTGTTGCGCTCGATGAGCTTGGTCATCACGCCGCCCTTGGTCTCGATACCCAGGCTCAGCGGGGTGACGTCGAGCAGGAGCACGTCCTTGACCTCGCCCTTGAGCACGCCGGCCTGCAGGGCAGCTCCGACCGCTACGACTTCATCGGGGTTGACGCCCTTGTTGGGCTCCCGGCCGCCGGTCATCTCCTTGACGAGCTCGGACACCGCGGGCATACGGGTCGAGCCACCGACCAGCACGACGTGATCGATGTCGCCGACGGCGATGCCGGCGTCCTTGATCACCTGCTGGAACGGCTTGCGGGTGCGGTCCAGCAGATCCTGGGTGATGCGCTGGAACTCGGCGCGCGTGAGCTGCTCGTCGAGGAACAACGGGTTCTTGTCCGCGTCGACGGTGATGTAGGGCAGGTTGATCGAGGTGCTCTGCGAGCTCGAGAGCTCGATCTTGGCCTTCTCGGCCGCTTCACGCAGCCGCTGCATCGCCATCTTGTCCTTGGTCAGGTCGATGCCCGCGGTGCTCTTGAACTTGTCGACGAGCCATTCGACGATCCGGTCGTCCCAGTCGTCACCACCGAGGTGGTTGTCGCCGGAGGTCGCGCGGACCTCGACGACACCCTCGCCGATCTCGAGCAGGGACACGTCGAACGTGCCACCACCGAGGTCGAACACCAGGATGGTCTGCTCCTTCTCGCCCTTGTCCAGGCCGTAGGCCAGCGCGGCCGCGGTCGGCTCGTTGACGATGCGGAGCACGTTGAGGCCGGCGATCTGGCCGGCTTCCTTGGTGGCCTGCCGCTGGGCGTCGTTGAAGTACGCGGGCACGGTGATCACCGCGTCAGCGATGTCCTCCCCCAGGTAGGACTCGGCGTCGCGCTTGAGCTTCATCAGCACGCGGGCGCTGATCTCCTGCGCGGTGTAGTTCTTGCCGTCGATCTCCACGGTCCAGTCGGAGCCCATGTGCCGCTTCACCGAACGGATCGTCCGGTCGACGTTGGTCACCGCCTGGTTCTTGGCGGGCTGACCGACCAGTACCTCGCCGTTGCGCGCGAACGCGACGACCGACGGGGTGGTGCGGGAGCCCTCGGAGTTCGCGACGACGACGGGGTCGCCGCCCTCCAGAACTGCGACGACGGAGTTGGTGGTCCCGAGGTCGATGCCGACCGCACGAGCCATAGTTACTGCCTCCTGATTAGACGAAACGTGTGTACTGAGTGCACCAGGCTCAAGACTGCTCTTCGAAGGCGGGCCCTGTCAAGCAGAACTTGAGTCGATGCCACTCAACTGTCGAAGGTGTCAACGGGTCGGCGGCGAGGTTTGTTCCCAGGGCGTGACACCCACCGCGAAAGTGCACTCACCGTCGCTGCAACGCGCCTTCAACTACCGCCAGGGCACTTTCGCGATGGCTGGGCGCATCGCGGGCGCAGTCACGGCTGCGATCGCGCGCGATTCACGACCATGGCTTCTCACTGGGTGGCAGGTCAGCCGAACGCCAGCTGCAGACCTGTGAACGCCAGCACCCCGAAGGACGAGTCGCCGAACACCGACAGTGCCGCGAGCACGGCGACGAGGGCGGCGCCCAGTCCGCAAGCCGACAGGAACTCCGCAGGGGTCCGCGCCTCTTCAGCTGTCATGACTCCATGCTGGCCGCCGCGCAGCCTGCCGCGCGCGAGTACTTCTACGCCGACCGCGAGTCACTCCCGTCACACGGATAACATGCTGCGTACCCTGGGCCAGGTGAACACGCGGCTGGTGGCGGCAGGGTTGTTGGCCGTCGCCGCGCTCACCGGTTGCCAGTCCTCGATCGACGGCACCGCCACCCGCAGCCCGGACACCGGCATCGAGCCGAACTTCCCCACCCCCCGGCCCAGCCGTTCCACGCCGCCGCCCAGCCCTCCCCCACCTGCGCCGCCGTCCACGACCACCCGCGCACCGTCGGGTGAGGTGCTCAGCCCGCAGAACGGCTACGTCTTCATCCAGACCAAGTCCGGCAAGACCCGCTGCCAGCTCGACGAGCAGGAGGTCGGCTGCGAGTCGGCCTTCACCAACGCCCCCGAGGTCGAGGGCGAGCCGGCCAACGGCGTACGCCTGACCGCCGACGGCCGGGTCAGCTGGGTGCTCGGCAATCTCGGCGCCATCCCGGCCGTCACGTTGGACTACAGCACCTACTCCGCACTCGGGTGGACCATCGACGCGACAGAGGACGGCACCACCTTCACCAACGACGGCACCGGGCACGGCATGACGATCAGCACCGAGGGTGTCGAGAGCTTCTAGGGTTTGACCCGCCCGGTGCGCCGGGAACAGGCGGTGGGTGCACACACACGACCTCGTTGTCATCGGGGCCGGCTCGGGCAACATGGTCATCGACGACCAGTTCGCCGATCTGGACGTCGCGATCATCGACGATCGAAAGTTCGGCGGCACCTGCGTCAACTACGGATGCATCCCGTCGAAGATGCAGTCCTACACCGCTGCGGTCGCCGACACCGTCGCTGCGGCCGGGCATTTCGACATCGACGCCGGCAGCCCGCGCATGCGCTGGTCGGACGTCCGGAATCGCGTCTTCCGTCGCACCGACGCGCTGGCCGATGAGGGTGAACAAGGGCGCCGAGACAGCGATTTCATCAGCGTCTACCACGGGCACGCGCGCTTCACGGGTCCGCGCCGGGTGGAGGTTGCGACGGACGACGGCCCCGTCGAGATCGCAGCCGAGCGGATCGTGATCGCGGCGGGAAGCCGCCCGGTGGTGCCCGACGCCGTCGCGGACTCGGGTCTGCCTTACGAGACATCCGACACGGTGATGCGACGCGACGCGCCACCTGAGCATCTCGCAGTGCTCGGCGGCGGCTACATCGCCGCCGAGCTCGCGCACGTCTTCTCCGCCGCCGGCAGTCGCATCACGATCATCGAGAAGTCGGGGCGACTTCTGGGAAGTCCGCAAGACGACGCCGTGCGCGACGTGTACACGGACCTGATGCGCGAGACCTACGACCTGCGGTGCGGCACGGCGCTCGTCACAATCGCCGGCAGGCCAGGGGATCTGACGATCGAGCTCGACGACGGCACGTCGGTGAAGGCCGACACGCTGCTGGTCGCCGCGGGACGCCGCTCCAACAGCGACCGCCTCGATGTCGAGAAGGCCGGCATCGACACCCACGACGACGGCCGCATCGCCGTGGACAGCTACTGCCGCACCTCCGCCGAGGGGATCTTCGCCCTCGGCGACGTCAGCACCCCGATCCCCCTCAAACACGTCGCCAATCGCGAGGCCGGCATCGTCAAGCACAATCTGCTGTACCCCGACGACCTCCGGGAGATCATTCACGACCTGGTGCCGTCGGCAGTGTTCACCAACCCCCAGATCGCGTCGGTCGGGCGGACCGAAGACGACTGTCGGCGTGAGGGACTCGAGTACCGCGTCGGCGTCGCCGAGTACTCCGATGTGGCCTACGGATGGGCCATGCAGGACACGACGGGGCTGTGCAAGGTGCTCACCGAACCCGGCGGAGCGATCCTGGGCGCCCATCTGATCGGCGGCCAGGCCGCCAGCCTGATCCAGATCTTCGTCGTCGCCATGAACTTCGGTATCACCGCACAGGACCTTGCAGGCCGGCCCTACTGGATCCATCCGGCGCTCACCGAAGTCGTCGAAAACGCACTGTTGAACCTCCAGGAGTCAGCCACATGACTGTCGATCCGTTCGTCCTGGTGCTCTTCGGCGCCCGCGGCGACCTTGCCCGCCGGATGCTGTTCCCCAGCATCTACCGGCTCGCCGCAGCCGGGCACTTCCCCGACGAGTACGCGATCGTCGGATCGGGACGCAGCGCACCCGACAGCATCGACGCCTTCCGCGAGTCGATCCGCACCGGGCTGTCGGAGTCGATCGATGATCTCGACGCCGACGTCGCCGACAAGCTGTTGCAGCGCCTGTCTTTTCAGACCTCGAATGCCGACGACGGCGCCGATCTGGCGTCGGCGGTGTCCGCCGCCAAGTCCGATCTCGGCGCAGACGCCCAGACGGTGATCTATCTGTCGGTGCCACCCACGGCAATGGAGTCGATGATCGCGATGCTGGGCCGTGAAGGGCTCGCCACCGACGCCCGGATGATCATCGAAAAGCCTTTCGGCACCGATCTCGACAGTTCGCGCGCTCTCGATGCCACGGTGTCCTCTGTCACCGAAGAGAGCTTGGTCTACCGCATCGATCACTTCCTGGGCAAGGAGGCCGTGCAGAACATCCTCGCTCTGCGCTTCGCCAATGCGATCCTCGAATCCGCCTGGAACAGAGACAATGTCGAGTCGGTGCAGATCGATGTTCCCGAGGACCTCGGGCTGGAGGGCAGGGGCAGCTTCTACGAGTCCACCGGATGTTTTCGGGACATGGTGACCACCCACCTGTGCCAGGTGCTCGGGTTCGTCGCGATGGAAAGGCCGGAGACGGTGGACGCCGACGCGCTGCGGGAAGCCAAAGCCGCGGTGTTCCAGGCGATGCGCCCGCTGGACCCCGACCGGGTGGTCTTCGGGCAGTACGACGGTTACCGCGACGACGAAGATGTCGCAGATGATTCGCAGGTGGAGACCTTCGTGGCCCTCGAAGCTTTCGTCGACAACGAGCGCTGGCGCGACGTGCCGTTCTATCTGCGCACCGGAAAAGCACTGGCAGACAATCGACGCAGCGTCACGGTGACGTTCCGCACGCCGCCGTCCCCGTTCTCCGGAGACGCGCCGGAGCCTGACGAGCTCGGACTCGAGCTGAGTCAAAAGCCCTCGGCCACAGTTGTTCTCAACGTCAAGCGGCCTGGAGCGGACACCGTTGTCGAACCGCTGCGCACCCAGCTCGACGTGGCCCGGACCGACCACCAGGACGACGCGCTCGAGGCTTACGAGCGGCTGCTGCTCGATGTCATGCGCGGCGATCAGACACTGTTCGCCCGCGGCGACGAGGTGGACCGGCTCTGGCAGGTGTGCCAACCCGTTCTCGACAATCCGCCGTCCGTGCAGCCCTATGCACAGGGGTCGTGGGGCCCAGAATCCGCGCTGACGCTGCCCGGCCCTCGCGGGTGGCGGCTACCTGATGCCTGATGGCCCGTCGATCGCGCAACACGGATTGATCGGCGATCTGCGGACGTGCGCGCTGGTCGCCACCGACGGCACCGTCGACTGGTTCTGCGCGCCGAGGTTCGACTCCCCCAGTGTCTTCGGCGCGATCCTCGACACCGACTCTGGCGGTAGCTGGACACTGACACCTGTCTGCGACAGTGCCGCGTCCCACCAGTTCTACCTGCCCGAATCAGCCACGCTGATCACCCGATTTCTGACAGAGCACGGCGTGATCGAGATACACGACTTCATGCCGGTGCGGCGGGCGGGCGACGAGGAGCACCGGCAGCGTCTGGTGCGCCGGATCGTCGCGGTGCGAGGCACCACGACCCTGCGGATGACCCTCGACGCGCGGCCGGACTACGGCAGAACGCGGTTCGCCGTGACATCGCGCGCCGGCAGGATCGACTTCCGCTCCGACGAGTTGGCGATGACGCTGACCCCGACCATCGATGTCACCGTGGACGACGGCGTGGTCAGCGCCGAGTTCACGGTGCGCACCGGTGAGGTGACGGAGTTCGTGCTCGAGGTGCTCGACAGCCCCGACGCCGACATCGATGACGCTCACGACGTGGACGCCCTGTTCGAGGCCACCGCCCGGTTCTGGCGGACCTGGCTGGCGAAGTCACGCTACCGAGGGCGCTGGCGCGAGATGGTGGAGCGCTCTGCGATCACGCTGAAACTGCTCACCCACGAGCCGTCCGGCGCGATCATCGCGGCGCCCACCACCAGCCTGCCGGAAACCATTGGTGGCGAGCGTAACTGGGATTACCGGTACGTGTGGATGCGCGACGCGGGATTCAGCCTGTACGCGCTGCTGCGGCTGGGCTTCAACGACGAGGCCAACGCCTTCATCGAATGGCTGTCGCGGCGGCTGGGCCGATGCGAGCGGGAAGCCGACGGCCTGGGGCCGCTGCGGGTGCTCTACGACATCGACGGCAACACGCCCGAGGAGATCGAACTCGACCATCTCCGTGGGCATCTGGACTCGAAGCCGGTACGGATCGGCAACGCCGCAGCCGAGCAACTCCAGCTCGACATCTACGGCGATCTGATCGATTCGGTGTACCTGTTCAACAAGTACGGAGCCGGAATCAGCCACGACGCCTGGTCCGACGTCAGCTACGTGATCGGCTGGGTGGTCGACAACTGGCAGCGCGACGACGCCGGGATGTGGGAGGTCCGCGACGGCGACAAGGCGAACACCACGTCGAGGCTGATGTGCTGGGTCGCGCTGGAACGCGCCATCCGGATCGCCCGGCAGCGCGGTCTGCCCGCCGACCTGGTGACCTGGTCGCGGGTCCGCGACGAGATCTACGACCGGATCATGACAGCGTGCTGGAACGCCGAGCTGGAGACGTTCACCCGGTTCGAGGACGACGACACGCTCGACGCGGGTGTGCTGCTGATGCCGATGGTCAAGTTCATCTCGCCGATCGATCCGCGGTTCCTGTCGACTCTGGCCGCCATCGAACGCCAGCTGGTCACCGACAGCCTGGTCTTCCGGTACGACGACAGCGACGGCCTCGACGGAAAGGAGGGCACGTTCTCGTTGTGCACCTTCTGGTACGTCGAGGCACTCACTCGGGCGGGACGGCTGCGGGACGCGCAGCTGGCGCTGGAGAAGATGTTCACGTATGCCAACCATGTGGGTCTCTACGCTGAACAAGTGAGCGCCACCGGTGATCAGGTCGGCAACTTCCCACAGGCCTTCACCCACCTGTCGTTGATCAGCGCCGCGATCAACCTCGATCGCGCGCTCGGCTGAAAGGAACTGCACCCATGACCGTCGCCCAGCGGGAACGTGCCGCTCTGGTGTCCACGTTCCGCACCCTCTCGCCCGACTCCCCGACGCTCTGCGACGGATGGGACGCCCGCGAACTGGCCGCCCATCTCGTCGTGCGGGAACGCCGCCTCGACGCCGCGCCCGGCATCCTCATCCCCGCGCTCGCCGGCTACACCGATCGGGTGCAGAAGCAGGTGTCCGCGGCGTCGGACTGGGATGCCCTGGTCAACCAGGTGGCCGAGGGTCCCCCGCTGTATTCGCCGTTCAAGCTGCTCGATCCGATCGCCAACGTGGCCGAGATGTTCATCCACCACGAGGACGTCCGCCGGGCACGCCCGGGCTGGGAACCCCGCCCGCTCGACGATCAGACCGTCTCTGCGCTGCGCCGTCCCGTCGGGATGATGGCGCGGATGACGCTGCGGCGCTCCCCCGCGAAGGTGGTCTTGCAGACGCCGCAGGGCCAGCGCCTCGCCACGGTGGGACGCGGCCCCATGCTGACGGTCATCGGGGACCCGGGTGAGCTGCTGTTGTTCATCACCGGCCGCGACGAAGCCCAGGTCCAGTTCGACGGCCCGCCCGAGCTGGTGGCCACGGTGAAGTCCGCCCGCGGCGGACTGTGACAGAGGAGAAAGCCATGGACTTCCGTATTTTCGTCGAACCCCAGCAGGGCGCCACGTACGCCGATCAGCTCGCCGTCGCACAGGCGGCCGAGAGCGCCGGCTACTCCGCCTTCTTCCGATCCGACCACTACGTCGCGATGAGCGGCGACGGGCTGCCCGGCCCCACCGACTCCTGGGTGACGCTCGCAGGCCTGGCCCGCGAGACGTCGTCGATCCGACTCGGCACGATGGTCACCTCCGCGACGTTCCGCCACCCGGGTCCGTTGGCCATCTCGGTCGCTCAGGTCGACGAGATGAGCGGCGGCCGTGTCGATTTCGGTATCGGCGCGGGCTGGTTCGAAGCTGAGCACAAGGCGTATGCGATCCCGTTCCCGCCGCTGGGCGAGCGGTTCGACCGGCTGACCGAGCAGCTCGAGATCATCACCGGGTTGTGGACCACCGAGACCGGCGAGACCTTCGACTACGACGGCACGCACTACAGCATCGCGGACTCGCCGGCACTGCCCAAGCCGGCGCAGTCGCCGCATCCGCCGATCATCATCGGCGGCGGCGGCGCCAAGCGGACACCGGCGCTGGCGGCACGCTTCGCGAAGGAGTTCAACATCCCGTTCGCGCCACTGGACACGGTGAAGACCCAGTTCGGCCGGGTGGCCGACGCGGTCGAGGCGGCGGGCCGACCGGCGGATTCGATCGTGTACTCCGCGGCGTTCGTGGTGTGCGCGGGCCGGGACGACGACGAGATCGCTCGCCGCGCCGCTGCCATCGGCCGCGAGGTCGACGAACTGCGCAGCAACTCCCCCGCAGTCGGCTCCCCCGACGAGATCGTCGACAAGCTCGGACCCTTCGTCGAGGCCGGCGTCCAGCGGGTGTACCTGCAGCTCCTCGACATGTCCGACCTCGACCACGTCGACTTCTTCGCCGAGTCCGTCGTCCCCCAGTTCGGCTGACTCAGCGGATCGGGCCGGCCCGCGGTTACTATCGGTGGCCGTGACCAGGCCGGATCGAGACGAGGGCGCGCATCGCGATCCGTCGGACGTTCCGTGGCACAACCGCACCTCGACGCTTCTCGGCGTCAGCGTGGTGGGATTGGCGGTCATCGCGGCGCTGGTCGCGGGCGGGCTCTGGCTCGGTCGGCAGTTCTCCGGTCCTGAGCCGGCACCGCTGAACTACGTCGACCCCACGTTCTCGTCGAACTCGGCGCCGGCGTCGTCGACACCGACCACCACGGGGACGATCACCAGCACCAGCCCCCCGGTGACCACCGACATCAATCCGGAGTCGACGCCGCCGACCACCACGGATTCCGACACGTCGAGCACATCCCGGCCACCCCGCACGTCACGCACCCGCGACGATGACGACGACGGCGACACCACGACGACGCGCAAACGGCCGAGGACCAACGTGACACGCACGCTGTACCCGGGGACGTAGCGGGCGAGAGCCCTACTATCGGGATCCGTGGCGCGAAACGGATCCGGTGACGACGACAACTACTACTCCGACGACGACGAGACCCAGCTCAGCAACTACGGTCAACCCGGCTATCAGGACGACTACCAGGCTGAACACGCTCAGCCGACGCCCTGGTACCGCAAGCCCGCTGCGCTGGTGGCGTTCGGAGCGCTCGGCGCGGTCATCGTCGCGCTGATCATCTTCGGCCTCGCGAAGGCCATCACCGGGGACGCCCCGTCGGAGCCGACGACCGCGTCGCTGACCCCGCTGACATCGAGTTCGGCGCCGGCTGTCGCGCCGAGTTCGACCGCGGACGAGACGACCGCGACCTCCACCGAGACGACAGCTCCGACGACGACCACCACGACACCGACGACGACCGAGACCACTGCGCCGACGACGACCACGGCGACGACAACGCCCTCGACATCGGTGAGTACGAGTACCAGTACGAGCACCGTCACGCAGACGGAGACTGCGACACAGACGGTGACGCAGTCGTCGGCTCCTCCACCGGCGCCGTAGCCGTAGTCGTCGCGGGTGCCTCGCTGGTGGGCGCCTCGCTGGAGGGTGCCGGGGTCGACGGCTCGGGCGCCTGGGTCGACGTCTGCGTGGGTGTCTGCGTCGGGGTCGGTTCTGGCGTGGACGGCGGGGCCGACGACGGCGCAGGCTCGGGACTCGGCTTCGGCGTTGGTGCGGGGAACGTGAACTGCGGCAACGGAATTCTCGGCCACACAGGAGCGGGTGCCGCCGGGGCGGGCGCCGGCGCAGGAGCCGGTGCGGGTGCAGCGGGAGCCGGCGCGGGAGCTGCTTCCTTGGCGACCACCTGACCCTGCGGAGCCGCCGGCGCGGGGGCGGCCTGGACCGCGACCTGCTGGGGTGCCGGCGCGGCGGCCTGGACCGCCTGCGTGACGGTATCGGCCGGCGGTGCCTCCGCCGGGGGTGCCGCGGAGGGCTCCAGCGCGTGCATGGCGACGGGCGTGCTGATGCCCGACGCGGCCGTGGTCTCGTCGCTGCGGGCGATCTGGCTGGTCAGCATCACCGCAGCCGTCGCGATCGCCGCAGCACACGCCGCGCCCGCGAGCCACACCGGTGCCGCCACACGCTTCGTCGCCGGGCTCTCTGCGGCGGACTCATGACTGAACTGCACGACAGGTCGCGCCGCCGCCCCGGTGTCCGCAGCCGGCATGGCGAATTCGGTCTCTGCCGCGTCGTCGTCCTCGGCCGACCAGGCCAGCGCAGGGACGAGCGGCGCGAGGACGGTGTCGTGCGCGGGCGCCGCGATGGTGACGGCCTGCTGGTCGAGACCGCGTCGGGCGAGCAGCTCGGCGCCGGCGGCCGCGGCGATCTGCGGGTGCGCGGTGGTGCGGACCGGGCAGCGCAACGCGTCGGAGAGCCGCTGTGTCACCAGTGGAATACGCGCTCCGCCACCGACAGTGACGACAGCGACGGGAACGACGCGGGCGCGGTGCACGATGTCGACGATCGTCGCGATCAGGCGATCGAGGGGCTCGTCGATCAGCGCCTCGAGTTCACCGCGCGTCACGCGGACGGGACCGCGAGCCCCGGCCAGCGCGGTCGCGGTCACCTGCGACAGCCGCTCTTTGGCGGCCCGGCTCTCGGCCCGCAGATCGTGCAGTGAGGCCACGGCAGAGGTGCCGGCCGGGTCGAGGTTCAGCCCGTCGACCACGTGGCGCAGCACCGCCTGGTCGATGAGGTCGCCGGAAAAGTCGTCGCAGCGCACGGTCGGCCCGATCGGCGCGAACCCGGCACCGGCGTCGGCGAGCGTGATGTTCGTGCCGCCGGCACCGAGGTCACAGAGAAGCACCACGCCACGCGCCGGCAGGCCGGCTCCGGCCGCCACCGCGGTCAGCGCTGCGGTCGTGTCGGGCACGACGCGCAGGTGGGGGGCAGCGGCACTCAGCGCGGCGATCGCGCCGGCGGTCCAGTGCCCGGGCACCGCGATGGCGCCGACCTGCGGGCGCCGCCGAGGAGCTGCGTGCCGGGTAGCGGCCTCGATCGCGGCGGCGACCAGGCGGTCGGCACGGTGTGCGGAACCGTCGGCGGCCAGCATGGGCACCGGGTCCCCGACGCGGTCGAGGAAACCGGTCACCGTGACGCCGGGCCGGACCGTCACCGCCGTGGGCCGGACGATCGGCCGGCCGTCGGCCACCGCGACGACGTTCGCCGAACCCAGCGAAATCCCCACAGAAGAACGCATACCTGTCCATCGCTCGGCGCGGCCGAAACGTTAAGCGCGCGAGCGCACTCAGGAATAGCCGGCGACCAGCGCTTCGGCACTGCGCACCGCGGCCCGGCAGGCCCGCGTCGTGAAGGGGTCGTTGAGGGGGTGCTCGGCGCGGCGACGCCAGCGTTGCGCCGCGGCGAACGCCGCCCGGGGACCGTCGTCGGAGGTCTCCGGCGTCAGGCCCAGCCGACTTGCGGCGTCGGCGCCCGACCCGCCGATCAGCCGTCGCAGCGAGGCCATCTCGTCGGGGTTCAGCGTCGTCGGGCGGGACCTCAGCGCGCTGAGCAGTCGCAGCTCCTCGAAGGCGTGCGTGTCGGCGAGCAGCGGCTCGATGTCGGCGAGGATGTGCGGTGTCGCGGGGATCGGGTTGCGGGTGACGATCTCCCGCAACGTCAGCAGCGCGGTGTGCGCCTTCAGCAGCTCCGAGCGCTGGGCGAACTGCTGGTCGATCACCTCGCGCAACGCGACCAACCCGCTGCGTTCCAGCAGCTCGTCGGCCAGGGCCACCGAGTCGCCGACCCCGGCGCGCAGCACCGCGATCGAGATCCGGATGCCGAACATGCCGAAGCGGTCGAGCAACGCGGCGCGGGTCGCGGCGTCGACAGGCAGGGCCGGGCTTCCTTCAGCGTCCTCTCGGACGAACCGGTCGACCGACAGCATCGCCTTCGCCAGCTCTGTGCCCTCGACCCCGGCGAGCTTCTCCAGCGCGACGAACTCGCTCTGTCGCAGGGTCCGGGCGGTCAGCGCGAGCAGGCCGGACACCGGCACCACGGCCTGGCAGATCCCGGTGCGGTCCATCTCGGCGGTGAACCGCTGCGCGACGTCGCGGGCGGACATCATCGCGTCGATGCGGCCTGCCCCGATCTCGTCGGCCCGGGAGGCGACCCCGATGACGCCGAGGGCGCCGGCCGAGCCGCCGACCAGGTCCCCGATCTGTTGGAGCAGCGCGATGTCGGCGGCGTTGAGGGTGCGCAGCAGGAAGACGACCGCGTCGACGCGCGGTATCCCGTCGGCGGGGACCAGCAGTCGCAGCGTGCGGGCGGACACGTCGCGCGACAGCGACGACGTGCCGGGGGTGTCGATGATCGTCGCGTCGACCAGCTCGGCGGCCGGCCACTCCACGTCGAGGTCGACGACGTCCTCGGGGTCGAGCCGGGCCAGGTCGAAGGTCAGACCCCGGTCGGTCGGGTCACGCGTGATCGGCACGTTCGAGCGGTGGCCGTTGCGGTGGTTGGCGCTCACCCGCGGGGTGGGCCCGTGCCGGAACCACGTCACGATGCGGGTGGCCTCGGTGGCGTCGGTCGGGGCGATGGTGTCCCCGACGAGGGCGTTGACCAGCGTGGACTTGCCGGCCTTGAGGGTGCCGGCAAGCGCGATGCGCATCGGCTGGTTGAGCCGGTGGCCGACGCGGGCGAGCTCGTGATGCAGGGCGGGGCGGTCGCGGTAGGAGGGGTCGGCACGGTAGGCGGCGATGGTGCCGCCGAGGATCGCCCGCACGCGGTCGCTGGTGCTCAGTGCCGTCCCGTCCTGCTCGCCCGACTGTCTAGCTCTTCGAGCTTAGTGACCCTTCGACGGCGAGTTTGTCGGCGTGCTCGACCACCTGGCGCAGGATGTTGAGCTGCCTTTCGAGTTCCTTGACCCGGCCTGCGTGTTCGCTCTCGGCCACCTTGGCCGCGGCCAGCGTCGCCTGCAGCGACTCGTTGAGCGAGCGGCTGGTCTGATTGGCGATCCCGCGGTAGTGGTCGCGCAGCTGACGCTGGATCCCCTTGAGCCGGTCGCGGGACTCCTTGCCGACGACGAACGCGACGTCGTCGACGAATCGGCGCACGTTGGTCTTGGCCTCGTTGCGCACCCGCATCATCCGGTTCTCCATGTCCTCCTTGTAGGCCTTGCGGCCCAGCACGAGGCCGGCACCCAGTGACAGCGGGTTGAACATGCCCAGCCCGGCGAACGAGGTCAGCATGCCGAACATCAGCACGCCGCCGTAGGAGCCGCGCATGCCGGTGACGATCTTGTGGCCGGTCTTGATCGGCTTGGCCTCGAGGTGGGCCAGTGACGAGAACTCGGCGAATTCCGCACCCATGGCGCGCGGGTCGAGGGCGGGCATCCGGACGGAGTCGAGCCCGGCTTCGGAGAACGTGCGGGCCACTTCGGCGGCCAACGCCTCGGCGCGCCGGTAGGCCCACACGAAGTTGTCGCCGACCGCGGTGGCCACCGCCTCTTCCAGTTCGGCGCCGATCTCGGCCCACTGCAGCGTCGGATCGCCGGCATCGATCACCGCTTCGGTGTGGAAGGTGATGGTTCGAAACCGTTGCCGCAGATCGTGATCCACGTCGGCTGTCAGGTCGGCGATGCCGTCGGAGAGCACCTGCTGCCACAGCGCGGTCTGCTGCAGCGCATCCTGGGCCTCCTGCTTGCGGGCTTCCAGGTCGGCGGTCAGCTTCTCGCGGGTGTGCGGGTCGTTGAGCGCGGCGAGTTCGGCCTGCGCGGCGAGCATCAGGTGTTCTGCGGCGGCGCGGATGTCGCCGAGAGCGTGGTCGCGCACCCGGTCCTTCTGCCTACCGAGCACCTCCTCGGAGAGGAACTTCACGATCGCCGGGAAGTTGGACTCCTCGTTGAGTTCCTTGTCGTTGAGCTGGACGGCGTGGCTGCGCAGGACCGACGACGCGGGGATCATCGCCGTGGTGACGCCGGCCCGGCGCAGGTGTGTGGTGTTGGCGTCGACCACCTGGCGCCAGTGCGGGTAGAGGTCGGTCTTGGTCGCGACGATCACGGCGACGGGGCACACCTCGAGGGCTTGGCGAAGGAACGTCATCTCCGGTTCGGTGAACTCGGCGCTGGTGTCGCTGACCAGCACCATGGCGTCGGCATCGGGCAGCAGGCCCAGCGTGGCCGACAGGTGCGGTTGGCCGTGTCCGCCCACCCCGGGGGTGTCGACGAACGCGAGGCCACCTTTGAGTAGCGGGCTCGGCGCGGTCACTTCGATACGCAGCACCTCACGGCCGCGGGCCACCGGAGCGCGACGCAGGTCGGTGCCCAATTCGGTGACCGGGATCTCGACCAGCTCCGGCTCGTCGCCACCCGCGCGAGCGACCACCAGGCGGGCCGACGCCGGATCGCCGTAGGACACCACAGTGGGCAGCACCGTCGACTCGTCGTCGCCCACACGCGCCACCGGCATGTTGAGCAGCGAGTTCAGCAGGTGGCTCTTGCCCTGCTTGAGCTGGCCGGCGATCACGACGCGGATCTGCGGGTCCTCGACACGAGTCTTGGCCCGGGCGAGCCGGGCGGCCAGGTCCCCGCGCTGGCGGGTCTCGGCGATCGCCTTCGTGTGGTCGAGAAGCTCGATCAGCACGCGGGTCGGTTGGGTCATGTACCCCTCCTTCGCCTTCGCTCTGGATGTCAACGGTAAACGCCGAGCTGGCGGGGACCGGTGCGGTCCCCGCCAGCGGGTGGGTGGATCAGAACGCGTCGAGAACGGGGTTGTGGGAGGCCACATCGTTGTGAGACGCGACGTCCGGGTTGTGCGAGGCGATGTCGGTGTGCGACGACAGCCCGGCCTCGTTGCCCGAGAACAGCGACGTGTCGGTGTGGTTGCCCGACCCGATCGCGGTCTCGTTGCCCGACCCGATGTTCGACTCGTAGCTCGAGGAGTGGTCCTCGATCGACGTGTCGTGCGAGGTCTCGGTGTTCACCGAGGTGTTGGTCGACGAGTCCACCGAGTTGTGGCTTCCGGAGTCACCACCGATGGTGGTCTGCGTTCCGCTGTTGGCGTGGCTGTCCGAGACGATGATCGAACCGGCGTTGCCGCCGTCACCGCCTGCGGAGTTGCCGCTGCCGATGCCGAGCAGGCTGCCGCCGCCGTGCGAGCCGCCGCCGTTGCCGCCGGACAGATCGTTGTCCTTGATCACGGCGCCGGAGTTGCCCGAGACCACGTCACCGCCCGCGTGCTGGCTGTTGTCCTCGATCTCGTTGCCGCGGCCGACCGCGACGTGCGAGCCCGACCCGGCGAGGATGTCGCCGTTGTTGACGTCATTGTTGTTGCCGAGGACCGCGCCGTCACCGCTGACGATGTCGCCCTTGTTGTCTCCGTCGACCACGACGCCACCGTTGGTGGCGGTGTTGGTGCTCTTGTCACCCAGGGTGATGTCACCGAAGCCGAGGTTGAAGGCGCCGTTCTGGGCGTTCGCGCCGGCGTCCTGCACCGGGCTGGCGACCGGGATGTTGTTGTGGCTGGCCAGGTCGGTGTTCGTCTCGGGGGCGAAGGTGTTCTGCGGGGCCCAGGAGGTCTGGGGCGAGAACGGAGAGGCGAAGTTGGAGGCCAGCTGGTGGTGGTCGGCCACGGCGCGCTGCAGTCCGACGATCGGGTCGCCGCCGCCGAGTGCGTATCCGGCCGGTGCGGCGGTGGCCGCGACCGAGGCGAGCTGCGCGGCGGTGACGTTCGGCAGGCCGGCGTCGCGCAGGGCACCGTCAGGGTCGACGACGAACGAGGCGGCCGACGCCGGGCTGCGGAACAGGTCGAGGATGAAGTCGATCAGGGTCGTCATGGAAGTGCCTTTCTGGTGTGTCCGGGGCAATCCGCCGGTCCGTTCCCGGCGATCTGGAGACCACGTTATGGACTGCGCGGCGGCCCGGAAACGGGGATGACACCCGCCGCTGCAGATCCCCCATACGGGATTCGCAGCCACCCCCGTTAGGGGATTAGGGGGTCAGCAGGGGATCGGGGGGAATCTCCCGTTCGCGCAGCTCAACACACAAAAAGCCCGCGCAGACAGGTCTGCGCGGGCTTTTCGGGCGGCGTTTGTCAGAAGAGATCGACATCGGGCAGGTGATCGATCAGGTGGACATCGTGGACACCATCGATGCCACCGCTGACGTCGTGGGCCCACTGCTCTGCGACCATCGGCTCGGCGAGCCCCAGGTGCTCGGCCCCCGGTTCCTCTAGCTGCACCGATGGAACCTCGGGTGACGTGTCGACGGCCGACATCAGGTCCAGGGGTTCGTCGAGATGGTCGACGATGGTGGGCACGGAATGTTCGGTGTCGATCACGGAGGTGGTGGGCACGTGGTCGTCGAACGCATCGAACGCGGCGGTGGCGGCTCCGCTGGACCAGACGTTGGATACGTGATCGATTCCCGGGTCGGCGCTGAACACGTCGACGCTGTGCACCGGCGCAACCGTCGAGATCGATTCCGCGACCACCGGGAGGAGATTCTGCACGTCGACGCTGGTCACATCCGTCAGATGGGCGTCGGCGAGAGCCTGCGCCGGATCGGCGGCATACGCGGCCGCTGCGGCAGGATCGCGCACCAGCGACACCACGAAATCGACCAGTGAGTTCGCCACGTCCTGACCTTCCCCTCGATATGACCTTGGCAGCTTGTGTGCTCCGATGCTATCGGTGCGGTGGCCTCGACGGATCGGTGTTCGACCCACCTCGCAGGTGGGGCCATTAGGGGATGGCCCGTTAGGGGCTTCGGCGACACTAGGGGCGCTTGCCTGTTCACCCCGCCTCCCACCGTTAAGGTGGTGTGCGGTCCGAGCATCGGACCGACCCGACGGGGCCGAGGAGGGGACACCACCGCCATGACCGAACCACTGGGATTGTCGATCGGGATGACGAACCTGGTGGCCGCGCGCGTCGGCCGGCCACCGGTGACGCGCCGGTCGATCCTGACCGTCTATCCCGATCGTGCGCCCGAGGTCGGAATCCCGACCGACGCGACGCACCCCGGACTGGTGTTGAGCGGGTTCGTCGACCGTGTCGGCGATCCGGTTCCGCTGGTGGCTGCCGACGGATCGGCGCACCGCGGCGAGGTCGTCCTCGCCGAGGCGCTGGCAGCGATGGCGCGTCTGGTCGACGGCGGCTCTCCGGTCGCGATCGCCGTGCCCGCGCACTGGGGGCCGGGAACGCTGGGCGCCTTGCGGGGCGCGCTGCGATCCCGCCCGATCCTCGCCCCCGACGGTGTGCCCGCCGCCCTCATCCCCGACGCCTCCGCAGCCCTGGCCGCACTGCAGGCCGCGCCGGGTCTGCCGGATCAGGGGGTGGTGGTGCTCGTCGATTTCGGTGGCAGCGGCACCAGCGTCACGCTCGCCGACGCGGGAGCCAACCTCGATCTGGTCGGCCAGACGGTGCGGTATCCGGACTTCTCCGGCGACGCGGTCGACCAGCTCCTGCTCGACCATGTGCTGTCCGGCATCGCCGACGCCAACGACGCGGATCCGGCGGGCACGGCCGCGGTCGGCTCGCTGGCCCGGCTGCGCGACGAATGCCGCAAGGCCAAGGAGCGACTCTCTGAGCAGACGGCGACGGTGGTGCCTGCCGAGCTGCCCGGCGTCCGGTCGGACATCCGGGTCACTCGACCCGAACTCGAGCAGCTGATCACCGAACCCCTCGGCGGTCTCCTCGGTGTCATCGACGATGCCCTGCAGCGGGCCGCGGTCCCGGCGGCCAACGTCGCAGCCATCGCGACCGTCGGGGGTGGAGCCGCCATACCCGTTGTCACACAACGGCTTTCAGATCGCCTGCGGGCACCGGTGATCACCACGCCGGAGTCGGGGCTCAACGTCGCGGCGGGTGCGGCACTGGTGGCCAACCAGAGTCTCGACGCCCAGGCCGCGACCGGTCTGGCGCCCGCAGCCGGTGAGCCGACCGCGATGGCACCGGCGGCATGGGCCGCGGGCGCAGCGGGTCTGGCTGCCGGGCAGGCCGCCGACGACGGGGCCGCATCGGCGACGTTCCGTGCGTTGGCGTGGTCTCAGGACGACGATCTGGGGAGCGAGCCGGTCCCCTACACCGGCGCGGATTACGTGGCCTCCCCCGATCCGGCCCGGCCATCGGTGGCGTTCGCCCCGGAAGACGACCGGCTCGACGAGCCCGCGCCGCTGGCCTGGTACAAGCGCCCGCCCGTGCTGTTCGGCATCGCTGCCGCCGCTGCGCTGCTGGCGGCAGGCGGGTTGGCCATCACGCTGACCAGCTCCGACGGAGACCCGGGCACGGTCACCGAGACCGCCACACCTCCCGCGGCGTCCTCGCCCGTGGAGCTGCCCCCGCCGGTCACCACGGTGACGATCGGCCCCGATGGCGTCGCGACCACGACGGTGAGCCAGCCCCCGCCACCACCGCCGCCGTCGACCACCGACACCACGGCTCCGTCGTCGTCGACCACGACGACGGCACCGACCACCACCACGACGACGAGCACCACGACGACCACCACGCAGCCGACCACGACGACGACGCGCACCACGACGACCCGTCCGACGACCACGACGCAACCGCCGACCACCACGGCGGCTCCTCCGACGACGACGGCCGCGCCGCCCACGACGGAGGCTCCGCCGGTGACCACGACGGTCGTCCCGGACGCCGGCGCCTGACCTCGGCGATGACCGGTCCGGGGCCTCGATCCACCGATCTGCCGCCGGCGGCGCGCGAGGCGGTCGGCGCGGTCGAGCGTGACCCCCACGTCGCCACGAAGTTGGCGGTCACGGGTGGTATCGGGACCGGTAAGTCGATCGTGCTGGCGGCGTTGCGTCAGCTTCTGCGCGCTGCCGGCCGTCCCGTGCTGTCCCGGCCACCCCGTCCTGGCGACAGCGACGGCGCAGCGGTGCTGGTCGACGACGCCGAGTTGCTCGGAGACGACGAACTGGAGCAGCTGACGGCGCTGGTCGCCGATCCCACCGCGACGCTCGTGATCGCGGCGCAACCGCTCGCTCATCATCAGGCGCTCCGACGCCTGGTCACCGCCCTCGAACGCGAGAACCTCCCGGTCGCGCTCGGGCCGCTGACGCCGGTCGACGTGGGGAGGATCAGCGGCGCCGCACTGGGTGAGGCTGCAGCGCCCGACCTGGTGCGGATGCTCGTCGGGGCCACCGCCGGCCTGCCGTTCGTACTGCGGCCGGCGCTGGCCGCTATCGGTGAGGGCACCCCGGCGGTGCGCCAGGCCGCGCGATTCGCTCTGATCGAGCGCCTCCGCCGCCTCGACGAACCGCTGCTCGACACGCTGCTGATCTCGTCGCTGACCTCCGGCCTGGGACCTGACGACGTCGCCGCCGGCTTGGCCATCGCACCGGGCGACGCGCGGGCGGCGGTCGACCGTGCTCGTGCCAGCGGTCTCCTCGACCCGTCGCATCCGCCGGGTTTCGTGCGCGACGTCCACGACGCCGTTGCCTCGATCGTCGGCGCCGCACACCATCACGACGTCGAAGTGGCGGTGCTGGCGTCGCAGGTGGCGACGTCGACGTTGACACCCGAGCTGGCGCTGCGGCTGGCCGAGCACGGACTGCGCGACGAGCGGCTGGGCTCCGCGCTGACCGAGCTGGCCGGAGCGGGCACTGCGACGCCCGCGCGAGCGGCACGCCTGTACCGGGCGGCGGCGCGAGCGAGCGACGCGATACCCGGTGCGCACGTGGCCGACGCTCTCGCCCTGACAGGAGACTGCGCGACGGCGGCGCGGCTGGCCGACGAGATGCTGACGTCATCCGACACCGCCGAGCGGTCTGCCGCGGTGCGCATCGCGGCGAGTGTCGCCCTGCACGACGGGAATTCGGCCCAGGCCCGGGACCTGTTCACCTGGCTCGGACCGACCCCCGACGCCGTCGTCGGCGCCGCCGCGACGATCTCCGCGATGGCTGCCGGGGACGTGGCCGCGGCACGTGCCGGCACCGATGCGCCCCTGTCGGGACCGCCCACCTCGATGGCGAGGGCGGCCCGCGCCGTCACCGACGGGTTGGTGCTGACGCTCGACGCCCCCTATCCCGTCGCACTCAGTCGTCTCAGTCAGGCGATCGGCCCCGACACGAACCCGTCCGTCGTCACCCCTGACACCCCGGCCGCGCTGGTGACCCTGGCCGCACTGCACGGCGGCGACCCGGTGCGCGCCCGCTCGGTGATCGGGCGGGCGGTGCGGGAGGGGTCCGGTGACGACTTCGATGGTGAGCGGGCATCGGATGCGATCTTCGTCACGTACCGGCACCGGTTACTGCACGGCTGGACGCTGATGCAGGACGGCCACCTGCAGTCAGCCGGGACCGCCGTCGCCGCGGTGTCCGGCCGTCAGCTGCATCGGCGCGACGCGCTCTGGGCGGCGGCGTTGCAGACCGCGATCGCCCGGCGCGGCGGCGACACGGGCGCGATGCAGCACCACTGGTTCGCGGGTATGGAAGTGCTCGCCGAGTGCTCCCCGGATCTGTTCACGCTGCTGCCGCTCGGCGAACTGTGGATGGCTGCTGCTCGGATGCGTCAGGTCGACCGGCTGCGGCACGCCGTGGACCAGGCCTTCGAGGCCTTGGCCGGGCTCGGCGATCCGGTGCTGTGGTCGGTTCCGCTGCATTGGGCCGGCGTGCACGCGGGCATCCTGGCCAACTCTCCCGACGACGTCGCACCACACGGCCAGGCGTTGACGGCCGCGGCGGCGCACTCGGCGCTGGCGAAAGTCCTGGCCACGGCCGGGCGCACGTGGTTGCGGGTGCTCGCCAATGCCGTCGACACCGTCGAGGTGGCCGCGGCGGCGCGCGGGCTGGCCCAGGTGGGCCACACCTCCGATGCCACGCGGCTGGCCGGCCAGGCCGCCCTGCACACCACCGATCCGCGGGTGTCCCAGGCGATGCTGCAGCTGGCTCGCGATCTCAAGCAGTCGGTCGCGGCACCCGAGGCACCCACCGATGCCGTCGACGCGCGGCCGGCCACGGCGCCGACGACCACGCGCCCCCGGCCGGCCGCCTCGCTGTCCGAGCGCGAACGTGAGGTCGCCGAGCTACTGCTGCAGGGCCTGCCCTACCGCGACATCGGGGCGCAGCTGTTCATCTCAGCCAAGACCGTCGAGCATCACGTCGCCCGGATCCGGCGCCGCCTCGGCGCGGAATCGCGGTCGGAAATGCTGTCGATGCTGAGGGTGATGTTGGCTCCGGCGAACTGACCAACCGGTAGTTAGGGCGACCTTCGTAGCGCCGATTCCGTGCGTGATGCGACTATGAGCTGGCAGCGAGCTAAGTTACTTGTCAGTAACATGGTCTAAGTTACCCAGCGGTAACCAGAACCGGAGGATGCGCGTGGATACCCAGATGCTGATCAGGATCATCGTCGGGGCGCTGATGATCGTCGTCGTCGGGCTCTTGGCGGTCAAGCGCGTGCTGTGGCTGACCAAGCTGATCCGGTCGGGCCAGCCGATGAGCGAGGCCAACAATCGCAAAGACAATCTGGGCAAGCGCATCACCACCCAGATCGAAGAAGTCTTCGGCCAGACCCGCCTGCTGCGCTGGAACACTGCCGGCATCGCGCACTTCTTCACGATGTGGGGCTTCTTCGTCCTCGCCACCGTCTACCTGGAGGCCTTCGGCCAGCTGGTCGACCACGACTTCCACATCCCGATCATCGGCCGGTGGGATGTGCTCGGCTTCCTGCAGGACTTCTTCGCCCTTGCCGTGCTGCTGGGCATCATCACGTTCTCGATCATCCGCATCGTTCGCGAGCCCAAGAAGCACGGCCGCGACTCCCGGTTCTACGGCTCGCACACCGGCGGCGCCTGGCTGATCCTGTTCATGATCTTCAACGTCATCTGGACCTACGCCCTGGTCCGCGGCGCCGGCGCCAACACCGGCGCGCTTCCCTACGGCAACGGCGCGTTTTTCTCCCAGTTCATGGGCTGGATTCTGCACCCGCTGGGTGAGCCCGCCAACGAGTGGATCGAGACCCTGGCCCTGCTGGGCCACATCGCGATCATGCTGGTGTTCCTGCTGATCGTGCTGCACTCCAAGCACCTGCACATCGGCCTGGCGCCGATCAACGTCACGTTCAAGCGGATGCCCAACGGCCTGGGCCCGCTGCTGCCCGTCGAGTCCAAGGGCGAGCTCGTCGACTTCGAAGATCCCGCCGAGGACGCGGTGCTGGGCCGCGGCAAGATCGAGGACTTCACCTGGAAGGGCTACCTCGACATGACGACCTGCACCGAGTGCGGGCGTTGTCAGTCACAGTGTCCGGCGTGGAACACCGGAAAGCCGCTGTCTCCCAAGCTCGTGATCATGAACCTGCGCGACCACATGTTCGCCAAGGCACCGTACTTCCTCGACGGCAAGGAATCACCGCTGCAGAACACGCCGGAAGGCGGTCTCGGCGAGGACGTGCGCGGCGAGAAGGAAAGCGAGAAGCACTCCCACGAGCACGTGCCGGAGTCGGGCTTCGAGCGCATCCCCGCCGACTCGCCGCTGCAGGCGACCCGCCCGCTGGTCGGCACCCTCGAACAGGGCGGCGTCATCGACCCCGACGTGCTGTGGTCCTGCACGACCTGCGGCGCCTGCGTCGAGCAGTGCCCGGTCGACATCGAGCACATCGACCACATCGTCGACATGCGCCGCTACCAGGTGATGATGGAGTCCGAGTTCCCCGCCGAACTCAGCGGCCTCTTCAAGAACCTGGAGAACAAGGGCAACCCCTGGGGCCAGAACGCCAAGGACCGCACGAACTGGATCGACGAGGTCGACTTCGACATCCCGGTGTTCGGAAAGGACGTCGAGTCGTTCGCGGGTTACGAGTACCTGTTCTGGGTCGGCTGCGCGGGCGCGTACGAGGACCGCGCCAAAAAGACCACCAAGGCCGTCGCCGAACTGCTCGCCACCGCGGGAGTCAAGTACCTGGTGCTGGGCGAGGGCGAGACCTGCAACGGCGACTCGGCCCGCCGCTCCGGCAACGAGTTCCTGTTCCAACAGCTGGCCGCGCAGAACGTCGAGACGCTCAACGATCTGTTCGAGGGTGTCGAGCGGGTGGACCGCAAGATCGTCGTGACCTGCCCGCACTGCTTCAACACGCTGGGCCGCGAATACCCGCAGGTGGGCGGCAACTACACGGTGCTGCACCACACGCAGCTGCTGAACCGCCTCGTGCGCGACAAGAAGCTGGTGCCGGTCAAGCCGGCTGATGGTGGCATGGACATCACCTACCACGACCCGTGCTACCTGGGCCGCCACAACAAGGAGTACTCGGCGCCGCGTGAGCTGATCGGGGCGTCCGGTGCCAAGCTGACCGAGATGCCGCGTCACGCCGAGCGCGGCCTGTGCTGCGGCGCCGGTGGCGCCCGGATGTGGATGGAAGAGCACATCGGCAAGCGCGTGAACGTGGAGCGCTCCGAAGAGGCCGTGGACACCGGCGCATCGGCGATCGCGACGGGCTGCCCGTTCTGCCGCGTGATGATGACCGACGGCGTCGACGACGTGACGTCCACGCGCAGCCTGGAGAAGACGCCGGAGGTTCTCGACGTCGCCCAGCTGCTGCTCGGCTCGCTGGACAAGTCCGGTGTCACGCTGCCCGAGAAGGGCACCGCGGCCAAGGAAGCCGAGGAGCGTGCGGCCCGTGTCGAGGCCTCCGCGCCGGCCGAGGTCGTCGAGGAAAAGGCCGTCGAGGAGAAGCCCGTCGAGGAGAAGCAGGCTGAGGCGCCCGCACCTGCCGAGGCGAAGACCGCTGTTGCAGCTCCGGCGAAGGGGCTCGGCCTCGCAGGCGGCGCCAAGCGTCCGGGAGCCAAGAAGGCCGCCGCGTCAGCGGCGCCTGCCGAGGCACCGGCCAAGGCCGAGCCCGAGGCCGCAGCCCCGGTCAAGGGTCTGGGCATCGCGGGCGGGGCGAAGCGGCCCGGCGCGAAGAAGGCCGCGCCCGCGGCCTCCGCTCCCGCGGCCTCCGCTCCCGCTGCCTCTGCTCCGGCCGCCGACAAGCCGGCGGAGACGTCTGCCGCACCGGCTACACCCGAGCCCGAGGTCAAGGGTCTGGGCATCGCGTCCGGCGCCCGTCGTCCCGGAGCGAAGAAGGCCGCCGCAGCGCCGAAGGCGGCCCCGAACGAGGGCGCTGCGACGGTCGTGCAGCCGGCCAACGCCGAACCGGACGCGGCCCAGGCGGGCACCGAGCCCGCCGACACCGCAGATTCCGACCGCGGTCTGGAGGCCAAGCCGGAGCCTGAGGTCAAGGGCCTGGGTATCGCCGCGGGCGCCCGCCGTCCGGGCGCGAAGAAGGCGGCCGCGGCTCCTGCGGCGCCTGCGGCGCCGAAGGCCGAGCCGGAGCCCGTCGCCGAGCCCGCTGCCGAGCCGGAGCCCGTCGCCGAGCCCGCTGCGGCGGACCCGGAGCCCGCCGCTCCGTCGAGCAACGGCAGTGGCGACGGCGAGGCCCGCGTCGTCGGCGATGAGCCGCCGGTGAAGGGTCTCGGCATCGCCAAGGGTGCTCGCCGCCCGGGCCGAAAGTAACTCCTCGAACGTGGGCCCTGTGCACGGAATTCCGTCAGATCCCGTACACAGGGCCCACGTTCGACTGCCGAGAGTTCTCGCCGCCGTCGTCCTCGCGACGGCGGCGTTGGCGTTTTCGGGCCTGGCAGCCCCACCGCAAAGCCGCGCAGCTCCGGACACGTGCGTGCTGATCGACACCGACCTCGACATCGACGACATGATGTCCATGCCGATGGTCGTCGGCAACCGCCATGTCGCAGCCGTCGTCACCACCGAGGGATTCACGACACCCGAGCTGGGTGCGGCGGCCACCAGTCGGCTGCTGGCTGAGCCGGGGCAGCGCGCGATCCCCGTGATCGTTGGTGCGGGCGTTCATCGAACCGAATCCGATATCGCCTCGAGCTTCGGGGATTTCGTGCTCGTGTTCCGCGAGCTGATGAACCGGCTCAATGATTTCCTGCCTACCGCGCTGCCACCCACTCCGCAGCAGGACGATTACGTGCACCAGATCGTCGACAGCGTCGCGAACTGTCAACGGGTCGACGTGTTACTCCTCGGCGCCTTCACGTCATTCGTGAGCTACGGGCCGGCGATCCGCTCGAAGATCGGTCGGGTGGTGATCTCAGGCCGACCGTTGACCGGTGACGGCGACCTCGAGGCGGTCGAGTCTTTCAACTGCACCTACGACAGACCCTCGTGCGCAACGGTTTTCCACGAACAGCTGCCGGGACTGGACCACAGTTTCGTCGACGTGCCGCGCAGCGACTGCGATCTGACGCCGAACCGAGCCGGTTGTGTCGGCACGGTCTACGGTCCGACGCTGGACATGGCGCGCTCGTTGGGGCCTGTGGGTCTGCCGAACACCCTGAAGCAGATCATGCTGAACCACCCGAATTCCTGGGCCATCGACAACTGGGAGAACTCTGGATACGGCGGCCGATCGCTGTTCTGGGACCAGTCTGCTGCGCTCGAATTGCTTGCACCGGAATTGTTCCGAGATGTCGGCACGCACCGGGAGACGACGTTGTCCCCGGCGGACTTCCAGCGCACATGGGCGGAGTACACCAATCGTGCCGCGCAGTACGCCTAGTGGTGCTTCAGAAATCCCCTGGACACAGCGTGGGAGGATCGAACGCATGAGTACGCATCAGGTGCCCTGGCAGACCGGAAGTGGCCAGCACGTGCGCCCCCGCGAGTTCACGCAGTCCAGCAAGCTGCAGGACGTCCTCTACGAGATCCGCGGACCGGTACACGAGCACGCCGCGCGCCTGGAGTCCGAGGGTCACCGCATCCTCAAGCTCAACATCGGCAACCCCGCGCCCTTCGGCTTCGAGGCCCCCGACGTCATCATGCGCGACATCATCCAAGCGCTCCCCTACGCGCAGGGTTACTCCGACTCCAAGGGGATCGTCAGCGCCCGGCGTGCGGTGTTCACTCGCTACGAGCTGGTCGACGGGTTCCCACGGTTCGACATCGACGACGTGTTCCTCGGCAACGGCGCCTCCGAGCTCATCCAGATGGTGCTACAGGCGCTGCTCGACAACGGCGACCAGGTGCTGATCCCCGCACCCGACTACCCGCTGTGGACCGCATGCACGTCGCTGGCCGGCGGCACCCCGGTGCACTACCTGTGTGACGAGACGCAGGGCTGGAACCCCGACATCGCCGACATCGAGTCGAAGATCACCGACCGCACCAAGGCGATCGTCGTCATCAACCCGAACAACCCGACCGGCGCCGTGTACAGCCGCGAGACGCTCGAGCAGATCGCCGACCTGGCGCGCAAACATCAACTGCTGCTGCTCTCCGACGAGATCTACGACAAGATCCTCTACGACGACGCCAAGCACATCTCGATGGCCTCGGTGGCCCCCGACGTGCTGACGCTGACGTTCAACGGCCTGTCGAAGGCCTACCGGGTCGCCGGCTATCGGTCGGGATGGTTGGTCATCACCGGCCCGAAAGAGAACGCCGGCAGCTTCATCGAGGGCATCAGCCTCCTGGCGAACATGCGACTGTGCCCCAATGTGCCTGCCCAGCATGCCATTCAGGTCGCGCTCGGTGGACACCAGAGCATCGACGACCTCGTGTTGCCGGGCGGCAGGCTGCTCGAGCAGCGTGACGTGGCGTGGAACAAGCTCAACCAGATCCCCGGCGTCTCCTGCGTGAAGCCCCAGGGCGCGCTGTATGCCTTCCCGCGGCTCGACCCCGAGGTCTACGAGATCCACGACGACGAGCAGCTGGTGCTCGACCTGCTGTTGCAGGAGAAGATCCTCGTCGTACAGGGCACCGGATTCAATTGGCCCACACCGGATCACCTCAGGATCGTGACGCTGCCCTGGGCACGCGATCTGTCCAACGCCATCGAGCGCCTGGGCAACTTCCTGGTCAGCTATCGGCAGTGACCGGATCCAGGACGCCGCGCTCGCTCAGAGCCGACGCCCAACGTCCCGTCTCTTCTCTGATCTGGCGGCTGAAGTTCACCCACCGCTCTTGATGGCCGAACCAGTCTCGCAGCGTCGCCACATACGAGGTCAGCGTCTCGATGTCGTCGATCGCGGCGAGGTAGCAGCACGTGGTTTCGTAGGCGATCAACAGGTTGTTCTCGACGGCGTATCGAACCAAAGCCGCTGTGCTGTCGATCCGTTCGAGCGCGTCCAGTAGCAGGCCGAGTCCACGACACAACTCCGCACTGAAGACGGCCATGTCGGTGTCCGGTCGGAACCGCAACTCGTACGGGAGTTCGGGAACGAGGGACTCCCAACGGCGGTTGAGCAGGTGTCGATTACGGCCCGCCTTCGCGCGCTGCTGCGCCGCGCACGCCGCGTCCACCTCGGTCGAACCCACCCCGACGTTGATGAAGAAGCCGTGCCAACGCACAGATCCGTTGTGCCAGTTCTCCTGGAAGTCGATCACGTCGTAGATCGCGCCGCGTTGACGGCGGAACTCGTTGCCGTTCTTCACGAATCTCCGCTCACCGAGAAACAGCGGGACTGTCGTCGCCAACATCGCGTGATATGCCCGGTCCATCGACGCTGTCTCGTTGTTCTGCCTGCCCACCTTCGCCCCCTGTCAGATCGATTGACAAGAACACTAGGGCCGCCGAAGGGGGCTGTTCCGCAGCAATTTCAACGGTGGGCGGAGTGATCCCGCCAGCTGCGCGGCCTACTCTGTCGGAGGTGGCGCACTCGCATTCCCATTCACACTCGCTGGGCGGCCCGTCGCCACTGGGTCCGCTGGCAGCCAAGGTCGTCGTCATCCTCCTCGCGCTCTGCGGCATCGCGGTCGCGATCGGGCTGGTGGTGCTGTGGCCCAGCAGCCAGAAGGCTGACATCCCGCTGCCGTTCCAGAACAGTGCCGGCGGCGCCGTCACCACCGAGGCGGGCCACGTCGTGTCGAGCACGACCGCGACCTGTGGCAGCCCGTCGGCCGGCGCGGTTCTCACCGCGGATCCGATCCCGGCGCCCGGGCAGGGTGCGCAGTGCGTGCAGACGCTGGTCGACATCGACTCCGGGCCGAACCAGGGCGCCACGACGCTGCTCGAGTTCAGCGGCGGCCCCGGGCAACCCCATCTGGCCGTGGGCGACCACATCCGCGTCAGCCGGCAGGTCGACGACGCCGGGACCACGAGCTATGCGTTCTACGACTTCGAGCGGACGTGGCCGCTGACCGTGCTGGCCGCGGTCTTCGCCGTGGTGATCGTCGCGGTCGCGGGCTGGCGTGGCCTGCGTGCACTGGTCGGCATCGTGATCGCCTTCGGTGTGCTGGTGGTGTTCCTGCTACCGGCGTTGCGTGACGGGGCACCCGCGGTTCCGGTGGCGCTGGTCGCGTCGGCTGCGATCCTGTTCGCCGTCATCTACCTCGCACACGGTGTCAGCCTGCGCACCAGCGCCGCGCTGCTCGGAACGTTGACCGCGCTCCTTCTCGCCGCCGTACTGTCCTGGGCCGCAATCGAACTGGCCCATCTGACGGGACTGTCGGAAGACCAGAACAACGAGGTCGCCGCCTACCTGGGCAACGTCTCGATCACCGGATTGTTGTTGGCGGGCTTCATCATCGGCTCTCTCGGCGTCCTCAACGACGTCACCATCACGCAGGCCTCGGCCGTGTTCGAGCTGGCCGGAGTCGAATCAGCAGGCCGGCGGGCCGTGTTCGTCGGCGCGATGCGGGTGGGGCGCGACCACATCGCCAGCACCGTCTACACGCTGGTGCTCGCCTATGCCGGCAGCGCGTTGCCGCTCCTGCTGCTGTTCAGCGTCGCCAATCGGTCACTCGGCGACGTGCTGACCAGTGAGAGCGTGGCGATCGAGATCGCCCGCTCGGCGGTCGGCGGCATCGCACTGGCGCTGTCGGTGCCGCTGACCACCGGCATCGCGGCGGTGCTGGCCACCCCGAACCGTGCCGCGACCTAGACCACGGGCACGATGGTGTGCACGGTGGTGAAGCCGTCGGCGCTGACCGTGGTGACGTAGACGGTGCCATCGGGGCCGACGACGGGGATGTCCGTCGGACGCGTGCCGTCGTCGAGGTCGAGCACCTTGGTCACTCCGGTCGTGGTGAACGCGTACACCGCCGGGTCGTCGGGGGCGTTACTCGCGGCGTAGCCAGTGCCGTCGGGCCCGAACACAAGCGTCTGCACGGGGTAGATCGGGTATGCCGTGGTCACGGGATGTGTCAGCGTCTGGGCCACCCCCGTCAATCCGGTGGAGTCGAAGCCGACGATCTGCAGGCCGAGAGCGGGATCGTTGCGCAGGATCAGGTAGCCGCTGCCGTCGGGGGCGAACTGGACGTCGGCCTGACCGCTGACGAGCGCCGGGCCTCGCACCTCGGGTGAGAAGGTGTCGTTCGACAAGGTCAGCAGGATCTGCGCGGTCGCTGCGCCGCCGAGTTGACGCACCTGGTTGATCTGATAGGCCGCGCCGTCGGGACCGAAGAACACATTGCCCGGCACGGTCCCTGCGGGCAGCGCGATGGTGCGGTTGACCGACCCATCGGGGTTCAGCACAGCAAGGTAATTCGAGCCGTCCGCGGTGTAGGTGACGTATCCGTTGTCGTCGGTTTGTTCTCCCCCGCCGAGGACCTGGTTGGCGGCAGTCAGGAATGGTGCGGTGCCGGGCAGTTCGACGGTGCTGCGTGTGGTGCCATCGGGACTGATGACGACGACCGGCGTGCTGGCGGGGTCTCTGACCACGGCGTAGATCGTGCCCTCTGCACTGACCTGGAAGCTGCGCAGGCGTGCGTCGATGACCCTCGGCGTGGTGATGGCGGTCGGGTTGATGATGTAGATGGACGTGCTGCCGTTGCCGACATCGGTGTTGCCCGGGTAGGTGACGGTCGCGAGGTAGACGCCGTCGTTCTTCACCGTGTAGACGCTCGGCAGACCCGCCACGGTGCGAATGGTGCTGTCGCCGTCTCGCATCGTGTAGATCCGAGTTGTCTTGCCACCGAACAGCGTTCGGACTCCGACGGGAAGGTAGATGTATCCGTCCTCGCCGCGGATCGGGTCCATGCCGTCGGTCCCGCCGGGCAACAGGAATGTCTTCGTCTTCCCGTCTGGTCCGATGGCACGCAGCGTCCGACTACCGAACTGGGACGACACCAGGTACGCACTGCCGTCGATCGCCAGCGTCACGCTCGTGTCGGAAGCGTATGTCCGCACCGTGTTGGTCGGCGAGACGCGGACCGTGCGGTAGTCGATGTTCCCGATGGGGCTGAAGATGAAGGGGATGTTGGTGCCGAAGTACAGCGAACCGTCGGCCCCCACCTGCGGCCGTCCGCTGGTGAATCCGGCGACCGTCGCGATCTTCGTGACCTCGCCCTGACTGTTCACCGACCACAGCGTGGAGCGGGTGGCGCGGTCGTTGGTCGTGACGACCACCAGCGAGCCATCCGGCCTGGCGACCGGGATCGACGAGCCCGATGTACCGGCGATCGCATCGCTGGTGGTGATGACGTTCCCGCTGCTGTCGACGATGCTGACGCGGGTTCCGTCCGCGTCGTGAGTGACCTGATACACCGTGCCGGTCGAGCCGATGACCACGGGTCCGTCCGGCACTCCACGGATCTCGGTGTCGGCGGGGTCTGCCACTAAGGAGGGGCTCGCCTGGACGGCGCTCGAGGTTGCCGCCGCTGCTGCCCGGTCGGCCCGGCGCTCCTCGGCCTGCTGGCGGGCAGAGGCGAGCATCGTCAGAAGCAGAGGCGCGGCGGCGGGCTCGGAATCGTCGTCGCGGTCGTCCTTCCCGGCTGCCGGCCGCGGCGTGAACAGGGGTTTGAACAGCCGGCCTTTGGTGGGCGCTTCTGCTTCGCTTTCAGTATCTGCTGATGAGACAACCGATTTCGCATCGTCGGCGTCGGCGGCCTCGGCCGGCTTCGCGCCGAACCCGCGCTTGGCTAGCGGCTTGTCGGCCTTCTTGTCAGCCTTCGTGTCAGCCTTCGTATCCGCTGAGGCTTTCGCGGGGCCGGCGGAGGCGCTGACCGACGGGGTGTCGTCAGGTTGGGCCCAGGCCACGGTCGGTACCGCTGCGATCGCGGAGCCGATTCCCAATGCCACGGCTAATCCCCCGACACGACCTATGCAGTTCTCCCACGCCATGACTGGTCCTCCCCGTTGAGTTCACAGCAAACTTACGGCCAATACGGCTGTATGGCAATGAGCAATATATGCGCGAGTCGGGTCAGCGGTCCAGAAGCTCCAGAAGATACGCGCCGTAGCCAGACTTCAGGAGTTTATTTGCGCGCGCGGCTAATTCGTCGTCGCTGATGAAACCGACCCGCCACGCTACCTCTTCGGGCACGCTGATCTTGAGGCCCTGTCTGCGTTCGATCGTGCGTACGTAATCGCTCGCGTCGAGCAACGAGTCGAACGTCCCCGTGTCCAGCCAGGCCGTACCGCGCGCGAGCACCTCGACGCTGAGCCGGCCCTGCTCGAGATACCGCTGGTTGATTTCGGTGATCTCGTATTCGCCCCGCGCCGATTTTCGTAGCGAGCGCGCGATCTCGATGACGTCGTTGTCGTAGAAGTACAGGCCCGGCACCGCGTAGTGCGATTTCGGTGTGGCCGGTTTCTCCTGCAGCGACAACGCCGTCCCGTCGTCGTCGAACTCCACCACACCGTAGGCGGACGGATCAGCGACCCAGTACGCGAAGATCGATCCGCCCTCGACGGTGTGGAAACGCCGCAGGCTGGTTCCCAGTCCGGGACCGTAGAAGATGTTGTCGCCCAACACGAGTGCCACCGAATCGGTTCCGATGTGGTCGGCGCAGATCATGAAAGCCTGTGCCAGGCCCTCGGGTTCGTCCTGCACGGCGTAGCTGAGATTGACACCGAAGTCCGCCCCGTCGCCGAGCAGCCGGCGAAACGCGGGCGCGTCCTCGCGGGTGGTGACGACGGCGATGTCACGGATACCCGCCATCATCAACGTCGACAGCGGGTAGTAGATCAGCGGCTTGTCGTACACCGGCAGCAGCTGCTTGCTGGCACCCATGGTGATCGGGTACAGCCGGGTGCCAGATCCGCCGGCCAGGATGATGCCGCGCATCAGCCGGTGAGGTCTGCTTCGGTGAGTTCCGTGGCGGCCAGCGCGGCAGCCAGATCGTCGTGCCGGAACACCGATGTCACGTGATCGGCGACCACCCTGAAGGCCGACGCGGCCGGACCTTCGCCTTCGACCTTCTCCTCGACCACGACGACACCGTCGTGCACGTAGATGCGACCGGGTTCGATCGTGCGGCCCAGTCCCTGCGCCCAGGACCGCAGTGCGGCGTGACCCTGTGCCGCGCCGTGGGCGTCACCGATCTCGATGTCGTCGCTGGACAGCGACACCAGCGTGTCGAGGTCGCCGGCGTTGAGGGCGTCGTGCCAGGCGAGCACGGTCGCCATCTCCGAAGTGGTCATGATCGAGAGCTTAGGCCGCTCAGAACGGCGTGCGTTCCAGCCAGCCGTCCCAGACGGCGGTGTCGCCGTGAACCTCGAGGCCCGCATCGGCGGTGCCGATGCGGCGCACCGTGGCCAGCAGCAGATTCGTCGCCGGGCCCCGCAGCGCCACACTGCCCTTGCCGTGGTCGTGTGACCACCACACGCCTTCTGCGTCGTGGACGATCATCCACTCCCCCGTCGGTCCCAAATCCGAATCGGTGGCGTGAAGGTGAATGGATTGGTCCCGGTCCAGGGCCGGCGGACGCCGCCGGTCCTCGGTCACACGGTCGATCCACTCACTGAGGGCATCCGCGGCCAGATCCGGCGCCAGCTCGAACGGCACACCGAGGGCCAGGGCAGCGTCGGCACGGTGCACGGTGGCCTCGTGCAGTCGTCGCCGTATCCACCAGCCCGCCGGTCGGGGCCCGACGAACGTCCACACGCGAGTCTCGGCGCCGACCCGATCGATCGCCTCGCCGATCAGTTCCGCGCCCCTCACCAGCCAGTCCGCGGCAGCGTCCGGGTCGTCCGGCGGTTTGCCGTCGCGCACGTCTCTCGGATCGAGCTCCTGGTTGCGGCGCTCGAGGATCATCTGTGCGGCCCAACGGTTTCCGCGTCCGACGTGACGGAACAACTGTTTGAGGTTCCAGTCGCCGCACGTCGGCACCGGTGTCGCCGGGTCTGCCGTACGGATCAGATCGCCGAAAGCTCGAGTCTGCTCGAGCAGAGCTGCTCGGAAGTCCACCACCTCACGCTAGCGCGGTGCGCGCGCTCCCAAGGGTGATCGGCAATGTTGACCACCCGCGCAGCACGCGGGTGTCCCTCCGCTGGGCGGTTCCGGCGAGCTGCGCACCGGGGTAGCGCTCGAAGAAGGTGCGCAACCCGACTTCGCCCTCGGTGCGGGCCAACGCGGCGCCGAGGCAGAAGTGCCGGCCACCGGAGAACGACAGGTGCTTGCCCGCGTTCTCCCGCTCGAGGTCGAAGCGGTGCGGATCGGTGAACACCTTGGGATCGCGGTTCGCCCCGGCCAGGTGGAGGATGATCAACTCGCCCCGGGTGATGTGGGTGCCGGCGATGTCGACGTCCTTGCGGGCGAAGCGGGCGCTCATCTGCACGGGTGAGTCGAGCCGGAGCACCTCCTCGACGGCGGTGGGCCACAGCTCGGGGCGGGCGGCCAGTGTCTCGAGGTGTCCGGGCGACTGCAGGAGCATTCGGATGCCGTTGCCCAGCAGGTTGACCGTGGTCTCGAAGCCGGCTGCGAGGACCAGGCCCGCGGTGGCCAGGAGCTCGCGCTGGGAGAGCTGGGCGCCTTCCTCAGCCTGCGCGCTGGCCAGGATCAGCTGGCTCATCAGGTCATCGCCGGGATTTCGGCGCAGCTCGTCGAGGTGATGGGTCAGCCATGCGTTGAACCCGACGAGGCCTTGGTGGACACTCGTGTACTGCTTCCAGGACAGGCCGATGTCCAGGCTGGGGGCGGCGAGTTCGCCGAAGCGCAGGATCTGCTGCCGGTCCGCCTCCGGCACACCCAGGATGTCGCTGATGACCGCAACCGGCAGCTGGGCGCAGTAGGCGTCCACGACGTCGACGACGCCGTTCTCACCCTCGAGGCGGTCCAGCAGCCCGTCCGCAGTGTCCTGTACGCGGTCGCGCAGCGCGGCGACCGCGCGAGTGGTGAACACCGACGACACCATCTTGCGGCAGCGGGTGTGCTCGGGCGGTTCGATCGACAGCAGCGACGGAGGCTCGATCGGGTGCAGCAGCCCGGTGCGGGTCTTCTCGTTGATGCGTTGCAGGATCGGGGGCAGGCCGGCCCCGAGGCTCATGACGTGGAAGTCGTCGGAGCGCAGGACCTCGTTGGCGACGGCGTGGTCGAACGTCATCAGTGCTGTGCGGGAGCGGACGACGGGGCCGCGAGCTCGCATCTCGTCGGCGAACGCCGCGGGATCTGCCCTCACCGCGGGATCGGCGATCAGCCGGGCCTGCGGATCACCGCGCCGGGCGCCGACCCTGGACAGGCCGCGGACGATGCCGTGCAGGACCAACCATCGCAGCCGGTGTTGGAATCCAGACATCACCTGAGCTTAGCCAGCTGGTCTACCCAGCGCATAGAGCTTCCAGCCGGCCTGCCGCCACCGCTCGATGGCAAGGCAATTACGGCCATCGACAATGACTTTGGTGCGCACCGTATCGGCGAGCGTCTCGGGGTCCAGGTCGACGAACTCGTCCCACTCGGTCAGCACCAGGACAGCGTCGGCACGGTCGCAGGCCTCGGCGACCGACGTCGCGTACGTCAGGGTAGGGAACAGCCGGCGCGAGTTCTCCATCGCTTTGGGGTCGTAGACGTTGACGGTCGCGCCGTTGAGCTGCAGCAACCCGGCAACGTTCAATGCAGGCGAATCGCGGACGTCGTCGGACTCGGGTTTGAACGCCGCCCCCAGGACGGCCACGTTGGCGCCGAGCAGAGAGCCTCCGCATGCGGTGGTCGCCAACTCGACCATGCGGGTACGGCGGCGCATGTTGATGCTGTCGACCTCGCGCAGGAACGTGAGCGCGTGATTGGCGCCGAGCTCGCCGGCTCTCGCCATGAACGCGCGGATGTCCTTGGGCAGGCAGCCGCCACCAAAACCCAAGCCGGCGTTGAGGAACCGTCGCCCGATGCGGGCGTCGTACCCCAGGGCGTCGGCCAGCGTCGTCACGTCGGCGCCGGCGGCCTCGCAGACCTCGGAGATCGCGTTGATGAACGAGATCTTGGTGGCCAGAAAGGCATTCGCGGAGACCTTGACCAGTTCCGCCGTCTGCAGATCGGTCAACAGGAACGGTACGCCGTCCTCGAGCAGCGGCGCGTACAGCGCCCGGATCGCGGCCTCGGCCAGCTGCGACTCCTTTTGTACGCCAACGACGATGCGGTCGGGATGCAGTGTGTCGTGGACGGCGAGTCCTTCTCGCAGGAACTCGGGATTCCACGCGATCTCGACGGGTATCCCTTCCGGGCTCAGCGCAGCGGCGCGGTCGACGAGATCGGCTGCGGTTCCGACGGGCACGGTGGATTTACCGACGATCACCGCGGGGCGGCGCAACTGGGGTACGAGCGCATCGATCACCGCGTACACGTGCTTCAGGTCGGCGCCGTATTCACCCTTCTTCTGCGGTGTTCCGACGCCGAGGAAGTGGACGTCGGCGAAGTCGGCAGCCTCGGCGTAGTCGGTGGTGAAGTGCAGTCGGCCGGTATCGAGGTTGCGCTGCAACATCTCTGGCAGTCCCGGCTCGTAGAACGGGACGTCGCCGCTGGCCAGTTTGGCGATCTTGCCGGGGTCGATGTCGACGCCGATCACCTCGTGGCCGAGCTCTGCCATCCCGACGGCATGGGTGGCGCCGAGGTAACCGGTGCCGAAAACGGTGCATCGCATAGTGCCTCTATAGGTGCCCGGAATGAGGTGGTCATAACGCGACACTGGCCGCCAGATCAACGGGAAGTGACGGTCGCGTGCCGCGAAATTGGGATCGGTAGCCCGCGGCGTGCTCTGTACTGATGCCATGAGGACAACACCCCTGCTCATCTCAGGTGCCGCCGCGGCGCTTCTGCTCGCCGGCTGCGGTTCCGACCGCCCCGAGGCGCCGTCGACGACGACGACGGTCACCGTGACGGCTGCGCCCTCCACGACCACAAAGCCGTCTGCAACCGCGGAGCCATCCGCAACCGCGTCCCCGGCGCCGTCCACTACGGCCGCCCCGCCCCCGTCACCAACGGAAACAACGCCTGCCGTACCGGCGGCGTGCGGCAACAACGATCTGACCGTCGCCGCGGGACCCGTGGCCGAGGCGGACACGCTGCGCCGGGTGGACGTGACGTTCACCAACAGCTCAGCGCAGGCGTGTGTCCTCGTGGGCTATCCGGGCGCCGACCTGGTGACGGCGGCCGGCGGAGTGCTGGTGCATGTCGAGCGCCGGCCGCAGAACTCCGCACCGCATCTGGAGCTGCAGCCGGGCGAGAAGGCGACCGCCGACGTGCAGTCGTCGGCGATCGACACCGCTACAGGCAACGGATGTGGGCGCACCGGAACGCTCGTCGTCACGGCACCCAACACGACGAAATCACACCTACTGGAGGTGAACCTGCCGATCTGCGACGCGACGATCAGCTCGGTCGGCTAGCCGCGGCCGCCCCCACCGGGCGCGCAGAAGATCAGGAAACACTTCTCGCCGCCCGAGGGTCCGCTGCCCGAACCGCCACGCGACGACGACCCCGAACCGCTCGGCCCACCGAAGCCGGCGGAACCACCCGAACCGCCGTAACTGCCGGACCCGCTGGGGTAGTCGTCACCACCGCGACCGCTCCCGGAGCTCGATCCGGGCCACTGCGGCGTCTGCGGCACCGACGGCACCTGAGGAACCTGCGGCTGCGTCACCGGCGGCGTCCACGGCGGGGTCTCCGGCTCGTCGGGCTCGGGAGCCTCCGGCTGGCTCGGCCATGTCCACGCGGGCTTCGGCGGCGCGAACACCGGCCATTGCCGCTGCGGCACCACGATGATCGGCCGAGGCACCACGACGGGCGCAGGCACCGGGGCCACGACCGGGGGTGCCGGCACCGGCGCGGGAGGCGGCGCCGCCGGGGCGGGCGCGGGAGCCGGGGCGGCGGGAGCCGGAGCGGGGGCCTGCTCGACGTAGACGGTGCGCGGCGCCTGCTGTGGAGTCTGCTGCACCGCGACGGGCACCGGAGGCTTGATGGTCTCCGCCGATGGCGGCGGGTCGGCCGGCACCTGGGCGGCCTGCTCGATCGGCGCGGGCGCGGGAGCCTGGCTGCTCGGCACGATCGCCGCCTGCGCGGGACTCGGCCGCGAGTCGACCGTCGGACGAATGCTGACGGCGAGCGAAATGACCAGGGCGACGACACCGATGACGAACACCGACGTCAACGCGCTGCCGACCAGGAGGAACGGCTTGCGGCCCTCCTCGGCCTCACGCATCTCGGTCTGTACGAACTCGTCGACCACCTCGGCGCCGACGGGCGCGAGCTGGGTGTCGGCGCCGGCGAGCCCGGCATACACCGAGCCGGCGGTGTCGCCGTCGGGATCTTGCGAGTAGGCGAGCCCGACGGTGGTCGCTTCGAAGGCCGGCGCGGCCGCGGACGCCAGCGCTGCGCCGCGGGCCAGGGCGAGATCCGCATCGTCGGGCGCGCTGACAGGCAGGGCGACGAGGTGTTCGAGATGGGACTTCACGGAGCTGACGTCGACACCGGAGCCGACGACGAACATTCCCTGCGGCGGGGTGTCCTGCGCGGCCACCGCGTGAGCCATCTCGGTGAGCACGGCCATGGCGTCGGTGCTGTGCAGGGAACGGCTGAGGACTTTGACCACCGAGCCGTCGTCGGTGCGGACCACCGACAGCGTCGCGGTGTCCCGGTCGACGAAGAGCAGAGCGGTCGTGTCGTATCCGACCGCGCGCCCAACCGCTTGCGCCAACGAGGCGGCGGCATGGCTTTCGGCGACGAGCATGACGTCGTCGATGCCCTGCGCGGTGAGCGCGTCGCGTAGAGCCGACGCCTCGGTGTGGTCACTCCACGTGACGCCGATGGATTTGAGGTGATGCCCCCCGGACTCCGCGCTCTCCTTGGTGCCCTGGATGGCGGCGACGACATGTTCGGCAACGTTTGCCGAAGCGTCGGGCGACGTGACGTCGAAGACGTCATGGTCAACGGTGACGCCGTCTGCCTTTTCGCCTTCCACCAGCACCATGCGGACCGTCGTAGGTGTCATCGACACACCGAGAACGATGTCCACTCGACCCCTCCAAATATTTGCTGCAGCCTGGTCGCTGTACGGGCCCACCTGGGCGGTGAGCACTGACAACTAGTACTTCATCGGCGCGGACAGCCACGGTGTTACACACGTCGCGGTTAGCTGTACGACGGTGATTCGCAGCCGGCGCGCCAGTTGTTATGACATTACCCGCCGGACGGTGATTCCCGCCGCGGTCAATTCGACCGGAGGAAGTTCTGGTACGACCGCGACGGCGTGGGGCCGCGTTGGCCCTGGTATTTCGAGCCCACCTTGTCGCTGCCGTAGGGATACTCGGCCGGGCTGGTGAGCCGCAGCAGACAGAGCTGGCCGATCTTCATGCCGGGCCACAACGTGATCGGCAGGTTCGCGACGTTCGACAACTCGAGCGTGATGTGGCCGGAGAACCCCGGATCGATGAAGCCCGCGGTCGAGTGCGTGAGCAGGCCGAGGCGGCCCAGCGAGGACTTGCCTTCCAGGCGGCCGGCGAGGTCGTCGGGCAGCGTGCAGCGCTCGAGCGTGGCACCGAGGACGAACTCTCCGGGGTGCAGTACGAACGGCTCCCCTTCTTTGGGCTCGACGAGGGTGGTGAGGTCGTCCTGCCGCAGTGCGGGGTCGATGTGCGTGTAGCGGGTGTTGTTGAAGACGCGGAAAAGGCTGTCGAGGCGGACATCGACGCTGGAGGGCTGGATCAGACTGTCGTCGCACGGGTCGACGCCGAGCCGTCCGGCGTCGATCTCGGCCCGAATGTCGCGGTCGGAGAGCAGCACGGGACGAGCGTAACGGCGGGAATCCGCCCGGGGGCGGGCGGCGGGCCTCCACACAGAACGCGCCGGTTGTGAACGGTTGGGAAAAATTCACAGAAAATCTTACGTCAGCAACAATTTTTCCCACAGATTCCCGCACGAATTTGCGAACGCATGTTAGCTTCGATCCCGTCACCAGTTTTGCTATCGGGGATGGCCGTGTGATGCGGCGACTGGTGTCTCTGTCCTATCCCACGTGTCGTCGTGGTGCGTTGCTGCCCGGGGGGCCATCGCGTCTGCACGTTCCACCGTAGTGCCTCAAATATCAAGTCCGGGCTGTCAATTGGGGGAAACATCCATGAAAGCACGGTCAAACAATCGGCACGCGACTGCGACAGCGGCGGCGCTCGCCCACGGTACCCACATCGGGCGCGTCGGCGCATTAGCTGTGGTAGTGGGAGTCGGGTTTGCGATAGCCAGCAGCGCCACCGGCGTCGCGTCGGCTGACAGCGACTCCACATCCACCAGCTCGTCCTCGGACAACCAGTCCGTCTCGCGGCCGGATTCCTCACCCTCCGCCACGTCGACGTCCACGCGAGGCAAGCGCGGCTCCACCAAGAACGACAGCTCCGCCAAGAACAACAGCTCCGCTGACGATGCGTCGCCGCGTACCCAACGACGCAACAAGCTCGAGAAGCCGGCCGCGCCCACACGAACGACCAGAACGGATGACGAGGACGCCGTCGAGGTCCGCGGGACTGACGCACCTGCGGTCGCAGCCCCCGACGCGGAGGCCACGCAGGCGGAAAGCGCCCCGAAGGCTCCCCTCCGCAGGTCTGTGGCGCGGCCGACGAGGACCCTCATCGCGACGTCGGTGGTGACGTCGCCGCACGTGGTGGCCGAGACGGCGGTCGTGGAGCTCGACGAACCGGCAGCGCCGGCCGAGCCCGACGCCCCCGCCGGTACCGGCCTGTGGAGCATGCTGAGCGTCGCGAACCGGGAGTCGCGGCGCACGCTGTTCAACCGTCGGCCCGTGCTGGACAACCAGCAGGTCGACGTAACGCTCGACGAGTACGAGGACGTCAGCGTCCCGATCGCGTTCGGCGGCACGGATGCCGACGACGACCCACTGACCTATCGGGTGGCGCGGGGAAAGTGGTTCGGCCCCAAGCACGGCACCGTCACCGTCGACCCCGCCACGGGGACATTCACCTATGACGCCGACAACGAGTTCGCACTCACCGGCGGCCGGGACAGATTCCTGGTGCGGGTGTCCGACTACGACAGCGACGACTTCCACGTCCACGGCCTGTTCGGGGGGCACAGCGACTGGGCGATCATCACCGTGAACGTCGCAGCGACCGACCGCGCGCCCGTGGCCGGCAACGACAGCGTCACCGTCGACGAAGACGGCCTGCTGATCGTCAGCCCGGGAGACCTGCTGGCCAACGACAGCGACCCTGACGGTGACGACCTGTCCATCGACGGTTACACCCAGCCTGAACACGGTGACCTCTGGATCAACCGCGACGGCACCTTCACCTACGACCCCGACGACGACTTCACCGGCACCGACACCTTCACCTACACCGTCACCGACGGCATCAAAGCCACGACCGCCACAGTCACCGTGACCGTGAACCCCGTCAACGACCCACCCGTCGCGACCGACGACGCCGTGTCCGTCGACGAGGACGGCCTGCTCGTCGTCAACCCGGCCGACCTGCTGGCCAACGACACCGATATCGACCGTGACGACCTCTCCGTCGAGGGCTACACCCAACCCGAGCACGGCGACCTCTGGATCAACCGCGACGGCACCATCAGCTACAACCCCGACGCGGACTTCACCGGCACCGACACCTTCACCTACACCGTCACCGACGGCACCGAAAGCGCCACGGCGACAGTCACGGTCACCGTCAACGCCGTCAACGACGCACCCGTCGCGACCGACGACGCCGTGTCCGTCGACGAGGACGGCCTGTTGATCGTCAACCCGGCCGACCTGCTCGCCGACGACACCGATATCGACGGTGACGACCTCTCCGTCGAGGGCTACACCCAACCCGAACACGGCGACCTCTGGATCAACCGCGACGGCACCATCAGCTACAACCCCGACGCGGACTTCAATGGCACTGACACCTTCACCTACACCGTCAGCGATGGCACCGAAAGCGTGACCGCCACAGTCACTGTCACGGTCAACGCCGTCAACGACGCACCCGTCGCCACCAACGACGCAGTGGAAGCCACCGAGGACACCTCAGTCACCTTCCCGCGAGATGCGCTGTTGGGCAACGACACCGATGCCGACGGTGACACGCTGACGGCGGTCATCGGGGCGGCGCCGGCCAACGGCACACTTGTCCACAACGCGGACGGCTCATTCACTTACACGCCCAACGCCAACTTCAACGGCACCGACACCTTCACCTACTCGGTGTCCGACGGCACCACGACCAGCGCGCTGGCCACGGTCACGATCACCGTCGCGGCCGTCGACGACGGGCCGGTGGCCACCGACGACGCGCTGGACGCCACCGAGGACACCTCGGTGACGTTCCTGCCGGGAACACTGCTGGGCAACGACGTCAGCACCTCGAGCGGAACGTTGGCCGTCGACTCGTTCACCCAGCCGGCCAACGGCACGCTGGTGCGCAATGGCGACGGCTCATACACCTACACGCCGAACGCGAACGTCTTCGGCGTCGACACGTTCACCTACACGGCGACGGATGGGACCTTCTCGAGCGGACCGGCGACGGTGACAGTGACCGTCGAGAGTGTCAACGACGCACCGGTGATCACGGGCGTGAACACCGGCGCCGCCGACCCGACGTCAGGAGAGGTGCGGGGCACGGTCGGCGCGACGGACCCTGAGGGTGGGACGATCACCTACAGCGCGCCGGTGAATACCCCGTACGGAAACGTGACGATCGATCCGAACACGGGCGCGTTCGTCTACACACCGACGGACGACGCGCGAGCGGCGGTCAGCGGCGGAACGACCGGCGGGACGATCAACCTCACCGATCCCTCGCAGGTCACCCAGGGCACGTTCGGCAGCACTACGGACGGACTACGCAACATCAGTCAACTGACTCAGCGCGGCGCCACCCGGAACTACATCGCGACGTTCTTCACCGCGACCGCCACGCAGACATACGTCTTCGGCCAGACGGAAGCCCCTGTGGACACCGTGATGATCATGTACCGCGGGACATTTGACCCCAGCTCGCCAGAGACCAGTGCCGTGGTTCTCAACGACGATAGCCGCGCACACACCGTGCCGGTGACCGGCTGTGGCGGCAACACGGGGTTCTGCCCGCGGGTCACGCTCGATCTCGTCGCGGGAGAGCAGGTCTCGATCGTCGTCACGACGTTCTCTGCGGGCAGACCCCTGGGACTTCCGCAGACCTTCTACACCAGCGGTCCGGGACGGTTTAGCACCACCCCGCCGGAGGACACGTTCCTGATCACCGCCACCGATTCGAGTGGCGCGACGACGACGGTTTCGGTGCAGGCGCCGATCACACCGCTGCCGGTGAGCGTCGCCCTCTGACCTGACGTGAGGACCTCGCCTGGTGTGCGCTCGAGCGCACACCAGGCGAGGTTTCGCGCGTGTTAGCCTTGCCCTTCACAACACGGCCGATGTAGTTCAATGGCAGAACATCAGCTTCCCAAGCTGAATACGCGGGTTCGATTCCCGTCATCGGCTCCACACACGCACCGACCTGCGTCAATCGACTACCGATGGAACAACGTCCGCTCTGAGACGAGCGGCGACCATCCGTACCTCTGCGAGCGGACACTCGTTGTCGACGGTGCGGCCAGTTCCCGCAGCACATTCAGGAAAAGCTTGTCCATCTGCGGGCTGAGTTCGGCGAGCTCCGCGGCACTCGCGTGCCCGACGGATCCGAACACCCGCGCGAGCGTCGCCGAGTCCGCCGCCGTGCCGATCGACAGGCACAGGCACGCGACACCGTCTGCGCGCAGCTCGGCCAGCGCCCGCTGGGTGTCGGCCTCGGCGTACTTTCCTTCGTACCCACTGTCGTAGGGATAGCCGTCGGAGAGCACGACGAGCAGTCGGTTGGGCGTTCCTGCTTGAGCTTTCACGATTTCGCCGGCCCCCCGGATGCCGGCGCCCAGACGGGTGAAGCCGAACGGTTGCAGCCCGTTGAGACGGGCTCGCTCCACCGCGCTGAAGCGTTGCGCGAAGGACTTGATGCGCAGCAGATGCACGTCGTGGCGACTCTGCGAGCGGAACGCGTAGAGCGCGACGCGGTCTCCGAGCTCTTCAAGGGTTACTGCGAGAGTGGCCGCGGCGCGACGCTGGTGGTCGTGCACGGTCAGCCCGCCGGCGTCGGTATCGGTAGCCGACCCCGAGGAGTCGAGCAGGATGAGCACCCCGAGGTTGCGAGCCAGCTTCCGCCGTTCGGTGTAGACGTTCTCCGGCGGCGACTGTCCGCAGCGCAGGTCGATGGCCATGTCGATGAGGGGGTCGAGGTCGAGTTCGTCGCCGTCGGGGCGGCCACGCAACACCGTCAGCCCGAGTCCCACCCGGGCCAGCCTGCGCGTGAGCACCTCGTCACGGGCCACGCCGCCGGCTGTCGCGTCGGCCGCCGCAGTGAGCGGTAGGTCAAGGACACGACACCAGTCGGGCCGATACCGACTGCTGAAGACGTCCCACTCCGGGTGGAGCGCACCGCCCACTCCTACTGCCGCCCCGGGTCTGTCCTCGTCGGAGAACTGGATCCGCGTCGGTAGTGGCCGGGCGCTTGCGCCCACCTCGCGCGTTCTGCGGGCTGACCCGACCCGCAGCTCGCCGCCGGCAGCGTTTCCCTCGGAGGGTTTGGAGTTGCCGAACAGCTTCTTGAGGAAGTCGGCGACGGTCGACGAACCGGTCAGCGGCGCCTCGAACAGCTGAAGGAGCTTGCTCCCCTCGGTCTCTTCGCGGTTGTCGTCGCTCTCGTCGTCGGTGTCCGACGGGGTGAGCTGCACACGTAAGTCGCCGTCACTCGGGGTGGAGCCGCGCGACGAGGTCGCCGTCAGGAGCCGGGACGGCCGCAGCACTCCGAACCAGGGCGGCGGCTCTTCGAGCCGAGTCCGGCTGCGCGCCAACGCAAGTGAATCCTCAGGGCTGCTCGTCAGTGGCCCGTCGGCGGGCGCGAGTGTGCCGGCCGACGGCATCCGGGCGGCCAGGTCGGCGAGCGCACGCCGACCCTCGAGGCCGAGATAGCGTCGCGCCACCGATGGCCGCCCCCGCAGGAATTTCACGTGCGTGGGACGCAGACTGCCGGCTCCCAGCAGCGCGCTCTGGACCAGCACCTCCCGCCGTTGTTCGGTGAGGTCACCGCCGACGGAGACGAACACCACTCCGCCGTCGGTGTAGGCCGCCTCACCCGCTGGGGCGGACGCCACCTCCAGCGACCGGCCGGCCACGAAGCCCGCCAGCAGCGCGAAGCGGCCGGGGCCGGAGGGGTCAGGCTCGGCCACGAGCCGACAGGACCGCGTCGACCAGCTCACCGAGGGCGCGGATCATGCCGGCATCGTCGGAGAGCACCTGGACGATGGCGGACTGCACGGCGCTGCGCACACTGAGCCCTTCCGCCACCAGGATTCCCGCCAGCACGAGCAGGCGGGTGGACACCACCTCGTGCAGCGGAGAACCGTCCAGGGTGCGGATCGCGGCGCCGACACTCACCATGGACTGTGCCGTGGTGACGTCGACACCGGATTCGCGCGCGACGACGTCGATCTCGATGTCGGGCGGCGGGAAGGCGAGCTCGATAGCGACGAACCGCTGCCGGGTCGACTGCTTGAGGTCCTTGAGGACGCTCTGGTAGCCGGGGTTGTAGGAGATCACCAGCTGGAAACCGGGCGCTGCCTGCAACGTGATGCCGAGGCGGTCGACCGGGAGTTCGCGCCGGTGGTCAGCCAGCGGGTGGATGACGACCGTGGTGTCCTGACGCGCCTCCACGATCTCGTCGAGATAGCAGATCGCCCCCGTCCGGACCGCGCGTGTCAGCGGGCCGTCCACCCAGACGGTCTCGCCACCCTTGAGCAGGAAGCGACCTATCAAGTCGGCTGACGTCATGTCTTCGTGTCCGGCCACGGTGATCAGGTCGCGCCCCAGGTCGTGGGCCATCGCCTCGACGAAGCGGGTCTTGCCGCATCCGGTGGGTCCCTTGAGTAGAACGGGCACACCCCGGCGGGCGGCCGCCCGAAAGACCTCGACCTCGTCTCCGACCGCCCGGTAATACGGTGCGGCGGAGGCGGTGTCAGGAAGCGGCGACGTTGTGGGTGTGGTTGTGATGGTCACTACTCAATTCCCCGTCTCGAAGGGCACGGTCCGAGGCATCTCGACGCCGTCGGGCAAAACCAGCTGTCCGTCGACGTTGACGTAGCCGGACTCGCGGGTGGGGATGGGCAGCGCGGGATCGGGGCAGGGGGTGTCGATGCCTGGGCCGCACAGCCCGTTGGTGAAGTACGAGCGCTTGACGGTGTCCTCCGGCCACGGGTCGCCGTGCATGGCGAAGAACTGGATCGGGACGTTGAACAACAGGAAGAAGCACGCGCTCACCGCGCCGAAGACCGCAAGGAACCGCGTGAACTGCTGGGTGACGAAACCGCCCCGCACGTGGTCCAGTCCGCGTTCGACGATGGTCCGGCCCCGATCGTCGGTGAAGTACCGCAGGCTGCACAGCGCGGCCTGCACGCCGGCCCACATCAAGCCTTCGTACACCGGCCACTGGTAATAGGTGCCGGCGTTCAACGACAGCGACTGGATCGCGCCGGGGTAGCTGTACAGCCCGGTGGGCAGCAAGATCAGGCCCTCCATCACGAAGTCGAGCACAAACGCGGCCGCGTAGGTGACGAGGATGAGCCGCAGGTTGCTGATGTCGGGCCAGCGCGACTTCACCTTCCGCATCAGCCAGCACCCGAGAATGGTCAGCATCAGCACACCGGCGGCGTAGCCGGGAGAGTTCGTGAAGATCGGCTCGGGCACCATTCGGCCGGGTTCGTCCGGTGAGACCCAGCCCGGGATGTACGGCGTCCAGGCTCCGAAATTGGGGAGCCAGCTGTTATAGGTGCACCAGGTGTTGAACCAGTTCAGCAGAGGGTCCTGGAAGAACATCAACCCCATCGAGATGAACAGCAGGCCGTCGAGGGTGATCCGGCGCTCTCGGCGCCAGGGCCTTATCAGGAACCAGTAGAAGGCGATCGGCAGGCCCACGCAGACCACGACCATGTTGAGGATCAGCGGGACCTTCATGTAGAGCGGCGGATCGCTGGGTCCGCCGGGAACTCGAGTGAAGTAAGGCCCCGAGACCCACCGGATCCACACGTAGAGCTGCAGCAGCAGAACAGCACCGCCTACTACGGCCCACACCCGGACCGCCCTGCTCGGGGGCTGTGCCGATGCGCCGAGATCGGGCACCGTGCCCAGTGTTTCGGTGACCGGGGACCCGCTCTTCCTGTTCGATGGCTCGCTCACGTCCGGTAGATCCTCTCGTCAAGCGCCGCATCCTGCGCTCACCGAGGATACCACTCAGTATCTGAGCATCCCAATGGTTTTTCAGAGTTTCTGGCAGACTCACAGCATGGTCGAGCGATGGACGCGGGAGCGTCGCCTAGAGCGCACGCGCACACTACTGCTCGACGCCGCCGAAGAGGTGTTCGCCGAAAAGGGTTTCACGTCAGCAAGTCTCGACGACATCGCGCGAGCAGCCGGATACACGAAGGGCGCGATCTACAAGCACTTCGCCACCAAAGAGGACTTCTTCCTCGCTGTCAGTGACCGCCACTGGCGTCGGTACTTCGACAACTTCGCCGACGTCCTCTCGGCGGCCACGGAGGTGGGCGCGCGAGAGCTCGACGCCATCGCCGCGCGCTGGCGTCAGCTAGCCGCCGATCGCGGAGCCGAGTACGCCGCGCTGGGTCTCGAGTTCGCGCTGTACCTCCATCGCAACCCGGAAGCGCGACCGCGCGTTGCCGCCAAGCGGGCCGAGGTCATCGAAGCACTGTCCCGATTCATCGTCGATGGCATCGACAACCTCGGTGGCTCGCTATCGATCTCGCCGGCGATCTTCGCCCAGATCTTGGTCTCTACAAGCGATTCCGTGGTGCTGGGCAGTCAGATCGATGACGTCGACCTGTTCCGCCCAGTCATCGAGATGTACCTGTCGGCCATCAAACTGCCCTGACCGGCACCTCGTGGCCCGGCAGTGGCTCGTAGACGAACCAGTTGCGGCCACCGAAGTCGAAGATCGCGGTCAGGACCGCCTCCACCACTGGGTTCCACACGGGGCGTGCCGGATAGCCCAGAGGCAAGACCACGGCGTCGGCGGTGCCTGCCGGCGTCGGGATCGGGATGTCCTGCCCGGGCAACCCGTAGATACCCTGCGAGGCCGTCCCGGAGAACAGGTCGTTCACCCAACCGGCCATCAGGATCTCGGCCGCCGCGATGTTCTGCGGCTTCGAGAAGCCCGCGGTGAGGTACTCGGCGAACTGGACGATCTTGTTGCCGCCCAACATGTAATCGATGTGCCGGCCGCCGACGAGATGGACCCCGTTGAAGTCGTCAGGCCGAGCGAGCTGGAGCTTGTCGGCCATGTCCCCGTTCCGGCTCCAGAAGTAGCGGTCCGACGAGATCAAATAGATGGGTCGATCGTCGGCGCCGCGCAGCTTCGACAGCGCGTTGTTGACGAACGGCGAGCCGGCGGGTTCGACGCCGTCGAGCATCACGATGCCCTGGAGGTCTTCGATCGCTCCGTTGTCGACGAGGAAGCCGGCGACGCTGGTGACCAGTGTGCCGCCCGCCGAGTGTCCGACCAGCACGAACTTCTGCGGCAGGGTGATGTCGTATCCTGCTGCGGCAGAAGCACTTTCGGTGAGCCCGGAGCGATCGCCGACGAACAGGTCGGCGACGGCGCGTTGGACGGTCGAGCCACCCACCCACTCCGCTGATGGAGAGAAGAAGTTCGACGACAGTGACGGAGCGACGACGATGCTGTCGGTGCGCTCGGCCAGACGCGCGACGGTGTAGCTGTAGATCGGCCCGCTGGCGAGGAACCCGTGCTGGAAGTAGATCAGCCGCGTGGAGTCGTCGGCGTCTTCCGGGAAGTACCAGTCGGCCTGTACGGACCGCCCCGTGCCGATGGGCAGCGTCAGGCTCGTCGTCCGCACGGTGACCGTGCTGTTCGGCGGAAGGACGGGCGGCCCGTCGGCGAGGTGGATGAGACCGACGAGGCTGTTGAGGACCAGCGATCCCACGACGTTCAGCAGGCGGGCGCGCCGAGGCGGGCTCGGCAGCGGCCCGTCATCGACCTGCGCCCGCGACACGAGGGATGGCGTGGCCTTCGGTGCGTGCGGCGTCATCTCGCGCAGCAGGACGCGATCCGGAGTCGCACGGTTCCCCCAGCGGCGCACTGGTGTGTCGTCGCGAGGCGACACCTGCTGCGTCGACCGCGCCGCGCGACGTGGTGCGGGGTCTGGCGATTCCCGGCCGTCGGCCGCCCGATGCCGAGGAAGCCATTGTGGACGGCGCTGATCTGCATCGGATCGTTCCGCGCGACGGGCCCGCGGCGACGATCCGGCCCGGGGCCCGGAGTCATTCGTAGCGCTGACCGTCGTCTGGCCGCCGTGCTCGTCCGGTTCCGCCGCCGCGACCCCGATGCCCAGGAACAGCCCTGCTGACATCGGCGCGGCCAGCACACCGAGCGTCACCGCGGCCGTCGATCGTCGCTTCACTCCGCTCCCCTCCAAAAATAGACATAACTAGATATTCGTATATTTATAGAGTCACGACTCCACCAGAGCAAGAGCAGCGGGCATACTGGTCGCTCGAAGGACACCACGATGAGCACATCCCCCGATGCCGCCGCTGCGGCACCTCCGCGCCGAGCGCGGGGGCGTCCTGCTGGCGGGGGCAATTCCGCCGATCAGGCCCGCACCGTGTTGATGGATGCCGCGGAGCGGTCGATCTTGGCACGCGGGTTCCAGGCCTCGACCATGGAGCTCATCGCGCGCGAGGCCGGATACTCGCGTGCCGCGATGTACCGCCATTTCCCGAATCGCCAACGGCTACTGGAGGAGCTGGTGGCCCGGAAGACGCGCGGGCATCAGCAGGAGACCGTGGCCCGCCTCCCCGAGGGTGCGAGCTTGGCCGACATGCTGGTAGAGAGTCTGGTCATCGTGGCGACGGAGCTCGTCGAGGACCCCCTGCTGCAGACGTTGTCGGAGCACACCGAGGACGGCACCATCGCGCAGTTGATCGCTCAGGACCGCTCACTGACAGAGCTGATCTCCGTCTTCGTCAGTTCACTCGACGTCGATCGCGACGGGCTGCGCGACGGGCTGCGGCCAGACGATCTCGCGCAATTCCTTGTCATTACCGCGATCACGTTGCTCATGGGGGTCGTCCCGGACTCCACCGATCCGCAGACGACGCGGCGCTACTTGCGGACCTTCGTGCTGCCCGCACTCTTGAGTGATCCGCCGGTTCCGGAACGGGTGTTCCCGCATGACGCGTGCCCTTGACCAGACAACTCCGAGTGCGGAGGCTTGACGGGTGAGAGTCGACCGCGCCGCGGCGCTGAAAGCCGAACGCGCCGCCCTGCTCGCCGTCTGCGAACGCCTCTCCGACTCGCAGTGGCTCACCGAGAGCAGGGCGCAGGGCTGGAGCGTGCGCGATGTCGTCGCACACATGGGGTCCGGCTGCCACGGAATCTTCACTCCATCAGCTCTGACTGCTGCGTAGCAACGACATCGAGGCCACCAACGACGACTTCGTAGTCGGCAACGACCAGATCGTGGCGGTTCACCCTGCCGAGCCCCCTTCCGCCGGTGAGGCGCTCACTGCACCTCCGGCAGACCCCACCCTAGAGCATTTTTGAATCTAGTTTAAACGGGGTGAGGTCACGAGCTCACAACTCTTCGGGCTCACAACTCCTCGGGCGGTGTCCTGCGCCGCGCCTTGTGCCGATACATGTCGATGTCGGCTTCTCGGATCAGTTCGCCGATGTCGCACGGCGGATTGCACGTCCACCCCACCGACGCGGTCACGCTCACCTCGCCGCTGTCGAGGCGGTGACTTCCGCTCAACGCCGCACCGACGCGGGATGCCAGATGTGCGACGCGGTCGTCGGTGACGGAGTCGATCACCAGGACGACGAACTCGTCCCCGCCGAGCCGGTAGGCCGAGTGGGGTGCGACGGCGTCGGCCAGTCGCCGCGCCGCGGCCTGGAGGACCGCGTCGCCCGCCGCGTGTCCGTGCATGTCGTTGATGCGTTTGAACCCGTCCAGGTCGGCGAAGACGATCCCCACGGGCGCCGACGGTTCGACGTCGCGGCGTTCGGCGATCTCGGCCACCAGCGCGTGGCGGTTGTGCAAGCCGGTGAGTTGATCGGTCACTGCCAGCCGGGCGAATTCGGCGTCGACCAACTTCCGGTCGGTGACGTCCTGGTACTGACCCAGCACGACATCGGCACCGCCGTGCGCGGCCGGGACCAGCACGGCGTGACACTGGATCCAGACGATGGCGCCGTCGCGGCGGAGATAGCGGGACTCGGCGAAGATTTGTGGCGCCGAACGGTCGACCAGTTGACGCCACTCCTCTTCGGCGGTCTCACGATCATCGGGATGCACACCGTCGAGATAGCGCAACCCTTCTGCCTCCTCGCGAGAGACGTCCAACATCTGACACAGCGACGGGTTCACGTACAGAGCGTCACCAGCCGTGGTGAACATCGCCTCGCCGAAAGGCGCGTTCTCCCTGCTGATGTGGAGCAGTCGTTGTGCCTCGTCTCGAGCTCGTTCGGCCTCGACTCCTTTGGTGACGTCGGCGACCTCGACGTATAGCCCGTGCACCTGCCCGTCGATCACCTCGGGCAGATACGACGCCTGCACATGCCGGGTGACACCGTGTCCGTCGGTGAGTGTCTTCTCGAAGACCTGGTCGCGGCCGCTCATCGCTGCCTCGACATAGGGGCGGCTGGTCTCGCCGAGATCGCCGACCAGCAAGTCGAAGATGTGGCGGCCCCGGATCTCGGCGGGAGTCTTCGCGAAGAATTGCGTGTGGGCGTTGTTCGCGATCACGTTGCACAGGTTGGCGTCCCAGTAGGCCACCATCGACGGCAACCGATCGATGAGTTGCCGCAATTGGAACGCATTGTCGTGGCCCGGCTCGTCTGACATCGATCGCCCCTTTCCGCTCACCGGAATCCGCGATGACACGGCGACTCCCTCTGCCGCAGCCTTCCACATTCCGGCGACCACACGAGCGTCACCAAGCCTCGACGGGCGGGTCAGCCAGTCCCCAGGATCTGTGCAGCCCCTGTCCAAACTCCGTCCCTACCCTCGCGGAGGCGTCGGGGAAGCACGACACAAGGAGCACTGGATGAAGGCGAAATCATTCGTCACGTGCGCTGCAGTGACTGCCGGGATCGGCGCTGCTGTCCTCGGCCTGGGTGCCGCCCCGGCAATGGCGCAGCCGGGCGGTCCTGGGCCCGGCCCTGGCTGGCATGGGCCGCCTCCCCCGTCGCCTCCGCCGCCCGGTGGGCCCGGTTGGCAGGGACCGCCCGGTGGACCACCTGGCGGACCACCACCGCCCAACTGGGGTCCGCCTCCCCCTCCTGACTGGGGACCGCCGGAAGGTCCCCAGTGGCGCGGCCATCGACCGCCCTGGGGTGACGGTCCGGCGCCGTGGGGCTTCGGACCGCCCCCGCCGCCCCCTCCGCACGGGCCTCTCCCTCCACCGTGGGGACCGCCACCTCCGCCCTTCGATTACTGGGGGCACGGGGTGCAACCGGTCTTCGATCCGGGCTTCCACGCATGGGGTTTCTGGTTCTTCGGAATCTGGATTCCGCTCTGATCCCCGGCGGTGCCGGATCGCCCCTTCAGGACGGTCCGGCACCGCATCAGATCTCGGTTCGGCGACACAACGGATACAACCGATTCCGCCTACCACTTCCCACCCTGACCAGGCCGTACATTGCGAGTCACTATGGCAAGGGTTTTCCGCACGCTTCTCCGGCCGATAGCCGCCGTCGCCGCACCGGCAGTTGTCGCCCTGGCCCTCGCCGGCTCCGCGGCCGCCGACCCGGCACTTCTCAACGGCACCTACGGCTCCACCGACGGCGATCCGTACAACGTCTGGACCATCGCCACCAGCTGCAGCCCCGCCGGCTGCACCGGCACCGTGTCCAGCAACCAGGGGTGGACGGCGCCGATCACCTTCACCAACGGTCGCTGGAACTTCACGGTGTCCAAACCGGGCGGCCTCACCTGCGACGACGGCCACTACGAACCAGCTGTGGTGTCGATGTCGATCGACCCCGTGACCCTCGGCGGCGTGGTGTCGTCGGATTCGAATTACGGCTGCGCGGGCGGCATCGTGACCCAGAGCCCGTTCCAGCTGCAGAAGGTCGGCTGACCTTCCGGAACTACAGCGCCTCGCGGATGTCGTTCTTCAGCGCTTCGGACTGAGTGCCGAACACCGCCTGTACGTTGTTGCCCACCTCGATGACGCCGGCGGCTCCGAGCGCTTTGAGACGGCCCTGGTCGACCTTCGACTTGTCGGCGACCTCCATGCGCAGTCGGGTGATGCACGCGTCGACGTTGACCAGGTTCTCGCGACCGCCGAACGCCTCGATGAGTTCTTCGGCTTTCGTACGCGTTGTGGTCTGAGCGGGCGCGGCCACTGCGGTCGTCGTCGCTCCGTCCGCGCCGGCCTCCAGGTTGGCCTGCTCCTCGGCCTCGAACTCGTCTTCCGGCTCACGTCCCGGGGTACGCATGTTGAACTTCGTGATCGCGAACCGGAACAGCAGGTAGTAGACGACGAAGAACACGACGCCCATGCCGACCAGCAGCGGAATGTTCTTCGCGGCCGGTGCCGTGCCGTAGAGCAGCAGGTCGATCAGGCCGGCCGAGAACGAGAACCCGAGATGGATGTCGAGCAGGTACGCGATCGCCAGCGACAGGCCGGTCAGGACCGCGTGGATGACGTAGAGCGGGAACGCCACGAACATGAACGCGAACTCCAGCGGTTCGGTCACGCCGGTGAGGAAGGCGGTCAGCCCCGCTGCCGACAGGATGCCGACGGCGACCTTGCGCTGCTTCTTGTTCGCGACGTGGATCATCGCCAGCGCCGCCGCGGGAAGACCGAACATCAGGATCGGATAGAAACCGGACGTCAGGATGCCCGCCGTCGGGTCTCCCGCCGCGAATCGGGTGAGTTCGCCGGTGACGGTCTCTCCGCCCGGAGTCTGGTAGTCGCCGTAGAGGAACCAGATGTAGGAGTTGGGAATGTGGTGCAGCCCCAACGGGATCAGCATTCGATTGGCGAATCCGTACACGAACGCACCGATTGCTCCGGAACCGCCGATGAACTCACCGAGGCCGGTCAGCCCGGCGTCGAAGATCGGGTAGAAGTAGCTCATCGCGAATGCGAGGAACAGGCACGCCAGCGAGACGACGATCGGGACGAAGCGTCGACCGCCGAAGAAGCCGAGATACGAGGGCAACTCGATCGTGTGATACCGGTCGAACAACCAGGCCGTGAGCAACCCGACGACGATGCCGGCGAACACGCTGTAGTTGATCAGCGCCTGCTCACCGGATTTGTCGACCTCGCCGGCCAGCACGATCGGCGACATGGTCTTGAACACCGCCTGCATCACCAGGTACCCGACGACTGCCGACAGCGCCGTCGACCCGTCAGCCTTCTTCGCGAAACCGATGGCGACACCGACCGCGAACAGCAGGGGCAGGTTGGTGAACAGCGCGTCGCCGGCCGCACTCATCGCCTTGAAGAAGGCGCCGATGACGGGGACCTCGATCCGTCCGAGCAGATCCGGCTGCCCGAGCCGCAGCAGGATGCCCGCGGCCGGCAGTACCGCGATCGGCAGCATGAGGCTCTTGCCCAGCCGCTGCAATTGGGCGAATCCGGGTATCCGCATACCTGACTTACTCTGCGCTTCTTGTGGTTTCGCAGATCGATCCGTCACAGGTCAGCCTTCCTTCTCGCCGGTTCCGTGCCCGGGCGCAAGTTCTGCAAGCCTATTCTTGGTGCGATCGGCTTTCATCCGATCGACAAAAGGAGTCGCGCCAGTGAGCCCAACACCCGTCCTCGCCCCTGTTCAGGGCCGCGCGGTCCCCCTCTCCGATGTGCCCGATCCGGTGTTCTCGGCGGGCATGGTCGGCTACGGGGCCGCGGTGGACCCGCCGCACGAGGTGATCGAGGCGGTCGCTCCGGTGACCGGCAAGGTACTCAAGCTGATGCCGCACGCGTACGTGATCATGACGGCCGACAACGTCGGTGTCCTGGTCCATCTCGGGCTGGACACCGTCGCGCTCGACGGTGAGGGCTTCACCACCCATGTGAGCCAAGGTGACGAGGTCACCGCGGGCCAGACGGTGATCACCTATGACGTTCCGGCGATCGTGGCCAAGGGGCTGAATCCCATTGTGCCCGTTGTGGTGATGGACGAGCGGGAGCCGGCCAACATCACGCCCGACGAGGCCGTCCTCGAAGGCGCGGTGCTCACCTCGGGCGACGGCCTGTTCACGGCCGGTACCTGATGGAAGTCGTTGTCCTGCAGGATCGCAGCGACATCGGGCGCGTCGCCGCCGATGCCATCACCGCGTTGCTCCGACGCACACCCGATGCGGTTCTCGGATTGGCCACCGGGTCCTCGCCCCTGAGCATCTACGACGAGCTGGTCGCCCGATACGAGGCGGGCGAGCTGTCGTTCCGGCAGGCCAAGGGCTTCACGCTCGACGAGTACGTCGGCCTGCCTGCCGATCACCCCGAGCGCTATCGCAACGTCATCGACGCGGTGTTCGCCTCGCGCGTGGATTTCGCTGACGGCGCCGTGCAGGGTCCTGACGGCCTGGCCGCCGACATCCCGGCCGCGTGCGCGGCCTACGAGGCGGCGATCCGCGCCGCCGGTGGGGTGGACCTGCAGATCCTCGGGATCGGCACCGACGGACACATCGGTTTCAACGAGCCCGGGTCGTCGCTCGCCTCGCGCACCCGGATCAAGACACTGACCCGGCAGACCCGTCTCGACAACGCCCGGTTCTTCGACGACGACGTCGACGCGGTGCCCACGCACTGCCTGACGCAAGGGTTGGGCACCATCTCCGAGGCGCGGCACATCGTGCTGGTGGCGACGGGACGGGGTAAGGCCGAAGCGGTGCACCACCTGGTCGAAGGAGCGGTCAGCGCGATGTGGCCCGCGACCGTGCTGCAGCACCATCCGCACGTGACCGTGCTGCTCGACGACGCTGCCGCGCGCCGGCTGCAACTCGTCGACTACTACCGCGAGACATATCGCAGCAAACCCGACTGGCAGGGCATCTGAGGTGCTGCTGCGCGCCGACACCGTCCTGACGGGACGAAAGTCGTTGCAGCCCGGATGGATCGACGTCGTCGACGGCTCCATCCGCGCAGTCGGCGAGGGCGACGCACCCACGACGGTCGATCGCGATCTCGGCGCGGTCACCGTGGTGCCGGGGTTCGTCGACACCCACCTGCACGGCGGCGGCGGCGCCAACTTCACCGCCGCCGACCCGGAAGAGACCGCCACCGCGGTCGCCGTCCACCGCAGCCACGGGAGCACCACGCTGGTCGCATCGCTGGTCACCGCCGATCGCGATGACCTGCTGAGGCAGGTCGCCGCCCTGGCGCGCGACGTCCGGACCGGGCTGCTCGACGGGATTCACCTGGAAGGACCATGGCTGTCGCCGCGGCGCTGCGGTGCGCACCAACCGGCGCTGATGCGCGATCCCGAACCGGCCGAGATCGACGCCGTCGTCGAGGCAGGCGACGGCACGATCCGGATGGTCACCCTGGCCCCGGAGCGTGCAGGGGCGATCGCCGCCATCGAACAGCTCACCGCCGCGGGGGTGGTGGTCGCCGTCGGGCACACCGAGGCGACCTACGCGCAGACGCAGGCCGCGATCGACGCGGGCGCAAAGGTCGGCACCCACCTCTTCAACGCGATGCGTCCGATCGATCGCCGCGAACCGGGTCCGATCACCGCACTGCTCGAAGATCCCCGTGTCACAGTCGAACTGATCACCGACGGCGTGCACCTCGATCCCGCCATCTATCGTCTGGTGACGAAAGCTGTCGGCCCCGAACGCATCTCGCTGATCACGGATGCGATGGCGGCAACCGGCATGGCGGACGGACGCTATGATCTCGGCCCGCTGGCCGTCGACGTCGTCGACGGGGTGGCCCGGGTTGCCGGCAGCGACACCACCGCCGGCAGCACGGCCACGATGGACCGGGTGCTCAGGTGTGCAGTCCAGTACAGCGGCGTCCCACGGGACGAGGCGCTGCGGGCCGCGGTGGCGCAGACGTCGGTGAATCCCGCTGCAGCACTGGGGTTACCCAGTGCCGAACTCGCCGCGGGGTCGACCGCCGACCTTGTCGTGCTCGACGATCAGCTGGCGGTGACCGGGGTGATGCGCGCAGGTGTCTGGGTCACAGCCGAACCGCCGCAGCGTCCATCAACGCCCGGGCGACAGCCTTGAGCGTGAGGTCGGCGCGGAGCACACCGAAGTTCTGTTCGCCGTCGGCCGGATTCGTACCTCCGTCGACCAGCTCGTAGTAGATCAGCGGACCTGCCCAATCCCAGAGCGCGACCTGGTCGCGGGCTCCCAGCATGATGGCTGCCTGCTGCTGCTCCGAGACGGCGTTGACGCTCGTGCCTGTGGGCGCGCCGAATTCGGTGATCCAGACTTGCTTGTCGCCGTCACCGTGGCTGTTCATGACGGCCTGCAGCGCGGGCAGGTCGTAGAAGCCCCCTTCTTGCCGCTGCTGAGGATCCATCGGCAGATTCGGATAGCTGTAGGGGTGAACAGCGATCGCGTCGGCGAGCTGAGCGGAACCGTTGGCATAGAGCTGTTCCAGATAGGTGACGGGAGGTGTTTCCCCCACCTGGCCGTCGTACTGAGGGCTGAGACCGCCGATGAGGAGTGTCGCTCGCGGATCGACCCCGCGGATCGCCGTCGCGGCCGCCCTGAACAACCGACCGTACTCATCGGCATCGGGCATCGTGGGCCAGAACTTGGCGGTGTTCGGTTCGTTCCACACCTCCCAGGAGCTCACCCCCGACGGCGCGTACCGCTGCGCGGCGAGCTGCGCGAACTTCGCGAAGTCCGCGAGGTCCGAGGGCCTGGCGTGAGTCGGCTCCGACAGCGACTGCGTCCCGGACGAGCGCGCCCACGCAGGCGTGAAGCCGAGCATCACGAGCACGTTCATCTGATGGGCGACGGCCTCGTTGACGAGGAGGTCGGTCTGTGACCAGTCCATGCGGCGCTTCGTCGGTTGAATGGCCGACCAATCCATGTCGATGCGCACCCACGTCACGCCCATCGCCGCCATCAGGTCGAATTCCTGCTTGACGGTGGCCGCATCGGCGCCTCGCAGATGCAGTGTCATGCCGATGCCCGACGCCGGATCGTCGTCGGCGATGACGGCGTTGCTCTGCCCGACCAACTGACCTGCAGTCCGCACGATCAACGCGCCGACGGCGCTGGTCAATTCGACGCGGACGATCTCGTCGGGCTCGTACGTCGTGTCGCCGACGACGGTGATCGGGATCGTCGCCGACGTTTGCCCCGGTGCGAACACCACGGAACCCGTGGCAGCGACGAAGTCCGTGCCCGCCGTTGCCCGGTACCCGGTCCCGGTGTAGCCGGACACCGTGTATCCAACGGTCACCGCGGTCTTGGACGCACCGGACAACTGGACCGTCACCAGCTCGACGTGCGGTCCGCCGTCGCCCTCGGTGAGGTAGGTGGTGCCCTGCGGAAAGCCCACGGTGATCGACGGGCTCGACTTGCTGCCCTTCGTGGTCGCCTGCAGCTGCAGGCTCATCCGTTGGACACCGGCACCGAAGAGTTGGATCTTGTCGGCCAACGCGTCGCGACGCGTGGTCAGCGCCGCACCCCACACCAGGGGCATCACTGCGGGCGAGACCGGGTCGTCTCCGACGGACCCCGACCGATCGCTGGGCGTCCGAGGCGACAACATCCGCACTCGGGTGGGGGGCCGCGACGACTCGGTCGCATCGTCGGTGGCGGCGTCCCCCGACGTCGACCGGGACCGACGTGCCTCCCGGGCGGCCTCTCGCCGCGATTGGCGGGCCTCGGCGCGGGTCTCGGTCGTGCGGTCTCGGGACGCGGCGACGCGCGGACGGGTCGTCGTCGACGTACTCGACGCAGTGTGCGACGTCGAGCCGTCGGCGTCGGAACCGCTTGCGTCAGCAAATGCCAGACCGGGCGTGGCGACGATGGCCGCACCGATGCCGAGCGCGACCGCGAGTGCGCCGGCGCGCCCTATCCATGCAGAGCCGCGCACGCTCGCGGTCCGGTGGGCACCGACCTCGGCGTACTCGGACGCGGCTCCCCGGCTGTCCGGATCGGCCAGCGTGTGCGCCCCACGCCTCCGAAGCTCGCCGTCATGCGAAAGGCACTGTTGTCGAGTCATCTTCAAGATCACCCCCGACGATGTGGACCAGCCCGGCACCGAACAACCGTCACGCCCGGCAATTGACGGCAGTGTAACGCCTCGGCTCCCCGAGAGAAGCGTGAACCGGTACCGGGGCTGCCGTCGACGTCCGCCGCAGCCCATCACGGACGGCTCGATCGGTGGCTGCGCCGCGCATGGCCTCGAGCTATCCCGAATACCATCGCCAACCACCAGGTCCCCACCCTCGGGACCATCGCCGAGGGCGACCGGTGTGTGACTGGGCTCACAGGACAACGTATGTTGTCACGGTCACGATTGGTGAGGACAGGCGGGTTCGCGGTGATTGCTACAGGGGACGCGGTACAGCGGGCACCCAGACGTTCGCGCATTCGGTCGGCTGTCGCCGCCGCGACGTTGTGCGCAGGCCTGGCAGCACTACCGGCACCGGCGGTGGCGTGGGCGGACCCAGCCGGTTCGGACTCGGACAGCTCTGCCGCCCACTCGGTGACCCCGCCGCCGAGCTCACCGACCACGGCCACGGACGACACGCCGCAAACAGAGTCGAAAACGGACGCGACCAGCTCCGGTGACACCGGTGAAGTCACGCGACCGCGGTGGCGGCGCGACGGGAGCGACGAGCACGAGCGGGTCACGCGTCGTCCCCTCCTCGCGAGGCTGCAGGAGAAGGCAGAGGAGCGCAGGGCCCGGAGCGCGACCACGGACGAGCCGGAGGCCGCTCCCGACGTTGCTGAAGCTCCCGACGACACCCCGCGGCGCCTGAAGATCGTCCGCACCGAACGCTCCGCGGAGCCGCCGGCTGTAGCGGAACCGACCGTCGCCGCTGCGGTCACCGAGCCGTCCACCGCCGAGATCCCGGTGCCTCAGCCGCTCTCTCCCCTGGGCAAGCTGGTGCAACTGCCCGCGCGGCTGATCAACACGGTGCTGCAGGTCCTCGACATCACGTCGTCGACGAGCGGGCCGCAGCCACCGATCAAGATCATCCCGCCGATCAACGATCTGCTGTTCGCGGTCTTCCGCGAGGGCGAGAAGTGGTTCCGGCTGGATCGGACTCCTCCGCCACAGCCTCCGATTCCGGCGGTGACCTATGGCGGGCCCCCGACCGGAGAGACACCGACCGTGGCGCAGTTCCTCAATGCGTCGGCCTCGGGATACGGGCTCGGGACGACACCCGAGGGCCTGGTTCCGTTCACCGTCAACGGCTTTCAGCTCGCGTCGGCGAACATCCTGTCCGGGATGGCCGCGCGGGCGTGGGTGACGCCCGAGGGGCAGGTCGTCATCGCCTACCAGGGCACCACCGGCGGCACCAACCTGCTGTTCATCCCGCTCATCGCCGGGGCCCAGCTGTTCACCGACCTGCAGGTCGTTTTCACCTCGAAGACTCCGCGCGCGTTCTACGACGCGCTGCGCTTCGCCAAGCGGGTACAGGCCGCCGCGGAGAGCCAGGGTTACGACGCCGACGACGTCTTCGTCACCGGGCACTCACTCGGCGGCTGGGAGGCCCAGTACGTCGCGCAGCAGCTCAGCCTTCCCGGCGTCAGCTTCGAAGCGCCGGGGATGAACACCACCGTCGACGGTAACGGGCGGGACTCGATGTTCGTCAACATCATCACCTACGGCGACCCTGCGGGGTTCATGGCGACCGATCTGCCGGGCCTGCAACCGCTCATGCCGCCCTACGTCCCGGGCGGGGGCAGCAAGCCGCACTACGGCAACATCGTGCTGATCGGCGATCCGGCCGCGATGACACCTCTGCTGAACGCGGCGACCCTGTGGCACACGGGCCCGATCAGGAATCTGATCTTCCTGGCCGATTTCTTCGGCAACTTCTTCCAGTACCACCTGCCGGGTATCCAGGCCTACCACCTCGGCGTCGTACCCGATCCGGGCGTGGTGCCGTGGCTGGGAACCGCGAGCGGACCGGTGAACGTCGGCTGGGGCGAGTTCACGATCCCCGAACTGCTCACCGCCGTCTCGGGCACCGCGACGTCCACTGTCGCCGCCTGAGATCACGAATCAGGCTGTCGCGCATCGCTTTCAGCTGCCGTGATGGCCGCCTGCACTTTGCGGTTGTGCAGCAGCACGTCGTCCATCACCACGGTGGTCACCGATCGTAGCGCCAGCAGTGGCCGCACCCACGCCGGTGCGCTCACGCTCGGTGCGCGGCGCTCGATCGCGTCGAGCATGGCATCGGCAGCCTCGGTGACAGTCATCTCCTTGGTGAACACCCGGGGCACGGCTTGCCGAATCGCTGCGGCCGAGGCGTCGGAAAACGCATCGGCGGCCAGGTCGGTGTCGATGAACCCCAGATAGGCGATGCCCGCAGTGGCACCGTGGGACGCCAGCTCCACCCTCAGCGTCCGGGCGAGTTGCTCGACACCGGCCTTGCTCACCGCATACGGCGCAGCGAGCACGCCGTTGAAGAAGGCATAGATCGACCCGACCAGCAGGACATGACCGCGGCGCTCGATGACAGCGGGCAGGGCGGCGCGCACCGTGCGCCACTGGCCCAGCAGGTCGACGTCGACGGTGTGCTCGAAATCGTCGGCGGCGATCGTGGCGACCGTGCGCGACGGCGGCGCTATCCCCGCGTTCGCGATCACGACGTCGATGCCGCCGAACGTAGCCACTGCATCGTCGGCGGCGCGTTGGAGCCGTTCCGCCGATGTCACATCTGCCTCGAACGCGGCTGCACCAGAACCCAATTCGTCTGCCAACTGTTGCAGCGGCGCCAGCCGACGACCCACGAGTGCGACCTGTGCACCGCGGGCGTGCGCTCGCCGCGCCGTCTCGGCGCCCAACCCCCTGGCCGCACCGGTGATGAACACGACGCGGCCCTGCAGGTCGTACCGGGGTGGGCGGGTGACGATCCGGGCAACCGTTCGGCCGGCCAACCGCATGGCATCGTCGAGGATCACGGCTACAGACGGTAGCCGCTCAGCGGCGCCGTCAAACCAGCCCCGACACGACGGGAATCGTCGCGGGAAGGCCGATCACCTTCAGGCGTCATCATTTATGGTCATTCGGTGCCAGAACTCGATCGCCGCAACCTGATGGTCATGTTCGGATTGGGCGCGGCCGCCGTGGCGCTGCCCACCGCGCTGCCCACCGCGACGGCTCACGCGCAGCCCCTTCCCGGCGACGTACCACCCGTCCCCGCTCCCCCGGGAGCCCCGCCCGCCCCGGGCGCCACTGTCGACCCCGGCCCGGTGTTCCTGTTCCAGGAGGAGTTCAACGGGCCCGCGGGCGCACCGCCCGATCCGGCATGGTGGTTCATCGTCCCCGAGCGCGAGACGATCAGGAACCCCGTCGAGTGGGACAAGCCCTACAACATGGGCCGCTACGTCACCGATCAGGAGCACGTCTTCCAGGACGGCAACGGCAACCTCGTCATTCGGGCCACCCGCGGCCCCGGCACGACGATCCAGGAGAAGTACGCGAGCGCCAAGATCATCGGGAACTGGCGCGGCGGCGTCGGCACGACGTGGGAGGCCCGCATCAAGCTCGACTGCCTCACCGACGGCGCCTGGCCCGCATTCTGGCTCCTCAACGACAACCCGGTGCGCGGCGGCGAAGTGGACCTCGTCGAGTGGTACGGCAACAACGATTGGCCGTCCGGAACCACCGTGCACGCCCGGTTGGACGGCACCTCGTTCGCCACCGACCGCCATCCGATCGACAACGGGTGGCACACCTGGCGGATGACGTGGCTGCCGACGGGCATGTACTTCTGGAAGGACTATCAGCCCGGGATGGAGCCGTTCTTCACGGTGCCCGCGAACTCGATCGACGACTGGCCGTTCAATGACCCCGGGTACACGCTGGCCCCGGTGTTCAACATCGCCGTCGGCGGCTCGGGCGGTCGCGAACCGGCCGGCGGGACATACCCGGCGCAGATGCTCATCGACTGGATTCGCGTTTTCTGACCGCATCACCGCGGCAACGGCGCGAGCAGTAGACGATGTGGTCCCACTGTCCGCGCGACGCCCACTTCTTCCGGTTGTGGAAGGGGCGGCCACACACCGGACAGATCTTCACCTCGGGTTGTGACGGCACCCTGCCTTTGTACGCGGCCTTTGTACGCGGCACTGCCTCTGTGCGTGACGACTCACTGACGTCGGCGACAAATCTGTCCGCCCACGGGTGCCGCCGGGCTAGGTTCGGGCCGTGACGTCGAGACACTGGGGTTACTGGTTCTTCAGCCGTTGGTTGTTTGGGCTGGGTGCCGGTGCGTGCATCGCCTTGGGCGCCGGAGAGGGAGTAGCCAGCGCTGACCCCGACGTCGGGGGCACCGGTGACGCCGCGCCGACCCGGTCGGTCGACGCAGGTCCATCGCGGGACGCGAATGCCGCCACGGCAGACAGGGCCGAGAAGCGCGCCGCGAGGAAGGCGGCCCGAGCCGACGACGATCCGGCGGCGGCACCTGCGTCCACGAAGCCGCGCAGCCGCGTGAAAGCCCGCAGCACCGACACCGACACCAATCCCGCAGGGCGGCAGCGGCTGCTCACACTGCGCACCACCGACACCCGGGACTCGGCGCCCGAACCCCCGGTCGTCGCGCAGGTCGAGGCAGCCGACACCGTCACCGGTGTGCGGACCGGCCGCGCGAAGCTGGACATCCCGGTCGGTGAGAAGGACTTGAAGACCCGGGCCGACTGGTACTTCCCCACCCAGTCCAACGGGTCGGTCGACGCCACCGGTGTCATCTATCTGCAGCACGGCTTCATGGGCCGCAAGTTCTTCTACTCGGCGCTGGCGAAAGACCTGTCGCAACAGACCAACAGCATCGTCGTGGTGCCCAACATCCCGTCGTTCCCGTCGCTGCGGTGCGGCGGCTGCTGGCTCAACGGAACGCAGACACAGCAGGCGGTGGCCGATCTGTTCCTCGGCGACGAGAACGAACTCGCCACGAGTGCCGCCGCCGCCGGGTTCACCGGCGATCTGCCGAAGGACTTCGTGCTCACCGGGCACTCGGCCGGCGGCGGTCTGGCCGCCGCGGCCGGCGGCTACTACGAGGCCGATCCCGGCAACACCGGCAACCTGCGCGGCGTCGTGATGTTCGACGGATTCGCCTACAAGAACGTCGTCCCCGAGGCGCTGACACGCCTCGGGGACATCCCGGTGTACCAGATCGCAGCCCCACCGCAGGCGGGCAATCTGTTCGGCGCCACCACCAAGGAACTCGTCGCCGCGCGACCGGGGCAGTTCGTCGGAGTCACCCTCGCCGGCGGGTCGCACGTCGACTCGCTGCTCGGCGGCAACCCCGTGATCGATGTCCTGTCGCAGCTGTTCACCCGGTTCTCGGCACCCGGCGACACCGCGGCGGTCTACACCTTGGCGTCCGGGTGGATCAACGACCTGTATCAGGGTCTCGGGCCGGCCGACGGCACCGGCATCTACGGGGTGCCCGACCAGTACATCGTGCTCGGCGACACCTCGGCCATCGTGCTGGCTCCCCCGCCACTCGTCGACGTCGACTCCTACTTGGGCACCTGGTACGAGGTCGGCAGCGTCAAGCAGTTCTTCTCGATCGGGCTGGTGAACACCAAGGCCGTCTACGGGCTGAACCCCGACGGCTCGATCAGTGTCGCGAACTCCGGCAACTACTTCTCCGACAACGGACCGGAATCGACCATCCAGGGAACCGCGTTGCCCGTCGACGACACCAACACCAAATTGAAGGTGACGTTCTTCGGCACGCCGAACGCCGACCCGCCGGGCAATTACTGGATCGTCGATCTCGATCCCGACTACCAGTGGGCCATCGTGACCGATCCGACGGGCCTGTCGGGCTTCCTCCTCAGCCGCACGCCCGTGGTGTCCGAGGACTTCTACCGCGAATTGCTCGCCCGCGCTTCGGTATACGGAGTCAAGGCCCGCATCACCCCGACCCGTCAGCCCGGAGCCGTCACAACCGCCCTCTGAGGATGCCGTGCCAATACGTCTGGGGAAGCGCGTAGCGGTCGAACACCCATGCGGCGCGGCGCGGCTTCGTCGAATCGACGAAGGACGGCAGCGACGACGTCAACCGTCCGCGGCGATCGAACTCGCCGGCGATGAGGCGCCGTCTGTCGGTGGTGATCGGCGCGACGGTGTAACCGTCGTAGTGCTTCATCGGGCCGCCCTCGCGAGCCGCCCGCACGTTGTGCACCAGGATGGCAATCTGCTTGCGCAGCGCGCCGCCGGAGGGGTCGGTGTCGACGGCCGCGCCGTCGCCGGCCGACCAGATGTTCGGGTATGTGCGGTGCCGCAGCGTGGTCGGGTCGATGTCGACGAGCCCGTGGGGCTGATCGCCCGTCAGTCCCGATGCCTCGAGCCACCGCGGGCCCCGGAACGGCGGGACCAGATGTAGGAAATCGTAGGAGACATGCTCGCCGCCGTCGACGGTGACGGATTGCGCTTCCGGCTTCAGTTCGCACACTCGGGTGTCGTAGAGGACGCGAACGTCGAACTCCGACAAGCGTTTCGACAGCCTGGCGTCGATCCCTGGCACGCCCACCAGGTGGGGGCGATCGATCACCAGGGTGATACTCACCCCCGGTAGCCGCCCGGTGTCGCGCCAGTGCGCGGCAGCGAGGAACAGCGGCTTGATCGTGGTTCCTGTACAGCTGACGGGGGCGCGGGGCACGGTGAACACGGCATGGCCGCCCGCCGGCATTGCGTCGATCCGACGCCATGTCTTCTCGGCGTGGTCGAGGTAATTGCTGGCGACGGCAGGAGTCTCGAGAGCGGCCGCCACACCGGGCAATTCGTCGTCGTCAGGCACCAACCCGGCACCGATCACGAGGTCGGTGTAGCGCAGTCGGCGGCCGGTGGTGCATTCGGCGGTCGACTCCACCGGATCGATGGACACCGCGGCGTCGCGGATCCAGGTGCATCGTGACGGCGTGACAGATCGCTGGGTGCGCTCGGCACTGCGCAACGCGGCCTGCCCGCCTCCGACATAGGACAGCAGGGGTCGATAGGTGTGCACCGTCTGCGGTTCGATGACGGCGACACGCTCAAATCCCTTGCGCAGCAAGCGCGCCGCAGTGCTGATCCCTGCATTTCCGCCCCCGACGACGACGACATCGAACCGCTGCTCGGTGTCTCGCTCCACCGCTTCGTGGTACCCCGGTTCCGCATGGGGAAACCCGGGTATTCCTGCGCTCATGGCCGACATCATCGATCTCATCTACGCCGACCACGACTGGCTGCGCCGACAGTTCTTCCGGCTCGACGACGCGCGCTCCCCCGACGAGCTGGCCGCGATCTGGAAAGCACTCGGCACGCGATTGGATGCCCACGCCGACGCCGAGGAGACGGTGTTCTACCCGGCCCTGCTGGCCCACGGAGGTCGCGACGACCCGGGTAATCCCGAAGGGGACCCGGAGGACGAGACCGAGGACGCGATCACCGACCACAACGCGATCCGCGATGCGGTGCGCCGGTCCCGGGACCACCAGCCGGGCAGCGACGAGTGGTTCGCGGCCGTCAACGCAGCCCGCAAGGAGAACGGCTCCCACCTCGACGAGGAGGAACGGGAGGCGATGCCCGACTTCATCAAGAGCGCGACGCTCGAGCTGCGCCACGAACTCGGCATGAAATGGCTGCGGTTCTATGCCGAACGCGAATCCATCACTGGCGTCGACGCTGATGACAAGGACGCTGAGCGCTACATCGAGGAGCACAGCGTTTGACAAATCGCCGGCCGGGTAGAGGTGTCGGCATGCTGGAGAAAACTGTGATCGCTGCGTGTGCCGCCGCTGCCGCACTCGCGTTCGCCCCGTTCGCTTCTGCCGGAGGTCCGGCCGGATGCGTTGACACCTACGGCACGGGTTGCGCTGCGCCCCCGCCCCCGCCCCCTCCGATGGGCTATGCACCGCCTCCGCCCGCCGGTTACGTCCCGCCTGCTCCCGGCTACGTCGGTCCGGGCGGTGTCGCCGGACCTGCCGGTGCAGCCGGTGCGATCCCCGGCGGTCCCGGCGGTCCCGGCGGTGTCGCCGGACCCGGCGGCGCTGCAGGCGCCATCCCCGGTGGACCTGCCGGTGCGGCCGGTCCTGCGGGCGCGGCAGGTGTGATCCCCGGCGGTCCCGGCGGTGTCGCCGGACCCGGCGGTGCGGCTGGCGCGATCCCCGGTGGTCCCGGCGGTGCAGCTGGCCCCGGTGGAGCCTCCGGGTGCATCCCGGGCGTCGGCTGCGGCACCGTCCCGGCCGGCTAGAAACCTCACGTCGCGCGGACGTCGCCGGGGTCCACCGGCGGTCCGCTGATCGCGCAGTGCCGGCATTCGTCGATTCGGAACCGATCATCGGAGATCGGGTTCCGGGTCCGGCGAATGCCGGCCGCTGCGATCATCGCTGCCACGACCATCAACGCGGCTGAAATACTCACCGCGACATGAAATCCCGTGTTGAACGCCGCGGGGTCGGCATAGTCGGCGCCGCTGATTCCGGAGAGCCCGGGCAACACGGCGACGGCCAACAAACCTCCGACGCGTGCCACGGCGTTGTTGACCCCCGACGCCGCGCCGGCCATGGTGCGCGGCGCCGCGTCGAGGACCGCGGTGGTCAGTGGCGCGACCACCAGCACCATGCCGGCACCGAACGTCAGTGCTGCGGGCAAGACATCCCCCACCCAGGTGGCGTTCGGACCGATGCGGATCATCAGGAGCAGACCCGCAGCGGAAAGCAGTGGCCCCACGGTCATCGGAATTCTCGGTCCGATGCGAGCAGCCAACGCGCCGGCCCTCGCCGAGAACACCAGCATCACCACGGTGAACGGCAGGAGCGCGGTGCCGGCCGCCACGGGACTGAACCCAGCGACGGTTTGCAGTTGCAGCACCAACAGCAAGAAGGCCGCGCCAAGGGCGCCGTAGATCAACAGCGTGATGATGTTCGTGATGCGAAACATGTTGTCGGCGAACAGGCGTGGCGGAACCAGAGGATGGGACGAGCGTCGCTCCACGACAACGAACACAGCGAGCGCCAGCACCCCCGTCCCGATCGTCATCGTCGCCGCCACGTCGACGTCGCCGTTGCCCAACCGCGTCAGTCCATAGGTGAGCGTGCCCAGGCCCAGCGCCGCGAGGACGGCGCCGGCGATGTCGAGGCCGGGCGGCGCCTCCTCGTCTCGACTTTCTGGCACGTGGAGGAGTGTCACGACGATCACGACGGCGGCAAGGGGAACGTTGAGCCAGAAGACCGCCCGCCAGCTCCATTCCACGAGGAAGCCGCCGAGGAACGGTCCGATGGCTCCCGCGATCCCGCCGAGTCCCGACCAGGCACCGATCGCGGCGGCCCGGTCCGCGCCGTGAAAGGACGCCGAGATCAAGGCAAGACTGCCGGGGGTCAGCAGCGCGCCTCCGACCCCCTGCAGCGCCCGCGCGACGATCAGCCATTCGGTGCTCGGCGACAGGCCACACGCAACCGATGCGAGTGCGAACCAGGTGACCCCGACGAGGAACACGCGACGCCGACCGAAGTGGTCGCCGAATGAACCGCCGAGCAGGATCAGCGACGCCAGCGACAGCGTGTAGGCGTTGACGACCCACTGTAGTCCGCCGAAACCGGATCCGAGGTCGGCGCCGATGTGCGGCAGCGCGACGTTGACCACCGTGCCGTCGATCATCACGATGCCGGACCCGAGCACCGTGGCCAGCAACACCCAGCGGGCCGAAGGGGGTCCGCTGCGGGGCACGACTCACCACAGTACGCGCCTCGACGGCCATCGATGCCCGAAAGCGCAAGGCTTTGCCATTGGCACGCAAGCGTTCTAGACACCGTGGCACGTATGGGGAGTGTCGTGTCCGATCTGCGCCTCGAGCACCGCAGTGGCCTACCAATCGGATTACGTGGCAGGAAAATTCGCGCTCTGCTGACCGGTGCGCCTGATTCGGTGGGCAGCGTTTTCGGGCCGCGGGCCACTGGCCGCGCATGTCGCAGCGAACGGCCGCCCGCTGGCGCCGAGGACGGACGGCGTCACAGCTATGAACCGTTGGTAGAGCTAAAGTTTCGCGACGCAAAGACCGTGTGAAGCGGCCCTGGTCAGGTGACCGCGCCGGGAGGATACTGCGGGAATCCAGTTCAGCCTGTGTGCTAGGAGGATCGAAATGAAATATGCCATGGCATGGACGTCGCGACTCACCGGATCAGGGAAAGACAACGAAGAGGCGTTGCGCCGCGCTCTGCAGCTGTTCTCGAAATGGCAACCGCCGGCCGGCACGACCTTCCATCAGTTCGTCGGCCGTGTCGACGCCGGAGGCGGGTACGCCATCGTCGAAACGGACGACCCGGCAGAACTGCTGAACGGGACGACCAGGTTCGCACCGTTCAACGAGTTCCAGATTCATCCGGTCGTGGATATCGCGCAATGGGCCCAGGCCGGACAGGAGGGTATGGACTTCCGCGACTCGATCAGCTGACGGGCGCAGCGACTGAGCGCGTGGCCCTGCGACGCGCTCGAGACGAAATTCGTGCTTGAACTGCGCTTCGGCAACGGAATTCCTAGGATGCCTGCATGCCATCCGGAACGGCGGTGTCGAGACCAGGCGCCGACCCCCTCGACAACGCGGCCGTTCCACAGATCGAGCTGATCGGCGTCCGCAAGGAGTTCGGCGACGCGCGGCATCCGGTGGTGGCGGTCGAAGGAGCCGATCTGACGATCGCCGACGGCGAGTTGTTCGCGATCCTCGGCCCGTCGGGATCGGGTAAGACCACGCTGCTGCGCATGATCGCCGGGTTCGAGGCTCCGACAGCAGGCACCATCAAGCTGGGCGGCCGCGACGTCACCGCCCTGCCCCCGGCACGCCGTGACACGAACACGGTGTTCCAGCAGTACGCCCTGTTCCCGCACATGACGGTCACGCAGAACGTCGAATACGGTTTGCGGGTCCGCGGCGTGAACAAGCAGGAGCGGCGTCGCCGCGCCGGCGAAGCGCTGGAGATGGTCAGGCTCTCCGGGCAGGCCGCCCGTAAGCCGGCCGAGCTCTCCGGTGGCCAGCAGCAGCGTGTCGCGCTGGCTCGCGCGCTGGTCGGACGACCCCGCGTGCTGTTGCTCGACGAACCGCTCGGCGCGCTCGACCTGAAATTGCGCGAACAGATGCAGGTGGAGCTCAAGGCGATTCAGCGCGAAGTCGGCATCACGTTCGTGATCGTCACCCACGATCAGGACGAAGCGTTGACCCTGTGCGACCGGCTGGTGGTCCTCAACGAGGGACGTATCGAGCAGGTCGGTGCGGCCCGGCAGGTGTACGAACATCCCGCGAACCGCTTCGTCGCCGACTTCGTCGGAACGTCTAACGTGCTCGACGGCGACAGCGCGCAGGCTGTGCTCGGCAGGCGCGGGACCTTCGCGATCCGGCCGGAACGCATCGCCGTCCTCGCCCCGGAAGCTGCCTCCGAACCTGCCGGCGCGCATCGCGTCGAGGCGCACGTCGCCGAGGTGGTCTACGCCGGCCCGATCACGCGTATCGCGGCGACGGTCACCGGCCACGACGTCCGGCTCACCGCCACCCTGCTCTCGGCGGATTCAGACGCGGCCCTGACCCGCGGCAGCCCCGTGGTCCTGACCTGGCCCGAGGCCGCCGTACGCGATCTCACCGAACTGTCGACCGATCTCGAGGAGAAGACATGTTGAAACCCCTGCACCGCTTTGGCGTCGTGCTCGCCGTGGGTGGCGTGCTGCTCGCCGGCTGTTCGAGCTCCGGAGATTCCGGCGGCACCGCGGAGGGCCCCCCGTCGATGGAGCCAGCCGGCTCGGTCGGCGCCGGAGAGGGACAGCTGAACCTGATCGCGTGGCCCGGATACGCGGAGAACGGCTCCAATGATCCTGCGGTCAACTGGGTGACGCCGTTCGAGCAGCAGACCGGGTGCAAGGTCAACGTCAAGATCGGCAACACCTCCGACGAGATGGTGCAGTTGATGCGCACCGGGCAGTACGACGGGGTGTCGGCATCGGGCGATGCCACGCTGCGGCTGATATACGCCGGCGACGTCGCCCCGGTGAACACCGAGCTGGTGCCGAACTACGCGACGGTGGTGCCGTTCCTCAAGGACAAGCCGTGGAACTCGGTGAACGGCCAGATGTACGGCATCCCGCACGGCTGGGGCGCCAACCTGCTGATGTACAACGCCGACGTCGTCAAGGCAGCACCGGACAGCTGGGGCGCGGTGTTCCCCGGCGCACCGGAGTTGAAGGACAAGGTGACCGCCTACGACTCCCCCATCTACATCGCTGACGCGGCGCTGTACCTGTCGAAGACCAAACCCGATCTGGGCATCAAGGATCCGTACTCGCTGACCAGCGAACAGCTCGATGCCGCAGTCGATCTGCTCAAGCAGCAGAAGGAGAACATCGGCGAGTACTGGTCGGATTACACGAAGGAAGTGCAGGCGTTCGAATCCGGCACCACGGTGATCGGCACCAGCTGGCAGGTCATCGCCAACACCATCAAGGCCGACAACAAGGTGCCGATCGCGACGGTGCTGCCGAAGGAGGGCGCCACCGGCTGGTCGGACACGTGGATGCTGTCCGCAAAGGCCGCGCACCCCAACTGCATGTACAAGTGGATGGACTACATCATCTCCCCGAAAGCCAACGCCGAAGTCGCCGAGTACTTCGGAGAGGCTCCGGCGCAGACGAAGTCGTGTGACCTGACCACCGACAAGGCGCACTGCGCGACCTATCACGCGACCGACGAGCAGTACGCGGCGCAGATCCACTACTGGACCACGCCGCAGACGAAGTGCGTCGACGGCAGCGGCGACAACTGCACCAGCTATGACCAGTGGGTCGACAAGTGGCAGGAGATCAAGGGCTGATGCCCGCCGCCCCGCGGCTGCGGCAGCGGGTGACGCTGGCCTTCCTGCTGATTCCACCTCTGGCCTGGCTGGTCGTCGCCTATCTGGGATCGCTTGCAATCCTTCTTGTTTCGGCGTTCTGGAGTCGGAGCAGCTTCACCGGTGCCGTGGTGCGCACCTTCACCACCGACAACCTGGTGCGGGTGGCGACCTCGGAGGTGTTCCGGACGACGACGCTGCGCACCGTCGGAGTGGCGTTGACGGTCACCGTGGTGTGTGCGGTGCTGGCCGTGCCGCTGGCGCTGTACATGGCCAAGGTGGCCTCGCCCGCGGTGCGTGTCGCTCTCGTTGTCGCGGTCACCACACCACTGTGGGCGAGCTATCTGGTGAAGGCGTATGCGTGGCGGATGCTGCTGTCTCCCGAGGGCCCGATGCACTGGGCGATCGGCTACTCACCGGGCTACGGCCTTGCCGCCACAGTGATCACGCTGACCTATCTGTGGTTGCCGTACATGGTGATCCCGGTGTTCGCGGCCTTCCAGCGCGTACCGGACTCCCTGGTCGACGCCAGCGCGGATCTGGGCGCATCGGATGCGGCGACATTGCGGCTGGTGATGGCGCCCATGGTGTTCCCCGGTATCGCGGCGGGGTCGATCTTCACGTTCTCGCTGTCGCTGGGCGACTACATCGCCGTGACCATCGTGGGCGGTAAGACCCAGTTGCTGGGCAACGTGATCTACGGCCAGCTGGTGACCGCCAACAATCAGCCGATGGCCGCAGCGCTGTCGCTGATCCCGTTGACCGCGATCCTGCTGTACCTGTTCGCGATGCGACGCACCGGTGCATTGGAGAACGTGTAGATGTTGTCGTCACGCATGCGCGGCGCCACCCGGACATGGACGGTCCTGGTGCTGATCTTCATCTACGCGCCGCTGGCGCTGGTGGTGGTGAACGCGTTCAACGCATCGAGGACGTTCGCGTTCCCACCGAGCGGTTTCACGCTGCAGTGGTGGCGGACTGCGCTGGCCAGCGAGGGCATGTGGGAATCGCTGGGCAACTCCGTGATCGTGGGAGTGGCGGCCACCGTGCTCGCCTTGGTTCTAGGCACGATGGCCGCGTTCGCGGTGCAGCGCTATGAGTTCTTCGGGCGCCAGACCGTCAATCTGCTTGTGGTCCTGCCGATCACGCTGCCTGGCATCGTCACCGGTATCGCACTGAACGCCACGTTCACCTCTGCGCTGGGCGTGACGCTGGGAATGGCAACGGTGATCGTCGGGCACGCCACCTTCTGCATCGTGATCGTGTTCAACAACACCCAGGCGCGCCTGCGCCGGCTGGGCACCAGTCTCGAGGACGCGTCGGCCGACCTCGGGGCGTCGTCGTGGCAGACCTTTCGATTCGTGACGCTGCCGATGATGCGAGGGGCCCTGGTGGCCGGCGCCATCCTGGCCTTCGCGCTGAGCTTCGACGAGATCGTCGTGACGACGTTCACGGCCGGCCCCACCGTGCAGACGCTGCCCATCTGGATCTTCGGAAACCTGTTCCGCCCCAATCAAGCACCGGTGATCAATGTGGTCGCCGCGGCGCTGACGATCGTCGCGATCGTGCCGGTGTGGCTGACTCAGCGCCTCGGCGGAGACCCCGCGGGGACCCGAATCTGAGCGGTTAGGGTTGGTGCGTGACCGACCTCTTCGACCTCACCGGACATGTCAGCGTCGTCACCGGCGGCGGATCGGGCATCGGATTGGGGATGGCCGACGGGCTGGCACGGGCCGGCGCGTCCGTGGCCATCATCGGTCGCAGTGTCGCACGCCTGGAGACGGCCGCGGAGTCGTTACGCGCGCACGGCAATCCTGTTCTGGCGTTGCCCTGCGACGTCACGGACGAACCTGCTGTCACCGCGGCGATGGCCCGTGTCCGCGACGAATGGGGTTCGCTCGACTCGTGTTTCGCGAACGCCGGTGTGAACGGCAGGTTCACCCCGACGCTCGACACGTCGCTGCAGGAATTCCGGTCGATCACCGCGGTCGATCTCGACGGCGTGTTCGTCACGCTGCGTGAAGCGGCCCGGCAGATGGTCGCGGCCGAGCGCGGCGGCAGCCTGGTCGCCGTGTCCAGCCTCGGCGCCTTCCAGGGCATGCCCCGCCAGCCCGCCTACGCCGCATCGAAGGGCGGGGTCATCTCGCTGATCGACAGCTTGGCTGTGGAACTGGCGCGACACGGCATTCGCGCCAACGCCATCGCGCCCGGCTGGTTCGACACCGAGATGACGGCGGCCGGCCTGGCCGACGAGCGGTTCCGGTCCCGGGTGCTGCCGCGCGTGCCCGTACGGCGGTGGGGCGCCGGGGAGGACGTCGCCGGTGTCGCGGTCTATCTGGCCAGCCCGGCGAGCACGTACCACACCGGGGACGTGCTGAGGATCGACGGCGGCTACCTGAAGTTCTAACCTTCTCGACATGGGCGAGAAGACGACCTGCGTGGTCGTCGGCGGCGGGCCGGCCGGCATGGTGCTCGGCTTGCTGCTCGCCCGCGCCGGTGTCGCGGTCACAGTGCTCGAGAAGCACGGCGATTTCCTCCGTGACTTCCGCGGCGACACGGTGCATCCCAGTACTCTGCGGCTCCTCGACGATCTCGGGCTGTTTCCGGTCTTCGATCGGTTGCCCCAGAGCAGGGTGCACCACTTCACCGTCGATGCCGCCCCGGGGCATCCGGTCACTTTGGTCGACTTCGATCGGCTCCGTCTCCCGCACCGGTACGTGGCGATGGTGCCTCAGTGGGATCTGCTCAATCTGCTGGCTCGAGCCGCCGAGAACGAACCGTCCTTCACGCTGCGGCTGAACCACGAGGTCACCGGCCTGATCCGAGAATCGGGCCGCATCGTCGGCGTGCGCTACCAAAGCCCCTCTGGCGCAGGCGAACTGCGCGCTGATCTGACCGTCGGGTGCGACGGCCGCAGCTCCGTGGTCCGGGAATCGGCGGGGTTGGCGGTGCGGAAGTACCCGGTGAGCTTCGACGCTTTGTGGTTCCGGCTCCCCCGCAATGCCGCGACCGCTGGTTTCAGCCTGTTCCCCCGCATCGGGCGGGGCAAGGCCATCATCGTGATCCCCCGCGAGGGATATCTGCAGATCGCCCTGCTGATTCGGAAAGGGTCGGACGCCGAAGTCCGCAGCCGCGGGCTGGCCGCCTTTCACGCCGACATTCTCGAGCTCCTACCCGAAGCTGGGGACACCGTCTCCGCTGTCACCTCACTCGACGAGATCAAGTGCCTTGACGTCAAGCTGAATCGTCTGCGGCGCTGGCACACCGACGGACTGCTGTGTATCGGTGATGCCGCCCATGCGATGTCCCCGGCCGGCGGGGTCGGCATCAACGTCGCTGTGCAGGACGGCGTCGCGACTGCGCGGCTGCTGGCCGGGCCGCTGCGCCGCGGCGTGGTGACGGAGCGGGACCTGGCACGAGTGCGTCGGCGCCGGATCGTCGCGACTGCGCTGACCCAGGCCCTACAGCGTCAGCTCGACGCGCGGCTACTGGGTCCGGTCGTGCGGGGTGAGGAGGGCGTGAGCGGTCCGCCGCCCGGGGTGCTCCGGCTCATGCAACGCGCGCCGTGGTTGTCGGTGATCCCGGCCTACCTGGTGGGCGTGGGTGTCCGCCCGGAGCGGGCACCGGAGTTCGCGCGCCGCGATGTCGCTCGATAACGGCAAACGCGCAGCCGGTCCGCGTTATCGTCTCGACAACGGGGGGAGAACTGATGTCGAGAAGCATCGGGAAAACAGGTGGCATGGTCGCGGGCGTCGCAGCTGCATTCATCGGCGTGATCATCTGCAGTTCACCGACGGCGTACGCGCAGGACGGCGGCGTGTGCGCCCGCCTCAACGGCGCGCCGTTCTACATTCCACCCCAGGGCTACATGCCCCGACCTGGCGAGGTCATCACGGGTCCCGTCACCGCAGGACCGTGCAAGGACGCTGCGGGCACGGAACCGTCTCGGCCGTCCCTGCCGAATCTCCCGTCGGCACCCACGTCGTCCCCGACGAGCACCACCGCGCCGCCGCCCGCACCGTGATCGGTCAGCGGTAGTAGACCTCGTCGCCGGTCGGGTAGCCCCCGCCGTGGGTGGTGATGTGCACGTGGTCGTAGTGCCCGTAGCCACCGGCGCGGCCGCCGCCCGGGGTGTAGTAGACGCCGCGCCAGATGCAGTCCTGCAGCCCGAATCGCTCGGCGTTCTTCATCGCGAACGCGACGATCTGGTTGCCCAACGCGATGCCTTCGGCACTGCTCGCATTCGGGATCATCACGTCGATCGCGAGGCCGTTGGGATGCCAGGGCAGCGGATCGGACCGGACACCGCCGATGCTCTGGATCTCCGGGAAGATCGCGCTGACCGCACGCGCGACGAGGATCGTCTTGACCTGCAGCCCCCGTTCGGGCGCCAACCCGGCGGGAAGAATCTGCGGTTGCCGAGCGGCCGCGCGCGAACTGGCCACCCATTGCACGCGGGTGCCGCCCGGGCTACTCGCGGGCGCGACGCCCACCGGTGGGGCAGCCACTAGTTCCATGCAGCATGGCGGCGCCTCGGCGACCGCGGGCCGGACAGGCGGTTCTGCAGGGCGCTGCACGTCGGCGCCGGCGACCAGCAAGGCGGCGGCGGGCAGGCCGAGAGCGGTCAGGACACGGGCGCGTGAACGCCGCGGTCGAACCTGGGAATGCCTGCCCACGCACTGCAGACTACGAGGGCACATCACGAAATCACAGACGCACGGCAAACTTTCGATAACAAAACGCCCCATGCGCACCGCCAGTATCATCAGCCCCAGAGCAGCCGCTGTCGAGACAGACGTGGCGATCCTCTCCTCGCGGCTCTCACGCCACCTGGTTGTCGGGTGGTGCGGGTCCGCCGGGTTCCTCCTCCTGTTCGGGTGGGCGGAGCAGGCGTTCGGGGGTGTGGTGGGTGTTGACGCGGGTTTGTCCGGTGTCCAGGTTCGGTGGTGGGGTCCATTCCACTTCGTGGCGGGTGTTCATCGACGTGGTCCAGCCGCCGGGTGCGACGGATCGGTTGTCGGGTGGGCAGGCCAGGCCGAGGTGATCGATGTTGGTCAGCCCGCCCGCGGCCCAGTCTTGTGTGACGTGGTGGACCTGGCAGCCGTAGGCGCCGACTCGGCAGCCGGGCTTGGTGCATCCACCGTCGCGCGCAATCAACATGATTCTCTGGGCTGGCGAGGCAGTGCGTCGGGTTCGGAACAGGTCGAGTGCCGCCCCGGTGGCCCGGTCGAAGACGGCCAGGTAGTGGGAGGCGTGCGCGCCCATCCGGATCACGTCGCGGATGGGCAGCCGGGTGCCGCCACCGGTGGTGCCGATTCCGGCGCGGGATTCGAGGTCTTGGAGGGTGGTGCGCACGATCACCGTGACCGGTAGCCCGTTGAGCTGACCTAACTCCCCGCTCATCAGGGCGATCCGCCCGACCGCGAGTAGGGCGTCGTGTTGGCGTTGGGCGAGGCTGCGGTGATCGTTGTCGATCTGCGCCTGCGTCGGTGTGCCGGAGATACACGGTTCGTCATCGTCGGGGTTGCCCATCCCGGGGGCGGCGTACTTGGCCAAGATCGCCTCCCACACCGCGGCCGCTTCCGGCGTCAGATCCGCCCACCACGCCGTCATCCCGTCCCGACACTGCCGAGACTTCTTCAAACCCCGCTTGCGGACACGTTCCGCATCGTCGGGTTCGGGGCCGTCCTGATCGAGAAGGAACAGCTCCAGATCGGCGGCATCCTGGGTGGCTTTTGGGCCGGCACCGGCCGCGATGCGCACGACATCGGCCTCGAACTGCTCGGCGGTGATCGTGTCGACGAAGCCGGGCAGCTTGTCGACGGCTTTACGGATGATCTCCACATGCTCCGGGGTGATCTGTCCCTGTTCCTGTGCGGCGGCGGTGGCGGGCAGCACCGGCGGCAACGGCTCTCCGGTCAGCGACACCCGCGGACCGAGCAGCGCGGCCTCGGTCAACCGACGGTTCGCTTCCGGACCGCTGATCCGGTAACGCACAGCGAGGACGTCTTTCCAGTTCTTGGCGCCCATCTGCTGCGCGGTGGTCTCGATCTGCAGCCGCGCCAACGCCCGGTGCTGGGCGGCCGGCAACCGGCACCCGGCGGATTCCAGCTCGTCGAGCAACTCCGTGAGCTCCGCAGCCGTCGACAGGTCCAGATTGCACGCGAGCACGCCATCGACCGCGGCCCGCAGGACCGCCACCGCCTCTCGCACGCCAACCATACTTCGAACATACATTCGACCACCGACAAACCTTGAGCCGCGCCGACGCGTTGCGCAGTTCCCGGATCGCGCGACGCGGAGCACAGTCCGCACTAAGGTGTCTCCAGCAGTCCGGTCGGCAGTTTTCTGTGAACACGAGTTGCCAATCGGAAAAATTTCTGAAAAATGCTGTGAGGCCCGGACAAGTCGTGGATTTTGGGCCGCCCGACAGATGGGAACGCTGTGAACACCGCACGCTCGGTTCGACAAGGAATCGCGATCGTCTTCATCATCGCGCTGGCCGCCTTCGGCGTCGCAGCCTGCGGCAAGGACAGCGGGTCAGGCGCCGGCTCCGGCGGAGGTGGCGGCGGTGGCGACATGACCGTCGCGCTGACCTCGTTCCCCGACTACGTCGACCCCCAGCTGTCCTACACGGTCGAGGGCTGGGAGGTCCTCTGGAACGTCTACACACCCCTGCTGACCTACAAGCACGCCAAGGGTAAGGAGGGTACCGAGATCGTTCCCGGTCTCGCCGAGGCGATGCCCGACATCTCCCCCGACGGCACGACCTACAAGCTGAAGCTTCGCAAGAACATGAAGTACTCCGACGGCACCCCGATCAAGGCCTCGGACTTCGCCTACGCCATTCAGCGCCTGTTCAAGGCCGATTCGGGCGGGTCGGTGTTCTACAACGTGATCGTCGGGGCCAAGGAGTACGCCGACGGCAAGGCCGACACGATCACCGGCATCACCACCGACGACAACACCGGCGACATCACGATCAAGCTGACCGGACCCAACGGCACGTTCGACAACCTCCTCGCGTTGATGTTCGCCGCTCCCGTGCCGCCCACGACGAAGCTGGACGGTGACGCCACCAACACACCGCCGCCTGCCAGCGGACCGTTCATGATCAGCAACGTCGACGCTCCGCGCACGCTGACCATGGAGCGCAACCCGCAGTTCAAGACCGTCAAGGACGCCGGCGCCACCGATGTGGCCGATGCGAACGTCGACAAGATCACCGTGGTGGAGAACAAGAACCAGAGCGCTCAGGTCACCGACATCGTGCAGAACAAGGTCGATTTCATGGTCGACCCGGTTCCGTCAGACCGCCTGCAGGAGGTCAAGACCCGCTACCCCGATCGGTTCCGGATGGAGGAATCGATCAACACCTACTACTTCTTCATGAACACGCAGAAGGCCCCGTTCAACGACATCAAGGTGCGCCAGGCGATCAACTACGCGATCGATCCAGAGGCCTTGAACCGCATCTTCGGAGGCCGTCTGCACCCGAGCCAGCAGATCCTGCCGCCGGGCATGCCGGGCTACCAGGAGTACAAGCTCTACCCCGGGCCCGACATGAACAAGGCCAAGCAGCTGCTCGCAGAGGCCAATCCGGCCGACCGCGACATCACCGTGTGGACCGACGACGAGCCGGACCGTAAGCGCATCGGCGAGTACTACCACGACCTGCTCACCCAGCTCGGGTTCAACGCGACACTGAAAGTGATTGCCGGAGACGTGTATTGGACCACGATCGGAAACCAATCCACACCCGATGTGGACACCGGATTCGCCGACTGGTTCCAGGACTTCCCGCATCCGGACGACTTCTTCCGCCCGCTGCTCAACGGCGCCAGCATCCTCCCGACCAACGGCAACAACCTGTCCCGGGCCAATCTGCCGGACCTGGACGCCAAGATGAACGAACTGCTGACCAAGCAGATCACCGAGCCCGGCGTCGAGCAGCAATACGCCGACCTCGACAAGGCGTTCATGGAGCAGGCCGTGTGGGCGCCCTACGGCAACGAGCAGTTCACCACGTTCCTGTCCGAGCGCATGGACTTCGACAAGTCCTATCAGCATCTGTTGTTCAAGCAGGACTTCACCTCGTTCGCAGTGAAGTAGCGACCAAACGATGGTCGCTCCTGTCCCTGTGGAGGTCCCCGACGAGCCGCCACTGCCCGTCGGCGTACCCAAAGAACAGATCCAGGGCCGCAACCCGTGGTATCTGGCGTGGCTTCGCCTGCGCCGCAACAAGGTTGCCCTGGCCTGCGGTGTGCTGTTCGTCTTGATCGTGCTGTTCTGCCTGGCGGCGCCGCTGTGGGCGCACTACATCGCGCAGACGGGTCCGAATGACAACCACATCACCGACACGGTGAGCATCAACGGCGTCGACACCGACGTCGTCTCGCCCGACGGCACCCCGCTGGGGCCGGGCCTGCACGGCAGGTACCTGCTCGGCGCCGACCAGAACGGGCGAGATGTCATGGTGCGCCTCATGTACGGCGGGCGGACGTCGATCTACATCGGGCTGGCCGCCGCTGCGGTCACCACGGTGCTCGCGGTGATCGTCGCGCTGCTCGCCGGGTACTACCGCGGCTGGATCGACGCGGTACTGTCTCGGATCCTCGATGTGATCTGGGCGTTCCCAGTGCTACTTCTCGGTATCGCCTTGGGCACGGCGCTGGCGATCGGGGGTCTGAAGCTGGGTGTCGTGCAGATTGCGGGGGATTCGATCTGGATTCCGATCCTGATCATCGGCCTGGTGTACGTGCCGTACATGGCCAGGCCACTGCGCGGGGAGATCCTGGCGCTGCGTGAGAAGGAGTTCGTGGAAGCCGCTGTCGCTCAAGGCATGGGTCCGCTGCGGATCATGGTCGGCGAGCTTCTCCCGAACATCATCTCGACGATCATCGTGTTCTTCACGCTGAACATCGCCAACAACATGCTGCTGGAGTCGGCGCTGTCATTCCTCGGCGCCGGGGTCCGACCGCCCAACGCCTCCTGGGGCACGATGATCGCCGATGGCTATCAGCTGATCTACACCGCACCGCACCTGACGATCGTGCCCGGTCTCCTGATCGTTCTCACGGTGCTGGCGCTCAACGTGTTCGGGGATGGTCTGCGGGATGCGTTGGACCCCAAAGCCCGTATCAGGCTGGAGCACTGATGGGGCAGTTCGTCGCGCGGCGGGTCCTCGGCATGATCGCCGTGCTGTTCGCGATCTCGGTGATCGTGTTCCTCATTTTCAACGTGGTGCCGAATTCGGACCCCGCGGCGCGGATCGCCGGTAAGAACGCCGACCCTGATCTCATCGCCCGGGTCAACGCCGACCTCGGACTCGACCGACCCCTGCCCGTGCAGTACCTGACGATGATGAAGCAGATATTCACCGGCGAACTCACGTCGTATGCGAGCGATCGCAATGTGGGCGAACAGATCTGGCACGGGCTGCCGGCGACGTTCTCACTGTGCATCGGTGCGGCGGTGATCTGGATGGCGCTTGCGGTGCTGTTCGGTTACCTCAGCGCCGTGCACGCCGGCCGGTTCGGTGACCGCGCGCTGAGCATCCTGTCCCTGGTCGGTATCTCGATGCCGGTGTTCTGGCTGGCCGCGATCTTGCTGTACTTCTTCACCTACAAGGTGCAGCTGTTTCCGACGGGCAGCTATGTGCCGCTCACCGAGGATCCCCTGGACTGGGCATATCACTTGGTGCTGCCGTGGTTCACGTTGGCCGTGTTGTTCATCGGCTTCTATAGCCGAGTGCTGCGATCGAACATGCTGGACGCGATGAACGAGGACTATGTCCGCACCGCGCGGGCAAAAGGTCTGACCGAACGCCAGGTCAGAATCCGACATGTGTTGCGCAACTCGATGATTCCGATCGTCACGCTGTTCGGCCTGGATTTCGGCATGGTGGTCGGCGGAGGGGCGATCCTGACCGAAACGGTGTACAACCTCGACGGTGTCGGGCTCTACGCTGGTGAGGCGATCCGCAGCCTGGATCTGCCGCCGCTGATGGCGGTGACGATGTTCGGCGCATTCTTCATCGTGTTGTTCAACACGCTCGTCGACATCGCCTACGCCGTGCTCGATCCGCGGATTCGACTGGGACAGGCGGCACCGACATGAGCGACGCTTGCGGAGCGAATCAACAGCAGAAGAGCGAAGACCTGTTGACCGTCGAGAACCTACGGGTCGGATTCGCCACCGAAGATGGCCTGGTGCAGGCGGTCGACGGGGTGTCTTTCTCGCTGGGTCCGGGTGAGATCCTGGCCATCGTCGGCGAATCGGGGTCGGGCAAGAGCGTGACCGCGCAGACGCTGACGGGGCTCACCCGCTCTCCGAACAGCCGGATCACCGGGTCGGTCACCTACCGCGGTCGCGAACTGGTGGGCCTCGACGACGACGGGTTGAGGGAGATCCGCGGCGAGGAGATCGCCATGGTGTTCCAGGATCCGATGTCATCGCTGAACCCGGTGTATCGGGTGGGCGACCAGATCGTGGAGATGATCCGCGCGCACCGCGACGTGCCGAAGTCCGAGGCAACCCGTCGGGCGGCCGAACTGCTGACGGCCGTGGGCATTCCGAATGCAGAGAGCCGTCTCCGCAGCTATCCGCACGAGTTCTCCGGCGGCATGCGCCAGCGCGTGATGATCGCGATGGCGCTTGCTCTCGAGCCTGCGTTGCTGATCGCCGACGAGCCGACCACCGCGTTGGATGTCACGGTGCAGGCGCAGATCCTGCGCCTGATCGCCCAGTTGAACGCCGAGCGGGGACTGGCCGTGGTGCTGATCACCCACGACCTCGGGGTGGTCGCTGAAGTCGCCGACCGGGTCGCGGTGATGTACGCGGGCCAGATCGTCGAGGACGGCAGCCTGGACGACATCTTCTACGCCCCACAGCATCCCTACACGTGGGGGCTGCTCGGGTCGTTGGCCCGCCTGGACAGACCGCGCTCGGAGCGACTCACGCAGATTCCCGGTCAGCCACCGTCACTGCTCGATCCGCCACCGGGATGCCGCTTCGCGCCCCGGTGTGCTTTCGAGTTCGACCGGTGTAGTCAGCCGCCCGACCTTGCTCCCACGCTGAGCGGGACGCATCTGGACCGCTGCTGGCTGGACCTCGAGGAGAAAGCGCGGGTGCGCACATGACCGAACCGCTGCTCGAGGTCACCGATGTCGTCAAGCACTACCCGATCCGCTCGGGCATCGTGATCGAGCGGGAAGTCGGCACGGTGCGTGCGGTCGACGGGGTGAGTCTGACGCTGAACGAAGGCGAGACGTTGGGTCTGGTCGGCGAATCGGGCTGCGGCAAGTCGACGCTGTGCCGGGCGATCCTGCAACTGATCCCGCCGACCTCGGGCTCGGTCAAGTTCCTCGGCCAGGAACTCGTCGGCTTGTCCCGTCGCGAGCTGCGGCCGCTGCGCCGGCAGATGCAGATGATCTTCCAGGACCCCTATGCCTCTTTGAATCCGCGCAAGCGCGTCGGGCAGATCGTCGGCGATCCGATGGATCTGCACGGTCTGGCCAGCGGCGCCGAGCTGAAACGGCGTGTGCAGGACCTGCTGGACCGCGTCGGTCTGCGGCCCGAGCATTACAACCGATTCCCGCATGAGTTCTCCGGAGGTCAGCGACAGCGCATCGGTATCGCTCGCGCGCTGGCGTTGCAACCGAAGCTGATCGTGGCCGACGAACCGGTGTCCGCTCTGGACGTCTCGGTGCAGGCGCAGATCATCAACCTGCTCAAGGATTTACAGGCCGAGTTCGGGTTGTCGTATCTGTTCGTCGCCCACGACCTGGGTGTGGTCCGACATGTGTCGGACCGTGTCGCGGTGATGTACCTGGGCAAGGTCATGGAGAACTCGGGCACCGACAGCCTCTACGAGCGGCCGGTGCATCCGTACTCCAATGCGCTGCTGTCGGCCGTCCCGATTCCCGATCCGCGACTCAACGAGGCACGTGAGCGCGTGGTGCTCGAGGGCGACGTCCCGAGTCCGAGCAATCCCCCGTCGGGATGCCGATTCCACACCCGCTGCCCGTGGGCGACCGAGATCTGCTCCACCGAGGAGCCTGCGCTGGTGTCCTACGAATCCGGTCACACGGCCGCGTGCCATCATCCGCGCAACGTGGAGACATTGCCGGTCTGACGCCGGTCTGGTCCTGGCCTGGTCCTGGTCCTGGCCTGGTCCTGGCCTGGTCCTGGCCTGGTCCTGGAATGAGAAACGACCCGATCGGCTGTCCCCTCCGCAGCCGATCGAGTCGATTCTGCTCAAGCTAAGCCGGACGCGCGGGCCGGAGCAATCGGGGAAACCCCTATTTCTGCGCGCTCAGGGCTGCGCGGGGACCGGAATAGGAATGGGGACTGGCACGAAGGGCACGGTGAGGTAGCTCGTCGTCACCGCTTGAGTCGTCACCGCTCGAGTCGTCACCGCCTGCGTGGTCGTCGGCGCCTGCGTGGTCGTCGGCACGGTGGTCGTCGGCACGGTGGTGGTCGGCACCGTGGTCGTGGGCACCGTCGTGGTGGTGGTCGGGACCGTCGTGGTCGTGGTGGTCGTCGACGGTGTCGTGGTGGTCGTCGTCGTGGTGGTCGTCGTGGTGGTGGTCGTGGTCGTCGTGGTGGTCGTCGTCGTGGTCGGCACCGTGGTGGTCGGCGCGGGAGGCGCGTTGGTGGTGACGACCGGGGCGGGCGGCGGGGCCGCGCTGGTGGGCGGCGCGGCAGGCTGTCCCGGCATGGTGACGGTCTCGCCGACCGGACTCGTCGGGGTCAGTTCCCTGCTCAGGGGCGCGGTTCCCGGCTTCGGCCGGTCGGAATCCGAGCTGTCGACACTGGTCAGTGCGATCGCGACGCCGCCGACGGCGACCAGCGCGATGGCCGCGACCACGCCGAGCAGCGAGAGAGGCAACCGCCGCCACCCCGTCGGCTCGTCGTCGACGCGCGCTTCCTGGGGGTCATCGAGCCGGTAGGGGTTCGGTCTCGCCGCGCTGCTGGTGGGCACGTCGTCGTAGTCGTCGATGACGTAGGTGTCCTCGCCGTCGAAGGGCACCACGTCGTCGGTCGATGGATCGTCCTGCGACCATGCCAGCGCATAGGTCGAGTCGGCGCCGGCGTCGGGCCCTACGGGAGCGACGGCGGGCGCGGCGCGCGTCGCGGTCTCGGCGGCTCCCCCGAAGGCGGCGAACAATGCCGCGCCGACGGCTGCGTCCAGCGCCGGTCGCGGTGACCACAGGACCCGGCCGGGATAGGCCGAAAAGCGCTGCCGTACCGCCGGAATGGCAGAACCGCCGCCCACCAGGACGACGGCCGACAGGGCTGTAGCGCCACTGTTGTTGCGCTGCAAAGTGTCTCGCAGCGCCTCGACGAGGTCGTCGAGCGGGCGGGCCAGCAGCGCATCGAGATCGGCTCGCGTGACCATGATGTCACCGCGGTACCCCGGCACGTCGACGTCGATGCGGGCTTCGGGCTCCGTCGAGAGGCGCTCCTTGGCGCCGCGACACTGCTCCCGCAGGCGCGCGAGCGATCCGACCGCGGCGGTCGCGCCGGTGTCCTCACCGCTGTGCGGTACGCGCTCGAGGACATGGGTGAGCAAGGTCTGGTCGATCTGGTCGCCGGCGAACTCCGCGAACCGCTCGGTGCGAGCGATCAATTCGAGCGATCCGGCCTCGGCAAGGCTGATACTCGTTCCGCTACCGCCGATGTCGAGAACGGCCAGCACCCCCCGGCGTTCGAGACCGGGGTCGGCCACCATCGCCGTCAACGCCGCCACCGCGTCCGGAATGAGCCGCGGCGGCGGTCCCCCCGGCGCGAGCGGCCCGCTGGCCGTCAGCGCCTCGCGCAGCGCGTCGATCGGCCCGGGTCCCCAGTACGCCGGCACGGCGATCGCGACGTCGGTTGGCGCGGCGGAGCCGGCCAGCGCAGCCATCGATTCCAGCGCGTCGACGACGAGTTGGTCGGCCAGGTACCGCGACCCGTCGTCAGCGACCAGGGGCACCGGATCACCGACACGCTCGACGAAACCGCCCAGCGTCACCCCGTCACCCTGACCCGAGGAACGGCCCGCGGGAAGGCCCACGTCAGGGGCAGTGTGGCCGTAGACGGTGAGCACGGACCGGCGGAGCACCGGAGGCCGCCCGACTCCGGCCGCGACCAGATTGGTGGCGCCGACGGACAACCCGAGTGCATCGCTCATGACGGGGCACACCTTAATCGCCGTCGCCGCTGCAGCCCATCAGACACTCTGCCCGGCAGAACTGTGCTGCAATGACGCCATGGGTGACATCGACGACATCAAGACGGTCAAATACCGGTACCTGCGCACGCTCGACACCAAACACTGGGACGAGTTCGCCGACACCCTCACCGACGACGTGATCGGCCACTACGGCGAATCGGTCGGCGAGGAACACCATTTCGGCACCCGCGACGAACTGGTCGATTTCATGCGGACCTCCCTGGGCCCCGACATCATCACCGAGCACCGGGTGACCCACCCCGAGATCACCGTCGACGGCGACGAGGCGACGGCCACCTGGTATCTGCAGGATCGGGTCATCGCGCCAGCCTTCAACTTCATGCTGATCGGCGCGGGTTTCTACCACGACCGCTACCGCCGCACCGACGCCGGCTGGAAGATCAGCGAGACCGGATACGACCGCACCTACGACGCCTCGATGTCGCTGGAGGCGCTGAACTTCAAGGTCAAGGCCGGCCGGGCGGTCAAGCAGTAGGGATCACCCCGCGGCGGAGGTGACGGCGATCATCGCGCCGGGACGCAGCCACCGCATGATCTTCACCAGCGTCGCGTCGTCGATCGCGACACAGCCGGCCGTCGCCCCTCCGTCGGTGCTGTGCACGAAGAAGGCCCCGCCTTTACCGGGGACACGTTCCTTGTTCACACCCATCACCACGGCGTGCGCGTACTGCGGGATGTCGAGATTCTCGGTGCCCGAACTCGGCGCGGTGTCGAAGCGGCAGTTCTGCTTGTCGCACACCTGCATGGTGTTGTAGGTGGGGCTCTTCATGTCACCGTCCCACCAGTGGTTGGGCCCCACCCTGATGTAGCGCAGCCCCCCGCCCGGATCGGGTTGGGTGCCGAAGGAGAAGTCGAGGGTGTAGATCCCCTCGGGCGTCATCATCGATCCGTCGAAATGGTTGGGCGACATGCCTTTTGCCCCGATCTTGGCAGGGACGCCCACTCCGCCGGTGACGGGCTGCCATCCGGCGGCGGTGCGCTGCCATACGTCGAGGGTGGCGTCGGAGCCGCCCGTGCCGGTCACCGCGAGCACCTGCGTGGCCCGGCCCACCGACGCGGAAAACCACGGGGTGAGCGCGGCCCGCGCGATCGCAGGTGGCGTGCCCGCGAGGACGATCGCCGCGCACAGCATGGTGAGCAGTCGGCGCATGGGCTCCGATCGTGGTCGCCCGACCCAGCATTCGGAGTCAAGATTCGGACACGATCAGGTCGCAGTACGCGAGGTTTGCTCTCGCAGCGTCTCGGCTACGTTGGCGTGATGGACTTACTGCCCGCACGTCTGCGGCGGCCGCGACACCGAGGAATCACCCAGATCGGCCGGGGGCTGGGCACGCTGGATCGCGAGGTGTTCGAGGCGATCGCGGAGTCCCCCAGCCCCCTGATCGACGCGGTCATGCCGCGGCTGACCAGGGCGGCCGACCATTCCAAGCTGTGGTTCGCGATCGCCGCGGGCCTAGCCGTGTTCGGCAATCCGTCGGTCAAGCGCGGCGCGATGCGTGGTGTCCTGACTCTGGGGGTGACGAGTCTGGTGACCAATCAGGGCGCCAAACGGGTGTGGCGAAGGGACCGGCCGAACCGGCTGACGGTGCCGCTGGCACGTCAGACACGGCGGGCACCCACCTCGAATTCGCTGCCGTCGGGGCACTCGGCGAGCGCCGCGGCGTTCGCGGTGGGAGTCGGTCTGGAGAACGCGCCCGTGGGGCTGGGCCTGGCTCTGCTCGCCGGGATGGTCGGAATGTCGCGGATCGCGGTGGGTGCGCACTACCCCGGTGATGTGCTGGCGGGCCTCGGCCTGGGCGCCGGAATCGCCGTGTTGGGCGCCCGCGTGGTGCCCCCGATCGTCGAGGAGCGGCTGCCCGGGGTTGCCCCGCTGAGCGTCGACACGCCGCCGCGGCCGCGCGGCGCGGGGGTGACCGTGGTGGTGAACCCGGCGTCGGGCAGCGGCACGGGCGCCCGGGTGCTCGACGAGGTGCGCGAGGCCCTGCCCGAGGCGGAGATCGTCGAGCTGAGTGAAGACGACGACGTGCCCGCGGTGTTCCGGTCGGCCGCGCAACGCGCTGACGTGTTGGCAGTCGGTGGTGGCGACGGCACGGTGGCAGTCGCGGCGAGCATCGCCCTGGAGGAGGGGGTGCCCCTGGCGGTGTTCCCGGCGGGCACGTTCAACCACTTCGCCAAGGACATCGGCTGCGACACCACCGCCAAGACAGTGGCCGCCATCCAGAACGGGACGGTGTCGTGTGTGGACACGGTGTGCCTCAACGAGAAGCAGATGGTGGTGAACACCGCCAGCATCGGGGCCTATCCGCAGTTCGTCCAGACGCGTGAGAAGTGGGAGCACAAGATCGGCAAGCCGCTGGCCGGGATCTACGCGATGTTCCACACCCTGCGCCGCGACCAGCCGGTACGTATCAAGTACGACAACCAGACGCTGCAGACCTCTCTGTTCTTCCTCGGCAATTCGATCTATCTGCCGTCGGGCTTCGCTCCTTCGCGACGGACGCGCATGGACGACGGGCTCATCGACATCCGCATCCTGGAGACGGGCCGGCCGCTGGCGAAGTGGCGGATTCTCGCGGCGCTGATGTTCGGACGCCTGGTCCGCAGCCCCCTCTACCGTGAGTTGCGCGTGCCCGAATTCGCCTTCGAGTCCGTCGACGGACCGACGGTGCTCGCGCTCGACGGCGAGGTGGGCACCGAGGTCACGAAGGCTAGCTTCAGCGTGCGCTACCGCTCACTTCCCGTATTTCGTCCGGCTCCGTGACCGGACGCACCGGACGCAGCACCAGCAGGCACGCGACCACGTAGGCGTAGCCCAGCGCCCATCCGGCGATCACGTCGGACGGGTGGTGCACGTTGAGGATGACGCGGCCGGCGCCGATCGTGCCGATCAGGGCGACTCCCGACGTGATCAGCCATGCGCGCCGAGCGGCGGGCACGAGCGGCAGCGACACCATGAGCAGCGCGATGACCGCGACCGTCACGCCGACCGCGTGTCCCGAGGGGAACGACGACGATGCGGCGTGCACCAGGGCGGTCGACGGCCGTGGCCGGTCGACCAGTCTTTTGGCGATCTCGGTGACCAGGCCCGACAGCTCCACGCTGACGATCAGGAAGACGGCGAGGCGCACGTGGCGTCGGACGAACGCGACGACGATCACCACGATCGTCACCAGGCGAAAGGCCGTCGGGCCGAGCACCGTGCAGAACACGTCCCAGAACGTGACCCAGCCCGGGTGCCGTTCTCCGATCCGCAACGTGGCGTCGAGTGCGGCATCGTCGATGCGCGACAGCGGTGCCCAGCCGAGGCGGTATCCGAGCAGCATCGCGACGAAGATGCCGAGCGCGAGCACCGCAGATCCGGCCAGCAACCCTCTGCGCACATCCATCCGACCACGTGTACCACCCGACATCGTGGAAAGACCACAAAACCATCTGAGCTACCGTGCCTGCATGGCCGTGTTCTTGCGCAAGTTGCTCCGCATCGGGAAGCTTCCGCGTGAGCTCCGCGCCGAAGTCGAGGCCGAGGGGATCGTTTTCATCGCCGAGTACGTGGCGGTGACGCGGCGGTTCCGGGGCGCGGTGCCGGGACTTCGTTCGGCGGGCAGCATCGCCAGTTACGTCGGGTCGCTGGTACTGACCGAGCAGCGGGTGCTGGCCACGCTCTCCTCCGTGCCCAAGCTCGCCGGACGCACGATGGATCTGCGTTGGGACGCGCCACAGTCAGGAGCGGTCACCGCGACGTTCGACGAACGCGGGCTGACTCTCGACGTCGACGTGGCCGCCGTCGATCCGCGCTGCTCCGGTGAGCTGTCCCTGCACTACAAGGAAGATCTGTCCGCCGATGTGCTGGCACGGTTGCCTCGGCGCTCACTGGCCTACGATGTGCCGCCCGAGTTCGTGTTCCGGGCGGTCGGGGTGCCGTACCACCCGTAGCGGTTCAGCCGGCGATGTGCATCGGCGGGTCGTTGAACGCCGGGTCACCGCCGGGCCGGCCCGGTCCCATGACCGCGCACTGACGCACCGGGACCAGATGCGTACCGAAGCCGCTGGGCACCACCGAGGCGATCCCCACGCACCGCTGCCAGCTGCCATCCGGCTGGATCGGGTCGTCGCATTTGCTGATGTATCCACCGCCGTAGAGGCAACCGGCGCTGGCCGGCGCGGAAGTCACCACGCCCAGACCCGACAACGACGCTGTCAGAAGTCCCACCGCAACGATCGTCGCCTTCATGGTCGTCTCCCCTCACCGCCTCCCCGACGCTACCGCGTGGGCATCTCCCACTTGTCCCTCTTGGCGCTTTTGTCGTTACCGTGGGCCCGGACGACGTGTAGGAGCTGATCTCGGGAGGACGCAGCTGTGAGTGAAGGCCGGCGGGACAACGTTCTGCTCGTGCACTGGCATGACCTTGGCCGCTACCTCGGCGTCTACGGGCACCCCGATGTGTCCAGCCCGTACCTCGACGAGCTGGCCCGCGACGGCATCCTGTTCACCGACGCCCATGCCACCGCGCCACTGTGCTCCCCGTCGCGTGGCTCCCTGTTCACCGGCAGGTACCCCCAGAGCAACGGCTTGATCGGGCTGGCGCACCACGGCTGGGAGTACCGGCCCGGCGTGCGCACCCTTCCCCAGATTCTGTCCGAAAGTGGCTACCACAGCGCACTTTTCGGTATGCAGCACGAGACGTCGTTCCCGTCGCGCCTCGGTTTCGATGAGTTCGACGTGTCGAATTCGTACTGCGAATACGTCGTCGAACAGGCGGTGCAATGGCTTGCCGATCCCCCGGACAAGCCGTTCCTGCTCACGGCTGGTTTCTTCGAGACCCACCGGCCCTATCCGCACGATCGGTACGTCCCCGCTGATCCGGAGTCGGTGCGCGTGCCGGACTACCTTCCCGACACCGCAGCGGTGCGTCAGGATCTGGCAGATTTTTACGGCTCCATCACAGTCGCCGATGCCGCGGTCGGTCGGCTGCTGGACGCGCTGGCGGCGACCGGTCTCGATCGCACCACGTGGGTGGTGTTCGTCACCGATCACGGCCCCGCGCTGCCCCGCGCGAAGTCCACCCTGTACGGCGCAGGGACCGGCATCGCGCTGATCATGCGGCCACCCCGTGACGCGAACCTGCCGCCGCGGGTGTACGACGAGTTGTTCAGCGGGGTCGACTTGCTACCCACAGTGCTCGACCTGGTAGAGGTCGACATCCCGTCAGAAGTCGAAGGCTATTCGCACGCAACACATCTGGTTGCTAACCGCAGGCATGCCGATCCTGTGCGCACCGCCGTGTACACCACGAAGACCTACCACGACTCGTTCGATCCGATCCGAGCCATCCGGACCAAGCGCTACAGCTACATCGAGAACTACGCCGCGCGACCACTCTTGGATCTGCCGTGGGACATCGCCGACAGTGCATCCGGGCGGGCAGTCGAACCGTCGGTGAATTCACCGCGTCCCGAGCGCGAACTCTACGATCTCGCAGCCGATCCCATCGAAGCGCACAACCTGCTCGCCGAGCAGCCCACAGAGGAGGCCGAGGCGCTCGGCAGTGATCTGGCGCTGCTGCTCAACGACTGGCGTCAGAGCGTCGGTGACGTCATTCCCTCCGACTTCGCGGGAACGCGCATCGCCGCCCGCTACACGGAGACCTACCTGCTGGTTCAGGATCTTCAATTGCCCAGCCGCGCAGCGATTGCCGCCGACCGCGGGATCGCCGAGGACGAGCAGACAGGACAAGACTTAAGCTCACCGTGATCCTTTGGTCAGGTCGTCTCACCTGCCGTGATGGCAGCTAAGCTCACGGCCATGTCCGCCCCGACCGCCTACCTGGTGCTGGCCTCCCAGCGCAGCGGGAGCACCCTTCTCGTCGAATCGCTGCGGGCCACCGGCGTCGCGGGTGAGCCGGGTGAGTTCTTCCAGTACCTGCCGACCACCAGCCAGTCGCCGCAGCCGCGGCAGTGGTTCGAGGGCGTGACCGACGAGTCGATCCTGCGTCTGCTCGACCCGCTCGACGAGGGCAAACCGGATCTCGCCCCACCGGAGATCTGGCGGGATTACATCCGCACCGTGGGGCGCACACCGAACGGCATCTGGGGCGGCAAGCTGATGTGGAACCAGACCCCACTGCTGATGCAGCGAGCCGAGGGGCTGCCCGACCGGAGCGGCTCCGGGTTGCTCTCAGCGATTCGCGACGTGATCGGCTCCGATCCGGTGCTGATCCACGTGTACCGCCCTGACGTGGTGTCACAGGCGGTGTCGTTCTGGCGGGCCGTGCAGACCCGAGTGTGGCGCGGGCGGCCCGACCCGGTGCGCGATGCGCGCGCCGAGTATCACGCCGGCGCGATCGCGCATGTCGTGAAGATGCTGCGCGCGCAGGAGGACGGCTGGCGGTCCTGGTTCGCCGAGGAGAACATCGAGCCGATGGACGTGCCCTACCCGGTGTTGTGGCGCAACCTCACCGAGGTGGTGGCCTCCGTGCTCGAGGCGGTCGGACAGGATGCGCGGCTGGCGCCGCCACCGGTGTTGGAACGTCAGGCTGATCAACGGTCCGACGAATGGGTGGATCGGTACCGCGCCGACGCCGAACGGGAGGGCCTACCCACATGAGCGCTGGGATCTCGGACACCTACGACGCCATCCACGTCGACGAGCTGAGGCTACTGGAAGCCGAGGCCGTGCACATCATCCGCGAGGTGGTGGCAGAGCTCGAACGCCCGGTGCTGCTGTTCTCCGCGGGCAAAGACTCGATTGTGCTGTTGCGATTGGCGGAGAAAGCTTTTCGGCCCGGTCCGCTGCCGTTCCCGGTGATGCATGTCGACACCGGGCACAACTTCGACGAAGTCATCGAATTCCGTGATCGACGCGTCACCGGCCAAGGCCACAAGCTGATCGTCGCCTCGGTGCAGGAATCCATCGACGCGGGCCGCGTGCCCGATCCCGGCCCGGGCGCCTCCCGTAACCGCCAGCAGACCCGCACGTTGCTCGATGCGCTCGAGGCCGGTGGCTTCGACGCCGCGTTCGGCGGCGCACGGCGCGACGAGGAACGTGCCCGCGCGAAGGAACGCATCCTGAGTTTCCGCGACGAGTTCGGTCAATGGGATCCCCGTGCCCAGCGGCCGGAACCGTGGTCGCTGTACAACGGGCGGATTCGCCGCGGCGAGCAGGTGCGGGTGTTCCCCCTGAGCAACTGGACAGAGCTGGACATCTGGCGCTACATCGCACTGGAGGACCTCGAGCTCCCGTCGATCTACTTCGCCCACGAACGCGAGGTGTTCGAGCGCGACGGAATCCTTCTCGCCGTCTCGAACTACGCCCAGCCGGCCGACGGCGAGACCGCCGCGGTCGAGTGGGTGCGCTACCGCACGGTCGGCGACCTCACCATCACCGGAGCCGTGCGATCACACGCCACGGCCATCGACGGGGTGATCAGCGAGATCTCCGCAGCCACCGTCTCCGAGCGCGGCGAGACACGCGCCGACGACAGGACGTCGGCGGCGGCCATGGAGGACCGGAAGCGCGAGGGGTATTTCTGATGGGCACTCGTCAATTGCTGCGCATCACGACCGCGGGGTCGGTGGACGACGGCAAGAGCACGTTGATCGGCCGGCTCCTCCATGACACGGACAGCCTGCCGCTGGACCATCTCGAGGCTGTCACCGACGAGGAGGGTGTGGCCGATCTGGCGGCGCTGTCGGACGGGCTGCGCGCCGAACGCGAGCAGGGCATCACGATCGACGTCGCCTACCGGTTCTTCTCCACCGACACTCGCAGCTACATCCTCGCCGACACCCCGGGGCACGAGCGCTACACCCGCAACATGTTCACCGGCGCCTCCAATGCCCACGTCGCAGTGTTGCTGGTCGACGCCCGGGCCGGTGTGCTGCGGCAAACCAACAGGCACGCACGCATCGCGAACCTGTTGGGAATCAAGCACTTCGTCGCCGCGGTGAACAAGATCGACCTCGTGGATTTCGACCGGGAGCGCTTCAGCGAGGTGGACCGGCAGCTGCGCACGGTGACCGCACGGCTCGGCGGCGCCGATCTGACCGTCATTCCCATTGCCGCCAAGCACGGCGACAACGTGGTGCACCGCTCGCAACGCACCGGGTGGTACGAGGGGCCCACGCTGCTCGAGTACCTCGAGTCGGTGGAACTGTCGGCGCCGCAACCGGAATCGCGCACATTGCGGCTGCCGGTGCAGTGGGTGTCGCGCCCCACGGCCGAACAGCGCCGCCGCTACACAGGGCGGCTCTCGGGAGGCACCCTGCAGGTGGGCGATTCCATCGTCAGCCTGCCGGCGGGGACCCGCTCCACCGTGACCGTCGTCGACACTCTCGACGACGATCGCCCCGTTGCCGTTGCGCCGCTGTCGGTGTCGATCGAACTGGCCGACGACATCGACGTCGGCCGTGGCGACGTCTTCGTCAGCGGCGACGACGACGCGGTGCTGCCGGTGCTGGCACGTGAGCTGGATGCCACCGTCTGCTGGTTCCGCGACAGCCCGATGCGGGCCGGTGACCGCTTCGCATTGAAGCAGGGCACACGCACGGTTCGGGCCACGGCGCAGGCACTCCATTCACGGCTGGATCCCGAGACTCTCGACGATCTCGACCATCCAGTGGAGTTGGTGCTCAACGACATCGGCGTGGTGACGCTGCGCACCAGCTCGGTCGTGGTGGCCGACAGTTACGCCGAGAACCGCGACAGCGGCGCGTTCATCCTGATCGACGAGACCACCAACGACACGGTGGGCGCCGGGACGATCATCGAACCGCGTGAGGTGAAGCCCGGCGAGCAGACACGCAACGACATCCGTTGGCATCCGTCGTCGCTGGAGCGCGAGTACCGCCGCGCGGCGACCGGGCAGCGCGGCGCGACGGTGTGGTTCACCGGGCTCCCCGCCTCCGGCAAGTCCACGATCGCCGTCGCCGTGGAGCGCGCGCTCGTCGACGCCGGGCACGTGGCCTATCTGCTCGACGGCGACAACATCCGCCACGGGCTGTCCGACGATCTGGGCTTCTCTGCCGGCGATCGTGCCGAGAACATCCGTCGCGTCGGTCATCTCACCCGGCTGTTCGCTGACGCGGGGGTGGTGGCGTTGGCGTCGCTGGTGTCTCCGCTGAAGTCGGACCGGGAGATCGCGCGGGCCCTCAACGACGCAGCGAAGCTGCCGTTCATCGAGGTCTACGTCGCGACTCCGCGGGAGGAGTGCGAGAAGCGGGATCCCAAGGGGTTGTACGCGCGGGCCCGTGCCGGCGAGCTGAAGGGCTTGACCGGCGTGGACGCTCCGTACGAGCCGCCAGAGGACGCCGATCTCGTGCTGGATACGACGGGGGCAGACATCGACACCCTGGTCGCGCAGGTCATCGACCTGCTCGATCAGCGCCGCTGACCCACCTGCGCCACCACGAAGATCCGACGGAACGGGAAGAACGTGGTGCCGTCGGACCGCCGTGGATAGGCCTCGGCGAGAATCGGGATCAACTCGGAGCGGAACTGCTCCCACTGCGCGTCGCTCAAGGCGCCGCGCACCGGCCGCAGCGCGGTGCCGTGAATCCAGTCCAGCACCGGGTGCTCACCGGTCAGCTCGTGGACGTAGGTGGTTTCCCAGACGTCGGTGGTGCAGCCGGCGTCGTGGAGCAGACCGGCGTATGACTGCGGCGAGTCCACCACCTCCGCGCTGCGGAAGGGGAAGTCTCGCAACAGCTCTGCCCACTGGGGTTGGGCCGCGAGGTCACGGACCACGCGGTGGGACGGCGCGTCGAAATTGCCGGGCACCTGGAAGGCGAGCCATGCTCCCGGGCTGAGTTCGGCGGCCCACCGCACGATCAGCTCCCGATGCTCGGGAACCCACTGCAGCGTGGCGTTGCTGACGACGACGTCGGTGTCGGGCGCCGGTGACCACTCCCGGACATCGCCGACCTCGGCGGCCACGCCGCGCTCGCGCGCTGCGGCGACCATCTCCGGGGACGAATCCCACGCCTCGATCGTCGCGCCGGGCCAGCGGGTGGTCAGCGTCTGGGTCAGGTTTCCCGGGCCGCACCCCAGGTCGACGATGCGGCGCGGCGCGGTGGCGCCGACGCGCGAGGTCAGATCGTAGAACGGTCGGCCCCGGTGGTCGGCATAGGCGAGGTAGACCTCGGGATTCCACATGCGGCCAGTCTGTCAGGCGGTGGACGGTTAGATTGGCAACCGTGGAATCCACCGTCGCAGCCGAGGAGCCCGACGAGTTACCGCTTCCGGTACCCGACGTTCCCGGCGCCGACGCGACGGCCCGCGGCCTGCCGCGCCGAATCGACCTGACACTGCGTCAACGGCTGATCGTCGACTCCTCCGCGGTGGCCGACCTGGCCCTGCGGACCTCGATCGCATCACTGCTCAGCGTGACGATGGCGCCGTCGGTGGTGGGCGCGCTGCGTCGGACACAGTCGGCCGCCGAGCAGGAGCACCTGGAGTTCTACGCCGAGATGGCGTCGATGAAGGATCCGTCCGTCGCGTTCCCGGCCCCGGAGTCACCGCCGCGGGTGTCGTCCCGGCCAGCGAACCCAGTTGCCGAGTGGGTGGCCCACGGCAACGTCCGCAACATCCGTTTCGAGAGCAGCTTCACCGCCGTCAACCCCGCGCTGCGCGAGCAGTGTGCCGGCTTCGTTCGCAACAACGTCGTCCATGCGCAGCACTGGCGCCACGACGACGGGCCAAGGCCCACGCTGTGCCTGATCCACGGCTTCATGGGCTCGGCGTATCTGTTCAACGGACTGTTCTTCGCACTCCCCTGGTTCTACCGCTCGGGGTACGACGTCCTGCTGTACACACTGCCGTTCCACGGCCGCCGCGCCGAGCAGTACTCACCGTTTTCCGGGCACGGTTACTTCGCGCACGGGTTCTCCGGCTTCTGCGAGGCGATGGCCCAGGCGGTGCACGACTTCCGGTCGGTGCTGGATTATCTCGAGTACACCGGCGTGGACCGCATCGCGTTGACCGGTATGTCGCTGGGCGGATACACCTCGGCCCTGATCGCCAGCGTCGACGACCGCATCCAGGCCGTGATCCCCAACGTTCCCGTAGTGACGCCCGATCGCACGGTCGACGAGTGGTTTCCTGCGAACAAGGTCGTGGCGCTGCGGAATTGGCTGTCCGGCGCGGACAGTGAACTGGTCGACGCCGCGACGATGTATTCCTCGCCGCTCAACTATCGGCCGCTGCCGGCCAAGGAGCGGCGCTTGATCATCGCCGGCCTGGGCGACAGGCTGGCGCCTCCTGCGCAAGCCGAGATGCTCTGGAGGCACTGGGACCGCTGCGATTTCCACTGGTTCCCCGGCAACCACGTGTTGCATGTCAGCCAGCCGGACTACCTGCGACGGATGACGCGGTTCCTCGGCCCCTACATGTTCGACTGAGGCCTCAGACCAGCGGGCGTCCGGTGCGGATGCGCCAGTCGATGTCTTTGAGCAGCACGTTGAACGGAAACTCCCGCACCACGCGCGGCGAGCACGTGTTGACCAGCCGCAGCACCCTAATGATGCGGTCGAACCGCTTCTGCTGCTTGTCATCCCAGGACAGATGCATCTCGTCGCGGAAGCGTTGCGGCAGGAATCCTGTGGTGATCAGCAATGCCGTCTGCTCGGCGTGGCGCTGCAACGGGCCGGGCAAGCGGACTCCGCGAACCCGGGACACCGCGATCGGATACAGGTACTCGCGAACGGTGTCGTCGATGTGCACCTTCTCCAGCGACTCCTGCCAGTACCGGTCGAACGCCGCGGGATCGGCCGGCCACATGTGCTCGGGCACCTGCAGCATCGTGCCGAGTTTGCGGCCCTGCTCGAAGAGCCTGGCCTCGGTCTCGGTATCCATCTCGCCGACGAAGAGGCGATACACGTCGACAACGCCCTTGTACAGACAGGCCCCCACCCACAGCTGCAGGTCCTTGTCGAACGCGTTGTAGGAGACCGGACTGTCCTCGAGCGAGTACACCTGCGCGTGGGCCCGGTTCACCGCCCGCCGGAACGCGTCCTTCTGCGCGTCGGTGCCGTTCGTGGACACCGCCAGGTAGGTGAACGTCGTGCGGGCCCGCTTGATGGGGTGCAGGTCGACACGGCCGCTGTCGACGCGGCTCTCCAGCACTCCGTAGCCGACGCCCGGCCGGGCGAGTTGCATGATGACGTTCGCTGGGCCGGCCAGCAATCCGAGCCCCAGCATTCCCTCGTCGGGTTTCGCGCTTCCCGACGGCTTCGTGCTTCCAGACGGCTTTGTGCTTCCAGACGGCTTCGTGCTTCCAGACGGCTTTGTGCTTCCAGACGGCGACGTCGTCGCCGAGTCCTGTACCGCCACGAACCGCTCCTCTCGCGCCGCCGCTCAAAGTTGCGAACGTGCGTTTCCTGATTGTGTTGCCGAGCCGAGCGGGTGTCAAGATGGGGCATGGCCCAGGTTCGTCCGTATCGCGGCGTCGACGCCTCGCAACGGATGGCCGGGCGGCGCCGGCGGCTCCTGGAGGCGGGTCTCGACCTGCTCGGCGGCGCACCCGTTCCCACCGAGCTCACCGTGCGCGCGCTGTGTGCCCGCTCCGGGCTCGCGGCCCGGTACTTCTACGAGAGCTTCGCCGACAAGGACGCCCTGGTCGCCGCGCTGTTCGACCAGGTCGTCGCCGACATCGCCAGCACCACCGAGGCCGCGATGGCGGCCGCGGCGCCGGCAGAGCAGGCCCACGCCGCGATGACGAACATCGTCCGGGTGGTCTCCGACGACGCGCGGCTGGGGCGTCTGCTGTTCAGCGCCCACCTGACCAACCCGGTCGTGGTGCGCAAGCGAGCGGAGTCCGGTGCGCTGTTCGCTCTACTGTCCGGCCAGCACGCCCAAGCTGCACTGCACCTGGAGAAGAACGAGAGGATCGCCACGGCAGCGCACTTCGTGGTCGGCGGTGTGGCACAAACGTTGAGCGCGTGGCTGTTCGGCGAGTTACGGGTCAGCCCAACCGAACTGGCGGCGCAACTCGGCGCCCTCATCGACCAACTCGGCGACCCGCGCCTGTATCGCGCCGACGACTGATCTTCCGGTTAGCGGTAATCGTGCTGGCGGCCAGCTTCCATGACAGGGGCCCGCGCATCGATGAGAGTAGGTGTCGACGCACAACGACGCAGGAGGACAGCATGGCCACCGTGAAAGCATCAGCACCGTTCACCACATCGCTGCACGACGGGGAGATCGTCGAGGAGAACGACTTCGGCTCGATGCGACGGGTGACCGCCGACAACCTGCCGACGTTGAAGAACCTGTCTATCAAGCGCGTGGTGCTCGCGCCCGGCGCGTTGCGCACACCGCATTGGCACGCCAACGCCAACGAGCTCACCTACTGCGTGGCGGGAACAGCGCTGGTCTCGGTGCTCGACGACCACAGCCGATTCGCCAACTTCATCGTCACCGCGGGCCAGATGTTCCACATCGATTCCGGCGCCCTGCATCACATCGAGAACATCGGGGACGAGTCCGCAGAGTTCATCATCGCGTTCCGCAACGAGCGCCCCGAGGACTTCGGCCTCGGGGCGACGTTCGGAGCGTTCACCGATGCCGTGCTGGGCAACACCTACGACCTGCCCGCCGCCGACTTCTCGACGATCCGGCGCAGCACCGTCGACCACAAGCTGGCCGGCCGCACCGGCGACCCGCAGGTCCCGGCCTCGGCGAACTTCAGTGATCCGCACAAGTTCGACATCGAGGCCCAAGCGCCGGGGCTGAATTTTGCCAGCGGCAACGCACGCTTTGCCCGCGATCAGTTCTGGCCCGCCCTCAAGGACATCTCGATGTACAGCCTGCGTGTCACCGAAGACGGTATGCGTGAACCACATTGGCATCCGGTGACCGCCGAGATGGGCTATGTGCGGCACGGGAAAGCCCGCATGACGATGATGACGCCCGACGGCCACCTGAACACGTGGACGATGACCGCCGGCGACATGTACTTCATCCCGCGGGCCTACCCGCACCACATCGAGAACATCGGCACCGACCCGTGGCACTTCCTGATCTTCTTCGACCAGCCCTTCCCCGCCGACATCGGCTACAAGGCCTCCGCGAGTGCCTACAGCCGCGAGGTGCTGGCCGCGACGTTCCAGACCCACATCGACGAACTGCCGGCGTTCCCGTTCACCCCTGCCGACCCGCTGATCGTCAGCCGCGTGAATCCCGTCGACGCCTGACGGGTCAGCGAGCCGGCGCGATCACGTGGTTGCGTACGTGCTCGAAGACGACCTCACTGCGAACGCCGGCCACCTCTCGCCGTCCGGTCAGCGAGTCCAGCACGAAATCGCGCAGCGCTTCGGTGGACGCCACGGCGACATGGACGATCAGGTCCTCGGCGCCCGTGGTGACGAACACCTGCAGCGTCTCGGGAAGCTGTCTGACGAAGTCACGGAAGCCCTGCACGACCTGGCGTGACTGGGGGCGTAGACGCACCGTGATCATCGCCTGGACCGGACGCCCGAGGGCGGCGAGATCCGCGGTGTAGTGCACACCGCCGAGCACACCGCGCTCACGCAAAGCGCGCACCCGCTCGAGCGTCGTCGACGGTGAGAGCCCGATCTGAGTCGCGAGATCCCGATTGCTGCGCCGGCCATCTGCCTGCAATGCGGCCACGATCGCCGAATCCCATTCGTCCATGTCCGGATTGTCGCACCGAATTCCGTACGTCGTTCGGACCTGTGGCCATCAGGCGCGTGTGTTCATTACTTTGCAGTGTCATGACCGAACTACTCGAATCCGACGCGACGCCATCCCGGGTCCGCCACGACACCAAGATCGCCGTCATCCTGCTCGACACCTTGCCGACGTGGCAGAAGCTCAACGTGACCGCGTTTCTGGCCAGCGGCATCGCCGCGACCGCCGGCGAGGCCATCGGCTCGGCCTACCGCGACGCCGACGGCACGCCCTACTCCCCCATGTTCGGGCAGCCGGTCATGGTGTTCGCCGCGGCGCAGGCGCAGGTGGACCGCGCGTTCGACCGGGCCATCGCCCGCGGGGTCACACCGGCGATCTTCTCCCGAGCGCTGTTCGCCACTGGTGACGACGAGGCGAACCGGGCGCAAGTGTCAGCGAGAACCAGGGCCGCGCTCGACCTCGTCGGGATCGCGGTCAGGGCCGATCGCAAGGTGGTGGACAAGATCGTCGACAGGCTCTCGCTGCACCGGTGAGCGTCGTAGGCTCTGTGCGTGCCCGAAACCAAGATCACGGTCATCTACGACAATCCGACCGATCCGACAGAGTTCGAATCCGCTTATCCCGAACAGCAATTGGAGGCGGCCAAGCGCATTCCCGGCTGGGTCAGGATGGAGACCTCCCGCGTGTGGCCCAAGGAGGACGGCAGCCCGACGCCGGCCTACCGGATGATCGACCTCTACTACTCCGACTACGACGCCGCGAGCGCCGCGGTGACGACACCTGAGGCCGGCGCGTTCTTCGAGGCGATGGCGCGGGTGTCCACCGGCGGCGTCCGCGTGCTGTTCTCCGACATCGAGATCGCACAGCACTGACGGACGGGACGGTGGCGCCGATCAAGGTGCTGGCGCACTTCGTCCCGGGTCAGCGGGCGACGGCTTTCGTTGCCCCGCACAGCGATTGGCTGGACGTCACGTTCTGCGCCGAGGACGACGACGCGGCATTCTATCGTCTGCTCCCCGAGGCCGAGGTGCTGTGGCACGTGCTGCGGCCGCTGTCGGCACGCGATATCGAGCTGGGGACCCGGTTGCGTCTGGTGCACAAGCTGGGCGCCGGGGTGAACACGATCGCCGTCGACGCGGCCACCGAACACGGCGTCGCCGTGGCCAACATGCCGGGCGCCAACGCCCCGTCGGTCGCCGAGGGCACGCTGCTGTTGATGCTCGCCGCGCTGCGTCGGCTACCCGAGCTCGACGCCGCCACCCGCGCAGGCACGGGTTGGCCACCGGACCCGAGCCTCGGTGACACCGTGCGCGACATCGGTGGCTGCACCGTCGGACTCATCGGCTACGGCAACGTGGCCAAGAGCGTGGAGCGCATCGTCGCCGCGATGGGCGCCCGCGTGGTGCACACCAGTACGCGCGACGACGGCACTCCTGGCTGGCGAACCCTGACCGATCTGCTGGCCGACAGCGACATCGTGTCGCTGCACCTACCGCTGACCGATGCCACGCACAGCCTGCTGGGTGGCGAGGCGCTGGCGGCGATGAAGTCGGGCGCGGTCCTGGTGAACACCTCCCGGGGGCCGATCGTCGACGAGTCCGCACTCGCCGACGCGCTGAGATCGGGACATCTGGCAGCCGCCGGCCTCGACGTCTTCGGCGTCGAGCCGGTAGCTCCGGACAATCCGCTGCTGGCCCTGCCCAACGTCGTGCTGACGCCGCATGTCACCTGGTACACGGCCGACACCATGCACCGCTACCTCGAGGTGGCCCTCGACAACTGCGAACGACTCCGTGACGGGAAGGACCTAGCCAACCTGGTGAACCAGGTCACAGGGTAGCCTCGAGCCAACCAACCGGTTAGCCAGCCCAATGGAGGGTTTCCCCTATGCCCATAGCCATTCTCGAAGAGCACAACGACCTGGCCGATTCGGTGCGGTCCTTCGTCGCGCGCGTCGCGCCCTCGGAGGCCTTGCACGAAGCGCTCGAAACCCCGATCCCGAATCCACCGTCCTTCTGGCGGGCCGCCGCCGAGCAGGGCCTGCAGGGTGTACACCTCTCAGAAGACGTCGGCGGGCAGGGCTTCGGGATCCTCGAGCTGGCGATCGTCGCGGCCGAGTTCGGTTACGGCGCCGTTCCCGGTCCGTTCGTGCCGTCGGCCATCGCGAGCGCACTCATCGCCGCGCACGATCCCAAGGCCGAGGTCCTCGGCGGTCTGGCCGCCGGTGAGGTGATCGCCGCGTACGCCATCGACTCGGGACTGACCGCCACTCGGCAGGGCAGCGGTCTGGTGGTCCGCGGTGAAGTCCGCGCGGTGCCGGCGGCTGCGCAGGCGTCGGTCCTCGTGCTGCCGGTGGCCATCGAATCCGGCGAAGAGTGGGTCGTGCTCGACGCAGCGTCGCTCGAGGTGGAGCCGGTGCCGTCCGTGGACCCGCTGCGTCCCATCGCCCACGTTCGGGCCAACGCCGTCGAGGTCGGCGACGACCGGGTGCTCAGCGGCGTGAGCCGGGATCTCGCGCGCGCGATCATCACCACGGTGCTCTCCGCGGAATGCGTCGGCGTGGCCCGCTGGGCCACCGACACGGCATCGGCGTACGCGAAGATCCGGGAGCAGTTCGGCCGGCCGATCGGTCAGTTCCAGGCGATCAAGCACAAGTGCGCCGGGATGATCGCCGAGACCGAGCGGGCCACCAGCGCCGTGTGGGATGCCGCCCGTGCGATCGACGAAGAGCTGCAGGGCAATTCGGAGAAGGCGAGCTCCTTCGAGTTCGCCGCAGCCGTCGCAGCCACGCTCGCACCCGTCGCCGCACAGCACTGCGCGCAGGACTGCATCCAGGTCCACGGCGGCATCGGTTTCACGTGGGAGCATGACACCAACGTCTACTACCGGCGGGCCATCGTGCTGGCGGCCGCGTTCGGCCGTCATGCCGACTACCCGCAGCAGGTCGTCGACACCGCGACGGCGACGGGAATGCGTTCGATCGACATCGACCTCGATCCGGACACCCTGAAGCTGCGCGAAGAGATTCGCGCCGAAGTCGCTGCGCTGAAAGCGATTCCGAAAGAAGAGCGCAACACGGCGATCGCCGAGGGCGGCTGGGTCCAGCCGCACCTACCCAAGCCGTGGGGCCGTGCGGCCAACCCGGTCGAGCAGATCATCATCGCCCAGGAGTTCTCCACCGGCCGGGTCAGGCGCCCGCAGATGGGCATCGCCGCCTGGATCATCCCGTCGATCGTCGCGTACGGCACGGAAGCTCAGCAGCAGCGATTCCTGCCTCCCACGTTCCGGGGCGAGATGATCTGGTGCCAGCTGTTTTCCGAGCCCGGCGCGGGATCAGATCTGGCGAGCCTGACCACCAAGGCCACCAAGGTCGACGGCGGCTGGCGCATCACCGGTCAGAAGATCTGGACCACCGGGGCGCAGTTCTCGGCGTGGGGCGCGCTGCTGGCAAGAACGGACCCGAGCGCCCCGAAACATCAAGGCATCACGTACTTCCTGCTCGACATGGCCTCCGAAGGCGTCGAGGTCAAGCCGCTACGTGAGCTGACCGGCAACGCGATGTTCAACACGGTCTTCATCGACGACGTGTTCGTGCCCGACGACATGGTGCTCGGCGAGGTCAACCGCGGCTGGGAGGTCAGCCGCAACACGCTGACCAACGAGCGCGTCTCGATCGGCAGCAGCGAGCCGCCGTTCCTCGCCAGCCTCGACCAGTTCGTCGAGTTCGTGCGCGACGGCCACTTCGACCAGATCGAACAGAACGAAGCGGGCCGGCTGATCGCCGAGGGCCACGCGGCCAAGCTGCTCAACATGCGCTCGACGCTGCTGACCTTGGCCGGCGGCGACCCGATGCCGGCCGCCGCGATCTCCAAGCTCCTGTCGATGAAGACCGGTCAGGGCTACGCGGAGTTCGGTGTGTCCTCGTTCGGCACCGACGCCGCCATCGGCGACCAGAGCCAGCTGTCGGGTAAGTGGGCGGAGTACCTGCTGGCCGGGCGCGCGACGACGATCTACGGCGGCACCTCGGAGGTGCAGCTCAACATCATCGCCGAGCGTCTGCTCGGACTGCCGCGCGATCCGTAGATCCACCGGCGAATCAAACCCGATTGAGACGCTGCTAACAGTGCGTGCTTTTGCAAGCGCTAGTGGGCACCCTGCAAGCAGGCCCGAACACACCCTCGCCGCACCGCGGACAGGGCCCGCTCTTGACCTCAGGTGGCGCGGCGGAACGAAAGGAAAGCTCATGGCAGACAGCACCAGCGGCCCCATCGCAGCTCTGCGCGCCCTCGTCGACGGCAGCATCGGCCTGTCCAAGCAGGTGATCGGCATCCTGATCGACAACGACCGACTGCAGGAGCAGGGCGAGGCCCAGCAGCAGAAGGCTCGCGCCCTGAAGGACGTGGCGCAGAAGGAAGCCGAAGCCGAGGCGGCCCGTGCCGAGGCGAAGACCCAGGAGGCCCGTCAGAAGGCCGCCAGCAAGTCCTGATTCACACAGCCTGACGACAGCGGTCCCTGACGACAGTCGGGGGCCGCTTTCGTCTCTGTTCCGACGTTTTCCGGCAGCCCTGCCGGGAACCCGACTGGCATGTCCAACGACCGTGACTTCGCGGAGAAGCGGTTGGCCACGCCGGGCACAGTACGCGCGGCGGTCACCTACGCCGCCGTCGTCGTCGCCGTGGCCGGCATGGCGTTCGCGTTCTACGCTTTCGGCGCGCGCGACTCCGTCTACGCCGCATCGCTGGTGCCGTTGTTCCTGTTCCTCGGAGGAGTGGGCGCTCTGGTACGGACCTATCGCGAGTGGAAGGCCGAGCGGGGCTGGGCAGCCTGGCAAGCTGCCGGCTGGTTTCTGCTGCTGCTGATGCTCTTCACCCTCGCCGTGCCGGGGTCGGCGATCATGGCCGGCGCGGTGAAATGACCCCGGCTCAGGGGAGAATCGCGTCGACGTAGCCGCCGTCGACCCGCAGCGCTCCACCAGTGGTCGCCGACGCCAGGGGTGAGGCGAGATAGACCACCATGTTGGCGATCTCCTCAGGTTCGATCAGCCGCTGGATCAGCGACTGCGGGCGGTGCAGGCGCATGAACTCGCGCTGCGCCTCGTCCCACGGCAGGGACGTGTCGACGAGTTGGTACACGAAGTCCTCGACGCCCGCGGTGTGTGTCGGACCTGCGATCACCGAGTTCACCGTCACCCCGCTGCCTGCCGCGTCCTTGGCGAACCCGCGCGACAGTGCCAGCAGCGCGGTCTTCGAGACGCCGTAATGGATCATCTCCGCGGGCGTGACGACAGCCGAATCGCTGGCGATCTGCAGCACGCGGCCCCAGCCGCGGTCCATCATGCCGGGCAGGTAGAGCCGGATCAGCCGGGCCGCGGCCAGCACGTTCACCTCGAAATAGGTGCGCCACTGCTCGTCGGTGATCTCCCGCGCCGGTACGGCGCCGAAGATCCCGAGGTTGTTGACCAGGATGTCGACATCGGGTACCTCGGCGAGCAGCGCCTGAGCGCCGTCGGCATCGGCGACATCGGCCGCGACCCCGAGGACATCTCCGTCGATGCCGGCGACCGCGGCGTCGACGCGATCACGGCTTCTGCCATTGACCACCACGCGCGCGCCCGCCGAGGCGAGGCCCTGCGCGATGGCCAACCCGATGCCCTGGGTGGAGCCGGTGACGAGAGCGGTCTTTCCAGTCAGGTCGATGTTCACGAAGCTGTACTACCACCGGCGCGCGCCGGCTATTCCAGGCCCGTCAGTCGACGTCCATCTCCCGCAACTCGCGCTTGAGGATCTTTCCGGTCGGGTTACGCGGCAGTTCGTCGAGGAAGATCACCTCGCGCGGCACCTTGTACCGGGCCAGGTTCTCCTTCACATACGCCTTGATCGCATCCTCGTCGATCGACGCGCCCTCGGCCTTGACGACGAAGCACCGCAGCCGATGGCCCCACTCCTTGTCCTCCACCCCGAGCGCGGTGGCCTCAACCACCTCCGGGTGTCCGCTGACGAGGTCTTCGACCTCGGCGGGGAAGACGTTCTCTCCGCCCGAGACGATCATCTCGTCGTCGCGACCGCTGACGTAGAGCAGGCCGTTCTCGTCGAAGTAGCCGACGTCACCGGAAGACAGCAGCCCGTCGATGATCTGCTTGCCGCCGCCACCGGTGTATCCCTCGAACGGGAAGAAGCTGCCGACGAAGATGCGGCCGACCTCGCCCTGCGGCAACTCCTTGCCGTTGTCGTCGAAGATCTTGACCTTCATCCCCTTGACGACAGGTCCGACAGTCGCGGGATTGATCGAAAGATGCTGCGGCCCGGCGATTGTCGCAAACGACACCTCGGTGGAACCGTAGAGGTTGTAGATCACCGGGCCCAGCGCCTTGAGCGCACGTGTCGCCAGTTCGGCGCCGAGCTGCGAGCCGGAGACGAACACGATGCGCAGCGAGGACAGATCGGGTTTCGGCGACATCTTGTCGAGCTCGTCGAGCATCCGGGACAGCATGACCGGCACCACGACGACCGCGGTGGCCTTGTGCTTCTCGATGTCAGCGAGCACCGTGGCCGGCTTGAAACGCCTGCGCAGCACCAGCGTCGTCCCGAGCATCATCGCGACCGTTGCGTGCAGGAACCCCAGCGCGTGGAACATCGGCGCGGGCAACGCCGTCACTTCGCCGCCCTTGAACGGAACCGAGGACAGCACACCGCCGATCGGTGCCAACGACGGTGGGGCATTTCGGTTGGCACCCTTCGGCGTTCCCGTGGTGCCGCTGGTCAAGATGATGATCGACGAGTGCTTGGTGACCTTCGGCGGTGGCACCGACCCGGTGCGGGCGATCAGTTCCTCGAGGGTCTCGTCGGTGCTGCCCGACGGCTCGTCCTTGTCCGGGTTGACGCCGAGGGCGCGCAGCTTGCCGAGCGCGGGTTCAGCTTGGGAGACCGCGGCGGTGTACTCGTCGTCGTAGATGACCAGCTTGGCGCCCTCGCGCTCGGATACCTCTTTGATCTGCGGCCCGGAGAACTCGCTGTTGAGAAGGATGATGCGGGCACCCGTCTTCGCCACGCCGAACCACGACACCAGGAACCAGCGGTGGTTACGGGCCAAGATCGCGACGCCGTCGCCCCCTTTGACGCCCTTGGCGAGCAGTCCGTTGGCGACCGCGTTGGCCGCGTCGTCCAGTTCCTTGAACGTCATCTCACCGAAGTCGTCGATCACCGCGATGGCTTGCGGGGTGCGCCGGGCGTTGAGCGCAGGGATCATGCCGATCTCGCCCCAGCGGCGGATGTCGGCGAGGAACGCGGCGATGTCCTGGGGCGGTTCGAGTTTCAGTGCACCCGCCTGGAACATCTTGCGGGCGTAGTGCAGCTCGGCGGTGCCGCGATCCCAATAGATCTCCGCGGACTGAGTGAATTTGCCGAACGCCTGGGCGGCCAGGTCGGTGAGCGTGGACATGGACTCAACTTTATGTGACGCGGCTCGCAGACCGGTCTGGAACCTACGATGAGGGAATGGCTGCTCGGGAGTCTTTCGAGATCGGCGGGCAGCAGGTGCCGATCACCCATCCGGACAAGATCGTGTTTCCAGATCTGGGCGTGACCAAGGGCGCGCTGATGGAGTACTACGCGGCCGTCGCCGAGGGCGCGTTGCGCGGCGTGGCCGACCGCCCGATGATCCTCAAACGATTCGTCAAAGGCATCACCGAGGAGGCGGTGTTCCAGAAGCGGGCTCCGCAGAAGCGCCCCGACTTCGTCGACGTCGCCGAGCTGAAGTACGCGTCGGGGACGTCGGCGGCGGAAGCAGTGCTGAGCAGCCCGGCCGGTCTGATCTGGGCGGTGAACCTCGGCTGTGTCGACTTCAACCCACACCCCGTGCGAGCCGACGACCTCGACCACCCGGACGAACTGCGCGTCGACCTCGATCCGATGCCAGGCGTCGGGTGGCGACAGATCCTCGACGTCGCATTCGTGGCCCGGGAGGTGCTCGAGGACCACGGCCTGGTGGCGTGGCCGAAGACGTCCGGGTCTCGCGGCTTCCACATCTATGCGCGCATCGACCGGCGCTGGCCCTTCAAGCAGGTGCGGCTGGCGGCCGAGACCGTCGCCCGCGAGGTGGAACAGCGCGCCCCCGAATCCGCGACCGCCCGGTGGTGGAAGGAGGAACGCCACGGCGTCTTCGTCGACTTCAACCAGAACGCCAAGGATCGGACCGTGGCCTCGGCGTACTCGGTACGCGCCACTCCAGACGCCCGCGTGTCGACACCGCTGTTCTGGGATGAGGTCGCCGACTGCCGTCCCGAGGAGTTCACGATCGCCACGGTGCCCGGCCGGCTCGCCGAGCAGGGCGATCCATGGGAGGGCATGGACGACACTTCGGGCGGACTGGAGTCTCTGCTGGAGCTCGCGGAGCGTCTCGGCCCTGCAGAGAAGGCCCCCCGAGGCACGCACCGCGTCACCGACGGTCGGCGCCACTCGACGAAGCCACTGATCGAGATCGCCAGGACCAAGACCAAGGACGAGGCGATGGCTGCGCTGGCGCAGTGGCGAGACATGCACCCGCAGGCAGCCGAGAAGCTCACTCCGACAGACGTTCTCGTCGACGGGATGCGAGGCCCGAGCTCGATCTGGTACCGCATCCGCATCAACCTCGAACACGTGCCCGAATCGGCGAGACCCGACCAACAGGAGCTGCTCGCCGACTACAACCCGTGGGCCGGATACACCGGTTCGCAGCAGCAGCGCCGCGGCTGAAAGTTACCGGCGAGTTTGCTAGCCGGTCTGAAAGCAGTTCTTACCGAAGTATTAGTCGTTACTCCCCACGGCCTTAAATTGGCTCATTACCTTGAGTCATATCAGGTCCGACGACGGACCCGATCAAGCACATGATCGAGGGAGGCGGCAATGTACGGCAATCCGACGTTCGATTGCGGTGGCGCCGAGATTCGTGCGCACTGTCGCCAGTTGGCCACCGTGGTCACGATCACGGGCGCGCTGGGCGACGCTGACATCGCCCGCGCCACCGAGTACACGCGCCGCTTCGTCCTCACGGAGAAGCCGTTCGTGCTCGACCTCAGCGCCGTCACATCGTTTGACGCTGAGGCACTTTCACTCCTGTTCGCCGTGGACGACGCATGCAGCGCGGCCGGCGTGGAATGGTCGATGGTGGCCAGCCGCCCGGTCGAGCAGACCCTGCGGGCCCATGGCATCGACTTCGACGCGGCCGGCTCTGTTCCCGAGGCTCTCAATCACTTCGCCGATGCAATGGTCGCTCGGCGTCAGCTTCTCCCCCTACTCACCAAGACTGCGTAAGGATCACTGTGTTACTTGATGTTCGGTGGCTCCGTTACCTGCTTCAGCGCCATCACCGGTCCGAACTGGAACGTCGGGCGCTCACTGCCGGCTAGACGATCCGCGGTCGCCGGTTAAGGTGCTCGTATGGGCACTGCCGCCGTCGATGCTGACCGGGTAGCCAAGGCCGCGCACGAGGTGGTGGCCGAGCACGATCCGCGCTCGGTGCCGATACCGCAATTCCTCGGAGCCTGCTACGACGCCGGATTGTCCTGGGTCCACTTCCCCGAAGGATTCGGTGGGCTCGGCGCATCGCGCGGCCTGCAAGCCGTGGCCGACCGCATCCTCCAGGGCGCCGGCGGTCCCGTCCCCCTCGGCCTCAATCCGATGGGCTACGGCATGGCCGCACCCACCATCCGCGAGCACGCGCAGACCGACGACGTCCGCCGTCAACTGCTTCGGCCGCTGGCCACCACCGAGCACATCTGGTGCCAGTTGTTCTCCGAGCCCGGTGCAGGCTCCGACCTCGCGGGGCTCGCAACATCCGCCGTCCCCGACGGGGACACCTGGGTGGTCAATGGTCAGAAGGTGTGGACCAGCCTGGCGCACCGGGCCCGCTGGGGGCTGTTGCTCGCCCGCACCGATCCGGATGCACCGAAGCACAAGGGTTTGACCTACTTCGTCGTCGACATGCACGGCCCCGGCGTCGAGACCCGGCCGCTGCGGCAGATGACCGGTCACGCCGAATTCAACGAGGTCTACTTCGGCGACGCCCGGATCCCCGACACCCACAGGCTGGGTGCGATCGGTGACGGCTGGCGCGTGGCGATGACGACGTTGATGAACGAACGCAGCGCCCTGGGAGCCAGCGGGAGTCGACGCGGCGCGGGAACCATCGCCGATGCGATGGCGCTGTGGTCTTCCCGACCGGAGCGGCAGACCGCTGTGCTTCGCGACCGCCTCACGAGCCTCTGGCTGCGGGCCGAGGCGCAGCGGCTGACCTCGGAGCGGTCCCGCGCCTCAGCCACCGTCGGCGGACCGGGTCCGGAAGGGTCGATCGGCAAGCTCGTCGGCGCCGAGCTCAATCAGCACATCTACGAGTTCTGCATGGACTTCCTGGGGCCTGAAGGCCTGCTGTACGACGGGTACGGCGCCGGCGACGGCGATCCCGACGACTACCGCGGACCCATTCAGCAGCGCTTCCTGCGCAGCAGGGCCAACACGATCGAAGGCGGCACGTCAGAGGTGATGCGCAACATTCTCGGGGAGCGGGTGCTCGGCCTGCCGGGTGATCTGCGGGCGGATGCGGGGATGGCGTGGAAGGAGATTCCGCGTGGCTGAGGAGCTTGCGGATCAGCCCAAGGGCACGGCTGATCCGGAAGTGTCGGCGGGCGACGAGTTCGTCTTCACCGACGAGCAGCAGCAGCTGCGCGCGGCGGTGCGGAAGTTCTGCGCCGATCAAATCGACGAAGGCGCGATCCGCGCGGTCATGGAGTCTGATCCGCCGTACGACCCCGCGGTGTGGGCGCGATTGGGCACCGAGCTGGGCGTGCTGGGGTTGGCGGTGCCCGAGTCCGCCGGCGGCGTGGGCGGGACCCTGATCGACCAGGCGGTCGCGATCGAGGAGCTCGGCGCGGCGCTCGCGCCGGGTCCCCTGTTCGGCACCGTGTACCTCGCAATCCCCGCGCTCGTCGCGGCATCGGCGTCGTCTGATCTGCTCGATGCGCTCGCCGACGGCACGCGGACCGCCGCGTTCGCGATCGGAGAGATCGCGGCCTCCCCGGCGGGTGAAGGATGGAGCCTCACCGGCACCGTGGAGCGGGTGGTCGACGCCGGCAGCGCCAACGTCCTGCTCGTCGCGGCCGATGGCCCCGATGGCACCGCACTGTTCGCCGTCGACACGGATTCGGCTGCGGTGCAGCGGGTTCCGCTGACGACGCTGGACCCCACCCGGCCGCAGGCCACGGTGACGCTGTCCGACGCACCCGCGCGGCTGATCACAGACCCGGACGACGCGGAACGGGTGATCGCCCACGCGCTGCATGTGGGCTCGGCTCTACTGGCGGTCGAACAGGTCGGGGCGGCGCAGCACCTGCTCGATCTGACCGTCGACTACGCGAAGAACCGTCTGCAGTTCGGTCGACCGATCGGCTCATTCCAGGCGATCAAGCATCGCCTGGCCGACGCACTGGTCGCGGTCGAGCACGCTCGCTCGACCGCGTATCACGCGATCTGGGCGCTGACCCACGGCACCGACGATCCGGACCTGGCCGTCAGTATCGCCCAGGCTGTGTGCTCGGCCGCCCTCACCCGCGTCGCCAACGACACCATCCAGGTGCACGGCGGTATCGGATTCACCTGGGAGCACCAGGCCCATCTCTACTACAAGCGGGCCTACACCAACGCTGCGCTGCTGGGCAGCGCAGAGGAACACCGTGCTCGGGTTGCCGAGCTCGTGCTCGACGTCGTGACCGACAAGCCGGGACCGCGCGTCGCCACCGGCGCACGTTGAGAGGGGACGGAAATGGCTAGAAGGCGACAACTTCTGGGAGCGGCGGTGATCGCGGGGGCTCTCGCGATGCCGGTGATCGCTCTCTCCGCGGCCCCCGGCGCCGTCGCGCAGCCCCCGGGGTCGTGCCCGCCCGGCCAGACAGGCGTCATCTACGGGTGCACGCCGTTCTGTCTGCCAGGTAAGGCACTCGACCTGAACACGGGTCTGTGCATGCCGGTGGCACCGCCGCCACCGGCGGCGCCGACGTCCCAGTACTGAGCCGCCGATGAACCGAGTGGACCGCTTCTTCGAGATCACGGCCCGCCAGTCGACGGTGGGCACCGAAATTCGTGGCGGCGTGGTCACGTTCATCGCGATGGCCTACATCATCGTGCTGAACCCGATCATCCTGTCGAGCCCGAAGGACGTCAGCGGGCAGTCGTTGGACTTCGCGCAGGTGTCGGCCACCACGGCGCTGGCCGCGGGCGTGATGACGATCCTGTTCGGGTTGATCGCGCGACTGCCGTTCGCGTTCGCCGCGGGTCTGGGCATCAACTCGTTCCTGGCCACCACGGTCGTCGGTGAACTCACCTGGGCCGAGGCGATGGGTCTCGTCGTCATCAACGGTGTCATCATCGTGCTGCTCGCCGTCACCGGGTTGCGCCGGCTCATCTTCGATGCGGTGCCGATGGCACTGAAACTCGCCATCACCGCGGGTATCGGTCTGTTCATCCTGTTCATCGGGCTGGTCGACTCCGGGTTCATATCCTCGACCAAATCGCCCTCTCCCCCAGTCGGATTGGGCGCCGGCGGCCTGGGGTCCCTCACGACCGTGCCGACACTGGTGTTCATCCTCACGCTGCTGTTGACGGGCATCCTGGTCTCCCGCCGGGTGCGGGGCGGCATCCTGATCGGCCTGGTGGCCGGCACGGTTCTGGCCGTCATCATCGAAGCCATCTGGCACCTCGGCTCGGCCACCGAGAAGCCGGGCGGGTGGTCACTGTCGGTGCCCGCACTGTCCGGATCCCCTTTTGCGGTGCCCGATCTCGGGTTGGTCGGAGAGTTCAGCCTGGCCAGCTTCAGCCGTATCGGCGTGATCGCCGCGGTGGTCCTCATCTTCACGCTGGTGTTCGCGAACTTCTTCGACGCGATGGGCACGATGACCGGTCTGTCTCGCGAGGCCGGACTGTCCGACGCGCAGGGCAATTTCCCGCGCCTGCGGGCCGCGCTCGTCGTCGAAGGCGCCGGCGCGGTGGTCGGCGGCGCGACGTCATCGTCGTCGAACACGGTGTTCATCGAGTCCGGCGCGGGTATCGAGGAAGGCGCTCGCACCGGACTGGCCAACCTGGTCACCGGCGTGCTGTTCCTGGCGGCGATGTTCGTGTCTCCGTTGGCGTCGATCGTGCCGACGGAGGTGGCCGCGGCCGCACTCGTGATCGTCGGCGCGATGATGGTCTCGCATCTGCGCCACATCGACCTCTCGGAGTTCTCGGTCGCGCTGCCCGTCGTCCTCACCGTGGCCGTGATGCCGTTCAGCTACTCCATCGCCAACGGTATCGGCGTCGGGTTCATCTCCTGGGTGGTGATGCGCACGGCCGCGGGCAAGGCACGCGAAATCAGCCCGCTGCTCTGGGTGGTGGCAGTCGGGTTCGTGATCTACTTCGCCCGCACACCGATCGAATCGTTGCTCGGCGTCTGACGGGGGACCAGCGGTCCGTCGTCGCGCGAAGCCGCGCTCGCTAGTCGATGTCGCTAGTCGGTGTAGATGTCGATGACGACCTTTCCGAAAGGTCCGCCCTCCAACCGGTCCAACGCCTCGAGCACGCCCGTCATCGGATAACGGGAATCTATGCACGGTGTCGTGCCGGTCTGATCCACGGCACGAACCAGATTCTCGAGCGCCCGGCGGTGCCCGGTGCCGATGCCGTGAATCGCGACGTCCTTGAGCATCAACGGCATCACGGCGGCGCTCACCTCGAAACCGTCCAACGCACCGATCTGGTAGATGTCGCCCCCGACGGCCGCGACGTCGACCGCCTGACCGAGGTGGCTGCCACCCACGATCTCGAGGATGTGATCGACGCCCCTGTCCGCGGTCGAGGCAAGCACGGCCTCGACCCAATCGTCCCGCCGCCGGTCGATGACGTGGTCAGCCCCCAGAGCCATCATGCGGTCCATGTTGGCCACACTGGTCGAGGCGATGACCTGAGCGCCATGCATTTTCGCGATCTGCAGACCGAAGAGGGCGACCCCACCGCTGCCCTCGATCAGGACGGTCTGACCGGCATGTACACGGCCCCGTTCGACCAGGGCAAACCACGCGGTGACACCCGCACAGGGCAGCGTGGCGGCGTGGATGTCATCGAGAGTCCGCGGGGCAGCGACGAACCAGTCCTCCGGCATCGCGACGTATTCGGCGAGCACACCAGGATAGAAGCCGCCCAGCGTCCGGTAGGACGGTGTCCGGCCGTCCCCGCTGCGCAGGCCATCGATCCAGCCGGGCGTGAAGGTCGAGATCACTCGGTCGCCGGAGTGAAATCGCCTCGCGCGGTCACCCAGTGCCACAACGGTTCCCGCGAGATCCGAGGCCGGAGTGAAGGGGAACCGCAGGTCCAGTCCCCTCCCGTTGTCGATCACCATCTTGTCTCGGTGGTTGAGGGCTACTGCACCTACCTCCACGAGCACCTCGCCCGGGGCCGGCGCCGGGATCGGAACGTGCCGGAGGGCGAGTTGGTCGCGACCGATTCCGTTCATGTCCCACCGGCGCATCGTGTTCGCCACACCCGGTCCTCACTGCGAGACTGCTGAACTCCGTCTTTCGCCGAACCTGATCCCTGCAGTCGTTATTCCTTTCTCGGCGGGAAACTCCGGCAGGTTGGGCGCCGACCGGAGCTGCTTCCTGCCGCTAGGGTCGACGTATGCCCCTGTCAGACCCTTCCGACTGGACCCTCGACAACTACTTCGAGACAGACGAGGGACGCGTCCGCTGGAGTCAGCTTGGGCAGTCGGGTGATCCGATCGTGCTGGTGCACGGAACGCCGTACTCCTCGTATCTGTGGCGTGATATCGCAGTTGCACTAGCCAACTCCCGCCGTGTTTTCGTGTTCGACCACCTCGGTTACGGTCAGTCCGACAAGCTCGAGGGACAAGACCTGACCATCGCGGCCCAAGCGCGTCGATTCGCCGCGCTGTTGGATCACTGGCAACTCTCGGCTGCGAGCGTTGTGGCCAACGACATCGGCGGAGCGATCACGCTGCGAGCCCTGCTGATCGAGGGAACTCCGTTCAGTGATCTCACGCTGTTCGACTGTGTCAGCGGCGGGGAATGGGAGGGCGGGTTGTTCGGCCTGATCCGCCGAAACCCGGACACATTCGCGCAACTACCGCCGTATGCGCACGAGGCGCTCGTCAGCAGCCATCTCCGAAACGCGACCAACGTGGGCTTCCGGCCCGGGGTCCTCGAAGCCTTCGCTGCACCGTGGCTCGGCGAAAGCGGCCAGGCGGCGTTCTACCGCCAGTACCGCCAGCTCGCCGAACGCGATACCGACGACTACGCCGAGCTCCTGTCGAGCATCACCGTCCCATGCCGCTTGCTGTGGGGCCGTGAGGACCGGATCACGCCGCCACGACTCGGCGAATGGTTACGCGACCACATACCCCACCAGAGCATGCGGTGGATCGACGGGGCGGGACATCTCTTGCAGGAAGATGCGCCTGCCCAATTGACGGCGGCCCTGCTCGGTGCGTGACGGGACGTCAGCCGCTGCGCTGACGGGCCGCCTGCTCGACGGCCACGCCGACGATCACCGCGCGGATCTGCCGCGCGATGTCATCGCGGGTCAACACTTCCGGAGAATCGTTGGCCAGGGCGAACATCTGACCTCCGAGGTAAGCCATCAGCACCGAGGTCTGTTCGTCGCACAGGTCACGATCCATGTCGGTGCCGTTGTGCTGATGCAGCGCCATCACCAACCGTTCGGCGAGCGCCCGGTAGCTCTCCGAGATCTCCTGGAAGCCGGACGCGATACCGGGGTCGCGGCGGGCCGACATCGTCAGCTCCAGACGAGCCCGCGTCCGCGACAGTCGCGGCTCAGACCTGACGGCGAGGAGTTGGTCGGCCAGCATTCGGGCGATGACCTCACCACTGCTGTTGGGGGCATCCTTGAACGCTTCGGTGAAGTCCTGGGCGTCATAACGGACCAATTGGTCGGCGACTCCGTGCAACAGCGCGGCGCGGGTGCGGTAGTAGAACGAGGTGGTGCCGTCGGGCACGCCGGCCTGCCGATCGACCTTGAGGTGGCTTAGCCCACGCGGCCCCTCGTGGGCGAGTAGGGAGATAGCGGCGTCGCACAGGTGGCGGCGCCGCTCGGCTGCATTGTGCTTTCGCTTGTTCTCAACATTGCCGATCCTACGCGGCGCGCCATCCCACGATGGCGTCAGCGGTACTTGTCCACATAGTCGGTCATGGTCTTCAGCTGGTAGCGCGACACCTCGTGGGCGGTCTCGTCTTCGGCGAACACGCTGGACACCATCACGGTGTCGTCGCGGTCGTAGAAACCGAGACGGGCGAGGCCGCCGAAGAACTCGTCCCAGTCGAGGTCGCCGTCACCGATCTTGAGGTGCTGGTGCACACGGACGGGATTGCCCGGCGGATTGGTGATGTAGCGCAGGCCGTGGGAGCGGTGATGGTCCATGGTGTCGGCCACGTGCACCAGCCGCAGCAGATCACCTGCTGCGGTCATGATCTCCGCCATGTTCGAGCCCGTGTTGGCCGCCATGTGAAAAGAGTGGCAGGCGACGTAGACCATCCCGATGTGCGGCGAGTTCACGCCGCGGATGATGCGGACCGCCTCCAGACCGTCCTCGACGAAATCGTCGGGGTGCGGGTCTATCCGGACGTCGACACCCTCCCGCTCGAAGAGCGGGAGCAGTTCCTCCATCGACCGGAAGAATGCGCGCTCGGATTCTTCGGCCTTCTCCGGCCGGCCGGAGAACTCGGTGTTGATCACGTTGACCCCGAGGTCGACGGTGATCTGCACGACGCGTTTCCAATTCCGCACCGCTGCCTCGCGGGCATCCTCGTCGGGGGCGGACCAGCGCAGGACCGGTAGGACCGAGGCGATGCCCACCCCTGCGTCGGCACACGCCCTGCGGAACGCAGCCACCAGCGCGTCGTCGGCCCGCGGGTGGTTGTAGAACGGGATGAAGTCCCGGTGCGGGGTCAGTTGCAGGTACTCGTAGCCCAATTCGGCCACGACAGCGGGGAATTCGAGCAGTGAGTAGTCGTGGTGGAACGGGGTGGGGTCGAGGGCGATCTTCATGCCGTCACGCTCCGGGGACCGAGGCGCGGTCGACCATGTTCACGGCGACGGGTTGTCCGGACTGCAGGGCCTGGACCCCGGCTTCGCAGACGGCGGTCGCGGCATACCCGTCCCACGCACCGGGTCCGTCCGTGTAGTCGCCTGTGCTCGCTCCGGTGCGCACCGCGTCGACCCACCGCTGGATCTCGGTGTCGTAGGCGCGGCCGAAGCGCTCGCGGAAGCCGGGCGTGATCGTGCCACCCCACGTGCCGGGTGCATTCTTGCGCAGCAGCCCGACGTCGAGACCGATGATCGCGCTTCCCTTTTCGGCCACCAGCTCGGTGCGCACCTCGTAGGCGACGCCCGTGGTGACGAACAACTCGACGTCGACGTGCTTGCCGCCTGCGGTGCGCAGGATCGCGATCTGTGGATCGAACAGCCCCTCGCGAGCGGACGGATTCGGCGTCGGTGTCACGATCTGGACCGAGGTGACCTCCTCTCCCAGCAGGAACCGCGTCACGTCCACCTCGTGGACCAGGGAATCCCGCACGGTCATCACCGAGTCGAAATGATCGGGCACAGCAGGGTTGCGGTGCACACAGTGCAGCAGGAGCGGATCGCCGAGTTCGCCGCTGTCGATGAGGGCCTTGAGGTCGACGTACTCATGGTCGAAGCGCCGCATGAAACCTACCTGGATCAGGCGCATTCCGAGTTCGGCTTCGCGACGCACCACGGCCAGTGAGGTGTCGACGTCGGTGGTGAGCGGCTTCTCGCACAGCACGGGCTTGCGATGCTCCAGGCAGGCGAGCAACTGCTTTTCGTGGGTCGGGCCCGGCGTCGCGAGGACGACAGCGTCGACATCGGGATCGGCGATGGCGTCGAGTGGATCGGTGATCGCGCGGCAGTCGGGGATGCCGGCGGCGATCTGGTCGGCCTTGTCGGTGACGTAGTCGTTCACCACGGCGACGCGGGCCCCGGAGATCCGGGACTGGATGCGGGCGACGTGATCGGCGCCCATCAGGCCAACGCCGAGAACGGCAACGCGCAAGTCGGACATGACTGGGCTCCTATCGGAAGGTGACGGACGGAACGCCGCAGGACCCGAGGTAGGCACGGGTGCGCTGGGCGATGGGCAGTGGTGCGTCGACGTCGCAGGGGTACATGTCCTGCTCGACGATCGCGAACACGTCGATGCCGAGGCGTTCGATCTCGGCCAGCAGTGGCGGCATGTCCGGAACGCCCAGCGGCGGCTCGATCATCGCGCCGAGTTTGACGGCCTCCCCGAACGGCAGGTCTTCGGCCTCGACGGTGGCGCGCACCTGCGGGTCCACCTGCTTGAGGTGCAAGTACCCGATGCGCTCGGGTGCGCGGCGGATGATAGCGATGTTGTCTCCGCCGCAGTACGCGATGTGCCCGGTGTCCAGGCAGAGGTTCACGTATCGGCTGTCGGTGCCGTCGAGGAATCGGTACACGTTCTCTTCGGTGTCCACGTGCGAGTCGGCGTGCGGGTGGTATTGCGCTCGTACACCGTAGGTTTCGAACATCGCCTTGCCGAGTGCGTTCATGCCCTCGGTCTTCTTACGCCACTGCTCGGCGGTCAGCATGCGCTCCTCGAGCACCGCGCCGCTCGACGGGTCACGCCACATCTCCGGGATGACGACGACGTGGGTGCCGCCCACCGCTGCGGTCAACCGCGCCACGTCCTCGACCTGGGTCCAGACGGCATCCCAGGAGTCGTCCTGATGGAGATGTTCGAAAACTGTTCCCGCGGAGAGCTTCAGGCCACGCGAGCCGAGTTCCGCCGAGAGCTTCTCGGGATCGGTGGGCAGGTAACCGTAGGGGCCGAGCTCGATCCATTCGTATCCGGACCGGGCGACCTCGTCGAGGAAACGGGCGTAGGGCGTCTGGTGCGGATCGTCGGGGAACCACACCCCCCAGGAGTCCGGGGCGGACCCGACGCGAATGGTGCTCATGGGCATCCTCTCGGCGCGTGCATGGAGAATCTCGTCTAACGCGCGTTAGTAACGCGCGTGAGGTCTACTATGAACTCCGTCCCACAACTGTGTCAACCGTCACTCTGCAGAAGGATCTCGCCTATGGGCACCGCGCGTCAGCGTCGCCCGACGATGGCCGACGTCGCCGAACGCGCCGGAGTGTCCCGCACACTGGTCTCCTTCATCCTCGACGGCAAGCCAGGTGCCAGTGACGAGACCCGCCAGCGCGTTCTCGCGATCGCCGAGGAGATCGGCTACCGCCCGGATTCCGCGGCCCGGCTGTTGGCACAGGGCCGCAGCCGCACCCTCGGTGTCATGATCGACGTACGCCAGCTGTTCCAAGCCGAGCTGGTCACGTCGATCTATCCCGCCGCCGAGCGCCTCGGCTACGAAGTGCTGCTCTCGGCCAATCTGCCGGACCGCACCGAAGGGGCCGTCGTCGAGTCACTGCTGAGCCATCGCTGCGGCGCCCTGCTTCTCCTGGGACCGCACGCCGCCCGATCCGATCTGGTGCGGATGGCCGAGCGGGTGCCCGTCGTGGTGGCATGTCGCCGATTGCCGGGGCTGACGGACGACGTTCCGCTCGCGACGGTGCGCACCAACGACGCCAAGGGAATCCGGCAGGCAGTCGACTATCTGGTGGGCTTGGGACATCGCCGCATCCATCACGTCGACGGCGGAACCGATCCTGGATCGGCCGACCGCTCCCGCGCCTACCGGGCCGCGATGCGCGCACACGGCCTCGCCGCCGAGATCGCGGTGATCACCGGCGCGCACAACGAAGAGGCCGGCGCCGCGGCAGCACGCTCCATGCTGACCGCGCCTGACCTTCCGACGGCGGTGTTGGCGGGCAACGATCGCTGCGCCCTGGGCATCCTCGACGTGTTCACGCGATCCGGAATCTCTGTGCCTGAACATGTTTCGCTTGTCGGATACGACGACAACCGGCTCTCGGAGAATCCTCGCATCGACCTGACCACGATCCACCAGGACGCACCCGATATCGCCTGCCGGACAGTGGAACTCGCGGTATCGTTGCTCGTCGACGGACCGGTTCGCAGCAGGGACGTCGTGCTCGAACCGACGCTCGTCGTCCGCGGAACGACGGGCCCACCTCGCGCCTGACGATCAGCCGGGCGTGTCCGATCCGGCGAGGTAGGCGACGATGGCGCTCGTCAAACCTTCGCGTGCAACGTCGAGATCGTTGAAGCTGCCCAGTTGCTTTTCCGAGACCAGACCGCGCATCGCACCCGGGATGAACATCGCGACCTTGTGCACGCGGTGCGGATCGACAGCCAGGTCGGCAAAGGCCCTCTGGCACAGCTCACTCCAGCTCTGCCCCCATGAGCGCAACTCGGCCGCCGTCGCGGGATACACCCGGTCGAGCTCTGCTGGGTCGCGGGGAAGCGCCGCCCGGAGGTTCTCGATGGCGCGCGAGTCGGGAGCTTCGAGGCCGTCGTAGAGCGTGTCGACGATGGCTGCCACGCGGGTGCGAAGCGATGTCCCCGTCTCCGAGGCGGTGACGATGTCACCGCGACGTTCGGCGGTGTGGTGCAGCACCGCCGCCCAGAAGCCGTCGGCGTCACCGAACTGATACTGGATGGTTCCCCACGTGACCCCGATCGCCTTCGCGATCCGATTGGCCGACACTGCTGCGGGATCGCCGGTCGCGAGCGCGTCGACCGCGGCACTCAACAGCGCTCGGCGCGTGGCTATTCCGCGTCTGTTCGCCGTACGGCCGGCGCTGCCTGGAAGCGGCATCGCCACATCCTATCGCCGACGCCCAAGGAATCATTGACTCATCTATGAACTTTTCATAGAGTCATCGACGAAAAGGACGCCGAAGGGGACCGCTGTGGCCACACCGCCGTTGTCGATGACACCGACCGGATGGTTCCAGGTGGCATGGTCCGACGAGATCGGCGTGGGCGACGTGCACCGCATGCGCTACTTCGGCCACGACCTGATCGGGTGGCGCACCGAATCCGGCCAGATCTCGGTGATGCATGCCTACTGTGAGCATCTCGGCGCTCATCTCGGATTCGGCGGTCACGTCGTCGGAGAAGTCATCCAGTGTCCTTTTCACGGGTGGCAGTGGAACGCCGAGGGCCGCAACGTCTGCATTCCATACGAGAAGCGGCCGAACCGAGGGCGGCGGATTCCGTCGTTCCCGGTCGTCGAACGCAACGCCTCCGTCTACATCTGGCACGACTCACTGGGGCGTGAGCCGTTCTTCGAGGCCCCCGATGTGTTCGCCAGCTTCGACGACGGTTCCAGCGTCGACGACTACTACCCCCAGCAGCGGTTGTTCGAGCAGGGGCACGAGATGCACCCGCAGTACGTGCTCGAGAACGGCGTGGACGTCGAGCACTTCCGCTACGTCCACGAGACACCCATCAATCCCGTGTTCACCCGGCACGACTTCGACCAACCGGTGTCCTACGTCGACTTCACGATCACCTTCGACGGAGACGCCCAGCAGGTCATCGACGACGTCAGAAGCGGAGTCCAGGCGATCAACGGCGGTCTGGGCATCGCCGTGACCAAGAGCTGGGGGATGATCGACAACCGGACGATCTCCTGCGTGACGCCCGTCGACGACCGCACGTCCGACGTCCGCTTCATGACCTACATCGGCAAGCCGAAGCGGCCGCCCCGCGACCCGGAGAAGGCGCGTATCAAGGCCGAGGCGTTCGGCAACGAAGTGATCCGGCAGTTCACGCAGGACATCTACATCTGGTCGCACCAGAGATACTCCGATCCACCCGCACTGGCCAGCACCGAGGTGCAGGGTTTCACCGCAATCCGCGAGTGGGCGCGGCAGTTCTATCCCGACGGCATCGGGGGCAGCGCCGCCGAAGTCGCTGCGGCACACCAGGCGGCACGACAGAAGGGCTGAACCAGCATGACCACCGACACACCGATTCGCGTGTTCCAAGTTGCCACCGGCAACGTCGGATCGGAGATGATCAAACGCATCGCCACGCAGCCGGACCTCGAACTGATCGGCGTGCACTGCTACTCACCCGAGAAGGTGGGCAGAGACACCGGTGAGCTCGCGGGTCTGGCACCCAACGGAGTCGTCGCCACCGGAACCGTCGACGAGATCATCGCTGCCGCACCTGATGTCGTGACCTTCCACGGCGTGTTCCCCGACGAGGACCTCTACGTCCGGGTCCTCGAGGCCGGCATCGACATCGTCACCACAGCGGACTGGATCACCGGGTTCCACCGCGACACCAACCATCCTCATCACTCGGGCAGGAAAGTGACCGAGCTTCTCGCGCAGGCCTGCGCCACAGGGGGATCGACCTTCTACGGCACGGGTATGAACCCCGGGTTGAACCAGATCCTCGGGGTCGCCGTTTCGGCCGACGTCGCCGAGATCGAGAACATCGTCACCCTCGAATCCGTCGACGTGTCCTGCCATCACAGCAGGGACACCTGGATCGAGGTCGGGTACGGCCTGCCCGTTGACGATCCGAGCATCCCGGGCAAGCTACGGAAGTACACCGAGGTGTTCGCCGACTCCGTGTACATGATGGCGGACTGCTTCGGGCTGGAACTCGACGAGGTCGCGTTCGAGTACGAACTGGGCGCATGTACCAAGGACGTCGACCTGGGGTGGTATCGGTTACCCAAGGGCTCGGTGGGCGGCAGCTACATCAAGTACGTGGGTACAGTCGACGGAATCCCGCGTGTCGAAACACATCTCGAATGGCAGATGACGCCGCACACCGATCCGAGCTGGGACATCAAGGGCTGCTACATCACTCAGATCAAGGGCGATCCGTGCATCTACAACAAGCACATGATCTTCCCGAAGCCCGGTGTCGACCTGTCGAACCCCGACAACTTCGCCTCCATCGGCATGACGGTGACGGGGATGCCCGCGCTCAACGCCATCAAGGCTGTCGTCGCTGCTCCCCCGGGAATCCTCACCAGCGCCGACCTGCCCCTGCGGGGGTTCGCCGGACGGTTCGCCCTCAGCTGACCGGCGGAGCGGCGGCGATCATTCGATCGATCACCGCGAGCAGTTCCTCGTCTGCGTCGGATGCGACGAGTTGCCCACCGAGGACTCGGTGCAGCGCGTTGTAGTAAAGGCCGTCACCGATCAGCTTGACCGCCCGCGCTGTATCGAGGTCCCCGATCGCTTCGTGCAGGATCGACAACCACTCCGCGGCCGCGGACTCGATGGCGGCGCGGGCGCGGACATCCCCCGCCTGCCGCAGCCGGGACACCGCGACCAGAATCCGATCGAGCGGCGTGCCGGCATAGTGGGACGAGCGCACGTAGTAGCGGGCCGGGCCCTCCGGGGCGACGCGCATCTGGAGAGCATCCTCGGCGGCAAGCACCTCCAGCCGCTCGCAGACCGCGCCGGCCAGATGATCCTTCGACGGGAAGTGATAGAGCACCCCACCCTTGGACACCCCCGCGCGCGCCGCCACCGCGTCCACGGTGGCGAACCGCTCCCCCTCTTCTGCCAGCAGCTGTGCGTAGGCATCGAGGATGCGATCACGCGAGGACATGGGCCCAGCCTAAAACCCAGTGGCTTACTACACCGTCTGGACGGTACAGTCCGCGCATGGGGATCTACCGGGAACTGTTCCGCGTACCCCGCGTACCGAACATCACGGCGGCGCAGCTGTTCGCACGGCTGCCGCTCGGCATGCTCTCGCTGGCCGTCCTGGTGCACGTCGAACACCGCACCGGTTCCTATGCCACCGCCGGTGTGGTGGTCGCCTGCCTGACCGTCGGCGAGGCGGTCGCGATGCCGCTGACGTCCCGCTTGGCGGGCCGCGGCGACAGGACGACGGCGACGCTGGTGATCTGCGCCGCGGTCAATGGCGCGAGCATGCTCGGGCTCGCCGTTGCAACGGTCTCCGGCATGCCGCTGATGGCCATGGGCCTGCTCGTCGGGGCGTCGGTGCCGCCGCTCATGCCGGTGGTCCGCGCGCTGTACCCGCAGATGCTGCCGCGCGACGGCGTGCGCGCGCTCTTCGCACTCGACACCACCGCCCAGGAGATGATCTGGGTCATCGGTCCCGTGGCGGCCATGGCGCTCTCGACACTGGTGTCCACGGCGATGCCGTTGATCGCGTCCGCCGCGATCACGGTGGCGGGCACGGCCTGGTTCCTGGCCAGCGCACGCGGGCTGCGTCCGCGCTCGGGCCCGCGGGGCCGCGGTCGCGGCCGGATACTGATGCGCCGGAGCGTGCTGCTGGCCATGGTCGCCGGGGGCGCTCTCGTGGGCTCGTTCACCGCATTGGAGGTCGGGGTCGTGGCCGAGCTGGGCAACAGCGGCCTGACCGCGGGCGTCGCCATCGCACTGGCCAGCGTCGGATCGGTGCTGGGCGGCCTGACCTTCGGGCACCGCCGCATGGGACTGCGCAGCGTCGCCGCCGCCCTGGCCGTTGTGGTGGTGGGGACGGTGTCATTCGGTCTCACCGACGCGCTGGCCCTGCAGATGTGCGCGTTGTTCGTCTCCGGCATGGGATTCGCGCCGGCGATGTCGGCGCTGTACTTCATGGTGTCGCAAGACGTCGACGACGAGGTGGCGACCGAGGCGTTCGGCTGGCTGCACAGTGGCGCGCTGATAGGGGCGGCGCTGGGCACCGCTGCGGCCGGCGCGGCGACCGATGCGCACGGTTCCACCGGTGCGGTGGTCGCGGCGACGCTGTTCGGGATCGCTGCGGCGCTGAGCCCGCTGGCTGTCCGCGCCACGGGACGTGTCGGCGGCCTGGAGGACCCGGTGGCCAAGGAGCCCTGCCCTACACTTCGGGTCGATGGATGACGACCGGACTGTGCAGTTCGTCGGTGCCGGCCCGGGTGCCGCCGACCTGCTGACGGTGCGGGCCACGCGACTGCTGGCCGACGCCGACGTCGTCCTCTACCCGGGCAGCTATCTCGATCCCGAGGTGCTCGCGCACTGCTCTCCGTCCGCCGAACTCGTCGACACCGCCGAGCTCGATCTGGACCACATCGTCGAGGCCATCGTCACCGCCCACCGGGCCGGTCGCCGTGTCGTGCGGCTGGTGTCGGGAGATCCGTCGGTGTACTCCGCGCTGTCCGAGCAGACCCGCCGGCTCGACGCGGCCACTGTGCCGTGGGCTGTCACCCCCGGCGTTCCTGCCTATGCGGCGGCCGCCGCACGCGTCGGGCGCGAGCTCACCGTGCCTTTGGTCGCGCAGTCGGTGGTCCTGACCCGCACCCAGCAGCGATCCACCGCGATGCCCGACAGCGAATCGCTCGCCGCGTTCGCCGCCACCCGCGCCACGCTGGTGCTGCACCTGGCAGTCACCCGCATCCGGGAGCTGATGGCCGACCTGGAGTCCGAGTACGGGGCGGACTGCCCCGTCGTCGTGGTGTACCGAGCGTCCCAGCCGGACGAGGTGGTGCTGCGGGGCACGGTGTCCGATATCGCCGACGCCGTACAGGAAGCCGGATTCCGTTACGCAGCAGTGATTCTCGTGGGCCGCGCACTGGCTGAACACAACGATCCGTGTGCCGGTGAGAGCCACCTGTACGACCCGGCGCGCGATCGGTCTGTGCGTCCGTGACCGACCTGTACGACGTGATCCGCCGGCGCCGCGACACCCGCCGCGAATTCACCGGTGACCCCGTTCCCGACGATGTCCTCGAACGCCTGCTCCTGGCCGCCCACGCCGCCCCGTCGGTGGGCATGAGCCAGCCGTGGGACTTCGTGCTGGTGCGCTCACCGCAGACCTTGGGCGCGTTCCGTGACCACGTCGCCGCCGAGCGCGAGATCTTCGCTTCGACGCTGACAGGTGAACGCGCCGAAACGTTTTCGCGCATCACGATCGAGGGGATCTGCGAATCCGGGCTCGGCGTCGTGGTCGGCTACGACCCCACCCGCGGCGGCCCGCAGGTCCTCGGCCGCCACGCCATCCCGGACGCCGGGCTCTACTCCGTGGTGTGCGCGATCCAAAACCTCTGGCTCGCAGCGACTGTCGAGGGTCTCGGTGTCGGCTGGGTGTCGTTCTACCGCGAGGACTTCCTGCGAACTCTGGTCGGCATGCCGGCACATGTGCGTCCCGTCGCGTGGCTCTGCGTCGGGACCGTGGCCGACGTGCCCGAGGTGCCCGACCTGGAACGTTTCGGCTGGCGTGCGCGCAGTTCCCTGGACTCCGTCGTGCACGAGGAGCGCTACCGACCGCGCTGACGTCTAGAGCCGCAGCACCCGGCCCGCGATCACGAGGTGGACCTCGTCGCACACCGTCGCGACGCGCTGGTTCACGATGCCCAGCAGGTCCCGGAACAGCACCCCTGAGCGGTGCGCAGGCACGACGCCCAGCCCGACCTCGTTGGTCACCACCACTGCGTCGGGGGTGCGCGCCAACGCGTCGCAGAGCGCCTCGGTACGGGCGCCGACGACGTCGTGCACCTGCGCCGAATCCGCCTCCCACAACTCGGATTCGTCGACGACGGCGACCACCCAGGTGCTCAGGCAGTCGAGGAGGACAGGACCATCCGCGTCGGCGAGGGCAGTGATCGGATCGCAGGTCTCGACGGTCGACCAGCGCGCCGGCCGGCGCGCCCGGTGCGCTGCGACGCGCGCATCCCAGTCGGGGTCCTGCCCGTCGGCGGGACGCCCGGGAGCGATGTAGGTGACTGCGCCGGCGGCGGAGAGAAGCTCCTCGGCGTGCCGGGACTTGCCCGAGCGGACACCGCCGGTGACGAGAATCCTCACCGGCTCATCGTAGAGAGCGCACGCACCCAGGCGACCGCGTCGTCGATGTCGGAGACGGTGGGCACGTCAGCGGCGCGGCCAGGGCGGGCGACGATGACGACCGGGATGCCGAGCTGATCGGCGGCCTCCATCTTCGGCCAGGTGAATTCGCCACCGGAATCCTTCGTGATGAGCACATCAGCTGCGTGCTCGCGCATCAACTCCAGTTCTCCGGACAGTACGTACGGGCCACGGCTGGTGATCAATCGCCACGTCGGCGGCAGCGGTTCGTCAGGGACCTGCACCACCCGGGCGAGCGTGGTGTGGTCGCGCAGCGCGGGGATGAACCGGGCGAGTTCCTGCCGGCCCACCGTCAGGAACGGCCGCCGACCAAGCCGGGAGGCCACCACAGCGGCCTCGTCGTGCGACGGCGTCCAGTGCCACGAGTCGCGTGTGCGGTCGGCCCAGCCGGGTCGCTCGAACCGCAGCAGCGGTACACCGCGCAGAGCGCACGCCGCTGCGGCATTGGCCGAGATCGTCTTCGCGAACGGGTGTGTCGCGTCGACGACGACATCGAATCGTGCGAGCGCAGAGGACAATCCGTCGACACCACCGAATGCCCCGATCCGGACCTCCCCCACCGGAAGGCGCGGATCGGCGACCCGACCCGCCAGTGAGGTGGTGACCTGATCGGTGGTCGTGAGGATCTCAGCCAGGGCCCTGGCCTCCGCGGTGCCACCCAGAAGCAGGATTCTCACGGTGCACCCGGCGGGAGGAAGGGCAGAGCGCCCGGGGCGCCGCGATGCGCGAGTTCGAGCAACGCGTCGACGTCGAGGTGCTCGTCGACGAGATCGCCCAAGCGGTCCAGCCGGCCCTCGCGCGCCGCGGTGAACGAGACACCCGAGGGCTCGATGCCCAGCGTCTCTGCAAGGAAACGACTGCGCAGTGCGTCGCCCTCGAGCGCGCCGTGCCACATCGTCCCGAAGATCAGGCCGCGGCGTGCACCGGCGAGGAAGTCGTCGGCGGCGTCGAAGACCGTGACGCGTCCGTGGTGGATCTCGTAACCCGATGCCGGTGTGCCGAACCAGGTTCCGTGCGGTAGCCGCAGCGTCTTCTCGGCGACGAAATCGGTCTCGACATCGAGCAGTCCCAGGCCGGGCACCTCGGTGGCTTCGCCTTCGACACCCGCGGGATCGCGGACGACCCGACCGAGCATCTGGAATCCGCCACAGATGCCGAGCACTGGTCGACCCGTCGCGGCGTGGGCGATCACCGCGTCGGCCAGTCCGCGCGAGCGCAGCCACGCCATGTCGGCGATGGTGGCGCGGGTGCCGGGCAGCACGATCAGGTCCGCGTCGGCCAGGGCGCTGGGATGCGAGGCGAACACCACGTCGAGCTCGGGCTCCAGCCGCAGCGCGTCGACGTCGGTGAAGTTGCTGATCCTCGGCAGCCGGATCACGGTCACCCGGCGAGCCCCCGGCCGGGGTCGACGGACCGCGGTCAGATCCAGCGCATCCTCGGAATCCAGCCACACGTCGGGTTGCCACGGCAGAGTTCCATACACTGTTCTGCCCGTGGATCTTTCGAGAGATTCGAGACCGGGTCGCAGTAATGCGATATCGCCGCGGAACTTGTTCACGACGAACCCCGCGACCAAGGCCTGATCCTCAGGCGACAGGAACGCGACCGTGCCGAGGAACGCCGCGAACACTCCGCCGCGGTCGATGTCTCCGACCACCACGGTGGGGAGGGCAGCGTGGCGGGCGAGACCCATGTTTACGTAATCACCTGCGCGCAGGTTGATCTCGGTGGGACTGCCGGCCCCCTCGGCAAGGATGACGTCATAGCGGGAGGACAGGTCGTCGTAGGCGGCGTGGGCGGCGGTCGCCAGTGCCCGCCGACCCTCCAGCCAGTCAGCAGACGACACCTCCCCCCACGGTTGGCCCATCAGGACGACATGGCTGCGCCGGTCGCTGCCCGGTTTGAGCAGCACCGGGTTCATCGCCGGCTCGGGTGTGGCGCGGGCCGCGAGAGCTTGAATCCATTGCGCGCGGCCGATTTCCACACACCCGTCGGCGACCATCGAGTTGTTCGACATGTTCTGCGCCTTGTACGGGGCGACCCTGACGCCCCGACGCGCGAGCGCCCGGCACAGCCCGGTGGTGACCAGCGTCTTACCCGCGTCGCTCGTGGTGCCGGCGATGAGCAGACCGGCCATCAGGGGCGCCTCAGCAGGAACAGATCCATCACCCAGCCATCGACAGACGTTGCGGCAGCGCGGGCGTCGGGCAACAGCGGCGCGACGTCACCGAGCCGGCCCGACAGCAGCTGCTCCCCCGGCGCGCCGAGATTCGCGCCCCACCACACGGTCCAGTCGTCCAGGCCGGTGAAATCGAGGCGGTGCGGGGGTGGGTTCAGCATGGCGACGATGTTGTCGAGTCCCGCGGCGACGGCCTCCTGCAGGCGTCGTCCAGTGGTGATGTGGACGGACCGCCCGACTTCATGCAGCACCATGCGGTGCCGCGCGGCCAGCAGTGCCGGTGCGCTGACGCCGGGCAGCACGTCGTAGTCGAGCTCTACGCCCAGACTCCGCACGTGTTCGAGGATGCGGATGGTGGAGTCATAGAGCGACGGGTCCCCCCACACCAGGAACGCGGCCGTCCCGCCGCGGCGGCGCAGGATGTCGGCGTAGCGACCGGCGCGCGCGGCGTGCCAGTCGGCGACGGCGGACTCGTACTGGCGGCTACTGAGCCCGGCCGAGCGATCGCGCGGCGGGTCGGTGATCGCGATGACCTCGGCGGGACCGTCCGGTCCGGGGAATGCCTCGACGATGGCGCGACGCAGGTCGAGCAGGGGGTCTTCGTCAGCCTTCTCGGCGGCCAACACGTAATCGACCGACCTCAGTGCGTCGGCGACCTCGCACGTCACCTGCGATGGCCCCATCCCGACGCCGAGGATTCGAACCCGAACCGGCGCATCCATGGCCACGATTGTCCCCGGACGGTGTCACCGCGGCGGCAGCAGGCCCGTCGCCGCCGATTTCACCGCGTCGGTCACCAGCGTGACGGTCGCGCTGTCGAGCTTCCAGCACTGCCAGTACAGCGGGACATCGAGGTGCTCATCGCTGATCCGCACGAACGATGCATCGATCAGCTGCTCGGGGTACATCCCCCAGCCCAGCCCGGCATGCACGGCCGCGCCGAACCCCGCCGCGGTCGCCACGTAGTGCACGGGACGGCGCACGTCGGCACCGAAGACCTGACGCACCAGTTGGTCCTGGAGCGCATCGTCCCGGTTCCACGCCAGCGACGGCGCCAAGGCGGCGGACTCGGAGGTGAACCCGTTCGGCAGATGACGCTCGACGAACCCGGCGGTGGCCACCGGCCGGTACCGCATGATGCCGAGGGGCTGGACGCGGCAGCCGGGCACCGCGGCACTCTCGGTGGTCACCGCGCCCATCACCGCACCTTCGCGGAGCAGGCGCGCGGACAGATCCTGATCCTCGATGCGGACGTCGAGCAGCGCGTCGGTGAGCCGGGCGAAGACGTCGGTGAACCAGGTCGCCATGGAGTCGGCGTTGACCGCCAGGGCAATACGCGTCCGTTCGGCTGACCCGCCGCGCATCTCCGCCAGCGCCTCGGCCTGCACGAGTGCGGTCTGCGCCGCCAAGCGCAACAGTGGAGCTCCTGCAGGCGTTGCCACACAGGGCTTTTCGCGGACGACGAGGACCTGGCCGGTGCGCTGTTCGAGGGCCTTGATGCGCTGGCTGATCGCCGACGGCGTGACATGGAGGTGGGCCGCGGCCGCGTCGAAGCTGCCGTGTTCGACCACCGCCGCCAGGGCCGCCAACTGGCCGGTGTCCACCTGCTCCACCTCAGCAATGCTAATGGGATGGGCGGTGTGTTCAGTGATTCTGCAGCAGTTCCCAGTCGGCCTGTTCGCGGTCGGTGAACTCCGGCGAGGTGATCGCCCCGAAGGATGCTGCCGCACGGGCGAATTCGTCGGCGGCACCGGGGAGGGCGTGCGGACCGTCCAGCCGGAAGCAGCTCGGCGCGAGTGGGCCGAACAGCAGCGCGCGGCGTAGATCCGGCCAGCGGTCGAGCTGTGGTTCGCAGCCCGCCGCGCGGGCGAAACCGAGGGCGGCGAGGTTCATTCGGGTCTTCTGCGGAAGTCCTCTGCGGGCCCGGTACGCCTCGATGGCTGCGCGCTGCTGCGCGGGGTCGGCGGGTGTCCGGCCCGACCACGTGTAGGCGAGCCAGCGCGCCTGCAGTTCCAGGGGCACGAAGTAGCCGCCCGACTGGTCCCACATCCCGACGAACGCCAAGCCCGGCAGGTCGGGATGGAAGGTGTAGCGGTCGGCCTCCAGGTGCACGTCGTCCTGACCGAGCGTCGCGCGAATGTCGTCGGAGAGAAACGGCAGGTCCAGTCGGAACCCGGTGCCGAAAAGGATGCCGTCGAATTGCTCGGTGCCGCCGTCGCCGAACGTGATGTCGCGACCTGCCACCGAGAGCGGCCACGGCCGGACGTCGATCCGCCCCTCGGCGACCAGCGGCAGGTAGTGCTGGCTCAGGGTGACCCCGGCGGTGAACAGCGACGGGTCGGGCGTGGGCGCCCCGTACTGCTCGGGGCTGCCGCCGGCCTCGGTGACAATCGTCTTGAGCTGACGGTCGACCTCGGCTGCGGGCAGACGTTCAGTGGCCAGGACGCCGTAGCGGGTGAAGATGCGGTGGTCGGACGGGACCCCGGCGGCGAACTTCGGCAGCACGTAGCGCTGGCGGCGCTGGGTCACCGTCACTGCGGCCGCACCGCCGTGGACGAGTTCGGCGGCCACCTCCAGAGCGCTGACCGCACAGCCGCCGACCAGGACGCGCTTCCCGCGATACGGTTCCACGCCACGGTAGTCGAAGGTGGAGAGCACTCCTTCCGATCCTGCGAAGGTCGACAGGCCGGGCACCGGCGGAAGGGCGGGGGTCTGGAAACGCCCGCTCGCGACCACGACCCGGTCGAAGGTCTCCGCCCCGTCGGGAGTTTCGACGGACCACCGGTCACCGTCGTGTCTCACGTGAATCACTCTGGTGTGCAAGCTGATTCGATCGTTGAGACTGAACATGTCGGCATAGCGGTGCAGATAGTGCAGGATCGCGGGCGCGGACAGGAACGTCCGGTCGCCCTCGTGGGGCAAGTCGCTGAACGCGGTCAGGATGCGGCTGGTGTTGGTGTAAAGCGCGGGCCACACACCGCTGGTGCCCGCGTCCTGAGTCCATTGCCCGCCCAGTGAACTCCCCTGCTCGAACAGGTGCGTGTCGAAACCTTCGGCGGCAAGCCAGCGCGCGGCGACCACGCCGCCGGGCCCTGCCCCGATGACCGCCACACTCGTGCGCACAGTGCACTGTGGCACGGCCACCGCGCCCGCGGGCGGGTTTGTCAGCCGACGGTGCCCGACGCGTCGACGACGGTACCGGCCGGAGCGGGGCTCGCCACCCGTCCGGCGACGAAATCGGCTGCCTGCGAAACCAAGCCGGTCTGAACGTAATTGCTGTGGGCGGCCCGGTCGTCACCGGCGGAACAGATCGGGTCGGCGCCGTTGCACAGGTCGATCGTCTTCGCTCCGTACAGCGGGCTCGAGGTCGCGAGGCTCAGCCCGATGTGTCCGGCCGGATTACCGAACACGGCCACAGCCGCGACATGGTCGGCGACGGTGGCCGGCATCGGACGTCCGAAACCGAATGTGGCGGCCGGGTCGCCCGCGATCAGATCCACCACCGCCGCGCCCTGCGAGTACCCGCCCACCACGATGCGGGTATCGGGACAGCTGGCGGCGGTGGCCTGAATCTGCGCGCTGGCGTCGTCGGCGCCGGCGGGGGCGGACTGCAGGAAGTCGTAGGAGGCCGGGTAATTCACGGCTTTCGCCTCGACGCTGCGGCCACCGAGTTCACTGCGAAGATCGTCGACGAATGCCTGCCCGACCCGGCCGAGGCCGGCGGGCTCGGCGGTGCCGCGGGCAAAGATCACCGAAACGTCGGGGCAAGACTGCGCGGCATGTGCACTCGCCATGCCGGGGCCGATGAGTCCGGCGGCCGCGACCGCGCCGATACCGGTCAGAACGAGGGTCCGTCGAACGCTGCGCTGATCGGTCATGTCGGTCTCCTCCGTCGTGGCCGCCCCGCTGGCGACACTTGGATGAATGCCGCGGACCGCGCGAAAAATTCCAGGAGGTGACCCAGACCGCTCGACGCCTGGCTTACTGCACTGTCTGGCGCAGCTCGGCCGCCGCGTCCTCGGCGGTGTCGTACACGCGTACGATCGCGTCGTCGCCGGATTTCAGGAACGTGGTCTCGCCGAGTTCGGTGTAGCGCGTGGCCCCGATCCCGATGAGCACGTTCTCAGGGTGGCCACTGGCCACCATCAGGGCGCCGACGTCCTCGAGCGGGGTGTCCTCCGACCCCTTCTGATTCGCGAGACGTTCGACGATCCAGTCCAGCAGCACCTCGCCGTAATACGAGTAGCCGATCACCGGACTGTCGACGCCGTAGGCGTGCTCCGCGCCGTCGGCGTGCAGGAAACACGCCAGGCGCAGCGTGGCGGTGGGCCCGTCGGGAGTCAGATCGTTGATCTCGAAGAACGATCCCGAGACGCCTTTGGAGGCGGGGCCCCAGTTCTTCTTGTGGCTGATCTTCTTGGCGCCGGGCCTGCGGATCGAGCAGTCGTTGAATGCGCCGAGCGCGAACGGTTGCAGCGTGACGACGGTGTCGCCCTGCCACACCACCCGGCAGGCCAGCCCGACCTCGGGCTCGATCTGGAGGTTCAGGGGCCCATCGGATTCTGGGCTGTCAGTGGGCAGCTGGATCGCGTCGTTGGACAGCGGGAACTCGCCGAGGAACGTGTCGGAGCCCGGTGCGTACCAGGGGAAGATGCCCTTGGGAGCTTCGCCTTCGCTGGCCACGTTGACGAAGTCGACGGCTTCGCCTGCCTGCTCGAGATGACCGGCGAAATTGCCCGCCACGCCGAAGCCGAACCAGTCCCGCATGTCGCTCAGGGCGATGTCGATCACGGTGGGTCAGCGTACGCCCGGACGTAGCCTGGACTGGTCAGGAGGGGCAGACGATGACCAAAGAGCAGGACGACCACCAAGAACCGAAGGACCGGCCGGGTCCGGCGGATCACGGCCGCGAGGGCGGCATGGCCACGCGGGAGAACGCGCCGGAGCTGACCGAGGACGACTGACCCGTCAGTTCCTGCGGCGTAACCAGATCAGCACACCCACCGTCGCCACGAGCGCGACCACCGCACCGACGGGGATGGCGGGCTTAGCTTTCGCGGTGTCGACGACATCGTGGCTACGCTGCGCCACTGCCTCTTTCGTGTCGGCGACCTTCTGCTGGGCACGACCCTTGACATCCAATTTGTCGGACAGGGCACCGACCGTCTCACCGAGTTCGGCCCGCGTGCGCTCGATGTCGGCCTGCAGTTCGTCGATGTCGGCGTCGGGGCCCGGCTCGGGCCGGGGATCAGGCTGTGGTGCCATGGCGCGTGCCTTTCGTGTGGGCCTTCAACTCGGTGATGTCCGATTTCACGCTGTCGACCGCCACGGCCGCCGGCGGTGGCACCTGTTCGACCTGTTTCTTGCCGATCAGCGCGACGATGCCCGCAACGGCGAACACCACGACCGCCACAATCAGTGCTGCCGCCCACACCGGTAGCACCAACGACAGCGCGGCGACCGCCGCCGCGATCACGGTGGCGAGGCCGAGGACCGCGAGGACCCCAGCCACGCCGGCAAGCCCGGCACCCATTCCGGCGTGCTTGGCCGATTCCTGCATTTCCTTCTGCGCCAACCGCAACTCGTCACGGATCAGCCGTGACGTCTGAGCAGACAGTTGACCCAACAACTCCCCTGTCGAGGGGTCGGTCTTCGGTTCCGTCATTTTTGCGGGGTGCCCGCTGCAAATCCGGACAAACCCGGAACCCGCCCCGTCGCGACGCTGCCGGGGCCACGTTTGCCGTCGCGACGGCGGGGCACCTACGGCGCATGCAGCGGCAGCTCCAGACATCTCGACCGCGACGCAGCCCGATCGCCTTGGCCGGGGCGTTTCTGGCTGGGCTGGCGACCGGCGCGTTGACGCGGTCGCCGCGCACGGCGGTCGGTCCATCACCCGTCGGCCCGGAACGCCCAGCACCGCCGGCGGTTCACCGCGCGCCGGAGCCGGACGAGAAGCCGGGGCAAGACGACCAAACCCGTCCCGCCCCCGACGACCCGAGCAAGCCGGACTCACCGACCGAACTGACTCGCCCGTCGTTGCTCTATGTGCTGCGGCAGACCGTCGGTGAATTCACCCGAGACCAATGCATGGATCTCGCTGCCGCACTGACCTATTACGCGGTCCTGTCGCTGTTCCCCGCCCTGCTCGTGGTGATGTCACTGCTCGGGGTGATCGGTCAGGGTGAACGCACTGCGGACACAATTCTGGGGATCGTCGACGACGTCAGTCCCGGTGCCGCCGTCGACGTGCTGCGCCAACCGCTCGAGCAGCTCGTCAACGCACCGTCCGCCGGTATCACGCTGGTCGTCGGCATTCTCGGCGCGTTGTGGTCCGCATCCGGGTACGTCGGCGCGTTCGGTCGCGCGATGAATCGGATCTACGAGGTCGACGAGGGCCGCCCGGCATGGAAGCTGCGTCTGCAGCAGCTCGGACTGACCTTCGCAGGACTGATCGTCGCAGCTGTCGCCGCACTGCTGCTGGCCGTCAGCGGACCCGTCGCCGAGGCAGTCGGCGACCGTCTCGGCATCGGAGAAACCGGGCTGACGGTCTGGAACGTCGCGCGCTGGCCGGTGCTGCTGGTCCTCGTCGTGGTCGGCGTCGCGACGATGTACTACACCGGTCCCAACGTCAAACAGCCGAAGTTCCGGTGGATCAGTGTCGGGGCGGCCATCGCGATCGTCACGTGGATCGTCGCGTCGCTGCTCTTCGGTCTCTACGCCGCCAATTTCGGCAGCTACAACAAGACGTTCGGCACGTTGGCCGGCGTCATCGTGTTCCTGCTGTGGCTGTGGCTGACGAACCTCGCCCTGCTGTTCGGCGCCGAGGTCGACGCCGAACTCGAGCGCGGTCGCCAATTGCAGGCTGGTATCGCTGCCGAGGACGATTTGCAGCTGCCGCTGCGCGACACCACGGTGATCGACAAGAACACCGCCAGCGAGGACGAACTGCGCCGACGCGGCCGCCGGCTGCGCCGCTCGCGTGGACAGCGGGCTTGACTTCGCAGGTGAGCGGGTATCCCGGCTGCGATCTGGGCTGGTTTGGGCGTGGGAGGTCACGATGGTCAGTTGGCTGGACCGCCTGCAGCAGCGCAGCCGAGCCGCCGGGTTCACGATCGCCGTGGTCTACAAGTACGTCGACGATCAGGCCGGGTACCTCGCCGCCCTGATCACCTATTACGCCTTCGTCTCGCTGTTTCCGCTGCTCCTGCTGTTGACCACCCTGCTGGGTGTCGTGCTCGCCGGCCGGCCGGACTGGCGCGACCAGATCGTCAACGCGGCCATCGACCAGTTCCCGGTGATCAGCGATCAGCTCAGCCGGCCCGAAGCCCTCAGCGGCGGCACGACCGCCGTGATCATCGGCATCGCGGGCGCACTCTACGGCGGGCTCGGCGTCGGGAACGCGCTGCAAAACGCGATGAACACCGTGTGGGCGGTGCCGCGATACACCCGTCCCGACCCGATACGGGCGCGGCTCTACAGCCTGCTTCTGCTGTTCGTGCTGGGGTCCGCGGTCATCGGGACGACGGTGCTGACGGCAGTCGGGCGCGCCTGGGCCGGACTCGGATTCGTGGGGACCGCCGGGGTGGTACTCGCGTCGCTGGCCTTGAACACGGGCGTGCTCGTCGTAGCGTTCCGGGTGACCACCGTGCGGTCGCTGAGCTACCGCGACGTGCTACCCGGGGCGATCGTCGCCGCCGTGCTCTGGCAGATGCTGCAGTGGTTCGGCGCCGCCTACGTCGCGCACGTGCTCAGCTCGGCCAGCGCCACCAACAGCGTGTTCGCGATCGTGCTCGGTCTTCTCGCGTTCCTGTACCTGGTGTCGACGTCGCTGCTCATCTGCGCGGAGATCAACGCAGTGCGGGTCGACCGGTTGCATCCGCGCGCCCTGCTGACTCCCTTCACCGACAACGTCGAACTCACCGAGGCGGACCGCAAGATGTACGCCGGTCAGGCAGAAGCCCAGCAGGCCAAGGGTTTTCAGCGTGTGGACGTCAGCTTCCACCCGCATGAGTCCGACGGCGGCGTTTGCGAGACCGACGACTCGGGTATGGCCGACGCACATTCACGAAGCGGAGGCAGACATGAGCGTCACCAGCAAGACCCGGTCCGCGGCCCGCACGGGTCTGAAAATCCAACGTAGGGTCGCGCTGGCGCAGTTCCTGTTCGTGCCCACACTGCTCACCGCGACACTGCTGACCGGGGCGTTGATCATCGCGCGCCGGCGAGACCGGGCGCGGTCGTCGGCAGGCGTCGAATCACTGCCCGTGCCGGACAGTCCCGCCGCGACGGCGTGATCCGGTGCGCGTCGTCATCACCGGCGCGTCCGGCAACGTCGGCACCGCGCTGCTGCGGCGGCTGACCGACGAAGCGCCGGAGTGGGACATCGTCGGTGTCGTACGCCGCCCACCGAACGCCGAGGGCGTCTACGAGCATGTCCAGTGGCAGGATCTCGATCTCGTGGAGCCCGACGCCGCGAACCGGCTGATCGGGATCTTCAAGGGCGCCGACGCAGTCGTGCATCTCGCGTGGGGATTCCAGCCGACCCGCGACACCGAGTACCTGACCCGGTTGGGCGTCGGCGGCACCTCGGCAGTTCTGCAAGCTGCCCACCAGGTGTCCATCGGTCACCTGATCCACATGTCCTCGGTCGGCACCTACGCTGCGGGCCGCTACAGCCGGCGAGTGGACGAGTCGTGGGTCACCTCGGGCATTCCGTCCTCGCCCTACAGTCGCGACAAGTCGGCCGCCGAGGAACTGCTCAACGACTACGAGCGTGAACACGGCGACGACGGCATCCGAATCGCCCGCATGCGACCAGGTTTCATCGTCCAGCGAGACGCAGCCAGTGGACTGATGCGCTATGCGCTGCCGGGCTGGGTTCCGATGCTCGCCGTCCCGTTGCTGCCGGTGCTGCCCCTCGATCGCCGGCTGTGCATTCCGCTCATCCACGCCGACGACGTCGCCGCGGCGATCCTGCGCGCACTCGAACGGCGGGCCACCGGAGCGTTCAACCTGGCCGCCGACCCACCCATCACTCGCACGGAAGTCGCAGAGGTGCTGGGCTCCTTCCAGATCCACGTGCCGTCGCGCATCCTGAGCACGCTCACCGATCTGAGCTGGCGGGCGGGGCTTCAGCCCGTCGACCGCGGCTGGCTGGACCTGGCGTTCAGCGTCCCGCTGCTGGACTGTTCCCGCGCACACTCCGAGCTCGGCTGGGAACCGGAATGGTCGTCGGTCGCGGCGCTGGCCGATGTCGTCACCGGCATTGCGCTGCAGTCACATTCGGACAGCCCCCCGTTGCGCGCGCGCTCCATGGTCGAACAGCTGCGCCGCGATATCACCGAAGGACTGCTGTCGAGGCGCCGACTGCCGTAGGTGGGCGCGCGTCAAAAACCTCGCGCGCCGAAGTCGATCCGGATGTTCTCGCTGACCGGGTCGAAGCCGATGCGACGGTAGATGCGGTTCGACACCGAGTTGGCCAGGTCGGCGAACAGCACCACCTCGCATACCCCCTCGTCGCGGGCGAGTTGCGCGGCCGCTGCCGTCACCGCCGACCCGAAGCCGCGCCCTCGTGCCGCCGCGGGCGTCTGGACAGGCCCGATCCGCGAGACTCCCGACGCGGGGACACGCAGCATCGCCATGCTGACCACTTCCTCATCGACCGTCCACAGCACGAAGCGATTGCCCACAGCGACCGCGTCGGTCACGAATCTCATTCCGGCCGCTTCGTCGCGGACGTCCTGAAAAGCCTCGACGAAGAAGTCCTCCACGCGCGCGGCAAGCAGCGGGTGATCGGCCTCGGTGGCAAGGCGGTGTTCTCCCGGCACGTCGGCCGGTGAGTTCAGGGTGCCCAACCGATACAGCATCTCCTCGACGTTGACACGGCTACCGACAGCAAGCGACGACTGCCAGCCGGTGCAGAACCGCTGAGCACGCTCGCGCAGTCCCCGGACACCGCACAGGTCAGGGCGGGCTTCGGCCACGAAGGCCACAGTGCTGTCGATCGTTTCGGTCGGCAGGCCGTTGACGAGCAGCGGGTACGGCGGGGTCTGCATCGCAGCACCCACCACCTCGTCACCCGCGTGCACCGTGAGGAGAAGCGCGTCGTCAGCCACGCCAGCGTTCAGCACGGTCAGCTCGACGGTGTGCAGGACCGGGTCGCGTGCATACAGCGGACGCGCGAGCGCGAGGAAACGCTCGACATCGTCGTGGGCTCGCACCTCCATGGTGGCGACGATAGGACGCGCAGAGAGTGCCGAGAAAGTGCTTTTCTCACCGGGTCCCGTTTCATGCGGGAAACATCGGCCACACAGCACGGTCACGGGAACTCCCTAGCGTCTCGGCATGACCACTGTGACCGAGCCACCCCACAGCGAGATGGTCCGACTGGCCAACAAGCCGCCCTGGTACACGTCGCTGTTCATCCAGTTGCTGGTGGCGATCGTCGCCGGCATCCTCGTCGGCTGGCTCTGGCCCGACATCGGCGGCGCACTCAAACCGCTGGCCGACGGGTTCATCAAGCTCATCAAGATGCTGATCGCCCCGATCATCTTCTGCACCGTCGTGCTGGGCATCGCGCACGTCGGAGACCTGAAATCGGTGGGCCGCATCGGGGTGAAAGCGCTGATCTACTTCGAGGCGGTGACCACCTTCGCACTGCTCTTCGGTCTGGTGGTCGGCAACATCGTCAAGCCCGGCGGCGGGTTCAGCATCGATCCGCAGACGCTGGCCAGCGGCGCCGAGGCCGTGGCCAAGAAGACGAGCAACGGCGAGCTGCCGCACACCGTGGAGTTCCTGCTCAACATCATCCCCACCTCAGTGGTATCGGCGTTCGCGGAGAACGCTTTGCTCCAAGTGCTGTTCTTCGCCGTGCTCTTCGGCCTGGCGCTGGCCAAGTTCGGCGAATCTGGGCCGCCACTGATCCTGAACGTCGTCGACCACCTCAGCCACATCTTCTTCACCGTGATCGGCTGGGTGATGCGACTGGCTCCGCTCGGCGCATTCGGCGCGATGGCCTACATCATCGGGCAGTACGGCATCGGGTCGTTGGCCAGTTACGGGAAGCTGATCGCCGCCTGCTATCTGGCGGCAGTGCTGTTCATCCTCATCCTGGCGGTGATCGTGAAGGTCTTCGCCGGTGTGAACCTGTGGAAGTTCGTGGTGTACGTCAAAGACGAGTTGTTCCTGGCACTCGGCACGGCGTCCACCGAAGTGGTGTTGCCCCGCATCATGGCCAAGTTGGCCAACGCCGGATGTTCGCGGACAACCACGGGTTTGGTTGTACCGACGGGATACTCGTTCAATCTCGACGGCGCCACCCTCTACCTGTCGATCTGTGTGCTGTTCCTGGCCCAGGCGCTCGGGGTGGACCTGAGCCTGGGAGAGCAGATCACGGCGGTGCTGGTGCTGATGCTGACGTCGAAAGGGATGGCCGGAGTGCCCGGTTCGTCCTTTCTGGCCTTGTCTGCGACGGTCGCCGCCATCGGACATGGGGCGATCCCGGTTGCCGCAGTGGCGCTACTCCTGGGCGCCGACCGGATCATGGATTCGATGCGCGTCTCGGTGAACCTGCTCGGCAACTGTGTGGCGACGTTCGTGGTCGCGAACTGGGAAGGCCAGCTGGACAAGGACCGGATGCAGAAGGTGCTCGACGGTGAGGAGGTCGAGCCCCTGGCGGATGCGCCCGAACAGGACGCAGTCACCGTCGGCCCGCGCGACTAACCGCGAAATGCATTGTCCCCTGCGATAATGCAACGGAAACCGATATGGGTCGTGGCGCTGTCCTGAGACTGCGACGAACGGGCCGCCGGCCGATAGCGGTGGCAGTACTCCGGTGCGCACAGATGGGACCCCCCCTTGAGGGCCTGATGCACACGCGGGTCCGGCGTCTCCGGCGGTGGCGGGCAGCAGCCCCGCGGCGGTGCGTCAGTCTGGTGCTGCCCGTGGTAGGTCGTGGTCGTCCATTCCCACACGTTGCCGATCATGTCCACCAGCCCGAAGTCGTTGGGAGGGAACAGGCCTACCGGGGATGTACCGGTCCAGCCGAGTGCCCCGTCGTTCCGGTAGGGGAAGCGACCCTGCCATGTGTTGGCCATCAGCAGTCCGCCCGGGTGGACGTCGTCACCCCACGCGTACACGGACTGCGAGCCGGCCCGCGCTGCGTACTCCCACTGGGCTTCGCTCGGCAGCCTGCGCCCGGCCCAGCCCGCGTAGGCGGCGGCATCCGGATAGGCAACCTGCACCACGGGGTGGTCGGACCGGTCGTCGACCGACGAGTCGGGACCGAATGGATGCCGCCAGGACGCGCCGGTTTCCCAGGTCCACCACTGCCGCCAATCGCGCAGATTGACCGGGCCCGCCGTGGCGCGGAACACCAGCGCCCCGGGCACCAGGTCAGCGGCCGGGACGCCCGGGAAGTCAGCAGGATCGAGTTCGCGCTCGGCAACCGTCACATACCCCGTGTCAGCGACGAACTCGGCGAACTGCGCGTTGGTCACCGGGTGACGCTCGATCGCGAACGGCGCGACAGTGACGGCATGGACGGGGGTCTCCTCGGGATAAAACCCCACCGTCCCCATGAGGAAATCTCCTCCGGGTAGGTCCACCAACTCGGTCAACACCTGACCAGCGTAAGTGCGCGAGGAAGGGCGGACCACCACGCGACCCGCCCCTCGTCGCACGTCGCCGACTACAGCCGAATCCACTGGCCGAGGAACCAGAATCCCCAGCCATCGCCGTTGCCGGCCCGCATCGGAGTCACCTGCTGGCCGTTCCAGTTGAACGGCCGGTGGTCCTGGCGGCCTTGATCGACACCGCGATGCTGCCAGTCCACCGGTCCGTTCGGCGCGCACGCAGGAGCATGGGGTTGTCCGCACGCCTGCCCAGGGCCGGGTCCGGGATCGGCGCTCGCGATACCGGTGCCGAATCCTGTTGCACAGATCCCTGCAGCCAGCGTTGCTGCGCCGATGGCCTGCTTCAATCTCATGCCCTCAACTCCATTCCATCTGGGCGAGAGCCTTTTTCGTCTCGCTCGCAGGCGAAGCTATCGGTGCACTGTTGGTGGTCACTGTGGTGAGCATGTGTGGCACCTATGCATTGGCGCTGCGCGGGTTCTCTTGGGTTGGAGGGCCTTTGGATGTCGAGTGCGAACGCTTGGTGCGGTACATGGCGTGGTCGGCAGTAGCCAACAGATCGGCGAGCGGTGAACCGGCAGGAGCGGTGGCCGTACCGATGCTCGCGGACAGTTGGACGTGATCGTCGTGGGGCGGTACATCGAAGGCCAGCGAAATCTCGGCGCGAAGGCGATCGGCGATGCGCACCATGTCCTGTTCGGTGACGTCAGGGCAGAACACGACGAACTCGTCACCGCCGAAGCGCGCAGCATGATCGCTTGTGCGGACCACACTGATGATCCGCTGCGCCACCTGCCTCAGAATGGTGTCGCCAGCGTCGTGACCGTAGGTGTCATTGATCGCCTTGAAGTCATCGATGTCGATGAAGAGGACGCCGTCGTGTCTGCCGATGGTGCTCGGGTCGGTGAGCCGCAGCAGGTGCTCGAATCCCGCTCGATTCGGGAGGCCGGTGAGCGGGTCGTGGAGGGCCGCCCGTCGCAGCTCCTCGTCGTGGCGGTGTCGCTGGGTGACGTCTTGAAGATGCAGCAGGACCTCCGCCGGGCCGCCGTGGCGACCCGCCATGAGCAACGCCGTACACCACCCCCACAGCGTGCCCCCATCCGCGCGCCGGTACTGGAGCTCACTGTGTTGCGCCGTGGGGCCGAGGGTGCCCGGGTCGAAAGGCCTATCGGGCCCGCATGCGTACTCAGCCACGTTGTGGTCCACGAGCTCGGCTGATCCCATTCCGAGCATCGATTCCAGTGCCGGGTTGGCTTGCTGGATCACTCCGTGGATGTCACAGACAGCAATTCCGATGGGTGAGGTATCGATGATCGCCTGCATCTGCCGCAGCAGCCTGCCGCGTTCGTGTTCTGCGTCGACACGCGCCGTCACATCACGCCATGCAGTACGCATCTGCGCCGCGGTGCCGTCGGGGTGCCGCAGCACATGTCGACGAACTTCCAGGGCGACGTAGTAGCCGTCCCGGTGCCGCAGCCGCAATACCTGGTTGTTCGACGCGGGGCCGCGCCACTGCCTGTCCCGTGCCGCACGCGCGACCGCCTCGTCGTCGGGGTGCATGAGTTCGAATGCCTGCCGCCCCACGAGCTCGTCGGGGTCATATCCGAGGACATCGTGCACCGCCGGCGACACCCACAGGAAGGTCGTGTCCGCCAACTGCCACGCGGCGATGTCCGGGCTGGTCTCGACAAGGAATTCGTGGAGCTGTCGCAAATCGGTCGTCTCCAGGTCCGCGGCGAGCGAGCCAGTGAGCAAGCGGAATCGCGAGACGACTTCAGGGGGCCCGCCGTCGCGGGAAATGAGAGGAACACTGTCAACGAGCAACCACGCGCGCTCCCCGACTCCGTGTTGTCCGCTGCGATAGATTCCGAGAATCGCGCCTCGCACAGGCTTGCCCGATGCCACGGCCCTCATCGACGGGTGGTCTTCTCCCGGCAACGCTGCACCGTGCTCATTGCTGCCGGCCCAGCGCGGATCCGACGATCGCCGGCCGAGAAGATCCTGCTCGGACAGACCCAGGATTGACCCGGCGTTCTCCGTGGCCGCGATGATCACGCCCTCGGAGGACTGAACGACCAGTCCATCGCGTACTGGGTCTACGTCCAGCCCCGCGCGGGCCGCCGCAACCAGCGCCTCAGTCGGCTCCCATGAGCCCATGTTCCTGTATATCGCTTTTCAGCTAACTCAAACTGCATTTCAAAAAACCATCGAGGTCCGGGTCGCCTACTGCATGTACTGCTCATCGGCGACGTGCTCCATCCAGTCGACGGGGCTGCCGTGGACAATCCCCTGAATGGCGATGTGGGTCATTGCGCTGTCATCTGTGGCCCCGTGCCAGTGCTTGACCCCGGGTTCGATCCAGACGACGTCGCCGACGGTCATCGTCTGACGCGATCCACCCCATTCCTGGACCCAACCGGTGCCGGAGGTGACGATCAATGTCTGACCGGCGGGATGGGTATGCCATGCAGTGCGCGCGCTCGGCGTGAATGACACCTCCGCGGAGCTGAAGGTGCGGGCGGCGTTCGGGTCGAAGAGGGGTTTGACGCCGACCTCGCCGGTGAGCGTTTCCGCCGGGCCGGCCGATGCGGGACGCTGTACGCCCGGTCAGATCTTGTCGGGGATTGCCTGCATTCGCGAGGGACACACCTCGTCACCCGAGGAGATCCGAGAGGATGAGCGGCAACATCTGCCGGTGCGGCGCCCACAGCAACATCGCTTCCGCGATCGCGCGCACCGCGCGCAACGGCGGTTGATTTCAGGTACCCGAACACATTCCACCGAGTCTCGGACGAAGCAGCCGCGCTGCAGGCGGGGACCAGCGGGCCCCGCGTCATCGCAGGCGGAGCGCAGCCATCATCGCGCGCGCATCAAGAGAGCCACGTCGGCCGGATCGAAGTATTCGTCGATGCGTGTGATCAGTCCGTCGTCGTCGACCTTCACCACGATGCAGACGCGCAGGGCGATGGCATCGCCTCCCGTGGACGTGGCATGCAGGACGTGTTGTTGAACGAAGCCGCCGTCGAACACGCGTCGGTCGAACACCTCGTAACGCCGGGACGTCGTCGCATTGATGAACCATCGGATCACCCACAGCGCCTGCGACCGGTCGTTGTCGGCGGCGTCACCGGCGTGCCACACCGCGATATCGGAAGCCCACAACGCCTCCACGGCCGGGTAGTCACCCCGCGCTATCGCGTCGAACATCTCGCCGCCGGGCACGTGTTCCACGCCGCGTTCGCTCACATCCGCCCTTTCGTGAGGTGACTTCAACGTCACACGTCATGATTCTGGTCAGGCGCCATCGGCGTCGATGTCGCCCATTGTGCCGGATCACGTCCAGGCATCGGTCGGCTTGTGTCTAGCCCGGGACGACCGCACACGTGTCCTGGCCGTCTCGAAAGACCCTCCGCCAAGGCATATTTGCCGGAATCCGTCATGCCACAGGGATAGCGATGCGTCGTGGTTGTCCGGTGGCTGGATCGGCCGCTGCCTGGCGAGACAGGATCTGGCCGCTACATTCGTTGACGTGTCCTCTCCCGACGCCCTCATCCACCCCGTACGGAGGCCGATCGGCACGACCATCGTCCTGGTCGGTGTTGGGATCTATGTCGCCGCAGCGCTCGCCGTCATCCTCGGCGCCGACGGTCAGATCCGGTTCACTGCTGATAGCACTGACACCGTTCCGATGTGGCATCCGTGGCTGCCCGCAGCGGTCGGCGTCACGCTCGCACTGCTCATCCCACACGGGGCACCGGCAAGCGCCGACAGGGTGAGCCGCGCAAAGGCAGACCGCACAGAGGCTTTCGTCCTCCTCGCGCTGGCCGTGGCGTTCACGGTATCGCTGACACTGTGCGGGCCGACTGAACCGACCTACACCCTGTTGAAGATCGCCCTGCTCGTAATGTGTCCGCTGCTGCTGTTCACATCGGCCCGCCGACGGCCCAGGGCCACCGACGATCTCGACACGGCGTGTACCGGCAAGACCCAAGTGAACTGGCGCCCAATGATCCCCGTCCTGGGATGGGCTACCGCCTATATGGCATTGTCCCCTCACGGTCTCGCCCGACCCCCCGACATCCACGGCCTCACATTGGTCGTCGTGATTCTCGCCGGTTTCGTCATCAACGCGGTCGTCGAAGAATTCTTCTACCGACGATGGCTGCAAACACGGTGGACTCGAATTCTGGGAGGCATGTGGCCCGCGGTCATCCTGTCATCGCTCGTGTGGGCTTCATGGCACATCGCAATTCAGGGCAGCGGCAACCTCGCTCTGGACTTGGCGAACGTGATCGTCAACCAAGGGATCACCGGGCTGTTCCTTGGTCTCTTGTGGGCGCGCTACCGATCCATGTGGCCGCTGCTCGTCACTCATGGCCTGGTGAACGCCAATCCCGTCACCCTCTTCCTGTGAGCGGCAGATGGTCTACCGCCGGCCGCACAAGGCCTTTCAGCACAGTCGATCCGCATCTTCTACCCCGAACAAGCAGACCCCCGGCACCCGTCGACCTCACACCGCGACGTCAATCGCGCGCCGCGGCGGAACGACGAGCGAAGTGTTCGTAATCAATGGGTTTCCTCGGCAACACCTTTGACAAGTCATCGAAGTTTCCCGCCGGCAATCCGTTCACGTCGTAATACTCCATCATCTGCGCGTAGGTATCTTGCGCATCGGACGACCAGCTTCGAAACCCTCGGGTGTTGGGCGCCGCGCGCAATCCTCGAACGACGTGGGGAAGGGAACGCAATCTGGTCGACAACAACGACCGGGCGATCGCGGAACCAAACGGTCCGACCGCCGTCAACGGATTCTTCAAGGCTCGCGGCGGAATTCGAACCGCGACCATGGAATGGCCCAGCACTCGGCTCCAGATTCGTGCCATGTCGTGGCGGGTGAGCTCCACCGTCGACAGGTCGTAGGTCTTGCCGATGTGTTCCTCGGGGTTGATCAAGACGTTGGCCGCCGCGGCGGCGATGTCGTCCACGTCGACGACGCCCATTCGACTGTCTGGCGACGTGGGGTATGGGAGCAGTCCGGCGCCGAAGAAGTCTCGGAAGTCCAGCACGTTCTGCATGTAGTGCGAGGGGCGAAGCACGGTCACGGGCAGTTCCGAATCGCGCAGGAGCCCCTCGACCTCGAGCTTCTGCCGATGGTGAGGGAGTTCGGCGATGTCGGGGTGGATGACCGAGTGGAACACGATCTGATCGAGCTGTACGGCATTGGCTGCCGCTATCAGTCGTTCGGCCACGGGCACCTCGTCGACCAGCTGGGTCGGGGCAGCATGGTAGATCTGACGGGCTCCGCGTAGCGCGTTCTCCAGATCGCCCGGTCGTCTCAAATCGCCGATCACGATGTCGCTCGCCCCGTCTTTTCGCGAACGTCGCGCCTGGTCCTCGTTCTTGACGAACGCCCGTACGGCGTGTCCGTCTGCGGCGAGCTGTCGGACCAGGGGGCGTCCGACACCACCTGCTGCGCTGGTGACCACTATCATCGCGTGCTCCTGTCGTTGGAGGTGAATGTGATTTTCAAGCAACGAGATTCGTCGTGGCACACCGCCGACCGGGTGATCACCTCTCCGACGTCACTGGTCGCAGTGACCGCGCGAGTGCCGGCATGAGCACCCGCCGTGGGACTAGTCGGGCCAGTGCAGCGCCGATCGAGTTGCCGACTCCAGAGACCGCAGCGGGCGGTGTCGAGCGGCGATCGAGCGCACGCAATCCTGCCGCCGCGACCTGGTCGGCGGTCTGCATGCGGCCCACGGCGGTGGCGGTGTCGCCGATTACGTCGAAGAACTCGGTCTGGGTGGGTCCTGGTGCGAAGGAGAAGACCGTGACGCCGTGTCGTCGCGCTTCGTACCAGAGGGATTGGCTGAAGCTGACCACGAACGCCTTGGCGGCAGCGTAGACGGCCAGGGTCGGCACCGGTTGATACGCCGTGGTGCTGGAGACGTTCAGAATTGCGCCACGACGTCGCCGGATCATCTCCGGCAGGAATGCATGGCAGAGGTCGACGACCGACCCGATGTCGACGGCCAGGACGCGCGCAAAGTCCTCAGCGTCGCCGTCCACGAAGGGACCTTGCACGGCGAACCCGGCGGCGTTGACCAGCAGGTCCACGTCGCCGTCGACGAGTGCCCGCAATCGTGCTCCCGGTCGCGGCACGGACAGGTCGAAAGCCACAGTCGTGCAGCAGATCCCATGCTGCGCCTCGAGACTCTCGGACAACAGGTCGAGCCGATCCTGTCGGCGAGCGACCAGAACCAGGTCACAGCCGCGTGCGGCAAGCGCCTTCGCAAACGCCTCCCCGATACCCGAGCTGGCACCGGTCACCAGCGCGCGCGTGATCCGGTCGTCGTGAGTCACGAGGAGCCTCCTCTGTATGTCGACTGTCCGATACGTGAGTTCGACGAGGCGGTCGGAACCGCCCGGTGCGACTATTGCATGCGACATGCAATAGTCGCAAGGTGCGATCCTCGTAAGATGCTCGGATGGCCGGGAGGTCGAGCCGTGGAACCTCGGTACGGCAGGCCGCTGTCGAACGAGTGCTCCGCGGACAGCGTGTGTCGGCCGTTGCCGAAGAGTTGGGTGTGCATTCATCCACCGTGCATCGGTGGGTCAACGCGGCGTCCGCGCGTGGGACACATTCCGCCCCTACCGATCTGCGTCTGATGGTCGCCACACAGGAGCTCCTGCGCGAGCAGGACTACAGCCAGATCACCGTCGACGCTGTTGCGCGACACTCCGGTGTCGCGCTGCGAACGGCCTTCCATCACTTCGACAGCAAGCGCGAACTCTTTCGAGCGGCGATCGACAACGCCGCCACGGTCCTGGTCGAGGCCATGCGTCGCCAGTACGAAGCTGCCCGATGGCCGGACGAGCCGCTCCCGCAGCTGCGAACCTTTCTGCGGCTGTCCGCCGAAGCCATCTACGCCACGCCCTCTGCGCACGTACTCTTCCGCGACCTCGGAGTTCCTCGCTCAGACAGCTTCGCACTCCGCTGGCACGACACCTTCGAGCAGGCCGTCGCGCAGATCCTGGAGCGGTGCGCGGAAGGTACGTCAATCGACCCCGACACCGATGTCCCAGCAGCAGCTCACGCGATCACCGGAGCTATGCGGGGCATCCATGCCGCCGTTTTCGACGGCGGCGACCCAGCGCAGGCACTGCGCATCGTCGACCGTCTTCATCTCACGGTGTCGGCCGGCTGAAGGCGTGGGATTGGACCGAGAACCGTACCGTGGCGGCTTGATCTTGGACTGTGGTCCTAGTCGTTCGTATCCACCCCCTCCACTCTGGCGGCCTGTCGGTTCGGCAGCGCCTGCACTGGATGACCCTGCACGGCGCACGAGTGTGAGAACGAGCGTTGGACAAGCCTCGAATCTTCGCCTGCATCGCTGGTGGCTTGGTGGGCTAGGCCCGAAATTTCCCGAACGGTTTCCTCAGCCGCTGCTTCGGACGGTGAGGCGGCTCCGCGGCCAACACACGACGGCAAGCCCTCGCATTAGCGCAACTGAACAATCTGAAGAAACTTTAGCTGTATTACTCTCTGCTCAATCCCTACCGTCATCGTCATGACCACCACCGCCCTCATCGTGCTGACCGGGTTCGCCACCTCGATGGCGCTGATCGCGGCGATCGGCGCGCAGAACGCCTTCGTGCTCCGGCAGGGCATCCGCGGTGAACACGTCTTGCCGGTCGTCGCCGTCTGCACGGTGTCCGATCTCGTCCTCATCGCCGCAGGCATCGCGGGCTTCGGGGCCCTCGTCAGCGCCCACCCCCAGCTGGTCTCACTCGCGACCTACGGCGGCGCTGCCTTCCTCCTCGTGTACGGGCTCCTCGCCGCGCGCCGCGCGTGTCGCCCTGGTGCACTGACCCCCGCCGACGCCCGGCCCGCGCGCCTGGCCGGCGTGCTTGCCACCTGCCTTGCGCTGACCTTCCTCAATCCGCACGTCTACCTCGACACCGTTGTCCTGCTCGGCACCCTGGCGAACGAACATCGCGAGAATCGCTGGCTGTTCGGCGTCGGTGCCGTCACAGCCAGCGCCGTCTGGTTCACCGCGCTGGGCTTCGGAGCCACGCGGCTGCGCAGCTACTTCGCGTCGACGCGCACGTGGCGGGTGCTCGACGGCACCATCGCCGTCGTGATGGTCGCCCTGAGTGTGACGCTCGTCCTCCGCTAACCCGAATCGCAGATGTCCGCGCGTGACTGAGCGACAATCGGAGGATGTCCCCCGACCACGCTGAGGGGCTTCGAGAGCGCAAGAAGCGTCAGACCCGCGAAGCGGTGCGGTTCGCGGCCTTCCGACTGTTCGAGCAATTCGGCTACCCCAACACCACCGTCGAGCAGATCGCGGCTGAAGCCGACATCTCCCCGCGCACCTTCTTCCGCTACTTCCCCACCAAAACCGCCCTCCTGATCCCTGATCAGCTGATGGAACCGATCATCGCGCTGTTCCTCGCCGCGCCCCCCGAACTGTCTCCGATTGCCGCCTACCGGCACGCCGTCGAGCAGGTGTTCACCGGCATCGAGAACCCCGAGTGGGGTGATGAGATGGCCCGCCAGCGGCTGCTCTACTCGCTGCCCGAAGCCAGCGGCGCGCTCTACGACACCTACATAGAAACCATCGAGAAGATCACCGAGGCTCTCGCGACCCGGCTCGATTTGCCGACCGACGACCCCCGCCTGCGCATCACCGCCGGCGCGATGACCGGCGTCATGATGGCCGCACTGCACAACACCCCCATCGATCCCGCCGCGATCGTCGCTGGGCTGAACTTCCTCGACGAGGGTCTCCCGCTCACGTCATAGCTCGGCAATGTCCGGCGACGTGGGGACCGGCTCTATATTCTCGCCGGGTGCCCGAAGTGTGGACCCGGCGAAGCGTTCTGGCGTTGACGGCGACGGCGGCGCTGTTGACCGCCTGTCGATCCGAAAAGCCGGGCGCGGTGGCCTCCGACGGTTCGGTCACCGTGACCCACGCCTTCGGGGAGACCACGATCCCCAAACCGCCGACGCGCGTCGTCAGCGCGGGACTCAACGACGCCGACGACCTGCTGGCCCTCGGTGTGGTGCCGGTTGCGGTCACCGACTGGTTCGGCGGCGAGCCCTTCGGCGTCTGGCCCTGGGCGCAGGCCCGGCTCGGCGGCGCGACGCCGGCGGTGCTGTCCCTGGCCGACGGCATGCAGATCGAGCAGATCGCCGCGGCCCGGCCCGACCTCATCGTCGCGACCAACGCCGGCCTGGATCAAGACACCTACCAGGCGCTGAAGGCCATCGCCCCCACCATCGCGCAGTCAGGCCGAAACGCCTTCTTCGAACCCTGGCGCGACCAGGCCGCGCTCATCGGGCAGGCCACGTTCCACCGCGACGACATGGCCAAGCTCGTCTCCGACATCGACGCGTCGCTGAAAAAGGTCAAGGACGACCACCCGGAGTTCGCGAACAAGACGGTGCTGCTGCTCGACGGCCGGGTCGACGGCGCGGGCGCCCGCGTGACCGGCCCGAGCTGGCGGCGCGCGTTCCTCACCGACATGGGCCTGACCCTCGCGGACGCGGACGGCACCATCGCCCGGGATCGGCTCGCGAAGGTGCTGGACTCCGCCGACGTCGTCATCTGGACCACCGAAAGCGACGAGGAACAGGCTGCTCTGCTGGCCGACCCCATCGTCGCCGCGTCGCGGGCGACCACCGGCAAGCACACCGTCTTCACCGGAAAAGAGCTCGCCGGTGCGATCGCCTACGCCTCGGTGCTGTCCTACCCGGTGGTCGTCGACAAACTGCCGCCGATGATCGCGGCGGCGCTGAGCTGATCTAATGGGCCGGTGACCGAGCCCAACACTGATCAGCACGCCACCTTCGCGCGCGTCGGCTCGGCCTACTATCCGATCCTCGTCGCGGTGTTCACCGCGCTGGTGATCATCTCCAACGTGACCGCCACCAAGGGCGTGGCGTTCGGCCCGATCATCACCGACGGCGGCTTCATCGTGTTCCCGCTGACCTACGTGATCGGCGACGTGCTGAGCGAGGTGTACGGATTCAAGGCGGCACGACGGGCCATCTTTGCCGGGTTCGCGATGAACATCCTTGCTGCCCTTGCCTTTTGGGTGACCATCTATCTACCCGCCGCGGATTTCTACACCAACCAGGAGCATTTCGAGAACATCGTCCACGCCTACACCCAGCTGATCGTCGCCGGACTCGCCGGCTTCATCGTCGGGCAGACCCTCAACGCATGGGTGGTGGTGGCGATCAAGGAGCGCACCAAGGAGAAGCACCTGTGGGCCCGGCTGGTGGGGTCGACGTTCGTCGGTCAGCTCGGCGACACGTTGGTGTTCTGCACAATCGCCGCGAGTGCGATCGGCATCACGACCTTCAAGGACTTTGCCGTCTACACGGCCCTGGGCTGGGTCTACAAGACCGCCGTCGAGGTGGTCATGCTGCCGATCACCTACCGCGTGATCGCGATCATCAAACGCCGCGAGCCCACATACCAACTGGTGGGCTGACCCACTTCTGCCGGATCGTCGGCTCAGCCGACCTCGATGTGCATGTCCGCCTGCCGGCCGCCACTGCGCGCCGCTCCGACACCCGCGATCACCACCACGAAGATGCCGATGATCGCGGAGACGCCGAGCTCCTGATCCAGCAACGTGAAGCCGACGACGAACGCCAGCGCCGGCTCCAGACACATCAGCGTGCCGAACGCCGCCGTCGTCAACCGGCGCAGCGCCAGCAGTTCGAGCACGAAAGGGACCACCGGCAGCAGGATCGCCATGCCCAGGCCGATCAGGACCACCTGCCATGTCATCCGCTCGAACACCGTCGTGCTCACTGTGAACGTCGACACCAGCCCGGCGATCGGCATCGACACTGCCAGCCCGGTCACACCAGCAACCTGATCGCCCACGTTCTGGGTCAGCAGGATGTACAGCGCCCAGGCGGCGCCCGCGGCGAGCGCCAGCACCACGCCCTTCAGGTCGACCCCACCGCTGAACGGCTGGCTGAGCAGGATCACGCCGAGGGCGGCCAGCCCCGGCCACAACACCCGCGCGAGTCCGCGACCGTGCGCGGCGGCGACCGTGAGCGGGCCGAGGAACTCCAGTGCTGTCGCGGTCCCGAGCGGCAACCGATCCAGCGATGCCATGAAGAACAGCGACACCGCGGCGCTCACGACACCGAGTACGACGCACATGCCGAATGTCTTGGCCGTGAACGCCGACGGGCGAGGCCGTACCCAGATGAGCAGGATCAAGCCCGCCCACGCGAGGCGCAGCCACGCGGTCCCGTCCGAGCCGATGTGGTCGATCAGCTTGACCGCGACCGCCATTCCCAGTTGCACCGAGACCATGGCGGTCACCGTCATCAGCGCGCCGGCGCGCGCCGACCCCCCACCCATTGCTGCATTCAACCCCGCACGCGACGGTAGCGTTGGCAGATGGGTGTGACAGCAGAGGCGATCCACGACTACGGCGATCGTGGCCTGCTCCTCGAATTCGGTGACACGGCCGAGGTGCTCGCCTGGACGGAGGCGTTGCGGGCGGCCGAGTTACCCGGCGTGGTGGACCTGGTGCCCGCCGCGCGGACCGTCCTGGTCATCCTGGCCGACAACGAGTGTCAGGCCCCGACCCGTCAACGCCTCGGCCGTGTCGCGCCTGCCGCCGACAGCATCGCCGAATCGAGCTCTCCCCCCGACGGGGAGGCCGACGTCGTCATCGACGTGGTCTACGACGGGGCCGACCTCGACGAGGTGGCCCGGCTGACCGGCTTGTCGGTCGACGGGGTCGTCGCCGCGCACACCGGACGTCCGTGGCGGGTCGGATTCAGTGGCTTCGCACCGGGTTTCGGTTACCTCCTGGGCGGCGACGATCGGCTCGAAGTCCCCCGTCGCGCCGAACCGCGCACCAAGGTGCCCGTCGGTGCGGTCGCGCTGGCGGGTCCGTTCAGCGGTGTCTACCCCCGGGAATCGCCCGGCGGCTGGCAGCTCATCGGGCGGACCGACGCCGTGCTGTGGGACGTCGACCGCGACGAACCCGCGCTGCTGACCCCGGGACGTTGGGTGCAGTTCCGGGCGGTGACGCCATGACCGAGGTAACGCTGGAGATCCTGCAGCCCGGCCCGCTGGCACTGGTGGAGGATCTCGGCAGACCGGGTCTGTCACACCTCGGCGTGACCCGCTCCGGGGCCGCTGACCGCCGCTCCCACACGCTGGCCAACCGGCTGGTGGCCAACCCCGACGACCGCGCGACCATCGAGGTGACACTGGGCGGATTCAGCGCACGCGTGTGTGGAGGCGACGTGACCGTGGCGGTCACCGGCGCCGACGTCGATCCCGCGGTCGGCGGAATCCCGTTCGGCATCAACAGTGTTCACCATGTCCGCGCCGGCGACGTGATCTCGCTGGGGCCGGCCCGGTCGGGTCTGCGCTCGTATCTCGCGGTGCGGGGCGGTGTCGACGTCGAGCCGGTGCTGGGGTCGCGCAGCTTCGACGTGCTGTCCTCGATCGGACCGCGACCGCTGACATCCGGGGACGTGCTGCGTATCGGCGAGCACACCGACGAGTTCCCCGAAGTCGACCAGGCACCGGTGGCCGCGCTCGACGACGCCCCTGTGGACCTGCGGGTGGTTCCGGGGCCTCGCGACAACTGGTTCGTCGACCCCGACGTTCTCATCCGCACCAACTGGCAGGTCACCGACCGCAGCGACCGCGTGGGCATCCGTCTGGTGGGCACGCCGCTGGAGTACCGGTGGCCGGACCGCCAGCTGCCCAGCGAAGGCCTGATGCGCGGCGCAATCCAGGTGCCGCCCAACGGCTTTCCCGTGATGCTCGGCCCCGATCACCCCGTCACGGGTGGCTATCCGGTGATCGGCGTCGTCGTCGACGACGATGTCGACGCGATCGCGCAGACCCGGCCGGGCCAGACGGTGCGGATGCACTGGGCGCGACCCAGAGCGCCGTTCTCGCCGCCGGACGAGCGGTCTGCCTGGTAGACCTGCAGGTGTGCGTGCCCGCCTCGTCCACACCTCCGATCTCGACGACGACTCCCGCGCCGACGCGCGGCGCATGCTCACCGAGGCCTACGGCGGTGAGTTCTCCGACGCCGACTGGGAGCATGCGCTCGGCGGTATGCACGCGGTCATCTGTCAGCGCGGAGCGATCATCGGTCACGCCGCTGTCGTCGCACGACGTCTGCTCTACCGCGACACCGCGCTGCGCTGCGGGTACGTCGAGGCGGTCGCCGTGCGGGAGGACCACCGCGGCCAGGGACTGGCCCATGCGTTGATGGAGGCAGCCGAACAGGTGATCCGCGGCGGCTACGTCCTCGGCGCGCTGAGCACCAGCGAGCTGGGGCGCCCGCTCTACACCAGCAGGGGCTGGACGCCGTGGCGCGGCACCACCTCCGTGCTGGCACCCAGCGGGCTGGTGCGGACCCCGGACGACGACGGCACCGTCTTCGTCCTGCCGGTGACCTCGACAATCGACCTGGATTCGGCCGCCGACCTGGCCTGCGACTGGCGCGACGGGGACGTCTGGTGAGCCTCACACGGGGCCCGCGGCGACGGTGAGCGGAAATTCACGGCCTGCCCGGCGGTGACACCGCGCCGCAACGGCCAGGTAACCGGCGCGAAACACGACCTGAATAGACAGTGCTCATGAAGCAGCCGGGCATGAGTGAGCCGGACTGGTCGCCGCTCACCGGATTCCGTGTCGCGGTGACCTCAGCGCGACGCGCTGACGAGCTCGCCGCGCTGCTGACCCGGCGCGGTGCGACCGTCACCAGCGCGGCCGCCATCGAGATGGTGCCGCTGCCCGATGACGACGAGCTGCGCCAACGCACCCGTGCCCTCATCGACGAACCGCCGGACATCGTGGTCGCGACCACCGGTATCGGGCTGCGCGGCTGGATGGCCGCGGCCGACGGCTGGGGCCTGGCGACCGAGCTCACCGCCGCGCTGGCCAAGGCCCGGGTGGTGTCGCGCGGCCCGAAGGCCACCGGAGCGCTGCGGGCCGCCGGCCTGCCCGAGGAGTGGTCCCCGGATTCGGAGTCCTCCCGCGAAGTCCTGCACTATCTGCTCGAAGGCGGGATCGACGGCGCCCGCATCGCGGTGCAGCTGCACGGCGCGACCGCCGACTGGGACCCGTTCCCCGAATTCCTCGACGAGTTGCGTGCCGCCGGGGCCGACGTGGTGCCCATCCGGGTGTACCGCTGGCACCCCGCGCCGCGGCACGGCGACTTCGACGCACTCGTCGTCGGGATCGCCGAGGAGAAGTTCGACGCCGTCAGCTTCACCTCCGCACCTGCGGTGGCCTCGGTGCTCATGCGGGCGCAGGAACTCGGCGTCGAGGACGAGCTGCTCGCCGCGCTGCGCGGCAGCGTGCACGCGATGTGCGTGGGCCCGGTGACCGCCCGGCCGCTGGTGCGGCTCGGCGTGCCGACGTCGGCTCCGGAGCGAATGAGGTTGGGCGCGTTGGCCCGCCACATCACCGACGAGCTGCCGCTGCTGCAGGCCCGCACGGTTCGGGTGGCCGGGCACCTGCTGGAGATTCGCGGCAATTGCGTGCTGGTCGACGGAGCGGTCAAGGCGATGTCACCGGCGGCGATGGCCACCATCCGTGCGTTGGCCCACCGCCCGGGTGCGGTGGTATCGCGAGCCGACCTGCTCCGCGCCCTCCCCGGCAGCGGCACGGACACCCACGCCGTGGAAACCGCGGTGCTGCGGCTGCGAACAGCGTTGGGAGACAAGAAGATGGTGGCCACCGTCGTCAAACGCGGCTATCGGCTGCCCATCGACGAGGCGTACGCGTCATGAGCTACGTGCTGGTGGCGCACGGTACCCGCAAGCCGCAGGGCGTCGAGTTGATCGGCGACCTGGCCGGCCGCGTGTCCGAGATGGTCGAGCACCCAGTGCACGTCGCCTTCGTCGACGTCATCGGACCCACGCCTGCCGAGGTCCTCGACGCCCACGCCGACGAGCCCGCCGTGCTGGTGCCGGCGTTCCTGGCCCGCGGTTACCACGTGACCACCGACATTCCCGCGCACGTGCATGACAGCGGTCATCCTGCCGTCACCGTGACCGCCGCGCTGGGTCCCGACCCGCAACTGGTCCGAGTGGTCGTCGATCGACTCGTCGAAGCCGGCTGGCGCCCTGACGATTCAGTGGTTCTCGCGGCCGCGGGCACGTCGGACCCGGCAGCGCTGCACGACCTGCACACCACCGCCGCGTGGGTGTCGGCAACGCTCGGTTCACGCGTGGAACTGGCGTTCGCCGCGACCGGGGAGCCGCGGGTCGCCGATGCCGTCACCGCACTGCGCCGCCGCGGCCGACGGGTTGTCGTAGCGTCATACCTGTTGTCCGAGGGCTTGTTCCAGGATCGGTTGCGCGACAGCGCTGCCGATGTGGTGACCGAGCCGCTGGGACGGCACCCCGGTATCACCCGGTTGACCGCCCACCGGTTCCTGCGGGCCAGGACGGCGAGGCTCGTCCGTCAGGGGTGATCGGTCGTCGATGGTGGCTGAGCAGCCACCAACGGCGTGTCAACGCCGATCCGGCCCAGCGCAAGCGCACCCCCGGGGTCACCGATCGGAGCGTCGCGGCCGGGGAGGACCACGCTGAAGAACGCCGCGTTGTCTTCGAGGTGTGCGAGTTCCTCGTCGGGTAGGTCGGTTTCGTAGTAGATGGCGTCGACACGGCAGGCCAGACGGCAGGCACCGCAGTCCACGCACTCGTTGGGGTTGATGTACATCGCCCGCGCACCCTCGTAGATGCAGTCGGCGGGGCACTCCTGCACGCAGGACTTGTCGACGATGTCCCTACACGCGCTGCCGATCACATACGTCATGACTACGACGGTAGGTAGTTTTCGCGGCCGTGTCGCGGGCCGAAAGTCCCTAGTCTGTTGTTCGCCAGCGAGAAGCCATGGTTGTGAAATCGCCTGAACTGCAGCCGGGAATGCTATTCCGCGGTGGGATCCGCGGGGGGAGTGCCGATCTGGACGTCACCGTCTGGGGTGACGCGGGTGGCATAGACGGGCAGCTCGTAGGTCGGATCGTCCAGGCAGATCCCGTCGTCGAGGGCGAAGGCCTGCTTCTTGAGTGGGGACTGCACGGTGACGCGCCCGCCCCGGTCACCGACGATTCCCCGCGACATCACCGCCGCGCCGGTGAACGGGTCGATGTTGCCGACCGCATGCAGGGTGCCGTCATCGAGGCGGAACAGTGCGGCCTGCGCTGCGTCGGGCAGCAGCACCCCGACACCGCGATTGGGCAGCAGGAAGTCGTAGGCGCAGGCCGTCGTCCAGACATCGACCGTGCTGATGTCACTGAGAATTGTCACCGCTGAACCACCTTCGGTACACCGAGCGGAGTCGGCACCATGCGCCCCGCATTCTTCGTGAACGTGACCGTCGGGTCCTCGACGCCGGGGGCGTTGACGAACGAGACGAAACGCGCCAGCTTGTCGGGATCGTCGAGCACGCCCTTCCATTCGCACGCGTAGCCCTCGACGTGGCGGGCTATCGCGGCCTCGAATTCCTCTGCCAGACCCAGGGAGTCGTCGCAGACGACATCCCTTATGTGATCGAGTCCCTTCTCCTCCACCCAGGGTGCGCTGCGCTGCAACCGATCCGCGGTGCGGATGTAGAACATCAGGAAGCGGTCGATGTAGCGCACCAACGTCTCGTCGTCGAGATCGCTCGCGAGCAACTCCGCGTGGCGCGGGGTCATTCCGCCGTTGCCGCCGACGTAGAGGTTCCACCCGTTCTCGGTGGCGATGACACCGACGTCCTTGCCCCGCGCTTCCGCGCATTCGCGGGCGCACCCTGACACACCCACCTTGATCTTGTGCGGTGAGCGCAGGCCGCGGTAGCGCAGCTCCAGATTGATGGCCATCTGCACCGAATCCTGCTGCCCGTAGCGGCACCAGTCACTTCCGACGCAGCTCTTGACTGTGCGCAGCGACTTTCCGTACGCGTGGCCGGATTCCATACCGCCCTCGACCAGCCGCCGCCAGATCTCGGGGAGCTGATCGACCCGCGCACCGAACATGTCGATGCGCTGACCCCCGGTGATCTTGGTGTACAGACCGAAATCGCGGGCGATCTCGCCGATCAGGATCAGGTGCTCGGGCGTGATGTCACCGCCGGGCACGCGCGGCACAACCGAGTAGCTGCCGTTGCGCTGGATGTTGGCCAGGAAGTGGTCGTTCGAGTCCTGCAGAGACGCCTGTTCCCCGTCGAGGATGTGATCGCTGCTCGTCGACGCCAGGATGGACGCGACGACGGGTTTGCATATGTCGCAACCCTTTCCGCTGCCGAACTTCTCGATCAACCCCGAGAAGGTGCGGATCTCGGTGGCGCTGACGATCTCGAACAGCTCCGCCCGGGAGTGGCCGAAGTGCTCACAGAGAGCCTTGGACTGCTCGACCCCCTGGGCTTCGAGCAGCTGCTTGAGCAGCGGTACGCACGACCCACACGAGGTGCCCGCCTTGGTGCACGACTTCAGCGCGGCTACGTCACAGCAGCCTGAGCCGATGGCGGCGGTGACATCACCCTTTGTGACGTTGTTGCACGAGCAGATCTGTGCTGCATCCGGGAGCGCAGCGACACCGAGAGATGCGGCGCCCGAGTCACTTCCGACCGGCACGATGAAGGACATGGGGTCACCGGGCAGCTGCTCGCCGACCATCGGGCGCAACACCCCGTAGGCCGACGCGTCGCCGACCAGGATGCCGCCCAGCAGCGTGCGGGCGTCGTCGGAGAGCACCAGTTTGCCGTAGGTCTGCGCCACCGCGTCGTTGACCACGACCTCGAGACAACCCGGCGTGGCGCCCATCGCGTCACCGAAGCTCGCCACGTCCACACCGAGCAGCTTGAGCTTGGTCGACATGTCGGCCGTACCGAATTCGGCTGCACCACCGAGCAATCGGTCAGCCACCACCTCGGCGCTGGTGTATCCCGGCCCCACGAGGCCGTAGCACCGGCCGTCGATGGCAGCAACCTCGCCGATCGCGAAGACACGCGGGTCCCGTGTGGCACAGGACGTGTCGGTGAGCACTCCCCCACGTTCGGCGATCGCCAGCCCGGCCTCGCGCGCCAGCTCGTCACGCGGCCGCACACCTGCGGCGAAGATCACCACACCCGCGTCGACGACGGTGCCGTCGCTGAGCGTGACCCGCGCCCCGGCATCTGATGCTTCGATGCGCTCGGTGCCCGCCCCGACGTGCACGGCGATACCCAGTTCGCCGATCATGCGGGCCAGCAGTGCACCACCGGCCTCGTCGAGCTGCTGGGCCATCAACCGGGGTGCCATCTCGACCACGTGCGGTGTCATCCCGAAGCCGCGCAGCGCGTTGGCGGCCTCCAACCCGAGCAGGCCGCCTCCGATGACGACGCCGTCGGCGTCACCGGAGGTGGCGGCTACTGCGCGCATCGCGTCTGCCTTGATCGCGTCCAGATCGTCGAGTGTGCGATACACGTGACAGACCGGCAGATCATGGCCCGGCACCGGCGGCACGAAGGCGTACGAACCGGTGGCCAGCACGAGCGCGTCGTAGCCGAATCGCTCTCCGTCGGAGGTGATCACGGTGGCCGCGGCCGTGTCGAGCGCAACGACGCGCTGCCCGAGCCGCAGCTCCACCTGCTCGTCGCCGTCATAGGTGTTGCCCGCCAACGCAAGTCGGGGGCGGTCCCAGTGCTCGGTGTATCCGGTCAGGCCGACCCGGTCGTACGCGGCGTCGAGTTCTTCTGCCAGCACAGTGATCTGCCATTGATCAGCCGAGTCTCGAGCCCGCAATGCCTCGACGAATCGGTGGCCGACCATGCCGTGGCCGACGACCACGACGCGTGAAGTTGCCATGCGGCCACGCTAGGAAGCACATATTGCCGCCGTGTTCTGCCGTGTGAAGGGCCCATCACGGTGTCCTCACCGGGCCGCGAGGCCCGCTGTGAGCGTCAGTCCACTGCGGCGCTGTCGACTGAGACGACGTCCTCGACGGTCACGTTGACCGCCTGTCCGGGGAACTCACGGGCCACCGCCTCGCGGACCGCGGCCGCGGTATCACGCACCGGCGCACCTTCCCGCACGCTCAGGTGGACATCGATGTCGGTGTCGCCGAGCCGCACGCCGTCCACCCGCCGTCCCGGCAGATACGTGCCGACCTCGCCGAACATGCCAGGGTGCAGACCTGCGACTCCCGGGGTGCCCAACACGACGTCGGCGACGATGTCTGCGGCCTCGCGGGCGCTCATACGACGCGCAGATCGTCGGAGGTGCGCGCCCGGTTCTCGGGAGCGTTGTCTGCCGTGATGTCGCCCTCGACGAAGACGTCGTGCACGGTGATGTTCACCTCGACGACCTCCAAGCCGGTCATCCGCTCGAGGGCGGCGATGACGTTACGGCGGATGCCCGACGCGAGATCGTTGATCGACACCCCGTATTCGGCCACGATGTCGACGTCGACCGCCGCCTGCTTCTCGCCGACCTCGACCGACACGCCTTGGGCGTGATTGACCGAGGCGCCGGGGATGCGGTCCCGCAGCGCGCCGACCGCGCGGGTCGCGCTGCCGCCCAGTGCGTGCACCCCGTTGACCTCCCGCGCCGCCAGGCCGGCGATCTTCGCGACCACCGTGTCGGCGATCGTCGTCTTTCCGCGTTCCGTGCTCATGGCTGTCCTGCCTTCCTCGGCGTTGCTGTGATGCTCTCACCAGTAGGTCGCGCAGCGACGGCCGATCCGAATCCCTGACTTATGTGTCACCGGCCACATCGCGGTCACGCAGATGGCTAGGCTCGCGGCGTCATTCCGTTTCGCGTTGTGGATAGTCGAGAGGATCACTTCAGACGATGTCTGCCGGCGACCCCCTGGTCGAGGATGACGTCGAGATAGATGTCGACGACCGCGACCTGGCAGCCGCGGCGGCCGCCGGGGACCGCAGTGCCTTCGAGACCCTGATCCGCCGGCACGGGCCCGCACTGTATCGCTACGCCCGTCGGATGACGCGCGACGAAGCTGCCGTGCAGGACATCGTGCAGGAGACGTTCGTCGCCGCGTGGCGTCAGATCGAGCGGTTTCGCGGCGATTCGAGCCCTCGGACGTGGCTGTTCGCCATCTGTTCGCGCAAGGTGGCCGATTCGCACCGGGTGAAGCGGGCCATCCCCCTCGACGACCGGCTCCTCGACCCCGCCGACCCGTCGGCTGCTTCGGACCCGTTCACCACCCTGTCGAACACCGAGTTCCTCGGCGCGTTGGAGGAAGCGTTGGCCGAATTGCCGCCACGACAGCGGGCTGTCTGGATGCTGCGCGAGGTCGAAGAATTGACCTTCCCGCAGATAGGGACGATCCTGAGTCTGAGCCCCGACGGAGCACGGGGGCATCATCACCGCGCACGAACCACCCTGCAACAGAGGCTGCAACGATGGCGATAGGCGATTACGACGTGCTGGCCCGGGCATCGCGGGAACTGCGCGCCGCGCCTGAGCGCGGCTGGCCGGCCATCGAGCGGCGGGTCATCGAGGCCGTGCGCGCCACCCCCCGATCCGGCTGGCCGGTGGCCGTCGTCGATCCCCGTCCCGGCCAGGCGCCGGGCCGCATCGAGGTCAGCGATCTCGTGGTGCGCGCCACCGTGGCGCGCGGCGCGCGGTCGCTTCCCGACGTGAAGCTGGTCGACATCGGCGTCGCGGTCGACGACGCTGCGCTACGAGCCGTACGCATCGAGGTCAGCGGCCGCTACGGCGTCGACCTGGCCGCCACGGCAGAACGGGTCCGCACGCAAGCCGTCACGGCGATCACCGAGGTCGTCGGCGACGTCGCCGGCGTCGAGATCGACATCGCGATCACCGACGTCCACCGCTGAGGTCGGTTCGCGTCGGCCCATTCCGGGGTAGAAGTCGAGTGAACACTTGTACGCTCGATGGACGCCAGGGAAAGGGGCATCACGTGACCTCGTACAAGACCATCGTCGTCGGCACCGACGGCTCGGACACCTCTCTGCGCGCCGTGGACAAGGCGGCGGCGCTGGCAGCGGAGTCCGGGGCACGCCTGATCATCGCCTCGGCGCACGTGCCGAAACGCCACGACGCCGCCGGACCGGACCCCGATCAGCCCCGTGGTGAGGCCTACCGGACCGAGGGCGACGCGCCCGTCTACGGACTGCTGCGCGACGCTGCCGCGCGGGCCCGCAACGCCGGCGCCAGCACCGTCGAGGAACGCGCGGTGGAAGGGGCGCCCGCCGATGCGCTCATCGACCTGGCCGAGAAGGTCGGTGCCGACCTCCTCGTGGTGGGCAGCGTGGGCCTGAACTCGATGGTCGGCCGGCTCGTCGGCTCGGTGCCTCGCATCGTCAAACGCAAGGCCAACACCGAAGTCCTGGTCGTCGAGACCGACTGACGTCAGCGCCAGCGCGCCAGGATCTCCTTCGCACGCTCCGCAAGAGCCGCCTGCCAGAACGGCCCGAAACTGATGCGCGCCACGCCGAGCGGACCGTACGACGCAGGATCGGCCTTGTCCGGGGCGCCGATCGCGTTCACCGGAAGCGGAAGCTCGGACGTCAGCCGCGTCATGGTCTCCGGGGCGTGTAGTCCCACCGGGTAGAGGACGTCGGCTCCGGCGTCGGCGGCCAGCCGCAGCCGGGCGATCGCGCGGTCCACCCGATCGGACTCGTCGCCGTCCTGACGCAGGAACAGATCGGTGCGCGCGTTGACCACGACGTGCACTCCCGACGCGTCGGCCGCTGCGCGCAACGCCCCGACCACGTCTGCGTGTTCTTCCGGGGTGCGGAGCCGGCCACCCTCGCTGTGCACGGTGTCCTCGATGTTGAGGCCCACCGCCCCGACGCTGAGCAATCCTTCGATGAGCCGTTCGGGCGCTTCGGCGTAGCCGGATTCGATGTCGACCGACACCGGCAACTCCGTCGCCGCGGTGATCTGGGCGACCCGGGTGAGCAGATCGTCGAAGGTCATGCCCTCGTTGTCGGCCTTGCCGACCGAATCGGCCACCGGGTGGCTGCCGACGGTCAACGCCGCGAACCCGGCGTCGGCCGCCAGACCCGCTGACCACGCGTCCCACACCGTCGGCAGAACCACCGGATCACCGGGCCGGTGAAGCGCCAGCAACTGCTCCGCACGGCCCTTGAGAATGTCCTGCGCCATTGTTACCTCCATGTCATCAAAGTGATCTGTCTCACCCTCGAGGCGGGTGATATGGCTAGCATCGAGTGCGTACTGTGATGCACGACACCCTTCAGCCCAAGGAGGTCACTTGTCCACCAGCACCACCGAGCTCGCCGAACTTCACGATCTGATCGGGAATCTCCGGCGATGCGTGACAACGCTGGCGTCGCGATACGGGGACAGCCCTGCCACCCGTCGCATCGTCAACGACGCCGAACGCATCCTCAACGATATCGATCGCCTCGATATCGACGCCGAGGAACTGGAACTCGCGCGCGGTCTGTCCCGGCACCATCACGCCGGCGAACGCATCGCGATTCCGGACACCCAGTACGACACCGATTTCTGGCGGGGCGTCGACGACGAGGGCCTCGGCGGAACCCGCTGAGCTCGGGGCCGACCGGACAGGTCTGCCCGGAAAACTTCATCGAGAGGGAAATGTGAGCGCACCCACCGCCGACCGCAAAGCGACCGGCGTCTTCTCCCCAGGCCGAGCCCAGATCGCGGCGCGCACCTTGCGTACCGACAACTGGCTCAAGTCGCCGATCGTCACGGACCTGGGGTTCGCCGCGTTCATCATCTACGCGACGGTGCGTGCGTTCATGCGCGACAACTTCTTCGTCGCGGAGTACCACTACCTCACACCGTTCTACTCACCGTGTCTGAGCAAGGCCTGCGGCGAGGCCAGCGAGTTCTGGCCGCAGATCCTGCCCACGTCGGGGCCGTTGTCGCTACTGCCGTACGCGCTGCTGTCGCTGCCGTTCCTGCTGCTGTTCCGGCTCACCTGCTACTACTACCGCGGCGCCTACTACCGCTCGGTGTGGCAATCGCCGACTGCCTGCGCCGTGGCCGAGCCGCACGCGAAGTACACCGGCGAGACGCGCTTCCCGCTGGTCCTGCAGAACCTGCACCGCTACTTCTTCTACATCGCCGCGCTCATCTCGGTCATCAACACCTGGGATGCGATCAAAGCCTTCCACTCCGAGGACGGTCCCGGCGGCTTCGGCTTCGGCCTCGGCAACGTCATCCTCGTGATCAACGTGGTGATGCTCTGGGTGTACACGATCTCGTGCCACTCGTGCCGTCACGTCGCGGGCGGCCGGCTCAAGCACTTCTCCAAACACCCGGTCCGGTACTGGATGTGGACGCAGATCAGCAAGCTCAACACCCGGCACAAGCTCTACGCCTGGATCACGCTGGGCACGCTGATGTTCACCGACTTCTACATCATGCTGGTGGCCAGCGGCACGCTTCCCGATCTGCGGTTTGTCGGCTGAATCAGCCTGTCCCACAGAGTTTTTCATTTGATCAAGGACGAGTGAGGGTTAATGGCTTCGGAGGAAGCGGAACTGGAACGCCACGAATACGACGTCGTCGTCATCGGGGCCGGCGGGGCCGGACTGCGCGCGGTGATCGAGGCCCGGGAACGAGGTCTGCGCGTCGCGGTGGTGACCAAATCGCTGTTCGGCAAGGCTCATACGGTGATGGCCGAGGGCGGCTGCGCGGCGGCGATGCGCAACGTCAACACCAAGGACTCCTGGCAGGTGCACTTCGGTGACACCATGCGCGGCGGCAAGTTCCTGAACAACTGGCGGATGGCTGAGCTGCACGCCCAGGAAGCACCCGACCGGGTGTGGGAACTCGAGACCTACGGTGCATTGTTCGACCGCACCAAGGACGGCAAGATCAGCCAGCGCAACTTCGGTGGCCACACCTATCCGCGCCTGGCCCACGTCGGTGACCGCACCGGCCTGGAGATCATCCGCACGCTGCAACAGAAGATCGTCTCCCTGCAGCAGGAGGACAAGCGCGAACTCGGCGACTACGAGGCGCGCATCCGGGTGTTCCACGAGACCTCGATCACCGAGCTGATACTCGACAACGGCAAGGTTGCCGGCGCGTTCGGCTACTACCGCGAGACCGGCGACTTCGTGTTGTTCGAAGCACCCGCGGTGGTGCTCGCCACCGGCGGAATCGGCAAGTCCTACAAGGTGTCCTCGAACTCGTGGGAGTACACCGGGGACGGGCACGCGCTGGCGCTGCGGGCCGGCTCGAAGCTGATCAACATGGAGTTCATCCAGTTCCACCCGACCGGCATGGTCTGGCCGCTGTCGGTGAAGGGAATCCTGGTCACCGAGGGCGTGCGCGGTGACGGCGGAGTGCTGAAGAACTCCGAAGGCAAGCGGTTCATGTTCAATTACATCCCCGACGTCTTCAAGGGCCAGTACGCCGAGTCCGAAGAAGAAGCCGACCAATGGCTCAAGGACAACGACTCGGCGCGCCGCACCCCTGACCTGCTGCCCCGCGACGAGGTGGCCCGCGCGATCAACACCGAGGTCAAGGAAGGCCGCGGCACTCCGCACGGCGGCGTGTACCTCGACATCGCCTCTCGCATGACACCGGAGGAGATCAAGCGCCGTCTGCCGTCGATGTATCACCAGTTCATCGAGCTGGCCGAGGTCGACATCACCACCGACGAGATGGAGGTCGGGCCGACCTGTCACTACGTGATGGGCGGTATCGAGGTCGATCCCGACACCGGCGCGGCCGCGACGCCGGGGCTGTTCGCCGCCGGTGAGTGCGCCGGTGGGATGCACGGCTCCAACCGGCTGGGCGGCAACTCGCTGTCCGACCTGCTGGTCTTCGGCCGCCGCGCCGGACTGGGCGCCTCCGACTACGTGCGCGCGATGTCCGAACGGCCGACAGTGAGGCAGGACGCGCTGGACACGGCGAAGGACATGGCGCTGGCCGTGTTCGACGGTCCGGCCGACGGCTCGGCGCCGGAGAACCCGTACACGCTGCAGCTGGACATGCAGGACACGATGAACAACCTGGTCGGCATCATCCGCAAGGCCGACGAGATGCAGGAGGCACTCGACAAGCTGGCTGAGCTGCGCGATCGGTACAAGCGGGTCAAGGTCGAGGGCGAGCGCAAGTTCAACCCGGGCTGGCATCTGGCGATGGATCTGCGCAACATGCTGTTGGTCAGCGAGTCGGTGGCCAAGTCGGCGATCACCCGCACCGAGAGCCGTGGCGGCCACACCCGCGACGACTTCCCGACGATGGACGCCAGCTGGCGCAACCACCTGCTGGTCTGCTCCAGCGACGGCGACGATCCCGTGGTGCCGAACGTCGGTGTGACCAAGGAGCGTCAGCCCACCATGCGGCCGGACCTGCTGGAGACGTTCGAACTCTCCGAGCTCGAGAAGTACTACACCGACGACGAACTCCTCGAACACCCGCAACGGAAGGGCTGACCATGGGTGCCTATAACGCGAAGATGCGTGTCTGGCGCGGCGACGCCTCCGGCGGGGAACTGAAGGACTACACCGTCGAGGTCAACGAGGGCGAGGTCGTGCTCGACATCATCCATCGCCTGCAGCAGACCCAGACCGGTGACCTCGCGGTGCGCTGGAACTGCAAGGCCGGCAAGTGCGGATCGTGCTCGGTGGAGATCAACGGCCGTCCGCGCTTGGCGTGCATGACGCGCATGTCGACCTTCGGCGAGGACGAGACCGTCACGGTGACCCCGCTGCGGACGTTCCCGGTGATGCGCGATCTGGTGACCGACGTGTCCTTCAACTACGAGAAGGCCAGGGAGATCCCGTCGTTCACGCCGCCGAAGGATCTGCAGCCGGGCGAGTACCGGATGGCACAGGAGGACGTGAACCGGTCGCAGGAGTTCCGCAAGTGCATCGAGTGCTTCCTGTGCCAGAACGTCTGCCACGTCAACCGTGACCACGAGGAGAACAAGCTGGCGTTCTCCGGCCCGCGGTACCTGATGCGCCAGGCCGAGCTGGACATGCATCCGCTCGACACACACGGCCATCGTGCCGAGCAGGCCCAGGAGGAGAACGGCCTCGGGTACTGCAACATCACCAAGTGCTGCACCGAGGTGTGCCCCGAGCACATCAAGATCACCGACAACGCGCTGATCCCGATGAAAGAGCGTGCGGCAGACCGCAAGTACGACCCGGTGGTGTGGCTCGGCAACAAGCTGTTCAGGCGGAAGTAGCCCCGGACGTGACCGACGGCCGGGCTGTCGCGGGGTCGATCTCGACGACGGACAGCGTGGCCGTCGCCGGGTCGATCGGGACCGTCAACAGCGCCGCCGTCGCGGGTTCCATCGGCACCGTGGGCAGTCTCGGCGTCGTCGCCTCGGTGGGTACGGCCGGTAGCGCTGCGGTCGTACGAGCGATAGGGACCGCGGGGAGCGCGGGCGTCGCCGGCTCCATCGCCACAGCCGGCAGCGCGGCCATCGCCGGGTGCGTGCTGGCGGTGCTCTGCATCGCCTGCCGAGGCTGTCTGGCGTGCCTCGCGTGCGTGGACTGTGCGCGCTGCCGAGCCTGCGTCGGATGTGTCAGCTGCGACGGCTGCATCGGGTGCGTGGGCTGCGTGAACTGCACCGGGCTGCGCAACGCCGTCGGTCTTCGCGACGTTCACGCCTGAGCGGCAGCCGGGGGCGCTACGTTGGCACGCATGCCGATTGCGCGTCTGCTCAACCCTCACACCTTCGACTCCGACCGCCTCGATGCGGAGTCGCGCCGCCAGCTGCAGGCACTGATCGACTGGTTCGAGGAGCGCGGCAAGACGCGGCTGCTGCGCGACGACCTCGACGCGGCCTGGGTGTCGGACTTCCTCGACTTCGTCAAGCGCGAGCGGCTGTTCGCGACGTTCCTGACGCCCTCGGAGTTCGCCGGCGGCGACCCCGACAAGCGGTGGGACACCTCGCGCAATGCCGTGCTCAGCGAGATCCTCGGTTTCTACGGGCTGTCCTACTGGTACGCCGAGCAGGTCACGATCCTCGGCCTCGGCCCGATCTGGCAGAGCGACAACGTCAAAGCCAAGGAGAAGGCAGCCGCGCAGCTCGAGGCCGGTGAGGTGATGGCCTTCGCGCTGTCCGAGCGCGAACACGGCGCCGACATCTACAACACCGACATGGTGCTCACTCCTGCGGCCGATGGCGACAGCGAGGGCGTGCTGTTCCGGGCGTCCGGGGAGAAGTACTACATCGGCAACGGCAACGTGGCCGGCATGGTGTCGGTGTTCGGGCGGCGCACTGATGTCGACGGCAGCGATGGCTACGTCTGGTTCGTGGTCGACAGCTCGCACGAGAACTACGAGCTGATCGGCAACGTCGTGCACGGCCAGATGTTCGTCAGCACGTTCGCGCTGCACGACTACCCGGTCTACGACGAGGACATCCTGGTCACCGGGCCCGACGCGTTCTCGGCCGCGCTGAACACCGTCAACGTCGGCAAGTTCAACCTGTGCAGCGGCTCGATCGGCATGTGCGAGCACGCCTTCTACGAGGCGATCACCCACGCCAACAACCGCATCCTCTACGGCAACCCGGTTACCATTTTCCCGCACGTGCGGGCCAGCTTCGTCGACGCCTACGCCCGCATCCTGGCGATGAAGCTGTTCAGCGACCGCGCCATCGACTACTTCCGCAGCGCGGGCCCTGAGGACCGCCGGTACCTGCTGTTCAACCCTGTGACCAAGTCGAAGGTGACCTCCGAAGGCGAGAAGGTCGTCACGCTGTTGTGGGATATCCTGGCCGCCAAGGGGTTCGAGAAGAACACCTACTTCAGTCAGGTCGTCCGGCTCATCGGTGCGCTGCCGCGGCTGGAGGGCACCGTGCACGTCAACGTCGCGCAGATCTTGAAGTTCATGCCGAACTACATGTTCAACCCGACCTCCTATCCCGAGATCGGCACCCGCGACGACCCGGCCGACGACGTGTTCTTCTGGTCGCAGGGCCCGGCCCGTGGCGCGTCGAAGGTGCAGTTCGCCGACTGGGTGCCGGTCTACGAGCGGAATGTCGGCATCGCCAACGTGGGCCGGTTCTACGAACAGGTGACCGCGTTCAAGAAGTTCCTGACCACCGCGGCGCCTGATGCGGCCCAGCAGAGCGACCTGGACTTCGTTCTCGTCGTCGGCCACCTCTTCTCGCTCGTGGTCTACGGCCAGCTGATCCTGGAGCAGGCCGAACTGACCGGTCTCGACGCCGACCTGACCGACCAGATCTTCGACGTGATGGTTCGCGACTTCTCGGCGTACGCCGTCGCGCTGCACGGAAAACCCAGCTCGACCGAGACGCAGCAGGCGTGGGCGCTCTCGGCGATCCGCAAACCCGTCACCGACTCGGCCCGCTTCGACAGGATCTGGGACGAGGTGGCTGCCTACGACGGTGTCTACCAGATGAATCCCTAGCACGGTTCCTGGTTCAGCCCACTCCGCGGGGGTACGCTCGCAGCCAGCAGCCAGTCAGCGTCGAAAGGCAGCGCCGTGTCTTTACATCAACCGTTGAGTGTCAACGACATTCGAACAGCAATCCGTGAGATCAGCAGCCGAGCGGACCTCGCGCGCCGGGAGGGCCGGACGGCTGATGCCGCCGAACTCGACCAGCGCGTGCGGCACTATCGCGAGGAACTGAGCGCTCGTCCCTGAACGGCCGTCAGGCGCCCAGCCGACGGAACGTACTGCGGTGGAACACGATGGGCGCCACCTCCGGATGCACCGTGATCCGGCTGACCCGCAGGACCACGATCGTGTGGTCGCCGGCAGGCACCTGCTGCTCGATGGAGCTCTCCAGCCACACGCTGGTGCCTTCGATGAACACCGCACCACGCTCGGTCGATGCGGTCTCGAGCCCGGCGAACCGGTCTCCCGTCTTCGCGGCCAGAGTGCGCGCGGCCGCGTCGTGCGCCTCGCCGAGCACGCTGATACCCAGGTAGGGCGCCTCGACGAGCTTCGGCCAGGTGGTCGAGGTGTTCTGCACGCAGAACGACACCAGCGGCGGGTCCAGGGACACGGGCACGAACGTGCTGGCCGCCAACCCGACCCGGGTGCCGTCCAGCTCCGCCGCGATCGCGATGACACCGGTCGGGAAATGGCCGAACGCTTCCCGTAGCGACGATGGACTGAGATCCATGTCCGCGTGTCGTCTGCTCATCCCTCCCATCTTCACACGTGGCCGCGACGCGACGCCACGATGAGAATCCGGCTGAGTACAACCCCACGGTAAGTTGACGCCATCATGTGGATTCCGCTCCTGCTGATGGCTCTCGCGGTCAGCCTCGAGCCGTTCCGGATCGGCATGACGGTCGTGATGGTGAACCGCCCGCGACCCGCGCTGCAACTGCTGGCGTTCCTGACCGGCGGATTCCTCATGGGCACCGTGGTGGGGGTGGCGGTCCTCTTCGTCCTGCGGCCCGCGCTGGATTCCGCGCGATTCACCCTGCCCGTCGTACAGATCATCGTGGGCGCCATCGTGCTGACCAATGCGGCGCTGATCGCAGTGGGAGTGATCGGCCGGCTCCCGGCCACCGACGGACCCGTCATCGCCCGCGTCCGGCGCCTGCTGGGCGGGCGTTCCCTGTGGATCGCCGGTGCCGCCGGCCTGGGCATCGCGTTGCCGTCGGTCGATTACCTTGCGGCACTGGCCCTGATCGTGACCTCGGGCGCCGAAGCGTCCGTGCAACTCGGTGCGCTAATCATGTTCAACGTGGTGGCGTTCGCATTGGTGGAACTGCCCCTGCTGGCCTACCTGGTCGCCCCGGAGCGCACGCGGGCCACGCTGATGTCGGTGCACGAACGTATCCGAGCGGGCGGCCGGCGGGCTGTCGCCGCGCTGGTGGCCGCCGTCGGCGGTGTCCTCGTCGTGGTCGGGTTGGCGGGGCTGTAGCGGGGCTTCAGCCCTGGTGGTTCACCACGTACTGCAACCCGGCCAGCAGCTGGGACACCGGATCGGAGCCGCCGCCGAACGCCGCCTGGGTCGCAGGAGCTGTCACCGCCGCCGGGTCGTACCCGTTCACCGGGTCGACCGTGATCGGCGCGGTCGCCGGATCGTCGTTGCGGGAGTATCCGGCGTCGACGTAGGGCTGGAGCACCTTGTCGAGTTCGATCAAGGTCTTCTTGTCCACCCCGAGGTATTTGAACGGCAACACCAGAGGGAGGTGCTCCTCGGGGATCATGAACGTGGTCGTTTTCGCGCCGCGAGAGTTCACGGTCGTCCGGATGTTCTGCGGCGGGACGTTGCTCGGCGTGGTGAACGCGACCGCGGTGTGCCCGGTGGCCAGCCCGACGATCGCATTGGCCACCGACATCCAGTTGTCCGGCCGGTCGGGCCAGTCCGCGATGCTGTCGTAGGCCGAGACGAACTGATAGGTGTCGTACTGGCTCTCCACCGGCGCCGGGATGCGGTAATCCAGGGACGGCACCACGCTGCCGACGGGGAAGTTCTGCGTCAGGAAGCTCTCGCCGAACGCGTGCTTGCCCACCGGATCGCCGTACATCGCGAAGCTCAGCTGATCCGGTGGCGGGGCGGCGGGATCGTAGGCCAGTTTGGCCTGGACGTCGTTGAGCACCATCGCACCCTCGGACAGCCCGATCGCTGTGCCGCGGCCACCTTGGCGTACCGCGTTGACGACGTTGGGCGTGCCGATGTCGACCGACTCGCCGATGCTCGGGCCGTCGAGACCGAGACCCGGAACGAAGCGCTCACCGAACGCGCCGATACCGGGGAACAACCGCTCCAGGGTGTGGCCCTGCACCTGCCCGGCGGGGTAGTCCACGATCTGACGTTCCAGCCCCGGGAACCAGTCGGCGCCGGTGCGCATGATGTATTCGTCGTACGGGATGCCGAGGACATGGGCGCCACCGAGGGCGTACGCCCGGCCCGGCGTTCCCAGCACCGGTGTGCCGGGTGGGGCCGGCGGCGGTGGCGGCTCATCCGCACTCGCGATACCCGGGCCCACACCACCCGCCACCCCGACCGTGATGAATGCGGTGATCGATGCCAGCGCTCTGCGCACGGTCACTCCCGGATGGGCCCCGTTGTTCTCTCGTTGCGACACTCAGGCGTCCAATCGCTCGAACTGATCGGTCCGGTAGTGCTCGACGCAGGCCGCGCGTCGCACCTTGCCGCTCGTCGTCGTCGGGATCGAGCCGGGTGGCACCAGCACGAGGTCTTCGACGCTCAGCCCGTGCACTGTCGAAATCGCCGAAGTCACAGTGCTTTTCACCTCATGCAAATCTTCTGGCTTCTTGAGTTCGATCACAGTGACGAGTTTTTCGGTGCTGTTCACCGGAACCGAGATTGCCGCGACCCGGCCACGGGTGATCTCCTGGACGGTCGCCTCGATGTCCTCGGGATAGTGGTTGCGGCCGCGGATGATCAGCAGATCCTTGATCCGGCCGACGATGAACAGCGCGCCGTCATGGACGAATCCGAGATCGCCGGTGCGCAGCCACGGCCCCGGGGGCGTGTCGGCCGAGGGCGCCGTGATGGCCGCCCCGAAGCATTGCTGCTCTTCGGCGGAGCGACTCCAGTAGCCGGCAGCCACGTTGTCACCGCACAACCAGATCTCACCCACCACATCGGGCGGACATTCGACGCCCGTGTCGGTGTCGACGATGCGCAGCACCGGTGACGACGGCAGCTGGTAACGGACCAGCGCCGACCCGCCCAACCCGCACCGCTCGACCCGGCCGGCCGACAGCGCATCGGTGTCGAACCGATCCACGTCCGCGGAGTCGTCCCAGACCCCCGATGCGACGAACACGGTGGCTTCGGCCAGGCCGTAGGAGGGTCGCAGCATGTTGTCTCGAAAGTTGAAGTGCGCGAACCGATCCGAGAAGCGCTCGAGCGTAGCGGGATCGACACGTTCGGCGCCGTTGATGATCCCCAGCACGCGGCCGAGGTCGAGCCCGGCGAGATCGGCGTCGGTGACCTTGCGGGCAGCCAGCTCGAACGCGAAATTCGGCGCTGCGGAGAACGCACGCTCGTTGCGGGCCAGCGCACGAATCCAACGGGCCGGCTGCTCGAGGAACGCGACGGGGCTGGTGAGATCAGCGGGGAAGCCGCCGAGGATCGGTGCGCACACCCCGAGGACGAGGCCCATGTCGTGGTAGAAGGGCAGCCACGACACGATCGTCAGGCCGGTGGTGTCCCGCCCGGCGAACAGGTTGCGCATCAACTGCTCGAAGTTCACCGAAAGGTTGCGGTGCGAGATCATCACGCCGGTCGGCAGCCGCGTCGACCCCGAGCTGTACTGCAGATAGGCGGTGTCCGGCGGATCTGCGGGCGGGCTGAACACCGCGCCCTGGGCGTGCGGGTCGATGGCATCGACGTGCAGCAGTATGGGAACAGTGTCCAGCCGTGACTGCTCGACGTAGTCGCGGACATCGGCGGAGACGGCCGAGGTGGTCAGCACGACCGCGGGTGTGGTGTCGTCGAACACCGCGCTGACGCGGTCGTGGCTCGAACCCCGGTGCGGCAGCGGCAGCGGCACGGCGATGAGCCCCGCCTGCATCGCACCGAGGAACGCCAGGATGTATTCCAGACCCTGCGGTGCGAGGATCACCGCGCGATCGCCGGTGGCGCCGTGCGCGGCGATCTCCGCGGCCACGCTCATCGTGCGGCGCGACAGCTGCGACCAGGTCAGCGTCTGCGCGCGGCCCGCCGGGTCATCGGTGTAGTCGGTGAAGGTGAACGCGGTGCCGTCGGGGCGCATCGAGGCCCGACCGTGCAGCATCGACAACACAGACGACAGTCCTGTGTGCGTCATGATCTCAACCCCCGACCGACCGTCGTCGTAGTCTCACACACCGCGCCCGTCGGCGCGAAACCTCGCGACACGTCAGACCGCCTCCGCTTTCTCGGTGCCAGACGTCGCCCCCGACGTCGCTGCCGTCACCCGGGACGGCCACCAGTTGGCCCTCCCGACCAGGGCGGCGATCGCGGGCACCGTGATGGTGCGCACCACGAAGGTGTCCAGCAGGATGCCGACGCCGATCACGAAACCGCCCTGCACGACGATGCCGATGGACGAGAACAGCAGCCCGGCCATCGATGCCGCGAAGATCAGTCCGGCCGCGGTGATCACCCCGCCCGTCGACCCCAGCGTCCGGATCACGCCGAAGCGCACGCTGTGCGGCGATTCGTCCCGCAGCCGGGACACGAACAGCATGTTGTAGTCCGCGCCGACCGCGACGAGCACCACGAACGCCAACGGCGGAACCGTCCAGTGCAACGGTTGGTCGAGGAGGTACTGGAACGTCAGCACCCCGATGCCGATCGCGGCGAAATACGAAAGCACCACCGAGGCCACCAGATACAGCGGCGCGATGAGCGAACGCAGCAGCACCATCAGCGTCAGCAGCACGATCATCAACGTGACCACGATGATGAACCGGATGTCGCGCTCGTAGTAGTCGCGGGTGTCCCGCAGTGCGGCGGGATAGCCACCCATCGAGATCGTGGCGTCCGCCAGCATCGTGTTGGGTTGCGCGCCGCGCGCGACGTCGTTGATCGCGTTGACCTGGTCCATCGCCTCGGGGCTGAACGGATTGAGTGTGGTCTGCACCAGGTAGCGCGCCGAATGGCCGTCGGGCGAGATGTACGCCGCGGACGCCTTCTGGAACTCCGGCGCGGCCAGGACCTCGGCCGGGATGTTGAAGCCCGCCATCGACGAGGCGCCCGCGTCCTTGCGCATCGTCAGTAGGAACGTCGACGCCTGGTCGAGGCCTGCTGCCAGGACCTGGATCTGCTCCACCAACTGGTCCACGCCCCCGGCCACCTGCCGGCTGCCGTCGGCGAGCCGGTTGGCGTTGCGCTGCAACTCGTTCACCCCGGAGCGCGCCCCCGACGGGCTGTCCAGACCGAGATCGGAAATGGTCTTGGTCAGCTTGGTGAACATGGTGTTGAGCTGGTTGACCGTCGAGGTGAGATTGCCCTTGTCGTCGACCCCCTGCAGCTGCCCGGCCAGCTGGTTGATCTCGTCGACCCGGCCGTCGTCGCGCGCGTCGGCGAGCTTCTGGAACTGCGCACGGGTGTCGACGCAGGAGGGGTTGGCATCACAGACGGCATTGCCCTGCAGCGCGGTCAGCACCGGCCCGATCCACGCGAACATGTCCTTGACCGCACGGAAATTCACGCCCATCGACAGCCCGAGCTTGTTGACGCTGTCGACGAGCTTGGCGGCCGTGGACACGTCGCGGACCAGCTTGTCACCGCCGTACTGGACACGGATCGAGGACATCGTGTCGAGCAGGCCCTTCAGACTCGGGGCGATGTCGTTGACCTGGGCGCGCACCTCGCCGAGGCTGTCGGCCAGCGTGTCCGCGCCACCGGAGAGCCGGTTGAGGTCACCGCGGCGCTCCCCGATCTGCGCCGCACCGTCGGCCAGCCGGTCACCGACGATGCCGGCTTGGAACGTGGCCCGGAACTCCGGCGGCACCTCACCGAGCGGGCGGGTGGCACCACTGACCAGTCCTATGTCAGGGAGCTGCGCGATCCGCGACGCCATCTGCTCGAGGTCGGCCAGCGCCGCCGGTGAGCGCAGGTCGCGCGGCGACTGCACCAGCACGTACTGCGGAATCGACTGGCTGATCGGGAAGTGACGCTCCAGCGCGGCGTAGCCGACCGAGCTCGACGCCGACGGGGAGACCGCTTTGCGGTCGTCGTAGTTGAATTTCGCGAACCCGGCCGCACTGGCCAGCAGCACCAGCACCAGCACGCTGGCGATCAGGTGCGGCACCGGTCTGCGCACGATGCGAATGCCCGAGCGTCGCCACATCTGTGCGGTCAGCTCCCGGCGCGGTCCGATCCAACCCCGCGGCCCGGCGAGCACCATGATCGCGGGCAGCAGCGTCAGCCCGGCCAGGAAGGCGATGGCCACCCCGATCGCCGCGGAGACCCCGATCGTCTTGAACACGCCCATGGTCGCGAAGCTCATCGCCAGGAACGTGATGCCGACCGTGGTCGCCGACGCGGTGATCACCTTGCCGATGGAGATCATCGCGCGGGTGACTGCGTCGTCGACGGAGGCCTTGTCGTTCGAGCCTGCGTCGCGGATGTAGTCGTGATATCGGCTGATCAGGAACACCGCGTAGTCGGTACCGGCGCCGGCGAGGATGGCGCTGAGGAACACGATCGACTGGTTGGACACCCCCGCGCCGGTCAGGTGCGAATAGCCGGCGACCACGCCCTGCGCGATCAGCACCGAGGCACCGATCGTGATCAGCGGCAGCAGCATCGTGAGTGGGTTGCGGTACACGACCAGCAGCACCGTCAGCACCAGGATCGCGATCGCGAGTTCGATGGGCAGCCGGTCCTGCTGGCCAGCGACGGTCAGGTCGGCGACCGTCGCGGCTGGTCCGGTGATGTGCACCGTCAGCGGGCTCCCGCGCGGCGGCGCGGCATGGGAGATGACGTCGGTGACGCGATTGAACGATTCGTAGGCGCGCGGGGTGCCCAGCTCCCCGACCAGCGTCACCGGAAGCACCCAGGTGGTCTTGTCCTCGCTGGTCAGGAACTTGCGCAGCTGGGGGGTGCTGACGAAGTCCTGCACTGACACCACGTCGGTGACGTCGTCGCGCAGCGCGTCGACGACCTTGCGGTAGACGGCCTCGTCGGCCGGGACCAGTCCGGACTCGTTGATGAACGCGAGGACGAGCAGGTTGTCCGACCCCGGCTCCTTGAACGCGTCGGCCATCTTCGTGGCGGTGACGCTCGACGGCGCATCCGCCGGGAGGATCTGCAGCGGGTGCTTCTGCGCCATCTCGTTCAGCGAGGGGAAACTCAGCGGCAGGGCCACGGCCAATGCCACCCAGACGGCGATCACCGCCCAGGGAAAGCGCACCACCAGACCGGCTAGCCGCCCCATGTCGTCACCCCCGAACCCTCGCCGTACCCCACGCTAAGCGACGCGTCCCCACTGGCCGCTGTCAGCGACCCGCGTCGCCACCGACTTCATCGCCGCCATGTAGCGATCGACCGACTTCGCCGCGACGGCGTTGTCCGGATGCATGATCGCCATGGCCGTGCCCTCGCCGTAACGGAAGATGTAGATCGTCAGCTGGTAGGAGTACCGGCCATCGGGGTAGATGCCGATGTTGTCGGCGAGCCCCATCTCACCGGCCGCCAGGATCGCGTTCATCGGTGCCGCGCCGCCGTGCAGGAAGTTCGTCACCGGGAAGTTCGCCTGCGGCCAGCGCAGCCAAGGCGCCAGTTCCAACACGCGGTAGTAGGGCACCTTGGCCATCGCCAGCCCGGCGTCGAAGGCCGACTGCGCCGACCAGGCCGCGTCGGGGAACGACGCGGCGCCGATCGGTACGACGATCGGGATCAGCCCGGTGAACCAGCCCTGGGTCATGAAGTTGTCCGACGCGCTGCGCGAATCGCGCGGCGTCAGCCCGTAGTACGTCAGCGCCCCCGTCAGCTCGTGCTCGACCTGCGCCAGGCAGGCGAACAGCCCGCCCACGAACCGGGCCCCTGCACTGGCGCAGGCCGCCTCGAAGCGATCGGTCTGCGCGCTGTCCATCAGCAGCAGCGACGTCATCGTGCTGCGGGTGGACTGCTCCGGATCGCCGAGCGGCAGCGGGAACTCCGGGAAGCCGTCGGAATTGTTCTCGGCGAAGTCGAGCCACGCCGCGACGCCGGGCGAGTCGGTGTCCAGCGAATCGGTGTACTCACGCTCACGCACGCAGAAGTCGTCGAAGCTGCCGGCGTCGGGCAGCTGCAGCGCCTGCCCACTCGCGCTGAGCGCCGAGTACATGCCGTTGGCTTCCATCATCGTGGTGCCGATCAGCGTCGCGTCACCGTGCACGTGGTCCATCGACGCGAAGAAGCTGAAGTGGTTCTCGCCCTGGATGACGCCGAACGTGAAGCATCCCCACTCCAGCGGACTGGGGATGTCGATGACGTGCGCGTGGATCTGTTCGATCGTCATGTGGCCGTGCTCGACGGGGACGAACTCGATGTCGGCCGAATCGGTCAGGGCATGCCGGATGAACGTGCCGTCCTCGGTGGGGGCGAACCAGCTGCGGAACGTGTCGTGCCGCCGGAGGTAGTTGTTCACCGCATGGTCCATCGCCGCGACGTCGCATTGGCCGGCGACGTCGCAGCTGGCGATGATCTGGCGCGAGAAGTTGAGCCCGGCGGCGGCGCGTTCGCGGTAGTTCCGCAGGTGCTGGCCCTGCATGTAGCTGACGGGCACAGGGCTGACGGGCGCACGGCGCGCCTTCTCGATCGACGCCGGCGTCGGGTGCCAGGACGTCACCGAACCTGGGGCGACCGACCACTCGTCGAGTGCGCCAACCGTGATCTTGCCGATGCGCACTGCGCCGTCCTCCCCACTGACCCACTATCGAACATGACGTTCGGATGACATTGTGCATGATGCGCGCGCTAATCTGACCGCCGAGTAAGTTCACCGCTGATGAGGGGGGAAAGCGGCATGGTCTCCGCTGCACATCCGAACGAGCCGGCAGCACGCTTCGCCGTCATCGGGTACGCAGCCCGACTGCCAGGGGCGCCGGACGCCGACGCCTTCTGGGACCTGCTGCACGAGGGCCGCGACGCCATCTCCGAGGTGCCCGCGGACCGCTGGAACGCCGAAGCCTTCTACGACGCCGAGCCCGGCGCCCCCGGCAAGGTGGCGACCCGGCGGGCCGGGTTCGTCGACGACGTCACCGGCTTCGATGCGCCGTTCTTCGGGATGTCGACCCGCGAAGTGCGGCAGATGGATCCGCAGCACCGCCTGCTCCTGGAGACCTCGTGGCACGCGCTCGAGCATGCGGGCATCGCGCCGTCGTCGCTCGCCGGCAGCGACACCGGCGTGTTCGTCGGGTTGGCGACCCACGACTACCTGGGCATGTTGTCCGATCAACTGGACTATCCCGAGATCGAGGCCTACATGGCCATCGGGACGTCCAATGCGGCCGCTGCCGGCCGGATCAGCTACCGACTGGGCCTGCAGGGGCCCGCGGTGGCCGTCGACACCGCGTGCAGCTCCTCGCTGGTTGCGATCCACCAGGCCTGCCAGGCGCTGCAGCTGGGCGAATGCGACCTCGCAATGGCGGGCGGGGCCAATGTCCTGCTGACCCCGGCCACGATGATCACGTTCTCCAACGCGCACATGCTGGCCCCCGACGGGCGGTGCAAGACGTTCGACGCCGCCGCCGACGGCTACGTGCGCGGCGAGGGCTGCGGGATCGTCGTCATCAAGCGGCTCGAGGACGCGGTGCGCGACGGTGACCACATCCGTGCGGTGATCCGTGGCAGCGCGATCAACCAGGACGGCGCCTCCGGCGGGTTGACCGTTCCCAACGGCGTCGCCCAGCAGCGCGTCATCGGTGCAGCGCTGCGTCGCGCCGGCGTCGCCCCCCGCGAGGTCGACTACCTCGAAGCCCACGGCACGGGGACCTCGCTGGGCGATCCGATCGAGGCACAGGCCGCCGGCGCCGCGCTCGGGGAGGGTCGCGAGGTCGACCGGCCCCTGCTGATCGGCTCGGCCAAGACCAACATCGGACACCTCGAGGCCGCCGCAGGCATCGCGGGCGTCATCAAGGTGATCCTCTCCCTCGAGCACGAAACCCTGCCCAGGCACCTGAATTTCGAGAACCCGTCGCCGCACATCCCGTGGAATCGGCTGCCCGTGGAGGTGGTCACGTCGGCGACACCCTGGCCCCGCCAGGACCGGCCGCGCATCGCCGGGGTGAGTTCGTTCGGCTTCGCCGGCACCAACGCACACGTGATCCTCGAGGAAGCCCCGCTGCTCGACACCGGCACCGAGGACGAGGTGGCCGAGGGCCCGCAGCTGCTGCCGCTGTCGGCTCGCACCCCCTCCGCGCTGCGGGCACTCGCCGGCGCGTACCGCGACTGGTGGACCGCGCATCCCGAGGCGACGCTGACCGACGTCTGTTTCACCGCGGGCGGGGCCCGCGCACACACCGAGCACCGGGCTGCGCTGGTGGCCGACTCCCGCGACGCCGCACTGGAGCTGCTGGCCGCCGTGGCTGACGACCGACCTGCGCCGGGGCTGGTGCGCGGCGAGGCCCACGACGTTCCCAAGACGGCCTGGCTGTTCACCGGGCAGGGCAGCCAGTACCCCGGCATGGCGCGCGACCTGTACGACTCCGAGCCGGTGTTCGCCGCGACTGTGGACGAGTGCGCCGATGCCGTCGCCGACCTGCTCGACACCCCGCTCCTCGATGTCGTATTCGACATCGGCAACGACACGGACAGCACGGACGCGCAGGAGGCCCTGCGGCAGACGTCCTATGCCCAGCCCGCCCTGTTCGCCGTGGAGATGGGACTGGCCCGACTGTGGCAGTCGTGGGGTCTGCAGCCCGACGTCGTGCTCGGCCACAGCGTCGGGCAGTACACCGCCGCATGTGTGGCAGGGGTGTTCGGCCTGGCCGACGGCGCCCGGTTGATGGCGTTGCGCGGCAAGCTCTTCGGCAGCCTGCCCGCCGGCGGCCGGATGGCGGCGATCTTCGCGTCCGCCGACCGGGTCGAGGCCGTGGTCGACGACATCCCGACACTGTCGGTGGCCGCCTACAACGGCGCCAACACCGTGCTGTCCGGCCCCGCAGCCGATCTCGAGAAAGCGGTCGCGACGCTGACCGCCGACAACATCCGCTGCGACTGGCTCGAGACCAGCCACGCCTTCCACTCGGCGCTGCTCGACCCGATCCTCGACGAATTCGAGGCCGCAGCATCACAATTCACGTTCGGTGCGCCGCAACGGATCCTCATCGACAACCGCACCGGCACGGCACTGGGCCGCAGCACCAGCCTCGACGGTGCGTACTGGCGCCGCCACGCCCGTCAGCCCGTCCAGTTCGCCGCGAGCATCCGGACGCTGGCGGAGATGAACTGCAAGGTGTTGGTGGAGATCGGGCCCCGGCCTGTCCTGACCGCCGCCGCCCTGACCGCCTGGCCCGACCCGGCCACCACGCCGCGGGTGATCGCCTCGCTGCGGCCCACGGTCGCAGACCGTCGGCAGATCCACGAAGCACTGGCTGACGCCTATGTGCTGGGCCACCAGCCCGATTTCGGCGCCATCCGACCCGCCGGCGCACGCGTACTCGACCTGCCGACCTACCCGTTCGAGCATCGCCGCTACTGGTTCCGCGACGAGGACGAGCAGCCGAAAGCACAGCAGGCCGGCGGTCCGCGCACGGCGACCGTCGGGCTCCTCGAAGACGGCCGCATCGACGAACTCGCAGCGCTGCTCGGCTCCTCCGCAGACGACCCGCTCGCCCGCGACATCCTGACCAAGCTTGCCGCGCACCACAATCAGCAACGCGACGCGCAGTCGATCACCGACGCCCGCTACGAGATCCGCTGGGAGCTTGCCCCGTCCGCGGGTTCCGACGTCACGGATGCGGCCTCGTGGCTCGTCATCGGTGACGACACCCAGGTGATCCGCCCACTGACGGAGCTGCTGACTGCCCGCGGACACCGGTACCGCACCGTAGGGCTGCCCCTGACCGACGCCGATGAGGCCGCCTTCACCGAGACGATGCGCGACGCCGCGGCCGATCCCGGCCTGCGCATCCTGCACGTCGGCGCGCTCGACGACGCCGGGTTCTCCATGCAGTCGCTGCTGCGGATGCAGCACAGCGTGCTGCCGGGAACTCGCCGACTGTTCCGCGCAGCGGTGGCCGCCGACGTCCGCACACCCATCTGGGTACTGACCCGCGGCGCGCTCCACGTCACCGACGGCGACGTCGTCGCCCCGCATCAGAGCTGCCTGTGGGGCTTCGGCCGCGCCGCGGCCCTCGAGGCCCCTCAGCTGTGGGGTGGGCTCGCCGACCTGGGCGCCGGCACCACCGAAGAATGGTCGGCGCTGATCGGTCGGATCAGCGCCGCTGACACCAGCGTCCGCGAGGACCAACTCGCGATCCGCGCCGACGGCCTGCACGTGCCCCGACTGACCCGGCGGACCGGGCAGCCGGTCACCAACGCCCTGCCCATCCGTTCCGGCGCGACGTATCTCGTCACCGGCGGGCTGGGCTCGATCGGCCTGGAGATCGCCGGCTACCTCGCCGCCCACGGTGCGAGGCATCTGCTGCTCACCAGCCGCCGCGCGCCCAGCGAGGCCGCCGGCGCGCGCATCGCCGCACTCTCCGAGCGGTACGGCTGCCAGGTCGAGGTCGCCACCGCCGACGTCGCCGACGCCCACGGCGTGGCCAAGCTGCTCGCGTCACGTGCCGACCGTCCGCCGCTTGCCGGCATCGTGCACGCGGCCGGGGAGATCGGCGCCAGCCCGATGAGCGCTCAGGACGACACCGAGATCGACCGGGTTTTTGCCGGAAAGGTCTGGGGTGCATGGCATCTCAGTGAAGCGGCCCGTGATCTGGCACTGGACTTCTTCATCAGCACGTCGTCGATCGCCTCGGTATGGGGCAGCTTCGGGCAGACGGCCTACGGCGCCGCCAACGCCTTCCTCGACGGGTTGTCCTGGCGGCTGCGTGATCGCGGTGTCGGGGCCACAGCTGTGAACTTCGGGCCATGGGCATCGACAGGGTCAGCAGGGATGGCCGATGCGCAGGCCCGCGCTCGACTCGAGGAGCGCGGCGTCATCACACTGTCGCCCGCCGATGCCCTGGCCGGCCTCGCCGACGCCTGTGCCGGGAATTGCGCCCAGGCCGTGGTGGCCCGCGTCGACTGGGCACGTTTCCTGCCTCTCTACGAGCAGACCGGTCGACGTGGCTTCCTCACCGAGCTCGATCGAGAACTGCCACAGCAGGTCTCGGTTGCAACCGCCGGCGGCCCCACCGAGCTGGTCAAGCGCCTCACCAACGCGCCGGTCCAACAGCGCCGCAGACTGCTGATCGACTACCTGCGTGACGCCGTGGCCGAGGTGACGCGGGTGGATGTGGCAGAGGTCCGCGAGGACGCCGGCTTCTTCGACATCGGCATGGACTCCCTGATGGCCGTCGAACTGCGTGGCCGCATCGAGACCGGCGTGGGTCAACCCATTCCGGCGACCCTGGCCATGGATCATCCGCGGATCGATGCCGTCGCCGACTACCTGCTCGACGACGTACTCGGCCTCACCGACGCGCCGGCCGCCCGGGCGGCGACGGTCGCCCCCGCCGCCCGCAGCGATGAGCCGATCGCGATCGTCGCGGTGTCCTGCCGGTTCCCCGGAGCCCCCGACCCGGAGGCGTTCTGGGACGTCCTGGCCGGTGGCGTCGACGCGATCCGCGAGGTTCCCGACGACCGCTTCGACATCGACGAGTTCTACGACCCCGATCCGGACGCCCCGGGCAAGATCTACTCGCGATTCGGCGGATTCCTCGACGGGATCGACGGATTCGATCCCGAGTTCTTCGGCATCTCCCCCCGCGAGGCCGTCTGGATCGAGCCGCAGCAACGGTTGATGCTCGAAACCGTCTGGGAGGGCCTGGAACGCGCGGGCTTGTCACCTGCATCGTTGCGCGGCAGCCGCACCGGCGTGTTCACCGGCGTCGCCGCCAACGAGTACGCCCACCTGCTGTCGGCGGAGTCCATCGACAAGATCCAACCGCACTTCATCACCGGCAACGCGCTCAACGCGATCTCGGGCCGGGTTGCCTTCGCGCTCGGCCTCGAAGGTCCCGCCGTCGCGGTCGACACCGCCTGCAGCTCGGCGCTGGTGGCCGTGCACCAGGCCTGCCAGGCCCTGCAGTCCGGCGATTGCGACCTGGCCGTCGCCGGTGGCGTCAACGTGCTGCTGAGCCCGGTGACCACGGTGGCGGCCTCGCGGGCCCGCATGCTCTCACCGGTGGGCCGGTGCAAGACCTTCGACGCGTCGGCGGATGGGTACGTGCGCAGCGAGGGCTGCGGTGTCCTGGTGCTCAAGCGCCTCAGCGACGCCCAGCGCGACGGGGATCCGATCTGTGCCGTCATCGCCGGCAGCGGCGTCAACCAGGACGGCGCCTCGAGCGGGCTGACCGTGCCCAACGGTGGCGCCCAGCAACGGTTGATCGGGTCGGTTCTCGCCCGGGCCGGTCTCACCGGCGCGGACGTCGACTACCTCGAGGCCCACGGCACCGGCACCCCACTGGGCGATCCGATCGAGGTGCAGGCCGCCGCGGCCGCCTACGGTGACTCACGCAGCGCGCCACTGATGATGGGATCGGTGAAGACGAACATCGGCCACACCGAATCCGCTTCGGGTGCAGCCGGTCTGATCAAGGTCGTGCTGTCCCTGCAGCACGAGATGCTGCCCAAGAGCCTGCATTTCGACACCCCGTCCCCGCACATCCCGTGGGACACCCTCCCGGTGCAGGTGCTGGGGGACGCGACACCGTGGCAGGCCAAGGGCCGGCCGCGGCGCGCCGGGGTGAGTTCGTTCGGCTTCACCGGGACCAACGCCCACGTGCTGGTCGAAGAGGCACCGCCGGTGGCCGTTCCGGAGCCGGAGACAGCCCCCGTCGACACCGTGAGCGTGCTGCCGCTGTCCGCACGGTCGCCGGAAGCGTTGGTGGCGTTGGCGCAGCGGTACGAGGCGTGGGTGAGCGCCCATCCCGAGGCCGACATCGCCGACGTGTGTCTGACCGCCGGGACGGGACGCTCCCACTTCGAGCATCGCGCCGCGCTGGTGGTCGAGTCGGTGGCCGACGCCCGTATTGGTCTGGCCGACCTGGCTGCGAACCGGTTGCGGCCCGGGGTCGTTCGCGGCGAGCACACGCATCGCCCCACGACGGCGTGGTTGTTCACCGGCCAGGGCAGTCAGTATCCGGGCATGGCGCGTGAGCTGTACCAGACGCAGCCCGTGTTCGCCGCCGCCGTGGACGAATGCTCGGCAGCGATCGATGACCTTCTCCCGACCCCGCTGCTCGAGGTGCTGTTCGCCACCGATCGCGAGACCGGGGGCCAGGCCGGAAAGCGCTTGCGACACACGTCGTTCGCGCAGCCCGCGCTCTTCGCCGTCGAGATGGGGTTGGCCCGGCTGTGGCAGTCGTGGGGCATCGAACCCGACGTCGTGCTCGGCCACAGCGTGGGGCAGTACGCGGCGGCGTGTGTGGCCGGGGTGTTCAGCCTGGCCGACGGTGCCCGGCTGATGGCTCAGCGCGGTCGGTTGTTCGGCGAGCTGCCCGAGGGCGGCCGGATGGTGGCGGTCTTCGCCGACGCCGGCAAGGTAGAACAAGCCGCCGGCGGCCATCCGCGGGTGTCGGTGGCGGCCTACAACGGCCCCAACACCGTGCTGTCCGGGCCCGGCGAGGACCTCGAGCAGATCGTCGCCACCTTCAACGAGGACGGCATCAGGTGCACCTGGCTGGAGACCAGCCACGCGTTCCACTCCGAGCTGCTCGACCCGGTTCTCGACGAGTTCCAGTCCTATGCGGCCCAATTGGACTTCGCCAGCCCGACACTGCCGCTGGTGTGCAACCGGACCGGGGCGGTGCTCACCGGTCACGCCACACTGGATGCCGAGTACTGGCGTCGACATTCCCGCCAACCCGTGCAGTTCGCGGAGAGCGTGCGCACCGTAGCGGCGTTGGGATGCTCGGTCCTGATGGAGATCGGCCCTCAGCCGGTGCTGACGGGCGCGGCCGTGCAGGTCTGGCCCGAGCACATGCCGGCGCCGCGGGCGATCGCGTCGCTGCGCAAGGGTGTCGGCGATCAGCGCCAGATCGCCGACGCGCTGTCCGGGGTGTACGTCTCGGGCCACCGACCCGACTTCGCCGCGGTGTCGCACCGGGGTCGTCAGGTGCTGGAACTGCCCACCTACCCGTTCCAGCACCGACGCTTCTGGCCGAAGACGGCCGCGATCGCGATGGACGGCGGCGGAGCCGTCGGGTCGGGCATCCTGGGCGCTGAAAAGGATCTGGCCAACGGCGACACGATCTACACCAGCAGGCTGTCGGTCAAGACTCAGCCGTGGTTGTCCGACCACGTCATCTACGGCACCGTCGTCGTGCCCGGCGCGACGTATGCGGCGATGGCGCTGGCCGCCGTCGATGCCCCGGCACGCGCCACCGACGTGTTCTTCTACGAGCCGATCATTCTGCCGGAGAAGGCCTCTCGGGAAGTGCAGCTGACCCTGCATCCGGCGGCCGACGCCGGCCAGTGGTCGTTCCAGGTGCACAGCCGCGCCTACGGCGAGCAGGGGGCTGAATGGTCGCTCAACGCCGAGGGCACGGTCATCGCCGGGCGGGACGCCGCAGTAAATGGCGGCGGCCCCGACAGCGATCCAGTCGAGAACGCACTCGAGCGGCTCACCCGGATGCGGCCGCAGGAACTGTTCGAGACCTTCGCCGACCTCGAGTTGGCGTGGGGCCCGAACTGGTCGGGTTCGTTGAAGTCGTTGTGGCTCGGCGACGGTGAAGCGATCGGCGACATCCTGGTCGGCGAGGAACTGACCGAGCATCTCGGCAGCGAACCGATGCACCCGGTGCTGATGGACCTCTGCACCGGCGTCGCGTTTCCCGCCTTCCCGGCGCTGCTGGCGGCCGAACAGGGCGTCTCCGACCTCTTCCTGCCGCTGCGATACGGCGAGGTCTCCGTGACGCAGCCGATGCCTCGGCGGTTCTACTGCCGCGCGACGTGGCACCAGAACGCTCTCGACAACGAAACCCAGGTGTTCGACCTCGATTTCGTCGACCGTGACGGCAACCGCCTCGGCGGAATCCGAGAGTTCACGGTCAAGCGCGCCCCCCGCGAGGCCTTACTGCGGGGGCTCGGCGGCGACACCAGCCGGCTGCTCTACACCGTGGGCTGGCACGAGGTGCCAGTCCCAGAAGCCAAGCCGGACACCGATGCGGTATCGCCGAGCGGAACCTGGCTGGTCGCCAACTTCGCCGAGCTCGCGGCTGCGGTTCCCGGGGCGCTCGCGCTCGATCGGGCCACCGATACGACACCGCTGGGCCAGGTGCTGATCGAGGCGCAACAGCGTGGTGCCGGCTTCTCCGGCGTGGTCTGGCGAGCAGCCGGGCCGCAGACAGGCGCGGTGGACGTCCGTCTCGAGCAGGAGATCACCGACCTGCTCGGCGCCGTGCACGCGGTCCAGAGCGGCTCCGAAACCGGAGTGAAACTTCCTCACGGTCTCTGGATCGTCACCGAGCGGGCCGTCGCCTGCGAGTCGGGCGAACCGGTCGACCCGGTGCAGGCGGCCCTGTGGGGCTTCGGGCGTACCGCGGTCAACGAGGAACCGGCGCTGCGGCCCCGCCTGGTGGACTGCGACGGCTCGGCTGAGGCGGTCGCGGTGCTGGCCGGTTTGGTGGCCCAGCCCGTCGACGAGCCGGAAGTGGCCGTCCGCCAAGGGAAGTTGCTGGCATCGCGGTTGCTGCCGTGGGCCCGCGGCGGTCACCTGAGCGTCCCACGATCCAGCGACTACGTGCTGGCGCCCACGGAACGCGGCGCGATCGACAACCTGCGGCTGACCGAGACCGAGGTGGACCCGGCCGCCGACGGATACGTCCAGGTGCGCGTCGAGGCCGCGGGGCTGAACTTCCGCGACGTGCTCAACGTGCTCGGCCTCTACCCCGGCGATCCAGGAGCCATCGGCGGCGACTTCGCCGGCACGGTCACCCAGCTCGGCGACGGTGTCACCGGACTCGCTGTGGGACAGCGCGTCTACGGCTCCATGCAGGGCGCGTTCGCGAGCCGGTTCAACGTGCCCGGCCAGTTCCTCGCGCCGATTCCCGACGGCATCAGCGCGGTGGAGGCCGCGACGATCCCTGCCGCCGCGCTGACGGTCCGGTTGTCGTTCGACTGGGCGCAGCTGAAGCCCGGCGACAAGGTGCTGATCCACGCCGCCAGCGGTGGCGTGGGCCTGGCGGCGGTCCAGATGGCACAGCGCTGCGGCGCCGAGGTGTACGCCACCGCGAGCACCTTCAAGCGGGACACGCTGCGCCGGCTGGGCGTGAAGTACGTCTATGACTCGCGCACAACGGAATTCGCCGACCAGATCCTGGCCGACACCGACGGTGCCGGCGTGGACGTGGTGCTCAACAGCCTGACGAGCGAAGGATTCATCGACGCGACGCTGCGCGCCACGGCCCAGGGCGGCCGGTTCGCCGAGATCGCCAAGCGCGACATCTGGACCACCGAGCAGATGGCTGCCGCCCGCCCCGACATCGCCTACGAGATCGTCGCGCTGGACACGGTCATGTTCACCGAGCCCGATCGCATCCGCGATCTGCTCACCGAGGTGTCCGACGGGCTGGCCCAGGGCGAGTGGACACCGCTGCCCGCCGAGATCTACCCGCTGACCGAGGCGAGGTCCGCGTTCCGGCGCATGCAGCAGGCCCGCCACATCGGCAAGATCGTGCTGCAGATGCCGACCCCGTTGCAGCCGCAGCCTGATCGGACCTATCTGATCACGGGCGGGCTCGGTGCGATCGGGCTCCACACCGCAGCGCACCTGGCTCAGCTGGGCGCGGGTGACCTGGTGCTCACCAGCCGCCGTGCCCCGTCGACAGAAGCCCAGGCACTCATCGACGACATCACCGAGCGGTATCGCTGCCGCGTGCACGTCGTCACCGCCGATATCGGTGACGAAGAGGACGTGCGCCGGCTACTCGGGCACATCCGTGCCGAGCTGCCACCACTCGGCGGTGTCCTGCATCTGGCCGGGGTGCTCGACGATGCGTTGCTGTCCGGTCTGGATCTCGACCGGTTCCGGACGACGTTGGCGCCGAAGGCATTCGGCGCGTCTCATCTGGATCGGCTGACCAGGGACGACGACCTCGAATTCTTCATCGTGTCGTCGTCGGTGTCGAGTGTGTTCGGCTCCCCCGGCCAGGCCAACTACGCGACCGCCAACGCGTTCCTCGACGGCCTCATCGCCCAGCGACGCGCTGCCGGCCTGCCGGCGACCGGCGTCAACTTCGGCCCCTGGGGCCGGGGCGGGATGGCGTCGTCGGAGGCGGCGAGCGCGAACATCAGCGCCCAGGGGTTGATCCCGCTGGAACCCTCGGCCGCGCTCGGGGCGCTGGCCGAGGTGGTGGCCAACGGGACCGGGCAGGCGACGGTGATCAAGGCCAACTGGCAGCGCGCGGCCAAGGTGCTGGGCGCGGCACGTCCGCCGATCCTGGACCTGGTGTTGCCGCGCGACGGCGGCGAGGTGACCGGGGACAGTGAGCTGCTGCGCCAGCTGCAGGAGATCCCCGTGCCTGCGCGGGCCGGCTTCGTCACCGAGTTCCTGCAGCGCGAGGTGCAGAACTTCCTGCGCCTGGCACAGCCGCCCGCGGCGTCGGCGCGGTTCCTGGACCTGGGGACGGATTCGCTGATGGCGATCGAGCTGCGGAACCGGTTGCACAGCCAGTTCGGTGGCGCCTTCACGATCAACGCGACCGCGGTGTTCGACTACCCGTCGATCGGCGGGCTGGCCGAGTACCTGGTGGGCCAGCTGCCCGACGCGGAACCACCGGCTGAGGCAGAGCAGTCCGGGTAAATCGAACGGAATTCCGACGTCGTGACCGCGCCGGCCGGCGGCGTACAGCCGCCGGGTAGGGTGGTTCGGCATGGTCGACACCCAGCAGCCGACGCGCTCCAAAAACGTTATCGCGCTCGCGATCTCGGTGGCTGCGGTCGTCGTGGCGTCGGCACTGGGCGGGCTGGCGTCGGCGACGTCGGCCGAGGATTACGCCCGGCTGCAGCAGCCGGGGTGGGCGCCGCCGTCCTGGGTGTTCGGTCCCGTGTGGACGCTGCTGTACACGATGATGGCCGTGGCGGCGTGGCTGGTCTGGCGCAGCGGGCCGTCGCAGGACACCCGGTCAGCGCTCGGCGCCTACGCCGCTCAGCTGGTGCTCAACGCCGCGTGGACGCCGCTGTTCTTCGGCCTCGGGTGGCGCGGCATCGCATTCGCCGAACTGAGCGTGCTGTGGCTGATCCTGATCGGCACCGTCGTCCTGTTCTTCCGCCGAAGCGCACCGGCCGGCTGGCTCCTCGTCCCCTATCTCGCGTGGACGACATTCGCCTTGTGTCTCAATTTCGCTGTCTGGCAACTGAATTCCTGAGGAGGAGCAATCCATGACCAGATCGGTGTTCATCACCGGTGGAGCGACCGGAATCGGCCGGGCCACCGCCCTGCTCCTCGCCCAGCGCGGCTACTTCGTCGGCGCCTACGACATCGACGACGAGCGGCTGGCCGTCCTCGAGCGTGACCTTCAGGCGGTGGGCGGTCGCGGTGTCGTCGGCCATCTCGACGTCACCGACGCCGAGGAGATGGCCCGCCGACTGGCCGAGTTCCACGAAACCGCAGGCGGCAGGCTCGACGTCCTGATCAACAACGCGGGGCTACTCAATGCCGGCCGCTTCGAGGAGATTCCGCTCGACGTGCACCACCGCGAGGTCGAGGTCAACGTCAAAGGCGTCGTGAACGGTCTGCACGCGAGCTTCCCCTATCTGAAGAGCACCCGCGGCGCCGTGGTGGTGAACCTGGGCTCGGCGTCGGCGATCTACGGCCAGGCCGAGCTCGCCAACTACAGCGCGACCAAGTTCTTCGTCCGCGCCATGACCGAGGCGCTGAACCTGGAGTGGGCCCGCCACGACATCCGGGTGATCGACATGTGGCCGCTGTACGTGAACACCGCGATGACCCGCGACGTCAGCACCGGCACCACCACCTCGCTGGGTATCCGGCTCACCGCGCAGGACATCGCGGAAGGCATTGCCGCCGCGATCGAACCCACCCTGACCCGAAAGGTGCTGCGGCAGGTGCACTTCCCGGTCGGCACCCAGGCCAAGGCCTTGGCGGCCGGGGCCCGGTTCTCCCCGGCGTGGCTCACCCGGTTGGTCAACAAGCGCCTCGCCGGGCACTGATCGGGGGGCTCAGGCCCAGCGGGTCGCCTCGACCTCGGTCGCGAGCGGGGGATGCAGCGGGACGTCGAGCCCGTCGTAGATGCCCGGCTTCTGGGTGACCAACCAGCCGATGGCGCCCAGCAGGCGGTTGGCCGCGGTGGTGTTGCCGCCGTCGGCGCGGGTGCCGCCGGGCACGTCGGCCCTCGTCACGATGGTCAGTTGCGGATCGCCGTCGACGATCACACGGTGATCGCCCACCCCTTGATCTGGCTGCGGCCACTGCGGGGCGCACGTGGGGTGAATGCGCGTGATGTGTTCGACGATCACGCGTTGCGTGCCGCCGGCCCAGCCGATGACGCGCAGGAAGAAAGCGCCTTGAGTGCCCTTCTCGAACCGACCCATCACCGTGTCCACGGTGTCCTCGAGCGGTAACCGCTCGACCTCCTCGGTGATCTCGTCGATCTCGATGCCCAAACCGCGGCCGATGAGGCGGATGTTGCCGCCCCACACCATCGTCGGGATCGAGGGCAGCAGCATCATCGGCGTCTCCTCCATCGGCCCGCCGAATCCGCAGGACACCTTCACCGCGTAGGGCTGGTCGTAGGTGGAGTAGTCGAAGATTTCCTGGCAGGTGATCGTGCGGATGCGGGTGCACAGACCGGCGGCCGTCACGGCCAGCGCGTCGTTGGCCCAGCCGGGGTCGACACCGCTTACCAGCAACGACGCTCCACCTTCTTCGGCGGCCGCGGTGAGGCGCTGCACCCACTCGGGCGGGGCGGACGCCGGGTCGTAGAGCGAGTACAGCGAGGGCGTGACGACGTGCGCGCCGGCACGAAGGCAACGCTCTATGTCGGTGACCGCATCGTCGGGCCGGATGTCACCGGAGGCCATGTAGGCCACCGCGTCTACGTGGCCCAGTACCGCGTCGACGTCGGTACTGGCCTCGATTCCCGTCGGCGCGTCCAGTCCGGCGAACGTCGCCGCATCCCGGCCCGCTTTGTCCGGCGACGAGGTGAGGACCGCCGTCAAACGCAACCCCGGAAACGCGGTGACGGACCTGATCGCCGACGCGCCCATGTTGCCCGTTCCCCACACTCCGACACCGATGCTGGACACCATCTCTCCCACCCTAGACACCGAAACGTGACGATCATCACAAGGGGGTATAAGGCCAGCTCAGGCAGCGGATTGCCGCGAAAATCGAGGCCCGGCCAACTGCTGGGTTGGTTAGCGCGCAGAAATTGCTCACAGTGATCTTGCGTTGAAGTTACCGGGCGGTATAGTTAGCCGCAGTTACTGGTGGGTAACTTGCTGTGAGTACCCAACCGCATGTGGCGTTCTCGACGAGGAGGAAAAGTGAGCCACTACAAGAGCAATGTTCGCGACCAGGTGTTCAACCTGTTCGAGGTTCTCGGGGTCGACAAGGCGTTGGGTCAGGGTTCGTATGCCGACCTCGACGTCGAGACCGCCGTCGACATGCTGGGCGAGATCGCCCGGCTCGCGGAGGGCCCCGTCGCGGCGTCCTTCGAAGAGGGTGACCGCAACCCGCCCGTCTTCGATCCGAAGACCCACACGGTGACGCTGCCCGAGGCGTTCAAGAAATCCGTCCGCGCCGTCGTCGAGGGTGGCTGGGACAAGCTGTCCGTCAGCGAGGAGCTCGGCGGAACGCCGATGCCCAGCGCGCTGTCGTGGGCCCTGCAGGAGCACATCCTCGGCGCCAACCCGGCCGTCTACATGTACGCGATGGGCGCCGGATTCGCCGACATCTTCTACCACCTCGGCACCGAAGAGCAGAAGAAGTGGGCCATGATCGCCGCCGAGCGTGGCTGGGGCTCCACCATGGTGCTGACCGAGCCCGACGCGGGCTCCGATGTGGGTGCCGGCCGCACCAAGGCCGTCCAGCAGCCCGATGGCACGTGGCACATCGACGGCGTGAAGCGCTTCATCACCTCGGCCGATTCGGACGACCTGTTCGAGAACATCATGCATCTGGTGCTGGCACGCCCCGAGGGTGCAGGCCCGGGTACCAAGGGTCTGTCGCTGTTCTTCGTGCCTAAGTTCCACTTCGATCCCGAGACCGGTGAGCCCGGCGAGCGCAACGGCGTCTTCGTCACCAACGTCGAGCACAAGATGGGCCTGAAGGTCTCGGCCACCTGTGAGCTCTCGCTCGGCCAGCACGGCACCCCCGCCGTCGGTTGGCTCGTCGGCGAGGTACACGACGGCATCGCGCAGATGTTCGACGTGATCGAGCAGGCCCGAATGATGGTGGGCACCAAGGCTATTGCCACGCTGTCGACCGGCTACCTGAACGCGCTGGAGTACGCCAAGTCGCGCGTGCAGGGTGCCGACCTGACCCAGATGACCGACAAGACCGCGCCGCGCGTGACCATCACGCACCACCCGGACGTGCGTCGCTCGCTGATGACCCAGAAGGCCTACGCCGAGGGTCTGCGCGCGCTGTACCTGTTCACCGCCACGCACCAGGACGCCGAGGTGGCCAAGGCCATTCACGGCATCGAGCCGGAACTGGCCGTCAAGGTCAACGACCTGATGCTCCCGATCGTCAAGGGTGTCGGCTCGGAGCAGGCCTACGCGAAGCTGACCGAGTCGCTGCAGACGTTCGGCGGATCGGGCTTCCTGCAGGACTACCCGATCGAGCAGTACATCCGCGACGCCAAGATCGACTCGCTGTACGAGGGCACCACCGCCATCCAGGCGCAGGACTTCTTCTTCCGCAAGATCGTCCGCGACAAGGGTGTGGCGCTGGCGCACGTGGCCGGCCAGATCGAGCAGTTCGTGAAGTCCGAGACCGGCAACGGGCGGCTGAAGTCCGAGCGTGCGCTGCTGGCGACCGCGCTGGAGGACGTGCAGGGCATGGCCGCCACGCTGACCGGCTACCTGATGGCCGCGCAGGACGATGCCGCGAGCATCTACAAGGTGGGCCTGGGCTCGGTGCGCTTCCTGATGAGCGTCGGCGACCTGATGCTCGGCTGGCTGCTGCAGCGCCAGGCCGCGGTGGCGATCGAGAAGCTCGACGCCGGCGCGACCGGTGACGAGCGGGCCTTCTACGAGGGCAAGCTCGCTGTCGCGTCGTTCTTCGCGAAGAACATGCTGCCGATGCTGACCAGCACCCGCGCGATCCTCGACAACCTCGACAACGAGGTCATGGAGCTGGACGAAGCGGCCTTCTAGACCGCCTCATCCACGAGACGCCCCCGGACTCTTCCCGGGGGCGTCTTGCGTTTCCTGGGCGAGCAGACGCGAACTCGCATGTTGTCGCGGCGTGTCGGCGTGAGTTCGCGTCTGGTCGCGGGAAGAACTCAGCCCAGTGAGCGGAGGAAGGCCCGGGTGCGGTCCCGCACCTCCGGATCGGCCGCGAAGACAGCGGCGACGAACTCGTCGACACCCGCCGACCCGAGGTCGGCGAGCCGGTCACGCACCGTCGCCTCGTCGCCGATGATCGCCGCGTCCTGCGGCCCGGCATACCCCTCGCGATCGAGCATCGCCCGATACGACGGCAGCGTGCCGTAGATCGCGAACTGTTCGGCGGCCTCCGCGCGCAACGCGTCGGGATCGTCGGTCACCGCGATCGGCAGCGCCGCGACGACGCGCACCGCATCCTCCGGGCGGCCCGCATCCGCGGCGGCCTGCCGCAGCGACGGGCTGACGTGCCCGCTCAGCGTCGCCGGTCCCGTCATCCACGTACACGTGCCCGACGTCCGTCGCCCCGCCAACCGCAGCATCTGCGGCCCCAGTGCGGCGATGTACACGTCGGGGCGCGGCGCTCCGGGCACCACCAGCGCCCCGCGCGTCGTCACCGTCTCACCGGAGGCGGCGGCCTGTTCGCCGGCCAGCAGAGGTAGCAACCCGTCCAGGTACTCGTTGAGCCGTCGCACCGGCTTGTCCCACGGGATGCCCCACATTCCCTCCGTCACGGCGGCGTGGGTCATGCCGAGGCCGAGCACGAACCGGCCCTGGGAGGCGAGGCTGACGGTCAGCGCGGCCTGCGCCATGTGCATGGGGTGTTGGTTCTGGATCGGGATGACGCCGCTGGCCGCCTCGATCGTGTCGACCTCGCGCAGCGCGATGGCCAGGACGGTCAGGAGGTCGGGCTCGTGGGGCAGCTGGCTCATCCAGACGCGGCCGAAGCCCTCGTCGCGCAGCTGCGTGAGGTAGGCGATGGTGGCGTCGATGGGCGAACCGCCGGCGAGGCCGGAGAGCTGTCCGAACATGCTGATCTGCATGCTCAAAATGTAAGAGCCCCGTGTTGCCGTCGGGTCGGGGGGTCAGACGGCAACACGGAGCTATCAGGTGTATCGACGACCCCCGCCGAGGCGTTACAGCGTCGCGGAAAAACTTTTCGCCTGTTTCGGCGCGGCTCCGATCGGTACGAGTTCCCCCGGTCCCATCGGGCATATCGTCGCAGGATGAGCAGCCCGCGGATCCGGATCGCCGTCCTGGACGATTACCAGAGCGTCGCGCTGACCTCGGCCGACTGGTCACCGGTCACCGCGCGCGCCGACGTCACCACGTTCTCTGACCATGTGTCCGACGAGGACGATCTGGTGGCCAGGCTCGCGCCATTCGACGTGATCTTCGTGATGCGTGAACGCACACCGCTGCCGCGCACGGTCCTCGAGCGCTTGCCCCGGCTGAAGATGATCGCATCGACCGGTCCCACCAATGCATCGATTGACATGGCGGGCGCCCAGGAGCTGGGCATTCACGTCAGCGGTACCGGCGGCAGCGTGGCATCGACGGTCGAACTCACCTGGGCGCTGATCCTGGCGGCGTCACGGCACCTGGTCGCCGAGAGCCGGTCGATCGCCGATGGCGGGTGGCAGACGACGGTCGGCCTCGAACTGGATCGCCGGGTGCTGGGCGTGCTCGGCCTCGGGCGGATCGGGTCGCGGGTCGCCCGCATCGGGGCGGCCTTCGGCATGGACGTGGTGGCGTGGAGTGAGAACCTCACCCCCGTGGCTGCGACCGCGGCAGGAGCGCGCTACCTGCCGCGCGAGGAGTTCTTCGCCACCGCCGACGTGCTGACCGTGCATCTGAGGCTGAGCGAACGGTCTCGCGGGCTGATCGGCGCCGCGGAACTGGCCGCGATGAAGCCGACTGCGCTGCTGATCAACACGTCGCGCGGACCGATCGTCGACGAGGCCGCGCTGGTCGATGCCCTGACCTCGGGTGCCATCGCCGGTGCCGGTCTCGACGTTTTCGACACCGAGCCGCTGCCCGCGGCGCACCCGTTGCGCACGATGGCGACCGTGACGGCCACGCCGCACATCGGCTACGTGGCCGACCGGTCCTACCGGATTTTCTTCCGCGACGCCGTCGCCGCGATCACCGAATGGCTCGATGGTCTCTAGCGCCGAGATCGACGAAAAGGCGACCTCGTCTCGCACTTTCCCGCCCAAACGTTGGTTTGGGCGTAGTGGAAGCTAGGCCTCGAGGATTGCGGTGACGCCCTGGCCGCCCGCTGCGCACACCGAGATCAGGCCACGGACCGGCTGACCCGTCTCCTTCTTCTTCTCGTTGAGCTGCTTGGCCAGCTGCGCCACGATGCGCCCGCCGGTTGCTGCGAACGGGTGCCCGGCCGCCAGCGACGAGCCGTTGACGTTCAACTTCGACCGGTCGATCGAGCCGAGCGCGGCATCGAGGCCGAGGCGCTCCTTGCAGTACTCCTCGGACTCCCAGGCCGCCAGCGTGGCCAGCACCACCGACGCGAACGCCTCGTGGATCTCGTAGAAGTCGAAGTCCTGCAGCGTCAGGCCGTTGCGGGCCAGCAGCCGCGGCACCGCGTACGTCGGTGCCATCAGCAGCCCGTCGCGGCCGTTGACGTAGTCCACCGCGGCGGTCTGGCCGTCGACGAAGTAGGCCAGCACCGGGATGGACCGTGCGGCCGCCCACTCCTCGGAGGCGAACAGCGCCACGGATGCACCGTCGGTCAGCGGGGTCGAGTTGCCCGCGGTCATCGTCGCGTCGCCGTTGCGTACGCCGAACACCGGCTTGAGCTTGGCGAGCTTCTCCGGCGACGAGTCGGGCCGCAGGTTGTTGTCGCGGTAGAGCCCGAGGAACGGGCTGACCAGATCGTCGAAGAAGCCGCGGTCGTAGGCGGCGGCCATGTTGCGATGGCTCGCGGCAGCCAGTTCGTCCTGGTCGACGCGCTTGACGCCCATCTCCTTGGCCGTCACCGCGGCGTGCTCGCCCATCGACATGCCGGTACGCGGCTCGCTGTTGACGGGGATCTCGATGCCGAGCGCCGCGGGCAGCTTGCCCACCAGCTTGAGTCGGTCGACGTTGGACTTGGCCCGGCGCAGGCTCAGCAGCACCCCGCGCAGGTCGTCGCCGAGCGCGATCGGGGCGTCAGACGCGGTGTCCACCCCGCCCGCGGCGGCGACCTCGTAGCGGCCCGCGGCGACGCCGTCGGCGGCCGCGATGGCGGCCTGCAGACCGGTGCCGCAGGCCTGCTGCAGGTCGAACGCCGGCGTGTAGGAGGACAGCGAGCTACCCAGCACGCATTCGCGCATGAGATTGAAGTCGCGGCTGTGCTTGAGCACGGCGCCGCCGATCACCGCGTCCAGGGCCTCGCCCTTCAGGTCGAAGCGTTCGGCCAGCCCGTCCAGGACGGCGGTGAACATGTCCTGGTTGGACGCGTTCGCGTACGCGCCGTCCGAGCGCGCGAACGGTATCCGGTTGCCTCCGAGGATGGCTACCCGTCGGGTTGTCTTGTCGGCCACGTCTGCCTCCCGGCGTCGCGAGGGTGGTTGGTGTCGAGGGTCATACTACCCACCGTTCTTACTCTGGAGTAAGTTCGTGATGGATACGACAGTGCTGGGTAACCCCACCACCGTCCACAGTCATGTACCCGGATTCTCGAAAGGCAGCGCCGTGGCTACCGATCTCCTCTCCCAAGTCGTCAACTCCGGACCGGGATCCTTCCTGGCCAAGCAGCTGGGCGTACCGCAGCCCGAACCGCTGCGCCGCTACAAGGCCGGCGAACCGCCGCTGGCGGGCTCGCTGCTGATCGGCGGTGAGGGCCGCGTGGTCGAGCCGCTGCGGGCCGCCCTGGCCGAGGACTACGACCTGGTGGTGAACAACCTCGGCGGTCGCTGGGCGGACAAGTTCGGCGGTCTGGTGTTCGACGCCACCGGCATCACCCAGCCGGAAGGCCTCAAGGGGCTCTACGAGTTCTTCACCCCGTTGCTGCGCAACCTCGGCCACTCGGGCCGGGTGGTCGTCATCGGCACCACCCCCGAGGAGATCAGCGACGTCCACGAGCGCACCTGCCAGCGCGCGCTCGAGGGGTTCACCCGCTCGCTGGGCAAGGAGCTCCGCAACGGCGCCACCATCGGCCTGGTGTACCTGCACCCCGACGCGAAGCCGGCCGCCACCGGCCTGGAGTCGACGCTGCGCTTCCTGCTGTCGGCGAAGTCGGCCTACGTGGACGCGCAGGTGTTCCGGGTCGGTGCGGCAGACGCCACCCCGCCCGCGGACTGGGACAAGCCGCTCGACGGGAAGGTCGCCGTGGTCACCGGCGCCGCCCGCGGAATCGGCGCGACGATCGCCGAGGTGTTCGCCCGCGACGGGGCCAAGGTGATCGCGGTGGACATCGAAGGAGCTGCCGAGCCGCTTGCCGAGCTGGCCACCAAGATCGGCGGCACCGCGCTGACGCTCGACGTGACCGCCGCCGACGCCGTGGACCGCATCACCGAGCACGTCACGCAGCACTACGGCGGCACGCTGGACATCCTCGTCAACAACGCCGGCATCACCCGCGACAAGCTGCTGGCCAACATGGACGAGAGCCGCTGGGACTCCGTGATCGCGGTGAATCTGCTTGCCCCGCTTCGCCTGGCCGAGGGACTGGTGGGCAACGGGACGATCGGCGACGGCGGCCGCATCGTCGGGCTCTCCTCGATGGCCGGCATCGCGGGCAACCGCGGGCAGACCAACTACGCCGCGACCAAGGCCGGCATGATCGGGCTGACTGACGCACTGGCCCCGCAGTTCGGCGAGAAGAACATCACGATCAATGCGATCGCTCCCGGCTTCATCGAGACCAAGATGACCGACGCGATCCCGCTGGCCACCCGCGAGGTGGGGCGCCGGCTCAACTCGCTGTTCCAGGGTGGTCAGCCCGTCGACGTCGCCGAAGCCATCGCCTACTTCGCGAGCCCGGCGTCGAATGCCGTGACGGGCAACACGATTCGCGTGTGCGGCCAAGCACTGCTGGGGGCCTGACGTGAGCGAGGGCGAGCAGCCGTCGGGGCTGCGCAACCTGGTCCTGGCCGCTGCGGGCGCGCTGCCGTTCGTCCCGCGCGGGGACACGCTGCCCGAGCGCCGGCTCACGGTCGACGAGCTCAGCATCGATCCGGCGCACGTCGCGGCGTACGCGAACGCCACCGGCTTGCGGTTCGCGAACACGGTGCCGCTGACCTACCCGTTCGCGTTGACGTTCCCGACGGTGATGGCGCTGATCACGGGGTTCGACTTCCCGTTCGCCGCCATGGGTTCGGTGCACGTGGAGAACCGCATCACCCAGTACCGTCCGATCGCGGTGACCGACACCGTCTCGGCTGCGGTGCATGCCGAGAACATGCGTGAGCACCGCCGCGGGCTGCTGGTCGACGTGATCACCGACGTCACGGTCGGCAACGAGACGGCCTGGCATCAGGTCACCACGTTCCTGCACCAGCAGCGCACCAGCCTGTCCGACGAACCGAAACCGCCGCCGGCCAAGCAGCCCAAGCTGGGCCCGCCGAACGCGGTGCTGTCGGTCACGCCCGGCCAGATCCGGCACTACGCGTCCGTCGGCGGTGACCACAATCCGATCCACACCAACGCGATCGCAGCCAAGCTGTTCGGTTTTCCTACCGTCATCGCTCACGGAATGTGGAGCGCGGCAGCCGTTTTGGCGAACATCGAAGGCCAGCTGCCGGATGCGGTCACGTACTCGGTCAAGTTCGCCAAGCCCGTCGTGCTGCCCGCCAAGGCCGGGCTGTACGTGGACCGGCACGGCGACGGGTGGGAGTTGACGCTGCGGCACCTGAGCAAGGGACATCCGCACCTCACGGGCACCGTCTCACCGGCCTGAGCGGCTCAGGTCTGTGAGACGGCCTCGGCGTCGGGGAACGCGTCGGACGGTGCCTCCGACGGCGCCGGGGCGCCCTTGAGGCCCAGCCAGAACAGGTCGATCATCAGTGCCGCGGCCTCATCGACGTCGGCGTCCCCGGTGCTGACCCGCGAGGCCACCGCCTCGCCGGCACCCACCAGAGCGACGGCCATCATGTCGAAATCGGTGTTCGGACCGGGGAACCGGGTGCCCGAGCGCAGCAACCGGCCGACGAGTTCGATGATGCGCTCGCGCCCTTCGCGCACGGTGTGGGCGAACCGTTGCGAGCTCGTCGCCTGGGTGTAGAGCACCATCCAGGACGAACGGTTCTCGTCGATGTACTTGAGGAACGCCAGTACAGCGCTGCGCAGCAGCTCTTTCGGTGGGTCGTCGAAGTCGATCTTGTCGCGCACCTCGTCGACGAACCGGGCCAGCTCACGGTCGAGGCAGGCGGCGAACAGCTCTTCTTTGGAGCCGTAGTACAGGTACAGCATCGGCTTGCTGATCTGTGCCTCGGCGGCGATCGCGTCCATCGATGTCTCGTGGTAACCGTTCACCGAGAAGATCTGCACGGCTGCGTCGAGCATCTGCTGCTCGCGGACGGCGCGAGGCAAGCGCTTGGTCCCACCTGCCATGACGCGCCTTTCTCGTCTGAAAGCCAACATGCCTACCAACACAGGGTAAGCACTGGCTGACGAATCAGCCGCCGCAGCGCGGTGAGGGCCCCTTCAGAGCGACCAATCGGGTCACCGACGCGTCAACGGCAGAGGAGGACAATTCTCCCGCCGCGACAGCCTTCTCGAGCCGGTCCAGCACCGCGGGCACCTCGGTCGTGGTGATCCACAGCGCGACGTCCGCGCCGGCCTGCAGGGAACGCAGCACCGCGTCGGCGACGCCGAACCGGTCTGAGATGGCCTTCATGCTGGACAGATCGTCGGTGAACACCACGCCGCCGAACGGCGGGCCGCCGTAGTCACCCGAGCGCAGCAGCGCGTAGGCAGCAGGGCTGAGGCTGGCGGGTTCGCTGCCGGTGAGGCCGGGCACCTCCATGTGGCCGACCATCACGGCCACAGGTCCCTGCGCCGTCAACGTCCGGTAGGGCACGAGGTCGCCTGCCTGCAGATCCGCCAGAGGCGGGGTGACCACGCTGCCGGCGTGCGAATCACCGGAGCCGTGCCCGTGGCCGGGGAAGTGCTTGAGCACCGGGAGCAGGCCGGCGTCGCGCAGCCCGCGGGCGTAGGCGCCTGCGTAGTCGGTGACGGTGGCGGGGTCGGCGCCGAAGGAGCGGTCACCGATCACGGTGTCGTCGGGGGCGTCGGTGACGTCGACGACGGGCGCGAAGTCGATGGTGATGCCCATGCCGCGCATCTGGCGGCCCCGGTCGAGCGCGATCTGGTAGACCTGCTCGGGCGTGTCGGTCGCGGCCAGTGTCCGGGGAGCGGGCTGGCTGCCGATCAGCTTCGCCAGCCGGGACACCCGGCCGCCCTCCTCGTCCACGCTGACCGCCAGCGGCAGCGGCCCCGCGTTGGCGGCGATGTCGGTGAGCGAGCCGTCGGAGAGCATCGACAGGTCCGTCCAGCTGCCGATCATGATGCCGCCGACATGCTGGCTGTCGACGACCGCGCGGGCGTCGGCCGCGCCGGTCACCCCGACCATCAGCAGCTGGGCCAGCTTGTCGCGGGTCGACATGGCCGCCACTGCCGCGGCGGGATCGCCACATGCGGGCGCCGGGGCCTGCGGGGGCGCGATGCCCGGCTGCGGACCGGCAGCCTGGGCGACGGTCGAGGCCGTCGGCGACTCGGCGGGCTGGTTGGCGTCCGAGGAGGCGCATCCGGCCAGCAGCACCGATGTCGCGAGAATTCCGGTCAGGGTCCTGAGTGCGCTTCTCGAAACAACCATCGGGCTCGACCCTAACTGCAAGGCATCCCCAGCCATAGTCTGAGGGGAAACCGGCGCGAGGAGGAGGACCGAATGCCAGGCGAGGAGACCGTCGTGCTCATCGCCTTCGACGGGTCCCCGACGGCACGCCGCGCGGTGGAGCACGCCAGCCGGTTCCTGACCGTCCATCGTGCGGTCGTGCTGACGGTCTGGGCGCCGATCGACCGCGGCTCGCCCCCGGTCTCCTATGACCTGGACGGGCCACCCGATCCGCCGGCCGCCGACGAGATCGACATGGCACTGGCCGAGGCGCAGCGCACCAACGCCGACGGTGTCGCGCTGGCGGCGGCGGCCGGTCTGCCCGCCGAACCGATGTGCACAGCGCAGACCTCCACGGTGTGGGCGACGATCATCGCGGCGGCCGACGAGGTCGACGCCGATCTGATCGTCACGGGAACGCGTGCGATCACGGGTTTCCGCGCGCTGGTGCAGTCCAGCGTCGCCGACCACGTGCGGCGCCGAGGACACCGCCCGGTGCTCATCGTGCCCCCAGAGCTGGAGAGTCGCCCGTGCTAGTTTGTGGCCCATGGATCGGTTCCTCGTACCTGCGGCGGCCAGCGTCGTCGTCGGCCTGCTGTTGGGCGCGGCGGCCGTGTTCGGGGTCACGCTGATGGTCCAGCAGGACACCAGGCCCCCTCTGCAAGCGGGCGATCCTGCGTCCGCGGTGCTCAACAGGGTCGAGTACGGCGACCGTAGCTGAGCCGACAACCCTGCCGCTGTCGCGGCGCTGGTTGTGGGTGGCCGCCGCGGCGGCACTGGTCCTGACGTTCGCCCAGTCCCCCGGCCAGATCTCCCCGGACACCAAGCTCGATCTCACCGCCAATCCGCTGCGCTTCCTGACGCGCGCGTTCACGCTGTGGAACAGCGAGCTGCCCTTCGGTCAGGCGCAGAACCAGGCGTACGGCTATCTGTTCCCGCACGGCACGTTCTTTCTCGCCGGTGACCTGCTCGGGGTGCCCGGGTGGATCACCCAGCGGCTGTGGTGGGCGATGTTGCTGGTGGCCGGGTTCTGGGGCGTGCTGCGCGTCGCCGAGGCCCTACAGATCGGCACCACCACCTCGCGGGTGATCGGCGCTCTGGCCTTCACGCTGTCCCCGCGGGTGCTGACGACGATCGGGGCGATCTCATCGGAGACGCTGCCGATGATGCTGGCGCCGTGGGTGTTACTGCCGGTCATCATGGCTCTTCAGGGCGGGACGGCAGGGGTGGGAAAGACAGGGGGTGATCCGCGGGTCCGTCTGCTGGCCGCGCGCTCGGCAGGGGCGATCGCGCTGATGGGTGCGGTCAACGCGGTCGCGACGCTGACGGCGTGCCTGTGCGCGGTGGTGTGGCTGGCGTGCCACCGACCGGGGCCGACATGGCGGCGCTTCGTGGCGTGGTGGCTGCCGTGCGTGGCCCTTGCGGTGGCGTGGTGGGTGGTCGCGCTGCTGCAGCTGGGCCGCATCAGCCCGCCGTTCCTCGACTTCATCGAGTCGTCGGGTGTGACGACACAGTGGATGTCACTGACCGAGATGCTGCGCGGCACGGGCGCCTGGACGCCGTATGTGGCACCGACCGCGACTGCGGGGTCGACGCTGGTGACCGCCTCGGCCGCCGTCCTGGCGACGACGCTCGTCGCGGCGGGCGGGCTGGCGGGCCTGGCGTTGCGGAGCATGCCGGCGCGGGGGCGGCTGGTGACGATGCTGCTGGTGGGAGTCGTGCTGCTGGCTGCCGGTTACTCCGGCGGGCTCGGTTCGCCGATCGCGGCGCAGGTTCAGGCATTCCTCGACGGCGACGGCACCCCGCTGCGCAACCTGCACAAACTCGAGCCGCTGCTGCGGTTGCCGCTGGCGCTGGGGATCGCGCACCTGCTGGGCCGGCTCCCGCTGCCGGGCAGCGTGCCGCGGCCGGTGTGGCGGCGCGCGTTCGCCCACCCCGAGGACGACAAGCGGGTGGCCGTCGGAGTCGTGGTGCTGGCTGCGTTGGTCGCGGCGACATCGCTGGCGTGGACGGGTCGGTTGACGCCGCCGGGGACGTTCGACGCGATCCCGCAGTACTGGCATGACACGGCGGCGTGGCTCGACGAGCACGATGCCGGGGGACGTGTCCTCGTCGCCCCGGGTGCGCCGTTCGCGACCCAGGTGTGGGGCAACAGCCACGACGAGCCGCTGCAGGTGCTCGGCGAGAGTGCTTGGGGGGTGCGGGATTCGATCCCGCTGACCCCGCCGGAGACCATCCGGGCGCTCGATTCGGTGCAGCGGCTCCTCGCCGCGGGCCGGCCCTCCGCCGGGCTCACCGACACCCTTGTGCGGCAGGGTGTTTCGTATGTGGTGGTGCGCAACGACCTGGACCAGGACAGCAGATCGGCGCGCCCGATCCTGGTGCACCGGGCCATCGACGGCTCGCCGGGCCTGACCAAGGTGGCCGAGTTCGGCGACACGGTGGGCCCGGGCACGCTGGAGGGCTTCATCACCGACAGCGGGCTGCGGCCCCGCTATCCCGCCGTGGAGATCTACCGCGTGGCCGGCCCCCCTGACGCGATGGCGCCCTATGTCGTCGACGCCGACGCCATGCCCCGTGTCGACGGCGCACCGGAATCGTTGCTGCGTCTCGACGAACGCCGCCGCCTGACCGGCCGGCCCCCGCTCGGCCCTGCCCTGCTCACCCAGGATGCGCTGCGCGCCGGGCTGACGGCCCCGCTGGTGACGGTCACCGACACCCCGATGGCACGGGAGACCGACTACGGCCGGGTGGACGATCACAGCTCGGCGGTCCGCGCCCCCGGCGACGCCCGCAACACCTTCAACCGCGTGCCCGACTATCCGTCGCGCGACGCCACGCCCGTGAAGGGTGCGTGGGACGGCGGCCGGATCACGGTGTCGAGTGCAGCGTCGGATTCCACTGCGCTGCCCAATGTTTCACCGGCGTCGGGTCCCCCGGCCGCGATCGACGGCGACTCGTCGACGAGCTGGGTGTCCAATTCCTTGCAGAGCGCGATCGGGCAGTGGCTGCAGATCGATTTCGACCACCCCGTCACCAATGCGACGTTGACGCTGACTCCGAGCGCCACCGCACTCGGGGCGCAGGTCCGCCGGGTCGAGGTGTCCACGGTCACCGGGACCAGCACGGTGCGGTTCGACGAGCCGGGCAAACCGCTCACCGTCGCACTGCCGTACGGCGAATCGCCGTGGGTGCGCATCACCGCGGTGGCCACCGACGACGGCTCCCCCGGCGTGCAGTTCGGCATCACCGACCTGTCGGTCACGCAGTACGACGCGAACGGTTTCGCCCACCCGGTGAACCTGCGCCATACCGCTGAGGTACCCGGTCCGCCGCCCGGTTCGACTGTGGCGCAATGGGATCTGGGCACCGAACTGCTGGGCCGCCTGGGCTGCGCGTCGAGTGACACCGGCCTGCGGTGTTCGGCCGCGATGGCGCTGGCTTCCGAGGAGCCGGTCAACCTGAGCCGTACCCTCACGGTGCCGAGCCCCGTGGAGGTCACGCCGACGGTGTGGGTGCGCGCCCGCCAGGGCCCCAAGCTCGCCGACCTGATCGCCCAGCCCGACACCACCCGCGCCGGCGGCGACGCCGACCTGATCGATGTGCTGGGTTCGGCCTACGCGGCCACCGACGGTGATCCCGGCACCGCATGGACGGCACCCCAGCGCGTGACCCAGCCGCGCTCGCCCGCCACTTTGGTACTCAAACTGCCGTCCGCACAGCCTGTGTCGTCACTACGGGTGACACCGAGCGAGTCGACGCTGCCCGCGCATCCGACGCTGATCGCTGTCGACCTGGGCGGCGGACCCGAGGTGCGCCGCCTCACCGACGGCACCGAGACGCTACGGCTGGCGACCCGGGTGACCGACACGATCACGATCTCCCTGCTTGACTGGCACGACGTGATCGACCGCACTGCACTGGGTTTCGACCAGCTCAAACCGCCGGGTCTGGCCGAGGTGGTCGCCCTGGATCCGCGGGGCCGGCCCATCGGCGCGGCGGATGCCGCCGAGAACCGCACCCGCACGATCACACTCGGGTGCGGCCAGGGTCCGATCATCGCCGTCGCCGGGCAGTTCATCCAGACCTCGGTCCGCACCACCGTCGGCGCCCTGCTCGACGGCGCCCCGATCCCCGCTGCACCCTGTCGCTCCGGGCCGATCGCGCTGCCCGCAGGACAGCAGGAGCTGGTGATCAGCCCCGGAGCGGCTCTCGTGGTCGACGGTGTCGCGCTCGACACCCCCCAGGCTGGTGAGATCCGCTCGGCAGCAGAGCAGTCCGTCGACACCGAGCAGTGGGCCAACGATCGCAGGCAGGTCGGCGTCGCACCGTCGGACCGCGAGCGGGTGCTGGTGGTGCCCGAGAGCATCAATCCCGGGTGGTCGGCCCGCGGCCCGGACGGCACGGCGCTGCGCGCCATCACCGTCAACGGCTGGCAGCAGGGCTGGCTGGTGCCGCCGAGCGCTGATGGTGCCGTGACGATGGAGTTCACCGCCAACACCCCGTATCGGGCCGGCCTGGTCGGTGGTCTGGCCCTGTTGCCGCTGCTGTTCGCGCTGGCCGTCGTCCCGATGCGACGGCGTACCGCACCCAGAGCTCCTGCGCAGACGTGGGCACCCGGCCTGGTCGCCATCGGCGTCGCCGCCACCGTGGCCGCGACGGTGATCGCGGGGCCTGTCGGCACGGTAGTGGCCGCGGCCGCGTTCACCGCGCGTTTCCTGCTGCGCCGCCGAGAAGCGCTGTGTGACAACATCACCGTCGTCGCGGCCGCCGGTGGGCTGACACTGGCCGGCGCCGTGCTCAGCATGTACCCGTGGCGCTCGGTCGACGGCTACATCGGCCATTCGCCGTGGGTGCAGTTGCCGGCACTGGTCTCCGTCGTGGCGGTCGCCGTCTCCGCGATTCCCCGCCGTACCGAAACGCCCACCCCGCAGGATGGCTGACATGAGCTCACCCGTCCCTCCGATCAGCACCCAGGTCTCGGCGCTCGCCGTCCGGGGCCCCGACGCCCCTGCCGTCACCTGCGCCGGCGTCACCGTGACCCGGGCCGACCTGGACGCGGTCACGAACCGCCTGGCACGGGGTCTGGCGTCGCTGGGGGTGGGTGTCGGCGATTACGTGACGATCGTGCTGCCCAACTCGCTGGACTGGGTCTACGCGGTGTTGGCCTGCTGGAAGCTGGGCGCGATACCGCAACCGCTGTCCGCGCGGCTGCCCGATGCCGAGTTGGCCGCCCTGCTGGAACTGCGCCGCCCCGCCGCGCTGATCGGGCGCGCCGACCCGACCGGAGTCACACGCAGTACGACAGTTTCTGTGGCGCAGGGCTTTTCGGATGATCCCGTGCCCGAGGCGGTGTCACCGGTGTGGAAGTCGATGGCCTCGGGGGGCAGCACCGGGCGGCCCAAACTGATCGAGGCGGGCAACGACAGCCGCATCCCCGCGGCGATCGGCACCCCGCTGGGCGCCCAGGACGGCGACGTGTCGCTGATCTCGGTGCCGCTGAGCCACAACACCGGGTTCACGACGTTCGCGGTGGGTCTGCTGCAGGGACACCACCTGGTGGTGATGCCGCGGTTCGATCCGCACGAATTCCTGCGGCTGGTCACCGAGCACCGGGTGACGTTCCTGACCACGGTGCCGACGATCATGCAGCGCCTGCTGCCGGTGTACCGGGAGAATCCCGAGGCCTACGACCTGTCGTCGATCCGCCGGTTCTGGCATCTCGCGGCGCCCTGCCCGCCGGTGGTCAAGCGCGCCTGGATCGACCTGCTCGGGCCGGAGGTGGTCTGGGAGCTCTACGGCGGCACCGAGCTGCAGGCGCTCACGTTCATCTCCGGCGAGCAGTGGCTGACACACCCGGGCTCCGTCGGCGTCGTGGTCGCCGGTGAGATGACGGTGCTCGACGACGACGGCAACGTCTGCCCGCCCGGGGTGCCCGGCGAGATCTACATGCGGCGCGACGCGGGATCGCGGCCCACCTACCGCTACGTGGGCAGCACCGCCAAGAGCCGAGACGGCTGGGAGTCCCTCGGCGATCTGGGCTATTTCGACAATGACGGCTTTCTCTACCTGACCGACCGCCGCGTCGACATGTTCACCGTCGGCGGCCGCAACGTCTACCCCGCCGAGATCGAATCGGCCCTCGCCGAACATCCTCGGGTGCTGTCCAGCCTCGCCGTCGGCGTACCGGACGAGGACCTGGGTCAGGTGCCCTACGTCCTGGTACAGGCGCCGGGGCTCACCGCCGACGACGTCACGGCGTTTCTGGCCGGGCGGCTCGCGCCCTTCAAGATCCCGCGCACCGTCGAGCTCACCGATCGTCCGTTGCGCGACGATGCGGGCAAGGCGCGCAGGTCGGCCGTTCGGGACGAGATCATCTCGCGACGGCTGGCTCGGTGACATCGTCGACAGAGCTGTCGAGCGGCGTGGGGTCGTTGCGGCGCTCCCAGCGGCGCAACGCGTTGCGGCACGGTGATTCGACCAGGGCATAGCTGACCGCTGCGATCGCGAACCCGAAGCCGACCGTCAGCAGCAGCACCGGTACGAAGTGGCCGTTGAACGCGAACTCGCCCAGCATCGGGAACACCATCGCCAGCGCGGCCAGATGCCACACGAACAACCCGTAGGACCAGCGGCCCAGCGTCACCATGACCGGATGCCCCAGCAGCCGGTGCGTAGTGTCGGGGCGGTCGAGAACCAGCGGCGCGAGCAATGCGCCCGCGACGATCGCGCCCATCGCGGTCTTCATCGTGACCTGGCCGATCGTGCCGAACTGCAGGCCCTCCCGGCCCGCGAGCGGCGAGGCCGCGACCAGGAACGCGGCCGCAGCGATACCGGCCGTCAGCACCCGGTTCCGGGCCACCCGGTGGGCGAGGCCGACGGGAGAGACGGTCAGCTCGGCGAGCACCATGCCCGCGGCGAACCAGGAGAAGAACGCCGGCGGCCAGTTCCACAGGTTGTGTCCGGAGTCGGGATCGAACGGGATACGCACCCAGAACAGGCTGGCGACGGCGGCGGCGAGGATGACCGGGATGCGGGCGCGGACCGGCACCCGGCGCGCCAGCAGCGCCAGCAACGGCAGCGCGATGTAGAAGGCCACCTCGACCGACAGGCTCCACATCTGGGTCAGCCCGGCGGTCAATGTCAGCGGCACATAGATCTGGGTCAGAGTCAGATTGGACAGCCAGACCGTGGCGTCGGCCTTGGCGTCGGGCAGCAAGGTGAGGATCACCACGACCGCCACCAGGTAGCCCGGCATGATGCGGACGAAGCGGGACCGCAGGTAGTGGCCGGTGGCGGGGCGTTTCCTCAGACCGCGAGCGGCCGCGGCGTGACCGCGCCACAGCAGGAAGCCGGACAACGCGAAGAACACGGCGACCGCCAGGTCGAAGCGGCCGAGCAGCCGGCCGGTGATCCCGGTGGTGTGGCCGGTCTGGAACGCGACGTGAGTGACGACGACGCCGATGGCCGCGCAGGCCCGCAGACCCTCGACGGCGGGCAGGAAGCTGCGCGTGCCGCCGACTTCTACCGACTTGGTGGTCGTCACGGCGACCAGTCTGCCGGACCCTGGCGTCGGTGCCCTCAGGCGGGGACGAGCCGCACCGGGAGGTGCTCGTGGCGGTGGATGATGTTGTTGACCGCCCAGGTCGGCTCGCCGACCAGCTCGATGCGCTTCACGCGGTCGAGCAGCGCCTGGAGCATGGCAGTGGTCTCCAGCCGGGCGAGTCCTTGACCGGCGCAGGCGTGCGCGCCGTTGCCGAACCCGACGTGGCGTCCGGCGTCGTTGCGGATGTCGAACGCATCGGGGGCACTCCATTCGCGTTCGTCGCGGTTGGCCGAGGCGTACAGCACCAGCACCCGAGCGCCCGCCGGAATGCTGGTCCCACCGATCTCTCTCTCCCTCAAAGCTTTTCGTGTGAAGGCACGCAGCGGCGATTCGAAGCGAACCACCTCGTTGACCGCATTGGCCAACCGCTGCGGTTCTTCTCTGAGCAGCTGCCATTGCTCGGGATGGGTGGCGAACAGGTAGAGCGCGCTGGAGATGGCGCTGACCGTGGTGTCGAGCGACGGCGCGATGTAGTCGATGAGCAGCGGCGGCACCTCGTCGGCGCTGAGCGTGCCTTCGTCGACAGCGGTCAGCAGTTCGTGGGCCATGCTGCCGGGCAGCACGTTGCGTTCCCGCACGACGCGACGAGCGAAGCGCAGCATCTGCAGGCTACGCGGCAGGGCTTTGAGCGCCTGGACATTGGCCGGTCCGAGGATGTCGAATGTCGCTGCACCCCAGTCGAGTAGATGCTCACGCTCCTCACGGGGCCATCCCACCAGATCGGGCACGACGGCCAGCGGAAGCGCGGTGGCCAGATCGGCGACGCCGTCCACGGTGCCCCGCCGAACCGCCTCGTCGACGAGGGCCCGGGCCTGAGCCCCGACGTCGTCACCGAGCGCGCGCAGTGCCCTCGGCAACAACCGGTGGGCGACGAGTTTGCGGCGCCGGTCGTGCTCGGCGCCGTCGCTGTTGAGTGTCGTGCCGCGGGAGAGCCGATTGATCAGCGGGTTGGCCGCGACGCCGTGGCCGGACAGGTAGGTGCCGTCGTCGCGCAGGGTGGCCTTGCATTCTGCATAGCGGGGTAGGGCGTAGAGACGCTGGCGCGGCAGCCACACCACCGGCCCCAGCTCGCGGAGGGCGCGATAGTGCGGGTAGGGGTCGAGAATGGCGGCGCGCGTGTAGATGTCGGGTCGATAGACCGGCACCGCCGAGGGGCGACGGAACACGTGGTCAGTCCTCTCCGTAGTGGGCGTGGGTCGGGAGGAACAGTGGGAGCGCCCGGCACGCCGTGTCCAGGTCGCGGGTTGCGGTCATCACGGTGCGGTCGGGACGGACCACTGCCGCCGTGACGTGGTGATCGGCGAACCACCGGGCGAGCTCTGATCCTGGGGCCGCGTGCACCGTTCGCGCGCCACGGGCAGCTGCCATCTCCCGCTGCGCCGGGGTCGGCGCCACAGCGGAGAGCAGCCCAAAGCCGCAGCCGAGCTCATCATCCAGATGTAGGCCGTTGTCCAGCAACACATTCGGGCAGAGATGACCCGCAATGCCACGGGTACGGAGGGTGCGCTGCACCAGAGCCGACGAGCGCAACGCCGGGGTCTGCGAATCGGTGACCTTCGACCGGAGCCCGGGTATCAGTGGCAATCGCGGCAGCACGAGGGCCCGCACGGCGGCGCCGACGCGACCCCCGGCGGTCATGGCCCGTCCGACGTTGAGGGCCAGCCCGATCATGTGGCGGGCGTGCGGACGGCGCTCGGCCTCGTAGCTGTCGAGGACCGCGAGTGACAGGTCACCGCGGAGTACGCCGGCGATCTTCCACGCCAGGTTCATCGCGTCGCGCAGCCCGGCGCCCATGCCCTGGCCGATGAACGGCGGGGTCAGGTGGGCGGCATCGCCGAGGAGGAAGACGTTACCGCGCCGCCATCTGTCGGCGAGCTGGGCGCGAAACGTGTACTCCGCGGTACGAATCACCTGTAGCTCGGTGTCGGGAACGCCGCGGGTCCACGGCGCGATCAGCGGGCGTACCGCGGCCAGATCTGCGTAGTCGTCCACTGATTCGTGATCGAGAAGCCGGAACTCCCAGCGATATCGGGTGGTGCCGATCCTCATGTACGTGCCGGCGCGACCGCTGTCGCAGACCTGGTGCACCCCCTCCCACTGATGCAGGTCTGCGTCGGTGGCGATGTCGATCACCAGCCAGCGCTGCTCGAACTTCATGTTCCGCATCTGCGTACCGATTGCCGAGCGAACCACACTGTTGGCTCCGTCGCACCCGAGCACGAAGTCGGCGGTCATCACCGACTCCACACCGGACACCCGGTCCCGGACTCGCAGACGCACCGGACGCGCATCGGCAGCCACCTCCAGCACCTCCGTGTCACCCCGGAAGCACGCACGCGGATGACGCACCAGGTTCGCCCGGAGCACCTCTTCGAGCTCAGGCTGATCGAACATGTTGGCGGCGGGAAAACCGTTGCTAGTCAGAGCTATGTCTCTACGGAATTCGGCCAGCACCGCCATGGTGCGGTCGACCAGCCGGAGCCCGTGGGCTGGGCGGGAGATGCCGGCGAACTCCTCGGCCACCCCGAGCCGGGCCAGGATGCGGTAGACCTCGTCGTCGAGGTGGACCGCACGCGGCTGCGGATACACCTGTGCCCATCGGTCCAGCACGATGGTGTCGACACCGTACTGGGCGAGCAGGGTGGCGACGGTGATCCCGGTGGGGCCGCCGCCGACGACGACCACGGCGACGTGCTCGGGGGTCGCGCCGTCCGTCGTGCCCGTCATTGCTCGTCGATCTCGTAGTTCACCGAGAACGACTTCACCAGCCGTTCCACCGCGGAGCGGTCGGCGGTCGGGCCTAGAGTGATCGAAACGGCAGGAGCCCCGGCGGCGACGCGGCCGGCGACTCGCACCACCCCGGGTTGTTCGGCGAGCGCCTCGGTGAGGGCATGCTCGGCAGCCGTGGCGCGCAGTGGCACCTTGTAGGGCTTACCGACATCGGTCGTGGGTATCGCGTCGATGATGTTGACACTCTTGGGTTTTGCGGCTCGTTCGCTGATCGCCCCGGCGACGAACGAGACCAACTCATCCCCGGTGACGGCCGAGCCCGGACGCACGGTCACGAACCCGACGGGAACTTCACCGGAATGAGCATCGGGGCGCGCCACCGCGGCGGCGCCGGTCACGTCGGGATGACCCAGCAACGCGTCTTCGATCACCGCGGGATCGATGTTGTGGCCGCCGCGGATGATGAGGTCTTTGGCCCTCCCCGCGAGGTGGACGAAACCGTCGCCGTCGACGGCGCCGAGGTCACCGGTGTCGAGCCAGCCGTCGCGCAACGCACCGCGTCCGTCGAGCACGTAACCGTCCTCGGTGCGCGCGGTGACGTACCCGGGGAAGACCGTCGGCCCGGTGACGGCCAGCGTGCCGACCTGACCCGCCGGCAGGTCCGTCCAGGTGCCGTCCTCACTGACCGCGACGGCCTTCACCTGCTGGTAGGGCATCCGTTGGCCCACCGACCCCGGCCGAGGATGATCAGCGAAGCTGCGCGCGCTGGCGCAGGTGGCTTCGGTGAGTCCGTAGCCCTCCACCAAGGCCACCCCAGTGGCATCGAGGAAGTCCTGACGCACGGTGTCGGGCAGTGCCGAGGCGCCCGAGACCGCGGAGGTCAGCGTCGAGATGTCGGCGTCGACCGGGATCTGGGACAACACCGCATAGACGGTCGGTACGGCGCTCATCGCCGCCAACCGGTAGTGCTCCACGATCCGCCAGAAGTTCTGGTACAGGCCCACATCGCGATATCCCTGCGGGCCGGCCCACACCACGGGTTGGCCACGCAGCAGCGGTGCCAGCAGGGTGACGATCAGCGCGTTGACATGAAACAGCGGCAGGCCCGCGAAAACCACGGCATCGTCAGGGAGGTCAGCGCTGACGGCCACCATCCAGGCGTCGGCGACTTCGTTGCCGTGGGTGTGTGCAGCCAGTTTCGGCATGCCGGTGGTTCCACCGGTGTGAAACAGCGCGGCGAGGTCGCCCAGCTCGGCGAGCCCGTCCGACAGTGGCGTGGCGTCCTGAGATTCGACCAGCGTGGACAGGTAATGCACCTCGGCGCCCGACACCTCCGGCGGTGGCGCAGACATGAGGTCGGCGAGTGTCGGGCGCACCAGGACCACGGTGTCGATCAGGCCCGCGTGGGACAGTGCAGCCGCGCGTTCGATGCCAGTCGGATCGAGTTCCGGGGCAGAGGTGATCAACACGCGCGCACCAGAGAGTCTGGCTAGCTCGAGGACGTGGTCGGCCGACAACGACCCGTTGATCGGTACGGCGATGCCGGCGGCCTGCGCGGCGAGCGTCGCGGTGATCAGCTCGTCGCAGTTGGGGCTGATCAGCAATACCGCATCGCGTCGCTCAACACCGAAGCTGCGCAACGCTTTTGCCGCCTTTGTCACGTCGGCAGCGAGCTCCCCGAACGTTCGGCTCGCGAATCTCTGATAGTCGGTCCCGTCCGGCAGGACGGTGACCGCGATACGGTCGGACCACAACCGCGCGGCGCGCAGGACGACGTCATAGGTCGACGTCGGGAGCCCACGACTCTCCAGCGGTATCTCCTCGACGGCAGGCAGATCATCCGGTGATTGCGCTGTCGGCCACAGTGATTCGGCGGTCATGCGTGGCGCACCGACAGTCGTTGGGTGCCCAGGTCGATCTTTCCGTCGTCGGTGCTCACCGATGCCTCGACGACGTCACCGTGCTGCAAGTACTTCGGATTCTTGGCCTGCCGGGAGAAGAACGCCTTCCACTTGACCGCAGGCGGTAGCAGGTTGCCGATCATCTCGATCGGCTTGGGCGGCGCCGTCAACGCGGTACCGGCCGGGGTACCGGTGAGCACCAGGTCACCGGCGGCCAGGTCCTGGAACCGGGTCAGGGACTGCAACGCCTGCAGGGGCCGATACAGCATGTCGCCCTCGACGAGGGAGTTCTGACGTTCCTCGCCACCAACGGACAACCGCAATCGCAGATCACCGAAACGGGCGAGCTCGGCGGCGTCGAGAAGCACCAGCGCCGGCCCGACGGGCGTGAACGTCGGGTACGACTTCGCCTCGTAGAACTGGGTTTGCGGCAGCTGGATGTCGCGAGCGGACACGTCGTTGGTGATCGTCAGACCCGCGATGATGCCGGGCAGATCGTTCTCGCTCACCGTTGATCCGGCCGGAACGTCGCGACCGATGACCAAGCCGATTTCGACCTCGTAGTCCAGTAGCTGGACATGCGCGGGACGCAGGATCTCTGCGAACGGCCCTGTGATCGAGGCAGATGACTTGCGAAAGAACGTCAGCGGCACCGTCTTCGGGTCCATTCCGGAATCTCTGACGTGGGACTCGAAGTTTGTCATCTGCGCGATCACCCGACAGGGCGTGGTGACCGGGGAGAGCAGCTGGAGGTCGTCGACGGGCACGGTGTCGCCACCGTCGGCAGCCGCGTCGATGGCCGTGCGGTCGGCGAGTAACTCGGCCGTGGTGGTCACCGACGTGGCGATACGGGCGGCGCCGGCGGGGGTCTGGACCCACCAGCCCTCGGAGGTACGCAGGACGGAAGTGCTCATGAGATCGCTACTTTCAGCAGGCCGACGAGACGGTTGAGATCGAATTCGTTGTCCCCGCGCAGCGCGGTGACCATGGACGTGAGTTGGTGGCGGGCGGCACGCGGGCTGGCGTCGAGGAAGTCCTTCGTCGCGGGTGGGCCCCACTGCGCAAGCCCGGATGCGGTGAACGGGGCCCAGCCGGGTTCGAGCGTGTTGTCGAACACGTCGCCGTCGGCGAAGTGCTCGACGAGGAATCCGTCGGGGTCGCGCCAGTAGTCGAACAGCTGGCTGCCCTGGATGTGACGGCCGATGCCCCAGGACCGGAAGTATCCGCGCTCGCGCAGGTACTCCCCGCCGGCGGCCAGTGCATCCAGGTCGCTGACCTCGTACGCCGAATGCACGTACTGGTTGGCCGGCCCCAGCGCCAAGGCGAGAGTGTGGTGATCCGCGGGGGTCGCGCCGCGATCGCACCGGATGAAACTCATCGCCGGACCACGTGCTCGCTGACCGGGGAAGAACAGGAAGTCGCTGACGATCATCCCGAACGTGTCCAGATACCAGTTCAAGGTCTTCAGGTAGGTCGTGGACTGCAACACCACGTGGCCCAACCGCTGTACGCGGGTCGGCACCCGCGGCGGACGTACCGTGGCATTGATTCGCGCGGTGTGCGGCCCGGTGTTGAGAAGCTGAGTGGCTTGAGCGGGTTGCTCGGGCAGGTCCAGCATCCCCGCAACCACCTTGACTGCCATCCCGCTCGGGTCGGTCAACTGGACGGCTACCCCGCCGATCGTCTCCGGCAGTCGATGCACCTGAGCGCCCGTCTTGTCGGCCAACCGCAGCACGTCGACCTCGTCAGCCGCTCGCAACGCCAGCCCTGCAAAACGGGTGCGTTGCCCGCGGCGCAGTATCACGCAGGGTGAACCGGCTTTCGTGCCGCGGAGGTGCAGTTCTTGCGGATCGCGCAGAGCGATGCCGAATCCGAACGCCCGCGCGAACGCCTCCGCGCGAACGAGATCGGGCTTGTCGAACTCGAGCCACGCGATGTCGGCGACCCGGATGATCGGGTCCCGCGAGCGGCCAGAATGCTCGCCGCGCAGCGCACCTTTCTCGCTGTGCAGGTCTTTGTGACCGTCTTGGCGCGGCTCGACTGCTTGTGCCACGTTGCACCTCCTCGGTAGAGATTCTGAGGAAATCGTCACACACGACCGATTTCTCAGTCAATAGTATTGACGATATCCTCATAAATGAGGAAAACCGCAAGCGTCACGCGACGGGATCGCTGGTGCGCACAGCCCGGAGAGGAAAACGATGAAGGTCTTCATCGACCGCGAGAGGTGCGAAGGTCACGGCCAGTGCCTGGCCGCAGCCCCCGACGTCTTCGATCTCGACGACGACGGCATCGCCATCCTGCGAACGTCCGACACCCTCACCGGCGACCTGTCCGAGCAGGCCATTGCCGCAGCGCAGGTGTGCCCTGTTGCAGCACTCGCGACGGATACGGACGCGTAGCACCACCCCCGAGACCGGCAGCGTCAGCTGCGTCGCGGGTAGCCGCCGCGGGCAGCCTCGCGCGGAACAGTCGTGAGGCGCGCCGTCATTGCGGACGCGGCAACGATGCAGACGCCGGCGGTGACCGTGAAGCCCAGAACCATTCCCCACTGCGCGCTGCGCGGCTGACTGACGACCTCGGCGTCGGTCGACGACACGAAACCGCTGACCGCCAACGCCAGGCCATAGACACCCGCTCCCGCGGCGGCGGCGACCGTCTCGCCGGCAGACCACAGTCCGACGAGCATCCCGGCACGACGTCGGCCCGACTCGTTGGCATCCTCGGCCAAGATGTCGGCGAGCATCGTGTTGACCAGGAACTGCGCTCCGGCGAAACCGATCCCGGCCGCCCCGAAAGCGGCGCACGCGAGGGGAAACCTACTCTGCGCGTCGAGCACCGGCAGCGCACTCGATGCCATTGCGCCCACCCCGAAGATCGCCAAAGCGGCCTGCAGGCAACGCTTGTCGCCGAACCGTAGCGCGGCCCGGGTCCACAGCGGCATCGTCACCAGCAGTGGCGCCAGCACACAGACGAACAGCGGTGCCATTGCTTCCTCTGCGCCCAGGAACTGTGCTGCCAGGTAGGGCAGCCCCGCCAGCGCCGCGGATATGACCACCTCGACCAGAAGGAACACACCGAAGAGGATCGAGAAGCGATCGTTGTGGCGAGCCGCCGACAGTGCCTCGCGCAGCGACCCCGAACCCTCGGTTGCAGCCGTCGCGCCATGACGGAGCCGGCGCGCGCTGTACACAGCGGCGCACGCACCCAGGAACATCACACTTGCCATCACAGCCGCCATCAGGCGGTATCCCTGCGTGCCGCCGCCGTCCAGCGCGGTCAGCAGCGGCGCGACGGCACCCGCCGCGAGGATCGCCACGCCGAGGAAGCCCATCCGCCACGCCGTCATCGACTTGCGTTCCTTCGCACTCGCCCCCAGCTCGGCGGGAAGTACACCGAAGGGAACGACAAAGGCGGAAAAACCGGCGCCCGTCAACGCGAGGCAGATTCCGACCCACCACGCGGCCCCGACCCCGGTGAACGGTGAATGAAACACCAGCACGAACCCCACGGGGAAGGCGACCGCCCCGGCGACGAGCCATGGTGTGCGCGGCCCCCACCGCGACGTCGTCGCATCAGACAGGCGCCCGACGATCGGGTTGTAGACGAGATCCAGGAGCCTGGGCAGGAACACCACCAGCCCGGCCACCGCCGCAGCGACATCAGCCACGTTGGTCAGGTAATAGAGCAGTACGAGGCCCGGTACCACGGCATAGGTCGCCGTCGCCAGCGAGCCGGCACCGAACGCGGCCCGCTCCACCGTCGTCAGCGCGAAGACGGCGTCATCGTCCTGGTGTGTCCGCATACGATCTCACTCAGATAATTTTTGAACATTTACGCATTCCTGAGGAAATAGTCACTTGAGCTGGTTGCTGGGTCAAGGTGAGCGCCCTGGCCGCGCTGAGTCCGATTCGAGTCGGGCCCCAGACCCTCGCGACCGCTGCGGCCTTACTTTGTGCTGTTAGGGTCGAACGGGTTTTGCCGCGCGCGAAGGGAGACACGGTATTGAACCGCGCAGTTGCGCTGAGGTTTGCCGCGTGCGGACTCATGGGCCTCGGTGCAGCGCTGCTCATCGCGGCGCTGCTCCTCACGACCTACACCAAAGGCAAGATCTCCAAGATCCCCCTGGACATCGACACCACACTGGTGAGCGAGGGCACGGGTGACGTCTTCGACCCCGCGTCGCTGAGCACCCAGAAGTTCGTCATCAACAAAGACACCCCGGTGGTGCTGCAGCAGCAGATCAGCGTCGAAGCCCCGGCCAACGCCGATGTGGTGACGCTGCAGGTCGGCGACTCGTTGCGACGCTCCGACCAGCAGGGCGATCGCGGTCTGCTGCTGGCCATGGTGGACACCGTGACGCTCGACCGCGCCACCGCCGAGGCGATCTCCAGCGAGTCCAACCCCGGCGGCGCCGTGCAGAAGCCGCGGTCCATCGAGGACCAGAACCCGCCCACCAACATCGCGCTGCCGCACGAGGGTCTGTCGTACCGCTTCCCGTTCGACACCGAGAAGAAGACCTACCCTTACTTCGACCCGATCGCGCAGAAGACCTACGACGCCAACTACGCAGGTGAAGAGGACGTCAACGGGCTGACCGCCTACAAGTTCACGCAGAACGTCGGCTTCGACAACGAAGGCAAGCTCGTCGAACCCGTCAAGTACGCCTCGTTGTACGACGACGACGCCGACAGCCAGGTCACCGCCCGCGCCGCCCTGTGGGGGCTCGAGGGCGACCCCGAAGAGCCGATCACGATGACCAGGTACTACGCCGCCCAGCGCACCTTCTGGGTCGACCCGGTGTCCGGCACGATCGTCAAGGAAACGGATCGGGGCTACCACTACTACGCGCGCGAGGCGCTCAAGCCCGAGGTGACCTTCGCCGACTACACGGTGACCACCAACGACGAATCCGTGGAAAGCCAGGTCAACGCCGCGTTCGACGAGCGTGACCGAGTCTCGCTGTGGGGCCGCATCCTGCCGATCACGTTCACAGCGCTCGGCATCGTCGCTCTGCTCGGTGGCGCGCTGCTCGGCTCGTTCAGCCTGCGCGCGGAGTCGACACTCATCGATCCGGGTCTCGACGACACCAGCAGCCGCTTCTACGGTGGCCGCGGTGACGAGGGTGAGCCGGTGCCGGGCGCAGAGGCCAAGACCGAGAAGCTGCCCGCGCAGCGGCCCACCGACCTACCCCCGGACCGACCGGTCTGATCCTCCGCGCCCGTCCGCTGGCGGCCCCGGCCTACGCGCTGGTGCTCGCGCTGGCGGTGACCGCACCGCTGCTCGGACCTGGTTATCTGCTGCTGCGCGACGCGGTGTCGACGCCGCGGTCCCACCTCACCGACGCGGCGCTGGGCCTGACTCAGGCCGCGCCCCGGGCACTTCCGCAGGACGTGGCGGTCGCGCTGGCATCCGCTGTGGTCGATGGCGGTGTGCTGGTCAAGGGGCTGCTGATCCTCGGTCTGTGGTTGGCGGGCTGGGGTGCCGCACACCTGGTGTCGACGGTGCTGCCCGGCGCCGGGATGGCCGGCCAGTTCGTGGCGGCCACCGTCGCGGTGTGGAATCCCTACGTCGCCGAACGACTCCTGCAGGGCCACTGGAGCCTGCTGGTCGGCTACGGCGCGCTGCCGTGGGTGGCGGCGGCCGTGCTGTCGCTGCGGGCCGGCGGATCTGCCGGCGTGGGCGCGCTGCTGTTCTGGCTTGCGCTGGCCGGGCTGACGCCGACCGGGCTGATGATGGCCGCGACGGTCGCGCTGGCATGCGCGATGGCGCCGGGCACGGGGCGTTCCCGGCGGTTGTGCATGCTGCTGACCCTGGCCGGGTCGACGACGGCGGCGCTGCCGTGGCTGGTCGCCTCGGCGGTCGGGTGGGCTCCCGATGTCGACCAGGGTCCCGCGGTCGCGGCGTTCGCCGCGCGCGCCGAACCCGGACTGGGCACGCTCGGCAGCCTCGCGGGGCTGGCTGGTATCTGGAACGCCGACGCCGTTCCCCCGACGCGCACCACCGGGTTCGCCGTGGTCGCGACGGTAGTGCTGCTGGCGGTGGTGGCGGCAGGGCTGCCGGTGCTCGTGCGGTGCCGCGCCGCGGTGCCGCTGCTGGTCCTCGCCTTGGTCGCGGTCGTCGTTCCCGCTGTGATGGCGACCGGACCGGGTCTCGCCGCAGTCGGTTCGCTTCTCGACGCGGCGCCCGGGCTGGGGGTGATCAGGGACGGCCAGAAGTGGGTGGCGCTCGCGATGCCTGCCTACGCGCTGGCCGGCGCGGCGGCCACGATCACGCTGCGCCCGCGGATGCCCGCGATCGCGACCGCGGCGGTGTGCTGCGCGGCCGTCATCGCGACGCTGCCGGACCTGGCATGGGGTGTCGGGGGGCGGGTGCACCCTGTGCAGTACCCGACTGCGTGGCGGGAGGCCGCCGCGATCATCAACGCCGAGCCTGCCCCGGTGGCCGTGCTCCCGGTCGACAGCATGCGGCAGTTCCCGTGGGCCGGAACGGCACCGGTGCTCGATCCGCTGCCGCGCTGGCTGCGTGCCGAGGTGCTGACCACCGGTGATCTGTCCATCGGCGGGCGCACCGTGCCGGGCGAGGGCGCCCAGGCGCGCGAGGTGCAGGACATGCTGCTCGCTGGGGCGGACCAGGCGCAGCTGGCCGATGCCGGCGTGGGTTGGGTGGTGGTGGAGGGTCCGACCGCGAATCTCGGCTTGCCTGTGGCATTTCGGTCCCACGACCTGACGGTCTACCGTGTCGGCGGAGCCGGTCAGCCGTCGCCGCACCGCGGTGTTGCACTGGCTGCGCACGGTGTGTGGCTTCTGCAGCTGTGTCTGGGTGCGGCTTTGATAACGCTGCGCCGCAAGCGAACTCGTGTAGCGGAGACCGCTAGCTGAGCTGCCCCGGAATGGCAGCCATATCGGCCAGATCCCACACGTCGGCGAACAGGCCGTCCTCCACGCGGTAGAGCGTGAACTGGGTGATCGCGACCCGCCGATTCGTCGCCGGTACGCCCAGATACGGCCCGCGATGAGTACCGGTCACGGTGAAATGCAGCGAGACCAGATCCCCGTCGATCGCGAGATTCCTGACCTCCCAATGCCAATCCGGGAAGGCCGCGAAGATCGGGGCGAACTGGGCCGCCACCGCGTCGCGGTCCATCGGTGCGTCGTTGACCCGGATCGCCGGCCCGTAGAACGTGGACATCCGGTCGAGGTCATGCGCGTTGCACGCGTCCAGGTACGAGCTGTACAGCTTTTCGAGCTCGGCACGACTGCTCATCGTCGCAGTTATACCAGGCCGCTGACCCGTCGGCCTGCCTGTACGGAAGCGAGCACGGCCTGCATCGCCTCGGCGCTCTGCTGCCACGAGAATTCGGCGCTGCGCACCTGGGCCTTGGTGCCGAGTTGCTCCCGCAGCACGTGGTCGGTCAGCAACCGTTGCAGACCGTCGACAAGGTCGTCGACATCGTCGACCAGCATCCCGGTCACCCCGTCGACGATGGAATCGGACAACCCACCCGAGGATCGGTATCCGATCGTCGGCACCCCGTGCTGAGCGGCCTCGATCACGGCCAGCCCCCATCCCTCTTTGCGGGACGGCAGCAGGTTGACCCAACTCTGTTGCAGCAGATCATGTTTCGTCGCGTCGTCGACGTGACCGTGGAACGTCACGGCCTCGGAGACACCAAGGGCGGCAGCGTGGTCCAGCAGCGGCTCGGACCACCATCCGCCCCCGACGACGTCGAGGTGCAGGTTCGGAATCAGGGGGCGCAGGCGTGCGATGGCGTCGAGCGCATCCTCGATCTGCTTGTGCGGCACCAGCCGGGACAGCACGACGACACGGGGCGTGGCCGAGCGTGGCGCGCTCAGGCTGGCGCGCGGCGGCGCGTCGACACCGTTGCGGACCACCGCGACGTGATCGGCGCGCACACCGAGATCGGTCAGATCCCGCGCCGACGGCAGCGACACCGTCACGTACTGGTTGCGGCGATGCAGACGCGGCGACAGGCGCGATTCGACGAACCAGCCGATACGACTCTTCACCGGCCCCGCCACCGGCCACTGCTCGCGGTGACAGTGATGCACCAGCACCACGGCGCGGCGGCCATAGGCCAGGCGCGCCAGGAACGGCAGCCCGTTCTGGGTGTCGACGACGACGTCGGGCCGCGCATGCCGCAGCGGGCCCAGCCCGACGCGGGCGGCGACCATCGCCAACCCCGCCCTCACGTACACCGAATACGGCCCGCCCCGGCGCTGGATCTCCACCCCGTCGACGACCTCGCGGGGCGCCGACCCGTCATAGCGGGCCGTACGCAACGTCACCCGCACCCCCGTCTGCGCCAAATGGGTGCCGATGCGCTGCAGATATGTCTCGCTGCCGCCGCCCTGAGGGTGCCCGGTGTCGCGCCAGCACAGCAGCAACACGGAATTCACGGGGGCGGACATCGGTGTTCAGACTAGCGGTGTGCCTAGGGTGGCCGGGTGGCCGCTACGGAACTGTTCGCCCGGCGGGCGACGCTGGCGCGTTCGCTGCGGCTGCTGTCGGCGTTCCGCTTCGAACAGAGCGATCCCGACCGCTTCTACGGCGCCCTCGCCGACGACACCGTCGCCCTCGTCTCCGACCTCTGGACCGGCGCCACCGGCAACGATCCCACCGGTGTGACCGTCCTCGACGTCGGCGGCGGCCCCGGCTACTTCGCCTCAGCGTTCACCGACGCCGGGATGCGCTACGTCGGGGTGGAACCCGACCCGCGGGAGATGCACGCGGCGGCGCCGCGCAGCCACCGCCGGGCCGGATCATTCGTCCGGGCGTCGGGCACCGCGCTTCCGTTGCGAGACGACAGCGTCGACGTGTGCCTGTCCTCCAACGTCGCCGAGCACGTCGCGCAGCCGTGGCGCCTCGGCGACGAGATGCTGCGGGTCACCCGGCCCGGTGGGCTGGCGGTGCTGTCGTACACGGTGTGGTTCGGACCGTTCGGCGGCCACGAAATGGGGCTCACGCACTATCTGGGCGGTCAGCGGGCCGCGGACCGCTACGCCCGCCGGCACGGTCACCGGCCCAAGAACGACTACGGCTCGTCGTTGTTCGCCGTGCACGCGCGCGACGGGCTGCGCTGGGCGCGCGGCACCGGTGCACTGGTCGCCGCTTTTCCGCGCTACCACCCGCGATGGGCCTGGGGCGTGACCCAGATGGCGGGGCTGCGGGAGTTCGCGGTGAGCAACCTGGTGCTGGTGTTGTCCCCGCGCTGAATCCACGAACTGCAACAGGTTCTACTTCGTGGTGTTCGTAGGTAATGTGACGTCTATGACACAGAGCACCGCGTTCAAGACATCGGCCGGCGAGCCGGCCTATCGGACTCAGTGGGACAAGCTGTTCATCGGCGGTAAATGGGTCGAGCCGGCCACCTCGGACGTCATCGAGGTGCACTCCCCCGCGACCGGCGAGCTGGTCGGCAAGGTGCCGCTGGCGTCTGCCGCCGACGTCGACGCCGCCTGTGCCGCCGCCCGGAAAGCCTTCGACGAGGGCCCGTGGCCGCAGATGTCGCCCGCCGAGCGCGGCGAAGTCCTGGCCCGTGCGGTCAAGATCCTCGAGGAGCGTGCCGAGGAACTGAAGTTCCTGCTGGCCGCCGAGACCGGACAGCCGCCGACGATCGTCGACATGATGCAGTACGGCGCCGCGATGTCGGCGTTCCAGTTCTTCGCCGGCGCGGCCGACAAGTTCACCTGGCAGGACATCCGCGACGGCATCTACGGCCAGACGCTGGTCGTGCGTGAGCCGATCGGTGTCGTCGGCGCCGTCACCGCGTGGAACGTGCCGTTCTTCCTGGCCGCCAACAAGCTGGGCCCGGCGCTGCTGGCCGGCTGCACGATCGTGCTCAAGCCCGCCGCCGAGACCCCGCTGTCGGTGTTCGCGATGGCCGAGGCGTTCGCCGAGGCCGGGCTGCCCGAGGGCGTGCTGTCGATCGTGCCCGGCGGCCCGGACACCGGTCGCGCGCTGACCAACAACCCGGAGCTGGACAAGTTCACGTTCACCGGGTCGTCGGCGGTGGGCAAGGAGATCGCCAAGATCGCCGCCGAGAAGCTCAAGCCGTGCACGCTGGAGCTGGGCGGCAAGTCCGCGGCGATCATCCTCGAGGACGCCGACCTGGATTCCACGCTGCCGATGCTGGTGTTCTCCGGGCTGATGAACTCGGGCCAGGCGTGCGTCGGGCAGACCCGCATCCTGGCGCCGCGCTCGCGCTACGACGAGGTGGTCGAGAAGCTGTCGGCGGGCGTGTCGGGGATGCTGCCCGGGCTGCCCACCGATCCGGCCGCGATGATCGGCCCGCTGATCAGCGAGAAGCAGCGTGAACGCGTGGAGGGCTACATCAAGAAGGGTGTCGAGGAAGGCGCCCGCGTGGTCGTCGGCGGTGAGCGCCCGGAGGGTCTGGACAGCGGCTGGTACGTGCAGCCGACAGTGTTCGCCGACGTCGACAACTCGATGACGATCGCCCAGGAGGAGATCTTCGGGCCGGTGCTGGCGGTGATCCCCTACGAGGACGAGGACGACGCGGTGCGCATCGCCAACGACTCCGAGTACGGGCTGGCCGGGTCGGTGTACACCACCGACTTCGATCGGGCGCTGCGCATCGCGCGGCGGATCCGGACCGGGACGTACGCGGTGAACATGTACGCCTTCGATCCGGGCGCCCCGTTCGGCGGGTACAAGAACTCGGGCATCGGCCGCGAGAACGGCGTCGAGGGCATCGAGGCGTACTGCGAGCCGAAGTCGATCCTGCTGCCGTTCGGCTACACCCCGTCCTAGGTTCCGGCGCCGAGTGCACGGTTTCTGACGGAATTCGAGGGTTTTCCATCAAAAACCGTGCATTCGGCGTCTCTGGGCTAGGAGGTGTGCGGCATCGAGTGGTGCTCGTGGGCGATCACCCACGCACCGTCGACCTTGCGCATGCCGAATGAGCTGCGCAGCCGTCGCTCCGGGTGGGCCGCGATGTCCTCCGGCGTGCCGGCACGGAACAGCCCGTAGGCGTAGGCGACCGCGCCGTCGGCCACCACGTCGAGCCGGTCCAGTTCCAGCACTGCGCCGCCGGCGACCCACTCGAAGAACTCCGGCCAGGTCTTGCGGTATGCGTCGATGCCGTACACACCTTCGTCGGGTGGGGGCACGTCGTAGAGCACGATGTCGTCGGTGTGCGCGGCGATGACGCCGTCGATGTCACGCGCGAGGATCGCTTCGACCCAGCGGTCGATGACGGTGCGGATGTCTTGATCGTTGGTCACGCGGATGCAGACCGGGGTCGCGGCGGGAAGTCATCGCCGGCACGCGTGGGCCCGTGTCGAACTCGACGAAATGGCGGGTCCTTCTCGCACTTTCCCGCCCAAACGTCGGTTTGGGCGGAGTTAGAACGCGGATTCGGGGACGTCCATGGCCGTGAGGTCGACCGCTTCGACGATCGCCCGCCGCGCCGTCAACCCCGGCAGCATGCTCTTGGCGAAGAACAGCGCCGTCGCGACCTTGCCGGTGTAGAAGTCGCGATCGCGTGCGCTCGGCGAGCCGTCCAACGCCGTCAGCGCGATCTCCGCCTGGTGCAGCAGCTGCCAGCCCAGCAGCAGATCTCCGACCGCGAGCAGGAACGGCACCGACTCCAGCCCCACCCGATACAGCTCCCGCGGATTCTGCTGCGAGTCGATCAGGTACTTCGTCATCGCCGCGACCATCGCCTGGACGTCGGACACCGCGGTCGCCAGCAGGGCACGGCCGTCGGCCAGCTCGGGACGGGCCGACCCGCTGTCGAGGAACGCCCGGATCTGCGTCACGACATGCAGCAGCGCGCCCCCTTGATCGCGGGCGATCTTGCGGAAGAAGAAGTCCTGCGCCTGGATCGCGGTGGTGCCCTCGTACAGAGAGTCGATCTTGGCGTCGCGGATGTACTGCTCGAGCGGATAGTCCTGCAGGAAGCCCGATCCGCCGAGGGTCTGCAGCGACTCCGTCAGGCACTGGTACGCCCGCTCCGAACCCACGCCCTTGACGATCGGCAGCAGCAGGTCGTTCACCCGGGCGGCCATCGACGCGTCGGCCCCCGACACCACCGCGGCCACCGCAGGATCCTGGTGGGCGGCGGTGTAGAGGTACAGGGCCCGCAACCCCTCCGCGTACGCCTTCTGCGTGAGAAGCGCCCGCCGCACGTCGGGGTGATGGATGATCGTCACCCGCGGCGCGGCCTTGTCGGTCATCTGGGTGAGATCGGCGCCCTGCACCCGGGACTTCGCATATTCCAGCGCGTTCAGGTATCCGGTCGACAGCGTCGCGATCGCCTTGGTACCCACCATCATTCGCGCGTACTCGATGACCTTGAACATCTGTGCGATGCCGTTGTGGGTGTCGTTGACCAGCCAGCCCACCGCAGGGGTGCCGTGCTGACCGAACGTCAGCTCGCACGTCGCCGACGCCTTGAGCCCCATCTTGTGCTCGAGCCCGGTGACGTAGACGCCGTTGCGCTCGCCGAGCTCACCGGTCTCGGGGTCGAAGTGGAACTTCGGCACGATGAACAGGCTCAACCCCTTGGTGCCGGGACCGGCGCCCTCCGGCCGGGCCAGCGTCATGTGCACGATGTTGTCGAACAGATCGTCACCGTCGCCGTTGGTGATGAATCGCTTGACGCCGTCGATGTGCCAGGTGCCGTCGGGCTGTTGAATGGCCTTGGTGCGGCCGGCGCCGACGTCGGAGCCGGCGTCGGGTTCGGTGAGCACCATCGTGGCGCCCCAGTCCCGCTCGATCATCAGCGACGCCCAATGCCGTTGCCGCTCATTGCCGATCGCGTAGAGAATGTCGGCCATCTTGGGGCCGGCCGAATACAGGAACACCGCGGGCTGGGCGCCGAGCGCGAACTCGTTGATCGCCCACTCGACCATCGACGGCACAGGAACGCCCCCGATGTCGGACACCATGCCCACCCGCGACCACTCGCCGTCGCGCCAAGCCCGGAACGTCTTCTTGAACGGCTCGGGGATGCTGACGACGTGGGTGGCCGGATCGAACGTGGGAGGTGTGCGGTCGGTCTCGGCGAAGGCCTCGGCAAGGGGCCCCTCGGCCAACTTGGCGGCCTCGTGCAGCATCTGCCGCACCGAGTCGCCGTCGAGATCCTCGAAGTCGCCCGTGGCGAGCACCTTCTCCAACGCCAGCATCTCGAACAGATTGAACTCGATGTCGCGGACGTTGCTGCGGTAATGGCCCATGGTGGGCCAGACTATGCCGGAACGGCGTTCCCGTCAGGCTTTACGCCAGTGCGCGCAGACGAAGTCGGCGTTGCGGGCCGTGGTCACCAACGTCCACTCCGAGCGCGTCGGCAGGACCCGCGGTCCCGCGCCGAGCGTGCACGGCGCGTAGGACACGATCATCTCGTCGACCAGGCCGGCGCCGACGAACTGCGCGGCCACCTCGCCGCCGCCGACCACCCAGACGTGACGCTGCCCCGCCGCGTCCTGCAGCGTCGGGAACAACTCGGTGACCTCGCCGGCGAACGTGTGCACGGGGTGGGCGAGGTCGACGATCTGCGGCCGGTGCGTCATCACCCAGGACGGCTGGCGATACATCCACGCGCCCGGATGGTTGGCCACGATCCACTCGTAGGTGTCCGCGCCCATCACCAGCGCGCCGACCGACGCCAGGAACGGGTCGATGGCGAAGGGTCCGTCGGCGTCGATGTCGCGGGTGACGAGCCACTGCAGGCTCGCGTGCTCGTCGGCGACGAACCCGTCGAGGCTCGAGGCCGTGTAGTAGATGCATGCCATGTCAGGTCCTCATCCAGTCGAGAGGGTCGCCGCGGCCGGTGTCGACGCCGTGATCGGCGAGCATCGCGCGAGCGAGTTCGCGGCGGTGCGCGGCGTAGGTCAGCACATGCGCGACGATTCCGTACAGCGGGAACGACTCGGGCGGCTCACACAGCGCGTCGATGACGGTGTCGCCGAGCCGGCCCGCCGCGGCATAGTCGGCGATCGTTGTGCGCCAACGCTTTCCGATGTCCGCATGGAACGTGGCGAGACCAGCGGCGTCGACGGACTGCGTCGTCGCCCGCGACGGGAAGTCCTCACCGGCGATGGTGGCCAGCCACACCTGCTTGCTCCACACGATCGCACCCAGCACGGCCCCGACGCTCGGTTCGGGACCGTCCCAGTCGAGCACCGTCTGGCCCGGACGGATCGGTGCCGTCCACTGCTGTGCGCTCAGCCGCGCGGCGCGGTCGATCAGGTGGGCGGTGTCGTCGAGGTCGTGGTCGATCATCAGCGCTGTCACATCGGGCAGTGGGGCCGGCGAGGGCGAACTGTCGATCCACAGCGACTGCGGCGGATGGAAATGCAGCCCGTTGGGCGCGGGCAACCGGAAGTGCACGTCAGCGGCCTGCGACGGCGGGCGTCCGTAGGTGCGCCGGAAGGCCCGCGAGAACACGTCGGCCGACGACCACCCTTCCGCGGCGGCGACGCTCGAGACCGGTTCGCCGCGCTGCAGCCGCCAGGCGGCCCGTTCGAGCATGACGCGACGGCGCAGCGCCGCCGGGGATTCACCGGTGAGCCGGCGCACCTCCCGCGAGAAGTGGAATTCCGACGCGTGGCTGCTGCGGGCCATCGACCCGACGTCGCCGTTGTCTGCGTCGGTCACCGCGTCGAGGAGTTCACGCAGCCGATCGCGCCCCGCAGGTTGTGTCACGGAATCCGAGTATCGTCGCCGGCCGCTGCGGCCACCATGACAATTCCTGCTGTCTGGATCTGCCCGAAAACGCACTAGGGCGGAACCCCCGACCAGGTTCCGCCATAGTGATCACGAACCTACCGCCCGGTCTGCTCCGCCGCGTTCGTTTCGGTCCAGGACTTTTCCGCACGTATCCTGCGTTCAGTCAGCTATACCCAGCAGTCCACCGATCGAGGAGCCCGACATGACCACCGACCACATCACCGCTCTCGTCACCGGCGCCAACCGCGGTCTCGGCCGCCGCTTCGCCGAACAGCTCCTCGAACGCGGCGCCACCGTGTACGCGGCGGCCCGCAACCCGCAGAGCATCGACCTGCCCGGCGCAATCCCATTGCAACTCGACATCACCGACCCGGAGTCCGTGCGCCGCGCCGCCGAGACAGCCGGCGACGTCACCGTCGTCATCAACAACGCCGGCACCTACACCGGCGCCGGGCTCCTGGACGGCCCCATCGACGACATCCGGCTGGAGATGGAGACCCATTACTTCGGCACCCTCGACGTGATCCGGGCGTTCACACCCGTCATCGAACGCAACATCGCCGGACAGGGCGGCGGCGCGATCTTGAACGTGCTGTCCGTGCTGTCCTGGGCGCATCTGCCCACAACAGGTGCGTACTCGGCGGCGAAGGCGGCCGGCTGGGCGCTCACCGATGCGGTGCGTTCCGAGCTGGCGCCGCGTGGCATCCACGTCGCGGCACTGCACGTCGGCTACATGGACACCGACATGGCCGCCGACGTCCCCGCAGAACAGAAGACCGATCCGGCGATCGTCGCCCGGCTCGCCCTCGACGGCCTGTTCGCGGGTGAGAACGAGATCCTGGGCGACGAATTGACGCGGACGGTGAAGAGCCACCTCTCGGCTCCTCCGCAGTGACAGGATGGTCGGCACGGCGCCGGCCACGCCTTGGGTAGACTGGCCAAAACTAGAACACGTTCCAGTCCGCCGTTCGTCGCCACCAGGGGGCCTCACCGTGAACTCCACCGACACCACACCGTCCGAGATCACGCCGTCCGAGATCACGAAGTGGGACCCCGTGCTCACCGAGCGGGTGATGAGCCTGCTGCGGCCCTTCCTCAAGGGGTATCACCGCGCCGAAGTCCGCGGGCTCGACACCTTCCCCGCCGGCGGGGCGCTCGTGGTCTCCAACCACTCCGGCGGGCTCATGCCGATGGACGTACCGGTGTTCGCCAGCGGCTTCTACGAGAAGTTCGGCTTCGACCGCCCCGTCTACACGCTCAGCCACGACATCCTGATGGTCGGGCCGCAGGGCGCATTCCTCAAGAAGACCGGCTTCATCCCCGCCAACCACCGCAACGCCGACGAGGCGCTGCGCTCCGGCGGCGTTGTCGTCGTGTTCCCCGGCGGTGACTACGACGTGTACCGCCCCACCCTGGCCGCCAACAAGATCGACTTCGGGGGGCGCACCGGCTACGTGAAGGCCGCGCTCAACGCCGGGGTCCCGATCGTGCCGACGGTCGGAATCGGCGGCCAGGAGGCCCAGCTGTTCCTGACCCGGGGCACCGACATCGCCAAGGCCCTCGGCCCGATCGCCCGCGCCGTACGCACCAAGATCCTGCCGATCTCGTTCGGCTTCCCGTTCGGACTGTCGGTGGTGCTGCCGGTCAACGTGCCGCTGCCGGCGAAGATCACGATGCAGGCGCTGCCGCCGATCGACATCGTCGCCGAGTTCGGAGAGAACCCCGACATCGACGAGGTCGACGCGCACGTCCGGCACGTGATGCAGCGCGCGCTCGACGAGCTGGCCGCCCAGCGACGGCTGCCGGTGATCGGCTGATGGGTCTCCTCGATCCCATCACCGGCCCGGTGGGCCTCATGACGACACTGGCGCGCGCAGGACTGATCGCGCCGATGCGACCGGACAAGTACCTGAGGATCGTCGCCGCGATGCAGCGGGAGAACATGGCCGTCACGTCCGGCTTCGCCGCCGCAGCCCAGCGCTGCGGCGACCGCGCCGGGCTGATCGACGAACTCGGCGTCCTGACGTGGCGCCAGATCGACCGCCGCGCCGACGCATTCGCCGCGGCGCTGCAGGCCCTGCCCGGCGGCCCACCCGACGTCGTCGGCCTGATGGCCCGCAACCATCGCGGCTTCGTCGAGACAATGATCGCGGCCAACCGCATCGGCGCCGACGTGCTGCTGCTCAACACGTCGTTCGCCGGGCCCGCACTGGCCGAGGTCGTGGCCCGCGAGAGCGAGGGCCGCTCGCTCGTGCTCGTCTACGACGAGGAATTCACCGAGACCGTCGACCGGGCGCTGGCCGACAGCCCGGAGACACCACGGATCGTCGCGTGGACCGACACCGACGGCCACGAGCAGACCGTCGAGTCGATGATCGAGGCGTATGCCGGGCAGGAACCACAGAGGGCGTCGACGAAGGGTCGAACCATCCTGCTCACGTCGGGCACCACGGGAACACCCAAGGGCGCCAGCCACTCCGGGGGTGACCCGAGCGTTCTCAAGTCGATCCTCGATCGCACTCCGTGGCGGGCCGAACAACCGGTCGTCGTCGTCGCGCCCATGTTCCACGCCTGGGGCTTCTCCCAGCTGGTGTTCGCCGCGTCGATGGCGTGCACGATAATCACCCGCCGCAAGTTCGACCCGGAGGCGACGCTCGAGCTGGTGGACACTCACCGCGCGACGGGTTTGTGCGTGGTGCCCGTCATGTTCGACCGCATCATGGAGCTGCCCGAGGAGGTGCTCGACCGCTACAGCGGACAGTCACTGCGGTTCGCCGCAGCGTCCGGTTCGCGGATGCGCCCCGATGTCGTCATCGCGTTCATGGACCGGTTCGGCGATGTCATCTACAACAACTACAACGCGACCGAGGCGGGCATGATCGCGACCGCGACCCCGCGTGACCTGCGGGCCGCGCCCGACACGGCCGGCCGGCCGGCCGAGGGTACCGAGATCCGCATCCTGGACGCCGACTTCCGCGAGCTGCCCGCCGGCGAGACGGGCGCGATCTACGTGCGCAACTCCACCCAGTTCGACGGGTACACCTCCGGTGCCACCAAGGACTTCCACGAGGGGTTCATGAGCTCCGGTGACGTCGGCTACCTCGACGAGAACGGCCGGCTGTTCGTGGTGGGACGCGACGACGAGATGATCGTCTCCGGCGGGGAGAACGTCTACCCCATCGAGGTCGAGAAGACGCTCACCGCACACCCCGACGTCGCCGAGGCTGCCGTGCTCGGCGCCGACGACGAGAAATTCGGTCAACGTCTGGTGGCTTTCGTGGTTTTGCAGCCGGGCTCCGCGGCTACTCCCGACACACTGAAGCAGCACGTTCGAGACAACCTGGCGAATTACAAAGTGCCACGCCAGATCACGATTCTCGACGAGCTGCCCCGCAGCATCACCGGCAAAATTTCCCGCAAGGACCTCCAGGACCGCATCGACCATGCCTAAGCCCCGCCCGCTGCTGCGGGCCGTCGCCGAACTCCTCAACGCGGCCAACGGTGTTCGGCCGCTGGCCCGGGAGGGCTACCTGACCATCGGGGTCTTCGCGTTCGGCTGGCCCACCTCCGAGATGTCAGCGCTCTACATGCTCGGCTCGATGGCGGACGCGGTGCGTCGCGGCCTGCGCGGCGACTTCCGCGGCACCCGCGGCCGAATCGCGTTGGCGCTCACCGCCGTCGCGTGGGTCCTGCTGTGGCTCATCCAGCGCCGCAACATGGCGTCCCAACCGCACTTCGAGACCCCGCTGCGGGACGCGCTCGGTGACGACTACCAGGCCATCGCCGACAAGGCGAAGGCACGGCGGCGGCTGATCGGTTTGCCACCCAACGACTTCGTGCGGCGGCGCTACGTCGAGAAGGCCGCCACCGTGTCCTACGGACCGCACGGCGAGGCGAACCGGGCCGACATCTGGCGCCGATCGGATCTTCCTCGCGACGGCAAAGCCCCTGTGCTGCTCCAGGTTCCGGGAGGCGCATGGTCGATCGGGATGCGTCGGCCGCAGGCCTATCCGATGCTCAGCCATCTGGCCGACCACGGCTGGGTGTGCGTGTCGATGGGCTACCGGGTCAGCCCCCGCAACACCTGGCCGGACCACATCGTCGACGTGAAGCGGGCGCTGGCGTGGATCAAGGACAACATCGCCGACTACGGCGGCGATCCCGACTTCGTGGCCATCTCCGGGGGTTCCGCCGGCGGTCACCTGTCGGCGCTCGCGGCGCTGACCGCAGACGATCCGACACTACAGCCAGGTTTCGAGGAGGCCGACACGTCCGTGGTGGCCGCCGTGCCGATCTACGGCCGGTACGACTGGGTCTCCGCAGAGGGAAGTGGCCGAAAGGAATTCATCGCGTTCCTGCAGAAGTACGTGGTCAAGCGGCCGTTCCGGAGCAACCGCGCCGTCTACCGCGACGCGTCACCGATCCTGCGGCTGCGCGCCGACGCGCCGCCGTTCTTCGTGCTGCACGGGCGAGACGATTCGATCATCCCCGTCGGCGAAGGCCGGGAATTCGCCACGGCGTTGGGTGAGGTGTCCACCTCGCCGGTGGTCTATGCCGAGATACCGCACGCTCAGCATGCTTTCGACTTCTACTACGGGTCGCCGCGCGCCCACTACACCGCCCAGGCGATCGAGGAGTTCCTGTCCTGGGTGCAGGCCACCAAGAACGCGGGCTGAGCGCTACCCGGTCAGCTACGGAGCCAGCGCGGTGTCGATCTCCGTCAGCGGTTCGGAAAGCCCTGCGGCACGGCGGATCTCGAGGAGAGCCTCGACCATCGCGTCGGTCAGCTCGTGGGGGTCCTCGAGCGTCTTACCGTCGGCGAGCACCGAGATGTTGAGCTGGTCGACATAGCTCCACACCGTGATGTTCAGCCCGCTGCCCGCGGTGAGCGGTCCGACCGAATAGAGCCCCGTCACCTCCGCGCCACCCACCTTCGCACGCTCTCGCGGCCCGGGCACGTTCGAGATCGGCAGGTTCATCACCTTGTTCTGGCCGTCTTTGGCCGACAGCCACCGGAACATCGCCTCCGCGGGCGCCGGCGGGAAGTACGCCGACCACTGGCTCACCAGCTCGGGCCCCAGCAGCGTGTTGCTCTCCTTGCCTACGGCCGCGGACTCGTGGGCGGCGCGCACCCGTTCCAATGGATCCTCGATCTCGACGGGCAGGCTGACCAGAACGCCGGTGAAGTAGTTGCCCGAGATCCGGTCCGGGGAGAAGTCGAAGCTCACCGGCACCGACGCCAGCAGCGGGTGGTCGGCATGACCGTCGTAGCGCAGCAACAACTCTCGCAGAGCACCCGCTGACATCGACAGCACCATGTCGTTGATCGTGACCCCGAGGTGCTTGGCGGTCTCCTTGACGTCTGCAAGTGCCACCGTCGCCGTCGCGAACCGACGCGTCGCATCGAGCATGTGGTTCATGAACGTCGGCGGCGGCGTGAACGGCCGAGTCAGTTCGGGCGACAACTTGTGGTGACTCTGCCGGACCCGGCGCACCCCCTGCGCGGTGTAACCGACCACCGACGGGAAGCGCCTGATCTGGCGAAGGTGATCGGCGAACGCCGAGCGCACCAACTCGCCGCGGGTGGGTGCCGGATCGGTGGCGTACGAATCGCGATCGACCTGCGGCCCCTCCTGCAGATCCATGCCCCGCGCCAGCAGATTCGCCGACGCCACGCCATCGGCCAGCGCGTGATGGATCTTTCCCAGCACCGCGATTCGTCCCTCGGCCAGACCCTCGATCAGATACATCTCCCACAGCGGTCGGCTGCGATCCAGCGGAGTGCTGGCCAGCTTTCCCACCATCTCGTCGAGCTGGCGGCGGCCGCCGGGAGCGTCCACGCGGCAGGAGCGCACGTGGTAGTCGAGATCGACCTCGGCGTTTTCCCGCCACATCGGGTGGTGGAACTTGAAGGGGATGTCGATAAGTTCATAGCGAAAAGGATCGAGCTTGTAGAGCCGGCCGTGAATGACGGTGCGCAGTTCCTCCACACCGAAACGAGCCCCGCCAAGACCGGCGAGATCGATGATCGCCAGCTTCAGCGTGTGCATGTGGACGTTGGGCGTCTCGCTGTACAGAAGAACAGCGTCCCACCCGCGAAGCCTCTTCACAGTCTCGACACCTCTCCTTCGAGGTGTCTATATAACCTCTTTGGCCCCGATGAGGCTGCGATTTCGATGAATGTGGTTGAGGAACAAGCCGATTGCCGTTGCAGCCGCACCGGTGCGGGCACCGTCGGTCATGTCGAAGCCGTGCCCGGCACCGGGCAACTCCACGTAGCTGACCACCGACCGCGACACCTCCTTCAGCCGGTCGACGAAGCTGCGGGCCTGCGCGACCGGGATGACGCTGTCCCCGGTGCCGTGCATGACCAGGAAGGGCGGTGCGTCGGCGTGCACGCGGGCGATCGGTGACGCCTTGCGGAAGATGTCGGGATGCTTGGTTATCGAGCGACGCACGACGATCCGCTCGAGGAAGTCGACGAAGCGGACGCGCTCGACCGTGGACTTGTCCTCCCAGTCGTAACGGCCGTAGATGCCGACCACCGCGTCGACCGAGGTGTCCGACCCGTCGGGCAGCTCGCACTGCATCTCGGGGTCGTTGGCTGTCAGCCCCGCCAGCGCCGCGAGGTGCCCGCCGGCCGAGGTGCCCGCGATGGTCACGAAATCGCGGTCCCCACCGAATTTGTCGACGTTGGCCCGGGCCCACGCGATCGCCGTCTTGACATCGGTCAGGTGCGCGGGCCAGGGGTTGTGCGGCGCGACGCGATAGTCGATGGACAAACAGACCCAGCCTTTTTCGGCCAGGTGGGACATCAACGCGTAGCCCTGCAGCATCCGGCTGCCGTGTACCCATGCCCCACCCGGGACGAAGATGAGCACCGGGGCGGGCTGCGCCGGCAGGTCGTCGCGGCGCCACACGTCGAGGAGCTGGGTCGGCCGGGGGCCGTAGCGCACCGAGGTCCGGTGCACATTGCGCCGGTGCTCCCGCATCTTCCACACCGGCGGCGTGCGCTCGGCCGCCGGCCACTCGATGTCGAGGTCCTTGGCCGACACCACGGTGCGCAGCGCCGCCTGGGTCACCTCGTTGGTGCAGTCGCGCTCGCGCTGCTTCAGTTCCGCGTCGTTCGGCGTGAGGAGGCTCTTGACCGTGGCATTGAGGAAGTCGGGGGCGTGGCGGGCACCCCAGATGCCGGCAGCGGTGAGGGCGCCCAGCGGCTCGAGGTGCTTGCCGATCACCGGCAGGGACGCGCTCGCGACACTGGCGGCCAGCAGGTAGTCACCGGGGCCCGCCTTCAGCAACCACTGCAAACGCGTGGTCAAAGTGGGCCCGGGATACCGGATATCCGGCCGTTCGGTCATGGCGCTACCGTACCCCCGCCCCGCCCCCACAAACGGACAATCCGTCCATGGTTGTCTACTGTTTTCCGGCTGTGGTCGACCTGTGCCGTTTTCGGCGCCGAAATGGCAGGTCAGGGGCGGTGCAAGCGAGCACTGCGCATACTGAACGGATGGCCCGCTCCAAGTCCGTCGTCGATTTCCATCCTGAGCTGCGCCGCAGCGCCCGTCTGCTGCCCAAGCAGATGATCACACCGGTGACGCTGCCCTTCGTGCGGGCGGCGTCCCGCCTGATGTGGCGTTCCGCTCCGACGGACGTCGAGGTACTCACCCTGGGCTCCGGCGTGTCGGTCCGGCTGCACCGGCCGGCCGGCGCCTCCTCCCCCGGCCCGGCACTGCTGTGGATCCACGGCGGCGGGTACGTCATCGGCGACGCCGCCCAGGACGACGACCTGTGCCGCCGCTTCGCGCAGACACTCGGCGCGACCGTCGCCGCGGTGAATTACCGCCTGGCACCGGAACATCCGTATCCGGTGCCGCTCGAGGACTGCTATGCCACGCTCTCCTGGTTGACCGAACTGCCGAGCGTCGACCCGGCTCGGGTCGCGATCGGCGGCGCCAGCGCCGGCGGGGGGTTGGCCGCCGCGCTGGCCTTCCTCGCCCGCGATCGCGGCGAGATCCCCGTGGTGGCACAGCTTCTCGTGTACCCGATGCTCGACGACCGCACGGTGGGGCGCGCCGAGCTGGACAACCCCGGGCATCGGCTCTGGAACCAGACGAGCAACCGCTTCGGCTGGCAGGCCTATCTGCGCGACGCCGATCCCGACGTGGCCGTTCCCGCCCGGCGCACCGATCTGGCCGGACTGCCTCCGGCGTGGATCGGCGTCGGCACGCTGGACCTGTTCCACGACGAAGATCTGGCCTACGCGCAGCGGCTGAAAGACGCCGGGGTGCCGTGCGAGGTGACGGTGGTGCCGGGCGCGTTCCACGGCTTCGACGGAATCGCGCCGAAAGCCGATGTCTCGCAGTCGTTCTTCGCCAGCCAGTGCGAGCTGCTGCGGGGCGCCTACACGGGCGCCGGATCTACAGCATCAGGCCGGTGAACACCCAGTCGAGGACGGCGCGGTCAGCCCCGTCTCCAGTGCCGCCCTCGGTGGCGGCGTAGACGATCGAGCGCAAGCGCACCGCCGTGCCCCTGCCGTCGGCGCGCGGCTGCGCCGTCTCGATCGTGAGATCGCTGTAGAGAGTGTCGCCTTCGCTCACCGGCGCCGTGTGCTGGCAGGACTCCCACCCCTCGACGGCGACCAGATTCGGGAGCAGACGCGTGGCCTGCGCCAGCGCCAGTCCGATCGTGTGCCCGCCGTACACCAACCGCTTCCCCGATACCCGCGAATCATGGTGCGTCGCAGCGATGTTGAGTGTCAATCGGGCCAGCTCGGGCGCACTGCTCACCACGTCGGCCGTGCTGCGCAGCACGGTTCCGGCCACCGGTTCGACACCGGAGCCGGGGACCCGGGCCCGGAACGCGTCCACATCCCAGTCAGCCACCGGATCGGCCGGGTGAGCCTGCCCTGCGCCGATCGCGTCCATGTCATCGCGGTGTCCGGTGTCGACGTCCTCGCCGCGGAGCGGCAGCATCGCGCAGCGGTGGAAGTCGAGGACCAGCCGTCCCGCGCCGTCCGTCGTCGTCATACGCAGCGCGGCGAGGCCGGTGGCGGCACGACCGGGCCTGGCTGAGTTCTGCTTCAGGCCAACGACTTCCGTTCGGGTGGACAGCGTGTCACCGATGACCGGGAAACGGTGGAAGGTCAGCCCGCGGTAGAACAGGTTGGCCATCACCCGCTGTGTGACCAGCGTGGACTGGCCGATCGCCACATCGCAGACCAGCGCGGGATGGGCGAGCGGTGCGGCCGCACCCGTCACGGCAGCGGAGAGCTCTGCGTCCAACGGCAGGCGCATCCGGTCGCCGAGGATCGCCTGGTGGGTTGCCGCCGCACCGGACGTCAGCGTCATCGACGGGGCGGTGTCGAAGACCTGACCGACGTGCAGATCGTCGAAGAAGGGCCCGCCGGATATTTGGCCGTACAAATTCACAGCCTGTATGCTGGCAGTTCTCGGCTAGGTGTGTCAACATCTTCCTTATGGCCGTACATATGCTGGATGACGACGAGGCGATGCTGGTCGATACGGTGCGGGTGTTCGTCGATCGTGAGGTGCGGCCCTCGGTGCGGGAGATGGAGCACGCCAACACCTATCCCGAGGCGTGGATCGAGGCGATGAAGCAGATCGGGATCTACGGGCTGGCCGTGCCCGAGGAATACGGCGGTACCCCGGTCTCGACACGCTGCTATGTGTTGGTGACCCAGGAGCTGGCCCGCGGCTGGATGAGTCTGGCCGGGGCGATGGGCGGACACACCGTGGTCGCCAAACTGATCGCCCTCTTCGGCACCGACGAGCAAAAACAGACCTATCTGCCGGCGATGGCCACCGGGGAGTTGCGGGCCACCATGGCGCTGACCGAACCCGGCGGCGGCTCCGACCTGCAGAACATGACCACCACCGCCCGCCCCGACGGCGACGACCTCGTCATCACCGGCGCCAAAACCTGGATCTCCAACGCCCGACGCTCCGGACTGATCGCCCTGCTGTGCAAAACCGACCCCCACGCCACACCCCGCCACACCGGCATCTCCATCCTGCTCGTGCAGAACCCCACCCCCGGGCTCACGGTGTCACGCGATCTGCCCAAACTGGGCTACAAAGGCGTCGAATCCTGCGAACTGTCCTTCGACACCTGCCGCGTCCCGGCCACCGCCATCCTCGGCGCACACCCCGGCCACGGGTTCACCCAGATGATGAAAGGCCTCGAAACCGGCCGCATCCAAGTCGCCGCCCGCGCCCTCGGCGTGGCCACCGCCGCGCTCGAGGACGCCCTGTCCTACGCCCAAGAGCGCGAAAGCTTCGGGGTGCCCATCTGGAAACACCAAGCCATCGGCCACTACCTCGCCGACATGGCCACCAAACTCACCGCCGCCCGCCACCTCACCCTCCACGCCGCCGACTGCTACGACGCCGCTGCTGACAACCCAGGCGAGCGCGCCGACATGGAAGCCGGGATGGCCAAACTGTTCGCCTCCGAAACCGCCATGGACATCGCGCTCAACGCCGTCCGCATCCACGGCGGCTACGGCTACTCCACCGAGTACGACGTCGAACGCTACTTCCGCGACGCCCCCCTCATGATCGTCGGCGAAGGCACCAACGAAATCCAACGCAACGTCATCGCCGCACAACTAGTCGCCCGCGGCAGCATCTAGATGAAACCCCCACCTGCCTACCAGGTGCTGCGCGAGCAGCTCCGCGCCGAGATCCGCGGTGGCCGGTACGCCGACGGCGCGCGGTTGCCGACGGAGTCGGAACTGGCTGAGCACCATGGTCTCTCGCGCCAGACGGTGCGACGCGCATTCCAGGATCTGGTCGCCGAGGGGATGGTGTACCGGGTCCCCGGTCGGGGCACCTATGCCGGTGGGGACGGCAGCCGCTACCTGCGCCGGCTCGGATCCATCGACGACCTGATGAGCCTGTCCGACGACACGACGATGGAAGTTCTCGACGGATTGCGCCGGCGGGTCGACATCGACGCGGCCAGCCGCCTGCGGCTCGACGGCGACATCGTCCACACCGTCGTCTTCCGCCGCATCCACGACGGTGTCCCGTTCGGCCACACCGTCGTTCACCTTCCCCCCGAGGTGGCGACGATGGTCACTGCGTCGGCCGACCTGCGCACCGGGGCACAGAGCAGGCACACCGTGATCGGACTCCTCGAACCACACCTGAGCAGCCCCATCGCCGAAGCGGCACAGTCGATCACCGTTGCCGCCGCGGACGACCGCTCCGCCGCGGCGGTCCGATGCGCGACGGGCCATCCGATGCTGCGGGTGGACCGGCTCTACCGCAACACCGACGGGCACGCCGTCGAACTGTCGGTCAGCCACTTCCTGCCCGAGCAGTACACCTACCGGATCACCCTGCACCGCTCGGGGTAGCCCTCGACTCCGCCCTCGACGCCGCCCTCGACGCCTCGGTGGCCCCCAGCAGCGTCAGCGCATCGGCACTGGGCGAGCCAGGATCGGCATCGTAGACGATCAGCTCCTGACCGGGCGCCGAACGTACGTCGAAAGTCTGCATGTTGAGCGTCACCAGCCCCACCTCAGGGTGACGGAAGCTCTTGCGATTCAGACACTTCCGCCGCGCATCTCGACGCTCCCAGAGCGTGCGGAAATCGTCACCGGCCAGCAGCTCGGTGAGGACAGACCGCGCGCGCGGGTCGTCAGGTGCCGAGCCGTAGGCCATGCGGAAGCCCGCGACCGCGTCCGCGGCGACCTCGTTCCAGTCCGCGTAGAAGGCCCGCGCCCGCGGGTCGTTGAACACCAACAGCATGAGGTTGCCGACCGCACCCAGCTCGCCGAACAATGCGGCGGCCAACCGATTGGCGGCCAGGATGTCGTAGGCCCGGTTGTAGACCAGCGCGGGGTTGTCCGGCCACGCCTCCATCAACCTCAGCAGGCCCGGATCGACACGTTCGGCGACGGGGCCGCGCTGCGTTCGCGGAGTCAGCCCGGCCAGCATGAACAGGTGCGCCCGGCCGTCGTCGTCCAGGCGCAGAGCCGCCGCCAGAGCATCGATGACCTGGACCGACGGAGACCGCTCCCGGCCCTGCTCGAGCCGTCCGTAGTAGTCCACACTGACTCCGGCCAGCAGCGCCACTTCTTCGCGGCGCAGACCGGGGACACGACGGGTGCCCGTGCTGGTCAGCCCGACGTCGCCGGGGCGCAGCACGGCACGCCGGCTCCTCAGGTACTCGCCGAGCTCGGTCATCGGGTCCAGCGTAGGAAATCCGCTGCCGCCAGGCAGGGTGTACCGCACCCTGGTTGTGGACCGATCCGGCGATGAAGCTCGTGTCATGAACGATTCCAAGATCATCATCGTCACCGGAGCCAGCAGCGGGATCGGCGAGGCTGTCGCCGAAAGGCTTGCCGCCGAAGGCCATCACGTCGTGGCCGGCGCTCGCCGGACCGACCGGCTCGAGGCCCTGGCAGAGCGCATCACGGGGCGCGGCGGCAGCATCGAGGTTCGCCCGCTCGACGTCACCGATCGCGCGGCGATGACCGCGTTCGTCGACCAGACCGTCGCCTCCCACGGACGGGTGGACGTGATCGTCAACAACGCCGGGGTCATGCCGCTGTCGCGCCTCGACGCACTGTTGGTCGACCAGTGGGACATGATGATCGACGTCAATGTGCGCGGCCTGCTCCACGGAATCGCCGCGACCCTGCCGCATTTCCAGCGTCAAGGCGCCGGCCATTTCATCACCGTCGCCTCGATCGGCGCGCACGAGGTGGTGCCCACCGGGGCCGTCTACTGCGCCACCAAATACGCGGCGTGGGCGATCACCGAGGGGTTGCGTCTCGAGGTGGACCCTTCGATCCGGGTGACGACGGTGTCCCCCGGCGTCGTCGAGTCCGAACTGGCCGACACCATCACCGATTCCACCGCGGCTGCAGCCATGAAAGACTATCGGGCGGCAGCGATACCGCCGGATTCGATCGCCCGCGCCATCGCCTATGCCGTCGGCGAGCCGGCCGAGGTGGACGTCAACGAGATGATCATCCGGCCGGCGCGGCAGCGCTGAGTCAGCTGTACTTCGCGATCAGCTCCTGCTTGTACAGCTTGCCGGTATCGGTGCGCGGAAGCTGCGCCTCGAAGGACAGCGATCGCGGGCACTTGTAGTGCGCCAACCGATCCCGCAGCCACGCGATCAGTTCGCCGGCGAAGTCGTCGGTGGCGTCGGCGGGGTCGACGGTCTGCACGACGGCCTTCACCTGCTGGCCCATCTCGTCGTCGGGAATCCCGAAGACGGCCGCGTCCATCACCTTCGGATGGGTGACGAGAAGGTTCTCGGCTTCCTGGGGGTAGATGTTCACGCCACCGGAAATGATCATGTGGTGCCGGCGGTCGGTGAGGTACAGGAAGCCGTCGTCGTCGAGATATCCGATGTCGCCCACCGTCTTCCAGCCGCGCGGATCCCGGGACTTCTCGGTCTTGTCGGGATCGTTGAGGTACTCGAAGTCGTTGCCGCCCTCGAAGTAGATCTCGCCCGGCGCTCCGGGCGGGAGCTCCTTGCCGTCCTCGTCGAGAATGTGAACGACACCGGCCATCGGCTTGCCGACCGACCCCGGATGCGTCAACCAGTCCTCGGCGAAGATCAGCGTGGAGCCGTGCGCCTCCGAAGACGCGTAGTACTCGTCGACGATCGGCCCCCACCAGTCGATCATCTGCTTCTTGATGTCCACCGGACACGGTGCGGCGGCGTGCATCACGCGCTGCAGGCTGGACACGTCATAGGACGCGCGCACTTCCTCGGGCAGCTTGAGCATCCGGGTGAACATGACCGGCACGAACTGACCGTGCGTGACCTTGTGCGTGGCGATCGCGTCCAACGCGCCCTCGGCGTCGAACTTCTCCATCACCACCGTCGTGATGCCGCCGGCTTGGGTCTGCATCGACCACACCGACGGAGCGGTGTGATACAGCGGTGCGGGGCTGAGATAGACGGCGTCGGGGTGCATCCAGAACTGCACCAGGGCCGCCATCAGACCCGGCGCCTCCGACGGCGGGACGTGCGGCAGCGCGCGCTTGATGCCTTTCGGACGGCCGGTGGTGCCCGACGAATACTGCAGGAGGTCACCCTCGATCTCGTCGTCGATCGGTGTATCGGGCTGTCCGGCAACGCATTCCGGATAGCTCTGCCAGCCGTCGAGGGTGGCGTCGGCGATGAGGCGCACCGACGGCAGTCCATTCGGCAACTCGGCCGCCAGCCCGGCGAGAGTGTCGGCGAGTTTGCCCGACCCGACGATCGCCTTGGCCGAGCTGTTGTCGATGATGTAAGCCGCCTCCGCGGCGGTCAGGTGGGTGTTGATGGGGACGTAGTACAGCCCGGCGCGGCGCGCGGCCCACATGACCGCGTGCATGTGCTGGTTGTTCTCCATCACGATGGCGACCGCATCGCCCTCGACCAGACCAGCCTCGCGAAACAGGTGCGCCAGCCGGTTGGCCCGGGCCTCGAGCTCGCCGAACGTCACCACCGCTCCGGACGGATACATGATGATCGCGGGCTTGTCAGGAGTGGCAACAGCGGTGTCGCGGATCTGCATGGACAGAGGATACGTCGACTTAGTTGACAGGTGTCAAGCAGGCAGTCGGCGCGTGCTCGCGGCGCACGGGGGAGCGCCGGGAGAAGGCGACGGACCTGCCTACTCGGCTTCGGAGAGGCGGGTCTTCAGCGCGTCGAACTCGTCCTTGATGCCCGTCGGCAGCTTCTCGCCGACGAAGGAGAACCACTCCTCGATCAGCGGCAGCTCCTTGCGCCACTCCTCGGGCTTGACCTGCAACGCCTCGTCGACGTCAGCGGCCGACACGTCCAGCCCGTCGAGGTCGAGATCCTGGGCCGTCGGCACGATGCCGATCGGGGTGCTCTTGCCGTCGGCCTGGTGCTCGATGCGCTCGATGGCCCACTTGAGCACGCGGCTGTTCTCCCCAAAGCCCGGCCACAGGAAGCGGCCGTCGGCGCCGCGACGGAACCAGTTGACGAAGAACACCTTCGGAAGCTTGGACTCGTCGGCTTCCTTGCCGATGTTGATCCAGTGCTGGAAGTAGTCGCCGACGTTGTAGCCCAGGAACGGCAGCATCGCCATCGGGTCGCGGCGCACGGTGCCGACCTTGCCCTCGGCGGCAGCGGTCTGCTCGGAGCCGAGCGTGGCGCCGATGAACACGCCGTGCTGCCAGTCGCGGGCCTCGGTGATCAGCGGCACCGTGGTCTTGCGGCGGCCGCCGAACAGGATCGCCGAGATCGGCACACCCTGCGGGTCGTCCCACTCGGGTGCCAGCGTCGGGCACTGCGAGATCGGCGTGCAGTAGCGCGAATTCGGATGGGCCGCTTTGGTTTCTGTCTCCCGGAGGATGTAGTCGTTGCCCTTCCAGTCGATCAGGTGGTCGGGCTCGCCCTCGAGGCCCTCCCACCACACGTCACCGTCGTCGGTCTTGGCGACGTTGGTGAAGACGGTGTTGCCCGCCGCGATCGTCTTCATCGCGTTCGGGTTGGAGTCCCAGTTGGTGCCCGGTGCGACGCCGAAGAACCCGAACTCGGGGTTGGTGGCGTAGAGCCGGCCGTCCTTGCCGAAGCGCATCCACGCGATGTCGTCGCCGACGGTCTCGGCGCGCCAGCCCGGGATGGTGGGCTGCAGCATCGCGAGGTTGGTCTTACCGCACGCCGACGGGAACGCCGCGGCGATGTAGTAGGCCTTGTTCTCCGGCGAGATCAGCTTGAGGATCAGCATGTGCTCGGCGAGCCAGCCCTCGTCGTGCGCCATCGCCGAGGCGATGCGCAGCGAGTAGCACTTCTTGCCGAGCAGCGCGTTGCCGCCGTAGCCCGAGCCGTAGCTCCAGATCTCGCGGGTCTCGGGGAAGTGGGTGATGTATTTCGTGTCGTTGCACGGCCACGGCACGTCCTCCTGGCCTGGCTCCAGCGGCGCACCGATCGAGTGCAGCGCCTTGACGAAGAAGCCGTCGTCACCCATCTTCTCCAGCGCCGCCGCACCCATTCGGGTCATCGTCCGCATCGAGACCACGACGTACTCGCTGTCGGTGATCTCCACACCGAGCTTGGGGTCCTCGGCGTCGATCGGTCCCATGCAGAAGGGCACCACCCACATGGTGCGGCCACGCATGCTGCCGCGGTACAGCGGAGTCATCAGCTCCCGCATCTCGGCGGGGTCCATCCAGTTGTTGGTGGGCCCGGCGTCGATCTCCCGCTCGCTGCAGATGAACGTCCGCGACTCCACGCGCGCCACGTCCGACGGGTCCGAGAGCGCCAGGTAGGAGTTCGGCTTCTTCTCGGGGTTCAGCTTCTGGAAGGTGCCGGCCGCGACGAGCTGATCGCACAGGCGCTGGTACTCCTCCTCGGAGCCGTCCGCCCATGCGACGCGGTCGGGCTGTGTCAGCTCGGCGATCTCCCGAACCCAGGCGAGCAGCCCCTCGTGCTTCGTGGGTGCGGAATCCAGTCCCGGAATGGTCGCTGCGGTCATTGGCTAGTCGTCTCCTGCACTGTTCCTGCGCGTTGGCCTGGTGAACCCCGAATGAAAACTTGTGGAGGAACGTACGCCGTCGCCACCGACCTGTCCGAGGTCTTGACAAACCACCGCCGACCCTCCTGACCTTCGAGGTTAACGCGGGTGACATACCCGAGGAAATCCAGGATCATGTCCGATCACTCACAGGAACGATTCAGAAGAGGTCATCGTCGGCACGCGGCGGCCAGCTACCGCTCGGTAACCACGAAATCCGTCGTGTCCGGCGTCCGCGAGGGCACCCGGGGAGTTCTCGAGAGCGACCAATCGGACCGCCACGGCATCCTCCAATTCGACACGCAACGCCGCGACGGCATCGCCCGCCCAGCGCTCCCATCGCGCGCGATCCTGGAGAAGCCCCCGTGCCCGCACCACCCACGCCGTGAGCGCCACACCGGCCAGCCCGCCCGCCGCGGCCGCCCAGCCCGGCCCCGTCGTCACCGTCGCGGTCAGCCGGGCCACCGCCAGCGCCGCCCCGACGCCGAAGCCCGCGCCCAGCACGATCATCAGCTGGGTTTCCAGCCGACGTCCGACAGGCGGCGGCAGCGTCGGCGGACGCCACGACGGCAGGGAGGGTTGGGTCCCGGTCTTCGCCTCCAGCGTCGTCTCGACGTCGGCGCGTACCGCCGCGGACCGATCACGGACACGGACCTGAACCTCAGCGCCGCTGCGCATCGTCGACACCTCCGCGAGCAGGTCGGCACGCGCCGCGATGCAGTGGTGCCGCACCGCCGACGTCAGCTCGAACCGCAGCTGGTGCAGCTGCTGGCGCCAGCGCGCCTGCTCGGCCCGCTGCGCCTCCCGGGAGCGTGCGGCATTGCGCCGGGCCAGCGTCGGATCGGCCAGGTGCGCCGTGAGCGTGGCCGCCAGGTCATCCAGACGTGGTGGCCCGAGCCGCGGCGCTGCGGCGGCCGCCACCCAGCTGGCGCCGGGCACCCGGGTCTCGTTGACGGTCAGCACCCGCCGCCAGCCGCGGTGGTCGTCGATCTTGTTCACGACGGCGACGACGGCGTCGGTGTGCGCGGTGACCGCTGCGGCCCGCACGCTCTCGGCAGAGGTCATCGGCGCGGTGGCCGACACCACCCACACCACGGCGACGGGCACCTGACCGGGCAGCAGCTCACGTGCCTCGACGAACCGGCGGTCGGGCATCCGCGTCCGGAGGCCGTCGGCGACGCTCGTCACCCCGGCCCGTGCGGCCCCGGCGACCAACACCGCGTCGACCCGGATGTCGACGCGCACCGGCTCAGCCACCGCACGCCTCGACCAGCCGCAGGCTGCCGCGGGTGATGTCGGCGGCACAGCGCCGGTGCAGCGGGTCGAGCGGACCGCGTGACAGGTGATGAAAGCGCAGGGCCCGGCGGGTGTGGGCGCCGACGTCGTCGCCGCGATCCACCGTCGCGCCGGAGGCCTCCACGACGTCGACGGCCGCCGTCATCACCGCAAAGACGGCGTCGTCACCGTCCAGATGCGCCGCGAGCCGCTCGTCGCCCCGGTCGGCGGCGAGCACCCGCAGCATGTGGACCGCCGTCAGGCAGCGCCGGTAGCGGACCCTCGTGGTGGCCCGGTCGATCGCGGAGCGCACGGCGTCGGCGCCGCCGAGCGCCCGCAGCCGCGCGGTCACCTCGGCCGGGGCCGCCCCGTCCGACACGGCGAGGATCGCGTGCGCCAGCCCGAAGCGGTCCAGCCGGTCCATCAGATCCCGGCGCACGTCGGCGGGCAACGGGTGCGGGCAGGCCGAGAACGCATCCACGGTGGAGACGTCGGCCGGTGACGCCACCAGCGCCCGCAGCGCGGTGACGTCGTCTTCATCGATCCGCACACCGCCCAGCAGCGCGACCATCGGAATCACCGGGCAGCGCAGAAGCGTCTCGAGCTCGGCGGCCACGGCCTGCGCGGCCCGCAACGGACCACCCGCGTCGGCTCCGCCCAGGTCGGCCTTGTTCAGTACCACCACCGTCGAGTCCGTCACGCCCGCGCGGTCCTCCTGGGTCACCGTCTCGGCGACGACGAGAACGTCGACGTCCGCGGTGTCCCCCGGCGCCCCGACCGGGACGCCCAGCGCCCCGGCCACCGTCCTGCAGCCCACCCCGGCGCGTCCCCGCACAGCTACGCTGACAGGCGCACGCAACAGTCGCTCGACGGCGGCGAGATCGGGATCGGGTTCGGCGGCGGCCATGGCGGCCACCACATCGGCCAGCTGACCCGGCATCCCCCCGCCCCCTCCGGCAGACCCCCGCCCGCCTGTCAGGTGATCGTGACATCCGAATAGGCCTGCTCGACGCACCAATTCCGCGCGGGCCGGCGCATACCAGCCGAAGGCAACTGTTGGGTATCAATCTGTAACACGATGCAGGGAGTGAGTCCGCGATGAGCGACGATGGATCGATGCGAATGCCAGGTCCCAGCGACGTCGAGCACGACATCGACGGGGACGTGGACAGGGACACGGCGCAGGCCGTCCATCACCCCCGCAGGGTCACCAGCTTCCGCGCCCGCCGATCCACCATCTCCGATCGCCAACAGGCCGTCTGGGAGGACCGCTGGCCCGAGCTGGGTCTGCTGGCCCGCACCGGTGACGACCCCCCGGCGCCGCTGGACACCGATGCCTGGTTCGGCAGGCACGCCCCGCTGGTGCTGGAGATCGGCTGCGGGACCGGCACGTCGACGCTGGCGATGGCCCAGTCCGAGCCCGACCTCGACGTGATCGCCGTCGAGGTCTACAAACGCGGACTGGCCCAGCTGCTGTCCGCCATCGACCGCGAGGGCGTCGGCAACATCCGGCTGATCCGCGGCGACGGCGTCGACGTTCTCACCCACATGCTCGCGCCCGGCTCGCTGACCGGGGTGCGCGTCTTCTTCCCCGATCCGTGGCCCAAGGCCCGTCACCACAAGCGCCGGCTGCTGCAGCCCGACACCGTCGCGCTCATCGCCGACCGGCTACGTCCCGGCGGCGTCCTCCACGCCGCCACCGACCACCAGGGCTATGCCGAGCAGATCGCCGAGGTCGGCGACGCCGAACCGCGGTTGACGCGGATCGAGCTCGACGCGACCGGCCTGCCCATCTCGGTAGATCGCCCCGAGACCAAATACGAGCGCAAAGCGCTGGCCGGACCGATCGTCACCGAGCTGCTGTGGGCGAAGTCATGAGCCTGACCAGCGACGTCGCCGATCACATCGCCGGCGAGGACGGCACCGCGGCCGCACCCTCACGGGTGCTGCTCGTCTGGGACGCCCCCAACCTCGACATGGGACTGGGCGGGATCCTCGGCGGCCGGCCGACCGCCGCGCACCGGCCCCGCTTCGACGCGCTGGGCCGCTGGCTGTTGGCCCGTACCGCCGACCTGTCGACCCAGAACCCGGTGGGGTCGCCCCTGGAGCCCGAGGCCACGGTGTTCACCAACATCGCACCGGGCAGCGCCGACGTCGTCCGGCCGTGGGTCGAGGCACTGCGCAACGTCGGGTTCGCGGTCTTCGCCAAACCCAAGATCGACGAGGACAGCGACGTCGACTCCGACATGCTCGCGCACATCGAACTGCGCCGCAGTGAGGGGCTGGCCGGCCTGATCGTGGCGTCCGCGGACGGCCAGGCGTTCCGCCTTCCGCTGGAAGACATCGCCCGTGACGGGGTCGCCGTCCAGGTTCTCGGATTTCGCGAACATGCCAGTTGGGCGTTAGCGTCGGATACCTTGGAGTTCGTCGATCTGGAGGACATCCCTGGTGTCTTCCGGGAGCCGCTACCGCGAATCGGGCTCGATTCGCTGCCAGAGCAGGGCGCGTGGCTGCAGCCATTCAGGCCGCTGTCCTCACTGTTGGCGTCTCGTGTCTAGAACAGTGGGAAAGCCCGGTCGCGATGCGCGCGCCGATGATCACAGACTCAACAACGACTTATTGAGGAGCTGAAGTGTTCGCCTGGTGGGGTCGAACGGTGTACCAGTACCGATACATCGTCATCGGTGTCATGGTCGCACTGTGCCTGGGCGGCGGCGTCTACGGGTCCTCGTTGGGCGCCCACGTCACCCAGAGCGGTTTCTTTGATGAGGGCAGTCAGTCGGTCAAGGCTTCGGTGCTCGGCGACGAGGTGTACGGGCGTGACCGTCTCAGCCATGTCGTAGCCATCCTGACGCCCCCGGACGGTAAGAAGGTGACCGATCCGGCCTGGCAGAAGGAAGTCACCGGCGAGCTCAACAAGGTCGTCGACGAGAACAAGGACCAGATAGTCAGCTGGGTCGGCTGGCTGCGCGCACCCGACAGCACGTCCGAAACCGTGCAGCAGATGAAGACAGAAGATGGCTCGAAAACCTTCGTCGCCATTCCGCTTCAAGGTGACAACGACGACACCATCCTGAAGAACTACCAGGCAGTCGAACCGGCGCTGCGCCAGATCAACGACGGCAATATCCAGCTCGCCGGCCTCAACCCCATCGCCAGCGAGCTCACCGGAACCATCGCCACCGACCAGAAACGCGCCGAGCTCGCCATCGTTCCTCTTGTGGCCGTGGTGCTGTTCTTCGTCTTCGGCGGTGCCGTCGCGGCCGCCTTGCCCGCGATCATCGGCGGCCTCACGATCGGCGGCGCGCTCGGCATCCTGCGGTTCACCGCCGACTTCATGGACGTGCACTTCTTCGCCCAGCCCGTCGTGACGATGATGGGGTTCGGCATCGCCATCGACTACGGACTTTTCATCGTCAGTCGCTTCCGAGAGGAACTCGCCGAAGGCTACGACGTGGAGGCCTCGGTGCGGCGGGCGGTGATGACCTCAGGCCGCACTGTGGCGTTCTCTGCGGTGATCATCGTGGCGTCGTCGCTTCCCCTGCTGCTCATCCCGCTGGGCTTCCTCAAGTCGATCACCTACGCGATCATCGCGTCGGTGCTGCTGGCGGCCTTCCTGTCGATCACCGTGCTGCCCGCGACCCTCGGGATCCTGGGCTCCAACGTGGACGCGCTCGGGGTGCGGACACTGCTGCGGGTGCCGTTCTTCCGCAACTGGAAGCCGATGCGCGTCTACCTCGAGTGGCTGGCCGAGAAAACCCAGAAGACCAAGACCCGGGAAGAAGTCGAAAAGGGCTTCTGGGGCAGGCTGGTCAACGTCGTGATGAAGCGGCCCATCGCGTTCGCGGCGCCGATCCTGGTCGTGATGATCCTGTTGGTGATCCCGCTCGGACAGCTCGCCCTCGGCGGGTACAGCGAGAAATACCTGCCACCGGACAACCCGGTGCGGATGGCACAGGCGCAGTTCGACAAGGACTTCCCCACGTACCGCACCGAGCCGCTGACCCTGGTGATCCAGAGCGACAACGGGCAGCCCGTCACCGATCAGCAGGTCGCGGACTTGCGGGCCAAGGCGGAGACGGTTCCCGGTTTCACCGACAGCGACGAGCCGTCGAAGATGTGGCAGGAACGGTCCGTCCAAGAAGGTGGCAGCAAGGATCCGTCGGTGCGGGTTCTGCAGAACGGTCTGGTCAACAGCGCTGATGCCCCTGCGAAGATCGACGCACTACGCGCGTTGTCGCCCCCGCGTGGCACGACAGTCTTGGTCGGCGGAACACAAGCGCTGGCACAGGACAGCATCCAGAGCCTGTTCGACAAGCTTCCGCTGATGGTGGTGGTGCTGATCCTGACCACGACAGTGCTGATGTTCCTGGCCTTCGGCTCGATCGTGCTGCCGATCAAGGCGGCGTTGATGAGCGCGCTCACCCTCGGCTCCACCATGGGCATCCTGACGTGGATGTTCGTCGAGGACGGCCATGGCTCCGGAATCCTGAACTACACCCCGCAGCCACTGATGGCGCCGATGATCGGACTGATCATCGCGGTGATCTGGGGCTTGTCCACCGACTACGAGGTGTTCCTGGTGTCCCGCATGGTCGAGGCGCGGGCGCGGGGCATGTCGACCGCGGAGTCGATCCGCATCGGTACCGCGACCACCGGCCGATTGATCACCGGCGCTGCGCTGGTGCTGGCCGTCGTCGTGGGCGCCTTCGCATTCTCCGACCTGGTGATGATGAAGTACCTGGCGTTCGGTCTGCTGATCGCCCTGCTGCTCGACGCGACGATCATCCGGATGTTCCTGGTGCCCGCGATCATGAAGCTGCTCGGCGACGATTGCTGGTGGGCGCCGCGCTGGATGAAGCGGGTCCAGGAGAAGATGGGCCTGGGCGAGACCGAGCTGCCCGACGAGCGCAAACGCCCGTCGGTGCGCGAGCCCGCACCCGCCGAGGCACTCGTCGGCGCCGGCGCACCGGTGTCCGCGCCGTCGCGTCCGATGCCGCCGCACGATCCCGGCCACCCCGCTCCCGACCGGGCGGGTGTGACGACCCGCATCGCCACCGCACCGCGCCCCGGCGGACCGTCAGGTGCCGGCACCACACGGCTGCCGGGACCGCCGCCGCGTCCGCCGGTGCCGGACTCCGAGCCGCAGACCACCCGTCTGTCGGTGGCCAAGAACGCCGTCCGCAGCGCGGTCAGCAGCGCCGCTGACGCGGTCACCCAGCGGGGACAACAGCGTCCCGCCGGGCCGTCGACCCCGCCTGCACGCGACGACCGCGAGATCGAGTCGTGGCTCGGTGATCTGCGGGGTTCGGGCGGCGCGCCCGCCGCCCCCGCGGCCGCACCGCGCCCGTCCGGCGAGCCGACCCGGGGAATGCCCGATCCCGGTGCCGCCGATGCGACGACGGCGATCCCGGCGCAGCGTCCCGATGAAGGTCCCAGGGATGAGGACGACGCCACCCGCGCGATCCCGACTGCCCGCGCGTCGGATGCGGACACGGCCACCGAGAAGCTGAACACCCGACCCGAGGGCGACGCACCCCGGCGCGGCGGAGGCGGATTGAGCGCGCAGGAGCTGCTGCGTCGCGAAGGCCGCCTGTAGGCGCTAGTGCTCGGCCTCGTCTGATTCGACGTCGTCTGATTCGACGTCGTCTGATTCGACGCTGTCGGGTTCGGCGCTGAGCACCGGCCCGTCGTCTGCCTGGGCGGCGGCCTCCGCCTCGGCGGGATCGTCGGCGACGAGCACGCGGATCGCGCTGTTGAGGAACGCCAGCACCGGGACCGCGAGCAGCGCACCGACGATGCCGGCGAGCACGCCGCCGCCGGCGATCGCGAGCACGACAGCCAGCGGGTGGATCGACACGGCACGGCCCATCACCAGCGGCTGCAGCACGTGGCCTTCCAGCTGCTGGACGGCGAGGATCAGACCGAGGGTGATCAGTGCGTAGATCAGGCCCTTCGTCAGCAGCGCGACGATCACCGCGAGGAAGCCGGTGATCACGGCGCCGACCAGCGGGATGAACGCGCCCAGGAACACCAGTGATGCCAGCGGCAACGCCAGCGGCACCCCCATGATCGCCAACCCGACCCCGATGCCGAGCGCGTCGACCAGCGCGACGAGGAACGTGGCCCGGACGTACCCGATCAGTGAATGGAAGCCCGCACGGCCCGCGTCGCGAATCCGCGTGCGAGTACCGGTCGGGAAGATCCGGGTGACGAACTCGAAGATGTTGCGGCCGCCGTGCAGCAGGAAGATCAGCGTGAACAGCACCAGCAGCGCGCCGGTGAGGATCTCGGTGATGGTGCCCGCGGTGGACAGCGCGCCGCTGGTCACCTTCTCCTGGTTGTTGCGCAGCGCCTCGATCGCCGCGTTGCCCGCGTTGTCGATCTGCTCGCGGCTCAAGCCAAGGGGACCGTCGATCAACCAGCGACGCACCCCGTCGATGCTGCGGGTGACCTGGTCGACCAGCGCCGGGGCGCCCTCGATGAACTGGCTGACGACGAAGCTGAGGAGACCTCCGACGAGCGCCATGCCGCCGAGCAGGATCAGCGCCACCGCGCCACCGCGCGGAGCCCCCCTGCGGTCCAGGAAGTCCACCGCGGGCATCAGCAGCGCAGCGGCCAGAGTGGCCAGCGCCACGGGGACGATGATGACCTCGACCTGCACCACCACCCACAGCGCCGCGAATACGGCACCGAAGATGACGAGCAGGCGCCACGCCCACGCGGCACCCTTGCGGACCAGCGGGCTGACCGACTCGTCGGCGGATGGGTCCACAAACGGACGCGCAGACATTCCGGTAGCGTAACGGCACTTTCCGCTGCGGCTTCGCTGCTCGGGTCCGGGCGGGTCAACGCCTTACCCTGTAGGGCGTGTCACACGACGCTCCCCCGGTGCAGCCGCAAGCGGCCGGCGCCGGCGCGGAGCGCCCCGCCCGGGGCAAGTACTGGTGGCTGCGATGGGTGCTCATCGCGGTCGCGATCATCGTGCTGACCGTCGAACTGGTGCTGGTGCGCGATCAGCTGGCCAAAGCGTGGAAGAGCCTGTACTCGGCGAACTGGTGGTGGGTCGGCGTCGCGGCCCTGGCGGCGATGGCGTCGATGCACAGCTTCGCCCAGATCCAGCGAACGCTGCTCGCCTCGGCCGGCGTGCGCGTCCATCAGTGGCGCAGCGAGGCTGCCTTCTACGCCGGCAACGCCCTGTCGACCACGATGCCGGGCGGCCCCGTGCTCTCGGCGACGTTCATCTACCGCCAGCAGCGGTTGTGGGGCGCGTCCCCGCTGGTGGCGTCGTGGCAGCTGGTCATGTCGGGTGTGCTGCAGGTGGTCGGTCTGGCGCTGCTCGGTCTCGGCGGCGCCTTCCTGCTCGGCGCCAGCAAGAACCCGTTGTCGCTGATCTTCTCGCTCGGCGGTTTCCTGGCGCTGGTGCTGTTGGCGCAGGCCGTGGCGACCCGCCCGGAGCTCATCGACGGCATCGGAGCCCGGGTGCTGAGCTGGTTCAACTCTCTGCGCGGCAGGCCCACCGACACCGGACTCACCAAGTGGCGGGAAATCCTGGAGCAGCTCGAGTCGGTGCAGCTGGGCCGCCGGGATCTGTCGACGGCGTTCAGCTGGTCGCTGTTCAACTGGATCGCCGACGTCGGCTGCCTGCTCGCCGCCTGCTACGCGACCGGAGGCCATCCGTCGCTCGCGGGCGTGACCGTGGCCTATGCCGCCGCGCGCGCGGTCGGATCCATCCCGCTGATGCCCGGCGGGCTACTGGTCGTGGAGGCGGTGCTGGTGCCCGGCCTGGTGTCGAGCGGCATGTCGCTGGCCTCGGCGATCTCGGCGATGCTGATCTACCGGCTGATCAGCTGGATCTTCATCGCCGCGATCGGGTGGGTGGTGTTCTTCTTCATGTTCCGCACCGAGAAGGACCTCGACAGCGACGTCCGCGCCGAGAACGAGACCGACACGGCTCCCCCGGCCGCCGTCGACCCGATCTGCCCGCAGTTCAGCCCCGATCCGGATGCGCCGCATCCGCCACCGCCCGAGGAGACCCAGCAGGCGTCATGACGTTCCCCAGAACCCTCGCCGTCCTGACGGTGGCTGCCGCCACTGTGTTCTCCTCGGCCTGCTCGCGGTCGCCGGCCCCCGACACCGCCAGCTCGACGTCGGCCCCGCCGCCGAGCTCGACGCCCACCTCGGCCGGCGCCGCCCCAGCCCCCGGCCCCGCCGAACCCTCGGTGCTCACCCCGGTGCTGGCCCAGGCGGTCGCCGAACCCATCCCGGTGCCCGCGACCGACGGCAAGACGCACCTGGTCTACGAACTCATGCTGACCAACACGCTCTCGCAAGAGGTGTCGCTGACCTCGCTGGACGTCCGCGCCGGCGTCCAGACCCTGCTGACGCTGCCCGCCGACCAGCTCACCGCAGCCACCCGGTTGGCCGGAATCCCCGCTCCCACAGGCGTTCTCGGGCCCGCTCAGACGGCACACGTGTGGCTGGACGTCGCGCTGCCCGCCGGTACCCCGGCACCGGAGCGCCTCGTCCACGAGCTCGGCGTCTCGGTGCGACAGCCGCAGCCGCCGCTGATCCCGGCCGCGATGGTCGAAGAGGTGGCGCCGGTGGCCGTGCAGAAGCGGACCCCGATCACCATCTCGCCGCCGCTGTCGGGGCCCAACTGGCTCGACGGGGACGGCTGCTGCGGCATCTCCGGGCATCGCGGTGCGCTCAACCCGATCAACGGAAAGACCTGGGCCGCAGAACGATTCGCGATCGACTACCTGCAGCTGATGCCCGACGGCAAGCTGTTCACCGGCGCGCCGTCGGACCTCGGCAGCTACCCGTACTACGGCACCGACGTGCACGCCGTCGCCGACGGGCCGGTGGTCGCGGTGGTCGACGGGATGGCGGAGGAGACGCCGGGCGCCGCGCCCGTGGGACTGACGCTGAACCAGTACCCGGGCAACCACGTCGTGCAGGACCTCGGCGGCGGCAACTACGCGCTCTACGCCCACCTGCAGACGGGCAGCATCACGGTCAAACCCGGCGACCGCCTCACCGCCGGGCAGCCGCTGGCCCATCTGGGCAACACCGGCAACACCGACGCCCCGCACCTGCACTTCCACGTGATGAGCACACCGGACCCGTTGCGTTCGGACGGTCTGCCGTTCGTGTTCTCGTCGTTCGACCTGCAGGGCAGGGTGCCCGACTCGCAGGACGCGCTGACCGCGGGGCGCCCGGTGCCGCTGCCGCCCGCCGCTGACGTGAAGCCGCAACGCGATGTCATGCCGCTGCAGGACGACCTGATGACCTATGCGGACCGGTAGCCGCGCACCGGCAGCGCTGGCCGCCGACGTGGTGTGCGTAATGGTGTTCTGCGCGATCGGGCGCCGCAGTCACGCCGAGGGGGTGACCGTGGCGGGGGTGGCGGAGACGGCGTGGCCGTTCCTGGCCGGCACGTCGCTCGGCTGGCTGCTCGCCCGCGCGTGGCGGCGCCCGGTGGCGCTGCTGCCGACGGGTGTCGCGGTGTGGGTCGCGACCGTCGTGGTCGGAATGCTGCTGCGCAAGGTCAGCGGGCAGGGCACTGCGGCCAGCTTCATCGTCGTCGCCACACTCACCACCGCGGCTCTGCTGCTCGGCTGGCGGGCGATCGCTCGATCAGTCCTCTGAATCGTCCTGCGGCACAGGCTCTGTCGACACCGTGAGGGTGGCGCGTAGACCACCGAGGGGACCGTCGGACAGCTCGATGGCGCCGCCGTGCAGGGCGGCCTGCTGCGCGACGAGCGCCAGCCCCAGACCCGAGCCACCCGGAGAGGCGTTGCTGCCACGGGAGAAGCGTCCCAGCACGGTCTCGTGCTCGTCGACGGGCAGCCCGCGTCCGTTGTCGTCGACCACGATCGTCAGCAGATTGTCGCGCCGGTAGGCGGCCAGCACGATCCGGGTGGCCTGGCCGTGGGTGATCGCGTTGCGCACCAGGTTGTCGACCGCCAGCCGCAGCCCGCCCGGCCAGCCGAGAATGAAGCCCAGGGTGTCGGCGGCGTGCACCTCGATCGTGACGTCGCGGTTGACCCGCATGTTCTCCCGGGCCACCCGGTCGAGCATGTCCGTCACGTCGATCACTTCGCGGTCCTCGGCCTGGGCCAGTTGGCCGGACGCCAGCTGGCCCAGCGCGGTGATGATGCCTTCCACCCGGCGCTGGGCGCGCGACAGGTCGCCCACCACCTCGGCGCGCTCCTCGGCAGGGAGGTCGTGGATGCGCAGCGTGTCCAGGTCCGCGCGCATCGCGGTCAACGGGGTGCGCAGTTCATGGGCGGCGTTGGCGGCGAAGTCCTGTGCGGCCTGCAGCGAATTCGTGGTGGCGCGCTGCGCCGCGGCGAGGCGGTTGAGCATCGCGCTCATCGCCTCGGACAGATCTTCGGCCTCGCGTACCCCACGCACCGCCGGGATGCTCTCCGAACCCTTGCCCAGCTGCTTGGTGTGTTCGGTGAGTCGGCGCAGCGGCCGGATCGCGGGTCCGGCCAGAAGCCACCCCAGCCCGGCGGCGATCAGCACGGTCACCACACCGACCGCGATGTAGAGCGGCACCCGGGCCCGGTTGAGCAGGATGCTGTCAGCACGGATGCCGATCGACATCAGGACGCCGCCGTTCTGGTCGACCGGCAGCGTGCGGACCCGGTACTCGACCCCGTTGACCGTGACGGTCTCGGTGCCGGGAGCCAATGCGGGAAGCTGGAAGCCGCGCTGATAGACCACCTGCCCCGAGGACCGCGACCGGCCCGTCTGCAGCACGCCGCGCCGCTGATCGGTCAGCTGCTCGGGATACACGCTGGCGTCGACGATCGCATCGAGCCGGCGATCGAGCTGCGCGGCGTCGTTGTTGGCCAGCACGAGCGAGGTCAGAATCGTGAACGCCGCCACGACCGCGGCCGCCGCTGCGGCCGACGCGATGGCGACCCGGGTGCGCAGCGAGGCGGAGCGGAAGGCGCGTGGAAGCCTCACCGTGTGCCCGGGAGCAGGCTTCTCACGGCTCCTCCCGCAGCACGTAACCGATGCCGCGCACGGTGTGGATGACGCGTGGAAGGCCGTCACGCTCGAGCTTGCGCCGCAGATAGGACACGAACACGTCGGCGACGTTGGTGTCGACGTCGAAGTCGTAGCCCCACACCAGCTCCAGCAGTCGCTGCCGGCTCAGCACCACGCCGGCGTTCTCGGCCAACGCGGCGAGCAGGTCGAACTCCCGCTTGGTCAGCTCGACACGCTCCCCGGCGACGAACACCAGCCGCCGCGACGTGTCGATGGTCAGCGAACCGACCGTCATCGTGTCCGACATCGGATCGGAGTGATGCGCACGCCGCAGCAGCGCGTGCAGCCGCGCCACCAGTTCACCCAGATCGAACGGTTTGGTCAGGTAGTCGTCGGCGCCGGCCTCCAGGCCCGCGATGCGGTCGTTGACGGTGTCGCGCGCCGACAGCACACAGATCGGGATGTCGTTGCCGAGCGCGCGCAACGCCGTCACCACCGCGACCCCGTCGAGCTCGGGCATCTGGACGTCGAGCACCAGCGCGTCGTGCGACTCACTCGACAACAGCCGCAGTGCTTCCTTGCCCGTCGCCGCGACCCTGACGTCGAACCCGGAATGGCGCAGACCGCGCGCCACCGACGTCCGGACATCCGGATCGTCATCCACCATCAGCACCGTCCGACCCGCGCCGTCCTGGGCGGACAGCTCCCCTCCACGGGTGGGCGAAGCGTCCACCCTGTCTCGCATGGCGCCTACGGGAACAGCGGTCCGTTGGTGTCACGCTCCGAGAAGCCACACCGGTTCTTGATGTCGATCAGCGGCTGACGGATAGCCGTCATCTCGGCTTTGACCTGGGGGTTGGCGTTCATGTAGTCGACCACCTTGGGCCGCAGCTCCTCCATCGGCAGGCCCTGCAGGCCCGAGAAGAAATCGTTGACCTGCGGGTGGGTGAACAGGTACGCCGAGGTCGACGCCGAGACGCCGGAGGCGACTCCGGAGAAGTCCGCCGCGGTGCAGTTCGGCGGCAACGCAGGCTGCGCGGACGCCATCGGCATCGCACAGAACAACGAGGCGCCGGCGACCGCGCCCGCGCCCAGAGCGCCGGCAACGGCGCGGCGCAGGATGGGACCCGAGATCAACATGAAGTCTCCTTCAGCTTTAGGTGAGAGCCGGCTCCTGTCGGGCCGGTCTGCAGACCATCCTAGGAAGCTAAGCAGACCGGTAGCCGACTTTCCTGCCGAGCAATTAACGGATGGTGAGAAAAACCCTCAGCGCAGAGGGGTCGCCGCGACATCTCCGGAGTCGTCTCCCGGCGCGGCGGGGGCGGCCTCGGCGGTCCCGGCGCCCATGCTCGTGGCGGCCGGGGAGGCTGCTGCAGCGGCTCCCGGCGAGACCGCCTGCACCAGCCCCAGCATCTGCGGCAACGTCACCGGCAACTGACACCGGGCCGCCAGGGACACCAGCGGCTGCTGCAGGCGCTGCAGGTCCGCTTGCACGAGCGGGTTCGCGTCGAAGTAGGACTTGAACGCGCCGAGCGACTGGGCCCCGCCCTGCTGCTTGGCGATCAGCGTCAGCGCCTGGTTCGTCTGCGGATGGGTCTCCAGGTACGTACCGGTGTTCGTGGCCACTGCACCTGCGGTCTTGGCGACCTCGCTGGCAGCGCACGGGTCCGGCGCGGCCTGCCCGGCGGGCGCCGCCGGACCGAGGATCACCACCGCCGCGCCACCCAGGGCGGCGAGCGCCACAGCGGCGGCGCCGGCCCGGCGCGTGGTGAATGTCGAGCGTGCAAACATGGCGAACTCCTTACGGCCTGCGCGCGCCTGACGGCCGCGCACGCCTTCCTACGGTCAACAGCAAAGTTCCCCGACCGACGGACAACATCTGGCCCACGTCGAGGTCATCGTGCCATCACCGGCGCCGGGCGCCCAATCGAGCGCGTCGGCGGGAAGGTATTAGAGCTGCATGAGGCATCTCTGGCAGGAGTGTTCGCGCAGGTCCCCTCACAACTGACTGCTGTACCCTTTCGCTACGAAAGGCCGGGGAGAAAGTGGGGACGTCCCATCCAGCAGTTCATGATGCGCGTGAGCAGCAACCTGCGCAGATTCCGCTGGGCGGTCTTCGCGGTGTGGCTGCTGCTTCTCGTCCCCTCGATCTACCTGGCGATGAACCAGTCGGGCAACCTGACCGGCGGCGGTTTCGAGGTCGAGGGTTCGCAGTCGCTGTACGTGCAGCGTCAGCTCGAAGCACAGTTCCCCGATCAGGGCGCATCCCCGTTGGCGCTGGTCGCCGCACCCCGTCCGGACGCGTCGTTCGATGACATGAACGCCGCGGTGGCCTACCTGGAGAAGATCGCCGCCGAGGTGCCCAGCGTCATGGTCATGCCCAATCCGGGCCAGCCGCCCCCTGCGCCTGACCGGCCGTATGTGATCACGCTGCAACTCGGGTTCGAGAACACCGGTGCGGTCGACATCGCCAAACAGCTGCGCCAGAAGGTCGGCATCGACGGGGACGACCCGGGCCAGACCGCGGACGGCAAGGTGCGCTTCTACGTCATCGGGCAGGGTGCGCTCGGTGCGGCGGCGACGCTGGCCACCAAACACGACATCGCCCAGGCCGAGCGATGGAATCTGCCGATCGTGCTGATCGTGCTGCTGGCGGTGTTCGGCTCCTTCGCCGCCGCCGCGATGCCGCTGCTGCTGGGTGTGTGCACGGTGGCGGTCACGATGGGCCTGGTCTATTGGCTGTCGATGTACACCACTATGTCGGTGTTCGTGACATCGACGGTGTCGATGTTCGGCATCGCCGTGGCCATCGACTACTCCCTGTTCATCCTGATGCGCTTCCGCGAGGAACTACGCGCGGGCCGCGAACCCCAGGACGCCGCCGACGCCGCGATGGCGACCTCGGGTCTGGCGGTGGTGCTGTCGGGTCTGACGGTGATCGCGTCGGTCACCGGCATCTACCTGATCAACACTCCGGTGCTGCGGTCGATGGCCACGGGCGCCATCCTCGCTGTCGCGGTCGCCGTGCTGACGTCGACGACGCTGACCCCTGCGGTGCTCGCCACGTTCGGCCGCCGCGCCGCGCGACGCTCGTCGTACCTGCACTGGGGTCGCGGCATCGAGGCGACGCAGTCGAAGTTCTGGACCCGCTGGACCGGAGGGGTGATGCGCCGGCCGTGGGTGTCGGCGCTGTGCGCGGCGGCGCTGCTGCTGGCCTTCGCCGCACCGGCGTTCTCGATGGCGCTCGGCAACAGCATGCAGCGGCAGTTCGACCCGACCCACGAGATTCGCGGCGGCGTGAACGCGGCGGCAGAAGCGCTGGGCCCGGGCGCACTCGGCCCGGTCCGCGTACTGGTGACCTTCCCGGAGGGCAACGCCGCGTCGGCGCCCGCCAAACAACCGTTGCTCGACGCCATCCGGCAGCGGATGGCCCAGGCGCCCAACACCGTCTCGGTGTCGCCCGCGGTGTTCGGCACCGACTACCGCAGCGCCCTGCTGTCGGCGGTGCTCTCGGTCGACCCCGAGGACATGGGGGCGCGCGAGACAGTCGACTGGATGCGGGAGCAGTTACCCCCGGTCGCCGGCACCGGTGCACAGATCTCGGTCGGCGGGCCCACGGCGCTGATCAAGGACTTCGACGATCGCGTCGCCGCGATCCAGCCGGCGGTGTTCGCGTTCGTGGCGTTCATCGCGTTCGTGATGTTGCTGGTGTCGATTCGCTCGGTGTTCCTGGCGCTCAAGGGCGTGGTGATGACGGTCCTGTCGGTGGCCGCCGCCTATGGCAGCCTGGTGGTGGTCTTCCAGTGGGGCTGGCTGTCCGACCTGGGCTTCAAGCAGATCTCGTCGCTGGACAGCACGATCCCGCCGCTGGTGCTCGCGCTGACCTTCGGCCTGTCGATGGATTACGAGATCTTTCTGCTCACCCGGATTCGGGAGCGGTTCCTGCAGACCGGGAACACCCGCGACGCCGTCGCGTACGGGGTGTCCACCAGTGCCCGCACCATCACCAGCGCCGCACTGATCATGATCGCGGTGTTCATCGGGTTCGCGTTCGCCGGTATGCCGCTGGTGGCCCAGCTCGGGGTGGCCTGCGCGGTCGCGATCGCGGTGGACGCCACGGTGGTGCGGCTGGTGCTGGTACCTGCGCTGATGGCGATGTTCGACGAGTGGAACTGGTGGCTGCCGCGGTGGCTGGACCGGGTGCTGCCGTCGGTGGACTTCGAGAAGCCGCTACCCAAGGCCGACATCGGCGACCTCATCATCATCCCCGACGACATCTCCGCGCTCGCGCCATCGGGAGCTGATCTGCGGACCGTCGTCAAATCCGCGGCGAAGCTGAAAAGTCTTGCACCGCAAGCTATTACGGTTGCCGACCCGCTGGCGTTCAGCGGGTGCCAACCGTGCGGCAAGTTGGTGCCGGGACGGCTGAAGACCGAGGGTCGGGTGCCCGCCACGATCAGCAACCGCGCGCACGGCAAGACCGTCGCGGTGAAACTCCCCAAGCATCCGGTCACGATGTGGCGGGGGCGCCTCGACGTCGCACTCGACGCGTTGGCCATCGAGAGGGCCGCAGAGAGGGCCATCGCGGAGGATCACGGCCCCACCCCGCTCGAGCGCACCAGCCCGATGGAGACCACCAACGTGCTGCTGCCCACCGGAGACCGGCTGCAGATCCCCACCGGCGCCGAGACGCTGCGCCTGAAGAGCTTCCTGATCATGGAGCGCAACAGCGCCCGCGACTACTCGGAGTTCGCCGAACTGGTCACCTCGATGGACACGCAGACCGCGGCGGAAGTGCTGACCGGCATGGACCGGTACTACTCTGGTCAACCGGCGCGCGAGCACTGGGTGGCCACCCAGCTGGTGCGTCGCCTGGCCGATCCCCGGCCTTCCGACGGGCCCGACATCGCGACGTCGGGGCCCGCCGCGGAGGCCGAGTGGGCCGGAGTCAGGCAGCGGTGCCTGTCGGTCGCGGTGGCGATGTTGGAGGAGGCGAGGTGACTGTGTCATCGGAAGCGCGGTCGTCGCCGGCTCCCCGCCCGCGCCCCGGCACGTCTCCCGATGACCGACCCGTCGAATTCTGGCCCACAGCTGCCATCCGGGCCGCGCTCGAACGCGACGACCTCGCCGTGTGGCAGCGCATCGTCGTGGCCATCAAGCGCGATCCCTACGGCCGCACGGCCCGTCAGGTCGAAGAGGTGCTCGAGACGGCCGAGCCCTACGGGGTGTCGAAGGCGATGTCGGAAGTGCTGGTGCGCACCCGGGAGCATCTCGAGGCCAACGAATGCGCCGAGGTGGGCCGCCACGTCCGGCTGCTGCTGGAGCGCTCGGGTCTGGGCGAGCAGGAGTTCGCGTCCAGGATCGGGGTGGCACCCACCGACTTCGCCGCCTATCTGGGCGGCACCGTCAGCCCGCCCGCGTCGCTGATGATCAGGATGGGCCGGCTGTCGGAGCGCTTCGCGAAGATGCGCAGCCAGCGCTCCTGAGCCCGCCGCGCCGCCCGCGGAAGCGCATTCCTGGTCGTGATCGGGCCGCGATCACAGCCCTGGCTTCTCGCTGGCATGAGCCCGTCGCGCCGCTAGCGGGAGTGCAACGGCGCGACGTCCTCCACCAGCCACCGGCCGTCGGTCTTGGACAACGACACCCGCAGCGCCAGCACCGCACTGTCGGTCGGCTTGCCCGGCGAGCTCTGCGTGCCGCGCAGCACCACGGCCACGCTGGCCGCCTCCGGACCGATGGCCTCCACACCCGCCGACACCGTGCTGGCCTGCGCTGACACGTTGCGCCCGCCCAGATCCTTGGCGATCGTGGCGAAGTCGGCCTTGAACCGCTCCGCGCTCTCCGGCGACATCATCTGCGTGGCCCGGTCGATCGACGCGGTCGGATCCTGCGGGGTGAACGTCGCCGACGCCTCGGCGACGCTGCTGGCGATGCCGGTCACCTCGACGCTGTCGGAGTTCAGCGTGCGGTCGGGCACCGTCCACTGCGTGTAGCCGACGACCGACGCAGCCACCAGCGCGGCGGCCGCGGTCCCGATGACCGCCAACCGCAGCCCCGGCCCGTCGTCGTCGGTGCCGACGGTGACGGCGTCGCGGCGGGCCAGCACGATGTTGACGATCACGCCCTGGACCACGAGAAGGCACAGCACCGAACACACCGACACCCACCACAGCGGCCAGTCCAGCGCCACGCCGATGTAGATCAACGCCGCGACGGCGGCCAGCGGGGCGAGTACGTCGAAGAGCGCGACGCGCAGCAGGTTCCTCATCGGATGGGCACCAGCCGGGAGATCAACAGTTTGCCGTCCACGTCGGAGACGTCGAGGCGTAGCGTCCACCGCACGGTCTGCGGCTTGTCGGTGCCGGCGTTCTCGCTGAGTGACGTGGCGACCACCAGCACCGTGTCGGTGCGGCTGGCGAACCCGGCCAGCTCGGGTGGCGGCGGAGCGGCCGGCATCCCGGGCTGCTCGTGGTAGACGCTCTCCAGCGCGACGGCGTTGATCTGCCCCGTGGTGCGGGACTTGAGCGTGCGGACCAGCTTCCGATACGGCTCGACGGTCTGCTCGAAGTCGGCGTTGAGCTGGCCGACGGTGCCGTCGTGCAGCGTGGTGAGGTCGGTGTCGACGGTGTCGGCCGTCATGTTGATGAGCACGCCGGTCCACTCGGCGGCGGCCTGCAGCACCCGGGTGCGGTAGGCGCGTTCGTCGGTCTCGCCGTGATGGCCGGTCCAGATCATCGCCGACAGGACCACCGCCGCGACGGCGACGACGGCCAGGACCGCCGAGGCGATGCCATAGCTTGTGACGGTGCGGTGCGGCGCCTGCTCGCCGTCGGACTCGGGTCCCGTCGTGGATCGGGGCTGGTCATCGGGCATGCCGGTGAGGGTACCCGGGTGGTTCTGGAAGGATGTCGGGGTGACGGTAGAAGCGACATCTTCCAAGTCCGGTATCGATCTGCGCTACGTCGACGGCGACGCGAGGCCGCAGGATGATCTGTTCGGTCACGTCAACGGGCGCTGGCTCGCCGAGTACCAGATCCCCGCGGATCGGGCCACCGACGGTGCCTTCCGCACGCTCTACGACCGCGCAGAGGAACAGATCCGCGACCTCATCACCGAAGCTGCCGAGGCTCACGCGCCCGAGGGAACCGATCAACAGCGCATCGGCGACCTCTTCGCGAGCTTCATGGACGAGCAGACGATCCGTGAGCGCGGGCTGGCCCCGCTGTTGGAGGAGCTGGCTCTCGTCGACGCCGCCGACACCCCCGAGGCGCTGGCCCGGGTGCTCGGTGAACTGCAGCGCACGGGCGTGGGTGGGGGGACGGGCGTGTACGTCGACACCGACTCCAAGGACTCGACGCGCTACCTGCTGCACATGACGCAATCCGGCATCGGCCTGCCCGACGAGTCGTACTACCGCGACGAGCAGCACGCCGAGATCCTGGCCGCCTATCCCCAGCACATCGCCGCGATGTTCGCCCTGGTGTACGGCGGTGAGCGCAGTGCTACCGCGGCTGACGTCGTCGCGCTGGAGACCAAGCTCGCGGCGGCACACTGGGATGTGGTCAAGCGCCGCGACGCCGACCTGACCTACAACCTGCGCACGCTGGCCGACGTGGCCGCCGAAGCGCCCGGCTTCGACTGGGCAGGCTGGCTCGGTGCGCTGGGCGCGGGGCCGGAGCGGGCTGCCGAAGTGGTGGTGCGCCAACCGGATTACCTGACCGCATTCGCGGCGCTGTGGTCGAGCCAGCCCCTCGAGACGTGGAAGACGTGGCTGCGCTGGCGACTCATCCATGCGCGCGCGTCGCTGCTGACCGATGAGCTCGTCGCCGCGGACTTCGCGTTCTACGGCCGGCTGCTGTCGGGGACCGAGCAGATACGCGACCGCTGGAAGCGGGGCGTGTCGGTGGTCGAGTCGCTGATGGGTGATGCGCTGGGCCGGCTCTACGTCGAGCGGTACTTCCCACCGCAGGCCAAGGCGCGGATGGACGAGCTGGTGGCCAATCTGCGCGAGGCCTACCGGGTGTCGATCAACACCCTGGAGTGGATGACCCCGCAGACGCGGGAGAAGGCTCTGGCGAAGCTCGACAAGTTCACGCCGAAGATCGGCTACCCGGCGAAGTGGCGGGACTATTCGTCACTGGTGATCGCCCGCGACGACCTGTACGGCAACTACCGCCGCGGTTACACGCTGGAGTACGACCGCGACCTGGCCAAGCTCGGCGGCCCGGTCGATCGCGACGAGTGGTTCATGACCCCGCAGACGGTCAACGCGTACTACAACCCCGGCATGAACGAAATCGTCTTCCCCGCAGCGATTCTGCAGCCCCCGTTCTTCGACGCCGACGCCGACGACGCCGCCAACTACGGCGGTATCGGCGCGGTGATCGGGCACGAGATCGGGCACGGCTTCGACGATCAGGGCGCCAAGTACGACGGTGACGGCAACCTGGTGGACTGGTGGACCGACGCGGATCGCAGTGAATTCGGTTCGCGCACCAAGGCATTGATCGAGCAGTACGAGACGTTCACCCCGCGCGGGCTCGAACCGTCACATCACGTCAACGGTGCCTTCACCGTCGGCGAGAACATCGGCGACCTGGGCGGGCTCTCGATCGCACTGCTGGCCTACCGGCTGTCACTGGGCGGCAAGCCGGCGCCGGTGATCGACGGGCTGACCGGCGAGCAGCGCGTGTTCTTCGGCTGGGCCCAGGTGTGGCGCACCAAGTCCCGCGAGGCCGAGGCGATCCGGCGTCTGGCCATCGATCCGCATTCGCCGCCGGAGTTCCGGTGCAACGGCGTGGTGCGCAACATGGACGCCTTCTATGAGGCGTTCGACGTCAGCGAGAGCGACGAGCTGTACCTGGAACCCGAACGGCGCGTGCGGATCTGGAACTGATCGGTCAGCTGACGGGCAGCCGCAGGACGTACCCCGCCTCGAGGGCCACCCACAGCGCACCGTCGGCGGCCATGGCGAGTCCGTGCGGTTCGCTGCCTGCGGGCAGGTCGATCGTCACGACCTCGCCGTCGGCGCCGACGCGGGCGACCTGGTCGCTCTCCCAGAGGCTGACCCAGACCCCGTCGGCTCGATCGGCCACCACGGCGTGAGGCTTGCCCGGTAGTTCGAGTTCCTGAATCGCCTCGTTCATCGGGATGCGGCCCAGCTTGTCTGCCCGAATCTCGGTGAACCACACCGCATCGTCGTGCGTCGCCGTGATGCCGACGGGCCCTGCCGCCGGGGTCGGCGTCGGCCGGACGCTGATGTTTCCTGCCATGTCCACCCGCCCGATGGCGCTCTTCTGATTGAGGGTGAACCACATCGCGTCGTCGGGACCCGCGGTGATCATCGACGGGGCGCCGCCGGGGGCGGCCACCACCTCCACCCCGTCGTCCGCGCCGATCCGGCACACCGTGCCCGACGTCATCGTCGTGAACCACAGCGCCCCGTCGGGCCCGACGCAGAGACCGAACGGTGCGCTACCACCGGGCAATTCGATCTCGCGCTGGGTGCCGTCCATCCCGATCCGCCCGATCCGGTCGTCACCGCTGCGAGTGAACCAGATGCCGCCGTCCGGCGCCGCCACGATGATCGACGGCTTGCTCTGCGGATGCACCGGGTGGACGTCGAGGTCACCATCGGGGGCGATGCGCGCGATCTCGCCGCTGTGCACGAGTGTCACCCAGATGGCGCCGTCCGCTCCCTGCGCGAGCGCGTACGGGCCGCCGGGAACAGCGATGTCCAGGGCGCGGCTCACGCCACGACCGTACGGCACGGCACGCTCAGAACAGGAAGCGAGCCCGCACCTCCGGCGCCGGGATGGGACACGTGTCGTGGGTGCCGAAGATGCGGTACCGGACACGGGCGAAGCCGTCATAGAGCCGGTCGCGGACGGGCGCCGGGATGGCTCTGGCGAGCAGCAGCGCCCGCCACGGCCCGCCGAGGTATTTCGCCACAGCCAGCGCGGCGGCCGATCTCACGGAGACGCTCTCGTCGGGCCTGCCAGGGTTGTCCACGAACACCACAGAGTCCACGTCGGCCAGGAACGGATGGCGGGCGAGGACGCCGGCGCCGAAATCGCTGTCGAGCGCAGCGAACCGCAGATCGCCGTCGCGGTCGAGCCGCAGGATGGTCTGTACGGCACCGTTGCAGAATCCGCAGATGCCGTCGTACAGCAGAACCGGCGTATTGGCGTCCATCGCATACCTCCTCGCGCCGACATCAGGGTTCCCGCCCGCGCGGCAATGATGCCGAATGTGAGATATCAGATGCTCGGTCGATCGGGCGCGATGAACGGCCGCACCGCGAGCAGGTACGCGGCCAGCAGGACCAGGGGCGCGGCCAGCGGAATCCAGGGCAGTTCGATCGGTACCGCGACAACGAGGGTGGCGGCCGCGGCGAATCCGACCGCGAATGCCATCGTCGGTACGGTCGCCGCGTCGTGCCGGGTGACCAGGTAGGCGGTGGCCGCAAGGCCGGAGAGCGCCGCGGCCAGTGGCGGGGTGCCGGCCAGCACGACGGTCAGGACGGTCGCCGCGACGGCGACCGTGGCTGCGGGTCGCCACCAGATCGCGACGGCGACGGCGACGGCGGCAGCGCCGGCCGCGACCAGCGCCCACCCCGCCCCGTCACCGACCGCTGCGCCGATCATCACCGCGGCAAAAGCCAAGGGCAGCAACACCTTGTTCATCGCCGCCGCTCCGGGAGCAGAGCCATCGCCTGGTCCAGGGTGGCCTCGTCAGGCCACGCCACGATGTCGACCCCGACGGTGGCCATGTCGCGATACATGAAGGCGCGCTGCATCGCCCACACCCGATCGACGAGCGGATCGATCTCACCCTCGACGGGGCAGCCCTGCAGCACGTCGACCGCCACCACCGGATGGCCTCGCCGGCGCAGGTCGATCAGTGCGAGCGCGAACTCGGTGTCGAGCATGGTGGAGAACGCGACGACGATCGCGCCGGCGGGCAGCGCGGGGCGCGGCGCGAGGGTGCCGGTGCCCGATTCATAGGTGCTGCCGGTGGCGCCGAGCATCGTATCGAGGATGCGGTAGAACTGGCGGGCGCCGATGTCGGCCCCTAGCCAGCGGGTGGTGCGGCCGCCGAGCGCGACGAGCCCGGCCCGGTCGCCGTAGCGCAGCGCGCTCTGCACCACCTGCGCGGCGCCGCGCGCGGTCCGCTCGGTCGTAGCGGTGGCCGGCCCCGGCGGTTGCGGATACGTGTCGAAGAGCACCACCACGTCGGCGGCCCGGTCGGTGAGCCGCTCGGTGATGTGCAGGGCGCCGCGCCGGGCGCTGACGGGCCAGTTGACGGTGCGCAGCTGGTCGCCGGGCACGTAGGGCCGGATGTCGGCGTACTCGACGCCGGGGCCGGTGTGCCGGGTCAGGTGGGTGCCCAGGCGGTCCAACAGTTCGGTGCGTGGGATCGCGGTCGACTGCGGCGGCGCCACCGGGAACACGCAGACCTGTGCGGCGGGCGCGGAGCCGGCTCCTTCGAGCAGCCCGCCGCGGCCGAGGACGCGCACCCTCGCCTCGATGGGATAGCGCCCCCACCGCGGCGCCTGCACCGTGACCGTCGCACCCGAGGCGTCGACGGTCATCCCGGGCGGGGCAACGGCCGTGACGGCGACGGTACTGCTGTCGTCGGCGTGGGCGCCGACCGTGACCAGCACCTGCTCACCTTCAAAACACCTCTGCTGAGCCGGTTCTCCGCTCACCGACACCGTCGGCACGGGTCGTTGCCATGCCAGAGAGCAGAGCACCGCCACCAGCGGTGCGCCGAAGGCGATCAGATCCCAGCGGCCGGTCAGCACGGCGACACCGAACGCAAGCGCCGTACACGTCGTCGCCGATCGCGTCAACGCCGAAGCACGCCAACGCAACTCGACGACTGTCACGAGGTGCCCCTGGCGCGCGGAACGGGCGTGCGGCGCAACAGGTCGTCGACGACGTCGGCGCCGGCAACCTTGCGCACCCACATCTCCGGCCGCAGGCTGATGCGGTGCGCCATCACCGGCACGGCCAGCGCCTTGACGTCCTCCGGGATCACGAAATCGCGGCCGGCGAGCAGCGCGCGGGCGCGGGCCAGCTGCACCAGATCCAGCTCCGCGCGGGGGCTCGCACCGACGGCGACCTGCGGGTGGTGCCGGCTCGCTGTGGCCAGCGCGACGACGTAGCCGAGGACGTCGTCGTGCACGGTGACCAGCTCGACCGACTCCTGCATCGCGATGAGTTCCTGCGCGGTCACCACCTCGGTCACCTCGGGAGGCGCCGAGCCCCGCTCCAGCCGGCGCCGCAGCATCGTCGTCTCGTCCTGTGCCGACAGGTATTTCAGCTCCAGCCGCAGCGCGAAGCGATCCAGCTGGGCTTCGGGTAGCGGGTAGGTGCCTTCGTATTCGATCGGGTTGTCGGTGGCCAGCACCAGGAACGGCTCGGGCAGCGGGTGGGTGACCCCGTCGATGCTGACCTGGCGTTCGGCCATCGCCTCCAGCAGCGCTGCCTGCGTCTTGGGTGGGGTCCGGTTGATCTCGTCGCCGAGGAGCAGGTTGGTGAAGACGGGGCCGCCCCGGAATTCGAACCGGCCCGACTGCATGTCGTAGATCGTCGAACCCAGAAGATCCGCGGGCAGCAGGTCCGGCGTGAACTGCACGCGGGTGAACCGCAGCCCGAGGGCGGCGGCAAAAGACTTGGCGATCAACGTCTTTCCCAGACCGGGCAGATCCTCGACGAGAACGTGGCCGCGGGCGAGCACGGTGATGAGGATCAGCGTCAGCGCCTCCCGTTTACCGACGACGGCCCGGCCGATCTCGTCGAGCACGGCCTCGCACGCCGCCGTCGTGGTGGCCAACGGCGCGTTCACAGTCGGGCCAGCCGATTCAGGATCTCGTCGAGGACGTCGCGCCCAGGCCCTGGCTCGGTGGCGCCGGTGCGCGAGATGTTGTTCGGGTCCACCCACGGCCAGAGCCGCTCGCCGAACAGCATCCGCCCGGTCGCATCGATGCTGTCGGCGTCCTTGCGTTTCCGGTTGCCCGCCGCGAGTTCGAACTGGCGCGCCAGCATCGGCCGCAGTCTCCGATCCCAGTCGGCGCGCGACGAGTCGGCCCATGAGATCAGCGTCTCGGTGCGAGAATGCCAGCGCTGCAACGAGATCGTCGCGGTATCGGCGGCAGCGTCGAGCTCGGTGTCAGTGCGTCGGGTGAGGTGCCAGCGGATCCACACCAGCGCGGCCACCAATGCAGCGCCGGTCACGGCGATCACCAGATCGCGGTCGGCGAGCGCGAACGCACAGACCTCCACCGCGACGACCAGCGCCACGGCGGCCGCGACGACGCGGGTCACGAGGCGCCCTGCAACTCTCGCTGCACCACCTGCAACGCGCGCACGGCCTCGTCGCGGTGTCCCTCGTTCATCACGTGGGGAGAGAAGCGCGCCTCCTCGAACAGATCCACCAGCTGCGCGGCGCTGCCCGCATGCACGGCGCGGCGGGCGACCGCGCGGGCGAGCACCTCGGCCGGGGTGTCCGAGGCCTGCGGGACGGTGCCCGGCGATTTCTCCAGCTCCTGCTCCATCGCGACGTAGCAGGCGATGATCGCCTCCCGCGGATCGCGGCTGCGGTCGCCGACCTCGGCGAGTCCCCGCTCGGCCGCGCGGGCCAGATCCGGGGCGGGCGGTGGCGGTGAGCCCGTCGTGGGCCCGTCACCGGCAATCGGCGCCGGGGTGGTCCGCCTCAGGCGCGCGAGCAGCGTCGCCAGCACGGACAGCGCGACCAGCACGACGGCCGCACCCATCAGCAGGTCGAACATGCTGCCATCTGCCCCGCGCTCGGGGCCGGCCCCAGAACCGTCCGCCGGCGCGTCGGGCGCGGCCGTGGGAGGCGATGGCGCTCCGGGGTCCGACGGGTCGATCGTCGACGCCCACCGCATCAGCAGCAGGACGATCAGCAGCCAGGCCAGCAGCACGGCCCCGGCGATCAGCAGCATCCGCCACGAGATGGCGCCGCCGGCGCCGGCATCGCGCCGTGGCGGCTCGCTGTCGGCGTGGTGGGGGCGCGGTGTTCGGGCCCGCGCGAGCACCGACACAGCCAGCGCCGTCACCGACACAGCCAGCATGATCACGACGGCGACCTGGGAGCCCGATCCGTCGGGATCGTCGTCGGGCGTCGGGGGCGGTGCCCCGGGGAGAATTCCGCGCAGCGCGGCGATGGCGAACAGCGTCAGCAGGAGCACGCCGACGGTGCGGACCACTGCCTTGCCGTCACCGGGCATCCGCGCCCACCCTTCGCCTCACACCATCGTGGCACGGGGGTGACCGCTAGCCGGCCGGTCCAGCTCAGTTCGTCAGAACATCTGCCAATCGGACCCACCGTCGGGCTGGTTGTACAGCCCGCCCTTGGAGTTCTTGACGACGACGGGATCACCGCTGCCGAAGTTGTCGTAGAACCACTGGGCATTCGCGGCGCTGAGGTTGATGCAGCCGTGGCTGACGTTGCGTTTCCCTTGGTCGCCCACCGACCACGGCGCGCTGTGCACGAAGATGCCGCTGTTGTCGATGCGCACGGCGTCCTGCACCTTGAGTTTGTAGCCCTCGGCCGAGTCGACGGGCACGCCGTAGGTCGAGGAATCCATGATGATGTCGGCGAACTTCTCCAGCACGTAATAGGTGCCGTTCTTGGTCTCGTGCTTGCCGTCGGTCTTGCCCATCGACACCGGGAACGTCTTCTCGACGACGCCGTTGCGCACGACCGTCATCGTGTGGGTGGTGTCGTCGACGGTCGCGACCAGTTGCTCGGGCACCGTGAAGCTGGACTTCGTCCCTGCGGCGTCGATGTTCACGACGGTGCCGGCCGGCCAGAAGTCCTGGGGGCGCCAACGCAGCTGCGTGTCACTGGTCCAGTAGAAGCGGCCGGGCACCGGCGGTACCGAGGAGATGTGGACGGCGTCCTGGGCCATCTGCCGGTTGGCGATGGGCCGCTGGAAGTTGATGTAGATCGGCTTGGCCGCACCCACGATCGAGCCGTTGGTGGGGTTGAACGACGGCGGCACGAAGGGCGGCTGACCGACGAACGGCGTCGGGTTCTGCCCGGCGGGCGTTCCCTCCGGGATCGGCATCGGGTCACCGGGGATCACGGCGAACGGGTCGGCCGCGGTGGGAGTCACGGCAGGCGCGGGTGGCGGCGCGAACGGGTTCGGGAACGCCAGCGGGTTGGGCGGCGGCGCGAACGGATCTGCAGGCGCCGGCGGCGGCGCCACGTCGGGCTGCGCGAGTGCCGCCGGGGCGCTGAGCACCATGCCGGCGACCACGGTCATCACCGACAACACGGCGATCAACCGACTCCTGTTTGCCTGCCGCATGCAAGTACCTCCAAGTCCCGCGACTGCACCCAGTGTGGCACAGCGTCGGGAACGATTCTCCTGGCCAGCGGGCTGACGTATCCCGGGCAGCCGCCATCGTGGTGGCCCTGACCTGCACTGATGATCGTCGCCGCGGCGCCGAGTGTTACGCGGGTGCGACCGTAGGCTCGACGGATGATCGTCGCATTCAGCATCAGCCCCCTGGCGGGGGACCAGAAAGGTGGAGTGGGCGACGCGGTCGCCGAAGCGGTGCGGGTGGTGCGCGCCTCGGGTCTGCCCAACGAGACCAACGCCATGTTCACCAACATCGAGGGCGAGTGGGACGAGGTGATGGCCGTGGTCAAACAGGCCGTCGATGCTGTCGCCGCGGTGTCCCCGCGCGTCAGCCTGGTCCTCAAGGCCGATATCCGGCCGGGTTACACCGGGCAGCTCACCGCGAAGGTGGCGCGCATCGAGGACGCCCTCGGTCAGTGAGCACGTTGCCTCGTCGGCGTCAGAACCTTACCCTGGAGTAAGTACAACTGTTCACCGAAGGGGGTTCCGGCATGCGCACCAAGGACATGCAGTCCCTCGGCGAGGTGGCGGCTGAGGGCCTGAGCGTGCTGAACACACTGGTCCGCGGCGTGCACACCGGTATCGCAAGCCGCGTGTTCAGCTCCATCGGTCCCGCGGCGCGGCCGGTGGAGATCGTTCACGATGCGATCGCCGGCGCGGTCTACGACGCACTGGACGTGACGGGTGCGCGGGTCCCTCCGAAAGTCGCCGAGCTCGCCGCAGCGGGGCTCGCCTTCGACGACGACCAGCCGCTCGACGAGCGCAGGGGTGTCGCCGAGGCCATCGCCGCACTCAACGGCATCTACGGTGACGAGCTGGCCGAGCGCGGCAACGAGTTCGCCGCTCCGATGGCGATCCGCGTGGACGGACGCGCGGTGGCGTTGACCCCCGGCGCGATCAACGACGCATTCCCCGAACCCACCGACAAGCTCGCGGTGTTCCTCCACGGGCTCTGCCAGACGGAGTCGTCGTGGCGCCGTCCGCCGCGCCCGACCACCGGCGCGCCGTCGACCTGGTATGGCGAACGCCTGCACGAGGATCTGGGCTACACGCCGATCGCGATCCGCTACAACACCGGTCTGCACATCTCCACCAACGGGCGCTCTCTCGACGACCTGCTGACCCGGCTCCTCGAGGTGTGGCCGGTTCCGGTCAGCCGCATCGCGTTGATCGGCCATTCGATGGGCGGGCTGGTGGCTCGCTCGGCCTGCCACTACGCCAACGAGCGCAATCGCCGGTGGTGCCGGGCCACCCGCCAGGTGGTGTGCCTGGGTTCTCCGCATCTCGGCGCTGACCTGGAGAAAGGCGTCAATGCCGCGAGCTGGCTGATGATCCGGCTGCGTGAGACACGGGCGATCGCCGAGCTGCTCAATCTGCGCAGCGACGGCATCAAGGACCTGCGGTTCGGCTCCGTCCTCGACGACGACTGGGCCGAGGCGGACCCCGACGAGTTCCTGCGCGATCGGTGCCGGGAGGTGCCGTTCCTCCCCCAGGCCCGCTACCACTTCGTCGCGACCTCGGCGGCACCGACCGCGCTCGGCATGGTGGTCGGCGATCACCTGGTGCGTCCGGCCAGCGCATCGGGCCGCGGCCGCAAGCGCCGCCTGCCTTTCGAGGACGACGCCGGCCTGGTGCTGACCGGTCTGCACCACTTCGATCTGCTCAACCATCCGGAGATCTATCAGCGTCTTCACGAGTGGCTTTCGCGCAAGTGAGCTGGGGCGTGAGCGAAACCACAGCACAACGACGTTCGGAACCCCCTGTCGCACATCGACTCACAGATATGGACACACACGACAAGCACGCATCGCCCGACCGGGCCGCGCCGTTGGGTCCGGTGGCCGGCGAAACACTCAAGGACGCGGCCAACTGGCCGGGCCACACGATGATCGCGGTCGGTTTGATCGCGTTCGCGCTCTCGCTCTGCGGGTTCGCCGTCGGCAGAAGCGGATTGGCACTGGTGGCCGCGGCGGTGTCAGCGGCCGGGCTGGTGTCCGGCGTGGGCTGGCTCTACGCCGAGCACCGCAGGCTACGCACGCGCGGCACCGACATCGCCGTCGAGCGGCCGGAGGACGTGCCGCCGGCGTAGTCATCCCCAGAGCCGTTTTCATCCCCAGGCTCGGGGTGAATTGTCAGTGGCCGCTGGGAGATTGGGGTCATGTCTCCGAGCAGTTCCTTGGCCATCGATGAGCGGTTGTCGGTGCTGCATGAGGAATTGGCGGAGCTGACGGGGCAGCGCAATGCGATCGATGCGCGGATCGTGGCGATCGCTGCCGAGATCGACCGCGACGAGCTGTGGGCCGCGGCCGGAGCCCGCTCGACCGTGGGGTGGCTGGCGTGGAAGGCGGGGGTGTCGCCGTCGCGGGGGCAGACGATCGCGGCGATCGCGGCGCGCTACGACGAATTCCCGCAGTGCATCGAGGGGTTGCGGGAGGGCCGGTTCTCCGTTGATCAGGTCGGGGTGATCGCTGAGCATGGCCTGCCGGGCTCGGACGAGCACTTCGCCACCATGGCGCAATCCGCGACGGTCACCCAGTTGCGCACTGCGTTGAAGATGCAACCCAAACCCATCCCGGAACCGCGGCCCGACGACGAGGCAGAGGATGAGGACGGCGTGCCCGTCGTCGATCCGGGGCCGCAGGTCTCGATCACTACGACCTCCGATGAGCAGTACACGTACTGGCACATCGCGCTGCCACACGTCGAAAACGCCGCCTTCGACGCGGCGCTGGCATCGCACCGTGACGCGCTGATCTCCGAATGGACGGCCACCGACCCTGATGGGCGGGCGTCGATGCCCGGCAACGCCGCGGCGTTCCTGCGGTTGGTCGACGCCAGCTGGGACGCCGAAGCGATCGCCCGCCCGCACGGGCAACGCACCACCGTGGTCGTGCACGTCGATGTAGCCAGCCGAGTCGCGGCCCTGCACTTGGGGCCCGTTCTGCCCGACGGCGACCGCCGGTACCTGGCCTGTGATGCCACCTGCGAGGTGTGGTTTCACCGCGACGGGCAGGTGATCGGGGCCGGGCGTTCGACCCGGACGGTGAACCGGCGCCTACGGCGGGCGCTCGAGCATCGCGACCGTGTCTGCGTGGTCCCCGGGTGCGGGGCGACCCGCGCACTGCACGCCCATCACCTGGTGCACTGGGAGGACGGCGGCCCCACCGAGCTGTGGAACCTCGCCCTGGTCTGCCCGTATCACCACCGGGCCCATCACCGTGGCCTGATCACGATCACCGGACCCGCCGACCAACTCATCGTCACCGACTCTGTCGGTCGAGCGTTGACCTCAGCGTCGCTGGCACGACCGCCAACCCAACCACCGCCGGATGTCGCACCATGTCGCGGTCCGACCGGGGAACGCGCGAACTGGTGGTGGTACCAGCCCTACGAGCCGCCCGGTCAGCCGTCTGGGTACAGCTAGGAGCGCACCAGCCGCGCGATCGCGGCGGAGGCTTCGGCGAGCTTCGCGTCGGCCTCCTCGCCCCCGGCGGCGACGGCGTGCGAGACGCAGTGGCCGAGGTGCTCGTCGAGCAGGCCCAGCGCCACCGACTGCAGGGCGCTGTTGACGGCGCTGATCTGGGTGAGGACGTCGATGCAGTACTTGTCCTCGTCGATCATCTTGGCGATGCCTCGGACCTGGCCCTCGATGCGGCGCAGCCGCTTGGCGTAGTTCTCCTTCTGCGCCGAGTACCCGTGCGAATCGGTGTCCTCGGCATGGCTGTCATTGCTCACGGGCTGCCCTCCAGCATCGTGGTCATCTGGTTGAGTTCGGCCGTCTGCGTCGACACCATCGTCTTCGCCATCGACACCACGTCGACGTTCTTGCCGCCCGCGATCTCGGCGTTGGCCACGGCGATCGATCCCCGGTGTTGGTCGATCATCGACTGCAGCCACAGACGATCGAAGGCCGTGCCCTGCAGCGGTTCCAGCTGCGCCAGCACTGCCGGAGCCTGGCCGGCGGCCATCTTCGGCCGTTGGTCCCACTGGACGAGGAAGACGTTGAGGGCATTGATCTGGAGCTGCTGCTGCGTTCCGATGCGCTGGGCCAGACCGATCACGTCGGCGTTGGTGGAGCGCCGCGGGACCGCATCCGCGAGCGCGATCGCGGCCCGGTGCCGGTCGATCATCTCGTCGGCGAACGTGACGTCGGCGGCGTTGTATCCGGCGGCCTCGCCGGCGATGACGGGGGTATCCGTCGTCGACCGCGTTCCCGGTGCCGCAGCGGGCCCACCGCAGCCGGCCAGCGCGGCAGCGGCAGCCACTGCCGCGAGCGCTTGGCGGACCTTCGACATGCCGCCACCCTACCCGTACCCCACGGGGGTATCCATATTGGTTTTGCCGGGGCAAACGCCAGGCGCATAATCGTCGGCATGCCCAACTCGCACACCCCGGCGACCCCGGACATCAAGCCCCGCAGCCGCGACGTCACCGACGGGCTGGAGAAGACGGCCGCCCGCGGGATGCTGCGCGCCGTGGGCATGGGCGACGACGACTGGGCCAAGCCCCAGATCGGGGTCGGCTCGTCGTGGAACGAGATCACCCCGTGCAACATGTCGCTGCAGCGGTTGGCGCAAGCGGTCAAGGCCGGGGTCCACGAGGCGGGCGGCTACCCGCTGGAATTCGGCACCATCTCGGTGTCCGACGGGATCTCGATGGGCCACGAGGGCATGCACTTCTCGCTCGTCTCCCGCGAGGTCATCGCCGACAGCGTCGAGACCGTCGTGCAGGCCGAGCGCCTCGACGGCACCGTGCTGCTGGCCGGCTGCGACAAGTCCATCCCCGGCATGCTGATGGCGGCCGCGCGGCTGGACCTCGCCAACGTCTTCCTCTACAACGGCTCGATCATGCCCGGCGTCGCGAAGATGACCGACGGATCCGAGCGCGAAGTCACGATCATCGACGCCTTCGAGGCCGTCGGCGCCTGCGCCCGCGGGTTGATGTCCCGCGAGGACGTCGACATCATCGAGCGTGCCATCTGTCCCGGCGAGGGTGCCTGCGGCGGCATGTACACCGCCAACACGATGGCGTCTGCCGCCGAAGCGCTCGGCCTGTCGCTGCCGGGCAGCGCCTCCCCGCTGGCCGTCGACACCCGGCGCGAGGACTACGCGCGCAGGTCCGGCGCCGCCGTCGTCGAGATGCTGCGCCGCGGCATCACCGCACGCGACATCCTGACCAAGGAGGCGTTCGAGAACGCGATCGCCGTCGTCATGGCGTTCGGCGGGTCCACCAACGCGGTGCTGCACCTGCTGGCCATCGCGTGGGAGGCCCAGGTCGAGTTGACGCTCGCCGATTTCACCCGCATCGGGAACAAGGTGCCCCACCTGGCCGACGTGAAGCCGTTCGGCCGCCACGTGATGAAGCACGTCGACGAGATCGGCGGCGTGCCCGTGGTGATGAAGGCGCTACTCGATGCCGGTCTGCTGCACGGGGATTGCCTCACCGTCACCGGTCAGACCATGGCCGAGAACCTGGCCCACATCGAGCCGCCGGATCCGGACGGCAAGGTGCTGCGGGCGATGAACAATCCGATCCACCCCACCGGCGGTATCACGATCCTGCACGGCTCGTTGGCACCGGAGGGCGCGGTGGTGAAGTCCGCCGGCTTCGACTCCGACGTGTTCGAGGGCACCGCACGGGTTTTCGAGCGCGAGCGCGCCGCGCTCGATGCGCTGGAGGACGGCACGATCACCCACGGCGACGTCGTGGTGATCCGCTACGAAGGCCCCAAGGGCGGACCCGGCATGCGGGAGATGCTGGCGATCACGGGCGCGATCAAGGGCGCGGGGTTGGGCAAGGACGTGCTGCTGATGACCGACGGCCGGTTCTCCGGTGGCACAACGGGGCTGTGCGTGGGCCACATCGCGCCGGAGGCCGTGGACGGCGGCCCGATCGCATTCGTCCGCGACGGTGACCGCATCCGCCTCGACGTGGCCAACGGGACGTTGGACATCCTGGTGGACGAGGCCGAATTCGATTCGCGCAAGGCCGGATTCACTCCGCTGCCCCCGGTGTACAAGACCGGCGTGCTGGCCAAGTACACCAAGCTGGTCGGCTCGGCGGCCGTCGGCGCGGTCTGCAGCTAAATTCGCGATGACTGCGGCGTTCCTGCTGACCAGCCTGATCGTGGTGATCACGCCGGGCACCGGCGCGCTCTACACCGTGGCCAGCGGCCTCTCGCACGGCACGCGGGCGTCGCTGCTGGCCGCGGTCGGGTGCACGCTGGGCATCGTGCCGCATATGCTGGCCGCGGTGAGCGGGCTCGCCGCGATCATGCACAGCAGCGCCATCGCGTTCCAGACCGTGAAGTACCTCGGGGTGGCCTATCTGCTGTACCTGGCGTGGGTCACCTGGCGTGACGACTCCGACCTGGTCGCCGCCGACGCACCCGCCGCCCCGCCGGGATCGTGGCGCATCATCGGCACCGCGATCGCGGTCAACACGCTCAATCCGAAGCTGACGCTGTTCTTCTTCGCCTTCCTGCCTCAGTTCGTCGACCCCGCCGCCGGTTCTGTCGTCGGCGAGATGCTCGTGCTGTCAGCGGTTTTCATGGCGATGACGCTGGTGGTGTTCGCGGCCTACGGCGTGTTCGCCGCGGCGGTGCGCAGCCACGTGATCAGCCGCCCGCGCGTCGTGAGGGGGCTGCGCAAGACGTTCGCCGCGACGTACGTGGCGCTGGCCGCGCGGATGGCGCTCGCCTCCCGCTAGCCCCGGCAGCCGCACGAGTTGCGGCGATGGAACGACGTCGGCACCCGAATGCGTTGTGTCACACCGTGGGGTTCACGCACGCGCCGCAGCAGCAGTTGAGCCGCGGTGGCGCCGATGGTCTCGATGTCCTGCGCCGCCGCGGTCAGCTTTGGCTCGAACAGATCCGACCATTCGAAGTCGTCATAGCAGGCGAACGCGACGTCGGACGGGATCGCCAGGTCGAGGCTGCGCAGCGCCTTGAGGGCGCCGATGGTCATCGCGTTGTTCATCGAGACCAGCGCGGTGGGCCGGTTCTCGACGCCCATCGCGGCGCGCACCTCACGTTCGGCGACGTCGGTGCTCGACTCACCGTCGATCACCAGGGCGGGGTCGAGGGGGATGTCGTGGGCGGCCAGGGCGGCGGCGTACCCGTCGAATCGCTCGACAGTGGAGGAGATTCCGGCGATGCCGCGCACCACGGCGATCCGTCGGTGCCCGTGCTCGAGCAGGTGCTCGGTGAGGGCGCGCGCCGACTCGACGTTCTCGGCCCCCACCTGATCGCAGTCGATGTCGACGGCACGGTCGATGAGGACCAGCGGCGTGCCGGTGCGCACGATCGCCGGCAACGTCGTCCGCTCCGAGCCGGCCGCAGGGGCGACGATCATCCCGTCGGCCTGCCGGTCCAGCAGGGAGTCGGTGACCCGCTTCTCTGATTCCGCGTTGTCGTGCGAGTCGCCGACGATCAGCACGTAACCCGCTTCCGAGAGCGCCGTCTCGACCGCGTGCACGAGGTTGCCGAAGTACGGGTTGGTCAGCGCCGAGATCGACAGCCCCACCGTGTGGGTGCGCCCGGCCGCCAGCGAGCGGGCCACGCCGTTGCGGCGGTAGCCGGTCTCGGCGATCGCCGCCTCGACCCGCAGCCGCGTGCGGGTGTCCACCCGACGGGTCCCGTTGATCACGTGCGAGACCGTGGACGCGGAGACTCCGGCCAAGCGCGCGACGTCGCCCATCGTGGTCATGGCAACCGCAGAATGCGATCGGCCCGGCCGGCTGTCGACTCGATCAGCTGGGCGTTGCGCTCGTCGGATCCCAGTGCCCAGAACTCCGCCTCCTGCGGCGACTTTCCGAACGCCTCGTGCCGGCGCACCAGCCGCTCGTGCCGAATCCCGGTGTCCGGGGCCAGGAACCACACCTCGTCGACGCAGGCGCGGGCATCCGGCCAGGCACCGGAGTCCAGCAGCAGATAGTTGCCCTCGGTGACCACCAGCGGGATCGACGCGTGCACCGGGATCGACGAGCCGATCGGTTCCTCGATCTCGCGCCGGAACCGCGGGGCATAGATCACGGCGTCACCGTCGCGCTGTGTGCGCAGCGCGTCGAGCAGCCGCGCGTAGCCGCCGTCGTCGAACGTGTCGTGCGCGCCCTTGCGATCGCGCCGGCCCAGGTCGAGCAGCACCTCGTTGGCCAGGTGGAAGCCGTCCATCGGCACCAGCACCGCATCGCGGGGGCCGAGCGCGTCGACCAGTTGTTCTGCGACGGTGGACTTTCCGGCCCCCGGCGCGCCGGTCAGCCCGAGGATGCGCCGGGTACCGGGCGTGACCAGCGCCCGCGCCCAGGCGATCAGCTGCTCGACGGTGGCGGTGTCGACGTCCTGCTCGATGGTCACCCTTGCCGCCTTCGATCGTGGGAGAGTTCGGCCAGCCAGGCCCGCGGTCCGATCACCGAGCACCGCAGCGCGGCGACTCGCGCCGCGGCTTCGATGCGCTCGGTCAGGCGGACTGCACCGGCCGCACCGAAGTAGCAGTATGCGCCGTGGAACGCGTCCCCGGCGCCCAGGGTGTCGCGGGCCTGCACCTGCGGCACCGCGACGGTGCCGGACTCACCGTCCGACCACCACCGGACCGGCGCAGCGCCGCCGGTGATGACGACAGTGGGCACACCGTCGCCGAGAAGCGCGGCGGCGGTCGCCTCGGCGCTCTCGGCGCCGGGGGTGCGAAAGTCGCCGGAGCACACCATGTCCGGTGCATGCGCGACGAGGACGCTCATCACCGATTTCCACCGGCCCGCGTCGACGACGCAGGGCACCTGCGCAGCGGCAGCCGCGCGTGCCGCAGCGACCCCGATGACCGGGTGGTGCCCGTCGACCAGCACGACGTCGGCGCCGGCGACGAGGTCGTCGAGGGCCGCCGGTGCGGCTGCGTCGGAGGCGACCGCGTCGAGGGAGACCACCGAGCGGTCCCCGGTCGCGTCCACGACCGACACACTGGACACCGGGACCGGGCGAGCTGTTCCCGCCGCGGCGTCGATCACCTCGACGCCGTAGGCCACCAGGTCGCTGCGGACGAGGTCGGCGACCGGATCGGTTCCCAGTGCGGTGACCAGGACCGCGTCACCGCCGAGCGCGGCGAACGTCACCGCCGCGTTCGCGGCCGGACCGCCGGCTGCGACGAATTGCGCTGCTGCGGTGATCTTCTGGTTCACCGCGGGCGGCTCGGTGATGCGGTGGATGACGTCGAGGGTCGCCAGGCCGACGAAGATCCCCCGCGGCTCAGAGGCCGGCGCGTTCCTCATCGGTCGGCTCCTCCGCGCCGGTCATCAGTGCCACCACCTCGGACATCGACCGCTGCTTGGGGTCGACGACGCCGGCACGCTGCCCCAGCCGGTGGATGTGGATGCGATCGGCCACCTCGAAGACATGCGGCATGTCGTGGCTGATGAGCACCACCGGAATACCGCGGTCCCGAATGGATTTGATCAGGTCGATCACCTGCCCCGACTCCCGCACACCGAGTGCGGCGGTCGGCTCGTCCATGATGATCACCCCGCGGCCGAACGCCGCCGCACGAGCCACCGCGACACCCTGACGTTGCCCACCGGACAGCGTCTCGACGGCCTGGCTGACCGCCTTGATGCCGATCTTCAGATCAGACAGGTGGCGGGAGGCGTCCTGACGCATGCGCGGCATGTCGAGGCGACGGAAGACGCTGCCCGCGACGCCTTTTCGCCGGACCTCTCGGCCGAGGTACAGATTCGAGGCGATGTCGAGGGCCGGCACCACCGCGAGATCCTGGTACACCGTCTCGATTCCGGCGGCACGTGCGTCTCGGGTGTTCTTGAACGACACCGGTTGCCCGTTCATCAGGATCTGACCCGAGTCCGGAATCACCGCGCCGGCAAGAGCTTTGATCAGGCTGCTCTTACCCGCACCGTTGTCACCGATGACGGCGAGCACCTCCCCGGCGCGTAGCTCGAAATCGGCACCGTTGATCGCGGTCACGTTTCCGTACTTCTTGACGAGGCCGTGCGCTTCCAGAGCTGGGTTCGTCGTGGTGGTCATCGTGATCTCCTGCGGGTGAACTGATCCAGAGCCACCGCGACGATCACCAGGACCCCGGTGGCGATGTTCTGGTAGAGGTTGTCGACGCCCGCCTGGGTGAGCCCGTTACGCAGCACGCCGACGATCAGCGTGCCTACCAGCGTGCCGCCGACGCCGCCGCGACCGCCGAACAGGCTCGTCCCCCCGATGACCACCGCGGTGATGGTCTCGAGGTTGGCGTTCTGGTACGCGTTCGGGTCCGCGTTGGGGATGCGGCCCAGCGCAGCCCACGCCGCGATCGCGGCGATCACGCCGGTGGTGACGTACACCGACAGCAGCACCCGGCCGGATTTGATGCCGGACAGATCGGATGCCTGCGGGTTACCGCCGACCGCGTACACGTGCTTGCCCCACGCGGTTTGGGACAGCGCGTACCACGTCACGAGGTAGACCAGCAGCATCGCGACGACACCGAACGTCGTCGAGAACGTCCCGATCCGGAACGACGTGCCCAGGAACGTCAGCGGTCCCGGCGTGACGCGGTAGGTCTCCGAGCCGGCGAGCAGCCGGGTGGCGGCCTGGATCGCCGTGAACGTCCCGAGGGTGACGATGAACGGCGGCAACCGCAAGGCGGTGACGAGCCCACCGTTGAGCGCGCCGAACACCACGCAGACAGCCAAGGTGGACCCCAGGGCGACGACCGGCCCGTTCGCACCGGCACTCTGGGCCATCACGATGGTCCCGAAGACGGCCACCGCCCCGATCGACAGGTCGATGCCGGAGGTCAGGATGATCAGCGTCTGCCCGACCGCCAGGATGCCCACGACCACCGACTGCTGCAGGATCAGCGACACGTTCTGCGGCTCGAGGAACGAGTCCGAGATGACGCTGAAGATGATGATCGCCAGGACGAGCGCGACCAGCGGGCCGAGCAGGGGTTCACGCAGGAGGTTCGATACCGTCAGCCGACTCGACAACGACGGCTTCGTTTGTGGTGCAACGCCGCTCGTCATGACCCGGCGGTACCCCAGCAGTTCTGCTCACCCCAGGCGGTGTCCTTCGACGGCAGGCCCGGCATGGGCTTGTCGGTGATGAGTTCGGAACCCGTGTCGTTGAAGCCGCTGGGCTTGGTGCCGTCCTTGGCGAACTTGACGACGGCCTGCACGCCGAGCTCGGCCATCTTCGCCGGGAACTGCATGACCGTCGCGCCGATCTTGCCGGCCTTGACGTCGGCCACACCGGTGCAGCTGCCGTCGATCGAGCCGATGGTGATCTGCGCGGCCCGGCCGGCCGACTGGATGGCCTGGTAGGCGCCGGCGGCTGCCGGCTCGTTGATCGTGTACAGCGCGTTGATCTGCGGCGCGCGCTGCAGGATGTTCTCCATCGCGGTCTGCGCCTTGGTCTGATCGCCGTTGGTGTTCTCCTGCCCGACGATCTCGGGCGAGTTGTTCGTGATGCCGAAGCCCTCGAGGAAGCCGTCGTGGCGGAACGTGTCCACGGTGCCGCCGGGTGTGCCGTCGAGCATCACGACCTGCGGGGCGGCGTTGCCGAGGGCCGCCTTCACCCACTTGCCCTGGCTGACGCCCGCGGCTTTGTTGTCGGTGGCGAAGGTGGCGTCGACCGCGTCCTCGGGATCGGTCGCCGTGTCGAGCGCGATGACGATGACGCCCGCATCGCGGGCCCGCTTGATCGCGTCGAGCACGCCGGTCGACGAGTTCGGCGTGATCAGAATGCCTTTGACGCCCTGGCCGACCATGTTCTCGATCGCGGTGACCTGGCCTTCGTTGTCGCCGTCGAACGCACCCGCCAGGGCGACCAGCTGGGCGCCGTCCTTGTCTGCCTGCGCCTGCGCGGCCTCGCGGAGTTTCACGAAGTACGGGTTGGAGTCGGTCTTGGTGATCAGGCCGACCTTGACGCTGTCCGATCCGGAGCCGCCGCTACACCCGCTCAGCCCCAACACCAGTGAACCGGCCATCACCACCGATCCGATCGCGAACGCCGCGCTCTTGCGCCTGCCAACGGTGCCGACCATGTGGACTCCCTTGTCCCCGGGCGGCGCCCGACGCGCCGCGGTTGGACGGGAGCCTAAGTGGAAGGCAAGCGCTTGCGCATGCGCTTTCGCGAAATTACTCCAAACCGGTTCTCGCCGCGTCCGCCCGCTCGCGGCCCGCCAGCCGGGCATCCCACTCGGCCAGCACCTCCGGCGACGTCTTCGGGGTGGCGAGGCTGGCAACCACGTACACGACGAGGCTGGCAGCAAGGCCGTAATAGATCGGCTCGTTGGCCAGCACGTCACCGACCACCGCCATCGTGCCCAGGGTGACGACCGTACCGACCGCCATGGACCACAGCGCGCCGGTACCGGTCGCCCGCCGCCACAGGAAGCCACCGAGGATGGCGACCAGCAGTCCGCCGACGAGGATGTCGTAGGCGATGGTCAGCGCGGCCACCACGTCGTCGAGCAGCGCGGCGATCACGATGACCACGATGCCCAGGGCCACCACGTAGCGGCGGTCGGTGTGCACATCCCGCTCGGCGTCCGGAGCTGTCTCCGCAGTGCGCCCGAACGTCCGTGCCAGCAGCGGTTTCACATCGGTGCGGGCGACGGTGGCGGTGGCGATCAGCGCACCCGAGGCGGTCGACATCATCGCCGCCACTGCCGCGGCCAGCACGATGCCGCTGATGCCCACGGGCAGAATGGTTTCCGCGATCTGAGCGTAGACGTCGTCGGAGGTTTCCACGTCGGGTAGGAAGGTCGAGGCCGCCGTCCCGATCAGCGCACCCGCGATCCCGTACAGCACGCAGTACAGCGCGGCGGTGGTGCCACCCCACTTCGCTACCTGCGGCGAGCGGGCGGTGAACACCCGCTGCCAGATGTCCTGGCCGATGAGCATGCCGAAGCTGTACACGACGAAAAACGTGATGATGGTGGGCATTCCGATGTGGCCGAGGTCGAACGCAGCGTCACCCGCGCGCTCCCGGATCCCGGCGAAGCCGCCGGCCTTGCTGAGGGTGAACGGCAGCAGCAGGGCGAAGATGCCGATGGTCTTGAGGACGAACTGCACCATGTCGGTCAGCGTGATCGACCACATCCCGCCGATCGACGAGTACAGCATCACGGTGAGGCCACCGATCAGGACCGAGACCGTGCGGTCGGTTCCGAACAACACGTTGAACACCGTCGCGTAGGCGATCGTCGACGTCACCGACAGCATCAAGGTGTAGGCCGCCATCACGATGCCGGATGCCGACGTCGCGTCGACGTCGTAGCGCAACCGCAGCATCTGCGCGACGGTGTACACCTTGAGCCGTTGGATGCGGCCGGCGAACAGCAGGCTCAGCGCCAGCAGCCCGACGGCGATCGCGACGACCAGCCACATACCCGACAGACCCCACTTGTAGCCGAGACCGACACCACCGACGGTGGACGCGCCGCCGAGCACCACCGCCGCCATCGTGCCCGTGTAGAGCGTGGGACCGAGGCGCCGTCCGGCGACGAGGAAGTCGGCCGAGTCCTTGGTCCTGGTCTTGCCCCAGAAGCCGAAGGCCAGCATGGCGAGGAGGTAGACGACGATGATCGCGATGTCGAGCGGCTTGCCCATGGTGACCTCCTAGGTGACTGAGAACATCCGCAGCGTTGCGCGGAGTACGACGACGGCAGGCCCGCGCGTCTCGAAGGTGCGTGCCACGACGTCACCGACGTCGGCCAGCGTGGCCGTGTGCGCCGGAACACCGAAACTGGTTGCGAGCGACGCGAAGTCGGGCCGAGCCAGTTCGGTGGCGGTGGCCTGGCCGAACTCCTCGGTCATGTACTCACGCAAGATGCCGTAGCCGCCGTCGTCGACGATCAACCACGTGACGTCCGCATCGTGCTGACGGGCGGTGGCCAGTTCGGCGATCGAGTACATCGCCCCACCGTCGCCGGACACGGCCAGCGTCCGGTGCCCGGTGCCGATTGCGGCCGCCAGCGCGGCCGGGAAGGCGAAGCCCAACCCGCCGGCGCCCTGGGCGGAGTGGAACTGCCCGTCGCGCGGATCCCACGCCGACCACGCCCAGTACGCAGCGATGGTCATGTCCCAAAATGTCTGTGCCGCAGCGGGAGCGGCGGATCGCAGGGCACGCATCAACGCCAGTTCGGCGGCGACGTCCTGCGCGGCGAGACGCTCCTCGACGGCCGCCCGCAGGGCGGCAGCGATGTCGGCACCCGTCGTCGTCTGGCGCGGTGTCACCCGCCCGGCGATCTCGGTCAGGGCTCGTGCGGCGTCAGCATGCACGGCCAACGCCGGGTGATTGGCCCCCAGTACGCGCTCCTCGGCATCGACGTGGATGACCGTGCCCGACGGCTGCAGACTCCAGTAGTTGCTGGTCACCTCGCCCATCGCGGTCCCGACCGCCACCAGTACGTCGGCCCCGGCGAGCAGTTCGGTGGTGAACCGGTCCTCGATCCACGACGCGGCGGAGAGGGCATGGTCGAACCGGATCGCCCCCTTTCCGCCGACGGTCGACACCACCGGGGCGTCGAGCAGTTCGGCGAGAGCGACCAGGGCCTGCGGGCCGCCCGGTGAGCGGCGGACGCCACCCCCGGCGAGGATCACGGGCCGCTGCGCCGAGTCCAGCAGCGCCGCCGCCGCGGCGACGACATCCTCCCGGGGAGCGCGGGCGCTGACCGAGGTGGACACCGAGGTCACCGGCGGCACGGCGGCGGCGTCGAGCAGCACGTCCTGCGGAACCTCGACCCACGTCGGCCCGGCGGGCGCCGACTGAGCCAGCGACCAGGCGTCGGCCAGGAGACTCGGCAACTGTGCCGAGTTCATGGCCACCGCAGTGCTTTTGGTGACGTTGCGCGCGCTGAGCGCCTGGTCGTCGAGTTGGTGCAGGGCGCCGCGGCGCAGCCCCATGTACGCCCGAGGCACCTGGCTCGCGATCACCAGCACGGGCACCCCGGTTGCGTACGCCTCCTGGAGCGCTCCGAGCGCGGTCAGCGCCCCCGGTCCGGTCGAGAGGAACAGGACCCCGACGTCGCCGGTGGCGCGCGCGTACCCGTCAGCGCCGAACGCCGAGTTGTTCTCCACCCGAGAGCTGACGAACGTCAGGTCGCTCCTGCGGATGGCGTCGAACAACCCCAGCGCGTTCTGCCCGGGAATCCCGAACACGTGGGACACACCGAGTGCCGTCAACGTCTCGACGACGACATCGCCACCGTTGCGGTCCATCGCGGGTCCTTGTCGGGGTGAGGGGATGCGGTGCGGCTCACGCTAAAGCCGCGCCTACCCTCCCGCAAGCAGTTCGGTCGTCGCGATCAGGGACTCGATCACGATCTACCGGCTCACGCGGAGATTGTGGCGCAATGCAGCTGCCAATCCCGTCGATGGCGCGTGAAGTGCGCGCTGTGGCGCTCCGAAAAATCTTCACCCACCTTTGACGGCGAGCACCCTCTTCCGCAGACCGTCGGTGGCCGTCTCCATCAGACCCTTCGCTCCCCGTTTGATCAGGAAGCCGGGCAGGGGCACGGTGGGGTCGACGGTCAGTTCGAACCTCACGCGGGTGCTGTCCCCATCGGGGGTCAGCGTGTAGCGGCCCTCTTGCGCCCGCTGCTGCTGGGAACTGACCAGCGTCCAACTGACCCCGTCGTCGTGCACCGAGTAGTCGAGCACCTGCTCGTCGCTGACCCCGACGATCTTCACCACCTGTCGAGATCGTTTGGGCCGGCCCTCCTCGTCACGTTCGAGGATCTCGACCGACTGATGCGACGAGGACCACTCGGTGAGCGACTCGAGGTCGTACAGCACGTCCATGATCTCCGCGGGAGACGCTTCGATGACGGTCTCGCGCGTTTCGGTGACGGCCATCTAGACGCGGGGTCCGGTGCGGCGCTTGCCGGTGATGCCGAGGTAGGCCGCGATCAGCACGATCGCGAAGATGACGCCGACCAGGAACGGGATGATCTTGAAGCCACCGTTCTGGTTGGAGTAACCGAGCTTGTAGGAGACCCACGCCCCGAGGAACGAGCCGAGCGCACCGAGCACGATCGTCATGAGGACGCCGATGTTCTGCTTCCCGGGCATCACGAGCCGGGCCAACGCCCCGACGATGAGACCCACGACGATGGCGCCGATGATTGTTCCGATCACGATGTGCTCCTTGTTAGCAATGTCCCGACGGCCGCACGGTTACCCGTCCGCGCCAGAATCAACCGCCATCTCGCCGATGCGACGCAGACCCACAGCGAGCACCGGTAGATAGGCGGGTGCCCACACGGGTGCACTCATCCATGCTCGGCAGCCGCCCCCCGCCGGTTCGACGCCGTGGCGGGTCGCCGGCACTCCGGCCACGCGCCACGCCCACGTCCTGCCCGGGACGAGTTCGGTGATGGTGAAGGGCAGGGGAACACCGACGGGTGTCCAGACCCGGCCGGTCGCGCCGACTTCGAAGCCGCCGCGGTCCAGTTCGGCGCCGGCGACGGTCGGCCCCCAGACCGGCCAGGCGTCGAGGTCGACCAGGAGTTGCCACACCGTGTCGGCGGGCGCGGGAATCCGTCTGCTCACTGTCCACACGGGGTACGGAGTACCCGCGCGGCGTCAGGCGAACCGCTCGTACAGAACGGGGAGGAAGCCGGCGAGGTGGTTCATCTCCTGCGCACAGTGCACCAGCAGGTCCCGCGGGTCAGGCAGCTGCCGGTGTGCGAAGGGCCGAACGGCGTTGTGCACGAGCCTGTTTGCTCGACGCACCTGGACGTGCGGGCCCCCCAGCCAGAACCGCGACCGCATCTCGGCACCGTCGCCGACCGGCCGCACCTGGTGCACCAGCCAGCCGATGTCGACGGGCAGATCGGCAGAACCGAGCCGCGCGCACACCGTCACGGTCGACGGGTCTGCGGACAGGCCCAGCTTCTCGGGGGCGACGAAGCGGATCGCCGCGTGGGTGAACGCCGACCCGAGGTACTCCTCGACCAGAGAGGTCCGCCCGACGTAGCCGCCGTCACCGCCGCCGTCGGCCCAGCGCGCAGACACGTGCGCACGCGGGTGCCACAGCTTGTACCGACGTCCATCGCTGCCGTGCCAACCGAACCACCAGTCCCACATTGCCGGGGTCACCCCGGGCATGTCGGTGCGGACCGCGACGCGCGTCCCGCCGGTGGGCGACCATCCGTATCCGGTCTCGGTCGCGTGGTACCCCTCGTCGAGAAGCTCTGCCACACCGTCGAAGTCGAGCAGGAGTGGGGCCGCCTGGGGGCCGTGGTGCAGCGCGTCGACGACGTGGCCGGGCAGTGGACTCATCCGCGGATCGAAGAACTCACCCCACGCGGTGTCCGCGTCGTTCGCCCGGTAGCCCAGATAGCCCGTCACCGCACGGAGTCTTCACCCGTTCCGAGCAGCATGTCCACCGCGTCGGCCAACGCGGCGTCGTCAGGTGGCGCTCCGACCATCAGCGACGAGCAGGCGACGGCGCCGGAGAGCATGGACAGCGCCGCGTGCAGCCGTGCCCCGGCGAAGCGCTGCGCCAGGAGCGCCCGCAGTCCACGCTGAGCCTCGACGGTGATCCGGTCACGCAACAGCGCCGCCTCCGCCCCCGCGGCCCCGTCGGCCAGGCCGCACAGCACCCGGTCCAGGCGCACGTCGGCCAAGGACGCCCGGAACGCCGTCAGTTCGGCGATCAGGTCGGCCCGCAGATCTCCGGTGGGCTGGTGGTGGGGCAGCCGGCCGAGCGCGTCGAGGGCGAGTCGCAGCAGGTCGAGCCGCGATGGCCAATGCGCGTAGAGCGTGGTCTTGGAATAGCCGGCCCGCTCGGCCACCCGGGCGTGGGACAGGTCGTCGAATCCGTCGGATCGCAGTACCTCCAAGGCCGCACGGCCGACATCGGCGCGTGTCCGGGACACCCGCGCGTCCTCGTCTGGGATGTCCGTACTGCTGGGCACGGTGGCACCTTCCGTCGTGGGTGTGTCACCAACGCGTCAGAATCTGAATCGATGGACAGGGTTTTCATTAGTGACTGGTCTGTGTACTAATGAACTGTAGATCCAGAATCGGTCGATCGACAGTCTTTCCTCCGATCAGCGTCCAGCACCGGGCGCCCGGGGAGCCATGCTCGAAACTCTCTCAGCGCGAAGGGAATTCCCATGCCCGCCATACTTTTCGGATCGATCAGCACGCTCGCCGACACCTCGGAACTGCAGCGTCAGGCCTTCAACGACGCATTCGCCCAGCACGGTCTGGATTGGAATTGGTCGCAGGACGAGTACCGCAGCATGCTCGGCGGCAACGGCGGTGCGCAGCGCATCGCCGACTTCGCGGCCGAGCGCGGTGACGACGTCGACGCCGCCGCCGTGCACGCCACGAAGTCGCAGCTGTTCCAACAGCTCCTCGCCGACGTCACGCTGATCCTGCGGCCCGGGGTACGCGAGACCATCGAGCACGCCAAGTCGGCGGGATACAAGCTCGGGTTCGTCACCACGACCTCGAAGGCCAACGTCGACGCCCTGCTGGCCGCGCTGGATCCCCAGATCGACGCGTCCACGTTCGACGTGATCGTCTACGACGAGCACGTCGAGGAGACCAAACCCGCACCCGCGGCCTACATCCTGGCGCTGGACTGGCTCGGTCTGGACCCCGCCGACGCCGTTGCGATCGAGGACAACGTCGGCGGCGTACGCGCGGCCCGCGCCGCCGGGCTGCGCTGCATCGCCTTCCCCAACGCCAACACCGCCGGCGCCGAGTTCGACGACGCCACCGACACCGCCGACCAACTCGACGCCGACCGCGTCGTCTCCCTGGCCGCCGCCTGAGCACCCGAACGGAAGACCTCCCATGAGCGACCTCACCGCCCGAGTCACCGCCTCCGAGCGCAACTTTCACGTCGAAGGCTACGAGCGCATCTCGTATGACCTCACCTATGTCGACGGCGTCTTCGACGTGACCAACCGGGACCTGGCCGAGGCCTACCTGCCCTACGGCCGCACCCTGATGGTGATCGACGAGGTGGTCTACGACCTCTACCGCGACAGCATCGACGCCTACTTCGCCCACTACGGCATCGATCTGACGGTCATCGGGGTGCACATCCACGAGACCGCGAAGTCACTGGAGACGTTCGAGCGCATCGTCACCGCGTTCGACGAATTCGGTTTGGTGCGAACCGAACCCGTGCTGGTCGTCGGCGGCGGGTTAACCACCGACGTCGCCGGCTTCGCGTGCGCGAGCTACCGCCGCAACACCCCGTACCTGCGCATCCCGACCACGCTGATCGGTCTCATCGACGCGAGCGTGTCGATCAAGGTCGCGGTCAACCACGGGCACCACAAGAACCGGCTCGGCGCTTACCACGCATCACGCCAGGTGTTCCTCGATTTCTCCTTCCTCAAGACACTGCCCGAGGACCAGATCCGCAACGGCATGGCCGAGCTGATCAAGATCTCGGTGGTCGGCAACGCCGAGATCTTCGACATGCTGGAGCGGTTCGGTCCCGAGCTGCTCTCGACCCGCTTCGGCCACCTCGGCGGCGACGAGCGGCTGCGTGCCGTCGCGCACCGGCTGACCTATGAGGCGATCGCCACGATGCTCGAGCTCGAGGCACCCAACCTGCACGAGATCGACCTGGACCGGGTGATCGCGTTCGGGCACACGTGGAGTCCCACACTGGAGCTGACCCCGCCGACCCCGTTCTTCCACGGCCACGCGATCAACATCGACATGGCACTGTCGGTGACGCTCGCCGAGCGGCGCGGATTGCTCACCGCGGGTGAGCGGGACCGGGTGCTGACGACGATGAGCGCGCTCGGGCTGTCGCTGGACTCGCCGTACCTGACGCCCGAGCTGCTCGAGACCGCGACAGCGGCGATTCTTCGCACGCGCGACGGCATCCTGCGGGCCGCGGTGCCCGACCCGATCGGCAGTTGCCGCTTCCTCAACGACGTGACCGTCGACGAACTGGTCGACACGCTCACACTGCACAAGAAGCTGTGTTCGGGCCTCGACCGCGGAGGAGACGGCGTCGACGCCTTCACTTACGCCACCGTCGATGCCTGACACGGTCGCCGCACCCCGGCCCGTCACGCCGACATCGATCCTCGCCGCGCAGCTCACCGAGCTGTGTGAGGAGTTGAGCGGTACGCTCGATCACACTGTCCTCGAACGCCTTTCACGGGCTCGCGATCTGGCGGCGGGGTTGGACCCCTATGTGGCCGCGGCCACCACCGGGGAGTCACCGGCGCTGGCCGAACTGGCCCGCGACACCAGCACCCAGCCGTGGCACGACGGCCTCGAGCAGGAGATGCTGTCCGGGCACGTCGAGGGACAGCTGCTGAAGTTCCTGGTCCGGATGTCTTCGGCGGTGAGGGTCCTCGAAATCGGGATGTTCACGGGGTATTCAGCGTTGGCGATGGCCGAGGCTCTGCCCGACGACGGCACGGTGGTGGCGTGCGAGATCGACGCCGACGCAGCAGCAGTCGCGCAAGCAGGGTTCGGCCGATCCGACGTCGGACATCGCATCCGCATCGAGCCCGGGCCGGCGCTCGACACGCTGCGCCGGCTGGCCGGTGCCGGCGAGGAAGCGTTCGACTTCGTGTTCATCGACGCCGACAAAGGCGGCTACCAGGCATACGTGGATCTGTTGCTGGACTCCACGCTACTGGCCCCCGATGCGGTGATCGCCGTCGACAACACGCTGATGCAGGGTCAACCGTGGACTGCCGTCACCACCGAGAACGGCGCAGCCATTGCCGAATTCACCCGGGCGCTCGCCGCCGACCCCCGGGTCGAGCAGGTGCTGATCCCCGTGCGCGACGGGCTCACGCTGATGCGGCCGCTAGGACGATGATGGTGCCGCGATGACCCTGGCCGCGCACCCCACAGACCGGGCCGCCCCGGCGGGTGCGGTGCGGCGTCACGCCCGACCACGTGACGCCGCCCGCACCCTCTCCGTCCTCGCCGGACTGGCCGCCACCCTGCCCGTCGACGTGGCGATCACCGCCGGTGCGCTGGCTCGCCGCGCTCCCCGCCCGGCGGTGCGCACCGCCGGCACTCGGCGCACGGTGCTCGTCAGCGGCGGCAAGATGACAAAGGCCCTGCACGTGGCGCGGGCGTTCCATCTGGCCGGCCACCGCGTGGTACTCGTCGAGTCGGCCAAGTACCGCCTCACCGGACATCGCTTCTCCCGCGCGGTCGACGCGTTCTACTGCACACCTGAGGCGACCGACCCGCGCTATCCAACGGCGTTGGCGGACATCATCGCTCGCGAAGGTGTCGACGTCTTCGTGCCGGTGTCCAGCCCTGCGGCCAGCGTGCCCGAGGCCGCCGTGCACGACCTCGTCGGCGATCGATGCGAGGTGCTGCACGGCTCGGCCGCGCTGATCGCGACACTGGACGACAAGCGGGACTTCAGCACGCTGTGTTCCTCGCTGGGCCTGTCCGTGCCGGAGTGCCAGCTGATCACCGACGCGACCGACATCGAGCGGTTCGACTTCGTACCGGGCCGGTCGTACGTCCTCAAGCGGCTCGCCTACAACCCGGTCGGCCGCACCGACCTGACCCGGCTCCGGCGTGAGACGCCCGAGCGCAACGCCGAGTTCGCCCGCTCGCTCGGCATCTCACCCAGCGATCCGTGGCTGTTGCAGGAGTACGTCGACGGCCAGGAGTACTGCACGCATGCGACGTTGCGGGGCGGCACCGTCACCGTGTACGGCTGCTGCGAATCCTCGGCGGTGCAGCTGAATTACGGCTTCGCGGACAAACCCGAAATCCGTTCCTGGGTGGAACATTTCGCCGCGGCGACCGGTGTCAGCGGGCAGATCTCGTTCGACTTCATCTCCGGCGCCGACGGCCGGCCCTACGCCATCGAATGCAATCCGCGAACCCACAGCGCGATCACGATGTTCCACGATCATCCGGATGTGGCGCACGCCTACCTCACCGACGGGCATCCGACGATCACCCCGCTGCCCGGCTCGACACCGACCTACTGGATCTACCACGAACTGTGGCGGCTGCTGCGCGGGCCCGACCGGCTGCGTCGCCTGTGGGTGATCGCCCGCGGCCGTGACGCGATCTTCGCGGCGTGGGATCCGCTGCCCTATCTCGGCGTCTACCACCTGCAGATCCCGGCGCTGCTGGTCAGCAATCTGCGTCAGCGCCGCGGGTGGCGCCGCATCGACTTCAACATCGGCAAGCTCGTCGAGAACGGCGGGGATTGACATGCGCCTCGTTCAACTGGTGGGCTCTCCCGTCGACGAATTCAACGCCGAACTGTCGCGGCTGTATGCGCGCGCCAGCGCCGAGGCGCTCTCGCCCACGCACGAGGTGCGCTTCGCCTACGTAGCCCCCAGCGGGAGCTGGCAGTTCCCCGACGCCCTCGATGCCGGCAGTCTGGCCGCCGCGGAACCGCTGCCACCGACAGCCGGCATCGCACGGCTCGCCGAGATGCGGCCCGATGTCGTTCTACCGCAGATGTTCTGTCTGCCCGGCATGACCTCCTATCGGGCGCTGCTGGACGTGCTCGGCCTCCCCTTCCTGGGCAACACCGCCGAGGTGATGGCCAACACCGCTGACAAGGCGATCGCGCGCGCCCTTGTCGCGGCCCGGGGCGTGGCAGTGCCCGAGGGGCGGCTCGTGACCGAAGCCGACCGGGTGGATCTGCCGCTGCCGCTCGTCGTCAAACCCGCCCGCTCCGACAACTCGGTCGGGGTGTCGCTGGTGACCGAACGCGGCGAGCTCGCCGGCGCCGTCGCCCGGGCCGCCGCGCACAGCGCCGACGTGCTGGCCGAGACCTTCATCCCGCTCGGCCGCGAAGTGCGGTGCGGCGTGCTCGACATCGACGGCCGCCTGGTGTGCCTGCCGCTGGAGGAGTACGCACTCAACGCCCCGATCCGGGTGCCCGCGGACAAGCTGGGCCGCTCCGACGGCGGTGAGCTGCGACTGACGGCCGGCGACGGGGGCCGGGCGTGGATCGTGGCACCCGGGGATCCGGTCGAGGCGGCCGTGTTCGACGCGGCGCGGACGTGCTTCGCGGCGTTGGGTTGCCGGCACTACGGACTCTTCGACTTCCGCATCGACCCCGACGGCCAGCCGTGGTTCCTGGAAGCGGGACCGTACTGTTCCTTCGCGCCCTCGAGCGTGATCGCGAAGATGGCTGCGGCCCAGGGCTATTCAGTTCTCGAGCTGTTCGACACCCTGTGCGGCGAGGCGAGGATCGCGGCGGCGTGAGTCTCGAGGTGAGCACGCGAGACCCCGTCGGCGCACAGGTGCGCGGGGTGGAGGTGGGACCGTTCAACCCCACCGTCGTCTCACATCTGCGTGCTCTGCTGGCGGTGCACGGCGTGCTCGTGCTGCCCGACCAGCAGGTCGATGACGACGCATTCGTACAGTTCCTCGAGAGCTTCGGCACCCTGGCGTTCACGACCGGTGAGACACCGGTGCCGGGCGCCCCGCTGCTCAACGTCATCACGAACGTCGGGCGCACCCGCGCGCCCCGCTCGTCGTTCCACGTCGACACCAGCTACCTGCGCACCCCGCCCGCGTACACGGCGCTGCGCGCGGTGACCGTCCCCGAGCGCGGCGGGCAGACGCTGTTCACCAACCAGTACACCGCGTACGCCACGCTGCCGCGTCAGCTGCAGGCGCAGATCCGCAACCGCGTGGTCACGCACGTCGTCACGGGTCTGGAGCTCGACGGGGATGCCGAGACCGAGGCGCGACACCCGCTGGCGATGCGTCACCCGTTGACGGGCCGGACCGCGCTGTACCTGTCGACGCGGGACCGGTGCCGCGCGGTGAGCGGGCTCGCCCCGGAGGCCGCGGCCGCGCTGATCGACGAGTTGCTCACGCATTCCACCCAGCCGGACAACGTCTTTCGGCATGCATGGCGGCCGCACGACGTCGTGATGTGGGACAACCGCTGCGTGATGCACAAGGCCGACCACGACGGCGTCGTCGGCGACCGGGTGATGCACCGGGGCACCGTGCGGGACCGGGCGAGCTGGGGTTAACGCACCACAGCGACCGCGAAGCCGTCCCAGCCCTTGGTGCCGACCGTCTGGATCGCGGCGGTGTCGAGCTGGGGATGCTCGCCCATCATCGTCAGCATGTCCCGCACGGCGCGGGCCTGCAGGTCCTCGGGTCGGGGGTCCAGCACGCGGCCAGACCGGGCGATGTTGTCGACGATGATCACGGTGCCGGGCCGGCCGAGCCGCATCGCCCACTCGACATAGGCGACATTGTTCTCCTTGTCGGCGTCGATGAACACGAGATCGAACGGCGGCCGGTCGGCCAGCGTCGGCAGGGTGTCCAGCGCCGCGCCCACGATCACCTCCACGCGATCTGCCACCCCCGCATGCTCGAGGTTGGCCCGCGCCACTTCGGCGTGCGCGGGCTCGAACTCCAGGCTGACGACCGAGCCCTGCGCGCCGACGGCCCGCGCCAGCGCGATCGTGCTGTAGCCCGCGAGCGTGCCGATCTCCAGCACCCGCTGGGCCCGGGCCACCTGGACCCACAGCGACAGCAGGCGCGCATGCTGCGGGGACACCTCGATCGCCGGCATGCCCGCCGCCACCCCCGCCTCACGAGCCGCCCGCAGCGCATCGTCCTCGCTGTGCAGCAGCTCGGTGAACAGTTCGTCGAGAGACACCCAATCCGGATCCGTCACGCCTGCGAACCTACCGCCCGCACCGCCTCAGCCCCGGACACCCTCTTTCGCACCCACGACCCGCAGCACGTGGGCGACCTCGGGACCCATCACCGCGGCGGCCAGCTCACGCAGCGTCGCGACGAACTCCGGGCCGTGGGCGGGCTCGGCGTCGCACAGATGGTGGGCGATCTCGTGCAGCACCACCAATTCCCTCAGCGCCCAACGGGTCCGGTCCTGGTCGTCCTGGACAGGAACCGCGATGATCGCTCCGTCGCGTTCGAAGTGCGCCGCCGTCGCCCCGCGGCGGGGACGGACCCGCAACGCTCTCGCGCCCGGCCACGCCGCCCGCACCGCGGGCAGCGACAGGACGTCGTCGACATAGGCCTGCACCGATTCCACGGACGCGAACCGCGCTTCCGGCGGCAACGTCAGCTGCGTGCCGAAGAAGTCCACCACCCGGTTGTTGCGCTCGGCCGCCCGATCGAACATCGTCCGCACGAACTGTTCTGCGGCATAGACTTTCGCGCGCTGGGTGTCCCGGCTCACCTCTCCAGCGCCGTGCGCGCTCCTGCCAGCTCGGTCTCCCCACCCAACCGGGCGCGACGCCCCGCCCGGTCACCGGCGCGCCGCGCCGCCGACGAGTAGCCCGCCGTCGCGCTGGTGGCCCGCCACGTCCCGCGCGCCCGCGACGACTGCCGGTAGTAGTCCTTGAGCTCGAGGTCCTTGTCGCGCAACGCGATCGCGGTCCCCGGATTGCTCTGCGGGCCGCGGGTGGCCTCCTGCTGAGCTTGCTCCCGCGCCTCGGACAGCCGCTGCCCCACCCGCGCCCCGAACGCGAGCTGGAAGTTGATGCGCGCGGTGATGGTCGGCGTCGGGCGGTGCGCGCCGGAGGCGATGTAGTCCTTCGACGCGCGCACCATCTGCAGCACCAGGCTGGTGTACAGCGCATGGGTCGCGTCGATGTCCTCGGCGAACCCGTAGGCGTAGACGAACGTCGAGTTCGAGGCGATGTCGCACTTGACGTCGTTGGCGGCGGCGATGAGCACGAACAACTGCACATAGGTGCGCAGCCCGCGGGCTCCGGGCTCGCCGATCGTGATGGTCCGCTGCACCGGCGTCTGCGCCGCGGTGCGCTCGGCGCTGTGCGATCGTGCGACCGCCAGGTCGATCGACGTGGCGGTGGCCAACCGCTGCGCGGCGGCCATGAACGCCTCGGCCTCGTGGGTGTTGTCGGTGCCCTCGGCCTGGCGCAGCAGTGCCGCGATCCGGGCCAGCATCTTCTCGTCGGTACTCATGTCTGGAAAACCTAGGCCGGACCGCTGACAGTCATCACCGACCAGTGTCGCCCATCCCCACAACCGTTTTCATCCACAGCTAGCGCGTGGCGAAGCTGTCGAGTGCGGACACCAGCTGCGGTGAGAGCGGATCCTTCTTCGCGTAGTTGGCGATGTTGTCGGTCGGATCGTCACGCAGGACGTGGTTGACACCCTTGAGTTCGGTGACCGTCAGCGCGGTCCGGCTCAGCGCGTCGATCAGCGGCCGGGCGTTGGTGCAGTTGGCCTGGTTGTCGGAGTCCGAGCAGGTGAGCAGCACCGGTGTGCCCGCAGGCACCGCGGCCGCCAGCGCCAGCGGATCGATCCGGTCGGCGTCGATCACCGCCTTGATGTTGCCCGGGTTCACGATCGCGTTCAGCCCGTCCGGCAGTGTGGCGGGCACCGTGCCCTGCGTGCGGATCTGCGCCACGGCGGCCTTCCACGCCGCGACCGTCTCGGGCGAACCGCCCGCCGAGACGCGGGTGGTGATGATGTCGAGATATCGCCCGGGCAGCGGCTGCAACAACCCCAGCGAGTGCACCTTCGGCGCGTCGGGTGCGGTGTCCCCGGCCAGCGTCAGCGCGTGGATGCTGCCCTCCCCCAGCCCGTACACCGACAGCCGGCCGGCATCGGCGTCGGACTGCCCGGCGAGGAACCGCAGCGCCGCCTTGGCGCCGGTCGTGTAGACGCTGCTGACGACGTCGTCGGGATGGTCCTTGTACGGTCCGATCCCGGTCCTGCCGGTGCCGACCTTGTCGTAGCGCAGCGTCGCGACGCCGTGCTCGGAGAGCAGCTCGGCCAGCTGCCGCATGTTGCCGATGGGGCCGGCGACCTGGTTGTCGCCGTTGCGGTCGGTGTTGCCGCTCTCCGATATCAGCAGCGCCGCGGGTCCCTTCTCCTCACCGCTGCGGTGCCGGTAGGTGCCGTAGATCGTCAGCCCGTCGGCGTCGAAAGACACGTCCTCGTCGACCCACGCCGGCGCGGGAGCGTCGGACTTCGACGAGCACGCCGGGGCGCACAGCAGCATCGCGCCCAGCAGCAGCGCAACCACCCGCCTCACAGCTGCGACTCGATCCAGGTGGTCACGTCGTCGAGCACCAGCGCCTTTTCCGGCTCGTTGAACACCTCGTGATAGAGCCCCGGGTACTCCTTGAGGTGCACGTCGGCCGAGCCCACACACTCGACCAGCGTCCTGCTGCCCTGTACCGGAATGAGGCGGTCGGCGTCGCCGTGCACCACGAGAATCGGCGCGGTGATCGCGGCGGCCCGCCGGGGCATCGTCTCCCCTACGAGGATCAACGCACGGCCGATGCCCGCGGGCAGCCGGCCGTGGTGGACCAGCGGGTCGGCCTCGTATGCGGCGACGACGTCGGGGTCGCGCGACACCGCGTCGGCGGGCAGCTTCTCCACCGGCAGCCCGGGCGCGAGCCGGCCCAGCAGCTTGGCCGCCGCCACCTTGGCCGCGGGCAGTACGGACTGGGCGGCGACGGCGGGTCCGGAGAGCACCATCGCGGTGTAGTCGTCAGGATGCTCGACGCCGTAGCTGAACACGATCCCACCGCCCATGCTGTGGCCCAGCACGATGCGCGGCAGGCCGGGATGTTCGGTGCCGGCGATCCCGACCAGCGTGTGGAAGTCGGCGGTGTATTCGGACATGTCGTGCAGCAGCACCCGCTTGCCTCCGGAGCGGCCGTGCCCGCGGTGGTCCAGCGCGTAGGTCAGCAGCCCGGCCTCGCCGAACCGGGCCGCCACGTGGTCGTAGCGACGGGCGTGTTCGGCGTATCCGTGGGCGAGGATCACCACACCGCGGGGAGTCCGGTCCGGCGTCCACGTGTCGTAGACGATGCGCACGCCACCGACTCCGTCGAAGCTGCGTTCGGTTCTCGTCACGGGCATGCACGGCAGACTAGCGAGCGCCCGCCGCCCCGGCAGCCGAGCATGGCTGACTTCGTCGGTGGCACTCATTAAGCTCGGGCACCGTGACCGTGTTGGCTGTCGATGACAGCAGCGCCGAGAACGCCTTTCTCGCCGATGCCCAGCGGTACCGGCGTGAGCTGCTCGCGCACTGCTACCGGATGACCGGCTCGCTGCATGACGCCGAGGACCTGGTCCAGGAGACGTACCTGCGGGCGTGGAAGGCCTACAAGAACTTCGAAGGCAAGTCATCGGTGCGCACGTGGCTGTACCGCATCGCGACCAACACCTGCCTGACCGCGCTGGAGGGCCGCAACCGCCGGCCGCTGCCCAGCGGGCTGGGCCAGCCGGCGTCCGACCCGCTCGGCGAGCTGCACGAGCGCCACGAGATCGCCTGGCTCGAGCCGCTGCCCGACGCACCGGGGGCCGATCCGTCGGACCCCTCGGTCATCGTCGAATCCCGCGAATCCGTGCGGCTGGCGTTCATCGCGGCGCTGCAGCACCTGCCGGCCCGGCAGCGCGCGGTCCTGGTGCTGCGCGAGGTGCTGCAGTGGCGGGCGGCCGAGGTCGCCGACGCGATCGGGGTGTCCACCGCGGCGGTCAACAGCCTGTTGCAGCGCGCCCGGGCACAGCTCGACGAGGTCGCCCCCGCGCGGGACGACGCAGCGCTGCCGCCCGACTCCCCGCAGACGGCCGACCTGCTCGACCGCTACATCTCGGCGTTCGAGACCTATGACATCGACCGGCTGGTGGAGTTGTTCACCGCCGATGCCGTGTGGGAGATGCCGCCCTTCGACGGCTGGTACGACGGTCCGGCCGACATCGTCGCGCTGTCGAAGTTCCACTGCCCCGCCGAGGGGCCGGGCGACATGCGGTTCCTGCGCACCACGGCCAACGGTCAACCGGTCGCGGCGCTGTACATGCGCAATCCGCAGACCGGTGTGCACGAGGCGTTCCAGCTGCACGTGCTCGATGCGCGCACCGCCGGGATCTCGCATGTTGTGGCGTTCATGGAGACATCGCTGTTCGAGCGTTTCGGTCTGCCGGCACAGCTGTAGAAAAGCAACCAAAAGGTTGCGCATGTCACCACGGCGCTCTAGCGTGATAGGCAACGAGGAGGTTGCATATCATGACCGATCGCATCGAGAAGAGTGCCGTGCTGCGAGCCCCCCTGGACCGGGTGTGGCGAGCGATCAGCGACTCCGGCGAGTTCGGCACCTGGTTCGGCATGACGGTGGACGGGCCGTTCGTCGCGGGAGAAACGGTGACCGGGATGATGACACCGACCGCAGTCGACGACGAGGTCGCCGCGCAGCAGAAGGAATTCGCCGGAATGACGTTTCCGCTGCACGTCGTGACGGTCACGCCGCCACGCTATTTCGCGTTCCGCTGGAACCCGTTGCCCGAGCCCGAGTTCGCCGATCTGACCACGCTGGTGGAGTTCACGCTCACCGAAGCCGAGGACGGTGTCCTGCTCGAGATCGTGGAGTCGGGTTTCGACGCCCTCCCCGAATCCCGTCGTGCCGCGGCTTTCAGCGACAACAGTGGCGGTTGGGCCACGCAGCTGCGCCTCGTCGGGCAGTACCTGGCGGCTCCGCAGTGGGCGTGAGCCTCACCAGCGCGGCGCCGCTGTTCGATGCGCTGGGCGATCCCCACCGGCTGCGCATGATCATCTGGCTCTGCGACACCGGGCCGTCGTCGACGTCGACGGTCACGCAGGCGGTTCCGGTGACCCGGCAGGCCGCCACGAAGCACTTGACGTTGCTCGAGTCAGCCGGCGTGGTGCGCAGCGTGAAACGCGGGCGGGAACGCATCTGGTCCGTGGACACCAGATCACTGCTCGCGGCGCAGGATCTTCTGGCCACCCTGTCGCAGCGGTGGGACCGGCGCATCGACCGGCTGCGGGCATTGGTCGAGGAGTAGTTCAGCGCGCAAGACGCTCGAGCACCCGGCCGATCGCGGCCCCGAACGCACGCTGCTGGGCAGGCGAGAGGCCGTCGAACACGACGGTGCGCACCAGGTCGACGTGTCCCGGCGCCGCAACCTCCAGCGCCGACCGGCCCTCGGCAGTGATCTCGACGGTGGCCGCCCGGCGGTCGTCGTCGTCACCCTGGCGTTCAACGAGTCCGCGCCCGCGCATCCGGCGCAATTGGTGGGAGAGCCGGCTCTGCTCCCACCCGATCAGCTCCCCCAGTTCGGTGATGCGCAACGGCCCGCGTTCGGACAGCGCGACCAGCACGTCGTAATCGGACAGCGAGAGCTCGCAGTCGGACTGCAGCTGACGGTGCATCGCGGTGTGCAGGCGGCTGGTCATCGCGAGATAGTCGCGCCAGATGCGCTGCTGCTCAGGGGTCAGCCACTCCATCACCCCACTGTACGGAATACATGATGTGTCATGCATGTTGTCGGACGCAGAGCAGCCACCTAGGCTGGCCAGGACTCTTCAAGGAGTGATTCCCATGAGCACCACCCCCGACGGCGTCGACATCCGCCGTGCCGCCGACCGCGCCGCCACGAAGATCGCCTGGCTGGACTCCAAGCACTCGTTCTCGTTCGGCGGCCACTACGACCCCGACAACACCCACCACGGGTTGCTGCTGGTCAACAACGACGACATCGTCAAGCCCGGCACCGGTTTTGACACCCATCCGCACCGCGACATGGAGATCGTCACCTGGGTGCTCCAAGGCTCGCTGGTGCATCAGGACTCCACCGGCCACTCGGGCGTCATCTACCCCGGTCTGGCGCAGCGCATGTCGGCGGGGCGAGGCATCCTGCACTCCGAGAAGAACGATTCATGGACGCTGACCGGCGACCAAACCCACAGTGAGCCAGTGCATTTCGTGCAGATGTGGGTCGTCCCCGACGAGTCGGGCATCACCCCGGGCTACCAGCAACTCGAGATCGACGACGAATTGCTGCGTGGCGGTCTCGTGACCATCGCGTCGGGCATGCCCGACCACAGCGACGCAGCGGCCATCACGATCTCCAACCGGTACGCCGCGCTACACGGCGCCCGGCTCCAGCCGGGGCAGAGCGTGGAACTGCCCGACGCCCCCTACCTGCACCTGTTCGTGCCCCGCGGCGAGGTGGTGCTCGAGGGGGCGGGGCCGCTGCACGAGGGCGACGCCGTGCGATTCACCGCCTCCGGTGGCCAGCGCGTCACCGCGACCGATGCCGCCGAGATCCTCGTCTGGGAGATGCATGCCGGTCTCGCCGCGGCCTAGCCACGTCGGCACGCTGCTCGTCACGGCCACACTCATCGCCGGATGCAGCAGCGCGTCGGAACCCGCACCGTCACCCTCGGCGTCATCCGGGCCGACGGCGACGTCGGCGCCGCCCGCAACAGGCACGAGCACCGTCGACGTGACCATCCCACCCGGCATGGCCGAAGCACCGTTCGACCAGCCGCGCCAAGTCCGGGTGCCGACGGGGTGGCAGCTGTCGGTCTGGGCGCGGACCCCGCGGCCCCGGCTGGCGGCCTGGGCGCCCGACGGCACGCTTCTGGTGTCGGTTCCGAGCGCGGGCTCGGTGCTGCGGTTCACCCCGGATGGTGCCGGTGCGACGCAGACGGTGCTGCTCGACGGACTCGACCAACCGCACGGCCTGGCGATCGCGGGCTCGACGCTGTACGTGGCGCAGAGCGATCAGATCGACGCCTACGACTACGCGGCCGGCAGGGCGACGAACCCGCGCGTCATCGCGGGCGGGCTGCCCGACGCCAAGAGTCCGGATCTGCGCGGCGCGTACTCGCACGCCCTCAAGAGCGTGGCGGTCGGACCGGACGGCGCGGTGTACTTCTCGATCGGATCGACCGGCAACATCTCGGCCGACGACCGCACCGCCACCCCGCCGCGGGCGACCATCATGCGGGTCCCGCCCGGCGGCGGCCCCCCCACGCCGTTCGCGACCGGTGTACGCAACGGCACCGGCCTGGCCGTCGCACCCGACGGCGCCGTGTGGACGGCGAACAACGGCCGCGACAACATCGCCGACCCGAGCACCGGCCAGGTCGATCCCGCCTACGTCGGCGAGAACCCTCGCGAGCAGATCGCGCGACTGACGCCGGGCCGCGAATTGGGTTGGCCCTATTGCAATCCCGGCCCAGCCGCTTCTGGACCCGCCGACCTGCCCTTCATCCGAGACGTCCAGACGAATCCGGACGGCACCGAGATGGACTGCGCGGCGCTGCCACCCGTCGAGCAGAGCATGGGAGCGCACTCGGCTCCGCTGGGCATGAGCTTCGTCGACGGCGTTCTGCCCGCGCCCTACGCGCAGGGCGCGCTGATCGGCGTGCACGGCTCGTGGAACCGCCAGCCGCCGCGCGAGCCCGAGGTGTCGTTCTATCCGTGGCGTGACGGCCGTCTCGAGAACCAGCAGACGCTCGTGGGCGGTTTCCAGGGCGAGAACGGATCACGGTGGGGCCGACCGGTCGCCGCCGTGGTGGGCCCGGACGGCGCGGTCTACATCACCGACGACGCCGCAGACGCGATCTACCGGCTGGCGCCGTCGCGCTGATCGAGGCTGTTGAGCACGGCCGCCAGTCGCTTCTCGGTCTCGCCGGCCAACTTCTCGAACGCCAGCTTCATCACCGGATTGAGCAGCTTGGCCGTGCCGTGCATCTGCAGTTCCGCCTCGTAGGTGATCACCGATCCCGCACCGTCGCGCTCGACGGTGATGGTGTCGACCGAGGTGGACGAGCCATTCTCGCCGACGAAGACGACCTTGTGGTCGGTGAGTTCGTCGAGAGTGTAGGTCAGCTCGGCGGTCCTGCCCAGGATCTTCGAGACGTTGTGCCAGTAGGCGCCCTCGGCGACCGGACCGCTGTCGATGCGCTCGCAGCGTTGAGTGCCCGGGTCCCACTGTTCGGCGTGCGCGAAATCCTTGAGGTAGTCGACGACGACCGGCGGCGGCGGACTCACGGTGAACGTACGGGTCACGGTGGGCATGGTCCACAGGTACCCGCTGGGAGCTACGCAGCAAACCGTTGCAGCAATCTTCGCGGCATCAATCTGTGATACCGCTGTGACGAAAGTTGACACCGTTTCTGCTGGGATTATTGTTGACGTGCTGACCAGCCCAGGTCGATCCACCCCTCGAAGGAGCCGTCGATGTCGACTCCTACCGCAAACATCCGGCGACGACTGTGCGGCGCGGCCGCAGCGGTGGTGTGCGCCCTGGTGGCCGCCGGGGTCAGCGCGCCGGGGGCCGCCGCAGCCAGCGCTCGCGAGCTGCTCGCCGCCGCGATCGCCACCACCAAGGGCTCGTATCTGGTGTACAACTTCGGGTCCGGTGCGCCGGCGCCCATGCTCGACGCCGCGGGCCGCTGGTACGAGATGGGGAACGGCGGCCGGCTGATGATCATCAAGGGCGCCTCGTCGAGGTTGGCGCCGCGACTGCTGGCCGACTCCCACACGGGGTTCCAGGCCCGCTGCGAGCGTGACCCCCGCGCCCGAACCGCCGAGGGTCTTCTGCAGGCCTCCGAGACCTACTCGCCGCTGCAGGCATGGCAGGTACTCGGCCAACCGACGATCGCGATCAACGCGAACTTCTTCGACGTGCGCGGCCAGCAGGGCGGTTCGTGGAAGTCGACGGGCTGCAGCTCGCCGCTGGGCGCCTACGTCGACAACACCCGCAATCTCGGCCGGACCAACGCCGCAGTGACGGGCACGCTGGCCTACGCCGGCAAGCAGGGACTCTCGGGCGGCAACGAGAACTGGATGGCGCTCTCGACGATGATCCTGCCGGTCCAGGGTGCACCGTTCGTGGTACCGCCGACGAGCGACACCGACTTCGACGCGGCCTCCCCCGTGATCGCCGGCCTGATTGACAAGGGCACCCGTTTCGTTGCGGTCGCCGGTATGCACCTGCTCGCCCCCGGCGACACCGGCCAGATGAACGACCCCGGCCCGAGCGCGGCGCGCACCGCGATCGCCTACGTACGCGACCGCGACGAGATGTACGTGTTCTCCGGCGGCAACTACACGCCTGACCAGATCCAGGACCTGTTCCGAGGGCTCGGCAGCGACACCGCGGTCCTGCTCGACGGTGGCGGTTCGTCGGCCATCGTGCTGCGCCGCGACACCGGCGGCATGTGGGCTGGCGCGGGTTCGCCACAGGGCTCCTGCGACACGATGGCGGTGCTGTGCGATTCGCACGAACGGGCGCAGCCGGCGTGGCTGGCCTTCAACTAGCCGCCAGTGCGCTGCGGGCGGCCGCCAACGTCTGCCGCTCGTAGCCGGAACCGAACAGCACGACGTGCGCGAGCAACGGATAGAGCTGGTGCAGCCCGACCCTGTCACGCCACCCCGCGGTCAGCGGGCGGACCTCCTGGTAGCCCGCGACGATCTCGTCCAGGTGCGGACAGCCGAAGAGCGCCAGCATCGCGAGGTCGGTCTCCCGGTGCCCGCCGTGCGCCGCGGGGTCGATCAGCACCACACCGTCGGCGGTCCACATCACGTTGCCGCTCCACAGGTCACCGTGCAGCCGGCACGGCTGCTCATCAGGATCGTCGAAAACACCTGCTACACAACGTGACACCACTGCCTCGACCGCCTGGCGGACATCCTGGCTGGGCCGCGCCCGCTCGAGCATCGGCGTGAGTCGATGTTCGGCGTGGAAACGTCCCCACGAGCTGTCGTGGCTGTAGGTCATCGGCAACGGCTGGTCAAGAGGACCGAAGAAGCCTGACGGCGCGGCCCATGCGGGCGGTGACGCCCCGAAGCCGTCGGCGCCTGCGGCGTGGGTGTGTGCCAACCGCGCGCCGAATGTCCGCGCGGCCGCACGCTCAGGTGCCACCGACGCGAGGCGCTCCAGCGTCAACGAGTGCTCGTCCACGGCGACCACCCTCGCGGTGGGAACACCCCCGTCGGCATCCGAAAGCCATTGCAGCCCAACAGCTTCACAGCGAAAGAACCCCGGCGGAGCATTCGGGTGACGTTTCACGTGGAACACGCGAAACGCGTCCCTACAGCTGCGGGGTGAGGTCGAACGACGTGACCGTCGACATCCGGGTGATCAGCCACTCCCCGCCGTCGCGCTTCATCGTCAGGCGGTAGGACAGATAGCGCAGCGACGGGATGTTCTTGGTGACGGGGCTCGTCGAGATCGAGTTGGTGTACACGATCGCCGTGGCGTCCGTCGGCGTGAGCGCGGGCGAGACACTCTCCACGGCCGCACCGACCACCTCGGTCGTGTTGGTGACCTGCGCCTGCTTGTTCGGCTCGACGATCGCGTCGATGTACTTGCGGTAGTCGCCGGCGAAGTCGCCGCCGAGGAACCGTGATGCGCGGTCGGCCAGGGCAGGCATGTCGTCGGGGGTGTAGGTCCACAACGCAGTGATCGCTGCGGTCGCGGTGCGCGCGATCTCGAGCTTGGTGGTATTCAGAGCCCGCTGCGCGAGGTACGGCTGCACCATCGCGCCCGCGAACGCACCTCCGCCGACGAACAGCACCGAGGCGACGACCGCGGCCGCGACCAGTCCGCGCCCTGCGGGACGGTGCTCGACCATCCGGATCTCGGCTGCGGGTGCGGCCCCGTCGGTTGCGTCCCCGCCGGTTGCCTCTGCGGCCTCCTCGGGTGCGTCCCCGGCCTCAGCGTCCGGCTCGGTGACGGTGTCGGTGGCGGTGTCGGGGTCGGCACTCACGTCTGGCTTCGGGGTGCGCGCTGCCTTACCCACGGGCTTCTTCGGCTGATCGGTCGGCTGGTCGAGCGGTGTCTCCACCGCGGACGAGTCGGGCTTCAGCCGCTCGACCGTCTCCTCGGGCTGCTCCGCGGCGGGCGCTGCCGCGCGGGTCCGCCGGAAGAACCGGCGGCGGCGCGGCGGGGTCGCGGGATCGCTGGGAGTCGCCGACTCGTCGGTGGTCAGATCACCTGAATCAGGTTGCTGATCTTCCACTGCTGTCCTTCCTTGATCGTCGTGGCGATCCAGCGGCTGCCACTTTCGATCGTCGTCTTGCCGTCGGGCGTCGTCGACGTCGCCTTCGTCGCGATCAGCACGTCGGCGCTGCCGTCGTCGTTCCAGCGCTGCACCCCCGCGGCGAGCACCGTGCCGGTGGTCGGTTCTCCGCGGGCCACCTGCAGCAGGATCTCGTTCTGCTTTTCTTTGAAACCCTTGGCGAACTCGCCGGTCGCCTGCGCGGCGATCCGGTCCGCGTAGGCGTTGGCGTTGAAGGGGTCCAGGGTCATGTACTCCGTCATGAACTCGCGGGCGTACCCCAGCGCCGATGCCTCCTGAACGGCTTCGGACCGATCGTGTTCGTGCCGGATCAGCATCAGAGTGCTTGCCGTGATCGCCGCGGCGACCACCAGCGCCACCACCGCCCCCACCACCGGCAGCCCCCAGCGCTTCGGCTTGCGGGGCTCGCTGCCGAAGTAGTCGGTCGCGGTGTCGTCGACCTTGCGCCGCGGGCTCACTGGCCGGCCGGATTCATCTGGGGCTTCTTCAACACGGTCAGGTTCGCCACCCGCCACTGGCCGTCGGTGCGGTCGAAGTCGACGCGCACCGTCGCCGTGATGAACTTCAGATTTTTCGGATCGTCACCGCGCTGGCCCTGCATTGCCAGCAGCATGGACGCCGTATCGGGCGTGACCGGCGGATCGGTCAGCACCGCATGGCTCACCGCCCAGTACTCGTTGGACTTGATCCCCGCCTTCTGGGCGGCCTGCTGCTGCGCGGTGAGCTGCTCGCGGTAGGTGTCGGTGGTCAGCGACTGCGCCCGGGCGAAGTCAGCGGCCATGGTGTCGGCGCTGTAGGTGAGCATCTGCTCGACGATGCGCGGGCCCTGCTCGTCGATCTGGACGCGTGCCGCATCGACGGCACGCTCGTGCCGGTACACCGTGAGGTAGCCCAAGCCGGCTGCCGCCGCGCACACCAGTGCCACCACGATCAACACCATCGCGACGAGCCGCCGCATGTTGCGCGCCGGCCGCTCGACGACGACGACCTCAGTGCGGGCCAGCATGTCGGCGAAGGTCCGCCGCCGGCGATCCCACAGCGGCCACAGCCAGCCGACGAACACCGCCAGCGTGTCGAGCAGGTGGGCGAGTTCGCGCACGGCCAATCGGCCGATGCCCACGACGGCGCCGTCACCGGATTCGGCCCGTCCGCGTACCGCGATCCCGCACAGCGCGCGGCCCATCGTCCAGCCGGTCGCCACGGGAAGGACAAGACGGTTGACCGCCGTCGCGAACAGCGCCACCCCGGCCGCACCGGTGAAAGACCAGCGCGCCCAGCCGTCGGCGGGCGACGCCAGAGCCAGTAGCGCCATCGTCGCGATCACGGCCGCACCCGGCAGGACGTCGACGAGCAGTGCACCCGCGCGCGCCGACCACGACGCCCGGTCGACCTCCGGCACCTCGCTGTCGGACGTCGAGTCGGTGATCGGCAGGACGGTCGTCACGACGTGACCTGGTCGAGCTTGGCGATGCGGTAGCGGCCCTCGTCGAACGCCATCGTGGCGCGCAACCGGTAGCCGACCTGCTGATTCGCGGCCTGCGAGTTGGTGATCTTCACCCGGACCGCGACGAGCACATTGATCGACCCGTCCGGGTTGTGCCGCTCGACCGCGGCGCGCAGGTCGTCGACGGCGACCTTCGCATTGGCCGCCTGGTACGCCTCGGCGATCACGCTGCCGAACAGGCCGGCCTGGACGCCGAAGTCACCGGTCGAGCACTCGAGGATCTTGGACTGCGCGACGGTCATCGCCGCGGTATCCGGCGCGTTGGTGGCAGCCACACACTCCTTGGCAGCGGCCAGTGCGGCGTCGTCGCTGCGGGCGATCGACGCGGCGCGCTGGTTGGCCTTCAACGCGTAGTAGCCACCGGCCACAGCTCCGCCGGCAAGGACAACGAGCGCCGCGGTCAGGGCGGCGACCCAGCGCGTGCTGAGCCGCGACGGCCGACGCGGATCCTCCGGCGGGACCTGGTCGGGCACGGACGCGTCGACGGACTCTTCGGCGACCGTCGTCTCCTCGGCGGCGCCGTCCTCGGGGGTGTCGATGGGGGGGTTCAGCCGGCTGGAGCCAGCATCTCCTTCCATCCGTCATCTCCTGGGTTACTCGAGTTCTTCACGTTGTATCGCACCCCGTCGGGCCCGACCACCTCGCCGCTCTGGGGGCTGTACGCGGCGGTGCTGCCGGGCGGCCCCTGCGCGGGAGTGTAGATGCACGGGTTGGGCTGTTGCCCGCTGCAGCTGACGGTACCCGAGCCCGGTGGGCTGATCGGATCACTGACCGGTGAGGCGCTCATCGGCGGGGGCAGCCGGTCGGCCGGCAACGGGTTCATGCCGTTGTTCACCGACGGCGCCGGTATCACCCGACCCGGGTCCACGCCCTGGTCGCAGCGCGCACCAGGGGCGGGGCAGGACAGCACCTGATTCGGGTCGCCGTACCACGGGTTGGTGCCCAGCGGCACGTACGGCTCGTTGCTGTGGCATTCCTTCGGTGAGGCGGCACGCTTACCCGGCACATCCGCACACGGGTAGTTGCGAGCGCCGCGAACGACGTTGCCCTGGTAGTCCTTCGGGATCTTGCAGTAGGTGCCCGACGGCAGCGGCGCCATCGACGTGTCGGCGGGCGAACGCCATTCCGAAGCCGGCAGGAAGCCGGTCATACACGGCGGCGGCAGGTTGATCGACAGACCGAAGTGCAGCAGACCCTCGTTCTCGAAGATCGTGCCCGCCTGCGTCAGCGACGCACCTTGGGGCAGGACCACCAGCGCCTGCTCGAGGCCCTTGTTGTAGCGCTTGAGCATGTCGATGACGACCGACAGGTTGGCCAGCGTCTGCGGCAGCGAGTCCCGCACGTCGGAGAACAACGCGTTCACCTGATCCAGCGTCGGCGCCGCCTGCTGCAGACCGCTACGCAGCGCACCGTCCTGCTCGGCGGTCTGGCCCGCGATGATGTTCAGGTTGCGCGACCACTGTGCAATCGCGTCACCCGACTGCACCTGGCTGTTCAGGATCGGCGCCGAGTTGGCGATGATGTCGTTGACCTGCGGCAGGTTGTCGCGGAAGCCTTCGGCGAGGTTCGTCGTCGACTCGACGAGACGCTGCAGCGAGGGACCGAGACCGCCGACCGCGGCCGACGTCTCGGTCAGCAGGGAATCGATCTTCTCCTTCGGCAGCACGGCCAGGCCGCGATTGGCCGCGTCCAGCGCGGGCCCCACCTCCGCCGGAACCGTGCTCTTCGTGATCGTCTGCCCCGGGCTGAGGTACTGCTTGGAGTCGGCAGCGGGCACGAGATCGAGATACTGCTCGCCGATCGCCGACACCGAATGCACCTCGGCCGTCACGTCCACCGGGATCTTGACGTCGTTGCCGATGCTCAGCGTGGCCCGAGCACCGTTCTCGGTGGGCTCGACCTCGGTGACCTTGCCGATCTGGGTGCCGCGGTAGGTCACGTTGCCGGTGGCATACAGCCCGCCCGAGCGCGGCAGTTGGGCGTAGAGCGTGTACTGCCCCACGCCGGCCAGGCTCGGCAGGCGCAGGTAGTACAACCCCAGCACGGCAACCGCCGCCACGGTCAGCACCGTGAAGATGACCAACTGGATCTTGATGAAACGGGTCAGCACTGCTCACTCACCCCTTTCCACCAGCGGTCCACCCGGCGCGTCGTGCGGGTTCGGGGTGAACCGCACATCCGGGATCATCGTCTTCGGGTCGCGGCCCCACGACTGCTCGAGTGCCCGCAGCATCCCGGAGACGCCGGTACCTGACAGGAACCCGTTGTCGATGGCCGACAGCGTCAGATCCACCAGGATCGAGACGTTGATGTAGTCACCGCGAACCACCTTCGGCACGTTCTCGATGCTGAACGGTGCGGTGAAGATGAGCTTCAGCGCACCGAGCAGGTACGGCCCGGCCTTGCCCAGCTCCCGCAGCGGACGCTGCAGATTGGCCAGGTTGGTGTTCAGGTCACCGCTGGCCGGCGACAGCGCATCATCGGCGGCGTTGCTGATCCGGCCCAGGGCCTGCACCGCGTCGGCGAACAGATCACGCGTGTCGGCGAAGTGCTTGATCAGCGGCGGGAACTCGGTCAGCACCTGGTCGAGAGTGTCGTTGCGCTGCTCGACGATCGAGAGCAACCGGTTCGTCGAATCGATGGCCCGGGTGATGTCGTCGCGCTGCTGGTTCAGCTCGTCGGTGAATGTGTCGAGCTTGCCCAGGAACTCCCGGATCTGGTCGGACCGGCCGTTGAGGACGTTGAAGATCTCGGTCTGGATGGTCTCCAGGTTCGACACGCCGCCGCCGGTCAGGATCGACGCGATGCTGGCCAGCACCCGCTCGGTCGTCGGGAAGGACGACGCGTTCTTCAGCGGGATGGTGTCGCCGGTCTTGAGCTTCTCCGGCGACGGGTCCGGCGGCGCATCGAGCTGGACGTGCTGCGAACCCAGCAAGCTCGTCTGGCCGATCTTGGCCAGCGTGTTCTTGGGCAACTGCACCGTCGAGTCCAGATCAAGGGTCAACGTGGCGACCCAGTTCTTCAACTCGATCGACCGCACGCGTCCGACGTACACGTCGGCCACCCGCACCCGGCTGTTGACGTTGAGCGCCAACGTGTCCGGCATCTGGACGTAGATCGTGGTGTGGTCGGGACCGGTACCGGGCCCACCGGGCAGCGGCACGTTCGCGATGCCCTTCCACGAACCGCACGAGGTCAGCACCACGGCTGCCGCGCCGAGCGCCACCGCGCGTCGGCTCAATGTCGCCAAGCGTCCCACGGTCAGCCTCCCGACTCTGCCGGCAACAACGGACCCGACGGGGCGGCAGGCGCGGGACCGGCCGCCGGCGCTGCCGGCCCAGCCGGTGCGATCGCCCCCAGCGGATCGCCCGGGATGACGCCCGGTGCGGGTGCCGGCGGGGGACCCGGCTGCGGATACCACGGCGGCGGCAGCGGATTGTTCTCGTTGTACGCGTTCGGCGGGCCGGGCAGGCGGCCGTTGTTCACGCCGAACGCCGGCGGAGCCGGCGGCGCCACGATGTCCGGGCCACCCATGAGCTCGGCGAGCGACTCCGGGGTGAGCATGTTCTGCGTGAACGGCTGCACCTCGACGCCCTGCATACCGGGTGCGACGACCCAGCCTGGCTCGTGGTTGCCGTGGGAGAACAGCGTGTCCCTGGAGAAGATGCCGGGCACGGTGGTGTCCTTGTATCCCGGCGGCGGCTGCAACCGCGGCTCGGAGTAGGCGATCTGCTTGGGCAACGTCGCAGCCGCCTGCAGCTGGTTCGCGCCGAAGGGCAGGTAGTTGAACTTGATCGCGTCCAGGATCGGCCCGAGGTACTGCGCGCACAACTCGGAGGAGTCCTGGTAACCCAACCGGCTGCCGGCCTGGATGGCACTGCAGATGAACTGCATCGGGTTGGCGAAGTTGTTGATCACCGGCATACCGATGACACCGCCCGAGTTCGGTGAGGAAATGTTCACGACGTTGGCGCCCAGGTTCGGGAACACGTGCAGGCCGGTCTCCAGGCCGTCACGGGGCTCGGGCTGAAGGATCGCGTTGGTCACCTCGGCGAGGTTGTCGACATCGTGGGCGAGCACCTCGCCGTTCTTGCCGATGAAATCCCTTGTGGTGGTGAGCAACTGGTTGAGGTCCTGCAGAGCGTCAGCCACCTCGCGGTCGGTGTTGGTGAACGCGTTGGTGAACTTGGCGAGATCGTTGTTGAGGGCCACGAACTGCTGGTCGCTCTTGTACAGCGCGTTGACGAACAGCGCGAGGCTCTTGACGACGCTGAACAGATCGCCGCGGCCCTCGTTGAGCGCGAACAGCGCGTCCGACAGACCCTTGAGTGTCTTGTTCAGCTGCTCGCCCTTGCCGGCGAAGCCGTCGGCCGCGGACTCGATGATGTCGCCGAACGGTCCCTTGGGCTGTGCGGGAGTGGGACCGAGGTCGGTGAGCAGCTTGTCCAGGGAGTCGCGCAGATCGTCGTACTCGACCGGCACCTGGGTGCGGTCCACGTTGATGACGGCGCCGTTCTCCATCACGGGGCCACCCGTGTAGGGCGGGGCGAGCTGGATGGTGCGAGAGGCGACCAGGCTCGGGTTCAGGATCGAGGCGGTGGCGTTGGCAGGGACCTTGAACTTCTTGTCGTAGTTGAAGGTCACCCTCATCTTGTCGCCGTCGGGCTCGATCTTCTCGATCTTGCCGACCTGCACACCCATGATCTGCACCTTGTCGCCCGGGTACAGCGCGAGGGTCTGGGTGAAGTAGGCGGTCACGGTGTTCTTCGTCAACCGCTGGTAGGCCTTGAAACCGAAGAATGCGGCCACGATCGCGGCGATCAGCACCACGGTGCCGATCACCAGTGCCGTTCGGGACACGCCCGGCACCTTCATGTTTCGCACGTTGAAGATCGTCGACATCTAGCTCTGCACCCCCTTAACCTTGCGAGCCCGGCGGCAGGAACGGTGGATTACCCGGCAGCAGCGGCTGGCCCGCCGGGGCCGGCTGCGGACCCGGACCAGGTGGCGGCGGCGGACCGTTGAGGGCCGGCGGCAGCGGCGCGATACCGGGCGTGAAGTCCGGCGGCGACGGCTGTGGCGCCAACGGGACCGTGCGGGCTCCGGGCGGAGCAGCCGGAAGCGGAGGCATCGCCCCGGGCACGTTCGGCGACAGCTGGCCCGGGATCGCGGCGGCCGGCACACCCGGACCGGGCTGCGGCCCGTTCGGATTGGGTGCCGAGGTCGCGACGTTGGGGCCCTGGCCCTCGTAGTTCGGGCCGTACGGGTTGTCGCCGTAGGGGCCGACGCTCAGACCGGCGCACGGCAGCGGGTTCCCCGGCCGGGGCAGTCCGTCGGCGGGCGGGGTGTACGAGCACGGCGAGCCGGGCACGACAGCAGGTCCCGGATTGTCCGGAGTGCCTTCGAGCGGGGTCGGGGCGGGCGGCGGTGCGCCGTTGGGGAAGCCGGTGCCATTCGGATCCGGGAACCGGAACGCGGGGAGGCCGGCATTGCGCCAGAACTGCTCGGGGTCGATGCCGCGCTTCTTGAACGCCGCGTCGACGTACGGCTGCAGAATCCAGTACGGCGCCAGGTTGGCCAGCATCACCTTGAAGTAAGGACCCGACGCGATCGCCTCACCCAGTGAAGCGGTGAACTTCGACAGCGTAGTCAGCACGTCGACGAGGTCGAACTTGCGCTCGTTGAGCACGTCGCTGATCGTGCGCAGCTGCTCGAGCACATGGTTGAGGTTCGGGTTGTCGTCGATGAAGCCCTTCACCTGGGCGGAGAACTTGCCCACACGCTCCAGCAGCTGGCTGACCGCGTAGTTGCGCTCGTTGACCGCGGCGAGCAGCGTCTGGGCGTTCACGAAGAGCGCGTTGATCTGCTCGCTGCGGTTGCCCAGCACCCCGGCGACCCGGTTGGCGTTGCTCAGCAGCGTCTTGATCTGGTCGTCGCGCTTGCCGATGGTGTCGGAGAACCGGGCCACCCCGTCGAGCGCAGCGCTCAGGTGCGGGTAGGTCTGATCGATGGTCTGCGACAGCACGTTGAGTGAGTCACGCACGGTCTTGGTGTCCCACCCGGACGCCGAGTTGCTCAGGTCGAAGAACGCGTCGTAGATCTGGTACGGCGTCGAGGTCTGACCCAGCGGCAAGGTGCCGTCGGCGGACAACGCCTCGTCACCGCGCGGCTCGATCTCGATGTTGCGCCGGCCCAGGATCGTGTCGGTGCGGATCGCGGCGCGACTCTTGGTGCCGATCTCGGTGCCGCCCAACCCGAAGCCGATCACCACCTTGTCGCCGGAGATCTCCGTGGACCGCACCAGGCCGACGTCGACGCCGGCGATCCGGACCTTGTCGCCGGCGTTGATGCCGCCGGTATCGGAGAACTCGGCGTAGTACGTGGGTGTCGCGAACAGCATCGGCACATTGGTGAAGCTCTGCCCCACGCCGATGACGATGATCAGCAGGATGACGCCCATCAAGCCGCTGCGGACGCGATTGGAACCCTCGAGGACTCTCATTGCGGTGTGCACCTACCCGAGGGCTGGCTCCACACCTTGACCGTGCGCACCGGCCCGCCGGGCTGGAGCCCGTTGAGCTTGAGCGTCACGTCGCAGGCGTAGAAGTTGAAGAAGTCACCGTAGATGCCACCGGCGCGGCCGATGATCTTCAGCGCGGTCGGAACCCGGACCAGCAGGTCGTTGAGCTGGTCCTTCTGATCGACCAGCGGCTGCTGGAGGATCTCGAGCTTGCTGGTGGTCTGCTGCAGCAGCGGCCGGTTGTCGGCCAGCAGATCGGCGATCGTCCCGGCGGCGTCGCTGATGTCGGCGACGGACTTGGCGATCGGGTCTGCGCGATTTTTCAGCCCGGTGATCAGGGTCTCGAAGTTCTTGACCGTGTCGTCGAACTGCTGCTGGTGCTTGACGGTGGTGGCCAGCACGGTGTTGAGGTTCTTGATCACCTCGCCGATCGCCTGGTCGCGATCGGCCAGCGCGGACGTCAGCGAGGCCGTCTGGTCCAGGATGTCGTTGATGGTTCCGCCCTGCCCTTGGAAGACCGTCACGATCGACTGCGCGATGGTGTTGACCTTGTCCGGATCCAGCGACTGGAACACCGGACGAAAACCGCCGATGAGCGCGTCGAGGTCGAGCGCCGGCTCCGTGCGCTCGACGGGGATCGTGCCGCCGGGCTGCAGCCGGGTGTTGCTGTCGCCCCGCTTGAGCTCCAGGTAGCGGTCGCCGATGAGGTTCAGGTAGCGGACCGAGGCGGTCGTCTCGTCGAACAGGTCCAGCGAGCGGTCCACATCGAAGTCCACCCGGGCCTTGGTGCCGCCGTCGATCAGCTTGACGTCTTTGACCTTGCCGACCTCGACACCCGAGGCACGGACGAACTGCCCGGAGCGCAGGCCACTGGTGTTGGTGAAGACCGCCGAGTAGCTGTTGGTGCGGTCGAAGCGCATCTGGCCGAACACCACGATGATGAGCGCGGTGAACAGCAGCAGCACCAGGGAGAACGCCCCCAGCTTGATCGCGGTACCGGTGATTTTCATGGGTTGATCGTGTGCTCCCCGACTTGGCGGCCCCACACGTACTCGGTGAGCAGCGGCTGGCCCAGTTCCAGGTGGTTGTACGGCGCGAGCGAAGCTCCGGTGTCCATCACCAGGTACGGCGACGGCCACAGGTCGCGGGTGATGGGCTGCCAGCAGCCGGGGCGGCCCTCGGGTCCGCCCTTGGCGTTCACGCGCGGCAGGTTGTCGGGGTAGACGTAGGCGTTTCCGGCGCCCAACCCGATCAGCTCGGAGTGGGTGCGCAGCGAGTAGCCGTTGCCGCCCAGCGATGCGGCGACCTTCGGCTCGACGTCGTGGTAGTTGCGGATCGTGCAGAACAACGCGGGGCTGTACTTATCCAGCAGCGCCGAGGTGGGCACCAGATCCTTCAGACCACGCTGCAGGTAGGGACCCCCGCGCTCGAAGATGTCGCCGCCGGTGTTGCCGAATCCGACCGCAGCCATCAGCGCCTGATCGACATTGCCCTGCTGCTCGTTGAGGGTGCGCGCGGTGGTCACCGCGTTCTGCAACCCGTCGAACAGATCGGGGGCCGCGTCGGCGTACACCTCGCCGAGGTCGGCGAGCAGCTGGTTGTCGCGACGCAGCTGCGGCATCTGCGGGTTGATCTCACCGAGGATCTGATTGCCGTTGACGATCGACTGGCCGAATCGGTCGCCGAGCCCGTCGAGGGCCTGCGCCGTCGCGGTCAGCGTCTGGTTGAGCTTGATCGGGTCGACCTGACCGGCGACCGACACCACTGTCTCGAAGAGGGTGTTGAACTCGGTGGTCACCTTGGTCACGTCGATGACGTCGGAGCTGGTGATCCGTTGCGGGGACGGGTCTTTGGGCGACGAGAACGACACGTACTTGTTGCCGAACACCGTGGTGGCGCTGATGTCGGCGTTGACGTTCTGCGGGATCAGGTCGATGTACTTGGGGTCGACGTCGAGGATGATCTTGGCCCGGGGCTCGTCACCGACCGTGACCTGCTCGACCTCCCCGACCCGACCGATCTCCACGCCGTTGTAGGTGACCTTGGAACCCGGGTCCATGGACAGACCGGACCGCGCCGCCATCATGGTCAGCTGGGTCCGCGGCAGGAAGTCACCGCGGAACTGCAGGAACACCAGCACCAGCACCACGATCGTGATGAGCGCCAGCACCAGGCCCGCCAGCTTGTAGGGCGGCGTGCGTGGGTTGTTCACCGGTGCGGTCATGGCTACACCGTCAGGTTGAAGTTCGGGTCGACGCCGTAGAGCGCCAACGAAGCGAACAGGACCACGCAGACGATCGCGATCAGCGAGGCGCGCATCGAGCGGCCGACGGCCTCGCCGACGCCGACGGGGCCGCCGCTGGCGTAGAAGCCGTAGTAGCAGTGGTTGAGCATGACGATGACGGAGATGATCACGGCCTGCACGAACGACCAGAACACGTCATCGGGGCGCAGGAACGTGCGGAAGTAGTGCTCGTAGGTTCCGGTCGACTGCCCGTAGATCAGTGTCGTCGTGACCTGTGCCGACAGGAAGCTCATGATGATCGCCATCGCGTACAGCGGGATGATGACCACGAAACCCGCCACGATGCGCGTGGACACCAGGTACGAGATGGACTTGATGCCCATCACCTCGAGGGCGTCGATCTCCTCGCTGATGCGCATGGCGCCCAGCTCGGCGGTGGCGCCGGCGCCGACGGTGGCCGCCAGCGCCTGGCCGGCGACGACCGGGGCGGCGATGCGCACGTTGATCAGCGCCGCGAAGAAGCCGGTGAACGCCTCGACACCGATGTTGCCCAGCGAGGCGAAGCCCTGGATGGCCACCAGCGATGACCCCGACAGCGTGACGAACCCGACGATGGCGACGGTGCCGCCGATGACGGCCATGGCGCCGGTGCCCATGCCGATCTCCGCGACCAGGCGCAGCATCTCTTTGCGGTAGTAGCGCATGGCGTGCCCGATGGAGCCGACAGCGGTGACCACGAACCAGGCGATGTGACCCATCGAGTCCAACCCGCGCGCGGGCGCGCCGGCCACCTTCTGGGCAGTCGCGACCCCGCGGGGGAACCTGGAGCGCAGGACGGCGCCAGTGGACATGTCAGCTCCCCGTTCCGAATTTGACGCCGATGGTGGTCAGCACGACGTTCACCGCGAACAGCGCGATGACGCACAGCACCAGGGTCTCGTTCACCGCGGTCCCGACGCCCTTGGCGCCGCCGGCGCACGTCAGCCCGCGGTAGCAACCGACCAAGCCGGCGATCAGGCCGAACGTCAGGGCCTTGATCAGCGAGATGAGCACCTCGGGCAACCCGGTGACCAGGGTCAGCGTCGACACGTAGGCGCCCGCGGAGACGTTCTGCAGGTACACACCGAAGATGAATCCGCCGACCAGACCGATCGTGATGACCGCGCCGTTGAGCAGCATCGCGACGAACGTGGAAGCGATCACGCGGGGCACCACCAGGCGGTGGATGGGGTCGATGCCCAGCACCTCGAGGGCGTCGATCTCCTCGCGGATGGTGCGTGCACCCAAGTCGGCGCAGATCGCGGTCGATCCGGCGCCGGCGACCACCAGCACCGTCACCAGCGGGCCGAGCTGAGTGACCGCGCCGAGTGCCGCACCGGCACCGGAGATGTCGGCCGCGCCGAACTCGGTGAGCAGGATGTTCAGCGTGAAGATGAGGAGCACGGTCAGCGGGATGGACACCGCGACCGTGGGCAGGAACGCGACCCGCAGCAGGAACCAGCTCTGCAGGATGAACTCGCGCCACTGAAACGGCGGCCGCAGCAGGGCTTTGCCGACCAGCACGCACATACGCACGAAGCCGCCGACCGCAGTCAGCGCGGGCCTGACCTGATCGCGCACGTAGCCCGTCAGGTTGGAATTGGTCGTCACCGCGAAGTCTCCGCGACGCGACCGTCGGAGATGTAGCGCACCGGCAGCACCTGTCGCACGCTCCCTTCCCGCCCCGACCCAAAACGTGTGAGACACGTCCTACTACCGGTCAGTAGTAAGACGGACCACCGGACTGTACCCGATGGTGGGGACGCTTCGTACCGCATCGGCGGGATTGCGCACTCAACCGTTAGCACTGGCTCCCCCTCCGGCCGCTTTCATCGTTGTCCCGTCGAAACCGTTGTCCGCGTGGAACTTTCGTGGGCGTCAATCCCGGGCCCTCCGGCTGGCGTGGATCCGAAGCGGGTCCGCAGCTCCGTCTTGAGCACTTTGCCCGCCGGGTTGCGGGGCAGTGCCGCGACGATTTCGAGGACTCGGGGGTGCTTGTAGCGCGCCAGCCGCTCGGTGAGGAACTCGTCCAGATCGGCGAGCGACAACTCTGCACCCCCCGCCGCCGTCAGCGAAGCTCGCAGCGCGACCACAGCAACCGGTACCTCTCCCCACTTCGGATCCGGGCGGCCGATCACAGCGGCCTCCGCGATGTCCGGGTGCGCGGCGAGCGCGTTCTCCACCTCGGCACAGTAGATGTTCTCCCCGCCCGAGATGATCATGTCCTTCTTGCGGTCGACGACCCACACATAGCCCTCGTCGTCCTGACGGACCAGGTCCCCGGAGTGGAACCAGCCCCCGGCGAACGCTTCCGCGGTGGCCTCCGGGTTGTTCCAGTAGCCGGCCATCAGCGTCGGGGCACGGTAGACGATCTCGCCGACCTGACCCACGGGGACGTCGTTCATCTCGTCGTCGACGACACGCGCCGACACCGTCGGGATCACCCTGCCCACCGAACCGAGCTTGCGCAGCGCATCCTCGCCCAACAGCATGCAGGTCACCGGCGACATCTCCGTCTGCCCGAACGCCGCGAGGATTGCCGCGCCCGGGAACGTGTCGGCCATCTCGCGCAGCAGCGTGTCGGAGGCGGGTGCGGCACCCCAGGACAGCACCCGCAGCGCGAGGTCGCGGGAGTTGGCGCGCTGCGCCGCGCACACTGCCTGCCACTGGGCCGGCACCAGGAAGATGCCCGTCACCTTCTCCGCAGCGAGCACGTCGAGCAGCTGGTCCGGATCGAAGGCGCCGAGCGGATAGACCACCGTCGGACGACCGAGCAACAGTCCGACGATCGTGCTGCCGACACCCGCGATGTGGAACAGCGGCACTCCGATGAACCCGACGTCGTGGTTGAGGTCGACACCGTTGGTGAACAGGTGGGTCATCGCCTGACCGGCCAGGTTGTTGTGCGTGAGCACCGCACCCTTGGGCCGCCCCGTGGTGCCGGAGGTGTACATGATCAGTGCGGGCGAATCGTCGGGCACGTCGACGGTGGGACACGGCGCGTTCTCGGCGAGCAGCTCCTCGTAGCCGAGCACTCCAGAATCGGTCTCTTCGCCGGCGACGATGACCGTCTGCAGCGTGGCGTCCAGGTCTCGCACTGCTTTGGCCACCCCGGCGAGCACGGGTTCGGTGACGACGATCGACGCGCTGCAGTCGGAGACCAGGAACGCGATCTCCGGCGGCGTCATCCGGAAGTTCACCGGAACCGCGATCGCGCCGAGCTTGTTGACCGCGATCGTAACCTCGATGAACTCGGGCCGGTTGAGCATCAGGATCAGCACGCGATCACCGGAGCCGACCCCGCGCTGGTGCAGCGCCCCGGCCAGCGCGCTGACGCGACGCTCGAGGTCGGCCCACGTGGTGGTGGCGCCCAGGAACCGCAGCGCGGTGGCGTGCGGCTGCATCAGCGCATGCCGGGAGACCTGATTGGCCCAGTTCTGCCGCCGGGCCAGGTACGGCTGCTCCAGATGGGTTGTCACCAGGTTCGCTCCGTCGTTCCCAGAATTCGTGAGTTGCGCGGTGATGATATTTGATCAAACATTGTGTTGCCTCGGTCACACTATGGCTCAGGCGGCGCCGGGACAACCCGTCGCACAGCCCCCGGGGAAAGGGCGTCGTCGCCATGACAGCTCCGGCCAGGACGACGCGGTCCGGCGCCGTTCGGCGGGAACAACTGTCCGACGAGGTGGCCACTCAACTGCGCACGGAGATCATGACCGGTGCGCTGCGGCCGGACGCGTTCATCCGCCTCGACGAGACCGCCGCTCGCCTCGGCGTGAGCATCACCCCGGTGCGAGAAGCCCTGCGGACGCTGCGGGGCGAAGGCATGGTCGAGCTCGAGCGCCACCGTGGCCACCGCGTGATGCCGCTGTCGCGCACCGACATCGAAGACATCTTCTGGATGCAGTCGACGATCGCGCAGGAACTGGCCGCCACCACGACCCGGCGCATCACCGACGCTCAGATCGACGAGCTCGTGGAGCTCAACGCCGCAATGGCCGACGCCGTGCACCGGGAGGACGACGACGGCATCGCGCGCGCCGAGTTCGCCTTCCACCGCGCGGTCAACCGGGCCTCCGGACGGATCAAGCTGGCCTGGTTCCTGCTGCACGCCAGCCGCTACCTCCCGCCGCAGGTGTTCGCCTCCGACCGCACATGGGGCGCCGACGCGGTGGCCGGCCACGAGGTGATGATCGAGGCGCTGCGCCGCCGCGACGTCGACGCCGTGGTGCGCCTGACCGAAGGCCAGTTCGCCGACGGGCTGGCCCGCCTTCTGGGCTATCTCGACCGGACCGGCCTGTGGGGACCTGTCCCCTAGGTCGCAGCCAGCTGTTCGGCGCGTGCCTTCAGGTTGTCGGCGAGGTAGTCCAGGGTGTCGCTGATCGCCTTCTTCACCATCGGCTTGGGCAGCGGCAGCGTGGTCTCGACGTCGAGGTCGACGGTCAGCAGCGACGTCGGCCCCATGGCCACCACGGAGAACTTCTGTTCCTGCTTCTCGAAGTGATCGCCCTGCTGCAGCATCGTGAAGATCTGGTTCTCCCCCGGGTAGTAGACCGCGGTGATGAACGTGCCCGCCTGGCCCTGCACCACCACATCGAGCCGCAGCTGGCTCGGCCGGCCGTCGGGGTAGCGGGCGAGGATCCAGCAGCCCTTGATCTCCTCGTTCCACTGCGGGTAGGCCTCGAAGTCGGCGACGATCGCCATGATCGACTCGGCGGGGGCAGCGACCTCCACGGTCTTACTCACCAGCGGCATCGGCTGAGCATAGCGAGTGCGCACCGCGCCTCATGCCGACGTGGCGATGCCCTCCCGGCGCAGCGCGGGCACGACCAGCGCCCTCAACTCGCGACCGACCTCGAACTGCTTACCCGGCAGCGTGCGCGCCACCATCTGCACGTTGATGGTGTCCACCTTGATGCTCTCGACCCCCATCACCTGGGGCTCGTCGAGCAGCAGGTGGGAGAGGCGGTCGGTCCGCAACGCCTGAGCGGATACGTCGCGCAGCACGTCGTTGACGGCGACGATGTCGGCGGTGGCGGGCACCGGGATGTCGATCACGGCACGCGCCCAGTCCTTCGACAGGTTGAGCGCCTTGACGATCGTGCCGTTGGGGATCGTGTAGACCTCACCGTCACCGGTCCGCAGCCGGGTCACCCGCAGCGTGACGGCCTCGACGGTGCCGCGGGCGGTGCCGCCGCCGGTGATGGTGAGCTCGATCAGATCGCCGAACCCGTACTGCCGCTCGGTGATCACGAACAACCCACTCAGCAGATCGCCGACGATGCGCTGCGCGCCGAACCCGAGCGCTCCGCCGAGGACGGCTGCGGGGGCGACGAGCGAGCCGATCGGAAAGCCCAGTCGCGCGGCGATGTCGAGCGCCACCCCGATATAGAGGAGCGTGATCAGTACCGAGGCGAGCACCGACGCCAGTGTCTGCCGGTATTTGACCCGCTCGGAGCGCGACGCATCGTCATGGGCGGCGAGCCGCCGGCTGAGCCGACGCGCGAGTGCCCTGATCGCCCGGGTGGCCAGCATGGCGAACACCACCACGAGCGCGATGTGGAGCCCGGTGGTCATCAGCCACCGGACGATCGTGTCGATCAGCGCCCGGCGCTCCCCGTCGACGGGGGAAGCAGCGCGAGTGCACAGACGTAGCCGTGCCGCGGAGCCGCGGGCGGGTAACCCGTGCGCACGAAGGCGCGCACTCGGGTGAGGATCCGTGGGGCCTTCATGGCGGTGGGGTCTACCCCGGTGCCGATGCCCCCAAACTCAGCGCGGTCTTGAGGTCCCGCGCGTTACGGACCGCGTTGCCACCGAGGTCGTTGTTGAAGTACACGAGCACGTCGCGGCCCTGGCCGTCCCATTCCCGCACCCGGTCGGCCCACCAGCGCAGGTCATCGTCGCTGTAGGAGCCGCCGTAGAGCGCACCGGGGTCGGGGCCGTGCAATCGCACGTAGACGAACGTGGCCGTCGCACGCAGGACGCACGGCAACCCCGCACCGCTCATCACCACATACGCCGCACCGTGGCGTTCCAGCACGTCGAACGCGGTCGGATCGAGCCACGACGGGTGTCGTAACTCCACCGCGACGGGAATCGCTGCGGGCAGTACGTCCAGGAAGGCGTCGAGCCGATCGAGGGCGACCGCGTCGCGTTCCATCGTCGGGGGCAGCTGCACCAGCAACGGTCCCGCGTGGTCCCCGAGCTCGCCCCACCCGCGGTGCAACCGCTCGACCCACACCTCCGGGGACCGCAGCCGGCGCGCGTGCGTCAGACCCCGCGGCGCTTTCACCGCCATCGAGAACCCGGGGGGCACCTGGTCGCGCCAGCGGGCGAACCAGGCGTCCGGCGGCCACCGGTAGAAGCTGCCGTTGAGTTCGACGGTGTCGAACTCCGCGGAATACCGCGCCAATCGCTGCGCGGCCGGCAGGCCTCGTTCGTACAGCACTCCGATCCAGTGGTTGTAGGACCACCCCGAGGTGCCGATGCGGATCGTCACAGGGGCTCGAGTACCCCGCTGTCTGACGATCAGCACTGCTCGGAGATCATCGGGCCCGGCCGACTAGGCCGACTACGCGCCCGAGCGGGCTTGGGCCTGGTCGACGCCGAGCGGAGTGGTCTCGCGCACGGCCTCGTCCTTGATCAGGCCGCGGAGCAGCGCCGTGCTGAACTCGACGGCAATCTCCTGGGCGGTGCGACGACCGTGCGGGCGCAGCCATCGGTAGGAGCCCAGGGTCATCCCGATGTAGCCGAGCGCCAAGACGTGGGAGTCACAGTCGTAGAACTCGCCGCTGGCGATCCCGCGGTCGATGACGTCGCGTACGTGCTCGTAGACCTGGCTCTCCTTCTCCCGGATGTAGGCCACCTGCTCCTCGGTGAACCACTCGGTGATGTACGGGGCTTCCTGGAAGTACACGGCGGCGCGTTCGATGTTGCCGGCGATGCCGACCAGCAGCCGCCGGGTGAAGTGGTAGATCGTCTCGCGTGCCGACGCCGACGGGTCGTCGTGCAGTGCGTCGACCGTGAAGTCCGCGGCCCCTTTGTAGATGTCGTAGAGGATCAGCGCCTTGCTCGCGTAGTAGTGGTAGACGGTCGCCTTGTTCAGCCCGACGGCGTCGGCGACATCGTCCATCCGGGTGCCGTGGTAACCGCGCGCGGCGAACAGCCTCGTCGCGACGGCCAACAACTCTTCGCGACGGGACATCCCGTTGCCCGTCCCGGAAGGGACAGCGGTCTCAGACATGGTGACTCACTCTAGAAGGGACCCGGCGGTCCGCGCTCCACTAACTGGTTGGTTCAGTCTAGGTGGTTGCCCTGTGACCGCGGTCTCGTCCGGTCTAGACTCGGCTGCAGCGTGCACGCCCGGCCTGACGGAGGTATTGCGGTGGACCCGAATCCCGATTACGACGCGAGCGACGAACTCGAGTACGGCATCAACTGGTTCGCCTGGATCCTGCGCGGGGTGTACCCGCCACCCTCGTACCCGCCGGTCTAATCCGCCGCCGCCACCATTCGCCCAAACCGCCCGTGAGGCGCCAGTTTGGGCATGACCGTGCGAGTGCGTCGCACCATTTCGTCGAGTTCAGCCCGGCTCCATACCGCCGCGGCTGAGACATGGCCGCGAATCTCGGCGGCCCAATCCCTCGGCGGCACCGGCTCGCGGTCGGGTGGCCACATCAACGGAGGCTCCACTCGCACGAGTTCTGCACCGGGCGCCGGCCACATGTCCTCGGAGTAGCGTTCGCCGCACTTTCGGCACCGCACCTCGTACCGCATGCCATGCGGAACGGACTCGATGAAGACGTAATCGGCCATCGACACGCACCGCGGACACCTCGCCAGGCCACGCTCAACCACCATGCTCACGCGGTTATCGTGCGGCTCACAGCCCAGCTAACGCACCGGTCCGGTCGGAGTCGATGCGAGATCGGTGCCGTTTCGAGACCGACCCAAAAGTCAGGCAGCGGCGGCTTTGACCGCCCGGCCGACCTCGGCGCGCAGCCGGCCGTACTCCGGCGAGCGACGCAACTCGTCGGGATCGACACCCGAACGCGGCAGGTCGACCGGGATGTCGAGAGCGACCTGCCCCGGCCGACGGCTGAGCACGATGATCCGCGAACCCAGGAACGCCGCTTCGTCGGCGCTGTGCGTGACGAACACGGTGGTGCGCCCGGATTCGGCGCTGACCGCCCGCACGTCCTCCTGCAGCCGCTCCCGCGTCAGCGCGTCGAGCGCGGCGAACGGCTCGTCGAGCAGGAACAGCGGCGTCTCCGCCGCGAGCGCCCGGGCGATCGCGACGCGCTGCTGCTGGCCGCCACTGATCTCCCAGATGCGGCGATGCGCCATGCCCGACAGCCCCACCCGCTCGAGCAGTTGCTCGCGCCGCAGCGACCGCTGCTCCCGAGGCACCTTGGCGTAGGTGAGCGCCAGGTCCACGTTGCCGCCTACCGTCCGCCACGGAAAGAGACGCGGCTGCTGGAACACCACGCCTGCGCTGACGCCGGGAGTCGGTGGCGCACCGCCGATCTCGACCGAACCCTGGGTCGGGGTCTCGAACCCGGCGAGCAGCCGCAGCAGCGTGGACTTGCCGCATCCGGACGCGCCGACGAGCACCACGAAGGAGCCCGGTTCGATGGTCAGATCCACCGGACCGACCGCGGTCACCGCGTGCGCGCCGCTGCCGTACCGGTGCGACACGGCGTTGACGCGGATCGCCGTGTCAGTGGTCGCGGTCATGGCGCGAGAACATCCGGCAGACCCTTGGTGTAAATCGCGTCCTGGAACGTCTGCAGGTTTGCCGCCGAAGGGATCTGCTTCTGCTCGGCGAGGAACTGCGACGCGCTCTGCAGGTTCACCGCGATGTTGCCCGGCTTGCCTTCTGCGCCAAGCCATTCCGGCGACGCGACCTGCTGGGGCGTCAGGTACACGCCCTGCTTGAGCTGTCCGGCGACCGCATCGGGGGTCAGCCCGATCTCGGCGGCGATCGCCGTGGCGGCCGCCTGCGGATCGCTCTGGATCAGCGACAGCGCGCGAGCCTCCTGCTGACGCCAGATGTCGACGACGTCAGGATGCTTGGCGGCGAAATCGTCGGAGACGGCCCCGAGGTCCAGGGTCGGCTTCCCGTCCTTGGCCAGCTGGCGGCTGGTGATCAGATCCTTGCCCGTGGTGCGCAGCTGGTCCAGCGTCGGCAGCCACGTGTACGCCGCGTCGATGTCACCGCGCTCCCACGCTGCGAGGATGGCCTGCGGCTGCAGGTCGACGAGCTGAACGTCGTTGGGCGACAAGCCGTTCTGGCTCAGTGCCGCGAGCAGGCTGTAGTGCGCGGTCGACGCGAACGGCGTGCCGATGCGCTTACCCCTCAGCTGCGCGATGGTGTCGACGCCGCTACCGTTGCGGGCGACCAACGCCTCGTTGTCGCCGGCCACGTCGAGCACGAACGCCACCTTGTAGGGGATGTTCAGCGGAGCCGACAGGCCGCGCGCCACCGGGCTCGAGCCCAGCGCGCCGAAGTCGAGTTCCTTGGCGATGAACGCGGTGTTCACGTCGGCGCCGGAGTCGAACTTCGTCCACTTGATGTTGTAGTCGGGCAGCGCGTCTTCGAGCCAGCGCTTGTTCTTGACGATCAGGTCACCGCTGGGAAAGGCCTGGTATCCGATGCGGATGGTCTCCTTGCTCGCGTCCTGCCCGGTGTTGCCGACGGAGCAGCCGCTCAGCGCCAGCACCGACACCAGGGCCGAGACCAGCACGGGGAGAACCCATTTCAGCTTCATACTTTTCCTCTCCAGGGGACAGCGCGCCGTTCCAGCGCGCGGAGCAGTCCGTCGATGACCAGGCCCGAGAAGCCGATCGCGAAGATGCCGACCAGCACGACGGGGGTGTTGTTGTAGTTGCTCGCGTCCTTGACCAGGCCGCCGATGCCGGGGATGCCGTTGAACAGCTCGGCGGCGACCACCGACGAGTACGCCATGCCGACGGCCAGCCGGATCCCGGTGAACGTCTCGGGCAGTGCAGACGGGACGACGACGTCGCGGATCACCTGGCGCCGCGTCGCGCCGAGCGCGCGTGCGGCCTCCTGCAGGGCGACGGGCGCGGCCACGACCGCGGCGGTGGTGGCGACCGCAGCGGGCGGCAGCGCGGCCAGCGCCAGCAGCGTGATCTTGGGCGCCTCGTCGATACCGAGCCAGATGATCAGCAGGAAAAAGTACGCGAGTGGCGGCAGCGCGCGCAGGAACGTCAACCACGGCTCCAGCACCGAACGCAGCCAGCTCACCGAGCCCATCAGCAACCCCAGTGCGACACCGAGCGCCACGCCGATGACGACGCCGGCGAGCACCCGGCGCAGCGTCATGTAGAGGTGCTCCCACAGCAGGAAACCGGCGTAACCGCGGGTGCCGTCGTGGGTGGTCGAGACGTCGAGGAACGCCCGCCACACCGTGGCGGGGTAGGGCACGAACGTCTGGTTCCAGATGCCGCTGGCGGCCGCGATCTGCCACACCACCCCGAAAACGACGACCGACAGCAGCGGCAACGCCGCCCGTGTCAGCCGGCCCCGCCACCGACCTCCTCGCGAGCGCGCGTCAGCGACGGGCGCCGCGGTGGCGGCGTCCTCGGGCGTGATGTCGACGAAAACAGACACCGGGAGATGCTGACGGAACCGTCAGGGCTGCGTAAGTGCTGTGCTCAGCGCGAATTTAAGTGCCGGTCACCAGGTGAGGACGGGTTTGACGACGTCGCCGCGGTGCTGTGCTGCCAGCGCCTCGTTCACGTCCGTGTGCGGGAACGAGGTGACCAGGCGGTCGATCGGCAGCCGACCCTGACCATGGAGCTCGAGCAGCTGCGGGATGAACGTGGCGGGCACCGAATCGCCTTCGAGACAGCCGTGCACCGTCTTGCCGCGCAGCACGAGGTCCCGTAGATCGATCTCCGGCACCCCGGCGCCCAGTCCCACTGCCACCGCCGACCCCCCGACCGCCAGCGCGGCCACCGCATCGGCGAGCACGTCGGGCCGGCCTGTGGTGTCCAGCGCGTGGTCGGCGCCGCCGCCGGTGAGATCGCGCACCGCCGCCACGACGTCGTCGCCGGGCGCCAGACTCGCGTGCGCTCCGAGGCTCTCGGCGAGTGCGCGGCGCTGCGGGGACGGTTCGATCACCACCACGGTCTGCGCCTCGGTGGCCAGTGCGGCGAGCACCCCTGCGAGACCGACTGCGCCGCCGCCGAATACGGCGACAGAGCTGCCAGGGTGGGGTTTCATCAGGTTGAGCACCGCGCCGGCACCGGTCTGGAAGCCGCACCCGAGCGGCGCCGCCACCGCGGGATCGACGTCGGCGCCCACCACGACGGTGTTGTCGGGCGTGCTCAGTGCGTACCCCGCGAGGCTGGACTGGCCGAAGAAGCCGTCGAGCACCCGGGTGTCACCCAACATCACGCGTGCCGATCCGTCGGCGCGCTGCCCGAAACCATTGAGACGCAATGCATCACGACAGTAGGCGGGCCTGTCTGTCAGGCAGTTGCGGCAGCGGCCGCAGGACCGGAACGTCAACACCACCCGGTCACCGGGCCGTACCCCGTCGACCGCATCACCCACCGCCTCGACGACGCCGGCACCCTCGTGGCCGAGCAGGACCGGCCGATCTGCCGCTCCGACAGCCCGATTGACCAGATCGGTGTGACAGATGCCCGACGCCTCGATCCGCACCAAGATCTCGTCGCCGCGCGGTTCGTCGACTCGGACCTCGGTCAGGACGAAGGGATCGGCCGGGTCGTAAGACAGTGCCGCGGTGGCCGTCGGCATCAGCGCATCGGCCGTCGAACAGTGGGAACGGAGCCAGGACGCATCACCGGGCGAGGGTATCCCCCGCCCCTCCCCCGACCGGGGGATACCCCGCATCGGGTTGTGAGCAGCGCGGGGAGTCTCTTTACACTGGCATCCTCCACGTCCAGCGACGTGCCTTCATGCGGCACGGTGCGCGAAGCCAAGATCGGATCGACATCGATGATCATCGGGATACCGAGAGAGTCCCTGCCCGGGGAGACGCGCGTCGCCGCGACTCCGCAGACAGTCGCGCAACTGCTCAAGCTCGGCTATGAGGTAACGGTCGAGTCCGGCTCAGGGTCCGCCGCGAGCTTCTCCGACGAGGCCTACACCGAGGCCGGCGCCACCGTCGGTGACCCGTGGGCCGCCGACATCGTCCTCAAGGTCAACGCCCCGAACGACTACGAGATCGCCCTGCTGCGCGACGGCGCCACCCTGGTCAGCCTCATCTCCCCCGCGCTGAAGCCCGAGCTGGTGGAGAAGCTGTCCGCGCGGCCGATCACGGTGCTGGCGATGGACGCGGTGCCCCGCATCTCGCGTGCGCAGTCACTCGACGTGCTGTCCTCGATGGCCAACATCGCCGGCTACCGCGCCGTCGTGGAGGCCGCGCACCGCTTCGGTCGGTTCTTCACCGGCCAGGTCACCGCCGCGGGCAAGGTGCCTCCGGCCAAGGTCCTCGTCGTCGGCGCAGGCGTGGCCGGGCTCGCCGCGATCGGTGCGGCGGGCAGCCTGGGCGCGATCGTGCGCGCGACCGACCCGCGTCCCGAGGTCGCCGACCAGGTCAAGTCCCTGGGTGGTGAGTACCTGGCCGTCGATCCGGCCGCGGCCGAGGTGTCGGCGACCGGCTACGCCAAGGAGATGGGCGACGACTACAAGGCGCGCGAGGCCCAGCTCTACGCCGAGCAGGCCAAGGACGTCGACATCATCATCACCACGGCATTGATCCCCGGCAGGCCCGCGCCGCGCATCATCACCGCCGACATGGTGGCCTCGATGCGGCCGGGCAGCGTCATCGTCGACATGGCCGCAGCCAACGGCGGCAACGTCGAGGGCACGGTCAAGGACCAGGCCGTCGTCACCGACCACGGCGTCACGATCATCGGCTACACCGACCTCGCCGGCCGGCTGCCCGCCACCGCGTCGCAGCTCTACGGCACCAACCTGGTCAACCTGCTCAAGCTGGTCACCCCGGAGAAGGACGGCCAGCTCACCCTCGACTTCGACGACGTCGTCCAACGGTCCGTCACCGTCGTGAAGGACGGCGAGCTCACCTGGCCGCCGCCCCCGGTGCAGGTCTCGGCCGCTCCCGCCGCGAAGGCTGCCGAGCCGGTCGCGCAGAAACCGGCGAAGCAACCGATGTCGATGGGGCGGCGGCTGGGCCTCACGTTCACCGCCGCAGCGGTGCTGTTCGCGTTGATCGCCCTCTCACCCGCCGCACTGCAGGTCCACCTGACGGTGTTCGCGCTGGCGATCGTGATCGGCTACTACGTGATCGGCAACGTGCACCACGCACTGCACACCCCGCTCATGTCGGTCACCAACGCGATCTCCGGCATCATCGTCGTCGGCGCCCTCCTGCAGATCGGGCACGGCAACCCCGTCATCACCGCGGTGGCCTTCGCCGCGATCCTGCTCGCCAGCATCAACGTCTTCGGCGGCTTCGCGGTGACCCGCCGCATGCTGGCCATGTTCTCGAGGAGCTAGAAGCCCATGTTGACTCTCGAAACCGCGGCGACCGCCGCCTACGTCGTCGCCGCGCTGCTGTTCATCCTCGCGCTGGCCGGCCTGTCCAAGCACGAGACCTCGCGGGCGGGCAACTCGTTCGGCATCGCCGGTATGGCCATCGCGCTGATCGCGACGATCGCGCTGGCGCTGGCCCGCCACATCGAGCCGCTCGGCCTGGGCCTGCTCGTGGTCGCGATGGCCATCGGCGCCGCGATCGGTCTGTGGCGCGCCAAGGTCGTGGAGATGACGGGCATGCCGGAGCTCATCGCGCTGCTGCACAGCTTCGTCGGCCTGGCCGCCGTGCTGGTCGGGTGGAACGGCTACCTGCACGTCGAACGTGACCTCGCGGGCGCCGAGGCGGTGCAGCTCGGCAGCGAGGGCATGCTCGGCATCCACTCCGCCGAGGTCGTGATCGGCGTGTTCATCGGGGCGGTGACGTTCACCGGCTCGATCGTGGCCAACCTGAAGCTGTCGGCGAAGATCAAGTCCGCGCCGATGATGTTGCCGGGCAAGAACGCCCTCAACGTGGGTGCGCTGGTGCTGTTCGCGGCGCTGACGGTGTGGTTCGTCATCGACCCGCAGCTGTGGCTGCTCGTCGTGGTCACCGCGCTCGCGCTGCTGCTGGGCTGGCACCTGGTCGCCTCGATCGGCGGCGGCGACATGCCCGTCGTGGTGTCGATGCTCAACAGCTACTCGGGCTGGGCCGCGGCCGCGTCGGGCTTCCTGCTGGGCAACGACCTGCTGATCATCACCGGCGCGCTGGTCGGCTCCTCGGGTGCCTACCTGTCCTACATCATGTGCAAGGCGATGAACCGCTCGTTCATCTCGGTCATCGCGGGCGGCTTCGGTATCGAGGCCGGCCCGGCCGAGGACAAGGACTACGGCGAGCACCGCGAGATCTCCGCCGACGGCGCCGCGGAACTGCTGGCAGGCGCCAGCAGCGTGATCATCACGCCCGGCTACGGCATGGCCGTCGCGCAGGCGCAGTACGGGGTGGCCGAGCTGACCCGCAAGCTGCGCGAGCGCGGCATCGAGGTCCGCTTCGGCATCCACCCCGTCGCCGGCCGCCTCCCCGGCCACATGAACGTGCTGCTGGCCGAGGCGAAGGTGCCCTACGACATCGTGCTCGAAATGGACGAGATCAACGACGACTTCGACGGCACGTCCGTCGTCCTCGTGATCGGCGCCAACGACACCGTCAACCCGGCCGCGTCGGAGGACCCGGGCTCACCGATCGCCGGCATGCCGGTGCTCACGGTGTGGAACGCCGACAATGTCATCGTGTTCAAGCGGTCCATGGCCTCGGGCTACGCCGGCGTACAGAACCCGCTGTTCTTCCGCGAGAACACGCAGATGCTCTTCGGCGACGCCAAGGACCGGGTCGACGCGATCAACGCAGCGCTGGGAGCGACTCAGACCGTCTGACGACGATCAAGCGGCGAGGGACGAGCCGCGTTGAGGAGTCAGACGATCAGGGCGCCGTCTGACGACGATCAAGCGGCGAGGGACGAGCCGCGTTGAGGAGTCAGACGATCAGGGCGCCGTCTGACGACGATCAAGCGGCGAGGGACGAGCCGCGTTGAGGAGTCAGACGATCAGGGCCCCGTCTGAATCGTCAGCCCGGTTTCTCGCGGGGACGTCGCGACGATCCGGCTGCCGTGCCCGTCGGCCGACTCGATGTGGATGGATCCGCCCATCGCGTCGAACCGGGCCTGCAGCGAGCCGAGCCCGATGTGCCCGGCCGCCAGCGATCGGCCGACGACGCCGGGGTCGAATCCGCAGCCGTCGTCGGTGACGGTCAGGATGACGCGGTCCCCGCGGCGCACGAGGTCGACGTGCACGGTCGTGGCGGCCGCGTGCTTGCCGACGTTGGTGAGAAGCTCGCGGGCCGCTCGGTACAGCAGCGACTGCGACGCCGGGTGGCCGACCTCTTCGAGGTCGGCGATGACGTCGACGTCGTGGCGAGTCTGGAACTGCCGCAACAGCTCTCGCACGCCAGCGGTGAGTCCCAGCTGCGCGAGCACCTGCGGGTGCAGCTCGGACACCGTCGAGCGCAGCCCCACGGCCGTCTCCTGCAGAGCGGTGTAGACGAGGTCCAGCGCGGGATCGGGGTGACGCTCGCGCGCGTCGTCGAGTTCCAGCCGGGCGGCGAGCAGCGTCTGCAGCGGCCCGTCGTGAAGGTGCTCGGCGACCTCGCGGTTGTGCTGTTCGTCGGACCGCATGGCCTCGGACACGAGCTGCCGGCGTACCTCCTGCAATGCGGTCAGCCGGGCGGCGCGACGGGCCAGCACGAAGCTCAGTGCGGTGGTCGCCACTGCCATCCACACCATGAAGCCGAAGTGCGTGTAGACCATGTTGGGCAGTCCGACAGAGTCGTCACGCTTGGAGTAGAAGATCCACACCGCGAGGTAGCCGACGGCGGTCACCGCGCCGATGAGCGCTGACAGCCCGGGCCGGTCCTGGAACGCCACCGAGATCGGGAGCAGGAAGAACACCGGCAGCAGCGCGGCCGTCGCGCCGCCGGACACCAGGCACAGCGCGATGATGACCGTCAGGTCGATGACGATCGACGTCCAGTCCGCCCAGCGCGGCACCGGTCCGCGCACCACGGCGATGAGCCACACCACGGCGGCGATCGCGTAGCAGCCCAGGATCGCGGCGTAGAGCTGCGGCAGCCAGTGGTCGACGTCCCAGATCCAGACCAGGACGCCGATCAGAGCGATGAGGGGCAGCCGCAGCAGCGCCGACACACGCACCGGTTCGGCGGCCAGGAAGTCCCGCCAGTCGCGCACTCGCTGCATGTCAGTCCAGCAGCTTGCGGCGCATCGCCTCGGCCACCGCGGCGGCCCGGTCGCTCACGCCGAGCTTCTCGTAGAGCCGCTGCACATGCGTCTTCACCGTCGACGGGGCCAGGAACAGCTCTTTGGCCATCGCCGGAATGCTGGCGCCGCCGGCGATGAGGACCAGCACCTCACGTTCGCGGGGGCTCAGCACCGGAGCGTCGGGTTCGGCGCGCCGGCGGATCTCACCGGCCAGCCCGGCGGCGAGGCTCGGCGCGACCACGTCGCGGCCCTTCGCGCAGTCCAGCACCGCGTTGACCAGCTCGCTGCGGGTCGACTCCTTGGGCAGGAATCCGGCCGCGCCGTCCTGCAGCGCCCGGTACACGATCGCGGACTCGTCGTGCGCGGAGATCAGCAGCACCCGGGTGGGCAGCGCGTCACGGACCACCGCGGCGGCGACGGCGGCGCCGTCCATCCCGGGCATCCGGTAGTCGAGCAGCGCTACCTGGGGCCGGTGTTCGCGTATCGCGGCCAGCGCGGCCGTCCCGTCGTCGGCCTCGGCCACCACGTCGATGGAGCCGCTGGACTGCAACGCCCTGACCACGCCGTCACGGAACATGGGGTGGTCGTCGCCGACCACCACGCTGACGCGGTCCACCATGGCGATCAGCATTCCACAGCCACCCGCAGGTGACGGGCCTATTCGGACGCGGTCAGGCCGCGGGTGGCGGGCCCTTCGAGGAGCGCGCCGTCGGGCGCGAACCGGGAGCCGTGCAGCGGACACTCCCACGCCAGGTCGGAGTCGTTCCAGTTGACGATGCCGCCGAGGTGCGGGCACACCGGGGAGACGGTGCGGGTCACGCCGTCGACGACGCTGGTGGCCGTCATCCGCCACGGCGCGCCGCTGACCACGCCCTGACCCTCTTCGGGTGTTTCCGACGAGGCGGTGATCGGGGTGATCCACCCCTTCGCCAGGTTCAGTCCGACCTGCATGTTGAGCTGCATCGCGGTGGGGATGCCGGTGAGTTCGTGCGGGCTCCAGCTGGCGAATGCGGCAGCCCAATCCATGCGCCCGCCCAGGATGCGGGAGGACAGCGCCAGCGCCGCGGCCACCCCGTTCGTCATCCCCCACTTGTCGAATCCCGTTGCCACGAGCAGGTTTTCCATCTTCGGCAGCAGAGGTCCGACGTAGGGCAGCTCGTCGATGGGGTGGTAGTCCTGCGCCGACCAGTAGTGGGTCTGCACGGCGCCGGGAAAGTGCAGGGCCGCCCATCGCGCCAGCTCGGACACCGCATCCTTCGGGTGCGAGGAGCGCCCGACGGTGTGGCCTGCGCCGCCGACGATGAGTTTGTCCCCGGCGTCGGTGGGCGCGTACCGCACCGAGCGGCTCGGCGAGTCGACCGAGAGGTACATCGATCGGGTGATGTCACCCGGCACGTCAAAAGCCATGCAGTAGGACCGTTTTGGCTCCATGCGGGCGAAGAAGAAGCCTCGGTCGAGTACGGGGATGCCGGTGGCCAGCACCACGCGCTGCGCGGTGATGGTGTGCTCGGCGGCGCGGGTGTCCTGCTCGTCGGCGGTGCGGCGCAGGTCGACCCGCAGCGGCCCGGTGCCGGAGACCTTGGTGGCGCGAACCCCCTGTAGCAGGGTGCCGCCGTGGCGTTCGAGTTCGGCGACCAGGCTGGACAGGTAGGGGATCGGGTCGATCTGGGCCTGGTTGCGGAGCCGCACTCCGCCGGCGAACGGGAACGGCACGTCGGCCTCGTCGACCCACTGTGCATCGAGTCCGGCCTCGCGGCAGGCGGACATGACGTCGCGCGCTGTGCTGAGACCCGGGGCGTTCTGCGCATACGCGTGGTCGTCTTCGCGCTGGAAGCTCAGCCCGTGCTCCTCGCAGTGCCGCACCAGCCAGTCCCGGCCCTCGGTGTTGCCGGTGACGTAAGCGCGCAGCGTGTCGCTACCGTGCTTGCCGGCGATGCTGGCCAGCTTGCTGCCTTGGAGCACGCTCACCTTGCCGGTGGTGTTGCCGGTGGCCGCCGCGCCCACGTGCCGGGCTTCCACCACGACGACCGACTTGCCGGCCCGCGCGAGCAGCGCCGCGGTGGTCAGGCCGGTGATGCCGGCGCCGACCACGACGATGTCCGCGGTGGTGATGTCGTCGATCACGCTGGCCGAGGTGGGGGCTTCCAGACGGCCGTCCGTCCACAGTGAAGGCATGGCGCGCCGTGTACCCGCGGCATTTCCGGTCAAACGACGCTCGCGTTTGGGCGGCGCGGATCGGGGCAGATATCCGGGGTGAGCATCTCCGACCTGACCACGCTGCCCCTGCGGGTCGGTTCCGCGCTGCGTGACCGGCGTGTCTTCCATCCCACCGGGGTGCTGTGTGCCGGGACCGTGACGCGGGTGGCCCGCGACGGTGACGGCCTGCCATTGGTGTCCGGTGACGTCGTGGGCCGGATCTCCAAGGGTGCGGGCACGCCCGGTTCGCTTCCCGACTTCGCCGGTCTGGCGTGGCGCATGCAGCGGGACGCGGACGCGCAGGTGCCGTGGGACGTGCTGATGGTGTCGTCGACGGCGCGCATCGTGCTGCGGCCGACACGGTCGTGGCCGGCCGCGCAGTACTCCACGCTGATGCCGCTGGGCTACCGCGGCGGCGTGTACTGGCTTCGGGCTCAGATGGTGACGCCACTCGATGACGACGGTTTGTCGGTGGCCTCGGTGCGCGACCGGTTGGCCTCGGGGCCGGTCGACTTCGACGTCGAGCAGGCCCGCGGCGGCGGGTCGTTCGCGCCGTTGGCGACGTTGCGGTTCGATCGGGCGTTGTGCGGCGACGAGCCCGAGTGCGACCAGCCGTTCGACCCGACGCAACGCAGCGGGTCCGAGGTGGTGTTGCTGCCGCATTGGTTGACGTCGCTGCGCACATCCGCCTACCGCAACAGCCGGGAAGGCCGCGGCGCGCAGTGATGCGCTGGTCCTGACCGCCTCGACGCCGACGGCGTTTACACGTGTCATATCGTGACGGGCATGGACTTCGCGATGTCAGCCAAGGCAGCCGACTACCACCAACGGCTGACCGATTTCATGGTCGAGAACGTCATTCCTGCCGAGGAGTCCTACGAGCGCTATCGGCGTGAGGCCGGCCCCGACGATCACACGGTGCCGCCGGTGATCGAGGAGTTGAAGGCCGAAGCCAAGAGCCGTGGACTGTGGAACCTCTTCCTTCCCGACGAGTCGGGGCTGAGCAATCTCGAGTACGCACCTCTGGCCGAGCTGACCGGCTGGAGCATGGAGATCGGCCCGGAGGTCACCAACTGCGCGGCCCCCGACACCGGCAACATGGAGACGCTGCATCTGTTCGCGACCCCGGAGCAGCGCAAGCAGTGGCTCGAGCCGCTGTTGGCCGGCGAGATCCGTAGCGCGTTCGCGATGACCGAGCCCGCGGTCGCATCCAGCGACGCCCGCAACATCGAGACGACGATGCTGCGCGACGGCGACGATTACGTGATCAACGGTCGCAAGTGGTGGATCTCCGGCGCCGCCGATCCGCGGTGCAAGATCCTCATCGTCATGGGCCGTACCAATCCCGATGCGGCCAGCCATCAGCAGCAATCGATGATCCTGGTGCCCACGGACACACCCGGGGTCTCGATCGAGCGGTCGCTTCCGGTGTTCGGTTGGCAGGATCAGCACGGCCACTGCGAGGTCGTTTTCGACAACGTCCGGGTGCCGTCGTCGAACCTGCTCGACCAGGAGGGCAGCGGGTTCGCGATCGCCCAGGCGCGCTTGGGCCCGGGCCGCATCCACCACTGCATGCGGGCGATCGGCGTGGCCGAGCGGGCGCTGGCACTGATGATCGACCGGGTGCAGAAGCGCGTGGCGTTCGGCAAGCCACTCGCGGAGCAGGGTGTGGTGCGGGAGTCGATTGCGTTGTCCCGCAACGCTATCGACCAGACGAGGATGCTGTGCCACAAGGCGGCGTGGACCATCGATCAGCACGGCAACAAGCACAAGGACGCCCAGGTGCTGGTGGCGCAGATCAAGGCGGTGGCACCGAAGATGGCGTGCGACGTCATCGATCGCGCGATCCAGGTGCACGGCGGAGCGGGCATCGCGGACGACTTCCCGCTGGCGCGGATGTACGGCTGGCACCGGGCGATGCGGCTGTTCGACGGCCCCGACGAGGTCCACATGCGCACCATCGCCCGCGCCGAATTGGGCAGGGAGAAGTCAGCTTTGGCGGCGGCGGTGACCAGCTAGTGGGTTCGGCCGGCAACGAGCTGTCGGGCGCCTGGAACTTCCGCGATGTCGCCGAGCAGACCGGGATCGTCCCCGGCCGGCTCTTCCGGGCAAGTGAGCTGTCCAAGCTCGACGACGCCGGGCGCTCGGCGCTGCGGGGGTTCGGCGTGACGGATGTGGCTGATCTGCGCACGCTGCGCGAGGTGGAGCGGCACGGCCCGGGGCTGGTGCCCGCGGGCGTGGACATCCACCATCTGCCGTTCGTCGAGACGACGGTCTCCGATGACGAGGCGCCGCACGAGCACGCGTTCAAGCGGATGATGACCGACAAGCCGGACGGTGAGTCGATCGCCGATGCTGCGGCGCGGTACATGACCGAGGAGTACGGACGGATCGCGAGTGCGCCATTGGCGCAGCGGGCTGTTCGCGAGGTGGTCACGCTGCTCGGTTCGGGACGACGGGTGTTGGCGCATTGCTTCGCGGGCAAGGACCGCACGGGTTTCACGACCGCGGTGGTGCTGCAGGCTGCGGGGGTGGACCGCGACGCCGTGATGGCTGATTACCTCCGCAGCAATGACGCGGTGCCGCAGTTGCGGGAGAGCATTTTGGCGAACCTGCGTCAGCGGGCGGCGGAGGCGCCGGAGATCCTGGACCTCGCCGAGGCTCGGCTGACCGATTCGGTGCTGGGGGTGCGCGAGGAATACTTGGCCGCGGCGCTTCGCACGGTGGATGACGAATTCGGTTCTCTGGCAGGCTATCTGGAGGCCAGCGGGCTCGGCGCGGCGGATCTGGACCGGTTGCGCACCCAGCTTCAGGGCTAGTCGAGGTAGAGCGCGACTCGGTCCCAGAAGTGTTCGTCGTCACGACCGGCAGCGATTCCGGCGTGGGCGCGAAGTTCCATGGCGCGGCGGTGAATTCGCTGTTCCGTTGTTCGGGGCATTTCTCCGGGGCCGTATTTGCCGCGGCGGAGTCGGTGGACCCGGCCGCGATCCCGCTCCCAGCGCAGGGCATCGAAGACTGTCTTGGCGGGCCGGCCGGTGACGCTGAAACCTTGGTACTCGAGCGCGTCGAGAAGATCGGGGATGGTCTGGGGGCCGACGCGGAACAGGTGGTCGGTGATCACCGAGCGCAGGCCGATTCCGCGGATCACGTACAGGTCGGACATGGTCGAAGGCTTGCACGTCGCACCGACACCCCGCTGCCACGATCGGGCCGCGGCGTAACCTTCGCCCGCGGACCCACCCTGCTCGACCGCACACCCTCAGCCACACTTTCGGCGGATACACAGACCCACTAACCAGACACCGACACAGTCGCTCACAGTGGGCTGCCGGCACATACGCGCTCAGACCGTCAGATACACCCCGACCGCCCACGCAACCGTCGCCAACAGCGCCCCCGTCAACTCCACACCCACCGACAGCGCAACACCTTTGACCGCGTGCACAGTCGAGGCCCAGGCCCGCGTCAGGTTTCCCCGCGACGCCAATTCGGCACCGAACACACCGGCGACGAAACCGACCACCAGCCCGACGACGGGAATCACGAAGAACCCCACGATGCCGGCCAGCGCTCCCACTGCCAGAACCGACGTCCGCACCTGAGCGTCGCGCATCCGCCGCGCCGGCCACACGTACTTGATGATCGCCGCCGCCGCGAAGAACGCCGCTGCGACGCCGAACGTCACCCACGCGGTCGCGCCCCCTTCGACGAACGCCCACACCCCGATCGCCGCGATCACCAGGATTCCGCCGGGCAGGATCGGCACCAGGATGCCCACCAGGCCCACGGCGATCACCAGCCCGACCAGGATGATGCCGGCAGCACTCACTCCGGGTCAGCCCGCCATCGGGGTATTGACCTTGTCGGCCTCGATCGTGACGATGAGCCGGGTCTCGTCGGGATTTCCGCTGAAGTACGGGTACGGGATGCCCAGGTACTTCTGCGACAACTCGTCGATGTGCGCTTTGCCGCCCTCGCTGGTCATCGACGTCACGCGACCGCGCACCTCGTAGAACCGCGCGACGTTGTCGGGGTCGGCCACGTTGACCGCGATGCGGGGATCGCGGCGCAGGTTCCGCTCCTTCTGCATACCGCCGACGATGTTGAGGACGACGTTGGTGCCGTCGGTGGCCACCCACGTCTCGGTGAGCTGCGGTGAGCCATCCGCCATCAGCGTCGCCACGAAGCAGGGGCTCGGCTTGCGCAGCAGGTCGATGAGATCATCAGGCAGGGTGGCGGTCATGGTAACGATCCTTTCAAGCTCCGAGTCGATCGGCGAGATCGCCGAAATCGTCTGCCACGACGTCGAATTCGTCCTCAGCAGGTTTGCGCAGTGAGCGCTGCGGCCCGTACTCGGTGGGCCGGAACACGAAACCGGTTCGCAGGCCGGCGTCTCGTGCCGCTCGCAAGTCGGACGGATGCGCGGCCACCATCATCAGCTCGCTCGGCGCCACGTCGAGGATCTCGGCGCAGCCGAGGTACGTCTCGGGATCGGGTTTGTAATGCCGGAAGACCTCGGCTGAGAGCACGCAATCCCACGGCAGTCCAGCGTATTTGGCCATGTTCGTCAGCAGGGACACATTGCCGTTCGACAGCGTGGTGATGACGAAGCGCTGCTTGAGCCGGGTCAGTCCGGCCACCGCGTCCGGCCACGGGTCGAGCCGATGCCACGCTCGGTTCAGGTCGTCGATCTCCGCGTCGTCGACGTCGATGCCGTGGTCGGTGAACAATTCCACGAGCCGTTCGCGATGCAGGTCGTCGATCCGCGTCCACGGCAGCTCGCCGCGCCGCACTCGGTCCATCGCGGGCGCGTAACCGGCCCGCCAGTCGTCGGCGAACGCCGACCAGTCGTCCTCGACGCCATGTCGTGCGCCGAAGGCCGCGAGCTCGCGGGCCACGCTGGAACGCCAGTCGACGACGGTGCCGAACACGTCGAACGCCAGCGCTCGAATCACGGCTCCAGGACCAGCTTCCCGTGGATCTCTCCATTGGCGAGCTTCTGCAACGCCTCGGCTCCGGCCGACAGCGGAAAGCGCACCGGCGCAGGCGGTCTCAAGCCCTGCGCCACCAGCTCCGCCAACCCCGCTCCGACCTCGGCCTGCGCGCCGGGCGTGCGGTTGACGAACTCACCCCAGCCGACCCCGACCACGCTGACGTTGCGCAGCAGCAACCGGTTCACCTTGACCGTCGGGATACCGCCTGCGGCGAAGCCGATGACCAACAGCCGGCCCTCGGTGGCCAGCGCTCGTACGGCGTCATCGAAGGCCGACCCGCCGATCGGGTCCACCACGACATCGACCCCACGGCCGTCTGTGTGCTGTTTGACCGCGTCCAGCCAGCCGTCGGTCAACGGCAGAACCACGTCAGCACCCAGGGACTCGACGAATTCGACCGCCGAGGGACGGTGAACCATCGCGATCACGCGGGCGCCCAGCCCCTTGGCGATCTGCACCGCCGCCGTTCCGACGCCACCGCCCGAGCCGAGCACCAGTACCGTCTCCCCGGCCCGCAGCGCCGCGCGGCGTTGAAGTGCGAAGTACATCGTGTAGTAGTTGCCCAGCAGAGCTGCGGCAGAGGCGTCGTCGACGTCGGGCGGCGTCGGAACCACGCTCCCGGGATCGACGGCCACCTGCTCGGCATACCCGCCGAGCATCGTGAATGCCGAAACTCGTTGACCCACCGTGAATGCCGAACCAGCGGGCGCGGATCGCACCGTGCCCGCCGCTTCCATGCCCGGGATGAACGGCGGGTCCAGCCGCAACTGGTACTCACCGCGGAGTAGAAGCAGGTCCGGGAAGCACACCCCGGCGGCTCGGACGTCGATCACCACCTGCCCGTCACCCGCGGGGTCTGGCATGTCCGTGTAGGACAACCCCGCGGGTCCGGACAACTCCTGCGCAACAAGCGCTTTCATGCAGCGGTCAGCCGAGGTTGAACGACGCGCGCTCGGCGGCCGACAGATCGGTGATCTCGCCCCACTTGCCCGCGACGTCGTCGACCGACGGCACCTCGGTGAACGTCACACCCTTGTTCTGGAAGAGCGCCACCCGCTGGACCTTGCCACCACCGACGATGAACACCGATGCGGTCTCGGGCACCTCTTCGGTGCACAGGTAGGCCACCACGGGTGCCACGTACTCGGGTGTGAGCTTCTCGAAGACCTCCGGCGGCAGGATGTCCTGCGTCATGCGGGTCGCCGCGATCGGGGCAATCGCGTTGGTCTTGATGTTGTACTTCGCGCCTTCCTGGGCCAGCGTGTTGATCATGCCGACGAGACCGAGTTTGGCGGCGCCGTAGTTGGCCTGGCCGAAGTTGCCGAACAGTCCACTGGTCGAGGTCGCGACGACGACGCGACCGAAACCGTTCTCGCGGAAGTGCGGCCAGGCTGCGCGGATCACGTTGTAGCCGCCGTACAGGTGCACCTTCAGCACGGCGTCCCAGTTCGAGAACTCCATCTTGTGGAACGTGCCGTCGCGCAGGATGCCCGCGTTGCTGACCACACCGTCGATCTTGCCGAACTCGTCGACGGCGGTCTTGATGATGTTGGCAGCGCCCTCGGGCTCGGCGACGGAGTCGTAGTTGGCGACCGCGCGGCCACCGGCATCCTTGATCTCCTGGACGACCTCGTCGGCCATGTTGTGGCCGGCGCCGGTGCCGTCGCGTGCCCCGCCGAGGTCGTTGACCACCACGCTGGCACCTTCACGGGCGAGCGTCAGCGCGTATTCGCGCCCGAGTCCGCCTCCGGCACCGGTGACGACGACGACTCGATCCTGCACTCCTGGCATTGACTATCCCCTTTCAGAACAACCGACGGGCGAGCTTCCACGCCTTCTCTGTATACGGGGGATAGATGAAGGCGCCGACATCGGGTCGAGTCGTCTTGGTCATCACGGTCTTCTTGTGGCTGAACGTCTCGAACCCGAACTTGCCGTGGTAAGCGCCCATGCCGGACGGGCCAACCCCGCCGAAAGGCAGCTTGTGCGTGGCGAAGTGGAACAGCAGGTGGTTGATCACCATGCCGCCGGCAGAGACGTTCTTGACGACGCGCTCGCGCACCGCTTTGGTCTTGGTGAACAGGTACGCGGCGAGCGGCTTAGGCCGCGCGTTCACGAAATCGATTGCCTCGTCGATGTTCTGGACGGTGACCACGGGCAGGATCGGGCCGAAGATCTCGTCGGTCATCAACGGTTCGGCCGGGTCCGGGTCGACGACGACGGTCGGCTGGATCTTGATGGTGGCCGCGTCGGAGTCCCCGCCAACGGCGACGGTGCCCTTGGTGGCGGCCAGGGCATCGGTGAGCCGGGCGAAGTGCCGCTCGTTGACGATCTGCTTACCGCTGGGGTTGTTCGCCTCGAAGCCGGCGACAGCGTCGCGCAGCTTGTCGACGAGCTCGTCACGGATGGACGCCTCGGCCAACACGTAGTCGGGAGCGATGCAGATCTGCCCGGAGTTGATCAGCTTCGTCCAGGCGATGCGCTTGGCGGCGACGTCGATGTCAGCGTCGGCCGACACGATGACCGGGCTCTTGCCACCGAGCTCGAGGGTGACCGGCGTCAGGTGCGCGGCGGCCCGCTCGTACACCTTGCGCCCGACCTCGGTGCCTCCGGTGAAGAGCAGATAGTCGAATCCCTGGTCGATGAGGTCCTGGCTGACCATGCCGTCGCCCTCGATCACGGCGATGGCGTCGTTGTCGAGGTAGCGCGGGACCAGCTCGGCCATCAGCGCCGAGGATGCCGGCGACACTTCGGACGGTTTGAGCACGACCGTGTTTCCCGCGGCGATCGCGCCGACGGCGGGGCCCAGCGTCAGCGCGAACGGGAAGTTCCACGCGCCGATGATGAGCACGGTGCCGTATGGCTCGTACTCGACCCAGCCACGCCCGGGCAGCTGCGACATCTCGAGCATCTTGTAGCTGCGCTTCATCCACCGGCTGACGCTCTTGGCGGCGCTCTTGGCCTCCCCCGCGGTGCTGGCGACGTCGGCGAGCCACGCTTCGAACGGGGTGCGGCCGAGATCCTTCTCCAGCGCGGCGGCGATCGCCGCCTCGTTCTCGGTCATCAGCCGTTCAAGGGCGTTCAGCTGCTGCTTTCGCCACTCCACACTGCGGGTGCGGCCGGTCGCGAAGGTCTCCCGGAGCCTGCGGACGGTAGCTGCGATGTCAGGGGTGTCGGTGTCTAGTGCGACGGGCACGGCGGAATCGGTGGTCATGAAGGGTCTCCTTGGTCTGACCGGCGAGTACCCCGAATCGTAGCCAACCACCCAGTTGGTGAACAGGCGCGCGTCAGTCGCGGACCGCGGTGGTGAAGGTGGAGAACGATCCGCTGTCTGCGTCCTCGACCTCGATATAGCGGTCGAGGCGGCGCATCTCGTCGAGCGAGGGCACCGCAGTGGCGTGCCAACCGTGGGCGTCGAGCCATTCGGCGACCTCGGCGCGGTCGGGGTCGTCGTAGGTGAGCTCGCTGATGTCCATCGGCTGGACATCGAACTGCGCGGTGATGCGGGCGAACCGCTCCCGCATGCGTTCGCGGCGGTCCTCGGCGTGCGGGCGCATCGACTCCGCGGCGATGCGGCTTCCCGGCGCACTCAGCTCGGTGACCTGCGTGAACAGTCGGTCCTGGGCGTCGGCGGGGAGGTACATGAGCAGCCCTTCGGCCAGCCACGCCGTCGGCTGTGCAGTATCGAACCCGGCGGCCGTCAACGCGGCGGGCCAGTCCTGGCGCAGGTCGATCGCCACGGCGCGCCGGTCGGCGGTGGGATCGACACCGTGCTCGGCCAGCGTCGCGGCCTTGTACTCCAGCACCTTGGGCTGGTCGATCTCGAAGACGGTGGTGCCTGCCGGCCAGGACAGCCGGAACGCGCGGGAATCCAGCCCCGACGCGAGGATCACGATCTGCCGGACGCCCGCGGTCAGCGCCTCGTCGAAGAAGGTGTCGAAGAACCGCGTGCGCACCGCCTGGTAGCTCTTCATGTTCTCGAACATCGCGGCGACCTCCGGGTTGGAGGTCGTGACCCGTGCGATGAAGTCGTCGTCGAGCATCAACCCCCAGACACCGTCGCCGGCCTCGGCGATCAGGATCTCGGCGTACGGGTCGCGAATCAGTGCGTCGGGGCGCCGCGTCTCAGCGGCGCGCGCGGCGGCGACCATGACGGCCGTGGCGCCGACGCTAGAGGTGATGTCCCAGGTGTCGTTGTCCGTGCGCGAACTGCTCATACTTCGGGAGTCTAACTATCGCGACGGCCGGGTGAATCTAGGAACCGAGATGCCACAGCTTGTTGGCAAGAAGCAGCTCGAGTTTGTGGACCACGGTGCCCAGCGCGGCGCGATCCCCGACGAACCCGGCATAGAAGCCCATCCCCCACAGCACCGCGACCAGCATCTCGACCAGATGGTCGACGTCGGTGTCGGAGCTGAGCTCACCGCGAGCGATCGCGTCGTTGACCGCCCACGCGACGAAGGAGCGGGAGTTCTTCAGCGGATCGTGGTCGTCGCTGACCAGTTCGGGATGCCGTTGGGTCTCCAGGACCGACGTGACCAGGAACGCCGCGGCGGAGCGATCCTCGGTGTCCACCTGCGTGGTCGCCGCCAAAAACGCCGCCAGCCGGTCGACCAGGCCGGTGCGTTCCCGCGCGCGTGACACTCCGGTGCTGACGATCGTCGCGTTCGTCTGCTCGACGACTTCGCCCCACAGCACACGCTTGCTGGCAAAGTAGTGATTGATCGCTGGTCGGGTCAGATCGGCCCGGACGGCGATCGCCTGGAACGTCGCGGCGTCGTACCCCAACTCGCTGAACACCTCGCGCGCAGCAAGCAAAATGCGCTCCCGCGTCTCGGCAGCCTTCGCCGCGGGGGGTCGACCTGGGCCTCTACTCGCCGTGTAAGGCACCTCGAAATTGTGCCACACGTCACCGGGGGTGCCCGCAGCCTGTCGTTTCTGACACCGACCTGCGGATTCGAGCAAACATCCAACCGCCGACTTAGAGTTTGAACATGGGGGCGTCGGGGTCACGGGAGTTGTTCTTTCAGGCGGGGTTCGATGTGCTGGCCGAATCCGGCTACGGCGGGCTGAAGCTCGCCTCGGTGTGCGGCAAGCTCGGTGTCACGAGCGGATCGTTCTATCACCACTTCGCGAGCTGGTCGGACTACACGCGCCAGCTCGTCACGGACTGGCAGGTCCGGATGACGGTCCGCGTGGAAGAAGTCGGCGAAGATCCCGACCCGAGGCGACGGCTGGACCGGATGATCAAAGGCGGGCTGACGCTGCCGCACGGTGCCGAGGCAGCGATCCGCGTCTGGGGTTCGATCGACCAGCACGTGCACGACGCGCAGGCGGCGGTCGATCGTCACCGTTTCGACGCAGTGTTCGACGCCGCGTTGCAAGTATTGGGAAACAGACGGCAGGCTGAGATGTTCGCGTCGTGGTCGATCTACCTGCTCGTCGGATACGAGCAGGCGCTGTTGCCACGCAACCCGGACGGATTGGAGTGGCTGGTGACCCAAATGCTCGAGAGTCTGGACGCCGGGCGGTTCGCGTCGGTGCCAGACAGTGACTGACCCCGTCGGCGGCCAGGCCGAGGCAGCGCCCGTCGAGCATGTCGTGGCGATGCTGCGGGAGCGTCTGTACGGGGCCATCTCGTGTCTGGCCACGCTGGTGGTCCTGACGCGCTACACCGAAGACGACACCAGCGGCTGGGCCCGGATGCTCGACGTCGCGGTGACCATGGGCGGGCTGTGGGCGGCCAGCCTGCTGGCCGATTGGGTCGCCCACCTGGCCGTGCACGAGGAGGCGCCGCACGGGGCGGAGCGCTGGCGGATCATGCAGGCCTCAGGGCAGATCCTGCAGGCCGCTGTGCTGCCGCTGGCGGCGCTGGCGACGGCCGGGTTCGGGCTGCTCGACACCGACACCGCGATGTGGGTCGCGAAGTGGATCCTCGTCGGCGAGCTCGGCCTGATCGCGTTGCTGGCCGTGCGCCGCACCCGGCTACCGTGGTGGCAGCAAACGCTCACCGTGGCAACGCTGGTCGTGGTGGGCCTGCTCGTCATCGCCGTGAAGGTGCTCGCGCATTGACGACTGCGCCGACACTCGACGTACGTGCTCGCATCGTCCGGCGGATGCATCAGCGCGACCCCGACAACGACGCACTACGGCGTGCCGTGCGGGCGGCGACGGTGGTTCCGATCTCCGCGGGGACGAGTTTTCTGATCGGCGGCGGCAATCCGCAGACCGCGCTGTTCACCCTGTTCGGGTCGGTCGCCCTGCTGGTGTTCTCCGATTTCCCGGGCAATCGGCAGAACCGCGCGGTGGCCTATGCCGGTCTGGGCCTCAACGGCTTCGTGCTGATCACGGCGGGCACGCTGATCGCCCCCTATCCGTGGCCGGCGGTGGCGATCATGTTCGCCCTCGGTGTGGCGGTGACGTTCTCGGGTGTGTTGAGCGAGACCGTCGCGGCCGGGCAGCGGGCCACGTTGCTGTTGTTCGTCTTGCCGGCGTGTACGCCACCCGGCCCTATCAGTGAGCGACTGACGGGCTGGGCGATCGCGCTCGCGGTGTGCGTGCCCGCCGCGCTGTTCGTGCTGCCGCCCCGGCATCACGGACAGTTGCGCCGCCGCGCGGCCCGGGCGTGCCGCACGCTGGCCGACCGCATCGACGGCACGGCCACTGCGGACGACGTGCGACGCGCGATGGACCAGTTGCGAAAGACGTTCCTGGAGGCTGACTTCCGTCCGGTCGGATTGACCGCGGGCAGCAGGGCGCTGGTCCGAGTGGTTGACGACCTCGAGTGGGTGGCCGATCGGGTCGGGCAGGATCTCGGGGTCACGCTGCGCGACAAGAAAGCGGTGGTGCATGTGCTGCGATCCGCCGCTGCCGTGCTGCGGATCTCTGGGCGGGCCGACAGGGATGTGGCGCGCATGGATCTGGACGCGGCGCTCGACGTGTTGCGCACCACCGCGCGGGGTCGCTGGCGGGAGGACCTCGACGAGATCCTCAGCGCCCCCGACGACGACCGGGCCGTCGCGTTGGGTCGTGCGCTGCTGCAGCGCCGCACGATCGCCGCGACTATCGGCGCGACGGGTCGGATCATCGCTGCCGCGGCAGCCGCCGACGCCCGCCCGGTGTGGGCGCGCGCCCTGGGGCTGCGTCTGCCGCCGACAGGGGCATCGGACCGGTTGCTGCCCGAGGCCGCCGCGGCCGCGCAGATCACGTCGGGCTTCCTCGCGAATCGTGCGGTGGCGGTACGCAACAGCGTGCGCACGGGCCTGGGGTTGGCCATAGCGGTCGCGGTGACCCACATCTTCCCGGTCGAGCACGGCTTCTGGGTGGTGCTGGGCGCGTTGTCGGTGCTGCGCAGCAGCGCGTTGTCCACCGGGACGCGGGTGCGGCGCGCGGTGACCGGCACAGCGATCGGATTTCTACTGGGCGCCCTGCTCATCGGTCTGGTCGGGGTGGAACCGACCGTGCTGTGGGTGCTGATGCCGTTCGCGGTGTTCGGCTCGGCCTACGTTCCCGAGATCGCCTCGTTCACCGCGGCGCAGGCCGCGTTCACGATGATGGTGCTGATCTTCTTCAACCTGATCGTGCCGACGGGCTGGCAGGTGGGTTTGATCCGGGTCGAGGACGTGATCGTCGGCGCGTTGGTCGGTGTGGTGGTGTCGGTGCTGCTGTGGCCGCGGGGTGCGACGGCCTCCGTGACCCGGGCGATCGACTCGGCGCGGGCGATCTTCGCCGGCTATCTGTGGGCGGCGGTGCTGCGCATCACCCGCGGCGCCTACGAGGAGCGCAACGACGAGGTGACGACGCTGAGTCATCAGGCTCTGGCGGCCTCCCGGGTGATCGATGATGCTGTGCGTCAATATCTTTCGGAAAGCGGCGGCGACTCTGACTTCCGGGCGCCGGTGGTCCGCTCGTTCAACAGGGCGATCCGGCTGCGAATGGCAGCCGATCTGATCGCCGACATCCCGACACCTCCGCCGCTGTCGGCGTACCCGGGCGTGCGCGCGGTCGTGGAATCGCATGCGAAGGCGATCCGCGAGCGGGTGGCCGGCAGTGCCGACGCAGTGCCGTCGCTGACACCGATCAGCGACGACTTCGTGCGGGCCCTGAGGAAAGAGATGCGCGCCGAGATGCGCGAGACGGCTCCTGAGAACGATCTCGGCATCTCGGCGGCTCTGCCGCTGCTCACCGTCGCCGCCCTGCTGGGCGAGCTGGAGCTGATCTATCCGGCGTCAGCGGGTTGACCGGTGCGGCATCAGCGCGTTCGGCGGGATGGTGCCGAACCGGCCGGCGTTGAAATCCTCGACCGCTGCGATGAGTTCGGACTTCGAGTTCATCACGAAGGGGCCGTACTGGAAGACCGGTTCGCGCAGAGGCCGGCCGCCGAGCAGCAGCACTTCCATCGCGGGGCGATGGGCGTCCTGGGTGGGTGCGGCGGCGACGCTGATGCGGTCTCCGGGGCCGAGGACCGCCAGCTGACCCTGTTCGATGGGGTGGCCGACGGGGCCGACCGAGCCACGACCGGACAGCACGTAGACCAGTGCGTTGAAGTCGCGGTCCCACGGCACGTCGACTCGTGCGCCCGGCTGAATCGTGGCGTGCGCCAGCGTGATCGGGGTGTGGGTGGCCCCCGGGCCGGCGTGGCCGCCGATGGCGCCTGCGATCACACGGACCAGGGCACCGCCGTCCTCGGAGGCGACCAGACCGACCTGGGGACCCTCGATGGACTGGTACTTGGGCGCGGCGAACTTGTCGCTGCGGGGCAGGTTCACCCAGAGCTGGATGCCGTGGAACAAGCCGCCGCTCTCGACCAGTTCGGCCGGCGGTGTCTCGATGTGCAGGATGCCGGAGCCTGCGGTCATCCACTGTGTGGCGCCGTCGGTGATCATGCCGCCGCCCCCGTGTGAGTCCTGGTGGGCGAAGCGGCCGTCGATCATGTAGGTCACGGTTTCGAAGCCGCGGTGCGGGTGCCAGTCGGTGCCGCGCGGCTCGCCGGGCTGGTACTCCACCTCGCCCATCTGGTCCATGTGGACGAACGGATCGAGGTCGCGGGCGTTGACTCCGGCGAAGGCGCGAACGACGGGAAAGCCCTCCCCTTCGTAGCCGCGGGGCCCGGTGGTCACCGAGCGCACGGGGCGTTCGGTGTCGACCGGCGACGGTGCGGACAGCCGGGGCAGGGTCAGGGTGTCTGCGGTGATTGCGGGCATGCCCTGATTAACCGGACCGCGGTCCGATTCATTCCGACCGGGCCGTCAGCCCAGCACCTCGAGCGCCGCGGCGCGGGCGTCAGCGGCGCTGGCCGTCGCCAGCACGGCGTCGGCCGCTTCGCGGCACTGCTCCAACGTCACGGTGGCGAGCTTCGCGCCGACACCCTGTACCGCGGCGGCTGCCGCCGACAGCGACGTCACGCCGAGACCGGTCAGCACGCACGCCAGCAGCGGGTCGGCCGCGGCCTCGCCGCACACCCCGACGGGCTTGCCCGCGACGATGCCGGCGCGGACGGTCATCGCCACCAATGCGAGGACGGCGGGTTGCCAGGGGTCGGTGAGGGTGGCCAGGTCGGCGGACATCCGGTCGGCGGCCATCGTGTACTGCGCGAGGTCGTTGGTGCCGATCGACAGGAAGTCGACGTGCTCGAGGATGCGGTCGGCCAGCAACGCGGCGGCCGGCACCTCGATCATGACGCCGGGGGTGAGGCCGCGGCTGCGTACCTGCTCGGCGAAGTTCTGCGCCTCCTGGGCAGTCGCGATCATCGGCGCCATCACCCACGGCTTCTGGCCGGTGCGCTCAGCGGCAGCGGCGATCGCGTCGAGCTGGTGAGCCAGCAGCCCGGGGTTGTTCTCCGCGATCCGGATGCCGCGTACCCCGAGCGCCGGGTTGGCTTCGTCCGGGTGGCCGGCGAACTTGAGCGGTTTGTCGGATCCGGCATCCAGCGTGCGGATGACGACCTTGTGCCCGGCGAACGCGTCGAGCACCTCGCCGTAGATCTCAGTCTGCTCGTCGACGGTGGGCTCGGCGTCGGTGTTGAGGAAGCACAGTTCGGTGCGGAACAAGCCGACGCCCTCGGCCGGGGTCTCCCGCGCGGACCGCGCTGCGGCTCCGTCCTGGACGTTGGCCAGGACAGCGACCTGGTGACCGTCGGCCGTCGCACCCGGACCGGTCCACCCGGCGGCTGCGGCGGCCACTCGCGCGGCATCGTCGACGGCGGTGCGGGCCTCGTCGGCGTCGGGATTCACGGTCACGGTGCCGCGGGTCCCGTCGACCAGCACGGTCGTGCCGGCGGGCACGTCGTCCAGCCCGGTGACGGCGACCACGCACGGAATCCCCAATTGCCGCGCGATGATCGCGGTGTGGCTGGTGGGCCCACCCAGCGTGGTGGCCAGCGCGACGATCAGCGCGGGGTCCAGGCCGGCGGTGTCGGCGGGGGCGAGGTCTTCGGCGCACAGGACCGACGGCTTGTCGGGCAGCGGCACACCAGGCTCGGGCAGGCCGTTGAGCTCGGCGATCACACGGTCGCGGATGTCGCGCAGGTCGGTGACGCGCTCGGCCATCAAGCCGCCGAGCTTGGTGAACATGTCGACGAACTGGTCGATCGCCGCCGTGACCGCGCGGACGGCGGGCGCGCCGTCGTTGATGCGCTTCTCGGCTGCACCGAGCCAGCCGCGGTCCTGCGCGAGGGTGGCCGTCGCGGCGAGAACCTCCGAGGCGGCGCCGGTCGCGTGGGCGGCGCGATCCCGCAGTCGGGTGGCCACGGTGGCCGCGGCCGCACCGAAACGTTCCTTCTCGGCGGGCCGGTCTGCGTCCGCGATCTCGGGGAGAACGGACACGTCGACCTCGGGCAGCGTGCCCGGACGGATCACGGGCGCATAGGCCACCCCGGTCACGACGGGGACGCCGTGCAGGACGGCGCTGGATGCGGCCGATTCGGAGGCCTGTGAGCTAGACAGGGACATCGCAGTCATGTGAACCAGGTTACAGAAAACCGTTGACAAGTCAACACGTTCAAGAGTAAAACCAACCATATCAACAACCAATCGCACATATCCCCACACAAACGGAGCTCTATGTACCCCGAAGAGCGGCAGCAGGCCATCGCCTCGCTGGTCATGGCCAAGGGCCGCGCCTCGGTGACCGAGCTGGCCGCGGCCTACGACGTGACGACCGAGACGGTACGTCGCGATCTCGCGGTTCTCGACAAGGCGGGCGTCGTGCGGCGGGTGCACGGCGGCGCGGTGCCGGTGCGCGCACTGCACCTCGTCGAGCCCGGCGTCGGCGAGCGGGACGTCACCCGGTCCGAGCACAAGGATGCGATCGCCGCGGCAGCCGCCGAGTTCTTCCCGCTCAGCGGCGCTACCGTGCTCCTCGACGCAGGCACCACCACCATGCGCATCGCCGCGCACCTGCCGACCGACCGTGAACTCGTCGTCGTCACCAACTCCGTGCCGATCGCCGCGCGCCTGGCCACGATGCCGACGGTGTCGCTGCAGCTGCTGGGCGGACGGGTCCGCGGCGTCACCCAGGCCGCCGTCGGCGAGCAGACGCTGCGTGTGCTCGACACCCTGCGGGTGGACATCGCGTTCATCGGCTCCAACGCCATCAGCGTGCGCCACGGTTTGTCCACCCCGGACGGCGAGGAGGCCGCCGTCAAGCGCGCCATGGTGCAGTCCGCCAATTACGTTGTCGTCGCTGCGGATTCGTCGAAGGTGGGCCGGGAGGACTTCGTCAGTTTCGCGCCCATCACCAGCGTCGACACCCTCATCACCGACCCGGAGATCAGCGCCGCCGACCGGAGCGCGCTGACCGAGCAAGGCATCGAAATCGTCTGCGCAGGAGACCAACCGTGATCGTCACCGTGACCCCCAACCCCAGCATCGACCGCACGGCGTCGCTGCCCTCGCCCCTGACCCGGGGCGCGGTGCACCGCGTCACGTCCGTGACCGATCAGGCCGGCGGCAAGGGCGTCAACGTCGCCCGGGCCCTGACGCTGGCCGGCCTCGACGCGCTCGCCGTACTCCCGGCCAGCGCGAACGATCCGCTCATCACCGCGCTGCAGGCCGCCGCGGTGTCCTACCGCGTGGTGACCACGGCCGAGCCCGCCCGGACCAATCTGACGATCACCGAGCCCGACGGCACCACCACCAAGATCAACGAGCCGGGTGCGACGCTCGACGCGGCGACGGTGACCGCACTGACCGACGCGGTGCTGGCTGCCGCCGACGACGCCGACTGGGTCGTGCTGTCCGGCTCGCTGCCGCCGGGGATGCCGACGTCCTGGTACGGCGACGTGGTGGCGATGCTCGCCACGCGCCGGTGCCGGGTCGCCGTCGACACCTCCGACGCGCCGCTGGCCGCCCTCGTCGCATCGCTCGACCGAGGCGCGCCGGATCTGATCAAGCCCAACGCCGAGGAACTGGCCAGCGTCCTGGGCCTGTCCCCCGAAGCTCTCGAAGAGGCTGTCGCACAAGGAGATCCCGAGCCCGTCGTGGCCGCCGCGCACCAGCTCGTCGACCGCGGCGTCGGCGCGGTGCTCGCCACCCTGGGCGCCGAAGGTGCCGTGCTCGTCGACGGGAACGGCGCCTGGATGGCGACCCCGCCGCCGATCGTGCCGCGCAGCACCGTCGGCGCCGGCGACTCGTCGCTGGCCGGATACGTCCGCGCCGAGGTCGGTGGCGCGGTCTCCCCGCAGCGCCTCCAGATGGCCGTCGCCTACGGCAGTGCCGCCGCCGCCCTTCCCGGAACCACCCTGCCCTCGCCCGCCGAGATCGACCTGGCAGCCGTACACGTCGCGCCGATCTCCCCGATTCCCGCCACCCAGTAACAGCCGAAGACGAAAGTAGCTCTCATGACAAGCTCGACCACTTCATCACCGCCGATCATCACCACCGATCTGGTCCTCCTCGACACCGCCGTCGACGGTGACAAGCAGGCCGTCATCACCCGCATCGTGGGGGCACTGGCCGCGGCCGGCCGCACCGACGACGCCGAAGGGCTCGTCGGCGCCGCCATGGCCCGCGAACAGCAGTCCGCCACCGGCCTGCCGGGCGGCATCGCGATCCCGCACTGCCGCTCCCCCTACGTCGACACCCCCACCATCGGGTTCGCCCGGCTCAGTCCCGCAGTCGATTTCGGTGCCCCCGACGGCCCGGCGGATCTGGCGTTCCTGATCGCCGCACCTGACTCCGGCGGCCAGGAGCACATGAAGCTGCTGTCCAGCCTGGCGCGGGCGCTGGTGCGCAAGGACTTCGTCGAGTCGCTGCGCAGCGCGTCGTCGGCCGACGAGGTCGTCGCCCTGGTCGACGGGGTGGTCAACCCGGCCCCTGCCGCCGCCGCTCCGGCCACCCCCGCCCCCGCCGCAGCTTCCGCCGAGAAGCCGGCCACCAAGACGCTGATCGCGATCACCGCCTGCCCCACCGGCATCGCCCACACCTACATGGCCGCCGACGCGCTGGCCGCCGCGGCCAAAGAGGCCGGGGTCACCATGGTCGTCGAGACGCAGGGCTCCTCCGGCAGCACCCCGGTGCCCGCCGAGACCATCGCCAAGGCCGACGCCGTCATCTTCGCCACCGATGTGGGCGTCAAGGACCGAGGCCGCTTCGCCGGCAAGCCGGTGATCGCCTCGGGTGTGAAGCGCGCGATCAACGAGCCTGCCAAGATGGTCGCCGAAGCCGTTGCCGCAGCCGACAATCCGAACGCACCGCGCGTCGAGGGTACGGCGGGCGCAGGCGCGAGCTCCGCACCCAGCGGAAACGTCGGATGGGGCACCCGCACCCGGCAGATCCTGCTGACCGGTGTGAGCTACATGATCCCGTTCGTCGCCGCGGGCGGTCTGCTGATCGCGCTCGGCTTCCTGTTCGCGGGCTACGAGATCGCGAACAAGCCCGAGGGGGCGACGCAGTCGCTGGGCAACATCATCGCCCTCAACAACTCGCTGACCAACCTGCCCAGCGGCGGCTTCACCCAGTATCTGGGCGCCATCCTGTTCAGCCTCGGCGGCCTGGCGTTCAGCTTCCTGGTCCCCGCACTGGCCGGCTACATCTCCTTCGCCATCGCCGACCGACCCGGTATCGCACCCGGCTTCACCGCCGGCGCGCTCGCCGTCTTCGTCGGCGGCGGATTCATCGGCGGTATCGTCGGCGGCGTCATCGCCGGTTTCGCCGCGCTGTGGATCAGCAATCTCAAAGTGCCGCAATGGTTCCGCGGGCTCATGCCGGTGGTCATCACACCGCTGGGCGCCTCCCTGGTGGTCGGCCTCATCATGTTCTTCCTGGTCGGTCGTCCGCTGGCGCTGATCAACACCGGCCTGACGAACTGGCTGAGCAGCCTGTCCGGCACCTCGGCCATCCTGCTCGGCGTGATCCTCGGCCTGATGATGTGCTTCGACCTCGGCGGACCCGTCAACAAGGCTGCCTACGCATTCGCCACCGCCGGACTGGCCGCCTCGACCACCGCGTCGATCCAGATCATGGCCGCTGTGATGGCCGCCGGTATGGTTCCGCCGCTGGCGATGGCGCTGGCCACCACGGTGCGCCCCGGCCTGTTCAGCGAGCCCGAGCGTGAGAACGGCCGTGCCGCATGGCTTCTCGGCGCCTCGTTCATCTCCGAAGGCGCGATTCCGTTCGCCGCGGCCGACCCGCTGCGCGTCATCCCCTCGATGATGTTCGGCGGTGCGATCACCGGCGCGCTGTCGATGGCCTTCGGCGCGACGTCGCGGGCCCCGCACGGCGGCATCTTCGTGCTGTTCGCGATCGACAACAAGCTGGGCTTCGTGATCGCCCTGCTCGCCGGTACCGTCGCTGCCGCGATGGCCGTGGTCGCCGCCAAGCAGTTCATCAAGCCCGGCGCCAAGAAGGCCGAGCGCGAGCTCGTCGCCGCCTGATCCCTGACCGACCCCGTCACCACCCATCGAAAGAGGAGAGTTCATGCCCACCAAGACCGTCATCGTCGGCTCGTCCATCGGACTGCACGCCCGGCCCGCCGCGATCATCGCCGAGGCCGTGGTCAACGCCGGTGTACCCGTCACGCTCTCGGTCGACGGCGGTGAGCCGGTGGACGCCGGCTCGGCGCTGATGATCATGACGCTGGGCGCGGGCAACGGTGCGCAGGTCACCGTCGCCTCCGACGACGAGGCCGCGGTGAACACGATCGCCGAGCTGGTGCAGAAGGATCTCGACGCCTAGGGCACCCGAAGAAAGCGGAACGACCTCCCTCCGCGGGCCCTTAGGCTTGCCCATGTGCCCGCACCGAAGACGTCTGACGTGACCTTTTGCGCCGCGAACGAGGCGGCGCTATGTTTGCTGACGTCGGTGCGGGCGGTGCCCGTCGGTCAACGTCGAGCGGGGGGAGTCCAGTAGTGCGGCGACTGGCTTCCCTGTTTGCTGCTCTGATGCTCGTCGTTCTGCTGGCACCGCCGACAGCGAGCGCGATCGAGCCACCGGTCATCGATCCGGCTGCGATCCCGCCTGATGAGACCGGTCCGGATCAGCCGATGGAGCAGCGTCGGGTGTGTGCCGCCCCGACGGTGTTCCCGAACTCCAACTTCGCTGACCGACCCTGGGCCAATGACTATCTGCGGTTGGCCGACGCGCAACGGTTCGCCACGGGGGCCGGCATAACTGTTGCTGTGATCGACACGGGGGTCAACGGGTCGCCGCGCGTCCCCGCCGAACCGGGCGGGGACTTCGTCGACCAGGCCGGCAACGGCATGTCGGACTGTGACGCGCACGGCACCCTGACCGCCGCGGTGATCGCGGGGCGGCCCGCCCCCACCGACGCCTTCGTCGGCGTCGCGCCCGACGCCCGGATCCTGTCGCTGCGCCAGACCTCCGACAGCTTCCAGCCGGTGGGGACGCGCACCGATCCCAACGACCCCAACTCGACCCAGACCGCGGGGTCGTTGCGCAGCCTCGCCCGCGCGATCGTGCATGCGGCCAACCTGGGCGCGCAGGTGATCAACATCAGCGAGGCGGCCTGCTACAAGGTGACCCGCCCGATCAACGAGAGCGTCGTCGGCGCGGCGGTGAACTACGCGGTCAACGTCAAGAACGCGGTGATCGTCGTCGCCGCCGGCAACACGGGCTCTGAGTGCACCCAGAATCCTCCGCCGGATGCCGCGGTGCCCGCCGATCCGCGCGGCTGGGCCAACGTGCAGACGATCGTGTCCCCGGCGTGGTACTCGCCGCTGGTACTGACCGTCGGCAGCATCGGCCCCAACGGAGCGCCCAGCGGGTTCTCCATGCAGGGGCCGTGGGTCGGGGCCGCGGCGCCCGGCGAGAATCTGGTGGCGCTCGGCTACGACGGCAATCCGGTCAACGCGCTGCAGGGGGAGGACGGACCCATCCCGATCGCCGGCACGTCGTTCTCGGCCGCCTATGTGTCGGGGTTGGCTGCGCTTGTGCGGCAACGCTTCCCGGAGCTCACCGCGGCCCAGGTCATGAACCGCATCACCGCAACGGCCCGCCATCCCGGCGGAGGGGCGGACAACGTCGTCGGCGCCGGTGTGGTCGATCCGGTCGCGGCGCTGACCTGGGACGTGCCGCCCGGGCCAGCCACGATCCCGTACCAGATCAAAGCCATTCCGCCTCCGGTGTACGTGCCCCCACCCGACCGGAGCCCGATCACGTGGGTCGTGATCGTCGCTGCGAGCGTGGCCGCGGCGCTGGGTATCGGCGCGATGGCACGGCGGGCGTTGAGGCGCCGATGAGCAGGGTGTTGTCCGTGTTCGGGGTGCGGTTCACCACCGGGCACGCGCTGTGGGCGGCGGTGCTGATCCCCGCCTGCCTGCTGCTGTTCGCCCAGATGCATCTGATGTGGCTGGGCATCACGCTGTCGGTGCTGATCGGCATCGGCGCGATACTCACCCTGCGCGGCCGCCGCGTGACCGGTTGGATCGCAGCGCTTTTCGCGTGGCGGCGCCGGCACCGCCAGCCTCCCCCGGCCCCGTCGGAACCGGCGGTCGGAGCGACCGTCATCCCCGGTGACCATGTCGCGTTGCGGTGGCAGGGCGACTACGTGGTCTCGGTCATCGAGTTGGTACCCCGCCCGTTCACTCCGACGGTGATCGTCAACGGCGCGGCGTTCACCGACGACGTGGTCGACACCCGCACGATCGAAGAGTTGTTGGCGGCCTACTGCCCCGATCTGGAGGCCGATGTGGTGTCGGCCGGGTACCGGGTCGGTAGGACGGCGCCAGCCGCCCTTGTCGCGCTCTACGACCAGGTAGTCGGGCCCTATCCGGCGCCGGCGAATCGCCGGACGTGGATCGTGTTGCGCGCCGATCCGGAGAAGACGCGGAAGGCAGCGCTGCGGCGCGATACCGGGGTGGCCGGGTTGGCCCAGTACCTGATGGCGTCCACCACGCGGATCGCCGATCACCTGGCCAGCAAGGGCGTCGACGCCCGCCCGGCCCGCAGCTTCGACGACTTCGACCGCGCCACCGAGATCAGCTTCGAGCGAGAAACGTGGTCGATGATCAAGGGGCGCAGCACGTTCACCGCCGCGTACAGCGCACCGGGTGGCCCCGACGTGTGGTGGTCGGCCCGGGCCGACCACACGCTGACCCGGGTGCGCATCGCCCCCGGTGTCGCGCCGACGACGACGGTGCTGCTGACCACGCTGGCGAATCCGTCCACTCCACGCGGCTTTGCGTGTCTGTTCGGCGGCCAGCGCGCAGCCCTGCTGGGGGAGAGCCCGGTCAGCGACCGGCACTACGAGCTGCCGATCGGATCGGCCGGCATCCTCGTCGGCGAGACCGCGGATCGCTATCCGGTGTACATGCCGTTCGACGACGTCGACGTCAGCATCAACCTCGGCGACGCGCGGCTGTTCACGCAGTTCGTGGTCCGGTCGGCCGCGGCCGGGGCCGTCGTCACGCTCAGCCCGCAGTTCGAAGAGTTCGCGGGCTATGTCAACGCACGCATCGGGCAGGTCGCCAAGGTGGCATGGCCGACTGCGACGACATATCTGGGACCGCATCCGGGGGTGGGCCGAGTCATGTTGCGCAGCACGTTCATCGCCACACCACGGCACAAGCAGCTGCCGATTCGGCTGATCAACCCGCGGGAAGAGAGCCGGTACCAGACGGTGCTGGAGGGAGAACGCGCATGAGTGACGAAGTGCGGGTCCAACCGTCGGATCTGACGGCCAAGGCCCATCAGATCCGCGGTCTGACGTTTGCATCGGCGCAGGCGCAACCGCCGTTGATCTCCGCCGATGCGCTGATCATCGCCAGCGTCGCGGTGACCAACATCGCGCAGAACGCCGAAAACCTCTGGGCCTACCAGGAATACGGCCGTATCGAGGGACAGCGTCTCGCTCAGACGCTCGACAACGTTGCGGCTGCCTACACCCAGATCGACCAGCAGTCGGGTGAAGGTATCGGATCGACGTTCGACGTCCCCGGCGGTGCACCCGGCGGTCCGGTGATGCCGAAGACTCCGGACATCCCCGCGCCGCCCCGCCCGCCGAAGATGCCGATCCCGAAGGGGCAGTTGGCATCCGAGCAGGGCTTCATGGATCCGCAGTCGGCGCAGGCGGCCCTCGACGCCGGTGACGACGGCGCCTCGCTGCGGGCTGCCGCCACGATGTGGCGGGCGAACGCCGATTCGCTGGCCGCGTCGGCGCAGGAGTTCGAGGTCAACTCCACGGACTGGGAAGGCCAGGCCGCGGACGCGGCGTACGCGAAGTTCAACGCCTACCGCGACTGGCTGATCTCGCTGTCGGGAGCCTGGAAGCGCCTGGCCGATGAGGCCGACGTGGCGGCAAAGGCGCACAGCAAGGCCAAGAGCGATCACGAGCCGATCGCGCAGCGCTACCGCGAGTTGTCGCAGCAGGTGCTGGCCAACCCGATCGGCTCTCCTGGGTTCGCCGATGCGATGAACAAGATCGCCGAAGAGCAGAAGAAGTCCGAGGAGCTGCGCAACACCTACGCCCGCGAGGCTGTGGTCAACCAGGTCGAGGCCGACGAACCGCCGGCACCGGTGGTGTCGGGCATGCCGGTCACTGCCGAGGATCATCGTCGGGCCCGGCCATATCGCGAGGGCGAGCAGACGGGCGGTGGCGGCGGTGGCGGCCAGCAGGCACCCGGCGGCGGATCGGGTGGTGGGGCGCCGCAGGAGGCGCCGGTGTCTCCCATGTCGGCCGGGGATCCGGCCTCACAGGCGGCGCAAGCGGCGCAGCAGGCAGGTCAGCAAGCGGGTCAGGGTGGCGGCGCCCCGAGTGGCGGGTCGCCCGGTGGTGGACAACCGGGTGGCGGCCAACCGGGCGGCGGCGCACCTGGCGGCGGCATGCCGGGTCTCGGCAAGGGCGATCCGACGTCGCCCAATGATCCCAAGCTGCGGCCCGCCGCGGCGCGCGGCGGAGGCGGCGCGGGCGGGGGCAGCGGCGGTGGAGGTGGCGGCGTTCCCGGCGTCCCGTTGCAGCCGGCGGTGGGTGCTGAGACGGTGGCGCCGACGCCCTACGCAGCGGCGGCGGGACCAGCGGCCGGTGCTGCAGGTGCGGCCGCCGGTGGTGCGGCGGCCGGAGGCGGCATGGGTGGTGGCATGGCGCCGATGCACGGTGCCCACGGGGCCGGCGGGAGCGGGGAGAAGAAGCGCAACCCGCAGCTGTCGCAGGACGAGGAGATCTACACCGAGGAGCGCCCGCACACCGAACCGGTGATCGGGCTGCAGCCGCGTCGGCGGCCGGGCTCTGATGGCACGAGGAAGGAGTCCTAGTGAGCGAGGACATGCACCCTGAGGTGGAAGCGGTTCTGCGCCAAGCACGTCGGCTGCAATCGTTGATGGACGAACAGCTCGACAAGATGGCCAGCGAATCGTTCACCGCGGCGGACGAGACCGAGACTGTCGAGGTGACGCTGAACGGCCATCACTGGTTGCAGGACGTCTACATCCAGGACGGTCTGCTGCGGCTGGGAGCCGAGACGGTCGAGGGCCGGGTCAACGAGGCGCTGCAGAAGGCGTCCGCGGATGCGGCGGCGTCGATCGACGCCGACCGGGAACGCATCGATGCGGTGGTCGCGGAGATCACCGCGGAGATGACGCAGGAGTAGGTCTGCGCTGAGAGATGTCGAGAAATCGGTGCCAGGGGGCACCTCGGGTGTCTCGTAAGCTGGATTGGTCACACCCTGGCGATAGCCGTCGCTGAAACGCGTTGACTGGGAGGTTGGGATGTTGCGGCAGGAACCGGAGCGGTCTGCATGACGATGCCGCCGTCCGGCCAATGGCCGCCGCCACCGCAGGGGCCGCCTCCTCAGTGGGGCCCGCTGCCCCCGCCATCACCGAAGGGCGGCAAAACAACGAAGTGGGTTCTTGGCGGACTTGCCATTCTAGTAGTCGTAGTCGTCACGGCAGTAACAACCTTGCTGGTGACCCGGGAAGGCCCAGATGATCGATCGAATTCCCCGGGCGTGTCCGTTGGTTCCGGTCCTACCGCTGCCAGCGGCGACCCGTCACGCCAACAGATTTCCTTGATAACGGCCGAGCCAACCTGCGCCGCTTGGGATCCCATCAATAACTCTCTCGCGGCAGCGGAGGATAACGGCTGGAAGCAACGCGATCCGTCTGTACCTGTAAGCGCGTGGAGGGAAGACCAGCTTGCTCAGTACCGCGCCGTTGCCGCTGCGATGAAGGCTGCGGCGGACCAGACTGAGCCGCTCGCGAACCGCACTCCAAATAAAGTTGTTGAAACGCTCTACGAACAATTCATTGCCTATGCGCGTGCATACGCAAAGGCAATCACGTTGTACGAACCGATTGATGACCATCTTGCTAGAGTCACCGTGGGACTCACCCTGGCGATCAGCTCAATCTGCAACGCTATAGCGTTCGGTTCAGCGGATTCTAGAGCGTCAATTCAACCACCGCCGACGGGTACGCAGGAAAAGGCTCCTGGCACAGGAGTCAATGCGTCGAGCAGATTCTTGACACAGCCGAACGCAGTCTGTCCCGATATCGCTGGGCTAATAGCTGACCTATCTGCCCAGACAGTCGACTGGCTAGCCACAGACCCAAATGTCCCAGCCTCAACGTGGGATATACAGCAGAGGTCGGTCAACGAAGAAGTAGTTCCGGTCATGAACACCTTTGCGGACCGAATTGCGCAAATAGGTAAGCGCAGCGGTAACGCGGTTATCGAAAGCTTTTCTCTACTCGCCGCTCAATACCGGAGAACTTTCGCAGCTGCGTTGCCGACCTACGTGCCAGCTGATAACTACCTTAATGAGGTGGCCACCGGTGTTGCGGGTGCTCTCAATGAGGCCTGCCTCGCGGTGGGTGGCTGACTATGACCGTCGCGCGGCCCACGAGCGAACACGGACCCGCCATCACTGCGTTCCCAGCTTGGCCAGAGATTGACGAGGACTCCCTTCGAACACGCGCCACGACGTGGACGCGCATTCTTCAAGACGAGACCCGCGCGTTGACTGGTTGGCAGGACCTATCAAGACATATCTTCGGTACCCCACTCTGGTCAGGGAGCGGCGCAAACGCCGCTGGTTCTGCCGTTTCACGAACGATAAGCCAGCTGACCGTGCTTCAGGGTCAGCTTGTGGGTGCGATAACTTGGCAGAATTATGCGGCTGCGATCGTCGCGGCGGTGAAAGAACAGATCGTGGATATTGTTGCTGCGGCTGAAGCAGCCATTCAAATCATTAGGGATATGCCTTTCGATAGTGAGTCAGAAAGACAACAGGCGATCGACACGGTAGTGCGAGAGGCCCATGACGCCTGCAAAACTCTCGTCAGCTCCAGTGAGGGGCAAATCGTCGCCTTCAAGGATTGGAAACCTCCGGCGGATTCGCTATCTAATCTCCTCAAACAGCCGGTCGATCCTATGAACAGGAATCCGAGCGAGGCGCCATCCACAAACCCGCCGATCACACGTACTGGCTATTCCATGCCCAGCGGGAGCAATCAAAAGCCAAATGTAGGGAACCTCCTGAACAGTCGCGGAGGTCAAGCCCCCAACTCAGGAAATTCAGAAACCGTACAGCGTAATCCCGCAAATGCAGCCGCAACCGCGCCTACACCGAATGCTCCCGGATCGCCGCCCTCTGACCCGGGTGCAGCTGGACCTAGCCCTGCAACGGCTTCACCCGGTTCGGCGCTGGCTGGTGGCGCTGGCTCGTCGGGGACGGGGGGCGGGACGAGCCCATCCTCTGTTTCACCGCAAGCCGGGTCAAGTAGCTCACCAGGACTTAGCCAATCGGGCACGGCATCCAGCCCCACGGGAACAGCCCAACCCAGCGCCGCCAATGGCACAGCCGCGTCGAATACAAACACAGCTGCTGGTGGAACCGCCAACTCGAATAGTGCAAACGCCGCTAAACCATCTCCCGTCCAGCCGCTGGCAAGCCAGGCACCTGCCCCGCTCTCCTCCCCCCCGCCCGCAGCGTCTCCCGCACCCACTCAGGCCCCGGTCAATCAAGCCGCAGCTGCGGCACCCCCCGCAGGCGGCTCGGCGGGCGGGGCATCCGGTGGTGCCATGGGCGGCGGCTCGGCCGGAGCCGCACCGGTGGCGTCCGCCCCGAGCGGCGCGCCCGCATCGCCCCCGCCAGTGCCGCTCGGCCCTCCCACCACGCCAGCACCGCCGGCGCCTCCCGCGCCCGGCACTGCTCCCGCTGCCACCGGCGGCCCGGGTGTTGCTCCCATGTCCGCGGCCACCGCAGCCAACGCCGCGGCGGCGCCAGCACCCGTCCCCGTGTCCGCAAGCCGTGCCGAACGCGACGCCATCGCGGCAGCCACCACCGCAGGAGCATTGCGCCGCAAGGCAACTGGGCACGATCCGTTGCAACGAGCCCGCCACATCGCGGCCGCGCTCAACGTCGGCGTCATGGACTTCGGCTTCTTCTGGGTCACCGGCGTCACGATGGACGGCACGATCGTCGTCGCCAACAGCTACGGCCTCGGATACATCCCCGACGGGGTCCACCTGCCCGACACCGTGAAGATGGCGTCGGCCGACGAATCGATTCCCCTGTCCGAGCGCGCCACCTGGGCGACCTACCCCATCCTCGCCATTCAGCGCTGGGCGCAGCACCACGACAAGAAGCTGCGTGCCGTGGTCGCAACCGAAGAGCAGTTCGCCACCTTCGATCCCGGCGTCGCCAAAGTCATCCTCACCGCTGACGACATGCCCGACAGCGGAAAGATGCAGGGCCGCAGCCGGTTAGATGTGATCGCACCCGCCGCCGCACAGCAACTCAACGCCGTCAGCGACAACGGGCTCAACGAACTACTGCCACCCGCCCCGGCCGATCAAGACCCTCCCGCCGACGAGACCGCCAAGCTGTGGTTCGAGGTCGCCAAGCCGCTCATGAGCACCAGCCCACAACGCGGCGTGGCTCATCTCCAAGCCTTCATCACCTATGCCGAGCACGCTCAGGTCCATGCATTGCACCGAGCCCACACAGCCACCGATGCAGAATCTCAGCGGACCGCGATCGCGGACTGGGTCTACTGGCAGCACCTCGGGGTGATGATCGGCGACGCAGTCAACGCCACCGCGACCGTCTGATCAGCCGCCGGGTGTCGGCATCGGAACCCCGGCGATCTTGTTGCCCGACGCCTGATCGGTTCCTTCGTACTTGTCAGCAGCCGACGTGAGGTTCTCGCCGTAGGTGCGAGCAGCGCTGGTGATCGTGATCATCTGCTGCGCCACCGACTCTTTCGCAGTCAAGCACGCGCCGGCAGTCTTCAGGCCAGGCACTGCCGCAGCAGCGTCGGCCAACGGTGTGCCCGGGTCGAGCGCCGCGAGCTTGTCGGCAACTCCCGTGAACGTCGACCCCGCAGAGCGCAATTCGCCTGGATTGACCTGCAGCGAGCCGGTCACAGGTTGATCCGATCATCCGCTGCACGGTGCCGTCCGGGCGCGTCTTCCTCTGCCTTGTCCTTTGGTTCTGTCTCCGGCGCTCGCTCGGCACTCGGATCGCTCCCGGCTGCGCCGTCCGTCGTCTCCTGCGCCGGCTCGGCCTGCGGTACGTCCACGCTCGGCGCGCTGCCTGATTCGCCGCCGGCGCTACCGGTTTGTCCTCCGACACCCCCGAACTGGCCGACCATCTGTTGCACCTGCTGCCCCACCTGTTGGACCCCCTGCATGACGCCTTGTGGTGCCTGCTGCACGGCGCTCATCACCTGCATCGGCATCTGAGACATCTGCGACGCCATCTGCATGGGCATGCTCATCATCTGGCTCATGCCACCGCCCGCCGAGCCCGCCGATCCTGCGGCTCCGGCCGCCGAACCCGCGGCTCCACCAGCCGACCCAGCGGCGCCAGCACCCGTTCCCGCAACGTCCTGCATCTCGGCATCGATGGCACCGCCAATCCGCTGATCTGCGGCCGTGTAGGCGTTGGCAGCGTTCTTGACACTGCTCGCGGTCTGCGTCGCTTGAGCTTTCACCGCCGGCAACTGCTCGTAGATCGGCCCCTCGACAGCAGGGATCTGTCCGATGATCGTCGTCGACAACGGATCGGTCCCCACCGGCATGAAAGGCTCCGGCGCCGCCGGCAATTCGCTGGCGGCTGCCGACAATGCGCCACCTGCAGCTGCTAGCGCATCCGGATCGACCGTCAGCGGAGCGGGATTGGTCACCAGAACCTCCTAGAACCGCAGATTTCGCAGCAGGTCATACACGCCAGCTATCCAGAGCAGCATCGGGATCACCGCGGCGATCGTCGCGCCGTCGACGAGCTCGAGGATGCGCTTGGTCACCGGCGATACGCGCCGCACGCCATCCGTCGCGCCGATCGTGATCACCGCGACGACGGCCACCGCGGTGTAGATCGCCAGCACCAGCCAGGCCTGCTCGGGATACCAGAGGCACAGGCGCACCGCCACACCCGTCGGGATCACCACTGCGGCGGCCATCAGCGCCCAGGCGCACCACCGGTCGGCGTACAGCCGGGAGCGGAACCCACACAGCACCGTCACCAATGCCGCCACGATCAGGCTGTGCAAGAAGAAGTGGCCTTGCACCACAACGGCAATCGAGCCAACCGCGAGGATCGACGCGCCGGCAGTGAGGAAACCGATCAGCAGTCGCTTGGCCAGCCGGCTGCGCTCGGTGAGCCGCGCCGCGGAATCCGGCACCGATGCGATGATCGCCTGCCATGTCTCCGACTCCTCCGACGTGTCGTCGGTCGTCACCGGGTCCAGCAGCTCGTCGTTGGCCACAGTCTCGCCGGGCGCCGGGATCGGCGGCAGCGCGATCCGAGCCACGGCCACAGTCAGTTTGGCGGCGTTGGTCACGACGAAGAGCCCGAACGCGATCGCACCCGCGGGGACCCAGTCCTGCCACCCGTAGCCGAACGCAACCGCGGCGAACGTCACGGCCGTCGCGACCACCGCCAGAAACGCGGCGATCTCTGCCCGTCGCCGCGGACCTCCGCGGGTGGCGAGCACCATCAGCAACAGCAGGGCACCAGCACCCGCGATCTGTGGTGAGCCCAACGATTCGACGCCACGAGGCAACGGAACCGCCAGGGCCACTCCCCCGCCGAGCGTCAGCAGTGACGACACCAGCAGGCTCTCCGCCATATCGAGGCTGCCGTAACGGGTTTGCGCGAGCCAGCTGCCGCCCATCAGTGCCACACCGAGCACACCCAGCGAGACCGGCCACCACCAGTCACGACCCGTGGACGTCCACGACAGGATCGAGACTGCGGTGATCACCAGTGCGGCGAGCGGAAGCATCAACCCGACGAAGCGGTACAGCGCGGTCCGGTTGAACTCCGGCGTCTCGTCGAGCACCGCTATCGCGTCGATGACGTCCTCGACGAGCGGCCGGTACCGTTCGGTGCGGCTGACCGACACCACCGTCAGCAGCGAGCCGTCGACCACACCGGCATCGTCGAGCGACTCGTTCAGCTTGATCGGCGGAGCGCCTGGACGCGCGAACGACCACACCCCTTGCGCCTTGAAGTCGAAGCCCGCCAATAATTCCGGCGGGGTGTCCTCCAGGATGTCGGCGAGCACGTTCACGGTCTCGTCGACGTAGCTCTCGATCGGCGCCGCCGACGGCAGCACCAGGTCGGTCATGCGACGGCCCGTCAGAATCGTGACGCGCGTCGTCGCCGGGCGCCCGGGGGCGACACTCGACGACGACGTAGGTGTGGCCGTCGCGGTCAACGCCGCTCGAGCCTGTCGAAGTCGTCAGAGAGCGCTGCGGCCAGTTCGACCACGCGGCGGCGGAAGTCCTTGCCCAGCAAGTCGAGCTGGATCTCAGTGCCTGCCGCGATGTGCTTGTCCCACGGCAGCACGATGACTCGGCCGGGTGCCACGTGCCGCTCGAACTGCTGCACCAGATCGTCGACATCGATGTTCGGCTTGCCGGGCACGACATGGTTGATCACCACGCAGGACCGACCGAGCAGATCCTGATAACCGTTCTGGCGCAGCCAGTCCATCGTGATCGCGGCCTGCCGCGCACCGTCGATCGACGCGCTCGCCACGATGACCAGACCCGACACCGTGGAGAGCACGCCACGTGCTCCCGGCTGGAACAGCCCGGCACCGCAGTCCGCGAGAACGAGGTTGTAGTACCGCGACACCACTTCGGTGGCTGCGCGCCAGTCCTCGTCGTTGAACTCACGGCGCGCGGCGCTGTACTCCTCGGAGGACAACACTTCGAGGTTCGCGCTGTTCATGCTGGTGTAGGCGCGGATGTCGTTGTAGCGGTGAAGTTCCTTGTCGCTCAACAAGTCCGAGATTGTTGCGGCAGACTGGCGCCCGGCTCGGTCGGCGAGATTTCCGCCGTCGGGGTCGGCGTCGATCGCCAGGATGCGATCGCCACGGATGGAGCTCAGGGACGAACCCAGCGCCACCGTCACCGCGGTCTTGCCGACGCCGCCCTTGAGGCCGAAGATTCCGATCTGATAGGAGTCGCGGGCGTTGCGCCGGATCCGGTTGTGCAGATCCATCTCGAAGAGCTCGTCAGGGGACAGCCCGAGGTTGATGCGGGTCAGCAGGTAGATCCAGTGCCGCCAGCCGCGCTGCGACGGCATCTTGACCGCGGACCGGACACCGACATGGGAGAGCGCGTCGATGGCGCGATGGTTACCCATCGAGGCGGCCGAGGTCGGCGCGGATTGCACGACGGGTCGACGGTCGACCTCGACGTCGGCGAAGTGTTGTGTGGGTGCCGGCGCGGGGGTCGGGCGGGGTGCGGGCGTTGACGCGTGCCGCGGCTGCTCGTGGCGGGCGCCGGCCGGGGCCTGCGGGGCACGCATCATGCCGTTGCTCGGCAGCTGCTGGGGTGCCGTGACCGGCAGCGGCGGCATCTGGCTGGTGACTTCAGCCTGCCGCGGCGGCGGTGCGGCCTGCGTCCGCGGGGTGGCGGCCGGCATCGCCGGCGGGGTCACCGAATCCCGGCCCGCAGGCGGGGTGTCGCGATCGGGCTCGTCCTCGACCGTCCGTACAGCATCCGGTGAACCGAAGAGCCGGTCATAGTCGGCGGACATGTGTGCCTCTCAGGGGGTTGGGGAGTGGGGAGTATGCGGTGGGCGTCCGTGCGGTCGAAACGCGCGACGGGCGCCCACCGGCATCCTCGTTCAGATGTGAAACGTGCTTTCGACACCCTTTTCGGTGGAACCCATGTCGTGGCCGGCATTGGCCACGGCATGACCGAGGTTCTGCAGAGCCTGATTGAGCTCCTCGGAATTCTGGTTCCAGCGCTGCTGGACGGCCTGGTACGAATCCGAACCGGTGCCGACCCACGCTGCCTGCAGCGAATTCAGCGCGCTCTGGCCCTCGGACAGCAGCCCGTTGACGCGGCCGACCGCGCCATGGACATCCGCAGCATCATTCTCGATGCCGGCGAAGTTGTAGGAAATGGGTCCGCTCATTGTTGTCTCCTTGAGTGTTTCGATCGTCCGATGGTGGCGCTCAGTGGCCGAGCACGTTGCCCATCGCGTGAGTCAGGCTGGACGAGTTGTCCGCGTCGGTGCTGTCGTACTGCAAGCCGCTCTGCTGAATGTTGTGCGAAATATCGGAGAGCAACCGAGTCTGCTGGTCGGCGGCCTCGTGGTAGCGCGTCAACGCTGCCTGCAGGGCGATGCCCGCCTGCGGGCTGTCGAGGTTTGCCTTCGCGGACGCGGCGATCGTCTCAACATGAGCGCGGACGGCCTGGAGTTCGCCGGAGATCCGGTCGAACGTAGCCGCTCCCGCACTTAATGCAGCAACATCTGCCTCAAGTGCCATGTCCCTACCTTCCCTCTCTTACCGTTCCCGGTTTACTGTGTTCCCGCCGCTGCGGCGGGCTCCCCGACCCTGGTGGCCGGCAAGTCTGTGGTGGTGGACGACCTACCAGTCGTCCGTGTCGTCCTCGTCGAGGTCGTAGTCCAAAAGCGCGGGCGCGGTCAGCGAAGACCGGTGGCCTCCCCCGCCCCCCTGGCCGCGGTGGCCCGCCATTCCCATCGGGCCGCCACCGGCACCGCTGCCCTGACCAACCGGAGCCAGCCCGGCCGCGGCGCCTCCCGCGGCCGCGCCGACTGCTACCGCGGACAGGTTGGGCTGGAGTTCCTTGCCGACCAGGTTCGACATCAACGGCGTCCGTGCTGATGTCCCGCCGGCGCCGGGCAGTGACGCGGCGCGAACCAAACCCGCCCCGGCCGCCGGTCCGTTCCCGCCGATCGCCGGATGATTGGAAAACGGTGTGGCGCCGAGCATTCCGACCTGGGCACCTTTGTCGCCGCCCATACCCATCTGCCCGAACAGCGACGACATCTGCTGCAACGGCTGCGTGAGCTGTTGGAATGGCTGCGTCACGCCCTGCATCAGCTGCTGCGGCGCCTGCGCCAGCGTCGACCCCACCTGGGAGGCCATCTGCATCGCCATCTGCGGGCCCTGCTGCATCAGCTGACCCTGCTCGGCCGGCGACTTCGCCTGCTGCGCAGCCTGATTGGCTGCACCCTCGAAGTGTCCGGCCTTCTGGCCCGCCTCGTCGATCTTGCCGCTCGCGCTGACTTTCGCGATCGTGGCGTCACGCGCTACCGCGCTGGCCATCCCCGGCGCCGCACCGGTCAGGCCCGTCGCCAGCGCCGCCTCGGCGCCACCGGGCACCACGATCGGCTTCGGCGGTGTGATCGGCTCGAACGTCGCGTTGGTCACGGTCTCGGCCTGGTAGGTGCTCATCACCGTGGCCGCCAGATCCCACATGCGGATGTAGTCGGCTTCGTTCATCCCGATCGGCACCGTGTTGACGCCGAGGAAGTTCGTCGACTCCAGCACGCCGTGCGTGATGTGGTTCAACTCGATCTCGGTGAGCTGCGGGGTCGCGGCGAAGGCCGTTGTGTAGGCGCTTGCTTGCGCCGACGCCTGCAGGGCCCTCTTCTGGGCCTGCAGCGCCAGCATCCGCAACCAGATCACCATCGGCATCGCCGCGCTGATCGCCCGGTCGGCGCCGGTGCCCTGCCAGTTCTGCGCCAGCGAAGCCAGGCTGGCCGCCAATTCGTCGGCTTGGGTCTCCAGCGAGATCGCCAACGCTTCCCACCCCGCAGCAGCCTGCAGCATCGGCGCGGGGCCGGCCCCGGCCTGCAGACGAGCCGTGTTCACCTCCGGGGGGAACGCTCCCCACACAGGCGGAATGAGAATCGGTGGCGCAGCCATTGCTCAACCAGACGTCGTGGTTCGTCGATCAGATCAGGGTGGCGCCGTTGGCGGCGTCAACCGCGTCATACACGCCGGCCAGTTCGATGACCGTGGCGCCGGCGCGAGCGATCTCTTCCTGCGCGAGAGCGTTGATGCCGAGCGTCTGCACACCCTCGGCCATGAAAGCCGCCATGGCGTGCACGGACACCTCGTCGACACCGGCGGGAGCCAGCGCGGAGACCTCGGTGGTGGCCGCGGTTCCGGTCGCCAGACCACGTGCACCGCTGGCGGTGACCTGGCCGCCGACTCCGATGGCGCCTGGATCGTGATTCAGTGGTTGCATTTGCTAGCTCCTCGCTCCTGCTCGCATCTACACGGGTTTTTTTACTGTTGTCCAGGGAATAACCCGCTCTGCGCTGAGCTGAATCCCCGACCCGGTCGCCGCTCCCGCGTGGTCTGCGTTTGCTGGACGACCGCAGTAATCATGTTAACCGCCCTCGCGGGGTGCTCCGAACACTTCTTCTGCGGGGGGATCGACGTAGGCGGCCTGGATGACTTCCTTGGCATCCGGCGTAACGAAAAATGCCTGGCCAGGGGGTCTCTTCTTGACCACGATCTCGCGGGACGGGAAGTCCTGCTTCTCTCCCGAAAGGAACATCGTGGGGGTTCCGGCGCCGTACGCGGTGCCGACGAACTTGTCCATCGTGGCCCGGTGCGCCTGGCTCATCTGACAGGTGACCACAATGTGCAGACCGATGTCCGCGGCGGCGGGCAGCAGCGGTGCCAGCGGGACCATCGGCGACATCATCCCGCCGGCGGCGACGATCATGTGCCAGTCGTCGACGAGCAACACCACGTCCGGGCCCGTCCACCAGGACCGCTGACGCAGCTGCGCCGGCGTCACGTCGGCGGGCGGCAACCGCTTCGTCAGATTGGCCGCCAGCGCCTTCACCGACTCCACCAGACTGTCGTGGTTGCGGTTGATCCCGCCGGCCGGCAGCAAATGGCTCTCCGGCACCGCCTCGAGCAGCGCCGACCGGTAGTCGGCGATCATGAACCGCACCTGTTGGGGGCTGTTGCGGGCACAGATCGCCTGCGCGATCGCGGTGGCGATCGTGGTCTTGCCGGACTTCGGGGCGCCGAAGATCAGCTGGTGCGGGGTGTTGTGCATGTGGTTGTGCGCCACCGTGAGGTCGGACTCGCGCACCCCGACAGGAACCGTCCACCGGGTCCGGTAATCGGCGTCCGGGCCAGGCGGCTGCGGATCCAGCTGCTGTAGATGGACGCGGCTCGGGAGCACGCGGACACGCGGCGCAGAGTCGGTGTGCCGCGCCGCGATCTCGCGCACGGCTTCGGCCATCGCCGGGACCAGTCCCTCGGCGCTGTGCACTCCGTCGAGTCGCGGCACCCCGATCATCAGGTGGTGCTTCTCGCTCGACACGGCCCGGCCCGGCCGGTTCGCCGGGATCTCGCGGGTGATGCGGTCGATCTGCGTCTCGTTGACGTCGCCGAGCCGGAACTCGACCTTGGTGCCGAGGTAGTCGCGCACACGGGCGCGCAACTCGGTCCAGCGGGGCGTGGAGATCATCGTGTGCACGCCGTACGCGAGGCCCTGCCCCGCGATGTCCTGCACGACCGGCTCGAGATCGGTGAACTCCGCAGCGAACGCGGGCCAGCCGTCGATGACGAGGAAGACGTCACCGAAAGGGTCGGCCGACGCGGGATTGTTCGGATCCTCACGCATCTGCCGGTAGTCGGCCATCGATCCGACCCGGTACTGCTTGAACGTCTGCTCGCGTTGCCGCAGAACGGCTTTCACCTCGGCGACGACGCGGTTCACCCGATCGGGTTCGGCGCGGGTCGCGACACCACCGACGTGTGGCAGGTCTTCGACGTACATGAGACCGCCGCCACCCATGTCGACGCAGTAGAACTGTATCTGCCGCGGTGTGTGCGATGCCGCGGCCGACAGGATGAACGTCTGCAGGAACGTCGACTTGCCGGTCTGCGGCGCACCGCCGATCGCGACATTGCCGGCCGCGGTGGCGATGTCGATCCCCCACACTTCCTGGCGGTGCCGGCGCGGCTCGTCCATGACGCCGACGCCGATGCGCAGCGGCCGCCGCGCATAGTCGCGCGCGACGAGTTCGTTGACCGGCGTGGGATCGGCCAAGGGCGGCAACCACATCCGGTAAGCGTGGTTCTCTCCGGTCGTGAGCTGCTCCAGGACGACCTCGCGCAGCACCTGCGATTCGCTGCTCGTCATGAGCTCACCGTCGCATCCATGATCGGCGCCGCGGTGAAGCGGTGGATCCGCAGGCTGCGGTCGGCCTGGGTGCGCGGGCCGGCGTCGGCGTCGCCCGCTCCGACGACCGTCGGCACATAGGGGGTGCCGGTGTAGACGCTCTGGAACTTCACCGGGTCCTCCATTCCGACGCGCAGGAAGCCGACACCGCTCTCCTTGTTGGAGATGTACTGCGCCTCAGGTGTGCCGATGACGGCCTTGGACTCCGACGAGCTGGTGGTGCGCAACGCGATTCGATAGGTCAGGTTCGGTTCCAACTTGTCGATGCGCGTACCGCCGGTGTTCAACGACTGCGTCGCCAGCAGCAGGTGCACCCGCAATGATCGGCCCACGCGGCAGATGCGGTCGAAGAGCTGCAGGAAGTCCGGGTGGTTCTGCAGCAGCTCGGCGAACTCGTCGACGACCACGAACAGCGTCGGCAGCGGCGGCAGGTCAGCGCCGCGCTCGCGGTGCTTCTCGTACTCGGCCACGCCGGACAACGCGCCCGCCGCTCCCACCTGCACGCCGGCCTGGCGCAGGATCGACTGGCGACGGTCCAGCTCACCGGTGAGCACCTCACCCATGCGGCTAACCAGCTCGGCTTCCTCTTCCATGTTGGTGACCACGGCCGCGGTGTGGGGGAGCTTCTCCATGCCCAGGAAGGTCGAACCGCCCTTGAAGTCGGTCAGCAGCAGGTTGATCTGATCGGGGTGGTGGGTGGCCGCCAGCGACAGGATCAGCGTGCGCAGGAACTCCGACTTACCCGAACCTGTTGTGCCGATCAGCATTCCGTGTGGTCCGGCGCCGAACTCGGCACCCTCCTTGATGTCGAGGTACATGACCTCGCCGGTCTTGAGTTCGTGCCCGAACGGGATGCGCAACCGGTCCCGGTCGGTGTCGGTGAACATCCGCCAGCGGGCCGGGGTGACTTCCTCGACCGTCTGCGCGCCGACGATCTCGTGCCACTCGGTGGCGACCTTCTTCTGTACGCGGGTGCTCTTGTCGATGATCGTCCCGGTGATCGACCAGCCGGCCAGCTTGCGCGCGATCCGCTCGGCCCCAGCGGGTGAGAGCCCGTCGACGTCGCTGGCCACCAAACGGAACGGCGCATTCGGCAGGCTGTCATCAGCGGTGCCGTCGGCACTGACCCGGATGCGGTAGCTCGACCGGTGGTTGCCGAGCGTCAGCACCGTCACGCCGGCCCGGCCGTCGGCGGGGAAGCCGGCGCGGCCGCCGGTCAGGTCGATGACGACGACGTACGGGCCGTTCGGCGTCGCGTCGGCGGTGTGCGGTCCGCGGGCGGCCAGATCGCTGAGGCCGTCGGGACGGGTGAACACCATCCGGGTGGTTCCCGCGGCATCGGTGTCCGACTGGTGCTGCACGTGCGGCAGCCACTTCAGCCATGCCCATGCCGGGTCTTCCGGGTTGTCGGTGAGCACCCGCATCTGCAGCATGTCCGGCGGGTGGAACACCGCCAGGTGGCAGACCATCGCCGCGAGCAGGCGGGTGGATCCGTTTTCGTCCCCACCGACGGCGATCGTCGGAAACGTCTTGAGCTGCACCAGTTTCGGGCAGTCGTGGATCAGCCCGTGGGTGCGCAGGAACTTCGTCACCCACATGTGGCTGACGGGTTCCAGATGCGCTTGCGGCGCGCCGGTCGGGCCGGCGAGTTCACCTCCGACGGCCGGTTTGAGCAGCCGGTCCACCGCCGGCTCCGAGCCGAGACCGATCCGCGTGGCCGCGTAGAAGTCCGCGTTGGCGGCGCGTGACCACTGCCGATGGGTGCCGATGATGGACAGTAGGTCGTCGGGGTGCGGCGCGTGATAGTTGAAGAACGTCACCTGTGCGGCTGCAGACGACGTGACCCGAGTCCGCAGCCCGGCGAGGTAGCGCAGGTACTCCTTGCGGTCGGCATTGATCTCGGGGACCTTCTTGCCGCCGCTGCCACCGCCGGCGACCAGGCCCACCGCGCCCATCACCATCATCAGCGGCATCATCAGCATGTAGGGCGAAAGTTGGCGCACCCCACTGAAGATCATGATCGCGATCATGCCGAGCATGCACCCGCCGAGCACCCACGGCAGAGCCTTCTGCATGCCGGACGGCGGTATGTCGATGCCGAGGTCGTCGGGCGGGGTGACGTTGATCTCGCCCGGCGTCAACCGGGGTCCGCGCTTGATGATCGGCGTGAACTTGCGTGTCGTCATCCGCCACCTCCGTTGCTCGCCGGCACCGCACCGTCGGTGCTGATCTTGCGGGGGTTCACGTCGGCGGGCAGGGTGTCGTGTTCGACCAGCGCCGCCTCCTTCGACAGCACCGGGCCGTCCACCAGCAGGCTGACCACCTGCCACGGAGCCGTCGTTGGTGCGCTCAAACCCAGTGTCCCGGCGGTCTTCTCGTCCGGGATGCCGTAGCGCACGCCCTGGGGGTCGATGTAGTAGAGGCTCTCGCCGTAGCGCGGATCGGGTGACTGCAGCCGGATGTACTGCCCGCCGGTGATGTGCACCGTGGCATCTCCACTGATCTGGTTGATCCCGGTGGACATCGCGCTCGGCGGCAGCGGCAGGTGGCGACCAGCGATCACCGTGGTCTTCGGAGATTGGTCACCCGGTTCGCGCTGCCACGCCCAGCACAGGGCCGGGGTGTCCTGCCGGCCAAGCATGGTCATCGGCACATCGGGGAGCGGCGAGGTGTACACCCGCTCCGGGATCCGGGACACGGCACTGGCCTCCATCGGCGGAGGCGTGATCATGCCGAAGGAGTTGGTGGCGCGCAGCGCGGCGGCCGTGGTGGCGTTGACCTTCGCCACCCCGTCGGGCAGCACGACGTAGTTCTGTTCGTCGGAGTCGGTGACGGTCATGAACACCGACCCGATCACCAGCTCCGGCGGCAGGCCGACCGTGTTGGGCGCACCGATCGCGGGGATATCGGGCAGCCGCCACGGCCCTGCGTTGGGCAGCGCGTTGAACAGCCCCTCGGAGATGGGTGTCGACTTGGCCGTGACCGGAATGCCGACTGCCGAGGTCACCGCGCGGTCGGACAGGTCGATCGCGTGGCGTCCGGTCGAGGTGACCAGCCAGTCGGCCCCCTTGAACGACACCAGCATTCCCTGCTCGGGACGCATCGCTCCGACGGATCCGTCCAGGGAGAGCGGGGTGATCAGCACGGATGTGTCGACGGTCGGGGCGACGCTGTCGGGCTTGATGACGGTGTCGCACAGGCTCCACTGCGTCTCCGGCGCCGCAGCGACGGGTGTGGCGTACGGCGCGCCGGGGATGCCGAGCGGCTGACCCTTCGGCATGTTGTCGAGCTCTTGGGATTTCACCGCCGACGGGTTGCCGACGCTGCCCAGGATCAGCCGCGCCGAGGTCAGGTTGTACACCGGTCGGAGTTGGCCGCTGTCAGGCAGGACGACGTAGAGCTGATTGGTGGTGCGATCGACGAGAAGGCTGTCCCCGCCGCGCTTTCCGAGCGGTTTGAAGTAGGCGAGCAACGCGGCGCCCAGGCAGATCAGGACAGCGATGATGATGCCGGCACTGACGGCGCGACTGTAGAACTGCAGCGGATCGTCGAACATCCGGGTGTCGCGGCGCACGATGGCGTGCTCGACGCGGCGCAGCAGGAACCGCCAGCCGCTGACCTGGACCTTGGTGGTGAGTCGGAAACCTGCCATCGTCTACCCGCTGATGTTCATTCGGCCGTGCACCGACGCGATCGCCGCCGCCATGTCCTCACCGCTGATCTCGCTGAGCTCCTCGACACCGAGGCTCTCGAAATCCATTGACCGGGCCAGCCGCATGTCCCGGCTCTGCTCGCCGGCTTCGACCAGCTGGCGGGCGTAGCGACCGTTACCGGCCACGTCGAGTGCGGGCTTTCCGGCGGAGGTGCTCTGGCTCAGCAGCAGGGCCGCGTCGAGCACCTGTTTGGCTGCGGCCTCGCTGAGTGTCGAATCATTGGCTTCGGCAATGACTTTGGCGATGTCGACGATCTCCTCCGGCGAGTAGGAGTCGAACTCGATGCGGGTCGAGAAGCGGGATCGCAGGCCGTCGTTGGTCTCCAGCAACCGGTCGATGTCGTTGCGGTAGCCCGCGATGATCACGACGAGGCGGTCGCGGTCGTTCTCCATCCGGGCCAGCAGCGTGTCGAGCGCCTCGGTGCCGAACGGGTCAGCCCGGCCGTCGCGTTCCTGCACCAGCGTGTACGCCTCGTCGATGAACAGCACACCGCCCATCGCCCGGTCGATGGTCCTGGCGGTCTTGACCGCCGACTGCCCCTCGTATTCGGCGACGAAGTCCTTGCGCGAGGTCTCCACGAGCTTGGGCTCCGCGATGACCCCGAGCCCGGCCAGGATGTTGGCCACCACGCGGGCGATCGTCGTCTTTCCGGTGCCGGGCGGCCCGGTGAAGATCATGTGCTTGGACGCCTGGGCGACCTTCATGCCCCGGGCGGCGCGCACTTTGGCCATCTGCGTGGCGGCCCGGTAGCGCTCGATCTGCTCTTTGACGCGGGTCAGGCCGATTTGGCGGTCCAGTTCGGCCTGCGCCTCGGCGAGCAGCGCCTCCCGCCCGGACGTGTCGGCCTCGACGCTGGCGGGATCCCACGGATCCCGGCGGGAGGCGATCTTCTCGGCGGTCGTGGTCTGTAGTCGGTATGCCGGATCTCGCAGCGCGGCAGCCACGTCCGGCGACGGGTAGGACGCCTGCAGCCACTCGAGCAACCGCACCGCGGCTTCTTCGTTGCCCAGGCCGCGATACGACATGGCCAGATACCACGCGATCGCGCGGTTGCACGCTTCCCCCGCCGGCGACGAATTGGCCTCCACCAGGCGACTTTCCGCTTCGGTGAACAGTCCCAGGTTGGCTGCCGCCACTCCGTGGGCCACTCCGGCGGCGGCGGCCAGGAACTTGTCGGGCCAGGTGTTGGCGGCGCTGCGCACCTCGTCGATGACGTCGGTCCACCGCTGCGCGGCACCATAGACGACGGCTTTCACCCAGGACACCAGGTGTTCGGCGCCGGCGGACGGCACGTCGTCGAGCGCCTCCATCGCGTCGGCGTAGTTGCCCACCCCGGCCTCGGTGACCGCGAAGCCCATCGTGATGGCCAGCGGCGAGTTCACCGGATAGGTGATCTGGCCGAACATCCCGCCGATCGGCACCCGGGCCCCGAGGCTGTTCATCGACAGCTCGGCGGCACCCGCGAGCTGTCCGAAATTGGTACGCGAGTACCAGGCGCGGAACATGGTCACCCGGTCGGTGTCGCCGCATCGGATGCGGCCCACCCAGGCGTCGCAGGCGGTCTCGTCGTAGTCGGTGATCTCGGTGAACATCTCCAGCGACCGCGCCGGAGAGGTGGGCAGCATGCCCACCGCGGTGCCGAAAACGCTTGCCAGATGGTCAGTCATGCTCGCTCGCATACCGGGTCGTGAACAGCTCGGCCCGTGCGGCCTGCGCCTGTTCGGGGGTGGGTAGGTCCAGGTCGCGGGTCAGGAAGTCCCGGGTGGTGGCGTTGTCGTGGCCCTGCTCGCGCATCTCCTCGAGCATGATCGAGTACTGCGCAGACCGGGCGTCCTGAGTGGCCAGCCCGGCGATGACGACGATCTCCTCGCCCAGCACGGCCTCGGCCAGCGCCGCAGCGCCGGGCGAGAGGTCGACCCGGTGGACGCGACCGTCCATGTAGGTCGTCACCGTCACCGTTCCCGGCGGGTTGGTGACCGTGAACAACGGCATGGACGCCGCGGCGTCGGGCTCGGCGTCGATCTCGAACCCGACGCTGTCGTCGGCGCCAGGTTCCTCGGTCGGGTAGTCGGCCAGCAACGCGGACAGATCCGTCTCACCCGCATCGGAATCGGCGGCGCTGAAGTCCAGCGCCGCCAAGTCATCGTGGTCCTCGCCGTCGGAGGGACCGTGCGGGGAGTGTGTCACCTACGGTTGCCTTTCTCAGTCCGGATACGCGGCGTGCGCGCCTGCGGAGTCGTTACGTTCGAACCATGCCGCCGACGGCAGGAACTCCATCAGCCCGTCGAGCGCGCGCTGCAGGTTCTCCGGGCTGCCCGGCAGGAAGCTCCCGTACAGCTCACCGTTGACGCGGCGCGGGATCGACACGATGCGACCGTGCGACGAGTCGAGGACCCCTGCTCCGACCCCGGCTTGAGAGTACGTTCCGCCCGGGTGCCGCTCGTTGGCGGTGATCTCGACCCAGCTCGACGGATGCGCGAGCGCCTCGGCGTAGATCTTCGCCGACAGCGGGGGTTGGCCGTAGCTCGCCAGCTGATCCGCCGTGCGCACCTCGGCGAGCCGCTTCGCGATGCCGGTGAGCGGTTCGACGGCGGCCGGCTCCGCCGCCCCGATCACGACGTTCACCATGCCGGCCAGGCCGATCTGCGGGGCGACCCGCTGGAGAACCAGCATCTCTTCGTCGCGCGCGGCGACCACGTGGCGGTCGCCCTTGCGGCAGACGACGAAACGGACCATCTTTCCGCCGACGTCCCGGCGCCACCACCGGCAGTCGAGCGTGCGGTCGGGCCGGCTCAGTGCGTCGACCATGGCCGCCACCTCGGGGTGCGGATCGCCGAATGCGGTGAGGATTCCCTGCGCGGTGAGGTCGCGGGTGACCTGCTCGGCGACGATGCGGCGCTGATCCTCGTAGGGAATGTTGGGGCGGATACCGAGGGCCAGCGGGAAGTCCACCAGGTGCAGCAGATCCGCGATGACGAGCATGCCGTCGATGGTCACTTCGACGCCGACCACGTCGTCGAAGTGGGTGGGTTCGGCGTCGCCGAACAGCGGGCTCGCCATCACTGCAGCCGTCGAGCCGATGCGTCGTCGGTGGCCTCGTAGCGGTGCGCCGCACCGACCAGGTGCTCGCCCAGCGATCCCGCCCGTTCAGCGACGGCCGACGCGGCGAGCGCACGGGCATGCTGCACGGTCTGCAACGCACCGGCGGTGAGCGACGCGATCGGGCCGTGGGACGCCAGCACCCGGACGTCGGCGTCGAGCACCCGAGCACCGGCAGAGATCACCTCCGCGGCGATCCGCTGCTGCACGGCTGCGAGTTCGCGCAGGTGCGCCGGGGTCACTCCGAGTTCGACGTGGGACATGACCGATTCGTCTCCTGCTTAGTCACTGCGGTGGGCGGGTGGCGGCCGGCGCCGGAGGCGACGGTGGCGGACTCGGCTCCCGTTCCGGCGGAGCCGGTGTCTCAGGCGGCGCGGCGCCCGCGGAGTCTGCGAGGTCGGTGGCGGCCGCGGCGGGACGATCGTCGGCCTTCTCGGTGCTGTCGGCCGTGTCGTCCTCGTTTTTCGTGTCTGTCGACACGTCGACCTGAGGTGTCTGCGGCGCGGCCGCCTGCGAAGCCAGCGACGGGAGCTGCCCGGCGGCGCTGACGACTCCACCCAACGCCGCGGCCAGTGGGGCCACCGCGGTACCGATCAAGCCGCCCACCGCGCCGAACGCCGAGGTCAGCCCCGACATCAAGTCTCCCTGCATCGGTGACTGCTCGGCGGCGGCGCTGGCCGGAGTGGAGGCCGGGCACACCGGCGGGGAGGGAACCGGCGACGGGACCGGCGCCGGCATGCCTGCGGTCGGCTCGGGGAGGTCGTCCGGTGCCGCGGCCTCGTCGGTGGGTGCCGGCTCAGTGACGGGTTCGGCAGGCTCGGCCTCGTCGGTGGGCGCAGCCGCATCTGCCGCCTCGTCGACGAGTGCTTCGTAGTCGCCGGCGATGCGTCGCAGCCTGCTCGCGTTGTCCGCCGTCTCGGTCGCGAGATCGCGCAGCTCGGTACTGCACACGCTCACCGCTGCGGTGACGGCGGCCAGCTCGATGGACGACGTCATTGCGGGCCCGACGCCGGGAATCGCCGCGAGCGACCCCGTCACTCGGCGCAGCGAGGACAGGTGATCAGCCTGGTCGTCGAGTGTCTCGCGGCGGCGGACGATCTGGGTGGCCTCCCGGTCGATCACCGTGTGGACGTCACGATCGAGCACCGCCAGCGCTTCTGCAGCGCCGACCACGCGGCGGGTGGCCCCGGTGTACGACCGGGCCCCGGCGCCCTCCCAGTGGTCGCGCGGGTAGGCCCAGTGCAGCGTCTGGACCGCGCCGAGGAAGCTGGTGGCGCCCTGCGCGAAGGTCTCACCGGAATCGGGCCGGCCCTGTCCCGTCGTCGACCGCATCCCGGCGATCAGGCGTTGCCCAGCACCGAGGATGTCGGAGCCGACGGCCTCCCAGCCGCCATCGGCGACTTTGCCGAGCGCACCGGCAGCATTGGACACATCCATGCTCGACCACCCCTTCCCACGGGCAGCCTACCAGCGCTCAACCCCCTCCTCGGACACTATTTTTCCCCGCCGACAGCGCTGCCACAACCCGGCTGCAGCCTGCGGACCTGGCACAACAGGCCGCTCCGCTCCGACACCGCAGACATCCTGGACCGCGGAAGGCAGGGCCACACCCGGTGACCGGCCCCCTCCGGACCAGCAACGGCCGGCGCTCACAGACTTCTTTGCTCGTGCGGCCGCCCCGTACCCTGAGAAGCTGCCGCGGACCGCATCGAGGAGGAGACCCGCTGTGACCGACCGCGATGACATCGTGCGCAGAGAACCCAGCCGGCCCGACGACACACCGCCGGCGCCGCAACCACCCGTGTTCGGGTCGCAACCGCCGGTCGACGGCTCGACCGGACCGGTGCCGCGACTCCACATGCCCGTGAGGCCGCCGCAGGGAGCGCCGCCTGCTCCGTGGCCCGCCGGTCCTCCCGACCCCGATACCACCGTGCTGCACGCGCAGCCGAGTTCCTACGCCGAGCGCATCCGGCCGGCAGACCTGGTGCCGACGCGCAAGAGCGTGCCGGCGCGGGGTTGGCGGCGGGCGCTCTACAAGATCACCTTCGGAACGGTCAACGTGGGCCCGTCCCCGGCAGAGCGACGGATCGCCGCGCTCGAAGCGGCGATCCGGGCGCCGATGCGGGGCCACTTCAAGGTCGGGGTCCTCGGCAAGGGCGGGGTCGGGAAGACCACCGTCTCGGCCTGCATCGGCTCGGTGTTCGCCGAACTCCGCCAGGACGACCGCGTGGTCGCCGTGGACGCTGACACCGCGTTCGGCAAGCTGGGCAGCCGTGTAGACCCACGCGTGCAGGGCTCTTTCTGGGAGCTGGCCACCGATCGGCATCTCGAGACCTTCGCCGACGTCCGCAATCGCGTCGGGAGCAATGCCGCGGGGTTGTTCGTGCTCGCCGGCGAGGCGACTCCGGCCCGGCGCCGTGTGCTCGACCCACCCCTGTACCGCGAGGCGGTGGCGCGGCTCGATCGGTACTTCACGATCGCCGTCGTCGACTGCAGTTCGACGATGGATGCGCCGGTGACCCAGGAGGCATTGCGCGACCTGGATGCGCTCGTGGTGGTGTCCTCACCCTGGGTCGACGGCGCCGCCGCGGCGGGTCAGACGCTGGACTGGTTGGCCGCACGAGGGTTGAACAGCCTGCTGCAACGCACCGTCGTCGTGCTCAACGACTCCGACGGCCACGCCAGCAAGCGCACGAGAAGCATTCTCGCACAACAGTTCTCAGGACACGGCCAGCTGGTTGTGGAGGTCCCCTTCGACGGCAACCTCCGACCCGGCGGCATCATCGAGGGCACCACTGACATGTCCGACGCCGCACGCGTCAAGTTCATCGAGATCTGCGCCGCACTCGCCACTCACTTCCCGCCGCGCTGAGCCCCGGCACGTCGCAGGCTCAACACCTCGCCGGTGATGCGGCCCGCGGCGAGTAACTCGCCCATCCGAGCGGACTGGCGCTCCGACGTCGTCCACGCAGGATCTCCGCCGTGGCGGCGAACGAGCTCGTCGTCGACCCTGCCGACCCGTGTCTGCCAATCGTCGGGAATCGCAGGAAGATCCGATGTCTGCACCCGCGCATCGACGGCCAACCCGGCCGCGGTGAGTGAGCCTCGCAGGGAGGCAGGTGTCGGGAAGTGATTGCCCTCGGGCCGGTCCGAGGCCCCCACCTGCTTCTCTGCGACGAACACCAGCAGCCCGATGCGGCCGGGGGCGCGAACCACGCGACGCAACTCGGCGAGGACGGCTGTGTGCGCCCGCATCGTGCACAGCACGCCGAGAGACCATGCCGCATCGACGGATTCGTCAGCCAGCGGCAGGGCGTCGGCGCTGCCCTGCACGGTCGGGTAGCCGAACAGCGACACGGCAGCGCGGCAGGCACCCCCCTCCGGTTCCACGAGGATCGGCCGCACCGACCGTCGCTCCCGCGCGTATGCAGCGGGCCCACCCACGCCCGCGCCACAGTCCAGCAGAGTCTCCCCCGCACGCAGCCCGAGGTGGTCGACCAGCCAGTCGAGCGCGGCCGGATTGCCACTACCGCGGCATCCGGCGGGGACGTGATAGGCCGGCCCCAGATCGGCGGCCACCTCCGCCGTCCACTCGGCGACGGTGTCGAATTCGGCCGACATCGCGTCATCGCCCACGCCCAGCCTCCTCACGTACGCGCCGACCGACCTCGGCCTTGATCTCGGCACCCGCCCGCGTGCCGTGGGCGGAGGCCGAGCCCGAGATGTTCACGCCGTCGACGCCGTCGATGGCCAACAGTGCGCGTGCCTCGGCGACCGCGGCATCGATGCCGGCCTGTACGGGGTCCGGCGCCGTCAGGATCCCCTCGACGACGGCATGGTCCAACTCGAGGCCGGGCAACCCCTGCAGGACAGCTGCCGACACATCGTCGGTGACCACCGCGACCGCCCCCAGCAGCGGGATCGTCAGGCCTGCCGCTCGCGCGGCCGTCACGAATTCGTCGACCACGGCTGGGGTCGACACATGATTGAGCACCGCAAGGCCCGCTCCGGCGTGCTGCTTGGCAACCAGCCGCGCGGGCCGCCTGGAAACCGGTGGTGCGGTCACGGTTTCGGGTACGGCAGCAGTGATCCCCAGTGATGCGGCCAGCGAGACAAGGCGCGGGCCATCGAGATCGAAGGTCTGGGTGACATCCGGACGGACGTCGTAGGCGCGCCCGTCGCCCGTCACGCAGAGCACTGTCTGCACCTCCAGCAGGGAGAGACCGCGCAGCTCCTGCTCGAGGACCACCCGGTTCCGGTCGCGACACGACAGCGTGATCCAGGGAGACACCCCGGCTTCAAGGAGAAGCGCGGCCATCACCGTCGGCGGGAAATCCGGGCGGTTCTGATGCTCCCCCACCAGAACCGCATCGCAGGATCCCGCGAGTAACGACGCCGTCGCCGACAGATCGTCGGGATCGAAGGGCGTGCAGCTGAAGTCGGTGAGTATCAGCGGCGCCGTCGCCGCACGGGAGGGCGTCACCGCGCCGTCCCACGCTACGACGTCGGGGAATGCGCATGGACCTGAGCGCATTTCGCACTGGCCATCAGGGCGAACACCGCCGCACGGGCCGTACTGCATGTGCTTCGGGCAGCCGTCCGTGCAGAGTTCGTCTGTCCCTGGTGCCATCCGCCCTCCGTCCCGGTCCGCATCGTGCCCATCCTGGCGCGGACGAAACCCGGAGATGTCTTCCGGCGCCGCCGTCAGACGATCTCCGCGATCAGCGCTTCCAGAGCCTCGGCCTCGGTGGGCGCTATCGGCTCACCGGCCTCTGCCTGGGACACCACCTGCTCGGCGACACCGGCGGCCTGCGCTGTTTCCGCAACCGTGAGGTTGGCCCCGCGGCGCGCGGTGTACAGGCGCGGACCCAGACCGGCGGCGGGCGCGCGGGCTGCACGCACCATCAGCTCGTCGTAGAGGCTGCGTACCGTGCCCAGTGCTTTGATCAGCGGCGGGGTGACCCGGCCGATGCGCGCTGCCCTGGCGGCCACGGCCTCGAGCTGGCGCAGGTCGGCGAGCATGGCAGAGATCCGGGCGGGAAACGCTGGGTCGTCGTCGAGGGGGAGCGACGACACGGTGCCCGACAGCGTCCCCACCGCTGTGAGAACCGCCTGGGCGATCAACGAGGTCTCGTCGCCGCTGGGGGGAGTGAGGGATTCCCGACGGCGTTCGGGGGCACCGCTGCGTAGCCGCTCGATCGTGCCCGGCGGCCACTGCAGTACCTCTTCGAGCTTGGCTCGGGTCCGCTCACGCGGCCAGCTGCGCCCCTTCTCGAAGGCGATGAGCGCGCCGGCGTTGATGATGCCCTCGGCCGCCAGGCGACGCTGGCTGATGTCGAGCTCACGCCGACGCGCAGCCGCCGCCGCGCCGGCCCTGACCATCCCGGGGTCGGCAGCATCGGCGTACGCGCCGACCGACTCCGCGTTGGTCATGTACCAGCAGTCCTCGATGTCAGTGGGCGGCGGTGTCGCGTGGGCGCGGCGCTACGGCTCGAGCTCGCACTGCAACGGTTTCCCAGTAAAACTACACCGTCCGGGGCGGAGAAACCGCATCATCGCGATGCAATTTTTGTGACACCGCAGCACCAGCCGAATCGGCCTTGACATGCGTATTTGTGGCCATCCGCGACTGGCGAGGCGGGACACCGCGACAGTTTCGGAGCTCAAACTGTTGCAACGCTACGGTTTCTCGGTTAGCTTTCCTTCCATCGCGGCGGATGCGCCGCCCAGGCACAAGGAGCTACCCGATGACCGCAACCCCATGGGATGACACCCCGATCGGCGAATGCACCCGGGATCCCGAGCGTTGGACCACCACCGCTGACGACGAAGCGAAGGCGATCTGCCGGTCCTGCCCACGTCGGTGGCTGTGCGCCAAAGAGGCGTGCGAGTCCCCGCGAGCCGAGGGGCTGTGGGCAGGGATCTACGTGCCCGAGGCGGGCCGCGGCCGCACCTTCGCGCTGCGCCAACTCAAGTCGCTGGCCGAACTGAACGGCCATCCTGTCGGCGAACGTCGCGTGTACTACGCCGACATCGCCTGAGCGTCTGCCGGGGGAATAGCACCGCCGCCCGGCCCGTTGAGGAGTTCGGCGGTGCCGGACATGCCCCGGGCTCCAACCATTTCCGTCGTTTCGAGCGACCACTCGCCGAGAGGCGCCATGACGGTACCGCCCACCGAAAGCCCGACGCTCACCACGTGTCGACGAACCGCCCGCTGATGCGGTGCGGGGTGTCGGCCGCGGTGAGCGTCGAGGCGATCACCGATCGCGTCTCGGCCGGATCGATGACGTCGTCGATCTCGAACAGCATCGCTGCGTTGAGCGCTTTCGCGTTGTCCTGAGCCGCGACGGTCGCCGCCCGGACTCGGTCCTCGCGTTCTGTCTCATCGGCAATCGCCTCGAGCTCTTTGCGCAACCCCAGCCGCACGGCGCCTTCCAGACCCATCGGGCCCAGATGCGCCCCGGGCCATGCGACGGTGAGCACCGGTTCGTGCAGGCTCCCGCCCGCCATCGCCTGGGCACCCAGGCCGTATCCCCTCCGCAGCACCACCGCGATCATCGGCACCTGCAGCGCTGCCCCCGCGACGAGCATGCGCGACGCCCGCCGCACCAGCGAATCCGCCTCGGCTGCCGGCCCCACCATGTATCCCGGACAGTCGACGAGCGAGATGACCGGAAGCCCGAATCCGTTGCACAGCTGTAGGAAGCGGGCGGCCTTGTCGGAAGCGGCGGCGGTGATGGCGCCGGCCATGAACCGAGTGTCGTTGGCCAGAATCCCGACCGAACGACCCTCGATACGGGCCAATGCGGTGACCATCTCGCGCGCGAATCTCGGGCGAAGAAGTGTCACCGACTCGGTGTCGGCGAGCGTCTCGATGATCGGCGCGACGTCGTAGGCGCGACGTTCCCGCTCGGGCACGGCGGTGCGCAGCGCGGTCTGATCCGGGGCGGTCCACTCTCTGCGGCCAGGCCGGAAGTAGGTGAGCAGCTGCTTGGTCACCGCGACTGCGGCCGCTTCGTCATCGACGACGACATCGACGTTGCCGTTGGGTTCCTGGACACTCATCGGGCCGACGTCGTCCGGTGCCACATCGCCGAGGCCACCGCCGGCGATCATCGCAGGCCCGCCCATCCCCAACGACGCGTCACGCGTCGCCACGATCAGGTCGGACGTGCCGGCCAGCACGGCGTTGCCGGCGAAGCAGCGGCCCTTCACCACGGCGATCCGCGGAACGACGCCCGACAGTCGTGCCCACAGCGCGAACGCCCGCGTGTCGAGCGCGGAGACGACCGGGTAGTCGGTGTCCCCCGGCCTGCCGCCTCCGCCCTCGGCGAACAGCACCGTCGGCAGCCGCATCCGCTCGATCAGTTCGAACAACCGGTCTTTCTTCCGGTGACCCAGTGCCCCTTGAGTTCCCGCGAGCACGGTGTAGTCGTAGGAGAGCACGGCGCACGGGCTGCCCGCGACGCGCGCGGTCCCACCGATCAGGCCGTCGGCCGGGGTGCGGGCGATCAGGTCGTCGAGATCGCGCCGCATTCTCTGCGGCGCGATCGCGAACCGCCCGTATTCGACGAACGATTCCGGGTCGACGAGATCGGCGACGTTCTCTCGTGCGGTGCGTCCCCCGCGGGCGTGCCGACGCGCGACGGCATCAGGCCGCGCAGCGTCCTCGGTCAGCGCTCCCCGGCGTAACAGCTCGGCCAGGTCGGGACGCAGTTCGCCGTGATCAGCCATCGAGAAGACTGATGGCCGAGGCGATCTCGTCGAGCAGCGCATCGACCTGGTTCTCGTCGTAGCCGCGCTTACCGAGCTTCGGCTTATTGAAGCGCACCGCGCGCACATCGTCGGCCGACAGATGCCCGCGGCCATCGAGGCGGCGTGCGGCCAGTGCGACGAGGTCGTGCACTGCTTTCTCGTCGTAACCGCGCTTGCCCCAGGGCGGTTTGTCGAAGGTGACGTTGCGCAGTTCGTCGGCCGTCAGCACATGCTCGCCCATGGCGTCCGACTCTAGCGAGTTATCCACAGGGCCTGTGCACAAAACGCCTCGACCGTCGGTGGGTGTCCCTACGTTGGCCTCATGACGAACTGGATCAACACGGTCAGCCGCGACCATGTCGAGCGTGGAGTGCGCGGGCGCTTCACGCAGGCCAACCACGGCAAACCGCACATGCTGCGCAAGATGGCCCGGGGAGACTGGCTGGTCTTCTACTCCCCCAGGACGGTCTATCCCGACGGACCGCCGCTGCAGGCGTTCACGGCCATCGGTCAGGTCGCCGACGACGAGCCGTACCAGCTGGAGCAGTCGGAGGGCGTCACGCCCTGGCGGCGCAACGTCGATTTCCTCGCGTGCCGAGAAGTTCCCATCCGGCCCCTGATCGAGGATCTCGACTTCATCGAGGACAAATCCCGGTGGGGGTACAAGTTCCGCTTCGGGGTGTTCCGGATCGACGACCACGACCTCGAGATCATCCGGTCGACGATGGTTCAGCCCGACCGGGAGGAGGCTACGGTGAACGGGTGAGCAACACCGATGCGGCGCCTGCCGAACTGGATTGCGGCCCTTCGGCATTCGGTGCCGGCTTGGGAGGCGTGCTGCATCCACGGCAGGTCCCGCTGGGCGGGCCGCGCGCGATCCAGGTGCGACGGACGCTTCCACAGCGGGAACGGTCGCTGATCGGGGCGTGGTGCTTCGCCGACCATTACGGTCCGCACGACCTGCGGGGCGGGCCCGGCATGGACGTGCCGCCACACCCCCACACCGGACTGCAGACCGTGAGCTGGCTGTTCAGCGGACTGATCGAACACCGGGACAGCAACGGTGTGCATGCGATGGTGCGCCCGGGCGAGCTGAACCTGATGACGGCCGGGGCAGGCATCTGTCACTCCGAGGTGTCGGTGCCCAGCAGTCCGATTCTGCACGGGGTGCAGCTCTGGGTGGCGCTCCCCGACTCCGACCGGCACTCCGCACGCGATTTCGCCCACTACGTGCCCCGCTCCCGGACCCGAGGCGGGCTCACCACACGGGTCTTCCTCGGTGAACTCGAGGGCGATCGGTCTCCGGTGCACACGTTCACCGCGTTGGTCGGCGCCCAGCTCGATCTGGACCGCGGGGCGCAGGTGGTGCTCGATGTCGATGCGGACTTCGAGCACGGCGTCCTCGTCGACCAGGGTCGGGTCGATGCCTGTGGTGCCGAGCTCGCCACCGCGGATCTCGGGTTCCAGGGCACCGGGCACGACAGCCTGCAGCTGATCAACCGCGGCGACGGCCCGGCCCGCGTCGTGTTGCTCGGCGGCGTGCCGTTCCGGGAGGAACTCGTGATGTGGTGGAACTTCGTCGGCCGCAGCCATGACGAGATCGTCGCCTACCGGGAGCAATGGCAGAACCACGACGCCCGATTCGGTGCGGTGACGGGTTACGCGGGTGCGGGCACCCGGCTGCTGGCGCCCCCACTGCCGCACGCCACCTTGAAGCCACGGCCCCAACCTGGGGTATAGAGGGGCCATGACCGAGGACAGAACCGGCGCACCCACCGAGGTGGTGGCCGAGCAGGACCGCTTCACGATCAACGTCGACGGCCGGCAGGTGGGCCTTGCCGACTTCTACGACCGCGACGGCGCCCGGGTCTTCCCCCACACCGAGGTCGATCCGCGCTATCAAGGCCGCGGGCTGGCGACCATCCTCGTCCGTGAAGCGCTCACGGCCACCCGCGCCGCGGGTCTGCGCGTGGTACCGCAGTGCTGGATGGTCGCCGAATTCATCGAGAAGAACCCCGAGTTCGCGGACATGACAGGAGAGGCTTCGTGACCACCGACAAGACGGGCGCACCCACCGAGGTGAGCGCCGAGCAGGACCGCTTCACCATTTCCGTCGACGGCCGCACCGCCGGCTTCACCGAGTTCATCGACCACGACGGTCAGCGCATCTTCCCGCACACCGTCGTCGACGAGGAGTTCTCGGGGCGTGGCCTGGCGACGATCCTCGTCGGCGAGGCGTTGGAGTCCACCCGCGAGGCGGGGCTGCGGATCGTGCCGGTCTGCTCCATGGTCGCCGGCTTCATCGACAAGCACCCGGAGTTCAACGACATCGTCGATCCGATCACCACCGACGTGAAGCGCGTGCTGTCGCGCCGCTGAACCTCAGAGGTACTGCGCGGTGCTCCCGGAGACCGGCATGGCGCCCATGCCGAGCTTGCGGTGGTCCCAGCTGCGGGTCCGCGACGGGACCACGCGCACACTGATGCGGTTGTTCATCATCTGATCGACGAACGGGCGCATGTCCTCGGTGTAGGGCCCGGTGTAGCGCTCCCACACACTGATCCCGACCCGCAGATTGGTCTCCGGATCGTCGTGGATCTCGGCGGTGCCGTCGATGGACACGCCCCGCAGGGTGTCGTAGGTCAGCCCGTCCTCGATCATCACGGTGACGGTCGGGTCACGGCGGATATTGACTGCCTTCTGCGACTTGGCTTTGGTCTCGAACCAGATCTCACCGTCGATCACGGCGTACCACATCGCCACCAGGTGCGGCCGCCCGTTCGGCAGCACGGTCGCCAGCGTGGCTGTGCGGTGTCGGTCGATGAACTCGGTGATCTCGTCGTCGGTCATCACGATTTTCGCGCGTTCGTTCTTGCCCACGACTCGCATACTTCCAGGTCGCCCACTTAGACAACGGTTGGGTCGTTTGAACATGAGCTGTGGAGGTACGCGACCAATGGGGTAGCTACGGGGCGGCCGTAGTCCCAAGGCCCCGCGGGTTAAGCAAACAGCCCGCGGGGCCGTCTGGAATCTCAGGTTTCGAACATTTGTGCGACGGGCATCCCGCGTGCATGACCGATAACCAAGCGCCACAAGAGAATGCCGAAAAGGATCCGTCGCAGTGGGTGACCGGCGACGAGCCGATGACAGGCGCACAACGTAGCTATCTGCACACGTTGGCCCAGGAAGCAGACACCGAGATTCCCGAGGACGCCACGAAAGCGCAAGCGTCGGAGATGATCGATCAGTTACAGCAGCAGACCGGCCGCGGCGCGTGAGGACGGCTCAGTAGAAGGTCACGGGTGGCAGCGGGCGTAGTCCCCCGCCGCTGTGTCTGCCCGCGAACCGGACGGTTCCGTGGTGCGGCCCGGTCAGCGTCAGGGTGCCGATGCGGCGGAACTGTCCGACGGGCGCACTGATCATGAAGCTGAGTTCGCTCCCCGGCGCGAATCGCAGATCCCTGCCCGTGGTGCGCGGGCGCGCACCGAACAGGACAGGTTGCAGTCCGGCCAGATACAGCCACAGCGACGAGTAGAGCGGTGCCACCGGATCACTCGGCAACACCGCGTGGTGCAACGGTGCGCCGTCCGCAGACGACGCGAGCAGGAAGTCTTGGCTGCGGCCCCGCCCGTACACATCCGGCAGGGTGATGCACAGTTTTCTGGCTGCCTGCCCACGATCGTCGGGCCCGGCTTGCACTATCGCGTTGTAGGTCGCTCCCGGGTGCAGGACCTCGGCGGCCGGCACCGCCACGGCCTCGTCGATCGTCAACATCGCCGTGAAGTACTCACCGTCGGCACCGAAGACGTCCCCCGCGAAACCGACCGCCGCCGTTGCCGTGTCGCGCACCGCACGGACTCCGGCGATCAGGTCGGGTGGCTGCGTGATCCCCATCATTCCTTCATACCGGGGCCGCAGCGGTGGGCGAAGCGCTGCCATCCGTGCCACGATTATTAGGTGATCTCCGTTCACACGCTCCGCGTTGCCGTAACGATCGCCGCCTGTCTGATGCTGGGTCCCGCCCCGTCTGCGGGAGCCCAACCCGACGCGCCGCCGGCGCCCGCGCCGCCACCGGGATGTCCGGACGTGCAGGTGCTTTTCGCCCGCGGAACCACGGAACCGCCGGGCCTCGGCGCGGTGGGCGATGCATTCGTCGAAGACCTGAAGACTCGCGTGGCGCCCAAGTCTGTCGCCGTCTACCCCGTCAACTACCCGGCGAGCCCCGACTTCCCGACCGCACTGCAGGGTGTCGTCGACGCCAGCACCCAGATCCAGAACACCGCGAACGCGTGCCCGAAGACCTCGATGGTGCTCGGCGGATATTCACAAGGTGCCGCGGTCATGGGCTTCGTGACCTCCGACGTGATCCCTGACGGCGTCACAGACCCCAATGTTCCGCAGGTCATGCCGCCCGCCGTCGCCGACCACGTCGCCGCCGTCGCACTGCTCGGGACGCCGTCAGAGCGGTTCATGGGCGTCATCAACCAGCCCGCGATCACGATCGGATCGCTGTACCAGCCGAAGACCGTCGAGCTGTGCGTGCCTGAGGACTTCGTCTGTTCGGCCGGCAACGACATCGGCGCCCACGCCCGCTACATCTCCGACGGACTCGTCGACCAGGCGGCCGACTTCGCGGCCAGCAAGATCGCCGATCACCCCGCGAGCCAACCCACGCGCTGAACGCCCACCGGCGCGTGTCGATCGCTCCCACTCGGGTACTCGGGCCGGCAGATCACACCGGTTTGAGGGGAGGTCGGACACGATGCCGAAGGTCACCAAGTCGGGTGAGCCCAAGCAGAGCGAGCTGCCCAGCACGCTGCAGAAGTCGGACGACAAAGCTCAGCGCACGTTCGCCAAGACGCATGACGCGGCCGCCGAGGAGTACGGCGAGGGCGAGCGTGCCTACCGGACCGCCTACAGCGCGCTGAAGCACAGCTTCGAGAAGGTCGGCGACCACTGGGAAGAGAAGGAACACCGCGGTCCGTCCGATGAACGCGCGGAAAGTGGCGGGCCGAACGCGTCCGGTGAGACCGCCGAGGGTGTCGACGCCAACGCCACCAAGAAGCACCTCGTGGATCTTGCGCGCCGACTCGACATCACCGGCCGCTCCAGGATGACCAAGGCCGAATTGGTCGAGGAGATCAAGAAGGCGAACCGGCGGGAGAGCCGACGCGACAGCTAGGGCTTGCCGGTGCGCTCACGGTGCTTGCACCCAGGCCAGCAGCACGGCCGACGTTTACCTTCCTCGAGCTCTTCCTGTGTTCGCCGGATGCGCCGTTCGCGCGTCGTCGCCTGCTTGGCATCGGTGACCCAGCAGATGAATTCGTTGCGCGCCAGCTCGGTGATGTCGTTCCACGCGGTCAGCGCGGCGGGGTTGTTCTCCAGCGCGGCTTTCAGATCGTCCGGCAGCTCGTGCACCACCCCACCGAGGATCTCGCCGACCGTCATGGCGTCAGGGTAATCCGTGTCGGGCGACAACGGCCGCCACCGACGCAGGAACGGCACGACCCGACGTCGACTCTGGTGCGGAGTAGGTCTGCCTGACGGGGATCACGCCCGTCCACACCTCACCCTCAGGGCGGGCGGGCGGCCCACTGCGCTGCTTGGCCACCCAGTTGTCCTCGGCGATCGGCAGTTCCAACACCACCGTGGCGGCCACTTCACTCGCCGTGTGCGGCGGACACTCGGCGGGGCGGCCCGGCAGCAGGGCGTCGGTGAACACGTCGAGTGTCGCGGCGCGGTCGGCCGTGTCGACCACGCGACAGGTGCCGCGCACCACCGCCGAACGGTAGTTCGCGGAGTGGTCGAACTGTCGCTCGGCGACGACGATGCCGTCGAGGACGAACGCGCTGATCGCCACCGGCGCACCGGCAGCGGCGTGCCGGAGCGCGCCCGCTCCTGTCGAGCCGTGGATCAGCAGCCGGTCGCCGTCGCGGACCACCAGCACCGGGATGACCCACGGCTGACCATCGATGACCGTCGACACGGTGGCAACCACGCACTCGTCGAACACGGCATCGAGCACAGGCCGATCGCCTCGCCGGTCGGGCTTACGCGTCAAGTCACTCAGCACATCGCTCACGCCCGCCAGTCAAGCCTGTGCCGGTCCGACCGGCAACGGATTTCCACAGAAGACGAATTGCTGTCCGCCGCGTCGAACTTCGGCCATATGCTGGGCGGCACGCCTGTGCGCTGCCGTGTGGGCCGACAAGGGGGAATTGTCTGTGTCGACCAGTTACCTGGCGCTCGAACTCGCCGCAGCGGCACATCCGTGGCGCTGGGTGGGTTACATGGTGGCGCAGGTAGCCGTGGTCGGCGGCCTGATCTGGCTCGTCGTGTGGGCTGTTCGTCAGTCACGAGCGCCCAAACGCCCGATGCCGCCCCAGCAGCCCTACCCCGGTGCGTACTACCAGCAGGGCCCGCCCGGTCAGTGGCCACAGCAACCCCCGCCGCCCGGATACTGGCCTCCGCCATCGCCGCCCGGCTACTGGCCACCCCAGCAGCCGCCGCCGGGCCCGTGGCCGCAGCAAGCCACGCCTCCCTCATGGCCGCCGGCCGGGGGCAACGCCCCGCCGGACCAGCGGTAGGCAGGAGCGTGGAACGGCTCCTACGATCCGTCGAGCACTTCGACTGGATCACCGATTTCCTCGACTCGCGCGGCCTGAAGAATCGGGCACGATGGTGGCTGGCGGCCACCACAGCCGCAATGGCGGGCGGTGTTCTCGCTCTGTTGTTCGGCACCGGTCACCCGAACAGCACGCTCGGTCGAACGATGATGTGGGCGGCAGTGGCCGGCGGTGTCTTCGGGACCATGCTCTTCGTGTGGCGCTGGCCGTCGCGGCATTGGTCGCTGGCCTTCGTGGTCGCGACCACCCTGTCGATCACGCTGGCCTGTCTGGCCTACCCGGATCCGCTGGCGGCGCTGCTGGGCTGCATCGCTTTCACCACGATCGTCAGCTACGCCGCCTTCTTTCATTCACCGCGGGTGGTGCTCGGCGTCCTCTCTGTGATCACCGTGGTCGCCGTCAGTCAGACCGTGGCGGTCGCGGCCCAGGGGCGCCCGGCGATGGCCCTGGTCGATCTGTTCCTGATACTGCAGTGCAGCGTCGGAGTGGGCCTCGTGTTCTACACGCTGGTGCGAACGTTGCGTGGCGATCTCGCGATCGCCGACCTCGACCCGCTGACCGGGTTGCTCAACCGGCGTGCGTTCCGAAATATGTTGCGGGCCAACCTCTTCCATCATGGCGTCCAAGAGGGCTATCTGTTGACCGCGCTGCTGGACCTGGACCGGTTCAAGGTGGTGAACGACACTCGCGGCCACGCAGCCGGCGACCGGGCTCTGGTTGCGGTCGCCGACGCACTGCGTGCGACAGCCACCCCCACCACCGTCATTGCACGCAGCGGCGGAGAGGAGTTCCTCTTCGCCGACGTCGTGGCCTCCGAGGACGCTGTCCTGCGTTACGAGGACGTGCGCGCGGCGATTGCCCAGCTGCCCTGTGAGCTCACCGGCAGCATCGGGACCGCATTCCTGGACGTCAGCCTGTTGAGCGAGGAATCGTTCGACCTGACCATGGACCAGCTCATCACCGCGGCGGACAAGGCCATGTACGACGCCAAGAACGACGGCGGCAACCAGTGCCGTCATCACGGCAGCGTGATCTGACCGCCTCGAGCCCGCCGATCATCCGGACCACGCCTGAGTGGCGACTCGGTGGAAGTTGCCGCCGAGGACGGCGCGGATGTCGGGGTCCCTCCAGCCCTGCCCGCGCAGGTGATCTCCCAGCGTGATGAACGTCTCGGGGGGCATCCACTGGATGGGCCCCCATCGGGTGTAGCTGTCGTCGAAACAGTCTGGGTTGCGCGCCATCTCGTCGTTGAAGTCGGCGTGATCGAAGGAGAAGTCGCTGCTGATCCCGACGCGGTCGATACCGACCACGTCGATGGCGTGGTCCAGGTGACGCTGCATGGCCTCCAACGTCGGGGTGTTCGGGCCGAGAAAGATGCCGACCCCGGTGATGCCGACGACACCGCCGGTGTCCGCACAGGCGCGGGCCTGGTCATCGGTGATGTTGCGGGGGTGGTCCCAAACCGCCGCCATACACGAATGGCTGTACACCATAGGCATGGTCGAGACACGGCACAGGTCCAGGCCGGTCTTGCGACTGCAGTGCGATCCGTCGGCGACCATTCCCGCCGCATTCATCTCGGCGACGATCTGCTCACCCCACGCCGTCAGGCCTTCGTCGTGTGCGTCCAGGCATCCGCTGCCCGCGCGGTTGGCGTGGTTGTAGGTCGGGAGCAGGGTCCGCACCCCGAGCCCGACCAGCCGCGCCACGTTGTCGAGATCGTCGTCGAGCGGGCCGGAGTCTTCGAGGTCGAACACCACCGCGATCCGCCCGGTGGAAGTGATGTGGTCGACATCGTTTATGCCAGAGGCTAATTCGAGATCAGGATGGCCTTCGACGGCGGAGCGGAAGTGCCTCAGCAGCGCCACCGAGTCGGAGAAGGATTGCGGCGAATATCCCACGTTGACCGACAGGAAAGCTCCGCCGGGGCGCTGGAAGCGGGTCAGCGGTTCGACGCTCGTGCCGACCTGCAGGGGCAGGCAGGTGTGTTGGTCCCACAGCAACACATCTCGGTGACGGCCCCCGGTCACGAAACGGCCTCCGTCCAACCACCCCAGTCCTCGCCGACGAACACCCGGCCGGTGGCCATGTCGAAGTTCTCGAGGAACACCTGCAATGCCGGCTGCATCTGTGCGTGCAATTGCGTCATCGCGTCGATGATCTCCGGGGTCATCGGGTCGTAGTCGGCGGGCTTCTGCGCGGGGATCAGGCCAAGATGTAGCGCCATCTCCAGCTGATAAAAGGTGAAGTCCCCGTACGGGCGTTTGGGATCGGCACCGGGGATGTCCTCGACGTCGTAGGGATCGGTCAGTTCCCAGCTCATCGCCGTCAACAACGTGCGGTGCCAATCGGTGAACTCGAAATGGTTCTCTTCAGCCAATCCCTGCACATACGGGGAGAATTCGACGTCTTCGGGAGGACGCCGGTAGGGGTACCCGCCCGCCGGGCAGGTGCCGTAGGAAGTGGCGATACGCAGCAGGTGCACGTCGTCGGGGTGTGTGTCCCAGTCCGGAGGGAAGCACGGCGCCCCCACCTCGGTGCCGTCCCAGCCGACGACCACTGGTCGTAAACGCTGCACGTGCTGCTCCCGCCAGATGATGTCCATGGACCTATCTGACCAGATCTCGGGCGTGCGGTGTCACCGCGCGTTGAGCGCCACCGCCGCGCGGATCAACGCCACGAAGGCATCCTCGTCGAGCACGTCGTTCTCGCCGATGTCGATCGCCCGTCGGGTGTTGCCGCCAAGGCTGGAGTTGAAGAGCCCCGTCGGGTCGTCCAGCGATGCGCCCTTTGCGAACGTCAGCTTGACCTTGTCCTTGTAAGTCTCACCGGTGCAGAGCATTCCGTCGTGATACCACGTAGGCACACCTCGCCATTTCCACTCTTCGGTGACGTCGGGTTCGGCCTTCTTGATCAGCGCGCGGACGAGCGCAAGCGTGTCGCCGCGCCAATCGCCGAGCTCCGCGATCCTCGCGTCGATCTTCTCGGACGGGGATTGTTCCGTGCTCACCGAACCTCCTGGATGCGGATCATCGTGCCCGCGGGATCGCGCAGTGCACAATCGCGTACGCCGTAGGGTTGCTCGATCGGTTCCTGGACGATATCGGCATCGCTGGCCTGGAGGCGTTCGAACGTTCCGTCCAGATCTTTTGTAGCCAGCACGATGATCGAGTAGGTGCCCTTTGCCATCATCTCGGCGATGAGGCGGCGCTCGTCGTCGGTGACGCCGGGATCAGCCGCCGGCGGGTGAAGAACGATGGACGTCTCGGGCTGGTTCGGCGGGCCGACCGTGATCCAGCGCATCGCGCCTCCCCCGACGTCGAGACGGACCTCGAAACCCAGGACGTCGCGGTAGAACGCCAGCGATGCCTCCGGGTCCTCGTGGGGCAGGAACGTGGTGTGAATAGTCAAGTCCATGAGTGTCACGCTAAATCGAGTGCAGCGGCGGGTGCTTCTCGATTCCTGATCGGTCTGCTCACGTGCTTCTCCATGCAGGAGGGCAACCCGTCGGTCGCGCCCGCCGTGCGATCGCGGTACGTACTGGGTGGCACCCCGACCAGCTCGGTGAAACGCGTGCTGAACGTCCCGAGCGACGAACACCCGACAGCGAAGCACACTTCTGTCACGCTGAGGTCGCCGCGCCGCAGCAACGCCATCGCGCGCTCGATGCGCCGCGTCATCAGGTACGCATAGGGCGACTCGCCGAAGGCGGCCTTGAAGCGGCGGCTGAGATGACCGGCCGACATGTTCACTCCCCGTGCGAGGGTCTCGACATCGAGTGGCTGCGCGTAATCGCGGTCCATCCTGTCGCGAACGCGTCGGAGCAACCTCAGGTCGGCGAGATGTCGCTCCTCGGCGGTCTCACTGCTCACGCATGACAGCCTGCCACGCGTTTACCAGAGATGGCCTGGTCGCCAGTCACAGACGAGAGGAGCAGCGTCGTCGAGATCTCCTCTGAAAAGGTAGATCTTGTCAGTGACGTCATATGTGTCGACGATGCCGGCTGGACCGGCGGCTCGAGTGGGCCCAGTCCACGGGCGCCAGCCACGTGCCTCATAGAAGGGCGCTGCTGCCTCGACAGCATTGAGCGCGCCGAGTTGATGGCGCGACGTGATGATGTGTTCAGCGTTGTCCATCACGATCCGGCCCAGTCCGCGTCCCTGGTGGTCGCTGCGAACCGCGACCGCTTCGACATAGCCGGTGTTGAAAGCACTACCGTTGTGGCACAGCGTCCTCGGTACGACGGCAGTGAACCCGACCACAGCCTGATCAGCATCCTTGATCACGATGTGTACGCCGTTCACGGCATGAAGCCAGTCGTGAGAACGGAACCCAGAGCCGAACGCCGAGCGCACCAACTCTTCCGCGGAATCCAATTCCGCCTCGCTGAGCTGCCCGGGCTCGGCGATCACGACCTCCACCATAGGAGCAGCGTGGCACAGGGCGTCACGAGTTCATACACACCACGCCTACCCCTGAGGGTGAAAAGCCGCATCCTCTTGTCGTCGTTTACTGTTCAGCCTGCAGAGGGCCGCCACCTGGCCGGCAGAAGGAGGCGCACGTGCTCGTTGACCTGTCGCACACGATACGGGCGGGATTGGTGACGTATCCGGGGTTGCCGGCCCCGTCGATCCAGCCGCACCTCACCCGCGAAGCCTCGCGCGAGGTGTACGCCGCGGGAACCGAATTCGCGATGGACACCATCACCATGATCGGTAACACCGGTACGTACATCGACTCACCGTTTCACCGCTTCGCTGACGGTGCTGACCTTGCCGGTCTCGACCTGGCCACGTTGGTCGATCTCCCGACCGTGGTCGTACGCCACCGCACCACGTCAGCGAGATCGGTCGACGCCGACGAACTTCCCGACACGATCGCGCGCGGCAGCGCCGTGTTGATCGACACCGGGTGGGACCGGCACTTCGGCACCCCTGCCTACGGCACCGACGCCCCGTTTGTCAGTGTGGCTGCCGCCGAGCGGCTGGTCGAATGCGGCGTTGCGCTCGTCGGCATCGACTCGGTCAACATCGACGACACCAGCGCTGCCGCCGCGGGGCGACGGCCCATTCACACCACACTGCTGGGGCATGGCATCCACGTGGTGGAACATCTGACGAATCTGGCCGCCCTGCCCGACCACGGTGCATGTTTCACCGCGGTCCCTCCACGTGTCGAAGGCTTCGGTACGTTTCCCGTCCGCGCGTACGCAAGCGTCCCGGACTGAGGTCTCTACGCCGGCATCTCGTCATCGAGCATTTCGAGCACTGCCTGCCACGCTCGTCGGGACTGGACGGCGTGGTAACCCACCCCGGGAACGGTGGCCATCGGCTCGGCGCCCGTATCGGCCCCGGGTGACGCCTCGACGGCCCAGAAGGCGTGCTGGGCACCGCCGAGGACGGTGACGCGCCAATCCACACCGGCGCCCTGCAAAGCGGCCCCGAAGGTGAGGAGCTGCGCGGGTGTGCACAGGGGATCCTCGGAGCCAGTACACAACAACACCGCTCCCCCGACGCTCGTCCAGTCCTCGGGGCGGGCCTCGCGCGGTAGACCGGGGTGAACGACGGCAAGTGCAGCGAAAGGTGTTCCGTTGCGGGCGAGTTCGAGCACGATCCGGCCGCCTGCGCCGTATCCGAGTGCAGAAAGACGGCGCTGATCGACACCGGGTTCCGCCAGAAGGACGTCGAGGGCAGCCTGTCCGATGGCGAGCATGCGCGCCGTGTCGTCCAACAACGGCATGACGCGGGCCAGCATGGCCTCCGGGTGCCCGAAGTACGTACGTCCGCCGTGATAGTCCATGGCGAAGGCGACGTACCCGTGCTCGGCGAGAATGTCGGCACGCGTGCGCTGATAGGAGTCGAGGCCGACCCCGTCGTGACCGATCAGCACCGCGGGCCACGGCCCCTCGCCATCGGGCCGCACCAGGTAGCCGACCATCGTCATCCCGTCGACGACATACGCGACATCGTGCGTGGCACTCATGAACTCAGACTAGGAACGGGCAGCAGCTCTCTGTGTCGTCTTTCGCCCTCGGCACAAATTCACGTCCGCGCAAGGGCTTCAGCATTCGCAGGTGATCGCGTCCACGGGTGCGGTGAGTGGGTCTGTGGCGCGAACGACGGGGCCGTGGTCGTTCTCGACGGGATAGCCTTCGCGGGCCCAGTACTCGAACCCACCGATCATTTCTCTGACCTCGTACCCCAGCCCGGCGAATTCCAGCGCAGCACGCGTCGCGCCGTTGCAACCCGGCCCCCAGCAGTACGTCACGACCGGCGTCTCCCGTGAGATCTCGCTGGTCGCGCGGGCAGCGATCTGGTCAGTCGGCATGTGGACCGCCCCGACGGCCCGACCCTGCAGCCATGCGCCGTCACCGCGGGAGTCGATCAATACGAAACTGACGCCGCGTTCCTGGTCGGCGTACACGTCAGAAGCGTCCGTTTCGAAAGCCAGCTTGCCGGCGAAATGGGCGATGCGGAGGTCCATCGAGGCGGCCGTGGTCGTCATACGGAAAACGGTAGTGACGACCCGTCCGGAGCGACAGGGCAATTTCACTGCATCTCGGCCGCTTCAGCCGCATTTTTATGGCAATCTCGCAACGTGGCCGCGAATATCCCCTTCGAACCCGACAAGGTTGACACTGCCATTCTGAAAGCGTTGCAGGCCAACGGAAGACAGAGCATCGCGGAGCTAGCGCGGCACATCAACATGAGCCACAGCGCGGCCGCCGAGCGTGTGCGGCGCCTCGAGGACTCCGGTGTGATCAGCGGCTACGGCGCATGTCAATCCCGAACGACTCGGCTTCACGATCCTGGCCTATCTCCGACTGCGCTACCCCAGCAGCACCTACGAGCCGCTGCACCGGCTGCTCGCGAACCTCCCGGAGGTCACCGAAGCCCACCACGTCACCGGGGATGACTGCTTCATCATGAAAGTCGTCGCCACGAGCATGAAACACCTCGAACAGATCAGCGGCAGGATCGGGACCCTCGGCAGTGTCACCACCAACGTGGTCTACTCATCGCCGCTCCCGCCGAGGCCGGTGTTGCCACCGGGGTGACGAGCGCACTCTGGCCGCAGAGATTTCGGGGCGACCCTAGACGTCTACTACACATCGTCGTAGAGTCGAGGTATGCGGGTGGGGATCGTCGGAGGTGGATTTGCCGGATTGGCCGCGGCAGTCCTGCTATCCCGAGAAGGACACGAGGTCAAGGTCTTCGAGAAGGCGCCCGGCCCCACCAAGGCGGGCGGCGCAATCTCCCTGTCGACGAACGCGCTCGCATGCCTGTCCATTCTCGGCATCCGGGAACGCGTGGTCACCAATCCGTGGTCACACCTGCCGGCCACCATACGGACGCCGACGGGGCGGATACTGGTCCGCAGGACGTTGGCCCAACTGACGGGTGGCACCGAGTATTCAGCGGTGCCTCGGCGACTGCTGCTGAGCTGGCTGACCGATCAGATTCCCTCCGGTTGCCTGCACTACTCCGCTGCCGTGACCCACGTCGGCGCCGACGGAGTGCTGACGGTGGGCGGTGCAGAACACCGGTTCGACCTGGTCATTGCAGCCGACGGAGCCCGCGGAATCTGCCGACAACAGCTGTGGCCGGATGCATCACCCGTGCGATCCACCGGCATCAACGGATGGTCCTGGATCGTCGACCGAGAGCTGTCTACCGGCTACGGCACAATCTGGGGCTGCACAACTGATTTCGGCATTCTTCCGCTTCACGATGGGCGGACCTACATCTACGGTGGAACATCACTCTCGCAAGCGCTGCTCACTGACTACTGCTCATGGCCGGATCCCCTTCCTGACCTCATCGACGATGGGCGCTCCTGCGCCGTATCCACCCCGGAGATCTTCGAGGCCCGACCTCCTCGGTCTTTGGTCCGCGGAAGGGTCGTGGTGATCGGCGACGCCGCCCACGCCATGCGCCCCACTTTTGGCCAGGGGGCTGCGCTGGCGATGGAGGACGCCATCACGCTGGTCCGGGGCGGTGTAGCGTCGCTCGTGCGGCGCAGGCTTCGCCTCCAATTGCTCTATGCGGCATCGAAAGCCGGCTCCTACTTCGCGACTCCGAAGGCTCCGGCGGCCGAAAGGGTGCGCAACGGAGCGCTGGCCCTCACCCCAGACCCTGTATTCGGTGCATTGGCAGGATCTGTCAGCCGATGGCGACCACCGGCAGAGCGTCTGTGACTATCTCCCATCGGACTGCCGGAACCGATGTCTTGACCTCAATAGCGCTTGAGTTCCTAGCGTGTGGGCATGACATCCGAGATGCAGCCCCCCGAGCTACAACCGTTGGGATTCTGGACTATACGAGCTGGAGAAGCCATCCGTGCACGCACCCGCGGACGACTGTCAGAACTGGGGGTGACCCAGCCAGAGTGGTGGGTGCTGCACCAGCTCGCGATGCACCCGACGGGTATGACGGAAAGCGAGATCGTCTCCATCGTCGGACCGAACGAGTCTGACGAGAGCATCGTGCAGGCGATCGTCGCCGGCGTCGGCAAAGGGTGGATCGCTCGCTCGGGCGACCGTGTTCGCCTGACGAATGCCGGCCGGCGGCTATTCCATGCGGCCGCCGGAGTTCAGCGGCAGCTGAATGATGAGCGGCGCCAGGGGATATCCGACAGTGACTACGCGACCACCATCGAGGTGCTGCAGCGGACGATCACCAACGTCGGAGGCCACGCGTGGCACTGGTAGCGATCACATGACAACGGACTGCCGGCAGGCGGCTCACAGGCTGATGCCGTCGTACATCGCTGAAGGCGGTTGAGACAGAAGTTCTTTCGCCGTCCTGGTGTCGTGGTCCGCCAACACCTCATCGGCACCTGACTCGATCCCGTCCAGCGCGAGGCGTACCACGTCGGCTGGGTCGTTCTTCTCGATCTCGAAGCCGGCGACCATATCGGTATCGGTGGCCGATAAGTGCAATCCGAGCACCTGGGTGCCCTGCGCTGCCAGCTCGAGCCGAGTGCTGTTGGTCAGTTGCCATTCGGCAGCCTTGGCCGCGGCGTATGCGCCGTTGCCGGGGTACACCTGGAAAGAACCGACCGACATCACGTTGAGAAGCGCGCCGCCGCCATTGCGCGCCAAGACCGGGGCGAAGGCACGAGTCATCGACAACGTGCCCCAGAAGTGGGTGGCCATTTCCAGCCGAATGGCGTCCAGGTCTCCGCTCACCAAGTTCTGCAGCGTCGCGACCCCGGCATTGTTGATCAGCACGTCGACGTCGGCAGCTGCGTCGGCCACCTCAGCCACCATGGTGTCGTCCGTGATGTCCAATCGGACCGGAATGATGCGGGAGTCGTTGTCGGGCAGTGTTTTTGGCCGCCGCGCGGCGGCGTACACCTTGGCGGCACCTCGCGCGAGCAACTGGCGCACGAACTCCGCGCCTATTCCGCGGTTGGCACCGGTGACCAGGGCTGTCGAGTTGTTCAGGTCCATTTCCCGAGCCTAGAATCTCACATCGATGTCAGGTTCAAGGTCCACATGCCGTGACGTAGCCCACACGTCTCACCGGGAGTCGACATGAAGATCGGAGAGCTCGCCCGGATCACCGGCGCCAGCGTGCGGTCACTGCGCTACTACGAAGAGCGGCAGCTGCTGTTGTCGCGCCGCACTGCCGGCGGCCAGCGGATCTACGATCAGGACGCGGTCGAGCGGGTCGCACTGATCCGAGAACTCTTCGCCGCGGGAGTCGGCAGCGATGCCGTCGTGCAATTGCTGCCCTGCATTCACACAGGTACAGCGACACCAGCAATGGTGGAACTCCTGGCGCAGGAACGCGCGCGCATCGACACCGAAGTACGCAGGCTCGCAGCCACGCGCGACCGTCTGGACCGACTCATCGTGACCACGCGTGCCGCCGTCCCGACCGCCGCCGCATCGTCCGCGTGAGACGTCGCACGGTCAATCGACGTGGTGAACGGCAGAAGCTTGTGCGGGGTGTGGGGCCCCTGGGTGGAGTATTGATGCGTGGGTTCCTTGTCGCCGCGCGAGCCGAGAACCGCGACAGGTGACGCGGATCTGATTGCCCGGGTGGCACCGCTGCTTCGCTCTCGTGGGCTCACCGACAGGGTGAGTGTCGTTGCTCTGGTGGGCGGAGCGCGCCTGGAGGCGCACTACGGTGCGCAGCCCGACACGGTCTACGAAATCGGCTCGATCACCAAGACCATGACCGCGCAGCTTTTTGCTCATGCCGTGGAATGCGGTCAGCTCCACGCCGACACCACCCTCGGAAGCGTCCTCGATCTCGGCGGCAGCCCGGCGAGCGACATCACTCTCGAAGAGCTGGCCGGCCACCGATCAGGACTGCCCCGCATCGCACCTCGACTGACGGATCGCATTGCAGCCGGCCTCGCGGTCCTGCGTCACCGGAACCCGTACACCGCCGATCTCAAGACACTGCTACAGCAGGCGCGTGCCTCGAAAGTGTCCGGAAGAGGCCGGTTTTCGTATTCCAACCTCGGCTTTGCCTTGCTCGGGCAGGCAGTCGCCGCGCACGTCGGTACAACCTACCCGCAACTGCTGCGGGACCAGATGCTCGACCGTCATGGCATGACCGGGTCCACGACACCTCTCACCGCTAGCGAACTACTCACCGATGTGACGACAGGTTTCAACGCCCGCGGCCATCGCGAACAGGCATGGACCATGGGCGCTTACGCGCCTGCCGGCGGAGTTCGTTCGACACCCGCCGACTTGGCCAGGTATGCGCGCGCTCTTCTCGACTCCGATGCCCCAGGGATGGACGCGCTCACTCCACGGTGGCAGGCAGACGGCGGCGCGCGTGTTGGCTACGCGTGGTTCACCAACCAGATCGGCGATGCGACCATCAACTGGCACAACGGAGTTACAGGGGGCTTCGCCAGCATGCTGGCCCTTGATCGCGACAATGCATCGGCCGTACTCGTCTTGGCCAACACAGCCATCGCTGTCGACCAGATCGCACTCGAACTCCTCCTCCAAGGCCGGTCGCTTATCTGAAGAGGCCCCGTTCGAGGATGGAGGCAACCCAGATCCGTTCTCAGGACGGGGAGCTCGAGTCGTCGTCAAGCGATGAGCCGCTCGATCGGGTGGGGTTGAATGCGCCTGTGACTCCGGATGTCCTTCGTCAGTGGTTCGACGGCTACTTGATGGCGTTTGCCGCGAGCGCCCGCCGAGACGGACCCATCGCGACACTCTTGGACCACTACACGGTGCCGCTGACCATCACCACCGACGAAGAAGTGATGACGGTGACCAGCGGCGAACAGGTAGCCTCCGCGATTCAGCAGCAGGTGGATGCGCTACACGCACAGGGCTACGGCACCACTGACGTGCTCGCCTTCGAAGCGACAGTGCTCAATGCGACGTCAGCGATCCTGCACACCCGACTGGTCCGGCGCGCAGCGGACGGCGGTGAGATCGCCACCCTGGGCATGACGTATCTGGTCGCCCGCGATCAGACCCGCCTCCGCATCGTTCTGATGGCAGTGCACCCCGCCACCTGAGGTCTGCGGATCGACATCTCTCCACTGCTGGTTTCCGCAGCGCCCGAGCCTGAAAGGCCCGCCAACGAGAAAGGCCACGAACCATTTCTGATTCGTGACCCTTGTCGTTGCGGTTACTGGAACCGCTCAGTGTGGGCGAAGGGGGACTTGAACCCCCACGTCCCGAAGGACACTGGCACCTGAAGCCAGCGCGTCTGCCATTCCGCCACTCGCCCGAAAACAACCGGGGGAGCCTATCACGCAGGCAACCCCGGGCTCCAACCGTACGTCGGCAGGCCCCTGAACACCAAAACCGCTGCTCACAATCCTGTGACCAGGAGCGATGCAATTCTCAGAGTTCTGAGAGTCACGACGGGGTACAGGTGGCCGATAGCATGCTTGCAAGCATCGCTGCCAGCCGACACGCTGGCGGCTTTTCACCATCGAGGGAGGCGAGCCGGAACATGGGTCTGGTCGATCGATTCGAGCGCAAGCTCGAGGATTCGGTCGGCAATGCCTTCGCCCGGGTCTTCGGCGGCTCGATTGTGCCCGCTGAAGTCGAATCGCTTCTGCGGCGTGAAGCCGAGACCGGGGCACGTGAAGTGCACGGCGGCTACGTTTTGGCGCCGAACGACTACGTCATTACCCTCAGTGTGCCTGACTATCAGAAGGTGAGTGCCGACCCGGACATCACCCCGACCACGTTCGCCAAGCACCTGGAGGGCTTCATCCATGAGCAGGGATGGCAAACGTATGGTGATGTGGTTGTCCGATTCGAACAATCGCCCAGCCTGCACACCGGACAGTTTCGCGCGCGCGGTGCGGTCAATCCCGACTCGACCTCGGATCCACCAGCCCCACCACCTCGAGATCACTCGTCCCACGCAGAACCAGGAGTACGACCGATGAGCGACAATCCGACCTATCGCGGCGGCCAGGGGCCGGGGCGGCCCGGGGATGACTACTACCCCCGTCCCGACGATGACCGCTACCCCCGCCAGGACGATCGCGGCGGCTACCCGCCGGCCGACCAGGGTGGCTATCCGCCGGCTGAGCCCGGTGGCTACCCGCCGGCAGATCAGGGTGGCTACCCGCCACCCGGCGAGCAGGGCTACCCCCAACGCGGCGGCTACCCGGACCAGGGCGGCTACCCCGAGCAGGGCGGTTACCCGGCTCCGCAATACGACCAGCGCCCTCCGGCCGGCTACGGCCCTCCCCCGGGCGGATACCCCGACCAGGGCTACCGGCCCGGTCCCGGCGGCTACGGCCCGCCGCAGGGTGGTCAGCAGGGTTACGGACCCCAGGGCGGGGCTCCCGCCGGTGACTACGACTACGGGCGTCGTCCGTCGTACCCCGACCAGGGCGGCTATCCGGACCAGGGCGGCTACGGCGGTGGCTACGGCCGCCAGGAGTACGGGCAGCCCGACTACGGACGCTACGGCGAGGCACCGGCCGGCTACGCCGACCAGGGCTACGGCGAGCAGGGCGGCTACGGCGGCGACCAGGGTGGCTACGGCGCCGCTGGTTACGGCGGCGGCTACGGCGCCAGCCAGGGCGAGTACCCGTCCGCCGGCTCTACCGTCACCTTGCAGCTCGACGACGGCAGCGGGCGCACCTACCAGTTGCGCGAAGGCGCCAACGTCATCGGCCGCGGTCAGGACGCCCAGTTCCGGCTTCCCGACACGGGTGTGTCACGTCGTCATCTCGAGATCCGCTGGGACGGCCAAGTGGCGCTATTGTCAGACCTCAACTCCACCAACGGCACCACGGTGAACAACGCGCCCGTTCAGGAGTGGCAGCTGGCTGACGGCGACGTGATCCGGCTGGGCCACTCTGAGATCATCGTTCGCGTTCACTGAGGATCGCTGCGCGGGGACGGCGGTGACGTGGCGATCACGTCGACCGCCGTCTGCGTATGGTGGCGGGGCCGAAAGGGCACCGACGAGCGCTCGCGCGAGGAGCATGACCCGGACGGAGAGGACGTCAGATGCAGGGGCTGATGCTGCAGCTGACGCGCGTCGGTTTCCTGTTGCTGCTCTGGCTGTTCATCTGGTCGGTGCTCCGCATCTTGCGCACTGACATCTATGCGCCGACCGGCGCGGTGATGATGCGCCGTGGCCTCGCACTGCGCGGCACGCTGTTACCGACCAAAGACCGCAGTGTTCCGCGACAACTGGTCGTCACCGAGGGCGCACTGGTCGGCACCAGGATTCCGCTGGGCACCCAACCGGTGCTGATCGGCCGCGCCGATGACTCCACACTGGTGCTGACCGACGATTACGCGTCGACGCGCCACGCCAGACTCTCGCCTCGAGGTCCGGAATGGTACGTCGAGGACCTAGGATCGACCAACGGCACATACCTCGACAGGGCGAAGGTGACAACGGCAGTACGCGTTCCGATGGGCACACCGGTGCGAATCGGCAAGACAGTGATCGAGCTGCGCCCGTGACCCTCGTGCTTCGATACGCCGCCCGCAGCGACCGCGGCTTGGTGCGCGCCAACAACGAGGACTCCGTCTACGCGGGCGCCCGACTGCTGGCACTCGCCGACGGAATGGGCGGCCACGCGGCCGGCGAGGTCGCCTCACAACTGGTGATCGCCGCACTCGCACACCTCGACGATGACGAGCCCGGTGGCGACCTGCTCAGCAAGCTCGATGCCGCGGTGCGCGAAGGCAACTCGGCGATCGCTGCGCACGTCGAGGCCGATCCCGAGCTCGACGGCATGGGCACGACGCTCACCGCAATCCTGTTCGCCGGCAACCGGCTTGGCATGGTCCACATCGGTGACTCCCGCGGTTACATGATGCGCGACGGCGAACTCACCCAGATCACCAAGGACGACACGTTCGTCCAGACCCTTGTCGACGAAGGTCGCATCACCGCCGAAGAGGCCCACAGCCACCCGCAACGCTCGCTGATCATGCGCGCGCTCACCGGTCATGAGGTCGAGCCGACGCTGATCATGCGCGAGGCGCGGGCGGGCGACCGCTACCTGCTGTGCTCTGACGGGCTGTCCGATCCCGTCAGCCACGACACCATCGCCGAGGCACTGCAGATCCCCGATGTCGCCGAAAGCGCCGACCGACTCATCGAATTGGCGCTGCGCGGCGGCGGACCGGACAACGTCACCGTGGTGGTGGCCGACGTCGTCGACGTCACCAACCACGACTTCGGGCAGACCCAACCGATTCTCGCGGGCGCCGTCTCCGGCGCGGACGACCAGACCGCGCCGCCCAACACCGCGGCCGGCCGCGCATCGGCGTTCAACCCGAAACGCAATGCCGTCAAACCTGTTGTGCAGCAACCTGAAGAGCCTCCGCCGCGAGCCCGTTCACGACGCCGCATCTACCTTGCGGTGGCTGTATTGGTCTTGGCGGTGCTCGCCGGTTTGGCGGTCGCACGGGAAATCGTCCGCAACAACTACTACGTCAGTGAACACGACGGCGTCGTCTCGATCATGCGCGGTGTTCAAGGCTCCTTTCTCGGGATCGCTCTCCAGGAGCCGTATCTGCTGGGCTGCTTGAACGCCCGCAACGAGTTGTCTCTCATCAGTGCCGATCAGCCTCGGGACAATCTGGGCTGCCGACTGCTGGCCGTCGGGGATATGCGGCCGTCCGAGCGCGCCCAGGTGGTCGCCGGGTTGCCGTCGGGCACCCTCGACGACGCCATCGGTCAGATCGAGGAACTGTCGCGCAGTTCGGTGCTCCCTGTGTGCGCGCCGCCGGCACCCGCGACGTCCAGCCGTCCCACGCCGCCGCCCTCCCCGCGGCCGTCGACGACCCAGACCACCCCTGCCCCGGGAAGCCCTGCGCCAAGCGCGGATCCGACGTCGACGACGGCGACACCCGCGCCGGAGACACCGCGCACCGTGACGTCATCACCGACATCGGCGCAGGCTCCTAGTCCGTCGCCCTCGCCGTCGCCCACCGTGACAGCGCTGCCTCCCCCGCCGCCTCAACCGGGAACGAACTGCCGGGAAGTGGCATGACGACCCAACCGCAGTCCCCGGTTGCGGTGACACCGGCCCTGCCGAACCGCCGCAACGCCGAAGTCTTCCTGCTCGGCTTCGCCGCGTTCATCACCACGGTGGCGCTGCTGCTCGTCGAGGCCAATCAGGAACAGGGTCTGCGCTGGGATCTCGCGCAGTACGCCGTCGCGTACCTGGCACTGTTCGCCGGCGCGCACCTCGCGGTACGACGCTTCGCCCCCTACGCCGATCCCCTGCTGTTGCCTGTGGTCGCGCTGCTGAATGGCCTCGGGTTGGTCATGATCCACCGTCTCGACCTGGCCGCCGGTGAGCCCACCGCACGCGGACTGGGCGGTACCGCCAACCAGCAGATGCTGTGGACCCTCGTGGGCGTCATCGGGTTCTCGCTCGTGGTGATCTTCCTCAGTGACCACCGGCTGCTCTCGCGGTACGGCTACGTGTGCGGGTTGGTCGGACTCGTCCTGCTCGTCATCCCCGCGCTGCTGCCCAGTTCGATGTCCGAACAGAACGGCGCCAAGATCTGGATTCGGTTGCCCGGCTTCTCAATTCAGCCCGCCGAGTTCTCCAAGATCCTGCTGCTGATCTTCTTCGCCTCGGTGCTGGTGTCGAAGCGCAATTTGTTCACCAGCGCAGGCAAACACGTCCTCGGCATGGATCTGCCGCGGCCGCGCGATCTGGCCCCGCTGCTGGCGGCGTGGATCGCCTCGATCGGCGTGATGGTCTTCGAAAAAGACCTCGGCACGTCGCTTCTGCTCTACGCCTCGTTCCTCGTGCTGGTCTACATCGCCACCGAGCGCTTCAGCTGGGTGGTGCTCGGGCTGAGCCTGTTCGCCGCCGGAAGCGTGATCGCCTACTACGTCTTCGATCACGTCCGCGTCCGCGTGCAGACGTGGCAGGACCCCTTCGCCGATCCCGACGGCGCCGGCTATCAGATGGTGCAGTCGCTGTTCAGTTTCGCGACGGGCGGGATCTTCGGGACGGGCCTGGGCAACGGCCAGCCCGGGACCGTGCCTGCCGCCTCGACCGACTTCATCATCGCCGCCGTCGGCGAAGAGCTGGGCCTCGTCGGCCTGGCCGCTGTACTGATGCTCTACACGATCGTGGTGATCCGCGGCATGCGCACCGCGATCGCGGTGCGTGACAGCTTCGGCAAGCTCCTCGCCGCCGGCCTGGCCGCCACCCTGGGCATCCAGCTGTTCATCGTCGTCGGCGGCGTCACCAAACTCATCCCGTTGACCGGCCTCACCACGCCGTGGATGTCCTACGGCGGCTCGTCCCTGGTGGCGAACTACCTGCTGCTCGCGATCCTGGTCCGCATCTCGCACAACGCGCGCCGCCCGCTGGACGGCCGCGGCACTCCTCCGGGCCCGATCGCCGCGGCGAGCACCGAGGTGATCGAGAAAGTATGAACACCTCACTGCGCCGTATCTCGGTCATGATCATGGGTCTGGTCGTGCTGCTGCTCGCCAACGTGACCCTCACCCAGGTCTTCACCGCCGACGGCCTGCGTTCGGATCCGCGCAACCAGCGGGTGTTGCTCGACGAGTACTCCCGCCAGCGCGGCCAGATCTCTGCCGGCGGGCAGCTGCTGGCCTACTCGGTGTCCACCGAGGGCCGGTTCCGGTTCCTGCGCGTGTACCCCAACCCGCAGACCTATGCGCCGGTGACCGGGTTCTACTCGCTGAGCTACTCGAGCACCGGCCTGGAGCGCGCCGAGGACACGGTGCTCAACGGGTCGGACCAGCGCCTGTTCGGACGCCGCCTGGCCGACTTCTTCACCGGCCGCGATCCCCGCGGCGGCACCGTCGCGACGACGATCCGCCCCGAGGTGCAGCAGGCAGCGTGGGACGCGATGGACAAGGGCTGCAACGGGCCGTGCAAGGGCGCCGTCGTCGCCCTGGAGCCGTCGACGGGCAAGATCCTGGCCATGGTCTCGGCGCCGTCCTACGACCCGAACCTGCTGGCCACCCATGACGTGAACGAGCAGGAGCAGGCCTGGCAGCGCCTCCGTGACGACCCGAACTCGCCGCTGCTGAACCGCGCGATCTCGGAGACCTACCCGCCGGGGTCGACGTTCAAGGTCATCACCACCGCTGCGGCGCTGCAGAACCGCGCCACCCCCGACACCCAGGTGACCGCGGCGCCGCAGATCGCGTTGCCCGACAGCACCGCGACGTTGGAGAACTTCGGCGGCTCCTCGTGCGGAGGCGCGCCGACGACGTCGCTGCAGTACGCCTTCGCGCACTCGTGCAACACCGCGTTCGTTCAGCTCGGCATCGACACCGGCGTCGATGCGCTGCGTGACACCGCGCAGAGCTTCGGGGTGGACACCGCGCCTGCGCCGATTCCGCTGCAGGTCGCTGAGTCGACGTTGGGGCCGGTACCGGACGCCGCGGCGCTGGGGATGTCCAGCATCGGACAGAAGGACGTTGCGCTGACGCCGCTGCAGAACGCGATGGTGGCCGCGACCGTGGCCAACAAGGGGGTCACGATGCAGCCGTTCCTGGTCGACAGCCTCAAGGGCCCAGACCTGTCGAACATCGCCACCACGGCGCCCAGCGAAGTGCGGCGAGCCATCCCCGAACCGGTCGCAGATACACTTACGAACTTGATGGTCGCCGCCGAGCAGGTGACTCAGCAGAAGGGAGCCATCGCCGGCGTGCAGATCGCATCAAAAACCGGCACTGCGGAACACGGCACTGACCCGCGCAACACGCCCCCGCATGCCTGGTACATCGCCTTTGCGCCTGCTCAGGCACCCAAAGTGGCGGTGGCGGTACTGGTCGAGAACGGCGGTGACCGCCTCGACGCCACTGGCGGTGCGGTGGCGGCCCCGATCGGCCGCGCGACGATCGCAGCAGCCCTGAGGCAGGCGTCGTGAGCCCCCGAAGCCGAGCGAAGCGAGGCGAGAGATGAGCCGCCGAAGCCGAGCGAAGCGAGGCGAGAGATGAGCCCCCGCGTCGGTGTCACGCTGTCGGGGCGGTATCGGCTGCAGAGGCTGATCGCCACCGGCGGCATGGGCCAGGTGTGGGAAGGCGTGGACTCCCGACTGGGCCGCCGCGTCGCGATCAAGGTGCTCAAGGCCGAGTATTCGACCGATGCGGAGTTCGTTGAACGATTCCGCGCCGAAGCCCGCACGGTCGCCATGCTGAACCATCCGGGCATTGCCGGGGTGTACGACTACGGCGAGACCGACATGGACGGGGAGGGCCGCACCGCCTACCTGGTCATGGAGCTCGTCAACGGCGAGCCGCTGAACTCGGTGCTCAAGCGCACCGGTCGGCTCTCACTGAGGCACGCCCTCGACATGCTCGAGCAGACCGGACGGGCCTTGCAGGTCGCTCACACCGCGGGCCTGGTGCACCGCGACGTCAAACCGGGCAACATCCTGATCACCCCGACCGGCCAGGTCAAGCTGACCGACTTCGGCATCGCCAAGGCCGTCGACGCGGCCCCGGTCACGCAGACCGGCATGGTCATGGGCACCGCGCAGTACATCGCGCCAGAGCAGGCCCTGGGTCACGACGCCACGGCTGCCAGCGACGTCTACTCCCTGGGAGTCGTTGGCTACGAAGCAGTTTCGGGCAAACGGCCGTTCACCGGCGACGGTGCCCTGACGGTGGCGATGAAGCACATCAAGGAGACTCCTCCCCCGCTGCCCGCCGACCTGCCGCCGAACGTGCGGGAACTGATCGAGATCACACTCGTGAAGAACCCCGGCATGCGCTACAAGTCCGGCGGCCCGTTCGCCGACGCCGTCGCCGCCGTGCGTGCCGGTCGCCGTCCACCCCGGCCCAACGCGGCTCCCGCGATCGGGCGCGCCGCCCCGGCCGCGGTCAAGCCGACCATCGCGCCCAGCCCCGCCCAGCCGACCGGACGCGCCCCCGCCGCAGCGCCCCGCACCCGCACCACCGGCAGCCATCACCGCTCGGCACCACCCGCGCGACGCACCTTCTCCTCCGGCCAGCGGGCCCTGCTCTGGGCCGCCGGCGTGCTCGGGGCGCTCGCGATCGTCATCGCGATCCTGATCGTCCTCAACGCACAGGACCGCAAGGACCGCGCGCCCGCGCCGGCCACGGTGACCGAGACACCGTCCGCGACCACCGAGACACCCGCTGCCGCACCGGCCCTGACTGTCGATGACGACGGCGTCGTGCGCATGTGGGTAGCCCGTGCCGTTCAATCCGCGCCACCTCCGGCAGCGCCGCCCCAACGAGAACTGTCATGACGACGCCCCAGCACCTGTCCGACCGCTACGAAGTCGGCGAGATCCTCGGCTTCGGCGGCATGTCCGAAGTCCACCTGGCCCGCGACATGCGCCTGCACCGCGATGTGGCGATCAAGGTGCTGCGCGCCGACCTCGCCCGCGACCCGAGCTTCTACCTGCGCTTCCGCCGCGAAGCGCAGAACGCGGCGGCGCTGAACCACCCGGCGATCGTCGCCGTCTACGACACCGGTGAGGCGGAGACCCCGACGGGCCCGCTGCCCTACATCGTCATGGAGTACGTCGACGGCGTCACGCTGCGCGACATCGTGCACACCGAGGGCCCGATGCCGGCCAAGCGGGCGATCGAGGTGATCGCCGACGCGTGCCAGGCGCTGAACTTCAGCCACCAGCACGGCATCATCCACCGCGACGTCAAGCCGGCCAACATCATGATCAGCAAGACCGGCGCCGTGAAGGTGATGGACTTCGGTATCGCCCGGGCCATCGCCGACGCCGGCAACCCCGTCACGCAGACGGCCGCGGTGATCGGCACCGCTCAGTACCTGTCCCCCGAGCAGGCGCGCGGCGTGAAGGTCGATGCCCGCTCGGATGTGTACTCGCTGGGCTGCGTGCTCTACGAAATGCTCACGGGCGAGCCACCTTTCGTCGGTGATTCGCCTGTCGCTGTGGCTTACCAGCACGTCCGTGAGGACCCGGTGCCACCGTCGGCGCGCCACGCCGACATCTCCCCCGATCTCGACGCCGTGGTCCTCAAGGCGCTGTCGAAGAACCCCGACAACCGATACCAGACGGCCGCGGAGATGCGTGCAGATCTGGTCAAGGTGCACAGCGGGGAGAGGCCCGACGCCCCGAAGATCTTCACCGACGCCGAGCGCACCTCGCTGCTGTCAGCCGCGCCGTCACGCGGCGGCCCCGTGTCCCACCAGCCGCGTTATCAGCCGAAGGAACGTTCCGGGTCGGTCGGCAAGTGGGTGGTGGCGGTAGCGGTGCTCGCCGTGCTCACCGTCCTCGTCACGATCGCGATCAACTCCTTCGGCGGGGAGACTCGCGACGTCCAGGTGCCCGACGTTCGTGGTCAGGCGTCCGCCGATGCCATCGCGACGCTGCAGAACCGCGGATTCACGATCAACACCGAGCAGGACTCCAGCTCCGAGGTACCGCCGGACCATGTGATCGACACGGACCCGGCTGCGGACAGCTCCGTTCCCGCAGGCTCCGAGATCACCCTGAAGCTGTCGTACGGCCCGCAACAGGCCGAGGTGCCCGACGTCTCGGGTCTGAGCTACGCCGATGCGGTGCGCAAGCTGACCGATGCCGGGTTCAGCCGGTTCCGGCAGACCACGTCGGCGTCCCTCCCGGAGCAGAGGGACCGGGTGCTGTCCACGGTGCCGCCGGCCAACCAGACGTCGGCGATCACGAATGAAATCACGATCGTGGTCGGGAAGGGCCCGGCGACGGCCATCGTGCCTGACTGCGTGGGGCAGACCATCGAGGTGTGCCAGCAGATCATGACGGCCTCCGGGTTCGCCAAGACGGTGCCGGTCCAGGTAGACAGCACCACCGCCGCCGGGCAGATCATCGGCAGCGACCCGGCCGCCGGCCAGACGGTCCCGCAGGACACGGTGATCCAGATCCAGGTGTCGCGCGGCAACCAGTTCGTCATGCCGGACCTCACGGGCCAGTTCTGGACAGACGCCGAACCGCGGTTGCGCGCGCTGGGCTGGACGGGCGTTCTCGACAAGGGTGCCGACGTGCAGAACAGCGGGCAGCGGACCAACGCGGTCGTCTCCCAGACCCCTCCCGCGGGGTCTGCGGTGAACTACACCGCCAGGATCACGCTGAACTTCGCGTCGTAGCCGCCGCTACGGCCGTCGCGACCTCGTTTTCGAGACGGGCCACCAACGCCTCATCCGGCGCGGTGCCGCAGTCGGCGAGCCAGTTGGCCAGCATGCGGTGGCCGCCTTGGGTGAGGATCGATTCCGGGTGGAACTGCACGCCGTGGATGGGCAACTCCACGTGGCGTACGCCCATCACGACGCCGCCTTCGGTGCGCGCGATGACCTCGAGGTCGGCGGGCATCGTCTCAGGCAGGATCGTCAGCGAGTGGTACCGCGTGGCAATGAACGGATCCGGGAGGCCGTGAAGCACCCCGCGGTCGGTGTGGAAGACCGTGCTGGTCTTGCCGTGCAGCAGCTCCGGCGCACGATCCACGGTGCCGCCGAACGCCACCCCGATGGCCTGGTGGCCCAGGCACACGCCGAGCAGGGGAGTGGCGGCCGCCGCACAGGCGTGGACCAGGGGGATGGATGCACCGGCGCGCTCCGGGGTGCCGGGGCCGGGGCTCAGCAGCACCCCGTCGAATTCATCGGCCACCGCGGCGACAGCCGCCTCGGAGGACAGCCGTTCGTCGTCGTTACGCCAGACCTGCGCGTCCACCCCGAGCTGGCCCAGGTACTGGACGAGGTTGAACACAAAGCTGTCGTAGTTGTCGACGACGAGAACCTGCATGCGCACAGGCTACCGCCGCACGTCAGTACCCCAGGGGTCCCATCGGTTGGGCGTACTTCATCGTGACCGGCGCGGTGTAGCCGACGAGCTCCACGTCACGGACGTTCTCTGAATAGCCGAGGCCGAACCGGACCGCGTACTGCTTGTACAGCGTCACCAGCGGCGCCTCGGACAGCGCGCGCTGCATGGCCGCGGCGTCGCCGATCGCGGTGACGACATAGGGCGGGCTGTAGGTGCGTCCGTTGAGCAGCAGGGTGTTACCGACGCATCGCGGCGCCGAGGTCGCGATCAGGCGTTGATCCTGCATCTGGATGCCTTCCGCGCCGGCGCTCCACAGGGCGTTGAGGACAGCCTGGATGTCCTGCTGGTGGACGACGAGATCGTCGGGCGACGCGTCGCGGGGGAAGCGGCCCTGGGCGTCGCGCTGGGCGTCGTTGAGGGTGACGACCAGGCCGGGGCCCCGCATCGGGGTCAGCCCGGCGTCGGGGGCCAGCGCGTCGGCGCGACCGGAGATGGCCGTCAGCGCGGCTGCGGCACTGGGGGAGCCGCCGTGGTGGTTCTCGATCTGCGGGGTCAGCGCGTCGCGCTCGGCGGTCAGACGGTCCACCGACTGCTGGGTCTCACGGACCAGGTCGACCAGGCGCGGGGCGTCGCTGCGGCGGATCTCGTCTCCACCGGAGACGCTGTAGGTGGCACCGAGCAGCAGGCCGGCCGCCGCGCAAACCACGGGAACACCCCAGCGCCAAGCCGAGCGGGAGCGAACGGTTCGGTCACGGGCGTCCATCGGTTGCATCTCTCCGGGAGTCGGTGCTGATCGCGGCTGCGTTAGGCTTTGGCTCAACATCGTCGGCCCAACACTGTCGTCCCAAATATCGTCGCACCGAATCGTCCGAAGGTACCCATGCCCAAGTCCAAGGTCCGCAAGAAGAACGACTTCACCATCAACCCGGTGAGCCGTACGCCGGTCAAGGTGAAGGCCGGCCCGTCGAGCGTGTGGTTCGTGGTGCTGTTCTGCGGCCTGATGCTGATCGGGCTGGCGTGGTTGATCGTGTTCCAGCTGGCCGGCAGCGGCCCGGACGTGCCGAGCTTCCTGCAGTGGATGAGCAACCTGAATGTGTGGAACTACGCCATCGCGTTCGGCTTCATGATCACCGGTTTGCTGCTCACGATGCGCTGGCGGTGACGGGCGCCGACCCTGTCCGCGTGTCCTGGCAGTCGTCCGCCGTTCGATCGCATGCAACCTGCTCGTAACCGGATCACATCGATGTTATTCATCCCCACTGTGGATAGCACTTGTGGATAACGGGGTAAGTCCCGGTAGGAGGGTGTGAATTGTCCTCCCAGCAAACAACTTGGGGTCCGCCGACGGCAGGCATCATCGGTGCCGCCGGACTGGGCATTCTGCTGGCTGTCGGTGTTGTGACGCTGGTCACAGACGTGCCGGGGCGCATTCTGATCGGTACCGCGGCTGTGGGTTTGCTCGTGTTCGCCACCCTGTCGTGGCGCGCTCGTCCGAAACTGGCAATCGACGGCGACACCCTGATCTACCGCGGCTGGATCGGCACGCGACGGCTCACCCGGGCCGACATCAGCCTGGTCCGCATCACGGAGTTCCGCCGCATCGGGCGAAAAGTACGACTACTCGAGATCGACACGATCGATGGCCGGCTCCTGGTGCTGAGCCGGTGGGATGTGGGCACGGACCCGGTGCGCGTGCTCGATGTTCTGACCGACGCCGGCTTCGCGCGCGGCGCCGGTCGGTGATGGCTAGGAGATCGTGACCGACTCGATGACCACGGGATCGGTGGGGCGATCGCTGCGGTCGGTCGCCGTGGTGGCGATCGCGTCGACCACCTTCTGCGACTCCGGATCGACGACCTCGCCGAAGATGGTGTGGCGGCGGTTCAGGTGCGGGGTCTTGCCGACGGTGATGAAGAACTGCGAGCCATTGGTACCCGGCCCGGCGTTGGCCATTGCCAGCAGGTAGGGCTTGTCGAACTGCAGCTCGGGATGGAATTCGTCGGCGAACTGGTAGCCCGGGCCGCCCCGACCGGTGCCGGTCGGGTCGCCGCCCTGGATCATGAATCCGTCGATGACGCGATGGAAGACGGCGCCGTCGTAGAACGGCCCCGACGAGCCGCCCGAGGCGTTCTCGGTGCTGTAGTCCTTGGTGCCCTGGGACAGGCCGACGAAGTTGGCCACGGTCTTGGGGGCGTGGTTTCCGAACAGGGCGATCTTGATGTCACCGCGGTTTGTGTGCAGGGTCGCGGTCGCTGTCTGAATGGGGCTCGTCACGGAAAGTCAGTGTGCCACGCGCCTCTGAAGCCCAACCGGGCACCGTGCGGTTGGCGGAGATGGCAGGCTGAAGCTCGTTGTCATCCGGTGCCGAGAAAGGTGGGCCATGAGCTCCAAGACCCGAGTCCGACTGACCCCGAGCCAACGGCTCAGCCGCGGCCTGAAGTACTCGACGGTCGGGCCCGTGGACGTCACCCGGGGCGCCGTGGGTATCGGGGTGAACTCGGTGCGGTCGTCGGCGTCGTGGATCGGCCAGAAGTACCGCAGCAGTGACGTGGCTCAGCAGCTCAAGGACGAGCTCGCCGCGGCCCAGGAGGTCGTGGTGAATCTGCCCGACACGCTGGAGAACCTGCGCGCGCCGAAGCGGCGCCGCCGGCCACGCCTACTCGTGGTGGCTGTCGGCGTGGCCGTGCTGGCCGGGGGAGCGGCGGCGTTCTCGATCGCCCGCCGCTCGACGCAGCCGGAGCCCTCGCCGCTGCCGCCCAGTGTCGAGGTCGACCCCAAGCCGTAGCCGGGAACTAGACGAGGCCGAGCTGGCGGTAGATGTCGGGGAGAATCGCCCTGGTCTCCCGAAGAATCGTGAAGATCGCCCAGTCGTGGGGTTCGCCTGCGCGTAGCACGAAGGTGAAGTCGGCGCCGGGTGTCCCCGCGGCCTTTTCCCTCAGCACCAGCAGATCGGGTGCGACGACGTCGCGACTGCCGACGTAGATGGCCGTGGGCGGAAGCCCTTCCAGCGATCCGTACAGCGGACTCAGCAGCGGGTCTTTCAGGTCCAGTCCGTCGGCCCACTGACCGACATTCTTCTGCAGGTCTGCGAGTACTTCCGGCGTGAACACCGGGTCGTCGACGAGTGCGATGGCCGGATTGCTCAGCGTGCTGTCCACCCCGGGCGCGCTCAGCACCATGAACGAAGGGACCGTACGCCCGTCCTTCACGAGCAGTTGCACCGCCGCGAGTGCGATGTTGCCGCCGGAAGAGTCGCCGAACACGCTCACGTTCGCTGCGCTTCGCTGGTCGATCTGAGCGGCGATGAGGTCGGCCACCGTCGGCACGACCTCTCGCGCCGTCCCCTCGGGCACCAACGGGTACAACGGCACGATCACCGTCGCCCCGGTCTTGCGCGCCATCGCGCTGTAGAAGAGCCAGTTGAACAGCGTCGGCTGCAGGACCAGAGCGCCGCCGTGAACGGCCACGACGGCCTTGTCCGAGGTCAGCCGGCGGGACTGCAGTGTCCACACCGGCATGCCCTCGAATTCGGTCTGCTCGGCGGTCAGCCCCCTCAACGATCCCCGTGGCGGATGATCGCTCTGCAGCAGCCCCGTGGCCGGGAGCGTGAGGTCCACGTGGATCAGTGAGCCGATCTTTCCGACCACGCCGAAGGTTGCGGACAGGGCCTTCGACAACAAAGACGGCCTTCCGGTGAACACCGGTGCATCCAGCGCGGGTGCTTCGGCGACGACAACCTCGGCAACGACCGTTCGCGCCGGCTCCCTCACCACAGGATCGGTCGAGACGGACTCCTCGGTGTCGCGTCGGGCGAGGGCGAGGAACGTCAGCGCGGTGGGACCGTCCGCGGGGAGGCCAGGCGCATCGCTGCTCGACCTGCGCTCGGTCACGCGTCGAGTCAAAGCGCGTGGTGAAAGAGTCTCCGTCGCAGTGTCTTTCGACACGGCCTCGGAGTTCTGCAGCGATCGGCGCCCCGGTCGGGCGTCCGGTCGGTCGGTGTGTCGCCGTGCGGTCGGCCGGCCATCGGAGGCGCGTTCGCTGCGTCTGGTGAGGCGGGTTGCAGAGTGCGGCGTCTCCGATGCCGACGAAGCCGCTGAATCGGCGGGTGCGGCCGATGCCGTCCACTGATCGGCGACGGCGATCCCGATGCCGACAGTGACCGCGAGGGCCCCGGCCAGACTGAGGTGCTTTCCGTAGGTGACGGCCGCACAGGTCGTTGTCGTCATGGCAGATCTCCCTCGACAACAGCAGAGTGCGCTCTTGAATCAGCCGATGTCGTCAGTAGAGGAGTACTGCACTTATTGGAGGAGAGCGGCTTCAGACCGCCGCGCGATAGGAGTGGAGCCTAGGAGATTCGAACTCCTGACATCTGCCTTGCAAAGGCAGCGCTCTACCAACTGAGCTAAGGCCCCTCGTCAGGAAGGTGCATCGGCGATGGTGTGCCAAATTTCGGGACTGTGCTGGGTCCGCCACACCATCAGCGCGGCGGCCGCGGCAATGCCGGCCACGAGAAGCAGCATCACCTTCATCGATGTGAACCTTTCCGTGGGGCTAGGAGGACTCGAACCTCCGACCTCTTCGTTATCAGCGAAGCGCTCTAACCGCCTGAGCTATAGCCCCGTTCCGCCGCCATCAATCGCACGGCCGAGCAGCGAGATTACCTCACGGACAACCCGACTCCCAAACCAGCTCAGTCGCGGTCGGCCAGCGTGACCTCGACACCGCCCACGAGGTCGGTGGTCAGGTTGTAGATGAACGCCCCGATCGTCGCCGCCGCGGCCAGCAGCACGATGTTGATCAGGCCGATCAGCGCCGCACCACCGAAGATCGTGCTGGCCGACACCAGCTCGCCACCGGAGCTGCCGCTGGCACTGGTGAGCAAGTCACCGACGTTGCTGTTCAGCTTGCTCCACACGCCCATGCCGCCCAGCACCAGGTACAGGAACGCCACCGCGATCATCCACACGAAGAACAGCGCCACCGACAGCACCAGCGACACCTTCAGCGCGCTCCACGGATCCACGCGGCGGATCTGCATGCTCGCCCGCACCGGCCCGGTGTGCTGACGCGGACCCACCTGTACGCCCCGGTTCGTCGAGGTTTTCTGCGGCGGCTTCGCCGTCGACTCAGACGGTCGCTCCGCAGGTTTGCGCTGCTGCGCCGACCGGGGGAGAGGACCCGAGAGATCGGGGAGCTCGCTGGCATACGCGGCGCCCCCGGGGCCGTCAACGCGGGTCGGGGGTTCGGGGCGGTGCACATCGGTGCGCGCAGCCTCGGGACGGTTGCCCTCCGGCCGAGCTTCGGGACGCGACTCAGGACGAGGTTCCGGACGGTTGCCGTCGGGACGCGAGTCGGGACGCTGCGCCTCGGGCCGGTCACCCCGCGGCGCCTGCTCCGTCTCGGGGCCGCCCGCGATGAAGCGGTTCAGCCGCGCATCGAGCCCGCCCGGAGCGTCAGGTGCCTGCTGCTGACGCGCCCGCGTCTGCGGGCCCCGCTGCCACGGCGGCACATCGCTGTGCTCGGCCCCGCGAGCCGGCGCCTGGGGCGGCGGACCGCTGTGGCTCGGCGCCGGTGTCCCCGCCGCCGATCCGTTGCCGGCCCCGCCGGAGGCCTCACCCGTACGCGGGTGCCCCGGCTCGTTCGGTGAGCTCACTGACCGCTCCTCACTCCTGCGTCGTCGGCTCGTCGCCGATGTCGGTGTCGACCTCGTCGGTACCGTCGCCCTCTTCGGCGTTGCGCGCGATCGCGATCAGGGTGTCGCCGTCACCGAGATTCATCAACCGGACGCCCTTGGTCTGGCGGCCGGCCTTGCGAACCTGTCGCGCGGCGGTCCGGATGACGCCGCCACCTGAGGTGATGGCGTACAGCTCGGTCTCGTCGTCGACGATCAACGCGCCCACAAGAGTGCCACGACGCTTGTCGAACATGATGGTCAGCACCCCCTTGCCGCCGCGGCCCTGGACGGGGTACTCGTCGATGGCGGTGCGCTTGGCGTAGCCGCCCGATGTCGCCACCAGCAGGTACGTGTCCGGTTGGACCACGTTGAGCGACAACAGTGCGTCATCGGCGTTGAACCGCATGCCCTGCACGCCGGAGGTCGCGCGACCCATCGGCCGCAGCGCCTCGTCGGTGGCCGAGAACCGGATCGACTGGCCGTTGGCCGACACCAGCAGCAGATCGTCCTCGCTGGAGCACAGCACCGCGCCGACGAGCTCGTCGCCGTCACGCAGGTTGACCGCGACGATGCCGCCGGACCGGTTCGAGTCGAAGTCGACCAGACGCGACTTCTTCACCAGGCCGTTGCGGGTCGCCAGCACCAGGTAGGGCGCGTCCTCGTAGCCCTTGATCTGGATGACCTGGGCAATGCGCTCCTCCGGCTGGAACGCCAGCAGGTTGGCGACGTGCTGACCGCGGGCCGTGCGCGACGCCTCGGGCAGGTCGTACGCCTTCGCGCGGTACACCCGGCCCTGTGTGGTGAAGAACAGGATCCAGTCGTGGGTGGAGCAGACGAAGAAGTGGTTGACGATGTCGTCCTGCTTGAGCCCCGCGCCCTGCACGCCCTTGCCGCCGCGCTTCTGGCTGCGGTAGAGGTCGGTCTTGGTCCGCTTGGCGTAGCCGGTCTCGGTGATCGTGACGACGACGTCTTCGCGGGCGATCAGATCCTCGTCGGCAACTTCACCGTCGGCGGCGATGATGCGGGTGCGGCGGTCGTCGCCGTACTTGTCGACGATCTCCTTGAGCTCGTCGCGCACGATGGCGCGCTGCCGCTCCGGCTTGGCCAGGATGTCCTCGAGGTCGGCGATCTCGGCCTCGATCTTGGCCAGGTCGTCGACGATGCGCTGACGTTCCAGGGCGGCCAGGCGCCGCAGCTGCATGTCCAGGATCGCCTGGGCCTGGATCTCGTCGACGTCGAGCAACTCGATCAGGCCCTGACGCGCGACGTCGACGTTGGCCGACGCACGGATCAACGCGATGACCTCGTCGAGGGCGTCGAGCGCTTTGACCAGACCACGCAGGATGTGGGCCCGCTCGTTGGCTTTACGCAACCGGTAGCGCGTGCGCCGGACGATGACGTCCAACTGGTGGTTGACGTAGTGCCGGATCAGCTGGTCGAGGCGCAGCGTGCGCGGCACCCCGTCGACGATCGACAGCATGTTCGCGCCGAAGCTGGTCTGCAGCTGGGTGTGCTTGTAGAGGTTGTTCAGCACCACCTTCGCGACCGCATCGCGCTTGACCTCCACGACAATTCGCAGACCCACGCGATCGCTGGACTGGTCCTCGATGTTGGAGATCCCGGTGAGCCTGCCGTCGCGCACCTGCTCGGCGATCGAGGTGATGAAGTTGTCGTGGTTGACCTGGTAGGGGAGTTCGGTGATCACCAGCGAGGTCCGCCCGCGCGAATCCTCTTCGATCTCCACGACGCCACGCATGCGGATCGAGCCGCGGCCGGTGCGATAGGTATCCGAAATCCCTTGCGAGCCAACGATCAAGCCGTGGGTCGGGAAATCCGGACCCTTGACGTGTTCACACACCGCGGCGAGGGTCGCTTCCTCGTCGGCTTCGTGGTTCTCCAGGCACCAGTACACCGCGTCGGCGAGCTCGCGCAGGTTGTGCGGCGGCATGTTGGTGGCCATGCCGACGGCGATACCGCCCGAACCATTGGCGAGCAGGTTCGGGAACCGGCTCGGCAGAACCGTCGGCTCCTGTACCCGGCCGTCATAGTTCGGAATGAAATCGACTGTCTCCTCGTCGATTTCCCGCAGCATCTCCATCGCGAGCGGAGTCAGCCGCGCCTCGGTGTACCTCATCGCGGCCGGCGGATCGTTGCCCGGCGAGCCGAAGTTGCCCTGTCCGTCGACCAGTGGGTAGCGCAGCGACCACGGCTGCGCCATGCGCACGAGGGTGTCGTAGATCGACGAGTCACCGTGCGGGTGATAGTTACCCATCGTCTCGGCCACCGAGCGCGCGGACTTGGCGTGGCCGCGGTCGGGCCGGAACCCGGAATCGAACATCGCGTACAGCACGCGGCGATGCACCGGCTTGAGGCCGTCGCGGACCTCGGGCAGTGCGCGGCCGACGATCACGCTCATCGCGTAGTCGATGTAGCTGCGCTGCATCTCCTGCTGGATGTCGACCGGTTCGATCCGGTCGCCGGCTTCGTCGCCGGGCGGCAGGGTGGTGTCAGTCATGGAGTTTCCTCAGCCTCTGTGATTAAACGTCAAGGAAGCGAACGTCTTTGGCGTTGCGGGTGATGAAGCTGCGTCGCGCTTCGACGTCCTCGCCCATCAGGATGGAGAACAGCTCGTCGGCGGCGGCGGCGTCATCGAGGGTGACCTGGCGCAACACCCGCACCGACGGATCCATCGTGGTCTCCCACAGCTCCTTGGCGTCCATCTCACCCAGACCCTTGTAGCGCTGGATACCGTCGTCGACATTGATGCGCTTGCCCGCCGCACGGCCGGCCTCGAGCAGACCGTCGCGTTCCCGGTCGGAGTAGGCGAACTCCGGCTCTGAGCGCTGCCACTTCAGCTTGTACAGCGGCGGCTGGGCCAAGAAAATGTGCCCGTTTTCCACCAGCGGCTTCATGAACCGGAACAGCAGCGTCAGCAGCAGCGTCGAGATGTGCTGACCGTCGACATCGGCGTCGGCCATCAACACGATCTTGTGATAGCGCAGCTTGCTCAGGTCGAACTCGTCGTGGATACCGGTACCGAGCGCGGTGATGATCGCCTGCACTTCGGTGTTCTTCAGCACGCGGTCGATACGGGCCTTCTCGACGTTGATGATCTTGCCGCGCAGCGGCAGGATCGCCTGGAACATCGAATCCCGACCACTCTTGGCCGAGCCACCGGCCGAATCACCCTCCACCACATACAGTTCCGACTTGGTCGGATCCGTCGAGCGGCAGTCAGCGAGCTTGCCAGGCAGGCCACCGATGTCGGTCGCACTCTTACGGCGCACCAGCTCGCGCGCTTTACGCGCGGCCATACGGGCCTGTGCCGACGACACCGCTTTGTTCACAACGGTTTTCGCTTCGGCTGGGTTTGCCTCGAACCAATGGGTGAGCTGCTCGTTGCAGATCTTCTGCACGAACGACTTCACCTCGGTGTTGCCGAGCTTGGTTTTCGTCTGACCCTCGAACTGAGGCTGCGACACCTTCACCGAGATGACCGCGGCCAGGCCCTCACGGATGTCGTCGCCGGTGAGGTTCGGATCCTTGTCCTTGAGGAGCTTCTTGTCTTTGGCGTACTTGTTCACCACCGTGGTGAGTGCGGCGCGGAAGCCCTCCTCGTGGGTGCCGCCCTCGTGCGTGTTGATCGTGTTCGCGAACGTGTGGACCGACTCGGAGTAACCGGCGTTCCATTGCATCGCGATCTCGACCTCGTGACCCGGACCCTTGCCGTCGAAGTCGATGACGCTGGGCTGGATCGCCGTCTTGGTCCGGTTGATGTGCTTGACGAAATCCACCAGTCCGCCGGGGTAGTGGAACACCCGATGCTTGACCTTCTGCGGGGCGGCCTTCTCGGCGGCCTTCTCTTCTGCCGACTTGGGCGCTTCCGCGTGATCACTGACCACGTCGTCGACGACCTCTTCGGGTGCGACCCGCTCATCGGTGAGCTCGATGGTCAGCCCCTTGTTGAGGAACGCCATTTCCTGCAGACGACGGGCAATGGTCTCGAAGTCATAGGTGGTGGTTTCGAAGATGTCCGGGTCCGCCCAGAATCGGATGGTGCTGCCGGTCTTGGACGACGGCTCGCCCTTGCGCAGGGTCCCGGGCACCGACCTGTCGTAGGTCTGATGCCATTCGAAACCGTCCTTGTGCACGTCGGCCTCGAGCCGGGTGGAGAGCGCGTTGACGACGGAGACGCCCACGCCGTGCAGACCGCCGGAGACCTGATAGGCGCCCTCTTCGAATTTGCCACCGGCATGCAGGACTGTCATGACGACATCGATGGTGGGGATGCCGGTGGAGTGCATGGCCACCGGGATACCGCGGCCGTCGTCTGTGACCTGCACTCCGCCATCTTCGAGAATGCGCACGTCGACCTTGGTGGCGAAGCCGGCCATCGCCTCGTCCACTGCATTGTCGACGACTTCCCAGATCAGATGGTGCAGGCCGCGTTCACCGGTGGAACCGATGTACATACCCGGGCGCTTGCGAACCGCTTCCAGACCTTCGAGAACTTTGATCGACTCGGCGCCGTACTCACTGGGAGCATTCTTCTTCTGGGCAGCCACGTTGAGCGGGTCTCCTTGGTCTTGGGCAGGCAGGGGCCTGCACGGGGAATCTGACGACCCCCTCGTGAATCACTCTGATCAGTCTACCGAAACATGGCATCAGGACTGATACTGGAACCACGTTTTGACACACCTAATCGCGCCGTGCGCCGATTTTTCCGACAGAAGATAGGTCGAGACGCTTCGCAGAGCCGCCGATGGCGTTCTCGCGGCTCTCAGCCATAGGTGTCGCGAGGCCCCCGACCCGGTACCCGATACGGGCCTTTCCGCCATGACGGGCCGACCGGACCGACGATCTTCACCGAGGTGACCACGCCGTCTCCGACGGCCGCGGCGATCTTGGCCAACAGCTGTGCCTGGACCATCCGCAACTGTGTCGCCCATGCTGTCGATTCCGCCGTCACCGTCAGCACACCCTCGGTGAGTGACGCCGGTACCGCATGGTCGGCGATCTGGGCCCCGACCACCTCACGCCACCGACCGAACACCGCACCCTCGGCAACCCGGCCCGTCCATCCGCGGTTGCGCGCCACAGCACTGGTCGCCGCCCCCAGCGGCTGAGGATCCCGCTCATCAGGTCCGGGACCTGACCATCGACGACGGCTGGAGGCCCCGGTGCGCCGCGGCGCAGAGGAGGTGCGGCCGCGACCCACGTTCTTTCCTTGTTCCCGAGCGGCGCCCCGGGCCTCTTCCAGTGCCCGCCGTACGAGATCCATCCCTTTGACATGGGCCAGATGTGCGGGCGGTTCGACAGGCTGATCCTCTGCGTCGGTCATGACACCACCTCCGATACCCGCCCCTGATCGCCGTCGCCCATCGTGATCTCGATACGCCGCGCGTCCCACTCTCGCGGAATGTCCTCCGGCACCGCCGCTGTCACCAGAACCTGTTCCGCGGTCGCCGCGACACGAGCGAGCGCGTCACGGCGTGCGGTATCGAGTTCGGCGAACACATCGTCGAGCAGCAGCACGGGATCTCCCCCCTCTGTCCGGAGCAGCTCGTAGGCGGCCAGCCGCAACGCCAACGCCATCGACCAGCTCTCGCCATGACTGGCGAAACCCTTCGCAGGCTGTTCACCCAACCTCAGCTCCAGATCATCCCGGTGGGGTCCGACAAGACAGACGCCGCGCTCCAATTCGGCGTCGCGGCGCCGACTCAGCGCATCGAGCAACGCGGCTTCGAACACCCCCACATCGGTGTTCCCCACAGCCGCTTCAGCTTCCACGACCTCCACGCCGCTGCGGTACCGAGCCGCCGCTGGCCGCGACGCAGGGGCCAACAACTGGTAGGCCTTCTCTACTTCGGGCGCCAACTCATTGACGAGGTCGACCCGCGCCGCGATCAGCTGCGCCCCGTGCGACGCGAGGTGGCCATCCCATACGTCGAGAGTCTCCAACGCCCCACGATCTCCCCGAAAGCGGGCTGCTGACGCGGTTTTCAGCAGCGCGGTGCGCTGCCGCACGACTTTGTCGTAATCTGCGCGGACGCCCGCGATACGAGGACGACGGATGGTGGCCAGCTCGTCGAGATAGCGCCGGCGCTCCCCCGGGTCACCCCGGACCAGCGCCAGATCTTCGGGTGCGAACAGCACAGCGCGCAACACACCGAGAATCTCGCGGGCCGATCGGACGGGGGAGCGGTTCAGGCGTGCCTTGTTGGCGCGCCCCGAGGTGATGTCGAGGTCGATGGCGAGCTCACGCCCGTCACTGACGACGATGGTGGAGATCACCGCGCGGTCCGCGCCCTCCCGGATCAGCGGGGCGTCAGTGGCCACACGGTGCGAGCCGAGGGTTGACGAATACCACAGTGCTTCAACGAGATTCGTCTTACCAAAGCCGTTGGATCCGACGAAGACGGTGCGTCCCGGGTCGAGATCCAACTCCACCCGCGGCCACGACCGGAAATCCGTCAGCGCGAGGCGACGTACGTACACCGGTTCGCCTCGCTCACCCGGACTCGCTCACCCTCTTCACCGCATGCCCACCGAATTGGTTCCGCAGTGCCGCGACGGCCTTCATCGTCGGCGAGTCATCCTGGCGGGACAGGAACCGCGCAAACAGCGACGCGGCGATGCTCGGAACCGGTACCCGCAGCCGGATGGCTTCTTCGACCGTCCACCGCCCTTCACCGGAATCCTCTGTGTAACCGCTGATCTCGTTGAGGTTCGGATCTTCCTTCAGCGCCTTGGCCAGGAGCTGCTGCAACCACGAGCGGACCACGGTGCCGTTGGTCCACGCCTGGTACACCGCCTGCGGATCCTTCACCAGATCCTCAGCTGCCAACATCTCGTAACCCTCGGCGTATGCCGTCATCAGGGCGTACTCCACGCCGTTGTGCACCATTTTGGCGAAGTGCCCGGCACCGACGGGACCGACATGGACGAAGCCGTCTTCCACCGGTCCCGGTGGACGCAGCGTGTCGAAGATGGGCATGGCCCGCGCGACATCGTCGTCACTGCCTCCCACCATCAGGCCGTAGCCCTCCGTCAAACCCCAGATACCGCCGGATACACCCGCATCGATGAAGGCAATGCCCTTCTGCGCCAACAGTTCTGCGTGCGGCTTGTCTTCGGTGTAGCGGGAGTTGCCGCCGTCGATGACGAGGTCACCCTGCGAGAGCACGCCGGCCAGCTCGGTGATGGTCTGATCGGTGATGGATCCGGATGGCACCATCACCCAGACCACCCGAGGAGCCTGCAACGCTGCCGCGAGGTCGGCCAGCGTGGCCACGTCGGACACCTCGGGCCGCGGGTCGTACCCGATGACCTCGTGTCCGCCATCACGCAGGCGAGCCCGCATGTTGAAGCCCATCTTGCCCAGGCCGATGAGACCGAGCTGCATGTCAGCGCCCTCCTGTAGTCGGTGAGTGCGATCAGCCGGGGAGGCGCACCGGCATCAGCAGATAGACGTAATCCGTCTGTGCCGCCGGATACGGTCCCGCACCGTCGCTACTCACATCATCCTGGCCCGCGGGGCGGAGCACCGCAGGCCGGCTGGGCGTCGTGAAACCGAAAGTGACCCGGTCGGCATGCAGCGAGCCCAGCCCGTCGGTCAGATACGTCGGGTTGAACGCGATGGTCAGTGGTTCACCGGAGAACTCGACCGGCAGATCCTCCTCGGCGCGACCGACGTCGTCGGCGCCGGCCGAGAGCCGCAGCACGTCATCGGAGAATTCCATCCGCACTTGGGCACCACGATCGGCCACCAGGGCGACACGCTTGATCGCCTCGGTCAACTCGGCGACCCCGATGGTGGCCACCGCGGTGTGTTCGGTCGGCAGGAGCTGGCGGAACTTCGGGAATTCGGCGTCGAGCAGGCGAGTGGTGCTGCGCTTGCCCTTGCTGCGAATACCCAGCAGGCCTTCTTTGCCGACGGTGGGGCCGGATCCGAGCGCGAGATGCACTTCGTTGCCGTCGCTGCCCGCTTTGGCGGCCTCCGACAAAGTCTTCGCGGGCACCAGGACTGCAGCTTCCACGCCGGGGGTGGCCGTCGACCATGTCAGTTCGCGAACGGCGAGGCGGAACCGGTCGGTGGCCGCCAAAACCACCTTCTCACCGGAAATCTCGACGCGGACCCCGGTCAGCATCGGCAGCGTATCATCGCGGCCGGCGGCGACGGCGACCTGGCCGATGGCCTCGGCGAACACATCTGTGGCGACGACACCGGTCTCGTCGGGCAGGGTGGGCAGCGTCGGGTAGTCCTCGACTGCCATGGTCGGCAGTGAGAAGCGGGCACTTCCGCAGGTCAACGCGACGCGGGTGCCTTCGACGCTGACATCGACAGGTTTGGCGGGCAAGGCCCGGACGATGTCGGACAACAACCGACCGGACACCAAAACACTTCCCGGAGAGGCTATTTCGGCGGCGATCTGGACTTCGGCGGAGACTTCGTAGTCGAATCCGGAGATCGTGAGACCCTCGTCGGATCCGGTCAGCAGGACGCCGGCCAGGACGGGCACCGTCGGCCGTGACGGCAGATTACGGGCCACCCAGGCGACTGCGTCGGCGAACTCTTCGCGGCTCAGCCGGAACTTCAAGTCCGTGAGACCTACCGTTGACGTCGCCACGTTTATTGCGTCCCTTCGATGTACACCCCGATGAAGCCTTGATCAGCGATTTCTCCGACGGGCACACCGCGCCGCTACGACACGCTGCGACGACCGGAACGGCTGTCGATGAACCACCGTAGAGCTTTCCGCTCCAACTTGAAAGCTAAACGATCGGGCCGACAGGCCCACGCCGAGAGGTCCCCGTGGGGCCGTCCACCGTGTGCTTTCCCCAGGGGTCTTCTTCCAAGAGATATTGATAGAGAGAAATGAGCAGTAGTACTAGGTGTTGTGCAATCTGGGGATATGAGGGGTTTCGCGCAGGCCAGCGCGGTGAACGGCTGTGGGGCATCTGTGTATCGGCGGTGGGATGACATCGGCCGGTTGGGGATGAACAGCGATCTGGGGAAGAACACCCCACTGTGCACGCGGGTTGACGACAGGTTGTACACAGGTGCTCCCCAGACCGCGGCTGTGACTCGTGGTGCGAACGAGAGAGAAGTTTTTCGGGCGGACGGCCGGGAGAGAGGGCAGTACCCGGCGTGTCGTGAGTACGACACAGGGCCGCGTGTCGGCGGCGGAGGGGGAGAAACGGGGGTCGGCGGTCAGCGCTTGGCGCGCTGACGGATCCGCGTGGTGAGTTCTTTGACGTGATCGAAGACTTCACGTCGCTCAGCCATCTCGCCGCGAATCTTCTTCTCCGCGTACATGACTGTGGTGTGGTCGCGGCCGAATGCCTGACCGATCTTGGGCAGGGAGAGATCGGTGAGTTCGCGACACAGGTACATCGCGATCTGGCGCGACTGCGCCAACGCACGGGTCTTGCCGGGGCCGCGTAGTTCGTCGATGCTGGTCTCGAAGTACTCGGCGGTGGCGGCCATGATCGCCGCGGTGCTGATCTGCATCGTCGACGAATCGGAAATCAGGTCACGCAGCACGATTTCGGCCAGCGACTTGTCGATCGATGTCTTGTTCAGCGAGGCGAACGCGGTCACCCGGATGAGGGCGCCCTCGAGTTCGCGGATGTTGCGTTCGATGCGGCTGGCGATCAGTTCGAGCACGTCATCGGGCACGTCGAGACGGTCCATCTGCGCCTTCTTGCGCAGGATCGCGATCCGGGTCTCGAGCTCGGGCGGCTGGACATCGGTGATCAGGCCCCACTCGAAGCGGGTCCGAAGCCTGTCCTCCAGGGTCGCGAGCTGTTTGGGCGGGCGATCGGAGGAGATGACGATCTGCTTGTTCGCGTTGTGCAGGGTGTTGAAGGTGTGGAAGAACTCTTCCTGGATACCGTCTTTGCCCTCGATGAACTGGATGTCGTCGACCAGCAGCACGTCGATGTCGCGGTAGGTGCGCTTGAACGACGCGCGGCGATCATCGCGCAGGGAGTTGATGAAGTCGTTGGTGAATTCCTCGGTTGACACGTACTTGACCCGCATGCCGGGAAACAACCGCTGGGCGTAGTTGCCCGCCGCGTGGAGCAGATGTGTTTTGCCCAAACCCGATTCGCCCCAGATGAACAACGGGTTGTAGGCGCGCGCCGGCGCCTCGGCGATCGCGAGTGACGCGGCATGGGCGAAACGGTTGGAGGCCCCGATCACGAAAGTGTCGAAGGTGTAGCGGCGATTGAGGTTGATCGCTGTCGCGTCGTCGGGAGCGGTGTTCTGCCCACGATTGGCGAAGAAGCTCGGCCAGTTCTCCTCGGCGCTGGCGCGGGCGGCCAGATCGTCGTCGACGAGGTCGTCGTCGGTATCAGGAACAGAGACCGGGGTGAAGACGGGGGAGTCGTCGGGTTCGGGGTCGGCAATACGAACCCCCAACTCCACGCGCTGGCCGAGCTGGCGGCTCAGCGCGGCGATGATCGGCTCCCGCAGATGACGTTCGATCTCGTTCTGGACGAACGGGGTGGGTACCGACAACAGAGCGAACCCCTCGGTGATGACGAGGGGTTGGACGAGCTTGAGCCACGCCCGCTGCTGCGGGGTGAGGGTGCCGCTGGAGGAACCGCGATCACCGTTGAGTTCGGTGACGACGTTGTTCCAGATCGAGACGAACGGAGGGTCGGGGTCGGCTGACAAGAACACCCACCCCCTACCGGCCGCCGCGAGGACGGCTACACCACAACGACGAACTGTCCACAAAGTTATCCACAGGTTGTGGAAATACAGGGATCCGTCGTTGTTCGCTGTCTACCAGCGAGGCTGCCAATCCTCGGAACTCATCACCACGCGATGACACGTGGTGGGCTCTCGATCGAGTGGACGATCCTCGCTTCGTTGTCTTGCGCCGTCCCGGCATGGAATCGGCCTTGCCAGAAGCTAACAGTTTTCTCTCCGAGTGCCAACAGTTCTGCAACATTGCGGGGAAGCGTAAGTCCGCCTGGCGCAATCGTTCCAGATCCGCGTGACGGCTGAGGTGAATGTGATGCTCCTGACGTGCGACTCTGCCGGTGCTCGTCACCACCGGAGGTGGTTCGACGCAGGTTTGACCCGGCGAATTCTCGTCAGTACCCTCGAACAGTCGCCCGCACGTGGTGATACGGCTGCGATCCGGCTTACGTCGGAGGCCGCGCCGGCAAAGTAAGACCGCCGAACTTACCAACGGCCGACAGCGCGATGCCCGTCGTGAGACACGGACAGAGCGTGGGGGCCAGACCAACAAGGAGTGACTGCCGTGGCCAAGGGCAAGCGGACCTTCCAGCCCAACAACCGGCGCCGCGCACGCGTGCACGGGTTCCGGCTGCGGATGCGCACCCGTGCGGGGCGCGCCATCGTGTCCGGTCGGCGCCGCAAAGGCCGCCAGTCACTGACTGCGTGACACGACGCCAGGTCTGACGCGGTGCTTCCGGCACAGAACCGGATGACCAGGTCGACCGAGTTCGGTGCCACAGTCAGTCGAGGGACGCGGGCGGCTCAGCCTGATCTCGTCGTCTACTGCCTGCGTTCTGATCAGACCGAGGAAGCCGGACCACGGATTGGCTTGGTCGTCTCCAAAGCGGTCGGCAATGCCGTCCAGCGGCATCAGGTGTCGAGGCGTCTTCGTCATGTCGCCCGTACCCTCCTGCCTGATCTGAACTCCACCGATCGAGTGGTCATCCGCGCGCTCCCGGGTAGCCGACACGCAGTATCCCTTCGTCTCGAGCAGCAGGTGCGTACCGCGTTGCGCCGCATCAGGAGTCGTGCGGAGGCCTCCTCGTGAGTTCCCGCGCCGTGAGTTCCCGCGCGGTCCGCGCTCTCGTGTGGACGATTCAGCTCTACCGCACCACCGTCTCTCCGCTGCGTCTCCCGACGTGCCGATTCACACCCACCTGCAGCCAGTACGCCGTCGAGGCTCTCACCGAGTTCGGCTTGGTGCGGGGGAGCTGGCTGGCTCTGGTTCGTCTGCTCAAATGCGGACCATGGCATAACGGAGGGTGGGACCCGATTCCCGATCGTTCTCCCGGTCACGTACGCCCGGAGTGTGATCGTCACAGTGACGCCACCGCTGTGACAGTCGGTGGTCCCCGCGAGAACCCCGTAGACCTAGAAGACCAACCGGATCAGCAAGGGAAGAGTCTGCCGCGTGTTTAACTTCTTCAGCCTCGACATCATCTATTACCCGGTGTCGGCGATCATGTGGGTCTGGTACAAGGCGTTCGCGTTCCTGCTGGGCCCCTCGAACTTCTTCGCCTGGGCGCTGTCGGTGATGTTCCTCGTGTTCACGCTGCGAGCGATCCTCTACAAGCCGTTCGTTCGGCAGATCCGCACCACGCGCCAGATGCAGGAGCTGCAGCCGCAGATCAAGGCTCTGCAGAAGAAGTACGGCAAGGATCGGCAGCGCATGGCGCTGGAGATGCAGAAGCTGCAGAAGGAGCACGGGTTCAACCCGATCCTCGGCTGCTTGCCGATGCTGGCGCAGATTCCGGTGTTCCTGGGTCTGTATCACGTGCTGATGTCCTTCAACCGGACACAGACGGGCATCGGTCGACTTGGCCTCTCGGTCGAGGAGAACAAGAGCCTCGGCAACTACTTCTTCAGCGCCACCGACGTCGGGCACTTCCTGGACGCCAACCTGTTCGGGGCTCCGCTCGGCGCGACGATGATCCAGAAGCACGGCCTCGAGGCATTCACCGAGTTCCACCGCCCGGCCGTGATCGCCGTGGGCGTCCCCATCATGATCGCTGCCGGTGTCGCCACGTACTTCAACAGCCGCGCGTCGGTGGCTCGTCAGAGTCCGGAAGCGGCCGCCAACCCGCAGACCGCGATGATGAACAAGCTCGCGCTCTACGTCTTCCCGCTGGGCGTGGTTGTCGGCGGCCCGTTCCTTCCGTTGGCCATCTTGTTGTACTGGTTCGCCAACAACATCTGGACCTTCGGTCAGCAGCACTACGTGTTCGGCAAGATCGAGAAGGAAGAGGAAGCCAAGAAGCAGGAGGCGCTGGAGCGCCGCGCGGCGAACGCACCCGCGCCGGGAGCGAAGCCGAGCCGGAAGAAGGCCGCGCGCCTCGATGGTGAATCTGCGGATGCCACAGCTGCCGATGACCTGGAGATCGTCGAGTCCAGTGGAACGGAACAGGGGTCGTCGGGCTCGAGCGAGAGCGCTGGCGATGCTGCGACACGCAACGGGGCGGTGAGCCGAACCCCGAAACCCGGCGCGCGCCCCAAGAAGCGGAAACGTTGACGCGCGGGTGACCGCGAACGAGGGAGAGGTATATCCATGACGAATTCAGAGACGACGTCCCTGGAAGAGATCCACGAGACGAGCTCGGACGTCGTCGTCGATGAGTCGACGAGCGATGTTCCGTCGGGCACGGGCGATCTCGAGGACCGGCTCGTCGCCGAGGGCGAGATCGCCGGTGACTATCTCGAGGAGCTACTGGATCTGTTGGACTTCGACGGTGACATCGATCTTGACGTCGAGGGCGACCGCGCGGTCGTGAGCATCGACGGCGGTGGCGACCTGACGAAGTTGGTCGGCCGTAAGGGTGAGGTGCTCGACGCCCTCCAGGAGCTGACTCGGTTGGCTGTCCACCAGAAGACGGGGGAGCGGAGTCGCTTGATGCTCGACATCGCGCAGTGGCGTAAGCGCCGTCGCGACGAGCTGGCGACTCTGGGTAGCAAGGTGGCCCATCGCGTTCTCGAGACCGGTGAGCGCGAAGAGCTGTCCCCCATGACGCCGTTCGAGCGCAAGATCGTGCACGACGCCGTGGCAGAGGTGGACGGGGTGCACAGCGAGAGCGAGGGCGTGGAGCCGTCGCGTCGCGTGGTCGTCCTCGTCGACTGAGACTCCTGGAGTTACACCGATGTAGTTCGGTGGGCGGACCAGTGTCGGACTCGAGGCAGGGGATGTTTCACGTGAAACATGCGGAGGTGCCAGCGCCGCCTGCGGCGGTGACGGCAGTCTTCGGTGACGCTGCCGATGCCGCGCTCCGTTACGCAGAGATCTTGGCCGGTGACGGTGTCGAACGCGGACTGCTGGGTCCGCGTGAAGTCGAGCGGCTGTGGGATCGCCACATTCTGAACAGCGCCGCGATTGCCGATGTGGTCGACCGCGGAGAGGCTGTCGCCGACATCGGCAGCGGTGCGGGCCTTCCCGGGATACCGTTGGCGCTGGCCCGGCCCGACGTCTCCGTGACTCTGATCGAACCCTTGCTTCGGCGCAGCGACTTCCTCCGCGAGGTGGTCACCGAGCTCGGCCTGGGGTCCGTGGTCGTACGAGGCAGGGCTGAGGATCGATCCGTTCGCGAGGTCGTGGGGGAGCAGGATGCAGTGGTGTCCCGTGCGGTGGCGTCTCTGGACAAGATCGCGAAATGGAGCGTGCCACTTCTGCGGGTCGGTGGTCGGATGCTCGCGATGAAAGGCGAGCGCGCTGCCGATGAGGTGCACGAGCATCGCCAGTCGTTGGCCGCGCTCGGACTGACCGAGGTTGAGGTGAGGACGTGTGGCGCGCAATTCGTGGACCCGCCCGCGACAGTGGTCGTAGGGTTTCTGGAAGAGGAGCGACGTCGTCGGACTCCGGCGGGAAGGAGACAACGGTGACGTCAACGGCCGAGGAGCCCACCCCGGATGTTTCACGTGAAACGTGGGGTACCCATGACGTCGACACCCCGATCGGAGCCGAGGCCGAACGCGCCGTCCGACTGATGCATGCCGCGTCCGAGGGCCTGCTGCCCAAGCCAGCTCGCCAGCGGATCTTCACGGTCGCGAACCAGAAGGGCGGCGTCGGCAAGACCACGACGGCAGTGAACATCGCGGCAGCCCTGGCCCTGCAGGGCGCACGTACGCTCGTCATCGATCTCGATCCGCAGGGCAACGCGAGCACCGCGCTCGGCATCGAGCACCGTCCCGGGACACCGTCGTCGTACGAGGTGCTCATCGGTGAGATCTCCGTCGAGTCGGCGCTCCAGCAGAGCCCGCACAACGAGCTGTTGTTCTGCGTTCCGGCGACAATCGACCTGGCCGGCGCCGAGATCGAGCTCGTGAGCATGGTCGCTCGAGAAGGGCGACTGCGCACCGCACTCGCCGAGTTGAAGCATCACGACTTCGACTACGTCTTCATCGACTGCCCGCCCTCTCTCGGTCTGCTCACGATCAACGCACTTGTCGCCGCCCCAGAGGTCCTCATTCCGATCCAGTGCGAGTACTACGCTCTCGAGGGCGTAGGCCAGCTGCTCCGGAACATCGAGATGGTGAAGTCGCATCTGAACCCCGAGCTGGACGTGACGACCGTGGTGCTGACGATGTACGACGGTCGGACCAAACTGGCCGACCAGGTCGCCGTCGACGTACGTGCGCACTTCGGTGACAAGGTCCTGCGAACCGTGATTCCGCGCAGCGTGAAGGTGTCCGAAGCACCCGGATACGGGATGACGATCATCGACTACGACCCAGGCTCACGGGGTGCGATGAGTTATCTCGACGCCAGCCGTGAGCTCGCCCAGCGCGGAGCCCCCGAGGCGCGACAGTGACGACCTCCCGATCCGGCAGCGGTGTGACGAACGAAGGACTTGGATGAACAACCCGGCACGTAAGCGCAGTGGCCTCGGACGCGGCCTGGCGTCGCTGATCCCGACCGGCCCTGCCGAAGGCGACGAGCCGGCCACCACCGGGCCCCGGATGGGTGCCGCCGCCGCCGATGCTGTCTTCGGCGGACCGCCGGACGTCACGCCACCGGCGGGTGACGTCGGCGCGGTGTACCGGGAAATCGCCCCGTCGCTGATCGACCCGAACCCGCGTCAGCCGCGCCAGGTATTCGACGAAGAAGCGCTGAACGAACTCGTGCATTCGATCCGCGAGTTCGGATTGATGCAGCCGATCGTGGTGCGTGCGATACCGGACAGTGGGGATGCGCCGACGCGCTACCAGCTGGTGATGGGGGAGCGCCGGTGGCGGGCCGCGCAGAAAGCGGGTGTCGCCTCGATCCCCGCGATCGTCCGCGAGACCGCCGATGACAGCATGCTGCGGGACGCGCTGCTGGAGAACATCCATCGCGCTCAGCTGAACCCGTTGGAAGAGGCGGCGGCCTATCAGCAGTTGCTCGACGAGTTCGCCGTCACCCACGATGAACTCGCGGCGCGGATCGGGCGATCCCGTCCCGTGATCACCAACATGATCCGTCTGCTGCGTCTGCCGATCGCGGTGCAGCGCCGAGTAGCGGCGGGAGTGCTCTCCGCGGGCCATGCCCGGGCGTTGCTCGCCCTCGAGGGCGGACCGGACAAGCAAGAGGAACTCGCTGCCCGGATCGTCGCGGAGGGCCTGTCTGTCCGGGCGACGGAAGAAGCCGTCACGCTGGCCAACCGCGAAGGTGCGGGCGCCCCGCCGGCGCCGCGCCGGAAGCCGATCCAGATGCCCGGGCTGCAGGATGTCGCGGAGCAGCTGTCGTCCGCGTTCGACACACGCGTGACGGTCAGCCTCGGCAAGCGGAAAGGCAAGATCGTCGTCGAGTTCGGTTCCGTGGACGATTTGCAGCGGATAGTGGACCTCATGAACTCGACAACCCGGTGACCAACCACACGCGGCCGATACGTCACTGTGACACTAGGGCACAGTGGTCCGACGCCGATTCCGGAACGCCGGGGAAAGCCGCTGAGCGGCAGTGGTTTTCGAGCTCGACGCCGTGGCGGCCTGTCGGACTGCTCCGGATCGAGCCCAATGGACCCGTGCCTTCTATCCTTGAGGGGCAGCAGCCGCGCATCCCCTCGCGGCGGAGACACCCGGGAGCGTAGTGACCGCACGAATCACCCCTCTGCGGCTCGAAGCGTTCGAGCAATTGCCGAAGCATGCGCGACGATGCGTGTACTGGGAGGTCGATCCGAGCATCGTCGGCGACGACCAGCACCTCTCGGACCCTGAGTTCGAGAAAGAAGCCTGGCTGTCGATGGTCATGCTGGAGTGGGGGTCGTGCGGACAGCTGGCTGTCGAATCGCGAACCCCGCTGCCGGAGGATGAGACGGGCGACGAACCGTGCCTCGGCTACGCGTTCTATGCGCCGCCACGCAGCGTGCCACGCGCGGCACAATTCCCGACCGGCCCGGTCAGTCCGGATGCCGTGCTTCTGACGTCGTTGGGTGTCGAGACAGGGCCCGGGCACGACGACCTGTCCCGCGCACTGATCACCGCCGTGGTCGGAGATCTCGTACGACGAGGAGTGCGAGCACTGGAAGCCTTCGGGCGGTCTGCCGCAGCGGACGAGCTCGCCGACGTCGCCCAGGTGCCGACCGATGTGGCACCGGTACTCGACACCCTCGGCGACTGTGCACTGGGCACCTGCGTGATTCCGAGCGATCTGTTACTCGACGCCGGCTTCGAGGTGGTGTCGCACCACACCTACTTCCCTCGACTGCGGCTCGAGCTGGAGCAGGGTCTCGGGTGGAAAGCCGGCGTCGAAGCCGCGCTGGAACGTCTGCTGGAGAGCGCGGAGTTGCAGCAGCCGGTCGGCGCCGGCGCGGCATCCAACTGCTGAAGCGGCTGCTAGCTGTTGCGGGACTGTTCGACGGCCAATTCGTGGGCGAGCAACTCGGCGAACGTGAACGTGCCCGTGGGGCGGTCGTTCTTGCCGAGCAAGTAGAGCCGCTTCACCGCTGCGAGAATGCCTTCGGCAAGGGAATCACGGGCCGACGGGGAGACCAGCGTGGCCCGATCGCCGGGATTGGTGATGTAGCCGACGTCCACCTGAACGGTGGGCATGCGGGTCAGGCGCAGCAGATCCCACGTCCGGCCGTGCACGCGGCAATCACGTAACCCGGTGCGCGCGACGACTTCCCGCTGGATGAAGTCGGCGAGATTGCGTCCGATGGTGGACACCGAGCCGTGCGAGTTGCCGAAGTGGAACGAGGCGACACCGTTGGCCGCCATGCTCTTCTGGTTCTCACATCGCAGGCTGATCATCAGGTCGGCACCGACGGAGTTCGCAGTCGCGGCACGTTCGGCGTCAGTGGGGGAGGCGGTCGCGGAACGGGACAGGAACGTCTCCATGCCGATGGCCGTCATCCGGCCTTCGAGCCGACTGGCCAAGTCCCACAGGATGTCTGCCTCGCTAATAGGCCCCGACGGACCCTGGGTGATCAGACCGTGGTCGCCCCCGCCGCGACCCGGATCGATGATGATCCTCTTGCCGGAAAGCCACGGCCCGGAGCTGCGCACCAGCTCCTCCTCGCGGATCGCGTGCGGCGAACCACCGGTCACCCGGGACCCGAGGTTGTACAGCGAGCGCAGCGTTTCCGGACCGCAGATGCCGTCCGGAAAAAGCCCGTACTCGCGCTGGTACGACATCAAGGCGTTGTGGGTCTGCAAGCCGAAGTGTCCGTCGACCAATCCGGTGTAGAACCCGAGATCCTGCAGGCGCGCCTGCAGGGTGGCGACGTCGTCGCCGTACATCGGGGCACCGAACTGGTGGTTGAGGGTCCGCGCGCCGAGGCGGTACGAGGCCTCTTTGATCGCCCGGTAGGTCGCCTCCCCGACGACTCCGTCGACGAGGAGGCCGCGGTTTTGCTGAAAGGCGCGCACTGCGTGGTCCAGCTCACCGTCGAACACGTCAGGGGCGACTCTGCGCCCGGTGACCAGGTCGTCGTCCGGATCGTGCAGCATCCCCAGGGCGGCCAACGCGGTCCGGATCTCGGTGACCGCCGCAGAACGGTCACCGCGACGCAGACTCGACATAGGCAGCATTCTCTCAGAAGGGGAGAGGATTTCGGAAAACCCCAGGGAAGTGTCCGGGGGTCCGATGCGGTTCGCTAGAGGACGTCAGCGAGCTCGCGCAGCAGCGCAGCCTTGCCTTTTGCGCCCACGATCCGCTTCACCGGCTGGCCGTCCTTGAACAGGATCATGGTCGGGATGGACACCACCGAGAAGTCACGCGCCGTCGCCGGGTTCTCGTCGACGTCCAGTTTGGCCACGGTCAGCGCCCCGGCCTTCTCGGATGCGATCTCTTCGAGCACGGGAGCGACCATCTTGCACGGCCCACACCACGTCGCCCAGAAATCCACCAGCACCGGGGTGCCGCTGGCCAGAACGTCCTGAGAGAAGGAATCGTCGGTGACAGCTACGGTCGCCGAGGTGGTCTCGCTCATTGCTGTGCTCCAATCAGGTCGCTGTCTTCGGTTGTGGTGGAAGTTCTTTCGCCCGGCTCGGCGTGATCGGCCAGCCACCGCTCCGCATCGATGGCTGCGGCGCAACCACTTCCGGCGGCGGTGATCGCCTGCCGATAGGTGTGGTCCACCAGATCGCCTGCGGCGAAGACACCGTCGACCGACGTGTAGGTGGTGCGGCCGACGACCTGGACGTATCCCTCGTCGTCGAGGTCGACCTGCCCACGCACCAGATCCGATCGCGGATCGTGCCCGATCGCCACGAACACACCGGTCACCGCGAGTGAGGATTCCTCGCCGGTGATGGTGTTGCGGAGCTTGATGCCGGTGACCTTCGGATCCCCTTCGACGGCCTCCACCGCGGTGTTGGTCAGGATGGTGATCTTCTCGTTCTGTTCGGCGCGCTCCAGCATGATCTTCGAAGCGCGGAACTCGTCGCGACGGTGGATCAGCGTCACACTGCGCGCGAAGCGGGTGAGGAAGGTCGCCTCCTCCATCGCCGAGTCGCCGCCGCCCACCACGGCGATGTCCTGATCGCGGAAGAAGAAGCCGTCACAGGTGGCGCAGGTGCTCACACCCATGCCGAGTAGCGCGTCCTCACCGGGGACGCCGAGGTGGCGGGCCGCCGCACCCATCGCGAGGATGACCGCGCGCGCCTGGTAGGTCTCGTCGCCGACGGTGACCTTCTTCACCGGTCCGGTGAGGTCGACGGCATCGACGTCTTCCATGCGCAGGTCCGCGCCGAAGCGCAGCGCCTGCTCGCGCATCTGATCCATCAGTTCGGGCCCGGTGATGCCGTCCTTGAAGCCGGGGTAGTTCTCCACCTCGGTCGTGGTCATCAAGGCACCGCCGAACTGGCTGCCTTCGAAGACGAGGGGCTTCAGCTGGGCCCGCGCGCTGTACACAGCGGCGGTGTACCCGGCGGGACCGGAACCGACGATGATGACGTCGTGGACGGTGGACGAGGAGGTCATGAGTGCCTTTCTGCCTGCAATCCTTGAACACCAGGGTAGGCCGGGGTGTTCCCGTTGGCCGCTCGGGCGGGTCAGTGGCGTTTCGGGGGCGGTTGGGCGTCGCGCAGCGCTGCCCCCATGCGGGCGGTGACGTCGGCGGGCACCTCGGGCGCTGAGGCGGTGTCGGCACCGAGAAGGCCCAGTTCCCGACGGACGGTGTCGAGCGCCGCCAACGCGCGGGCGGCCTCGGGATCGGCGCGCACGCGCCGGCGAACCTGCGCGGCGGTGTCGTCGTCGAGGAGCCCGGCCTGGAGGTCGGCGAGCAGCTCCGGTGTGACGGGTTCGAGGTCGTTGCCCATCGTGTTCCCCCGCCGGTTGCGTTGTCCGCTGACCGTCCGAGGTTATCCGACAGGGTTCAGTCGATGTGTTCGGCGGCGAAGACCGTCAGCGACGCCGCGAGCTTGGCCCGCGCCCTGGCGCATCGGCTCTTGACCGTTCCTTCCGCCACACCGAGCATCCGCGCGGTCTCGGCGATGGAGAACCCTTGCATGTCGACAGCGACCACCGCGGCGCGTTGCTCGACCGGCAGGCCCATCAGAGCCCGTTCGATCACGATCGCGGTGTCGATGCGGCGGGTCGGATCCGTACCGCAGGTCAGCTGTTCGTCGAGCGCGGCATGATCGCGGAACTTGTTGCGGCGCAGACGGTCCAAGCAGGCGTTGACCACGATGCGGTGTAGCCAGCTGCTGACCGCCGAATCGTTGCGGAAGGCGCCGGCGGTGCGGTGCGCTGCCAGCAGGGCGTCCTGCAGCGCATCGGCGGCGTCGTCGGGGTTGGCCGTGGTCAGCGTGGCGAGCCGGTAGAGCTGCCGGTGGTGTCGGTAGAACAGTTCCTCGAACGCGTACCGGTCTCCGGCGACGTGGGCGGCCAGCAGCTCGGCGTCGGTGCGCGGCCGAAGCTCGCCGCCGCTGTGCGCTCCGAAAATCCCCACAGCCGAACCCTAGGCGGCCCGAGCGGGGGCTCAGCGCACCAGTTTTCGCTCAGCCGGCGGCTTTGAGCGTGATCTCCGCGACGTCGCTGCGGCTCTGGCCGTTGACCTGTCCGAGTGTGGAGATCCACACCAGGACGTAGGACGTGGGTGCGGCGTTCTCGACCGGGATGGTGTTGGTTCCGGGCTTGAGCGTCGTCGGTTGGGTCAGTGCGGTCGTGTCGTCCAGTGAGGACGGCGACGCCGACGTCGCCGAACGGATCTGGACCGCGGTACCGGTGCTGTTGACACTGATGCCCACCGAGCCGATCGTGGTCGGCTGCGCCAGCTGCAGCATCAGACCGACACCGTTCTTGAACCCCGGGAAGGGAGCCGCGTCGCTGTAGGTGTCGGTCGGCCACACCGTCGATGGATCACCGTCGATCGCCAACCCCGCCAGGTCAGGTGCGTCGGCCTCGCCCTCGGGCGAAAACACAGTTGCGCGAACGGGTTTCACGACCGCACCGGCATCGGGAGTGCTGCTACCCGGCTCCGACGAGGTCGGCGCGTTGAGGCCGAGCTCGTCACCGCTGAGCCCGTTGCCGACGTCACCGAAGATGCGGCTGAGCATGGTGGCCAGCAGGATCACCACGAGCACCACCGCGGCAGCGGCCACACTGGCTCCGATGATCAGGCGCTTGCGTCGGCGAGCTGCCTCGTCGGGATCGACCGCCGCGTCGGGTGCCGACGGTGCTTCGGTCGCCGATTCGTTCACGGGGGCGAGATGGTCGGTGCGGTCGGCGATCGCCGTCGCCTGCTGCAGCAGATTCAGCATCGTCGACGCGCTGCGGATACCGCCGTTCTCCTGGGCCGCGCGGGCGGCGGCCGCGGAGATCTGGAATGGGATGTCGCGGTCGACGGCACGCGGTTCGAGTGGTTGCCCCGCCGGATCCAGCTCGGCGGCGGCCAGCCCGCTGGGCTCGCCGCTCTCCGGTAGTGGCCAGCGGTTGATCAGCAGCGCATACAGCGCCGCGCCGATGCCGCGGATGTCGTCATCCGGCGTCGCCGAGGACAGTGTGGCCGGGAAGGCAAGCGCCACATCGCCTTCGATGCTGACCCGGATACGGGCCGGGTGATCGACGGACAACGCGACACCGTTGCGGTGCGCTGCCTCGGCCGCCGCGGCCAGTGACTGGATCGCGCGGGCACCCCCAATGGGGGAGGGGGAGGTGTCCGCGACTTCGGCGAGGGAACCGCCGCGGATCCACTCGGAGACGACGAGCCCGCCGGAGCCGGTGGTCATCACGTCGAGCACCCGTGCCACCCCAGGCATGTCGAGGCGTCCGAGCCGCTGCGTGCGGTCCAGGATGGCCTGGACCTCGCTGGCGGGCAGGGTGCCGTCAGGGTCGACGAACGTCAGCGCCACCTGCCGGTCCAGCGCGGTGTCGAGGGCCTGCCAGAACTGCAGGGGGGGTGGTCCCCCGTGGAAGACGAGCAAGCGGTAGCGCCCCTTGCCGACGGTGGCGCCGGGGATGAGGTGCAGGTCCTCGGCGGCGGTCGCAGCCTCGAGCGGCGGTTCGCGGGGCGGGTCGAACGCCAGCGATTCGCGGGTGGGGTCGTTGCTGTAGTCGGCACGAGGGCGCGGCGGGCCGGCGGCGGGGATGGCTTCCGTCGGGCGCTCGGGTTCGACCGCGGCCGGTTCGCGTTCGGGTTCGGGGGAGACATCCGGCACATCGGGCTGGAAGTCGTCGGCCAACGGCCGTGCCGTCGACGGGTCGAAGGTCTGCGGCGGTGTCGGGGAACCACCGGCGGGGGTGTCGCTCACGGCAGCTCCTTTCCCGGTCCGGCGTTCGCCAACCACGCCCTCGTGTCCCCGCTGCATCGCGCCGGGAAACTGACGCGTCCGTCGCGTCGAGGTGAGATCAGGGTACGTGAGCCCGCCGCTCGACCGGGTCTGGACGGACGCGTCGGCCGGCACACGCCGGCGACCGAGGCGCGACCGCACTGCGGCCGTCGCCGCAATCGCCTCCGGGACCTTCGCGCCGAGCAGGACACCGGCGATGATCGGCCCCATGACCAGGCCCAGGACGGCCAACCGGAGCAGCGACCCGGCCGCACCGAAGTGTTCGGTCAGCGACGCCAGTCCGGCCAACCGGTCGAGCACGTGCGCGGTCAGCCCCGCCGCCAGCGCGGCGGTGATGGTCACCAGCACGGTGCGCACCACGTCGGCGGGAAACAGGCGCCCGCCGGGCGGGTCGAGCCGGCTGCGAAGCAGCAGGTAGCCGAGCGTGGCGCCCGCCAGGAAGCCCAGTCCATTGGCCAGACCGAGGTAGCCGGCGACCAGTTCGGGATCGGTGGTCAGGTGCGGCGCTGCCAGCGACCCCGCGACCTTCACGGCAGTGATCAGCACGACCAGCAGGATCGGCGTCCACGGCTCCTCGCGAGCGTAGAACACCCGCAGCTGCAGGAGTACCAGCGCGTAGGGGATCAGCGTGAACGCCGACAGCGTGATCGCCATGCCGAGATATCCCGCATCGACGGCGCCGAAGTTGCCGTAGGAGAACAGCGCGCTGCCGATCGCCGGACCACCGACGGTCATCAGCGCGACGACGGGAATCAACGTCACCATCGTCAACCGCGTCGCGAGCGACAGATCGTCGAGCACGGCCGGGCCGTCGTTCGCTGCGGCGTTGCGCGACAGGCGTGGCATCACGACCGTCAGCACCGTCACGCCGACGATCCCGAACGGGAGCTGCAGGATGAGCCAGGTGTAGTTGTAGATCGCGGGACCTGAGGCCGCCGCACCGCTGGCGACCTGATTGCCGACGATGAACCCGACCTGGCTGATGAGCACGTAGAGCACCATCGCCAGCGCCATCATCCCGAACTTCTTCAGCCGCGCGTCGATGCCCCACAGCGGCCTCAGGCTGATCCGTTCTCGGCGGATCGCCACGAACAGCACCGCGGCCTGCGCGACGACACCCAGCGTGGTGCCGATGCCGAGCACCAGCAGCTTGGCATCGCCCATCGTCACCGGGTTCAGCGAGAGTTCGCCCGGCACAAGGAGATACAGACCCAGGGTCGCGATCGCGACGACGTTGTTGACCACCGGCGCCCATGCGGGTGGCCCGAAGATGTTGCGGGTGTTCAGGATCGCCATGAACACCGAGGACAATCCGTAGAAGATGATCTGCGGCAGCAGCAGGTAGGCGAACGCCGTCGTCAGCGGCCGATCCACCAACGGCTCCGAACCCAGCATGAGGTCGACGAGAAGCGGGGCACCGACCGTCGAGATGACCGTGACCACCAGCAGCAGGGTGGTGGCCAGGGTCAGGAGCCTGCGGATGAATGCGGTTCCGCCGTCGGGATCGTCACGTTCGGCGCGGGCGAGTACCGGTACGAAGATCGCGGTGAACGTCGCCTCCAGGACGAGCGCGGCGATCATGTTGGGCAGCTGGTTGGCCACCGTGAACGCGCTCGAGAGCGCCGCGCCGAGGATCGCAGCGAGCAGGACGATGCGTGCGAACCCGGTGAGCCGGCTGACCAGCGTCGCGAGCGCCATACCCCACGAGCGTGACACCACGGCGGCGTCGGACAGCTCGGCCCGCCGCGGTTGCGCCGTGCTCATCGTCGCCTCCCGTCGTCGTCGGAGTACGCCAGCGCCACCTCGATCGGGTCAGGGCGGTGCGGGTCCGCTTCGAGATCGGCGCGGTCGGGCTGGCCGCGGAATCGGTGCCACAGGCGGCGCCCGACGAGCAGCACCAGCACGGCGCCGCCGGTCAACGTGATGAAGAACAGCACCTTTCCGTAGGCGTTGGAGTGCACCGACAATCGCACGGGCTCCCCGAGGGTCAGCCCGTCGACGGTGCGCAGCGACACGTCCACCGCGACGCGCTGCGTGAAGTGGACCTCGATGGGCACCTTCAGCGGCAGGAAGCCGGGAGGCAGCACGATCTCGCCGGGATCGGTCACTGTCATGCCGGGCGGGGCGTCGATCTGCAGCCGAACCCGAATCGGGACGGGTAGATCGTTGCGCAAAGCGAGCGGCAGCGGGCTGCGTTCGGTGGCCAGCGTGTAGGAACCGCCGGGGTTGACGATCGTGACGGCCTTGAACAGATCCTCCACGGTCGAGCCGACGGTCGTCAGCCGCTGCTGGGCCAGCCCGTTGCGGGCGTCGGGCGGCACCGACTGACTCAAGGCCCGCAGCATGTCCTCGCGCAGCGGCGCCGTGTACTGCGGTCCCGTCAGCCCGGTGCGCTCGTCGGTGCTCAGCGCGTCGGTGAGACCGCGAAGTCGGTCGGTGGTCGCCGCGATGCCGGACACGACGGCGTCGTCGAAGCGTCCGCGGGGGTTGACGACGCCGGCGGTCGGGGGCGCCTCGCTGCCGTGGACCGCGGCGGCTTCGTCGAGCACGGCTCGCAGCGGCCGCGGCACCGCCAGGCCCGAACGGATCGTGGTGGCGACCGTCGTCAGCACGGCCTGCGCGTCGTCGGCGGTCGCGTTCCACATCAACGGCGGCATGATCAGCTGACCGCGCGGTGCGGCGTCGATGTCGAGTCCACGCCACAGCAGCGCACCGAGGGCGTCCTGGCGGCGGACGGTCGCCGAATCCTGTTTCACCGGGATGCTCAGCGACGGCACCAGGTACGAGGGGGATTCCGGCGAAGTGCCCATGCCTGCCAGTGCCGCGCCGACGGCCGGATCGAACGGTGCGGTCACCACGTTGGGCGTGTACCGCACCGGCGCCGTATCGGCGGTCTGGGGTTGTCCGCCGTCGGCCTCGTCGGGTCCGGTCAGGTTCGCTGCGGCGAGAGCGACGGTCGGACCCTGCGCCGAGAGGAGATCGACGGCGTCCGCGGTGAGGGGACCGTCGCCGACGATGGTGGCGCCGCGGGTGGATGCCACGCCGAGGATCTGGTCGACGACGTCGGCGGCTCCGCCCGTCGCCGCCGCGGCCAGGACAGGATCGGCGACACGGTGCAGCGCGTCGAGGTCGGCTTGCGCGTACGGCGTTGCGGTGACGCACATGCGCTGCGCCAGCGCCTTGAGCCGGGTGAGCCAGCCGATGGCGGCCTGCTGGCCGGTACCCGGGTGTGTGGGTGTGGTGCGCGGACCCGCGTCCGCGGCGTCGTTGACGACGTAGCCGTTGGTCATCGCGTTGACCGTGACCAGCAGGTCGGGGTCGACGGCCAGGCACAGCGCGCCGGTCACCTCGCCACCGGGATCGACCTGCGGGCTGGTCGCGAAATCCGCTGCCGCCAGCAGACTGTCGAGCCGGCCGCCTTGGGCGAGCGACACCGCGAGGTCGTCGTCGATGAGCCGCACCGGGGTGGTGCCGCCCGGGGCTCCCGCCGCCAGCCGCGGCCGGTCGGCCAGCGGCCAGAACATCGTCAGGCCGACGGGCCGGGTGGTGTCGGGGGGCACCGCGGAGGTCACCGTGTCGGTCGCGGCATCGTTCTGCTGATCCGGCGGAACCCCCAGCACGGGCAGCAGGAAGCGCGAGTCGTCGAGGCGGGCCGGCGCGCCGTAGTCGGGGGTGCCGTTGACGTTCACCATCACCGGGTAGACGCCCGGTTCGGTGACGTCGAGCGATGGATGGTCTGCCGAGCGCAGCGGGTAGGCGAGCCGGAACGGGACGGTCTGTCCGCGCGCCATCTCGGGGGCGACCGTGATGAAGTCCGCGACCGGTTGGTACTGGTCGACATTGCCGGCGAGGTTGGTGCGCAGCGCGGTCGACGAGGTCACCGGGCCGGCGCGTTCGAGGCGAACCACTACATCGCGCACCGCGCGGTCGCCGACGTTGCGGATGGTGCCGGTGACGGTGACCATCGGATCGCTGGTGGTGGTGACGACATCCGGAGTGATGCCGTCGATCTGGACGGTGAGGAACGGCAGCGTGGGCGGCTGGGCGTGCGCGACCGCGGAGGCGACGATCGGCAGGACGGCAGCCAGCAGTGCGACGACCGCGGCGAGCAGGCGCGCGGGCAGGCCGATCACGGACCCTGACCGTAGCCGTTCGCCCGGCGGCCCGGCTGGGGTTGCGCCGGCGGATCAGACCGGTGGTTGCGGGTGCGCGAGTGCGTCTGTCCCCGGCGCCGCGGCGTGCTGCGGGGCAGGGGAGGCAGCGCCGACGGCCCGTCGGTGTGCAGTTTGTCGATCAGCTCGTCGGCGACCTCGGCCAGTCGGCGCTCGTCGGCATAGGCCAGGCGCTTCGGCAGCTCCCGCAGCGGCACCCAGGCCACCTCGGTGACCTCCACGTCCTCGTCCGACAGCTCGCCGCCGGCGAAGCGCATCAGATAGTGGTGCACGGTCTTGTGGACGCGGCGGCCTTCGGTGACGAACCAGTAGTCGATGCTGCCCAGGGCGGCCAGCACGCTGCCCTGGATGCCGGTCTCTTCGGCGACCTCCCGGATCGCCGTCTGCTCGGCGGTCTCACCCCGTTCGATGTGGCCCTTGGGTAGAGACCACAGCATGCGCCCGCGGCGATCGATCCGGCCGATCAGCGCGGCTACCTGGCTGTCCTTGGGTCCGTCGAGTCCGTCGATGACCAGGCCGCCCGCCGATGTCTCGTGCACGGTGCGGAGGCGCTCGGTGGGGCGGCGCGGGCCGGAGCGTTGCGGTTTCGGAGTTGCCGGTGCATTCTCGGCGGGAGTGGCAGCGGGGGTCGTTTGCCCACTGCCGTTCGACTGATCGGCGCCGGCCTCGGGGGGTCCTGCCGCGCGTCGGCCCCGACGCCGCCCGCGGCGTCGTCGAGGTTTTGGCTGCTCGCCGTCCGACACCCAAGCGATAGTAGCTGCCATGAACTGCCGGCCACGCCCCACTCGCCGGTCGGTGACATGCCTGTGACCAGTAGGCTCATCGGACGTGTCTGAGCCCTCGTCCGGACAAGACGTCGCCGAACTGCTGGCTGCCGCGCAGGTATCGCTGGGGCGGCACCACAAGGTGCTGCGGGCGCTCGGCCGACTGTTCACCGATGCAGGGCACTCCGTCTATCTGGTGGGAGGCAGCGTGCGCGACGCGCTGCTGGGCCGACTCGACACAGATCTGGACTTCACCACCGACGCCCGGCCGGAGCAGATGCAGGCGCTACTGGCCGGGTGGGCGGACGCGCTGTGGGACACGGGTATCGCGTTCGGCACCCTCGGCGTCGGCAAGAACGGCGACCGCCTGGAGCTCACCACGTTCCGCGCGGACTCCTACGACCACGTGACCCGTCACCCGGAGGTGCGCTTCGGCGACAACCTGGCCGAGGATCTGGTCCGCCGTGACTTCACCGTCAACGCGATGGCCGTGCGCCTGGATCCTGATCAGCCGGGTGGGCTGGGGGAGTTCCTGGATCCGCTCGGCGGCCTCGCCGCGCTGCAGGCCCGCACGCTGGACACCCCGGCCGAACCCGAAGTCAGTTTCACCGACGATCCGCTGCGCATGCTGCGGGCGGCGCGGTTCACCTCGCAGCTGGGCTTCACCGTGGCGCCGCGGGTGCGGCAGGCGTTGACGGAGATGGCGCCGCAGCTGTCCCGGATCAGCGTCGAGCGGGTGGCGGTTGAGCTGGACAAGATGCTGCTGGGTGCCGATCCGGTGGCGGGCGTGGACCTGATGGTGCAGACGGGGCTGGGCGAGATCGTGCTGCCCGAGGTCGGCGCGATGCGGATGGCAATCGACGAACACCATCAGCACAAGGACGTCTACCAGCATTCGCTCACGGTGCTGCGGCAGGCCATTGATCTCGAAGATGACGGCCCGGATCTGGTGTTGCGCTGGGCGGCGCTGCTGCACGACATCGGCAAGCCGGCGACCCGGCGCCATGAGCCGGACGGCGGTGTCAGCTTCCACCATCACGAGGTGGTGGGCGCGAAGATGACGCGCAAGCGGATGCGGGCGCTGAAGTACTCGAAGCAGATGGTCGACGACGTGTCGCAGCTGGTGTACCTGCATCTGCGGTTCCACGGCTACGGGGAAGGCCGGTGGACCGATTCGGCGGTTCGCCGGTACGTGACGGACGCGGGACCGCTGCTGAGCCGGCTGCACAAGCTGGTGCGGGCCGACTGCACCACGCGCAACAAGCGCCGCGCGGCCCGGCTGCAGGCCAACTACGACGACCTCGAGCACCGTATCGCCGAGTTGGCGGCCAAGGAGGATCTCGCCCGGGTCCGGCCGGACATCGACGGCAACGAGATCATGAAGATCCTCGGCATCCCACCCGGGCCCGCGGTCGGGCAGGCGTGGAACCACCTCAAGGAGGTGCGCCTCGATCGCGGCCCGCTCAGCCACGAGGAGGCGGTCGAAGAATTGCTCAGGTGGTGGAACGAGCAGGGGTAGTCGCGCGTCTGACAGGGTATGGAGTACTGCCTGGGCGACCTCGATGGCGGCGCCACGATGTGGAGCGCCGATCCGACGACCGATGTCGACGCTGACGGCGTTCTGGACGCGGTGATGCTCGATCTCGATCACGACGGCCTGGTCGACGACGCGCTGGCCGATCTGGACGCCGACGGTCTCGCCGAACGCGGTGTGCTCGGGGTCGGGGGAGCGGGCGCGGTCGACGTCACCGACGACGGGACCGGTACGTGGGCGGTGCACCTGGATCGCGGGGCGGCGCTGCGCTGGCTCGGGCTCGACGGTGTGGAACATCCGGCGGGCAGTGCGGCGGTGGATCTCGACGGTGACGGGCAAGCCGGGGAGCGTCTGGTGGACACCGACGGCGACGGGCTCGCCGATCGGGCGTTCGGGACGGGGACGGCCTGGGTCGACACCGACGGTGACGGACGCTGGGATGTGCGCCTGGCCGACGCTGATGGCGACGGCGCCGCCGACAGCGCGACCCCGCTCTGATCAGTCGCGGCCGGTCCCGGGCGGCCCCGCGAACGCCTGCGCGATCGTCAGCCACTGCTCGGCGTCCGGGCCGAGCGCCACCACGTCGAGAGCGGTGCGCGGCCGGCGCTGCGTCACCAGCATGCAGAAATCCTCGGCTGAGCCCTCGACCCGCTGGGTCGCGTCCTCGGGTCCCCACGCCCACTCGTCTCCGCCGGGCGCACGCAGTTTCACGTGGAACACCTCAGCCGGCGGTGTCAGCCCGTGCACGGTGTACGCGAAATCGCGGGTACGCACGCCGATGTGGGCGATGGAGCGCAGACGGGCCGTCGGCGTCCGAGTCACCCCCAGAGCGTCGGCCACGTCGAGACCGTGCGCCCAGGTCTCCATCAGCCGAGCGGTCGCCATGGATGCGGCGCTCATCGGTGGGCCGAACCACGGCAGCTTGCGTCCGTCGGCAACCGTCAGCAGCGCGTCGTGCAGTGCGGCGCGGGTGGTCCGCCAGTCACTGAGCAGCTCGGCAGGTGCCGCCGTGGCCACTTCCTCGGCCGCGTCGTCGACGAAGCCGGTGGGATTCTGCATCGCCGCGGACACCACATCGGTAGCGAATGCGGCGTCGTCGGTGACAGCGATCAAGGCGACCCGGTCGGTCCACAGCAGGTGCGCGATCTGGTGGGCGATCGTCCACCCGGCCGCCGGGGTGTCGGCCGCCCAGCGCGCTGCCGGCAGGTCGGCGACAAGCGCATCCAGGTCGTCGCTTTCGGCGCGCAGGTCAGCGACGATCGGGGCAGCTCCGGCCATGCCGGTCACCCTAGCCCGCCGGGCGCCGGCGCCGGGCCACGGTTGCGTACACGGCCAGCCCCAGGAGGTAGAGCCCCGTACCCGCGATCGCGACACCGGGTGCGTGCCCGTCGGCGGGCATCACGAACGCCGCCGCGGCGATCGCGAGGATGAACGCCATCCAGAACAGCGCGTCCTGCACCGTGAACACGTGGCCGCGCAGCGCGTCGTCGACGTCGATCTGCATCGCCGTGTCGGCGCAGAGCTTGACCACCTGTCCGGCGCCGCCGAGCAGGAAACCGCACACGATCATCACCGGCAGCCTCAACGTCGCACCGCACAGCTGCACCGCCGCCGCGAAAGCCAGCGCCCAGATCGGGGTGGCATAGCGGCCCCAGCGCTTCACCAGCATCGGTGTCACCGCGGTCGCCAGGAACGCCCCGATGCCCGTTGCCGCCACGAACAGCACCGTGGTACCCAGCCCCGCCACTGCGGCCGTGTCACTGTGCCGCACCGTCACCAACACCAACAACGTGTTGAGGCCGAACGCCATCCGGTGCGCCGAGAGCCCGGCGAGTGTCGCCGCCACCGTCGGCACCGAGAGCACCGTCCGAGCCCCGTGCAGCCATCCCGTCGCCACGGCGTAGGCGACAGAGCCGTGCACCGCGCGGACACTGTCGTCTGGGCCCAGCATTCGGGGCGGGAAGCGCACCGACAACCACAGCGCCAGTGCCACCGGCACCGCGACCAGGAAGATGATCATCGACGCGCCAGAATCGCTGGAGCCGAACAACCAGCGCGGTAGCAGCATGAAGTTCGCGCCGAAGAACGCGGCCGCCGCGCCGGTGGCCGTCGCGATCGAGTTCATTGCCACCACCTGCTCGCGCGGCACCACATGCGGCAGCGCCGCCGACAGCCCGGACGACACGAACCGGGTCAGCCCGTTCACCACCAACGCGCCCATCAGGACCGGCAGATCACCCAGGCCCGCGGCCAACAGCGTGCCCACGACGACGACCAGCACGAGGCGGCCGGTGTTGGCGCCGACGAGCACCACGCGTCGATCCCATCGGTCCAGCAGCGCGCCTGCGAACGGTCCGAGGACCGAATACGGCAGGAACAGCACGGCGAACGCCCCGGCGATCGCCCACGGACCGGCGGCGCGCTCGGGGTTGAACAGGAGCGCGCCCGCGAGACCGGCCTGGAACAGCCCGTCGCCGAACTGACTGACGGCGCGCAACTCCAGGAGACGGCGGAACCCGGGCAGCGATTTCGTCGACGAGAGTGTGTTCGTCCACACCGAACGCCACGCTGCGCGGGGTGCGCGATCGTCGGGCACGGAGGTCACGTCCTAGCGGAGAGGGTGGCGCGTCGGAGGTCGGCAGGAGGCGACCGGACACCACAGTACAAATATCGCGCCGCTGTGCGCTTGTTCGCCTCCGTGCGACGGCGGTGGTGACAGAATGGCCGGGTGGCGCAGCATGAGGACCCGGAGGATTTCGTCGCCCCAGCGGCGCACCGGGTGCGCGCGGGCACGTTGTTGTTGGCCAACACTGATCTGCTGGAGCCGACGTTCCGGCGCAGCGTGATCTACGTCGTCGAGCACAACGACAGCGGCACGCTGGGTGTGGTGTTGAACCGGCCCAGCGAAACCGCCGTCTACAACGTGCTTCCGCAGTGGGTGAAGCTGGCCACGAAGCCGAAGACGATGTACGTCGGCGGCCCGGTCAAGCGCGATGCCGCGCTCTGCCTCGCCACGCTGCGCACCGGGGTCGACGTCACCGGGGTGCCCGGGCTGCGCCACATCCAGGGCCGTATCGCGATGGTCGATCTGGACGCCGACCCCGATGCCGTCGCTCCGATGGTCGAGGGCGTTCGCATCTTCGCCGGGTACTCGGGCTGGACCATCGGCCAACTCGAGGGGGAGATCGAGCGCGACGACTGGATCGTCCTGTCGGCTCTGCCGTCCGACGTGCTGTCCGAGCCCCGGACCGATCTGTGGGGCCGGGTGCTGCGCCGTCAGCCGATGCCGCTGCCGCTCCTGGCAACCCATCCGATCGATCTCAGCAGGAACTGACGGCACCGGCAGGACCGTCAGCGGCCCGACCTCAACGGCAGGAAAGAGTGCAGGCCGCGCACGACCCGGCACACCCGGCGTCGGCGCTCTGCAGCGCATTGGCACGGGCGACGACTTTCGCGCTCTGCCAGCAGCCTGCTGCCACGGTGGCGGTCGCCCCGAGCACGCATACCGGGAGCACCACCGCTGCCGTCGACACCGGCGCTGCGAACGCGACGGCTGCGCCTGCGGCGAGCATGACGGCCGCGGCCAGTTGGATCGGGGCCACGCCGCGCAGGACCTGCCGCACGAAGTCACCCGATGGGGCGGGCCGCATCAGCGACCAGACACCCAGCGTCGCGGTCAGCAGCGCGACGCCCAGGCACAACACCGCGGCGATCATCACGAGATACGAGAATACGGCCTCCGTGGCGGGCCGCCGTCCCCCGGGCGCCAGGCTTCGCCCGGGGGACGACGCCGCTCAACCCTGCAGGCCCAACAGCTGCGGCGCGGGGGCCACCGCAGCGGGGGCAGCAGGAGCAGGAGGCGCCGGCGGTGCCGGCGCAGGGGGTGCGCCCAGTGGCGCGCCGGGGGCGGGCGCCGCGGACGGAACGCTCACCTTGAAGCCCTTGACGATCGCCTCGGTGGCGTCAGCGGCTGCGACGACCTGGTCGACGCTCGTGGTGACGGCCAGGGACACCAGGTAGCGGTCGGGGCCGACGGTCGCGATGACGTGTCGACGCGACGTGTTCAGCGTCAACGCGTTCTCCCGGTACGTGCCCTCGATCAGCGACGACGGCATCCCGCCGAAGTCGGCGAACGAGGCGTCGGTGGCGCGCCACGCAGGTTGCTGCTGGGCATCGATGAATCCGTGGCTGATCGCTTCGCGCGGGTCGAAGTCGCCGACCAGCTTGTAGACCACGACCTGCGCGTTCGACGAGTACAGCCCGTTGCCGCCGACGCGGTCCGCGATCACCGCGAACGCGTCGGGCACGTTCGGATCAGGGATGTGCTGCCAGCCGCGCGGCATCGGCAGCACGATGTTGAGGGCACGGAAGTCGCTGCTGGACTGCGGCTGCAGGGTGACGCCCTTGGCCGCGAAGAAGTCGGTCAGGGTGCCGGAGGTGGCCGGCACGATCTGCGGCTGCGGAGCCGCCGGTGCTGCAGCCGGTACTGCTGCAGAGACCCCGGCGGGTACCGCGGAGACGGGAGCGGTGACGGGACCGGTGACCGGTGCCACACCCACGGGCGCCGCGGCCGCACCCGGCGCCGCGATGGTGGCCGGGGACGGCAGGGTCGGCTGGACCGGCAGCGGCTGCGCCGATGCCGTGGCCGCGACAGCGAACACCCCGACGAGCACCCCGACCATCGCGGCGGTGCACGCGCCGAGTCCTCCTGCCAGAACCCGCCAGCCGCGGGCGATTTCGCTCATCGAGTGAAGTCCTCCCAGTCCTTGTCCCGACCCCCCGGTGCGTGGGCGACCGGGTCAGGCGAGAAATGTATCCACGCCGACGAGCCGCTCACCAGGGCTGGAATCGACCTGGGACCAACCCCTGACGCATCCGCAACGGAACCGAGATCAACCCGTGGCCCGCGAGGCGGCCGGGCTGCGGCTTATACCCTGATGGCGTGACCGACACGCCGACTGGAACTGACGACACTCCCCGCTACCGCTATGCCGCGGAGCTGGCGGGGGAGATCGAGCGGTCCTGGCAGCAACGGTGGGCGCAGGACGGCACCTTCAACGTGGCCAATCCGGTCGGGGAGCTCGCACCGGCGGACGGCACGGCGGTTCCCGCCGACAAGATGTTCGTGCAGGACATGTTCCCGTACCCGTCGGGGGAGGGGCTGCACGTCGGGCATCCGCTGGGGTACATCGCGACCGACGTCTACGCCCGCTACTACCGCATGACGGGCCGGAACGTGTTGCACGCGTTGGGCTTCGACGCGTTCGGTCTGCCTGCCGAGCAGTACGCGATACAGACCGGCACGCATCCGCGCACCCGTACCGAGGCCAACATCGTCAACTTCCGCCGCCAGCTGGGTCGGCTGGGTCTCGGACACGACACGCGGCGCAGCTTCTCCACCACCGACGTCGACTTCTACAAGTGGACGCAGTGGATCTTCCTGCAGATCTTCGACGCCTGGTTCGACCCGGCACAGAACAAGGCCCGGCCGATCGCCGAGCTGGTCGCCGCGTTCGAGAGCGGCGAGCGTGAGGTAGGTGACGGTCGCAGCTGGTCGACGCTGACCAGTGGTGAGCGCGCCGACGTCCTGGCCGACCATCGGCTGGTCTACCTGGCCGACTCGGTGGTGAACTGGTGCCCCGGATTGGGCACGGTCCTGGCCAACGAGGAGGTCACCGCCGACGGCCGCAGCGAGCGCGGCAACTTCCCGGTGTTCCGGAAACGCTTGCGGCAGTGGATGATGCGCATCACCGCCTACTCAGACCGGTTGCTCGAGGATCTCGAGGTGCTGGACTGGCCGGACAAGGTCAAGACCATGCAGCGCAACTGGATCGGCCGATCCACCGGTGCGAGCGTGCTGTTCGCCACCGATGCCGGCGATGTCGAGGTGTTCACCACCCGGCCGGACACGCTCTTCGGTGCGACCTACCTGGTGCTGGCTCCCGAGCATGATCTCGTCGACGCCCTGGTGGCCGAGCAGTGGCCCGATGTCGTGGACGAGCGGTGGACCTTCGGCGCCGCCACCCCGGGGGAGGCCGTCGCCTCCTACCGGGCGTCCATCGCAGCGAAATCGGATCTTGAACGCCAGGAGAACAAAACCAAGACCGGTGTGTTCCTGGGGGCTTACGCGGTGAATCCGGCCAACGGACAACAGGTTCCGGTTTTCATCGCCGACTACGTGCTCGCCGGTTACGGCACGGGCGCGATCATGGCGGTGCCCGGGGGAGATCAGCGGGACTGGGATTTCGCCACCGAGTTCGGTCTGCCCATCGTCGAAGTCGTTGCCGGCGGCGATGTTTCGGAGGCCGCCTACACCGGCGACGGGCCTCTGGTGAATTCTGACTATCTCGACGGGATGGATGTGGCGGCCGCCAAGGAGGCGATCACCGAGCGCCTGGTCGCCGACGGCCGCGGTCGGGCGCGCGTCGAATACAAGCTGCGGGACTGGCTGTTCGCCCGGCAGCGCTACTGGGGTGAGCCGTTCCCGATCGTCTACGACGCCGACGGCCGCGCCCACGGTCTGCCCGAAGACCTCCTTCCCGTCGAATTGCCCGATGTGCCGGACTATTCGCCGGTGTTGTTCGATCCGACCGACGCCGACAGTGAGCCATCGCCGCCGCTGGCCAAGGTGACCGACTGGGTGAACGTCGAACTCGACCTCGGTGACGGGGTGAAGTCCTACACTCGCGACACCAACGTGATGCCGCAGTGGGCAGGTAGCTCCTGGTACGAGTTGCGCTACACCGATCCGTACAACAAAGAAGCGATGTGCGCCAAGGAGAACGAGGCGTACTGGATGGGTCCGCGCCCGGCCGAGCACGGCGCGCAGGATCCCGGCGGTGTCGATCTGTACGTCGGCGGTGTAGAGCACGCGGTGCTGCATCTGCTGTATTCGCGGTTCTGGCACAAGGTGCTCTACGACCTGGGCCACGTCAGCTCGCGGGAACCGTACCGGCGACTGGTCAACCAGGGCTACATCCAGGCCTTCGCCTACACGGATGCGCGCGGTGCGTACGTGCCTGCCGCCGAGGTGGTGGAGCGGGACGGGAAGTTCTGGTACGAGGGCGCGGAGGTCAACCAGGAGTTCGGCAAGATCGGCAAGAGCTTGAAGAACTCGGTGTCACCCGACGAGATCTGCGAGGAGTACGGCGCGGACACGCTGCGGGTGTACGAGATGTCGATGGGCCCACTCGAGGCGTCGCGGCCGTGGGCCACCAAGGACGTCGTCGGCGCGCACCGCTTTCTGCAGCGGGTGTGGCGCCTGGTTGTCGACGAGGCGACGGGCGAGGTACGTGCCACCGACGGCGAGGCTGACGAGGACACGCGAAAGCTGTTGCACCGCACGATCGCCGGAGTCGGTGAGGATTATGCGGGCTTGAGGAACAACACCGCGGCAGCCAAGCTGATCGAGTACACCAACCACCTGACCAAGCAGTCCGTCACCGCGCGCGAGGCGCTCGAACCCCTGGTGCTGATGGTCGCTCCGCTTGCCCCGCACCTGGCCGAGGAGCTGTGGTCGCGGCTCGGGCACGAGGGGTCGCTGGCGCACGGTCCGTTCCCGGTGGCCGATCCGGCCTATCTGGTCGAGGACACCGTCGAGTATCCGGTTCAGGTGAACGGCAAGGTGCGCAGCCGGGTCACGGTGGCAGCCGATGCCGCCGCGGATGTGGTCGAGGCGGCCGCGCTGGCCGACGAGAAGGTCGCGGGTTTCCTGGACGGGCGCACCCCGAAGAAGCTGATCGTGGTGCCCGGCCGGCTGGTCAACGTCGTCGTCTGAGCGATTTCGGCGTGCTCGTCGTCGCTGAGCGCACGTTGGCACGCCGAAATCGCGGTCAGCGCGGGCGGATGACGACCTCGTGGACGTGGGCGTCGCGGGGTGCGTTGATCGCGTCGACGGTGACCGCGGCGACGGTCCGTGCGCTGAGGAACTGCGACGGGTCGTAGTCACGACCCTCGTAGGCGATCAGATCCTCCTGCATCTCGGTGGCGATCCGACCGGGGTGCACGGACGTCACGCGCAGGGAGGGTTCGTCGACCCGCAGCGAGTCGGCGAAGCCACGCAGAGCGAATTTGCTCGCCGAGTACGACGCCAATCCCGGTGAGGCGTTGATGCCCGCGCCGGAGTTGATGAACACGACGTGCCCGGCGGCGGCGCGCAGCGCGGGGAGCAGTTCGAGCGTGAGTGCGACGGCGCCGACGACGTTGACGGCCATGGTGGCGCGCCACTGGTCGACGGTGCTCTCCGCGACGCGGCCGGGGTAGGCGACGCCGGCGTTGTGGATCAGCACGTCGAGTTCGACGATGGGCTCCACGAGCGCGGGGATCGCGTCGGGATCGGCCAGGTCGAGCGGCCAGGTGGTGGCACCGAGGCGCTCGGCGACGGCATCGAGGCGGGCTGAGGGGCGCCCGGCGAGGAAGAGCGTGTGGGTGGGCGCCAGCGCGTCGGCCAGCGCGGACCCGAGGCCTCCGGCAGCGCCGGTGATCATGGCGGTTGGCACATTCGCACCCTACCGACCTGCGCCCAGCCCGAACTCGTCGCATCATTGGAGGCGATGCCACACGATCCGAGCTTTGCCCCCACGCAACTCGCCGCCCGCGCGGCCTACCTGTTGCGCGGCAACGATCTGGGCACGATGACCACCGCGGCACCGTTGCTGTATCCGCACATGTGGAGTTGGGACGCCGCGTTCGTCTCGATCGGGCTGGCTCCGCTGTCGGTCGAGCGGGCTGTCGTGGAGCTGGACACCCTGCTGTCGGCGCAGTGGCGCAACGGCATGATCCCGCACATCGTGTTCGCCAACGGGGTCGACGGGTACTTCCCCGGGCCGGCGCGATGGGCGGCCTCGGCGCTCTCGCCTGATGCTCCCCGGGGCAGGCACACCTCGGGCATCACCCAGCCTCCGGTGCACGCGATCGCCGTGCAGCGCATCCTCGATCACGCGCGCAGGCGCGGCCGCTCCACCCGCGCTGTGGCTGATGCGTTCCTTGACCGCCGGTGGAGCGATCTGGTGCGCTGGCATCGGTGGCTCGCGGAGTGCCGCGATCAGAAGGAGCGCGGCCGCATCACGGTGTACCACGGGTGGGAGTCCGGCATGGACAACTCCCCGCGCTGGGATGGCCCGTACGGCAACGTGATTCCCGGTGACGTGCCGCCGTATCAACGCGAAGACAACAAGATCAACACCGACGCCAGCCAGCGGCCCAGCGATCTCGAGTACGACCGCTACCTGTGGCTCGTCGAGCAGATGAAGGCGGTGCGGTACGACGATCGCCTGCTGGCCAACGCCGTCAGCTTCGCGGTCGAGGATGTGTTCGTCTCGGCGATCTTCTCGGTCGCCTGCCAGGTTCTCGCCGAGATCGGGGAGGACCACAAACGCCCGCACGCCGATGTCAAGGACCTGTATGCGTGGGCGGACCGATTCCGTGCGGGCGTGATCGATACGACAGACCAAAGGACCGGTGCGGCAAAGGATTACGATGTCCGCGCGGATCGGTGGATCGGAACCGAGACGGTCGCGCAGTTCGCACCGCTGCTGTGCGGGGGTTTGCCGCACGAGCGGGAGCGGGCACTGATCCGGTTGCTCGAGGGCCCACGGTTCTGCGGACATCCGGACATGGCGTACGCCCTGATCCCGTCGACGTCGCCTGTGTCGCGGGACTTCCGGTCCCGCGAGTACTGGCGCGGGCCGGTGTGGCCGGTGGTGACGTGGTTGTTCTCGTGGTGCTTCGCGCGGCGCGGTTGGGCGGAACGGTCGTCGGCGCTGCGGCGTGAAGGGCTGCGCCAGGCCAGTGACGGTACCTTCGCGGAGTACTACGAACCGTTCACCGGGGAGCCGCTGGGCAGCATGCAACAGTCATGGACCGCGGCCGCGGTCCTCGACTGGTTGGGGTGAGCGTTATTCGGCGATGCGCTCGAGGGGCGCAAGCGCGTTCGACAGCGCCGTGAGTTCCTCTTCGCTGAGCTTGCTCAGCAGCTGAGCCAGATGCGCCTGTCGGGACGCCAGCGCGTCGCGATGCTGGGCGAGCCCCTCAGGGGTGATCTCCACCAGCACGGCACGCAGATCCGAGGTGTCCCGGGACCGCTTGACCAGGCCGAGTTTCTCGAGGCGCCGGATGGCGACGGTGGTGGTGGGGGTGCGGACACGCTCGTGGGCGGCCAGCTCGGTCATCCGCATCGGACCCCGGTCGAGGAGCGTCAGCAGGATCGACAGCTGCGCGAGCGTCAGATCGCCGGCCGTCGGCGTCTTGCCGGTATGGCGCAGCACGGACATCAACTTGGCCAGCACCCGCTGCAGATCGCCCGCAACGTCGCTGACCTGCGCTTCCGTGGTCACCATAGTTTTGGCAGTCTAACTGGTCGAGAGCCCCCGCGACGCGTGGTCAGCCGCTTTCGCAGCAAATACCTCTACAGCACTTGCGAGAGGAAGCGCTGTAACCGCTCGGTTTCGGCTTTCTCGAAGATCTGCTCCGGTGATCCGGTCTCGACCACGCGGCCGCGATCCATGAACACCACGGTGTCGGCGAAGGATCGCGCGAAATCCATTTCGTGGGTCACGATCACCATCGTCATCCCGTCGGCGCCGAGCTCGGCGATGAGCGCCAGCACGCCTTTGACGAGTTCGGGGTCCAGCGCCGAGGTGGCCTCGTCGAAGAACATGACCTGCGGTGACATCGCCAGGGCGCGGGCGATCGCGACGCGCTGCTGCTGTCCGCCCGACAGGGTCGACGGCCGCACCTCCGCCTTGTGTCTGAGTCCGACCCGGTCGAGTTGCGCGAGCCCGAGTTCGCGGGCCGCGTCGGCGCCGAGGCCTTTGAGGCGTCGCGGCGCCAACGTGACGTTGTCCAGCACCGTCTTGTGGGGGAACAGCTGAAACTGCTGGAACACCATGCCGATTCGCTGCCGCAGCTGATCGGGATCATCCCGCAGCACCGAGCGTCCGTCGAGCAGGATGTCCCCACGATCGGGCTCGTAGAGGCGGTTGAGGGTACGCAGCAGTGTCGACTTTCCCGACCCCGACGGACCGATGACGGCCGTCGACGTCCCCGCGGCGACGTCGAGATCGACACCGCGGAGCACCGCGTTGGGTCCGAAGGACAGGTGGATGTCGGTGGCGGTCAAGGACACCGGTGTTGGTCCCGTGGCGGTCGCCATCAGTTCATCTCCTGGGCGGTCGAGGTGAGCAACGGGTCGTCTTCCTCGTCGGGTCGGCGTCCGCGGCGCAGGCGCGCGTCGATGAAGTTCACGAGGTGGGTGAGCGGGATCGTCAGTGCCAGATAGAACAGTCCGGCGGCGACGAGCGGGGACAGGTTGCCGGTCTGCGCGTTGAGGTCGCGGCCCACCTGGAACAGCTCACGCTGGTTGGCGATCAGCCCGAGGAAATACACCAGCGAGGATGCCTTCAGCAGGGAGATGAACTGATTCATCAACGCGGGCAACACCCGTCGCACACCCTGGGGAATCACCACGAGACGCATCGAGGTGGCGTAGCTGAAGCCGAGGGCCCGGGAGGCCTCCAGCTGGCCGGGGTCGACGCTCTGGATGCCGGAGCGGAAGATCTCACCGACGTACGCAGCGGCCATCAACCCGAGCGCCGCGATGCCCAGCGGGTAGGGGTTGTTTCCGGTCAGGTGGCCGACGACGGGGCCGATGCCGAGGCCGATCAGCAGGATGATGACGACCTCGGGCAGACCGCGGAAGATGTCGGTGTAGATCCGGGCCGGCCATCGCAGCCACCGCGAGGTCGAGATACCGGCGACCGCCAACACCATGCCCAGCACCAATCCGATGACGCTGGCCGCGACGGTCAGGATCACGGTGTTGGGCAGGCCCGTCGTCAACAGATCGGGGATCGCCTGGCGGTACAGGTCCCAGTCGAGGAACGACGCCGCGAGTTGGGAGAGCGTCGACTTGGGTGCGACAGGTGCGGCGGGCGCCTGCTGCGACGCGTTCTGCGCGGCGATGGCGTTGAAGTCGGGCAGCTGGGGCACCGGCGCGGCTTTCGAACCGGGCTTCCAGCCCGGCGGTAGGGCACGCGGCACCCAGTCGGAGTACAGCCGCGACCACGTGCCGTCGGCGATGATCGCGTCGAGGCCGGAGTTCAGCGCCTCGATCAGCGGCTGGTTGTCCTTGGCGACCGCCCAGGCGACGAAATTGTCCAGGCTGAAGGTGTTTTCGATGATCTGGGCGGGATCGCCCGGCTGTACTGTGCCTTGCGCCTGCTGCGACGGCGCGACCCACGCATCGATCTGCCCGGTCTTCAAGCTCGCGTAGACGGTGTTGTAGTCGGGGAACTTGACGGGCTGCAGTTTCAGGGTGTCGATGACGTAGGACTCCTGCACCGTGCCCTGCACGACACCGATGCGCTGTCCCTCGGCGAGCTTGTCGAAGCCGGTGATCGCGGAACCCTGCGGGACGACGAGCGAGAAGTAGCCGAAGTCGTAGCCGTTGGTGAAGCCGACGGTCTGCCGGCGGGCGTCGGTGGTCGTGATCGACGACGAGCCGACGTCGAACCGCCGTGAGGCCACCTGCGCGAGGAGGCCGGAGAACTCGGTGCCGACGAATTCGATCTTGAGTCCGAGCTTGTCGGCGATGGCCCGCAGGAGTTCGTTGTCGTAGCCGGTGAACTGGCCCGCGGAGTCGATGCAGATGCTCGGCGGGGCGTCGGAGAGGGTGCCGACGGTCAGGGTGCCGGGTCTCGAGAGGCCGAGTGCGTTGACGTCGATGTCCTGCAGCGGCTTGGCGCCAGGTGTCGTGTACTTGTCCTCGCCGGGGCCGGCCGCCGCCGAGGACAGATTCGTCGGCAGCGCGCTGGCGCTCTGCTCCCCGGGTGGCGCGCACTGGTCGTTCTGGGCGCCCGCCGGGGCGGCGAGCCCCATCGCGACGAGCAGCCCGGCTACCCACAGCAGCGCGAACCATTTCAGGATCGGACCCAGGGCCCGCTTGCAGCTCATTTCAAGCAACGTAGTGGGCGGTGCGACCGGCCCGGTTGGTTCGGCTCATCCGGAGCAGAACCGGGCCGGTCGAACGTCGCCCGTCAGCCGTCGCGTTGGTCGCGCCACCGGCACAGCGCCTCGGCCTTCGTGAGGTCGTAGTCGGGGCCGTTGACCCCGATGGTCAGCAGGGTGACACCGAGTCCGACGAGCGACTCGGCGCCGGCCAGCATCGCGTCCTCGCTGCCCTCGGGCACGCCGGAGGACCGTTCGATAGCCGACGGATCCCGCCCGACGTCGGCGCAGTGACCGTCGAGGACCTCGGCCTTGCGCGGGTAGGTGGAGGCGTCGGTGAAGCCGTGCCATATGTCGGCGTACTCGGCCACCAGGCGCAGCGTCTTTTTCTCGCCCTGCCCGCCGATCAGGATCGGGATGTCGCGCGTCGGTGCCGGGTTGAGTTTGGACAGACGCGACGTGATGCGGGGCATCGCGGCGGCGAGGTCGTCGAGCCGGCTGCCCGCGGTGCCGAACTCATAGCCGTACTCGTCGTAATCCTTTTCCTTCCAACCGGATCCGATGCCGAGGATCAGTCGGCCGTCGGAGATGTGGTCGACGGTGCGGGCCATGTCGGCGAGCAGCTCGGGGTTACGGTAGGAGTTACAGGTCACCAGCGCGCCGAACTCGATGCGCGAGGTCTGCTCCGCCCACGCCGCGAGCATGGTCCAGCATTCGTAGTGCGCGCCGTCGGGGTCGCCGTACAGCGGGAAGAAGTGGTCCCAGTTGAAGGCGATGTCGACGCCCATGTCCTCGCAGCGGCGCACGGCGTCGCGGATGTGGCGGTACTCGGTCGAATGCTGAGGCTGCAGTTGCACGCCGATGCGCACGGGACGGCTCGTCATTCCAGCACAGTATCCCCTGGCGAGCAGACGCAAACTCGTGCGCTACGGGCCGTAATCACGTGAGTTCGCGTCTGCTCGCGCGAGCGCTCAGACGCCGATCGAGCCGTTGTCCTTCCACACCGCCACCACCGACGGCCGCGCCGTGCCGTTGCCGCCCTCGGGCCAGCGCGACTGCGGATCGTCGATGCTGTTGTCGTCGTTCTCGCCGGGATGCTGCACACACACCGTCACGAGCGTGTCGGTGACGACGGGCCCGCAGGTCTCCGCGCCGATCGGCACGGTCAGGAACTGTTTCACCTCACCACGATTCGGGCCGTCGAGCGCGACGGCGAACAACCCGTCGTTGGAGTCCAGCGCGTTGCCGTCGGTCGAGATCCACAGGTTGCCGTGGTTGTCGAACGCGAGGTTGTCGGGGCAGGAGATCGGGCTGACCTTGGTCTTGTCGAAGCCGGCGAAGTACGTGTCGGCGGCTGCCGGGTCACCGCACACCAGCAGCAGCTCCCACGTGAAGTCGGTGCCGGTGTGGTTGTCGGTGATCTCGAGCACCTGCCCGCTCTTGTTGTCGTTGCGCGGGTTCGCGGCATCAGGTGCGGCTTCGCCGGGCGCGCCGCGTTCGTCGTTGTTGGTCAGCGCCACATAGACTTTGCCGGTCTTGGGGTTGGCCTCGAAATCCTCGGGCCGGTCCATCTTGGTTGCGCCTGCCTTGTCGGCCGCCATGCGGGTGAACACCGCGGCTTCCTGCGCGGTGATGCCTTCGACCAGTGACTGCGCCTGCCCGCCTGGGCCGCTGCGCAGCAGGGGCAGCCAGGTGCCGGTTCCGCTGAACGAGCCCTTCTCCGGCAGCGTGCCCGAGCCGTCGATCTGTCCCGGCGGGATGTCACTGGAGAGCTTGGCGACATACAGCGTGCCCTCGTCGAGGATTGTCATGTTGTGCGCCATGGCGCTCGCCCCGGACCCGGGCTGGATCTTTTGGGACGACACGAACTTGTACATGTAGTCGAAGCGCTGATCGTCACCGGTGTAGGCGACAACGGTGCCGTCGTCGGTCACGTAGATGGTCGCACCTTCGTGCTTGAGCCGGCCGAGAGCGGTGTGCTTGACCGGGGTGGACGCCGGATCCCACGGGTTGAGTTCGACGACGTAGCCGAACCGGTTCACCTCGTTCGGGTTCTTGGTGAGGTCGAACCGCGGGTCGAAGGTCTCCCACTTGAGCGCGGTCGGTTCGACTTCGACGCCGTAGCGATCCATCCGATCGGCGTCGACGGGCCCGGGCTTCGGTGCGCCCTCGGCCGCGCCGAAGTACTCGTGGAAGTTCTCCTCTCCGGACAGCACCGTGCCCCACGGGGTGACCCCGCCCGAGCAGTTGGCGAACGTGCCGGCGACGGTGCGCCCTGCAGGGTCGGCCGCTGTCTTGACGAAGGCGCTCCCCGCGGCGGGGCCGACGAGTGTGAACGGGCTGTCGGCGGTAATGCGCCGGTTGTAGTTGCCCACCACCGGTTTCAGACCGTCCGGGGTCCGCTCGACCTCGACGACACCCATGCCCACAGCGGTGATCTCCACCTCGAACTGGTCGCGGGTGGGCGCATCCGCTTTGTATCCGGGGAACATGAACTGCGGTGTCACGTATTCGAAGTTGGTGACCAGCAGAAAGTGATCACGCCGGCCGGGGATCGGCAGCAGTCCGGCGAAGTCGTTGTTGAAGCCGAATTGGCCGCGCTGCGCCGCGCCGGTCTGCCGGTTGACGTCGAAGGCGGGCGCGCCGGGCAGGATCGGGTCACCCCAGCTGATGACGACGGCGTGCCGGTACCCGTCGGCGACGACGACGGCGTCCTCGCTGTTCGGTGCCACCGACGCGAAGTTCATCCCGGGTACGGGTCGGGGCGCGGGTGCCGCCGACGAGGACGTGGGTGCGGGCTGGGTGGGGGAGGAGCAGGCTGCCAGCGCGGAGCCGGCGCCGACGGCGAGCACGGCCACGCCGCCCGCCTGGAGCATCGAGCGGCGCGACACGGCCTTGGCGATGTCGCCGAAGTACTCGTTGTCGCTGCGGTTGGGAACCGGTTTCGAGCAGGCGTCCCCGCACTTGTAGACGCACGTGACGTGTTGGCGGCGGGACTTCCCGTCATGGCTGACGAACAGGTTCAACGGCAGGAGCGTCATGGGTGCTTTCGATTCCTTCCAACGCGGAATCCGACCGTGGGCTGGACGGCCGGACCGCCGCGAACCTACGGCAGCAGGACTAGCAGCAGACAACCAGACGGTGAACAGCACATGTCCAGGAACGGCGGCCCGGGTCAGTTGCCGAGAACGCCTCGCAACAACTCCACCAGCACGCCCGGTTGATCGCTCTGTACCGAGTGGCCCGAGTTCTCGACGACGTGCACGCCTTGGAAACCCGGTGCGGTGCGGGCGAATTCGGCGGCATCGTCGTCATCGACGAAGAACGAGTTCGCCCCGCGGATCAACGTCGTCGGAGTGTGCAACCGCGGCACGTCGTCCCAGAGCCCCTCGAAACCCTTTCCCGTCCGGATGGAGTCGTAGCGCCATGTCCACGAACCGTCCTCTAGCCGCTTCGAGTTGTGAAACACACCTCGCCGCAACGATTCCCGATCGCGGTGCGGGGCCGCGGCGACGGTCACGTCCAGCATCGCGGCGAAGGACGGGAAGGTGCGCTCACCCTGCACCAGCGCGACGGTCCCCTTCTGGGCGTCTGTCATCTTTTGGTGCCGCTCGGGTGCCGACGGGGTGACGTCCACCAGGACCAGGCGGCGCACCAGCTCGGGCGCGTCCACAGCGAGTCGCAGCGCGGTGAGCCCGCCGAGCGACATGCCGACCACCAGATCCGCATCGGGCGCCAGGTCGCGAACCACCGGCTCGACTGCGCGGGCGTTGAGCAGCGGGCCGTAGTCGCCGTCCTCGCGCCACGCGGACCGGCCGTGCCCGGGCAGGTCGATCGCCAGCGCGGGCAGGCCGAGGCCCAGGATCACGGTGTCCCAGGTGTGGGCGTTCTGGCCGCCGCCGTGCAGGAACACCACCCGGACCGGCTCGTCGCCGAACCGCAATGCACTGACCGGACCGTGCTCGATCCGTGCGGCCGACATCGGTTCACCGAGGACGCCGGCCTGCCGCGCGTTCTCGGGAAGGAAGACGAATTCGGAGAGTCCGGCCAGTTCGTCGTCGGTGTCGTCCATGGTTGGACACTACGCACAGCGCCGATATTGGGATGCGACCGGTGTGCCGGATGTGCCACCGTCGAGGCCATGTCTCCCATGTCCCACATCACCTTCCGCAGTGCTGAGGAGGCCGACTGGCCGGCGATGGACTTGATCACGGCGACGGGCTTCGCTCACGAACAACCCGAGGAGACCGCTGCTGCGTGGCGGTCTCTCATCGCCCGCGATGGTGCCGTGGTGGCCTGCGACGGCGACGACGTGGTGGGAACCGCGCTGTTCCTGGATCTGGAGTTGACCGTGCCCGGCGGGGCGGTGCTGCCGATGGCCGGTGTGTCGATGGTCGCGGTCGCTCCGACGCACCGTCGGCGTGGTGCGTTGAGTGGGATGTTCGACGAACTGCATCGGCGGATGGACGCCTATCCGATCGCCGGTCTGGAGGCCAGCGAAGCCGAGATCTACGGGCGCTTCGGCTATGGCCCGGCGACGGTGTGGGAGCGGCTCGAGGTACAGCGACGAGGCGCCCGCATCCATCCGGGTGCCGCGGACACAGGCGGTGTGCGCATCGTCCGGCCCGCGGAGTACCGCGCCCAGCTGGAGGACATCGACGAGCGGTGGCGACGGCAGACACCCGGCGGCCTGAAGACGCCCGCCCGGCTGTGGGACGAGGTCCTGGCCGATCGTGAGGCGTCGAGAGGCGGGGGGACACCGCGGTACTGCGCGCTGCATCCGGACGGCTTCGCGTTCTACCGCCTGCACCGCAGCGACGAGAAGAGCACCGCCGAGGTCACCAAGTTCGCGGCGGTGACCTCGGAGGCGGAGATCGCGCTGTGGCGGGTGTTACTCGGACTCGACCTCAGGGACGTCGTCGGTATCCACACCCATCCCGGCAGTGTGCTGCCCTATCTGCTGACAGATCCGCGGTTGGTGCGCACCACAGACGTGTTCGACGGGTTGTGGTTGCGGATGCTCGACGTCCCCGCGGTGTTGCAGGCACGCACCTACTCGGCTGATCTGGCGGTCGTCCTCGAGGTATCCGACGAATTCTTGGGCCGCGGTGGTTGTTTCGCGCTGACGGTGCGCGACGGGCGCGCGCAGTGCGAGCCCACCGATGCCGAGGCGGATGTCCACCTCGACGTGTCGGTACTGGGCAGCCTGTACCTCGGGGCGCACCGCGCGTCGTCGTTCGCTGCAGCACAGCGACTGCGCTGCACCGACTCTGGCATCGTCACGGCGCTCGACAGGGCCTTCGCCAGCGACGTGCCGGCCGAACTCGGCTTCGGCTTCTAGCCCGGAAACGAGTCTGCGGGGAGATCGGCCATCCCAGTGAGATGGCGATCTCCCCGCAGACTCGATGCGAAGAGTGCTCAGCCGGCGATGAACTTCTCCAGCTGCTCACGCGCGAGGTCGTCGGCGAGCTGCTTGGGTGGGCTCTTCATCAGGTAGGCGGAGGCGGCTTCGATGGGTCCGCCGATGCCGCGGTCCTTGGCGATCTTCGCTGCGCGCACCGCGTCGATGATCACGCCTGCCGAGTTGGGGGAGTCCCACACCTCGAGCTTGTACTCCAGGTTCAGCGGCACGTCACCGAAGGCGCGGCCCTCGAGCCGGACGTAGGCCCACTTGCGGTCGTCGAGCCATGCAACGTGGTCGGACGGACCGATGTGGACGTTCTTGTCGTCGATCTTGCCGGCCAGCGAGCCCTGCAGGTTCGACGTGACGGCTTGGGTCTTGGAGACCTTCTTCGACTCCAGCCGCGAGCGCTCGAGCATGTTGAGGAAGTCCATGTTGCCGCCGACGTTGAGCTGGTAGGTGCGGTCCAGCGTGACGCCGCGATCCTCGAACAGCTTGGCCATCACGCGGTGGGTGATGGTCGCGCCGACCTGGCTCTTGATGTCGTCGCCGACGATCGGCACACCGGCGTCTTCGAACTTCTTGGCCCACACCGGGTCCGAGGCGATGAAGACCGGCAGCGCGTTGACGAAGGCGACGCCCGCGTCGATGGCGCACTGGGCGTAGAACTTGTCGGCCTCTTCGGAACCCACGGGCAGGTAGGACACGAGAACGTCGACCTCGGCGTCCTTGAGAACCTTGACCACGTCGACGGCCTCTGCGTCGGACACCTCGATGGTGTCGGCGTAGTACTTGCCGATTCCGTCGAGGGTCGGACCGCGCTGCACGACGATGTCGGTGGGCGGTACGTCGGCGATCTTGATGGTGTTGTTCTCCGACGCGAAGATCGCCTCGGACAGGTCGAAGCCGACCTTCTTGGCGTCCACGTCGAACGCAGCGACGAACTTCACGTCGCGCACGTGGTACTGGCCGAGCTTGACGTGCATCAGGCCGGGCACGCTGGCGTTCTCGTCGGCGTCCTTGTAGTACTGCACGCCCTGCACGAGCGAGGACGCGCAGTTCCCCACGCCGACGATCGCGACCCGGACGTCATTGCTTGCGGTCATGACGACTTCTCCTCTTGTCCTACTTCAGTGCTGTGTTGGTGTACTCGGCTGTATCGGTGGTGCTGCGGCTCAACTTTGTTCTGCGCGTCCCTGCGCCGACTTCTCCGCCGCGATCAACTCGTTGAGCCATGTGACTTCGCGTTCGCTCGATTCCAGTCCCAGCTGGTGGAGCTGGCGGGTGTAGCGATCGAACGAGTTGCTCGCCCGCGCGATTGCTTCACGCAGACCTTCCCGGCGCTCTTCCACCTGACGGCGGCGGCCTTCCAGAATCCGCATCCTGGCCTCGGCCGGGGTGCGGTTGAAGAAGGCGAGGTGTACGCCGAATCCGTCGTCGGAAAAGTTCTGTGGCCCGGTGTCGGCGACGAGCTCGGTGAAGCGCTGCTTCCCGGCATCGGTCAGCTGGTAGACACGGCGCGCGCGGCGCACCTTGACGGTGCCTTCCGGGGCGGCATCCTCGACGATCAGGCCGTCGGCCTGCATGCGGCGCAACGCCGGATACAGCGAACCATAGGAGAACGCGCGGAACGCTCCCAACAGGCCCGTGAGTCGTTTACGCAACTCGTACCCGTGCATGGGCGATTCCTGGAGCAGCCCGAGGATGGCGAGTTCGAGCATCCGGGCACCTCCTCCATGATTCAGCCGCTACGACGGCTCGACACCTCGCGCAATAGTATCGCGCCGATATATTGAGTGCCACACGGGTGCGCCGTCACAGGACAGGCGGCAGGGGTCAGTCGTTGGCGTAGTTCATGCGCTTGACGGTCAAATCGCCGTTGAGCTCCATGTATCCGCTGTTTCCGAAATTGGGCGTGACGTAGATGGTGATCTCGATACGGTCCGGCGCAGCGGTCATGTCGCTGTTCGGCCCGATGATCATGTACGTCAGCTTCACGTCTTTGGGTTCGATCCCCACGGCTTCGGGAGCACCGCGCAGGATCCCGACCAGCTTGGGGATGTCGAAGGCGCCCAGATCGACGACCCGCGCATCGGAGCCCATGCTCGTCTCGCTGGGGTCGTCCCACCCGCCCCGGTAGGAGTAGCTCAGTACGCGCCGTGGCTCTTTCGGGTCCGGCCGCTCCAGCGACGCGTAGTCCGGGTAGATGGTCATGTCGTACCCGGTGGTGTCGCCGAACTTCTGCTTCATCTGGGTGAACAGACCCGTGAGCCCACCCAGAGAATGCAGCTGACGTGGCGGGGTGAGCACCTCGGCGGGGATTCCGTCGTCCTTGGCCCCCGGATCGGACGTGAAGTTCAGCGGTGAGGGGGTGTTGCCGTAGAGGCCCCAGCCGATCGCGATCCCGAACACCACCAGTACGACGGCCATCGCGATCCGGATGCCGGCGCCACCGGGCAGCGACGGCAGCCGTCGCGGAGGTTTGCGCAGCTGCGTCGGCGCGTTGGCGGTCTGGAGATCAGTCACCAGCTCCTGGAGCTCACCGAGCGTCGCCGCGTTGGTGGCGGCCTTCACCCGCTCCCCGTGCTCGGTCATCGACAGCTGCCCCTCGGCGAGCGCGGTGTCGAGGATCTGGCACGTGTCGGTGCGATCACTGTCCTTCGCGCGTGTCCACGAAGTTCCCCGAGCTGAGCTGCCAGAAGCCACGACGGAGATCGTAAGAGTTGGGTTGCTGATCCCGCAGGCCAGCCGCGAACCCGGTCGGGTCGGGAGCCCGGTCGCGCCTCCGCCGTCGCAGCGCCGACGTACTCTGGTCAGCGTGCGATTGCAGCGACAGGTGGTGGACTACGCCCTGCGGCGCCGGTCGCTGCTGGCCGAGGTGTATTCCGGGCGCACCGGCGTCTCGGAGGTCTGCGACGCCAACCCCTATCTGTTGCGGGCCGCGAAATTCCACGGCAAGCCCAGTTCGGTCATGTGTCCGATCTGCCGCAAGGAACAGCTGACGCTGGTGTCCTGGGTGTTCGGCGATCACCTCGGCGCCGTCTCCGGATCGGCCCGCACCGCCGAGGAGCTTGTCCTGCTGGCGACGCGCTATGACGAGTTTTCGGTACATGTAGTGGAGGTATGTCGGACTTGCAGCTGGAATCACCTGGTGAAGTCCTACGTGCTGGGCGCGATTCCGCCGCCCAAGGGATCCCGTCCGCGCCGCACGCAGACCGCGCGCAGCACCGCGCGGACGGCCAGTGAATAGCGCGGGGCGCCCCGACCGTTCACCCGACCGAGCCCGCGATGGGCGCAGGCCGGCCGACGGCGGTGGCGCGCGACCCCAGCCTCAACCCCGGCCCCAGCCAACTCGGCACCGGTCCGACGGTCCCGCGCACGCAGCGCGCCCTCGTCCCGACGATCGTCTGACCACGGTCTTGCCGCCGGTTCGGGATGAACGGCCGCGGCATCTCAAGGATCCGATCGACGACGTCAAACGTGCGCTCGACGGCCGCCCGCCCAAGCAACCGCCGCCACCGCCGCGCCGCCCGACGGGTGGCGGAGGACCGGGAGGCGGGGGGTCTGGTGGTGGCCCGTCGGATCGTCGGCCCGGGTGGCGCGAGCAGGTCAACTGGAAGTGGGTGCGGCGCGGCCTGATCGCATGCGCCGCCGTTCTCATCGTCTTGCCGCTGCTGACCTTCGGCATGGCGTACCTGATCGTCGACGTGCCCAAGCCCGGTGACATCCGCACCGCGCAGGTGTCGACGATTCTGGCCAGCGACGGGTCGGAGATCGCGAAGATCGTTCCGCCCGAAGGCAACCGCGTCGACGTCAACATCGACCAGATCCCGGTGCACGTACGCGACGCGGTGATGGCCGCCGAGGACCGGGACTTCTACTCCAACCCCGGGTTCTCGTTCACCGGCTTCCTGCGTGCCTTCAAGAACAACATCTTCGGCGGCGATCTGCAGGGCGGCTCGACGATCACCCAGCAGTACGTCAAGAACGCGCTGGTCGGCGATGCCCGGTCCGGCGTGGGCGGGCTGATCCGAAAAGCCAAGGAGCTGGTCATCTCCACCAAGATGTCCAGCGAATGGTCGAAGGACCAGGTGCTGCAGTCGTACCTGAACATCATCTATTTCGGGCGCGGCGCCTACGGCGTGGCGGCGGCGTCGAAGGCGTACTTCAACAAGCCCGTCGAGCAGCTGAGCGTGGCCGAGGGTGCACTGCTCGCCGCCCTGATCCAGCGGCCCTCGGGGCTGGATCCGGCCGTCGACCCGGAGGCCGCCACCGAGCGGTGGAACTGGGTGCTCGACGGCATGGTGTCGATCGGCGCGCTGTCGGCGCAGGATCGCGCGGCGCAGGTGTTCCCGCCGACGATCCCGCCGGACGCGGCGACCACCCAGAACCAGACGACCGGGCCCAACGGCCTGATCGAACGCCAGGTCATCGAAGAGCTGATGAACATCTTCAACATCAGCGAACAGCAGCTCAACACCGAAGGCCTGCAGGTCACCACGACCATCGACTCGAAGGCGCAGTCCTCGGCACTGGACGCCGTCAACGAGTACATGGACGGTCAGGATCCGGACATGCGCACGGCGGTGGTGTCCATCGACCCGAAGACCGGCGGGGTGAAGGCGTACTACGGCGGCTCTGACGCCAACGGCTTCGACTTCGCGCAGGCCGGCTTGCCGACAGGGTCGTCGTTCAAGGTGTTCGCGTTGGTCGCGGCCCTGCAGCAGGGCATGGGTCTGGGCTACCAGGTGGACAGCTCCCCGGTGACCGTCGACGGCATCAAGATCACGAACGTCGAAGGCAGCAGCTGCGGTAACTGCAACATCGCCGAAGCGCTGAAGCGTTCGCTGAACACCAGCTACTACCGGCTGATGCTGAAGCTCAAGAACGGTCCGCAGGACGTCGCCGACGCGGCGCATGCCGCCGGTATCGCCGAGAGTTTCCCCGGCGTCGAGCACACGCTGTCCGAGGACGGCAAGGGCGGACCGCCGAACAACGGCGTCGTGCTGGGGCAGTACCAATCCCGGGTGATCGACATGGCGTCGGCCTACGCGACCATCGCGGCGTCCGGGGTCTACCACAAGCCGCACTTCGTGCAGAAGGTCGTCAACGCCGAGGGCACCGTCCTGTTCGACGCGAGCCAGGAGGACAACGCGGGCGAGCAGCGCATCGACAAGGCCGTGGCCGACAACGTCATCGCGGCCATGCAGCCGATCGCCGGCTACTCCAACGGTCACGCGTTGGCCGGCGGCCGCTCGTCGGGAGCCAAGACCGGCACCAACCAGCTCGGTGACACCGGCGCGAACCGTGATGCCTGGATGGTCGGCTATACGCCGTCGCTGTCGACGGCGGTCTGGGTCGGCACCGTTGACGGCACCAAGCCTCTCGAGAACAAATGGGGCTCGCCGGTGTACGGCTCGGGCATTCCGAGCGACATCTGGAAAGCCACGATGGACGGCGCACTGGACGGCACCGACAACGAGTCGTTCCCGAAGCCGGAGGAGATCGGCGGCTACGCCGGTGTGCCGCAGGCTCCGCCACCCCCGCCGTCGACCACTGTGGCACCTCCACCGGCGGAGACGGTGATCCAGCCGACGCTGGAGATCGCGCCCGGCATCACGATTCCGTGGGGCCCGCCGACGACAGTCCCGGCGACGCCGGGGCCCGCCCCGGTAGGGGTTCCGCCCGGTCCGGAGGCGGTGCCCGGTTCGCCGCCACCCGGTGCCCCGGCTCCGGTGGTGCCAGGCGCTCCGCCGCCGCCTCCGTGACCTCGCCGGTCCCGCCGGCCGGTACCGAAGATTCGCTGGACGTCGACTCGCCGGCTCCGCTGGCAGGTGTCGAATCGCCGGCTCCGCTGGCAGAAGACCTCCGGAGCCTCGACGACCGCGACTTCCCCAGCCGCACAGACACTCTCGGCGCCGCGCTGTCGGGCACCATCGGCGGTCCCGTCGGCCGGCACGCGCTGATCGGTCGTACCCGATTCCTGACCCCGCTGCGGGTGATGCTGCTCATCGCCCTGGTGTTCCTGGCGCTGGGCTACTCGACGAAGGCGGCGTGCCTGCAGACGACGGGGACGGGTACCGCCGATCAGCGGGTGGGCAATTGGGCCAACAACCGGGCCTACTACGAGCTCTGCTACTCCGACACCGTGCCGCTCTACACCGCGGAACTGCTGAATCTCGGGAAGTTCCCGTACAAGTCGAGCTGGCTGGAGACCGACGAGAAGGGTATGCCGCGCGCCCAGTACGACGGCACCCCCGCGGTCCGCTACATGGAGTATCCGGTGCTGACCGGGATCTACCAGTACCTGTCGATGTCGCTGGCCAAGACGTACACGACATTGACCAAGCTGACGTCGGTGCCGATCATCGCCGAGGTGGTGATGTTCTTCAACATCTCCGCGTTCGGGCTTGCGCTGGCGTGGCTGACGACGGTGTGGGCGACGGCGCTGCTGGCGGGTGCCCGCCGCATCTGGGACGCCGCCCTGGTGGCGGCCTCACCGCTGGTGATCTTCCAGATCTTCACCAACTTCGACGCCCTCGCGACCGCGTGCGCCGCCGGTGCGTTGCTGGCGTGGGCCCGCCGACGGCCTGTCCTCGCCGGCGTGCTGATCGGCCTCGGGGTGGCGGCCAAGCTCTATCCACTCCTGCTGCTGATTCCCATGGTGCTGTTGGCCATACGCACGTCGCGATTGCGGGAGGTCGCCACGACAGCGCTCGCCGCGGTGGCGACCTGGTTGGTGGTGAATCTGCCGATCATGCTTCTGTTCCCGCGGGGGTGGTCGGAGTTCTTCCGGCTCAACACCCGTCGCGGCGACGACATGGATTCGCTCTACAACGTGGTGAAGTCGTTCACCGGGTGGCAGGGGTTCGATCCGAACCTCGGCTTCTGGGAGCCGCCGGTGGTGCTCAACACCTTCAGCGCCGCTCTGTTCGTGGCGTGCTGCATCGCGATCGGCTACATCACCCTGACTGCCGCACGCCGGCCGCGCATCGCGCAGATCGCCTTTCTGGTGGTGGCGGCGTTCCTGTTGACCAACAAGGTGTGGAGTCCGCAGTTCTCGCTGTGGCTCGTGCCGTTGGCGGTGCTGGCGCTGCCGCACCGGAGGGTGCTGCTGGCGTGGATGACGATCGACATGCTGGTCTGGGTGCCGCGCATGCTCTACCTGTTCGGCGAACAGAACAAGGGACTACCCGAGCAATGGTTCACCGCGACCGTGCTCCTGCGCGATATCGCGGTCGTCACGTTGTGCGCGTTGATCATTCGGCAGATCTATCGACCGGAGCGCGACCTGGTCCGCGCTGACGGCACAGACGATCCGGCGGGCGGCCCGTTCGAGCGCGCCCCGGATGCCTATCCGTCGTGGGTGCCGGATTGGCTACAGCCGCGCGGTCACATCCGCGCCCACCGAGCCAGCGCGAAGCTGTACAACCCGTAGGCAGCGAAACCGAGGGCGGCGAACCACAGGATCGCGTCGCCGGATGTCGCCGACCCCAGCGCTTGGACCGCGGCGTCGAGGCCGGCCGCTTTGGCCGGGTCGGCCCGCACGGCGGCCACGATCACCAACACCCCGGCCAGCGCGTAGACGGCGCCCTCGGCGACGTAGCCGTACACCCCGAGCACGACGACCACCCTGCCGCCGGAGGTGGTCAGGTCGTCGACGAAGCGGCGGGAAGCTCCCTTGTAGGCGTAGTAGCCGCCGATCACCGCGATCACCGCTCCGACGATGACCAGCAGGGTTCGACCTGAAAACGATTGCATCAGAACAGCACTCGCTCCGGAGTTCTGCTCGCTGCTGGGTTCACGACGCCCGATCGCGAACCGCACGCAGGTGTACCCCACGCTGCAGTAGACCCCCAGCAGGCCAAGGGCTTTGAGCCGGTTACCGATGCTGGCGTCGCTGGGGTCACGGCCCCCCTCGGCTGGATGCAGACCGAGGAGCGCTTCGGTCAGACGCCAGGCGGCCAGCGGCACGAGTGCCGCGGCGATCGCCCACAGGATCAGCACTCCGTCGGTGGCGGCGGCGATCGTCGCCATGGCGCCTGAGGGATCGGCGTGCCCACCGCGGCCGAGCGCGATCCTGGCGATCACGTAGGCGATGAGGAAGTGCAGGAGACCGCTGGCGACGAAGCCGGCCCGTACCGTGCGGCGGACGCCGCCGTGCGCCAGAATCCGGTCGACGATCTCCGGCCGGGACATCATCGCGCTCTACCCGGCACCCTGGAGTTCGAAACCGGGGTGTTTCCCGGTGCCGCGTAGTGGTTATATTTGCTAAGCATCTTTGTGCAGTCTGCAGGCTGGAGTCGTCTCATGAGTTTTCTAACCAAGACCGTGCCCGTCGCGCTGATCCTCGGCGGATTCGCCGCGGGTGCGCTGGGCTTCGGCGCGGCGACGTCCGTCGCTCAACCGCCCCCGCCTCCGCCCGGCCCGGCCGAGTTCCCCCCGAATCCGCCGGGTGAGCCGGTGCCGAACTGGGCGCCACGCAAGCCGGCCGACATGTGGAACAACGAGCCGGTGGTGTGGACGTCGATGTGGGGTGGCCGCTGGGGCGTGTGGAAGCACGGCCAGTTCATCACGCTGTCGTCGAACCCCGTCACCAACGGCGGCTGAGCATCGGACTGGGCAGCTGCCTAGCTGCGCTATATAGTTGGCCCACGGCGCGATGCGCGCCCGCATTCGACGAGGTAGGAGCGACCATGACCGGTTTGGCGAGTCGAGTGCTGAGGACCGCACTGGCGACGGCTGCTGCCGCGGGCGCGCTGTTCGGCGCGGCGGGCACCGCTCAGGCTGATTCCACTGACGACTATCCGATCCCGCACCGCATCATCGTCACTACCTGCGACGTCGAGCAGTACATGGCCGCCGCCCGCGACACCAGCCCGGTGTACTTCGAGCGGTACATGATCGACCGGAGTAACCGCCCGGCCGACGTCCAGCAGCAGGCGTTCGATCGCATCCACTGGTTCTTCTCTCTGGATCCGGTCGGGCGGCGTCAGTACTCCGAGGACACCGCCACCAACGTCTACTACGAGAACGTGGCCACGCACTGGGGCAACTGGGCCAAGCTGTTCTTCAACAACAAGGGTGTCGTGGCGCACGCCACGGATGTCTGCATGAACTACCCCAAGGGCGACATGTCGGTCTGGGACTGGCCTGTTCGCCGCTAGCGATTTCGTTCTGTCCTCCCTGGTCATGTAGCCTTGGCCGGTTGCCGACGCAGGCGACCCTCCTGCCATGGACACGCCGTGGCCGATCAGACCAGAGGAGGTGATGGGTTCCTATGCGTCCATACGAAATCATGGTCATTCTCGACCCCACACTCGACGAGCGCACCGTTGCTCCGTCGTTGGAGACGTTCCTGAACGTCATCCGCAAGGACGGTGGCAGTGTCGACAAGGTCGACATCTGGGGCCGGCGCCGGTTGGCGTACGAGATCGCCAAGCATGCCGAGGGCATCTACGCGATCGTCGACGTCAAAGCCGAGCCCGCGACGGTCTCTGAGCTCGATCGTCAGCTCAACCTCAACGAGTCCGTTCTGCGGACCAAGGTGATGCGGACCGACAAGCACTAAAGAGTGCCGATCGTCGGAGCCGCTGCGTAGGCTCGCGCCCAACGTCCGCTCACCAAGGAGGAACTCGTGGCTGGTGACACCACCATCACCGTCGTAGGAAACCTGACCGCCGATCCGGAACTGCGTTTCACGCCGTCCGGTGCCGCGGTGGCCAACTTCACCGTTGCGTCCACCCCGCGCATCTACGACCGTCAGAGCGGGGAGTGGAAGGACGGCGAAGCGCTGTTCCTGCGGTGCAACATCTGGCGTGAGGCCGCCGAGAACGTGGCCGAAAGCCTGACCCGTGGGTCGCGCGTCATCGTGACGGGCCGGCTCAAGCAGCGCTCCTTCGAAACCCGCGAGGGTGAGAAGCGCACGGTGGTCGAGGTCGAGGTCGACGAGATCGGGCCGTCGCTGCGCTACGCGACCGCGAAGGTGAACAAGGCGAGCCGCAGTGGCGGCGGCGGTGGCGGTTTCGGCGGCGGCGGTGGCGGTAATTCGTCGCGCGGCTCCGAGCAGCCCAAGGACGACCCGTGGGGCAGCGCGCCCGCGTCGGGCTCCTTTGGCGGCGCTGACGATGAACCGCCCTTCTGAGACAACATAATTCGAGTGATTTCGAGAAAGAGTTAGACACATGGCCAAGTCCTCCACCAAGAGGCGTCCGGCTCCGGAAAAGCCGGTCAAGACACGCAAGTGCGTGTTCTGCTCGAAGAAGGGGCAGAACATCGACTACAAGGACACCGCGCTACTGCGCACCTACATCAGCGAGCGCGGCAAGATTCGCGCCCGTCGGGTGACCGGCAATTGCGTTCAGCACCAGCGCGATATCGCGATCGCCGTGAAGAACGCCCGCGAGGTCGCGCTGCTGCCGTTCAGCTCGGCGACGCGGTAAGGACGATTGAGATGAAACTGATTCTTACTGCCGAGGTCGAGCACCTCGGAACGGCCGGCGACGCGGTCGAGGTCAAGGACGGCTACGGGCGTAACTACCTGCTGCCCCGCGGGCTGGCGATCGTGGCCACCCGTGGTGCGCAGCGCCAGGCCGAGGACATCCGGCGCGCGCAGGAGCTCAAGGGCGTCAAGAGCCTCGAGCATGCCAACGAGTTGAAGACGGCGATCGAGGGTCTCGACGGCGTCGAGCTGTCTGTGAAGACCGCCGGGGACTCAGGCAAGCTGTTCGGCTCGGTCACCGCGGCCGACGTGGTCGCAGCGATCAAGAAGGCCGGCGGACCCAATCTCGACAAGCGCACCGTGCAGCTGCCCAAGGCGCACATCAAGAGCGTGGGCACGCACGCCGTCACGATCCGGCTGCACCACGATGTGGCCGCGACCGTGTCGGTGAACGTGGTCGCCAACTAACAACTGACGAGTCAACGGCCGGGTGAGGACCGAGAGGTCCGAACCCGGCCGTTGTCGTGCTCGGCGAACTTTCCCGGCGAATCTCGCCACAGCGAACATAACCCGGTGTTAACCTCCTCGGCCCTCAGTCGAAACGCAACACGCCCGAGAAGTCAACCCGGGTCGACACGCCGACTGATTTACCATCCACAGAGCTGATACCTTCCCAACAGGCGATCATCTGCGGAAACGGACCAGATCACAGTGTTGATCCACAAGTTGTCCCCAGCAGCTCAACATGACTCACCAGACCTATCCACATTCCATCCCCAGCTCTGTCAACAAGGGATGGTTGCGTCTTCTGTAGCAACGTCTAGCGTTGGCCGTCGCGGACACGGTGACGGACGCCGCGGGGGCAGTGTCGGTACGCCGGTCTACAGTCTCATCGAACGTCCGTTCGACACTTGGGAGGGGTGAGGTCACCGCGTGGCTGTCGTCGATGACTTGGGCCGGCCTGATGATCGTGCGGCCATGGAGCCTCCTCCGAACGAGGATTTCGGTCGACAGCCGCCGCAGGACCTCGCGGCCGAGCAGGCCGTGCTGGGCGGCATGCTGCTCAGCAAGGACGCGATCGCCGACGTCCTTGAGCGCCTGCGCCCAGGCGACTTCTATAAGCCAGCCAACCAACTCGTCTACGACGCCGTGCTGGATCTGTACGGCCGCGGAGAGCCCGCTGACGCGGTCACCGTGGCCGCCGAACTCGACCGAAGGGGGCTGCTGCGCCGCGTCGGTGGCGCGCCCTATCTGCACACGCTGATCTCCACGGTGCCGACGGCGGCCAATGCCGGGTTCTACGCCGAGATCGTCGCGGAGAAGTCGCTGCTGCGCCGGCTGGTGGAGGCGGGCACCAGGGTCGTGCAGTACGGCTACGCCGGTGCCGAGGGCGCGGACGTCAACGAGATCGTGGACCGCGCACAGGCGGAGATCTACGACGTCACCGAGCGGCGTGCCACCGAGGACTTCGTCCCGCTCGAAGAACTGTTGCAGCCGACGATGGACGAGATCGACGCGATCGCTTCCCAGGGCGGAATCTCCAAGGGCGTGCCGACGGGCTTCACTGAACTCGACGAGCTGACCAACGGGCTGCATCCGGGCCAGATGATCGTCGTCGCCGCACGTCCCGGAATGGGTAAGGCGCTGGCGCTGGACACGCCGCTGCCGACGCCGTCGGGCTGGACGACGATGGGTGAGGTCGCCGTCGGGGACGAGCTGATCGGGCCCGACGGCATGCCGACGCGCGTGGTGGCCGCGACCGAGGTGATGACCGAGCGCCCGTGCTTCGAGGTCGAGTTCTCCGATGGCACAGTGATCGTCGCAGATGCCGAGCATCAGTGGCTGACCCGCACCCGTGCGTCGCGCAGATCCGCCCACGACGCCGACGACATCCGCACAACGCGCGAGATCGCCGAAACGCTGCGGTGCGCGACAGCTGATCGTCGCCTCAATCACTCGGTGCGGAACGCGGCGCCCATCCAAGGTGTCGAGGCGGAACTGCTCGTGCCGCCGTACACGCTGGGCGCTTGGTTGGGCGACGGCACATCGATGGCTGCACAAATCACGACTGTCGACCCGGAGATCCTCATGCGGATCGAAGGGGAGGGGCTGGTCACCGTTCAGGGCCGTCTCCGAACGCTCGGGGTGCTGGGGAACAAGCACATCCCGACCGAGTACCTGCGGGCGTCGGAGGCTCAGCGGCGTGCGCTCCTGGCAGGGCTGCTGGATACCGACGGCACAGTGACCAATGGTGGCGCGGTGCAGTTCTGCGTGACGAATCGGCGTCTGGCAGAGGACTTCCGCGAGCTCGTCGTGTCGCTCGGATACCGCTGCCAGGTGGCGACGAAGACGGTCAAGGGGCGCTCGGAGGCAACGTCAACGGCTTATCTCGTCAACTTCTCAGCCACGGACAGCGTGTTCGGGTTGCACCGAAAAGACGTGCTGCACAAGGAGCGTCGCGCCCGCAGCAGCGTGCGGTCCAACTCCCGATTCATTGTCGATGTTCGGCCGGTGCCGAGCGTGCCGGTTCGGTGCGTGGAGGTCGACAACGCCAGTCACATGTATCTGGCAAGCCGGTCGATGATCCCGACGCACAACTCGACGCTGGGCCTGGACTTCATGCGGTCGTGCTCGATCAAGCATCACCTGCCGAGCATCGTGTTCTCGCTGGAGATGAGTAAGACCGAGATCGTCATGCGTCTGCTGTCGGCGGAGGCGCGGATCAAGCTCGCCGATATGCGGTCGGGCAAGATGAGTGACGACGACTGGACGAAGCTGGCGCGCCGCATGAGTGAGATCAGCGAGGCGCCGCTCTACATCGACGATTCGCCGAACCTGACGATGATGGAGATCCGTGCCAAGGCGCGAAGGCTGAAGCAGAAGACAGACCTGCGGCTCGTCGTGATCGACTACCTGCAGCTGATGACGTCAGGCAAGAAGGTCGAGTCGCGCCAGCAGGAAGTGTCCGAATTCTCCCGCCAGATCAAGCTTTTGGCTAAAGAGCTTGAAGTTCCGGTGGTCGCGATGAGCCAGCTGAACCGTGGTCCGGAGCAGCGAACGGACAAGAAGCCGCAGTTGTCGGATCTGCGTGAGTCGGGCTCGATCGAGCAGGACGCGGATATGGTTGTGCTGCTTCACCGTCCGGACGCGTTCGACAATGACGACCCGCGTGGTGGCGAGGCTGATCTGATCGTCGCCAAGCACCGCGCCGGCCCGACGCGAACAGTGACGGTCGCGCATCAGCTGCATCTGTCGCGGTTCGCGAATATGGCGAAGCAGTAGCCGGGAGTTGTACGATGTGTGGCTTCTCAAGTTTGATGTCCACTTCTCAAGTAAAACGTCCACCTGATGTCCAATTGGACATGAAAGTGAGAATTCTGGGTCCCCGGCGCTTGGCGGGGCGGTAATGAGACTGCGGTGAATGTTTGAGTGGATCCGGCGCGTGTCACCGGCTTCGACGGTCGGCCCGGGGCGAGGGCCGACGCCGCGGCCGTCACCAGCCTGTCGTGGGTGTCCAATTGGACATGAAAGTGAGATTTCGGTGGGCGGGCTGCTGACGCGAACGCAGCGGTTGCCGCTGCAGTGATGTACGAGGGCCGATCGGCGGGTGTGGCTTCATTCGGCGGCTGCAACACGTCGAGGGTCCTTTGACGACAAGCGGGGTGCCGTTTCATCAACTGTCACAAGCGATGACGGCGCGGCGGCCTGTTACCCGTCGTGGATATCTCGATTATCCATGAGGCGATGCGTGGTGTGCTCCAATTACTCCCCGACGCGGGCTGTGGTGAACATCTACGGTTATACATAGACGTGTCACTCGGGGGGCCGACAACGTCATTGCAGCTTTCGGCAATTCGTGACTTCCGGGGTGCCCACGATTCGCGCAGCGCTATCCTTCGCGGCGCCGATGCTCATCGATGCGACGATGGGGGCCACGCGAGCGTATGGTCCGGGCCGGTTTGGGCGCCGTTGCCCCTGGTGCGAACGGACAGGCATTCACGTTAGCCCGTCGACCCACGTGAGCTGAACCAAGGCGTCGCCATGGCGATTGACCCACAGCCGGATGATGGGCGTTTGCCGACGGCGGGGGCTGCAAGGGCGAACCACCACCGTCATGACGCAGGTCTCACGAGAGGCCTCCACAACCGGATTGGTTACAGGGCGTCGCGAGCACACCAGCGGTGGTTCGGCACAAAGTTGAAATGAGACAACCGCTTGTCTACCTTGAAGGCACCGCCGGCTGTGTTGCTGTGCGGAGTGCCGCGATCCCACGCCTGCGATCGCTCCGCGTCCGGCGACGACGGCGCCGGTTGATGACAGAGTCCGTGCCCAGACACCTCGCTCCGCTGTACTGTCGACTCGCTGCGTTGCGCTCCAGGAACACCGAGCCGCGGGAGGAGCTCAAACGCATTGAGTAATTCGTCGCAGTCGAACCGCGGGCGGGACGTGGCACGTACATCCGCGCGATGCGTCGTTACCTACTCCAATTCCGCCGTGCGGGAACGTGCCTCAGCGTTCACCTTGTGGATGACCGCAGCGCTGATTGCGGGTTCCGCGACGGTGACGCTGCTTGGTCTAGACAGGCTGCGCCCGTCGCTACCGGTGGTCATGCCCGCCTACGCCGGATGGGAGGGCGACTACGCCGACGTGGCATCGTGGATTGTCTGGATACTTGGGGATACCACCGAACCTGGCTACGCGCATTCCGCTTTGGCCGGCGCGTTGATGCTGATGGGCGGGTACCTTGCCCACCGGGCCACCAGGTCGAAGACGCGCTGGCGGGGTTTTCCGGTCACCTCCGGCACTGGCCTGTTCGCCTGGGCAGTGGGCAGCGCAGCCCTGGGTCTGGTGCTGAGCAACGCAGCGTGGGGGTGGACGATCGCCGCGTCGGGCGTGTGGCAGCCCACGTTCGTACCGTTTGCGTCGGTTCCCGCGGCCGTCGTCCTGGTGTACGGAGGCCGAGGATCGGTGGCGCTGTCCGGGGCGGTCCTGGGCGCGGCGCTGAGCACCCCCGCCGCGTTGGTCGCGGTGAACTTTGGGTGCCGCCCGCTTGGTCTTCCCCCCGTGGTCGGGGCGACCACGGGCATGGCGATCAGCGCAGTGGCGGCGTTCGCGTTGTGTCGGCATATGCCCTGGATGCGTACACCGCGCGTGATGGTACCGCGCTGCATCGCCGGGTCTCCCCACCATTTCGTAGACACCAGTCGACAAGGACCGCGATGGTTGTCGCGGCGCATCCTGGCCGACTTCACCGAGGCTCAGTTCATCGGCAATGAATGGGCCGGCGCCGGATTGCTGGCCGGCACGGTGATTAGCTACCTCCTCAACCCTGCGATGGCAGGCAATGTCGGGAACCTGCTTCCCGAACTGCTGACGTCACAGGTCCTGACCGCCGCGCTCAGTGCGGCGCTGTGGCACCGGCAGTGGGCGACCTACGGCTGGTATCCCACCTTCGTTCCCGTCGTGTCCATCGCTCCGGCAACGGTTCTCGCGTTCCACGGCTCCGTACAGGCAATCGTGACCGGGGCGGTACTCGGTGCACTCGTCGGGCCACCGGTCGCCGCGGCGATCGCTCGACGGCTGCCCCCGGACTTTCACCCATTCATCGGCAACGTCGTCTCGATGGCGGTGTCCACCGCGACGATTGTGACGGCGCTGTCGGTCATGCCCGGCTTCGGTTGAACATCGATCGCACGGTGTCTTACCCCGAGCGGGACACTGCGATCGGGACACGAAGGTTCACAGCGCGGTGTTGCCAATCGGTGTAAGCCGTGTGGTCTGGCGGGCGGTTATCAGCGAGTCGTCGAAGTCCTCGTGGTCCTCGTCGAAATCCACACTGGCGCAGTACCTCTCCGCTAATTCGGTCGGATCGCTGTTCGGTGGGTAGCCGACGAGGGCGATGACGCGAGGCTTGTCGGCATCGTCGTCGATCCATACTCCGTGGACGGTGATGCCGTAATCGTGCAGGGTGCGGATGTGCCGGGGCCAGAAGTCCTCGGTGTAGCGGCGCAGAGCCTCGAAGTCTCTCAGCGTGTAGGTGTGTAGTTCCATGACCATCTAGCGACCTCGAGAGGCCAGCGGGTCGAGCTGGTCGGCGGTGGCGTCGTCGGCGGCGGTCGACACGCTGAGCTGTTCGTGTTGCTCGTCGGCGGCCAATAGGTTGCGCCCCGCCGCGGTCCCGTAGCGGAAGGCGTCGGGGCCGACGAGGAGTCTGTGGGGTGGCTCGGCCATGTCGACGATCTCGAGGAGCAGCGCGGCGACCTTCGCAGGGTCGCTGGCGCCGATCGACGTCGAATTGCTCAGCGCCGCAGCGGCGCCGACGGTGGACTCATAGTCTTCGCGCACCGGGTCGATGCGCATCGAGGAACCGGCCCAATCGGTCCGCATGCCGCCTGGTTCCAAGACGGTGACCTTGATGCCCAACGGGGCGACCTCTTGAGCGAGTACCCCCGAAAAACCGGTGACGGCCCACTTCGACGATTGATATGCCGCGAGGCCTGGCCGCGCCATCCGGCCACCCACCGACGACACCTGGACGATGTGCCCGTTGCGTTGTGCCCGCATGATCGGCAACGCCGCCCGAGTCAACCGCACTACGCCGAAGAAATTCGTGTCGACCTGGGCGCGGAAGTCTTCGAAGTCGACGTCCTCGATGGCTCCCATGTTGGCGTAGCCGGCGTTGTTGACCAACACGTCGAGGCGGCCGAAGCGGTCAAGGGCGGTGGCGATGGCGGCGCGAACGTGGTCGTCGTTGGCTACGTCGAGCTCGACGATGGCGAGGCGGTCGGGGTGCGCAAGAGCGATGTCATCGAGAGCGGAGGTGGTACGGGCGCCGGCGACGACGCGATGCCCTGCGTTGAGGGCAGCTTCGGTGATGTGGCGTCCGAGCCCGCGCGAGGCGCCGGAGACGAGGATGACGTGCGATTCTGTGCTCATTGCTTCTCCCACCAAGTTCCATCGGTATACGACTGTAGACATGAACGAAATATACAGACGTAGACATTGCCCGTGGTATTCCCTACCGTCTGGGCATGCCTACCGACCGTGTGCGCCCGCGCAACGCCGCCGCCACCCGTGAAGCGATATTGGCCTCCGCCATCCGCAACTTTGCGAGTGCCGGGTACGACGGTGTCGGCGTGCGTGACATCGCCGGCGACGCCGGGGTGACCGCCATGCTGGTGAATCGGTACTTCGGGTCGAAGGAGCAACTGTTCGCCGAAGCTGTCGAGACCTCGTTCTCGTCCCCGGTTTTCATCGCCGAGAGATCCGGCGATGTGTCACGCGACGCCGCGGCGGCGCTGGTCGCTCGCTCCGGTCCGGATGCCGACCACCTCGAACCGTTCCTGATCATGCTGAGGTCGGCGTCGAATCCGCGTGCTGCGGCCATCGTCCGCGACGCGATAGAGCGGAACGTGGGGAGGCGCTTGGCCCGCCAACTTTCGGCACCAGGGCGCCAGTTGCGCAGCGACGTGCTGCTGTCGGTGATCAGTGGGGTCCTGCTGATGCGGAGCGTGATGGGCACTGCGGCGCTCAACGGCCGCCGTCCCGATCAGCTGGTGCAACTGCTAGAGGCCGTGTTCGACGCGATCGCCGACGCGCCGCTGACCTGACGGGCCGCAGCTGTTGGTGCGCGTCCTCCGCTCCGACCTTTGCGTACGGCGTGATGACCTGCAAGGAAACCCATACTGATGCAAACGCTCCGATTTCGACGTGTCACGGGCCTTTGGAGCACGATGGCCCCGGAATCTCAGGTCGGTGCCCCAACGGTTTCGGTTGACGCCAAATGCAAGAACATGTCGCCGCGGTCGGTCATTGGTCTGCGGACCTCCCATGGCCAATCGGGAGAGCGTGCATCAGCGACGTAAAGGCTCCGACTGCTCGTGGGCGGCACCGGTCGACATGGGATGTCGAACGAGGCGAAGGGCAAACTCATAGATCGCCTGCATCCCGCCGAAGCCGTGCCCGCCAGACGATCTGGCGCGACCTAGCGGCCCAGGTGAACGCTGCCCTGTCTCCCAGGGGGCGCTGAGTAGGCGGGGACTCGGCAGAACATGCCTATCCTGCCGGGCGTGGCGGTCACGCCGGGCCACACTGATGATCGCGTGCCCCGGTTGCGGCGCCGTCTGCATGTCATCGTTTGAGTCGGGGAGGTCGAATGAGCCTTGGAGGATTGGCCGCCCACCAAGAGATCCACCGCCAGCTCTTCGAATACGCAATCGCCTCCGACGCACACGACTGGCCACGGCTGGCCGCCCTCTTCAGCCAGGGTCGCTATTTCTTCGCCGACGCCGACGGTAGCGACGCGGTAGTTCGTTGGGGTAAGTCGGTGGTCAGGGACGATGCCCGAACCCAGCACGCCATGTCTGCAGTGTCGATCGAACTCGACGACCTCGCCGCGCCGAACCGGGCGCGGGTCCGCAACTATCTGAGCCTGTTCGCCCTCAACGAGGTCGGGCTAGCCGAGTTGGTGTCGGCGTGCTGGTTCGAGAGCACATTCGAGACGGTCGACGGCTCATGGCGGTGGCGGACGCAGGTCATCACACCGCTGTTTCGCGGCAATTGGACGCTGATTCACCGAACGCAACAGTTCGGCCCTGAGCCGCCTGTTGGTTAGGGCCACCGTGGCGTTGGTTCCATGGCAGCGGCGACGAAACCCATTGCAGCCTGGAAACATCGACGCTAGATGCTTTATGTCTGGCCCGGTCAGGACAAGCGCCGGTGCTCCTCAACAACGAAATCGACCCCAGCACGACCCCGACCCCCAGGAGAGCTCGATGACCGAAACCACCAACGGCACGTCCGTCGCGGCGGACCTTGCCGTGATCGGATTCGGCAAGGGCGCCAAGACCCTGGCCGCCACCCTCGGGCGCAAGGGCAAGCGGGTGGTGATGATCGAGCAGTCCGCGAAGATGTACGGCGGCACCTGCATCAACATCGGCTGCGTGCCGACGAAGTCCCTTGTCTACCAAGCAGAACAACTTAGTGAACGCGGCCCCGCCGCCTACCGCCGGGCAGTGGAGAACGAGCTCGCGCTGACCGCCAAGCTGAGGGCGGACAACTTCGCCATGCTCGACGGCATCGAATCGGTCTCGGTGCTCACCGGCCGGGCCGAATTCGTCGACCCGCACACCGTCAAGGTCACCCTCGTCGACGGTGGCGGCACGGTGGTCGTGTCCGCCGAGCACCTCGTCGTCAGCACCGGGTCCGAACCCCGGATTCCGGACGTCCCCGGCCTGGCAGACAGCGGCGTGATGGTCACCAGCACCGACCTGCTCGCGACGCCGGAGCTGCCCCGACGTCTCGTGGTCCTCGGTGGCGGTTACGTCGGCCTGGAGTTCGCGGCCATGTACGCCGCCTACGGCTCGGACGTCACGGTGCTCGAACGCCACTCCGAAATCCTCGGCCAGGAGGACGACGACGTCGCCGCGTGCGCCCGGGACCTGTTGCGCGAGAACGGTGTCACCGTCGTCATCGACGCCGAGGTTCGCGAGGTGCGGGCCGGCGCGGACGCACCGGCAACGGTGTCCTACCACGGTCACGGTGCGCTCGAATCGGTCGACGCCGACCTCGTCCTCGCCGCGGCGGGCCGGCGGCCGGTCACCGACGGGCTGCGGCTGGACGCGGCGGGAATCGACATGACCGACGCCGGGGCGGTGGCCGTCGACGACCACCTGCGCACCAGCCAGCCCCACGTCTTCGCGATGGGCGACGTCAACGGCGGACCGCAGTTCACCTACGTCTCCCTCGACGACTACCGCATCGTGCTCGACCAACTCGTCGGATCCGGCACGCGCAGCACGACCGACCGAAAGGCGGTGCCGTACACGCTCTTCATGACGCCGCCGCTGGCACGGGTGGGTCTGACCGAACGCGACGCCCGCGCCTCCGGGCGACGGGTACGGGTCGCGGCGCTGCCCGTCGCCACGATGGCGACGGTGCCGCGGGCGCGCATCGTCGACGAGGCCCGAGGAATGATGAAGGTCGTGGTCGACGCCGACGACGACGCGATCCTTGGCGCGGCCCTGCTGAGCTACGACTCCCACGAGGTGATCAACGTGGTGTCCCTGGCGATGCGCCACGGCATCACCGCCACACAGCTGCGCGACGAGATCTACACCCACCCGTCCATGACCGAGGCGTTCAACCAACTTCTCGGCGCACTGACCTGACGTCGGCCTTCCGTCGCAGGGGTCCGCCCGCTCGATCAGGGGGGCATCGTCGGCGTTCCGGCTGCGCACGTTGGACGTCGACCCAGGCGAAAGCCCCCACGCTGTGCAACTTTAGGGCGATGCCGTGTCCGCGGTCCGAGACGACGGCCGTCGCCGTGGTTGCAGTGGTGGCCGGGGGTGGGCTTGGCGGTCTTGTCCCCGGGCTGTCGTCAGCTACGGCCGTGGCGGTCGATTGGCGAGTGGGCAGCACCTGAGCTGAGGAACGCGCCGATCGCTACCAACGCGCACACCGTCATCGTGATGGACATGGGCACTGCGGTGCCGCTCCCGGCGACGCCGACCACCGGCGACACGACAGCCGCGAGCGCATACTGGAGCAGTCCCAGTACGGCCGAGCCCGTTCCCGCCACTCGGCGAACTTGGTCCAGCGCAAGGGAGGTGGCATTTGCGACCACCAGTCCGAGACTGGTTACCGTGCACCACAGCAGGGGCAGCATTACCCAAATCCGCGGTCCCGTAAGCGCGTCGACCAACACAAGACTGGAGAACACTGCAAGCAGTCCTACCCCAGTGGCCAGCAGCCGTCGTTGGCCGAAACGTACGACCAGTCTGGCGTTGACGGCGTTCATGATCAGAAGCCCGATTGCATTGGCGGCGACAGCGATTCCGTTACCGGTGGTCGACAGGCCGAGGATGGTCTGAAGAACGAACGGGGAGGCGGAGATGAAGGCGAACATCACCGAGAAGCCAGATGCAAAGGCGAGGGAATACCCGACGAATTGGCGATTGCCGAGGGTGTCCTTCAAGCCACGCGTCGTGCTGCGGCTTCCACCGTCCGAGCTCCGCGAAGCGGGGTGCGTCTCGGAGAGCACGAAGGTGGCGCCGAGCACCATCACCACGGCGAGGCCCGAGAGAATGCCGAACACTCCGCGCCACCCGATGACCCCGGACAGGCTGCCGCCGATGAGCGGCGCCGCTATGGGTGCTGCACCGTTGATGATCATCATCAGGCTGAAGATCCGCGCCGCGGCGGCGCCTTCGGCGCGGTCGGAGACGATCGCTCGGCTGAGCACGACACCGGCGGCGCCCCCAAATCCTTGCAGGAATCTGAATGCCGCGAGCAGTTCGACGGACGGGGCGAGCGCGCAGGCCACACCTGCGCCGGCGCACAGCACGGTACCCGCCAGCAGAAGCGGGCGTCGTCCCCACCGGTCGGACAACGGGCCGACCAGTTGCCCGGTGGCCATGCCGACCATGAAGGTCATCAATGTCACCTGCATGGTCGCCGGGGCGGCACCAAACTCCTCGGTCATGGCGGGAAAGGCCGGCAGATACATGTCGACCGACAGGGGACCAACCGCGGTGAGGAGGGCCAGGACCCAGAGCCAACTGAGTGGAATCGGTGCCGTCGGCGAGCTCGGCGTCACCATGGGAGGGCCGCTGGGCGGCGCTGCGGTATCACGCGGGGACCGTACGTCGACCTCGGTGCCATCACGTGGCCTTTAGGCGGTAATCACCGATCCGACGGCGTTGGGGCGGCGGGTCGGACCACTCAGGAGTCGGTGACGGCAATGAGGACCTTGCCCTGTACGACGCCCGCCTCGACCGCGTCGTGGCCATCGGCGGTCCGCTCTAGAGGCAGGACGAGGCCGATCTGCGGTCGGTAGGAATCCGCGGCGAGACACCTCGTAATATCCCCGATTGCAGCCACTTTCGCGTGGTTCGGCATCGTGTAGACGTAGACGAAGCGCACTGCGCCGTTGGCCAGCATGAACGGCATCGCCGGCACCGACACGGTGGCGTCCGGATCGCCAACCGAGTACGCGCTGATGGCACCGCCGTTGGCCAGACACGCCAGATCGAGCTCGCCGTTGGCGACGACGTCGACGTCGACGACGCGATCGACGCCCGCCCCGTCGGTAGCGGCTCGGACGGCGGCGGCGACGTCGACCTCGCGCAGGTTCAGCACGAGGTCGGCTCCTGATTGGCGCACGATCTGCATCTGTTCGGGCCGACGGACCGTCGCCACGACCCAGGCGCCGGCCCACTTGGCCAACTGGACGGCGGCGGAGCCCACCGCGCCGGCGCCGCCGTGAACCAGGACACGTCGACCTCGAAGGCCGCCATCGGCAAAGAGGCACCGGTGCGCGGTCATCGCCGGAACACCAAGCGCCGCACCGACGTCGAACGACACGCCGTCGGGGAGTGCGACCGCATTGCCCGAGGGCACCGCGACGTAGTCGGCTGCCGTCCCTGCGGCGCGGCCATACTGCGCCTCGTAAATCCAGACGCGTTCACCGACGCGGTCGGAGGATATGCCGTCGCCCACCGCCTCGATGACTCCGGACCCGTCCTGATGGGGTATGACGCTGTCGAAGGCCATCGTCGAGACGAAGCCCGTACGGTTCTTGACGTCACTGGGGTTGATGCCCGACCGGTGCACACGGACGAGCACCTCACCGGGTCCCGCCACCGGTGTCGGCGACTCGCCGAACACCAGAACGTCGCGGGCTGCACCTTGGCGGTCGTAATGAATTGCGCGCATCGTCGCTGATGCTATGCGGTGTGGCCCGATGATGTTGGGCGTTTGAAAGCGATTGCCACTGTGACATATTCGACGATCGCAACGGCGACGCGCACGCCCAGCACTCGGTATGAATTGCCTATCTCTTGGCTCATGGGTCGCCCACGGGTGACACTTCGCGAGAGCCCGGGCAAGCCGGCCGGGCAACGTGCGCGGTCACTGAGGGAGCGAAACATCAAGCGACACAGATTGATTCTGGGAGAGACCGTCATGGCAGCAGCACTGGTCGTCGGAGGCGCGGTTGCCGTTGCGAATCTCGACCCGTCTGCCGCGGCCGCGGACGCGTGTTCAGATGCTTTGGTAATCTTTGCCCGCGGTACGTTCGAGGGGCCGGGCGCAGGCAAGGTGGGCGATCCGTTCATCGCGGCGCTGCGGGCCCGTGCGGGCACCCACACCGTCGACGAACATCCGGTCGACTACCCCGCTTCGCTGGACTTTCCCCGGGTCGTCGATGGTGTCATTGACGCGAGCAACACCATTCGCGACATCGCGCAGTCGTGCCCGCAGACGAAGATGGTGCTTGGCGGCTTCTCGCAGGGGGCTGCGGTGGCGGCTTACACCACCTTCGACCATCTGCCGCCGAACTACGACCTCCCGCCGGGTATCACCGGCCCGCTGTCCCCCGACGTCGCCTCACACGTGGCCGCGGTGGTCCTGTTTGGTCTGCCATCGCCTGGCATCGTGACCCTTCTGGACTCACAGGCGCCGCCCATCGTCATCGGTGCTCCGTTCGCCAGCAAGGTCCTTCAGCTGTGCAACCCAGGGGATCCGGTGTGCGAGCCCGGAGGGCGGGACCGCCCTGCGCACAGCGCCTACGTCGACAACGGTGCGATCGACCAGGCGGCGGACTTCGCCGCTGCGGCGCTGCACTGGTAATCGACCTCCCCAATCGTCACGGCCCCAGGACGGACGCGGGCAACGTTGATTCGTTGCCTTGCGGTGGCGCCACCGGGGCCCGACCGTAGGGATCCTCCAAGTCAGTGGACACACCGGTGGCGCCGACATTCACCCCCCCGGCAGCGCTGTCGGAGGTACGAACCCCTGGCGCGGGTCCGTTCGGTCCAAATCTGTTGGGCGCGTTACCCAGTCGCGACCCGGGCATGCCCACGCCAGATTGACCGGGGTCGGCATTGGTGGCTATCCCCACCCCGGCCGCGTCGAACAGACCGGGCGCGCCGCCCGGGGGGATGGGATTGTAAAACGTCGCATAGCCGTAGGGTCTGCCCAAGACGCCAGGTGCGAGGAGTCCTGCGGTGGGGTAGCCGTAGTTGGGCGGAATGAATGGCGGCGGGCCGGGACTCGGCTCGGCGGACGCCGGCGCGGGCGTCGCGATGAGCGTCGCCAGAGAGACGACGAACAACGCCAGCGGAAACTTCGAGCTCATGACCCCCCTTTCTCAAATCTTGATGGGATCGCCGTAGATGGCGAACTCCGAATGCGCTGCCGAGGTGGACGTTCGAAGATAGGCGTATGACCTGATGGTGACGTCACCCCCGCAGGCGTCGGCCTTGATGTGGATGTTGTCCACGTCCAACATGGCGCTGCCGTCGTTGAGGGCCATGTTGGCCATCGGCACGTCGACGATCACACCCGGCTGAACCGTGGTCTGGAGGAACCCCGTCAGGCCACCGGCGCCCGCTGGCATTCCCGTCAGGGACGCGTTGCCGCCGAAGGCGCCGGCCCCGCCGACACCCAGACCACTCGACACGTCGGATTGACAACCCAGTTGATACCCGGCGATGAACACACTGTCGGTGATGGGCGCCCCTCCTCCGGCGGCCGTCGCCGTCGCGCTGAACGTCACGAAGGCCTCACGGGAGTTCGTCGCCGCTGCGAGGTTGGGAACGGCGTTGACGCGTTCGCCGGCGATGTCGATCGACAGGCTCCAGCCGTCACGGGTGTTCTTCACGTAGTGCTGTGGGGCCATCTCCACTGAATCGGCCTGTGCAGCAGGGGGACTGCCCATCGCGGCGGCCGACAGCACGATCGAACACACCGTCGACGGCATCAGGTGCGAACGTCGACGTCTGTCCCGGGCCTTCGCCCCACCCCGTCCTCGTGCTGTGACTGTCACCGGCCCATGGTCACCACTGGACGCCGACTGCGCATCGGTGAACTTCGCCTAATCGCGCGGGCGGGTCATCGACCAACTGCGAAGATTGGCCGGGTCGCGCCATGTGCTTGGCGTCTGCGTCCAACGGCGTCGTGTCGGTCGCATTCTCCGGAGGTCGAGACAGTGTCATCGAGTAGTGACCCGCGAGGACTGACGACGCAGCAGCAACGCGCGTGGACTGCGTTCACATATGTGCAGTCGCGCATCCATTACGAAATGAACCGGCAGCTGCTCAGGGACAGCGGGTTGTCCCTGGCCGACTACGAAATGCTCCTGGCGCTCAGCGCCAGGCCTGAGGGGGTCGCGCAGGTCTCCGACCTCGCCGTCGAGATCGGCTGGGAGCGCAGCGCGTGTCGCACCAACTGCGGCGCATGTGTGAACGAGGCGGCCTGACCGCGCGTCGACCCTCGCCCAGAGATCCACGTGCCACCGATGCCCTCCTCACGGGCGAAGGCCGCCGCTCGATCGCGGCCGCGACGCCGGCGCACCTCGATCTGGTTCGCCGACTGTTCTTCGATCCTCTGCCGGCGGACGCCCTGTCTACCCTGACGGAGTCCTTCGAGCTCATCCTGGTCACGGTCGGGCCGCCGGATCGATCGGGCCCAACGGCTCCTGCTGACCGTTGCTGATCCTGCGGTGAGGTGAAGCGCCGACGACTTCCCGCGCTCAAGCGTGATGTGTCATGCTCAGACGACGCTGGGAGACCGACGAAGATTCGACACGGCGGCTCCGCTGGTCATGGAGGATTTCGTGGATTCCGCGCAGATGGGCAGGCGTACCGAAGCCGAGGCGCTCCGAAAGCTGTTGGACGCCTCGTGCTCCGGCGCGTCCGCGGGTGTGGTGGTCAGTGGCGCCGCCGGACTCGGAAAGTCCTTGCTGCTCGACGAAGTCGAGACGATGGCGGTGACGGACTTCGCGATTCTGCGCTCGCGGGCCGTCGAATTCGAGTCCCGCATGCCCTTCGCCGCCCTCCAGCATCTGCTGGCGCCGAGGTTGCCGTTGCTGCCCACGTTGCCGGGGCCCATGCGTGCTGCGCTGGAGATGGCGTTTGGACTGCGACCCGGCCAAGCCGATCCCTTCAGGGCCGGCCTGGGGGTCGTCGCACTGCTCACGGTGGTGACCCCCACCCTGTGCCTCATCGACGATGCCCAGTACCTCGACTCGTCGAGCGCTCAGGCGCTCATTCTCGCGACGAGGCGCCTGGGCAACGAACCGGTGACCGTAATCTTCGCTACCCGCCCAGATCACGGGGTGCCCGCCCTCGACGAACTGCCCCAGCTCCCGCTGGCACCGCTGCTGCTCGACGGTGCGCGCCGTCTGCTGGCTTCGACCCTGGCCGCGCCGATCGACGACGCGGTGCGTGACCGCATCCTCGACGAGGCGGGCGGAATCCCCTCGGTGATCGCCGAGTTGGCAGGCTGTGTGCGCGTCGCGGCGGACCTGGCGGGCGGGTACGCCCTGCCGGGGGTGATCACACCTCCGGCATCCGTGCTCGACGACTACGCGCGGCGTTTGGCCGGCCTGTCCTCGGCAGCACGAACATTCGTGCTGCTTGCTGCCTGTGATCCCACCGGTGATCCCGCATTGCTGTTTCGCGCTGCGCAGTCGGCCGGGGTGTGCGGTTCTGCGGCGGAAGCAGCCGATGCCGTGTCGATGACCATCGGCAGACGCGTCGCGTTTGCTCATCCCCTGGTGCGCTCGGCGATCTATCACGCAGCGGATGCGTCGCAGCGCCGTGCGGGTCACGAGATGTTGGCCGCCGCCGCCGACGCCGTGACGGCGAAGGACCGCCGCGCGTGGCATCGAGGTCAAGCCGCAGTCGGTCTCGACGAAGTGGTGTCGCGGGAGCTGGAGGACAGCGCCCGCGCCGCCGGCGCGAGAGGTGGCGTGGCCGCAGCTGCGGCATTCCTCGAACGCGGCGCTGCCCTCACCGCTGACCCCGCACGTCGCTTTGGGCTGACCGTCGAGGCCGCTGCGGTCAAACTCGAGGCTGGCGACGTCGACGCGGCGGCCGATCTCACCGCCGCAGCACGCCTGGACGCCACCGACGAGGTGCGCACCAGCCATGTCGATGCCGTGGACGCCCAGACCGCCTTCGCACGGACGCGTCGAGCAGACGAGGCGAGCCGGCTGCTGGCTGCAGCACGGAAACTGGCCACCCAAGAGCCCGGCACGGGGGTGCCCATTCGGCTGCAAGCACTGGTTGCCGCGTACTGGACCGGACGCGGGGCCGACGCCGACGTCGACCTGTCCACACTCGAGCATGACGAACCGTCCGCCGGCGCCGAGCTCGCCGACCTCATCTCGTCGGCGCTGACGACGGCGTTGGTCGGTGACCGGGCGGCAGCCGTCACGCAGGCGCGACGAGCAGTCGACGCCTTGCGCCCGCAGGCAACCCGGCCGGAAGGCTTCGACCCGGCATCGGCGTGGATCATCTGCAGCATCGCGTGGGACGATCACGCGCTCGACACCATCCTCGACGAACAGCTCACCGCGGTGCGCGCCGCGGGAAGGGTTGGCGCGCTTCCCATTGCGCTCACCTCCCGCGCCTTGGCCCACCTGCACACAGGTGAGCTGCGTCGCGCCGCGGACTGCGTCGCCGAGGCACGGCAGTTCTCCGACGTCGTTCCCGAACTCGTCGAGCTCGGCGTCGCCGCATGGAGCGGTGATCGCCGAGAGGCAGACCGGCTCTGTGAGCGGCTGGCGGCGTCGGCACCCGCCCCGCCGGGACCCAGGCAGCTGGCGGCAATGGCCTACGCGCGCCTGCTCGTCAACAACGGGACGGGCAACTACCGGGAGGCGCTCGCGGCCGCGCAGGGCGGCTCCGGTCTCGACGAGCTCGGGTTCCACGTGTTCATCCCACCCGAGCTCGTCGAGGCGGCCGCCTTCGCAGGGCGCATGGACATGGCCGTCGACCTCACCGAGCGGCTCCGGCGGCACGCCGAGGCGGCGAACACGCCGTGGGCCTTGGGCGTTCACCAACGGTGCCGCGCGCTCGTCAGCCCGGAATCAACGGCGGAGGAGTGCTTCCAGGGGTCCGTTGATCACTTGCGGGACAGTCGATCCCCGATCCAATTGGCCCGCACCCAATTGCTGTTCGGCGAGTGGCTCCGCCGCCGTCAACGGCGTAGCGAGGCGCGCCCTCAGCTGCGGGAGGCCTTCGAGGCATTCTCCCATGCGGGAGCGGCGCTGTTCGCAAAGCGCGCCGAGAGGGAACTGCGGGCGGCCGGCGAGATGGCGCCGCAGCCACGCGGTCAGACCGGCGGACTCTCTGAGCAGGAACTCGCCGTCGCCGAGCGGGTCGCGGTCGGCAAGACCTCCAAGGAAGTCGCCGCCGAGCTCGTGCTCAGCCCACGCACCGTCGACGCGCATCTTCGGAGCATCTTTTCCAAGCTGAACGTGAAGTCGCGTCGGGAAATCCGGCACGCGCTGCCCGCGACTTCGTCGGCGCCACAAGGACCGCCCGGTCCGGGCAGCCGTCACGCACCACGCCCGTGACCGGCGGCCATTCGGCGAAAATCACCTAACTTGGTGCCGCTGAATGCGAACCCTGCGGCACTGCGCGAGTGCGCTTCGTAGGCTCGGTGAGTCACTCGAAGGGCATTTCGTCGTCGGTGACCCCGCGAATGAATCGCTCATTCGTTTCCCCACTTTAGGAGCGCAGCATGTCGTCTGACTCGTACCCCGCCGTGAAACTCGACCGTGACCGGGCAGCCATGCTCTTCGTCGACCATCAGGCCGGACTGCTCATGGGGGTCAAGGATCACGACCAGGAAGAGTTGCGCCGCAACGTGATTGCGTTGGCTCAGTTGGCGAAGGCCTTTGATCTTCCCATCGTGGTGACCACCAGCTCCGACGATGGCGCCAACGGTCCGGTGATCGGCGAGCTCGCCGCAGAGCTTCCCGACGCGAAGGTGGTGCGGCGCCCCGGCGAAGTCGACGCCATGGACAACGAGGAGTTCAAGGCCGTCGTCGCCGCGACTGGGCGTGATCAGCTGATCATCTCGGGAATCAGTACCGACGTCTGCGTTGCGTTCAGCGGCATGTCCGCGGTGGCCGAGGGGTACGGCGTGTGGGCCGTGCTGGACGCGTCGGGAACCTGGAGTGGGTTGGCGGCAAGCGCCGCCGCCAATCGGATGTCTCGCGCCGGGATCGTGCTCACCAGCACGGTCGCCATCGCCGCGGAATTGTTGCGCGACTGGCGAAACGACGGAGGCCAGGCCGTCGCACCGATCTTCGGTCAGTATGCGATCCCTGCCTACAGCTCGATGATGGCGTTCGCCAACCGTGCTTGACGCTCGATTCTTACGCGATCCGTTTCCGAGGAGTTACGACTTGTCCGAGGCCCGTGCACCATTTCCGCCGTACGACCTGGAGACCGCAGCGCAGAAAGTGCAGGCTGCTGAAGACGCCTGGAACACCTGCGACGCAGAGCGGGTGAGCCTGGCCTACACCCCAGAAAGCGTGTGGCGCAACCGTGATGTCTTTCTCACAGGCAGGGATCGCATCGTCGAGTTCCTCACGGCGAAATGGCAGCGCGAGCTTGACTACTCGTTGCGCAAGAGTCTGTGGGACTTTCACGGCAATCGGATTGCGGTGCGCTTTCAGTACGAGTGTCGCGACCTGCGCGGTCAGTGGTGGCGCAGTTACGGCAACGAGTTGTGGGAGTTCGACGGCAACGGCCTCATGGCACGCCGGGAAGCGAGCATCAACGACTTCGCCATCGACGAGTCCGAGCGCCGATTCTTCGGCCCGAGGCCCACCGACCAACGAGGCCCAGGCTGCGACATTCCGATCTGGTAGTGCACGTCGACGACGCGCGGTGGCGCACGTCACCGGGCCGATGACGACCGGAATGCCGGGCGGCTCAGCGGTTGAGGCCCTCCGCGGTGCGGCTCAGTCGGGCCTCCAACGTGAGAAGGCTCTCCTCGATGACGTGACGCTGCGCGCGTCCAAAACCGCCGACGGCGGCCTCTTCGAGCTCGGCCCAGATGCCTTCGACCCGTTGGCGCAGGGAGATGCTCGCGGCGGTGGGTTCGATCAGCGAGGCCCGCTTGTCGACCGGGGTTGCCACGCGGCGCACGAACCCCGCGTTCTCCAGGCGCCGGATGGTGCGGGTCATCGTGGCGGCGTCCGAGTCGAGCACGCGCACCAGGTCGACTTGGCGTTGCGGGCCGGCCTGCCACAGATGCATCATCACGATCTCCTGCCCGGGGTGCAGGCCCACCTCACGCAAGAGATGTCCTGCGATCATCCGGTGCAGCCTCGCCACGCGGAAGATCGCATGACTGATCGGGCCGCTGTCGGCGGCAGCAGGCACCGGAACGCTGGATTCGAGCCCAGCGTCGGCAGTGTCGTCGGAACCGTTCACATGTTTCATGCTCAGACAGCATACCTGCAGCCTCATACGGCCATAGGCGCATCTGCGGATCGCGAAAAGGCATTCTGTACTGCACCGACGGTAGAAGGGGAATGAATGTGCCAATTTAACTGTTCGGACAGGTAACCTGGTCCGACAACGTCGGATCGGGTTCAAGACCGCCAGGCCACGATCCCGTGGCCTGAGTGCAGAGACGACGGAGGAAGAGATCATGACCACTGCTTTCGACCCGATCAAGGTCGGCAGTATCGACTTGAAGAACCGCATCGTGATGTCCCCGATGACCCGCAGCCGCGCCTATGGCCCCGGAGCGTCGGCGACGCCGAGCATGGCCGAGTATTACGGACAACGGGCAGGCGCGGGCTTGATCATCACCGAGGGCATCCAGCCGTCGACCATCGGTCAGGGCTACCCGAACACCCCCGGACTGCACTCCGAGGAGCAGGTCCGGGCATGGAGGCCCGTCACCGACACCGTTCACGCGAACGGCGGTGTCGTCTTCGCCCAGCTCATGCACACGGGCCGCATCGGTCATCCGAGCCTGCTTCCCGCGGGCATGGTGCCCGTCGGCCCGTCCCCGGTCGCCCCGGCCGGCGAGGTCTTCACGTCCGACGGCATGCAGCCCTTCGTGGTCCCCGACGAACTCACCGAGGAGCAGATCACCCAGACCGTGCTCGACTTCGCCGCGGCGGCTCGCAACGCCGTCGCCGCCGGCTTCGACGGTGTCGAGGTCCACGGTGCGAACGGCTATCTGCTGCACCAGTTCTTGTCGACCAACGCCAACCTGCGCGAGGACCGCTGGGGCGGCTCGGTCGAAAACCGCATCCGTCTGACCTTGCGCGTCGTCGACGCCGTTGCGGCGGCGATCGGCGCCGATCGGGTGGGGCTGCGCATCTCACCGGCCAACCCGCTCAACGACATCCGTGAAGAGGACCCCCGCGACACCTATCTCGCGCTCGTCGAGGCGCTGGCACCGCGGGGATTGGCCTACTTGCACCTTCTGGAGTCCGGAGATCGTGACTTCACCCACGAGCTTCGCCACCAATTCGGCGGGACCTTCATCCTCAACCCTGCCACCCCGGGGGGCATCACCGGTCCAGACCAACTCACCCTCGTCGAGGATGGCACCACCGACTTGTTGGCGTTCGGGGCGGCGTTCTTGGCCAACCCCGATCTGCCCCGCCGGCTGGCTACCGGGGCAGCGCTGAACGCACCCGACCGCGCCACGTTCTACGGCGGCGGCGACCGTGGCTACACCGACTATCCCGCCCTCGACGCCGTGCCCACCTCGGCGTGATCCCTCAGAGACGAGAAGAGACTGACATGACAACCACATTCGACGGTCGGGTCGCCCTGATCACCGGCGGAAGCCGCGGCATCGGTGCGGCCATCGCGCGGCGACTGGCCGAGGCCGGCGCCACCGTCGCGGTCAACTACCGGTCCAACGCCGGCGCCGCCGAGGAGCTGGTCGAAGATCTACGTTCGCGGGGCCACCGCGCGGAGTCCTTCGGCGGAGACGTCACCCATCCCGCGCGGATCGCCGACGTGGTGGCTGCCGTGGTGGAGGAATTCGGGGCTCTGCACCTGCTGGCCAGCAACGCCGGCATCGAGCACTTCGCCCCGCTGGCCGACATCACGCAGGCCGACTTCGAGACCGTGTTCCGCACCAACGTCGGGGGCCAGTTGTTCGCCGTGCAGGCCGCTGCCGCCGTGATGCCGCCCGGCAGTCGGATCGTGCTGACGTCCTCGGTCAGCGCTCGCATCGCGGTGCACCACCACACGCTGTATGCCGCGAGCAAGGCTGCGGTCAGTGCGATGGCGCTCAATCTCGCACCGGAACTGGCGGAGGCCGGCATCGCCATCAACGCGGTCGCGCCCGGTGGAACCGCCACTGACATGGCCGCCGAGAACGGGGCGGACTACGTCCACCCCGCGCTGACCAACGTCGAGCCGCACCTGGTGACCCGCTCGATGAACGCCCTTGGCCGGCTGGCGCGCCCGGAGGAGATCGCCGACACCGTCGCGTTCCTGTTGTCGCAGAATGCGTCCTACATCACCGGGTCGACCCTCGACGTGGCGGGCGGGTGGATGCGATGACCGACTACGGACGGGAGCTGCGCTTCGGGGTGTTCGTGACCCCTAGCCCGGACCTCCTCGACAACAGTTATGCCATCGCCGATCTCGCCGACGCGCGTCTGGACTTCATCGGCGTCCAAGATCACCCGTATCAGAAGCACTTCTTGGACGCCTGGTCGTTCATGGCGACGTTGCTCTCGCGCACCGAGCGGGTACGGGTGGTGCCTGACGTGGCCAATCTGCCGCTGCACAATCCTGCGGTGGTGGCGAAGGCGGCGGCGAGTCTGGACGTCATCTCCGGCGGCCGGATGGAACTGGCGCTGGGCGCCGGTGCGTTCTGGGACGCAGTGGTGGCCATGGGCGGTCCGCGTCGCTCGCCGGGGGAGGCCGCACAGGCACTGCGTGACGCCGTCGAGGTGACGCGGCTGATGTGGTCGGGACAGCGGTCGGTCACCTACGACGGCGAGTTCTACCGGCTCAAGGGTCTGCATCCGGGGCCTCAGCCGGCTCACGACATGCAGATCTGGCTGGGCGTGGGCGGTCCGAAGCTGTTGCGGTACCTCGGCGGGCATGCCGACGGGTGGTTGCCGTCGAACTCCTACTTCCCGCCCGAGGCACTTCCCGACATGAACGCCCAAATCGACCGCGGCGCCGCTGATGCCGGTCGCAATCCCGCGTCGATCGTGCGCGCCTACAACGTCTTCGGCGAAATCGGTGACCTCGAGGCTGACGACCCGTTCCGTGGGACGGTGTCGCAGTGGACCGAGAACCTGACGACACTGGCCGTCGAGACCGGGATGGACACGTTCATCTTCGGCGCCCCCGACGACGACCTCGCCCAGACTCGGCGTTTCGCGGAGGAGGTCGTGCCCGCGGTGCGGGCCGCGGTGGCCCAACGGCGAGGGCCACGCCCGTGACCCGGAATGCCGGCGACGGCCCGGTGGCGGTGATCGGTGCGACGGGTCAGCAGGGTGGCGCCACGGTGGAGGCGCTGCTGCGCGCCGGCGCGACGGTGCGCGCCGCGGTGCGCGAACCCGGGGCGCCCAAGGCGGCGGCGCTGGCGCGGCGCGGTGTGGAACTGGCCAGAGTCGATCTGAGCGCGCCCGGTTCGGTGCAGGCGCTGTTCGACGGCGCCGCCGCGGCGTTCGTGATGACCACGATGACCGGACCTGGAGGGGTCGACGAGGAGGTGGCCAACGGCGGCGTCATCGCCCGCGCCGCCGAGCTGGCCCGGGTGCCGTCGGTGGTGTATAGCTCGGTCGGCGGGGCCGAAAGGGACAGCGGCGTGCCGCACTTCGACAGCAAACGCCGTGTCGAGCGGCTTCTGCTGGACTCGGTGCCGGTGTCCTTCGTTCGGCCGACGTGGTTCATGGAGAACTTGCCGTCGAAGATCGACCGGGCCGACGGTGCCACCCGCGTGGTGTTGCCGCTGGCGCAGGACGTGTCGCTGCAGATGGTGTCGGTCCGCACCATCGGGGCGGTCGCGGCCGCCCTTCTGCTCGCCCCACCAGCGCCGGGGTCGGCGGTCGAGATCGCCGGTGACGACCTGACCGGCGAGCAGATCGCCGACCGTGTTGCCGAGCGGTTGGGCGCGCCGGCGGTCTTGGTGCGTCGAGCGGCCGACGACGTGGATGACCCGGATCAGGCCGCCATGTGGCACTGGCTCAACGAGACAGCCGCCTACCAGGCAGACCGGGCACGTACCCGCACACTGGATCCCGACGTCGAGGACCTCGCCGGCTGGCTGGCCAGCCACCGGCTGGACTCACCGCGGCGGTAGGCGTCCCTCAGAGCCAGCGCGGCGCGGCCGGGATGGCCTCGACACCCACGCCGCGGATGCCGATCGTTCCGCGGCCGGTCGCCCAGCGGACCACCGCGGGCAGCGTACCGGCAATGGTCGCGGTGACATCGGTGTCGGCGTGCACGGCCATGGCGTCGTGGCCGTCGACGGTCACCACCAGACCCGCCCCCTCGGCCCTCGTGCGCCACGCACCGACGACGTCGGCGAGCAACGACGCCAGAACCGGGACGGGAAAGTCGGCGAACCGGCCTCCGTTGTCGAGGTCCACCGCGTGAATCCACACCTCGCGGGTACGCATCCACACCGTCTCCTCGGCGGGCACCTGCCGGCCCTGCGCGGTGCGCACCGTCTCCTGCCAGGCGGCACGTGGCAGATGTCGCCACTTCTCATCCAAACGGGCACAGCTGTGCGCGAACAGGTTTCGCAGCGCCCCGGCGTTGAGCGTGGCGCCCTCGGCGATCTCGCGAGCGCGTTGCTCGGTGGAGGCGTACATCGGCGTCTCCTCGCCGGTCGCCGCCCAGTCGAGCAGCCGGCACAGCGCCAACGCGTTGTAGGACGCGTGGGCCACCAGATGTCGTCGCGTCCAGCCGTCGAGCAGGGTGTCGTCGTCGAAGTCGGTGTCGGTCAGTTCGGCGATGCGCTGTGCCAGATATGCGGTGCCCCGCCGGGCGGTGAGCAGCCGCTCGGAAAGGTCGAGTGCCTCGAACGTCATCAGTCGCCTACTTGACGATCGTCGTGTTCTTCACGGTGCCGATGCCCTCGATGCTCACCTCGACGGTCTCGCCGCTCTGGATGTAGCGGGCGGGCTTGCGGGCGTGACCGACACCGCCGGTGGTGCCGGTGATGACGACGTCGCCGGGCTGCAGCGTGACGATGTGGCTGATGTACTCGACGAGCTTCGCCGGACCGAACACCAGGTCGTCGGTCATGGCACTCTGCATCACCTCGCCCTGCAGGCGCGCTTCGATGCGGGTCCCGAGGGTGTAGTCGGTGACCAGATGCGGGCCGAAGCCGCTGGTCTTCTCGAAGGTCTTGCCCTGGTCCCACTGCAGGGTGCGGTACTGATAGTCACGCATCGTGTAGTCGTTGATCGCCGAATACCCCGCGATGTAGCCGTCGGCATCGGCCTCGGGGACCTGATAGGCCTTCCTGCCGATGACCACGGCCAGTTCGGCCTCCCAATCGAGTTCGGCCGCAGCGTATCCGGGGACGACGACGTCGTCGTACGGACCGGTGAGGGCCTCGGCGAACTTGGCGAACAGCGTCGGGTACTGCGGAAGCTCACGGCCCATCTCGGTGATGTGCGTGGCGTAGTTCAGTCCGACGCAGACGATCTTTCCCGGTTTCGGCACCACCGGTGCGTAGTCGGCGTGGGCCAAGTCGACCGTGACGCCGGCCGCGTCGCGGGCCAGCGTCTCCCAGTCGGGCTCGGTCAGCAGGACTGACAGGTCGGCGTATCCGTCGATCACCGTCGCGGTCGCGGCATCGTCGACGCGCACGGCCACGGTGCCGGTGGCGGTGCGCAGGGTGGCGAGTCTCATGGTCAGGCTCCTTCGGTGACGTGGCTGCGGTCAAAGTGCAGCCGCTCGATGATCGGCGCGTCCGAGAAGGCGAACACGTCGAAGTCCGTCTCGGCGTCGATCGACCATTCGGTCCAGGACGGGACGACGACGAGGTCGCCGGTGGCGACCTCGGTCATGTTGTCCCCCAACTGGAACCGCCCGACCCCGTCGAACACCTGGTACACCGTGGACCCGACGTCTCGGCGGGCCCGGGTGCGGGTGCCGCCGCGCAGCCGGTGAAACTCGGCACGGATGGTCGACATGATGTCGCCACCGGTGGTGGGGTTGGTGAAACGCACCGCGGCGTGCCCGGGTTCGGTGGTGGCGGCGTAACCCTCGTCCTCGAGCGCCAGTTGCTCGCGCAGAGCGGCGTCAGTGTGTTCCCACCGGTAGGCGGTGATGGGCGTGGTGGTCCGCCGGCCGAGCCCGACGAGCGGTCGCAGACCAGGGTGGGACCACAGTCGCTCGGCCCGCGACACATCAGGCGTCGACTCGTCGGTGACACCGTCGGAGCCGAACTCGAAGAACCCGGTGTCGGTGTAGTTGACGAACGGGATGTCCAGACCGTCGATCCACGCCATCGGATGATCGGTCTCGTTGTGGTGACCGTGAAAGGCCCACCCAGGGGTCAGGAGCAGATCACCCCGTCGCATCGCCACCGGGTCCCCGTTGACCACGGTCCACACCCCGTCGCCCTCGACGACGAAGCGAAAGGCGTTCTGGCTGTGACGGTGCTCGGGTGCGGTCTCCTTGGGGCCGAGGTACTGGATGGCCGCCCACAGCGTCGGCGTTGCGTAGGGCAGTCCACCGAGGCCGGGGTTGGCCAGCGCGATCGCCCGTCGCTCCCCGCCGCGGCCCACCGCGACGAGTTCGCCGGCGCGCTGGGCGAGCGGGTAGAGCGTCGACCACTTCCACACGAAGGGAACCGCCCTGGGGGCCGGGGCCGTCGGCATCAGGTCACCGAGTTGGGTCCACAGCGGGTTGAGGTGCTCGGCGGCGAAGTCGCCGTACAGCTGTTGCAACGCCGGGTCGTCGACGTGGGTCGGGGTGCTCATCGCTCCAACTCCGCCTCGTTGAACGGACCCCACATGTTGATGGTGGCGATGTCGACCTCCCAGGTCCGGGGGTACTGCGGGTAAGTCTCGTGCCACGGGCGTGGCTCGAAATACCCCTTGGACTCGTCGTGGATGAGGTCGAGCTGGGTGAACAACTCGATGGTGTTGCCGTCGGGATCGCGGTGATAGGTGAACATGTTGTGTCCGGGCCCATGTCGACCAGGGCCCCAGTGCAGCCGGATGTCGTTCTTGGCCAAATGGTCGACCATCGTGATGAGGTGGTTGGGATCGCGCATCTCGTAGGCGATGTGATGCATGCCGGTCTTGTTGATGCTGCGCAGAAAGTTGGCGGCGTGGTGGTCGGCGTTGCACCGCAGGAACACGAAGAAGTCGCCGATGGTGTCCGACCAGCGGAAACCCAGCAGATCTTGGTAGAAGCCCTGGAGCCGTTCCAGTTCGGTGGTGAAGGCGGCGACGTGACCGAGTTTGGTTGGGCGCAGGGTGGCCCGACCGTCGACGCCGCTGAGGGTTTGGCTCTCGAAGAGGTGGAGTTCGGCGCCGGTGGAGGGCTCGGCCATGACAAGGACGTCGGGGGTTCCCGGCGCGAGGTCGGTGCGGCGAGACACCTCGTAGCCGGCGTCATTGAGCCGCCGGTGAGCGTCACCGAGCGAACCCCATACCTCGTAGCCGACCGCGGAGCGGGGCTTGACGCCGTCGGTCTTGCGGATCACCACGCAGTGGTGGTCAGCGCCGGTGGTCAGGTAGGCGTAGTCGTGGGACTGCTCGACGACCTCCAGGTCGAGGACCTGCGTGTAGTACCACACCATGCGTTCGACATCGGGGGTGTCGAAGGTGACGTAGCCCAGCTTCGACACCGGTGCGGCGGGTTCGGTTGCGGGCGTAGGCGCTTCGCTCATGGGAAGGGTCCCTTTCTGGAATGGATGGGGGTTCAGGATTGGGGTTCGGTGAGCAGGGCGACACGGCCGACGTTGGCGCTGGCCTCGACGTATTCGTGGGCTCGCGGCGCCTCGGTGAGCGCGAAGGTGCGGTCGACGACACTGCGGAAGCCCGCCCCCGCCTCTCCCCAGAGACGGTGTGCCGCGTCGAGGTTGCCCGAACGCACCCCGATGACGCGCTGCCCCAACGAGTACAGGCGTTGCAGGTCCACCGGCACCGTCCTGCCGAGGAAGGCGCCCGACGACACCATCGCCCCGCCGGCGGCCAACGCATCCATGCCGTGGGTCCACACCTGGGGATCGCCAAGGTTGTCCACCACGATGTCGGCGCCGCGGCCACCGAACACGTCTCGGACGTCGTCGGCGAAGGTCGGCGAGGAGGCCTGCAGCACCGCGGCGAAGCCCAGTTCGCGCAGCCGGGCGCGTTTGATCTCGTCGCGCGAGGTGACGATCACCCGGGCTCCGAGGTGGCGGGCCAGCAGTGCGGTGGTGGAGCCCAGCGCCGAAGACGCCCCTTGGACGACGACGCGGTGTCCCGCGACGAGTCCGGCACGGGTGAATTGGTTCATCGCCACCACGCCTGCCAGTGCGAGTGCCACGGCATCGGCCGGGGACATGCCGTCGGGTACTCCGAAGACGTTGGTGGCGGGTACGGCGATGTAGTCGGCGTAGGCGCCGGACAGGTGGGTGCCGATGATCCGTGCGGTGGGGGAGAGCTCGGCGAATCCCGCAGCCACCGTGGGACAGTTCGGGTCGGTGAGGACGGGAAACGTGGCGACTCGGTCGCCGACGGTGAACCCCGTGACACCCTCGCCGACGGCTGCGACGACGCCGGCGTGCTCGGCCCCGAGCACGTGCGGGAAGGTGAACGTCGCATAGGGGTGACGGCCGGAGCGGGCGACGAGGTCGAGCAGGCGTCCGACGCTCACCGCGGCGATGCGAATGAGGACCTCACCGGAACCCGCTCGGGGGGTGGGCACCTCGTCGACGCGCAGCACCTCGGGTCCGCCGAATTCGTGGAAGGCCACCGCACGCATGGTGGCCGGTACCGGTGCCGCGAAGGGCCACCCCGACGTGGTCGCCGTGGGGCTGCTCACTTGGCCACGACCTTGTTCGAGATGCGGCCGATGCCTTCGATTTCCACGGTGACGACGTCGTCGGGACGCAGGAAGTCCTTGCGCGGCATACCGACGCCGGCGGGGGTGCCGGTGAGGATGACGTCGCCGGGCTCGAGTGTGAAGATTCGGCTGGCGGCGGACACCAACCGGAGGACGTCGACGACCATTTGCGAGGTGTCGGAGTCCTGCTTGACGATGCCGTTGACGTCCAGGCGGATCTTGAGCGCGTGCGGATCGGGCACCAGCCAGGCCGGCACCAGTCCTGGACCGAGCGGGCAGAAGCCGTCTTGGCTCTTGTGCCCCAGCCAATCCCACTCGAAGGGCGGTGCCACGGCGCCGTTGCGATGGAAGACCCCGCGGTCGGAGACGTCGTTGGCGACGAGGTAGCCGGCGATGACGTCGTCGGCGTCGGCGGAGTCCACGTTCGCGCACCTGCGCCCGATCACGACCCCCAGCTCGGCCTCCCAGTCCACCTGCGAGCGACCGTCGTCGAAGATGGCGACCTCCGCGGTGGGCCCGACGACGGTGGTAGTGGGAGTCTTGAGGAAGAAGAAGGGTTCGACCGCCGGGTCTGGCCGGCCGACGCCCATCTCGTCGGCGTGGTCGTAGTAGTTCGCGCCGGCGCAGATCACCTTGTTCGGGTAGGTCAGGGGCGCCACCAGTTCGGCGTCCCCGACCGGTGTGAGGGTGTCGAGGTCGAGGGCGCGCAGCACCGTGGCCCAGTGCCCCCAGTTGGCAAGGATGTCCATCACGTCGAGTCCGCCGAAGGCGGGCGGTGCGGCGAAGACGTGGTCGTCGACGTGGATGCCGGTCGCGATGCCGTGCGGGGTGCGGTATTGCGCGAGCGCCCACGTGCGGTCGGTCATGGTCGGTTCTCCTCGTTCAGTGGGTCGGGGTTGATGTGCGGTGGTGGGGTCGTCACGAGGCCAGCCATCCTCCGTCGACGGGCAGGACCACGCCGTTGACGTAGGAGGAGGCCGGTGAGCAGAGCCATACGACGGCCTTGCCGACCTCCTCGGGCCGGCCGTAACGGCCCGCGGCCGTGCGGCCGACCACCACGTTCATGATGTCCTCGGGTACCGAGGCGGTCATGGCGGTGGCGATGGGTCCGGGTGCGATGGCGTTGACCCGTACTCCGGTGGCGCCGTAGTCCAAGGCGGCGGTGCGGGTGAGGCCGACCACGCCGTGCTTGCTGGCGCTGTAGGCCGCCTGGGTGGCCGCTCCGGCCTGAGACCATACAGATGCCGTGTTGACCACTGCGCCGCGGCTTTTCACGATGTGCGGCAGCTGGTACTTCATGCAGAGGAACACCCCGGTCAGGTTGACGTCGATGACCCACCGCCACCGCTCGACGTCCAGGTCGGCCGTCGGCGCGGGGCTGAACACTCCGGCGTTGTTGTGGGCGAAATCCAGGCGACCGAACCGTTCGACGATTGCGGTGACGGCGGATTGGACCGATGCGGGGTCGGCCACGTCGGTGTGGATGTAGACCGCCGAGCCGCCCGCGGCGTTGATGGCGGCCGCGGTGCGTTCGCCATCGTCGTCGAGGACGTCGCAAATCGCCACCGCGGCGCCGGCGTCCGACAGTGCCTTGGCGGATGCCTCGCCGATGCCGCGGGCGGCGCCGGTAATCATGGCCACCGTCCCGTCGAAGTCGCTCACGTGGGGTTCCCTCTCGTTCATGCGGCGCTGTATCCGCCGTCGATGCTCAATGCGCTGCCGGTGACGAACGCCGATGCCGACGAGCTGAGCCACAGGACGCCGTCGGCGATTTCGTCGACGGCGGCGATGCGGCCGATGGGATGCTTGGTATGCATGTCGGCCATGAAGCCGGGGTTGGCTGCGGCCACCTCGTCGATCATGGCGGTCTGTACCACTCCGGGGCAGATCGCGTTGATGCGGATCCCGCGGGCGGAAAACTCGAGTGCCGCAGCCCTGGTCAAACCGATCACGCCGTGCTTGGACGCGACGTAGGACGCTTGCAGCGGCAACGCCACTTGTCCCAATGCCGACGCCGTGTTCACGACGGAGCCGCCGCCGCGCGCAAGCAGGGCAGGTATTTCGGCCCGTAGGCACTGCCATACGCCGGTCAGGTTGACGTCGATAACCCGTTGCCAGTCCCGGTCGGTCATGTCGGCGATGGTTCGACCGGCGGCCTCGACGCCGGCGTTGTTGAAGGCGATGTCCAGCCCGCCGAAGGTGTCCACGGCTGCCTGGACCATCGCGGCGACCGAGGCGGGGTCGGTCACGTCGGTCGGCACGAAGATGGCTTCAGATTTGGGTGGCAAGCCCTCGAGCGCCGCTCGACCCGCGGCGTCGTCGCTGTCGGCGATCACCACCGAGACACGCTGGGCGGCAAAGGCGTTGACGCAGGCGCGACCGATGCCGCCGGCGCCACCGGTGACGACCGCGACCTTGCCGGCCAGCTCCGGGTAGTCAGGCATAGACCGGCGCCAGATCGAAGTACACGCGGTAGCTGTCGAACTTGCCCGTGTGGTCGACGTGCCACATGGTGGCGACCGGGATGGTGACTTCGCCACCGTCGTGGCGGAGGTAGTCGACGGTGAGCTCGATGACGGTGTCGGCGCCGAAAGTCCTCTCGGCGAGGATGGTGTGCTTCAGCCCGGCGATGGTGTCGTAGAAACATCCCACGCCCTCCCGGATTTGGTCGGGACCGATCAAGGCCGGCCGGTTGGCGAAGACCAGTGACCCGTCGTCGGCGAAGAGTTCGCCGAGGGCCTGCAGGTCCATCGAGTCGACGATCGCGAAGACTTGGGCCGCTGTCGGTGCCGTCATCACGGTCATTCCCCTAGCTCGCAGCCGACGTGGTGGTACCGACGATGCGGTCGCGGACGGCTTGCAGCGTCGTGTGGACGGCGTCGAGGTAGTCCGACTGCATCTGTTCGCCGAAGGCTGCCTCCTCGGCGCTGCCTTCGGCGATTCCGTCCACGACCAGTCGGAAGCTGAATTTGAGCACGTCGTTGCCGGCCTCGTCGAGGCAGATTTCGTTGTCGATGGTGCCGCGAGCGGCGCCATGGGTGCGGACGAAGTGGACGAGCTTCTTGGGGTAGAACGTCACCACTTCGCGGACGGGTCCGACGTGTTCGATGTCGCGGATGAGGCCACCTTCGAACCGTTCGACGACGGAGCATGCGCTGATCGCGGCGACGTAGGGCAGGGGGTTCTCGGCTTTCTCGACGAGCCCGGCCCAGACGTCGTCCACCGTCAACGCGGGTTGGATGCCGTCGTTGATCGGGATCGTCCGGCTGATGTCGATCATGTTGTGCCTCCTTGGGTTAGCGGGTCGCTGCACGCGGGCGACGTTGTGACGTGGACCACCGTAACCCACTTCACATCAATGTGTCTACACTTTGGCGTGCGCCAATTTCCGAATCGGCTCGACCCCTTGCGGACCCTCCGGCAATGTGTATACTCTTTGAGGAACGTGACCCGGACCACATGGGTGGGACTCCCGAACCGAAAGGGTGCAGACGATGACCACGGTCGAATCTCGCAGCTCCACGACGATCAAGACGCAGCCGGCACCGCAGAACGGCTGGTATGCCGCCGCGTGGGATCGCGAGGTCGGCCGCACCCCAACCGCCGTGCGGGTCAACGGAACGCCGCTGGTGCTCTATCGAACCGAGGACGGCCGGGCAGTGGCGCTGGCCGACGCCTGCTGGCACCGCCTCGCCCCCCTGTCCATGGGCAAGCTGGTCGGCCGCGACGGGATCCGCTGCCCGTACCACGGCATCGTCTACGACTCGGCCGGCCGCTGTACGTCGATGCCGGCCCAAGAGGTGCTCAACCCCAGCGCCACCGTCCCGTCATACCCCGTGGTGGAGCGCCACCGCTTCGTGTGGGTGTGGCTGGGGGACCCCTACCTCGCGAAGGCCGACGAGGTGCCCGACATGCACCAGATGGACGAGTGGGCCGGCGACGGGGAAACGATCGCGCTGCAATGCAATTTTCAGCTCGTGCTCGACAACCTGATGGACCTCACCCACGAAGAGTTCCTGCACACCAGCAGCATCGGCGGGGAGAACATCAGCACCTCGGAGTTCGACGTGGTGCACGACGGGAACAGCGTCACCCTCAGCAGGTGGATGATCGACATCCCGCCGGTGCCGTTCATGGCCGCCCAGATGCGAAACAAGTTCCCCGGTTTCGACGGCAACGTCGACCGGTGGCAGATCATCCACTACCGGTATCCCTCCACCATCTGCATCGACGTTGGCGTCGCGAAGACCGGGACCGGTGCACCGCAGGGGGATCGCAGTCAGGGCATCAACGGGTACGTGATGAACACGATCACCCCGGAGACCGACACGACGTGCCGGTACCACTGGGCGTGGATGCGCAACTACCTGATGGACAGCCAACTGCTGACCACGCAGATCCGCGACGGCATTCGACACGTCTTCACCGAGGACACGGCGATGCTGCAGGCCCAGCAGAAGGCGATCGACGCCAACCCCGACTACGAGTTCTACAACTTGAACATCGACGCCGGTGGCATGTGGATCCGTCGACTGCTCACCCGCCAACTGGAGGCCGAAGGCCGCCTCCCCTCCCAGAGCTGACGGGGTTGACCAATGGCCGCCACCAACAAGGAAGTCTGGCAACTTGGCACCGTCGTCGAGGCGCGTGACATCGCCACGGGAATCCGTCGGATCGTCGTCGAAGTATCGAATCCCGTTGCCGCCCAACCAGGCTCACATGTCGATGTCGTCGTCCAGGTGGACGGGCGGCGAGACACCCGATCGTACTCCGTGATCGAATCGCACGACGGTGGCACGCATCTGGCCATCAGCGTCCTGCGGGCGCCGAACTCGCGGGGCGGATCGGTGTTCATGCACTCGCTCACGGTGGGTGATTCCGTCGAACTCACCCAGCCGCTGCAGAACTTCCCGCTCCGTGTCGGTGCTCCGCGTTACCTCCTGCTCGCAGGCGGCATCGGAATCACCGCGGTGGCCGAGATGGCGCGAGTGCTGCACCACCTCAGAGCCGACTACACCTTCGTCTACGTCGGACGTTCGCGACCGGCGATGGCCTACCTACCGCAGTTGCAGGAACTCCACGGAGACAGCATGGTCGTCCACGTCGACGACGAGGGCACCTCGCTGGACGCCGCCAAGCTGGTGGAGACCGTCGACCACGACACCGAGCTGTACGTGTGCGGGCCGATCCGGCTGATGGACGCCGTACGGCGGTGCTGGGCCGACGCCGGGCTCCCGCCCTCGAATCTGCGCTATGAGACCTTCGGCAACAGCGGGTGGTTCGACGCGGAAGAGTTCATCGTGCGCATCCCGCGCCTGCAGGTGGAGACCCGGGTGGGAACGCATCAGTCGATGCTGCAGGCCCTCGAAGGCGCCGGCGTCGACATGATGTCGGACTGCCGCAAGGGGGAGTGCGGACTGTGCGAGGTCAGGCTCCTCGGGGTGGACGGCGTGGTGGATCATCGCGACGTCTTCTACAGCGCCCGCCAACGCGACGCCAACCGCAGGATGTGCTGCTGCGTATCGCGCGTCATCCAGGCCGCCGCCGGCGAGACGCCGGTCGTGACGATCGACGTGTCATGACCGCCGCCAACCACGCCGCTACGGTCACCATCCCGCTGCTGATCGACGGGCGCGACGTCGACGGGCCCATCATTGAGGTGCGCAATCCGGCCAGACTTTCTGAGACCGTCGGCGGCTACTCCACCGGAGATCGCGCGTCGGTCGACGCCGCGGTGGCGGCGGCGGAAGCCGCGTTCGCGGGTTGGGCCGCCCGACCTGCCCCCGATCGGGCGGCCGCGTTGCATAGGACTGCCGACGACATCGACGCGGACCGAGCGTCCCTGTCGACGTTGCTCACCCGCGAACACGGCAAGATCCTGGCCGACGCCACCGCCGAGATCGCCAACACGGCCCGAACCCTGCGTTATTACGCCGGACTCGCGGACCATGCATCTCGGGAGTCGGTCACCGAGGACCACCGGGGGCGCATCGTCGAACGCCGTGCCCCCATGGGAGTGGTCGCCGTCATCGTGCCGTGGAACTATCCCGTGCTGCTCGCGACGCTGATGATCGCTCCGGCGCTCGTGGCCGGCAATACCGTCGTGGTCAAGTTGCCCGACAACTCGCCGCTGGCGCTGGCCTTGGTGCTGCGCCGCCTTGCGGCGACGGTCGGCCCCGGTGTGGTGAACGTCGTCGCGGGTTCCGGTCCGGAGGTTGGCGCGTCACTGACCACCCACCCCCGGGTGCGCAAGGTCAGCTTCACCGGAAGTACCGCCACCGGCCGGGCCATCATGCGTGACGCAAGCGTGAACCTCAAGAACCTCAGCCTCGAACTGGGCGGCAACGATCCCGCCATCGTCCTCGACAGCGCCACTGTGACAACGCAATTGGTCGACGAACTGGTCCGGGGCGCGTTCACCAGCACCGGCCAGGTGTGTTACGCGCCGAAGCGGCTCTACGTGCAGCGCAATCTGTTCGAGGAATTTACCGAAGCCTTCACCGCCGCGACCAACGCGCTGGTGGTCGGAGAGGGTCTCAACCCCGCGGTCCGGATGGGGCCGTTGAACAACGGTCAGCAACACCGCACGGTGACCGATCTGATCGAGACCAGCCGCAGCGAGGGTGCCCACGTCGCCGAGGTCGGACAGTATCTCGATTCCAGCCCCGAGGACGGGTACTTCATCCGGCCCACGGTCGTCACCGGTCTGCGTCAGGACTCACCCTTGGTGCAGCAGGAGCAATTCGGCCCCGTCGTGCCCATTCTCGCGTTCGACACCGAAGACGAAGCCGTCGCATTGGCCAACGACAGCGAATACGGGCTGGCGGCGTCGGTCTGGTCCGACGACGTCGAGCACGCCTTCGACGTCGGGCGGCGCATTCAAGCCGGCTCGGTCTTCGTCAACATCCACCGCGTCGGCGCTTCGGACCCGTCGATGCCCTTTGGTGGCTTCAAACAGAGCGGCATCGGCCGCGGCCACGGCGAGATCGCGGTCGACGAGGCCACCGAAGTGCAAATTCTGGCGGATCGAATCGATATGCATGCCAACCCCACTCAGGCGAAGAAGGCTCAGCCATGACGACCACGACAGCACCCATCACCATCGTCGGCGCAGGGATCGGGGGCCTCACACTGGCCTTGGAACTGCACGCAGCAGGCATCCCGTGCCGCGTCTACGAGGCAGCACCCGAGCTACGGCCGCTCGGGGTCGGCATCAACGTCCTCCCGCACGCCACCGCGGTCCTGGCAGACCTCGGCGTCTTGGAACGTTTGGAGGCCATCGCCGTCGAAACTCGCGAGTCGGCGTTCTTCAACCGTTTCGGTCAGCACATCTACACCGAACCAGCCGGCCGATATGCCGGTTACCCCACACCGCAGCTGTCGATCCACCGCGGGCATCTGCAATTGACCCTGGCAGACATCGTCAGAGAGCGGCTGGGCGATGACGCCATCACCGGGGACCATCAATGCCTCGGGGTGGACCAGGATCGTTCGAGCATCACGGCGCGCTTCCGCTCGGCGACCACCGGCGAACCGCAGGAGCCGGTGACTGGTCGCGCCGTGATCGGTTGCGACGGGGTGCATTCGGCCATCCGCAAACAATTCCATCCCGACGAGGGCGCACCGCGCTACTCCGGAGTCCTGATGTGGCGCGGAACCACGGTCGGGCAGCCGTTCCTGTCCGGGGCGAGCATGGTTCGCGCCGGGTGGTTACGCGACGGAAAGCTCGTCATCTACCCGATTCGCGACAACCCCGACGGCACCCAACTGATCAACTGGGTCGCCGAGATCGAACGACCCTATTCCGGGGACCGCGACTGGGGTAAACCAGGGGACCCCGCAGACTTCGCCCCCGCCTTCTCCGACTGGACCTTCGACTGGTTGGACGTGCCCGCCCTGCTGCGAGGCGCCGACACGGTGTTGGAGTACCCCATGGTGGACCAGGACCCGTTGGGGTCGTGGACCGTGGGGCGGGCAACGCTTCTCGGTGATGCCGCCCACCCGATGGTGCCACGTGGGTCCAACGGAGCCGGCCAGGCAATCCTGGACGCCCGTGCGCTTCGCGAGGCGTTGCAGTCCGACGACGATGCTCCCACGGCCCTCTTGGCCTATGAAGCCGACCGGCGGCCCAAGACGTCGGCGGTGGTACTGACCAACCGCGCAACCCCGCCGGACGCCATCCTCAAGGAAGTGTGGGAACGTACCGGCGACAAGCCCTTCGATGACATCGACACCGTGATCAGCCGTGCGGAGTTGGACGAGATCTCGCAACGGTACCGCCAGGTTGCCGGCTTCTCCGTTCCCGACGAGGCCAGGTGAGTCGGATGTCGGATTCCCCTGCCGTGGAGCCAAAGTCCGTCGCGGGCTCGGTCGTCGTCGTCACCGGTGCAGCCCGCGGTATCGGAGCGTCACTGGCGACGCACCTCGCCGGCCAGGGTGCCAAGGTCGTGGTAGCCGACGTCCTGGTCGAGGAGGGTCAGGCGCTGGCCGCGAAGCTCGACAGCGACGGAGCGGATGCATTCTTTCACCGCACCGACGTCGTCGATCCGGCTTCACTGGAGGCCATGGTGTCGGCAGCAGTGGACAGGTTCGATCGGGTCGACGTCCTGGTGAACAATGCGGCCATCTACGAAGGTCTGGGCGCCAAGAAGAGTTTCGCCGATATCTCAGTCGACGACTGGGACAAAGTGATGGGCGTCAACGCCAAAGGTGTGTGGCTGGCCACCGCCGCGGTCTACCCCAGGATGAAGGCGCAAGGCTACGGTCGCGTGGTCAACATCGCCTCCGCGACCGTGCACGCCGGGGTGCCGTTCTTCGCGCACTACACCGCGTCCAAGGGTGCCGTCATGGCGATGACCAGATCCATCGCGAAGGAAGTGGGTCGCGACGGCGTCACCGTCAACGCCGTCGCACCCGGACTCGTCGACAACGAATCCTCAGCCGCGCTGAACGACACGTCGTACTTCCCCACCCTGGAGCGACAGCGCGCCATTCCCCGGGCGATGACGCCCGCCGACCTCACCGGGGCCATCACGTTCCTGTGCTCACCGGCCAGCGGGTTCATCACTGGCCAGACGCTGGTGGTGGACGGGGGTCTCGTCTTCAGCTGACGGGTACGCGGACGTCTACAGCGACCCGCCCCCGCACATCTGCAACGACTGAGCCACCGTGACCGCTTCGAAGCCCGCGTCCAGGTCGGCCAAAACGGTTGCAGCAGTGTGTGCGAGATGATGTGCCATCGACGCACCAGCAGTTTCGCCCTGTCCTTCGACCAATGCAGTCAACAACCGTTCGTGTTCGGCTTCGGCCACGGCGAATGTGTCCGCGTGGGCCCGTTGACCGAACCGCACGTATCGCTCGCTGCGCTCCGAATAGGACAGAATGATCCCCGCCAGGGGCGTTCCCGCCCGCGCCGTGCACAGGCTGTGGAAGCGTCGATGGGCGGCGACCCACTCACTCATGTCCTTGGCGCGCTTGGTCTTTCGCATGGTGTTCAGGCACACTCGGGCCTCGGCCACCTCTGCCTCACTCAGGCGGCCCGCGGTGATGCGCGCCCCAAGAGCTTCCAGGGTGATCCGCACCCCGTACAACTGGTCGACCTCCGTGGCGTCGAGCGCCCGAACGACCGCGCGTTGGTTGAGCGCGACGTCGATGAGCCCCTCCTGCTGCAACATTCGGAACGCCTCGCGCATGGGGATGCGGCTCACGCTGAACCGGCGGGCAAGGTCGGCCTGGTTCAGTTCGGTGCCCGGGGCGATCTCGCCGTCGTTGATGAGCCGTCGCAGATGGGTGTGCAATTGTGAACTGATCTCACGGGGATTGTCGAGCGTCGGAACCGCGAGATCGTCGAGCGCCGAGTCAACGCGAACCGGCATCGGGTGCTTCCTTCGATCGTGGGGCAAGGGCTGGACGGCAGGGCATCGATTGTGTATACACAGTAGCAGTTCGCGCGTGGATGCGCTTTCCTACCAGCGTGGGCAATGACGAGACGTTCACGCCACTACGAGAAATGGCTTCGCAATGACCGACTTCAGCACCCGCTATCACACCGCGAGCATCGACGGACTCGACGTGTTCTACCGTGAGGCAGGCGACCCGTCGAAGCCAACCCTGCTTCTCCTGCATGGGTTCCCATCGAGTTCCCACATGTTTCGCAACCTGATCACATCGCTGTCCGACGAATACCACCTCGTGGCGCCGGACCACATCGGGTTCGGCCAGTCGGCGATGCCGTCGGTCGGCGACTTCACCTACAGTTTCGACCGACTCACCGAGATCACCGAAGGTCTCATCCAGCAGCTCGGACTGGAACGCTTCGCCATCTACATCCACGACTACGGCGCCCCCATCGGATTGCGGATCGCCAGCGCTCATCCAGAACGCATCACCGGGATCATCTCCCAGAGCGGCAACGCCTACCTGGAGGGCTTTACGCCGTTCTGGGACATCCTGTTCGCCCACGCCAAGGACCGAGCCGCCAATGAAGCCGGCGTGCGGGAGCTGCTCACCGCCAAAGCCACCCATTGGCAGTACACGCACGGGGTGCCCGCGGACCGGCTGGACCGCATCGCGCCAGAGGCCTGGCTGCTCGATCAGGCCGGGCTCGACCGCGCCGGCAACGACGCGATTCAGCTGCAGCTCTTCTGGGACTATCAATTCAATCTCGACGGATACCCGGCATTCCAGGAGTACTTCCGTGTACACCAACCACCGCTACTGGTCACCTGGGGCAAGAACGACGAGATCTTCGGAGCCGCTGGCGCCGAGGCGTTTCGGCGAGATCTGCCAAATGGCGAGTACCACCTACTCGACGCCGGACACTTCGCCCTCGAAACCCACGGCGAGGAAATTAGTGGTCTCATTCGCGCGTTCCTGGCCAAGGTCTAAGAGACGTCTCACCGCAACAGTCCACCACCCCGCCGTGGATCCAGAGATCGCGACCGGGCCTGACGTCTCCGGTTGACGTCGGGTTTACGCGTAACCGACTGAGCCCCATAACGTCCCGTACCCGCGGCATGCTGCGATCACGCACGTTGCGATCAAACCCATAAGCCCGTCGGCAACCCAGACTCAAATGTGACCGGCATTCCACAGAGGGGGCGACAGGTGGCCGTAGGGCGGCCCAGGGAGTTCGACCCCGACCGGGTCGAAGACGCCGCGATGAGGTTGTTCTGGGAACGCGGTTTCGACGGGGTGTCGATTTCCGACGTCAGCGACGTGACGGGTGTGAACCGGCGCGGCGTCTACGCCGAGTTCGGCACCAAGGAGAACCTGTTCGCGCGCACCGTTCAGCGCTATCTCGCCGGCCCCGGCGACTACCTGGTCGGCGCTCTCGCGCAGCCGACGGCCCGCGAGGTTGCCGAGGCCATGGTGCATGGCGCAGCAAAGGCGGTCAGCGGCGACATCCCCGGCTGCCTGACCGTTGGGCGGGCACCCGGACTGACCGAGCTGCGCAGGGCGTCGGTCCGTCGGCTCGCCGAACGGTTCGACAGGGCGGTCGCCGGCGGCGAGCCGATCAGCGTCGACTCGGTGTTGCTCGCCCGGTGGGTGTTAGCAGTCTGCCAAGGGCTCGCCGTCCAAGCCCGAAGCGGAGCCACCCTTGACGAACTGCAAGGGTCGCGGATCTCGCACTTCGCGGGTGGCCAGCTTTCTAGACGGTATGTGTGACCGCCAACGTTGAGCCGGGCCTGCAGGCCCGTGGCTGCATCCACTCACGGTCGCGGGCTACCCGATAGACAGGCGCGTGGTGTCCCAAGCGGTGCGTGAACGCCCTGGAACGGGCGTTCGATACAAGTAGTTGGTCCATCACGACCAGGCTGGGCGCGACTACCTGCGGTAGCTCGAACTGGCTGACTTCAGCGTGTCGACGGATTCGAGGGGCGACACCATCACCACCCTTTGCAGTAAGTGCATCGGGGACCGCTGGCTCTGGTCAAGCCGACCAGGGGTTACCTGTGTACGGGGTCCCCGAGCCCGTCCGTAGTTCGTCGCGGTGACGCACCTCGCCGGTAAGGGGAACAGTGTCGGCTGGAGGGCACCAGACGGCGCGCTCCGGTGAGGAACTCACCTTTGCTGCGGCTGGTTGCTACAGGCGTGAAGAACATCGGCTTTCTGTCGCTTGGGCAGGTACTTTTTGCCGTCACGTGACGATACCCCTTGTGAGGCATCGTGAGGCGAATTGAACCCGGCACGAGCTCAATTCGCGTCCCTGGACGAGTGGACATGAAAGTGAGATTTCCCGGGGTGGACACCACGTGAGAACGTCTCCGTCGGCGCAGGTCAGCGAACCGCTTGTGGACTTGAAGTTTGAGAAGCCACAGATATGCTGTCGAGATGCAGTGAAGATTGACAAGCGTGTAGCCGTTGTTAAACAACACGGTCAGTGGGCCTGACTATCGGAGGTGCATAACACCACGTAGGGCCGGTCCGGACGCACTGCGCCGACAAGCTTTGTCAAAGTAGCTGCGCAAAATGGGAGTCGACCGCCGCCTGCTGCCTGTCCAGGTACAACCACTTGAAGGTGAAGCCCTGGACTCGTGGTTAGAGGTAACCGCATTGGCTGCGGGAGGAACACTCAAAAGCGTAGTGGTGGCAGCCAATCTGCGCGCTGCGACAGTGCCATGGGACTGCACCGAGTTCAGTTGACTCGCGGGGTGTGAATTTCAGGCCGCGGTTGCGACTGGTGTGTGGAGCAGTTCGAACTCTATCGGGGTGAGTCTGCCGAGGGCGCGTTGCCGGCGGCGGCGGTGGTAGGTCCGCTCGATCCAGGCCACGATCGCCAGGCGCAGTTCGGCTCGGGTGGACCAGCGTCGCCGGTCGAGCACGTTGCCTTGCAGAAGGGCGAAGAACGACTCCATCGCGGCGTTGTCTCCGCACGCTCCGGTGCGGCCCATCGATCCGTGTAAACCGTTGTGTGACAGTGCGTGAACGAACTTTCGGGACCGAAACTGACCAGGTTAAACCGGTGGAAGCAACACCCTGACATTTGGAGGGTGTTCGATGGTTCGTCGACAGCAAGCAGCCGATCGCGCTATTCGTCGTGCGATGAGGTCGCCGGGGGCTCCGCCCCATCAGCGCGAGACCGAGCGGCTGTTTTGGATCGAAATCGCCAAGGGATTGCTGCCGGCAGTGGCCGCGATCGAAGTCGGCGCGTCGCAGCCGGTCGGACAGCGGTGGTTCCACAACGCTGGCGGCATGCCACCATTCGATCTCACACCACTGTCGGGGCGCTACCTGTATTTCTGCGAACGCGAGGAGATCGCGCTGCTCAAAGCTCAAGGTGCGGGAGTGCGCCAGATCGCTCGGGCGATCGGTCGGGATCCATCCACAGTGTCGCGCGAGTTGCGCCGCAATGCTGCCACTCGCGGATACACCTCCGAATACCGCGCGACGGTCGCGCAATGGAAGGCCCAGCTGACCGCCAAGCGCCCGAAGACAGCCAAGCTGGTCACCAATCCGAAGCTGCATGCCTATGTCCAAGAACGGCTCTCGGGACAGATCAGCAGAACCGACGGTTCGGTAGTGGCCGGACCGCCACCGCCGCGGTGGACCGGCAACAACAAACCGCACCGCAAGGACCGAGCCTGGGTGCAGGCCTGGAGTCCGGAACAGATCGCCAACCGGATCAAACTCGACTTCCCCGGTGATGAGTCCATGCGAATCAGCCACGAGGCGGTCTATCAATCGCTCTACATCGAAGGCCGCGGCGCGCTCAAGCGCGAGCTGGTGTGGTGTCTTCGCACCGGGCGCGCGCTGCGCGCACCACGGGAGCGTTCCCGCCGCAAGGCCTGGGCGCACGTCACGCCTGAGACGCTGATCAGCGAACGGCCCGCAGAGGTTGCCGACCGCGCGGTTCCTGGGCACTGGGAAGGAGACCTCCTGATCGGGCTGGAGCGCTCAGCTGTCGGCACCGTGGTCGAACGCACAACACGGTTCACCATGCTCGTGCACCTGCCCCGCGAGCACGGTTACCGGCACAAGCACACGATCAAGAACGGCCCACCCTTGGCCGGCTATGGCGCGATCACCATGAAAAACGCACTTGCCCAGACGATGTCGACCTTGCCTGATCAGCTGGCCCGGTCGCTGACCTGGGACCGCGGCAAGGAGATGTCCGCTCACGCCCAGTTCAAGGTTGAGACCGGTATCCCCGTACTCTTCGCCGACCCACAATCGCCATGGCAACGCGGCACGAACGAGAACACCAATGGTCTGCTGCGCCAGTACTTTCCGAAGGGAACCGACCTATCCCGATGGTCCGCAGAGGACATCGAAGCGGTCGCTCACGCCCTAAACACAAGACCCCGCAAGACACTCGGCTGGAAAACCCCGGCAGAGGCCTTCAACGACCAGCTATTGTTGCTCCAACAAGCCGGTGTTGCGACAACCGATTGAATCCGCCCTGACTACCCCTGTCGGAGTGGATGACCCCACCGGCCTGCGGATCGCGATTGGTAATGGCCATACTCAATGCGTTGGTGACCAACGCTGCGGTCTGACTCGAATCGATCGACCAGCCGACCACCCGCCTGGAGAACGTGTCCAACACCACGTCCCCGGACTTGACCCAGTTGGCGGCTGCGGACGTGATGGAGTAGCCATCTGGGTCCTGCCTGGTCGGGTAGAACTCGGTTGTGAATTCTGACGCAAATGAGTGGAGGCGGGTACATAGCTCAGGCGTTGATCTCCTCGAAGAACTCGACCTTGAGCGGTCCGTCAAGAAGCTCACCGAATCGCGCCATGACATCGGCGCTGGTCTCGGTTCGCCATGCGGCGTAGGCCTCTTGATCCGCTCTGTCGTCCCATTGCTCTATCAGCGCGAATTGGGTGTCGTCGTCGGCGCGGCGGACGACCCGTACTCCGATGCAGCCGGGCCGAGAGCGGGTGGCGGCGAGGGTCTCGCGGTAGAAGTCGACCACATCTTGACTGCACCCAGACTTGGCTTTGGCATGCAGGAGGACGGTAAAGGCCATGTGAAACTCCGGTATCTCGATTGGGCTGGAGGTGACCCGCTCAGGCTCACTGTTGGGCATTCCCCGCCGCAGCTCGGGCCGGCGGGGTCTTGATGTCTTGTCCAGCCTGACGGCAGATCTCGGGATTGTGAATCATCCAAACTCCTCAATCCCTTCGCCAGAGTCCTAGATTGGTGTGTGTGGACCTGATCTCTGATCTTCTCCAAGTTTCCCGCGCGCGATGCGCGCTATCCGGCGGCATCTCCGGATCAGGCGCATGGTCAGCTCGGTCCCCGGCCCCGAGCCGGATCAAAATCATGGGAGTCGTGAAAGGGTCCATGTGGTTTCGACTCGCTGCTGAACCCGCAGGCCTGCAGGTCGCCGAAGGCGAGGTACTGGTGGTCGACGGACGCACGCCTTTCGACCTAGGAAGCGATCTCGACAAACCACCCATTCGTCTCCGCGAGACCGATCCGGTTCGTCCGGTCGATCGAGACGACGACCATATATGCGTCACCGCGCACATCGAATTATTCGAGGCCGGCGATGACTTCCTTCGGGACGCCATCCCACCCGTCCTGCACCTGCGTGGCGAAGCGCGGGAAGCCATGACCGCGCGCTGGCTGCTCGAAGAGCTCTTCGAGGAGTTCAGCTACGAACGTGCCGGACGCACCGCTGCCTCAGCACAGCTGACGCAGCTGCTATTCGTGCAGGTTCTCCGGGCCTGGGCGGCAGCAGCAGATGAGCTGCCCTCAGGATGGGTCCGTGCTGCCGCCGACGACCGGTTAAGGCCCGCGTTGCAGCTCATGCATGCCGACGTGGGCAGAGACTGGCATATCTCAGAACTCGCTGCTGCATGCGCAATGTCGCGGAGCAGTTTTGCCGACCGGTTCACCAAGATCGCCGGCGTTCCCCCTGTCACCTACCTGTTCAGATGGCGAATGCGCCAAGCCGAACGAGCACTGGCCAGTGGATCGGCGTCGATCACCGAGCTCGCAACGACGCTCGGTTACCGGTCCGAGAGCGCGTTTAGCGTTGCTTTCAAGCGCTGGTCCGGGATCGCGCCGAGTCGGTTCCGTCAGCGAGACCCCGGAACCTGTTGAGCTTGAGCCGGAATGCCACGAGGTTCGAGACAGGATCCAGGCATCCTGAGGTGACGGCCCGGTCCATCGCGGCGACCAACACGGCGGCGGCCATGGTGAGGTGCGCCAGCAGGATGGCGATCAAGGCACGGGTTCCCTTGGCGTCGCCGCGGACGGATCGGGCTGCATCCCAATAGCTTTGGTGCGATGCGGTGAACACCCCGCGGGCCTTGGCCTGGGCCAGTGCGGTCGCGCCGGGCAGCGCCCCGGGTTTGGTCTTGAGGACCTCGAGATAGTGATCCAGGCACAGCACCTCGACGTAGCGTCCGACCGCCCGCTCGTGGGAGGCGACCAGTCGTGGTCCGTCGTAGACCTCGACGGTCCGGGCGGCCAACCGCACCGGGAGGCGTCGCCCGGCGTAGCGGGCTGGGACGGAGTAGAAGCATTGCTGCACAGACACTCTGGCCCGGTTGTCGACCCTGGCTTGCAGGAGCCGGGCGCAGTCGAACGCCTCGGCGGGCAATGCCATCAGCTCGCTCGACTCGATGGCGAACGCCGCGCCGATGGCGAACGCCGCGCCGATGGTGATCGAGCGGCCGGTGATCACCCGGTCATCGTCAGCCACGTCGGCGGCAGCGATCAGCTCGTTGAGTTCGGCCAGCGAGGCGACCTTCGGGACTGGAACGAGGTGGCGGCGTCGGAAGCGGCCGATCTCGCCTTCCACAATGCCCTTCTCGTGAGCGCCGTCGATGCCGGGGCGGCAGAAGAACGAGTCGAATCCGTAGTGGCTGCGCAGTGCGGTGAACCGTTCGGACTCGGTGCGGTCACGCCCTTTGAGGACTCGGATGACGGCGGGTTTGAGGTTGTCATACCGGATCCGGCCGGGCAAACCCCCGAAGTATTCGAAGGCCAGCACGTGGCCCTCCAAGAATGCTTCCTGGGCTTGGTTGCCGAAGGCGACGTGAAACGCTTTGCCCGAGTGCGATAGTCGCATCACGAACATCCAGCACTTCACGACCAGTCCGGCGATCGTGGCGTAGAACTGGCCGAAGTCGACCTCGGCCTCAGCGCCGGCCAGATGGGACTGCGGGATCGACACTTCGTTCCGGAGCAGTCCGAGTTCGTCCCGACGCCGGGCGACGTACCGCGACACCGTCACCTCCGAGCACGTGACCTGATGCTCGGCAACGAGACGCTGCCAGACCCGCCGTGCGGTGTGGCGTTGCTTGCGCGGGGCGTCCACGTCGGCCAGCAGCCAGGCGTCGATCACCGCCACCCACTCACTGATCGCTGGCCGGGGCCGGACGGGATAGACCTTCCGTGGCGGCGGAACCGCGTCGGCCAGGGCTTGACGCACCGTACGACGATGTGTGCCATGACGATCCGCCAACTCACGGACCGACAAATCCTCGATCCGCCGATCCCTTCTGATCTGCTCGAACAGTTCCACGCGTGACCGCATCCTGACCGACCCTCCCTGACGACCGTCAGAGACGACGGGCGACAGGAACGATCTGAACGAGGGTGGGGCCAACATTGGTGACGACACACCGCGCCCACCCGGACGGACACAATCACCACCCGGTGGGGCCAAAACTCGTGAAGAACTACGACCGAAGTGGGGCCAAGTCAGGTGACCACACTCACGTCGTCCCGATCACCTGGTGGACCTACTGGAGGCCGTCTTCGACGCCATCGCCGACGCGCCCCTTCCCTAGCGGACCGGAACGGTCAGGGCGCACCGATCTGTTCGAGCAACGCGTTGACGTCCAGCAGATCCCACACCTGGGCGAACTTGCCGTCCTCGACGCGGTAGAGCGTGAACTCCTGGACCGCAATGCGGCGGCCGGTGGCCTCGATCCCCTGGAAGGAACCCTGGTGGGTGCCGGTGACCGTGAAGTGCAGGGAGATCAGGTCGCGTTCGGTCACCAGACTGCGGACCTCCCAACGCCAATCGGGGAAGGCGTGCACCAGCGGCTTGAACTGCTCCGTGACGGCGCCAGCCGGGATGGGAGCGTCGTTGACCACGAGGGTCGGGGTGTAGAACGCCGTCATCGCGTCGAAGTCGTGCGCGTTGCAGCACACCAAATACGCCTGATACAGCGCCTCGTTGTCCTCGCGGTTGCTCATGGTCAGGTCCTCTCGCCTCGCCCATCATGGACTTGCCCGACGACGCACGCATCTGTGGGAGCCGCCCAACGACTCGAAGACGGCGGCGTGCGTGCACCATGACTCGGCAGAACTCGCCAATCTTGCGGGCCCGGACACCGCCGTCACCCCGACTCTGCACTGAGTGCCCCGTTCAACAAGCGCTCGGTTGCCATAGTTCGAGTTCTGCTCGCACGCCGTGATCACGGAGCAGTCCGGCGAACGCCTGCACGCTCTCCTGCCAGGCCGCAGCGTCGGCGTCTTGCCAACCAGTGTTGCGATGCCCCCAACTCACCAACGCAGTAGGGGCGCCCGGTGCTCAGAAACCAGACAGTGCCTGTAGCCGCGGGTCGTCGAAGACGATCTCCACAAGCGGGCTGCGGGCGAGCCACTCGTCGAGATCCTGTCGTTGACCGACCCTGGCGGTGACGTCGGGACGATCCTGCAGTTGTAGGACGGCGGTGATCACCTTCCGCCGGGTCGGCTCATTCACCGGCACAGCTCTGGCCGGCAGATCAGCGGTGCAACCGTGTTTGAGGTGCACGAGGAATTGCGGGTGGGCGCGCAGATTCGCGTACCAAGCGCGCGGTTGGGGCATCCCGGTCAGATACCAGCGCCCTCCGACGCGGTGAAACCACACTTCGATGCGGCGCGGTAGGCCGCTGCGCGCGCCCACTGTCGTGATGTCGATGGTGCGTTCGGCTGGGGAGGATTCCGGACCGACGTCGAGCGCCCGAGCGACGGCCTCCACCTCTTCGTCGGTCAACTCGCCACCGCCGAGCCAACGCGGGGATGGCGCCGACGTGTCTTGTCTTGGATCGCGGGAGTTGGTTCGACGAACAGGTCGGCGGCGTTGAAGTCCACGCCGGGCGGCACGATCTCGTCGATCCGATCCAGCATGTCGCCTTCCAGGTGGACGTCGGCAGCGGCCAACAGATCCTCGAGTTGGTCGGGCCGCCGGGGCCCGAGCAACACCGATGTGACGGCGGGATGCGCCCGTACGAACGCCAGGGCGAGATGCGAAAGCGGTATCCCGGCCTCACCCGCCAGCGCGGTGAGCTGCTTGAGAGCAAACGCCTTGGCCCGGACACCGGGCTGTTCCATGTCGAACAAATGGGCGCCGATTCCGGCGTTGCGTGCCGATGCGGTGGGGTCGGCGCGACCGGACAGCCAGCCAGAATTCAACGGAGCAAAGGTCATTACTCCCATACCGTAACGCTGGGCCGTCGGCAGCATTCGATTCTCGATGCCGCGTGTGAACAGCGAGTATGGCGGTTGTTCGGTCCTGAACCGTTGGTGGCCACGACGTTCGGCGGTCCATTGCGCCTCGACGATCTCCTCGGGCGCGAAAGACGAAGTGCCAATTGCCCGAACCTTGCCTGCGCGGACGAGATCCGTCAGTGCGGCGAGTGTTTCGTCGATGTCGGTGGCGTGGTCGGGCCGGTGCAATTGATAGACGTCGATGTAGTCGGTGGCCAGCCTGTGGAGACTGTCCTCGACGGCTCGCCGGATCCATCGCGCAGACGCGCCGCGGCGATCTGGTCCCTCGTCCATCGGCAGGCCGAACTTCGTGGCAAGCACCACGTCGTCGCGCCGGCAACGCAGTGCCTTACCGACGATGGTTTCCGACTCGCCCTTCGAGTACACGTCTGCCGTGTCGACCAGGTTGACACCGGCGTCCAGTGCGGTGTGGATCATGCGCACCGATTCGTCGTGGTCAGCGTTTCCCATGGCGCCGAAGTTCATCGCGCCCAGTGCGAATTCACTGACCGAGATGCCGGTACCGCCGAGGTGCCTCCGCTGCATGATTGGGGGTCCTTCCATGAAAGTCTCGTAGCGTCTGCCACCACCCAACCGCCATGGAGGTGTCCGAGGGAGGGTTGACCCGACGGGGGGTCCAACAGAACCCCTCTAGCGGCACATGGGTGCCGCTCGCGGGCCTAAACTAAGGCAATGAGCGGGTCGCCCAACGTCGAGCTGCGAGATTTTCTGCGCTCGCGCCGGGCGAGGGTGACTCCGGCTGAGGTGGGCCTGCCCGAGCGGTTCGGTGTGCGCCGTGTGCCGGGTCTGCGTCGCGAGGAAGTCGCCCAATTGGCGGGCGTGAGCGTGGATTACTACGTTCGCCTAGAGCGTGGCCGCAGCGCCAACGTGTCCGAGTCTGTATTGGCCGCGGTGGCGCGGGCCCTTCAACTCAACGAACTGGAACGGGCGCATCTGTTCCGGTTGGCCAAGCCCAGCCGCGCGCGCCCGCGTCCCCCAGCGCCCCAACGGGTGCGCCCAGGTCTGCTGCTAGTAGTGGACAGCCTCACCGAAGTGCCCGCACTGGTGTTGGGCCGACGCCTCGACGTCTTGGCCGCCAACCCGATGGCGAATGCGCTGTTCACCGACTTCGACGCATTGCCGCCCCGTTACCGCAACATGGCGCGGCTCATCTTCCTGCACGACGAAGTGCGGGCACTCTGCACGGATTGGCCTTCGACGGCGCAAGGAATCGTTGCGCAGCTGCGTCTCTACGCCGGCCGCAATCCACACGACCCGGCCCTGGCCGAACTCGTCGGCGACCTCTCTGTGCGTGACCTCGACTTTCGCCGATGGTGGGCTGCGCACGACGTCAACCAGCACACGTTCGGCGTCCGCGACTGCCACAGCGGTTTGGTGGGCGAGCTGAAACTTGGTTTCGAATCGTTCACTCCGGCCGATGATCCCGAACAGACCCTGTGGGTGTCGACGGTCGAACCGGGATCAGTTTCCGCGCAACGTTTGGAATTGCTTGTCGGGTGGGCACTGCCAGCTCAACGCCTCGGGGCATCGGCATTCACGACGGTCCCCGTTGATGACCAGTGACGGCGATCCGAACGGCTTCAGCCGCCGACGGCATCGAGCGTGTGACCTAGAGACGGTGCGTCCATGATGACGGCGGGCGGCGTTCGTGACCCTGTCGGTACCAGGAGTGACGGGGTCTGGGTGCGCGGTCGCGGGGCGGGCATGCTCGTGGAATGACGATGGGACGCCGTCAATGGCGATGACGGGGGTGCGGGTAAGGGCTCGTATGGTGCGGAGGCGACGGCTGAACGTTGCGATGACGGTGGCCGGAGTAGTCGCAGTGACGCCGATCGTGTTGGGAATCAGCCTCTTTCGATCGGTGGTGTGTCGGACCGCTCCCTTGGGTGTCGTCCCCGCTGATCCGTCCGACTCTGTGCCGGTAACGATGGCGGCCGCGCGAGCGCAGGGCTGGGATTGGATCACCGATACCGCGCATCAGCGGTGGACGCAGTACGGGGAGGACGGGGTGGAGACGGTGGGGTACTGGTTTCCCGCTCGTGATCCGTCGACGCGAACCGTGGTGTGGCTGCACGGGCACCGCGCCGACGCGTCGTTGATGGGGGAATTCGGGCGCTGGTACCGCCGCCGCGGATTCAACGTGTTCCTCGCCGATGCTCGCGGCCACGGTATGAGCGGCGGAAACTACGTGGGCATGGGAGTGCTTGAGCAGCGTGACTACCTCGGCTGGTTGCGCCGGGTGGTGTCCACCGTTGGCGGCGATGCCAAGGTCGTGTTGCACGGACTGTCGATGGGGGCCTCGACCGCCCTCATGCTCAGTGCGCACCCATATCTGCCCATCGAGGTGAAGGCGGTCATCCCCGACAGCGGCTTCACGACGATCATTGACTGTCACCTGCTGGCTGCATGACTATGGTTGCCGACGTGGGCGGAACCAACCTGGGCGAGTATCTACGGGCCCGGCGAGCGCAGCTCCAGCCCGAGGACGTTGGGCTGCAGGCCAACACGCGCCGGCGGGTCCAAGGGCTTCGCCGGGAAGAGGTGGCGATGCTCGCCGGGATCAGCGCTGAGTACTACCTCCGACTCGAACAAGGCCGGGATCTGCATCCCAGTGATCAGGTTCTCGCGAGCCTCGCCCGCGCACTGTGTCTCGATTCCGACGCAACCGCTTACCTGCACACCATTGCGAGGCCGACGACCGTTCCAATGCGACGATCGCATCCGGAAGTCGTCAGCCCGCACATCGTGTCGCTGATTGACGGATGGCCTCACACCGCTGCCTACGTCCAAGGCCACAGCTTCACCGTTCTGGCCTCCAACAGGCTCGCTGCGGCTTTGTCACCACACTTCGCCACGGGCGCCAACCCTCTGCGGGCGGCATTCCTGTCACCAGACATGCGGACGCTCTACCGAGACTGGGACGGGATGACGGCCAAAGCAGTCCCCTTCCTGCGTTCGGTGGTGGCCGGCCGTGGCGACGATCCCCGCGTAACCAAGCTCGTCGGAGAATTGAGTATCCGCAGTGAGCGGTTTCGCACCCTGTGGGCCAAACACGACGTCAAGGTCCGCGACGAGGGCGTGACACAGCTCGATCATCCGCAGGTTGGCCCCATTGACCTGCGTTTCCAAAAGTTCGTGCTACCCGAGTCCGAACACTTCCTGGTGACTTACCACGCCGAGCCCGGTAGCCCCTCTCACGATGCGTTCCGCATGCTTGCCGAGTTCGCCAGCGACCCCGACGCTGCCGGCCCCTAGCCGACTCCGCCGGACGGCGAATTGCGTTGCTTCCGAGACGATCATGTCCCTGCCAGCACCAGGATCACCAGGGTCTGGTGCGCGGATCCCGACGGCTGCACGATGGATTGCCTAGGGAAGGACATGATTTGATGAGCAAGGCCACCGTTTTGGTCACCGGAGGTTCGGGGTTCCTTGCAGCCCACACTATCGCCCAGCTACTCGCCGCTGGGCACACGGTTCGCACTACGATCCGTTCACCCAGCCGTGAGGCCGACGTTCGTAGGATGATCGCGGCCGCAGGCGTCGACGCCGGTGACCGGCTCGCGTTCGCATTGGCCGACCTGACTTCCGACGACGGTTGGGACCACGCAGTGGCCGGCGTCGACTACGTCCTGCACATGGCCTCACCGTTCCCAGCCGTAAACCCCTCACACGGGTATGAATTGATCGTTCCGGCCCGTGACGGCACCCTCCGAGTGCTGCGCGCCGCACGCGACGCCGCGGTCAAGCGAGTGGTGTTGACGTCGTCGTTCGCCGCAATCGGATACGGCCATCACGGTTCCGGGCCGTTTGGCGAGACGGTATGGACCAACGTCGACGCACCCATCGGCGCCTACTTCAAGTCGAAGACCCTTGCCGAGAGAGCTGCCTGGGATTTCGTCGAGACGAACGGTGGAGCAATGGAATTGGTGGTAATCAATCCGTCCGGCATCTTTGGTCCCGCATTGGGCGCCGATTACTCGAGCTCGCTGAACATCGTGAAGGGTCTACTGGAGCGGCAGATGCCGTTTCTGCCCGACGTCGCCTTCGGCGCGGTCGACGTTCGCGACGTCGCGGCGTTGCACATCCAGGCGATGGTCGATCAGCGGGCGATCGGTCAGCGCATCATCGCCGCGAGCGCGTTCACGTCGATCGCAGAGATCGCCAGCATCCTGCGGGACCACCTGGGCGATGCGGCTGCCAGGGTTCCCAGTCGACCCATACCGACCTGGTTGCTCAAGGCACTCGCTTTGTTCGTCAAGCCGTTGCGTGAGCTCGCCAGCAGCGCCGGTACTCGCCGTGAACCGCGGTTCGGCAAGGCCTACGACCTGCTCGGGTGGACACCGCGTTCCCTCACCGAGACGATGATCGACACCGCGCGCAGCCTGCAAGACCTACCAACGAGCACCGGCGCCGTTGCGAATGACCTGGACTTCTCGACTGCCGAGCCCAGCCCGCAGACGACACACCACGATCACCGTCACCAGATGGCCGACATGATCTATGGGTACTTCACGAGCCAGGCCGTTCGTGCGGTCGCCGAGCTATCGCTGGCAGACCATCTAGCCGGCGAACCACGCACTGCCACCGAGCTATCCGCTCGGGCGCGAAGCGACCCGAAGGCTACGGCGCGACTGCTTCGAGCAGCCGTAACGCTGGGGTTGGTCGACAAGGACGGTGGCGGGCTGTTCCATGGCACCGAATTGCTGAGCACACTGCGGAGTGATACACCGAACTCTCTACGCGGCATGGCATTAGGTGCAACCAACACCTCGCATTGGGCACCGTGGTCTGAGTTCCCGACGGTGGTCCGGGAAGGCCGTAGCCTTGCAGTGGACACGCTCGGCGCCCCGGTCTTCGACTACCTTCAGGGCAATCCGAGCCAGGCGCAGGAGTTCAGCGATTACATGCAGAGCGTGACGTCGTTGTGGGCACTGGACGTCGCCGCGATCGTGGATACGACGTTGGTGCGCACCGCCGTCGACGTCGGCGGCGCAAACGGATACTTGCTGCGCCAGTTGCAGCATGCGAACCCACGTCTGCAGGGCATCGTCTTCGACCGACCCGATGTGGCCGAGAGCGTCGCTGCGTCAATCGCCGAATCAGACGTCGCGGATCGTACCCGCGTCGTCGGCGGTGACTTCCTCGAAGAAGTTCCGGCAGGTGACTTGCTGTTGCTGAAGTTCGTCTTGCACGACTGGGACGACGCAACGTGCGTGCGAATTCTCCGTCGCTGCCGCGAGGCGTTGCTACCCGGCGGCCGCGTCGCCATCATCGAGATGATCGTCGGTGAGGACGACCATCCGGGTGTGGCGGCGATGATGGACCTCAACATGCTCGCGCTAACCGACGGCGGCTGCGAACGGTCCCTAGCCGAATATGACGCTCTCCTGAACGAAGCTGGGCTTCATCGCACCGCCGTGCGTTCTGGAGGATCTCCCCAAAGCATCATCGAAGCCGTTGCCAGGTGATACGCCGCCAGCCAACGGACCACGCGCCGCCGGAAGGACACTCAGAACCCTTGCCACGCCGCATCGTGTTGCCGCACTCACCACAGGACTATCCCCGGACGCTGAGAAGAGGAGACAGAACATGAGTCAGCAGCTTGCCGAACTTCTCCACCGCAATCTCCAGGAGGTCTTCGGAGAGGGGAACCCTGGCCGCCGACGTACCGCGATCGGAGAGTTGTATACCGACGACTGTGTGATCTACGTGCCCGACGACGTCGTAGTGGGAATGCAGGCGCTGGATCAGTTTGCTGGTGCGTTGCGTGCAACCCATCCGGATTTCGTCTACACGACAACTGGACAAGCCCAGGTGTTGCACAACGGAGGAATTCTTGCATGGGGGTCGGGCCCCGAAGGCGAACCGCCCGAGTACACCGGGCTGGACGTCGTGGTCTTTCGCGAGTACAAGATCACCGCGCTGTATGTCTTCCTCAATCCGAAACTGAGTTAGCCGCAACGCGTTTGCGTAAGGGGACTACTCCTGTTTGGATGACTGCGGAGCGCGCAAGTCCACCGCGTCGGCGAAGTCGGCCATACCCCTTGCCAGCGACTGAGCCGCCGGCAGTTCGTAGAGGTGGCTCATGACGATCATGCCCGGCATCATCGTGACGAACAGGCTAGACAACGCGGTGGGATCGCTACCCTCGGGCAGCGAACCGTCCTTCACCCATCGTTGGGTCAGCGCCATGAACACGCCGGTCATCTTGGCGTAGAAGTCATGGGCGAACTCGTGCACCGCCGGGCGACGCAGTGCCTCCGCCCAGGTTGTGATCGCGATCTTGGAGAGGTCGTATTCGCCTCCCTGCCTGCTTCGGAGGTTGTCCATCAGGGTGGCGAGCGTCTCGGCCGGGCCGGGAACCGGATCCTGGTCGATCAAACCGACCAGCGACGAATACGTCCGTGACAGGGTCTCCTCGGCCGTAGCGTCGATGAGCTCCTCCTTGCTGCGGAAGTACCGGTAGACCGAACTGGACGACATGCCGGTTTCGGCGATCACGTCGTCCATCGACGTGACGTGAAAACCTTCTCGCGAGAAGCACCGCCACGCACTGGTCAGAATCTTCCTGCGCACTTCCAAGCGTGCGGCCTCACTAATCCTCGGCACCACTCCACTCTAAGGCGAAACGGTCGTTGCGGTAAGGGCACGACTGCGCTATCTTGCCCATATAAGCAAAACGTTCGTTTCGCTTTGAGGAACGGAGAGCACCAGATGACGTCACGCACACCACCCCTCCGGGAGTTGACCGAAACGACCGTCGTCCGACCCGACGCGATCATCGCCGACCGGGCGCTGATCGCCGAGGCGCTCGGGATCGACCTCCCAGCGTCGACCTCAGCGAGGCACTCATGACCGCACCTGCCCTCTCCGGATTCCATCACCTCAAGATTCCAGTCGCCGACCTCGACGTGAGTCTCGACTGGTACGTAAGGGTTCTCGGCGCCCAGCATCTGACGGGACTCGACCACGTCGACGGCGACGGCGTCAGGTACGCCACGATTCTGGAGATTCCAGCGCTTCCCGTCCTCATCGAACTGCGCTGGGCACCCGCCGCAGCACGTGCTCTACGCCAGTGCGACCTGATGGTCCTCGCGTTGGACACCGACGCACAGTTCGACGACTGGATCGCACACTTGGACGCCAACGACGTCGAGCACTCTCCGATCCTGCCCGGAGGCGGCGGCCCCATCGTCGTGATCATCGAGCCCGACGGCAAATTCATCCGGATGATGAAGCAACCGCCAGGCGGAATGGCCTCCCAGACGATGCCGGACACACCCCTGGACCCCCGCGGACCCTGGCTCGACGCGATCCCCATGCGCCATCCCCGGCGCTGAACGTCACCACCACTGGCGGGCTCTTGAGCCCGCCAATGAAGACGTCGAACCGGCACGACTGGTCAGGGGGGACGTTGGCCGTGCGAGTCGACCATTTGGGAGTGAGAGGCTATGTCAGAGAGCGTCATTCAGCACGTGATTCGTCGCTTGCGCGACATCGGGATCGATGCGGTGTTTGGTGTACCGGGTGACTTCGCCTTCCCGGTGCACGACGCGATCGTGGATTCCGACGGGATGGAGTGGGTGGGGTGTAGCAATGAACTGAACGCCGGCTACGCCGCCGACGGGTATGCGCGGTTGCGGGGCGCCGCGGCCTTGAGCACCACCTACGGGGTGGGTGAACTCAGTGCGCTCAACGCGATCGCCGGGAGCTACGCGGAGTCTCTGCCGGTGTTCCACCTCACCGGCATGCCGGCGATGCCGGTCCAGGAAGCACGATCGCTGGTCCACCACACCCTGGGCAACGGTGAATTCGACGTGTTCCGCAGGATGGCCGAGCCGGTGGTGTGCGGCAGCGCCATCATGACCCCGCAGAACGTCGCCTTAGAGACCGAGCGGCTGATCGCCGCCGCGCTGTACCACCGCAAGCCGGTCTACATGGCGTTCCCGTCGGACCTCGCCACCGCCCCGGTACTTGCCCGGGCCGACGCGTTGGTTCCGCCGTCGAGTGATCCGGAGAATCTTGCGAGCGCCGTCGACGCCACGCTCAGCGCATTGGAGAACGCGAAGACCGCCTGCATCCTGCCCGGCATCTTGGCCGCCCGCATGCAGTTGCGGGACGCACTCGCCGGTTTCGTGGATGCTAGCGGGCTGCCATTTGCCACGATGTTCGCCGACAAGTCCGTCGTCGACGAGAGTCACCCACGGCATCTTGGGATGTACGACGGCAAGCTCGCCAACGAGGAGCTCCGCGTCTTCGTCGAGTCTTGTGATTGGGTGCTGCGTGTGGGGACGGCGATGACCGACTTCAACTCCGGGGCGTTCACAGCCAATCTGAACCCCGCCCGCACCATCGACATCGGCCGCAACGTGACACAGGTGGGATCGGCCATCTTCACGAACGTCGAGATGCGCGACGTGCTCGCCGAACTGACTCGACGGATTACGCCCCGGAACATTGGTCCCACTCCGACCCCGTCGACGATGGGTCCCGTCGTAGGGACGGGTGACGATCCGATCACCGCGGAGGCCCTGTACCCGCGCTGGGAGGAGTTCTTCGCCCCGGGTGACACGGTCGTCGCCGAGACGGGTACCGCGTCGATGGGTTTGGCATTCGCCCGGCTACCGGCGGGTGCGACCTTCCACAACCAGACGCTGTGGGGGTCGATCGGGTGGGCTACACCCGCCGCATTCGGCGTCTCGGTCGCAGGCCCACCCGGACGCGTCGTCCTCATCACCGGCGAGGGCTCACATCAGTTGACGGTGCAGGAGATTGGCCAATTCGGCCGCCGCGGTCTCAAACCCATCATCTTCGTGCTCAACAACGATGGCTATCTCATCGAGCGACTCCTGTGTGCCGATCCCGACATCGCCTACAACGATGTCGCGCCATGGAACTACACCGTGCTGCCGAGCGCCCTGGGCTGCACGGGCTGGTACACCGCCCGGGTGAAGACCTGCGGGGAACTGGACGCCGCCATGGCGACGGCCAGAACTCACGATGGCGGCGTCTACGTCGAGGTGGTCACCGACCGCTATACGGCACCGCCACTGGCCCAGCAGCTACACGACAACCTCGCCACCCTCTACGGCAGCTGACGCCGACCAACAAGACGATCAGGAGATGACATGAAGTTCGTTGCCTACGAAAGCGATGGCGGCCGTGGCGAAGTCGGCGTCCAACTCGCCGACGGCGTCCTACCCACCGGTCACGCCGACCTCACCGCGCTCATCGAAGCGGGACCAGACGAATTGAACCGACTTCGGGTGGCCAGTGAGAAACCCGAACGCCTGGTTCACCCGGCGCGACTGCGGGCTCCGCTCGGATCCACCGCGGCGCTGCTGCTGGCCGGCGGCAACTACCAGGACCACCTCGACGAGACCGGACTGGAACCCACAGAGCCGGTGTTCTTCTCCAAGTTGCGCTCGTCGGTCATCGGAGCCGGTGAAGCCATCCGCATCCCGACCCCCGATACGAACACCGACTGGGAAGCCGAATTGTGCATCATCATCGGCAAACCGGCTTACCGCGTATCCGCCGAGAGGGCGCATGAATACATCTTCGGTTACACGATGATCAACGACGTCAGCGCCCGCGACGTGATGGTCCGCGAACCGCTGCAGATCACTCTGTGCAAGTGCCCGGACACTTTTGCGCCGGTGGGCCCGCATGTCACCACCGCTGACGAAGTTCCAGATCCCCACACGAACCCTCTGGAGATCTCCACCCGGGTCAACGGCGTGTACAAGCAGCGCACGACTACCGACACCATGATCTACTCCATTCCAACGCTTCTGGAGTTCCTCACCAGAACGGTCACCCTGCAGCCCGGTGACCTGATGAGCAGCGGCACCTGCGGCGGAACCGGCATGGGCCGCACCCCCCAAGAATTCATGCACCCAGGCGACACCGTCACCGTCGGAGTCGAGGGAGTCGGTTACCTCACCAATCCCCTCCAAGCAGGATGGGATGGGTGAGTAAGGGCTAGGACCAACACGATGCCGACCTGCGCCGCGGACCTGGCCATCTGTAGGCGGACCGAAAGTGCGCACACGGAGCCAGCCGCGACTGCATCCGCCCATGAGTCACGTAGAGACTCGGCCCCGGTCGACGGAGTCGCGCGAGCCCATGAGCTATGACCCCGCCAGCGACACCTACATTCCCATCTCGTGGGACGACGCGTTCGAACTCGTCGGCTCAACCTTGCGGGGCCTGGACAACCCCCACCAGGCCTCGTTCTACACCTCCGGAAGACTGTCCAACGAAGCGACATTCCTCTACCAACTGTGGGTTCGCGAGTACGGCACGAACAACCTGCCCGATTGCTCCAATATGTGTCATGAAGCGTCCGGTCGCGCACTGCAGGCGGCGATCGGCACCGGTAAGGGCACGTGTGACATCGACGACTGGGACCGTGCCGATCTGCTGATCGTGATGGCCGTCAACGCGCCTCCAACGCACCACGAATGTTGACCGCACTGGCCGAGGCCGATCGCCGCGGCGCGCAGATCGTGCACATCAACCCCCTGATCGAGGCGGCCTCACGGCGCACCATCGTCCCCCATGAAATCGCCGCCATGGGAACGTTTCACCCCACCAGGACGGGCACGCGCAACGTCCAGCCCCGCATTGGCGACGTCCTCGGGCCGACGAAAGTCTCGGCGGCATGGCTCGCGGCGTCGACCGTCGACTGCCGTCGCTGTTGCAACTCGATGGGCGGATGCCCTGGCGGGACTGGCGATGGCTCATCAGGCCTGGGACGTCGGAGACGCGACTGACCCCTCTAGGAACGAGGTCGCTCCGTTTTGGGTGGTGCGGTGTGGAGCTGTTCGCGCACAGCATCGATTCCCGCGAGCCGTATGTCGCTTCGGCGGACTGTTTTCCACTGATCGACAGTCATGCAAAATTCGATCATGGTGTCGTCCCGGTCCCGCCGGGGGCGGCGTGAGGTGCCGGTCTCGGTGTAGGGCAGGGACCGTGTCAATCGCAGTGACGGGACGTTGTCGTGCCATGCACTGGTGGTCGCGCGGGCGGCGTGCAGGCCAGCGAAGATCACGTGCAGTGCCGCATGGCGCATTTCGGTTCCGATTCCCTGACCCTGGTACAGGCGCCCCAACCATGATCCCGTCTCCACGGTCCGTCGTCGCGGAAAGTCGTGTGCCTCGCGAGAGCACATTCCCACGACAGTGTCCTCGACGACCACGGCCAGGTTGAGATGCCAATGCGCGACAGCTGTCTCGGCGCGGTTGCGCCAGTAGAACTGCAATGTATTGCGTTCCAGCTCGGGGGACACCGCATCGGTCCAGGGTGTCGAGAAGGGCGTGGTGGCAGGGTCATGGATGCCGTGGGCAGCCAGGCGAGCCAGCTGCTCGCCCAAGTCGTCGCTGACGTAGCGCAACGTCACGGATGGAGTCACCACCTCCAAGTCAGCCAAGGGCCACAGCTCGTTTCCCATGAGCACATGGGATCACGACGAACCCCGACCGGCGACATCTTTGTCGTGCACCGCCGGGTGCGACAGCGCGTCGCCTATCGGTGGGTGAGGCCGCCGTCGACGAAATACTGACTCGCGGTGACGAAGCTGGATTCGTCGGACAGGAGGAACACCGCCACGGCCGCCGCTTCATCCGCTGTACCCATTCGACCCAGCGGCGTCTGTGTGAGGACTCCGGCCTCGAACGCGCGCCGTTCATCGTCAGGCATGAAATTGCGGAACCCGGTTTCGATTGGTCCTGGCACCAGGGTGTTCACGCGGATGCCGCGAGGAGCCAGTTCGGCTGCCCAGCTGCGTGCGACGGCGACGAGTGCAGCCTTGGTTGCCGCGTAGACGGCGGTCGACGGCGCAGCCTCGTATGTCGATGTGGACGACGTCACCACAACGGATGCACCGTCGTTCAGCAGCGGTCTCAGCGCGGCCATCTGTAGCAGGGGACCCCTGACGTTCGTCGCCATCATCGCGTCGAAAAGAACCGGTCCGACTGCATCGATAGGTGCGATCTCCGCATAGCCGGCGTTGAGCCAGAGTCCGTCGAAAGTGAGACCAGTCACCGCTGCCGCGAGCTGCGTCCCTGCCTCTGGGCTCCCTGCGTCGTTGACTACGACCGTGGCAGAGCGTATTTCGCGTGCGAGGGCAGTCAGCGCCTCGCCGCTGGTTCCTGTCAGGACCAGTTGGGCGTTCTCCCGAGCCAGTCGATGTGCTCCGGCGGCGCCGATGCCGCGCGTCGCTCCGGTGATGAGGATCCGCTTTCCGGCAAATCTCGAACTCATGGCGTCGACGCTACAAACTAGAGGGGACTCTAGATCAAGCTTGACGAGGACGTTTCAGTGAGCATGTATTCGATCGGTGAGGCCGCCGAGGCGCTCGGGCTCAGCGTGCACACCTTGCGGTTCTACGAAAGCGAGGGGTTGCTCCTCGGACCTGTCGACCGTACGGCGGGCGGGCGACGGCGATACAGCTCGATGGATATCGATTGGCTGCGGATCTGCACCCGTCTGCGCGAGTCGCAGATGCCTCTGGCCGAACTCAAGCGATTTGCCGGTCTGGTTCGATCGGGACCCGGTAACGAGTCAGAGCGGCTTGCTCTGCTCGACGGTCACCGGGCCCGCGTCAACGGCCAGATCGAAGCACTGGAACAGGCCCGGGACCTCATCACGTGGAAAGTGACCGTCTACGAGAACAAACTCCGCGCCGGAGACGCCGATGGCCTCTGGGATCGCATCATCCCCACGCGATAGGCCACATCTCTCAAGGTAACCGCATTCGCGCAAGCCAGATGGTGCGCTGCCCGCACGAAGGATCTGACGCGACGTGGGCGATGACCTCGAACCCGTTCTCATCGAGCAGCGCGCGATATTCGATTGGGTCGAGACTGGCGTGGTACAAGGGTTCGCCACGATAGCTGCCGATATGCTCGCCGGCCCCGGGGCCACTGTTGAACAACAACACCGAACCGGCTGCTGCGTGTCGCGAAAAGATCGGGAACATGCGTCGCTGGTGGCGTGCAGACAGGTGAAACATGCTGTCCCAAGCAATGATTCCATCAAAACGACGGTCCATCGCAAGCGTGCGCATGTCGGACACCTCCCACTGGTGCTCCGGAAAGCGCGCCCTACTCTTCGCGATCATTGCGCCCGACCCGTCGATCCCGTAGAGCTGGCATCCCCGTTCGATCAGGTACGCGGCGATGGGCATCGCTGTTCCGCATCCCACATCGAGTACAGCTCGGCCCTGATCAGGCAGGGACGCCACGAACTGATCGAGCCATGCGCGTTCGGTCAGCTGGTCACCGCGATCGCGCACCCAGCTTTCCGCATGACGGTCATACAACGTGATGACGCGATCCGCGTCAGGATGCTCGTGAGCCACAGTCCCCAGTATCGCTGTGCCACCGACCTGCAGACGGACAACCATCGCGTCAGCGACGGTCAGGTGAATCATTCACGGCGCACGCACTTTTGATTACTCCTGGTCACTGTGGATGTGATATCGGGACTAGTCCGACGATGACGCTGTGTGGGCGGCCGGTTCGCCCCAAACGCGCATTGGCCGGTGCGCACGCGATCTCGGAACGCAGCGCAGGATCATGATTCGGAGATCGGCGAGCGTCCACAGCGCTCCGGATCGGGATGTAAACGTCTGGACAGCAACGCAATAGACAAGACGTGATTGGCGGGGGCCGTCGCATGGCCGTTCACTATCGAATCTCGAAATTAGAATATGACAGAATTCTTACTCGTTTGCTGGCGGCCTGACTAATTGACGCACCAAATGGCACCGTACTTGTAGGCGGATTTCCGCAGGGGCTTGGGTTGAATCAGCAGCCTCCACCCGGCGGGAGTCGTCGGGGCAGGATCGGGGCGATCCACCGGCAGTCGCGGTTCCCGTCATTGCGCGGACCGCGCCCGCTGGTGGACGGCCCCTCTTTGTGGGGGTCTGGGCACTCCGTTGCCGACATACATGGACGTAGAAGGCACAGCCAGCGTGTGGCCAAGACTTTGGGGGCAGCCTCTGTGTGCCCCTCGACAGTTGGTGCACAGTAGACAGCGGTGAGGAGTTGACGACATGCGGCGGCTGATCGAGAGCCTGACAGATTCGCTGGACACCGTGTCACTCGTGCGGCGGGCGGCCGAGCAGATGTGCCTCCACACCCCAGTCGCGTCTGGTGCGTCGATCGTGCTGTGTGATCCGGAGTGCGCCGACAACCTCGTCTTCGTCGCCGCCCACGGCTCAACGGCCAGCTTGCTCGGTCACAAGCTTGCGCGCGAGGGATCGTTCGTGGACGTGGCAATGCAGTCGCGCGAACCGCTGATCGTCGACGACGTCTCTGCCGACCCCCGGGTGCCGAGGACCAGTCGGGCCCTCGCAGAGGGTCTTGATGTGCGGTCGTGGATCGTGATCCCGCTGCGCCACAACGATCTAGTTGTCGGAGCCATGTCGGTGGTCGCGTCGACACCGTCGGCCTTCGACGACGCTGCGGCGGCCGCGATCATCTCGCTGAGTAGTTTCGTCGCGGCGCTGATGAGTTCGCAAAAGCAGCTCACCGACCTCTTTACGACGCTGCCATTCCGAGAGGAAGCGAAGCTGCCCGCCCCCTCGGCCACCGCAACGTTCGTGGCGAGTCTGCTCTATCCCGACTCGATCGAGGCCGAAGCCACACACCAGGAACTCGACCGGCTCTTCGCCCCCGGTGCGTTGCTGCCGGTCTTCCAGCCGATCGTCGATCTGTGTACTGGTCGTACCGTCGGCTACGAGGGCCTGAGCCGTTTCCCCCATGCGTCAGAACGCAACGTCGAGGAGTGGTTCGGTGTGGCGCAGCGCGCGGGGCGGGGTGTCGAGCTCGAGATCCACGCTGTTGATGAGATCCTCACTGCCAGCGTGCAATTGCCCGCCGATCTGCCCATCGCGGTCAATCTCAGCCCACGCGCCGCGGCAGATCCTCGCGCCCGTGCCCTCCTGCTCTCTGCAGGGCGACCGGTCTGCGTCGAACTCACTGAACACGACCGCTTCCCTGACGACCTGTTGGACGCGCTGACACCGTTGCGTCACCACGGACTCGATATCGCTGTCGACGACGTCGGAGCGGGGTATGCGACGCTGCTGCAGATCCTGCGGCTCAAGCCTGACATCATCAAGATCGACGCCGAGTTCACCGCGGGCGTGCAGACAGATCCGGCGCGACGGGTGCTCACCGCGGCCATCGTCGAGTTGTCTGCGGAGGTCGGCGCTGTCACCGTGGCGGAAGCGATCGAAACCGAGGATCAGCTGCGGGCCCTCCGCGATCTCGGAGTGGCGCGAGGCCAGGGGTACTACCTGGGTCGGCCGCGGCCCGCGGCTCGGCCGCAGTCGTTCGCATCCACCTAGGCGTCACGACAGCCGGGGTTCCGCCGGGGCAAATAGTGCAATGGCTACCGGGGTTGCGATGCGATCATCACACCGCCTTCGGCGGAGATTCCGCCAGACTGAGCCGTCCGCCGCGATAGGATTTGGCCTCGCGTGAAGACGCGCGGTGAGGGCATCGCCGGTGTCGCTCGACAAACATGGGGGGCGAACATGTCGGACAACGGATTTCCGATTCCTGCGAATGAAGACCAGCGCCTACGAGTTCTCGCCGACTACAACATCATGGACTCTCTGCCAGAGCAGGCATATGACGACTTCGCGAAACTCGCTTCGGCAATCTGCGGGACGCCGATCGCGCTCATCACGTTGCTGGATGACCACCGTCAGTGGTTCAAGTCGGATGTGGGCCTCGGTGTCAGTGAAACCCCGCGATCACAAGCGTTCTGTGCGCACGCCATCATGGATCCCGGCGAGGTGATGACGGTCGAGGATGCCACCTTGGATCAACGCTTTGCCGCGAACCCACTGGTGACCGGCGACCCCCGTATCCGCTTTTATGCGGGCGCACCGCTCGTGGCACCGACGGGTGAGGCGTTGGGCACGATCTGCGTGATCGACCGTGAGCCGCGCAGTCTCAGCGAGATCCAGCGGGAGGCGCTCCGAATTCTCTCTCGCGAGATCATCGTGCAGCTCGAGCTCCGCCGAAGCATCGCGACCCTCGAGCAGGCCGTTCTGGACCAAGAGAAGTACGTCGAACTCTTGCAGGAGTATCAACGTGATATCGAAAAGGTGAGGGTGCACCTGGAATCGCAATCGGTCACCGACGTGCTGACGGGCGTGAAGAATCGGCGTTCTTTTGATCTCACACTCGACGAGGAGTTCATCCGTGCGCAATCGAGACGTACGACGTTGTCGTTGCTCATGATCGACGTCGACCAATTCAAGTCCTTCAACGACGAGTTCGGGCATCCTGCTGGCGACGAGGTGCTCCGGTCCGTCGCGCAACTTCTGCAATCAGAAATGCGGGAGAGTGATTCCCTGTTTCGTTACGGCGGCGAAGAATTCGCAGTCATTCTGCCTGAGACCACCTGCAAGGGCGCCTTCGTGCTCGCCGAAAGGTTTCGGCGCGCAGTGCAGAGGGCACCGTGGCCGAGGCGCGGGATCTCGATCAGCGCCGGTGTGGCCGCGATCGACGCGAGCACCGTCTCGCCGCGGGACCTTCTGCAATTCGCCGACCAAGCGCTCTACAGCGCCAAGCAGACCGGCCGCAACCGGGTGACGATGGCCCCGAGTGGGGGGGCGTCAGGCGTGTAGTGCCCGCGTGGTGCTGAACGGGTCGAAGTCGTCCGCCCACGTAGGGAGCGCAGAAGAACCGGCGAGTTGGCCGCCGCTTCGGATGAAGGGAACAAGGTCGCGGCCGATGATGCTGCCCGCGGCGTTGACGCCGCTGAGCATGGCTCCGACAGTGCCCGGACCCCATGCAGTGCTGGTACCCACGGTGTACAGGCCCGAGATCGGCGTGACGGCCCTGGGGCGCATCGGCCCGATCTGGGAGAGGCGCAGTTGCAGTCCGAACGGGGCTCCTGCGGTGTTGTTCACGAAACGCGTTTGCGTTGCCGGTGTTCCGAGCTCGCTGAGTCTCACCTTCGAGGATGAGCCAGGAAAAGCCTGCTCCATACGGTCCAGCATGCCGTCGATGATGATCTTCTTGATCTCGAGGTAGCCGTCGTCGCGGCTGTATTGACCGCCGGCGACGTCATACCCATCGAATCCCCACAGCCGGGGATCTGATGGCGTGACGGTCTGGACCTCGATGGTGGCATGCCCTTCGGGAGCGGCGCGGTGATTGCTCGGGTCCCGTCGCGACGAGGACTGGACGAACATCGGCTGGCGGGCTGCCATGTCGCGCGCCCACTCGGAACCGACGTGGAACCCGTTGCCGTTGAGAGTGTTCTTGCCAAAGGCTGCCATGTGGGCGAAGGACTTCGCGGGTCCCCAGTCAGGGATCGTGAAGTAGTTGCTGTTGGGGCTTTCCGAGAGGTCCATCTCCACGCCGAAGAATCCGTTGATCAAGGGCTGCGACATCTTCCAGCCCGCCACTCGCCGGCGAAACAGCCGGGGGAGCTTGTCCAGGCCGATCAGTTCGGTGTAGGTCTTGATGATGTCGGCGTCAGACACCACGGACGCGGACGACAGCACCTGTCCGTCGGACAGACGGACGCCCTGCACACGTCCGTCGTGGAGCAGGATCTCCGAGACTTCGCTGCTGGTACGGATCGATCCGCCGTAGGCGGTGATCACGGCCGCGAATCCGGCAGCCAGAATCTGTCCACCACCACGGGGGTAGTAGGAGCCGGTGCCGATGTAATCCTGGAAGAACGCGGCCATCGCGGCCGTGGGCAGCACGGTGGGGCTACACGCGACGGCGCCGGATTGCACTGACAGTGCGTACGCCATCCGAGGTGACAGCCCGAGAGCGGCCAAGGTCGCGGCGTAGGGAAGCGCCATGAACGGCGCGCCGCGCCCGGCGCGGGCCGCCCAGCGTGCCATCCCCCCGGCGGTTGCCATGTCGTTGCGATCGTGGGCCTCCCCGATCCGCCGCATGAGGTCATGGAAGCGGCGAACCGCCTTGCGCTCATCGGGAAAGGCATCGAGCAGCTCGGCCTCATAGGCGTCCCACCCCACGGGAGTGGCGAGTTCGAAGCCAGGCGCAATGATGCGGTCGAAGCCACCCTGGTCCATCGGCAGCCACGTGATCCGGTCATCGATGCCGATTCCGTGCATCATCGCGGTGACGATGCCATCGGGTCCGCAGTGGCTGACGTAATGCACGCCGCAGTCGAACTCCCATTGACCGCGTCGGCCGAAGACGTGCGAGGACCCGCCCAGGGTGGTGTAGCGCTCGAGTAGCAGCGTCTTGCGCCCTGCTGCGGCAAGGTACGCGGCCGCGGACAGGCCACCAAGTCCGGAACCCACCACGATCGCATCCCACCGCTCGCCCATCAGTCCCGCTCCTCACCACCGCTCGACAAAGCGGTATACCGATCGATGTAATCAGTGGCGGCCAACGTAGTACATCGATCGGTATACTTGCAAGGCAAGATCAGAATTGCAGGTGGAGGGTGACGCATGAGTGCGCGAGACAAATTGGTGCTGAGCACAATTGACCTCGTCCGCCGTCACGGGGTGGCGGGAACAGGTATCGCGGCGATTCTGGAGCACGGTCATGTCTCCCGCAGGTCGATCTACCTCAACTTCCCCGAGGGCAAGTCAGAGCTCGTCCAGGAAGCAACACGGGTGGCCGGAAGCTTCATCGATCACCAGATCGCAACCGCTCTGGAACTGCCCACCCCCCAGGACTCACTCACAGCGTTCGTCGCGTCGTGGAAAGAAGTCGTGGCGCGAAGCGATTTCGCGGCAGGTTGCCCCATCGCCGCTGCCGGTGTGGCCCGCTCCACGGAACCCGGGATCGCCGATATCGCTGGGCAGACGTTCGACCGTTGGCGAGATGCGATCGCCGCATCGCTCCGTCACCACGGAGTCGACGAGGCCACCGCACCGGCCCTGGCGAACGTCGTCCTGGCTGCCGTCGAGGGAGCCGTGGTCATGGCCGTTGCGCAGCGATCCCTGCGTCCGCTCGACGATGTCCGCGATCAACTGATCGTCCTCGTCGGGCATCATCTCGACGCTTCGGTCGATGAGCCGCGGCGCCGGAAGTCGACGCGTCGCAACTAACCGGAGAGGCGTAGGGGCCAGTGTACGAACAGGGTTGACCACCAGGCGTCATCCCAGACGGCGTGCATCTCAGTGCGTCTGCCAAGCTGCTCGGTAGCGATCACCGAGGAGAACGATGTCGACGCCACAGGATCTCGAGCCGCCCACCGAGGCCGCGCACTCGCCGACACGCGCCTGGACCGCGGTCGTGGTGCTCGCACTCGTCGGCACCCTGAACTACGTCGACCGGTTCTTGCCCGGCGTCCTGGCCGAGCCGATCAAGCAGGACCTCGCGTTGTCCGACACCGCCATCGGTGTCATCAACGGGTTCGGGTTCCTCATCGTCTACGCCGTGGTGGGCATCCTGATCGCGCGTATCGCCGATCGCGGCGCGTTCGGCGTAGTGATCGCGGGTTGCCTGACGTTGTGGGGTTCGATGACCATGCTCGGTGGTGCTGTTCAGTCCGGCTTCCAACTCGCGCTCACCCGTGTCGGCGTGGCCGTCGGCGAGGCGGGCAGCACACCGGCAGCGCATGCCTACGTGGCGCGGAACTTCGGCCCGGACAAGCGGTCGGCACCGCTGGCGGTCACCACGATGGCGATCCCGCTGGCCAGTGCAGCCAGCCTGCTCGGTGGCGGGCTGCTCGCCGAAAGCTTGGGCTGGCGCGCTGCTTTCGTGACCATGGGTGCTATCAGCGTGCTTCTCGCCCCGGTGGTGCTGTGGGTTGTCGGGGTCCGGCAGAGCCTGCCGACTCCGCCACCGCGCCAGGACGATGTGTCGCTGAACTGGTGGGATCTCCTGCGCAAGCGAAGCTTTCTGGCGATGGTGGCCGGTACCGCGCTGGTGTCCGCGGCGGGCTACTCCCTGACCACCTTCGCGCCTGCTTTCCTGATGCGGACCCGGGGGATGTCGCTGGGCGAGGTCGGCGTCGAATACGGCCTCGTCACCGGGCTTCTCGGTATTCTGGGACTGCTCATCGTGGGTCGGATCGCCGATCGGTTGGCGTCCCGCGACCCGCGTTGGTTGCTCTGGATCGTGGTCATCCTGATCGCAGCGCTGTTGCCGGCGTCTGTGCTGGCCTTTGTCGTCGAGAACCGTTCATGGTGCGTCTGGTTCCTGGCACTGTCCTATGTCATCGGTATCGCCTACCTGGCGCCGTCTATCGCGGCGATCCAGCGTCTGGTCCTTCCCGAGCATCGCGCGACGGCCTCAGCCGTGTTTTTGTTCTTCAACGCGACGCTCGGTGCGGTCGGCCCGTTCCTGACCGGTGTTGTCAGCGACTCGCTGGCCGGTGCGTTGGGCGCGCAGTCACTGGGTCGTGCCCTGCTGATCCTGGTCCCGACCCTGCAGCTGGTGGCGATCGGATGTTACGCGGTGGCCGCGCGTCAGTATCGGCGCGACGTCATCGCGGAAGGCTGACGGGCAGTTTCGGTCAGGAGCGTCCATTCTTCCGATGAGGTGGAACGGTTTTCGTCACAGAGCGGGGTGAAGGTCTCGTACAGGACTCACGCCTTCCAGCATCGCGGCGATGTGAAGAACCGTGGATTCCGCGTGCCAGTTGCCGGCGATCTGCACCCCGATGGGGAGACCGTCGCTGCTGGTGCCGAAACGCATCGACAGCGCCGGTAGGCCGGTGATGTTGAACTGGACCGTGAACGTCTGGATGTGTGTGGCGTCGACGGTTTTGCCATCGACGACGAACTCGGTCAGGCCGTGCCGGTGTGCAGGGATGGGAAGCACGGGTAGCAGCAACGCGTCGTAGCGGGTGAAGAATTCGGCGTAGGCGTCGCGGAGCCGCTCCACACCCTGCTCTGCGGCGATGTAGTCCGCGATCGAGGTGTCCGGGGTGCCGAGCATCGACCTGGACATCGTGAACATGTCGTCCTCTCGGCCCCGCGTGGCGTCTGCCATCGCCGGCTTGAGCTCCATCACGTGCTGCAGGTTGAACAGAGCCAGCGGATTGTCGCGTTCGAGGGCGGGTATCGCCACCTCTTCGACGTGAGCGCCAGTATCCGACAGGGCGCGAGCCGCCTCGCGGACGGTTGTCGCGACTTCCGGATCGACCGGTCCGAGACCGGAGTCGACCAGCCAGCCGACCCGCAGCGGGCGGCCGGGATCCTCTCCGAGACCACTGTCGAAGCCCCTGGGCATCGTCGAGAAGCCATCTGCGCCATCGGGTCCGGCGAGCAACGTGTAGGTCAGGGCGACGTCGCGGACCGTTCGAGCCATGGGCCCCACATGCCAGTCCCGGCGTGGAACACGGGGCCAGACACCGGTCATGGGAATCCGCCCGTGGGTGGGTTTGAGTGCGACGATTCCGGTCTGAGCCGCCGGCCCGCGGACGGAGATCGCCAGGTCGGTACCCAAACCGACGGGGCTCATACCGGCCGCGATGGCCGCCGATTCGCCACCGCTGGACCCACCGGGTGTGCGCTCGACATTCCACGGGTTGTTCGTGCGGCCGGTGAGCAGGTTGTTGCTCTCTGTCGAGTAGGAGAACTCCGGCAAGTTGGTCTTGGCCAACAGAATTGCACCAGCATTCTTCATCCGGGCCACACTGGTGGCGTCGGTGGTGGGCATTCGCCCAGCGAATATCGGTGACCCGCGCTGGGTGAGTACGTCTGCAGTGTCGATGGAGTCCTTCACGGTGAAGGGCACCCCGTGCAAGGGGCCAATGTCTCTGCCCGCGTTCAGGTCCGCATCGGCTGCGCGGGCGGCGTCGAGGGCGCTGTCGGCGAGCGTCACGATTGCGTTGATCGTCGGGTTCGTGGACTCGATCCTCGCCAGGTGCGCGCTTACCAGTTCGACCGATGACAACGCCCCGGTGCGAATGAGCTCCGCCATTCTTGTTGCGTCGCTGTAGATCAGTTCGTCGTTCATGTCTTCTTCCGCGTTGTTGGTACGTTGTCCAGTGATTTGTAGTACTGCGTGTCACGTCATGGTGGGGATGACGAACTCGGCGCCATCTTTGATGCCGGAGGGCCAGCGTTCGGTGACGGTTTTGACTTTGGTGTAGAACTGGATCGATGCGGGGCCGTGCTGGTTGAGGTCGCCGAAGCCGGAACGCTTCCAGCCGCCGAAGGTGTGGTAGGCCACCGGGACCGGGATGGGCACGTTGACCCCGACCATGCCGACCTGCACGCGGGAGACGAAGTCGCGGGCGGCGTCGCCGTCGCGGGTGAAGATCGCCACGCCGTTGCCGTACTCGTGGGTGCTCGGAAGGCTCAGTGCCTCTTCGTAATCGTGGGCGCGCACGATGCACAGCACGGGGCCGAAGATCTCGTCGGTGTAGATGCTCATGTCGGTGGTGACGTGGTCGAACAGCGTGGGGCCGATGAAGTAGCCGCCTTCGAGGCTGTGGTCGTCGAAGGACAGTTCGTCGGTGGCGCGTTCGCGGCCGTCGACCACCAGGTCGGCGCCGGCATCCACGCCCGCGGCGATGTAGCTCTTCACCCGCTCGAGGGCGGCGGCGGTGACCAGCGGGCCGTAGTCGGCTTTCGGGTCGAGGCTGTGCCCGACGCGCAGCTGGTTGACTCTTTCCACGAGCCGGTTTCGCAGCCGGTTCGCGGTCTCTTCGCCGACGGGGACGGCGACGCTGATCGCCATGCACCGCTCACCGGCGCTGCCGTATCCGGCGCCGATGAGTGCGTCGACGGCCTGGTCGAGATCGGCGTCGGGCATCACGATCATGTGGTTCTTGGCGCCGCCGAAGCACTGGGAGCGTTTCCCGGTGGCGGCGGCGGTGGAGTAGATGTACTGCGCGATGTCGGAGGACCCGACGAAGCCGACGGCGGCGATGTCGGGGTGGTGCAGAATCGCGTCGACGGCTTCCTTGTCGCCTTGGACGACCTGGAACACCCCGGCGGGCAGACCGGCCTCGAGGAACAGTTCGGCCAGCCGCAGGGGGACCGAGGGGTCGCGCTCGGAGGGTTTGAGGATGAACGCGTTCCCGCATGCCAGGGCGGGACCGGCTTTCCACAGCGGGATCATCGCGGGGAAGTTGAACGGGGTGATCCCGGCGACGACGCCCAGGGGTTGGCGGATGGAGTAGACGTCGATGCCGCCGCCGGCGCCTTCGGTGAACTCACCTTTGAGTAGATGGGGGATGCCGATGGCGAACTCGATGACCTCGATGCCGCGCTGGATGTCGCCTTTGGAGTCCGCGACGGTCTTGCCGTGCTCGAGGGACAGCAGTTCGGCGAGTTCGTCGGTGTGGGCGTTGACCAGCTCGATGAACTTCATCATCACCCGTGCTCGGCGTTGCGGGTTCCACGCCGCCCATTCCTTCTGCGCCTGCACGGCCGAGGCGACGGCGGTGTCGACATCAGCTGTGGAGGCGAGTAGCACCTGGGCTTGGACCTCGCCGGTGCTGGGGTTCATCACATCCGCGGTCCGTGTGGACGCGAGTTCGCTGCGCTTACCGTCGATGAAATGGGGGATACGCGTGATCATGGGGATACCTTTCGTCTGAGTGTGGTTGTGGGACTGACGTTCACGCCGGGGTCCCGGTAGTGGCGGCAGGCGCCGGTACGTCCGCAGGTGGGACGTCACCCACGGCTCGGTCGATGTCGGAGTAGTCGACCCCGCGAGTCTCACGAGCGGCGATCAACGCGCAGGCCGTCACCGCCATCACGATGAGGAGATAGACGGTGATGGGCGTCGACGTGCTGTACGCAGCCAGTAGAGACCCGGCGATGATCGGCGCGGCGGCGCCGGCGAAGATCGATGTCACCTGTGCGCTGATCGAGATTCCGGTGTATCGCATCCGCGTGGGGAACATCTCGGTGAAGTACGCCGCTTGCGGCCCGTACATCAGACCCTGCGCCACGAGACCCATGATGAGCGCCCCGAGAATCGTCCTAGTGTCTCCGGTGTCGTACATGGGGAACACGGCGACGGCCCACACGGTAGCGAGCGCGACCCCGGCGCCGATCACGGGTTTACGTCCGAGCCGATCCGACAGGTAGCCGCAGATCGGCACGGTGACGAGGTGGATCACGTGTGCCAACAGCATGACCACCAGGACGTCGGAGGTGTCCACGCCGACTACGACCTTGAGGTAGGTGAGCGTGAACGACGCCGCCATGTAATAGGTGGTGTTCTCGCCGAGCCGCATTCCCATGGCCGTGAGGAGCTCGCGAGGGCGTTCCCGCAACACATCTCGCAGAGGGGATCGCCTCGTCTCGGCGCGCGTCGCCTTGGCTATCGCCTCCTTGAACACCGGTGCATCATCGATGCTGCGCCGAATGAAGTAGCCGACCAGCACCAGGGCAGCCGACGCGAGGAAGGCGAAGCGCCACCCCCACGCCAGAAACTGCTCAGAACTCGTCGTCGCTGCCAGTAGCGCCATCATCGCCGTCGCCAGGATATTGCCGGCGGGAACCGCGGCTTGAGGAAAACTCGCCCACAGACCGCGGCGGTCGGCGCCGCCGTGTTCGCTCACCAGCAGCACCGCACCACCCCATTCGCCGCCGAGCGCGAACCCTTGAATGAAACGGCACAGCACCAACAGGGCTGGCGCCCAGACGCCGACTTGGTCGTATGTCGGCAGCAGACCGATTGTCACCGTGCACAATCCGATGATCAGCAGGCTCCATTGCAACAGCTTCTTGCGACCGATGGTGTCCCCGAAGTGACCGAAGACGACTCCGCCGACGGGGCGGGCGAGAAACCCGACCGCGTATGTGCCGAACGCGGCGATGATGCCGAGGAGTTCGGAGCCGGCGTTGGGGAAGAACACGTGACCGAAGACGAGCGCCGCTGCCGTGCCGTAGATGAAGAAGTCGTACCACTCGATGACGGTGCCGGCCGTCGAGGCAGCAATGACTTTGGCGGCGGGCCTACCCTTCGACTGTCCTATCTCAATGGTGTTGTCTCGGTGGGTCATCGCTACCTCCAGCGGAGTGGTCCGGTGCCGTACGCACAGCACGGCAGAGTCTCGGTGTCAGTTGTGCGACTGGTGACGGTCGCTCACTGGAAGGCAGTCCGCCTCGCGGGCCGTGCCTCGAATCACATTCGATACCCAGACGCACCTGCAAACAAGCAACAACCTGACAACTGGCACGTGCACGAATGCAAAGCGCCGGCCCACCGCGAGTCGGGCAGATCTGCAACACGGTGTTGCGCTGTTGACTGTTGAGTCCGTGCTGTCGGCTGGTGACCATGGACGGGAGAGAGTCGTCGACACCGGAGCGACCGGTGTCCATGTGCAAGGGAGTGGATGATGAGCAAGATCGCGTGGATTGGCCTGGGCCACATGGGTTTTCCGATGTCCAAGAACATGGTCGACGCGGGCCACACCGTCCTTGGTGTCGACATTGCAGAGCGGGCGCGCGATGCAGCGCGCAGGAACGGCGTGACGGTGGTTCCCACCGTTGCCGAAGCGGTGCGTGACGCCGACGCTGTGTTCACGATGGTGCAGAACGGCGCAGTCGTGACCGACGTGATGAGAGGCCCCGAGGGTGCGTTTGCGCATATGTCAGCGGGCTCGGTTGTCGTCGATTGCTCGACAACGGGAATCGAGACAGCGCGGACTCTGGCCACGGAGGCGAGGCAGCACGGCGTCGGGTTCGTGGACGCGCCGGTGTCGGGTGGGGTGGAGGGGGCGGCGGATGGCAGTCTCACGCTGATGCTGGGGGGTGACAGCGAGCACGTCGCACTTGTCGAGCCTCTGCTGAAGTCGTTGGGCACATACATAGTTCACGTCGGCGCCAGTGGCGACGGGCAGGCGATGAAGGTCGTGAACAACGCGATGATGGCGGTGGGAATGGCCGCCGCGTGTGAAGTGTCGGTACTAGCAGAGCGATTGAACCTCGACCCCCGGGTCTACTTCGACGTTGTCAAGGAGTCGTCGGGTGACAGCTGGGTGTTCCGCAACTGGTTCCCGCTGCCGGGCGTGGTCGACACGTCGCCCAGTTCACACCAGTACGAGCCGGGTTTCATGATCGACCTGATCCATAAAGACCTGTACCTCGCGAATGCGACCGCGGCCGAGTTCGGCCTCCGGTTGGAGACCGCGGCCGCAGCCCAGAAGCTGTTCGCCGGCGCGTCCGCAAAGGGGCTGGGTCACAAGGACTGCACAGGTTTGGTTCTGGGCCTTGACGATTAGGCCGCCGTCCGTCATCCAGGCGATCACATCAGCGGAAAGCGATTGCGCATGGCACTGTTCGTAGTCATCTACAGATACGTCGACGACGAGGAGGTCGTGGGCACGCACCGACCCGAGCATCGGCGCTATCTGCGTGGGCTCGTCGATACGGGTGAGCTCGTCGTCGCCGGACCATTCGGGGGCCCGGGAACGCCGGGCGGCTTGCTCGTGCTCGACGTCGATTCACTCGAACGGGCAACCGAGATCGCGGATGCCGACCCATTTCATCGACGAGGCGTGGTCGCGGACCGCAGCGTCCGCAGTTGGACGCTCTCCACGAACCCGGTGCATCTCGCGCAGACATGATCTGGGCAACCGTCAGAGGAGTTCATCTGCGCGAACGGAGACCTCGCGGTGCAAGGCGGCGCGCACCGCGGTGAATGCGGGCCGCGAAAGCACTTCACGTCTCGCCGCCAGGGTGAATTGCAGTCGTGTGCGGCTCGCGATATCGGTGATCTCCAACAGGTCTGGCACGCGCAAGGCCATGAACTTCGGGATCAATGCGATGCCGGCGCCGCACGCGGCCGCCTCGAGTTGGGCGAAGATGTTGGTGGTGGTGAACTGTGCGTCGATGCCGGGCGCGTACTGACTCAGGTCCAAGTCGCCCACCTGGAGCAGGGAGTCGACATAGAAGATCAGGGTGTGGTCTCTCAGATCCTCGAGCGCGCTCGGCCGGCCGTGCTCCTGTAGGTAGGCATCGGTGGCGTAGAACGAGAGCCGGTATTCGGCGAGTGTCTCGGTGAACAGCCTTTTGGTCACAGGCACCCCGACCGCGATGGCGAGGTCGAAACCCGACTGGTGCAGATTCAGTTGCCTTGTGGCCGTCACCATCTCGATGTTCAACTCGGGGTGATCACGTCGAAGGGCGGCCATCGCTGGTACGGCAAAGACTGCTGAGAACCCGTCGGGCACCGTCAGCCGGAAGTTGCCCCGGATGACGTCCCCGGGGTCGCCTTCCACGGCACGCGCGACACCTTCGAGGGCGGCCTCGATGGGCCGGGCCTGGCTGGCGATCGTCCGACCGAAGTCGGTCAGCTCCCAGCCGTCCGCGCCGCGCTTGAGCACACTGGACCCCAGGGCCTTCTCCAGCGCTCGTAGCCGCCTCGAGACGGTGCTGGTATCGACGCCGAGCTGGTCCGCAGCCGCCCCGAGACGCCCCAGATTGGCAACCGCCAGGAAGTACCGCAGGTCGTCTGTGCGCAGCTGTCGCAGCTGGCTGGAGCTACTCATGAGGCTGGCATCCCGTCATCGAGTTACAACGCTGACCTGCCTTAGTGCAAACCTGCCAGATGAGTTTGTCAACTTCGTTGCGCTATTGCACCGGGTTATCGGCAACTGGCTGAGGCTCGTCTCGGCTCCTCTCGAACTCGAGCAAGGGAGTCCGTTTCACATCAGAATCTCGGGGGTGAAGGTGACGTCGACTCCGCCGACAGTCATCGTCACCTCGCCCTCGATCACCACCACCTGCGCGGTTACTCGTCGATCGACGGTGTGGGCCAGCTGCTGCACCGGGGGATGCGGTATCTGAGTCACTGACAGGTTCTGCAGCCCAGCCACTTTGGGACCGACCGTTCTCCACCAGGTGGGGACGCCCGAGGCGAACGGGAACAATGCCACCTGGTCGGCCTGGCTGGCCGCTTTGCCCAAGGCGCGTTCGTCGGGCTGGCCCACGCTGATCCACTCCAAGGTTTGCCCCGTGTAGTCGGCGAGCCGTAGGTCCGGTACGCCAGGGGTGGACAGGCCTGCCCCGAACGTCAACTCACCGTCGACGTCGCTGAGCCGGTGTGCCCGCAGCCCGAACGCCAGCAACCGCACCACCATCCGTTCATCGGTTTCACTGGGATGGCGGGCTACGGTCAGGCTGTGATCGGCGTAGTAGCCGTGATCGACATCTGAGATGCCGAGTTCGACTTTGAACACCGTTGCAGAAAGGGCCACGCCACAGTGTCCACCACAGTGTGCACCCTCACGGTGCTTCCCGCGTCATCAGTCTGGGAAATCCGCACTGCGCGACAGTGTCTCGTTCGCGCGGATATCGGCCAATGCGCCCTCGAGCGTGTCGACAACTGCGTCGTAGCCGCTGTTGCCGAGAATCAGCCGCCGGGGCGGCGAGTCCAGCGCCATGGCCGCGATGACGGCACGGGCACCGCGGTGGGGGTCGCCGGGCTGGGTGCCGTCCATGTCGATGAAGACTTGGCGGACCTGCTGGAGCATGTCGTGGTACTCCGGGATGGGTTCGTTGACGGGCTCGTCGGAGAATCCGGTGTAGGCGTTGGTGCGGAACGCTCCCGGTTCGACGGCCAGCACGGAGATGCCCTGAGAGGCGACTTCGTCACGCAGAGTTTCGGTGATGGCTTCGATCGCGAACTTCGTGGCGCTGTAGTAGCCGAATCCCGGTGCGGCGACGAGACCGGCCACCGAGGAGACGTTGACGATCCAGCCGTCGCCGCGGGCGCGCATGCCGGGTAGCACTGCGCGCGTCACCGACAGCACCCCGAAGAAATTCAGCTCGAACATCGCCCGCAGTGTCGAATCGTCCATTCCCTCGATCGATCCGTACCAGCCACGGCCGGCGTTGTTGACCAGGATGTCGATCCCGCCGAAGTGTTCCTCGGCCGAGCGCACGGCCTGCTGAACCTGCGCGGGGTCGGTGACGTCCATGGCCACGACGAGCACGCGGTCGCCATAGGGCTCGGCCCACGCCGCGAGCTCCTGCGGACGGCGTGAGGTGAGCACGACGCGGTCGCCGGCCTCGAGGGCCGTCTCCGCGTAGGCGACGCCGAAGTTGCCGGGGGTTCCGCCGGTGATGAACCATCGCTTGCTCATGGCTCGATCACCACCCGGCTGATCTTCGAGCCCTCAAAGGAGAATCGGTAGTGCAGGTCGGCGACACCGCCGGGGAAGTTGCCCTCGAGATGCTGGGTGACGTCGACGGTCGCGTCGGTGGTGGCCGCGCCGGTGATCTCGGTGGTGTAGGTGTACTCGCCGGCGGCGGTGGCCACCCACGCGCCGATGTCCTGATGACCCCTGTGGTCGTGGCCCTCGTCGGTGACCACCGCGTCGGCGGTCAGCGTGGCCAGTACCCGATCAACCTCTCGGGTGTCCAGTGCGGTCATGAATGTCGTGACGGTGTCGGGGAGCGCATCCCAATCTGTTTTCATGACCACACCGTCGGGCTTCCCCCAAGGGGAGAGTCAAGCGCTGCCGCGAATCTATTCGAGGTGTTGACCCTTCCCCAGGGGGAGACCGCACGGTGATCGTTGGCCATTCCTTGGCCGATGAGAATGGAGATGACGCGGATGCATGAGAAGTTCGGGACATACGGCGCGTGGCTCAACCCGGCGCTCGGGGACGCCCCGCGAATCGAATACGCCTCTGCGCTCGAGGAGTTGGGCTATCAGACGATCTGGGTGGGCATCGGTGCAGCCCCTGTCGGCGACATGAATTTCTTCGAGCAGATGATTGCTGCGACGAAGAGGGCGATCATCGCGAGCGCGATCATCAACATGTGGCAGGACGAAGCCCGCAGTGTCGCTCGGCACTACCACCGCATCGTCGAGCGACATGGTCCTCGCCTGCTTCTCGGCGTCGGACTCGGGCATCCGGAGACCAGGGACAGCTACGACAGGCCCTACGACCGCATGGCCCGGTACGTCGACGCGCTGCTGGAGGGCGGAGTGCCGCGAGAGGCGATCGTGATCGGCGCACTGGGAACCAGGACGCTCACGCTGGCCGGTGCCAAGACACGTGGTGCGCACCCTTATCTCACTGTGCCCGCACATACGCGATACGCCAGAGAACTAATGGGACGCAGCGCTTTCCTCGCGCCCGAGCACAAGGTTGTTCTGATCGAGGACGATGTCGAGGCGCGCAGGGTTGGCCGCCCCGCCGTGCAGTATCCGTATCTGGGGCTTCGCAACTACACCAACAATCTGATCCAGCACGGTTTCACCGAAGCAGATATCGAAGGATCGGGCAGCGATGCGCTCATCGACGCTCTGGTCGCCCACGGCTCCCCAGACGCTATCTACACCCGCATCGACCAACACCTGAGAGCCGGCGCCGACCACGTCTGCATCCAGGTGTTCACCGAGGATCACGCCGCATCACCAATGCAGGCGTTCCGGCTCCTGGCTGAGCACCGCCCCGCCGGCGCGCGTGCCGAATGACGCCGAGTCACGGCACAGAACGCGGCGCGGCGGAGTGCGTGACATCGTCCTGCGCCGTGGGCAGTTGGTGGTCAGACAGCAGCGCCGTGATCTTGCTGCGCTTGGCATCGAGATCCTGCAGCTGATCATCGATGCCGCGCAGCGTCTCGCGGATCACAGCGGCCAACGGAGGGCACATGTCCACGTCGTCACCGTCGAGGCAGGGCAGGACTTTCCGGATGGTGTCGACGTTGAACCCGGCGTTGATCAGGGTGCGAATCCGCCGTACCGATGCGACGGCCGATTCGGGATAGTCGCGATACCCGTTCGAGTGGCGGTCTGACTGAAGCAGCTGCTGCTCCTCGTAGTACCGCAACGACCTGGTGGATACGGCACAGCGTTGTGCCAACTCGCCGATCCTCACGGACCCTCCTGGTGTGACTGTCGTCGCAAGAGCCTTGACCTTCACACCCATGTGAAGGTTTAGCGTCCAGCGTATGCCAGCACCGCACACCGTCGTACACGCTGACGTCACCCGGATCGGAACCGGTTCACCCCTGGTGCTCGCCCACGGCGCCGGTGGAAGCGTCGGCGCCAACTTCGGACAGGTGATCGACGCCATGTCCGCCACCCGCACCCTCATCGGAATGAACTACCCCGGATCCGGTGCCACTCCGGAAGACCCCGCGGCGCTCCAACTGTCCACTCTCGCCGACTCGCTGGTGGCTGCAGCGGTCGACGCTGGATTCGAGACGTTCCCGATCCTCAGCCTCTCACTGGGTACAGCCGTCGCCGTCACGGCTGCAGTTCGTCATCCGCACCGAGTGACGGGCCTTCTCCTGACCGTCGGATTCGCGCAGACCGACCAGCAACTGCGGTTGGTGGTTGACACATGGACCGCGCTTGCCGAGAGCAGAGATCGAGCGGCGCTCGCTGCGTACCTAATCAGCCTGTCCTCCCCGGCAGTGCTCGCAGGACTCGACCGGGCAAGCGCCGACGCGGCCGTCGCGCTCACGCGCGAGAGCTATCCCGCCGGCGGCGCGGCACAGGCGCGACTGGCCGCATCGATCGACATCGTTGACGCATGCTGCGAAATAGCCGTGCCGACGGTCGTGTTCGTCGGCGGGCAGGATCGCATCGTGCTTCCGGACTCGACACGGCATCTGGCCGCGGTGACACCGGGAGCGATCCTCATCGAGTACGCCGATGCGGGCCACATCTTCACACCGAATGAAGCATCGGTGTGGATCGACGACATCAGCGACTTCTTGCACGCACACGAACTGTGAAGGCGCCCGCACCCGTTCACACGGCAGTTCTGGCCGGAGCGCTGTTCGTCTACCTCACCGCTGAGATGTTCCCGATCGGAGTGCTCCCCGATCTGGCAGCGGACCTGCACACCACCGAATCCGGAGCCGGCCGACTGCTCACCGTCTACGCCGTGGTTGCGGGGATCGCGATCGTGCCGACGGTGATGGCGACTCGGCGCCTCGACCGTCGTGTCGTGCTCGTCGGAGCACTGATGGTCCTCGCGGTGTCACAGGCAGCCCTCGCTGCTGCACCGAATGCGCCATCAGCCTTGGCGGCCAGGGCCGTGGCCGCAATCCCCCATGGGCTCCTGTGGTCGACCGTCCCGATCGTCGCAGTGTCGTCGGCGGCCGATGACCGACAGGGACGGGCGACGGCGCAGGTCTTCCTCGGGGGCTCGGCAGCGCTGGTGGGTGGCGCTCCGCTGATGACGGGGCTCTCGTCGTGGATCGGTTGGCGTCCCGCGGCCGTCACGTTGGCCGTGACGGCACTGCTGATCGGCGCGCTACTCTGGGTGATCCTGCCGAGAATCCCACCGGTTGACCCGGCGACGCAGCAGAAGACGTCGATCCCACCGTGGAGTGTCGTGAGTGTCTGTGTCGTCACGGTACTGCTGGTCACCGCCAGTTACGTGCCGTACACGTTCTTCTCGATCCTGGCGCAGCCGTACGGTTTTCGCTCCTGGTTGCTCGGTGGCTTGCAGATCGGTTTCGGCGTGGCAGGCCTGCTCGCCGTCGCGGTGATCGGTGGGCAGATCGACCGCAGTGTCGCTTCCGCGCTCACGGAGACGGTGGCAGGACTGGCAGTGGCATTCGGTGTGATCGCTCTGGAGCCGCCCACCGCGCTCTTCGTTGTCGGCGTCTTCCTCTGGGGGGCTGCGCTGGCGTGCGTGGCCCCGACGATGCAGAGCGCAGCGCTGCGCAGCGCGCCGGGAGACAAGGTGATGGCGTCGGCGCTCTACGTCCTGGCCTTTCAGATCGGTATCAGCGCGGGCTCGCTGCTGGGAGGCGTCGTCCTCGACGGCCCGGGTCCGCGGTGGCTAATGGTGTGCGCGCTGGCGGGGCTGGCGCCTGTCGCGGTGGCACTCGCCCTGTACCGCCTGGGTTTTCGTGTCATGGGCGCGGCGTCATCACGGACCTGATGCGTATGACGCATCCGCGTTGGCCGAGGCGGTCATGAAGAACTGTTGACCTTCCCCTAGCGGGAAGCTGCACAATCGTCGCAACCGGCGAAGGGCGCCGGATCGAGGAGGAGGACCCCATGGGTGCGCAGGTGTCGATCGGAGACTTCTCGTTGATGACGAGTCTGAGCCGGAAAGCGTTGCGGCACTACCACGATCTCGGCATTCTCGAGCCGGCGCACATCGATCCGCACACCGGCTACCGCTTCTATGACACCAGTCAGGTCGATCATGCCCACATCATCCGGCGGTTCCGATCCCTGGGCATGTCCATCCCCGACATCAAGGCGCTGCTGAGCACAGAAGACGCTGCCGCCCGGACGGACATCATCACGACGCATCTGGCACAGATGGAACAGCAGCTGCAGCAGACGCGTGACACCGTGGGTGCCTTGCGTGAATTGCTCGCTCCCGTCGGGGTTCCCGCAACTGTGGAGGTACGCCAAGAGCGGGCGCTGGCAGTGTGGTCGGTGAGTGCAACCATCGACATCGATGACATCGACACCTGGTTCGTGGGGGCGCTTACGCAGCTCGGCGACGCGCTGGCAACAGCCGGGAGCGATCGCTCCACCGTCGTGCCAGGTGGTCTCTACGACCGTGGGTTGTTCAGCGATTCCCGGGGTGAGGCGACGCTGTTCGTTCCCGCACCACCGTCGACGGCTGCTCCGCAAGGTATTTCTGCCCGCGTCCTCCCCGCGGCCGACTATGCCGTGCTGACCCATTCCGGCAATCACGAGGGCATCGACCGCAGCTACGCGGCTCTGGGGAAGTACGCCAACGAACAGCTGATCAGCGATCAGGGTCCGACGCGCGAGCACTACCTCGGCGGCTCACTGGAACCGGCGAGATTCACCGCCACCGAAATCTGTTGGCCCATCTTCCGCACCCGATGACCCCTCCGAGAGGTCACGGGCCGTTTCATCGCGGGCGAGGTGACGCAGACCGGAGCCGCTCTTCGAGGGGTGGCAACGGTTCTCCTTCATTCCGGGCTGTCCACGATCATCCTCGCCGCGCAGGTTATCGTCAGGAGCGATGAGCATCCGAGCGTTCTTCGCGTTGCAGACCGACGACGCGGGTCGCGAGGTCTTCGTGCCGACCGAGTGGGCGCGCGGTCCGTGGGGCGACACCATCAGCGGCAACTACCTCGGGGGGCTGCTGGGCCTCATCGGCGAGCGTGACCTCGCGGGACAGACGGCCGGTTTGCACCCCGCGCGGTTGACTGTCGATCTGATGCGGCCCGCAGCGTTGACGCCGGTATCGGTGAGCACCGAAGTCGTTCGAGCCGGGCGACGGCTGCTGCTGGCTGACGTCGTGATGACCCAGGACGGCAAGCCGATCGCCCGAGCCGGCCTGCTCTATCTACGTTCCGGTGAGCAGCCGACTGCGCCACGCTGGTCTGCCGATGTGGTCATGCCTCCGCTGCCGGCGATGCCCAGAACGATCTCCGACGACGCGCCGATGCTGATGTACTCCTATGGGCGGAACGACGCACATCCCGGAGACGGTCTTGCGGCGTGGGCGCACAGCGGGCCCAAGTTCGTGTGGTTCCGCGACATGCTGCCGATCGTCGATGCCTTGGACAAGACACCATTCGGGTCCGCGGCGATGGCGGGTGATGTCGCGAGCTCGATCACGGGCTTCGGCGAGGACGGCCTACCGTTCATCAATGCGGATTACACGGTCTCGCTGAGCCGCTTGCCTTCCGGTGCGTTCATCGGGCTCGCCGCTCTGACCCATCACAGCCACGGCGGAATCGCCACGGGTACAGCGCTTCTCGTCGATGAGAAGGGGCCGATCGGAACCGCCTCCGCCACGGCGCTGGTCAATCCCGGCTTCGACCCACCAGATCGGCCACGCTCCTGAGTTTCGCGAGCAACTACTGTCGCAGCAGTGGCGCGCTGCGGTAACTCCACATTCCGATCGAGCTGAAGGCGTCGCGATAGATGGAGAGAAGCTCGTCGGGAGTCGCGGTGGCGAGCTCGGCGAGAGGCTTGTCGGCGCTTCCGCTACCTGCGAAGACGTAGTCCTTACCCAGGGTGTCGGCGGCGGCGAGCTGGAACACTGTCAGCGCGCGGCGGATGTGACTGGCAGAGCTGATGACGAGTGCATGCGTCGCGCGCAGTTGCGCCAACACCTCGACGCCGTAGGACGCGTTCTCGACCGTGGAGCGCGCGAAGTTCTCGTCGTGAATGCGCTCGGCCGCAACGCCGTTGTTCACCAGCCACTCCTTCATGGACTCGCCCTCGGTGCGCCCGGATTGCTCGACGCCGCCGGTGACGATGATGGGTGCGGTCGGCCAGCGCTGCGCGGCGGCCTTCGTCTGCTGGAGGCGGTCGATCAAGATGTCGTCCATCGATCCGTCGTCGTGCAGCGCGTAGCCGAGGGTGACGATGCCGAGTCCGGGCTCCGGCATCGGTGGCAGGGTATCGGTCAACGGGGTCGCGACCTTCTGATCGATCGTGGCGAACATCGTCTGCAAGTGCTCTGCGCGCGCGGGGTCCAGCGCTCGGACCTGATTCATGTAGTTGTCGGCCTCGGCTTGCCGCCCGAGATAGCGTGACCAGCCGGCCAAGTACGACTGCGCGTCAACATCATTGGGAGCTGTGTCGAGCGCCGTCTTGTAGAGCGCGATCGCCGCGTCGACGTCCTTGCGTGCAATCTGCGCGGAGGCCGCGCTGAACAGGAGATCGTTTCGGTAGGGCGCCAGGTCGTGTGCCTGCATCAAGCGCTCGGCGACGATCTGCATGTTGTCGACCGTTTTGTCGGTGTTCCCGGCTGACGACGTCCGTGCGGGCGAGTCGAAGGCGTCCTCCGCCTCGTCCAGCAGCGTTTCGACGCGATCGTGAGTGCTCCCGTTGTCTGCCGACGGCGACGGCGACGGCGACGACGACGATGACGACGCTGCAGCCGGTTCGGCGCTGTCGTGGGCGCAGGCTGCACCGCCGAGAGCGAGGGCGATGGCGACCGGGATGCTCAGCGCCCTGCGCGCGTATGAGTGCTTCATCTGATTCCCCCGTGATCGGCTGTGGTCACCAACCTACTTGCCGTCGGAGTCGGTGAACATGCCCGATCACGGCGGGCATGTTCGGCGTCCGCCCGGTCCGTCAGAGGAAATAGCTGTCGTGGCGATGGTTCCACTCGATGCGTTCCTCGTCGGTCAGGCCGGCCAGGTGTGACAGGCCCTCGAAGTACGTCTCGCGCGGGGCCCCGGGGGCGAAAAGAACCAGTACCTCAGCCGGCTCGTCGGCCTCGTTGCGAAAACCGTGGATACCGCCGGGCGGAACGTAGAGGAAGTCACCTTTCGTTGCGTCGACCCACTTTTCGCCGTCGTAGAGACGCATTCCGCCGGAGAGGACGTAGAACGCCTCGGAGATGGCCCTGTGGTAGTGCGCGCCGGGCCCGCCCGCGTGGGGACCCATCTCGATGCGGTAGAGGCCGTAGTCTCCCGCAGACTTCTGCTGGTCGACCAGGTAATGGAATTTCAACGGTCCGCCGCGGTAGTCCTCGGCCTCATCGCTGCGCCGCAGCACGGCGCTGTTCTCGGGTTCGCCGCCGAAGCGGTTCTTCGGGTACGGCGGGACGTCCATGATGTTGCTCGGGTTCCAGAGCGACATGACGTTTTCTCTTTCTGTCTCAGTTGTCGTTCGGACCGACTATGCCTAGGCGACGTTCTCGTCGCCGACGGACCACAAGGCATCGATCTCGGCGTTGGCGCGCGCGAGGCTGTCGTCGGCGAGGGGCTTCACATGGGCCATCCGGTCGTCCATGTCAGCCATGGTCAGCTCGGCGACGATCAGGCGCGGTGTGAGACCGGCCATGGAAACACCGTGAGCCAGCCAGGATTCCGCGTGATCCCAGCCGTGACGAGGCGTGCCTGGGCTGTAACCGCCGCCGCGGCTTTCCAGCACGATGAACTCGGTGTCGCCGAGCAGGCTCGTGCCATCGGGGGTGAACGACAAGCCACCGCAGATGATGTGATCGACCCAGGACTTGACCAGGCTCGGCGCGGCGAAGTTGTACAGCGGCATACCGAGGATCACAGTGTCGGCGGCCTTGATCTCGTCGATCAGCATGGTGGCCAATGCGTACGTGCGGGCCTGAGCTGGGGTGTGCTGGTCGGGTGGGGTCATCAACGCCAACCCGGTCTCGGCATCCAGATGGGGCACAGGATCGGCGGCCAGATCTCGATAGGTAACCGTCCCAAGCGGATTCGCTTCAAGCCAGCGACCAGCGGCGCGCGCAGTCAAGGCACGGCTGACCGATGCCTGGCCGCGGACCGAAGAATCGATATGGAGAAGATGACTCATGATCTTCCTTTCAAGATAGTTAGCAAGATGCAAACTATCACTAGATTGCGAATAGTCAACCAACTCCCGTAGAGTGCTGTAGGTGGACGATCCAGCCGACCCGGACGATCTGAATGAGCCGGAGAACATGGTGGGCGCGATGATGGACTACCTGGTTCGACGCATGCGGGTGGAGGCTGACGAGGATCTCCGCAACTACGGGTTGAAGACACGGCACGCGATAGCGCTGACACTGCTACGGGACTTCGGTGAGCGGGCGCAATCCGAGCTGCCCTCGGCGCTCGGGATCGACGCCACCGGGGTCGTCGCTCTGCTCAACGACCTGGAGTCCGAGGGCTTCATCGAGCGGCGACGCTCGCCACAGGACCGTCGCCGGCACAACGTCGTGATCACCGCGGCGGGGCGCCGGCGCCTTGCCACGATCGAACAGGTCACCTCCCGTCTGGAGAAACGCATCCTCGGGTTGAACACCAAGGACCGTGCGGCACTGCACAAACTGCTGAGCAAGGCCATGGCGCACGCTGCCGGCGAGAGTGACGGCACCGAACAGAAGCGACCAGCGGCCCAGTAGCCCGGGGAGCCCTCGAGCGAGACGGCCTGGTCAGTTCAACGCCAACCAGTCCTCGAGTCGCGTGGTGCCCAGCTCGGCATCGTCGCCCGTGACGAGCGTCGTGTGGTCGATCGCCAGCCCGCTGTACGTGGCTGACGGATCGTCGACCACGTCGAGTGTTCGTCCCTGGTGACGAAGAACGGTGCGAGCCATGTCGGCGAAGGTCATCTTCTCCGGGCCGCCGACGTCGTGAATGGAGTTCAGCGGCTGACCGACGGCGATGCGGGCCAGTATCGCGGCCACCTCAGCGGCGTCGAGGGTCTGGATGAGCGCCACCGGTGCGCGCACCGCGTCGCCGGCCGATCAGTCCGGTCGCGCCAACGACGGCGATCTTCTTCGAGGTCTCGGTTTCGCGCACATCTCTACGCTGCCAGTGAGATCGGTGCACGGCCCGCTGGAGAACCCGTGGTCCTCCTCTGGGCTCACCATTGACATGCAAGTGGTTACTTGCCTATCGTGAACGAGGTGGGCGATGTCTTCAAGGCGTTGGCGGATCCCACTCGACGGGCGATTCTCGACGAACTGACCGATCGGAACGGTCAGACGTTGTTCGAGATCTGTGCACGACTCGCGTCAAAACACGGCCTCGGCTCGTCACGGCAGGCGATCTCGCAGCACCTCGACGTTCTCGAGGCCGCGGGCTTGGTGACCACGCGACGTGAAGGTCGGTTCAAATTCCACGACATCGACACCGCGCCACTGGAACCCATCGTCCAGCGGTGGCTTACGACGACGGGAAAGACACCGACAGAGAGGAATCGGCGTGAAGATCACCCTGACTAGCGTGTTCGTCGACGAGCAGGACAAGGCGCTGAGGTTCTACACCGACGTGCTCGGCTTCCAGACGAAACACGACATCCCGATGGGCGAGCACCGGTGGATCACTGTGGTCTCTCCGGAGGACCCCGACGGCACCGAAGTCGTGCTCGAGCCGGACGGACATCCCGCGGTGAAGCCGTTCAAGGAAGCGCTCGTCGCCGACGGCATCCCGTTCACTGCTTTCGCTGTCGACGACGTCCACGCCGAGTACGAGCGGCTCCGCGAGCACGGCGTCTACTTCACGCAGGAACCGGCGACCATGGGGCCGGTGACCACGGCGGTACTCGACGACACGTGCGGCAACCTCATCCAGATCCAGCAGATGAACTGAGTGTCGCCAGGGGCATTGCGATCGACGGGCGCTTCCCGAACAGTTGGAGTATCGACGAGAAAGGATGACTGATGACCGCCAACGATGACGCCGTGAGCCGCGAGCCCCGTCCCGACGAGGCTGAGGCCAACGCGTTCTTCCCCTCGCCGTACTCGCTGACGCAGTACGTCCCACCCCGGACCGATTTCGACGGTGTCGAGCACGAGGGTGCCTATACCGAGGGTCGGTGGAAGATCTTGGCGATTGCCGCCGAGGAACGCTATGTGCTGTGCAAGAACGGGAAACTGTTCTCCACCGGTAATCACCCCGTGGAAACGCTGCTGCCGCTTCACCACCTGATGGAGGCTGGTTTCGACGTGGACGTCGCAACGGTGACCGGTTACCCGGCCAAGCTGGAGTGGTGGGCGATGCCGGGTGAGGACGAGACCGTTCCCGAGGCCTACGAGAGACTCAAGCCCAAAATGCAGCAGCCGAAAAAGCTGGCCGATGTCGTCGCACATGAGCTCGGCGAGGACTCCGACTATCTGGCGGTGTTCATTCCCGGTGGTCACGGAGCGCTCGTCGGGTTGCCGGACGCAGAGTCGGTGGCACAGACGCTGGATTGGGCCTTGGCGCGTGACAGATACATCATCACGTTGTGTCACGGGCCGGCTGCGTTGCTGTCGGTCGGTCGTGACGGTCGTGAGTCACCGTTCAGGGGTTACTCGATGTGTGTGTTCCCGGATGCGCTCGATGAGGGCGCCAACGTCGACATGGGCTACATCCCCGGGCATCTACAGTGGTTGTTGGCAGAGTCGCTGGAGGCACAGGGAATCACGGTGCTCAATGACGACATGACCGGCCGGGTGCATCAAGATCGCACGTTGCTCAGCGGAGACAGCCCACTGGCAGCGAACAATCTCGGCCTGCTCGCGGCCGACGTTCTGGTGAAGGCGGTGAACGGCACGAGCTAGCGTTGATAGGACGGCGCCGGGGTGGCGCTGGCATGGCGCTCGGGTGAAACAGGTCTGCTGATAACAGCTTTCGCAACATCTGCCAGGAGCCACGTCACCGTGGGGACACCGAGCGCGCGGCGCGACGGAAGTCACGAGGGTTGACACCCCGCACTCGCTTGAACGCCGCACTGAACGCGAACGGATCCGTATAACCGACGGCGCGTCCCACCTGGGCGATGGGAAGATCCGGTTCGTCGGTCAACCGATCCATCGCCAGAGCCATCCGCCATCGTGTGAGGTAGGTGAGCGGCGCCTCGCCCATCAGCTCGCTGAAGCGTCTCGCGAGCGTCGACCGAGACACCCCGATGCGTTCAGCCAGCATCGCCACTGTCCAGGGCGCGGCGGGATCGTCGTGCAGCAGGCGCAGCGCGTCGCCAACCACCGGATCGCGCTGCGCGACCCACCAGGTCGGCGGTTCACCGCCGGGTCGGTCGAACCACCCGCGGATGGTGCACACCAGCATCCAGTCCAAGAGCCGATCGAGCACCACCTGCTGTCCCGGCACATCAGCGGCGACCTCCTCGGCGAGATGATCGAGGACAGCGTCACCGGTCCCGCCTGCGCCGACGTGCACGACGACCGGCAAGGCCTCCAGCAGTCGCCGGCTGATCTCGCCGCGCAGAGGATAGGCGCCCACGATCAATGTGCTTGCACCGGAATTCTTTCCAGAATCAACCCAACCGAGGCGGTGTCGGGTGCCACCCTGCTCGGGTGTCGCGCAGAATTCACCGCAGGCCACCGGTTCGGCTGTCGTGTCGAGAGCATCGACGAATGTGAAGGTGTCGGGGCCGCGAACAATGACCGTCTCATAGGAGTCGAGGCGTTGCGGCGGGCCGTTCTCGGGGACGATCCATCCGCCGCCGCCGAGGACCGTGCACAGCGTCAGCGGTGCGCCATCGACGAAGCGCAGCGACCACGGCGGCGTCAGAAGAGAACTTCCGAACAACGAGCCGTGCGCTCGTACGCCGCGGAACAGATCACCGAACGCATCCATATCGTCGAGGCTAGACGATTGAACAGGTATTTCGGACTCCAACCCATGTACTCGTCCAACGCCGCGGGGTTGACTCGACAACATGACTACTTCGACCACTCTGGTTCTCGGCGCGAGCGGCAAGTCTGGACGTCGGGTCGCGGCCCGACTCCGGCTCAGAGGTGTGCCGGTCCGCGCCGCGTCGCGACGCAGCGCCATTCCGTTCGACTGGGCCGCGCCGAGCGGCTGGAACGCGGTGCTGCACGGCGTGACCGCCGTCTACGTCGTCGCGCCGTCGGTACCCGGCCCGGTCCACGACTTCGTCTCGCAGGCTGCGGACGCGGGCGTGCGGCACCTCGTCCTCTTGTCGGGGCGCGGCGCCGATGACTGGGGTGACTCGACGTTCGGTCGTGACATGCGCGACGCCGAGGACGCGGTGCGCGCCGCGGACCTCTCGTGGACCATCCTGCGGCCCAACAACTTCGCGCAGAACTTCGACGAAGAGCTCTGGCACGCGCCACTTCTCGACGGGGAATTGGCGCTGCCGGCAGGCGATGTCGGTGAACCGTTCATCGACCTCGATGACGTCGCCGATGTCGCCGTTACCGTGCTCACAGACCCCGGCCCGCACCGCGGCCGCGTCTACGAGTTGAGCGGGCCTCGCTCGATCACCTTCGCCGACGCTGTCGCAGCCATCTCGCGCGCCGCGGACCGGCCGATGTCCTATCGGAGAATCACCTCTGAGGAGTACGTCGATACGCTGCTCGCCCAGGGCCTCGATCGAGGCGACGCCGAACACGTCGCCGAGATGTTCGAGCTGATGGGGCGAGGTCTGATCTCGGAGCCCACGGACGATGTCGCTGCTGTTCTGGGGCGCCCGGCCCGGACGTTCGAGGACTATGCCCTGCGCGTCGACGTGACGGGGGCCTGGACGCGATGAACCAGCTGACGGAGAACGACCTGCAGTTGCTGCGCCGCCCGCTCTACGGATTCTTGTCCACGGCAGATGGTCCGCTGCCACCGCAGCCGCGACCGGTGTGGTTCGAGGTCACAGACGCCAACGAGATCCAGCTGTTCAGCGCACCCGACACCGTGCGGGTTCGCAGATTGCGACGGGACCCGCGCGTCTCGCTCGTCGTGACCGCCCCGGTGGGTGAACGCGAACGGTGGGTGTCGGTGACGGGAACGGCGACGGTTGCCGACGACGGCGCTGAGGCCCTGCTCGAGCGACTCGCCGCACGTTACTGGAACCTCGACGACCCCACTCGCGCACACGATCTCGCCGAGATGCTGCACGAACAATGGGTCCGGATCGTCATCCACCCTGTGACAGTCCATCGCTATGCGATGTGACCCCGCATCAGACGCCGGCTGAGGCGAGCTCCTCGGCGAACAACTGGGCGCGAGCGGCTGCGTACTCCTCGCTCAACCGCGCCACCAGCTCGGCCGTGGAGACCACCTCCCGGATGGGTCCGATGCCCTGTCCGGCACCCCAGATGTCCTTCCACGCTTTGGCATCGGTGTTCCCGCCGGACCCGAAATCCATTGTCGACGGATCGGATTCGGGCAGGTTCTCGGGATCCAGCCCCGCTGCCTCGATGGAGCCGCGCAGATAATTGCCGTGCACACCGGTGAAGAGGTTCGAGTACACGATGTCGCTGGCACCGCTGGTGGTGACCATCTGCTTGTAGGCGTCCTCGGTGCGAGCTTCGGTCGTGGCCAGGAAGGCCGATCCGATGTAGGCGAGATCGGCACCGGCGGCCTGGGCGGCCAGGATGGACCGACCGTGCCCGATGGCGCCGGACAGCAGCAGCGGCCCGTCGAACCACGCACGGATCTCCTGCACGAGCGCGAACGGCGAGATGGTGCCGGCGTGCCCGCCCGCCCCCGCAGCCACGGCGATCAGACCGTCAGCGCCCTTCTCGATGGCTTTGCGCGCGAACCTGTCGTTGATGACGTCGTGCAGCACGATGCCGCCGTAGGAATGGATGGCGTCGTTGACGTCGGCACGGGCACCCAGCGAAGTGATCACGACGGGGACCTTGAAGTCGATGCACGCCTGCACGTCCTCCTCGAGTCGCTCATTGGACTTGTGCACGATCTGGTTCACCGCGAACGGAGCCGTCACCGCGTCGGGATGCTCACGGCGCCGGCCGTCCAACGCGGTGGTGATCTGTTCCAGCCACTCGCGCACCACGGAGGCCGGGCGGGCGTTGAGTGCTGGGAAGGATCCCACGACGCCGGCGCTGCACTGCGCGATCACCAACTCCGGTCCGGAGCAGAGGAACAGTGGGGCCGCGACGGCGGGCAGGGCGAGATTGTCACGCAGGATGTCGGGAAGGGCCATGGGGCAATCACTTTCGGTCGTGTTTGTCGGTCTGGTTGGATGGCGATTCGGCATGTTCTGGACGTGGGGGAGCCAGTTCGTCTGCGGTTTCTGCGATTTCCCGCCAGAACGCGATGGATGCCCTTTCGATCATCTGGCCCGCCCTCAATGTCGCCAACGGGTAACCGATGCCGGGACGATCCTGATAGCGGTGCTGCAGATCGGTGAAGCGGGCCAATCGGGCCTTGCGTTCCACGATCTGGTTCTCGGCCAGCTCCCGCATGCTCGCTGGATCGGCAAGCTCACCGAAATGGAGTTTGAGCAGCGCCTCGTCGTGGAGCTCGGAGGGTTGTGCGGTCCCAGCGTCGCGTAGCCAATTCCTCAGGCAGTCAAGGCCTTCGGGGGTGATGGAGAAGAACTGTCGTCGCCGGCCGCCGTCTTCGGTCTCGGACTGCAACAGCCCGCAGTCCTCCAGCCGGCGTGGTTCGCGGTAGAGGGTGGCGTGCTGGAGAGGCCACAGGTACGCGATGGACTCGGCCACGTACTGCTTGAGTTGATACGAGGTGGTGGGGCCGCGCACTGCGATGACACCGAGTACCACGTAGGAGAGGTGGCTGAGTCGAGAGCCCTCGGACATGAAACCGACCGTATCATTGATACGGTCCACGTGGCAGCATCAATGTGTCGTTATTCTTGCGCGGTGCCTCACACCGGCGCCGGCTACAGGGACGGGACACACGCGCTCATGCAAGCACCGTCGAAGTCGCGGGGCCAGCCGTCGTAGGTGAGCTGTTAGTACCCCTTTAGGGGTATGCCTTGTGCAGCAGAGGTTGCGTCACCTCTGGCTGATGGCCAGCCACAGCATGTGGCCCAGTGTTGCGGAGAAGGTCTCGTCGCTGGCCGGGTCTCCGTGGGCCAGTTGATCGAGGATGCATGCGCGGGTGGTGACCAAGACCAGGCGGCCCAACTGCGCTGGATCGGCGAGCCGAGAGACTCGCTGCGCCTTCTGCTCCCGGACGAGGCGTTCAGCCATCTGTGCCACGTAGTCGCGCACCAGGGCCTCGACACCCTCCGCGGCCTCGGGATCGCGGTCAGCGATGTCGAAGACCGCGAGCCATTCGAGGCGGTGCTCGCGGCCCTGCGCCATCAGCGTGCGGACGACGTCGATCATGTCCTTCGAGCTTCCCCAGGCAGGCTCGCGCCACCAGCGATCGGCGGCCTCTCGCGCAGCGGTCATCGCCGGCGCGGCGAGCCGGAACGCCAGCTCGGTTTTCCCCGAGAAGTGTTGATAGAAAGTCGATCTCGAGACATTTGCGGCTTCGATAATGTCGCCGACCGCGATGTCGGGGAGTCTTTGTCCAGTGCGCAGGAGGGATCGGGTGGCGTCGAGGATCTGCTGCTCGCTGGTCGTGCGACGCTGCCGGGGCGCAGCTGCACGTCGGGTCGGCGCCATGAGTCGAAACTCTAGGTCACCTGCGCTTGCACGCTTAATCGAACATAGTGTACGAATAAGACTATGGCGACGAAGCCTCTCAGTCCCGCGCACGGTTCGGTGGTGCAGAAGAAGACCTTCTGCGGCATCTGCGAAGCGTCATGCGGTTTGGTGGCAACGGTCCACGAGGGCCGACTCGTCGAGCTGCTGCCCGATCCTGATCACCCGGCGTCGCGTGGTTTCGCCTGCGCAAAGGGCGTCCAATTCGGCAGAGTGGTCGACGACCCGGATCGGGTGACCGTACCGATGCGACGCACGCCCGGCGGCGACTTCCAAGAGGCCACCTGGGACGAGGCGCTCGACGACATCGGCGCGCGACTGCATGCCGTACTCGACAACCACGGCACGGAATCGATCGGTGTGGTGTGGGGAAACCCGATTGCGTGGAATTACGCGGCGACGGTGACCATGAATGGTTTGGCGGCTGCGCTGAAGACCAAGCACCACTACACATCTGCCTCGATCGACGTGAACAACTACTGGGTCGCCGCGGACATGATGTACGGCAACTCGACTGTCAACCCGCTGCCGGATTTCGCCGCGACGCATTTCGCGCTCATCGTCGGTGCCAACCCGGTGGTGTCGCACGGCAGCCTGGTCACCACCGGCCGCATCCGTGACGTACTGCTCGACATCCCGCGCCGCGGTGGCCGCGTCGTCGTCGTCGATCCACGCCGGACGGAGACCGCCCGACTCTTCGAGCACGTGCCGATCACGCCAGGCGCCGACGCGTGGCTGCTGCTGGCAATGATTCGTGTGATCGTCGACGAGGATCTCGATGACGAGGCAGCGCTCGCTCGCCAAACCGTGGGATTCCAAGCGCTGCGCAGGCTGGCACAACGAGTCGATGTCGCTCGCGCCGCCGCGGAGACCGGAATCGGCGTCGAGACGATCTTCGAGTTGGCGCGCGGGCTGGCAGCGGCGCCGGCCGCCAGCGTGTACGGGCGCTGCGGGGCGTCACTAGGTCCGTATTCCACGCTCACCAAGTACCTGCTCGACGCGTTGGCCATCATCACCGGGAACTTCGACCGGCGCGGCGGCATGGTGCTCGGGGACCCGATGGTGGACTTCGAAGCCCTGGGTGCCCGTTTCGGCATCGCCGGCCGGGGCCGATGGACCACGAGGGTGGACGGCATGCCCGAGGTGATGGGCACTGCGCCGCTGGCCTGCCTGCCGCGAGAGATCACCACACCCGGGCGCGGCCAGCTGCGTGCCCTGATCGCCATGTCGAGCAACATGGTCACGAGCGCACCCGACAACGCGAAAACAGCCGCGGCGCTGCAGGACCTGGACTTGATGGTCTCGCTGGATCCCTACGTCACCGAGACGTCCCGGCTCGCTCACTGGATTCTGCCGCCGACCTTGTGGCTGGAACGTGAGCAGCTGCCGGTGTTCACGCAGGCGCAGTCGACGGTGCCCAACGCCCAGTGGGTCTCGCCCGTCCTCCCGCCCCGCGGGCAGGCTCGCGACGACTGGTGGATTCTCGACCAGATCGCGCGGCGCATCGGCATCGTCGCGTCCGTCGCTCCGGCGGCACGCTTCCTGGGCCGGTGGGGTTTTCGTCCCTCGCCGTCGACACTCACCGACTGGATCCTGCGTACCGGCCGCCACGGTGACTGGTTCGGCTTGAGACGCTCCGGCCTCAACAGGGCCAAGCTCCTCGCCCACCAGGGCGCGGTGAAACTGGCCGACGCCTGCCCTGTGGGCGTGCTCGACAGGAAGCTGCACACGGCGGACCGCCGCATCCACCTCGATATCCCGGAATTGGCAGCCGAAGTGGAGCGCATGCTCGCGGCCGACGACGATGATCCACAGTTTCCCCTGCGTCTGTTCAGCATTCGTGAACTACGCTCGCACAACTCGTGGCTGCACAACGTGCCTGCACTGCTGGTCGGGGCCCGTCACTGTCACGCGATCCTGCATTCCGACGACGCCCGCGCGCTGGGGATCCACGACCACGACGACATCGTGGTGACGTCTCCATGGGGTCGAGTGCGCACGCGCGCACGGGTCTGCGACGACGTCGCGGTCGGCGCTGTCGGGATGACGCACGGCTGGGGACATGGCGGTCGGTGGCGCGCCGCCGTGGCCGCAGGCGGCAGCAGTTACAACATGTTGACCCCCAACACCGCCGATCATATCGACCGGCCCTCGGGGAACGCCTTCTTCAACGGTGTGCCGGTGTCGGTGGCCCCCGCCGAGACGGATCGGTGAACCGATGCCGTTCGTGATCACCCGGGCATGCTGCAGTGATGCGCTGTGCGCGTCGGTGTGCCCGGTCGACTGCATTCACCCCACGCCGGGTGACGCCGATTTCGGCAGCACCGAAATGCTGTACATCGATCCGAGACGGTGCATCGACTGTGGCGCGTGCGCCGACGTGTGTCCCGTCGATGCGATCCACGCCGACGACGAACTGCCGGATGCCGAGTCCGGATATGCGGCCCTCAATGCCGACTACTTCGCGGTCCGACCGCAACCGGTCACGACGCCCCCACCGGCGCGACCTGTGCCCACTGCGGAACCGCTCAGAGTCGCCATCGTGGGCGCGGGACCCAGTGGCTTCTACGCCGCCGCCGAACTGCTGGAGTCGGGTCCGCATGTGACCGTCGCGCTGATCGACCGCCTGCCCACCCCGTACGGGCTGGTGCGCGCGGGGGTGGCGCCGGATCACCCCGACACCAAGAAGATCACCGATCACTTCGCCGCTGTCCTCGCGCATCCACGGTTGACGGCGTACTTCGACATCGAGGTCGGCACCGATGTCCACCATCGTGACCTCGCCGCCCACCACCACGCCGTCATCTACGCCACCGGTGCTGCAGTCGGTCGCCGGCTGGGTGTCTCGGGTGAGCACCTGCCGGGCAGCCTGACCGCGGCAGAGTTCGTGGCCTGGTACAACGGGCATCCCGATCACGTTGATGGCGTGATCCTCCCGGACCACCCCACGGCTGTCCTGGTCGGCAACGGCAACGTCGCTCTCGATGTCGCGCGCGTCCTACTGCTCGGCGGGCAGATGAGGCACACCGACATCGCCGATCACGCACTTCACGCGCTGGCGGACAACAAGATTCGAGATGTCGTCATTCTCGGCCGGCGTGGCCCCGAACACGCTGCCTTCAGCCTGAGTCAGCTGCTGGCCCTGACCGCCCTCGATGGCATCGACGTCGTCGTCGAGTCCGACGACCTGGCCGATGCCGCGGTGCCCGTCGACAGGATGCCCGGGGCAGCGTTCGTTGCCAATGCGAAACTAGCTCTACTCAAGGAACTTTCGATGCAGAAGCCGCTTGAGGAGCGGAGAATCCATCTCCGGTTCACGACGTCGGTGCGCGCCGTCACCGGGGTCGACGGGGTCGATGGGGTCGACATCACTTCCGCCATCCAGGGCGAGAGCCATGTCCCGGCCGGTCTGGTCGTGTCTTGTATCGGATTCGACGGGCGAGCCGTGACCGACATTCCGTTCGACCCCGCCACCACGCGCATTCCGAACGACGGTGGCCGAATACACGATGCTGCGGGGCAGCTCGTGCGCGGCAGCTACGTGACGGGATGGATCAAGCGCGGCCCGAGCGGTGTCATCGGCAGCAACAAGGTCTGCGCCAGCGAGACAGTCGCCGCGCTGCTCGACGATCACCGACGCGGGTTGCTCGGCCCGCCGGCGCGACCGTCGTCGGTGTTCGCCGACGCACTGCCGCACGATCCGATCGACCGCCGTGGGTGGTTGCGGATCGACGACTACGAACGCAACCGGGGCCGCCAGTCCGGGCGACCGCGGCGCAAATCAGTCCATCGACCCGAGATGGTCGACATCGCCAACCCCCTGAGGAGACCACAGTGACCCGTCGAGGATTGCTCACCAAGGACCGCTTCGCGCCTGTCGCCCCGGTGCACGCGCCGGCGTATCACATCTCGCCCACCATCGACTTCGGCGGCGTCGACATGCTGACCTTCACTTATCTCACCGATGCCGACAGCGCCGCACAGATCGTCCCGGACGCACTGGAGCTCGATGACCACCCGGTGGTCACTCTGTCGTTCCTGGACTACGGGATCAGCGGGGCGGGGTCTTACCGGGAGGTGGTGCAGAGCATCGCCTGTCGCCACCGTGAGCAGGCTGTGGGATATGTACCGCACATCTACGTCACCAATGAACCCGCGATGATCGCCGGGCGCGAATGGTTGGGCTGGCCGAAGATGATGGCCGACATCACGTTCTCCGCCCGGACCTCCACCCTCGACGGCCTGATCACCGCGCGGCTGGAGCGCCCCGCCGGGCTCACGTTGGCCGTGGCGCAGTTCGTGCCCACCCAACGTCTGGACAGCCAGATCCTCACCGCTGCCGGCGACAACGTGACCATGAACCTGCGAGTGATCCCCTCGCCGGTGCCTGGTCAAGGACCTTCGGTGACCGAGCTGGTGCCCTCGACCATGAGGGCGCTGTCGGGCGAGGTCTGGGCCGGCCAGGGCAGCGTTCACCTGACCGGCGTCTCACAATTCACGCCGCTGCAGCGGTTCCCGGTGGTCACGATGTCGGGCGCCATGTTGATCCGCAACGCCGACATGCAGTTGATCGCACCCACCGAGACCTTCGCGCTCTGCTGAGGCAGGACCGCGCTTTGCACAGTGGCCCTTCGGCGCGAAAGATTGGCCCCGTGTCTCGGTCTCTTGACGACGGCCCGTTCTTTCACGGCACGATCGCCGCTGTGGGCGTCGGTGACTTGCTCACCGCAGGCAGGCCGTCGAATTACCGCCCCGAGGTCGTGATGAACCACATCTACTTCACGGCCCTCGTCGACGGAGCCGGACTGGCTGCGGAGATCGCCGCCGAACTTCATGGCGGCACGGCCGCGCCTCGGGTCTACCAGGTCGAACCCACGCGCGACTTCGAGAACGACCCGAACGTGACCGACAAGAAGTTCCCTGGCAACCCGACCCGCTCGTATCGCAGCACCGCCCCTTTGCGGGTGGTGGCTGAGGTCACCGAGTGGCGGCGGTTGACGCCGCAGCAGCTGCAGATGTGGAGGGAGCGGCTGTCCGCCCTGCTCTCCGATGACGCCGCGGAGATCATCAATTGAGTACCTTCGGTCCAAACGTCAGCGATACAGGGGCGGAGATGACGGCGTGGGCTTCTACGACACGACATGCCTGATCACTGGAACCAGCTTGTCCTACATCGAGGCCACCGCAGTGCTGTTGCGGCGCACTGCGTCTGGCGGCTACCACCCCGTCTCTCTGGGGATTCAGGGTGCCTATGACGGATACGGATGCCTCGAGTTCGTCGAGACAGATCACGGCATCGCAGCCCTTACCACGTTTTTCTCGCACGCCCTCGAGGCAGGCCGTTTCCGCGGCCAGGACGCGACCCGCATCGGAGAGCCGCGGTGGACCGAGGCCGACATCGAGACCCTGCTGTACCTGGTCGAGCGAACGACGACGGGCTCCGAGCTCTACGGCGGTCTCTGGCAGCCGAGCACTCTGCTCGACGGCGACCCGGTGGTGATGGCGATGATCGCCCAACCGGTGTGGGACGCCATCGCTGCCGAGCACCCCGGCACCAGCGATCTAGTTGTCGAGGCATTCGGCCCCGGACACGACCTGGCCATGGACATCTACGGAGCCGATCTACACGGCCGTCTTCGTGAGCCGCTTCGCGAGCTCGCTGCGATGTCGACCTTCATCGCAGCTCACCCACCTCTCCGGTGGGCGCCGCCCGGTGAACGCGAGCAGCGCTTCTTTCGTGACGTCGGCCATCAGTTCAGCGACGAGGACCGCCGGGACTTCCTGGCCGTCGCGCGGAATGAGTATCGCGAGAACCACCGGCTTCAACGCGCTCTGAATGCAGTCGCCGCCGCGACGCTCGACTAGACATCGCCGGACGCAGTTCGTAGCCTTGCCCGGGGCATCGATCGCGTGGGGGGCCACACCATCGACGAAGGATCGTGACAATCCGCATGACCGAGATGCGCCGCTCGCTTCGGGTGAGGTGCACCGGCATCGCAGGTGCCCTGCTGACGATGGCCGCAGCGATGACCGCCGCGCATGCCGACCCCGCCGGTGACGCGCTGGCCACGCTCAACGAGCTCTCCCAGCAAGCGGTGGAAAGCCGCGAGGCCGTCACCGCTGCTCAGCGTGACGCCGACGCCAAGCAGGCTGAGCTGACCGCGGCCGACGATCGCCACCGCGCTGACCAGGCTGCGCTCGACGCCGCGAACAGCCAGCTCGCGCCGCTGCAGAACGCGGTCGACCGCCTCGCTGCGATGACCTACATGAGCGGCGGTGACAGCGAGATGGCAACGGTGCTCACCGCGTCGTCGCCCCAGCGACTCATCGACCGACTGTCCGTACAGCACGTGGTGGACGCGACGACGGCTGCCAACCTGCAGTCGTATCGGCAGACACGCGAGCGCGCCGAGACCGCCGCCCGGGATTCCGAGCGCTCAGCCGCCGACGCCCGCTCCGCAGCGGAGAGGGCCGCTGCGATCCGGACCGAATTGCGGGCTAAGTGGCAGGACCTGCTGCGCAGGATCGCCGCCGCGGAGGCTCAGTACGCGGCGTTGACGCCGCAGCAGCAAGCGGTGATCGATGCCGCAGTTCCGCCGCCGCTACCGGCTGCGCCTCCAGTGCCCCAGGACCCCGCCGTCGTCGCGATGCCCGCTCTGCCGCCCGGCGACCTGGCGCCTCCGCAGGTTCCCGACGCCCTGCCCGCGGGAGTTGCCAACGAGGCTGGCCTGCAACCCAATACGATCCTCGTCGCACGCGCCGTCAGCGCCCAGTTCCCGCAGATCTCCACGATCGACGGCGTACGGCCCGACTCGAAACCGTGGCATCCGCGGGGTCTCGCCATCGACATCATGATCCCCAACCCGGACAGCCCCGAGGGCATCGCGCTCGGTGACCAGATCCGCGCGTTCGCGCTGGCCAACGCGGGCCGGTTCGGCTTGCAGGACGTGATCTGGCGCGGCACCTACTCCACACCGGCCGGGCCGCAGGCATCCGGATACGGGCATTACGACCACGTGCACATCACCACCACGCCTCGCGGCTGAGTGCTCGCCGTCAGGAGTTCGCATCGACCCCGGTGATCGTGATGGCGAAGGGGCCCTGCTGCTTGTCGAGGATGTAGACGGCCACCTCGTCGATGGTCGACGGATCGAGGAGCCGCGGAGCCTCGGGTGCGGGATCCAGACGCATGCCGACGGGCTCGAAACCGGCGATGGGCAGGGCATAGCTGCGTGCCACACCGGCATCGGTCCGGAAGCGCTGGATGTAGGACCACGACTGGCCGGCGACGCCGAGCTTCAGCACGTACGTCTTGCCGTCGCCGGTCGCCTGCACGCTCAACGCCGTGGCGCCCACGGCTCTCTGACCGATACCGGCGTCTTGTGGGCTGCGAGCAGAGGCGAAACCGCCGTTGTTCTCCAGCGACAGGGTGCCGGAGAACTCGAGGCCGCGCCCGCCGGACGCCACACGCGAGGTGGACTTGCCGCCCATGACCGGGTCGTTGACCGTGGTCCAGCCGGCCACCGCGCCGGGACTGCCGAGGTCGACCAGGCTCACGACCCGTCCGCCCGGTGCGGTCGTCGTCTCGTCGGCGCTGGCCAGCCGTCCGCAGGCGACCACCAGCAGCGCCGAGACCGCGAGGGCGATGCCGACCAGCCACTGCCGGTTCCGGGCCACGTCAGCATCCTCCGGCGCCGGTGCTCGTCTCACGGCTCCGCATGGGCATACCGTCGATCACCGAGTACACGACCTTGAGATCCGGAACCTCGTCGGTGCGCCACTTCTCGCCGCCGTCCTTGCCGATCAACACCACGGTGAACGCGTCCGGGGCGACGCGGTAGCGCTGCCTCATGCGGTCCGATTCACCCGGGTCCATCGCCGCACCGTCGAGCGTGCTGCTGCCACCGGTGACCGCCACTGCGAGCACCATGTCCCGGTCGGCGAATGCACACTGGCTGTCGTCGATCCTGCGAAGGGTCTCGGTCAGTCTGGGGTCGTTCCCTGCGGGCGAGAACACCACGAGGGGGCGACGCTCCCAGAGGTAGTCGCCGAGTCCGCTGGCCGAGGCGGTGGCCGAGCCGAGCGCGGCGCACACCACCACCACGGTGGCGACGAACGCTGACCGCACCACACTGCGCTGTCGAGCCATAGTGCTTCCCGATCGTACCGATGCGTCGGCGCGCCGAGCCGGTTGCGAGTACTGCCGATACTGCGGCGCTTGGTACTGGGGTCGGGCGTACGCGGCAGGGGGAGCGGAGTACGCCGGCTCGGGAACCGCCGCGGCGTGGTAGTCGACGAGTCCGTGGATGGCCTGCAGGAGCTGTGGATTGTGTGAGCGGTGCGCCGGCGCACGGGGTCGGCATCACCCCAAACCTATTGTGCACAATTGAGATGTGTGCGATAAAGTTTGAATGTGCCCGGTCCCCGTCTCGACGAGCAGCTGTGTTTCGCGCTGTACTCGGCGTCGCGTGCGGTGACAGCTGCCTACCGGCCGCTTCTGGAGGAACTCGAGCTGACCTACCCGCAGTACCTGGTGCTCATGGTTCTGTGGGAAGAAGAGCCGTGCACGGTCGGCCATCTGGGCGACCGCCTGCATCTCGACTCCGGCACTCTGTCGCCGCTGCTGAAGCGTCTGGAGTCGGCGGGCTTGGTGCGCCGTCAACGTAGTGCGACGGACGAACGGCGCGTGGAGATCTCGTTGACCGATCGCGGGCGGGCCCTCGAAGAGCGTGCGGCATCCATTCCGGATCGGCTGCTGGGCTCCGACGTCTCGGCGGCAGCGGACCTCGTGGCGTTGCGCGATGTTCTGCATCTGATCACCGCCGACGTCTATGCGCGCACGCCTGACTGAAAGCAGCGCCCTGACAACGACGAAAGGGTCGCCCGTGTCCGATCTGCCTGCACCGCCGCCCACCACCCGTGCGCGGACCATCGCCCGCCTCGTGCTCGCCGGGGCGATGATCTTCGCGGGGCTCAGCCATTTGTTCTGGGCCCGTGAGGAATTCCAGGCACAGGTGCCGAAGTGGGTACCGATGGACGCCGACGGCGTCGTGATGGCCTCCGGAGGTGTCGAGATCACACTGGGCGTGGGTCTCGCGCTGCTGAGGCGGGATCGCGTTCTGGTCGGCCGGCTGCTGGCAGCGTTCTTCCTGCTCGTCTTCCCGGGCAACATCGCCCAGTTCGTCAACCAGGCAGATGGGTTCGGCCTCAACACAGACACCAGCCGATTCGTCCGACTGCTCTTCCAGCCCGTGCTGATCGCCTGGGCGCTGTGGGCTACGAGGATCCCGCGGCGTCGCTGAGCATCTGCTCCACGGCGGCCACGGCCTCTCCTGCCCCGAACGCTTTCAGCCGACTCAGCGGCATCGACGAGATCATCTTCAACATGTCGGTTCCGAGGCCGTCCCCGGGGGTCATGGATCCGAACTGTTCTGCCAGCCGAGGGCCGACGGCAGGATCGGAGAGCAGCTCACCCAGCGTGGAGTCCGTCGTGAGTGGCAGACGCGTCGCATCCCCATCGACCTCAATATCGCTGCTGCACAGTATGTTCCGGCTGGACCGGCCGACGTGCACGGTACATCTGCCGCCCTCCACCACCCACGTCGCGATCCGGTCGTCCCAATGGGCGATGTCGGCGCGCGGGATGTGCATCGTGACCGTGACGCCGGCTCCACGACCCACCTCGACGACGTCGAACGCCTTCAGCTCGCGGGGTGGCCGGCGCAGGGTCGACTCCGGAAACGACAGATACACCTGGACCACGTCCCGGCCGTCGCGGTCCCCGACGTTGGTCACCGTGACCGAGACGGTGATTCCATGGTCGTCCGCAGTCGCGGCAAGATCGCCGTAGCGGAAATCGGTGTAGGACAGTCCGTGCCCGAACGGGAAGGTCACCTCGATGTCGCGGGCGTCGTACCCGCGATAGCCGACGAAGATGCCCTCGCCGTAACGCACCTGTGAGTGCTCACCGGGGAAGGTGAGGAACGAGGGCGCATCCTGCAGGCGAGCGGGAACGGTCTCGGCGAGCCTGCCCGAGGGATCGGCGACCCCGAAGAGAACGTCCGCGATCGCCGCGCCACCGCCCTGTCCGAGGAGGGCACCGTCCAGAATGGCTGCGGCGCAACGGTTGACCTCCGACAGACGAACGACACCGCCGTGCGAGAGCACCGCGATCGTGCGGGGCTGCACCGCGCAGACGGACTCCAGCAGGCGGATTTGATCGTCGGGGAGGTCGATGTGGGTGCGGTCGTAGCCCTCCGACTCCTCCTGGTCGGTGAGCCCGAGGAACACGACGGCCACGTCGGCGGAACGCGCGGCAGAGAGCGCGGCGTCGCCATCCTCGGCGTAGGTGACCTCTCCGCCGGCACGGGTCCGGATCTCGTCGAGGGGGATGTCGAGTTCAGCCGCGTTGATGTGTGAGCTGCCACCTCCCTGATAGCGCGGCTCGACGGCGAAATGACCGATGATGGCGATGGTTTCGTCAACTCCGAGCGGAAGGACAGCGTCGTCGTTCTTGAGCAGCACGATGCTGCGCGTCGCCGCCTCACGCGCGAGGAGGTGATGGGCCCGTCGATCGACGGGCGCCGCCGGTTCCGCGGCTACTGCGCGCCGCAACAGACGCACGACGCGAGTGGCGGATTCGTCGACCAGGTCTTCGTCGAGACGGCCCTCCTGTACGGCAGCGACGACATCGTCGTCCAACGCCGAGTCACCGCCGGGCATGGCGAGGTCGAGGCCGGCCGTCAGCGCCGCGACCCGGTCGGCGACCGCACCCCAATCGCTGACCACGAGACCGTCGAATCCCCATTCTCCGCGCAGGACGTCGGTCAGCAGCCAACGGTTCTCCGAGGCGTAGACACCGTTGACCTTGTTGTAGGCGCACATGACGGTCCAGGGCCGCGCTTCGGTGACGACTTTCTCGAAGCTCTTCAGGTAGATCTCGCGCAGCGCCCGCGCGTCCACCTGCGAATCAGAGCGCATCCTGTCGGTCTCGGTGTTGTTCGCCGCGAAGTGTTTGACCGAGGCGCCGACACCGCGTTCCTGTAGACCCATGACCCACGTCGCGCCGAGGCTGCCGCTGAGCAGCGGGTCTTCCGAGAAGTACTCGAAGTTGCGCCCGCAGCGCGGATCACGCTTGATGTTCACCCCGGGACCGAGGACGACGCTCACCCCGAGCGAGCGCGCCTCGTCGGCGATCGCGGCGGCTACCCGGTGGACGAGTTCGCGATCCCAGCTCTGTGCCAGACCCGCCGCGGGAGGAAAGCACGTCGCGGGCGAGCTGGCGCCCAGACCCAGGTGGTCTGCCGCAGCGTGCTGAACACGAACGCCGTGCGGGCCGTCGGTGAGGGTGATCGCAGGGAGTCCGTCGACGGACTCGGTCTGCCAGAACGATGCGCCGCTGCAGAGCGCGGCCTTCACAGAGAGGGGCAGATCCGCGGCGCGCGTGTCCATGGTGACGACGGTACGCATGGACCCCGTTCGCGCCGAGGGGTCACTCTCCAGCTGAAGGCGGGGCTTTCGTGCTCGCGAGCGGCGCGAGACTGTGACGAACGAATACCTGTGCATTCGCTACTGCGGACTCCAGCGAGTTGCGACGGGGATCCCACCACTCCACAGCCCAGTTGAGGGCACCGAGGATGAGTGCCTGCGCCATCGGCGCATCGAGGTCATCGCGAATCTGTGCCTCGGCTGATGCATCTCTAATCAATCCGCGCCAGATCCGTTCATACGTAGCTTCTTCCTTCTTCTGTCGCGTCCGCAATCGCATAGGCACCTGGCCTGAATTGCGGATCGACGCTCGCGCGTAGTCAGACATCTCGAGTTGGTGTCGTAGGTGAAACTCGACGGCGGCCATGATCCGATCCATGGCGGAAGTGTCCTGCGGAAGGGCCTTGAGGACCTGCTGCAGGCATCGACGCTGATCACTAATACCGCGGAACATGACCTCTTCGATCAGGTCTTCTCGGGATGGAAAGTAGTAGTAGATCGCGGGGGCTTGTAGTTCCGCGTGCTCAGCAACGTCGGTCAGCCGGGTGCCTGCGTATCCCTTGATAGTCAGCACGTGTGCCGCAGCGTCGAGGATGCGAACGCGGGTGCGTTGTGACTTCGAGTCACCTCCGGTGGCGGTGGGCGTCTTCCTCGGCATCGACCGATAATAGGAGCGTGATTGCCGGGGAGCGCAACACTCGGCTCGCAGGCGGCGCCCTTTCATCAGTCTCCAATGTTGTCAGCTGAGTGCACAGGTCCTGAACGCGGGCGATCGTCGGGTGTTTCGGATTTCATGACACGTCGCTCGCGTAACATCGTTTGATGGCCAGGCACAGAACGCCTTTGGCGTCGACCGCAAATCGGCAAGGTGAGGAATCGACGTCGAAGTCCGCATCGACAAGATCCCGCATTCTCGACGCAGCCGCGCGTGTGCTTTCGAAGAGCGGATACGCTGGCCTGCGTCTCACCGACGTCGCCGCCGTTGCCGAGCTGCAGGCGCCGGCGATCTATTACTACTTCCCGTCTCGTGAGGATCTCATCGAAGAAGTGATGTGGTCCGGTGCCGCCGACCTACGGGCGCACGTGATGTCCGCCCTCGACGACGTCCCCGTCGACACCAGTGGTCTCGATCGTCTGCTCATCGCCGCCGAAGCCCACCTACGTCACGAGCTCGAGGTCTCTGACTACACGACGGCCGCAATCCGCAACGCTGGACAGATTCCGCAGTCCATCAGAACACGGCAGATCCTCGAGGAGGAACGCTACGGGGAGATCTGGCGCCGGATCGTCAACGATGTCGCCAAGGAAGGGCGGCTTCGGCCGGAACTCGACGTCGATATCGCCCAGATGCTGATTCTCGGCGCGCTCTACTCTGCGGTGGAGTGGTGGAGCCCCCGGCGCGGTTCCGTGGCCGAGGTAGTTGCCAACGCGCAATCGATCATCCGCCATGGACTGGTCTCAGGCCCGTCCTGACCGCGCCGACGACCGCAAACCCGCGAGCATCTGGGACGTGTACGTCTGCTCGAACGAAAACGCCTGCCGCGGAGATCATTCCGCGATCTTCATGGCCTCGATGAGATCGTGCGGCACGACCGAGAAGGTCCGTCCGGTGGGCCGCAGCCCCGCGCCGACGAGCAGCTCCTCGAACTCCTCTCTGGAGCGCAGCCTTCCGCCGTCGCGCTGGGTGAGGGTGTGCAGATCGAGTAGAGGCGAGAACTGATTCGGACGGTTGGGCGGTTGGAGATATTCCACCACAACGAGTTTGGCGCCGACAGGCATACTCGCTGCCACCGTTGCGAAGATCTTCGAGCAGCGCTCGTCGTCCCAGTCGTGGAGTACGTCTTTGAGCAGGTACACATCGGCGGTCGCGTCGATGGACCGGAAGATGTCTCCCTCCACACGATCGATGCGATTCAAGACTCCTCGTTCGGCGAGGAAGCGGTCTGCTTCGGCGATCATGCCCGCGCTGTCGACCAGGATGCCCCGCAGGTCCTCGCGCTCGGTCACGATGACCGACAGCAGTGTTCCGATCCCGCCGGCGACGTCGCACACCACAGCACCGTCGGGCCACGGGTAGACGCGGGCGATCCCGCGGGCGATCATGCTGGTCGCTTGCCGCATGGTCGCGGCGAAGACTTGCTGCTCGTCCGGATGGGCGTCGTACCAGTCCCACACCGAGATGCCGTGCACGATCTCGAACGCGCTGCGGCCACTGCGCACGCTCTCGGCGAGACCGCCCCACGCGTCCACGGTCGACCGCATCCCCTTGTAGCGCATCCAGGCGCGCAGCGACGCAGGATGGTCGCTGCTCAGCACCGCGCCCATGCGGGTCAACGTCGCTGCTCCCGTTCGGCGATCCAGGGTGCACAGACCGCACGCGACCGCACCGCGCAAGAGGCGGTGCACGGTGTCCGCATCGCCGTCCACGCGTGCGGCGATCTGCTGCGCGGTCATGGGCCCGTCGGCGAGCACGTCGGCGATTCCGAGTTCCGCGATGGTTGCCGCGATCTGGACACCTGCGACACCTTCTCCGACGTCGAGCATCGCGAACTGAGGCGGCACCAATTTGTCGGCGAATCTCTTGAGACCGCGCCGAAGCGCAAGCGTGGCCAGCACCACGGGCAGAGGCGTCGACGGCATCCGTGCAGGCTACCTGCGGGGCACTCGGATCAGCCGGGAGCTTGCGTGCACATGGTGCCCCGCGCCGCGTTCACCAACCCTGCGGCCTGCGCGGGGCTCGCGCCGTACCCGGCTGCCGTCGCGTCGATGACGGCCTGCGCGGGCTGACCTGTGTAGAGCTGCCGGCAGGCCTGCTTGCCGGCCAAGAGGAGCTGATCGTCGTTTCCTGGGAAGTTGCCCCGCACGCCGTTGAGGAAGCTGACCTCGTCGGGGCTCAGGGCGATGGGCCACGCCGCGGCAGGTGTCGCAGCGCCAGCCAGCAGCACCGCGGTGGTCATCCCGATGGCAATCAGTCGCCGTCTGCTCCGTCGCATGTCAGCTCCTCTTCTCGGCATCGCTGTCTTCGAAGCCTAAGCCGCTGACACGGGGTGTCGATGCACGAGTTTTCGGTCGGCAATCGCATCGGGATAGCAGCCATGGTCGCGATCTCGGCCCAGGAGCAGCCCGGAATTCTATTCCGCGGTGGGTTCGGGCGGCGGGTTCAGCGGGGGCCGAGCAGTTCGCCGCGAACGCTGCCGTGAACGGTCCGCGTCGCCACCAGACACCAGGTTCCGAGCAGACAGACGTAGCTGATCGCCGCGGCGATGCGCAGCGCCGGCAGTCCCGTGTGCAGGGCCAGCTGCGTCGTGCCGGTGACGAAGGTCCCGACCGGAAACGTCAGACTCCACCAGGTCAACGCAAACGGCATGCCGCGGCGCAGGGTTCGAACGGTGAGTGATGCCGCCAACACGATCCACAGGACCGCGAAGCCCCACACGGGAACACCGAAGAGCACGGCGAAAATCTTCAGTCCATCGGCGATCTGAGGGTCGACGGCAGTGGCGGCGCTGCTCCCCAGAAGTCCTGCCGCGGTGATGGACTGCCCCAGTGGGCCGAGCACGATCCACAGCGTGGCGACCCGTGCGGTGCCGGACGTGCCGTAATGGACCAGCCTGCTCCAGATCATCGTGGTGATGATCAGCGCGGCGATCATCGACAGGCCGAACATCGCAAAGCAGGCGTAGAGCATCGTGGCGCGACCCGTCTCGCCGGCGATGTGCGGGATGAGCAGAGCCCCCGTCGCGGCCGACACCATCGGCGGCACCACCGGCATCAGCCAGCCGCCGAAGGCGGCATCCGGGCCGACGTCGTGCTGGGTGACCATCAGGAACGGAATGGTGGCCGCGGTGACGAGCCCGCCCGCTGTGCCGAGAATCCACAGGCTCCAAGCCAGGCGGAGGGCGGTGTCCGCGCCGATGAGGTCGCCACCGACCAGCAAGGCTCCTGCACCGACGGTGAGCAGCGCCATCGGGGCGGCACCGTAGAAATGTGCCATCGACGCGTTGCGTGCATGGCCGCGAGCGACGGAGGGATGGCGCACCCAGAACGACCCGACCAGCACGACCAGCACCGCGAGCAGCGCTGCGGCCAGAACCCAGACCACCTGGGCGAAGCCGCGCAGCCCCGGCACCTGAACCGGCAGGCTGGCGGCGGCGGTGGCGACGATCCCGGTTCCCATCACCGAGGCGAACCAGTTCGGTCCGACATGGTGGAGCCGCCGAGGCGTCGGCTCCATCAGGTCGATGGTCTCGGTGAGGGTGAGCGTGGATTGCTGCATGTTTGTCACGCTAGAAGCTTCTGGAACTGCGCAACAGCGGTGACGACACAAGCAATTCTTGTGACATGATCACTCGCGTCGATGGCGTCGAGTGGCAGCGATGTGGCTCAGCAGGTCACGCGCGGCACCCGCGGGTGGAGTGCTGGCGCCCACCCAGACCGCGCGCAGGGCGCGGCGAAAGTCCAAGCCAGCCACCTCGACGGCACGCAGACGCCCGAGTTCGAGATCGTCGGCAACGGCCAACCTGCTCAGGACAGCCGGCCCCGCCTCCGCGAGCACCGCCGCGCGCACCGCGGCTGCGCTGGACAGCTCGAGCGCGGGCGCAGCCTGCTCGGCATCGGTGACACGCCGGAGCGCGCTGGTCAGGAATTCTCTTGTACCCGAGCCCTTCTCGCGGGTCACCAGCGCAGCTGCGGCGAGTTCCACGGCGGAGATCGGCTGGGGTCGACGGGCCCACTTGTGCGTGGGCGGCACCACGACAACCAGCTCGTCGTGGGCCACCGTGGTGCTGCGCAACGGCCGGGGCACTCCGGGGCTCTCGACGAAGCCCAGATCGGCGCGACCGTCGCGAATAGCCGTGATCACCTGCTCGCTGTTGGCTGCGGTCAGGATGACGTCCGGCGGTGTCGCGCGTTCCCGGGTGACTGTCTCCCGCCAGCTGACCAGCCAGCGGGGGAGGAGCTGCTCGGCGATGGTCAGGCTCGCGGTGATGCGCAACCGGGTCTTGGTGTCGTCGCGCAGCGTGGCCAGGCCTGCGTCGACCTCGTGCGCCACGGTGAGCAGGCGATCGGCCCACTGCGCAGCGACCGCGCCCGCCGGCGTCAGGCGAGACCCGGTCTTACTCCGAATGACCAGACGCACACCGGTCTGCCGCTCCAGAGCGGCGATCCGCGCGGACACGGCCTGCTGGGTCAGCCCGCATTCCCTGCCCGCGCTACTGAGGCTGCCGGTGCGCGCGATGGCGAGCAGGACCTCCAACGACGTGAGGTCCGGCATTCGGGCGCTCAACTGCACAGGGACGACCCTAGGGGGAACTGATGTTCACCGGGTGAGCGAGGATCGACCCGTGCATGTATCCGAGCTCGTTCCACGCCGTGGACTCCGGCTGGACGTTGCCCCGGTTGTCGCTGGCGCGCACCCGCAGGACGTGCTCGCCGGAAGCCGCATCCCAGCGGAACTGCCACCGAGCCCATACCCCCGCCGAGCCTGGCGAGGTGATGGTGGCCGGTGACCAGGGACCATCGTCGATCCGGTACTGCACCTGGGTGATCAACCCCTCGCCGGCATAGGCGCGACCACGGATCAGATGCGGCCCGGCGGGCAGCGTCGCCGGCCACGGGAGCTCGACCAGGCTGGACAGCGCCGGTTCGGTGATGGCCGGGCCACGAGCTGGGCCTTCGGTGGCCTGACCGGGGCCGATCAGCACGTAATCCTCGGTGTTCCAGGGCGTGTAGAGATGTTGCGTGCTGACCTCGATGCGACCCAGCCACTTGATGCTCGCCGCTCCCAGCCAGCCAGATACCACCAGCCGGGCAGGGAAGCCATGGTCGACGGGAAGCGGCTCCCCGTTCATGGCGAAGGCGACGATCGTGTCATCGGCGAGAGCTTTGGCCAGCGGCAGCGGCCTGCGGGCCCGGATCTGGTCGAGAGACTCTGGCATCACCTCCACAGCGTCATCGGTCACGTTTGCCGGTCCCAGCAGTTCGCGGAGTCGTACCCCGGTCCATTCCGCGGTGCTGATCGCCCCCCGCCCCCATTGCGTGCCCTCGAAGGTGTGCTGCACCTCCTGTCCGAACAATGTGCGGCGATTGCCCGCGCACTCCAGGGTGCGGATCATCGAGATGAGTGGAAAGTCGTTGCGCAACTGGGCTAGCGAGTATTCGAGCGGCTTTCGCACGCCGCCACCTTCGATGCGAAGTGCCCAGGTGTCTACGTCGATGTGAGGCGACGGAGCATGACTGCGGATGAAGAACCGGTCGTTGGGTGTGATGTCGCCGAGCATCTGGGTCGGGTTGGTGCCGTAGTCGAGCCCGGTCCCCGCGTCCTCCATCAATTCGGAGGGCGTCGGCTTCACCACCGCGAATTTCGTCACGTCTGCACACTATGCCCCGCGGTGACCCCGTAGCCGAGCTTGCCTCAACGGCAATACTCCTTGCCGATTGGTCATGTCCTCGGCAGGCTGTGCGCATGGTTCCTCCTGTCGACTCTGCGCTGTACGAACGTAACGGCGAACCGCTGACCTCCCAGTGCATTCCACCCGCATTCGAGATGGTCGGAGGTATCTCACCAGGTGCCCACGTGCTCGACGTCGCCTGTGGTCCCGGGGGGCTGAGCGTGGCCGCTGCCTCGCTCGGTGCCCGCGTGGTGGCCACCGACGTCGCCGCACCGATGGTGGAGCGGGCGGCGCAGCGGCTGGCACCGTTCCCGGCATGCTCGGCGACTGTCATGGATGCACAGGCGCTCGAGTTCGCGGACGACACGTTCGACATCGCCTTCTCGATGTTCGGCGTCATCAACCTGCCTGACTGGCGGGCCGGCCTTCGCGAGTTGGCCCGAGTGACCCGCACCGCCGGCCGCGTCTGCATCAGCAGTTGGAAAGATCCGCGGACCGTCGCAGCCGTGGCTCTGCTCGTGGAAGCCATGGCCGAGGTGTTCCCGGGGCAGGAACCTGTCCCGGTGCCTGAAGGGGTGCTGTTGGCCGCGAAACCCGATGTGCTGCAACAGCACATGGCGGCCGCAGGCTGTCACGACATCACGGTGACACCGCTCGAGATCGTCTGGGACGTTCCGGCGGTACCGCGGTTCCTCGACGAGCTGGATGAGATGTTCGGCTTCATGCCCCCGTTTCTGGCGCTGACGGCCGAGCAACGTGATCTCCTCGCACCCGCATTGCTGGCTGCTGCGCAACGGCGCGCAGGCCCCGGTGGGCAGTTACGCATCAGCACCACAGCGCATCTCGCGGTCGGGACCGTCTGAAGGGAGCAGTCAGTTCGGGCGAGTCATGGGCGTGGGCCAGTCGGCCGGTGCATCCGCCAGCGACGACAAATCGGGGAGGGGCAGCGCGCACAGCGCCGCGGCCTGCTTCGTGGTGATACCAAAGGTGCGCAGCAGGCTCTCGGCGACCTCATCGACCGTGGCGTCGGCGTCACGATCAGGCTTCTCCCGCAGCAACGTGGCCAAGCCGATCAGCGTGCCGCCCGCCAGCGCGAGCCCCACGTCCGGGTCGGCGACCGCGAATCGGCCGGCGTCGATGGCCACCGCGATGTCGCGGCGGGCGCGCGGCGACAATCCGTGCTCGGAGAAGATGAGTGATCCGGCGTTGGCCAGCAGCAGTGCCGCCTCCTGTGGTCGATGACGAAACAGCCTGCCGGCAAGTCGAAATCGCGTGACAAAGGCCTCGGCCGGGTCAGTGATCGACTCGGTGTACACGTCGAGGAGCGCGCCCATCTGGTCGAGAGCATCGGTCAGAGCCGCCTCGAACAGCTGCTCCTTGCTCTCGAAATGGTTGTAGAACGAGCCCATTCCGACATCGGCGGTCTGCGTGATCTCCAGGATCGGCACTGCGAGTTTGCCCTCGGCGATGAATCCCTGCGCTGCACGCACCAGCGCCGCTCGGGTACGCATCTTGCGACGCTGGAGCCGATTGACAGGCTGCTCGCCGCCGTCGCTGTCAGGCACGTCCATCGCCGCAGGATATCAGCCTGACCTCAATCTTGAGGATTTCGTCAGTACTGGCCGCCAGGTGAGCGAGGAATCTTTCCGGTCACCAGGCGCTTGTGCTTGGGCGTGAGGCCGAACGGTTCGGCCGGTGACGAAAGAGAACGCGATGACGAGTCCCCTGTCCGGAAAACGTGCCCTGGTGACCGGCGGTTCGCGTGGTATCGGTGCAGGTGTCGTGCGCCGGCTCGTCGCCGACGGTGCCGCGGTGGCGTTCACCTACCAGTCATCGCCGGCACCCGCGCAGAGCCTGGTCGACGACCTGACCGCGGCGGGCGCCACGGTGGTCGCAGTGCAGGCCGACAGCGCCGACCCCGCAGCGGTCACCGACGCGGTGCAGGCGGCAGCCTCGGCGCTCGGCGGTCTCGACATCCTGGTCAACAACGCCGGCATCGCCTACGGGGCACCCATCGAGGACTTCCCCCTCGAGGAGTTCGACCGCCTCATCGCGGTCAACGTGCGCGGCGTGTTCGCCGCCACCAAAGCCGCAGTCCCGCACCTCGGCGAGGGTGGGCGCATCATCACGATCGGCAGCGTCAACGCCGACCGCGCACCGATGGCCGGCCTGTCGGGTTATGCCCTGACCAAGGCCGCCGTCGCCGGCTTCACCCGCGGGCTGGTGCGCGAACTCGCTCCACGCGGAATCACCGTCAACACCATCCAGCCCGGCCCGGTGGCCACCGACATGAATCCGGAGGAGGGCGGGGAGTTCTCCGAATACGTACGTCCGTTGATCGCCGTCGGCAGGTACGGCCAGCCCGCCGACATCGCCAGTGCGGTCGCGTATCTGGCGTCTCCGGAAGCCGGCTACGTCACCGGCGTGACGTGGAACGTCGACGGCGGTTTCGTCATCTGATCCCCCAGGTGCCGATAGGTTCCCTCCTATGGCAAGGGAGGCACCGACTCGTGGACACCACGACCCGCACGACATGATCGGCCACGGCGTCGCCGGTGTCTAGCGAATCTGCACATCACACCGCGGCGCTCGGGACGATCCTGCGCGCTGCAGTTCTCTTGCACAACAGCGGTCAATCCACATCGATGACGCTGACCGCGGTGCGACGGCTGGCGCACGGACTCGGTCAACCGGCGGAGGTCGTTCCCGGGTGGTCGGCCTTGACCGTCTACGACCCGCGTACCGACGGGGGCGGCGTTCTGATCGAGGCGACGCGCCCCGTCGCAGTGAACATGCGTCGCGTGACCGCACTGATGCGCACAGTGGACGAGGCGGGGCGCCGCTCCATCGATCGCGTGGAGGTCGAACGAGCGCTCGACGCCGCCGAGCGTCTCCCGGTCTCCGCGACACCGGTGTTCGTCACGGCCTGCGCGCTCGGAGCGGCGGCGCTGTCCGTCGTCTTCGGCGTGACGGACCTCCGCACGATCGCACTGATCGCCGCTGCGGCAGCCCTGGGCGGCGTGCTGCGCCGCCTGGTCGGTAGGTGGAGTGCCGACCCATTGCTGCCGGTCTTCGGCGCTGCGCTGATCGCGGGTGCAGCCGGTGGGTTCGCCGATGCGGTCGGAGTGCACGCTCCCGGCGGTCTGGTTGCGCTCTGCCCGGCCATGGTGATGGTGCCGGGGCCACAGATACTCATCGGCGCCATGGATCTGCTTGCGGCGCGAATACCGTTGGCGTTGGCCCGTCTGGGTTATGCGCTCCTTCTTCTCGCGGTCATCGCTGTGGGCCTGACGATCGGGATGGGCGTCGGCGGGCAGTCGCTGCCCCTTGCGGCGCCGCCTGCGAACGTGCCTTTCGCCGCTGACGTGTTGGCAGCCGGTGTCGCCGCCGCCTGCTACCCGGTGTTCTTCTCCATGCCGTACCGCCTTCTGGGTTGGCCTGTGGCTGTCGGCATGGCGGCGCATGCCCTGCATTGGATCGCGATGGTGCAATGGCACGTGAGCCTGCCCGTCGCGGCGCTCATTGCCTGTCTGCTCGCCGGAGCAGTCCTGACGCCCCTGGCGTACCTGAAGGGAATGCCCTTCGCCGCAGTCGGTTTCGCCGCTGTGGTCGCCATGGTGCCCGGCGTGTACGTTTTCCGGGCCGTCGCAGGCGTCGCTGAACTCGCCACGCGGGCAAATGAACCCGTCCTGCTGGCAGTCGCCGGCGACAGTGTCACCGCCACTTTGACCGTCATCGGGATGGCCGTCGGATTGGCGGTGCCCACCCGGGTGCGGGACTGGGTGCTCGACCGGCGGCTACGACTCGACGCGGCGCCCTAATCGACGATGCGGATGAGCTTCTTGTTGACGAACTCGTCCATGCCGAAGCGGCCCAATTCCCGGCCGAAGCCCGAGCGCTTCACGCCGCCGAAGGGCAGCTCCACGCCTTCGGCCCCGACCGCGTTGACGAACACCATGCCGGCCTCGATCTTGTCGGCGACCCGCTTGGCCTGTTCGCCGTCGGTGGTGAAGACGTAGGAGCCGAGCCCGAATGGCGTGTCGTTGGCCAGCTCCACCGCTTCCTGCTCGTCGGAGACCTTGTACACCGATGCAACGGGTCCGAAGAGCTCCTCGCGGTAGTCGCGCGGCATGTCGGTGAGTACCCCCGGCGGGAAGTGAGCGCCCTTGCGTTCACCCTGGCTGGTCAGGTTGGCGCCCGCGTCGACGGCGCGCTTCACCTGATCCTCGAGGCGCTCCGCGGCGGCGACGGACGACAGCGGTGCCAAGCCGTCGGCCTTGCTCAGAACCTTCTCGGTGAACTTGTCGAGGAATTGGTCGTAAACGCTCTCGGCGACGATGATGCGCTTGGCCGCGTTGCAGGCCTGACCGGTGTTCTCGAAGCGTCCGTCGACCGCGGCCTCCACGGTGGCGTCCAGATCATCGGTCGACAGCACGATGAACGGGTCGGAACCGCCCAGTTCGAGCACGACCTTCTTCAGGTTGCGGCCCGCGATCTCGGCCACGGCGGCGCCGGCCCGCTCCGAGCCGGTGAGCGACACACCCTGCACCCGGGGGTCGGCGATTGCCTCGGCGATCTGCTCGTTGGTGGCGTAGACGTTGACGTAGGCGCCTTCGGGGAAGCCGGCGTCGGTGAAGATCTTCTGCAGAGCCTCCGCCGATTCCGGACACTGCGGCGCGTGCTTGAGCACGATCGTGTTGCCGATCGTCAGGTTGGGGCCGGCGAACCGGGCCACCTGGTAGTACGGGTAGTTCCAGGGCATGATGCCCAGGAGCACGCCCACGGAGCTGCGGCGGATCAGCGCCGACCCCTCGCCGTCGAGGAGATCGATCGGCTCGTCAGCGAGGAACTTCTCGGCGTTGTCCGCGTAGTAGGTGTAGATCGCGGCGCTGAACTCCACCTCGCCGATCGACTGGTCCAGCGGCTTGCCCATCTCGCGCTGGATGATGCGGGCCAGCTCCTCCTTACGCTCCTCGTGCAGTTCGCCCACCCGACGGATGAGAGCCGCCCGATCAGCGACCGACGAGGTGCGCGACCATTCGCGGTGTGCCGTGTCCGCCGCGGCGATCGCCTGCTCGATCTGCTCGTCGGTGGCCGTCGGGTATTCCTTGACCAACTCGCCGGTGGACGGGTCGACCACTGCGTACATAGACGTGCTCATCGACAGTTCGCTCCTCATGATCGGGCTGGGCACAGGCACGAAAAAAACCGTGCGCCGCCAGTCTAGGTCGCCGTCTTAGGGGGCGTGTCGAGTTCGTCGGCGTCGGGAATCGCCTCGCCCATGTTTACCGAGAGCGGGCGACGGAACAATCGTGTAAGCCACAGCAGCACAACGATTCCGATGGCGAACCAGATGATTCCGTATCGGGTGGATTCGGGCGAAAGGTAGAGCCACAGCAACACGGTGGCTGCGACCCCGATGCCGGGCAGCACGATGTTGCGGAAGATCTGTCCCGCCCCGCTGACCTCGCGCCGGCGATACGCGAAGTAGATGATCACCGTCAGATTCACCATGGTGAACGCGATCAGGGCGCCGAAGTTGATCAGCGACGCGACGAAATCCAGGTTGAACGAGATCGCCAACAACGACACGAGACCCACGAAAACGATCGCGTACGACGGAGTCTGGAAACTCGGGTGCAGATAGCCGAAGAACCGACCGACCGGACCGCGACCGTTGCGCCCCATCACGAACAGCAACCGTGACACCGATGCATGCGATGCCAGGCTGGAGGCCACCGTGGCGGCGAACGCAGCCGCGGTCAGCAGGATCTTGAACAGATGCCCGCCGACGTTGAACGCCACCTCCGGCAGCGCGCTGTTCTCCAGGGACTCCTGGCTGAAATTCGACACGTCCGGGAACAGTGACTGCGTGAAGAAGGCAGCGACGAAGAAGATGGCGCCGCCGATGAGCAGAGCGAACAGGATCGCCTTCGGCACCGTCGAGGCATCCTTGGCTTCCTCCGTGTACATCGTGATCGCGTCGAACCCGATGAACGAGAACGCAACGATCGTGGCGCCCGTGATGACCAGATCCAGATGTACGCCCTCGTGCCACAGCGGCTCCGTCGAGAACAACGTCCCGTTGCCCATCCCGTCCATCAGCGACTTGCCCGCCAGGATCAGGAACACCCCGATCAGCACCACCTCGAACACCACCAGAAGCATGTTCACGCGGGAGGTGTTGGTCATGCTGAACAGGCACATCCCGGTGATCGCGGCGACGTAGACGACGACGAAGAGCCACTGGGGCGCGTCCGGGAAGAACGAGTACAGGTAGCTGCGGATGATCAGTGCGTTCACCAGCGGGAGCAAGAGGTAGTCGAGAAGCGCGGCCCATCCGATCAGGAAACCGAAGTTGGGGTGGATCGTTGCCGAGGTGTACGTGTACGCCGAACCGGCGGAGGGGAACACCGTCGTCATGCGGCCATAGCTGATCGCAGTGAAGGCCATGACCACCAGGGCGAAGACGTAGGCCGTGGGCACGACACCGCTGGTCTCGTCGGAGACGATGCCGAACGTGTCGAACACGACCGTCGGGGTCATGTAGCCCAGGCCGAGAAAGACGATCGCCCACATGCCGAGCGTGCGAGCGAGCACGGGAGAACCCGTGGAGCCGGAGTCTGACTGGGTCATCGTGGCACCGCCATCTCACGGGGGACGAAACGTACTCAAGGGGCTTACCACAACCTCGGCGGCTCTGTAGCGTCACCAGCCATGCGGTATGTCGTCGGGTACGGTCCGCGCCAGCGCGGGGTCGACGGAGTCAACGTCGCGGCCACCTTGGCGCGCACCTCGGGCGCCACGCTCGATCTGGTGTCGGTGCTGCCGAGCGACGCGCCCACATTCCAGCGTTACTCGCCCGACCAGGCCTTCAACACCGAACTCGAGGAGCAGGGCTGGGAGTGGCTGCGCGACGGCCTGTCCCGCGTTCCCGATGACGTGACCGCCGAGGGTCTGGTGCAGCGCGCCGATTCGATCACCCAGGGACTGCTCGACGCGGCCACCGATTCCGGGCGCGGGGAGGCGGCGCTGATCGTCGTCGGGACCTACCACCGGGTGCGCAGTGGCGGATTCGGGGGCCGATTCGGGCTGGGCAGCCTGGCCGATGCGTTGCTTCACGCCTCTTCGGTGCCGGTCGCGCTGGCGCCGGCGCAGTACCAGGCGCAGCCGAGGGTCTCGCGCATCACGTGCGCGGTCGGGCTGCGGCCAGGGAACGAGGTGCTCTTCGACAACGCGCTACGGCTGGCGGGCGAGTGGCGGGTGCCGTTGCGCGTGATGTCATTGGTGGCACTCGACGAGGACGCGAACGGAGACGGCGGCGAGTGGACGCGAGCTGCCGAAGAGCATGCGGCCGGGCTGGTCGACGCCGCCGCGCAGCGGCTGCCGGCCGAATGCTCGGTGAGCAGCATCATCGGCCGGGGTGATTCCCTCGAGGACGCCGTCGCAGGTGTCGAGTTCTCCGATGACGAGGTCGCGCTGGTGGGTTCGAGCCGCCTGGCCGCGCCGCGGCGCCTGTTCCTCGGCCGCTCGGCCGCCAAGATCCTGCGAGCCTTGCCCGTGCCGCTCATCGTCTGGCCCAGGGACTGATTTTTGCAGCAGCGATGGAATCAAATCGCCCGTATGTCTGTTTGACCCTGCATAGGCGGCGCCACCGCCCAGCAGAGACAAGAAGAGGCGAGAGCGATGAAGAAGTTCGGGTTGATGAGCATGGTCGCCGGTGCAATGACCGCGGCGGTGATCGGTTTCGCCGGTCCGGCGCAGGCCGACCAGAGCGGTTTCGGATTCGGCGGCTACGGCTACGGGCACCACGGATACGGATACAGCAACGACTACTACCCGTGGTACGACCAGCTGTTCCCCCACGTACACGTGCCGCACGTGGACACCACGGTTCACCCCTGATAGACGACCACCGAGAAGGGCGCCCGCTCGTGCGGGCGCCCTTCTTGCGTTGTCAGATGCGGCTCACGTGGCGTCAGCGCCGCCGCTGAGGTGATCGACGACGAAGGCGGCCGCCTGATCTGCCATGCCGTTGCTCTTGTAAGCGCTGTGAGCGGCACGATCGAAGGCACCTGGCTGGCACACCGGATCGCCCGGAGCGCACAGCTGCAGCGTCTTGTCGGCGTACAGCGGCCCGACGGTCAACGATGGTGCGTTGCGATCGACGAGGTTGAGGAAGAACGGGTCCGGCGTGCCGAACAGGACGACCGCCGCGACGTGCGGTGCCACCGAGGCCGGCATCGGCCCGCTGATGTTGGGCGGCAGGATGAATCCGGGCGGCACGTGATCGAACGTCGTGTAGGCCGCGACCGCGGCACCCTGGGAGTAGCCGCCCAGCACGATCTGGGTGTTCGGGCAGCTCTGCACCACCGACTGGATGTGGCCGGCGGCGTCGGCGACTCCATTGACAGCGGCCTGGAAGTCCAGCGAGGCAGGGTAATTGACCCCGTAGGTGGCCACTGGCGTGCTGAGGCGCCCATTCAACGAATTGACCAGAGCCTGACCCGTGTCCCCGATGCCGGGCGCCTCGAAGGTGCCTCGGGCGAACACCACTTCGACCGCCGGGCAGGCCGGCGCTGGTTGTGCCGCGGCGGTCCCGGCGGCCTGAGGTCCCACGCACGCGGCGACGACCGCACCGACCGCGCCGACGAGGTGGCTCATGCGCCGGATCTGAGGGCTGGTCGTCATGACGGTCCTTTCACAGTGGTGGCACGCCCCTCCGGCGATCGCCCGAACAACATGCGCGAGAGCATGCGATCACGAAGGGTCAGGGTATGGAGCAATACCGCACAGACGTGCGCGGCTATGACGGCTACCAGGAGGTAGGCCAGTACCGAATGGGTCTGCCGGAGAACAAAATACATTGCCGCATTGAACGGCGCGATCGCAGGTAGGTGCACCCCGAAGGCGACGGCAGGCCGCCCGGCCGCCGACACCATGGCCCATCCCACCAGGGGTTGCACGAGCAGCAGGGCGTACATCAGCCGTTCCGAGTACGTGACGACCTTCCCCTCGAGCCGTCCGACGGTGGGCGGCCACGCCGGTGGATGGGTGATCCGGCGGTTGACCAGACGCAGCACCGTGACGGCCAGGATCGTGATCCCGATGCTCATGTGCACCGCCACCAATACGGCGTACGAGCCGATGGAGTTCACCATCGCGAAGCCGATCAGCAGGGCGGCGAACACGCCGATCGCGGTGATCCAGTGCAGAATCCGGGAGCGTACCGCGAAGCGCTGCGGGCCGGTCACGCGCGCACCTCGTCGACCTGGACGGCCGACGGCGTGATCGGTTCGCCGGTGCGGAGCCGATAAGACGCCGCGTACACCGAGGACCTCGCACTCAGCAGAGGATCGGCCGACGGCTCTATACCGTCGGGCAGCACCAGCGGATCGAAGTTGACATCGCGCGCATTGCCGCGGGATTCCGTGAGAGCGGTTGTCAGCGTGAGCGTTCCGACGTCGACGCGCTGTCGATCCGCCGGCCACGGCAGCGTCGCGTCGTCGTGCGGGTCCGAGGGTTGGCCGACGACGAATTCGAGCCGCCACCGAAGCGGAGTGCTGCGGATCTGCCGAACCAGGGCGTCGAACAGGCCATCACGTCCCGCTCCGGCGGGCAACGACGCCTGGAGGGGGATAAACGACCAGCGCACCGGTGTCCGCTCACCGGAGGCGTCGACGGCGTAGAAGGTGTTGAGGCCCGAGAAGGTGCTGTCCGCGAAACCCGTTGTCGGGGTTTGTGCTTTGATGATCTTCATCGCCGCGGCCGTCTCGGGATGAGCGCTGAGAAACGCGGACATCGCAGCCGGATCGGGTTTACCCGTGCCGGGGACCACCTTGCCTGCCACGGCCCTGTCCAGGAAGCCTTGGGCCGAATTGTCCGGGAACACCGGCAGGTTCAGCGTCGCAGTTCGCCACTGCTGGCGACCGGGCAGCCCGAACGCCAGCCCCAGTCCGCGGGCCGCACCGGGCGTATCGGCGACGAACGGGTCGCCGCCTGCCAGGGAGAATCGTCCGACGACCGGCGTACGGCCGGCGAGCAGGACGGCAGCCGTGGACAGGGTGGCAGCCTGCCCGCTGCTGTCGAAATAGCCCTCGACTGCAACCCCTTTCGCGTGGTTCTTGCGAAACCCGGGGTGCACCCCGTAGACCCCACGCAGACCGTCGATCACCGTCTGCCGGGTGAAGCTCGCGGCCGGCCGAATCCAGTTGTTCGCGTACGCCACTGCGCCCAGGTCCACGGCGAGGAAGGCGCCGACGGCGGCCAGACCTTTCAGCACCGATCGCCGGTCGATCTGTGCGCCCCAGTCCCCCCTCACCTTCGGTACCTTAATTGCTGGCGGCGCGCTGCGCCCGGTCTGTACATGGTCACGCTCGATTCTGTTCCTCGGGGATCGCTGATGGCATTGGCGGTACCGCCAGACGCAGCTGGAGGCTGCCGGTAACTCCGAGGTGGGGTTAACCGGAACTCCGTCAGTTCGGTACGAGGATGGTCGAGCCGTGGGTGCGTCGAGCCTCCAGGTCACGGTGCGCCTGCGCGGCATCACGCAATGCATAGGTCTCACCGACGGTCACCGTGATCGCACCCGAGCCGATGGCGTCGAACAGTTCACCCGCCCGCCAAGCGAATTCGTCCGCGGTGCGGTTGAAGTGGGTGCGATAGGGCCTCGTCAGGTACACCGATCCAGCGGCGTTGAGCCGTTGTGGATCGACCGGTGGTACCGGCCCGCTGGCGGCGCCGAACAGGGCCAGCGTGCCGCGGATCGCCAGGCTCTTCAGACTGGCATCGAATGTGGACTTCCCCACCCCGTCGTACACGGCGGCCACCCCCTCACCTTCCGTCAGCGCTCGGATCTCCTGTCCGAAAGCGTCCGCATCTTCCGGGTAGTCGAGCACGTGCCACGCTCCGGCCTGCCGGGACAACTCCGCCTTCTGCGGCGTCGAGACCGTCGTAATCACCCGAGCCCCTTTGGTCGTGGCCCACTGGGTCAGAATCAGCCCGACGCCACCGGCGCCGGCGTGCACGAGGATCGTGTCTCCGGGCTTGACCGCATAGACGGAGTTGATCAGCAGGTGCGACGTCTCCCCTTTCAGGAGTGCCGAGGCGGCGACCTGGGGGGAGATGCCCGTCGGTACATGCGCGGTCAGGTCGACGTTCGCCACACAGTATTCGGCGTACGTCCCGTCGGTGTCGGCCGCCGCCACCCGGTCGCCCACCCGGAAGCCGGTGACCTCGCTCCCCAGCTCGGTGACCACTCCGCACACCTCGCAGCCGGGGATGAACGGCAGTGCGTGCGGGTAGGCACCGGTGCGGAAGTAGGTGTCGATGAAGTTGACGCCAATGGCTTCGGTCTTGACCAGCACCTGTCGAGGGCCCGGAGTGGGTTTGGGCACCTCGGTGTACTCGAGAACATCGGGCCCACCGTGGCGAGTCACCTGGATGGCGTGCATGACAGCGGGATCGTCTCAGCCGAGGAACGGCAGCTGGGGCTTGGTCGGGACGACGATGACCGTGGGCCCGTCGGCCTCCAGAGCCGCCTCAAACTCCTTGGCGAGCGACTCGGTTCCGTCCACCGTCACCGATCGGAGGCCGAATCCCTTGCCCAGCGACTCGATGTCGAGACCCGGCAGATCCAGACCCGGCACATGCGGAGTCTTCTCCAGCAGCGCGAAGGACTTCAGGATCGCGTATTCGCCGTTGCGGAACACAACGAACACGATCGGCAACTTGTGTTGTGCCGCAGTCCAAATGGCCTGGACCGAGTATTCGAAGGAGCCGTCGCCGATGGTGGCCACCACGTGCCTGTTCACGCCGCGTTCGCGGTCGCCCAGTGCGGTACCCACCGCGGCGGGAACACCCCATCCGATGCCACCGCTGGGCGTCGAGAAGAAGCTGTCGCTGTTGGTGGTGGGGCACCAGGACAGCTGCTCGGCCATCGTCGACGTCGACTCGTTGACCAACGCCGAATCCTCGGGCTTGACGGTCCTGATGACGTGATACACCTGATCGGCCGTCAGCGGCGCGTTCGCGGGCTCCACCTCGGTCACCTCGGGCAGCTGCCGCGGCGTCGGCGCGGTGCGATTTTCCGGCACCTCGATCATGTCGACCAACTGCTCGAGCGCCATCCGGACCGAGCCGATGAGGCTGTCGCCGACGGGCGCGATCGCCGACAGGTGGGGGTCCGCGGTGATCTGCAGGACCTCGGTGCCTTCGGGGACGAAGTCGCCGGCGACGAACGGGTAATAGCGGAAGACCTGAGCGCCGATGGCGATCACCAGGTCGTAGCCGCGCAGAGCTTCGTTGACGCCTGCGATCGTCATGGGCAGCGGACCCTGCGCAAGGGGATGGTTCTCGGGGAACGAGACCCGGTCGGGCAGGGTGCTGCCGTACACGGGCGCCTTGAGCTTCTCGGCGAAGGCGATACCGGCGTCCCACCCTCCGTCGCGATCGACCTCGGGTCCGAGCAGCAGCAGCGGCCGCTTCGCCCTGCTGATGCGCTCGGCGAACTCGGCCAGTCGGCCGGCGTCGGGTGCCACTCGGTCACTCATCCCGCGCACCACGGCGGGACCCAGGGCCGGCTTGTCCCAGTCGTCGAGCGGAATCGACAGGAACACAGGCCCTTTCGGCGGTTGCATGGCCACGACATAGGCCTGCATGAAGGCCGCAGGCACGTCTTCGGCGCGGGCCGGCTCGTACGCCCACTTGACCCACGGCTGGGGAAACGAGGTGGCGTCGCGGTTGTTCAGGTAGGGATCGACAAGCGCCATCTCGCGGGTCTGCTGTCCGGCGGTGACGATCAGCGGCGTGTTGGCCTTGTACGACGCGACCAGCGAGCCCATCGCGTTGCCGGTGCCTGCTGCGGTGTGCAGGTTGACCAATGCGGGCTTGCGGCGCACCTGGGCGAATCCGTCGGCCATCGCCAGCACCGATGCCTCCTGCAGGCCGAGAACGTAGGTGAAGTCGTCGGGGAAATCACGCAGGAACGACTGCTCCGTCGATCCGGGGTTGCCGAACACCGTTGTCAGTCCGAGCGTGCGCAACAAGTCGTAGGTGGCGTGATGAACAGTCATGCGATCGGACATCGGAGGTGCCTTTCGGTTGGAAGTGATGTGGAGAACTCTTGTCGGCGAAACCCCGTGGCGTCATTGCCGGTGCCGACCAGCTGAGGAGGCGATTTGGAGCACCCCACGGTGGGGGTTAACGGGAACACGGGTCGGCTGCGGCCAGTGAATCACCGCCACGACCCCCCTAACCCCAGGGAAAAGCACGGGGTTCGCGACCCCGTGGTGTCGTGCGGAAACCAGTGCTCACTCGCAGGGGCCCACGTCTCGGAGCGTGTGATGATGACGGGGTGGGTGAGGATGCGCGCCGTGGCGTCTTCGTCGGTCGGCGGTCCGAACGGGATCGGATAGCCGAGGTGATCACCGCGGCCAAGCAGGGACGAAGTGGGGCGCTTGTGGTGCGCGGCGGTGCCGGTCTGGGCAAGACGCACCTTCTCTCCATCGTCGCCCAGGACCATGCCGATGGATTCCGGGTGATCGCAGTCAGCGGCGTCGAATCGGAGATGATCATCGATTTCGCTGCGCTACAACGTCTTTGCTTACAGATCGGCGGCGATGACGCGTCGCTGCCCGAGGGGCAACGACGCGCGCTGCGGGCAGCTCTGGACGCTGAAATGGCCGCTGGCCCTGATCCTTATCTTGTCGGTCTGGCAGTTGTGAATCTGCTCAGTGATGCCGGCGCGGACAGCCCGCTGCTGTGCATCGTCGACGACGCGCAGTGGATCGACGAGAGGTCACGCCAGTCGCTCGGTTTCGTCGCGCGGCGTCTTCTCGCCGACCGGGTCGCGTTGATCTTCTCCATCCGGGACCCAGGTGGAGGAGATCACCTCGATGGCATCTCTGACGTGCACCTGCAGCCCTTCGACGACCTCGAGTCGCAGACGCTGCTCGACGCAACCTTGCCTGGTCGTCTCGATCATCGAGTGCGCGAGCGGATTCTGGCCGACGCCCACGGCAACCCGCTCGCACTTGTCGAGCTGCCCAGGATGGTTCGACCGGCACAACTCGCCGGCGGTTTCGCGCTCGACCGCTGGCGCCCTGTCGCCACAACGATGGAGGAGACGTTCATCGATCGGGTGCAGGAACTACCCGATGCGACGCGCATGCTCCTTCTCCTCGCCTCCGCCGAACCGGTCGGTGACCCGGCCTGGTTGTGGGCGGCGGCCGAGACGGTCGGGGTGGGAGTCGTAGACGCCCAGCCCGCGGAGCTCGCGGGTCTGATCACTCTCGACACCCGGGTGGTGTTCCGCCATCCGCTGGTGCGTTCGGCGGTGTACCGGAGTGAGCCCGCCGCCCGGCGGCACCTCGTGCACGCCGCGTTGGCCGATGCGATCACCGGACCTGACACGGCCGATTACCGGGCGTGGCATCGAGCCCACGCGATCGCCTCGCCCAGCGAAGCGGTTGCCGCCGAGCTCGGCGCATCCGCCGAGCGTGCCCGAGCCCGCGGCGGAGTGGCCGCGACCGCCGCGTTCCTCGAGTACGCGGTGGACCTGACTCCCGACCCGGTGCGTCGGGCGCGCCGGGCGCTCGAGGCCGCAGCGGCCAAACTCGATGCGGGCGACGCCACGGCGGCGACGCGGCTGATCGACATCGCCGATGCGACGACCGTCGACGACGCGCATCGGGCACGGATGGCCCTACTGCGCGCTCACGTCGCATTCGCGACCGACCGCGGACGAACGGGACCTGGATTGCTCATCGCTGCGGCCCGCGCCTTGTCCGACCACGAGCCGTTGGTGGCACGCGAGACCTACCTGTCAGCACTGATGGCTGCGATGATCGTCGGCCGGCTGGCCGACGACGTCGACCTCCAGCCCGCTCGCATCGCCGAGGCTGCGCGCCGGGGCCCCCGCGCTCCGGAACCCCCTCGGGCTGTCGATCTCCTGCTGGACGGACTCGCTGTTCGGCTGCACACCGGGTACACCGAGGCCGCTCCGCTACTCAAGCATGCGTTGCATGCCTATCTGCGGGACGTACAGGCGGGGACGGCAGATCCGCGATGGCATGACATCACCAACCGAATCTGTCTGGATCTTTTCGACTTCGGCGCCTACGACACCCTGGCGATGCGGCAGCTGGAGTTGCTTCGGGACGCCGGCGAACTCACGGTCTTACCCGCGGCCCTGACCACGGCGGCTGCTGTCCGGGTGATTGATGGTGAGTTCGACAGCGCTCAGGCACTTTTGGACGAGGCGTTCATCGTTTCGGCTGCCACGGGTGCGCCCCCGCACCGCTCAGGCACCGCCCTGCTCGCGGCCCACCGCGGCGATGAAGCCCTGTGGCTGGACATGTCAGCTCGAACGGTCGAGGCAGCCTCCGCGCGGGGCGAGGGGACCGAAGTGACGGTTGCCTACTACTCGCAAGCCCTGCTGTACAACGGTTTTGGCGCGGTACGCGGAGGCCTATGAAGCCTGCCGGTGCGGGCAGGACTTCGACGACATCGGACTGTCCGGTAGCTTGCTGCTGGAGACTGTCGAAGCTGCCTCGTACACAAGGGATTTCGCTGCCGCACGTGCGGCATCCGAGGAGCTGGGGCGGCGCGCGGCCGCCAGTGGAACGGAATCCGCACTGGGGCTGGCAGCCCGCGCGTCAGCGCTGGCCAGGGGTGAGCGGGCGACCGATGCCGACTACCGCAGGGCGCTCATGCATCTGGAACGTAGCCCGTTGGCGGTCTACCGCGCCAGGACGCACCTCGTCTATGGAGAATGGTTGCGCCGAGTGGGCCGTGACGGCGATGCGCGTACACAGCTGCGCGCGGCCCACGACCTGTGCACAGCCATGGGTGCGGACGGATTCGCACAGCGTGCTGCTCGCGAGTTGCAAGCCGCGGGAGGAAGTCGGCGTCCGTGGGCGTCGCTACGACGCCGAACTGACCACTCAGGAACGGCACATCAGCCGCCTGGTGCGCCAGGGCCAGACCAACGTGGAGATCGGTGCGCAGCTGCTCATCAGCCACCGCACGGTCGAATGGCATCTGCGCAATATCTACCAGAAGCTGGGTATCACGTCGCGTCGGCAGCTTCGTGCCATGGACGTGTGAAGACGGTTCACGGCCAGGGCTGTTCGTTGCGTTCCCGGCGCTTCTGTTCCTGAACGCGATCTTTGGCCCAGAACTCCTCGAATCGTTCGCCCGGGTGGGCGTTGGGGATTCGGTTCAGGAAGCGACTCAACCATGCCGGAGGGCGGGCCGGTTCCCACTGCGGGAACAGCGTGCTGAGCGAGGCCATGGTCTTGAGGACCACGAAGACGCTGAACAGGGTCGACGGAGCACCGGTCACCGCGATGCCCGCCATCCCGAAGATCAGCGCGAGGTGCACGACCACAATCCTGCTCAGCCCGCGCTGTGCGGTCTGCTCGATCTGCCAGAAGCTCCACCTCCGCAGAGTCGCCAGATCGATCACCGCGTCGAGGATCAGCAACGCAGCGACCGCCAGGCAGCCGATGCGCACCTGGTCCCAGTTGACGTCCGCGATGTGTGGGTCTCCATTGCGATGCAACAGGAAGAGGATGATGCCGAGGAACGCAGCGTGTGCCAGCGCGAACACCGAACTGGTGACCGCGAATCCGCTGACGAACGAACCCGTCGTCCGGTACCCGCTCTCACTGGGCGGTCGATATCGGAAATGCCCCACCCGCGGAGACCATCGCTGGTGCAACCGAATCCGCAGCGCGATCAGAGCGCAGCCGAGCGCCGTCTCGAACCAATACACGATCAGCGTCGTGGCGCCTGACCAACCCTGGCTGAACCACCCGACCACGGGCACGGCGATGACAGCGAGCAGAGCGGCGATGTTGGCGATCCGGATCATCGCTGAGGCCCTCACCGCTGCTGGGCGCGCCACTTGTCGAGCAGACGGCGGTCCCGCTTGGTCGGCCGTCCGGCGCCGCGGTCTCTCGCGGCAACAGGCACCGCCACGACCGTAGGTGGGGGCGGTGTGCGGTCGAGGTAGCAGGTGACAGCGTCAGCGGCCCCGACCCGCTTCTGGATCACCCGGACCACCTCGACGATCCTGGTGCGATCACCGACCAGGGCGCGCACCGTGTCACCTGGACCGACCATCGTCGAGGGCTTGGCCGGCTTGTCGTTGACCCGCACATGACCCCCGCGGCAGGCCGCCGCGGCGTCCGGACGCGTCTTGGTCAGCCGGACCGCCCACAGCCAACGATCCACGCGCGTCGCCTCCATGGCGATCATCATGGAGCACGGTCAGCGTGGCGGGGGCGCGGTTGCACGTCGTCATGAGCGATGAGCCCCACCGCGACGTTGCGGCGCTCACCGAGGAACTCCGCGACTTCCGTTGACGCCGTGGAGATGTCGTCGCCGGTGGCGCCCTCCGGCCCGAGGAGGGCGGTGACTGCGGTGCTGAGCACCTGCAGTGGATCGGACACCGGGCGGGGGTCGCCGACGCCGGACACCAGCGAGATCGCGACACCGGTGACCAGACCGTGGAGGGCGAACGACTGATCGGCGAGCTCCCAGTCACCCCTGGCCATCCGGTGGCGACGCCACACCGGCAGCACCGCGCCGACGACGGCACTCGGCCCCAGCGTCTCGTGCAGGGCGATGGAGCGGGGATGGTCGGCCAGCATCCCGAGGAGATCGCCGTCCTGGCGCTGTACCGCCGCGATCAACGGGTGGTTGGCGGCCGCGTCGAGCATCATCGGACAGAAGCGGGACGGACGTACCAGATCGGGATCACTGCGGAGTCGGGTGATCAGATCGTCGAGAATCCCGATGAATCCGCGCCCCACCAGCCCCACGAGAAGGTCTTCCTTGGTGGGCCAGTACAGGTAGACGGTGCCTTTGCCGACGTGGGCACGCGCAGCGACATCAGCCACCGTGAAACCCCGCGCACCCCGTTTGAGCAGCAGTTCGCCTGCCGCAGCCAACAATCGCGCCGCCTTGGCCGACTGCTGCTCGGGCAGGGCGACGGAACTCACCCGCCGACTATATCGGCGGGCAGGTCCGCGGTGTACAAACTGACCATATCGGTACTTTGGTCAGTTTCGGGGGTAGGCTGCGCGCATGAACCTGTTCTTGGACCGGGAGACGCGAGTGACAGCCCTGCAATCGGCGATCTTCTCGCTGGCGGACCGGCTGGAAGCCGCGGTGTCGCTGTCCCGGATCTATGTCGACGGCCTCGACCGGCTGCCACGCGACGGGCGATTCCTGCTGGTCGGCAACCACACGATGGCGGGTTGGCCGGAGATCGTGATGATCCCGTACTTCGTGCACGCCGAGCTGGGCGTCCGGGTGAGAGGGCTGGCGACCCGACAGCTGGCCGACATGCGCGGGCTCAGCCGGGACATCGCCGAAGCCGCAGGCGCCGTGGTCGGCGATCCCGCCCAGGCCGCGGATCTGATGAGCCGGGGCGAAACCGTGCTGGTGTTCCCCGGCGGGGGACGCGACATGCTCAAGTTCAAGGGCGAGGAGTACCGCCTCCTCTGGCAGGGTCGCAGCGGCTTCGCGCGGCTGGCGATCGCTCACGACTACCCCATCGTGCCCGTTGGGCTCGTCGGAGGCGATGACGTGTTCTCCAGCATCACCGAGCGCGACGGCGTCTGGGATCGGATGACCCGGGGGATCGGTGAACGGCTGCACGGCGTGAGCGGTGTCGGCGTCCCCCTGATGCGCGGCGTGGGGCCGACGCTCGCACCCCGGCCGCAGCGGATGTATCTGCGCTTCGGCGAGCCGATCACGACCACGATGCCCGCCGACGCCGCGGCGAAGTCGTGGGAGCAGGAGGTCAAACAGGTGACGCAGAGCGCGCTGGAGACGATCCTCGACCAGGTGCGTGCGCTACGCGCCGAGGATCCGTTCCGTCGGCTTAATCCGCTCGCCTGGCGCCACGCCGTCCGGCCTCCGGTTCACACCGCATAGCGCGTGCGGCCGCGCCCGGAGGACTTCGCGTTGTACATCGCCTCGTCGGCGGCGCGCAGCAGCTCGAGCGCATCCCGTACGTCGTTGCGTCCGACCAGCGTGACACCGATGCTCGCGGTCACGGTGATCTCGATGTCGTGGTACCGGATGGGATCGGTTGCCGCGCAATGTAATCGATTGACCAGCTGATCCAGATCCGGTTGTTCGATGCGCTGCATCAGCAACACCACGAACTCGTCACCGGCCAACCGTGCGATGACATCGGACTGCCGTAGCGCGGCCTTCATCCGCGCCGAGGCCGTCACCAGCACCGCGTCGCCTGCGTCATGGCCGAACGAGTCGTTGACGAACTTGAGGTCGTCGAGATCGATGAACAGCACCGCGCTGAGCCGCTGTACCGCATCCGGACGCAGCGACGCCGCGATGCGGGCGAAGGCCCCCGAACGGTTCAGCAGTCCGGTGAGCACATCGTGAACCGCTTCGTGCTCGGCGCGTTCGTGAGCCACCTTCTGGGCGGTGATGTCGATGAAGGTCGCCACGACCGGCGAGCGCAGCGGATCGTCGGGGCTGAGGCGCCGGGTGCTCATCGACAGCCACACCCTGCTGCCGTCCTCACAGTCGACGCCGACCACGCGGTCGACCTGCGGAACGCCGGAATGCGAGACCTGCCAGACGGGCTGCTGCATCACCGGTAGTGCGCGGCCCTCCGCGTCGACGAGGGGGACGTCGGACGCGAACGGCGCGTTGACGGGCCGTACCGTGGCGAGAATCCGTTGCGCCGCAGGGTTGGTCGACATCACCGAACCGTCGGGGCCGAACACCACCACCCCGGCGTCGAGCGCTGTCACGACGGCCTCGAAGTGTCGTTCGGCACGGCGCAGAGCCGTCATGTCGGCGCAGATCAGTACATAGCCGGAGGCGGTCCGTGCTCCGGTGAGCCGGATGAATCGTGGCGAACCGTCGGCGGCGACATGCGTCGTGTGCAGAACTCCGAGCGTGTCGATCAGCCGCTCAGCGTCCACGTCGGCGCCGACCACGTCCTGAATGTGACGGTTACGGACCTTCTGGGCGGTGCGGCCGTAGATCTTCTCGGCCGCCGCGTTCCAGCTGCTGACCAAGCCTGCCGGCGACAGCCCGACAACCCCGTCGCTGACGTGATCGAGAAGAGCTGCCTGATAGCGCAGCAGCTCCGCCGCTCGGCTCTTGGTCAGGTCTCGAAAGTAGGTGACGATCGCGGGTCGGCCGTGCCAGTCGATGCGGGTCGACGTCGCCTCGACGTCACGCATCGCCCCGCGCGATCGGCTCATCGGAACCTCTGCCGGAGGAGCGTTGTCACCCGCGTTGTGCAGGCCGTCGAGACGGCGCTGCACGCTCGGCATGACATCGGCCGCCAGGAAGTCCGACACTTTCCGGCCGACCAGGTCGTGGCTGCCCGCCAGCCCCATCCATCGCACCGCAGTGGTGTTAGCGAACACGATCGCGCCGTCTTGGTGAACACAGATTCCGTCGCTGGCCAGGTCGAACAGCGCGCGCAGGCGTCGCTCGGCGCCTTCTGCGCTGTCCACCGGCGCCGTGATGGCGTCGGTATCCTCCTCTGACATACCGCCCCCGCCGGCCCGATTCCTCTCGTCGAGGCTAGCGTGTCGGCGGGTGCAACCGGTGAGAAACGGGTATCGACGGTGCCATGGCTAATGAGCGTCCCAGGGTCGTGATCATCGGCGGCGGATTCGGCGGCCTGTTCTGCGCCCGTCGCTTCCGCGGGATCGACGTCGACGTGACCTTGCTCGATCGAGCCGCATGCCACGTATTCCAGCCCCTGCTCTACCAATGCGCCACGGGCACCCTCAGTATCGGTCAGATCAGCCGGTCGCTTCGCGAGGAACTCGAACACCACCCGAACGTCCGAACATTGCTCGGTGAGGCCATTCGACTGGACCCCGCCACCCGACGGGTCACCGCACGCAGGCCCGACGACTCCACCTTCGACGTCGACTACGACTACCTGGTGATCGCGGCCGGCATGCGCCAGTCCTACTTCGGTCACGAGGAGTTCGCCACGTGGGCGCCGGGGATGAAGACGCTCGACGACGCCCTGAGTATCCGGCGGCGGGTGTTCGCGGCCTTCGAGATCGCCGAGACACTGCCGCCAGGACCTGAACGTGACCAGTGGCTGACCTTCGCCGTCGCCGGCGGTGGTCCCACCGGCGTCGAATTAGCCGGTCAGATTAGGGAATTGGCGACCCGGGCGCTGGCCAACGAATTCCACAGCATCCAGCCGCGTGAGGCGCGGGTGTTGCTGTTCGACGGCGGCGATCGCGTGTTAAAGAGCTTCGCCCCCGCGCTGGCCGGCCGGGCGCAGGAGACGCTGGTGAAGCTCGGGGTGGAGTTGCACTTCGGCGTGCACGTCACCGATGTCCGTCGTGACGGCGTGACCGTGAGCCCGAAAGGGGGCGGGCCGGAGGAGAACTACGCCACCCGCACGGTGTTGTGGACAGCCGGCGTGGAAGCGGTGCCGTTCGCTCGGCACGCCGCCGACGTCTTGGGGGCGCAGACGGACCGATCCGGCCGCGTCACCGTCGATCCCGACCTGTCGGTGCCCGGCCATCGAGAGGTCTTCGTCATCGGTGACCTCGCAGGTCGCGACGGTCTACCCGGTGTGGCGGAGAACGCGATGCAGGGCGGGTTGCACGCCGCGGCATGTGTCCGTCGCGATCTGAGCGGAAAGCGACGCAAGAACTACCGCTACCGCGACCTCGGCTCAGCGGCCTACATCAGCCGCGGCAACGCACTGCTGCAAGCGGGACCCGTGAGGCTGGCCGGCACATGGGGCTGGCTGGGCTGGGGTTTCATACACATCGCCTTCCTGACCGGAGTGCGCAACAGGTTCAGCACGGTCGGTACCTGGATGGCGACGATCGCCCGGGCCAACCGCAGCGACCGCACCTTCATCCTGGGAGGTTCCGGCCATCCCGAGGAGCCCTACACGTGGGAATCGCCGGTGCATCAGAGTTACAACACCGGTCCGGAGAAGTCAGCGTAGAGGCGCGATACGGTTCCCGCCGCGGAGGCTCTCGCGAAGGTCGACCAGAATGTCGGAGGCCGCATCGAAGTCGGGCCGTGGGCCGTCGTCGCGCCACGACTCGACGATGACGATCGCGACATCACGAAGCTTGACGTTGCAGTCCTGCGACAGCACCCGAAGGACGTCGAAGGCACCTTCGGCGTCGATACCGAAGGTCTGCATCAGCATGCCTTTGGCCTGTTCGATGACAGGTTGGCTGGCGAGTTTGTCCCGCAGTTGCGCGATCGTCTCGCGCAGGTCGTCCACGTCGGCGTGGCGGGCGCCCGACGTGGTGAGCGCGCCGGTCATCTTCCTTTTGTACGCCGATGCGTGCGCAAGCGCAATGATTGCTAGCTGAGCTTCGTTCGGTGTGGTGGGTCGCGCATGTACGCTCAGCTGCAGGTACCAATTCGTGGTCCATGCGCACTGTTTCGCAAGGACGATCTCGAGGACGGGCGACGCGGACATGGCCGAGCGCACGATAGTCGGCGTGAGCAACGAGCAGGTCGAATCGGTGATGCGCGCTTCCCGTGCATTGGTCGGAATCACCGCCGCATCGATCATGACCGTCGATGACGTGGTGACCGTGCCTCAGGTCCGGGTGATGATGATGATCGCCACCCGCGGGGCGATGAACATCGCCGCCGTCGCCGAAGGCCTGCAGGTGAATCCGTCCAATGCCAGCCGGCTCGTCGATCGCTTGCTGAAGATCGGCCTGATCGACCGCCGTCAGGATCCCGTCGACCGACGAAACATCTCACTCACGTTGACCGACGAGGGGCAGGCGCTGATCGACACCGTGATCCGCCACCGGCGGACCGCGATCCGCCGCGCGCTGCGCCAGATGGCGCCGGAGCGGCGCGAACTCCTCGCGACAGTGCTCGAGGACTTCGCCACTGCTGCAGGCGAACCCGCGCAGGAGTACCGGCGCATGCTGGTCTGATCAGACGGTCGTCAGTCCGCCACAGCCCGAGCCGACGAGTGCGCCCGCCCGATGACGAGTGGCCCGACGATCGCCGGCATGCCGTGCCAGGTCGCGTGCTCGACCTCCGGGATGAGACCGCAGGCCGCCATCGTCTCGAGAGTGTCTCTGTTGCAGACACATCCGCCCGCGAAAGCACGCCAGGGTCGTAGCAGCAGATCCTGGAACGCCGCCAACCACCGCGATCGCGCCCGCACGTGTTCGACGAACACCAGCTGCCCTTCCGGAGTAAGCACGCGGGCGATCTCCCGCAGCGCACTCTCGGGCTCGGCGACGGTGCACAGCACCAAAGTCGAGACAACCGTGTCCACCGACCCGTCGGGCAGCGGAAGATCCTCGGCCGGTGCATCGATGATCCGAGCCACCCGGCCCAGATGATGGAGCCGACGGTTCAGCCTGCCGCGCATACCGGGTTCCGGTTCGGCCAGGATCAGCTCATCGATCGCGCCCGGGTACCACGGCAGGTTCAGACCGGTGCCCGCCCCGATCTCCAGCACCCGCCCGAATGCCTGGGCGAGCAGCGCCCTTCGGCGTCGACGCATACCCGCGACCTCGCCCAGCCACAAGAAGGGGTCGTAGAGCAGCGCCATCACGCGCAACCACGCCTGGTTCACGGATCGAATGTACGAGCCACCGGGTGAGCGCTGCATCGCCTGAATCGGCCATCGTGGTCGGGTGGCCGGTTCCGGTGAGTCAGAGGAGCCCGCGGCGGGCCGCCTCGGCGACAGCCGCGGTGCGCGACGGGCAGCCCAGTTTGTGGCGGATGTTGGCGACGTGACGGTGCACGGTGTGCGGGCTGACGGCCAGCTGTTCGGCGATCTCGCGATCACTGAGACCCCGCGCCACGTAGCCCAGGACTTCCCGCTCGCGGAGTGACAGTGGTCCTGGATCCGGCGCCATCGCGTCACCAGCGTCGGAGCGATCGCTGCGGCAGACCCGGACGACCGCGTCGACGTCACCGTGCCAGGGGAAGTGTGAATCACCCTGCAGTGGAACGAAAATCGCGCCAGGGATAGCGGCGGCGACCTCTCGCCCGAGCCGGAACGGTACCGCACGATCGTCGCGGCGATGCACGACCGTCGTCGCAGCACGCACATCGGCCAGATACGCACTGACATCGAGCCGATACACCATGTCGAGCAGTGCCGCAGCCGTCTGCGCCGTGGCCGAAGCGCGTTGCAATCGGGCGAACCGATCGTGCTCGGCGATGTCTGCGCTGCCGAGGAAGACGTCGCTGAGCACGCGGGCGCCAAGACCCCAGTGCACCTCGATCGCGGAGATGATCGCCCGGCCCACCTCCGGCGGGGTGAGCAGGTCGCCGCGCGCATACGCACCATAGAGAACCAGGCGGTCCACTCGCTCGGGATACATTGCGGCGAAGGCGATTGCGGTCGCGCTGCCTGAGGAGCCGCCCAGCAGCGACACCCGGTCCAACCCCAGCTCGTCGCACAGCGCCCGCAACGTCGCCACCTCGGCCTCGAGGGTCAGGTCGGCCTCGCGCACGTCCCGGTCGGACATGCCGACGCCCAGGCGGTCGTATCGGATCAGTGTGCGATCGCCCGCCATTCCCGTCCAGAAGTGCTGCACGCCCGGCTGCTGCCAGTCGAGCTCGAGGTGGCTCACCCACCATGCGGGAGCGATCAGCGGCGGTTCGGCACTGTGGTCCGGCCCGCGCACCTCGTACGCCAGCCTGCGCTCACCGATGCGCAGGAACTGCATCATCCGTGATCCGGACCTCGTCACCGACACCGAGGAAGCCGCCGGTGACGACCTCGGCGTAGATGCCCGCGCAGGGCAGAACTCCGAATTCGCCCGCCTGGACGCGGTTGTGCTCGAGGGCGTAGCGCACGGCCAGCGGCGACCGTGGCAGCGATCCGTGCTCGAGCGTGGGGACGGCGCACCGGGGCGTGGGGAGTGTCCCTCGCACCTCGACACCGCCGATGTGGAGGGTGACACCGACCCAGTCGTTCTCTACGAAAGGTGGACAGCCCGGGGGTGTCTCGATCACGATGTTCGGTCGGTAGCGCACGGCCTCGGCGCGGTCGAGCCCGATGGCGTCGAGTGTGGCGGTGGTGATGAGGTGCACGGGGGAGTGGTCGACGAAAGCGCCGCCCGGTGTGCCCTGAGCGATCTCGAGGATCTCGGCCTCGATGTCGGCGTCGATGCCATGTGTCAGCACGTCGACCGGATCGGCGCGCTCGACGGAGGCCCCCGCGCTGCGCTCGTCGGCCAGGGCCACGCGCCGTCCCACCAGCTCCGACACCGCATCGGCCGACTGCTCGACCGGTATCGCGCGGCCGTCGGGCATGGTGACCAGGACACCGCGGTCCCCGGTGTTCGCCGAGCAGTGCAGCAGGTGCCGCCACAGGCGAGGGTTCTTGGCCGTGGCCACGCGTCCCGTCTCGCCATCGACGAAGGCGAACCGGCGGTCTCCAGCGACACCGAGGGGGCCGAGCTCGAGGCGGGCGCACTCCTCGCCGAGCATCGACTTCACGGGGTAGCGGCGCAGGGCAGCCACCCGGCCGCTGAGAACCGTAGTCATGGTCTGCACCAGCGTACGGGTCGGGGAATGCCGTCAGCGCGCGTGCGCGATGGCGAACAACCCGACGACTCCCACGACGTAGATCACCAGAACAGCCAGAGAGTCGATGCCCATCCGGGCGATGCGCCGCTGCGGGCGAAACAGCAGACCGGCCGCATAACCCAATGTCAGAACGATTGCCAGCGCCGTGAGGTAGATGTCGGTGCGTTCCGCGTGCGGCAGCACGGCGTCACCTGACAGCATGGTGGCCATCAGGAACAGCACGGGGAGGAAGGCGTTCCCGCCGAAGATGTCCGACACCGCGAGCTGATAGTCCCCATGGCGCACCGATGCCAGACCGGTCGACAGCTCGGGCAGTGATGTCGCGGCGGCCAGGACGGTGGCGCCGAACAGAACCCCCGAGAGGCCGATGCCGTCGGCGATGGCATCACCGCTGCGTTCGAGGACGACGCCCGCGACGAGAGTCGCCACCGCGGCCAGACCGAAGATCAGCGCTGACCTCGCGGTGCTGATGCCGCGTGCGGTCGCTTGGCTCTCAGTGCGTGCGGTGCTGTGTCCTCTGGGTTTGTCCTGGCCATCCGGCGGTTGTCCGGACTCGTGCCATGGCAGCGACTGCCCGGCACGACGCAGCAACAGCAGCCCAGCCACCCAGGCCACGAGGATGAGGAGAGCGGCGGGGGTCACGCGCCAGACGATCAATGTTCCCGGGAGCTGGGTCCCCGCGATCACCAGCGCCAGCACCGCGACCACGAGCGCGGCCTCCAGCACCAGAACCAACGAGGCGGCGCGGTAGGTCAGAGGCCGCGGACCGCGGATTCCGAACGCGTCCAGTGCCACGAGAACCACCGTCTGGATGGCGATACCGCCGAGGATGTTGCCGACCGCGACGCCCAGATTGCCGGAGAGTGAGGCGCTCGCGACGATCGCGATCTCGGGCAGGTTCGTGGCGATCGCAAGCAGGATGAGCCCACCGAGGGCTGATCCGAGATGAAGCCGGGTGGACAGCACATCGGTCTGGTTCGACAGCGAGATACCGGCCACCCAGATCGCCGCCGCAGCCGCGGCGAAGGCCAGCAGCAGAGCCCACATCGGCCAACCGGACACGGAATTCCCTCTCGAGGTGTGGCAGTGGACTACACAGTGCGACACACGTACCCGGTCAGTCGACGAGAAACCTGTCAACTTCCTGAAAGCCCGGGGCCAGTGAGGATTAGGGCGACCCACGAGGATGTCGTGGCCTGATGTTGTGCGGTACGGTCCCGTGTCGTACCGTCAACGAAGTTGATTAGCGACCCTAGCGATCCTCGGACGGTCCGCGCCTCGTCGCCGCTCCTGAAAGGCCAACGCATGCAGCGGAACTCGTTCGCTCGGCGGCTCGGGCGACGGTGGCCGCTGATCGTGGCGATCGTGGTGATCGCTGTGGCCGGGTTCGCGGTGTACCGATTGCACGGGATCTTCGCCTCGGAGGACGTGACCGCGACGCCCAGCGGGTCGGACAGCCAGATCGTGCCGTTCAACCCCAAACACGTCGTCCTCGACGTCTTCGGTCCGCCGGGCACCACCGCCACGGTCACCTACCTCGACGTGCACGCCCAGCCGCAGAAAGCGCTCGGAGTTGCGCTGCCCTGGTCCTACGACGCCATCACCACCGACCCCGCCGTCTTCGTCAACGTCGCCGCCCAGGCCAACGGTGACGCCATCGGCTGCCGGATCACGATCGACGGCGAGGTCAAAGACGAGAAGCAGGTGAACACGCTGAACGCCTACACCTTCTGCCTGGACAAGTCCGGATGAGCGCCGGGATGTCGTGGCGGTCGATCCCGGATCTGATCCGGCGCTTCTCGGTGCTGATCGCGCTGTTCTGGCTCGCGACCGCGGTCATCACCAACGTCTTCGTACCGCAGCTGGAAACGGTGGCCGAATCCCACAACGTGTCGCTGAGCCCCAAGGACGCGCCGTCGCTGCAGGCCAGCAAGCGCATCGGCAAGGACTTCGGGGAGTACGACTCCGACAGCTCGGCGATGATCGTGCTGGAAGGCGACCAACCGCTCGGCGCCGACGCTCATCGCTACTACGACGGCTTGGTCGCCAAGCTGGCGCAGGACACCACCCACGTTCAGCACATCCAGAACTTCTGGGGCGACCCGCTGACCGCGGCGGGTTCGCAGAGCTCCGACGGCAAGGCCGCACTGGTGCAGGTGTTCCTCGCCGGCAACCAGGGTGAGTCACTGGCCAACGAGTCGGTCGACTCCGTGCGCGACATCGTGAACAACACTCCGGCTCCACCGGGGGTCAAGGCGTACGTGACGGGCCCGGCGCCGTTGATCACCGACCAGTTCGAGGTCGGACGGCAGGGCACGTTGAAGACGACGCTGCTCACCATCGGCGTCATCGCGGTCATGCTGATGGTCTACTTCCGGCGCCTCACGACGGTGTTCTTCGTCATCTTCACCGTGATGATCGAGTTGACCGCCTCGCGCGGTGTGGTCGCGGTGCTGGCCAACGCCGGCATCATCGAGCTCTCGACGTACTCGACCAATCTGCTGACCCTGCTCGTCATCGCGGCGGGCACGGACTACGCGATCTTCATCCTCGGCCGGTTCCACGAGGCGCGCCACGCGGGGGAGGACCGCATCGCGGCGTTCACCACGATGTACCACGGCACGTCGCACATCATCCTGGGGTCGGGCTTGACGATCGCGGGCGCGGTGCTCTGCCTCACCTTCACCCGATTGCCGTACTTCCAGAGCCTCGGGGTGCCTGCCGGCATCGGTGTCCTGGTCGCCGTGATAGCCGCGCTGACGTTGGCGCCGGCCCTGTTGTCGATCGGCCGGCACTTCGGACTCTTCGAACCGGCCCGGCCGATGAGCACCCGCGGGTGGCGGCGGATCGGCACCGCGATCGTCCGCTGGCCCGGCCCGATTCTGGTGGCGACGGTCGCGATCGCCCTGATCGGTCTGCTGGCGCTGCCGAACTACAAGACCAACTACGACAACCGCACCTACATGCCGGCCGACTCGCCGGCCAACGTCGGCTACGCCGCCGCCGAGCGACACTTTTCCCAGGCGCGGCTGGAGCCCGAGTTGCTGATGGTCGAGGCGGACCACGACCTGCGCAACCCCACCGACATGATCCTGCTCGAGCGGGTCGCCAAGGCCGTCTTCCACACCGACGGCATCGCGCAGGTGCAGTCGATAACGCGCCCGCTGGGCACCCCGCTGGACCACACGTCGATTCCGTTCCAGCTCAGCGCCAGTAGCGCGTCGCAGATCAACTCGCTGCCCTTCCAGCAGGCGCGCACCGCGGACCTGCTCAAGCAGGTCGGCGTCATCAACGACTCGATCAACACGTTGCGCAAACAGTATGAGCTGCAACAGCAGTCGGCAGCAGTCACTGATGAGCAGACCCAGGCGTTCGCGCAGACCGTCGCGACAGCCCAGGATCTGCGAGACAAGATCGCCAATTTCGACGACTTCTTCCGACCGATCCGTAACTACTTCTACTTCGAACCGCACTGCTACGACATTCCGATCTGCTGGGCGCTGCGGTCGCTGTTCGACGCACTCGACGGAATCAACGACCTGACCGACCAGCTCGCGAACGTCGCCGGGAGTATCGCGAAACTCGATGCGCTGCAACCGAAACTGCTGGCATTGATCCCACCGCAGATCAGTGATCAGCAGACGAACCGTGATCTGACGATGACGAACTACGCGACGCAGTCCGGTCTGAACGACCAGAACTCGCGGGCGCTCGAGAACTCGACGCAGCTCGGCGCGGCCTACGACGCGTCGAAGACCGACGATTCGTTCTATCTGCCGCCGGAAGCGTTCACCAACCCCGAATTTCAGCGTGGTCTCAAGCTTTTCCTCTCACCCGATGGCAAGTCCGCGCGGATGATCATCACCCACGAAGGGGATCCCGCGACCACCGAGGGGATCTCGCACATCGACTCGATCCGGCACGCGGCGGTCGAAGCCGTCAAGGGCACACCGCTGGCCGGCTCGCGAATCTTCATCGCCGGCACCGCGGCCACCTACAAGGACATCGCCGACGGCGCGAAGTACGACCTGATGATCGCGGGCATCGCGGCGATGTGTCTGATCCTGCTGGTGATGGTGTTCATCACGCGCAGCATCGTCGCGGCATTCGTGATCGTCGGCACGGTGGCGTTGTCGCTGGGCGCGTCGTTCGGCCTGTCGGTGCTGATCTGGCAGGACCTGTTGGGCATCCAGCTGTACTGGATCGTGTTGGCACTGGCCATCATCTTGCTGCTGGCCGTCGGCTCCGACTACAACCTGTTGCTCATCTCGCGCTTCAAGGAAGAGATCGGGGCAGGGCTGAACACGGGGATCATCCGGGCGATGGCGGGATCGGGATCGGTCGTGACGGCGGCCGGGCTCGTGTTCGCGGCGACGATGGCGTCGTTCCTGTTCGCCGATCTGCGCATCCTGGGCCAGATCGGCACGACGATTGCGCTGGGTTTGTTGTTCGACACCCTGATCGTGCGGTCCTTCATGACCCCGGCGGTAGCCGCGCTGCTGGGCCGCTGGTTCTGGTGGCCGCTACGGGTGCGGCCGCGGCCGGCGAGTGCGATGCTGCAGCCCTACGGCTCGCGGGCGGCGGTGCGTCAGCTCCTGCTGTGGGAGGACGACGACCCGGTGGTCCGGCCCGCGAAGTGAGCGCGGGCACGGTGCTCGGGACACTGGTCGAACGTGGGGCCTGGGTACAGGTTTCCGACACATCTTGTGCACAGGGCCCACGCTCGAACTAGCTCGGCTCAGACGTGGGCGGGTTCGCGCTGTTCGATCGGCTCGGTGTCGAGCACCTCGGCGTCACGCAGGTTGCCCTTCAGCGCGGCGACGCGGCGGAGCTGATTGGCCATGTTCATCGAGGTCAGCATCGGGATGCCGCCGATGAACGTGCGGAACGACGGATTGCCGCCGTCGAGGTGCAAGACGAACAGGCACCCCACGACATAGAAGAAGCCAAGGGTGAACAGCGCTGCGGGGATGGCGTACGCGAGCGGGGACCGGGCGTCGTCGATCAACTCAGCGGCATAGTGGGCTTCGTCACGCGTCAGCGGTTGCCGTTTGCGCAGCTTCGCCAGCACGTCCTTGTGCGCGCCGACGGTGTCGCCCAGCGGATGCGACGTCCGCCGCTCGAGCCGGCCGATGTAGACGAAAACGCATGTGGCAAACACGATTTCGGCGACTGCGGCAAGTGCCGCCAGATCACCCCATAGGCCGAGTCCCACGATGTATCTCCTCACGTTCCACTGAGAAGGTTACCCGGGCTAACTGTTTGTGAATCGCGCTCACAGCAACGACACAGGAAGGGTGGCCCAGGCGCTCGTCGGTACCCTCGCGGGTGATCCCCTCACGAAAGGCGCCCCGTTGTCGACACAATCCGCGACCGCTGTGGATGGTATTGCCGGCTGGACGGTCGAGCTGATGGAGCGGTGGGGAGGCCTGGGCGCGGGCATCGCGATCGCGGCCGAGAACGTCTTCCCGCCCGTACCGAGCGAGGTGATCCTGCCGATGGCAGGCTTCGCCGCCCGTCTCGGTGACCTCTCGCTGGCCGAGGCGATCGCCGGTGCCACCGCGGGGTCCCTCGTCGGCGCCTGGTTGCTCTACGCGCTCGGCGCGTGGCTCGGACATGACCGGATGCGTGCACTGATCCTGCGGATGCCCCTGGTCGACGCCCAGGATGTCGACAAGACCACGGCGTGGTTCGGCAAACATGGCGCCAGAGCGGTGCTGTTCGGCCGGATGATTCCGCTGTTCCGCAGCTTCATCTCGATCCCGGCGGGCGCGGAACGCATGAACTTTGCGCTGTTCACGGTGCTCACGCTGCTGGGTAGCCTCGTCTGGAACAGCGCGTTGATCGGCGCGGGCTACCTGCTGGGGGCGAACTGGCACGCGATCGATCCGTACACCGCGGTGCTGCAGTACCTCGTGATCGGCGGCGTCGCGTTGTGGCTCGTCCGATTCGTGGTGACGCGGAGGCGCCGCGCGCGAGCGTGAGCCGCTTCGATATCGAAGCACTAAGGTCGGGCCGTGGCCGACTCCCTGAACCCGACGCAACTGCGGGCGTACTTCGCCCTCATGGAGGCCGTCAGCCTGCTCCAGTACGCGGTGCGCCAACAGCTGCAGGAAGACGGCGGCGTGAGTTATGTGCAATTCGAGATCCTCGCCAAGCTGACAGACAGCGATCGGCCGCTCACGATGACCGAACTCGCCGACGGTGTGGTCTACAGCCGCTCGGGACTGACCCATCAGGCCGGCCTGCTGGAGAGCCACGGTCTGATCAGCCGTACCGCTTCCCCCGACGATCAACGCGCCACCGTCGTCGAGATCACCGAGCAGGGCCGTGACCTGGTCGCGGCAGTACTGCCGGGGCACATCCGGGTGGTGCAGGAGCTGCTCTTCGACGCGCTGTCTGCCCGTGACGTGCGCGCACTCGGGGACATGATGAGCACGGCTCGCGACCACATGCGTGCCCGCCCACCGCGCTCGGCCGCCCCCCGCAGGCGCCGCGCCGACTGAGGCGAGGGACGGCCCGGCAGGCATCAGTGCCGGACGGGGATCAGGAGCGTCTTCCCGTGCAGGCGGCCGTTGTCCGCATCGTCGTGCACGGCCGCGGCGTGATCGAGGGGACGTCGGTCGGCGACCTCGATGCGGAGCCGGCCGTCGTCGACGCGGTCCACCAGCGCGGCCAGCCCAGCGGCATCGCTGCGAACGAACACCCGCTGGCTGCGGATGCCCCGCGGCGGGTTCTCCGGTCCGAACGCCATGGTGCCGACGTGGACGCCGCCATCGGCGACGAGGCCGATCAGCGCCTCGGTCTGTTCGTCGGTGGTGGAGATCAGGTTGAGCACCACGTCGAACGGCGCGCCTTCGACGCTGATCGGCGTCCGGCCATAGTCGACATAGCCGACCGTACGATCGGCGCCGAGATCCCGCAGCCGCTGCGCGTCGCGCTCCCTGGCCGTCGCGGTGACCTGTGCGCCGGCCTGCGTGGCGAGCTGAACGGCGTAGCCGCCCACAGCCCCGGATGCCCCGTTGACCAGGACACGTTGACCGGCCGTGAGGCCGGCGATCTCGAACAGGGCCTGCCAGGCAGTGAGCGCGGGCTCGGGCAGTGCTGCTGCGTCGGCGAGCGGCACCGAGGTGGGAGCGGCGGCCAACGCGTCGGCCGGCACGACGGCGTACTCGGCGGCCGCGCCGTCGGCGTCCAGGGGCAGGAACGCCACCACTGCATCGCCGACGTTCCACCCGGTGACGTCGTCACCGATCTCTGTGATCGTGCCGGCGACGTCGACGCCCGGTATGTGGGGGAACCGGACCTGGTAGACGTCGGCCAGGTAGCCGCCGCGGATGCCCGCGTCGACCGGGTTGAACGACGTCGCGGCAACCTCGACCACCACCTGCCGCGGGCCTGCTGCCGGGCGGGGCGCGTCTTCGTAACGCAGCACCTCACTGTCGCCGTACTCGTGGAATCGCACTGCCTTCATGGTGTCCTCCTCGATCAAGTGCTTCGATTTCGAAGCATCTGACGGTGACAACTCGCTTCACTGTCGAAGCATTCCCTCAGAGCAAGTTGGGATCGGTAGGCCGGAGGGACCGGTTCACTTCCCAGCACGCGGCCCCGACCCTGCGGGCCCTGCACCGAGGAACACACATGAACGACCAGGCCCACCACGGCATGACGACCGCAACGGTGTCGTCGGCTGAGTACCCCACGATGTCGTCGCAGGAATACACCGACCGCAGCGCCCGCGGCCTGGCATGGTCGGCGAGCTCGCTCGGAGAGCCCGACGACAGCGGATACGACCTCGGTGACTTCGATCAGTTCGGTGATCAATTCGGGGATCTCGACGACCGTGCACAGCGCGGCGTCACCGCGGCGCTGGTAGCAGCGATGGTCGGCGCCGGACTCGCGTTGGGGTCCCTGGGCGTGGTCGCCTTCGCCTATCTACACCCCGCCGAGCAGGCACCGGTGGTCGTCCGGCCGAACGCGGTGGCGCTGCCGTCGACTCCGGCTCCGGCGTCCGCGCTGCCTCCGGTGACGGCACCTGTGGAACCGGCGGCCATCCTCGCGACGCCTCCGTCGGCAGATGCGGCACCGTCCGTGCCAGCCACGCAGGTCGTCATGCGTCAGACCCCGACGAAGAAGCCCGCTCCCGCGCCTGTCGCTCCCGTGGCTGCGCCGGCCCCTGCGGCCCCGGCGCCCGTGCTGCCGGCCGACCCCGCGGTGCCGCCCCCGCCCGCGCCAGTGGTCGTGGTGAACGTGCCGCTCCCTGCGCTGCCGCCCATCGTCGTCAAGCACCCACTGCCCAAGCCGTCAGTGGACACTCCGGCGCCGGCGGAGCAGTCAGAGCCCGTCGCGCAGCCAGAGCCCGCCGCGCAGCCAGAGCCCGTCGAGCCGCCGGTCGATCCCGGGCCCGCACCCGCGGAAGATCCGGAGCCGAGTGTCGTTGTGCCGCAGCCCTAGTGGAGGTCAGGCAAAGCGCACGGCAAGGGTCGCCAGGCCGAAGATCTTCTTGCCCGCCGACTTCGCGCCGATGATCAGGACACCCGACCGCGTGTCGGTGTCCAGGGACTTGACCTTGCCGCTGAACTCGACGTCGGCGCCTTCTTTGGCCGACACGATCGCGGGCGAGGACAACCGCACCGCGAACCGCAGGGCCGCGCCGGGATCCCCGGTCCACGACGAGGCGAACCCGGCGCCCAGCCCCATCGTCAGCATGCCGTGGGCGATCACATCGGGCAGCCCGGCCAGCTTGGCGATGTCCTCGTCCCAGTGGATCGGGTTGGCGTCGCCGGCCACGCCGGCGTAGTTGACGAGGTCGCCCCGCGACAGCCGGGTGTGGTGCACGGGGATCTCCTCGCCCGCCGACACCTTCTCGAACGCCCGGGAGCCCGGCGTCCGCGTCGAGCCGCCATCGGAGAGGCGGACGTCGCCGTCGGGCCGCACCGTCTTCTCGTAGCTCTCCTGCGATCCTCCGATGTCGAGGATGTTCATGTCGTGCATCATCGCCTTCTGCACCGCGGTCTTGACGTCGGCGCCGATGTCCTCGGCCGTCACGCCGACCACTGTGGTGTGCAGCGTGTGCACCCGCTCGCCCTCGGTATCGGTGAAGGTGTTGGTGACCGTGATCAGGTCACGCCCGGCGATGCGACGGACCGAGGTCAGCTCGACGTCGATCTTCAGCTCGTCACCCGCGACGATCGGGCGGTGCTGCTCGAAGACCTCTTCGGTCTGCATGTAGGTGTCGTAGCCGACCACGACCTCTTCGAACATCCGCCGATTGCACTGCATCCCCGGTGCCGAGGTGAAGGTCAGCGGGGCGATCAGATCGGAGTAGCCCAGCGCGGCGGCGGCGTCGACGTCCCAGTGCGCGGGGTGATAGTCCTGGACCGCACGGGCGTACTCGCGGAGCTTCTCGCGGCCGACCAGATACGTGCCGTCCATCTGGTAGTAGTGGCCCACCCGGGCTTCCAACGGCGACGTTTCGGCTGCGGCAGTCATGGATTGCACACTAATCGGCATGGCAGAACGGTCGGCGAGGGCGGCGCGTGGCGGGCTCACCGCCTCCCAGCAGCGGGCGTGGATCAACTACATGCAGGTGTACCACCGACTCGAGTACGAGATGAACCGGCACCTGCAGCGCGACTGCGGACTGTCACTCGCGGACTACACGGTTCTCAATGCGCTCTACAACGCGCCGGGTCGCACGGCCCAACTGTCGAGCTTGGCCACAGTCATCGGGTGGGAGCGCAGCCGGCTCTCACACCACCTGAAGCGCATGGCTACCCGCGGGCTGATCGACAGGCTGCAATCGGCCGACGACGGCCGCGCCACTGACATCACACTCACCGACGACGGCGCCCGCCGGTTCCGTGCAGCCGCCCCCGTCCATGCGGCCTGGGTGCGCGAGACGGTGTTTCCCAACACTGACCGTGGCCAGGAGACGGCCCTCGCCGACGTCCTGACCACGGTCCATGACTCACTTCTGCGCGCGGGCACGCTCCCGCCTCCGGAATTCGGCTCGCCGACCCAGTAGCTCAGACCTGTTCGGCACCGCCGTCGACGAAGACCTCCGAACCCGTCATGAAGCTGCTCTGATCCGAGGCCAGGAACAGCACCGCGGCGGCGATCTCCTCGGGTCGACCGACGCGACCCAACGGCACCTCCGCCGCCATCCCGTCGAGCAGCTCCTGCTCGCTGCCGGGCGCGAGCCCGACGAGCCCCGGCGTCTCCACAGGCCCCGGGACGACAGTGTTGACCCGGATGCCGCTGCTCGCCAGTTCGCCCGCCCAGGTGCGGCCGAATGACCGGATCGCGGCCTTCGTCGCCGCGTAGACACTGAACGACGGCGTTCCGTTCGACGCGGCGGTGGAGCCCGCCAGGACGATCGAGGCGCCGCGGTTGAGCAGCGGCAGCACCTTCTGCACGGTGAACAGCGTGCCGCCGACATTGGTGGTGAACGTGGTGATGAAGTGCTCGACGGTGATGTCGGCCAACGCGGCGAACTCGCCGCCGCCGGCGTTGGCGAACACGATGTCGAGGCCCTTGCCGTGTTCCTTGATGGCCTCGACCACGGCGTCGAGTTCCTCGGGCTTCGACACATCGCTGCGCACGCCGGTCGCCCCGTCGCCGATCGACGCGACCGCCTTGTCGAGGGCGTCCTGCCGGCGGCCGGTGATCACGACATGCGCACCCTCGGCGGCCAACCGCTGCGCGGTGGCCAGTCCGATCCCGGATGTCCCGCCGGTGACCAGTGCGGTCTTTCCCTCTAGCTGTCCCATGATGTTCCCTTCTTCGCGGTGGACGTGCCGTGCAACATGCGTGACATGTCACCTATTCCGGCGTAGTCACTACTGTGGTGACGTGTTGTTCTTGCTGTTCGGATTCGGGACCAAGCGCAAACCCCTCGGCGCGGGAGGCGTGCGGACCTGCCCGCGGTGCCACAACACCACACAGTGGACACGGATGAGGCAGTTCCGCCAGTTCAGCGTCTTCTTCGTTCCGCTCGCGCGGTGGAAGCGACAGGAGTTCGAGGTCTGCGGAATCTGCGGCACCGCCGTCGCAGCGTGACTCGGGCTCGGATTGGCACCTCGGATTGGCGCGGCGCCGAGGACCGGCACTATGTTTCACGGGGTGATCTCCCGCGCTGCGCGCGTCATCGCGCGCTGGACCGTTCCGTTCCTGGCGGTTCTGACCGTCGCAGGACTGGTAGCCCACCCGTCGTCCCCACAGCCGTCGATCCGGCTCGCCGCTGACGGCAACCCGCTGGCCGGCCTGCCGTTCTACGTCAACCCCGACTCCAAGGGCATCCGGGCGGCCCGCGGCGCCGGAAATCCGACGCTCGACCGCGTGGTGAACACGCCGACCGCGTACTGGATGGACCAGCTGTCGACACCTTCGGTGGACGCGAAGTACATCGCGACCGCTCAGGCGGCGGGCACGATGCCGATCCTCGCTCTCTACGGCATCCCGCACCGCGACTGCGGCAGCTTCGCCGCGGGCGGCTTCGGATCCGCGGGCGCCTACCGCAACTGGATCGACGGTGTCGCGGGGGCGATCGGTGGCGGACCGGCCGCCGTGATCCTCGAACCCGACGCCCTCGCGATGGCGGACTGCCTCTCCGGCGATCAGCGTCAGGAGCGATTCGACCTGATCTCCTACGCCGTGGACACACTCACACGCAATCCCGGCACCGCCGTCTACGTCGATGCCGGCCACTCCCGCTGGGTCAGTGCCGAGGAGATGGCCAACCGGCTCAACCAGGTGGGCGTCGCCAAGGCCCGCGGCTTCAGCCTCAACACCGCGAACTTCTTCACCACCGACGAAGAGGTCGGCTACGGCTCCGCGATCTCCGGCATGACCGGCGGTAAGCCGTTCGTCATCGACACCTCGCGCAACGGTGCCGGCCCAGTCGAGGGCGACCCGCTGTACTGGTGCAACCCCGAGGGACGGGCCCTCGGCGTGGCGCCCACCGCGAACACCGGCAACCCGCAGGTGGACGCCTTCCTGTGGGTCAAGAGACCCGGCGAGTCCGACGGGTCGTGCGGCCACGGAGAGCCGGGAGCCGGCACGTTCGTCAACCAGTACGCCATCGACCTGGCCCGCAACGCCGGCTGGTGAGAGTGCCCGCCGCGTAGGATTTTTTCCGCAAGACCCCAGGCGGAAGGACAGGCGGTGGCGAGCGGACCCGATACCGCGACGCTGGCACGGGTGCTGGAGGCAGCCGGATGGGCGCCGTCCCGGCAGAACGCGCAGCCGTGGCGCTGGCGCGTCGACCCTGACGGTCTGCACCTGGACGCCGATTGGGGCCGACGGCTCGGCGACTCGCCCTTCGATCGACGCGATGTCCTCCTCGCCTGCGGCGCAGTCCTCGATCACTGTGCGGTCGCGCTGAGCGCCGCCGGCTGGGCCACCCGGATTCGTCGCTTCCCGGACGCCGTGGTCGATCCTGTCCCCGATCCTGGGCGCCTGGCCTCCTTCCAGATGATCGAATCCGTCCCGCGGCCGGCCGCACGTGAGCTCGCCGACGTCATCCACCGCCGCCGATCGGACCGCCGCGAGTACGGCGCTGCCCGGCTGCCTGACACGACGATCGAAACGCTGCTGGTGCGCGCCGCGCGGCACGGTGTGGACCTGGCGGTGGTCCCGACCGCCCGCTGGCACCGCGACGACACCGGTCAGGTGCATCTGCACTTCGGCGACGGCGGGCCGTCTGCCGCCCCTGCGGACGGCGTGCTGCTTGCGCTGGGCACCGAGGACGACGGCGACGCGGCACGGCTGCGTGCCGGCGAGGTGGTCAGCCGCGTCCTGCTGTCGGCGACGGCGCTGGGCCTGGCCTCCTGCCCGTTGACCGAGCCGCTGCGGTCGGCGCGGGACAGAGTCGCCGTGGCGTGCGAAGTGTTCGACGGGACGAGGCACCCGCAGATGCTTCTCCGCATCGGCGCGCCGCCGGCTGACGCGCCGGACGTCCCGGCGGTCCTACGGCGCCCTCTGGCCGAGACGACGACCTGGGCCGTCGCGGGTAGTTAGCGATGCGCTCGCTGCTGTGACGCGGAGCGGTTCGGTGGCCGATGCCAACCCGCCTGCGCCGTCCAGATGACGTGTGCGAGGCCATGTCCCAGGCGGTCCAGGCGGGCTAGCGCCGATGACAGGTCGGCGGCCAGCGGCAATTCGCCGTCGGGGTCGCAGATCGACAGCAGGCGGCGAACCGGGTCGCCGCCCACGATGGTCCAGTCGACATCGCTGCGGCTGCAATGCACGCTGATGTAGAACAGCGCAGTGAAACCGGCTGAGCCGAAGAAATCGACCGCACGCAGGTCGAGGACGAGCTGTTTCGATATGCGGGTGTGACGCTGCACGTAACGGCCGAATTCGCGCCCGTTCAGCGCGTCGATGTCACCGATGACCGCGATGGCGACTCGGGTGGACGAACAGTGACGCGCCTCGAAAACGGCTGAGCCGCAACGTTGTTGCGCGTAGTCCGAGCTGTAGTGGAGTGAAAAGCTACGGTGCTTCTCAACGGCGGTCATGGCGGGAAACCTCGGATCGGTTGAACTCGTGAACAGGCCGCAGGCTGGAAGCTCAACCAAAGTCAAGATAATACGGATTTCGTTTGAGCGAAAGGTCTATGTCCATTCTGCGCGTATGCCCTGCCAGCAGCGCATCTGCACCGCGCGCGCCGACGGAATATTGACGCTCGAGGTAAACAGTGGCTGAGCGGCTACGGAATCCGTCGTCACAGAAGCGCAGGCACAATGGATCGTGCCCTCACACGCGATCATCTCCGGAGCCGGCATCGCCGGTCCCGCACTGGCCCACCAGCTCAACGCCCGCGGGTGGCGCACCACGGTTCTCGAGCGCTACCCCCAGCGCCGCGACGAGGGACAGAACGTCGACATCCGCGGCGCCGCCCGCGATGTCATCCGACGCATGGGAATCGATGCCGACGTGCGCGCGGCCAACACCACCGAAATCGGAACGCGCTTCGTCGCGGGAGACGGCAGGGTGGTGGCGTCGTTCCCGGTGGGCAGCGGCGGCCATTCTGACGGCCCCACTGCGGAACTGGAGATCCTGCGCGGCGAACTCTCGCGCATTCTCGTCGAGCACACCGAAGCGCAGACCGACTACCGGTTCGACACCCAGCTCGTCGACGTCACCGACCACGGTGAGGGGGTGACGGCGGCTCTGGGCGACGGCTCGACGCTGGACGCCGACGTCCTCGTCATCGCCGAAGGTCTGCATTCGCGGTCGCGGCGGTTCGTCACCCCCGTCGACGTCCACACACTGGGGATGTACTGCGCCTACGCCACGCTGCCGCGGGACGACTCCGACGAGCGATGGTGGACATGGCAGCACGCCACCAAGTCGCGCAGCGTGCACCTACGTCCCGATAACCTGGGCACCACGCGCGGGATGCTGACGTTCATGTCCGACGTGCGCGGGCTGGAGGAACTCGGCAGGGGCGACCTGCTCACGCTGCTGCGCCGCACGTTCGCCGACGTCGGGGGCGCCGCGCCGCGCATCCTCGATGCGCTCGATGCCGGTGCGCCGATGTACTTCTCCGCCGTCGGTCAGGTGCACCCGCCGGTCTGGAGCAAGGGGCGCATCGGATTGCTCGGCGACAGCGCGTTCTGCAACGCGACGTTCGGCGGGGCGGGCACGAGCCTGGCGCTGATCGGCGGCCACCTTCTGGCCCGCGAACTCGCCGCCGGTGAGGAGCCGAGCGTCGCACTGCGCCGCTACCAGGACGTCATGCAACCGTTCGTCGCGACAGCGCCTGTCGTGCGGGAGGGCACGCTGCGTCTGGCCAATCCGCGATCACGCTTCGGAATCGGTGCCGTGCACGCCGTCGGCCGCATTGCCGCGGGCCCGTTCGGCCGGGCATTCAGAGCTGTGTCGGGGATGGCAGGCATCGGTGGTGACGAGCAGTCACTGGACTGAGTCACCCAGCAGTGCATCGATGGCCGCCATCTCGGCCGCCGTCGCCCACGACGGATTCGACTGCATCGGAACGCGAAACACCTCCAGCGACGCAAGATCCGGAACCGTACGCAACTGCGCGGCGGTCAACGGCCTGGACAGCAGCGGGATGCCCACCGGCACCCGATGTCTGCCGCCGTCGACCACCACGTCTCCGGTGATCCGGCCGAGGCCCCAGATACCGCGGTCCGGCCGCGTCGTCACCCACAGCGCCACCCGCTGGCCCGGCTGCATCAACCGCGTCCGATAGTTGTCGGCCACGCACCACTGCGGCGCGGTGTGCCCGGCCGAGACCATGGGCTCGACCGGTGTGAGGCGCGGGTTGGCTTTGATCACCCACGCGCCCAGCCGATCGAGCGAAACACGCTCAGACGTCGGAGCTCTCCCGCCACAGATCGATGCCGGATTCGATGGCGAAGCGGTCGATCTCGGCGAGCTCCTCATCGGTGAAGTCCAGGTTCTTCAGGGCACCCAGGTTCTCGTCCAGCTGCGCCACGCTCGACGCGCCGATCAGCGTCGACGCCACTGTCGGCTCCCGCAGCACCCACGCGAGCGCCAGCTGAGCCAGCGACTGACCGCGACGTTCGGCGATGGCCGCGAGTCCCCGCAGCCGCTCCAGCACGTCGTCGGTGACCTGCTCGTCGTCGAACGTCGGCCGGGCGGTGGCGCGCTCCACCCCGTCGGCGGGCTGCGTCAGATAGCGGTCGGTCAACAGGCCCTGCGCCAACGCGGTGAACGCGATCGCGCCCATGCCCGCAGTGTTCAGCTCGGCGGTCAGGCCGTCCTCGATCCACCGGTTCAGAAGCGAATACGACGGCTGATGGATCACGAGCGGCGTGCCCAGACTCTGTGCAATGGCGGCCGCCTCGGCCGTCTTGGCCTGCGAGTACGACGAGATACCGACGTAGCGGGTTTTGCCCGTCCGCACCGCGGTGTCGAGCGCGCCGATCGTCTCCTCCAGCGGAGTGTGCGGATCGATGCGGTGCGAGTAGAAGATGTCGACGTAGTCCACTCCGAGCCGGTCGAGGGACTCGTCGAGACTGTTCAGCACATAGGTGCGACCGCCGAGCTGACCGTACGGACCGGGCCACATGTCCCAGCCCGCCTTCGTCGAGATCAGCAGTTCGTTGCGATACGGCTTGAAGTCCCGGCGCAGCATGCGGCCGAAGTTCTCTTCCGCCGAACCGTAGGGCGGGCCGTAATTGTTGGCCAGGTCGAAATGTGTGATGCCGCGATCGAAGGCGTGCCGCAACACTTCTCGCTGCGTGTCGAACGGCCGATTGTCGCCGAAGTTGTACCAGAGGCCCAGCGAGATCGCCGGGAGCAGCAGACCCGAGGACCCCACCCTCCGGTAGGGCATCTCGCTGTACCGCTGGGCCGAGGCCACCCAGGGATCGTGGGTGAACGGAACGTCGGGAATCGCGAACTGCTCGGCCATCACCTCATCGTAGGCCGCCTCCGTCTACTGTCCGGCATTCCGTCACGCCGGTGCGGACGGAGCGAGAATCTCGATCACGCCGTCGTTCTCACGCACCGCGATCTCCGGCAGCGGCGGGGGAGCCACGGGCAGCTGATGCGTCAGCGTCTGGCCGGACAGGGCGAACGACGTCGAATGGCAGGGACACCTCAGCCGGCCCTCGGGCGCGTCGAGCCAGAGGGCGCAGCCCTGATGGGTGCACACTCCGGACACCGCCTGCAGGTGACCGTCACGACGATGGACGAATCCGCGGACCGAACCGACGTCGAACGCGAGGGCGCCGGCCGAGGGCACGTCCGCGGTCCTCCCGACGGACCGCCAGGTTCCTCCGGTCGGTTCCAAGACGCCCTGGGCTAGCGCATCTGTCTGCTGCGAGCTGTCTTTCGCGCTCAGAAGGTTCCGACCGACGATGATTCCGGCCACCGCAGAGGCAGCAGCGACACCCGTTCCGACCACCACCTGCCTGCGGGTGCCTGCGACCGACGGTCGCTCGTCGTCGGCCATCTGCAGGGCCAACTGGCGGTGCAGGTCGGCGACGAACTCCTCACCCGGGGCGTCGCCCCCGGTGCGGGCGGCCCGCAACTCGATCGCGGCAGCCATCTGCGCGGCTTCGGCATCGTCGGGGCGGGCCGGCCGGGTGCGCCTACCCCGCAGGAGGTCCTCGACGAACTGGCGCACAGTACGATCGCTCATCAGGTGCCCTCCTCGTCGTTCTGCGCGGCCAACCGTAAGGCCCGGTGCTGCAACACCTTTGCGTTCGCGATGCTGACGCCCATCTGCGCGGCGGCCTCCCGGACGCTCATCGCCTGCAGGAACCGCAACTCCAGGATGCGCCGATAGTGGTCGGGCAACGCGTCGAGCAGCGTACGGACCCGGCCCGGCGACGATGCCGTCGTCGCGAACTCGACGTCGGGTGCGTCAGCGACATCGGCAACGTCGATCGCGGTGATCTCCCGTCCCATCCGGTGCCGCCAATAGGACGCGAGGACGGTGCGCGCCGTCTGGCGCAAGTAGGTGCGTACCTCGGGCACCGTGGCCGACACCCGCAGCGGACGTAGCGCCGTCGTGAACACCTCTGCCGTGAGGTCTTCGGCATCCGGCCGATTGCCGACCTTGGCGTACATCAGCCGGTACACCCAGGTGACGTTGTCGCGGTACACCGCGTCCCAGTTGGGGTACGAATCGTCGGTCACCGGCCGGAGTTCCCCGCGCCGGGTCGTCCGGAACCCGACTGTCTCATCGTGGCGGGCGGTCACGACGCGCGCCGGCACGTCATGCTCGGCGACCTTTACGGGCATCCAGAGACACGCTGCCCGCGCCCACGATCAGCAGGAAGATGCTGCCGCAGAGCATGGCGATCTCGAGGCGCCCCTCGTGGAAGAAATCCCAGACACCGCCCTCGGACGGATAGAGGGGAGCATCTCGCCACAGCAGCGGCACTTTGGTGATCGTCAGCGCGCCGATCATGTCGACGATCATCGGGATCACCGCCAACCGGACCAGCAATCCCGCGAGGATAGCTGCGCCGCAAAGGATTTCGGTCACTCCGTCGGCGTACGCGAGTGCTGTCGGCAAAGGTATCCCCGCCTTGTCGAACCGGCCCGGACCCAGGGTGTCGAGGCGAACGAATTTCAGCACACCCTCGCCTGCGAAGATCAGGCCGACGTAGAGGCGGATCAGGACCACCGCTCCCGAGGCTCGCGTGGCGGTCACGTGATCGAACGGGAGGGAGCGTGCGGAGAGGACGGACATGCGGGCTGCCTTTCTCGACAAAGGGTGTCGTCGAGAAATACGCAGGCGGGTTACATTTCGTTCAGCCTCATTTCGTTCAGCGTCATTTCGTTCAGCGGCGCAGCGGAACCGCCGCGTCGAACTGGGCCGCCTTGCCCGCCGACTGCCACGAGAGCCATCGCTCCCAGCGGTGCATGTTCGTCCGCTGCCACCACCGGTCCAGCGGTGGGCAGATCCGGCGGCCGATCTCCATTGCGGTGATCGCCGGCGCGCGTGCAAGCAGCAGCGCGACGCCGGGCAGCGCCGCCGGCAACCGGTAGCGGCGGCGATTCCACGGCAGCATGTACAGGCCGAGATAGCCCGCCTGCACCCGGTAGTGGTACTCGGCGCGCACCCGGGCGAGTCCACGGTGCGTGGCCGTCGGGGCGAACGCCGGCACGAAGGATTCGACGAGTTCGGTTCCGCTGGAACCACTGTCGTGACTGCGGGCCGAATCGGCCACCAGCAGGATGCGCCACGCGTCGGCCACCGTCTCGGGAAAATAACCGTCACACCGCACCCCGACGAGGTGACCGCAGTACCGGTTGAAGTGCAGCACCGCGCGCATCTCGGCGGGGGACGTGAGGTGGCCGAGCAGGAACAGGCCGAGCGCCGGCGCCACGCTTCCACCGAGCAGCGTCAACAGCATCGCGGACTGGCTGATCGGCAAACCCCATCGCGCGGCGTCCCACTCCGGGTGCTGCCGCACGCGCTCACGGACGCTGACGTGCATGATGCGCACGTGCAGCGAGATCTGCCGACCGAGCGAGCCCGGGGTCAGCAGCGCGCCGGGGCGGCACACCTCGATCCACCAGCGTGACGTCTCCAGGTAGCGGTGCAGCGCGCGCTGACCGGCGTAGCCGCCCGAGAGGGAGAGTGGGACCGCGAGCCAGCCCTCGGTGTAGGTGTCGGTGGTACCGGCGTTGCCGAGCGCGCCCAGGGCGTAGGCCCACCGCCGCCACACCGCGGCGCCCTGCTCGACGAGCTCGGGATCCAACCAGTCGGGGGCTTGTTCGAACTCCGCGAAGAGTGCACGCAGGGATTCGGGTGCCTCGCGCACGCTGTCGATGCCGTGGCGTTGGGCCTGCTCCACGAGATGGCGGGCGCGGCGTGCGCCGAGTTCTCCGAGGTAGGTCTCGGCGACGAACCGTTCGGCCACGGGGTCACCCTCGGTGAGGCCGGCGATGAACGCTCGGGCGACGGCGTCGCTCGGGAACGGGTCGACCCCCGTCAGCCGGCGGACGCCACTGCGCAGCCGCGCGCGGCGGGCGCCCACGTCGGGGTAGCGGAACGCGGTGGGCGCCTGGAGCGGACGAACCGTGTCGGGCATTGCTCTGTCATAGCGCAGCTGTTCCGCCCACGGGTGTAGTTTGGCTGCGTCGCCGCACCGATCCGAGGAAGATGACCGGATGGCCACCCTGCTGTCCGTGAATGTGGGGATGCCCCGTGATGTGTCGTGGCACGATCGCACGGTTTTCACCGGGGCCTGGAAAGATCCGGTATCCGGACCCCGGCGGGTGCGTCGCCTCAACATCGACGGCGACGGGCAGGGAGATCTCGGCGGGCACGGCGGCGAGAACCGCGCCGTGCTCGTGTATCAGATGGACTCATACCGGCACTGGGCGCGGGAGTTCGGCCGCGACGACCTCGAACCCGGATGGCTGGGGGAGAACCTCACCGTGGAGGGGTTGCCCGACGACGAAGTCTGTATCGGTGACCGCTTTTCCGTGGGTGATGCAGTCCTCGAGGTCACCCAGCCCAGGGTCACGTGCTACCGCGCGGGGATGCGGATCGGTGAGCCGCGGATGGCCGCGCTGCTGGTCGCGCACCGTCGTCCGGGGTTCTACTGCCGAGTGATCACCGAGGGTGACGTCGAGGCGGGCCAGGAGATCGTGAAGGTCGCCGACGGTCCGGAACAGATGACCGTCGCCGAGATCGATGCGCTGCTCTACCTTCCCGGCCATCCGCGCGATGGGCTCGCCCGGGCACTGCGCATTCCTGCCCTCAGCCCGGGCTGGCAGGGTTCCCTGCGCGCACTGGCCGACCAGGACCCAGGGGGAACCGGCAATCCCGGCCTGGCCGCTGCGGGCCCGCCGCCCGCATGGGCCGGCTTCCGCACGCTGGTGGTGCGCGACGTGGTCGCTGAGAGCCGGTCGGTGCGGTCGGTGGTGCTCGCCGACCCGTCGGATTCTGCTCTTCCAGATTGGCTTGCTGGACAATCGATTACGGTCCGACTACCGCGTGTCGATGGTGCGCCTGCCGTCGTCCGCACCTACTCGCTGTGCAATGCGCCGGGCAGCGCCGCCTACCGCATCGGGGTCAAGCGTGAACCCCATGGTGCGGCGAGCGGTTACCTGCACACGACGCTGCGTCCGGGCGACTCGCTCGACGTCGCCGCGCCGCGCGGCACGTTCTGGCTGACCGACGGCGAGTCGCCGGTGGTCCTCGTCTCCGCGGGGGTGGGGGTTACGCCGGTGCTGTCGATGCTCAACGCACTGGTCTCTACGGGGTCGGCCAGACCGGTGTGGTGGCTGCACGGTGCACGCAACGGGGCGGAGCACGCGTTCGCGACCGAGGCGCGCGATGCATTGAAACTGCTGGCGCACAGCGTGTCTCACGTCGTGTACAGCCAACCGGGGCTCACTGACAGAGCCGGAGTGGACTTCAGCGAGCCAGGCCGGCTCTCCGCGGCCACGCTCGACGCGTTGGACATCCCCCGCGAGGCCACCGCCTACGTGTGCGGCCCACAGGCCTTCATGACCGGCATGGAGGCGGCACTGCTGGCGCACGGCCTTGATCCGTCGCGGGTGCACACCGAGGTCTTCGGTGCCGGGCCTGCGCTCACGCCGGGCATTGCCGCCACCACGCTCACTCCACACCAACCCGACGGCGATCCGGGGCCGGGGCCCGAGGTGCAGTTCGTCCGCAGCGGGCTCGCCGTGCCGTGGGGGCCGAACCGGATGAGCCTGCTCGAACTCGCCGAGGCGTGCGATGTCCCGACGCGATGGTCCTGCCGAACCGGGGTGTGCCACAACTGCGAGACGGCGCTGCTGTCCGGTGCTGTGCGCTACGACCCCGAACCGCTCGAGCCGCCGGGCGAAGGGAACGTGTTGATCTGCTGCGCGTCACCCGTCGAACCCGTCGCCCTGGATCTCTAGCGCCGCGCGCGACCCCGCCCAAACCAACGTTTGGGCGCGAAAACACCCTCTTTCGCGCCCAAACGTTGGTTTGGGCGTAGTCAGGCGGGGCGTAGTGGGGCTGGGCGTAGTCAGGCGTGGCGCATTGCGGCGGTGATCGCGGCCACGCGAGGATCGGCGCGCAGTTCCTCCAGCGTCTCGGGCAGCGGGAGCCGCCAATTCGGATACTCGTCGACGGTGCCCGGTAGGTTCGGCTGGCGTATCTCCCCGATGACGTCGTAGGGCGAGATCAGCTTCAGTCGGCTCGGTGTTCGCGCCAGCAGCCGGTGCATCGCGAGAACGACGGCGTCATCGGATTCGTCGGTGTCGAGCACACCCTCAGATCGCAACAGCGCCAACCACTCTGCGCGTTCTGTGTCGGCATTTGCCTGCTCGGCCGGCACGTCGTTGAGCAAGCCGAGATCGGCCCGCGCCCGCACGTGTTCGCCGCGCAGGAAGCCCGCCGCCGTCGGAAGGTCGTGTGTCGAGATGCTCGCGGCTGCCCGCTCGGGCCACCGCGCCGGTGGGAGCAGCGGTTCGTCCGGCTCGTCCAGGTCGCGGGTGAACCACGCGACAGCACAGCCGAGCATCTCGTTGTCCGCCAGCGCCTGCGTCACCTCCGGCTCGACGGTGCCCAGGTCCTCACCGACGACGGTGGCACCGGCGCGGTGGGCCTCCAGGGCCAACACCGCCAGCATCGCCTCCGCGTCGTAGTGGACGTAGGTGCCGCGATCGGGCCCGTCACCCGGCGGTATCCACCACAGTCGCCACAGCCCGGCGACATGGTCGATACGCAGGCCGTCGGCATGGGAGAGCACGGCACGCAGCATGTCGCGCAACGGCGTATAACCGCTGGCGGCCAGTCGATCCGGGCGCCAGGGCGGCAAGCCCCAGTCCTGGCCGCGCGGGGTGAAGTTGTCCGGCGGCGCGCCGATGCTCACCCCGCCGGCCAGGACATCGGCCAGCGCCCACGCGTCAGCGCCGTCCGCGTCGACGCCCACCGCGAGGTCGTGCAGCATCCCCAGCGCCATCCCCGACGCCTTCGCCGCCTCCCGGACCGCGCCGAGCTGCGCCTCACACTGCCGCTGAACCCATGCGTGAAAAGCCAACCGCGGAGCCAACTCCCGTCGAGCCGAAGCGACCGCATCGCTACCCACCCGACGCAGCTCTGTCGGCCATCGGCTCCACCGCCCGCCGTGCCGTTCGGCGAGCGCGCAGTAGGTGGCCCAGTCGCGGAGCCCGTCGGATGCGCCGTCGGCGAGCGGGTCCGGCCTGCCCGCCGAGTGCCACAACAGCTCCAGTGCCGAGCGCTTGGCCGCCCACACCAGGTCGTGATCGATCCGCTCCGTGGTCGCCGACACACGCAGCGCGTCGACGTCGGCGCGGGTGGCGGTATCGGCGTGGGCGTAGGCCGGCAGATCCTCTATCCGCAGCGCCAGCGGGTTCGCGAACCGTCGGCTCGACGGCGTGTACGGCGAGGGTTGCACCGGATGCGTGGGCCCCGGAGCGTGCAGAGGATTGAGAAGAATTGCGCCACAACCATGTTCGGCTGCGGTCCAGTTGACGAACTCGGTCAGGTCGCCGAGGTCGCCGATCCCCCAGGAGCGTTCGGAGCGCAGTGCGTAGAGCTGCAGCATCCACCCCCAGGTGTCCGGGGCGGTCGGCACCGTCGGTGGAGCGGCGACGACCGTGACCTCCTGACCGTCGCGAGTGTGCAGCTGATACCAGCCAGGAGCCAAGTCGGCCGGAATCTCGTCGTGCACGTCGATGCGGGAGCCGTCTTCGGCGACCAGCAGTCTCGCCTGCGGAACCGGCCGCGCCTGGCCGGTCAGCCGTACTGCAAGGGTGGGCGGCAGCACGCCTGCACGCTCGCGCTCCTCGATGCGGGCGAGCTCGGCGCGCCGCGCAGCCTCGGTGCCGGCCTCCACGTCCAGCAGGCCGAGCACCCGGATCACGACGTCGGCAGCGACGTTCACCGGCTCACGACGCTCGTTGCGGTAGAACGTCGCGACGCCGTGGGCATCGGCCAGCCGGCGCAGGTCGTCGGGCACGGGCGCGGGATCGGTGGTCACCGCGGGTCTATACCCAGCTCGACGAGCGTTACACCGCGACTCAGACGGTGGCGCCGACCACGTGCCCGATCCCGTAGGTGATCAGCAGCGCCAGGCCGCCGCCGATCACGTTGCGGGCCATGGCACGTTGCTTGGGTGCGCCGCCGAGCCCTGCCGACACCGCGCCGGTGAGCAGCAGCGCGGCCAGCACGGCCACCACTGTGACCGGCACCCGCCACGCCGTCGGCGGAAGAATGATCGCGATGATCGGCAGCAGCGCACCGACGGTGAACGACAGGGCCGAGGACAGCGCCGCCTGCCACGGATTCGTGTATTCGCCTGGCGTGATGCCCAATTCGGCCTCGGCATGCGCGGTGAACGCGTCATGCGAGGAGAGCTCTTCGGCGACCGTGCGTGCCGTCGCCGGATTCAGGCCCTTGGCCTCGTAGAGCGCCGCGAGCTCGTCGAGTTCTGCGGCGGGATCGTCACGCAGTTCCCGCTGCTCCTTGTTCAGTAGCGCCTTCTCCGTGTCACGCTGGGTGCTCACCGACACGTACTCGCCCAGGGCCATCGACACCGCACCGGCAGCGAGGCCGGCGATGCCGGCGGTCAGGATCGGCGCCCGCTCTGCGGTCGCCGCTGCGACGCCGACCACCAAACCCGCGGTCGAGACGATCCCGTCGTTGGCCCCCAAGACGCCGGCCCGCAACCAATTCAGCTTGGCGGCAACCGAACCGAGATGAGGCTCGTCGGGGTGGGTTTCGGTGCTCACCGCGCCACCGTAGCGATAAACCGCACAGGTCACCAGCAAACCAAGCCTGCCCAAACGAGAAGTGGCTGTCCAAACGAGGGGTCTACCCTCGCAGACATGAGGTTCGGTATCGCGACTTTCGTCAACGACGACGCCATCGACACGCTGTCGCTGGCCCGAGCGGTCGAGGAACGTGGCTTCACTTCGCTGGGCATCGCCGAGCACACTCATATTCCGGCCAGCCGGGCGACGCCGTATCCCGGCGGGGGTGACCTGCCGTCGGTGTACTACCGCACGCTGGACCCGTTCGTCACGCTGGCGGCCGCGGCGGCGGTGACGTCGTCGATCGAGCTGATGACCGGGATCGCCCTGCTGATCCAGCGCGATCCGATCATCACCGCCAAGGAAGCGGCCAGTATCGACCTGATCTCCGGTGGACGCTTCGTGTTCGGCGTCGGCGCAGGGTGGAACCTCGAGGAGATGCGCCAGCACGGCACCGACCCCGCGACCCGCGGCGCACTGCTCGACGAGCGCCTCGAAGCGATCATCGCGATGTGGACCACCGAGCCTGCCGAGTACCACGGGCGTCACGTGGACATCGAGCCGTCCTTCATCCGGCCGAAACCCGTGCGTACACCGCATCCGCCGGTGTTCATCGGCGGCAACTCGAACGCGACGGTGACCCGCATCGTCCGGCATCGGGCCGGGTGGCTGGCCAACCCGATCCCGCTGCCGGAGCTGAGTGATCGCGTCGCTCAGATCCGGGACCGAGCCGACTACGAGGTGCCGTTGCGGTTGTTCTCGGCGCCCAACGATCCCGAATATTGGCAGGGGGCAGCAGATCTCGGCTTCGAAGAGGCGGGATTGCTGCTGCCGACCAAGCCGCTCGACGAGTCGCTGCGCATCCTCGACCAGCTGGCCGAGCGGGTCGCGCAGTTCGGCTGACTCAGTGCGCGGCGGCGATGCGCGGGGGTGCGCCCACGGGCTGCAACGGAGCGGCAGCGGGTACGGCCGCGCGGCGTCGGCGGCGCTGATCGCGGACGATCCGGCGGCTCAGCTGGCGCTCGTCGCGATCGCTGACGGACCGGATGCGCTGGGACAGGACATCAAGCTGCTGCCAGCTCAGCCCGTCGAGGTCGCCGTCGGCGTCGTGGGTCGCCACGACGACGGCACCGCGCAGTAGCGGAACATTCTTGGCGGTGAAATTGGTCGTCGCCATGAGTAATTCGGTGGCATGGCGGTTGACGCGGCGTTGGCAACCACTCTTACTGCCAAGCCCCGCCGAGGAGCTGAACCAGAAATCGAACTGACGGTCGGCGCTGCTCAGCGACTGCAGTCCGCGGTCGTGCACGAGACGGTCGATGTCGGCGCGGGTGTAGGCGCGAGTCTCATAAACCAGGCCCTGGGTGCTGAAGTACAAAATGGTGTTCATGGCGATAGTCCATTCGTCACTTTCTCGGCGGTGGTGTGACGCGTCATCCGCGTCGTTACAGGAGTTACCCATGTGACAAAAGAGACAAACGTTGATAACGATTGAAACATTCCCATTGCGCGCTACGGTCGCGTGATGGACTTTGCGGACTACCGGACGTACGACGCCGTCGGACTGGCCGAGCTGGTGGCTACGCGTCAGGTGTCGGCCGACCAGTTGCTGACCGTCGCCCGCGAACGCGCCACCGCCGTCAACCCGCGGATCAACGCGATCGTGCGCGACGTGCCCACCCCCGAACCCGCCGACGGACCGCTGCGCGGGGTGCCGTTCCTGATCAAGGACCTCGGCCAGGACTTCGCCGGCCTGCCCACGGGTTCGGGGTCGCGGGCGTTGGCGTCGCGGCCGGCCACCGAGCACTCCACGGTCGTGCGGCGCTGGCTCGATGCCGGCCTGGTGGTCTTCGGGCAGACCAACACCCCGGAGTTCGGCGCGAAGGGAATCACCGAACCTGTCGCGAACGGTGCGACGCGCAATCCATGGAACCTCGCCCACAGCCCCGGCGGCTCCTCGGGCGGATCGGCGGCCGCCGTCGCCGCCGGCATCGTCCCGTGCGCGGGGGCCAGCGACGGTGGCGGTTCGATCCGCATCCCGGCGGGCTGCTGCGGACTGTTCGGTCTCAAACCCGGCCGCGGCCTCATCCCGTCGGGTCCCAGCGCCGGCGAACCGATGCACGGCGCCGCCGTCAACGGTGTCGTGTCCCGGTCGGTTCGCGACACCGCGACCATGCTCGACGTGCTGCGCGGTGGCGAACCCGGCGCGCCGTACCTCCCAGCCGTCCCCGCCGAGCCGTTCACCGCCGGTCTGGAGGCCGACCCCGCCCCGCTGCGGATCGGTTACCGGGTCCCGTCGGCGATCACCCCTTCCCCACATCCGGAGGCCTATGCCGCCGTCGAGCACGCCGTTCGGTTACTGACCGAGCTGGGCCACCACGTCGAGGAGCTGCCGGAGGCGCCGTTCGACGACGCCGCGCTGGCCCGCGACTTCCTGCTGACGTGGTTCGTCACGCTCGCCTACCAGGTCGACGAAGCCAAGCGGCTGACGGGCGCCGGCGACTCATCCTTCGAGCGGGACACGCTGATCATGGCCGCGCTGGGTCGTGCCACCGGCGCCGTGGAGTACGTCGACGCCGTGGCCCGCCGACACGAACACACGCGGCGGCTCACCGACTACTTCTCCTCGTATGACCTGCTGCTCACGCCGACGCTGGCCAGCCCGCCGCCGAAGATCGGTGCGTTCGACCTGCCGGCGGCGTTGGCGCGCGGCGCCGACGTGCTGCTGAGAACCCGCACCGCAAAGATGCTGCGGTACACCAAGATCGTCGACGACATGGTCGACGACAACCTCGGCTGGGTGCCCTACACGCAGCTGGCGAACCTGACCGGCCGCCCGGCCATGTCGGTGCCGCTGCACTGGACCGCCGACGGACTACCGCTCGGGGTGCAGTTCGTCGCGCCGCTGGCCGGGGAAGCGCTAATGCTCCGCCTCGCCGCGCAGCTGGAGCGTGCCGCCCCGTGGTTCGACCGCGTCGCTGCGCTCTAGCGTTCCTCGCCCGCCGGCGACTCAGCCTCGCGGCGTTCCTCTTTGAGCCGATCCTTGCTGCGGATCAGCCGCAGCAACGTGACCAGCGCCAGCCCGCCGACGATGTTGCCGATGAGCGTGTAGCCGAACCAGGACAGCCAATCCAGATAGCCGAACGAGGTGCCGCCGGCGATCAGCGCGCCGAAGATCAGCAGCGAATCCAGGATCGAGTGGAACAGCTGCAGACCGGCGAGCAGGAACGCACCCGCGACCGCCGCGGCGATCTTGGCCGGCATCGAGTCGGTGCCGTGCTGCATGCGCGTCATCAGCGTGATGGCCATGCCGCCCAGCAGCGCGAGCGCGACGGATTCGGCGTTCAGCGGCGCGTCCACGAAATGCTGCGCGGACTCGATCGTCTGAGCGTGCAGCTTCGGGAACGCCGTCATCACCAGCCACATGATCAGCCAGCCACCGACCAGATTCGCCGCGAGCGTGCCGGCCCAGAGCTTCACCAGCTGCACGACGCTCGCGCGTTTGGCGACCACGGTGGTGACCGGAACCAGGAAGCCCTCGGTGAACAGCTCGCTGCGGCCCAGCAGCAGCGCCAGGAACCCGACCGAGAAGGCCAGCCCGGCCAGCAGCGGGTTGCCCGTGGCCAGCAGCACCGACAGGTAGGCGAGCACACCCATCGCCACCTCGGTGCCACCGAAGAATCCGGTGACCAGAACTTCGCGGACACTTCGGTGCAGACGCTGGGTCCCCTCGTCGACCATCCGATTGAAGGCCTGTTCGAGGGCGTCCTCGATCGGGCTGTCGGAATCGCCGAGTTCGCGCTGGTCGGTGTCCATCGCGCGCGGGTACCCGCTTGCGGCCGGGTCACCCCCGAGGGGGTGCGAAATACAACTCCTGGCGCACGGTGCACACCAGCCGGCCGTCGCGGTTGAACATCGAGCCGCTGCCCAACGCCAGCGCACCGGTACTGCTGGGCGAGCACTGGTCGTAGAGCAGCCAGTCGGACAGGTCGGCCGGGGCGTGGAACCACACCGAGTGGTCACGCTGCAGCGAGACGCCGACCCTGCCCCGCGCCCGGTACACGGGCTCGGTCAGCGTCACCGCCGACAGGTAGGCGACCAGCGCCGCCGTCCGCACCGGATCCTGATCGGGGAGTGGGCCGTCGGGTCGCCACCAGATCCGGCTGCGCGCCGGCGGCGTCGACGCGGCATCGACGATCCGCCGCTCGAACCAGCGCAAGCTGGCCCACTGCCCTGCCGTCGCCTCCGACGATTCCGCGAGGTGCGGCGCGACCACCGGCAGCGATTCCGGCGCGGGCACCTCCGGGCACGTGGGCTGATACCCGTCGGCGGTCGGCCCCGGCGTCAGCGCAGTGAAGGACGACATCGCCTCGAGCAGGATCTGATCCTCCTGGCGGGCCGTCACCCGGCGTGCCGAGAACGTGCGGCCCTCCTGCAGGTCGACGACATCGAACCGGACGGGCCGGCGGGCATCGCCGGGACGCAAGAAGTAGACGTGCACGCTGTGCGGGGTGCGGTCGGGCGCGGTGAGGCTCGCGGCCACCAGAGCCTGCGCCGAGATGTGCCCGCCGAGGATGTGGTTGGCGGGGGCGGGCAGCTGCTCGCCGCTGAACGAGCGCGCGTCGATCCGCGTCAGGTCCAGCGACGCGAGGACTTCGACCAGCGAGGAGTTCGGGGAAGAGCCCATGCCGGCGATCTTGCACGACGTTCGCCAGCTCCCAGGATCGGGTGCAGGTTTACCCTGACCCCATGGTGGTCAATCTCACAGCCATGCCCGGGTTCGGTGATGCGCTGGAATGGCTCAAGCACGAGATCTCGGCACGCGTGCCGAAAGCGGACATGGATCAGCGCGACGCCGACTACATCCTCGAACAGCTGCCCGGGCTGTGGTTGCTGGCATCGCTGTACTTCCGGGCCGACGTGCGTGGGCTGGACCGCATCCCGGCCAAGGGTCCGGTGCTGCTGGTCGGCAACCACAGCGGCGGCAATCTGCCCCCGGACACGTTCGTGTTCACGCTGGCGTTCTGCTCGTATTTCGGCGTCGAGCGGCCCTTCTACCAATTGGCGCACAACCTCGTGGTCTCCATGCCCGGGCTGGGTTCTCTGCGCAAGTTCGGCACGATCGCGGCCAATCACGACAACGCGACGCTCGCCCTGAAGTCGGGCGCTGCCCTTCTGGTGTATCCGGGTGGTGACTACGAGGTGTTCCGGCCGTCGTGGGAGCGCCACGAGGTCGATTTCGGCGGCCGCAAGGGCTACGTGAAGCTGGCGCGCGAGGCCGGTGTGCCGATCGTCCCGATCGCCAGTGTCGGCGGCCAGGAAGCTGCGCTCTTCCTCGATCGCGGGCAGTGGCTCGCCAAACTGCTGATGGTCGACAAGCTCGCCCGGCTCAAGAGCGTGCCGATCCTGTTCGCACCGCCGTGGGGAATCACGGTCAGCGACATGGTGCCGCGGCTGCCGCTGCCCACCAAGGTGGTCATCGAGGTCCAAGAACCCATCGAGGCCTCCGACATCGCCGACTCCGACGACGACGACGTCAACGACCGCGTGCTGGCCAGCCTGCAGGGGGCCGTGGATCGGTTGGCGGCCGAGCGGCGCTTCCCGGTGATCGGATAGGTGTAGCGATGCGACTCTCACGCAGCATCGTCGTCGACGCCGAACCGCACCTGGTGTGGAAACACATCAGCGATCCCGGCTGCTACCCCGAGTTCATGGCCAACCTGGAGCGCTGGGAGATCGCCACCGACTCTCCGGCCGGCGCGGGTGCGCGCTACACCGTGCACTGGAAGGTGGGCTCGGTGCCCATCGGCGGGGTGATCGAGGTGTCCGAGTTCGACGAGCCCCGCGACCTGGCGTGGATCGGGATCACCGGCATCACGCTTCGGGGTCGCTTCCGGATGCGCGACGTCGGTGACGGCCGCACGAAGGTGACGTTCCGGCTTGCGTACGAGGCGCCCGGCGGTTTGCTGGGACTGATCGCCGACCGCGTCGCCGCCAGCCAGGTCACCCGCACGATGGACGAAACGCTGCGACGCCTGAAGGATCTCGTCGAGCACTGATGTCGGGCCGGTACTGACTCTGCTGTACTCGCAGGCGTGCCCGCGCGTGCGATCCCGGCCTGGTCGGTACCGCTGTTCTTCGTCGTCGGCGCGATCTCGCAGTACGGCGGCGCGGCAATCGGCGTGTGGCTGTTCGCGACCACCGAGCCGGCGACGGTGGCGTGGCTGCGTGCACTGGGCGCCGCGGTGGTGCTGCTCGCGTGGCGACGGCCGTGGCGCCACGGCTGGACCCGGCGCGGCCTGGGTGCCGCCGCGGCGTTCGGCGCCGTCACGCTCGCGATGAACATCGCGTTCTACGAGGCGATCGCCCGGATTCCGCTCGGCACCGCCGTCGCCATCGAATTCACCGGGCCGGTGGCCGTCGCGGTGCTGGGCTCCCGCCGCCCCCTCGACTACCTGGCGGCGGGGCTCGTCGGCGCGGGCGTCTACCTGCTGGCGGGGGCGCAGTCCGATGTGGACACGGTGGGTGTGGCCTTCGCGCTGCTGGCCGCCGCGCTGTGGGCGGGGTACATCGTGCTCGGCAAGAGAGTCGCCGACGCGGGGGGCGGGCTGGACTCGCTGGCCGTGGGCATGGGTGTCGCTGCTCTGGTCAGCGCGCCGTTACTGCTCGCGACGCAGGTCGCCGTCGACGCGTCTGTGCTCGCCGAACCCCGAACCTGGCTGTGGGGCGCGGGTATCGGGGTGCTCTCCAGCGCCATTCCCTACGCGTTGGATCAACCGGTGCTGGCCACGATCGGCAGGGCCCGCTTCGCACTGCTGCTGGCATTGCTGCCCGCCACCGCAGCCGTGGTCGGCGCCCTCGCTCTCGCGCAGCGGCCCACCGTCGCCGAGGCTGCCGGTATCGCCGCGGTGATGGCCGCCCTGGCGGTCAGTGCGTGGGCCGCCCGCAGCCACCGTGACGCCGGCGGCACAATCGAGCCATGAGCTGTCAGCACGAGGCAGGCCTCGACACCGCATTCACCGTCGACGCCTCCCGCATCACATTCGGCCGCGGCTGTATCCGCGAGGTGGGGGACCGGGCGGCGGCGCTGGGGATGCGTCGTGTCGCGCTGTTCACCGATCCGTCGGTCGCCCGGCTGGAACTGTTCGCCGATGCACAGCGGTCATTAGGTGATGCGGGCCTCGACGTCGTCACCTATGCCGAGGTGGCTGTCGAGCCCACCGACGAATCCTTCCGTGCCGCAGCGGCTTTCGCCACGGACTCCCGACCTGACGGATACGTGTCGGTCGGCGGCGGATCGGTCATCGACACCGCCAAAGCCGCCAACCTCTACGCCAGCCATCCCGCCGACTTCTCCGCCTACGTCAACGCTCCGATCGGAGAGGGACGGCCGGTTCCCGGACCGCTGGCGCCGCACATCGCCTGCCCGACGACGTCGGGTACCGGAAGCGAAGTCACCGGCATCGCGATCTTCGATCTGTTGTCGCTGCACGCCAAGACCGGCATCGCCAGCCCCGCACTGCGGCCCTCCGAAGCGCTCGTCGACCCCGACAGCACCGACACCCTGCCCGGCGAGGTCGTCGCCTGCAGCGGACTCGACGTGCTGTCCCATGCGCTGGAGTCCTACACCGCCCGGCCGTTCACCCGGCGGGCGGCACCGGCGCGGGCCAGCGCCCGACCCATGAGCCAGGGCGCCAACCCGTGGAGCGACCTGGGCAGCCGCGAAGCCCTGGCGCTGCTCGGCCGCTACCTGGTGCGTGCCGTCACCGACGCGTCGGACCGGGAGGCTCGCGAGCAGACGATGTGGGCGGCGACGCTGGCGGGCATCGCGTTCGGCAATGCGGGAGTGCACATCCCCCATGCGATGGCGTATGCGGTGGCCGGTCAGGTCCGCGAGTTCCGGCCCTCCGGCTATCCCGATGACAAACCCCTTGTGCCACATGGCATGTCGGTTATTCTGAACGCGCCGGCGGCTTTCCGGGTCACCGCGGCGGCCGACCCGGCTCGCCACCTCGCGGCGGCAGGCCACCTCGGCGCCGATGTCGTGGACGCCGCCGACGCCGACGCAGGCGAGGTACTCGCCGGACATCTGACCGGCATCATGGCCGCGGTCGGGATGCCGGCCGGCCTCGCGGACGTCGGTTACACCGACGCCGACGTCGAGACCCTGGCTGCCGGGGCGTTCCCGCAGCAGCGGCTGCTGGGCAACGCACCGATCGATGTCGACGAAGCGTTGTTGGCCAGCATCTTTCGCGGAGCGCTGAGCTATGCCTGACACAGCTCTGGACAGCTACGGCTACGTCCTGCCTATCACCACCCGGTGGATGGACAACGACGTGTACGGCCACGTCAACAACGTCACCTACTACAGTTACTTCGACACCGTCGCCAACCACTTCCTGATCACCGAGGGCGGCCTCGACATCCACACTTCACCGGTCATCGCGCTCGTGGTGGAGTCGTCGTGCACCTACAGCGCCCCGGCCGCCTACCCGGACCAACTCCGGGCGGGTCTGCGCGTCGATGCGATGTCCCGACGATCGGTCACCTGGGGTGTGGCGGTCTTCGGTGCCGACGACACGGCGGCGCTGGCCCGCGGCCGCTTCGTTCATGTGTTCGTCGACCGCGAGGAGCGAAAGGCGGTACCGATTCCCGAGCGGATCCGCACCGCGCTGGAAACCATTGCCGCACAACAATAGCCAGAGCCACTACTCCCCGAACATCGCCAGCCAGGTGTCGGTGACCGCGGACACCTGCGCGTCATCGGCGTTCATCAGCGGCGCGAGGTCGAGAAAATGCCTCGCGACGGTGATGCCGAGAATGCTCGACACGATGAGTGCCGCACGGAGTTCGGTGTCGTCACCGCTCATCGCGTGGGCAAGATTGGCGGTGCGTTCTTCCAGGTATTCGCGCATCACGCCGGCGGCCTCCGGCGACGTCAGCATCGAACGCATCAATGCTCTTGTCGGAGCGGGTAATTCGCGCAGTCTCGTCTGCAGCACCTCGGCCAGATGCGCAGGGATGTCGTCACCGGTCAGGTCGATCGCAGGCCGCACCGCCAATGCGAACAGCGCCTGCTTCGAGCCGTAGTGCTGGAGCACCAGCGACGGATCGACCCCTGCCCGCCGCGCGATACCGCGAATCGTCGCGCCGTCTTCACCGCGAGCGCCGAATTCCTCTTGCGCCGCCTCGAGGATCTTGGCCGCCGTCGCAGCTCGTCGCTCGGCCCTGCTCAGCCCCTCCCGCACACCGTCACTCTACACACGTTGAGTGAACCTGGTACATTCACTCAACACGTGATGAGTGAAGAACGGACCAACCATGAGCACCTCGCACACCGTGACGACCCCGAACCGGAACGTGCTCGTCATCGGAGCCTCCCGAGGGTTGGGTGAAGCGATCGTCAAGACGTATGTCGCTCGCGGCGCCCACGTGGCGGCAACAGTGAGGGACGGCGCACCCTCGCCCCTCACCGAATTCGCACGTCGGCATCCTGACGCGGTAGTCGTCGAGCACGTCGACATCACCGACCAGGACGAGATCGAGGCGCTGAAGGCGCGTCTGGCGGGCCAGACGTTCGACCTGATGTTCGTCGTCGCGGGCATCTCGCTTGCCGAACGGTCCGCCGTCGGCGCCGATATCGACACCGACGACTTCCACCGCATGATGGACACCAACGTCCTGGGCGTCATGCGTACCGTCGAGCGTTTGCAGGACCTGGTCGACGCGGTCGGGACGATCGCGGTCATGTCATCTGGCCAAGGCAGCCTCGCCAACAACACCAGCGGCGGCTTCGAGGTCTACCGGGCGACCAAATCGGCTCTCAACCAGATGTTCCGTAGCTACGCCGCCCGGCATGCCGACACCACCCGGACGCTGTTGCTCATGGCGCCCGGGTGGGTGAAGACCACGATGGGTGGCCCCGGTGCCATGCTCGAAATCAGCGACAGCATCCCCCCACTCGTCGACACGGTGGACGCGCAGCGCGGTGTGCCGGGTCTTCGCTTCCTCGACCGCTTCGGCGAGACAGTGCCATGGTGACGGAACGGGTGACGGAAACTAGTGCCGCACAGCCGCAATGAGCTCAGCCACCTGCTGAGCAGCGAGCAGTGCGGACGGATCGTCCGACGGTGCGTAACGGTCAGCCGCGGCGTCGTAGCGCGCTCCGGCGATCGCACCGTGGTCGGTGTCGAGTTCGACCACGCGCACAGGCCATCCGGCGGAGTCCAGCCGCTGGGCGAACCGACGGCTCACCTCCACGCCGACGACGTCGTCGGCCCGGCCGTGCAGCAGCGTGAACGGCGCGCCGGGCGCGGCTCGCGGCAGCGCATCGGCCGGCGGCGCCCCGCTGATCGGGTCGGCCACCATGAACGCCCCGGCCAGACACACCGTATGCGCCAGCGGCACCTGCAGGTCGTCGGCGTGCAGCGTCAGACCCGCAGCCGCAGCACCCCCGAGTGACCACCCGACGAGCGTGAGCCGATCCGGCGCGGCCGCCCAACCCCGCGCGCAGTCGACCGACGCCAGCAGGTCCGCCCGGCCATGATCCGGTGCATGCGAATCCCAATCGGGCGCCACCACTCCGAAGCCCCATTCGGCAAGAGCGGTGGCCAGCCGCGCGACGGTGGCACGGGCGTCGGTCTGGGTCCCGTGCCACAGCAGCAGTGGCGCATCGGCCGGCTCCCCGTAGATGTCCGCGCGGCGGCCGGGTGCGTACTCGATGGTGTCCATGACCCTCGGGTGCCCAGCGCCGACCATTCGATTCATCGCTGACAGGTCGGGCACCACCAGGTGCGCCTGCGTTCCGGATCTCCTGCCACCTCGGCGACCACCCGCACCGCCGTCCCGCAGCGCAGACACGGACGGCCTGCGCGACCGGCCACCCAGTGCTGCTCGCCTTTGCGTCGCACCCCGGTCGTCACCTGCATCGCGCCCGGAACCGTCGCCGAATGGCGCAGGGCCCGCGCACCCAGCTCCAACAACCTGGCGACGTCGACCTGCCCGACCGGTGTCCACGGATCATGCCCTCGCAGGAAACACAGCTCATTGGCCCACAGATTGCCGAAACCGGCGACACACCTCTGGTCGAGCAGTGCGGCGACGAGCGGTCGTCGCGGATCAGCGGCGAGGCGGCGGACCGCCTCGCCGAGGTCCCAGTCGTCGCGAAGAGGATCGGGTCCGAGGTGGCCGATGCAGCGCCCCTCGTCGGGCGTGCGCACCAGCTCGACCACCGGGAGCTTCACCCCGTAGGCGGTGGGACCGTCGGTGCGCAGCAGCACCCGGACATCGGGCATTACCGACCGAGGCAACCACCGACCCGTCGGCGACACCGTCCACGAACCGGACATGCGCAGATGGGTGTGCAGCGTGACGTCGCCGGTCAGCCGTGTCAGCAGATGCTTGCCATGGGTCAGGTGTGCCGTCACGGTCTGGCCAGCGAGATCGTCGGTGGCGTGCGCGGGCACGCGTAACTCGCCGCGGACGAGGGTGCGGCCCCTCAGGGCGTCATCGAGGCGCCGGGCCAGCGCGTAGACGGTGTCACCCTCGGGCACGCGGTTCTCAGACGCTGCGGGATTCGCTCGCCGCTTCGCGGGTGGGCCGGGTGGTCAGGTGATCCAGCACGCCCGTGATGTCCAGCAGCCGCTGCAGCTGTGCCGGTCGGTGGTCGAGGTGCAGCTGCACGCCCGCGGCGGAGGTCTTGCGGCGCACGAGCAGAAGACCGGACAGGCCGGCCGAGTCGCAGAACGTCAGACCGGAGAAGTCGAGGCGCAGGTCGGTGGCCGACGACGAAGCGGCCAGCAGGTCCGTCACGGCCGAGACCAGCGTGGGCGTGCTCTCGTAGTCGAGGTCTCCGGTCACGGCCAGCGTGGTGCACGTGCCGTCGATGTCGGTGCTCAGCGTGAGATTCATGCGGATGCTGCCTGGTCGATCGGGGCCCTGCCGAGTGCACGGTGTGCCGCGGCGAGGAGGCGCTGGGTACGGGGGAATTCGGACAGGCGGGCGGCCAGTGCGTCGAGTGCGGGGTGCAGCGACGCCGCGGGCACCCCACGGGCGGACAGGATCTGGGCGGTCCAGGTGACGAAGTCGGTGAACAATGCATCGTCGTCGGTGTACAGCGCGGTGGCCAGGAAGTCGACGATGTGCGCGATGTCCTCGACGGTGTGCTGGCGTTGCTGCTCGGTGAAGTCGCGCATCGCGGGAAGGCGGCTTTCCAGCTCGGTCATCGTGGTCGCGACCAGACTGCCGGCCGATGTGCTGACCATCGTGTATTCCTGGTCGGCCAGGTGCGGCAGGTCGTCGATGGGTTGATGCGGCGCGCACGGCGTCCGACGCGGGACACCGTCGGCGAGCAGGGTGGCGGCGGTCCTCGCGTCCGGCGCCCACGCATCGGCCCCCAGCAGTGAGGCGAAGCGCCCGTCGCTTCCGAAGCCGGCGCCACCGGCGAGCACCGGAACTCCCGCGGCCTGGCACGCCGTGATCGCGGCGTGGGCGGTGGGGAGTCGCGTCGGGATCATGCAGGACAGTGCCACCGCGTCCGGACCATGGTGATGCAGGTGGGCGATCAGATGGGGCGTGGGGACCTGGGCGCCGAGGAAGTCGACCTGCCACCCGCGCAGGCGCAGGACCTCCGCGAGCAGCCGGGCAGGCAGCGCGTGCCACTCGCCGTCTACGCAGGCAACCGTGACCCGGCCCGCCGTCGTCTCCGGTGACCGGCACGCACCGTGGTGCGCCAGAGCCGCGATCACCCGGTCGTTGATGGCGGTGGCGACGTGCTCCTGCACGACGGTGATCCGGTTGGCCGCCCACTCCGCGCCCACTCGGCGCTGCACGGGAGCGATGACGTCGAGCAGCAGTTCCTCACAGGGGACCCCGGTGTCGGCGGCACCGAGAACCGCTGCTGCGGCGGCGTACTCGTCACCGTCGAGGAGCGCGGTCCACAGCGTGTCGATGGTCGTGCTCATGCGGACGCCGTGAACCTCCCGGCCGTGTGCCCGTCGACCGCGCTGAGGTGAGTGCGGCGGGGGGACGTGATCGCCACGACGGCGATGTCGTCATGAGGGCGACCCTTCACCCACTGCGAGGTGAGCATCATGATGCGCTCGACGACGGCCTCGGCGGGCATGCCGGCGCACTCGCGCAGAGCGGCGGTCAACCGTGGCTCCCCGAACATCTCCGCTCCCGTCGGGCCGCCATGTGCCTCGGTCACACCGTCGGTGAACAGCAGGCAGGTCTCGCCAGGCGCGAGCGTGGTCTCGAAAGTGGACGACCTGATCTCGGGCAGCGCCCCGACCAGCGTTCCGCGCGTGTCGGCCTCTTCCACCCGCCCGTCAGCGCGCACGATCAGCGGCGCCAGATGTCCGGCGCTCGTCAGCCGCAGGCAGACCTGGCCGTCACGGCGGCACACAGAGGCCAGCACCAGCGTGGCGAACTTCGTGTGCTCGGCAGACAGCAGCGCGCTGTTGAGCAGACGCAGCACGCCGGAGTGGTCGTCGGCCAGCGGCGCGAGGGCCTGCAGGGTGTTGCGGATCTTGCCGGTGACGAGTGCGGCCTCGAGGCCCTTGTCGCACACGTCGCCGAGCACGACCAGGGTCTCGTCTTCAGGGCTCGCCGCCTGATGGACGTCGTAGAAGTCGCCGCTGATGAGATGGTCGTCCTCCGAGGCGCGGTAGCCGCCCGCCAACTCGATGCCGTGGAAGCGATGCAGCTGCGGGGGCAGCAGGTCACGCATCAGGGTGCGGGTGATCGCGGCCTGCTCGCCGTAGAGGCGGGCGGCGGACAGAGCCGTGCCGGCGCGGGCGGCGAAGAGGCGAGCGAACACCTCCTCGCCATCGCTGAACGCCATCTGCGAGGTCTGCCGCAGCAACACCAGCGCGCCGGCCGGCACACCGTGGCCAGGCAGCGGGGTGATGACAACGGACCCGACGGGACCGGAGAAGCCCGCGGGGATGAGCCATTCGGGAACCGTGGCCGGATCGATCCACCGCGACGGCACCGGTGGGAACCCGCGTAGGGCCTCCGCGAGGCCGGACACCAGCTCGGGGCCGCCCTCGACGGTGCGTTGCACGACCGTGCCGTCCGGACCCGCGCACACCAGCGAGATCTGTCGGCGCGTCGCGGGAGCCACGACGACCGCGGCGTCGGCAAGGTGGCGCGCCGCCATCCGGACCGTCGCCTCCATGCAGCGTTCGACGTTCAGCGACGCCATCAGCTCGGTGGACGCCTCGTCGAGGAACGCAGCGCGGTCGCGTTCGCGGCCCACGGCCTCCTGGGCCTGCAGCAGAGCCCGGTCGATGTCGGTGAAGAGCCACCAGGCGATCGCGCCATCCGGCAGCCGCGTCGGTCGCGCCTCGATCTCGCGGCCGGAGACGTCACCGGCGGCCGTGGCAGGCAGCTCCAGGTGGGCGGCGTTCAGCCAGTCCGGGGCACAGTCGGACAACGCCGCGCCAGGCTGCGCAGAGGGCAGGAGCTCCAACGCAGCGGCGCTGACGGCGCACACGACGCCATCGGCGTCCACGACGATCACGGGGTGGGGGACATGGTCCCACGGGGGCTCTGCGGCGATGGTTCCGTTGACAGCGCCGACGGCCAGTTCGGGGGTAGCGTTCTTACGCACGTCAACCCCCATTCGATGGTCTCGATCACTCTGCGCCGGTACAGCAGTTCAGCGATTTGCCTTCACTGCGGTGGTCGCAGCACTCTGGAAGAAGTGAGCAAGGCCCCCACCACCGCAGCTGTTCCTTCGACGGTAACGCATCATCGGCCGCGGACGGGAGTTGTGACGATTCTGTCGGCGGTCGCGATCATGCTCGTCGCGGCGAATCTGCGGCCGGCCGTGGTGGCGGTGGCGCCCCTCGTCGGAGACATCAAGTCGGCGACGGGGTGGGGAAGTGGGGTCACCGGACTGCTGACCACCCTGCCGGTGCTGGTGTTCGGCCTCGTCTCCCCGCTCGCACCCCGGTGCGCGGCGCGTTTCGGCATCGAACGCACGGTGTTCGGGGCAATGGTGGTTCTCGTGGTCGCCAGCGCGGTGAGGCTGGTGCCCACCCCGGCCGCACTGTTCGCCGGGTCAGCGCTGGCCGGCGTCGGCATCGGAATCTGCAACGTCGTACTGCCGTCACTGATCAAACGCGACTTCGTGCACCATTCGGGCCTGATGACCGGTCTGTACTCGATGACGCTGTCGGGTGGGGCCGCGGCGGCCGCGGCGCTGACCATTCCCATCGACGGCGCGCTGGGCGGCAACTGGCGGCTCGCGCTGGCCAGTTGGGGTGTGTGCGCGGCGGTGGCGCTGCTCGTGTGGGTGCCGCAGCTGCGCCGGGTGCACCGGATCAGCGCGGGAGGGCCGGCACCGTCGCTGTGGCGGAACCCGATCGCGTGGGCCGTCACCGCCTTCATGGCGTCTCAGTCGTTCATCTTCTACACGTTCACGGCCTGGCTGCCCGAGGTTCTGGTGGACCGCGGCATGTCGGCCAGCAGCGCGGGTGCGGTACTGGCTCTCGGCCAGGTGGCCGGGCTGGTGATGTCGCTGCTGGCGCCGATCGTGGCAGGCCGGTTCACCGATCAGCGGGCGGTCACGCTGGCGGCGCTGGTGCTGACCGCCGTGGGTTTCGTCGGCTTGCTGACGACGACCTCGGCCCCGACGCTGTGGACGATGCTGGTGATGGCGGGCCCGGGTGCGTCGATCAGCCTCGCGCTGCTGTTCATGGTGTTGCGCAGCACCTCGACCGACCAGACCGGCCAGGTGTCGGGCATGGCGCAGAGCGTCGGATATGTCGTCGCGGCGATCGGGCCGGTCGCGATCGGTGCGCTGCACGATGCGACGGGGTCGTGGACCGTCGCGATGACCGTGCTCGCCCTGGTCCTCGTTCCACAGGCGGTCTCGGCTCTGTGGGCGGCCAGGGACGTGACGATGGACGAGTACCAGAAAAGCCGGTGACCGCGAGGTCACCGGCTTCTACGGCTGTTCCGGGGTGTTCCCCAGAACGTTGGTGGGCGTACGTCAGCCCTGAGAGGATTCGTACCGCTCAGCGACGGCTACGAGTTCGTCGCGGATCGACGAATCCGGCAGAGAGCGGATTCGCGCGTACAGACGACGCCGATCCCTGGCGAGCCTGAGGTTGGCGCGGAACTGCGCGACAGACATGGTGCGTGTACTCCTTGTTCGTGCCCCGGGGTGCCGGGGTGCTTGGTGTGGCCTGCGGGGCGAGGATCGCCCGCCCAGCAGGCACAACCAGACATGCTCCCGTGTTAATTCCACGTAAATCAACTCGCTGACGTGTGAGTTTGCGGACAGTGAGCGCTGTCACGCGGGAATAGCCGGAAGGGAAACGGGTAAATCCGCTGCCATGACAACCGACCCAGCCTCTGGTGATCCCGCCGACCTGAACGAGGTCATGGCGCCGACCGAGGAACCCCACCCCGATCATCGCGAACACTCCAAAGCGTCAAACCATCCCGACGACGACGAATTGGCTCGGCGCACCCAGCACGAGCGCGATCTGGTGGCCGAGGACCGGGAGCAGCAGCCATGACCACCCCTGACGATCCGGACGAGTCCGTCACCGATTCCGGGGAGGGCATGCCGCCGGCCAACCCGGCCTACGCGACGCCGCCACCCGAGGGAATGCCGGACGCCGACCGCGACTGAGCCGCGGCGCGGGGGCGTACGGCGACCAGCAGTGCGCCACCCGAGAACAGCGCGGCCGCAAGCACCGGGAGGTGGCCGCCGGGCGCGAATCCCTGGGCCGACAGCACTGCCAGAGCCAGCGCACACGCCGCGGTACCCGCATACAGCGTCGCCTCGGCCAGTGCTACCGCGAGCGGAACGGCGACCGTCGGCATGGCGGCCGCGACCAATCGGCGTTGCCAGTGCAGCAGCGCCAACAGTGCAGCCGCGACCACCGCGAGCACCACTTCCCACTCCAGCCGGGCCAGCCACCAGGCGCCCGAGCCCAGCGGGGGTTGCGGCAGCAGCCCGGTCGGATAGCCGACCAAGGTCACGATGATGACGGGCAGCATGTGCCACAGGTAGAGCGCCATGACGTTCGTGTTCGCGACGGCGAGCACCCGCGGCCAGACACCGCGTGCCAGCACCCGGTTCAGCGCCGGAGCCAGGGCGAACAGCACCCCGAACTGCACCAGGGCCAGCGCCAGCAGTGCCGCCGACGGGGGTGCGCTGTTCTCCACACGGTCGCCGGGAACACCGATCATCGCGATGGGATACGGGCCCCACGGCACCAGCGCGGGCAGCGCCAGCGCAGCGGCCGCCGCCGTGCCCAGCAACACGCGCCGGCTCGTCAGGCCGTCATGGAAAGTGATACCGAGCTGGTAGACCGCGGCCCAGCAGAAGAAATAGTTCGCCATCCGGATCTCGGCGTGGTCCGTCGCGATGCCGACCACGTCGACGAGCACCAGGCAGGTCCCCAGTGCCAGGGGCACCCGCAGCCCCCACCGCCGGTTCGCGGCAACCGCCAGCGGCGTCAGCGCGACGACCATCAGGTACACGGCGAGAAACCACAGGTGCATCGCGACGGCCCAGCCGCCCAGTTCCAGCACCGAGCCGCTGATGCCCAGCGCCATCAGCAGCGCCATCACCACCACGATGAATCCTGCATAGACGCCGGTGGGGCCCAGCGTCCCGGCCACCCGGCGCCGGATCCACTCCTGCCGGCTTGCGGTGCCCGCGGGCTGCCGCTCCCACGATGTCGCGCTGGCATACCCGGCGACGGCGAAGAACACAGGAACGACCTGGAAGAACCACGTGATCCACTGCGTGAACGGCATCAGCACCAGCGGGTTGTCCCGACCGAAGGAGCCGTCGCGGTAGGTCATCACCGACAGCAGCCAGTGCCCGATCACGACGAGCAGCACCGCGGCGGACCGGTAGAGGTCGAGCGCGCCCTGGCGCGGTGCAGCTCCGGCGGCGGCGGTCTCGGTCATCGACCCTCCCGGGGCGCGTGTCTCCTCTTCGCACGGTAGCCGACACGCGAAGTCACCGATCCGTGCGAAACGCAGACTGAGGCTGACGGCAGCGTCAGAATCTCATGTGTGAAGTGCCTGCTGAGTCATCGCCGAATGGGCGTGTTGGCCGGTCTGGGCGCGACGCTGCTGGGCAGTGCGGTGTGTGCACCCACCGCGTCGGCTGACGTGTGCGGCAGCGTGGGCGGCCGATTCGTCTCCGTGAGCGGGTGCGGCAACATCGCCGACGCGGTCGCGCCGTGGGTGCCGCCTCCCGGTGCGTATGCGCCGTTGCCCGAGGACTACGCGGCTCCGCCGCCACCACCGCCTCCGCCGCCGCCGAACGTCAACGTCTGCGCGAGCGTCGGCCGTCGCATCAGCGTGAGTGGCTGTGTCTAGCTTCGGGGCCGCCGCGGCACTGTGCGGGTCGTCGGTACTGGTCGCCGGAACCCTGGCGGTCGCGCCGCCGGCCGGCGCGGAATGCGTGAGCTCCAACGGCACCACGGTCTGCTCGCAGGGCTCCGTGCGTGGCACCGACAACGGGCAGGGTCCCGGAACGCTCGACACCGGACCCGCGTGGCCCTATCCCTGCGACTACGACTGGTACTGCGACGACGGCGGGCTCTCGATCATCTTCACGCCCGGCCGCAACTGAATCCGAACAGGAGCACCATGAGAACTTTCCTCCCCAGCGCCGTGATGGCGGCACTCGCCTCGGCAGCGGCGCTGTTGGCCGTCGCGGTCCCGGCGTCCGCCCAGCCTGCGCCGCCCCCGCCGCCGAACTGCACGGCCGCCGACCTGGCAGGCGTGATGGCCGGCGTCACCGCCGCCACCTCGGCGTATCTGTTCACCCACCCGGACGTGAACGACTTCTTCACCAGCCTGCGGGACAAGAGCCGCGAGGACATGAAGACCGCGGTCGAGGCGTACATCGCCGCCCGCCCGGACGTGGGTGACTCGCTGCGCGCGATCCGGCAGCCCTCGGTCGACTTCCGCGCCCGCTGCGGCTAACCGCTGTGCGGTGACGCGGCCCGAGCCGTCCCGGTCGACGGGGTCATCTGACGTGGTCGGCACAGCACCACCACGGCACCGCACAGCACGGCCGCGACGCCGAACGCGGCGTACACGCTGACGGCGTCGGCGGTCCCGCCGAGCAGGACGGCCGCCAACGGGCGTGAGCCGAGGAAACCCACCAGCCACAGCGCCATGATGCGGCCGCGGAGCTCCTCGGGCGCCTGCTCCTGCACGACGGTGCCGAGCCCTGTCATCGCCCATCCGAACCCCAGGCCGGCCAGCGCGAACCCGGCGACGGCGACAGCGGCCACCGTCCCGACGGCCAACACCGCACAGCCGGCAGCCAGGCCCCACAGGCCGAACCACGAGACGAGATCGGCGCCGATGCGGCCGCGCAGCACTGCCAGCAGTGCCATCCCGACCGCGGCGCCGACACCGAAGACCGCCGAGAGCATGCCGACCATCCGGGGGCCTCCGCCGAGCGCGTCGGCCACCGACGGGGTGAGGGTGATCGACGAGTCCGACGCTATGCCGACCACCGTCACCGCGATGAGCGCCAGCAGCAACCGGCGGTCGCGCAGGACGTAGCGGACCGCGACCCGCACGCGGTAGTCGGCACCGGCGCGCCGAGGCGGGGGTGCGGGAAAGCGCACCACGATCAGAAGCGCCGCGAACACCAGGTGCAGACCAGCGCTCGCAGCGAAGGCGGACGCCGGTCCCACATGGGCGGCCAGATACGCGCCGGCAGCAGGACCGAGAATGCGGCCGATCGTCATCGGCATGCTGTTGAGCGCCATGGCCGTGGACAGCTCGCCGTCCCTGATCAGGCTGGGCACGATGGACTGCATCGCCGGACCGCCGACGGCGAACCCGAAGCCGACGAGCAGCGACCCGAGGAGCACCGCCGCAGCTGCCGCCGTTCCGTACGCAGAGGGCGCAGCGAACAACCACACCGCCACCAGGCCGGAGCCCACGGCGCAGAACATCCGGCCGAGCAGGATCTGCCGGACAGGGTTCCCGGTGTCGGCCCACTTGCCGCTGGTCGGGGTGAGCAGGAGCTGCGGCCCGAACTGGGCGACGCCCACCATCCCGACCATCAGCGCCGACCGCGTGGCGTCGTAGATGACGATCGCCGCGACGATGCCGTGGGTCCAGACGGCGACGACCGAGAAGATCTTTCCCCAGAACAGCGCGCCGAAGACGCGGTCGAACATCAGCCCCACCGCGCCGCGGGCGCGGGGGCCGAGGGCGTCATCACGGGCTGAGGTCACCCGATCTGCATAGCACAGCGGCGCCACCCACCTCGACCGACCATCCTGTCCACTGGGCGAAATCGCCAGTGCTGCTTGATTTTCGGCGTAACGGCTGGCGTGCGTGGATCGATACACTGGGCGGCTGGCTCGTGTCCGGCCGTTCTCCTGTCCAGGCTTGCTAAAGGATGATGCGTTGACTCCCCCGACCGCACAGGTCAGCTCCGCCGTGCCCGGAGGTGCCCTGGGCCGCCGTACCGCGCTCAAGGCGTCCGTCCTCGCGGCTGCGGCGATGACGTTGACGCCGGTACCCCGGGTGTCGGCCGACGACGGCCGCTGGTCGCCCGAACGTGCCGGGCGCTGGTACGAGCAACAGGCCTGGTTGGTGGGCGCCAACTACATCCCCAGCAACGCGGTCAACCAACTGGAGATGTTCCAGCCCGGAACGTTCGATCCGCTGCGCATCGACGTCGAGTTGCGGTTGGCGAGGCTGGCCGGACTGAACACGGTGCGGGTGTTCCTTCATGACCTGCTCTGGATTCAGGACCCCACCGGCTTCCTGCGCCGCGTGGGTCACGTCGTCGACATCGCCTCGCGCCACGGGATACGACCGCTGTTCGTCCTGTTCGACTCCTGCTGGGATCCGCTGCCGGCACTCGGCAGGCAGGCCGCGCCGCGGCCGGGGGTCCACAACTCCCGCTGGGTGCAGAGCCCCGGCGCGGAGAATCTCGACGACCGGCGCTACAAGCGTGTGCTGCACGACTACGTCGTCGGCGTGCTCACCCGGTTCCGCGGCGACCGGCGCATCCTCGGGTGGGATCTGTGGAACGAACCCGACAACCCCGCCAAGCAGTACCGGGGCACCGAGCGCGCCGACAAGCTCGCGCTCGTCGCCGATCTGCTACCCCAGGTGTTCCGCTGGGCGCGCTCTGTCGGGACCATCCATCCGCTGACCAGCGGTGTGTGGGACGGGCCGTGGGCCGATGCCCGGCTGCGTAGTGAGATCGCAGGCATCCAGCTCGCGGAGTCCGACGTGATCTCGTTCCACAGCTACGACAACCCGGCCGGGTTCGACGCCCGCATCAGCGAGCTGGACTTCACGCGGCGCCCGCTGCTGTGCACCGAGTACATGGCCCGGTCGCTGGACTGCACGGTCGAGAACATCCTGCCGATCACCAAGCGCCGCAATGTCGGAGCGTATGCGTGGGGTTTCGTGGCGGGCAAGACGCAGACCTACTATCCGTGGGATTCGTGGGACCGGCCCTATACCGCCGAACCGCAGCCGTGGTTCCACGACCTGCTCGCCCGCGACGGGCAGCCCTACCGGCCGGCAGAGATCGCTGCCATCCGCGGCCTGACCGGGCGACCCCGCCCGTCGTGATGGCTGTCCTGACCCGTCACCGGGCCTTCCACTGCGGGCGGCGCTTCTCTCGCCAGGCCGAAATCCCTTCGGCCACATCGGCTGTCGCGCCGGCCACCTTGCGCATCACCTCGCCGAACCGCACCGACTCGATCCACCCCATGTCGGCGGTGCGCCAAGACACTTCCTTGGTGGCCCGCTGGGCGAGCGGCGCAGCCTCGGTCAGGGTGCGGGCCCACTGCTGAGCCGCGGGGAGAAGGCCGTCGGGTTCCACCAGCTTCCACACCAGTCCGACGTCCTTCGCCCGTTCGGCCGTGATGGGCGTGCCGGTGAGCAGCACTTCCATCGCGTCGGCCCAGCGCAGGCGCTGTGGCAGCCGGATGGCCCCGACGATCGTCGGCACGCCGATGGACACCTCGGGAAACCCGAACGTCGCCTCGGTGCTGGCAATCACAAAGTCGCAGAACAGAACTCCGGTGAGTCCGTAGCCCAGGCACGGTCCCTGCACCGCCGCGATCGTCGGCTTGAACAACTCCATACCGCTCTCGAAGGAGTTGATGGTCGGCTTCTCCCAGAACGTGCCGCCGAACGTCCCGACCGCGCCGTCCCCGTCTTTGAGATCGGCGCCGGCGCAGAACACTCGACCGTTGGCGGTCAGGATGCCGACCCAGGCGTCTTCCTCGTCACGGAACCGGTTCCACGCCGCGTTGATCTCTTGCCGCATTGCGCCGTTGATGGCGTTGCCGGCCTCGGGCCGATTCAGCGTGATCGTGGCGACGTGACCGTCGAGCTCATAGGTGACCAGGCTCATGGCGCCACTGTAGAGCTCAGCGGCCGCTCTTCTCCGCGTGCAGGAACGCCGCCGTGTCGTAGTACGTGCGGAACGCGGTGATCGTCTCGTCGTCGCCCTCCAGCACACTCATCCCGTCGTAGCGGAAGTCGGTGCCGTCGCGCAGCCTGCCCGTCGAGCTCCACTCCAGATAGGCGATGCCGTCGTCGGTGACGATGTGCGAGAAATCGGACGTCAGGTCGTCGAAGACGTCGCGGTACTGCGTCCAGAAGGTGCGCGCACCATCTCGGCCGTGCTGTCCCTGGGGCAGCCCCGCCTTGGTGAGGGTGGCGTCGTCGGCGAACAGTTCGACCAACGGCTCCACATCACGGCTCTCGTGGAGGCGGCCGAGTGCGTCGGTGAAACGTCGTGTCAGCTCATGCATTCCCGTCGCCTACCCGCCGTCATCACGCCCACACGCTCGACCGTGACCGGTCACTGTTTCGACAGATCAGGTGTGCGCAGGCGTCTCGGCGAACCGATCGGTGATGGCCTGACAGAAGGCCGGGAGATCGTCGGGCGAGCGGCTGGTGATCAGGTTGCCGTCGATGCACACCTCCTGGTCGACGACCGTCGCACCGGCGTTGCGCAGATCGGTCCGCAGGCTGGGGTACGACGTGACCGTGCGACCGCCGATGACACCGGCCTCGAGGAGCACCCACGGGGCGTGACAGATCGCAGCCACCGGCTTTCCCGAACGGACGAAGTCCGCGACGAACGAGACGGCAGCGTCCTCGAGGCGCAACTTGTCGCCGTTGACGGTGCCGCCGGGGATGACGAGGGCGTCGTACTCGTCCACCCGTGCGTCACCCACGATGCGGTCGACCGAAAAGGTGCCCGCCGGTTCGAGATCGTGGTCACGTGCCTCGATCTCACCGTCGCTGATCGAGAGCAGTTCAGCGTGCCCGCCCGCGTCGGTCACCGCGGCGCGCGGTTGCTCGAGTTCGACCTTCTCCACCCCGTCGGTGGCCAGGAACGCGATCTTGCGTCCGTGCAGTTCGTTCGGCATGGCGGCATCCTTTCGTCGGCTGTGCGGCCGGTTACCCGCAACCCGACGATCGAATCCCGCGGGCGCTCACGCCGTATCGGTGCCGCCGGTGTGCGGGGTAGGGCTCTGCGCTGACTCCCACTTGGACTCCAGCGACCGCGTCACGCGCGTTCCTGCAGCGAACTGCTGCTGGAACGTCTCGCCGTCGCCGTCGTCTTCGAGCGTCACGAGGTAGCCACCGTCGGTGGCCGTCATGTGAACCACCTTGTACGGCCGTGCCCCGTCGCCGCGATCAGCCGTGATGATGTCACCGGGTGCGACGTCGTCGATGGGATCGTCAGAGGTGGGGTCGGCCGGGGGTGTCGAGGAGTCGGCGTCAGACATGCGTCGACCGTAACCGACGCCATCGTTTGGTCACCATTCGATCGTTTGACCAGCAAACGGGCGGGTACTGAAAATTCGGCGCCGTTCTCCGCGCGTCAGCCCGAGAGAGGAAGCCTCCCTATGCCATCCAGGACCCGAAGCCCCTTGGCCAGAGTCGCCGCAACGCTGATTGCCGGAGCCGCCACGGTGTCGGCCGGCGCTGTCGCCGCCCCGACCGCAACTGCCCAAGGATGTCCGGACGTCGAGGTGGTGTTCGCCCGTGGAACCGGTGAGCAACCGGGCGTCGGCGGTGTCGGGCAGGCCTTCGTGGATGCGGTGCGTGCGCAGGCGGCACCTCGGACCGTCGGCGTGTACGCGGTGAACTACGCCGCGTCCAACAACTTCGACGCTCGCACCGAGATCGCGCAGACCGTCATCGACGGCATTCGGGACGAGGCCGACCACGTGCAGGCGATGGCGGCGAACTGCCCGAACACCCGGATGGTGCTCGGTGGCTACTCACAGGGTGCGCTGGTGTCGGGCTTTGCCACGTCCGACGTTGTTCCCGCAATGGTGCCCGCCGCGATCGCCCCCCGTCCGATGGCGCCGGAGGTGGCCGATCACGTCGCCGCCGTCGTGCTGTTCGGGACACCGTCGGAGCCCTTCCTGCAGCGCTACGGCGCACCGGCCATCACGATCGGGCCGCGCTACGCGGACAAGACCCTTCAGTTGTGCGCGCAGGGCGACACGATCTGCTCGGGCGCCCCTGATGGCGGCCCGACCGTGGCGCACGCCCTGTACCCGGTCAACGGGATGGTCAACGAGGGTGCGGCCTACGCCGTCGGCCGACTCTAGAGGCTCACGCCCCGGCGGGCACGGGGTAGCGGTCGTTGACGTCGGCATTGGTGTCCTTGCGAGCGCAATGCGCGCAGCAGAACATGCCTTCGTCGGTTTCGATGCCGTGGCCGAGGATGCGACACCCGCAGTGTCCGCATTCCGGCGCGAGTTGCATTGCCGCACACTCGACGCTGTCGAACGTCGCGGACCGGCCGTCCGGCCAGGTCACCGTGAAAGCCTTGTCGTAGTCGTTGCCGCACGTCGCGCAAATGGTCACAGTGAGCCCTCTCTGTCATGGTTGCCGCTGGTACTCGCAGCACCGCAACGGTTTCCCGCAGCGTGGTGGGACAAACAGGGGTTTGGCCGGTCGCAGAGGGGGCATCAGTCGGGAGCGATGCCACCCGGCGTCGGGATCGTCATTGTCATCGTCGGCGAGGAGGCCACGTGACCACCGCATACACCGATTTCGGTATCACTCCGGTCGGAGTCTATCCGCCGCAGGAAGATTCGCAGCTGCTGATCGGGGCGATGGTCGCCGCCGGCCTCGCTCCCGGAGCCAGAGTGGCCGATCTGTGTACCGGCAGCGGAGTGGTGGCGTTGGCCGCTGCGCAGGCCGGCGCCGCCGAGGTAGCAGCATTCGACATCTCTCCCGCGGCCGTCTCTCATGCGCGCCGTGCCGCACGCGCCGCAGGGGCGAACGTGTCCGTACATCGCGGGTCCTGGGCGCGTGCAACCGAATTCGGCCCTTTCGACGTGGTGCTGGCCAATCCGCCCTACGTCCCGCAGGCACCCGTCGACGACACCGACGAGATACCGGTGGGCGCAGGACCGGCCCAGGCGTGGAACGCCGGCGCCGACGGTCGCCTCGTGCTCGACCCGATGTGCGCCGCCGCGCCGCTTCTGCTCGCCGAGGGCGGCACGATGCTGATCGTGCATTCGGAATGCTCGAATGCCGAGCGCACGATCGACGCGCTGCGCAGTCAGGGCATGACCGCGGACATCGTTGCCCAGCAATTCATTCCGTTCGGACCGGTGATGACGGCCCGGGCCGACTGGTTGATGAGCGCGGGGCTCTTGCCTCAAGGTTGTGCGATGGAACGCATTCTGGTCATCCGCGCGGACGCACCGTGAGCGACGAGCCCCCGCGTACCGTCCGGGTCGTGCCCGGCGGTCCGGTGATGGTGGAAGGTCCTGTGCGGGTCGAACTTCCGGACGGGTCAGTCGTGGAATCGGACAGGTTCATGGTGGCGATCTGCGCGTGCCGGCGCTCCAAGACCTATCCGCTGTGCGACACCAGCCACCGCCGCCGGCAGCGGTCGACTGCAGAAGCGGAGTCAGTCCAGAGCGCGTCGGAGTGAGCTGCGCCCCGCATCCCAGCTCTGCATGAGGTGATCGGCCAGCCGACCCTCGATGAGGTCGAACGCCCGGATACCGAACACCACGTCGGCGTCCAGTTCGGGTTCACGGGCCACCAGGTCGCCCACCACGTCGGTGCGCACGACCTGCTCGTGTACCGCGTCCGCCTCGACGTGTTCCCGATAGAAGGCCGCACATTCGTCCGGCGCGCCCATACGCTCCAGTGCCGCCACCATGCGCTTGGACCCGGGCGGTGAGGTCACCTCGGTCGCCGCGAAGTGGCCGACTGCGGCGCCACGCCACCGGCGGTGCAGTCCGAAAAGGGACATCAGGTTCACCACGGCCAGCGAGTGCGCCGGAACGTCGGCGAGGTAGCCGAGGTACGCGGTGTCCAGCCCGGCCGCCGCCATCAGATCGGCGAACAGCTGCTGGTGCAGCCTGGCGCCCTTGCCTGCACCGAACTCGTCGAACTCGACGGCGACGAACGACGCCTTGGCTTGTCCCGTCAGGCGGGGGATTGCCCACGCGTGCGGATCGCCTTCTTTGAGGTGGTACAGCGAACGGTGGGCGAAGTACTCGCGCATCTGGTCCCACGTACCGCTGTCGCGCAGGTAGTAGGACGGGCCGGTGCCACCGACGGGCTCGAGGCAAAGTGCGTCCAGCTCGTCGAGCGCACTGGTTCCGGGATCGATCGCCCCGACTCCGCGCCTGACGTCCTCGAGGAAGAGATCCTCCAGACGACCCCGCAGGTAGAGCAGTCCGGGATTCCACTCCCAGCCGGCGTCGACGCCCGCGAACCCGCGGTAGTGCAGTTCGTAGCAGAGGTAGAGCGCCAGCTGCAGATCGATCCCGGCGGGATCGGTGTCGGCCAGCGACGTCTCGACTTTCGTGAGGTAGCGCAGCGGTGCCCGCTCGGCCAGCAGCTCGACCACGGACAGCGAGATCGGACCGCGGGGTTCGGGGAGCACGGGTTCAACCATCGTCGGCATCACGGCTGCGAGATACCCCGCCCAGATCCCGCCAAACGGGACCGCCCCCGTACCCACACAGGGGGCTTGATCACACGTGGATGCTGCCTTTTTCACATTTCGAGACCTGAGCTTCAGGCCCCCCGGTCGGTGGGTAGCCCTTCGTCAGGCGCACACAAGTGCCAGAGACCGAAGCACGAGCCAACTCCCGAAGGGGTGAGAACCACACATGGCCACCACAGCCACCACCGAGTCCATCACCATTGAAGCCACGAAGGCCACGCTGATCGCTCAGCTGCGCACCATTCTCGACCTGACCAACACCGAGATTCAGGTCGCCGAGACCCGCATCGCCCAGGCCCGCACCGATGCCGTCCGTCAGGAACTGACGCAGAACGCGGAGAACGGGCGTGCGCGTGCCGAGCAGATCGAGACGACGATCCGCGACCTCGGCGGATTTCCCGACGTCATCGGGCCGTTTCTGGGACGTGCCGCGGCCGCCGTCAAGGCCCTCACCGAGCAGGCCGAGCCCTTCGACGAGGCGCTGCTGGGTGACCTCGCTCTCGAGGACCAGCTGCTGGACCGTTCGCGCTACGTCAAGGCCCTGGCTGTCGCCGCCAAGGAGAAGGACGTCCAGGACCTCGCCGACCGGCTCATCACAGCGCACTCGGCGACCGTCGACTGGCTGACCACCGTGCTCGCCGAGGACGCGCTCGGCGGTCCGGCGGCGCTGCGGCGCACCCCGTTGCAGGCCGCGGCGGGTCTGACCGTCAAGCTCCTGAACCTGCCGTTCACGTGGTCGGTGGAGCGCGCAGACCGTGCCGTGGAAGCGGTGCGTTCGGTGCGGCCGGCTGTCGGTGACCTCGTCGACCGTGGCGCCCGCAGCGGTGAGATCGCCGCGAAGGCGCTGGCCGGGGCGCGCAACTCGGCTCTGGAAGCCGCCGAGCGCATCACCCGCGAGCAGGGGGCCGACGAAGTCGCCGACGTCATCCACGCGGCGCGCGGCGCGGCCGGAGTGCTGGACAGTGACGAGCTGCCGATCGCCGGGTATGACGAGCTGAACCAGACCGAGGCGATTGCCGCGGTCAAGGAGCTGACCGAGGCCTCCGACATCAGCGTGATCGTGGCATACGAGGAAGCGCACAAGAACCGCCAGCGGGTGGTTTCTGCGGCGCAGACCCGGTTGGCCGCAATTGCGCAGGAAGTGGTCGGCATCAACTGATCCACCGGACACAGATGCCGCCGGCGCGGACCCTTTTAGGGTTCCGCGCCGGTGGTCTCTGACCGGCGCCGGAAGCGTTCTGACACAGACTGCCTTGACGGCGCCTGCACGTCTCGTTAGAGAATTATTTGTGAGTTTCCGACGGGTCGAGGGGAATCGGACGAGATGACAGCCACAGCTGACCGGCCGGCCGTCGTGGTGACAGCGCTGGCGGCGACGACGGCGCTGGCCGCCGACGCCGAGGAATCGTGGGCCGCGCTTCTCAACGGCAAGAGCGGCATAGGTTCCATCGACGAGCGCCTGCCCGATGATCTGCCGGTGCCGGTGACCATCGGCGGATTGGTTCGGGAGGACTTCGACTCCCAGCTCAGCCGGGTGGAAGTCCGGCGCCTTTCGTACATGCAGAAGATGGCTCTGGTGCTCAACCGGCGGTTGTGGACGGCCGCCGGTGCACCCGAGGTCGACACCCGCCGGCTGCTGGTCTCGGTGAGCCACGCCTACGGGTCCACTCAGGATCTGTGGACCGCGTGGGACGAGTTCAAGGTTCGCGGTATGCGTGCGGTCTCGCCGCTGGCCGTGCAGATGCACATGCCCAACGCCCCGGCGGCCGCCGTCGGGCTGGACAGGCAGGCCAAGGCCGGGGTCATCGCGCCGACCAGCGGCGACGCCTCCGGTTCGGCAGCGATCGCCGAGGCGTGGCGGCTGATCACGCTCGGTGAGGCCGACGTCGCGATCTGCGGTGGCGTCGAGTCGCGGATCGAGCCGGTGCCGATCGCCGCCTTCGACAACATGGGGCTGCTGTCCCACCACAACGACGACCCGGTCGGCGCATGCCGTCCGTTCGACAGGAATCGCGACGGCATGGTGTTCGGCGAGGGCGGCGCACTGCTGCTGCTCGAGACAGAGGAGCACGCCAGGGCGCGTGGCGCGACCATCCTGGGTCGGCTGCTCGGCGTGGGCACCACGTCGGACACCTACGACCTGATCGAGCCTGAGCCCGACGGGGAGCTGGCCGCCGCAGCGCTGAGCCGGGCGTTGCAGCTCGCGGGCGTGGACCCGGGCGACGTGGATGCCGTGATCGCCCACGCGGCGGGCACGCGGATCGGCGATCTCGCCGAAGCCCGCGCGTTGCACGCCGTGCTGGGGACTCACCGGCCTGCCGTGACCGCCCCGAAAGCCGCGCTCGGGCATGCGATGGGAGCTTCGGGTGCGGTGGCAGCCGCGCTGACCGTGCAGTCGCTGCGCGACGGGGTGATGGCGCCGACCCTGAACTACGGCACTCCCGATCCCGACATCGAGTTGGACGTCGTCGCCGGTGAACGGCGGTCCGGCGACTACCGCTTCGCGATCTCCAACACGCTGGGATTCGGCGGCCACAACGTGGCACTGGTCTTCGGACGGTAGCTCCGGCGTTACTGTCGAGCGGTGACCCTGGTCTACGACGACGCACTGCGGGACCGCATCAGGGACAACCTGGCCGCGCATCAGCGGCGCACCGTCTCGGATCCCGGAAAGCGCCGCGCGGCGGTCGCCGTGGTTCTGGTCGACTCCGTGGTCGGGGAGGACCGGGTGGATCCGGCTCCGGTGGACGACTGGATCGCCGGCAGACCGATGCCCGAAAATCTGGACGGCCGCATGGTCGACGTCTCCGGTGGTGCGTCTTTCCTGTTGTGCCGCAGAGCATCTCGACTTTCCACGCACGCCGCCCAGTGGGCGCTGCCCGGCGGCCGGCTGGACCCGGGGGAGGACGCCGTCGACGCTGCGTTGCGTGAACTCGACGAGGAGGTCGGCGTGGCGCTGCCCGAGACGGCCGTACTCGGACTGCTCGACGACTATCCGACGCGCTCGGGGTACGTCATCACCCCAGTGGTGATGTGGGGCGGTGGCCGGCTCGATCTGCAGCCGTCGCCTGACGAGGTGGTCGCGGTGTACCGCGTCGGACTGCACCAACTGCTGCGGGACGACTCGCCGCGATTCATCACGATCCCGGAGAGCCCCCGGCCCGTCGTGCAGATTCCGTTGGGCAACGACCTGATTCATGCTCCGACCGGCGCAGTGCTGCTGCAGTTGCGGTGGCTGGGGCTGGAGGGGTGCGGCGACCCGGTTGATCAGCTCGAACAGCCGGTGTTCGCCTGGCGGTGACCGGCGGCCGGTGTTTCTGCCTGCACCGGGCCGGGTAGTCGGAGCTCGATGGCCACGACGCACCTGCATGGCAGACACCGCCTCTCGCCGGCGCACGCCGGCCCGCGGTGGGGTTGGGCGTCGCTGATGGTCGCCGCGGGTGTGTCGGGCTGGTTGCTCGCCGTCGCGAGTCCCGATGGCACCCGGACGATGACGGTGTCTGCGCCTCACGTACCGCAACCGGTCGCGGCCGCAGCCCAGGACATTCAGCACACCGGGTGGGTCACCGCGGTGTCATCGACGTCGTTGACCATGGCCGACGCCGCCGGACGGTCCACCACATTCGCCATCACGCCCGACACCACGCAGGTTCACCGCTCGGGTGCGACGGGGTTCCACCCGAGCGAGCACGTCGTCGTGGTCGCTGTTGTCCGTGACGGAGTACCGGTGGCCACCGCGATCGTCGACAGAGGCGCAACGGACGGGTCGGGTCAGCCGATGGACTACCACCTGCCGCACTGACGACTCTTGCAAAGTTCACACCTCGATTGTTAGTTTTGTGACATTCGGTGTGAAGTCTTGGCGTGCAAGGAGGCGCGGCGATGTCGATCCCGCCTCTGCGCGCCAGCGGTAACTCCTCCCGGCGCGCCGAGATAGCGCAATTCATCCGCGACAGGGGCGCCGCGCGGATCGACGAGCTGGCCCACCAGTTCGGCGTCAGCACCATGACCATCCACCGCGATCTCGACCACCTCCACCAGGCGGGCATGGTGCGCAAGGTCCGCTCCGGAGCCGAGGCGCCCCCCAGCGAGGCGTTCGAACGCAACATCGAGCTGCGCCGCATGCTCAACCTCGCCGAGAAACAGGCCGTCGCCCGGGCCGGCGTCGCGTGGGCCGCCGATCGCATCGACATGACTGCGGTTGCCCTCGACGACAGCACCACCGCGCTGCACGTGGTGCCACTGCTCACGTCGCACCTGCCGCTGACCGTGATCACCAACTTCCTGCCGGCGATCAACGATCTCTCGGCGGAGCCGCGGGTACGCCTGAACGCGATCGGTGGTGACTTCGTCCCCGAGTTCTGCTCGTTCCTCGGCCCGCAGGCCACCGGCGCGCTCAATGACGTGCACTGTGACGTCCTGTTCATGTCGGTGCCCGCGCTCGCCCGCGGCAAGTGCTTCCATCCCTCCAGTGCCGCAGCACAACTCAAGCGCGCCTTCATGGACAGCGCCGAGCTGCGCGTGCTGCTGATCGACCACTCCAAGCTCGCCCGCCGTGCGATCCACCGGATCTGCGATCTGACGGACTTCGACGTCGTCGTGGTCGACGCGGGGATCGATCCCGAGGAGCAGCGCCTACTCGACGACGCCGGTGTCAACGTTCTGGTGGCCGACGAGGAGGTCCGCGCGTGAGCGCACCGGCGGCCCCGTTGGTCATCGCGGTCGACTGCTCGACCACCGCCGCGAAGGCGATCGTCGTCGATGCGACGGGCCGGGTCGTGGGCGCCGGCAGCCAGGAACTGGACACCCGAAGCCCGGTCCCGCACTGGTTCGAACAGGACGCCACCCAGTGGTGGGCCGCCACCAATGCCGCGATTCATGCTGCACTGCAGGATATTTCCGAGCGCAGCGCCGTTGCTGCGGTGTGCGTGACCCATCAGCGCGAGAGTTTCGTCTGCCTCGACAAGGGCGGAACGCCACTACGGCCGGCGATCCTGTGGCTCGACGGGCGAGCCGAGGCGGAGGTCCGCACCTACGGCACCGAACGCGTGGAACTGCTGTCGGGCAAGCCCGCCGACATCACCCCCGGGCTCTACAAGCTGCTGTGGCTGCGCGATCACGAACCCGACACCATGGCGCGCTGCCACCGCGTCGCCGACGTGCACACCTACCTGGTGCACACCATGACCGGTCGGTGGGTGTCGAGCACCGCATCGGTCGATCCGCTGGCCGTGATCGACCAGAGCACAGGTGATTACAGTGACGAGCTGCTCGATCTCGCCGGGCTGCGTCGTGACCAGCTGCCCGAGCTCGTCACAAGCGGAACCGCAGTCGCGGCACTGCGCCCGGAGATCGCCGACGCATGGGGCGTGGGCCACGACGTCGCGGTCATCGCCGGAACCGGCGACGGCCAGGCCGGCGGAATCGGCCTGGGCGTGACGGATCCGGGCGCGGCCTACCTGGTTCTCGGGACGGCGGTGGTGATCGGCAGCGAGACGATGTCCTATGTTCCGGCACGGGCCTACCGGTCGATGATTTCGGCCATGCCGGGGCAGTCCACCGTGGAGACGTTCAGCTCGTCGGGTACGTACCTGTCGACGTGGTTCCGCCGCGAGTTCGGCGATCCCGGCTTGGCGGGCGCGCCGGATCCGGCGCTGGAGAGCGCGGCCGCGGCGCTGCCGATCGGCAGCGAGCGGCTGATGACACTGCCCTATTGGAACGGCGCGCAGACGCCGCACTGGGACGGGCAGGCCTCGGGAGTGACGTTGGGGTGGCAGGGATGTCACACCCGTGCGCACTTCTACCGGTCCCTGTTGGAGGGCATCGCACTCGAGCTCCGACTGCAGCTCGACGGGCTCGAAGCTGCGCGCGGCGAGCGGGTCGAGGTCATCCGCGCCACCGGCGGAGGCGCCCGCAGCGCGCTGTGGACCCAGATACTGGCCGACGTCTTCGACCGACCGCTGCAGGTGTGCGCGTCCGGTGAGGTGAGTGCGCTCGGTGCGGCGGCGATCGCGCTGACCGCGGTCGGGGCGTACGACTCGCTACCCGCGGCCGCCGCGGCGGTCAGCACCACCGACGCCGTCGTCGTCCCCCGCCCGGACGCGGCCGCCGCCTACCGGCACCTGCGTTCGCTCTACTCGCGGGTCTACGCGCAGACCCGCGAGCTCTTGCACACCCTGCACGAAATAGCCCCCGAAACACCTGCAGCGAAGGAGAATCCACCGTGAGAGCCGCCATGTTCTACGGTCCCGGCGAACTACGGCTGGAGGACATCGGCTCGACCGAGCCCGCGCCGGGGGAGATCCTCGTCGAGGTCCGCGCCGCCGCCACCTGCGGTACCGACCTCAAGTCCTACCGGCGCGGCCACCCCAAGCTGTTCCCCACCCTACCGTCGCGGTTCGGCCACGAGTTCGCCGGTGTGGTGACCGCCGTCGGCGACGGAGTCGAGCGCTTCACCGTCGGCGACCGTGTCACCGCCGCCAACACGGTGCCGTGCGGGTACTGCTGGGCGTGTATCCGCCATCGCGAAAGCCTCTGCGAGAACCTCGAATTCCTCAACGGCGCCTTCGCTGAAGAAGTGGTGATCCCTGCGGCGATCGTGGCCAGGAACACCTACACGCTGCCCGACGACCTCGACTTCGCCGACGCGGCGCCGCTGGAGCCGCTGGCCACGGTGGTGCACGGAATGGCCGAGACGGGAATCGAACTCGGCGACACCGTCGTGGTGCACGGGGCGGGGCCGATCGGCCTGATGTTCGTGCGGCTGGCGACCCTGCGGGGCGCCAACGTGATCTCGGTCGACCAGTCGCCGTGGCGTCTGCAGCAGGCGGTGCGGGCCGGCGCCGTCGACACCATCGATCTGTCCGAGGTGTCGGATTTCGACGATCGGGTCGCGCTGATCAAACGGCACACGCCCCACGGTCGAGGCGCTGACGTGGGGATCGAGGCGGTCGGGCTGCCGCAGGTGTGGGAGCAGACCGTACGCACGCTGCGGCCCGGCGCGACGGCCGTGCTGTTCGGTGGAACACCGGCAGGCGCAGCGTTTTCCGTAGACTCCAGCGCCATGCACTACGAGGAGTACACCCTCAAGGGCGTCTTCCACCACACCCCCAACTACGTGCGCACCGCTGTCGAACTGCTGTCCAGCCGCAAGGTGGACGGCTCGATGCTGGTGACCGAACGTCGGCCGCTCTCGGAGCTGGTGCCCAGCCTGGAGGATATGGCCGCCGGCCGCGGATCGAAATACATCCTCGAACCATGAGACCTCAACCCATTCGATTCGAAGAGCAGCGGCAGCAGGTCGTCGACGCCTGCCAGTTCCTCAGCCGCTCGGGCCTGGTGGTCGGCACGGCCGGCAACGTGTCGATCCGGGTCGACGACGTCATCGTCATCTCACCCAGTGGTGTCGACTACGAGGCGATGTCGGCGCGCGACGTCGGCATCCACGACCTGGACGGCAACGTCGTCGACGCGGTCCTCGCGCCGTCCAGTGAGCTTGCTCTGCATCTGGCGGTCTATCGTTCGTCGGCGCACACAGCCGTCGTGCACACCCACGCGCCCGCATCGACGGCGCTGTCCACGGTCGTCGACGAAGTCCCTGCGTCGCACTACTATTCGGCGCTGTTCGGCGGCCCTGTACGCGTCGCTCCGTACGCCACCTTCGGTACGCAGCGGCTGGCCGACAACGTCACCGCCGCCCTGCGCGACCGCACCGCGGCGCTGATGGGCAACCACGGCGCGGTGCTGGCCGGTGCAGCTCTACCCAAGGTGCTGAACCTGGTGCCCTACCTCGAGTACGTGTGCGACGTGCAGCTGCGGGCGATGGCCACGGGGGCGCGGGTGCGGGTACTCGACGACGGCGAGATCGCCGAGGTGGGCAGGCTGCTGTCCGGTTACGGGCAGCAGGCGTCCGGAACACGCTGACGAAACAGGGGCCGGTCGCATGGTGCGACCGGCCCCTGCTCGTTGTAGTGCGTCAGGGCTGCTTCTGGCCCGGGATTCCCTCGTAGGCGATGTCGCCGGTCTTGAGGTTCGAAGCGGTCAGCTCCGAGAGCCCGTCGAGGAACTTCTGCCGGTCGGTCACTACGTGCTCGATCGCGACGTCGACGTTGTCCTTGGTGATGGCGGGCATCACGTACACAGGCTTGGTGTTGACCTCTTCCTTCTTGGCCAGCGCGTTGGCCACGGCCAGTCCGGCGGAGAGTTCCACGGTGCCGTTCTGCAGCGAGGTGCCGATGAACTCACCGCTCTTGACGGCGTTGAGGCCGTCCTCGATGCCGTCGATGCCGACGATCGGGACGTCGGTGCGGCCGGACTCCTTGAGCGCCTGCAGGGCGCCGAGGCCCATGTCGTCGTTCTCGGAGACCACGGCGTTGATCTGCGGGCCGAAGCCGGAGATCCAGTTCTTCATCTTGTTGACGGCCTCGTCGCGCTTCCAGTTGGCCGTGTCCTTGGCCAGCACCTTGATGTCCGGGTACTTGGCCAGCACGTTGTTGATGCCCTTGGTGCGGTCCAGCTCGCCGGACTGCCCCAGCGGGCCCTGCAGGATCACGATGTTGCCCTTGCCACCGAGGCGGTCGGCCATCATCTGCATTTCCTGCTCACCGGCCTTGACGTCGTCGGGCTGCACGCTGCCGGCGACATCCGGGTTGTTCAGCGCCGCGTTGACCGCCACGAGCGGGATGCCCTTGGCCTTGGCGCTGGCGACCTGCGGGCCGAGCGAATCCGCCTGGATGGGGACCACGATGATCGCATCGACACCCTGATTGACCATCGAATCGATCTGGCTGGCCTGCGTGGACACGTCGAGATTGGCCGAGTTCCAGACCAATTCGATGTTGTTGTCCTTGGCGTAGGCCTCCATGCCCTCTTTGCCCGCGGTGATGAACGAGCTCATGTCGTACACCGTGACGCCGATGCGCTTGGTGTCGGCGTTGGACGTGGTGTCTCCGGCGCCGCAGGCGGTCAGCGCAGTGCCTACGACACCCACCGAGGCCATCGCCGCGATCTTGGTGAGCAATCTCATGGGTTCTCTCTATCTTTCGTTGTCGGAATTGCCAGCGTGTACAACTCGATCCAGGCTGTCGTCAGGTACGCCTCCTGGAGGACCAGACGTCGACCGCGACGGCGGCCACGATCAGCACACCCTTGATGACGTCCTGCCAGTACGCCGGGACGACGAGGATGTCGAGGCCGTTGTTCAGCGTCATGATCATGAACAGGCCCAGCGCGGTACCCCAGATGCTGCCGCGTCCACCCATGAGGCTGGCGCCGCCGATCACCACGGCTGCGATGGCGTCGAGTTCGTAGCCCTGGCCCAGGTTCGGCGGGCCGGAGATGACGCGGGAGGCGAGCATGACGCCCGAGAGTCCGGCCAGCAGACCGGAGATCGCGTAGACGCTGAACAGAACGTTCTTGGCGTTGATGCCGGCGATCTCGGCGGCGTTGCGGTTTCCGCCCACCGCGTACACCCGCATGCCGTAGGTGGTGCGCTTCATGATGATCGCCAGCGCGATGATGCCGACGATCATCAGCAGCACGGGTATCTGCAGACCGAGGATCTTGGTGTTGGCGATGGAGCCGAACTCGGCGGGCAACCCGTTGATCGGGGCCCCGCCACCGATCACGTACGCCAGACCGGAGCCCGCCGTCAGTGTGCCCAACGTGGCGATGAACGGTGGAACGTTGATGCGCGACACCAGGAATCCGTTCACGCAGCCGACGGCCAGGCCGACCAGCAGGGCCACCAGCACGGTCATCCACACCTGGCCGGGGTTGGCCTTGGCTGTCGCTGCGGCCGACATCGCCGACACCGCGATCACGCTGCCCACGGACAGATCGATGCCGCCGGTCAGGATCACCAGAGTCTGACCCAATGCGATCAGCGCGAACGGCGCCGCGGCCACCAGGATCGTGATCAGGTTGTCGGGGGTGGAGAAGCGCGCACTGCGGTAGCTGAAGTAAGCGATGACCAGCAGCACCACGATCACCATGGAGTAGCGCAGGAGCACGCCCGAAATCCACTGCCGCGAGAACAGTTTCACCGGCTCGCCGGTGATCGGCGAGGCGACGGTCGGGGCAGCTGACGGGCCGGGTGGCTGTGCGCTGCTGTCGACGTCGGTACTCATGAAGCCTCCTGCTGCGGGGTCGTCGTTGATCTGCTGTCGAGTGCGGTGGCCAGGCGGAAGACCGATTCCTGGACCTCGGGGTGGTCGAGGGCGTCGCGGTCGAGCTCTCCGACGAACGTGCCCTCGCGCATCACGAATGCGCGGTGGGAGAGCCCGACGATCTCGGGCATGTCCGACGATGCCATCAGCACCGCCATCCCACCCGCCGCGAATTCGTTGACGATGCGGTAGATCTCGCTGCGGGCACCGACGTCGACGCCGCGGGTCGGCTCGTCGAGCAGCAGCACGTTGACGTCTCCGGTAAGCCAGCGCGCCAGCACCACCTTCTGCTGGTTGCCGCCGGACAGTGTGCCGACCTCCTGACTCAGCCCGCGCGTCTTGAGCCGCACCGACGACATCACCTCGGACACCGCCTTGTTGCGTGCCCGGGTGCGCAGCCAGCCGGCCAGAGAGAACGACGAGAGCCGGGGCAGGGTGCCGTTGTCGAGCACGCTCATCGACAGCACCACCCCGGACAGCTTGCGGTCCTCGGGCACCATCGCCATGCCCGCGGTGATCGCCGCGGCCGGCTGATTGCGCTTGACGGTCTTGCCGCGCACCGTGATCTGGCCCCCGCTGCTGGACCGCGCCCCGAAGATCGCCTCGAGCAGCTCGGTACGTCCTGCGCCGACGAGGCCCGCGAGACCGACGATCTCGCCGGCGTGGACGGTGAACGACACCGGTCCCGAGGCGCCCTCGACCTGGAGGTCACGCACCTCGAGCACGGGATCGGTGCCCGGTGTGGGGCGGTCTGGGAACAGCGCGTCGAGCTCACGGCCGATCATCGCGGTGACGATGTCGTCGTCGCTGACGTCGTCGATCTTCTTGTCGAGGATGAGCCCGCCGTCGCGCAGCACGACGACCCGGTCGGCGATCGCGCGGATCTCGGCCATCTTGTGGGTGGTGTACACCATCGCCACGCCGTGCTCGCGCAGCCGGCGCACCACCTTGTAGAGGCCCTCGACCTCGCGTTCGGAGATCGCCGACGTCGGTTCGTCGAGCATCACGATCTGCGCGCCGGTGCTGGCGGCCTTGACGATCTCGACGATCTGCCGCAGCCCGACCGGCAGGCTGCCCATCCGCGCGGACGGGTCGATCGCGACGCCGAAGACGGCCAGCGAATCGCGCGCCTGGTCGATCATCGCGCGCCGGTTCAGGAACGGACCGACGGTGAGTTCCCGTCCGACGAACAGGTTCTCGTAGACCGACATGTTCTCGATCGAGGCCAGTTCCTGCGGCACGATCGCCACGCCGTGGCGCACCGCGTCCTTGGTGTTGCCCGGTGTCAACGTCGCATCACCGACAGTGACCGTGCCCTGATCGGCGCTGTACTGGCCGCTGATGATCTTCATCAGCGTGGACTTGCCCGCACCGTTCTCGCCGGCCAGTGCGGTGACCGTGCCCGGCTGCAGGTCCAGAGTGATGCCTTCGAGCACCGGCACACCGCCGAAGCTCTTGCGAATGTCGCTGCAGCGCAACAGCGCTCCGCTGGTCATCGGGGCTCCACGATCGACTTCAGGCTGGCCGGGTCCGAATCGCTGTCGAGCGCTTCACCGACGTGCTCGAGGTCGTAGCGGCCGGTCACCATCGCGTCGAGATCGACAGCGCCACTGGACACCAGGTGGATCGCCGCGGGCCAGGTGTCGGTGTAGCGGAAGATCCCGGTGAGGTTGATCTCGTTGTTGGCGATGTGGGCGACGGGCAGCGCGTACTCGTCGGCGCCCATGCCCACCAGGACGACATGCCCGGCCGGGCCGACGGCCTTGATCCCGCTGACCACCGCCGCGGGCACGCCGGTCGCGTCGACGAACGCGTCCACGGGATCGATGCTCGCGACGTCGACGGCGGTGGGATCGAGCACCTCGGTCGCGCCGAACTGGAGCGCCTTGTCCCGGCGGGAGGCCACGAGGTCGGTAACGACGATGCGGGCGGCCCCGAATGCGCGGGCCGTCTGCGCGCAGATGACGCCGATGGGCCCGGCGCCGGCGATCAGGATCGAGGTGCCCGGGGCCACGTGCGCCTTGCGCATGGTGGCGATGGCGACCGACAGCGGTTCGAGCAGTGCGGCCGCGTCGTCAGACATCGAATCGGGCACCGGGTGGGCCATGTCGTCGTCGGTGAGGACGTAGCGGCAGAAGGCGCCGTCGATCGGCGGGGTCGCATAGAACTCGATGTGCGCGCACAGGTTGTAGCGGCCTGCGCGGCACTGGGTGCACCGGCGGCACGGATGTTGCGGTTCCACCGCCACGCGCTGGCCGACCCGCTGCGGGTCGACGCCGGCGCCCACCGCGGCGATACGCCCCGAGAGCTCGTGGCCGAGGATCATCGGCTGCTCGACGATGAAGTCGCCGATACGGCCGTGCCGGTAGTAGTGCACGTCCGAGCCGCACACGCCCACGGCGGCGACCTCGACGAGAACCTGGTGATCGCCTGGGGCCGGGACGGGTCTGTCCTCGATCCGCAGGGCGCCGACGCCGGTCATGACGCTGGCCCGCATGGTGGCCGGGGTTGGTGCGGCGGTATCGGAACTGGCCACGGTCACATCGCACTCCTCGCGCTCATCTGTTACAAGAGCCGCTCATTTGATCCTTGTGATGTGGATCATTCTCTGGGCTATGCTCACATGTCAAGCAGGTGTGCTCATATGAGCGGAGTTGGTGATCGGCGAGAGGGGAGGCGAGATGGGACCGGACGAGCTGTTCCAGCGCGCCGTCATCGCCCGCCGCTACTACCTCGAGGGACGCACCCGGGTCGAGATCGCCGAGGAATTCGGCCTGTCCCGCTTCAAAGTCGCCCGCATGCTCGAAGAGGCACTCGAATCCGGCATGGTCGAGATCACGATCCACGATCCGGGCTCCATCGACGTCGGCCTGTCCAGCGCTCTGCAGAAGCGGTACTCGCTGCGGCACGCCTATGCCGTTGTCGCACAGTCCAAGAACACCGCCGACCGGGTCGAAGCCGTCGCCAAGGCGATGGCCGATCTGCTGCATTCCGTCCTGCGCAAGGGCGACGTGATCGGCATCGACTGTGGCCGCACGATGACCCGCATCGCGCCCTACCTGCACGACCTCCCGCGCTGCGACGTCGTCCAGCTGACCGGACTGGCCGGCGGCCTCACCTCCAACGGCGCCGACCTGACCCGGCGCATCACCGAGGTCACCGGCGGCAAATCCTGGCCGCTGTACGCCCCCTACGTCGTCGGCGACGCCCGCACGGCCCGCAGCTTGGCGAGCACACCGCCGATCAAGGACGCCTTCGCCAACCATTCCCGGGTCACCTGCGCGCTCGTGTCCGTCGGCGGCTGGACCGCCGAGGCCTCACAGGTGTACACGTCGGTGCCCGAAGAGGAGGCCGCGGCGCTCTACGAGGCGGGCGTGCGAGCCGAGACCTGCGGCCTGCTGCTCGACGCGGACGGTCTGCGCGTCGCCGGTCTCGACGAGCGGCGCATGGGCATCACCGAGCAGGGCCTGCGCGCGATCCCCACCGTCATCGCGATCTGCGCCGGAGCGGAGAAGATCGTCGCCACCCGCGCCGTCCTGCGGTCCGGCCTGATCTCCGCACTGGTGACCGACACCGAGATCGCGGCCGCAGTCCTCGACTGAGGCCGCATCCACCCAGCGAAAGGACTCCACCATGACCGAGCCGGTAGTCGATCTGAGCTTCCCGCTGACCGGTAAGACCGCAATGGTGACCGGAGGAGCGTCCGGCATCGGCGCCGCCATCGCCGCCGCATTCGCGACCAAGGGCGCCCGGGTCGCCGTCGTCGACCTGGACGGCGACGCTGCACAGCGGAGGGCGACCGAAATCGGTTCCGAGAACCGCGGATTCGCCGCTGACGTCGCCGACCCGACGTCGGTCACCGCGGCCGTCGACGAGGTCGTCGCCGCATTCGGCCGGATCGACATCCTCGTCAACAGTGCGGGCATCGTGATGCTCGCCCCCGCCGAGGACCTGCCCCTCGACGCGTGGGCCAAGACCATCGCGGTCAACCTCACCGGCACCTTCCTGGTCAGCCAGGCCGTCGGGCAGCACATGCTCGCCGCGGGCGGGGGCGCGATCGTCAACATGGCCTCCCAGGCGGCGACCGTGGCCCTCGACCAGCACGTCGCGTACTGCGCGTCGAAGTTCGGCGTCGTGGGCGTGTCGAAAGTGCTGGCTTCGGAGTGGGGACCGCGCGGGGTGCGGGTGAACACGATCTCGCCGACCGTGGTGCTCACCGAGCTCGGGCGCAAAGCCTGGGACGGCCCGCGCGGCGACGAGTTGAAGAAGCAGATCCCCACCGGCCGCTTCGCGTATCCTAACGAAATCGCTGCTGCCGCAGTCTTTCTCGCATCCGATGCCGCTGCGATGATCACCGGTGCCGACCTGCTGATCGACGGCGGCTACACGATCCGTTAGCCGGTCTTCTCGAACGCCCGATTGCGGCGCTCGGCGTCTGCGCTACCGCTGAACAGCCCCGAATCCGCCTGTGGCGCATCGCGATACATGTCGTCGCGGGTATTGTCGCGCACCGCGTCGGTCTGGTGCTCGATACGCCGAACAGGAAGTGCGCCGGGATTGGTGCGCTGCAGCCACGCCACCATGCCCTCGCGGACATCGCAGCGCAGGTCGAACAGCTGCCCGGCGTCGGGCGCGCTGACCAGCATTCGAACCCGTACCACGCCGTCGACCGCGTCGGTCACCTGCAGCACCCCCACGCGGCCGTCCCACTTGTCGTTGGCACGCAACAGCCGATCCAGCTCGGCGCGCATCGCGTCGAACGGCACAGTGAAATCGACATCCAATTCCGCCGTTCCCAGCAGCTGGGTTGCGTTGCGGGTCCAGTTCTGGAACGGAGTGGTCGTGAAGTACGTGCAGGGCAGAACCAATCGCCGCTCATCCCACAGGTGGACGACGACGTAGGTCAGCGTGATCTCCTCGATGCGTCCCCACTCCTCTTCGAGCACCACGACGTCGCCGACGCGGATGGCGTCGGAGAAGGCGATCTGGATACCGGCGAACACCGAACCGAGTGACGTCTGGGCGGCCAGCCCGGCGACCACGGTCAACACGCCCGCCGAAGCGAACACTGTCTTCCCGACATCGGAGAACGACGGGAACGTCATCAGCGTCGCCGCGACGCCCAGAACGACGACGACCGCGACCGCGAGCCTGCGTAGCGTCATCACCTGGGTGCGGATCTTGCGTCGGTGCCGGTCGGCGTCTGTCAGCCCGGTGTCACCCCCGGCGAACCGGCCGATGACCTGACGCTCGGCCACCATCAGCAGGCTGGCCACCAGCCAGGTCAACGTGCCGATCACAGCGATCACCAGCGCGTGGTCCAGCCAGCCGCGCCAGGCAGTCTGCCCGTCCGAGGCGTGCCGCACGGCGACGGATGCCGCGATCACCACTAGGGTCGCGCGTAAGGGTCGGCGGGTCAGATCGGCGACATCGCGCAGGACACGGCTGCGCCGGCCCAGTCGTTGGAGCAGCCAGGAGAGGGCCAGGCCCACCACGTACGCGAGCGCGATGGCACCGGCCACCCATGCTGCGGCGGTGGCCAGATGAGTTGCAGGGGCGATGGCGTTGTCCACAGGGAAAACAGCTCCTCGGGATCGGGGGTCTGCGCCAGAGGGGACGTCGTCGTCGCATGACGGCAGTGTCGGCGCGTCAGGAGCGTTCCCTGCGATGTCCCGGTGCAAAACCGCATCGCAGGATCTGCGACGCGATTGCGACTCACCTCACACGCTTGGCCACCTGTCGCTTGATCTTGTCCGGCAGCGCGTCGGCCACCGCGAGCTCGGGCAACAGCTCCGGCTCGGACATCAACGCGCGGAACACAACCCCCACGGTGACGCCATGGTCGGGCCGCGAGACGATCTCGATCGCGTCGCCCGCGCGCACGGTTCCGGGGGAGATGACGCGGAGGTAGGCGCCGGGCAGCGCGGCGGCGGTGAACGTCTTCATCCAGCCGCGAATCCCCAGCCAGGTGGTGAACGTCCGGCACGGGGTGCGCGGGCTCGTGACCTCGAGCACCAGGCCGTCCGAGCCGACCGCCCACCGCTCACCCACCAGCGCACCGGTCACGTCGACGCCGGTCGTGGTCAGGTTCTCGCCGAACACCCCGTTGGTCAGTTCCCGGTCGAGCTCAGCGGCCCATCGGTCGAGATCCTCCCGCGCGTAGGCGTACACCGCCTGATCGTCGCCGCCGTGATAGCGGCGGTTGCAGATCGAGTCGCCGACGACGCCGCTGCCCAGGCCGTCCTTGCGCGGCCCTGGAGCCCTCACCTCGAGGGGTTCGGCACTGGGCCGCTTGTCGATCCCGGTGCGCAACTCGCCCAGATCGATGGGCGAGGACGCCGTGTTCACCGTCAACACCGAAGCCATCACAGGTCCGCCAAGTCGTCGGGCACGTCGACGGCATAGGACGCCAGCACGTCCAGCGGTACGACGTCGAGGGTGCGTTCATGTGTCGAGGCCAGCACGACGGGGCAGGCCTGCCCGTCCTGATGTGCTCGCAGCCAGTTGCGCGCCGTCACGCACCAGCGGTCGCCGGGCACGAGGCCGGGGAACCGGTAGGCGGGCATCGGCGTGCTCAGGTCGTTACCGATCGAGCGCTGATGGGCGAGGAACTCCGCGGTCACCACCGCGCAGATGGTGTGCACGCCGAGGTCCTCGTCGCCGGTGCTGCAGCAACCGTCGCGATAGAACCCGGTCAGGGGTTCGGTGCTGCACGGGTCCAGCTGCTCGCCGAGCACGTTCAGTTCTGCCACCGGTTCAGCCTAGGTGTCAGATGCTGAGCCTGCGGTAGCGCTGCAGCCGGCGGATGGCCGGTGCCGCCGCGGTTCCGTCGCTGGGCGCCAGCGCCGCCGACGCGGCCGCGCGCACGCTGTCGATGTCGAGGTGCATGCCGATCGCGACCAGAGAGTTGGCCGGCGAGTTCGCCGGGGCGGGCGCGACGTGCACGGACGCGCCGACGACATTGACCACGTAGTGGCGCACCGCGCCACGGAACCGGACCGCCACCGTGCCCTTCATCCGGTACACCCCGGCGGGCGGTTCCTCGAGCAGGTCGAGCACCGCGCCGGGGTCCACGCACCCGTCGCTGAGCACGGTCACCGAATCCGCGTGCGTGTGCTCGTGCGGACGGTCGTCGGCAGCTGTCAGCAGCTCCCGGAACGTCAGCTGCCCCATCTGCTCGTCGGCGGCCACGTCGAACAGCAGGGCCGGGTCGATCCGTCCAGCCGTGGCGCCGACGACCTGCGCGTGCGGGTTGGTCTCGCGTACCCGGTCGGTGACGCGGCGCAGCACCGCGTCGCGCTCCTGCGGCTCGACCTGGTCCAGCTTGTTGACCACCACCAACGTCGCGGCGCCGTAGCGTGCCGGTGGGCTGGCGTCCCGGTCGACGGTGTCGAAGTGCGTCACCGCATCCAGCACGTCGACCACGCCACCTGAGCGGATCCCGTCCACGCCGCTGAACCGGATGATGCGGGAGATCGCCACCGGGTCGGCCAACCCGCTGGCCTCGACGATGATGGCGTCCAGCCGCAGACGAGGGTCGGCGAGCCGGGCCAGCGCCACGTCGAGACCGCCGTCGTCGGGTAGGCAGCAGATGCATCCGCCGGCGATCGAGGCGGGCTCGTCGACCTGACCGGTGACCAGCCCGGCGTCGACGTTGAGCTCGCCGAAGTCGTTGATCACCACGCCGATTCGCGCGTCGGGGCTGCGCAGCACGTGGTTGAGCAACGTCGTCTTCCCGGCGCCGAGATAACCGGTCAGGGCGATGACAGGTATCGGTTGCACAGCTGGGCAGGTTACCGCCGCGCGAAGAAATGACGGCTCCCAGCATTCGCCGGTAGCATCAGCCTCTCCGCGCCAGGAGCGCGGATCGTGGGGGTGGGACGGGTGCGCGGCGACATGGACGGTGGCACGGCAGAAGAGCTGTCGCTCCCCGATGCCGCCTCTGACCTGCAGGTACTCCGGTGTCTCCTGCGCGTGGCCGAGGCCGTTGCTCGGGCCGACGCATTCGACGAGGCCCTCGAGGTGATCGCCGAGCAGGCGCTCGGCGCGCTTCGGGCGTCGTCGCTGTCGATCAGCCGCTGGGAGGCCGACCTCGCATCGCTGCGCACCCTGATCAACGTCGGCGACCTCGGCCCCGACGAGACGCGCTGGCCCGCCGACGAGTACTACCCGATGGGTGGCGACCCCCACGTCGCGGAGTTGCTGCTGCACGGCCGCCCCTACCTCAACGCCCTGGACGAGCCCGACTGCCCCCCGCACTGCACCGCCTGGCTGAACAAGATCGGCAAGGAGAGTGAAATCGCCGTACCGATCATGAGCGGCGACTCGATGTGGGGTGAGATCTGGGCCTCCGGTGTCGACGGCCGGCGATTCGACCTCGGTGACGCGCAGCTGCTCTCGGCCATCGCGGCGTACATCACGGTGGCGATCAACCGATCCGAGACGCTGAACATGGTGTGGGGATATGCCCTCCAGGACCCGCTCACCGGCATCGCCAACCGCCGCGCCATCGACCAGCGTTTCGCCGAATTGGATTGGGAGACATCGACTCCCGTGGCCATCCTGTGTGACCTGGACGGGTTCAAGCGCATCAACGACCGCGACGGTCACCCTGCGGGAGATGCACTGCTGCGCGACGTCGCCGCCGTGCTGGGTGGTCTTGCCGACACCGTCGAGGGCGCGATCGCCGCGCGGCTGGGTGGCGACGAGTTCTGCATCCTGCTTCCCGATGCGTCGCTGGCCTCGGCGCAGGTGTTCGCCACCGATGCCACCCGCGCCCTGCACGACGTCGTCGATCGCGAGGTCAGCCTGTGCTGGGGTGCCGCGACGACAGGTCCCGATGTTCGCAGTGCCGCGGAGTTGCTGGCCGCCGCCGACGCCGCACTGCTGCACGCCAAACGGCAGGGACCCGCGCGCTACAGCACGGGCGCACCGGCGTCAGTGGATGCACGAGACCTCGCCGGGTGGGACCGCCGCACGGGGCCGCGCCGCGCCGTGGACCGGTTGGCCTCCGATCTGGTGCGCATGCTCGACGAGCAGCCGGAGATGACGCTCGCCCAGGCGCTGGAGGCGGTGGCCGTCGCCCTCGCGCAGGCTCTGGACGCGGCGGCCTGGGCGATCTCGGAGACCACCGGGGGAGGGACGGCGCTCCGGCTGGTGAGCAACGTCGCCAGCGTACGCAAGCAAGAGGCCGGGCTGACGGTGCTCGTGGACTTCGGACCGCCGAACTACGCCCTCGCCGACTACCCCACCTCGGCGCGTGCGATCGCCGACGGCTCGACCTTCCTGGCCGCGGTGGGGATGGAGTCCGCCGATCCCGACGAGGTCGCCCTCCTGGAAGCGCTCGGATATCAGGCGGTGCTGGGCATCGGTGTGCCCGCGGGCGAGAACAGCTATCTGATGGAGATCTACTCCCATGACGGATACGCCGATCTCGCCGAGATCGCGCCGCTGGCAAGGATTCTTGCGGCCTACTGCGTGACCCGGATCGGTCAGCGGAAACCGGCCGATCCACCGTCGGCCATGAGCGTCTGACCGGTGACGAACGCGGCGTCGTCGCTGAGCAGGAAGCACACGACGGGCCCGATGTCGGTCGCCACGTCACCGAGCCGGCCCAGCGGGACAGCACGCACCGTGCGTTCGTAGGTCTTCGGGTCCAACTCCCGCCACGCTCGGATGCTCTCGGTTTCGGCGTACGGGCACACCACGTTGACCCGAATGCGGTGACGGCCCCACTCCAGTGCCGCGACCTTCGACATGCCCCGGATCGCTTCCTTTGCCGCACCGTAGGCGCCGAACCGGGACAGACCCTGGGTCCCCGATCCCGAGCCGAGGTTGACGATGCTGCCTCCGCCGTTGCCGACGAACACCGGGTACACGGCCTGCATCAGCAGGAACGTGGCGCGCGGCCCGACGTCGAACACGAGGTCGTAATCCTGCTCGGTGATCTCGTGAAAAGCCTTGGGCTCGTTGGTCGCAATCGCGTTGTTGACCAGACCGTGCACCGTGCCGAAGGCTTCGACCGCGGCCGCCACGATGCGTCCGGCGGCGTCCGGCTCGCGCAGATCCTCCACCAACGAGACGACGGAACCACCGGACAGTTCTTCGGTCGTCGCGTGCAGCATCTCCTCGTCGCGGTCGACCAGAAGCACCGACGCACCGCGCGCGGTGAGCGCGGTCGCGATGCCCTTGCCGACACCGCGGGCCGCGCCGGTCACGATGACGGAGCGCCCGGCCAGGTCCGTCACGATGCGGCCCCCTTCACGATCACGCCGTCCTTGACGATCACGCGCAGGTTCTTCGCCGGATCGCCCAACAGGGAGAGATCGGCGGTCGGATCGCCGTCGACCAGCAGCACGTCGGCCCATGCGCCGGCGGTGATCTCACCCAGGCGGGCCGACCGATAGGGGTCCCGGTCGCCGGCCATCCGCAGCAGCGCGGCGTTGCCCGAGGTGACGAGCTTGAGCGCAGCGACGGCGCTCATGTAGTCGCCGAGCCGCACCATCATCGCGCTCTGCAGATCGGCGTGCTCCGGCTCGAACAGCAGGTCGGTGCCCCACGCCAGACGCACCCCGTGGGTGGCGGCCCAGCCGAACAGCCGGTCGGTGCCCGCGCAGATCTCCCGGTTCTTCTGCGCGCTGGCCGGATTGGCGAACGTGTGGTCGTGCTCGGCGAACGGCTGGGTGGACAACCACACCCCGCGTTCGGCGAGCATCGCGATGGTCGGTTCGTCGGCGAGGTGGCCGTGCTCGATGGACTTCACCCCGGCGTCGACGGCGCGACGGATCCCAGTGACGTTGTAGACGTGCGTGGCGACGTAGGTGCCGTAGTCCTCGGCGGCCTGCACGGCGGCTCTCAACTCGGCGGGGGTGAACTGCACGGTGTAGAGCGGGTCGTACAGCGACGCCGCACCGCCGCCGACCATGAGCTTGATCTGGCTGGCGCCGAGCTTCAGCTGCTCGCGCACCGCGGCCAGCACGCGATCGGGCCCGTCGGCGACCCGCATGAAACCGATCTGTTCGGCGCGGGACTCGCTGCCGCCCAGCGCGGTCGGGCGTTCGTAGACGAAGCCGAAGTCGCCGTGCCCCCCGGTCTGCGACAGCGCGGCCTGGCTGGGGTAGATCCGCGGACCGAGCGCGGGTCGTGCGTCGATCACCGTCTTGAGGCCTGCGGTGTCGCCGGCCATGTCGCGCACCGTGGTGAAACCGCGCAGCAGGGTGTCGGTGGCGCCGGCCAGCGCAGTCGCGGCGAGCAGTGTCTGAGAACCCATGGCGAGGTTCAACAGCGAGTTCGCCATCCCGACCAGATGAACGTGCGCATCGATCATGCCGGGCATCAATGTCCGTCCGGCTCCGTCGATCACACTTGTGCCGTCGGCCTCGGCGATGGGCGATGTCTCGACGGCGGAGATCATCTGACCCTCGATCAGCACGTGCCCGTCCGTCACCCGGTCGGACAGCCCGTCGAAGATGCGCACGTTCTTGATCAGCAGCGGCATGGCGCTCACGCTAGCCGCTGAGCAGACACCGAAAAGCCGGACCCGCGTTGCGGGTCCGGCTGCGTTCGGTGGTCAGTTGTCGGTCAGGAGTCAGGAGACGGGGATGGAGGCGCACCCCACGCCGGGGATGCAGCCCGAGACGCCGCCGGGTCCGGCAGTACCGCCGACACCGCCCGGGTTTGTCGAGCCACTGGCACCACCCGGACCGGCCACACCGGACGGCCCGCCGGGGATCGCGCCACTGGCGCCCTCGGGACCGGCCGCACCAGCCACACCACCGGGATTGGTGGCGCCGCTGACACCACCGGGACCGGCTGCGCCGCCCGGGCCGCCGGGGATGGCGCCGCTCGCACCACCCGGACCCGCTGTCCCGATCGACGCGCAGGGCGTGCCGTCCGGGTTGAAGCACGGCGGGGGAGCCGGCTGAGCGAAAGTCAGGGGCGCAGTTGCGATTGCAGTCGCCGCCGCGCCCGCGAAGATCAAGGAACCGAGATTCAGAGTCTTGTGTCGCATGACTAATTAGTTCCCCAGTCGGTATCGAATCGAAACCACGGGTTGATGGCATTCTGGCGGGATGGGTCTGATCTTCCGGTTGGTCGAGCTGCTGGTGGTGCTCGTGCCGCTGGTCGGCGTGGCCTACGCCACCTATCGCGGGATAGCCGCCGCGCGGCGCCAACGCGACCCCGAACTCCCCGCGGCGCCGCCGGCAGTGCGGCCCGCCACGGCGGCTCAGCGTCGCACCGTGCTGCGGACGATCGAGCAGCATGATCGCACCGACACCCGCTGGCTGGAGTACGAATTGGACGCCGCGAAGGTGCTGGACTTCCCGCTGATGACCGATCTGCGCGATCCGCTGACCGAACGCTTCCACCGCGCGAAGCTGCGTGCGGATTTCCTGCGGCCCGCTGACATCGCTGATCTGCTCGAGGACCGGGACGCCCTACGGGCCTATGTCGAGGCGGTCGGTGAGTACGCGACCGCGTTCGACGTCGCGGAAGCCGAAGCGCGGCGGCGCAAACGGGCCGCGTTCACCGCGGAGGAACAGGAGCGTCTGGCGCGCGCGCAACGGCTACTGCGGGTCGCCGCCGACACCGCCGCGACCCCGCAGGAACGTGAGCGGGCCTACCGCCTGGCGCAGCGCGAACTCGACGGACTGTTGGTGCTGCCCGAGCGCGCACGACATGCGCTGGAACGCGGAATCAGCGGCGAACTCGGGGATTAGCCGATCGCGGCGTCGGCGACGTCGAGCGCCCGGTCCAGGATGTCGACGCCTTCGCGGGCCAGCTCTTCAGTGATGATGCACGGCGGCACCACGTGGATACGGTTGTAGTTGGCAAACGGCAGCATGCCGAGCTTCTTACATTCGGCGATCACGGAATTCATTGCCGCGCTGGAACTTCCGTACGGAGCCAACGGTTCGCGGGTGGTCTGGTCGGAGACCAGCTCGACGGCCCAGAACACGCCGGTGCCGCGCACTTCACCGACACTGCGGTGCCGCGCCGCGACGTCGCGCAGCGCCGGTCCGAGCACCTCGGTGCCGATGCGGGCGGCGTTCTCGACGATGCCTTCCTCGGCCATCGCGGTGATGGTCGCCACTGCGGCGGCGGTCGCGAGCGGATGCCCGGAGTAGGTGAGCCCGCCGGGGTAGGCGCGGTGGGCGAACGTCTCGGCGATGTGGGGGCTGATCGCGACCCCGCCGAGCGGCACGTAGCCGGAGTTCACTCCCTTGGCGAACGTCAGCAGATCGGGCACGACGTCGGCATGGTCGATGGCGAACCACTTGCCGCTGCGACCGAAGCCCGACATCACCTCGTCGGCGATGTAGACGATGCCGTACTCGTCGCACAAGGCGCGGACACCGGCGAGGTAACCGGGCGGGGGCACCATGATGCCTGCAGTGCCCGGGATGGATTCGAGGATGATCGCCGCGATCGTCGACGGGCCTTCCATCCGGATGATGTCGCGCAGATGCGCGAGCGCGCGCTCGGTCTCCTCCTCCTCGGTGACGGCGTGGAATTGCGAGCGGTAGAGGAAGGGCCCGAAGAAGTGCACGATCCCGGCGTTGCCGTGGTCGTTGGGCCAGCGGCGGGGGTCGCCGGTCAGGTTGATCGCGGTCTCGGTGCCGCCGTGGTAGGAGCGGTAGCGGGCGAGCACCTTGTAGCGGCCGGTGTGCAGGCGGGCCATGCGCACGGCGTGCTCGACGGCGTCGGCGCCGCCGTTGGTGAAGAAGATCTTGTTCAGCTCGCCCGGTGTGCGTTCGGCGACCAGGCGGGCGGCTTCGGAGCGTGCGGCGTTGGCGTGCTGGGGCGCGACCGTACACAGCTTGGCTGCCTGCTCGGCGATCGCCGCGACGACCTTGGGGTGCTGGTGGCCGATGTTGGTGTTGACCAACATGGAGGAGAAGTCGAGCAGCCGGTTGCCGTCGCCGTCCCAGACGTGGCAGCCCTCCGACGCGGTGATCGTCATCGGCGCGATCTCCGCCTGTGCCGACCACGAGTGGAACACGTGGGCACGGTCGAGTTCGTACGCGCGGGCGGCTTCGGCGCGGGCCTCGTCGGCGGTCAGGCCGTTTGGCAGGGTCGCGGTGTCGTCGGTCAGGGTCGGGTTCGCCACAGGTAAACCGTAGTCCTTTTGCGTGATCAGCTGCCACGCCGTTTAGGCGACTCTTTTTGTCGGTGATCGTACGTATGTTCGATTCATGTCGGAGGTGCGGGAGGCGGTGGCGGTGCTGCGGGCCGCGGTCAATGGCGTGCTCGCCTGCGATCTGGACCTCTCGACGGCCGGCGAGTTGAAGGAGCTGCTCGACGAGCTGGAATCCGCCGGGTGCCGGTTGCCGGCCGCCCGCAATCGCGGCCTGGCGCGGCTGCAGGCCGAGACCACCCCGCAGCAGATGGGCGCCAAGAACTGGAAAGACGTCCTCGCGATCCGCTACCGGATCAGCGGTCCGGAGGCGAATCGCCGGTTGACTGAGGCCGCGCTGCTGGCGCCGTGTCAGTCACTGACCGGAGAGCCGTTGCCGCCAGTGTTGCCCGCGACCGCGGTCGCCCAGGAGCAGGGGCTGATCAACGGCGAGCATGTGGAGATCATCCGTAAAGCCGTCGACAAACTCCCCGTCTTCTGCGACACCACGACCCGGGAACAGTTCGAAGTCGAACTGGTCCGCACCGCCGTCGGGGCCGGCCCGAAAGAAACCCGCGACGCCGCAGACCTGACCCTGTTCCTGCTCGATCAAGACGGGCCTGAACCTGATGACACCGAACGCACCCGAAAACGGGGTCTGAAGAAATCTCGGCAGGGCCGCGACGGGATGACGCAGTGGTGGGCGGATCTGACCCCGGAAGCCGCGGCGGTGTGGGAGGCGATCTTCGCCAAATACGCCGCCCCCGGCATGTGCAACCCCGACGATGACGAGCCCTGTATTTCCGGGACACCGACGCAGGCGCAGATCGACAACGATCACCGCAGCCTCGCCCAACGCCAACACGACGCCCTGCTCGCCGTCGGACGCATCGCCCTGATGAGCGGCGAACTCGGTCAGCTCAACGGGTTACCGGTCACGGTGATCGTCCGCACGACGCTGCAGGACCTCGAGTCCTGCGCCGGGATCGGGGTCACCGGCGGTGGCACCCGCCTCCCGATCAAGGACGTGATCCGGATGGGGGCGCACGCGTCCCACTACCTGGCGATCTTTGACCGCGCCACCGGCGCGGCGCTCGACTTGTTCCGCACCCGCCGCACCGCATCACCAGCCCAGCGGATCATGCTGATCGGCCGCGAGGGTGGCTGCACGAAACCCGGCTGCCCGGTCGGGGCTTACGGCTGCCAGGTCCACCACGTCACACAGGATTGGGCCGAGGGCGGGCTGACCAACATCGACGACCTCGGCCTGGCCTGCCCGCCCGACAACCGCGCCGTCGCACCCGGCGGCTGGACCACGTCGATGAACGCCCGCCATGAAGTCGAATGGACCCCACCACCGGACCTAGACACCGGACAAACCCGGGTCAACACCCACCACACACCCGAACGCCTCCTGCGCCCACCCGAGGACGACGAGAAGAACGACGTTGAGGCGCAAGCCGATTCGACCAGGGGCGCCGCCGCGTGCCCGTCACCCTCAACCAGCGGACCGTCAGAACCCGGCGGACCCGCACCACCCGACAACGAAGCGGCGTGAAAGCCGCGAACAGGTGCACCCCTCGCCGAGGGGTCCCTTTTGGGGTGCGACTAGGCCTCCGAGGCTTTCTCGAGCTCGGCCAGCGCGTCGCCGGTGTAGACGGCCAGGCGCTGCAGGTGGGGCAGCCGATCCCGGCAGCCCACGAACCCGATGTTCAGGGTGTCGGCGTAGCTCTGCAGCGTGATGTTCAGCGCCATGCCGTGGATCGGAATGGACACCGGGTAGGTGGCTTCCAGCCGGGAGCCGTTGAACCACAACGGTTCCCGTGGTCCCGGCACGTTCGAGACGCAGAGGTTGAACGTGTAGGGCCAGGGCGCCTGCACACCGGTGAGAGCGCCGGCGATCTGCGTGCCCGCCGGCGCCAGCAGTGCCGCGCTGTAGGCGATGATCGCCGCCGGAGACATGTTCTGCAGCTGCGCCTTGGCCGCCCCGGTCGCGGCGGTGATGACGTTCAGCCGTTCCACCGGATCGGCGATGTCGGTGCCCATCGGAGCCAGGATCGCGCCGACGGCGTTGCCGCCGCCTTCGTCACCCTTGGGTCGGACGTTGACGGGAAGGAACGCGATCAGCGATCGGTCGGGCAGTTCGTCGATCTCGGAGAGGAAGCGACGCAGGCCGCCGCCGAGGATGGCCAGCGACACGTCGTTGATCGTCGCTCCGTGCTGGGAGCTGAGCTTCTTGAGACGGTCGAAGTCGTACTGCTGAGTCGCGAAGCGCCGATTGCGACTGATCCGCGCGTTGAGGATGCTGTGCGGCGCCGACGCCGACCCTGCGATCTGGGCGTACTCGCCGTCGCGGCGGATCTGGGTGTTGACCACCGCCGTCGTCAGGTCGACGGCAGCGCTGACACCACCGCTGACGGTGGCGCCGATCCCGCTGATCGTCCGCAGCGCCGCGGTGAGCGGATTGACCGACGTCCCGTTCGATCCGGTGGCCTTCGGCCCCTGCGCCCGTTCGGGCATCGGCACGTTGAAGAACATCCGGGTGTCGTTCGACTCCGGGTCGGTGGACAGGCTGCGAGCGAGCATGCGCATCGCGCTGTAGCCGTCGACCAGCGCGTGGTGGATCTTCATGTACAGCGCGAACCGGCCGCCTTCGAGACCCTCGATGACGTGCAGCTCCCACGGCGGCCTGGTCAGGTCGAGGTGGTTGCTGTGCAGCCGCGACACCAGGATGCCGAGCTCGCGTTCGTCACCGGGGCTGGCCAGTGCCGAGCGACGCACGTGGTAGTCGAAGTCGAAGTCCTTGTCCTCGACCCAGCTGTGCAGGGGGCTGTACTGCAGTCGCGGGTGGGCGAGCTTGAGGTTCCACGGCCGCATCACCTCCTGGCGGCGGGCCTCGGCGATCATCTCGCGCAGATACTCGACCGTCGCGTTGGGCGGCGGCGTGAACGGCAGCAGGCCGGCCACGTGCATCTTCGAACTGGGCGTTTCCCCGTAGATGAACAGCAGGTCCTGCAGGCCGAGCCTCTTGCTAGTCGCGCTCACCCCGTCACGGTACGCGGTGTGATCAGGTCCCACAGAATGTTCGGAACGTGGCCGAGAACTCCTGCTGGCCCGGCTCCGCGTAGCGCTCGAAACCCGGTCGTATCTGGTAGGGCGAGCGCACCGCGGCGAGCAGGTTCTCCGCCGGACCCAGGTCCCCGTCGGTGGCGGCGGCGAGCGCCTCTTCCACCAGATGGTTGCGCGGGATGTAGACCGGGTTCACCGCGTCCATGGCCACCGGATCGGGATCGAGCGCACGCCACCGGCCCAGCCATGCGTCGACGCCGGCGAGGTCGACGAACTCGCCGCGCACCGGCTCGGCCTCACCGCGGGCCGCTTCGGCCAGCCGCCGGTAGAACGATGTGTGGTCGATGCCGTTCGCCTGCAGCAGCACGAGCAGGTCCTGGCTCAGCGCATCGGCCTGTTCCGCCGGGGCGCCGGCAAGGCCGAGCTTCGCGCGCATGCCCTCGTCCCAGCGGCTCTGGTAACGATCGCGGAACCGGCCCAGAGAATCCTCGGCCTGGCTGATGGCGCGGTCGGTGTCCTCGTCGAACAGCGGGAGCAGCGCCTCGGCGAAGCGCGCCAGGTTCCACAGCGCGATGCCTGGCTGGTTGCCGTAGGCGTAGCGGCCGCCGTGGTCGATCGAGCTGAACACTGTTTCCGGATCGAAGGCCTCCATGAACGCGCAGGGGCCGTAGTCGATGGTCTCGCCCGAGATCGTCATGTTGTCGGTGTTCATCACGCCGTGGATGAAGCCCACCAACATCCACTGTGCGATCAGATCGGCCTGCACGTCCATGACCGCCTCGAGCAGCGCCCGGTACGGCTGGGCGGCTTGCGCGCAGGCGGGGTGGTGCCGTGCGATCGCGTAGTCGGCGAGGCGGCGCAGCACACCCACACCGTGGCTTTGGCGGGCGACCAGCGACGCGTACTGGAAGCTGCCGACGCGCAGATGGCTGGCCGCCACCCGAGCCAGGACGGCGCCGGGCAGCTCGGTCTCCCGGTAGACGGACCGGCCGGTGGCGACCACCGACAGCGAGCGGGTGGTCGGGATGCCGAGGGCGTGCATCGCCTCGCTGATCACGTATTCGCGCAGCATCGGCCCGACCGCGGCCAGGCCGTCGCCGCCGCGCGCGAACGGGGTGCGGCCCGACCCTTTCAGGTGCAGATCGCGAACCCGTCCGTCGGCGTCGAGGAGTTCGCCGAGCAGGAGGGCGCGCCCGTCACCGAGCCGGGGGACGAAGCCCCCGAACTGGTGGCCGGCGTAGGCCTGGGCCACCGGGGTGGCGTCGTCAGGAACGGCGGTGCCGGCGAGCAGACGCACCCCGTCGGGGCTGCGCAACCACGCCGGATCCAGGCCCAGCTCGGCGGCCAGCGCCTCGTTGAGGACCAGCAGTGTCGGGTTGGGCGCATCCTCGGCCTGCCATCGCACGGCGAGTTCGGGAAGGTCCCGGACGAACGTGTCTCCCAGCGCGATGCTCATCCTTCCGAGCCTACGGAGACGGGTGGATCAGGGCGATGGCTCGATCAGTGCGATGGCGTCGACGTCGTCCTTCACGGGAATCCGGCGGTTGCTCTCTTCGATCACCAGTGCGCCGGCGGGATCGTCGTAGCCGTCGCTGTGCGGCAGGATCAGCGCGCGCTGCCCCGGGGTCAATTCGGTGGTCTGCAGCGCAGACGTCGGTGGGGCGACCTGGGCGATGTGGTCCCCGGTCAGCTGCCAGACCACGGGTGGCGCGGCCTGCGATTGACCGCAGCGCCAGGTGGTCAGGCTGAGCTTCGGCGGCCCCTGCTGCGGCCACCACAGCTTGGTGATGCGGAATCCGGCCGCGGGGTCGGCCGCAGCGACGTCGAACGTCTGCTGGTTGCCGTCCGCGTCGGACTGCACGACGGCCGCGGTGCCGCAGGCTTGCCCGGCGGCGTCATCGGTGGCGCGGTAGAGGGCGTAGGCCAGCGAGCCGCCGTCGGGGGAGAGCCGGGCAACAGAGACCGGGCTGTTGGCGTCGACCTGCCCCAGCGAGGCCGGCGCGCCGGGACCCCGCACGGCGTACAGGGTGTCCGGCCCGCCGAACGGCGACGGCGGCGCTTCGACGCGGGCCAGCACGGTGGTGCCGCCGCGCGCCACGATCAGACGCGCGTCGCCGACGCCGGGGGTGGGCGGGAGTTCGACGGACTGCATCAGTCGCGGTGCCGCGTCGGGGGCGGACAGGTCGAGACCCATCAGCCGGTTCGGCTGTTCCCACCAGACGATCGTGCTCCCTTCCGACGTGCCGAGCGTCGGCCCCACCGAGATCTGGCGGATACCGCCGCGCCGGTTCTTCACGTCGATTGCGGCGAGGTGGTTGTCGACGGTGCGGGTGAAGACGAAGCGGCCGTCCTCGGTGGTGATCAGGTCGTTGCTGGGCGGAAAGGCTCCTGGCACGGTCGCGACCTTGGTCGTGCCGTCGATGATGCCGATCTCGTCGGCGGCGCGGTAGGCCAGCATCGGGCCGGTGGGCGGGGCCGGCGTTGTCGTCGGGTCGAAGGGCGAGGTGACTTTCGGTGCAGACGAGCCCGTGCTACTCGAAGACGTCGAACCGGGCGGTGACTGAAGACCGCTGCAGGCTGCGACCAGGACGGCCAGCAGCGCGAACAGCGCGGCGGTCAGGGCATGTCTGACGGAACTGTGAAGCGAATTTCTCATAGGGGATCGCCCTCCATGGTGGCCGAAGATCGGACGGCCGGACGGAGCGGGTGGCCGCGGGGTGGGTCCGCGGCGCGCCCCGGACCGTCACGCTCGGTATGGTGATTCCTCGCCGGCGACGGGGGAATCGTGGGCTGACGAGCACCGTCGGCCGGGCCGCCGACTGTCGAAACCTCAGATGTGGAGCAACGCTGTGAGCCTGAACACCATCGCTTTGGAGCTGGTGCCGCCGAACGTCGATCGCGGACGCGAGCAGGCTCTCTCCGACGCCGAGAAGGTGCTGCGCTGCTCGGCCGAGGCGGGCATCGGCGGTCGGGTTCGGCACGTGATGATCCCGGGCATGATCGAGGAGGACGACGACCGTCCCCTGGAGATGAAGCCCAAACTCGACGTGCTCGAGTTCTGGTCGATGATCAAGCCCGAACTGCCGGAGGTGCGCGGGTTGTGCACCCAGGTCACCGCGTTCATGGACGAGCCGACGCTGCGTGGCCGGTTGACCGAGCTGAGCGAGAGCGGGTTCGACGGCATCGCCTTCGTCGGTGTGCCACGCACCTTGAGCGACGGCGAAGGTTCCGGGGTGGCGCCCACGGATGCGTTGACGATGTTCGACGAGGTCGTCGACAACCGCGGCGTCATCCTGATCCCGACCCGCGAAGGCGAGCAGGGCCGGTTCTCGTTCAAATGCGGCCGCGGCGCCACCTACGGCATGACGCAGCTGCTGTACTCCGACACGATCGTCGACTTCCTCACCGAGTTCGCCGCCACCAACGAGTACCGGCCCGAGATCCTGCTGTCCTTCGGCTTCGTGCCTGCGGTGGAGAACAAGGTCGGCTTGATCAACTGGCTGATCCAGGACCCGGGCAACGCCGCGGTCGCCGCCGAGCAGGACTTCGTCAAGCAGCTGGCCGGCGCCGAGCCGGTGGAGCGGCGCAAGCTGATGGTGGACCTGTACAAGCGCGTGATCGACGGTGTGGGCGAGCTGGGCTTCCCGCTCAGCGTGCACTTCGAGGCCACCTACGGCATCAACACCCCGGCGTTCGAGACGTTCGCCGAGATGCTGGCCTTCTGGGCTCCAGACACCCCATGATCTCCGATCCTCCGGTCGGCACGCTGGGCGCGACGTCGATCGACTGTCCGAACCCGGGCGAGCTGGCGGACTTCTACGCGGCGCTGCTCGGTATGCGGCGACTGGTGGAGACTCCTGACGGCGGCGTCGTGGCGATCACCGACGGTGCCGCGATCCTCGCGCTGATGCGCGTCGACGACTACCGCGCGCCGACGTGGCCGAATCCCGATGTCCCGGCGCAGATTCACCTGGACGTGTCGGTCGCCGATGTCGACGCGGCGGTGGCGGCCGCCGAGCGGCTCGGCGCACGCCAGGCCGATGTGCAGCCGCAGCCGACGCTGTGGCGGGTGATGCTGGATCCGGTGGGTCATCCGTTCTGCCTGACCACGGTGTCCGCCGGCTGAGATGCCCGAGCCGAGCACGGAGAACGTGCGCGCCCTGCGCGCGCGGCTGGACGGTCTGACGCTGCGGGACGCGTCGCGGCTGGGCCGCAAGCTGCGTCAGCTCAGGTCCCCCGCGCCCTCCCAGCTGGACCGGCTGACCCAGCAGATCTCGGCCGCCGAGGCGCTGGTCGCCACCCGCAGGGCTGCGGTTCCGCAGATCAGCTACCCGGACCTTCCGGTCAGCGATCGCCGCGACGACATCGCCGCCGCGATCGCCGCGAACCAGGTGGTGATCGTGGCCGGCGAAACGGGATCGGGAAAGACCACACAGCTGCCGAAGATCTGCCTGGAGCTGGGCCGCGGTATCCGGGGCACCATCGGGCACACGCAGCCGCGTCGTCTCGCCGCGCGCACCGTGGCCCAGCGCATCGCCGACGAACTGGACACCCCGCTGGGCGAGGCGGTCGGTTACACCGTGCGCTTCACCGACCAGGCCAGTGACCGCACATTGGTGAAGTTGATGACCGACGGCATCCTGCTGGCCGACATCCAGCGGGACCGCCGCCTGCTGCGCTACGACACCCTGATCATCGACGAAGCGCACGAACGCAGCCTCAACATCGATTTCCTGCTCGGGTATCTGCGCCAGCTCCTGCCGCGCCGCCCCGATCTCAAGGTGATCGTCACGTCGGCGACCATCGAGCCGGAGCGTTTCGCCCGGCACTTCGGAGGCGCCCCGATCCTGGAAGTCAGTGGGCGCACATATCCGGTCGAAATCCGTTATCGCCCTTTGGAAGTTCCGGTGGTCGCCGACGGTGACGATCCTGACGACCCCGACCACGAGGTGGTCCGGACCGAGGTTCGCGATCCGACCGAGGCGATCGTCGACGCTGTCGCCGAGCTCGCGAGCGAGCCGCCGGGTGACGTGCTCGTGTTCCTGTCCGGTGAACGTGAAATCCGTGACACCGCAGAGGCATTGCGCGCAGACCTCGGCGAGAGGGCCGAGATCCTGCCGCTGTATGCCCGCCTGCCCACTGCCGAGCAGCAGAAGGTGTTCAGCCCGAGCCGCGCGCTCCGGCGGGTCGTGCTGGCCACCAACGTCGCCGAGACATCGCTGACGGTGCCCGGCATCCGCTACGTCGTCGACCCCGGGACCGCGCGGATCTCCCGGTACAGCCGACGCACCAAGGTGCAGCGGTTGCCGATCGAGCCGATCTCCCAAGCCTCCGCGGCCCAGCGCGCCGGCCGGTCGGGACGCACCGCGCCCGGTGTGTGCATCCGCCTGTACTCCGAGCAGGACTTCGAATCACGGCCCCGCTACACCGATCCGGAGATCCTGCGCACCAACCTCGCCGCGGTCATCCTGCAGATGGCCGCGCTCGGCTTCGGGGATATCGAGGGTTTCGGGTTCCTGGACCCACCCGATGCCCGCAGCATCCGCGACGGTATCGCCCTGCTCACCGAACTGGGTGCGTTCACCGATGGAGAACTGACCCCGCTGGGCCGTCGGCTCGCGCAGATCCCGGTCGATCCCCGGCTGGGCCGGATGATCCTGCAGGCCGACGCCGAGGGCTGTGTACGGGAGATGTTGGTGCTCGCCGCGGCATTGTCGATCCCCGATCCGCGGGAGCGGCCGACCGACAACGAGGAGGCGGCCCGGCAGAAGCACGCGCGCTTCGCCGACGAGAACTCCGACTTCGTGTCGTTCCTGAACCTGTGGCGCTACCTCGGGGAGCAGCGAAAAGAGCGTTCCGGCAGCTCTTTTCGTCGGATGTGCCGCGAGGAGTTCCTGCACTACCTGCGTATCCGGGAGTGGCAGGACCTGGTCGGTCAGTTGCGCGGCATCTGCCGTGATCTGGGCATCACCGAATCCGACGAGCCGGCCGACGTGGAGCGGGTGCACACGGCACTGACCGCCGGCCTGCTGTCGCACATCGGGATGCGTGACGACGCCAAAGGCCGGGAGTCCCGGGAGTTCCTCGGCGCTCGCAACGCGAAGTTCGTGCTGGCGCCCGGATCGGTGCTGACCCGCCGGCCGCCGCGCTGGGTGGTGGTGGCCGACCTGGTGGAGACCAGCCGGCTGTACGGGCGGATCGCGGCCCGCATCGATCCCGAGGCCGTGGAACGGGTGGCGGGGCATGTGGTGGTGCGCACGCACAGTGAGCCGCACTGGGATGCCGAGCGCGGTGCGGTGATGGCCTACGAGAAGGTGACGCTGTACGGGCTGCCGCTGGTGGCGCGACGGCGGGTGGGGTACGCGCAGATCGATCCGCCGGTGGCCCGTGAGCTGTTCATCCGGCACGCCCTCGTCGACCAGGACTGGCGCACCAAACATCACTTCTTCGCCGACAACGCCCGTCTCAGAACAGAAGTCGCCGACCTCGAGGAACGCGCACGCCGCCGCGACCTGTTGGTCGACGACGACGAGATCTTCGCGTTCTACGACGCCCGGATTCCCGCCGACGTGGTGTCGGCGCGGCACTTCGACGGGTGGTGGCGCAAAGAGCGGCACCGCGCGCCTGATCTGCTGACGATGACGCGAGATGATCTGCTGCGCAACGAGTCCGATGCTGATCAACCCGACGCGTGGCAGGCCGAGGATGTGGCGCTGCCGCTGTCCTACCGCTACGAACCGGGCGCGACCGACGACGGCGTCACCGTCCACGTGCCCGTCGACGTCCTGGCTCGGCTCGGCGGTGACGACTTCGCCTGGCAGGTGCCCGCTCTGCGCGAGGAACTGGTGACCGCTCTGATCCGCTCGCTGCCGAAGGACCTGCGCCGCAATTTCGTGCCCGCCCCGGACACCGCTCGCGCGCTGCTGTCCTCGATCACACCGGAGGACGGTCCGCTCCTCGACTCACTGCAGAGGGAACTACGCAGGCGCACCGGCATTCTCGTCCCGATCGACGCATTCGACCTCGACAAGATCCCGCCGCATCTGAGGGTGACGTTCGCGGTGGAGGCGGCCGACGGCAAGGTCGTCGCACGTAGTAAGGACCTCACGGAGTTGCAGCGAACGCTGGCCGCGCCGGCCCGTGACGCCGTGGCGGCCGCAGCCGGGGATCTCGAACGGTCCGGGCTGCGAGCGTGGCCGGATATCGACGAGGTGCCGCGCGTCGTCGAACGGCAGGGACGGTCCGGGAACACGGTGCGCGGATACCCTGCTCTGGTCGACGAGGCAACGTCGGTGGCGGTGCGGGTGTTCGCCAGTGCGGCCGAGCAGGCCATCGCTGCGCCGGCGGGCACCCGCCGCTTGCTGCGGCTGACCGGACCGTCGGTGGTCAAACAGGTCGAGAAGGCGCTCGACATGCGGACCCGGCTGTCGCTCGGGACCAACCCGGACGGTTCCTTGGCGGCGTTGATCGAGGACTGCGCCGACGCCGCGATGCAGCTGCTGGCTCCCGAACCACTCTGGACCAGAACAGAATTCGATCAAGTCCGTACGCGTGTCGGGCAATCTTTGGTCGCCACGACCCTCGACGTGGTGCGGCGCGCGGAAAAGGTGCTCGTCGCGCTGCACGACGTGTCGCTCGCACTGCCCGACACTCCGTCGTCGGTGCAGGCCGATGCGGTCGCCGACATCCGCGCCCAACTCGCGCGGCTGGTCCCCGCCGGCTTCGTGGCTGCCGCCGGGGCGCCGCGGCTGGCCGACCTGACCCGCTATCTGACCGCCGTCAGCCGACGGCTCGAGCGGCTGCCGCAGGCGCCGGCGGCGGACCGCGAGCGGATGGACCGGATAGGCGCCGTACAGGACGCCTACGACGACGTGGTGGCGGCGCTGTCCCCGGCGCGGGCGGCCGCCGCCGACGTTCGCGACATCGCCTGGATGATCGAGGAGTTGCGAGTCAGCCTGTGGGCGCAGCAATTGGGGACGCCGCGCCCGATCAGTGAGCAGCGCATCTACCGCGCGCTCGACGCGATCACGGGCTGAATCTCCTCAGCCCAGTGCGGCGATCCGCGCGACCGTCAGCGCGGACGTCAGCTGCAGCAGATCGGCGGGTCGCGACATCACCAGCCCCGTCAGGTCTTCCAACCGGCGCATCCGCTGGGCGACCGTGTTGGGGTGCAGGTGGAGCCGTTCCGCGGCGGCGCGCCGATCGAGTCCGGTGTCGACGACCACCCGGGCGGTGTCGAGCAGTGCCGTCGAGCGGGCGCGGTCATAGTCCATCGCGCGGCCGAGGACGGACACTGCGAACTCCCGCAGCCGCGCCGGATCGCCGAGCTCGAGCAGAAGCTGGTCGACCGTCAGCTGGGTCAGATCGATCACGGTGGGGGAGTCTGCCCCGGCGGCCAGGTCGAGTGCGCCACGCACGGTCCGGAAGGCAGCGGGCAGCTCCGAGGCACTCGCCGTTCTCGACACAGCGGCGTACACCCCTGGCACGGCAAGGGTGTCGAGCAGTCGGCGTGTCGTCTCCACGGCGGATTCGGCGGGCCAGAGCAGGATGACGTCGCCGCGGTGCACGGCCGACAGCGGCCGCACCGGCGCACGCCGGAAGAACCTGTCGGCGGTGGCCAGCACGCGTTCGGTGTCGGTGCAGCGCAACCCGATCAGCGTCTGGGTGCCGCCGAGGTCCCAGCCCAGCCTGCGGGCCCGGTCGAGGATGGCGGGAAGGCCGGCGGGGGCGGTGCCGAGCACGTCGGCCACGAGCGAACCCCGCAGGCGCTGTTCCACTTCGGCGGCCGTGCGGGCACGCAGCAGCTCGAGCGCGGTGACGACTGCGGCCTGTTCGACGGCGCGCACATCGACCGGCGACAACTGATCTGCTGGTGCGCCGACGCGGATGTGCGCCACCGCGGCGCCGTCGAGGATCACGTCGGTGACGGTGGCCCTCGGCTCATCGGGGGCGCTGTCTGTCTCGGTGACCGAGCCCGCGGCCGCCAGCTGCTCGCCGTAGGCGTCGTCGATCAGTACGGACCGCCCCAGGAGTTCGGCGAGTGCCTCGGCGACACCGGCGACGCCCTCACCGCGCAGGGCCGTCGCCGTCAGCAAGATGTGGACTTCCTCTGCGCGACGCAGTTCGGCGATCGTGGCCTGTTCGGCGGCCCGCAGCTGTGCGGTGCCCAGCGCGATGGCGACCTGGGTGGCCAGTGTGCTGACCAGGCCGATCTCGGCGCGATCGAATCGGTGGGGACGAGCGCGATATCCGTTGAGCGCGCCCACGATCGTGGCTCCGCGCCGCAGCGGCACCGAGATCAGCGCCCGGTAGCCCTGTTCGTGCGCCACCCCGCTCCAGGTGAAGCCCGGCTTGCGATCGATGTCGTCGACCGTCACCACCTCACCCGTGCGAAACGCGATGCTGGTCGGTGCCTCGGATTCGTCGCGCACGTCGAGCAGGATCGGCCGGTCGGCGTTGACCTGAGCGACGTAGTCCGGCGACAGCCCGTGGGAGCCGACGATCGTCAAGGCGGTGCGGCCGGCGGTGGTGAGAAACGTCGGCAGGAACACCGCGCAGAAGTCGTAGCCCAGCAGGGTGCAGGCGGTCTCGGCCACCCGGGTCAGCACGGCCGCCACGGGGGTGTCCCCGCCGACGGCTTCACCGATGTCGGCCAGCGCATCCAGCCAGAGTTCCAGCTGGTGCACGCCACCGTATGTATCAGAGGACACAAGAAAAAGTCTAAGTGTGTGTGTCAAGACATTGCCCGCATCTCGGTCGGGGCCGCACAGTGGTGGTCGTGACGGTGGTCACACGTCAAGGAGGTTTTTCGGTGAGACGTTCGATTCGGATCTGGGTCCGCGTGGCGATCGCGCTCGCGTCGATATCGGCGGTGCTCGTGAGCACCGGGTGCGCCGCCGGACTCGGCGGCCCGGCGTCCTCGCGCACAGCGCGCGACGGCGTCATCCGGTTCACGTTCGCGCCCGACCCGATCTGGGACTACATGCACGAGACCGGAGTCGTCGCGCAGTGGGAGCACGACACCGGCTACCGCATCGAGACGAGCGCGACCTGGGACGAGTTCGGTCTGTTCGCCGGCGGCCACGCCGACATCATCTCCACCGCGTCGTTCGAGGTGCCCGGACTGGAGGAGCAGACGCGCCGCGAGACCCTCATCATCGGCCGCTACAACGCCGAACGCAGCCGAATCCTGGTCCGCGCAGGCGATCCCGCCCAGACGCTGGCCGACCTGAAAGGCAAGCGGCTGGGCGTGTTCACGACCGTCTCGGGCACCCTCGTCTGGAGTGCGCTGGTCAAACAGCTGCACGGCGTCGACCTCACCGGCGGTGACTACGACGTCGTCGTCGCAGACATCCAGAACCTGTCGAACTTGTTGGCGCGCGGCGAGATCGACGCCTGCATCTGCTATCCCGATCTGTCTGCCCGCGAACTGCGCGACGGGTCGGTGCGCCCGCTCTACGACGGAAAGTCCTCGGCCGACCTGTTCGCCGAACTCGTCGCGCCGGGTCACGACGGTCCGATGGGCAATGTCTTCGTCGCTCGCAAGGACTGGGTGGAAGGCCATCCGGCCGAGGTGTCGGCCTTCCTCGACCTGTGGGACCGCGGCCTCGCCGAATGGCAGGCACACCGCGACGAGATGATCGAACGCTACCCCCAGCACTTCGCAGTCGCCACACCCGAGGACATCGCGTGGATGAAAGACTATGTCGCCGAACATGACTGGGTAGTCGACGAGGTCCGTTTCGACCCCACGTGGGCGGAGGACGAGAGCTCGGTGTTCGACCTGATGCGCACCACCGGAGTCATCGGCGACGACGTCACCGATCCGAAGTTCCTGCCCACCGAAGGAGTCCAGCCGTGACCGCCACCCTCACGCAGGCGCCCCGGCGCACGCTGAACCTCCGGTGGCTCGCCTCGGGCGCAGCGCTGGTCGCCGCCATCGCGATCTGGGCGGCCGTCGCAGCCTTGATCGACGACCCGATCGTGCCCCGGCCGGCAGGAGTCGCCGAGCAGGTCGTCGCGATCGTGGTCTCGGGCGAGGCACTGACCAACTTCGCGGTCAGCATCGCCAAGATCGCCGCCGGTTTCGCGATCGCGATGGCAGGCGGTCTGGTGATCGGATTCCTGATGGGCCGCAGCCCGTTCATGACGTCCTACTTCTCTCTGCCGCTGTTCGTGCTCGGCAACATGCCCGGGCTGACCTACGCCGTGTTCGGGCTGCTGATCTTCGGGGTCGGCGCGGGTGGACCGATCGTCGTCTCCGCCCTGGTGGCCCTGCCGTTCATCGCGATCAACGTGGCCGAGGGCGTGCGGTCGGTGGACGGCAAGCTGCTGTCGATGTGTCATGCCTTCGGGCGCAATCGCTTCGACGTAGTGCGCCACCTCTACCTGCCCGCGGTCACGACCTTCGTCTTCGCCGGTGTCCGATACGGCTTCGCGATGGCGTGGAAGGTGGAAGCGCTGACCGAGGTGTTCGGCGCCAGCAGCGGCGTCGGCTTCATGATCCGCAAGGCCTACCAAGAGTTTCGCGTCGACGACATGCTTGCGTGGACCGCCCTGTTCATCATCGCGATGGTCCTGATCGAACGCGGACTGGCTGCGCTGGAAGACCGCTTCTTCGCCTGGCGAAAGGACATCGCATGACCACCCTCACTCGTCATCGGATCACAGGCGGGACCCGTTCGGCCACAGCAGTTCTGGCGGCTGTGGCGAGCATCCTGGCCGTCTGGAGCTTGGCTGTGGTGCTCGGCAACCGGGTGCCGTCGCTGCCGGATGCACTGACCCGGTTGAGTTCCGAGGCAGCCGCCGGCCAACTCTGGGGCAACCTGGCCATCAGCATGAACCGATTCGCGCTCGGACTGCTGGCGGCCCTCGTCGTCGGTACCGCACTGGGCGTGCTGATGGGACTGTCCCGACTGGCCGATCTGGCCTTCGCCGACCTGACCGCGGCCGGTCTGGCGATCCCCGCGGTGATCTGGGCCCTGTTGACCACGATGTGGTTCGGCTTCGGCTGGCTCACCCCGGTGGTCACCGTGTTCCTGTCCGGTCTGCCGTTCGTGATCGTGAACATCGCCAAGGCCACCCGCGCGGTCCCTGCGGACCTGCTCTTGATGGCGCGCGCGTTCGGTGTCTCCCAGCCAACGGTGCTCCGCCAGATCGTCGCGCCGGCCGTCGCCGGCTCCGCGGTCGCCGCCGTGCGCTTCGCGATCATGAGCGCCTGGAACGGTCTGCTCCTCGCCGAATGGTTCGGCTCCACCTCGGGCGTCGGCTGGCGCGCCCGCTACTGGTACGACGCCAACCAGCTCGACGGGTTCCTGGCCTGGGTGCTCGTCTTCATCGCCCTGCTGGTCGTCGCCGACCTGCTGATCCTCGGTCCCATCGAGCGCCGCACCACCCGCTGGCGCACCGTCTAGAAAGCGAGAAAACGCATGGCTTCCATCGACATCCAGCAGCTGATCAAGGAGTACACCGATCGCCGGGGTGCAGTCACCCGGGTGATCGACGCGATCGACCTGACGATCTCGGGAGAGACGTTCGTGTCGGTGGTCGGCCCGTCGGGCAGTGGAAAGACCACACTGCTCAACATCGTCTCTGGCATCGAACCGCACACGTCCGGCACGGTGTCGCTGCGGGCAGGGGAGCGCGACGCCCGCGTCGGTTACGTCTTCCAGGACCCCCGGTTGCTGCCGTGGCGCACCGTGATGGCCAACCTCGGCTTCGTACAGCACGAGCGCGACGGCTGGCAGGACCGCGCGCGGCACTACCTCGACCTGGTCGGGCTGAGCCACTGCGCGGACAGGTTCCCCGCACAGCTCTCCGGCGGGCAGCAGCAGCGCATCGGCATCGCCCGCGCGTTCGCCGTCGAACCCGACATCCTGCTGATGGACGAACCGTTCAGCCACCTCGACGCGATGACGTCGCGCACACTGCGCGAACACCTGGAACGCATCTGGCTCGAGTCGCGGCGCACCGTCATGTTCGTCACCCACGACGTGACCGAAGCGGTGCAGCTCTCGGACCGCATCGTCGTGCTCGCCCCCGGCGGGCGAATCCACGAGATCATCGACGTCGACCTGCCGCGCCCGCGCAAGGCGTCCGATCCCGCGGTGGCGATCCTGCAGGCCGAGGTCCTCGCCCGCTTCGAGGCGCTGGAAGCGATGGGGGCCGCCGTATGAGCACGACACTGCGCCGCGGGCCGATCGACGTGCACGCGCACTGGCTGCCGCGGCACCTCTTCGGCCTCGCCCCCGGTTCTCCGTTGCCACCGCTGCGGGATCACCACGGCGAACTGCATCTCGGTGAACTGCCGCTGTCCATCGAGACCGACGCGATGAGCGATGTGAGCCGGGTGCTCGCCGACACCGACGCCGCCGGTCTGGGTGCCCGTGTGCTGTCTGCCCCGCCGTTCGCGTTCCCGGTCGCCGACGGCGCCGATGGGGTCGACGAGTTCGTCGGGACCTACAACGACGATCTCGCGAAGGTCTGCCGGAACAGCGATGGTCGACTGATCGGACTGGGGTTGATCTCGCTGCATGACCCGGTGGCCGCCCGCAGGCAGATGGAGGCGCTGGCGGGGGTCGAGGCGATCCGTGGTGTCGCGGTACCGCCACTGTTGGGCGCCACCTCCTTCGATGTCGCGCCGATGCGTGAGATCGTGGGCACGGCAGCAGAACTCGGACTCGCCGTACTCGTGCACCCGATGCAGCTGCCCCGGCCGGAGTGGGCGTCGCACTACCTTGTCAACCTGATCGGCAACCCCGTCGAATCCACCACGGCCGCGGCCGCACTCACCCTCGGCGGCGTCCTCGACGAGTACCCGTCGCTGCGGATCTGCCTGGTGCACGGGGGCGGCTGCGCACCTGCTCTGGTGGGTCGTTGGGCACACGGTTGGCAGCAGCGCGCCGACGTGCGCGGCACAGGCACCCGGCCGCCGCGGGAGACGTTCTCCCAGTTGTGGTTCGACACACTCACCCACGATGTGCCGGCACTGGAGCTGCTGAAAGCACAGTCCGATCCGGCCCATCTGATGTGCGGCAGCGACTACCCGTTCGACATGGGCACGCCCGACCCTCTGCACCTTCCGCACGCGGCGGACATCGACGACGCCGCACTGGAGGCCAACGCCCGAGCATTCCTCGGACTCGACACAGGAGATGAACGATGAGCGACACTGCTTGGCGCGGTCACCGCGCGCTGGTGATCGGCGGTTCGATCGGCGGGCTGACGGCAGCGCTGTTGCTGCGCCGCCTCGGCTTCGACGTCGACGTCTACGAACGCACGCCGACCGACCTCGACGGCCGCGGCGGCGGCATCGTCCTGCAGCCCGACACGCTGCGCTGGTTCGCCGAGTGCAGCACTCAGCACCCCGAGACGGTCAGCACGCAAACGCATTTCGTTCAGTACCTGGGTGCGGGCAACGCCGTCGTGCACCGTGAACACGCGCCGTGGAGTTACACGTCGTGGGGCACGTTCTACCGGGCGCTGCTGGCCGACTTCGATCGTCTGAGTGGCACCGAGCACTACCACCTGGGCGAGTACGCCGCCGGCTTCGACCAGGACGCCGACTCGGTGACGGTGCGGTTCGCGTCGGGCCGGTCCGAGACCGCCGAGCTCGTCGTCTTCGCCGACGGCATCGGGTCCCCGAGCCGGCGGCGCATCGCCCCCGAATCACACATGGAGTACTCCGGCTACGTCGGTTGGCGCGGCACCGTGCCCGAACGGGACGTGACGCCCGAGACCTTCGAGCTGCTGCACGATTCGATCACCTACAGCGTGGCGCCGCACACTCATATCAACGTCTACCCGATCCCCGCCCCCGGCGGCGGGCTGAAGATCGGCGAGCGGCTCCTGAACTACGTCTGGTACCGCAATGTCCCCGAGGGGCACCAGCTCGACGAACTGATGACCGACAAGCGCGGCTTCGTCGCCGGGGTGTCGCTGCATCCCGGCCAGGTGCAGGACCGATTCGTGGACGAGATGCGTTCGGCTGCAACCGAACTCTTGGCACCGGCGGCCGCAGAGGTGGTGCTGCGCACCGAACAGCCCTACCTGCAGGCGGTCTATGACGTCGGCGCCTCCCAGATGGCGCTCGGGCGGGTGGCCCTCGTCGGGGACGCAGCCAGTGCCGCCCGCCCGCACGCGGCTGCCGGCACCGCCAAGGCCGCGGCGAACGCGTGGGCGCTCTACGACGCGCTGTCCGACAGCTCCGACGTCGCCGAAGCGCTGGCCAAATGGGAGCCCGGCCAGCTCGAGCTGGGGCAGCGATTGCTGCGCCGTGTCAAAGAGATGGGCACCCGCTCGCAAGTGGACTGCACCTGGGTCCCCGGCGATCCCGACAACCGGTTCGGCCTCTACGGCCCGGGCCGATAACCCACGAGGAGAGACCATGACAAGTACCCGTGAATTCCTGACAGACGCCCCGCTGGCGGGGACCCTGGTGGGCACCGACTTCGACGGCTGGACCGACGAGCTGCGCGCCGAATTCGCCGAGCACGCGCACGACGGTCGTGTCGGTTCCCGGCTGCTCAGCGAGAACGACAGGGTCCGGGTCTGGGAGATCCGGCTGGCGCCGGGGCAGCGGTGGCACGCCCACCGTCACGTCCTCGACTACTTCTGGACCGCGGTCACCGCCGGACGCAGCAAACAGCACACCGCCGACGGCACCACCCGCGAGGTCTCCTACGACGCCGGCGAGACCCGCCACTTCGGTTTCGCGGCAGGTGAATTCCTGCTGCACGACATCGAGAACGTCGGCGACACGGAGCTGGTGTTCACCACGGTCGAGCACCTCGACTCCGCGAACGCGGCGCTTCCGCTCTAGGGGCTGACCGCGGCGCTCGCGGGGTCGATGAGGATCTTGGCGTGCGTCTCGGGGTCACCGAGGGCGTCGAAGGCCGCGGCGACGCCGTCGAGGCCCACGGTTCCGGTCACGAGTGCCGAGGCGTCGAGCTTGCCGTCGGCCAGCATGTGCAGGGTGTCGCGGAACTCCAGCGGCGTGTAGCCGAACGCGAACCGGATGTCGACCTCCTTGCCGATCGCCATGGCGGGCCGGATCTTGTCGTCGCCCATACAGACGCCGACCACGACGATCCGCGAGGCCAGCGGGGCGGCGCCGATGACCCCGTCGATCATCCCGGGCACCCCGACGCATTCGAAGATCACCGGCCGCTTCGGCGCGGTGCCGCCGAGGCGGTCGGCCAGCCGATAGACGTGCGACCAGCCCGGGATCTTGCGCAACTTCTCCATCGACCCCATGCCGAGCTCGTAGAGCGCCGGGAGTTCGGTCATCCCGCGCTGCTTGCCCGGCACGGCCTCGTACGGCGAGTCGACAGCCGGGTCGACGACGACGTCGGCACCGCACCGCGCGGCCAGCGCCCGCCGGCCGGGGGAGAAGTCACTGGCGACGATCGTGCGGACCCCCAGCGTCTTCAGGTGACAGATCACCGCGAGCCCCACGGGGCCGCAGCCCAACACGATCGCGACGTCCTTGGTGGCGATCTCGCTGCGCCGCACCGCGTGGTAGGCCACCGCCATCGGCTCGGTGAGCGCAGCCGTCGCGGGGTCCAGGCCATTGGGCACGACGAACGTCATCGCGGCCTCGGCCAGCACCTGCTCGGCGTAGGCGCCCGGCGCCAACGGTGAAAGACCCGTCAGATGCACGCCGCCGCGCGCACGCAGCAGCGGGAACGACACCACCGTGGTGCCGGGAGTGAACTCCTTGCCCACCTTGCGTCCGCGTTCGGCGACCACGCCGCAGAACTCGTGGCCCATCACCACAGGGGTGTCGCCGCGCATGAAGTCGGTGTAACCGCCTTCGGCCATCACCTCGCGGAGTTCGTCGGCGTGATCCTTGGCGTGCAGGTCCGATCCGCAGATGCCGCAGCGCAGCACCTCGAGCACCAGCTGGCCCTCGGCGGGGGCGGGATCGGGAAGGTCGATGACGTCGAGAGAGCCGTGCACACAGCGGACCGCTTTCATCGGCCCATCGTCGCACGGTAGAACAGGCCTATGACCAGACGGCAGAAGTGGGCGGGGATCGCACTGGCGGTACTGGCCGTCGTCACCGTCGTGCCGGGCGCGCACGCCGAACCCGAGTCGCCTCCGGGGGTCGCCGCGGTGCCGGTCGTCGAGCCCGTCGTGCTGGGAGAGATGCCGCACGATCCGATGGCGTTCACCGAGGGATTCGAGATCGACGACGGCGTGCTGTACGAGGGCACCGGCGAGGTGGGCACCTCCCAGCTGCGCGAGCTCGACCCTGACACCGGCGCCGTCCGCAAGGCCGTCGACATGCCCGGCCGCTACTTCGGTGAGGGTGTCACCGTGGTCGGGGACCGGGTCTGGCAGCTCACCTACACCGACGGGGTCGCCGTCGAATGGGATCGGGCCACGCTGACCCCGATCCGTGAAGTCCCGATCACGCCGCAGGGCTGGGGGCTGTGCCGGGACGGCGACCGGCTGATCCGCAGCGATGGCACGTCGCGGCTGCGTTTCCAGAACCCGGACGATCTGACCGAGACCGGCGGCGTCGACGTCACCAAGTCCGGATTGCCGGTCACCGGCCTGAACGAACTCGAGTGCGTCGGCGACCGGGTGTGGGCCAACGTGTGGCCCACCGACACGATCGTGCGGATCGATCCGGCCACCGGTGCGGTGGATCTGGCGGTCGACGCCAGCGGGCTCCGCGCGCGCGGGATTCCGCCGACGGCGCAGGTGCTCAACGGGATCGCGCACGTCGCCGGTGACGAGTTCCTGCTGACTGGCAAGTACTGGCCGACGACGTTCCGGGTCAGGCTCGGGTGAGCACGGTGAGCACCCAGATGAGCAAGGCGCGCTCGCTGTCGATCGTCACCCTGGCCTACGTGCTGGCCGTTGCCGTGGCCGCCGCGTGGTTGCTGTGGGGACCAGGCACCGGGCGGCTGTGGCTGGACACCCTGATCGCCGATGTGCTGGCCACCCTGGTGGTGTTCGCGTTCAGCCGCGCCTATCGCAATTCGAGCTTCTACGACGCCTATTGGAGCGTGATCCCGCCGCTGCTGCTCTTCTACTGGTGGAGCCAGGGGCACGGCGATCCGCTGCGGTCCTGGCTGCTCGCCGTTCTGGTCGTCGTGTGGGCGGTGCGGCTGACCGGCAACTGGCTCTACGCGTTTCCCGGGCTGCACCACGAGGATTGGCGCTACCCGATGTTCCGCGAGAGGGCGGGCCGCTGGGAGTTCGTGGTCGACCTGGTCGCCATCCACCTGATCCCGACGTTGCAGGTGTTCCTCGCGATGGTGCCCGCCTACGTGGCCGTGACGACGCCGGAGCGCGGCCTGGCATGGCTCAGCGTGGTCGCGTTCGTGCTCGGAATGGCCGCGGTGGCACTCGAATTCACCGCGGACGCGCAGATGCACCGCTTCGTCCGCGACCGTGAGCCCGGTCAGGTGATGGACCGCGGCCTGTGGGCCTGGTCGCGCCATCCGAACTACTTCGGGGAGTTCGGGTTCTGGTTCGCGGTAGCGCTTTTCGGTGTGGCGGCCTGGCCGACGGCGTGGTGGCTGTTCGCGGGTGCCGCGGCGATGCTGGCGATGTTCCTGGGCGCGAGCATCCCGATGATGGAGGAGCGCAGCTTGGCCCGCAGGCCCGACTATCAGGCGGTGATCGACCGCGTGCCCCGGTTCGTGCCCCGGCCGCCGGCGAAGGTGCGCGCGTGAAGCGGGTGGTGATCGCCGGCCTCGGCGACACCGGGGTGCTGACTGCGATCAAGTTGGCGCGCCACGCGCAGGTCACCGGTATCTGCAGCAAGCCGGGCCTGGTCAGCGGTCAGGAGTTGGGCTGGCGGCTCGCTCGGCCTGACGAGTGGGCGCGGCACAACTGGATCCCCTACGGCCGGTTCCGGGGGCTGGACCGGGTCACCACGGTGCACGGCACACTCACCGGCGTGGACCTCGAATCACGCAGTGTTGCTGTCGAACTCGCTGACGGCGCAACGCAGCAGGTGCCCTACGACGCGCTCGTCATCGCGACCGGGGTGCGCAACGGGTTCTGGCGCACACCCGTGCTGCAGGGGGCCGACGAGGTCGACGCGGATCTGCGCGCGCCGCACGAGAAGCTCGCCGCGGCGCGGTCGGTGATCGTGGTCGGCGGGGGAGCGGCCGCGGTCAGCAGCGCTGCGCAGATCGCGACCACGTGGCCGGGGAAACGAGTGGACCTGTACTTCCCCGGAGAGCGCGCGCTCGCCGGACACCATCCGAGAACGTGGAAGACAGTGCAGCGCAGGCTCACCGATGCCGGAGTGAGGTGCCATCCCGGTCACCGGGCCGACGTGACAGAGCTGCCGACCGATCTGACGTCTGGCCCGGTGCAGTGGCGCACCGGTCAAGCTCCGGCGGCGGCCGACGTGGTGCTCTGGGCGATCGGGCGAGTCGTGCCCAACACCGGCTGGCTGCCCGGCGACGTGCTCGACGAGCAGGGCTTCGTGCGCGTCACCCCGACACTGCAGGTGCCGGGGCACCCGGAGGTGTTCGCGATCGGCGACGTCGCCGCCACCGATCCGCTGCGCAGCTCGGCGCGCAACCGTGCCGACGGCCTGCTGGCCCGCAACGTGCGTGCGTTCTTCGACGGCGGTGAGCTCAAGTCTTACCGCGCGCCCACGCGGCGGTGGGGATCGGTGCTGGGCATCCAGCCCGACGGGCTGGAGGTGTTCGCACCCAACGGCCGTGCGTTCCGGTTCCCGGCCTGGTCGTTCGACCGGGTGCTGATGCCCTGGATCGTGGCCCGGGGCATCTACCGGGGTATCCGGGCGCGCTGAGCGCTCACCCGGCCACGTCGAAGAACGTGACGGACAGCTGGGATTCGGCTGGGGTGAGCCGGTGTTCGGCCAAATGGGCCAGCAGGATTCGGCGGGCGGGTGCCCCCTGCAGTGCGACCACGCGGACGTCGTCACGCAGATTGGACAGCGCGAGCCGCGGTGCCATCGACACCCCGAGGTCGATGGCCACCATCGCCTGCGCCTCCTGGTAGTCGTTGGCGGCGAAGGCCACTGACGGGGTGAATCCAGCTGCGCTGCAGGCTCGTTCGAGGGCCTCGCCGACCGGGTGGGTGTCTTCACGGGTGATCCATTGCTCGTCGGCGAGTTCGGTCATGTCGATCGAGGAACGGTCCGCGTAGCGATGGTTGGCCGACACCAACAGCATCGGGGGGTCCACGAGCAGCTCGCGGACCACCAGATCGGTGTCGGCGACGGGGGCCCAGTGATAGTCCCAGAGCAGCGAGAGCTCGATCTCGCGAGCGTCGAGCATCGCGCGCAGCGCGGCGAAGCGGGAACTGCGCACGGTCAGTGAGACGGCGGGGTGGCGGGACTTGAAGTCCTTGACCACCCGGGGCAGCAGCCCGGCGCCGGCGGTGGGGAAGGTGCCGAGGCGCACGGTCCCGGACCGAAGGCCGGCGATGTCGTCGAGCTCGCTGCGCGCGGCGCGCAGCTGCAGTTCGATCCGCTCGGCGCGCCGGATCAGGGCGCCTCCCGCCTCGGTGAGGCGTACGCCGCGGGCATGTCGTTCCAGAAGTGGTTGTCCCGCTTCGGCTTCCAGCTTGGCGATCTGCTGAGAGATGGCCGAGGTGGTGTAGCTCAACCGGGTGGCGGCAGCGGTCAGCGACCCGGCCCTCACCACGTCGACGAGGAGCAGCAGCCGCCGCGGGTCCAGATCGCTCATGCCCACCAGACTATAGCTGAACTTAAGCCATATCGAGTTTTCCGAGATTGTTCTAGAGGCTGGATGTGTTGCATCCTCGAATCACCGGCCAAACGTGACCGGTATCACGCACAGACGAAAGGTCGTCACATGCTCACCCTGCGAGGCACGTGGATGCGCGGCGGGACCAGCAAGTGCTGGCTGTTCAACGCCGTCGACGTCGACCCGCTGGTTCGCGAGGACGGTGACCTCGATCGTCTCCTCAGCGCCGCGTTCGGTTCCGGGGACCCCGCGCAACTGGACGGTGTCGGCGGCGGCAGTTCGACGACGTCGAAAGCCGCTGTGGTCCGCAGGTCCGCAGTGCCGGGCATCGACATCGACTACCTGTTCGCCCAGGTCGCAATCGGACGGCGCGCGGTCGAATGGGGCAGCAACTGCGGTAACTGCGCCACCGCGATCGGGCTGTACGCGCTGCAGTCCGGGTTGGTGCCCGTCGCCGCTGAACGCACTGTCATCCGGATGCGCAACCAGAACACGGGCGCTGTCCTGACCGCGGAGATCGACACAGCGCAGGCACGCATTCCCACCGAGGGCACCGCCGCCGTGCCCGGCACGACGGCGCTGGGTGTGCCCGTCGCGCTCACCTTCGATGCCGTCGTCCCGTCCGCCGCTGCTCTGCTTCCCAGCGGCGCCGTCACCGACTCGCTGGAAGCTGCCGGCCGGCACTATGACGCCACACTGGTCGCCGCCGGTGCGCCCGCTGCGCTGTTCGCCGCACGCGACTTCGCGATGACGGGCGCCGAGAGCAACGACGTGCTCGCCGAGCGGCTCCCGGTGCTCATCGAATTGCGCCGCCAGGCCGCCCTGCGGATGGGCCTGGCGCGATGCACCGACCCGGTGTCGCATGCCGTCCCGAAGGTCGGCATCGTCGGCCCCGCAGTGCCGTACCGCACCACCGCGGGCGAGTCCGTCGACGCGCGCGACTACGACGTCTCGGTCCGCATGGTGTCGATGATGGCGCCGCATCCGTCGATCGGATTGACGTCCGCGGTCGCGATCGTCGCCGCGGCAGCCGTCGACGGCAGCACCGTCGCCGGTCACATCGGCGCCTGCGCCCCGGGACGGCTGAGGATCGGCACGGCCGCCGGGGTCGTGCACGCGACCTACACCCGGCACGACGACGGCACAGTCGATTCGGTCAGCCTGCACCGGGCAGCGCGCCGCATCGCCACCGCCGAGCTGTATGTCGCCGACACCACCGCCGCGCTCGCGGGGGCACCGTGATCGGCCCGTTCTCCGGACTTGCGGGTCTCTTCCTGCCGATACTGGCAGCGAGCCCGCCGGCCGGAGCCATCCCACCCAGCCCCCGACCGGCGACCGCGAACGCGGTCACCTCGAGCAGATGAAGGAAACCATGAAAGTCACGATCGAGCACCTCACCCTCGCCTACGGGGGGAACACGGTCGTCAGCGATCTCGACCTGCAGATCAACGACGGCGAATCCCTGGTCCTGCTCGGCCAGTCGGGCTGCGGCAAGACGAGCACCATGCGCTGCATCGCGGGTCTGGAGACGCCCAACGTCGGGCGCATCACGATCGGTGACCGGGTGGTGCACGACAGTGCCAGCGGGAAATCGGTTCCGCCGCACAAGCGCAACGTCGGCATGGTCTTCCAGTCCTACGCGGTGTGGCCGCACAAGACCGTCTTCGAGAACGTCGCGTTCTCGCTGCGCATGCAGAAGGTCTCGCGCGCCGAGACCGCGACGCGCGTCGGCGAGGCACTGGATCTGGTCGGGTTGGGTGAGTTCGCGTCGCGGGGTGCGAGCCTGCTCTCCGGCGGCCAGATGCAGCGCGTCGCCCTGGCCCGCTCCCTCGTCATGCGCCCCAGCGTGCTCATGCTCGACGAACCGCTGTCCAACCTGGACGCGCGGCTGCGCGAACGCCTCCGGATGGAGTTGCGCGAACTGCAGCTGCGGCTGGGACTGACCACCGTCTACGTGACCCACGACCAGATCGAGGCGTTCGCGCTCGCCGATCGGATCGCGCTCATGCAGAAGGGCCGCATCGTCCAGATCGGCACCCCGGAGCAGATCTACAAGCAGCCGACGTGCGCGAGCATCGCCGACTTCCTCGGCATCGGCAACATCTTCCGCGGTAGCTCTGGCGCCGACGGTTTCCGCCTGTCCGACTACCCGGCGATCACCGTCGATGTCGATCACCATGCCGGCGACGACCCGTCGATCGTGTGCCTGCGCCCCGAGGACCTGTTGGTCACCGGTCCGAACGAGCCACGCCCGGCCGGTCAGCACTGGACCGGACGCATCGAGGTCGCCAGCTACCAGGGCGCCTCCATCCGCTACCGGGTCACCCTCGACAACGGCCCCGAGATCGAGGCCATCGCCACCGGACACGGCAGCCCCGTCCTGGGCATCGGCGAGGACGCGATCGTCACCGCGCGCCCCGGCGCAGCCCAGGTCCTGATCGACGACCGCGCCGACACCACGCCGGCGGTGACGGCATGAGCGCCCCCACCCTCACCCGGCCGGCGCCGCCGACCCCAGGAGGCCCGGACGTGCAGGTGCCCCAGCCCCGGCGGCGGATGAGCCGCTGGATTCCGGTCCTGCTGCAACTCGCGGTGCTGGCCGTGATCGTGCTCTGCCCGATGTTCTTCATCCTGGCGGGTGCGTTCACCACCGACTCCGACCGTGAATCCCTGTTCGACTTCGGCAGTTTCACGCTCGACAACTTCACCGTCCTGGGCTCCGGAACGGCACGCACCGCGCTGCTGAACTCCGCGGCCGTGGGCATCGGCGCCTCGATCGTGGCCCTCGTGATCGGCTGCCTGCTGGCGTTCCTCGCCGCACGCACCGACGTGCCGGGCCGAAAAGCGGTGTACGGCATCGCGATCATGCCGCTGTTCCTGCCCGCACTCGTCGGCGCGCTGGCCTGGGCCCTGCTGGGTGGACCGGCCACCGGCTATCTCAACCTCGCGCTCAACGCGATCGGGCTGCCTCACCTGATCAACATCTACAGCTTCGCCGGGATGGTTCTGGTGCTGGGTCTCTATTACGCCCCGTACCCCTTCCTGATGGTGCATTCCGCCCTGTCGCTGATGAACCCCGACCTCGAAGACGCCGCGAGCCTGCACGGCGCTCGCGTCAGCCAGATGCTGCGCAAGATCACGTTCCCGCTGGTGATGCCCGCAGTTCTCGGCTCGGCGATCCTGGTCTTCGCGCTGACCGTGGAGAACTTCCCCGTGGCCCAGGTGATCGGCGTCCCCGGTGGTGTCGACACGCTGCCCACGCTGATCTACCGGTTGATGAACGCCTCACCAGCCCGGTCCAACGACGCCGCCGCCGTGGCCGTCGTGTTGACCGTGCTGCTCGTGGTGGTGGTCGCCTTCCAGCAGCGAGCGATGGGTAACAAGCAGTACACCACCGTCAGCGGCAAGGGTGTACGTGCGCGCCGAGTCCCATTGCGGGGCTGGCGGATTCCCGCCGCGGTGTTCGCGTGGACGTACTTCGCCCTGGCGGTCCTGCTGCCCGTCGGCGCCCTGGTGATCGCAGCGATGCAGACCAGCCCCTATGTCGCCGACCTCGGCCAGCTGGCCCGCCCCGGCGCACTCTCGCTGTGGGGCATGGGGCAGACGCTGACCGATCCGGACTTCCACAGTGTGGTGATCAACAGCGTGGTGGTGGGCGTGGCGACTGCTGCCATCGGAACGGCACTGTGCTTCGCGCTGGCCTACACCCGCTACCGAACCAATGCGCCCGGCCGAAAACTGCTCGAGTACGTGGCGATGCTGCCGCTCGCGGTGCCGGCGATCGTGCTGGGCCTGGGTCTGCTGTGGACCTGGCTGGCGCTGCCCGTGCCGATCTACGGCACGCTGGCCGTGCTCGTCATCGCCTTCGTCGCGGTCTTCCTGCCGCAGGGCTACCGCGGGGTGTCGGCGTCGATCATCCAGCTGGACAAGGACCTCGAAGACAGCGCGATCATGCTCGGCGCCCGCCGCAGGCGGGCAATCACCTTCGTCACCGCCCCGCTGCTGCGCGTCGGACTGTCCTCGACATTCCTTCTCCTGCTGATGCTCTCGATGCGCGAGCTGACTGCCGCACTGTTCCTGTTCACCTCCGACACCCGCCTGCTGTCGATCGCGATCTTCGACGCGTACGACAACGGATCGTTCCAGTCGGCGGCTGAGCTCAGCCTGCTCTACTGCGCGGTCATCGGCGTACTCGCGGTGCTGGCCCGCCGCTTCGGTTCCAAGGAGATCTCATGAAAAAGATCAGCACCCTGCTGGCCGCCCTGGTGGTCGGTGCAGGCCTGGCCGCCTGCTCACCCCCGCCGGAGGCCCCGCCCCTGGCCAAGCCCGCCCAGTCCATCCAGCGCGACGGCGCGCTGGTGATCGACGGAGAGACCATCGCCGATCCGGCACTGTGGAAGACCGCCCAGGAAGAAGGCGGGCTGGTCCTCTACAGCGGCTACACCCAGGACAGCGAAGCCACCGTGCTAGAGCAGTTCAAGGCCGACACGGGCCTGGACGTCAAGCTGATCCGGTTGACGCCCAACCGCCTCTACGAGCGCCTGGTCGCCGAGTACGGGGCAGGCAAGCTCAACGCCGACGTGGTGCGGATCTCCGACGCGGGATTCGTCTCCGGGCTCAGCAAGCGCGGCGTGTTCGCGCCGTACACGCCGTCGACCGCGGTCAATCTGCGCGACGACGTGGTGTTCGACGGGGGTGCCTACTACCGCACCTTCGATCCGATCTACACCTTCGGCTACAACACCGCGATGATCGACAAGGACGCTGCGCCGACTGCGTGGAAGTCGCTGCTCGACTCCCGCTGGGACAACAAGCTAGGCATCGCCCAGGCTGGGGCGGGTGGCAGCGCATTGGCGCTCACCCGCTTTCAGCGCGAGGTGCTCGGTGATGACTATCTGCGGGACTACGCCGGCCGGACAAGGGTTTTCGACTCCCTTGGCGCTGAGCTCGACGCGTTGGCCCGCGGTGAGATCGAGGCAGGCACCGTCGTGGTGAGCAGCGTCAACATCGCGATCAACGAGAACGCACCCGTCACGTTCGTCGTGCCGCCGGAGGGGGTCACGGCCTACGACTACTACACCGGTCTCGCGTCAACCGCGCACAACGTCGCGGCGGGCAAGGTGTTCATGAACTGGAACCTGTCCAAGCGCGGTCAGAACGTCATGCGCGACATCGGCGAGTACTCGGTGCGCACCGACGTCCCGGCTCCCGAGGTGCGCGGAGTGTCGTTGCCCGACTTCGACGATCCCCGCGTGCACCGGATCACCCCGGCCGACTCCATCACCCACGCCCCCGACGACCAGAAGGCCTGGAACGCGATCTTCGGCTACAACGAATAACGGCACGAACCCGCAGATGCCCCGCTACTGGCGGGGCATCTCGGCGTTGATGCGGTCCAGCAGCTGCGGATACCGCTTGGCTTCGGGGTGCCCACTCGGCTTCCCACTGCTCACCACCGCGACCGAGAGGGCACGCTCGGGGTCGGCCCACATCGCGATGTCGGTGAGGCCCGTGTGGCCGAAGGCGCCGGCGGCATCCCGCCCGAATGGGCCGAAGCGCTTGGAGCCCAACATGTATCCGGTGCCCCAGCGCATCGGCTTCAACCCGGTCGCCAGGTCCGGGCGCAACCGGCGGGCCTCCCGGGTGGCTGCGCGCAGCGTCTCCGGCGACATCACCCGGAAACCGTCGAGTTCACCTCCGCGACAAAGTATCTCGGCGAACCGGGAGAGCTCGTTGGCGTTGGACACCGTGCTGGACGACGGGATCACGCTGGTCAAGAAGGCCGGGGTGTTGGAGAACGGGATGATCTGCTGCGGCGTACCCCCGACGGCGGTCTTGAACGCCTTGGCGATCGGCGCGGGCAGCGGCTTGCCGGTCACATGGCTCGGCGCGACCAGTGGAACATCCTGCGGCGCAACACCGTAATTGGTCCAGCGGAAGTTCAGCGGCGCCAGGATCTCCTCGCGCAGGATGTCACGGATGCTGCGACCCGTCGCGGCGTTGATGATCTCGCGCATCAGCGGACCCCATGTCACACCGTGATAGATGTGCACCAGACCCGGTGGGTAGACCGGCTTCATCTTGCCGAGCATGTCGCGCGCGTAGTCGCTGTCGTCCATCCGTTTGAGGTCCGGTCGCGGACCGGTCGCGAACGGCACACCGGCACTGTGCGTCATCACGTGCCGGATCGTGGTGCGGTCCTTGCCGTGGCTGGTGTAGGTGGGCAGGTAGTCACAGACCCGGTCGTCGAGCGCGAACACACCCCGCTCGATGAGCATGTGCGCGACGGTGGTGGTGATCGCCTTGGCGGTGGAGTACACGCAGAACGGGGTGTCGGTGCCGACGACGACCTTCTCCGCCTCGGGCGGGTCGGCGGGGCCGTTACCCCACGCGTGGCCGATCGCTCGATCCAGGACGACGCGGCCGTCGCGGCGGATACACACCTGGATGGCCGGCTGCATGCCCGCCGCGTACCAGTGCCGGGCCGCCTGCCAGATGCGCTCGACGGCGGCCGGGTCGAGACCGGTGTGGTCCTCGGCGCCGACCGAGGTCACCGCATCGAGGTCCGCTGGCACCGCGATGCGGCCGTCACCCCGGTCGGAACCGGCCGAGCTCAGCGAGGCCCTCCGTTGAACATGCCGCTGCCGATGGCCTGGGTCAGTGCGCCGAGCAGGTCGCCGGGGCCGGGCTGGGGCGGCATCGGGCCGTTGGTGAGCTGCCAGGCCTGGCAGTCACTGGTGGTGAACGACGTGTCGGTCGCATCGATCTGCACGAACGCCGGCTTCTTGGTCAGGGCGTTGTCGACCAGCTTGTCTCCGGCTGCGCGCTTCCAGTAGCAGGCGCCGTTGTCGACCGGGCCGGCGGACTGGTACACGCCGGGAAGGATGTCCTTGCCGACCGCGTACGACCCGTCGGCGTCGATCGTCGTCTTCGGGCCCTCGCCGGCGGGGGCCGGAGGGGCGGGCGCAGGAGGCGCGGGCTGAGCGTGGGCCAGGGGCGCCACGACGCAGGAGCACGTCAGCGCGACGGCGGCGGTCGCGAAACGCAGCGATCTCATGAGAAAACCAGCCTCATAGAAAGACAGTCTAAGTGCTGCGGCGGCGGGCGTGAACCCGCCGCCGCAGCACCTGGTGTTCTGCTCGGTGTCAGCCGGCCATGAAGGTGTTGTAGGCCGACTGCAGATCGGCGGGCAGCACGTTCACGTTGCAGGTGCGCTGGGTGTCGCCGATCGGCGCCAGAATGCCCCGCAGGTCGTAATACTCACCCGGGTTCGCGGTGAAGTAGGTCCGCAGGTTCGCTTCGGCGTCGGGTCGCGGCTGGTGCATCGCGGCCGTCACGGCCTGGTTGGCACCGGGATGGCTGTCGAGGTACTGGCGTGCCGCGGTGGTCGCCGAACCGACCGTGCCCGCGACCTGGCTGGCGCTGCAGCCCTGGATGGGCTGAGCCGACGCGACAGGCGCGGCAACACCTGCGACAGCAAGCCCGCCGAAGACACACGCCGCCCCGACGCGAGCCATATTCTTGCGCACGCTGATAGCACTGGAATTCATGGTGATTGTGGTCCTTGTCAGAGTTTGTTGACGTCGTACGTATTGCGTTTCCCCGCCCGAAATCCACGGTAACCCCGTGCGAGAGGGCTCAAACCGGACCGGATGACGCCGCCGCATCCACCGGTGGAGTGTTACAGGATCGAGGCGTGAGATCGGCCTCAAAACAACCGCGAAACCCCCTCTGACGTTGGGTCATCGTTGAGATTTCTCACGATCGGTGACGCTTCCTTAAATGATCGTGATGTGCGTTGTGTCCGAATCGTTATGTGCCAACGGCTAATTTGGTGGCGTGAAGCTGGATCTGCTGATGCCCGGCATCGAGGTGGGGCTCGTCACCACGAACCTCGACGCGATGACCGCGTTCTACGAGGGGTTCCTCGAACTCGAGCCGCAAGGGGAGATCGCCTTCGCGGGCGGATCGCAGCGCCGCTACACGCTCGGCACGTGCGTGCTGAAGCTCGTCACCTACGACACCCCGCCCGCCCCCGCGATGCCCGGCGGCGGGCGTGCCCAGGCCGGCCTGCGGTACTTCACGATCGGGGTCACCGGGCTGCGCGACGTCGCGGCGGCGTTCGAGGCGTCGCCTTATCAGATCGTCGAGCCGCCGACGGAGTTCGCGCCGGTGCCCGGGATGGGCTTCATGTTCGTCGCCGACCCCGACGGCAACCACGTCGAACTGTTCGGCACCCTATGAGCCAGCCCGGGTACCCGCCCCCACCGCCCGCGGCCTGCTACCGGCACCCTGACCGGGGAACCTACGTCCGCTGCACCCGCTGCAACCGCTTCATCTGCGGGGAGTGCATGCACAGCGCGGCGGTCGGTCATCAGTGTGCGGAGTGTGTCGGCGCGGGCGCCCGGTCGGTCCGCCAGGCCACCACTCCGTTCGGCGCGGTCGCGCGCCAGTCGACGACGCCGGTGATCACGTACGCGCTGATCGGGCTCAACGTCGCGATGTTCGCGCTGCAGATGGCGCTGCCCGGCTTGGAGCGCGCGCTGGCGCTGTGGCCGATCGCGGTCGCCGACGGCGAGTGGTACCGGCTGTTGACGTCGGCGTTCCTGCACTTCGGGTTCGCCCACATCGCGTTCAACATGCTCGCGCTCTACTTCGTCGGTCCGCCGCTGGAAGTGGCGCTGGGCCGGCTGCGGTTCGCTGCGTTGTACCTGCTCAGTGCGCTGGGCGGCTCGACGCTGGCCTACCTGCTGACGCTGAACGCGCTCACCGCCGGTGCCTCGGGTGCGGTGTTCGGACTCTTCGGCGCGACGTTCGTCGTGGGCAAGCGGCTCAACATGGACGTCCGCGGCGTCGTCGGGGTCATCGTCTTGAACCTGGCGTTCACGTTCGTCTTCCCGTTGATCAGCTCGCAGAACATCAGCTGGCAGGGCCACGTCGGCGGGTTGATCACCGGCGCCGCGGTGGCCGCGGTCTTCGCCTACGCACCGCGCGCCCAGCGCACCGCGGTCCAGGCCGGCGCCTGCGCCGCGATCCTCGTTCTCCTGGTCGCCATCGTGGTGTGGCGCACGGCAGACCTCCAGGCGACGTTCGGGCTGTGACCGGTTAAGCGGACAGGCCCGTCGCGCCCGCGACAGCCTCCAGGGCAGCCAGGTGCTCGTCGACCGACGTCAGGCCGGCGCCCATGGTGTTCACCGTCAGATGCGTGGCGCCGGTCTGCTGCCACGACTCGATCGCCGCGACGGCGGCGTCGAGATCGCCCTCCCAGCTGACGCGTCCTTCCATCCCGATGCTCGCCGGATCTCGTCCGGCGTCGCGGGCCGCCTGGTCCACCACGGCACGCGCCTCGTCGAGACGCGGCCCCGGCGCGAACATCGGGAACCAGCCGTCGGCGAGCCGGCCCACCCGGTCATAGGCCCGCGGCGACGCCGCGCCGATCCACAACGGGATGGGACGCTGCACCGGCAGCGGAGCCACGCCCGCGCCCACCACGCGGTGATGACGCCCCTCGAAGGTCACCGAGCGCTGGGTCCACAGCCGGCGCAGCAGCTCCATCTGCTCTTCCGACCGTTTGCCCCGATCGCGGAAGTTCTCGCCGAGCGCCTCGTACTCGACGGCATTCCAGCCCAGCCCCACACCAAGCCGGAACCGTCCGCCCGTCAACAGGTCCACTTCCGCGGCCTGCTTGGCCACCAGCGCGGTCTGGCGCTGCGGCAGGATGATCACGCCGGTGACCAGCTCCAGCGTCGTCGTCACGGCCGCGAGATAGCCGAACATCACCAGCGGTTCGTGGAACGTGGTGTCCACGTCGTACGGGCCTGCCCAATCGCGGTGCACGGCCGGGTCAGCTCCGAGCACGTGGTCGTAGGCGAGAAGGTGGGTGAACCCGAGTTCCTCGACCCGCTGCCCCATGGCGCGCACCGCGCCGGGGTCGCCGCCGAGCTCGGTTTGCGGAAAAACCACGCCGATGCGCATACCGGGGCCAACCGCCACAGCGTGGAAATTAGTCCGTCTGGGTAGAAAGGGTGGGTGTTCGGTTTACCGGAGGGCATCCGCGCGTGCCTGTTCGACCTCGACGGAGTGCTCACCGACACCGCCAGCGTGCACAAGCGGGCGTGGAAGGCGATGTTCGACGAGTTCCTCCGGCAGCGTGACGGCGACGACTTCACCCCGTTCGACATCGGCTCCGACTACGACGACTACGTCGACGGCAAACCGCGCGAGGACGGGGTGCGGTCCTTCCTGCAGAGCCGGCACATCGACGTCGACGACGCGACCGTGCGCCGGCTCGGCGACGAGAAGAACACGGCCTTCCAGCACACCCTGGAGAAAGACGGGGTCGAGGTGTTCGACGGATCGCGCCGCTACCTGCAGGCGGTCGCCGAAGCCGGGCTGCGCCGCGCCGTGGTGTCGTCGAGCGCCAACACCAAACAGGTTCTCGAGATCACCGGTCTGGCCCAGTACGTCGAGGTGCGCGTCGACGGCGTGACGTTGCAGGAGGAGCACCTGCGGGGCAAGCCCGCACCGGACAGCTTCCTGCGGGCCGCGGAACTGCTCGACGTGGCAGCGGGCGATGCCGCGGTGTTCGAGGACGCGCAGTCGGGTGTGGCCGCCGGCCACGCCGGGCACTTCGGAAGCGTCGTCGGCGTCGACCGCGTGGGGCAGGCCGACGCCCTGCGCGACCACGGCGCCGACATCGTCGTCACCGACCTCGGGGAGCTGCTCGACCGATGATGATCACCGACGAGGCCTTCCCGGTCGAACCGTGGCAGATCCGCGAAACCCAGCTCGTGTTCGACCTGCTGCCCCAGACGGAGTCGATCTTCGCACTGTCCAACGGCCACATCGGTTTACGCGGCAACCTCGACGAAGGGGAACCCTTCGGTCTGCCGGGCACCTACCTCAACGGGTTCTACGAGACGCGGCCTCTGCCCTACGCCGAGGCAGGGTTCGGTTACCCGGAGGACGGCCAGTCGATCGTCGACGTCACCAACGGCAAGCTGATCCGACTGCTCGTCGAGGACGAACCGTTCGACGTCCGCTACGGCGAGCTGCTGTCCCACGAACGGGTGCTCGACATGCGGGCGGGCACCCTGACGCGGACCGCGGAGTGGAAATCGCCTGCGGGCAAGCATGTTCGGGTGACCTCCGTGCGGTTGGTGTCGCTCGCGCAGCGCGGTCTGGCCGCCATCGAGTACATCGTCGAAGCGGTCGACGACCCCGTGCGCGTCACCCTGCAGTCCGAGTTGGTGGCCAACGAGGACCAGCCGGCGCCCTCGGACGATCCGCGGGTGGCGTCGGTCCTGAAGAACCCGCTGAAGGCGATCCAGCACGAGGTCAGCGACAACGGCGCGGTGCTGATCCACCGCACCCGCAACAGCAAGCTGATGATGGCTGCGGCGATGGATCACGTCGTGGACGCGCCCGGACGCGTCGACATCAGCGGCGATGCCGGTGGTGACTGGGCGCGTACCACCGTGGTGTGCGCACTGGAGCCGGGTGAAAAGCTGCGCCTGGTCAAGTATCTCGCCTACGGCTGGTCGAGCATCCGGTCCCGGCCCGCCCTGCGCGACCAGGTCGCCGCGGCCATCGCCGGCGCCCGCTACACCGGCTGGGACGGGCTGCTCGACTCACAGCGGGAGTATCTCGACGACTTCTGGGACAGCGCCGACGTCGAGGTCGACGGCGACGCCGACTGCCAGCAGGCGGTGCGGTTCGGTCTCTTCCACGTCATCCAGGCCAGTGCCCGCGCCGAACGCCGCGCGATCGCCGGCAAGGGTCTCACCGGTACCGGCTATGACGGCCACGCCTTTTGGGACACCGAGGGTTACGTGTTGCCGGTGCTCACCTACACCGCGCCGCACGCCGCCGCCGACGCGCTGCGGTGGCGGTCGTCGACGCTGGGCCTGGCGCGCGACCGCGCCAAAGAGCTCGATCTCGAGGGTGCCAGCTTTCCGTGGCGCACCATCGCCGGAGAGGAGTGCTCGGCGTACTGGCCGGCAGGTACCGCCGCGTTCCACGTCAACGCCGACATCGCGATGGCGTTCGACCGCTACCGCGTGGTCACCGGGGATGACTCCCTCGAAAAGGACTGTGGTCTGGCGGTTCTCGTCGACACGGCGCGGCTGTGGATATCGCTGGGGCACCACGACCGCGATGGTCTGTGGCGCATCGACGGCGTCACCGGCCCCGACGAGTACACCGCGGTGGTGCGCGACAACGTGTTCACCAATCTGATGGCGGCCAACAACCTGCGCATCGCCGCGGACGCCTGCCACCGCAATCCCGACGCCGCGGCGGAACTCGGCGTCGACAACGAGGAGACGGCCGCGTGGCGCGATGCCGCTGATGCCGTGCACATCCCGTACGACGAAGACTTGCGCGTGCATCCGCAGTGCGACGGTTTCACCACCCTGCGGGAGTGGGACTTCCGGGAGAACACGGAATACCCTCTGCTGCTTCACGAGCCGTACGTCCGGCTGTATCCCGCACAGGTGGTCAAACAGGCCGACCTGGTGCTGGCCATGCAGTGGCAGAGCCACGCGTTCACGCCCGAGCAGAAGGCCCGCAACGTCGACTACTACGAGAAGCGGACCACCCGCGACTCGTCGCTGTCGGCATGTACGCAGGCGGTGATGTGCGCCGAGGTAGGCCATCTCGAGCTCGCCCACGACTACGCCTACGAGGCCGCTCTGATCGATCTGCGCAACCTGCACCACAACACCGGCGACGGTCTGCATCTGGCGTCGCTGGCGGGCAGCTGGACCGCGCTCGTCGGTGGCTTCGGCGGACTGCGGGACGACGAGGGCATGCTGAGCCTGGACCCACACCTGCCCGCGGGGATCAAGCGGCTCTGTTTCCGGTTGCGCTGGCGCAACTTTCGCGTCACGGTCGAGGCCGATCACTCGTCGGTGACCTACACGCTGCGCGACGGCCCGCACCACCGCCTGACCATCCGGCACGCCGGTGAACCGCTGGAGATCAACACGGACTCACCGACCACGGTGCAGGTTCGCCCGATCACCCCACTTCTGCCGCCGCCGACCCAGCCGCCCGGCCGAGAGCCGATGCGTCGGCATTTGCAGAAATCAGACCTCGAGCCGTGATCCGATGACGACCGTGCGTTCCAGCGGCAGTCCGAAATAGGCGGCCGCGTCCGAGGTGATGTAGGACGTCGCGATGAACAGCCGCTTGCGCCACCGCGCCATCGACGGCCGATCGCCTTCGCACAGTTCGAGTTTCGACAGGAAATAGGTCGCGTTCGCGAGGTCGAGCCGGCCTTCGGTCTGCTCGGGTTCCAGCATGGCCAGCACCCTCGGCACGTTGATGTGCTCCATGTAGCCGAACCGGGCGACCACGTGCACGATCCCGTCGTCACGCGGCCCGAGCTCGTCGACGCTGAGGCGCTCGGAATCCGGGATGCGGGGCACCGGCTCGGTCGTCAGGCTCATGATCACCACGTGCTCGGCCAACACGTGGTTGTGTTCGACATTGGTGCGCATCGACAGCGGCGCCGTGTCGTCGCCCCTGTTGAGGAACACGGCCGTGCCCGGCAGCCGCACGAGAGGCGGGTCCATCGAGCGCAGCCCGTCGATGAACTCCTGCATCGGGCCCTCGACCTCGCGGCGTTCCGCGGTGACGATCACCCGGCCCCGCTGCCACGTCGTCATCACCACGAACGCGACGACGGCGATCAGCAGCGGCAGCCATGCCCCGTGCACCAGCTTGGTCATATTGGCGGCGAAGAACATCAGGTCGACGGTCAACAGCACCGCGCCGCCACCGATCACCAGCCACAGCGGGGCGCCTGCACGGGTGCGGGCGATGTAGAAGAACAGCAGCGTGGTGATCGTGATCGTGCCGGTGACCGCCATACCGAACGCATAGGCCAGCGCAGACGAGCTGCGGAAGGCGAACACCAGGATCAGCACGGCGACCATCAGCATCCCGTTGATCCAGGGCACGTAGACCTGCCCCATCGCGGTGGCCGATGTGTAGTGGATGCGCAGCCGCGGCAGGTACCCCAGCTTCGCAGCCTGCGACGCCACCGAGAACGCGCCGGTGATCACCGCCTGCGAGGCGATCACCGTCGCCGCGGTGGCCAGCAGCACGATCGGGATGCGCCCCCACTCGGGCACGAGAAGGAAAAACGGTGCGGAGACGTTCCGTTCGTCGGCCAGCACCAGCGCGCCCTGCCCGAAGTAGTTGAGCGTGCAGGCCGGCAACACCAGGCCCAGCCAGCCCACGGTGATGGCCTTGCGGCCGAAGTGCCCCATGTCGGCGTAGAGCGCCTCAGCGCCGGTGACCGCGAGCACGATCGCCGCGAGCGCGAAGAACGCGATGTGGAAGCGTCCGGACAGGAACTCCAGGGCGTGGGTGGGGGAGAGCGCCCAGAGGATGTCGGGATCGGCGACGATGCCGCGGATGCCGCACGCACCGATCACCGCGAACCACAGGATCATCACCGGACCGAAGAACCGGCCGACGGTTTCAGTGCCACGGCGCTGCACGGAGAACAGGATCACGATGATGACCGCCGTCACCGGCACCACGAAGTCGGCGAACCCGGGGTCGATCACCTTGACGCCCTCGACCGCCGAGAGCACCGAGATCGCCGGGGTGATCATGCTGTCGCCGAAGAACAGCGCCGCGCCGAACACACCGAGAGCGGCCAGCACCGACGACACCCGCCGGGTGGACGGTTTCGAGAACTTCTTGACCAGCGTGATCAGCGCCATGATGCCGCCCTCGCCGTGGTTGTCGGCGCGCATCACCAGCGTGACGTAGGTGAACGTCACGATCATCATCACCGACCAGAAGATCAGCGAGACCACGCCGTAGACGTGGTCCCGCGTGACCGGCACCGGGTGCGGATCGTGGGGATCGAAGACGGTGGCCAGCGTGTAGATCGGGCTGGTGCCGATGTCGCCGAACACCACACCCAGTGCCCCGACCACGATGGCCGGGCGGAGTGGATGGCGACCAGTGTTCTCGGTGATAGTGGACAGTGTGACCGATCCTCCGGCCGTTCAAGCGTCCGACGCACTTGACGTCCTCTACGCGGCGCGCCCGGAGGACTTCACCGCGCGCCGCACGGAATTGGCGGCGGCCGCCAAGCGTGCCGGCGACGGTCCCGCGGCGACACAGATCCGCGGCAGCCGTAAACCGACCGTCGCGGCATGGGTGGTCAACCTGCTGGCGCTCAAGGGAACGGCGCGAACACAACTGACCGATCTGCGGACACGCCTGCGGGACGCGCACGCGGCGATGGACGGTGAGGCGATCCGCGCGCTGACCACGCAGCAACGCCGGCTGGTTGAGGAACTGAGCCGGGCCGGATTCGTCGCCGCCGGGATCACCGACCCGTCGGCCGCGCTGCGCGACGACGTCGTCTCGACGCTGCAAGCCGCCGTCGCGGATCCGGACGTGCTCGCTCGACTCGGCCGGCTGACCAAGGCCGAGCAGTGGTCCGGTTTCGGCGACTTCGGCGTCGCCACCCCGGTGACGGCGACACGCGCCCCCGCCCGGCCGGCCGCGCCGGCAGAGCCGCCCCGACGAGGGCCGTCCCCGGCGCTGACAGCGGCGTTGGCACGACAGGCGGACGCCGACGCCGCGCTACCGGAGCTGCAGTCCGATCTGGCCGTGACTCGGCTGCGCGTCGAGGATGCGCGGCGCCGCCTCACCGCCGCCGAAGAGGCGCTGCACGCCGCCGAAGAGGCGCTGCGCACCGCCGAGGACGCCTACGAGGCCGGCAAGCAGGCGAGCCGGGAGGCTGCGGCGGCCGTCGCGGCGGCCCGATCGGCACGCTGATTCCCGCTACCCTGGGCACAGGCATCCATACAGGGAGGCGCGGGAGATGAAGCTTCGAGTGCTGCCGTATGTCACTGTCGAGGTCGACGACCGGCTCCGGCGCAGATTGCGGCTCGCCGGGGATCGCTGGCGGCTGAACATGCGGGCCTACCTGCTCAGCGCCGCCGACGATGTCGACACGGCCGTCGACACCGCTGGGGATCGCGTTCGCGGGCTGTGCGACCGCGCGGTCAACCGCATCGACTCGGTGGCAGCAACGGTCACCGACAAGATCGGGCCGCAACCGTCGGCGCAGCCGGAACCGCAGGAGCGGCCCCGGCTGCGGGTGGTCAAGAGCGAGCGCGCCAGCTAGCTGCTAGGCCCGCACCCGGCCGGTGCGGCCGCCGACGAAGAACGAGCCGGCGAGCACCAGTACACCCACCACCGCCACCGGGATCGACCACGACCGCCGCGACGACAGCGCCGAGTCGCACTCGGCCACGAAATCCTTGTGCGGGATGATCTCGTTGAGCACCGGCAGGTTCGCGAGATTCTTGCTGTCGACGTCGCGCGCCTGGGACAGATCCGACGCGATCGCATTGCCGCACCCGATGTCGCCCTGGGGTCCCGGCACCGATACCGGCACCAGCAACGCGATGACTCCGACGAGCAACACCACCGCGCCGACGAGCATGACAACTCTCCGCAGATTCATGGCGCAGGGAGTGCCCAGTTCTGTGATGACGAAACAAGATCGATCATCGGCGCCCGCCGAGCCGGGTGGGCAGCAGCCCCTCGGATGTGCTGTCCTTGTCGGGTGATCGGCCATGGGGTGACCGTCCTGCTGTCGTTGTTGGCGGCGGTGTTTCTGGCCATCGGCATCGTGGTGCGGCAGCGGGCCACGCTCGACGTGCCGGCCGAACACGGTGTCAGCAGCAAGATGGTGCTGACGCTGATCCGCAGGCCGCTGTGGTGGGCGGGCACGGCAGCGGCGATCGCCGGCTACGTCTTCCAGGCGCTGGCGCTGGCCAACGGTTCGCTGCTGCTGGTGCAGCCGATCCTGGTGTCGGCGCTTCTGTTTGCGCTGCCCCTGTCGGCCCGGCTGGCCCATCGTCGGGTCACCCGCGCGGAGTGGGCCTGGGCGCTGCTGCTCACCGCGGCGCTCGCAGTGTTCGTGGTGCTGGCCAAGCCCAGCCCCGGCGACTACGAGGCCTCACTGAGCACGTCGGCGATCGTCGCCGTGGTCTGCACGGTGCTGGTGATGGTCTGTGTCGTGGTCGCTCTGCGCAGTGCCGACTGGCGGCGGGCGGTGCTGCTCGCGGTCGCGGTCGGTGTGTTGTTCGGCGTCGTCGCGGTGCTCACGAAATTGTTCATGCACGTGCTGACCCACGAGGGCCTCCTCCCCGTCATGATCACGCCGGTGCCTTACCTCTTGGTGGTGCTCGGAGTGATCGCGGTGCTGCTGCAGCAGTCGGCGTTCCATGCGGGATCCCTGCAGACCTCGGTGCCGACGATGTTGACCCTGGAGCCTGTGATCGCGGTCATCCTGGGGGCCGTCGTGCTCGGCGAACAGCTCGACGTCAGCCGCCTCGATGCCGTGGCGCTGACAGTCGCGACGCTGGCGATGGCCGCGGGCACGATCGCGCTGGGGCGCGACGAAGGCGCCTACGAAGAGCGATTGACCGCTACCGAACTCGCAGAGCGTCAGGCTGCCTCGGGCACCGAGTAGCCGACGGAGGCGGCCCTGTCCCGCAGCGCCAGCCGCAGTCGGGTCCGGCCGCGGTGGACGCGGGACATCACGGTGCCGATCGGCACCTGGAGCCGGGTGGCGATCTCTCGGACCGCGAGGCCCTCGATGTCGCTGAAGTACACCGCGGTGCGGTAGTGCTCGGGCAGGGAGCGCATCGCCGCTGCGATCGCCGGATCGCCGAGGAGCGCCAGCACCTGATCTTCGGGGGAGTGCGCGACACCGGCGCGTTGATGATGGTTCAGCAGTTGGCGTTCGGAGAACTCGTCGGTGAATTCCAGGGTCGGGCGTCGCTGCGCTCTGCGGTGCTCGCTGATGTGGGCGTTGACCATGATTCGGTAGAGCCAGCCGGCCAGGTTGGTGCCCTCGGTGAACCCGCCGAACGACGCGAACGCCTTGACCGCCGTCTCCTGCAGCAGGTCCTCGGCGCTCAGCGGGTTGCGGGTCAGTCGCACCGCGTGCCCGCGCAGCTGACGCAACAGCGGCACCGCGTCGCGTTCGAATCGTTCGGTGAGCTGGATTTGATCGGTCATCGGGGCTCCTCGGCAACGCGTGGATGATGCCCTTGACTCTTCCGCCGGGCTGCCCCCGCGTCTGCCCGGCTGACCTCCAACCCGGCGGCGGACAACCACCGCAGCCTCTACCGGCTAGCCCCCACTCCAGGACGTCCAGCGGTGGATCTGGATGCTGATCACTGGCCCGGTGAGCGCGACCTTTTCGTACTGCGGGTACTTGGCGCGCAGCGCCGCGTACCCCGCCGCCACGGTCTCGCCGGCGTCGTGGATCGTCGCCGTGCCGTCGGCACGGACCCACCACAGCCGTGACCAGTCGTCGTCGTAGTGCTCCACCAGCAGGCTCACCGCCGGCTGGTGGGCGATGTTGTCCAACCGGCGCAGCCGCTGCGTCGACTTGGGCTTCGCGTCGACGGCGGTGAAGACCACGTCGTCGCGATCGGCGGCCATCGCGAACACCACCGGGACGACGTGAGGAGCACCGTCGGGGCGCACGGTGGCGAGCACCGCCACCGGTGCGCCACCGAACTCGGCGACAGGCCGGGACATGCTCACCGGCTCAACCCTAGGCGCGAACAGCGCCGCCAGGTTATGGTTCACCGCGATGACACGGCCAGGTAATCGCCGCGCCACTGCGCAGCCTCCTGCTCACCGGAAGGTCTCAACCATGCCCTCTGCCAACGCCACTGGACGTCTGTCCCGCTTCTTCGCCTGCGCCGCCTCCGCCCTGCTGGTCGTCGGCGCCGCGGCATGCGCCCCGCCGGAGAAGAACGATTCCGGCTCGCAGACGCAGTCCGGCGCCAAGGCATCGGAGGCCACCTCGGCACAGGACTTCGGTGGCATGGACGGCCTCGTCGAGGCGGCCAAAGGCGAGGGTGAGCTGAATGTGATTGCGCTGCCGCCAGATTGGGCCAACTACGGGGCGATCATCAAGGCCTTCTCCGACAAGTACGGCATCAAGGTCAACTCCGCGCAACCCGATGCGTCGAGCCAGGACGAGATCAACGCGGCCAACCAGCAGAAGGGCCGCAGCAGCGCGCCGGACGTGTTCGACCTCGGCCAGTCCGTCGCCCTGGCCAACACCGCGATGTTCGCGCCGTACAAGGTGGCCACCTTCGACGACATCCCGGCTGCCTTCAAAGATTCGGGCGGAACATGGGTCAACGACTACGGCGGCTACATGTCGATCGGCTTCGATTCGGCCAAAGTCCCCCCGGTGACAGGGGTCAACGATCTCCTCAAGCCCGAGTACCAGGGCAAGGTCGCGCTCAACGGAGATCCCACCCAGGCCGGTGCGGCGTTCTCCGGGGTGCTGATGGTGGCGCTGTCGCAGGGTGGTTCGGCCGACGACATCGCCCCGGGTGTCGAGTTCTTCCGCAAACTCAAGCAGGCAGGCAACTTCCTGCCCGTCGACCCGACGCCCGCGACCATCGAGTCCGGACAGACGCCGGTGGTGATCGACTGGAACTACACGAATTCCAGTGAGACCAAGAAGCTTCCGTCGTGGACGGTGGTGGTGCCGCCGAATGCCGCCGTCGCCGGGTACTACTACCAGGCCATCAACAAAGAGGCACCGCATCCGGCGGCGGCGCGGCTGTGGCAGGAGTTCCTCTACAGCGACGAGGGTCAGAACCTGTACGCCCAGGGCGGGGTTCGGCCGGTGCGCGCCGACAACATGCTCGCCAACAAGACGTTGAACGCCGAGGTCGCCAAGTCGCTGCCGGTCGTGGACGGGCCGGTCACGGTGCCGACTCCCCAGCAGACCGAGGCGGCGTCGAAGTACCTGTCGGAGAACTGGGCTGCCGCGGTTGGCTGACATGCGCCGCGTCCGTGACGGCCTGCCGCTGCTGCCGTTCCTGGCCGTCGTCGTGGTGTTCCTGATCATCCCGACGGTCACCGTCGTGGTGAGTTCTGTCTACATCGACGGGGTGTTCTCGCTGAGTCGTATCGCGGCGCTGTTCACCGGAACCGCGCTCTCGGCTCTGCTCAACAGCGTGCTGCTGAGCGCCGCCACGGCCGTGCTCGGTGCGCTGCTCGGTGCGGTGATGGCGTGGCTGATCGTCAGCAGCCCACCGACGTCGATGGTGCGCCGGGCGGTGCTGTCGCTGTGCAGTGTGCTGGCCCAGTTCGGCGGTGTCGCACTGGCTTTCGCGTTCCTGGCGACGGTCGGTCTGAACGGTGTGCTGACGCTGTGGGTGCAGCAGGCCACCGGGTGGAACCTCGCCGGCTCGGGCTGGCTGTACGGCCTGGGTGGGTTGATCCTGGTCTACACCTACTTCCAGATCCCGCTGATGGTGATCGTCTTCGTGCCGGCACTCGAGGGGCTGCGCGAGCAGTGGCGCGAGGCGGCGGTCAGCCTCGGGGCGTCCACGTGGGACTACTGGCGAGAGGTGGCGGTGCCGCTGCTGACACCGGCGTTCCTCGGTTCGATGTTGCTGTTGTTCGCCAACGCCTTCGCCGCCTACGCGACGGCCGCTGCCCTGGTCAGTCAGGGCAGCCCGATCCTGCCGCTGCTGATCCGAGCATCTCTGGTCAGTGAGGTGGTGTTGGGGCAGGCCGGCTTCGCCTACGCGCTGGCACTGGAGATGATCGTCGTCGTGGCCCTGGTGATGATCGCCTACAACCTGCTGGTGCGGCGCAGCGCGCGGTGGCTGTCATGACGCGGGCGGTGCGCGGGCTGCTGTGGGTGGTCTTCGGGTTGTTCTTCTGCTTCCCGCTCTACGCGATGGCCGACTTCTCGACCCGCGACCTGATCTCCGGCGGACGCACCGGGCAGGCCTGGGCCAACCTGATCGCCGACGAGCAGCTGTACCGGGCCATCGTCGTGTCGCTGTCGCTGGCGGTCCTGACCGTCGTGGCGATGCTGATCCTGTTGGTGCCCACCATGATCTGGGTACGGCTGCGCGCCCCCTGGGCCAAGGGGCTGGTCGAGTTCCTGTGCCTGTTGCCGCTGACGATCCCGGCGCTGGTGATCGTCGTCGGCTTGCGCAACGTCTACCTGTGGGTCACCTACTTCCTCGGTGAGTCCGCACTGACGCTGACGTTCGTCTACGTCGTCGTGGTGCTGCCGTTCTCCTACCGGGCGCTCGATGCTGCGCTCTCGAGCATCGATCTGCAGACCCTCTCGGAGGCCGCGCGGTCGTTGGGCGCGGGCTGGGCGACGACGATCCTGCGGGTCGTGGTGCCCAACATCTGGTCGGGCATCCTGTCGGCCGCATTCATCTCGATCGCCGTCGTGCTCGGCGAGTACACGATCGCGTCGCTGTCGGGATACGAGACGCTCCAGGTACAGATCGTGACCATCGGCAAGAGCAACGGCCCCACCTCGGTGGCAGCGTCGCTGGCCACGCTGCTGTTCGGCTTCGCGCTGCTGCTGATCCTCTCGCTGGTCACCCGCGGCCGCCGCCACCAGACAGGAGTCACCACGTGACCGGAGTTGCCGTCGAGCTCACCGAGCTGACCCGTCTCTACGGCGAGACCAGGGCGCTGGACGGGCTGACCCTGCACATCGAGCCGGGCGAGATGGTGGCGCTGCTCGGACCGTCGGGCTGCGGAAAGACCACGGCACTGCGCATCCTCGCGGGCCTCGACGAGGCGACGTCGGGCACGGTGACCGTCGGCGGCGTCGACGTCAGCAGGGTGCCGGCCAGCAAGCGGGACATGGGCATGGTGTTCCAGGCGTACAGCCTGTTTCCGCATCTGACGGTGCTCGACAACGTCGCGTTCGGTTTGAAGATGCGCGGAAAAGCCAAGAGCGAGAGGCTTTCCCGTGCCGCCGACATGCTCGACCTGGTGGGCCTGGGCGCGCTGGGCAGTCGCTACGCGAAGGAGCTGTCGGGCGGTCAGCAGCAGCGGGTCGCGCTGGCCCGCGCGCTGGCGATCCAGCCCCGGGTGCTGCTGCTCGACGAGCCGCTCTCGGCGCTGGACGCCAAGGTGCGCACTCAGCTGCGCGACGAGATCCGGCGTGTTCAGCTCGACGTCGGCACCACCACGCTGTTCGTCACCCACGACCAGGAGGAGGCGCTGGCCGTCGCGGACCGCGTCGGGGTGATGAACAAGGGCAGGCTCGAACAGCTCGCGGCGCCCGCCGAGCTCTACGCACACCCCGCGACCCCGTTCGTCGCGGACTTCGTCGGGCTGAACAACAAGGTGCCGGCTTCTGTGTCCGGTGGACATGCGTCGCTGCTCGGTCTGTCACTGCCCGCGGCGCCGGGGTCCGTCGACGGTGAGGGTGTGGCGATGGTGCGGCCCGAGTCGGTGAGCGTGACCGCCGATCCGTCGGGTACCGCGACCGTGACGTCGGTGTCGTTTCTCGGGGCGATCTCACGAGTGCACCTGACGGCGGCCGACGGAGCGGCGCTGATGGCTCAGATGGCCAGCTCGGCGGCCCGGGACCTGCAGCCGGGGGAGCGGGTCGCGGTCGCAGTGGACAGCGACGCCGTGCTCGTCACCCCAGCGTGATTTCGGCGTGCTTATCGTCGGTCAGCGACGACAACCACGCCGAAATCACACGTCCTTGACCGGGTCGATGCCCAGGTCGCGGTAGCTCACCAGCGCGTGGAAGGGGATGCCGCGCTTGGCGAACCGCGCGGCCGCGATGTCCCCGCGATCGACCATGGGGATCACACCCGTGACCACCACCCCGAGGGGCGCGATGCGCTCGAGAGCCAGCTCGGTGGAGCCACCTGTGCTGATCACGTCGTCGACGAGCAGCACCCGGTCCCCGGACTGCAACCGGGTGCCCTCGATCCACTGCTCGCGGCCGCGGCTCTTCTGCTCCTTGCGCACCGAGAACCACGCCTTGCCAGTCACCATCGCCACGCCGTGCGCGAGCGGGTCGGCACCCATCGTCAGTCCGCCGACGGCGTCGAACTCGATGCCCTCCGCCGCCGCCAGATCGGCCACCGCACGGCTGACCACCGACAGGCGCTCGCCCGTGTCGACCGCGAACTTGCCGTCGATGTAGTCGTGGCTGAGCTGACCACTGGCCAGCCGGAAGGGCTCCTCGCGACGCTCGTGCCCGCGCGTGCGGATCAGTTCGAACGCGGCCTGCCAGGTCTCGGGACGCTGCATCTGCTCGGGCATAGCGCGATGGTAGTGCCCGCCCCGAATCAGTGCCCGCGCGCCCGACGCGTCAACTCGACCGCGGCGGAACGCAATTCGTCGGCGGAATCGAGTGGTGAGGCGAAACCGATTCGGGTGTAGGCCATTCCGCGTTCGGTCATCAGCCGCAGATCCAGGCCGTAGCGATCCACGCCGGTGCACGAGGCGGTCGTCGTGTCGGGGTAGCCACCCAGCTCGCGGGCCATCGCGGCCAGTGCATCGGCGTGGTCGGCGTTGAGATGGGCGATGGCACCTGCGGCATGAGGGCTGATCGGGTCGGGCTGCGCCGCGGCATAGTCGGCGCCGCTCGTGGACTCCATGCGGCCGTAGCCACCGACCCATCGCACGCGGTCAACCCGCAGCACCCACAGCGTGAAGTCGGTGTAGTCGATGTAGTACTTGGCCGCGGCCACCGCCGAGAGGTGCGCATCGCGAGCCGCCGCCTGCTCGTCGCCCGTCGGTCGCTCCACACGACCAGCGACCGTGATGCGCGCATTGGCCAGCGGGTCGGACTCGGTGGCGGGGGCGACGATCGCGAGGCTCGCGCGCGGATCGGCCGCCAGGTTGCGGCCGTGCTCGGCGAGGTTCGACACGCACAGCACCGGAGCTCCGCCGAGGAGGCCGTACGTCACGAACGAGGCCCACGGGTCGCCGTCGCCGGTCAGCGTCGCCAGCGTCGCGGAGTTCGTCGACGCCGCGATCGTGCGGGCCTCCTCGGCCGCCGACGGGCGCGCAGGATTGACGGGTTCGCGCAGCGGCGGCGGGATGGTCGGCGCATCGCCGGGGTCGCCGTGATCGCGGGGTCGGCTTCCGGACGTCACGACGGCACGATAACGCACTGACGCGCGCGTCGATTTCGGCCCGTCGTCAGCAAACTCGGATCGGGCCGCGGGGTTGTGCTGATGTGCGAGAATTGCCGAGATGGGGAGGATAGTCGGCGGCATCTCCTCGCTAGTGCGTCTGCCGGATTAGGGGGCATCATGGGGCGGCCCGCATCGCGTGCCTTCGCCGCTGCCGGTGCGCTCTCCATGGTTCTTTTCCTCGGCGGGGTGGGGTCTGGGATAGGTGTCGGGCCCGTCCTCGCTCAGCCGTCGGACGGCGACGGTTCCTCGCAGACGGACTCCGGCGGCACCGACAGCGGCGGTACCGAAGGTTCCAACAACACGTCGACGGACACCTCCGGCGGCTCGTCACCCTCGGTTGACACCCCGGACACCGATTCGTCGGTCACCGTCGACACCGAACCCGAGGAACCGTCTCGCAACGGCGGCTCCCGTGAACCCTCCGAGCCGGACAGCCCGGAGCCACCCCGAGAATCCGGCAAGGTCGATTCGGGCCGCTCGCTGACGATCCCGGTACTGCGGCTGCCCGCCCCCGGTGAGATCCCCTCGGGCCAGCTGCCGCTGCCGCGAAATTTCTACACCACCGTCCAGATCCCCGTGCCGACGCTCACGCAGTTCCTCTCGGCCCTGTCGATCGTGCCGCCCGCGCCGCCGCCGGGCCCCGCGTTCCGGACCCAGGAGGAAGCGCCGGTGGTGGACGCCGCCACCGGGACCGCAGGCGGAGGGGGCGGCGGCGCAGGCGTAGGCCAAGATCCGACGGTGCTGCACGCGCCGCTGGTCGTGACCGTTCCGCGCGCCATCACGGTCGCCAGCCCCAGGGCAGGCACCCGCGCACCTGACGCCGTCGCCGCCGAGCCGGGTGTGACCGCGCCGGGCGTCGCCGGAGCGAGCACGCCGACGATCCGCGGCTCGATCGAACCGACGCCGGGGGCCGCCGCACAACCCATGGCCACCGGTGCGTCGGGGCCGCGACCCGAGGCGATGCCGCGCTCCATGGTCAGCCCGACCATCACCCAGCTCGCCGCCGTCGCGCTTCCCGGGCTCGCCGGCCTCATCCTGCTGACCTTCGGCGGGGGCGTGCTCGGCTACCGGCAGGCCAACAGTCTGAGGTTCGTCCGCACCGCCGGAGCGGAGCGTTTCCTCGCCTGAGCGTGGGGTCGCGGCGGCGGAACGGGTACAAGGACACCGTGATGAGACTGCCCTTCGCTGACTGGATCGTGCGACAGCGCTGGTACGCCGGTCGCACCCGCCAATTGACCAGTGCCGAACCGACCGCCGTGACTTCGCTGAGTGCCGACCTCGACCATGTCCTGCTCGACGTCGGCTACGGCGACGGCACCACCGAGCGCTACCAGGTGCTGATCCGCTGGAGTGACACCCCGGTGCCCGATTTCGGAGACCTCGCGGCCATCGGATCGGACCAGGACCGTTTCGCCTACGATGCGATGTTCGATCCGGCCGCGGCCACCCGCCTGCTCACGCTGATCGACGAGTCCGCGACGGTGGGCCCGCTGACCTTCGTCAAGGAGCCCGGCGCCGCGCTGCCGCTCGACGCGGCGCCGCGCGTCTCGGGGGCGGAGCAGAGCAATACCAGCGTGATCTTCGGCAGCGACGCCATCCTCAAGGTGTTCCGGCGGGTGACCCCCGGCATCAATCCGGACATCGAGCTGAACCGGGTCCTCGCGCGGGCACAGAACACCCACGTGGCGACGCTGTTCGGATCGTTCGAGACCGGTCCAGAGGAGCCGTCGGCACTCGGGATGGTGACGGCGTTCGCGGCAGACAGCTGCGAGGGCTGGGACATGGCGACCGCGAGCACGCGCGAGGACTTCTCCGACTTCACCGGGGAGTCCCGACGACTGGGACAGGCAGTGGCCTCCGTGCACGCGGCGCTGGCCGACGCCCTCGGTACGTCGACCGTCCGGTTTCCTGTCGATACGGTGCTGCACCGGTTGCGCACTGCGGTCGACGCAGCGCCCGCGTTGGCTGAGCACGCGCCGCGGATCGAGGCGCGCTACCGCGCGCTGGCCGACGAGGCGATGGTGGTGCAGCGCGTGCACGGCGATCTGCACCTGGGGCAGGTGCTTCGGACCGAGGACGGCTGGGTGCTGATCGACTTCGAGGGTGAGCCGGGACAGCCGCTCGACGAGCGGCGCCGTCCGGATTCGGCGATGCGCGACGTGGCGGGTGTCTTGCGGTCGTTCGAATACGCCGCCTACCAGTTGGTGGTCGAGCGCAGCTCCGACACGAGCGACGACGGTGAACTGGCGGAGCGGGCGCGGCAGTGGGTGGACCGCAACAGCGCCGCCTTCTATGACGGCTATGCCGCCGGTGGCGGGGCGGATCCGGCTGCCGCGGGGCAGATCCTGGCTGCCTACGAGCTGGACAAGGCCGTCTACGAGGCGGCTTATGAAGCCAGGTTCCGTCCGTCGTGGCTGCCGATCCCGATGCGGTCGATCGAACGCATCGTGGGCAGCTGAAGACTGCATAAAAAGCTGGCAACCGTGGCCGCCCGGTAGGTCACCGCCGCTCTACGGCTCCTACTCCGGCCCGCCCGACCGGTGGCCTCGCGTCAAGACGCTCGCCCACTAGCGACCACGGCTGCAACAGCTCCCCAAAGCTAACACACCGATGCAGCAAAGACGCTGAACCTGGCGTCTAAGCGCGATGCCGCGCAACGTCTTTCAAGGCAGTCTTTTCACAGCGCTGTCTCAGTCGGTCTGCGCGCGCAGAACGACCGTCGTCCGCGCCGGCACCTTCAGCGTCTCCCCTGCGGGCTGAGCCTCGTCCGGCTGGCCGTCGGGAGTCAGCTCGGCGGTGTTGATCACCGGCACCCACGCCGCCCCGAACTCCTTGGGAGGCAGTGTGAAGTCGATCGGCTCGTAGTGGGCGTTGAAGCACAGCAGGAACGAGTCGTCGATCACGCGCTGGCCGCGGGCATCCATGTCCGGGATGCCGTGGCCGTTGAGGAACGCGGTCAGCGACTTCGCGAAACCGGCGCCCCAGTCCTCACCGGTCATCTCCGTGCCGTCGGGACTGAACCACGCGATGTCCGGCAGACCGGCGTCACCGCGGCGGCCGACGGGCTTGCCCGAGAAGAACCGCCGCCGCCGGAACACCGGATGGTTGGCTCGCAGCTCCGACACCGCCCGGGTGAAGTCCAGCAGACCGTCGTCGACGGTCGACCAGTCGATCCAGGTGATCTCGTTGTCCTGGCAGTAACCGTTGTTGTTGCCGCCCTGGGTGCGCCCCAGCTCGTCGCCGTGGCAGATCATCGGCACACCTTGCGACAGCAGCAGCGTGGTCAGGAAGTTGCGTTCCTGCTGGGCCCGCAGCGCGTTGATCTCCGGGTCGTCTGTCGGCCCTTCGACGCCGCAGTTCCACGACCGGTTGTGGCTCTCGCCGTCGTTGTTGTCCTCGCCGTTGGCCTCGTTGTGCTTCTCGTTGTACGACACCAGGTCGCGCAGCGTGAAGCCGTCGTGGGCGATGACGAAGTTGATGGATGCGACCGGCCGTCGCGCGGTGTGCTCGTAGAGGTCCGACGAGCCGGTCAGCCGGTAGGCGAACTCGTCGAGATTGGCGCCCTCACCGCGCCAGAAGTCTCGGACCGTGTCGCGGTACTTGCCGTTCCACTCGGTCCACTGCGGCGGGAAGTTGCCGACCTGGTAGCCGCCCGGGCCGACGTCCCACGGCTCGGCGATCAACTTGACCTGGCTGACCGTCGGGTCCTGCTGCACGAGTTCGAAGAACGTCGCCAGCCGGTCGACGTCGTAGAACTCGCGGGCCAGGGTCGAGGCCAGGTCGAAGCGGAACCCGTCGACGTGCATCTCGGTGACCCAGTACCGCAGCGAGTCCATGATCAGCTGCAACGAGTGCGGGTGCCGCACGTTGAAGCTGTTACCCGTACCGGTGTAGTCCATGTAGTACCGCTTGTCGTCGTCGACGAGCTGGTAGTACGCCGCGTTGTCGATGCCGCGCATCGACAGTGTCGGCCCCATGTGGTTGCCCTCAGCGGTGTGGTTGTAGACGACGTCGAGGATGACTTCGATGCCGGCTTCGTGCAGCGCCCGCACCATCGCCTTGAACTCCTGGACCTGCCCGCCCGGGTTCGGGTTCGAGCTGTACTTGGAGTCGGGGGCGAAGAACCCGATCGTGTTGTAGCCCCAGTAGTTCGACAGCCCCTTGTCGATCAGGGTCGAGTCGTTGGCGAAGTGGTGCACCGGCATCAGTTCGATCGCGGTGATTCCCAGCGATTTCAGGTGGTCGATGATCACCGGGTGCGCGACCGCGGCGTAGGTTCCGCGGATCTGCTCGGGGATGTCGGGATGGGTTTGCGTCAGGCCTTTGACGTGGGCCTCGTAGATCACCGAGTCGGCGTACTCGAGGTTGGGCGGTCGGTCGTTTCCCCAGTCGAAGTACGGATTGACCACCACGGACTTGGGCATGCTCGCCGCGGAGTCGTCGTCGTTGCGGCTGTCGGGATCCCCGAAGTCGTAGCTGAACAGCGATTGGTTCCAGTCGAATTGTCCGTCGATGGCTTTGGCGTAGGGGTCGAGCAGGAGCTTGTTCGGGTTGCAGCGCATCCCGTTGGGCGGGTCGTAGGGGCCGTACACGCGGTAGCCGTAGCGCTGGCCCGGCTCGATGTTCGGGATGAACCCGTGCCAGATGTACCCGTCCACCTCGGGCAGCGTGATGCAGTCGGTCTGCTCGCCGTTGACGTCGAACAAGCACAGCTCGACCTTCTCGGCGGCCTCGCTGAACAGCGCGAAGTTGGTGCCGTATCCGTCATAGGTGGCCCCGAGAGGGTAAGCCTTGCCGGGCCACACCTCGAGCGCATACGAGGTGTCGGGCGAGGCGGCGGTCTGAGTCAAGGAGCTCTCCTGGTGTGCGTGCGGCGGGTGGCGGTAGGGGATGCCCACAACGGGGGTGCTGCAACCGTTCGTTATGTCACAGGGACGTCAATTGACGATGACGCCGGCCGCGCGGAGCGCGCCGACGGCGTCATCGGTCGTGGTGGGGGCGACCCCGGCGGTGAGATCGAGTAGGACGCGGGTGTTCAGCCCGGCGGCGACCGCGTCCGCGGCGGTCGCCTTGACGCAGTAGTCGGTGGCGATGCCGACGACGTCGACGGTGTCGACGCCGCGTTCGCGCATCCAGTCGGCCAACGAGGTGCCGTCGTCGTCAACGCCTTCGAAGCCGCTGTAGGCGGCCGAGTACCGGCCCTTGTGGAACACGGCCTCCACGGGCGTGACGTCCAGGTCGGGATGGAACTCGGCACCGTCGGTGCCGACGACGCAGTGTCGGGGCCAGGACGTGACATAGTCCGGGTGATCGGAGAAGTGCTCACCCGGGTCGATGTGGAAGTCCTTGGTGGCCACCACGTGGTCGTAGCCGTGCTCGCCGGCCAGCAGGTCGGTGATGGAGCGTGCGACCGCGGCGCCTCCCTCGACAGCCAGCGATCCGCCTTCGCAGAAGTCGTTCTGCACGTCGACGATGATGAGCGCGTTCATGGCCTTACGGTATCCGCGCCGCCTCCCACCCGCTGGTGGGCGGTCAGGAGCAGGTGGTCGAAGGTCTCACGGCTGGGCAGGGTGTCCTGGTAGTCGAGCTGCCGGTAGTCGGCGAGGAGCTGCTCGGCGAGCGCGCGCAGCTTGACGTTCGACTCTTGGGATCGCCAGCGGAGCAGTTCGAACGCGGCATCACTGTCGACCCGGTAGATGAGCATCAACATGCCCTTGACCTGCTCGATTGCCGCACGGTTCTCGGCGATCTCCGTCAATGCGGCGGTGACCATCTCCTGGGTCATCGTCTTGACAGTGACGTCGACGTAGAAGCCGTGCGTCCCGACGACCTGACCCTGCTCGTCGGTCATCCGGTCACCCACGACGACGACGTCGCGGACGTCACCGCGGGTGTCGACGATGCGATGTCGGGTCGAGAACGGCCGGTGCGCGCGACGCATCTCCTCGAGAGTCGCGGCGATCGTCTGCCGGTCGTCGGGATGCTTGTGGGAGAGCACGAGTTCGGTGGTCGGGGTCACCGTGCCGGGTTCGTAGCCGTGCATGATCTGCACCGCGTCGGACCAATCCCATCGCTCGTCGTCGAAGTGGAACGTGAACCATCCGACGCGCTGGGATTCATCACCTACCGGCGCCTGCTCGAGTGGTTCCTCATCGGGCACATCGAGCACGATAGCTGCGGCGGTGCCGGGTCAGCCGCCGAACAGCAGATACAGGCCCATGAACGTGTAGCCGACCATCACCAGCATCATCGCCAGCTGTCCGGTCACCTGATGAGCGCGCGGTAGCAAGGCCAGCGAGCGATCGTGCGCGGCGATGACTCCGGCGATGTGGCCCGCCACGACGAAGCCGACCTTGAGCGTGGCGCCGACCGCGGGATGCATCGACAGCAGGTAGCTGACCTCGTTGTCGGCCAGGCCCAACACGTTCCAGCCGCGCCCGAGGGGATCCGCGAGCCGGATGATCGTCTCCTGACCCCGTTCGACCAGATACGTGAGGTAATGCGCGAACACGTAACCGATGACGATCGGGATCAGCGAGTGGGCCATCTTGCCAGGGAGTTCGCGCCGCTGCTGCGCATCGACGCCTCCCGTGCAGCGGGCCGCGAGCGTGAAGGACACCGCCACGACGGTGGCGAAGAGCAGTAGACCCGCGGTGCGCAGCAGGCTCGCCGTCGCCGCGGAGTCGGTGACCCGATCGGAGAAGTTCCGGAACGCAGGCGTGGCCGAGAAGCTGTCGAACGCGGTCGAGCCGAGCAGCACCGACAGCACGACGACGATGCCGGGGCGCACCGGCAGGGTCCCCAGGTGGTCGAACGGGTTGCCGATCGCGATCCGGCCGTCGGCGTTGCGGCGTATCGGAGAAAGTCGCGACGCGACGACGCTGTAGACCTCGAACGGATCGGCGCGGGCACACCACCGGGTGCCGCACCACAGCGTGCCCGCGACGGTGATGCCCAGGTAGATGAGCAGCCAGACGCGGATCGCCGGCAGGGAACCGGGGTCCGGGCTGGCCAGCTCGAGCCAGACGAATGCGAACAATCCCACCGCGGCCGGCCAGTACCCCAACCGGTCCGGGTAGCTGCGCCCCAGCGATGGCCGTCCGGTGATGCGGTGCAGGGCGCGCACCGGCGAGATCACCCGCCACACCGGGCCGAACACGAGCGACAGAGCGACCAGGCCGACCCACAGCAACACGTAGAAGACGCCCGGCAGCGCGTTGTCGGAGTTCTGCGGCCCGACGAAGGCCGCCATGGCCACCCACGCCGTCAGCACCAGCGTCAGCACCGTCAGGATCCAGCGGGTCACCGCTGCGTCGACGACGCGCGTGACCACGTCGGGCAGTGCCCGGCCTGGACGCGTGGTGTCGAATTTCGGTCGCTTCCACGCCAGCGCGACGACGGCGAAGGTGAACGTCAGAGCCCACGCCGCGCCGATCAGCGCGTAGGTGAACGGGATCGGCAGATCGGTCGAGCCGCCCAGCCCGTGGGCGAGCACGTGGGTGGTCACTGAACGGCGATGGTGGCGATGGTCTTGTTCAGTTCGTGCAGTTCCACGTCGACGCGGCCGGGCATGTCGACGGAGAACTGGAACGATTGTCCGTTGCCGACGGCAATCGGAAACGAGTGCTCCGGGGTGGAGTGCACGTGCAGCTCGTCGGCGGCGTCACTGTCGACCTGAATCACGATCGGCTGCTTGAGCTTTGCCTGCAGCTGTTCGTTCGTCGGGGTCACCGAACCGTCTTTGATCGTCACGGTCACGACCAGCCGCTCCGGCGCTGCCTGTGCATCGCTCATCTGCGTGGGCGCAGGGGCTCCTGGACTGGAACTCCCCGTGTCGGCATCGTCGCTCTTGTTGCCTCCACACCCGGCGAGCAGCAGAACCGCGGCGGCGGTCAGCACGAGCAGTCTGGTCACGGTTCTCCTGTCTCGTCGGGTTTCCTGCGGTTCTTTCTGGCGATGTAGAACACCACGCCGGCCACCACGAACGCGGGGGCGAACGCGGGCAGCGCCAACCAGATGGAGTGATCCGCGAGGATCACCACCTGTTCGGCTGACGTCATGCCTGCCCGGACGGCTGCAGTTCGTTCTCGCTGCCGCTCGGCTCGTGGTTGTTGATCCGGCCACCACCCCAGCTGATACCGGCGATCATCGCCAGCGTGCAGACCAGCACGATCAGGCAACCGATGAGCCACAGCGAGGCCGGGATATCGGGGCTGCGCTCGCGCTGCAGGATAGTGATCTCCGAGACGAACGGCCGGGTGAACTGTGCTTCGGCCGGCACCTCCTTCGCGCCGATGCCCGGATCGCCGGCCAGGTAGATCGGGACCGCGGTGAGGGTGGTGCCGTCGTGGACACGCAACAGGGTCTTCCACTGACCGGACACGGGCATCGGTTTGGTCGAGACGTAATGACCGGGGCCGACTTGCTCCAGATGGTCGATGAACTGGCCGCGTTCGTTCGACAGACCGCCCTGCCATCCGAGCACCGACACCCAGTTCGGGTCGTCGCTGATCGCGTCCGGCGGATTGAAGCGCACGTCGGCGGTGACGAACCGGCCGGGACCGGGGCCCTGGGCCTCGGTCAGCGCGAACGTCGCGGTCTCGTTCTCGGGCACCGTGTAGCGCAGACCGTTGGCCGTCGCGCCGCCGATGGCCAGCACCGTCAGCACGACCAGGCCGATGGAGATTGCGCGGCCGGGCAGTTTGCGGCCGGTGAGGACCATGCCGATCATGCCGCCGCAGCCACCCGCCAGGATCGCGACCGGGACGGCCATCGCCAGTGCTTCAGGCCAGATGCTGGTGGGCCAGGGGTAGGGGTAGATCGCGTCGATCCACAGCGATTCCAGCCACAGCCCGACCGTGGCGATACCGAGCCCGCTGACCATGCCGAAGAGCACGGGTTTTCTGATCAGCGGGGTGAGTGCCACCAGCTCCACGACCAGCGCGGGGCCCAGATAGAGCGGGAACCAGTTCACCGGCGCGTCGAGCAGCGGCGCGACCATGAACGCGATGATGCCGCGCAGGCCGATGGCCACGACGGCGGCGATGATCGCCGCGCCACGGCCGAGGAAGATACGCGCGGCCACGAGCGCGACGGACGCCGCGGCGGCGATCAGCATCGGCTGGAAGACCTGCCGGAATTGGGGGACGCCGAAGTCGAACTCGATCTGATAGACCGACAGTCCGATCAGCACGCCGGCGAACGCCAGGTACTGGATGAATTTCAGGGCGATGCTGTCGCGCGGCGCATCTGCGCCGGCAGCCCGTTTGCCTTCGACTTCGAGGTAGGCCGCGGCGATGGTGGAGAAGCCGGCGCCGCCGATCATCATCAGGTGCGTCGGACCCCACAGCGTGACGTCCTGGCCGAAGATTCGGTGCCACACGTCGTCGAGCGGGAACCCGATCAGTGCGTACATGCCGCAGCCGGCCATCACGATGCCGCCGACGGGAGCGTGCCATGCGTCGGTGATGCGGACTGCGGCCGGGCCGGGCTTGTCGAAGGGCAGCACGATCGCCGTGCATCCGGCGATGAACACGAAGAACAACCCGATGATGATGAAATAGTGCGCCGGGTTGGCCAGCGGGCCGGGGTCGCGACCCTTGCCGATGTGCAGGCTGACGTCCCAGATGAATCCGAACAGCGCGCAGATGATCGCGCTGACGAAAATCGCTATGGGCAGTGCCACCCATCCCGGTCGGTTGAACTTGCGGCCCAGCCAGTCGGCAAGATTGCCCAGCCACGAGATCTTGTGTTGGCGGTGCAGATACCCGATCCACAGCAGGACCGCGGTGACGGCAAGAGCCACTGCGGAAAGCCCGAATACCTGGCTGAGCTCCGCGCCGCCACCTTCGCTGCCCTGTGCGAGCACCGTGATGTCCGGTCGAGAATGCGTCATCGTCATTCCTTCACCCGTACCGATGGAGTCATTACTGGGCGGTAATGTTGCCAGAAGCAGGTGAGGTGAAACCAGGGGTATCGGGTTTTTTCGCAGACTGACATCTTTCCGTGTCTGAGGCCTCGCGAAGGACGTGCACAGTAACCGGCACTGGGCAGATATGGGGCCCTATCCCGGCTTTCGCGCGGTCCGCCCGTCGTTCTGCCCTCGTCTCCAGATCAGGCCGCGAACGCCCCACAAACGCGTGGCTCCGATGTCTGGTGACCCCGCCGGCAGGGACCGCTAGCGGTTGCTAGCAATCGCTAGCGCGGGTCGCCAGCGTCGCGTTGTCCTCGGCCTCACTTCCTGGGCGGGCGGAGCACCTTCATCGCGGCGTTCATGACCGGTGCCGGCACGCGGTCCTTCATCGCCAGCGCGGTGTTCGCCGCTTGCGTGCGCGCCGGCGTGCCCCGGCCGAACATGCGGTTGAGCGGGCCGCCGGTCGGCTCCAGGTCGACGTGCAACGGTGGTCTGCCGTCCGCGGCCCCCAGCGCGTTGGAGATCACGATGCGCTGGATCTCGCTGGTTCCCTCGAAGATGGTGTAGAGCTTGGCGTCTCGATACCACTTCTCCACGGGGTGGTCCTTGATGTACCCCCAGCCGCCCATCGTCTGGATCGCGCGCTCGGTGGTCCGTACCGCCAGTTCGCTGGCTGCCAGCTTCGACATCGAGCCCTCGCCGCGTTCGAACGGCACGCCGGTCGCGGCCATCCACGACGCCCGCCAGGTCAACAGTCGCGCCGCGTCCAGCCCGGTAGCCAGGTCCGCCAGCGGGAACGCGATGCCCTGGTTGTCGATGATGGGTGCGCCGAACGCTTCTCGCCGGTTGGCGTACTCGGTGGCGTATTCCAATGCGGCTCTGGCGATTCCGAGCGCCTGGGCGGCGACCATCGGCCGGGTCTGCTCGAAGGTTCCCAATGTCGCCGAGCCCGAGTGCTTGGCGCCTTCGACGGCTTCGCGGGCGCGGGCCAGCTTGTGTTGCAACTTCTCCTGCCCGCCCAGCAAGTTCTCGGCCGGCACCCGGACGCCATTGAACTTCAGCTCGGCGGTGTGGGAGGCGCGGCAGCCGAGTTTGTCGAGCTTGCGGACCATCTCGAGCCCTGGGGTGCCGCCCGGCACGATGAACAGCGCTTGGCCCTTGTGGCCCAGCTCCTGGTCCACGACCGCGTTGACGACGTGGACGTTGGCGATGCCGCCGTTGCCTATCCACATCTTGTGGCCGTCGATGATCCAGTCCGCATCCGGGCCGTCACCGTCGCGCCGGGCCGTGGTCCGCAGATTGCGGACGTCGCTGCCGCCTTCGGGTTCGGAGATGGCCAGCGCAGCGAGCTTGAGGTCACCGGGAGTCCCGAAACACTCCGGCGCCCACTGCAGCATCTGTTCGGGGGAGGCGGCCTGTCCGATCGCCGATAGCGCCAGCGCGGGCATCACCACGGCCAGCCCGATGCCGGCGCAGCCCCAGAACAGCTCCTCCATGAACATCGGCAGGGACAGACCGGTCGGGTCGCCGATGAGATCGCGATAGAACAGCGGGCTGTAGAAGCCCCTCTGTGCCGCCTCTTCGAGGACCGGCCACGGGAACTCCTGGCGCTGGTCGTACTCAGCGGCAACGGGCCGGACCACCTGTTCGGCGAATTCGTGCGCGCGCCTTGCCAAGTCGTGTTGCGCGGCAGTCGGAGTGATGTCGAAGGTCATGTCGGCGGGTACCCGCGGGCGCACCGAAATCCACCGGTCATGCCGACATCGCCTGCGGCGGCCCGCCGGCCTCGACGATGCGACGCTGGGCCTCGCCGACGGAGATGCGCAGGCGGCGGGACAGCACCTGAGCCCACGAGGCGCCCGCGAACTCGGCCGGAGGCGGCGCGCTCACCAGCCGGCGGATCATTCGGCGTTGGAGGGCGACGACGGCCTTGTCCAGCTCCTCCAGTCGCACGATCAGCGCGCGCAGATCGGTGGGGCGAAGGTCCTGCAGCGGCAGATCGTCCAGAGCACGGTAGGCGGTGTCGAGGGCGTCGAGGGTGGTGAACAGATTATTCGAACTCATGTTCGACAGCGTAGGAGAGCCCACCGACATGTCGAATACGCTGAGGTGATGGCCCGTAAGTACGCGACAGCCGACACCGTCGCCGCCGACGATCTCCACGACTTCATCCGAGGGCGCCACCACATGGTGCTCACCACGTTTCGCTCCGACGGATCGCTTCAGACCTCGCCGGTCACGGGCGGACTCGACGAGCAGGGACGCATCGTGGTGGCGAGCTACCCGCAGCGGGCGAAGGCGGCCAACATCCGCCGGGACCCGCGCGCCAGCGTCCTGGTGCTCAGCGACGATTTCAACGGCCCCTATGTGCAGGTCGACGGACCGGCCGAGGTGATCTCGCTGCCGGAGGCGGTGGAGCCCCTTGTCGACTACTTCCGCGCGGTGGCCGGCGAACATCCGAACTGGGACGAGTACCGGCAGGCGATGCTCGATCAGGGAAAGTGCCTGATCAGAGTCACTCCGCAGCGGTGGGGCCCGGTGGCCACGGGCGGCTTTCCGCCTCCGTGACCGCCAGGGGCGAGCAGGACGGCCGGCGCCGATTGTGATAGTCAGAGCAAGCAGACGCGTTGCATCAGCTAGCACGTCAAACTATAGTCTGGACACATGTCCAGGAGGGGTTCGGATTCCTTGCGCCACATGATTCGGCCAGCTCGCAGCGGCTTCTCTCGCTGGACTCGCGCTCACCTGCGTGCCGCGGCATAGGTGAACTGACGATGCGTATCGCCTTGCTGTCCTATCGGAGCAAGACGCACTGTGGCGGGCAGGGCGTCTACGTGCGCCACCTCAGCCGTGGGCTCGTCGAGCTCGGCCACGACGTCGAGCTCTTCTCCGGCCAGCCCTATCCCGAGGGGCTCGACCCGAGGGTGCGCCTCACCAAAGTGCCCAGCCTCGATCTGTATCGCGAGCCGGATCCCTTCCGCGTGCCGCGGCCGAGCGAGATCAAGACCACCGTCGATCTCGAGGAACTGCTGACCACGTGGACGGCCGGGTTCCCCGAACCGAAGACCTTCAGCAAGCGGGCGGCCCGGCTGCTCGCCGATCGCCTCGACGATTTCGACGTCGTCCACGACAACCAGTGTCTGGGGACCGGGCTGCTGGACATCGCCGCCGCCGGGATGCCGGTGGTCGCCACCGTGCACCACCCGATCACTCGTGATCGTGTCGTCGAGGTGGCCGCGGCCCCGTGGTGGCGCAAGCCGCTCGTGCGCCGTTGGTATGCGTTCGCCGAGATGCAGAAGGCCGTCGCGCGGCGCATCCCTGAACTCGTCACCGTCTCCTCGACGTCGGCCGCGGACATCGCCGAGGACTTCGCGGTCGACCCGCGACAGCTGCATGTCGTGCCCCTCGGCGTGGACACCGAGCTGTTCGGCCCGTCCGAGCACCGCGTGCGCAACCGGATCATCGCGATCGCCAGTGCCGACGTGCCGCTCAAGGGCGTGAGTCACCTCCTGCACGCGATCGCGCGGCTGCGTGTGGAACGGGACCTGGAACTGCAGCTGGTCGCGAAACTCGAACCGAACGGGCCCACGGAGAAGCTCATCGCCGAACTCGGCATCTCCGACATCGTGCACAGCTCCAGCGGGTTGTCCGACACCGAACTGGCCGACCTGCTCGCCTCAGCGGAGGTCGCATGCATCCCCTCGCTGTACGAAGGCTTTTCGCTTCCGGCCGTCGAGGCGATGGCCAGCGGTACCCCGATCGTCGCCAGCCGGGCGGGCGCGCTGCCCGAGGTCGTCGGCCCCGACGGTGACTGCGCACGGCTGGTGACCCCGGCCAACGTCGACGAACTGACCGCCGTGCTCGGCGAGCTGCTCGATTCGCCGCTCGAGCTGCGCCGGCTCGGGGCCAACGGGCGGCGCCGCGCGCTCGAGGTGTTCAGCTGGGAATCGGTTGCCGCACAGACGGTTGCGGTGTACCAACAAGCTCGAGAGAGGGTCGCTGCATGCTGACCGTGGACTTCGACCGCCTCGACGTCGGTGCGGGAACCAAGGTGATCGACGTCGGCTGTGGGGCCGGCCGCCACACGTTCGAGGCGTTCCGTCGGGGTGCCGACGTCGTCGGATTCGACCAGAATGCGGCTGATCTCAACGACGTCGACGCGATTCTGCAGGCGATGAAGGAGCAGGGGGAGGCACCCGCGTCTGCGGTCGGCGAGGCCGTCAAGGGTGACGCGCTCGACCTGCCGTACCCCGATGCCACGTTCGACTGTGTGATCGCCTCGGAGATCCTCGAACACGTCCCCGAGGACGAACGGGCCATCGCCGAACTCGTCCGTGTCCTCAAACCCGGTGGGGCACTGGCGATCACCGTGCCGCGATGGCTGCCCGAGCGCATCTGCTGGGCGCTCTCGGACTCCTACCACGCCAACGAGGGCGGCCACATCCGCATCTACCGTGCCGACGAGCTGCGGGACAAGGTCCTCGCGCACGGCTTGAGGTTGACTCACACCCATCATGCCCATGCGCTGCACTCGCCGTACTGGTGGCTCAAGTGCGCGGTCGGCACCGAACGTGACAGCCACCCTGCCGTGACCGCGTACCACAAGATGTTGGTGTGGGACATGATGAGCCGGCCATGGCTCACCCGGACCGCCGAGTCGGTTCTCAATCCGGTCATCGGCAAGAGCGTCGCCCTCTACTTCACCAAACCCAGCTGATGGCCGACGTCCCCCACGTGGCAGGCGTTTTCACGCCCGAGCAGTGTCTGCAGACCGCGGAGTCGATTGCCGCGACGCAGGAGTCCTCGGGCGCGATCCCCTGGTCGGTGGGTGGGCACACAGATCCCTGGGATCACGTCGAGAACGCGATGGCGTTGACTGCGGCCGGTCTGCTGGACAGCGCACGTGCGGCCTACGAGTGGTCGCGCGTCACGCAGCGGCCCGACGGCAGCTGGCCGATCCAGCTGCGTGACGGGATCATCGAAGATCCCAACAGCGACAGCAACTTCTGCGCCTACATCGCGACCGGGGTGTGGCACCACGTGCTGATCACCGGTGATCGCACGTTCGCCGAGTCGATGTGGCCGGTCGTGGCCGCTGCCATCGACTTCGTGCTGAGCCTGCAAAGGAGTACCGGCGAGATCGCTTGGGCCGCAGGTCCTTCGGGCTCGGCCGCGGAGGCTCTGCTGACCGGGTGTTCGAGTATCCACCACAGCATTCGGTGTGCGTTGGCGCTGGCCGACTATGTCGGCGAACCGCAGCCGGAGTGGGAGATCGCGGTCGGGCGCCTCGGTCACGCCATCGCCGAACACCCGGAGGGCTTCGTCGTCAAGGACCGCTGGTCGATGGAGTGGTACTACCCGGTGCTGGGCGGCGCGATCCGAGGTCGGCGTGCGCGGGCTCGCATCGACGCGCGCTGGCAGGATTTCGTGGTTCCCGGGTTGGGCATCCGCTGCGTGGATGACCGTCCCTGGGTGACGGGTGCCGAGACGTGTGAGCTGGTTCTGGCACTCGAGGCGATGGGCGACCGTAGCAGGGCCCACGAGCAGTTCACGGCCATGCACCACCTGCGCGAGGAGGACGGTTCCTACTGGACCGGCCTGGTGTACGACGACGGAAAGCGCTGGCCGGTGGAGCGCACGACGTGGACGGGGGCGGCGGTGATCCTGGCTGCTGACGCGCTGTCGTCGGCGACCCCGGGCAGTGGCATCTTCCGCGGCACCGACCTGCCCCGTGGCCTGGAGGGCGAGTACGACTGCGAGTGCGCGACCAGCGAACGCTAGCGGTCGCCCAGCGTTCCGACGTCGCCGCCGACTCTCTCCAGCACCCTCATCGACCCCGTCGCCGACACCTCGCGGAAATCGCCGCAATCCAGCGCCCGTCGGTAGATGTGGAACGGTGCCTGACCGCCGTCGGCCGGATCGGGGAAGACATCGTGGATCACCAGGGCGCCACCGACCTCCACCCACGGCGCCCAGCCGTCGAAGTCGCGTTGGGCTGCCTCCTCGGTGTGGCCGCCGTCGATGAACAACAGCCGCAACGGTGTTCGCCATCCTCGGGCGACGACGGGGGAGCGGCCGACCACCGCGACGACGTGCTCGTCGAGGCCGGCGGCGTCGAGGGTGTGCCGCAACGTGGGCAGCGTGTCGAACAAGCCGGTCACCGGGTCGACGAGGGAGGAGTCGTGGTACTCCCACCCGGCCTGGTGCTCCTCGGAGCCGTGGTGATGATCGACGGTGTACAGGAGGCCTCCGGTCTGCTGTGCCGCGGCACCGAGCATCACCGTCGACTTGCCGCAGTACGTGCCGATCTCGACGGCCACCCCGTCGCCGAGGTAGCGCAGCGCGGTGTCGTAGAGCGCTCGGCCCTCGTCGGCGGGCATGAAACCGGTGACCCGTTCCGCGAGGTCGAACAGCGTCGTGGCGGCCGGCGGCATGGTCATGACACCCAACTTACCGTTGCTGGCATCACGGGGTTGTAGTAGCGTCCGGACATGTGTCCGATCCGGCCCGCGAGTCGACTCGTCGGCGCCTGACGGCCAAGCAGGCCGAGACCGTGGAACGGCTCGGGCAGGCCGCGGTGAACGTGCTCGGCCGTGAAGGTTTCGCCGGTCTGACAGTGCGGCGGGTCGCCGCCGAAGCCGGTGTCGGTGCGGCGACCGCCTACACGTACTTCTCGTCGAAAGAGCATCTGGTCGCGGAGGTCTTTTGGCGCCGTCTCACCGGATCTCCCTGTGTGGCACACCAATCCGATGATCCTGCCGTACGGGTCATCGAAGTGCTCGGGCACATCTCGAAACCGGTCGCCGACGAGCCGGAGTTCGCCGGCGCGGTCACCACCGCGCTGCTCGGCCGCGACCCGGATGTCGAAGTGCTACGCCTACGCATCGGCCGCGACATCCGTGATCGGTTGGCCGAGGCCGTCGGCCCCGACGCCGACTCAGGTGTCGTCGACACGCTGGAACTGCTGTACGCAGGCGCCCTCGTCCGGTCGGGCATGGGTTATGCCTCGTACGAGGAGATCGCCCGCAGGCTGGAGAACGCGGCGCGCCTGCTGTTGGGTTAGCCCGGGGACTACTTCGGCTTTTCGCGCCAGGCTCGCTCGAACGGCAGCCGCCAAGCGTTCGGCGCGATGAGCTGGTGGATGGCGTTCGGGCCCCATGTTCCCGGCTGGTAGACCTTGGCCGGGGGTGGGTCCTCGAGCAGTTGTGTCGAGCGCTCCCACAGCGATTCGATTCCTTCGGCGGTGGTGAACAGGGTGTGGTCGCCCCGCATGGCGTCCAGGATCAGCCGTTCGTATGCTTCCAGCACGTCGCCATTCGTCGCGATTTCCGTCGTCGAGAACTGCATCGACATCTTGTCCAGCTTCATCCCAGGCCCCGGCCGTTTGCCATAGAAGGACAGTGACACCCTGGAGTTGTCCGCCAGATCGAAAGTCAAGTGGTCCGGTCCTTGTGAGCCGACACCGGAGCCGGCCGGGAACATCGTCCGCGGGGCCTCTTTGAAGGCGATCGAGATGATCCTCATACCCTCGGCCATCATTTTGCCGGTGCGTAGGTAGATGGGCACCCCGGCCCACCGCCAGTTGTCGATGCCGACCTTCAGCGCGATGAACGTCTCGGTGTCTGAATCCCTTGCGACGCCGGTGAGTTCGCGATAGCCGGCGAACTGGCCGCGCACCACGTCGCTGCATTTGATCGGCAGCATGGAACGGAAGACCTTGTTCTTCTCCTCGCTGATCGCCCGGGGTTCCAGGGCGGTCGGGGGCTCCATCACCACGAAGGCCATCACCTGGAACAGGTGGGTGACCACCATGTCCTTGTACGCGCCGGTGCTCTCGTAGAAGTTGGCGCGCTCGTCCAAGCCGAGCATCTCCGGGATGTCGATCTGAATATGGTCGATGAAGTTGCGGTTCCAGATTGGTTCGAAGAGACCGTTGGCGAATCGGAACGCCAAGATGTTCTGTGCCGCTTCTTTACCCAGGAAGTGGTCGATGCGGAAGACTTGGCGTTCCTTGAAGGTTTCGTGCACGAAATCGTTGAGCGCGACCGCGCTGGCGAGGTCGGTGCCGAACGGCTTTTCCATCACCACCCGCGATCGGTCCACAAGATTGGCCTCGCGCAACATGGTGATCACAGAACGAGCGGCCTTGGGTGGTACCGAAAGATAGTGTAGCCGTTGAGCATTGCCGCCGAGCCTTGTTTCGGCGTCGGCGACTGCCGCGGCCAGTGCCTCCGGGCCCGCACCTTGAGGTACGTAGCTCACGATCTTGGCGAAGTTCGCCCACTGCTCATCGGTCAGCTTATGGGTGCCGTACCTGCTGATGGCCTCTTTGGCCAGCGCGCGGAACTCGTCGTCGGTGAGGTCCTCCAGTGAGGTACCGACCACCTGGATGTTGGGCGCGAGTTCGGACTGATCGAGGTACGCCATCCCGGGGAGCAGCTTGCGCTTGGCGAGATCGCCGGTCGCCCCGAACAGGACGATGACGTGGGGCTCGAGCGGGTCGCCGTCACGGCGATGCGGGCGGGCGTCCGGCGCGGGGTAGGCGATGGTCTGCGGGTTTTCTGGCAAGGTGGCGGCCACTTGGAAGATGCTTCCATCAGATTGTGAACTCTGCGCGACATCATGACGTAGCCACTGACGGACTGCGCAGGGACGGGTTGCTGGGGCAAAGCCCGGAGAGCCGATTCTGCATACTGTTTATGTGGCTAAGACTGGACGAGTGGTGTCTGATCTGGCATGAAACTCTCGTGCACTCGCAGCGCACCAGGATCACGCCGATATCGGCACCGCCATCGGCACCGGCAGTGAGCGCCTCGCCGAGAGCGTGGCCTACGAGAGACGCTGGACGCCTTGGCCGACATCTGCGCGCCTACTGCTGGGTTAGCCTTTCTCAGCCCGGTCGACAAGCGCGGCGCACATCTCGCGTACCGAGGCCACCTCGGCCTGCTTGCGTTTGATGACCCGCCGAATGTTGCGGCCGCGTTCGGATTTTCGTGCCGCCGGGGTGAGATTGCGCAGTTCGTTGCACCGTTCGACGATCTCTGTCTCGAGGGTCTGCCAGCGCGCAGCAAGCATCGTCAGGTAGTAGTCGGCCTGGGCGTTGTTCGCGCTGTCTGAGGGCGGTCGCACTAGCCGGGCGTCGGAACGTGCGACGCGATGTGATCGGCAATCACGCTGGCCTGCTTCACGTCGGTGGCTTGCGGCGCACAAGCCAGCACGTCGATGACCACGTTCACTCGCGCCGAGAGAACGTGTTCGCACGACGACGAGGCTGTCTCGGTCGAGCGACTGATCGGCATCCTCAAGCGCTCGGGTGCCGCGTCGAGATCACCACTGCGCCAACGGGGTAAGCGTTGGTCATTCAGTGTGATGTTGACCGTGTGATTGCTGCACCTGGTCCATCGGTCCGCGGACTGGGTGAGGAAGTCGCGCGCCCCCTGGGGTGTCGGGTAGGACGTCACGGATTGGACGACCGACGAGCGCCACTGATCGTTGCCGGGAGCCCGGAGGAGCTGCCGACGCACCGACGTCCACGACCCCGGGGTGTCCGCGGTGCCGTAGATGGCCGTCTCGCCGGGATGCCAGACACCGAGGCAATTCAGGTTGGGCAGCATGTTCCGGTTGTCGTCCATCGCGGAGTTCACGGGGTCGGCGATCAGTGGAGCACCGTTCATAATCGCGTCGATGTCGTTGGCACTCAACAGAAGTCCGTTGAGTGCAGAATCAGGCACCAGTTCCTGCGCGGTCGGCGTCGGTGCAGGCGTCCCGCCACAGCCGGCTACGACGAATGCCAGTGAGACAGACCCGGCGCACAACGCGGCGACGCGCCGTGGTCGGGCGTAGGTCATGCGTGAGTACCCGCGGCCGCGCAGGCCTGCTGGGCGGCGATCGCGTCGTTGTTCATCTCGTCAGCGGTGGTGTTGAGGGTGTCGCGCCCGCCGCGCAGGCCCATCTTGATCAGGAGTTTGGTGGCGTCGACCGACCACTGCCGCATCGGGTCGGCGACAGCCGGCGCCAGACCGGGCGTATTGGCGGCGGCCATCGCGACGACGGCCCCCTGCCGTAAGGCGGTGCGGCCCACGACATTGCTGCTCTCCACGGCGGGATCGGAATAGTCGACCGCGGCGAAGGCTTCGAGCGAGTCGGCGAAGTCACCGTAGTAGGTCGCGGTGTCGTCCAGCACCTGGGCGAACTGGCTGCACGCTGCGACGGCGGCCGGATCGGCGTTGTCACTTCCCGGTGTGGCGACCTGCACGGGAGGCGCCGACGGATCGGCGACCGCATCGACGGGTTGTGCGGCGACGGTGGGCGCCAGCAAAAAACTCATGGTGGTTGTGACAAGTCCTGCCAGCATTGCTCGCTTGGCGCAGATCCCGGTTGGCACGTTCGTTCTCCGATCGATTCAGAAGCGTGATGTGGGTCGGCGAAAATTCTCAACGCCAACGTGTTTCGTGCTCTGGCGTGCGTACTCAATGCGCCGAAGGTGAACGAACGGCGACATCCGGATGGCCGAATGCACACTATTCAGAGGTTCCCGGCCACTTCACAGAAAACCTCACAGCTGACTTACAGCAAAGGTGCGCACTCGATAGCGAGCAGGCCTGAACGAGCCACCGTGCGTTCACCCGGCGGACACCCGGCCCATGGACGCTCTGCGAGTCAAAGGCGATACAACCCGTCCACACCCCACGAGAGGCGTCGTCAGACCCATGTTCAACCGCTATGTCTCGCTCGCCGCTGTCTGCCTGGCGGCGCCGGTCTTGGCCGCGCCGATCGTCGCTGCGGAACCGGCACCCGCCAATCCAGGTGTACAGCCCGTCGCGGATGCGGCGCCCGTTCCGCCTCCGCCCGATGGCGCGGTCCCCTCGGGCCCGCCCGGAATCCTCGACACGCCCGACGGTTGGCATCTGGAAGTCCTGGGCAGCAACGAAACCCAGCTTCCGGTGGCGCCGCTGACCACAGCCATCTCGTCGCGCGAGTACCTGGTGAGCGGCACCTTCACGGGCAAGATCACCGGTACCGGCAAGACCACACTGGCCGGTGGGTCGATGGAGGCCGGCGAGCAGATCGGCTGCGGCATCATCTCCGACGAAACGGAGATCAACCCCGGCGCCAGCATCACGCCCAGCATCGGCATCCCGTTCACGGGTAACCCAGCCTTCGGCGCCTCGCTCAGCCTGCAGGGCAAGGTCTACCTCAAGCCCGGCACGGTCACCACCGTGGCACTCGACAAGAAGTCTTTCAAAGGCACCTCGACCCGCATCACGCTGACCGGCGTGCGGGTCAAGACCGATCAGTGCGCGGGGCAGTCCTTCATCCGGTCCTACGCGACGCTGACCAGCTCGACCGACAACACCGATGACGTCGTCACCTACCTCGGCGTGACGAAGGCGGTGTGAGCCCCTATCCGGACCTTGTTCGTCACCACAGACTTCGCTGACCCGAAAGACTCTGAGAGGCAATTGCATTCATGAAGAAGAAGTTGCTCGCGATGGCCGTCGTCGGCCTCGTTCTCCCGGCCTTCGCGGTGCCCACCGCGCTCGCCCAACCTGCTCCGCCCGCCCCGCTCCCGCCCCCGGTCGACGGTGCCCCGCCACCGCCGCCGCCGGACAACGGCATCGTCGCGTCGGCACCTCCCGGAACCGTCATGTCTCCGGACGGTTGGCAGCTCAGCGTCGCCGCCACCGGTGAGACGCAACTGCCCATCGCTCCGCTGACCACTGCCGTGTCCTCGCGCGAATACCTCGTCGGCGGGACATTCGTCGGCACGGTGACGGGCTCGGGCAAGACGAAGCTCAACGGAGGTGTCCTCGAGGCCGGTTACCAGATCGGTTGCGGTATCGAGCTCGGCCAGGTCCGTCTGATCGGGTCCGTCGGCATCGGCACCTCGGGGTCGACTCTGACCGGAGGGCTCGTGCCGACGGGCGTGAACTTCCCGATCTCGGGCACGCTCGAGATCCATCTCAAGCCTGGCACGGTGAACCAGGTGTCCGTCGACAAGAAGTCGTTCAAGGCCGCACCTGCGCGCGTGACGCTCAAAGACGTGCATATCAAGGTGGATGGTTGTGCGGGACAGTCGTTCCTGCGCTCCTACGCGACACTGACGAGCTCCACCACCGACACCGACGACATCGTGGCGTACTACGGCGTCACGAAGTCGGTATGACACGTGTGATCCGGCAGGCACCGGCGGCGCTTCTCGCCGCCGGTGCCGCTGTCGTCTTCGCGGCCGCGGCCCACGCGCAGCCGCCGGCGCCGCCGGAGCCACCGCCACCCGCCCCGCCGCCCGCGCCGCCGGGGCCCACCATCCCGGTCATCGGGGCACCGTTGGGACCCGAGGGCTGGAACATGCTCGCCCAGACGGGGCAACCCGCTGTTCCCGGAATGCTTGGGGCGCCCGCGATTCCGGGCATCGATCGCACCACAGCCCTGGGCCAGAACGCGGTGCCGTCGGCGCCGGGCGCGGGGCCGGGCGTGGTGCCGAACCTGCGAGCGTTCAACAATGCCTACGGGCTGCCGCAGAACGAGGTGCCATCAGCCCCGGGGCAGGGCCAGCAGTTCGACGTCGCCCCTGGGCAGGAAAATGCCGATGTCAACGGCCGCACCTGGCTGGGCCGCTTCTACGACCTGGCCGCGGATGGGCGCTTGCACGGAGCACTGCTCAACCAGTTGCCGCAGCAGCAACTCGGTGAGCCACTGCCGGGAACGGCTCCACCTCCGGGCACCAACATTCCGCCGGGCTTGGTGCAGTTCCTGCCCGATCCGGCAGCTCCGCCGCCGCCGCCGGGCTGACGGTCCTCGGCTCCGCGAAAGTGCCTCCAGTGCTGTAGTTCTTCGCTGGCTGCGACCGTGTGTGCACTTTCGCGGCGCCCCAACGGCAATCGGCCCCCACCGAAGACGGTGGGGGCCGATTGCGTCAGCGGTCAGGCGGCGTCAGCCTCCGGCTTGCGGTGCTTGCCACCCAGCGAGGGAGCGGACTTCTTCGTCTCGCTCTTGGCATCGGACGTCGACGCTGTCGTCGTATCGGACTCGGACGCCTTCGTCTCGGTCTTGGGCTCGGTCTTCGTCTCGGTCTTCGACTCGTCCGTGGTGTCGGTCTTTGTCTCAGAAGCGTTCTCGGTTTTGGTGTCCGGGGTCTTCTCGGATTCGCTCACGGTCGGCTCGGCCGACTCCTGGATTTCGGGTGCACGGTGCTTACCGCCAAGGGTCTTCGGAGTCTCGGCGAGCCGAGCCAGGAACGGGTGCGGGCTGTCGAGAACGGTAGTCGCCGAGTCATCGCCGGCCAGCAGGTTCGGGGCGTGCCGCGTCTGCAGTGCCAGCGACGCGGTGTTGCCACCGAAGACCTGGTCGATGACGCTCTTGTTGTAGGCGAGCTCATTCTTGACGGCGGTGGAGATGCCGGGCAGCGCACTCTTCAGGTTCGCGCGGACGGTGTCGACGTACCCGGGGATCTCGTCGGTGCGGTTAGCCAGCACATAGGTGAAGACCGAGAAGGGCAGCGAGACCAGCTGGACGACGGCGTTGGCGGCACTTCCGACGGCCTTCGAGACGCCGACGAAGTTGTGATAGGGGATGGTCAGGAGCTGAAGCAGCACGGTGCCCTGATCAACCGGATCAGCCTGTGCTGCAACGCTCTTGGCGCCCGCGGTGGTGGCGTCGGGTTGCGATCCGAACACCTGCGAGATCAGGTCGAGGTCGTACTGGATCTCGGTCTTGATCGCGGTAGAGATCCCGGGGAGAGCGCCGTCGAGATTCTTCCGGACGCTGTCGACGTAGGCGGGGATCTCGGTGGTGCGGTTGGCCAGGACGTAGGTCGCGACGGAGAACGGCAGTGACGCCACCTGAAGGACGGCGTTGACGGCGCTTCCGACGGCCTTCGAGACGCCGACGAAATTGTGGTACGGCGCGGTCAGGAGCTGCAGGAGCAGCGTGGCCCTGTCGACGCCCGACAGCTCGGCCATCGTGTCGACCGCAGCGACCAGCGTGGCGTCATCGGTCGGTGCCACAGGGGAGTTCAGCGTCCGGAGCGACGGCGGTACCGGATCGAACGTGCTGACCGCGGCTGACAGTTCGACGGGGATCGTCGCGGTGGCGCGCACGGAATCGGGAGTGGTCGAGGTCATGGCCGGGGCTGCCAGGCAGGCGGCCGAGACGAGTGCCACGAGGGGTTTGCCAATGGACGAGTGCATACCGTCGCCTTCGTAAGGGGTGTCAGGACGGACGGAAATGTACGGGGCTCGCACATGGGTGGTCGGAACGCATTGCAGCGCGCGCATTCTCGGCAGGTGAACGGGTGGTGACTTTCCTGGCAGTGGCTCAACCGATGGCGAGGGCGGCCGCCGCTGCGATCGCAGGCTCGGTGATGTCGCCGACGTCGCGGCCGTCTTCGACGACGAATGCCGTCAGCTCGCGCAAGCCTCCCAGCAGGATCAGCGCGGTGGCGGGTGGCAACGGGCGCACGCCTGCCCGTCGGAACCCGGGGCTGGCGGTCAACGTCGTCAGCAGCTCGGTGAGGTCGCCCATCACCTGGCGGTGCAGCGGCCGGGCCACGACGCCCAGCGCTGGAGCCTCCCGTATCCAGCACAGGGTGATCGCGGGGCGCGCCCCGATGTGTGCGACGTACGCCTCGACGGCCTGCCGGATCTGCGATCGCCAATCATCATCTGGCGCAACAGCTGCACGGATGCCGGCGATCAAGTCGGCGTTGTTGCGGCGCAGCAGCTCGATCAGGCACTGCTCCTTGCCGGCGAAGTGCTCGTAGAACGTGCGTTTCGAGGTCCGTGCATGCCGGACGATGTCGGCGACCGTGGTGTCGCGGTAGCCGCGCTCACCGATCGACGCGGACAGACCATCGAGCAGTCGGTCCGGCGTCAGCACTGCGGTCACGGTCATCTGCACCTCTTGCGGTCCCTGGTACCAAACGGTACCGTACCCCACATGACTGCGGTACACAGCAGTACCAAAACGGTGAACATCGATCGCTTGCCGCCGGAGCCACGCATTCCGCATGCGCTGCAGGGGCTCGGGTTCTCGTTCGCACGGAAGTGGACCGTGCGGCAGGCCACCCGTCAATGCGGTGACGTGTTCACGCTGCACCTGCCGGTGTTCGGTCCGTCGGTGATCGTGGCCGATCCCATGCTGGCCAAGCAGGTGTTCATGGCCAATCCCGACGAGGTGGGCAATATTTCGCCCAATCTGTCGCGGGTGCTCGGGCCTGGCTCGGTGTTCGCTCTCGACGGCACCGACCACCGCCTCCGGCGCAAGCTGTTGACTCCGCCGCTGCACGGGAAGAGCATCAAGAACTACGAGCGGATCTTCGAAGAGGAGACGCTGCGGGAGATCCGGACATGGCCGCAGGGAAAGCCTTTCGAGACGCTCGAGCCGATGATGCGGATCACCTTGAACGTCATCCTGCGGGCGGTGTTCGGCGCCGACGGTGCACATCTGGACGAGTTGCGGCGCAGCATCCCGCCCTGGGTGACGCTGGGATCGAGGCTCGCTGTGCTCCCGATGCCCTCGCACACGTATGGCCGGTTCACCCCGTGGGGCAAGCTGGCGGCCTACCGCAGGACCTACGACGAGATCATCGGACGACTGATCGATGCCGTCGCGTCTGATCCGGAGCTCGACTCCCGCGACGACGTGCTCTCGCTGCTGTTGCGCAGTACCTACGAGGACGGCTCGTCGATGTCGCGTGAGGACGTCGGCGACGAACTGCTCACCCTGCTGGCCGCCGGCCACGAGACCACCGCTGCGACCCTCGGGTGGGCCTTCGAGAGGTTCAGCCGCCACCCCGACGTACTGACCGAGCTCGCCGCGGAAGCCGACACCGACGACAACACCTACCGGCAGGCGGCGATCCTCGAGGTGCAGCGCACCCGCACGATCATCGATTTCGCTGGACGTCACGTGTACGCACCGTCGTTCGACCTCGGGGACTGGGTCATCCCGCACGGCTACTCGATCTTGGTGGCCATCAACCAGATACACCGTCGCGCCGAGGAGTTCCCGGACCCGACACGGTTCGACCCGCAGCGCTTCGTGGGTCAGCGCCCGTCCACCGTCGCGCACATCCCCTATGGCGGTGGCACCCGACGCTGTGTCGGGGCCACCTTCGCCAACGTGGAAATGGATGTCGTACTACGAACTGTGCTGCGCCACTTCGCCATCGAGCCGACCACCGAGCCGGCGGAGAAGCAGCACTTCCGCGGTGTCGCCCACACGCCCAAGCTGGGCGGGCGCATCGTGGTGCACGCCCGCTGAGTCTGGCACCACCGGTAGGCGAATCAGACCTGCGTGCGCTTGGGCAGCTTCCAGCCCGCGCGCGGAAAGTGGCAGGTGTACCCGTTGGGGTAGTGCAGCAGGTAGTCCTGATGCTCGGGCTCGGCCTCCCAGAACTCCGGAGCCGGGCTGACCTCGGTGACCACCTTGCCGGGCCACAGGCCGGAGGCGTCGACATCGGCGATCGTGTCGAGCGCGACGTCACGCTGCTCGTCGTCGACGTAGAAGATCTCCGAGCGGTAGCTGCTCCCGACGTCGTTGCCCTGCCGGTTCTTCGTCGTCGGATCGTGGATCTGGAAGAAGAACTCGAGCAGCGCCCGGTAGTCGGTCTGCGCCGGGTCGTAGACGATCTCGACGGCCTCGGCGTGCCCCGGATGGTTCCGATAGGTCGGGTGGTCGTTCTGGCCGCCGGTGTAGCCGACGCGGGTGGACACCACGCCCGGCTGACGCCGGATCAGGTCCTGCATGCCCCAGAAGCAGCCGCCGGCCAGCACGGCCCGCTTGTAGTCGCTCATGCGCGCTCCTCAGTGGATTCGTCGGATGGGGTGAACAATTCACGGTACTGCCCGTAGCCCTCGGCCTCGAGGTCGTCGAGGTGGACGAACCGCAGGGCTGCGGAGTTGATGCAGTAGCGCAGGCCGCCCTGGTCGTGGGGACCGTCGGTGAAGACGTGCCCCAGATGGCTGTCTCCGTGGGCGGAGCGGACCTCGGTGCGAATCATCAGGTGCGAGAAGTCCCGCTTGCTGATGACGTTCTCCGCGTCGACGGGGCGCGTGAAGCTCGGCCACCCCGAACCGCTCTCGAACTTGTCGACCGAGGCGAACAACGGCTCACCGGAGACGACGTCGACGTAGAGGCCGGGTTCGTGGTTGTCCCAGTACTCCCCGGTGAAGGGGCGCTCGGTGCCGTTTTCCTGGGTGACGTGATACTGCTCGGGCGACAGTGCGCCGAGCGCGTCGGGATTTCTGTTGTAGGTCTGGATCACGGAACCTCCTCGGGTTGGCACTTGTACAACCGTGAGTGGCCTGCGGTTAGTTCCCGTTACGGACCTCGTCGACCAGCGTCACGATCTCGTCAGCCACGGCCTGCGGCTGATACAGCATCTGGTTGTGCCCGGTCCCCGGCACGATGACGTTGGTGGTGCCGAGCGCGGCCGCCAACATGTCATTCGCCTGATGGACCTGAGTCTGGGTGTAGTTGTCGGGCTCGAGGTTCTTCGGCGCGGCGAACTTGTCGGCGCTCAGAACGATCGCCGGGACGCGGGGCAGCGGTGGTGCGGCCGCGATCCGCGCGAACGCGTCATACGCCAGGATCGCCTCCTCTCCCGGCGGCTTGGTGCGCCCGTCGGCGTCGAACGCGTCGTTCTGGTCGGGCCGACCGACGCTCACCAGGAATTCGGACGTCGGCTCGGAGAACAGCAGGCCGCTGACGAGTTCCGGATGCTGTCGAGCCAGCAGGTCGAGAACCAGGCCGCCGTAGGAGTGGGCGACGAACACCATCGGGGTGGGCAGCTGTGCCGCGGCGATCAGCGCGACGATGTCGTCGACGTCCTGCGCCGCGGTGTGCGGCTGTGCGACGGGGGTCGACCGATCCGGCCCGTCGGGCCGGGTGTCCGGTCTGTCGTAGGAGCAGATGCGCGTCGTCCTCGCGACGGTCGGCTGCGTCGCGACGTCGGTGGGGTAGACGATCGCAGCCTCGTCGACGAGGTCGTAGGGCTGTGAGCGAACCGGGTCGGCCGGCGCGATCGACGCGTTCCAGGCCTGGGCGTAGCTGCCCATGCCGGGGATGACGAAGACGGTGGGCGAGCCCGCAGCGGCGCTGCCCTGGCAGTCCAGATGAAGGCTGCGACCGTCGCCGATGTCGATGAGCCCGGCGACGTCCTGTGCGAGGGCGGTCGGTGCGGTTGCGAGCGCGGCGATGACTCCGATAGCTGTCGCCAGCAGCTTCTTCACGTCGATGACACTACGACTGGTCGACAAGACCAGGTAGAACGTGTTCTAGTTCTGGGTGTGACGGGTAGCACTTTCAGTCGCGACGAACTCGCCGCGGCGTTCGCCGAGTTCGAGAAGACGGTCGACCGCGCGGCGACCACCCGCGACTGGGACCCCTGGGTCGCGCAGTACACCGACGACGTGCTCTACATCGAGCACGCCGCCGGCACGATGCGCGGCCGTGAGGAAGTGCGGCCGTGGATCTGGGACACCATGGAGACCTTTCCCGGCAGCTACATGACGGCGTTCCCCTCGCGGTGGAAGGTGTTCGACGAGGACACCGGACGGGTGATCTGCGAGCTCGACAACCCGATGCGCGACCCCGGTGACGGCACGATCATCAGCGCCACGAACATCTCGATCGTCACCTACGCCGGCGACGGCAGGTGGTGTCGCCAGGAAGACATCTACAACCCACTGCGCTTCGTCAAGGCGACGCTGAAGTGGTGCCGCAAGGCCCAGGAGCTGGGCACCCTGCCCGACGAAGCCGCCCAGTGGATGGCCGGGGTGACCCGATGAGCGCGCTCGTCATCGGGGCCAACGGCTACCTCGGCAGCCACGTGACCCGCCAGCTCGTCGACGCCGGTGTGGACGTCCGCGTGATGGTGCGCGACGGCGCCAACACGGTCGGCATCGACGACCTCTCCGTCACCCGCTTCGTCGGCGACATCTTCGACGACGACGTGCTGCGCGAGGCCATGATCGGCGCCGACGTCGTCTACTACTGCGTCGTCGACACCCGCGGGTGGCTGCGCGACCCGGCGCCGCTGTTCCGCACCAACGTCGAGGGCACCCGGCGCGTGCTCGACCTCGCGGTCGAGCCGGCGATCGCGGCGGGACTGCAGAAGTTCGTGTTCACCAGCAGCTATGCGACCGTCGCCCGGCGACGCGGGCACACCGCGACCGAGGACGACGTCATCACCGACGAGCGCGCACTCACCCCCTACGTGCAGTCGCGCGTACAGGCGGAGCGGCTCGTGCTGGACTACGCCCGCACCCGCGGACTGCCCGCCGTCGCGATGTGCGTGTCCACCACCTACGGCGCCGGGGATTGGGGCCGAACCCCGCACGGCGCGATCATCGCCGGAGCCGCGTTCGGCAAGCTGCCGTTCGTGCTGGGGAGCATCGAGTTGGAGGCCGTCGGCATCGACGACGCTGCGGCCGCGCTCCTGCTGGCCGCGGAGAAGGGCAGGGTCGGCGAGCGCTATCTGATCTCGGAGAAGATGATCTCCAACGCCGAGGTGGTCCGCATTGCCGCCGAGGCCGTCGGGGTGCCCGCGCCGAGTAGGACGATCCCGCTGCCCCTGACCTACGCGATGGCGGCACTGGGCAGCCTCAAGGCGCGCCTGACCGGAACCGACGAGCGACTCTCGCTGGATTCGGTGCGGTTGATGCGCGCCGAGGCCCCCGTCGACTGCAGCAAGGCCAAGCGCGAACTGGGGTGGACGCCCCGACCGGTCGAGGAGTCGATCCGGGAGGCCGCGACGTTCTGGGTCAACCTGCGCTCCGCGAAACGGTAGAGGCTGCCACAATCTGTCGGTGCTCAACGGTTACATCTCGCACTGGTACGACGGACTCCCCACACCGCGGACGTTCCTGCCCGGCAGTCGTGACGCCGACGTCTGCATCGTCGGTGCCGGATACACGGGGTTGTGGACGGCGTACTACCTGAAGAAGGCCGATCCGAGCCTGCGCATCGTGGTGCTCGAGGCGCGGTTCGCCGGATTCGGTGCGTCCGGACGTAACGGCGGCTGGCTGTCGGGTCTGGTGCCCGGAGATCGTGAGCGCATGGCGCAGCAGTACGGCCGCGACGGTGTGGTGGCCTGGCAGCGCGCTCTGAACGAGGCTGTCGACGAGGTCATCGACGTCGCCGCGAAGGAGGGCATCGAGGCGGGCATCGTCAAGGGCGGGACGCTGGAGGTGGCCCGCAACCGCGCGCAGGCCAGTCGACTGGCTGCCGCGGCCGCGGCCGAGCGCCGCTGGCAGATCGACGGTATCGAGGAACTGTCCAGAGACGAAGCGCGGCAACGCATCCGGCTCAGCGACGTGGTGGCGGCCTACCACAACCCGCACTGCGCCAGGATTCAGCCGGCGCAGCTGGTGCGTGGGCTGGCCGACACCGTCGCCGCGCTCGGCGTCGACATCTACGAGCGCTCACCCGTCGTCGAGATCGCGGCCGGGCGCGCGGTCACCCCGCGCGGCACCGTCACGGCCCCGATCGTCCTGCGCGCGACGGAAGGGTTCACCGCGGGGCTGCGCGGGCTGAAGCGTCGCTGGTTGCCGATGAACAGCTCGATGATCGCCACCGATCCGATCCCGGCGCACATCTGGGACGAGATCGGTTGGCAGGGCAGGGAAACGCTCGGCGACACCGCGCACGGGTTCTTCTACGCGCAGCGCACTGTCGACGACCGCATCGCGATCGGAGGGCGCAGCGTGCCCTACCGGTTCGGCTCCCGCACCGACCGGGACGGCCGGGTGCCGGAACGCACGATCACCGCGCTGACCGCCACACTGCGCACCGTTCTGCCCCAGGTGGCCGACATCGGTGTCGCGCACGGCTGGTGCGGTGTGCTGGCCGTGCCGCGCGACTGGGAGGCGACCGTCGACTTCGACAGGGCCAGCGGGCTGGGCTGGGCGGGCGGCTACGTGGGCCATGGAGTGACCGCGACCAATCTGGCCGGCCGTACGCTCGTCGACCTCGTGCTCGGCCTCAAGACGCCGCTGACCGAGCTGCCCTGGGTGGGACACCGGTCGAAGCAGTGGGAGCCCGAGCCGCTGCGCTGGCTCGGGGTACGGGGCATGTACCTGGCCTACAAGGCCGCCGACTGGCACGAGGCGCGGGGGCGTGCCGGCACCTCACCGATCGCCGTCGTCGCCGACAAGATCGCCGGCCGCCCGCACTGAGTGGCGCCGAGGCGTTCAATGGAGTCATGACCGACCGACCTGTGCTCGAACCGTCGAGCAGCCACCCGATCACCGTCACCCCCACCGGACGTCGCGTCGTCGTCCGGATCGCCGGCGAGGTGATCGCCGACAGCTCTGCCGCGTTGACGCTGCAGGAGGCCGATTACCCTGCGGTGCAGTACATCCCGATGTCAGACGTGTCGGCCGAGAAGTTGCAGCGCAGCGATACCGCGACGTACTGCCCGTTCAAGGGTGACGCCGGCTATTACGACGTCCGGACCGGGGACGACACCGTCACCGACGCGGTGTGGACCTACGAGCAGCCCTACCCGGCGGTCGCGGCGATCGCCGGGCACGTCGCGTTCTACCCGGACAAGGCCGACGTCGTGGTGGAGCCCTAGCCTGTGCCGCACAGCAGGACGGCCAGCGTCACGTTCGCCGGCCCCGCGAGTCCGGCGCTGACGCTGTCGCCGCTGCGCCGGGGCCGGGCCGACCCGTGCTACCACGTCGCTCCCGACGGTTCGATCTGGCGGACCAGCCTGCTGGCCAGCGGTCCGGTCACCGCACGGATCGGCCGCGAAGCCGTCGACACCGTCGGCTGCGAGGCGTGGGGGCCCGGCGCCGCGGAGTTCACCGCCGCGCTGCCCGCCCTACTCGGGGCCGAGGACGAGGTGAGCGGATTCGACCCGCAGGAGCTCACGATCGCGCGCGCCCACCGACGCGTGCCACACCTGCGGCTGGGGCGGACGGGGCGGGTGCTCGAGGCGATGGTTCCCGCCATCCTGGAACAGCGGGTGTACGGCAAGGACGCTCGACGGGCGTGGCGCACGCTCGTGGGGAAGTACGGAGCGCCTGCCCCGGGTCCCGCGCCTGCGCACATGCGGGTGCCGCCGAGCGCCGACGTGTGGCGTCGGGTGCCGTCCTGGGACTTCCACCTCGCCAATGTCGATCCGGGTCGCGCGCGGACCGTGGTCGGGTGCGCGCAACGCGCCGACGCACTCGAACGGCTGGTGCATCGGTCGTGTGAGGCGGCGCGCGCAGCGATGATGTCGCTGCCCGGTGTCGGCGTGTGGACGGCGGCCGAGGTTGCCCAGCGGGCCATGGGGGATGCCGACGCGCTGTCCATCGGGGACTACCACCTGTCCACGATGGTGGGCTGGAGTCTGCTCGGCCATCCCATCGACGACGACGAGATGGTGACACTGCTGGCGCCCCTGGCGCCGCACCGGCAGCGCGCCGTCCGATTACTGGAAGTCAGTGGGCTCGCGGTGAATCCGCGCTTCGGGCCGCGGGCGGCGATCCCGAATCTTGCCGAACTGTGACGTCGAGCGCAGGTGATTATCGCGCCGACGGCAGGGGTACACGGGGCGGGACATACGAAGGAGTTGTTACATGACTACGTTCACCGTGCCCGGACTGTCCGACAAGGCGGGCGCCGAGGTCGCTGAGTTGCTGCAGAAGGCGCTGAGCCGCTACAACGACCTGCACCTGACGCTCAAGCACGTGCACTGGAATGTGGTGGGCCCCAACTTCATCGGGGTCCACGAAATGATCGACCCGCAGGTCGAACTGGTCCGCGGGTACGCCGACGAAGTGGCCGAGCGCATCGCCGCTCTCGGCGCCTCCCCGCAGGGCACCCCAGGTGCGATCCAGAAGGACCGAACCTGGGATGACTACTCGGTCGGGCGCGACACCGTGCAGGCGCACCTGGCCGCCCTCGACCTGGTCTACACCGGCGTCATCGAGGACACCCGCAAGAGCATCGAGCGGGTCGGCGAGCTGGACCCGATCACTGAGGACATGCTGATCGGCCACGCCGCCGAACTGGAGAAGTTCCAGTGGTTCGTGCGGGCGCACCTGGAGAACGCCGGCGGTCAGCTGGCCAACGAAGGCCAGAAGACCGAGAAGAGCGCGGCCGACGCCGCCAAGAGCGCCTGACCGGTCAGGTCGTCGCCAGATCTGGGCTGCCGCCGGGGAGCGTGTCGTCGCGAACAGGACGATCGGCGAGCTCCTCGGCGGTGCCGAACAGGTACGGGTAGGCGACTCCGGCCAGGGCGGCACCGACCAGCGGCGCGATCCAGAACACCCACAGCTGCGCGGGTGCCCCGTCGCCGTTGAAGAACGCGACGCCGGTGGAGCGTGCCGGGTTGACCGACGTGTTGGAGATCGGGATCGAGATCAGGTGGATCAGGGTCAAGGTCAACCCGATCGACAACCCCGCGAAGCCCTTCGGTGCGCGATCGTCGGTCGATCCGAGGATCACCAGCAGGAAGATGAACGTCAGCAGCACCTCGGCGATGATCACCGCCACCAGCGAGTACCCGCCGGGGGAGTGCGTGCCGTACCCGTTGGCAGCCATACTTCCCGTCGCGCTGAAGCCGTCGCGGCCCTTGGCGATCACGTAGATCGCGGCGCCGGCTACGACGCCAGCGACGATCTGGGTCAGCCAGTAGCCGGGTACGGCTTTCCATTCCACCCGCTTGGCCAGCGCGGCGCCGAGGGTGACGGCCGGGTTGAAGTGGCCGCCCGAAATGGTGCCGAAGGCGTAGACGCCGGTGAGAACCGTCAAACCGAAGGCGAGTGAGACGCCGACGAAGCCGATCCCCAGAGAGACACCGTCGCCGGAGAGGAACTTGGCGGCGAACACGGCACTTCCGCATCCGCCGAATACGAGCCAGAACGTGCCGATGAACTCCGCTGCAACTCGATGCAGCATCGTCGGTGCGCGCATCAGGGACCTTCTTCCGCCGTCGAGGGCTCAACGGTGACACGGTCGGGTGCCTGAAGGCCGCGCTGTGTCCGAACCGATGCACTTTGGCAATGAACGATTCACCCAGGTCAGCGGTAGGCGGTCACCCGTCCCGTGAGTGCGGTGCGACCGTCCGACCCGACGGCGACGACGTCGGCGGCGGCGCTGCGCCGGCCCATGCGCGTCGGCGTCGCGCTGTAGTGCGCTCCGGCTCCGCCGTGCATCGGCCGGTAGAAGTTCACCCGCAGCGAGCCGGTGACGAATTCGGGTCCGGTGCCGCCGTTCAGGGCTGCCGATCCGACCAGCTCGAGCCCCATCGACGACACTCCGCCGTGGACGGTGCCCACGCCGTTGTAGACCGCGGGGTCGTCGCGTTGGAAGAGCACCGCCGCCGCGCCGCCGGTCTCGCCGACCTCGACGGCCATCCGATCGGCCAATCGCGGACCCACTGTCGTCCCGTCTGTGTCGTCGGACCATGTCGTGAAGGTCGCCGGTGCGGGGATGTAGAAGGAACGGACGGTCGCCGTCGCGATCACTGCGCCGCCGACCGACAGGTCGCAGAGCGCCAGCGCGGTCGTTCCTTTGGGGCCGACGGGCCGCGCGACGCCGATCACGGGGTGATCGGGCGCGGCCGCGATGGCCTCTGCCGCCCCGGGAGCGACCTCCAGCGACAGCTCGCTGGACACCGTCCACTCGTCAGCTGCTCGGCGGACGTGATTGGCCGCGCCGGCGACATGGTCGACGAGCATCGCCAGCGGGGCGACGGTGGGCAGCCCGGTGAGGGGATTGACCAATCCGGCGATCGGAATGGACGCCGTCGCCAGGTCGGGGTCGTCGTCGTCGGTCTCGATTCCGAACCGGCCGAGGGGATGATTCAGCGGGTAGCGCACCCAGCCAGCCTGACCGGCGTGCCTCATCCGCGCAGCGGTGGGGCCGTCATTGCCATCGATCCTGCTGTGGCGCAGCGTGTTTGGGCCAGCAGGTGCCCGCCGGGCACCCTCGGTGGCTCTGTCAGCCACTCGGGCGACAACTCTAAGAATCTCGCCAGGCTTTCAGCAAATGCAACGAGAACGTCACGTGCACGTCATGACGGTGAGAGACTGATGTGGCAAATACTGGACGCGGGAGTGTCGAGTGTGTGATGTGGGTCTCACCCGGTGGATCTCCTCTTTATCGAGGTGAAAGACCGTCCATGGCAACGTTATTCGCCTGTGACCTGGCGCCGTGAGCCGTCGGGCGAAGTCCGGGCGGCCCAACCTCGTTAGGATGCACTAAGTTGGCATGTCAGGGGCCCTTTGTCATATCGTTTTGAGCACTTGTGGCGAGTGGAAAAAGGGCCGTCGTTCAGTGCTGCACGAGAGCCCCTCCGCCGCCGCCCCGGCTAACGTTCTCGCGCCGAGGTATCTGAAGAAATAAGGTAGGTGGGAATGGCGCCCAGTCCTCAGGGCCTGTACAACCCCGCATTCGAACACGATGCGTGTGGCGTGGCCATGGTGGCCGATATGCACGGCCGCCGCAGCCGCGACATCGTGGAAAAGGCCATCACGGCGCTGCTCAACCTCGAACACCGCGGCGCCCAGGGCGCCGAACCGAACACCGGTGACGGCGCAGGCATCCTGCTGCAGGTCCCCCACGAGTACTTCCAGGCGGTCGTCGAGTTCGATCTGCCCGAGCCGGGAAACTACGCCACGGGCATCGCGTTCCTGCCGCAGTCGTCCAAGGACGCTGCGACGGCGTGTGAATCCGTCGGCAAGATCGCCGAGGCCGAAGGCCTGCAGGTGCTGGGGTGGCGCGACGTGCCGACCGACGAATCGTCGCTCGGGGCTTTGGCTCGCGATGCCATGCCGACCTTCCGCCAGGTGTTCCTCGCCGGCGCCTCCGGAATGGACCTCGAACGCCGCGCCTACGTGGTGCGCAAGCGCGCCGAGCACGAACTCGGCACCAAGGGGCCGGGCCAGGACGGTCCCGGCCGCGAGACCGTCTACTTCCCGAGCCTGTCCGGGCAGACGTTCGTCTACAAAGGCATGCTGACCACGCCGCAGCTCAAGGCCTTCTACCTCGACCTGCAGGACGAGCGCCTCACCAGCGCGCTCGGCATCGTGCACTCCCGCTTCTCGACGAACACGTTCCCGTCGTGGCCGCTGGCTCACCCGTTCCGGCGCGTCGCCCACAACGGCGAGATCAACACCGTCACCGGCAACGAGAACTGGATGCGGGCCCGCGAGGCGCTCATCAAGACCGACATCTTCGGTTCGGGCCAGGACCTCGACAAGATCGTGCCCGTCTGTACGCCTGGGGCGTCGGACACCGCCCGCTTCGACGAGGTGCTCGAACTCCTGCACCTCGGCGGTCGCAGCCTGCCGCACGCAGTGCTGATGATGATCCCCGAGGCCTGGGAGCGCCACGAGTCGATGGACCCGGCGCGGCGGGCCTTCTACCAGTACCACTCCTCGCTGATGGAGCCCTGGGACGGTCCTGCGGCAGTGTGCTTCACCGACGGCACCGTGATCGGTGCGGTCCTGGACCGCAACGGTCTGCGGCCCTCCCGTATCTGGGTGACCAGCGACGGACTCGTCGTGATGGCCTCCGAAGCCGGCGTGCTCGACCTCGACCCGGCCACCGTCGTGCAGAAGATGCGCCTGCAGCCCGGCCGCATGTTCCTGGTCGACACGGCGCAGGGTCGCATCGTCGACGACGAGGAGATCAAGGCCGAGCTGGCTGCCGAGCAGCCGTACCAGGAATGGCTCGACGCCGGTCTGTTCAAGCTCGAAGAACTGCCGCCCGGTGACTACGTGCGGATGCCGCACCACCGCGTCGTGCTGCGCCAGCAGATCTTCGGCTACACCTACGAAGAGCTGAACCTCCTGGTCGCGCCGATGGCGCGCACCGGCGCCGAGGCGCTGGGCTCGATGGGCACCGACACCCCGATCGCGGTGCTCTCCGCACGGTCACGTGTGCTGTTCGACTATTTCCAGCAGCTGTTCGCGCAGGTCACCAACCCGCCGTTGGATGCCATCCGCGAAGAGGTGGTGACCAGCCTCGCCGGCACCGTCGGCCCGGAGGGTGACCTCCTCAATCCCGACGCCGAGTCGTGTCGCCAGATCGCGCTGTCGCAGCCGATCCTGCGCAACGCCGAGCTGTCCAAGCTGATCTGCGTCGACCCCGACCACGAGATCCGCGGCCACAAGCACGGCATGCGCGCCGCCGTCATCCGCTGCCTCTACCCGGTCAACCGCGGCGGCCGAGGGCTCAAGGAAGCACTCGACAACGTCCGCGCCAAGGTGTCGTCAGCGATCCGCGACGGTGCCCGCATCATCGTGCTCTCCGACCGCGAGTCCAACGAACAGATGGCGCCGATCCCGTCGCTGCTGTCGGTGGCTGCGGTGCACCACCACCTGGTCCGTGACCGGACCCGCACCAAGGTCGGCCTCGTCGTCGAGGCCGGCGACGCCCGCGAGGTGCACCACATGGCGTGCCTGGTCGGCTTCGGTGCGGCCGCGATCAACCCCTACATGGCGTTCGAGTCGATCGAGGACATGGTCGATCGAGGTGTCATCAACGGCATCAGCAGCGACCAGGCCAAGGCCAACTACGTCAAGGCCGCAGGCAAGGGCGTGCTCAAGGTGATGTCGAAGATGGGCATCTCCACGTTGGCGTCCTACACCGGTGCGCAGCTGTTCCAGGCCATCGGTATCAGCCAGAAGCTGCTCGACGAGTACTTCACCGGGCTGAACTGTCCGGTCGGCGGCATCGACCTGGACGACATCGCCAACGACGTCTCCGCTCGGCACTCCCTGGCGTACCTGGACCGCCCCGACGAGTGGGCGCACCGGGAGCTCGAGGTGGGCGGCGAGTACCAGTGGCGCCGCGAGGGCGAGTACCACCTGTTCAACCCGGACACGGTGTTCAAGCTCCAGCACTCCACGCGCACCGGTCAGTACGAGGTGTTCAAGGAATACACCAAGCTGGTCGACGACCAGAGCGAGCGGATGGCCTCGCTGCGTGGGCTCCTGAAATTCCGTGTGGGCGAACGCCCGTCGGTTCCTCTTGAGGAGGTCGAGCCGGCCAGCGAGATCGTCAAGCGGTTCTCCACAGGCGCGATGAGCTACGGCTCGATCTCCGCCGAGGCGCACGAGACGCTGGCCATCGCGATGAACCGGCTCGGCGGCCGGTCGAACTCAGGGGAGGGCGGTGAAGCGGTCGCCCGCTTCGACCGCGACGAGAACGGCGACTGGCGGCGCAGCGCGATCAAGCAGGTCGCCTCGGGTCGCTTCGGCGTCACGTCGCACTACCTGTCCAACTGCACCGACATCCAGATAAAGATGGCCCAGGGTGCGAAACCCGGTGAAGGCGGCCAACTCCCGGGGCACAAGGTGTACCCGTGGGTGGCCGAGGTGCGGCACTCGACGCCTGGCGTGGGATTGATCTCGCCGCCGCCGCACCACGACATCTACTCGATCGAGGATCTCGCTCAGCTGATCCACGACCTGAAGAACGCCAACCCGCAGGCACGCGTGCACGTGAAGCTGGTGTCGGAGAACGGTGTCGGCACCGTGGCGGCGGGCGTGTCCAAGGCGCACGCCGACGTGGTGCTGATCTCCGGGCACGACGGCGGCACCGGCGCCACCCCGCTGACGTCGATGAAGCACGCCGGCGCGCCGTGGGAGCTGGGGCTGGCCGAGACGCAGCAGACGTTGCTGCTCAACGGACTTCGTGACCGCATCGTGGTCCAGGTCGACGGCCAGCTCAAGACAGGCCGCGACGTGGTGGTCGCCGCGCTGCTCGGCGCCGAGGAGTTCGGCTTCGCCACCGCCCCGCTGGTGGTGTCGGGCTGCATCATGATGCGCGTCTGCCACCTCGACACCTGCCCCGTCGGCGTGGCCACCCAGAACCCGTTGCTGCGTCAGCGCTTCAACGGCAAGCCCGAGTTCGTCGAGAACTTCTTCATGTTCATCGCCGAAGAAGTTCGGGAACTGATGGCGCAGTTGGGCTTCCGGACGGTCAACGAGATGGTCGGCCAGGTCGGCGCGCTCGATACCGCCAAGGCTGCCGAGCACTGGAAAGCGCACAAGCTCGATCTGACCCCGGTTCTGCACGAGCCCGAGTCGGCGTTCATGAACCAGGACCTGTACTGCAGCTCGCGGCAGGACCACGGGCTGGACAAGGCGCTCGACCAACAGCTGATCGTGCAGTGCCGGGAGGCGATCGACGACGCGTCCCCCGTTCGGTTCTCCACGACGATCGCCAACGTCAACCGCACCGTCGGCACCATGCTCGGCCACGAGGTGACGAAGGCCTACGGCGGACAGGGACTTCCCGACGGCACGATCGACATCACGTTCCAGGGTTCGGCGGGCAACAGCTTCGGCGCGTTCGTCCCGAAGGGCATCACCCTGCGCGTCTACGGCGACGCCAACGACTATGTCGGCAAGGGCCTTTCGGGTGGGCGCATCGTGGTGCGTCCGCCGGAGAACGCGCCGGCGGACTACGTCGCCGAGGACAACATCATCGCAGGAAACGTCGTGCTGTTCGGCGCCACCAGCGGCCAGATGTTCCTGCGCGGCCAGGTGGGAGAGCGGTTCGCGGTGCGCAACTCCGGCGCCCACGCCGTCGTCGAGGGCGTGGGTGATCACGGCTGCGAGTACATGACCGGTGGACGGGTCGTCATCCTCGGCCCCACCGGCCGCAACTTCGCGGCGGGTATGTCCGGCGGCATCAGCTACGTCTACGACCCCGACAACGTCCTGGCCGACAATCTCAACGGCGAGATGGTGGCCTTGGAGAGCCTCGACGACGAGGACACCGAGTACCTGCGCGACATCATCACGGCGCACGTGGACGCCACCGATTCTGCCGTGGGACAACGGATTCTGGCCGACTGGGACGCCCAGTCCGGTTCTTTCACCAAGGTGATGCCCCGCGATTTCAAGCGTGTGTTGCAGGCCATCGCCGATGCGGAACGCAACGGAGACGATGTGAACGAAGCGATCATGGCGGCCGCAAGTGGCTGATCCGCGCGGTTTCATGAAATACACCCAGCGGGAGACGCCGCAGCGTCGCCCCGTCGACCTGCGCCTGCGGGACTGGAAAGAGGTCTACGAGGAATTCCCTCCCGACCATCTGCAGGTTCAGGCCGCCCGGTGCATGGACTGCGGTATCCCGTTCTGTCACAACGGATGCCCGCTGGGCAACCTGATTCCGGAATGGAACGACCTGGTCCGCACCGACCGGTGGCGCGAGGCGATCGAGCGGTTGCACGCGACCAACAACTTCCCGGAGTTCACCGGGCGGCTGTGTCCGGCGCCGTGCGAAGGCTCGTGCGTGCTCGGCATCAATCAGGACCCGGTGACCATCAAGCAGGTCGAGGTCGAGATCATCGACAAGGCCTTCGACGAAGGCTGGGTTGTTCCGCTGCCGCCGGACCGCAAGACCGGCAAGAAGGTCGCGGTGGTCGGCTCGGGCCCGGCGGGACTGGCCGCGGCGCAACAGCTCACACGTGCCGGCCATGATGTGACGGTGTACGAGCGGGACGATCGCATCGGCGGTCTGCTGCGCTACGGCATCCCCGAATTCAAGATGGAGAAGCGCCACATCGACCGGCGCCTCGAGCAGATGGAAGCCGAGGGCACCGAGTTCCGCGCCGGCGTCAACGTCGGGGTCGACATCACTGCCGCGCAGCTGCGTTCGCAGTTCGACGCTGTGGTGCTGGCCGGCGGCGCGACGGCGCGGCGCGATCTGCCGATTCCCGGACGTGAACTCGACGGCATCCACCAGGCCATGGAGTACCTGCCGTGGGCAAACCGCGTGCAGCTCGGTGACCCCGTCGTCGACGACGACAACCAGCCGCCGATCACGGCCAAGGGCAAGAGGGTCATCATCATCGGCGGCGGTGATACCGGCGCCGATTGCCTGGGCACCGCACACCGCCAGGGCGCCGAGCACGTGCACCAGTTCGAGATCATGCCGCGGCCGCCGGAGACCCGCGCGGATTCGACGCCGTGGCCGACCTACCCGCTGGTGTACCGGGTCACCTCCGCGCACGAGGAGGGTGGCGAGCGCGTCTACTCGGTCAACACCGAAGAGTTCTTCGGCGAGGACGGCCGTGTGACGGGTCTGCGCGGCTACGAGGTCGAGATGAAGGCCGGCAAGTTCGAGAAGGTCGAGGGCAGCGACTTCGAGATGGCGGCCGATCTGGTGCTGTTGGCCATGGGCTTCACCGGTCCGGAGCGTGAGGGCTTGCTGACGGATCTGAAGGTCGAGATCAACGAGCGCGGCAACGTCGGGCGTGACTCGAAGTTCGCCACCTCGGTTCCCGGGGTGTACGTCGCCGGCGACATGGGTCGGGGCCAGTCCCTGATCGTGTGGGCGATCGCCGAGGGACGTGCGGCGGCCTCCGCGGTGGACACGTACCTCATGGGGCACACGGCGCTGCCGGCGCCCATCAAGCCGACCGCGGTGCCGCAGCGGTAGTCAGACGACGGGGGTCGTCTCGAATCGCGGCCCCCGCAACGGCTCGCCGAAGCGCGCCCGCAACCGAACGAGTGGTTCGACCGTGCGCACCGCGAGATCATCGCGATGGCTGTCGCTGAGGTGCGCGAGCGCGCCCGACTTCGAAAGGCTGCTGGGTGACGCGTTCACGCTGCGGGAGCTGCGCCTGGCTTACGAAGCCGTCGCGGGAGTGACGCTGCAGCGCGACACCTGCGCGATGGAACCCAACTGACAGCGACCGGGGATCGGGTGACGGTCTGTCGCGGAAGGCCGCCGGAGCTGTTCCGCCGAACGTGAGCGAGCCCGCTGCGAGTGCATCGATTTCACAACCACTACGCCACGCTCGGTGCACGGAACGGTCAACGACCGGTTTCGCGGCGTTAACACCAGCCCCATGAGTCACACCAGAAACAGCATATTTTTTTTCGGCGTGCCTTCCAGTGTTTGCCAGCGGTCAGGTATCTAATGACTTGGTGAGGGCGCTGCGGTAAGGTGGCTCCCCGGTTCAGCTATACGTACACCGCAGGAGTAGACACCGTGTCCATCACCCCGGTTACCCGCACTCGGATCAGTCGTATTGCCTGGTCACTGTTCCGCCACCCCGTCAAAAGCCGCGAATTTCCGGCCAAGGCAGAGCGCCTGATCACCCCTGACGAACTCGTTCGGTACGGCTTCTAGCGAATTTTGTCGCGTCCGTCGATCTCCAGGTGGACGCTGCGACCCGCAACGTTGCCCTTCGTTACCGAATCGTGATCATCACCGATCTTTGCTGAGCAGACCTGAGTCGCGGATCGCCTCGGCGAGCGGCTCGAGCACCGCAGGATCGTAGGGCGGGGGCAGATAGATGATCGCCAGATCGAGGCCCTCGGCGCCGAGCGCGATGCAATCCTCGATGAGCTTGCGGTAGTTTCGCTCCTCCAGCCGCACATGCGAGGACAGCATGATGTCCTTGGGATCGCGTCCCACGTCTGCGCAGTGCCGCTTCAGTACATCTCGCTTGCGTGCGAATTCCTCTGGCGTGCCGCCGACGTAGTTCCAGTGGTCGGCGTACTGGGCGGTGATACGCAGGGTGCGCTTCTCGCCGTTGCCGCCGATACAGATCGGCGGATGCGGCTGCTGCGGACCTTTCGGCTCGTTGCGGGCGTCCTTGAGTTGATAGAACCGGCCGTCGAAGGTCGTGGTCTCCTGACTCAGGAGGCCCCGCAGCACCTGACAGGCCTCCTCGAAGCGGTCGAACCGCTCCTTGATGCTGCCGAGTTCGATTCCGTAGGCGCCGGACTCCTCCTCGTTCCAGCCGGCGCCGATACCGAGCTCGAGGCGGCCGTTGGAGACGATGTCGAGTGCCGAGGCCATGTTGGCGAGTACAGCCGGGTGCCGGTAGTGGATGCCGGTGACGAGTACGCCCACACGCAATCGGGTGGTCGCCTGGGCCAGAGCGGTGAGCGTGATCCACCCCTCCAGGCAGGGGCCGGTCGAGTCGGAGAAGATCGGATAGAAGTGGTCGAAGGTCCAGCCGGATTCGAAGACATCGATGTCGTCGGCGGCCTGCCAGATCGCGAGCATGTCGGACCAGGTGGTGTTCTGCGGGGAAGTCTTGAAGGCGAATCTCACTGTGTCGACTCTAGGACGCTCCGATGAGTTCGGCGAACGATCCGAGTCAGCATGCACATGATCGATATGACCTCAGCGTGTGCGGGCACCGCGGATCTGGTGCGGACCGTCGGTGACGGCGAGTTGACGGGGCCGACGCCCTGTTCGGAGATGAGCGTGGCGGCGTTGGTGTCGCACCTGGGTGGGCTGGCGGCGGCGTTCACCGCGGCGGCGCGGAAGGACTTCTGCGAGCTGACCAACTCTCCGCCGGAGGTCAGCGACCGGCTCGACGACGACTGGCGGACCTCGTACCCGGAGCGTCTGACGGCAATGGCGGCGGCGTGGGGAGACCCCGCGGCGTGGGAGGGGATGTCGCGCGCCGGCGGCGTGGATTTCCCGGCCGAGGTCGGCGGCAGGATCGCGCTCACCGAGGTCGTGGTGCACGGCTGGGATCTGGCGCGGGCCACCGGCCGACCGTATGCGGTGGACGACGACGTCCTGCGCGCGGTGCTGCCGCACGTGACGGAGTTCGCCTCCGGGCCGCCGGTCGAGGGACTCTTCGCCGCGGCGGTTCCCGTGAATGATGATGCGCCGCTGCTCGATCGGGTGGTGGCGCTCACCGGACGGGACCCGGCCTGGACGCCCTAGGGCGCGACGAGTGACATCAATTCGGTTCCGTCGTCAGATAATTGAACAAGCGTGGTGTTGATGCGCCAGACGTTGCGCCAGGAACCCGGAGCCGAGCTGATAGTCCACAACCGCTCGCATGTGTCGAGGTCGGTAGCTTCGGTGTCGAGTCCTATTGTCTGGTTCCCGTCACTCGTCACCGCGACGCGGCCGTCAAAGCCGATGTACCCGGCGTCCATGTCCACATTGGTGCATCGCTTTCCCCACGTCCCGGAGCGCACGTCGTATTGGGCCCAACCGCGGGTCGAGAAGTCGCTGGCACTGATGATCAAGCGTGAACCGACCAGGCGGACAGGGTCACCCGTACCGGACGGCGCCGAGAACACGAGGTCGCCACGCGATGTCACCAAGGCCCAGCTGTCCTCACCGTCAAACGAGGAGACGACTGGTAGATCGAAATAGCCCCGCAGCGAGGACAACCCGCCGGTGAAGTTTCGTGTCGACGTGCGGTTGCCTGTTGCGTCGAAGAATTCGATCTGGTCTCGTGGGTCGCTCGTGTCGATCAGGGACACAAAGCCTCCGGGGAACAACAGGGTGGTTTGTTGCTCAGCGCCGTCTGGGAGCTGGGGGCGAAGTACTCGTCCGTCAGACGGCGAAAACACCACCTTGCCGAATGAACCCCTCCCGGAGGTGGTTTGGTACGCCAAAGCGGGAGGGTCGATGTCCAGTGGGTGAAGGTACTTCGGTCCCGGGTCGCCGGCGCCGGGTACGAACCAGGTGGTGTTCGCAGTGGGGCCGATGCCGTAAACCCCCTCGTTCACAGATTCTGCGACGGCGTAGATGCCTAGCTGCGTCACTTCGAGGTCGTTGGGTCGAACGTTGAGGTCAGTCTGTCCGTTGTAGGTCACCGCGCCGGAGCGCGAATCGATGACCCAAGCTGTCCGGTCGGCGATATCGCTTGTGACACAGAGAACAGCATCAGGCCCGTTGAGAAGGCACTCCGGTTTGCCTCCTGTATTGAGTCTGACGGCCGGGAAAAGAGAGACACCGCGTGACACGTCGATGCCGGCAAGCCACCACTGGGTGGGTTCATCGGGTGTTCGCGCGAGTAAAAACGCTCGATCACCGACGTTGTTGATGAACGGACGGGAATGGATGGGCATGTCAGCGGTCGACAGCTGGCTGTCCTCTGGCAAGCCGAGGTCTTCGAGATGTAGATGCCAGCCGGGGATCGGCAGAGAACTCATGGACGCGCTGACGAAGTGTTGGCCCGACGGTTGCCAACTGACGCGGAGTTCTGGCGGGATGCCCCCGCGATCTCCCCTCAAGAAGAACGCCGCCCCAGCGATGAGGAGGCACACGACCACGAATACTCCAGCTACGAGTGGCCAGTGCGACCGGCGTCTGGGAAGCGGCGTCTCATTGGCATCGTGCTCCCACGTGGCCCACCGCGGCGGTGTTCGCTTGCGTGGGGAATTCACCTCGTTACCAGCGGCATTCACTGCCGATGTCCCGGCCGGCGAGGTAGTCGGCATTCTCGTAGTTGGATGCCGCCGTAGTGAGTTTGGCCGACAGCTCCGTGGATCGTGCGAACAATCGCTGTCCCAGCGACACTCGCGTCTGGTCGACATCGGACAGCGCGGTGCTTGTCATCGCGCAGATGAGTCCGTGGGTCTCACGGACCCGGTCCGAGACACCGGCTATTGCGCGGTTCGCCCCCGTGAACTGGTCAGCTGCCCGAGACTGCGTATCAGCCAACTGGCGGATGTGGTCGGTCACGACATGCACGTTGATCTCAGGGTTGGTCACGGGTTGCTGCCTTTTCATTCTCGTCTTCGACTCTGGTTAGCGGCGCGGGGCCGACCGTCGGGGATTGGCCACCTGTCGCTCCCCCGGGTGAAGGGCTGCGAAGAATGTGAGGGGTGGTCCGCGCAGTCGCATGAGCGGCAGACCGCTTCTGCTCGGGGAGCGAAGGGGGACCGGAGAGATTTGGCGTGACCGAGGGAGCGCGCGGAACTAGACCGTAAGGTGTTGCGGGAGGACCCCATTTGGGCTCGGTATCGGGTATTTCATAAGTGCCCGGCTCGCGGATTCGTCGAGGCAGTTTCGCGAGGTCCTCGTTTTGTTCGACAAAGGTTCCGCAGGGTCCCGCAAGCTCAGGTGTAGGGGCTGCCGCGCTGTCTTCCTCGCTCATGGACTTGACGGACTCCGTGTACTCGCCGTGGATACGCTCGATCCGCCCTGCGTTCTCCACCGAGTTTCTGATCAGAATCGCTAACGCGCTTTGAGTGGTGGCCAGAGCAGCGCTAGCGCTGGCGAGATCTGCCGCCGCCTTTGCAGCAGCCATACCCGGGATGAAGTTCATCCACGATGTTGCGAGTCCGAAGTCGTACAAGCTCTGAGACGCTTCGTCCAAGGTCTGCCGTGTACGACGCACCTGGCCCGCCTGCGTTGCGATCACGTCACCGATCGCTTTGTCCGCGACACTGGCATCGGACGTCACACGTCGATGTTCCGCATTCGTGTTCCGGTAGGTCTCCGCCGCCGCGCCATCCCACCGATCGTCCTTGGGCGCGGCATCGATGAGCGTCTCGACGGTGTCCTCGAGCCGGCGTGCGGACTCCCGATAGCCGTTGCCCTCGTCCGGGTCGCCGGAGCCGGTCAGTGCCTTCTGGCCCTCGATGGCCAGTTGCGCGGCGGACAGGATCTTCGAGTCGGCGAGCTTCGCGGCCGGCCCCAGGTATCGCCGGGGGATCTCGCCCAGGCTGACCCCCAGTCCCTCGACACCGTCGAGAACGCCGACGACGTCGCCGATGAGATTGCGGCCGTTGGTGGTCGCGCCGTGCACATCACCGCTGAGCAGGTTGACGACGAAACTCGGTGCGTCCATCGCACCGCTGCGTATCCCGTCGCCGATCTGGAAGAGATCCTCGAACAGCCCCACGACACCCCCGTCCGTCGCAGAAAACACTAACAACCGGCCAAGAGGGGTCTTGACAGGAATTTCTGCCCTGCCCTGCGGGCACACTGAAGGCATGGATCCGGTCACCGCCCTGCGCCAGATCGCCTACTACAAGGACCGCGCCCGCGACGATCCGCGCCGAGTGATGGCCTACCGCAACGCCGCCGACGTCGTCGAGGCGCTCACCGACGCCCAGCGTGAGAAGCACGGCGCCGCGAACAGCTGGCAATCGCTCCCGCGGATCGGACCCAAGACCGCCAAGGTCATCGCCCAGGCCTGGGCCGGGCAGGAGCCCGACGTGCTGGTCGAGTTGCGCGAGTCCGCCCAGGATCTCGGCGGCGGTGAGATCCGTGTCGCGCTGCGGGGCGACCTGCACGTGCACTCGAACTGGTCCGACGGCTCGGCGCCCATCGAGGAGATGATGCTGGCCGCCCGCGATCTCGGGCACGAGTACTGCGCGCTGACCGACCACTCGCCGCGCCTCAAGATCGCCAACGGTCTCTCACCCGACCGACTGCGCCATCAGCTCGACGTCATCGACGAGCTCCGCGAAAGTGTCGCTCCCATGCGCATTCTCACCGGTATCGAGGTCGACGTCCTCGAAGACGGTTCACTCGATCAGGAGCCCGAGCTTCTCGAGCGGCTCGACGTCGTCGTGGCGAGCGTGCACTCCAAGCTCGCGATGGATGCTCCCGCGATGACGCGTCGGATGATCAAGGCCGTCACCAACCCGCACGCCGACATCCTCGGGCACTGCACCGGCCGGCTGGTCACCGGCGGGCGGGGGATGCGCCCCGAGAGCACCTTCGACGCCGACGCCGTGTTCACGGCGTGCCGGGACGCCGGCACCGCTGTCGAGATCAACTCGCGACCGGAGCGCCGCGATCCGCCCACCCGACTGCTCACCCTTGCGATGGAGATCGGCTGCGTGTTCTCCATCGACACCGACTCCCACGCACCCGGCCAGCTCGACTTCCTGGGCTACGGCGCCCAACGCGCACTCGACGCCGGCCTGGCCGCCGACCGCATCGTCAACACGTGGGACGCGGACACTCTGCTGGAATGGACCCGCTCGTGAGCGTCAATCGGGCAGCATCGGCATCTCCCATCCCGTGTCCTTGCCGACCAGCACTCCCCGCATGACCGCCGCGTTGCCGTAACGACCCCTCACCCGGTCGATCGCCGCGTCGATGCTCGTACTGTCCGCGGCGAGGGCGGAGTGCGAGAACGGCAGCTCCATCTGCTGCGCACCGTCGCGGTCGATGTTGCAGACCGCGAACCCCACCAACGTCAGACCCCGCTCGGCGATCAGCGGTGCCGCGCCCGCCACCAGAGCCCGCGCCGCCTGCAGGATCGCGTCCGTCGACGCCGTGGCTCGAGGCAGGGTGTGGGAGCGGGTGACACGGGTGAAGTCGTCGAACCGCAGGCGCAGCACTATGGTGCGTCCCGTCCGGTCGGCGGCGCGCATGCGCCGCGTGATCCGGTCGATCAGGTTGACGATGACCGCGTCCACCTCCGCCGGCGACATCGTGTTGCCGGCCCGGCCGAGCGCGCGCTGGGCTCCCACTGAGCGGCGCCGCTGCCCCGTCACCACCCGACGGCGGTCTTGATTGTGAGCCAGCGCGAACAGTTGACGACCCATCGCGCCGCCGACCATCGACCGCAGTGTGGCCTCGTTCAGCTCAGCGACATCCGACACCGTCTCGATCCCGTGCTCGCGAAGCTTGGCCGCGGTCTTGGCACCCACGCCCCACAGCCGCCGCACCGGCAGCGGGTGGAGGAAGGCGAGCTCACGGTCGGGCGGCACCAGCAGCAGACCATCGGGTTTGGCCTCCTGGCTGGCCACCTTCGCGAGGAACTTGGTGCGCGCGATCCCGACGGTGATCGGCAACCCGACCTCGTCACGCACCCGCTCCCGCAGTCTGGCGCCGACCTGTACCGGAGTGCCGGACACCCGGCGCAACCCGGACACGTCGAGGAACGCCTCGTCGATCGAGAGTGGCTCGACAGCCGGTGTCGTGTCCCGGAACACCTCGAACACGGCCTCGCTGGCCTTCGAATATGCGGACATACGCGGCGGCACCACGATGGCCTGCGGACACAGCGCCCGGGCCTGCCGGCCGCCCATCGCGGTCCGCACACCGAACGCCTTGGCTTCGTAACTGGCCGCCAACACCACCCCGGCGCCCACGATCACCGGCTGACCGCGCAACGCAGGATTGTCCCGCTGCTCGACCGACGCGTAGAACGAGTCGAGATCAGCGTGGAGGATGCTGGCTTCCCCGGACACGAACACATGTTCGCATCAAGGGCCGACACGAAAAGCTAGGCCGAGTCGCCGTAGATGCTGGTGGTCCAGATGTGCTCGAGGTTGTCGAGCACGCGGTGATCGGGGATCGCGGGCTGCTGGCCGGCAAATGTCGCCGCCATGACCGACTCGTTCATCAGGTTCAGCGCGGTCGCCAGCTCGATCGCGGGCACCGTCACCGGCGCTGCGCCGGCGGCCCGTTCCGCCTCGATCACCGTCGCCGAATGGTCGATCCAGCGCTGCATCGACCGCGCCCACATCTCGCGCGCCGCCGAGTCCGTGGTGCGGACACCGACCGTCGCGGCGCACACCGCGCGGTGAGCGCCGAAGGTGCTCACGAACACATCGATACCGCGGCGCCAGAATGCCCGGCGATCGGCGGGCCGGGTCGCTATCGACTCGGCCAGCGCGGCATCGGCCTCGGCGATGACGCGCTCGAGCAGCGTCAGCAGGACAGCGTCCTTGGAGGGGAAGTAGAAGTAGAACGTGGGCCGTGAGATCCCGGCGCCCTTGGCGAGGTCGTCGACGGAGATCTCGGCCAGCGGGCGGTGCTCCAGCAGGCGCTCGGCGGTCTCCAGGATCGCGAGCTCTCGGTCGTCACCCGACGGGCGCGAACTGCGCCGGCCGCGGCCGGCACGCGCATGGCTGGTGGTGGACACTTCCTGCACTTTACACCCTGTTGATAATATCGACGCACTGTTGACTGTCTCGACGCGGCGTTGATAGCTTGCCTTCATGACCGAGTTCGTCGACGTCGTCATCGTGGGAGCCGGAATCTCCGGCATCAGCGCCGCGTGGCACGTGCAGGATCGCTGCCCCGGCACCAGTTACGTCATCCTCGAGCGGCGAGCCCACCTGGGTGGCACCTGGGACCTGTTCCAGTACCCCGGAATCCGTTCCGATTCGGACATGTTCACGCTCGGATTCCGCTTCAAACCGTGGACATCGAACAAGGCCATCGCCGACGGCCCGTCGATCATGGCCTACCTGAAGGAGACCGTCGCCGAATTCGGGATCGACAAGCACATCCGGTACGGGCACAACGTCACCAACGCCGATTGGTCCGACGACGAGAACCGCTGGACGGTGACCGTTGACCGCGACGGCGAACAGGTCGAGATCTCCGCCCGCTACCTCATGGCCTGCAGTGGCTACTACAACTACGACCAGGGCTACGCCCCGGACTTCGCCGGCGCCGACGACTTCACCGGACCGATCGTGCACCCGCAGCACTGGCCCACTGACCTCGACTACGCCGGGAAGCGCATCGTCGTGATCGGCAGCGGCGCCACCGCTGTCACGTTGATTCCCGCCCTTGCCAATTCAGGTGCCGGTCATCTGACCATGCTGCAGCGGTCGCCGACCTTCATCGCCGCGCTCCCCGACGTCGACCCCTTCACCGTCGCGACCAACAAGCGCCTGCCCGCCAAGGTCGCGTACGTACTGAACCGGTGGAAGAGCATCCTGGCCCAGTCCGCGCAGTACCAGATCGCCCGCCGCTTCCCCGACTTCTTCCGCAAGCAGCTCCTGACGATGGCCCGCCACCGCCTACCCGAGGGCTTCGACGTCGACAAGCACTTCAACCCGCGTTACAACCCGTGGGACGAGAGAGTATGCCTGGCGCCCAACGGCGATCTGTTCAAGACGATCCGCGCGGGCAAGGCCGACATCGTGACCGACACCATCGAGCGCTTCACCGAGACGGGTATCGCACTGTCCTCGGGAAAGCATCTCGACGCTGACATCATCGTCACGGCAACAGGATTGAACCTCCAGCTGTTCGGCGGCGCGACGATCTCCCGCAACTGCGAGCCCCTGGTGCTCAACGAGTCGATGGCCTACAAGGGCATGTTGCTGACGAACATGCCCAACATGGCGTTCACGATCGGCTACACCAACGCGTCGTGGACGCTTAAGGCCGATCTGGTGTCCGAGTTCTTCTGTCGGGTCATCAATTACATGAAAGACAAGGGATACGACACCGTGGAACCCAGGCATCCCGGCGGCAGTGTCGACGAGGCGCCTCTGATGGACTTCACGCCGGGGTATGTGTTGCGGGCGCTGGACTACCTGCCCAAATCAGGCTCGCGCACCCCGTGGCGGCTCAAGCAGAACTACCTCCTCGATCTGCAGCTGATTCGCCGTGGCAAGGTCGACGACGAGGCCCTGGAGTTCACGAAACACCCTGCAGGGGTGCCGACTTCGGCGTGATCAATCGGTCGCCGCGATGACGACGATCCCGTCGTCGTCGCTGTGGGCGATGTCGCCCGGGGTGAACACCACTCCGCCGAACTCGACCGCCTCGTTGCGCACACCCTCGCCGGTCTTGGTGCTCTTGCGCGGATTGGTACCCAACGCCTTGATGCCGATGTCGAGAGTGCGCAACGTCGAGGCGTCGCGTACCGCCCCGTTGATGATCAGGCCGGACCAGCCGCTGGCCCGGCCGAGCTCGGCGATCACGTCGCCCACCAGGGCGGTGTGTACGGACCCGGCGCCGTCGATGACGAGCACTCCACCATTGCCGGGCTCCGAGAGGACCGACTTCAGCAGCGCATTGTCCTGAAAGCAGCGCACCGTGGTGATCGGGCCGGCGAACTCGGTGCGCCCGCCGAACTGGCGCATCTGCAGATCGCAGCTACGCACGTCGGGGCCGATCTCGTCGACCAGGTCAGCGGTGGGGCGAGGGGTGACAGTCACCGCGCCATTATGCCGTGATGATGTCGTGCAGGAACTGCGCAAGTCCCGGCTCGACGTCGTCGTAGTAGCGGGTGAACCGCTCGTCGGCGATGTACATCTGGGCGAGGCAGACCTGCATCTCGTCGCTGCAGTCGTAGAACTGGTCGATCGACGTGCGATGGCGGGCTCGTAGTTCGCGTGCCCTCGGCGAGTTCGGCGCCACGCCGTCGCGCTTCGCGGCGGCGAGGTCGGCCAGCAGCGCGTCGCTGTCGGCCTTGACCGCGATCCAGTCCCGCTTGGTGAACGACGAAACCCGTTGCTGTGATTGTCTCCACGCGTCGGTGTCTCCCCACCGCTCTTCGGCTTCGGCGGCGTACTCGTCGCCGAATGCGGTGCTTCCGAAGATCTCGACCTGTTCTTCGGCGGTGAGCTGGATTCCTTGTCGGTGCGCTGCCATGAGGTTCTCCACTGCAGTGATGGTGTCGGCGAGCCTGCTCGCCTGGGCGGTCAACAGGGCGTGCTGATGGGCTAGCACGGCGCGGATGTCGGTGTCGGGATCGTCGAGGACCGAACGGATCTCGTCCAGGGGTAAGCCGGCGGATCGGTACACCAGCACAATGTGCAGGCGTTCGATGTCGGCGTCGGTGTAGTTGCGGTAGCCAGCGGCGGTGCGCGTGCTGGGCACGACCAGACCGATGTGGTCGTAGTGGTGCAGCGTGCGCACCGAGACGCCGGTCAACGCGGCGACGACGCCGACGGAGTGTGTGGCTGTCATGGACGCCACTATCGACCCTGACGTCGCGTCAGAGTCAAGTCCGAGGCGTCAGTCCTGATTACGCCGTGCGGCGAGTAGTACCACGACGAGAGCGAGGATGCCGGTGACGGCCGCGGCCGCGAGCGGTAGCCGCGCCGACCGCGACTCCTCCCGAGCGGCGGGTACCGGAGCGGTGGCCGCCGAGCTCGCCGTGGCGACTGTCGACTTCGCCTGGGCAGCAACCTCTTTGGCGGCCTCAGCCAGTTCTTCCGCACTCTGCGGGGGAGTGACCTTCGTCGCGGATGCCTTCGTCGCCGGAGCTTTTTTGGCAGGTGCTTTCTTGGCGGGCGCCTTCTTGGCCGCCACCTTCTTCGCCGGGACCTTCTTGGCGGGAGCCTTTTTGGCGGGTGCCTTCTTGGCAGGCGTCTTCTTGGCGGGAACCGCCGCGGGATCACTGCCGGGGGACGCAGCTTCCGACCGGTCTTCGGGCCGATCCGACTGCTCCATGTCACCGCTCCTTCGACTGTCCAGGCGTGCGCGTCAATTCATCATGCCAGGTGGGCCAGGGCGACCCACTGCCGTGTCAGCCGGTCACCGCCAGCGTCGCCGCCGCGGCCAGCGTCACCGCCATCAACCCCAGCTCGGTGTAGGCGCGGGTGCGCGACAGCTCGGCACTGGAGCGGTGAGCACGCGCATCGGGCAACCAGGATGCGCGGTTACGCCAGGCCAGCGCCAGGAGGACCGCTGTGAGCACCAGCTTGGCGCACAGCACACGGCCCCATCCGGTGGTGAGGAGGTGCATGGGCGTCTGAAGCTCCGCCAGACCCGCGATCACGCCACCGACGAGCAGGACGGCGACGCTGGCCAGCGACAGCGCGGAGAACCGCGGCAACACCCGCGCCCATTGCCCGCGATGCGACACGGTCAGCACCAGCGCGGCGAGCACCCCGCACCAGAGCGCGGCCGAGAGCGAATGCACAGCGACGGCGATACCGCCCACCGCGTCCTCGCCGAGATGGCCCGTCAACGGATGGCCCACCACACCGATCGCCGCCACCCCCGCGGTGGCGGCTGCCACCGCCTCGCTCCTGGGCGCGAACCCCGCCGCGAGCACGACCGCCACGGCGGCGGCGATCGTCACTCCAGCGGCCCGCCCAGGTGCGGTGTGCACGGTGAAGTCCCACACGGTGTGAAGGCCGACACCGGCGAGGCTGCGGCCCGCGGCCTCTGCCGTCGCCACGACGAGCCGCACGACTTCTGCCGCCACCCACACCGCCGAGGAGGCCAGCAGAGGCACGGTGGCGCGGCGCAGAAGCTCATCGCGGTAGCGCGGACCGTCGAGTGCGGGAACGACGGTCAACCCCACGGTCACCACCGCGGCACCGTCGGCCAGTGCACGGACCAGCGCAGCCGACAGCGACGCCCCCGGGAACGCCAGCGCCCAAGCCAGGACGCACGCCGCGGCGGTGACGAGCAGACCGCCCGCCACCGCCCGGCCGTGCGTCATGACCTGCGGCGGACCGCCCACACCGCACCCGCGGCCACGACGGCGACCGCGCCGACCGCGAACGGCCACGCGGGCAGCCCCGCCGGGGACGGAGAAGCGGGCGCGGCCTGCGTGGTGGCCGGTGCCGGCGAGGCCCCCGACGCCCCAGAAGCCCCGGACGGCGTCGGAGTGGCCGAAGCCTCGGTGGCACCAGTGGTGACCTGGAAGGGCCACGAACCGGTCACGACGTGACCGTCAGCCGATGTCGCGCGGTAGTTGACGGTGTAGGTGCCCGCGGGCCCGCCGGGACGGACCCCGATGCTGATCACTGCGCCGTCGACGGTCGGGGTCCCCTCGCCCCATTGGGCGCCGTCCGGACCGACCACCGTCATCGCGGCGAACTCGGGTTGCATCGTCTCGTTGAACGTCGCGCTGACCCTGGTGGGCGCCTGGGGCAGTACGGCGTTGTCGGCGGGGTCGCCGGCGAGGCGGGCAGCGTGCGCCCATGCCGGACCGGCACTGATCAGTGCGGTCAGGACGAGGGCCAACGCCGTCGCTCCGACCGCGAGAAGGTGGGCACGCCGGGGCCGCCCACGATGAACTGCATTCATTCGGTTGTCTGCTTCCTGTGTCGAATCTGTCGGGGTCGGGGTCAGCCCGCGACGGGCGGACCCCGATGCGACATCGACGTGGCGAGCAGGAGCTCAGCGAACAGCGGCTGGTCACCGGGGGTGAGAACCCGTGCCGGCGCCGCGAACGCCGTCGCGCATGCCGGGGCCGTCGCGCGTCGCATCACGCGCGCGAGCACACGGCACAGCCGCTCCCCGGTGGTGATCAGCAGCGCGCCCAGGGCAACCGCGCCCACATGCGCGGCCACCATCGCCCCGGACGGTGCAGCTGCCGCGTGGGGATGACTGACCGCGAGCACGGCGTGGCCGGCGACCTGCCCCACCGTCAGCAGCAGGGCCATCGCGGCAACACCGTCGGCGCGGGACGTCGCCACCGCCGCGGCACCGACGGTCACCCCGACGAGCAGCAGGCCGATCACGGCTGGTCCGACGGCGAGATGCCCACCGCCGGAGGCGTGGGCGGCCAGCGACAGCGCCGCCGTCACCAGACCCGCAGCTGCACCACGCAGCAGGACCAGGTGCCGGACGGTCGCGTCGGACAAGACGCTCAGGCCACGCCGAGGCGCGCCAACAGATCGGCGTCGATACCGTCGAGCTGCTGGGCGATCGCCGCGTGCGCCGGCTTACGGCGAGCGGGCGGCATGGTCTCGGCGGCCGTGACCGCGGCCGCCAGATCGGTGAGGCGTTCGCTGATGGCGGCCGCGAACTGTTTGGTTTCCGCGTCCTTCGGCTTCTTCTCGGTCAGCTGGCGCAACGAGTGCTCGGCTCCCGCGATCCGCGCGGACAGCTCAGCCCCGTGGCCCGAGAACTGCCCGAGCTGGCTGACGGGGATGCCGAGGCGATCGGCGCGACGCTCGTCGATCAGCCCTCTGGCCGAGATCGACGCGCGGTACACGAGCGGGATGACGACCGGCGCCAGCAGGCGAGACACCGTCAACGCCCGGCGAATCTTGGTGGGGGTGAACAGCTTTCCCTCACGAGCAGCCTTCAGCTGAGTTTCGGCGACCTTCAGCGCGGCGCGATCGCTGTCCCGCTGGGCGCGCAACTGCGCCCGCAGCGCCTTCGCCGTGGCCTTCTGCTCGGCCTTGAAGCGTCGCACCTCGTTCTTGGCCGAGAGCTTGGCCTCCAGCTTGGCCTTGGTCTTGATCGCCCGTCGCTCGGCTCGCCGAGTGGCGCGGGACTTACGTCGCTTGAACAGACTCATCCCTGGGGCCCTCTCCACTGTCATTGTCGGCGCTGACCCACACTATCGTTCGCCCCCGGTGATCAACCGCCTGGAGGGCCGGGACCGGTGTGGGAGAATCGACCCTCACCCGGGCCCATCTTCCGCCCGACGTCCGCGAAGGTGGTGACGACGTGGGTGCGCGAGCGCGCAGAGCCGTGGCAGCCGGCCTGACCGTAGGCGGGCTGTGGATCGGTGGGGTCGGGGCGACAGCGTCCGCGGCACCCGCCGACGCGACATCCGCCGACACGGCCCCCGCCGACACGATGCGGCCCGCCACCTCGGGCGAACCCACCGCGGACCCGCCCCGAGTGACTCCTCCTCCGACGGCCGACGAACCGTCGGCCCGTCGCGGGATCGGCACGACGTGGCGCCGTGCTCACCGAGGTGTACAGGACGTGGACCGGGACTCCGACGGACCCTGCTGCGACGACGGCGGGAAGGACTGCGGACCGGGCTGGCCGTGGCCTCCCGATGATCCGGAGCCACCCGGGATCCCGGCCCCGACGCCGCCGGAGAGTCACGGCGGCGTCAGCGACCGGCCCGTGGTCGCGCCCCGCCCCGGCGGAATCGGCACCCCGGGTGTCGGTGCACCCCAGACGCGGCCACCCGTCGAGCTGCCCCTGGACCCCGACGTCCTCGACGTCGTGCCCGGCGCCGGCCTGCCTGCCGCGGGAGCAGGCGCACCGATCACGCTGCCGGTGCTGCCCGTGTTCGCGCCAGGCGCCGCAGTTGGACCGGCCGCCGCAGTTGGACCGGCCGCCGTAGCTGGACCGGCCGTAGCCGCTCCGCGCCCCGTCGAGGCCCTTCCGGCACCTGCCGCGCCGCCTCGCGCCGCACCGGAACCGCAACCGGCCCGGCCGATCGAGCCCGTGGAGAACATCCTCGCCGGCTCGCCTCCACCGGCGCCGATCCGGGTGGGTTACGGCGAAACCCTGCGCACCGCAGGCACATCGCAGCTGGCGGCGCTCGCGTTGCCCGGTGTCGCAGGCATCGTGATACTGACCGCAGCCGGCGGCGTACTGGGGTACCGCCAGGCCAAGGCAGGCCAGGTGGTCCGGGCTCGCGGCACAGCGCGGTTCATGAACTGAGACGATATGCGTGCCGGCAGGGGGTAAGCGGCGCATAGTAAAGCTGTCGGAGTGGGGTCCGAAGGGTCGAAGAGGGTCGAAAGGGGGAAGCGATGCCTGCGAGCCGGCGAGTCACCCGTGCGGTGGGGGAGGTGCTCGATCTCGCCCCGCGACGCGGTGAGATCACCCTGCCGCGTCTGGTCCAGGCGGTCAGCGAGCACCGGGGCCGCACCATCGAACTGACCACGGCAGAACTTCCGCCGGGTGTCTGCGGCCAGTGGCGGCAGTACGCCGATCACGACGTGTTCCTGATCCAGCAGGGGCTTCCCGCATGGGATCGCACCCTTGCCCACGAACTCGGCCACCTCGTCCTCGGTCATGAGGGCATCCACGTCACGCAGGCGGCCCGGGACAACACCGAGGTCGCCAGCTCGGAACTGATCGGGTACATGCTCAATCAGCGCACCGGGTGCATGGGTCCCGCGGGTGAGGACGCCGAGCAGGAGGCTGAGGACTTCGCCGCGCTGCTGATCTACCGGCTGGGGCGGTTGCCGTCGGACCGGTCGTCCATCGTCCAGGTGCGTCTCGGAGAGGCGTTTGGTTGATCGTCTGGGTCATCGCCGGTCTCCTGGGATTGGCAACCGGACTTCGCATCGGATGGGCGCTGGTCAACAAGCAGTCGCTGGTCAGCACCTCCATGATCCTGGCTCTGGGCAGCCTCGGTGTGGTCGCCGCGCTCAACTGGCAGCCGTTGGCGCTGCTGATCGACACGCTTCTGCACTGGCCCAACATCGCGATGGGTTTCAGCCAGGTGGCGTTGATCGCCTGCGCCGCGGGAAGCTGCGTGATGATCACCACGGTCTCGAGCAATCGATCACCCACGGCGGCGAAGAAGATCGCCATGGTGCAGTACGGGGTCGCTGCGGCGATCGCGGTGGCAAGCCTCTTGGTGTTCTTCGCCGCAGGCCGTGGCACCGAAATGGCTCCGCAGGAGTACCTGCGCCGCAGCCTCAGCGGCGACGGCGCTTCGCTGCCGTGGCTGTTGCCGCTGCTCTACGTGATGTTGGCGCTGAGTCTGGTCGCCTGGGCGGGGCTGCGGCACAGCAACCGGACCCGCCGCGGGCGTGCGTTGTTCGTGTTCACCGTCGGCATCGCGCTGATCGTCGCGGCCTTGGCGTTCTTCCTCCTGCGGGCGGTCGGCACCAGCGCCGCAGTCGGAGTGGGTGCGGCAGCCACGCTGCTCGGCGCTGCCATGCTGATCGTGGCGGCGGGTTCGCTGCTGCCCAGCCTGGAGGATTGGTTCGGGGCGCGCCGCGAGCTTCGCATCATCGGGCCGATCCTGGCCGAACTCGGTCGACGTCACCCCGACGTCGGCATCGGGGTACGTCCGCGCGGCCCCCTGGTGTTCCGCGTTGCCGAGCGCATGTCCCTGATCTCGGACGCGCTGTTCCTGGAAGCGACCGCTGCGGCAGGAGCGCTGCGCCCGGTCGACGCAGGCTCGGCGGCCGCCGAGCCTGCTGACCCCGACAGTGACGACGAACTCGCGGAGTTGCCGCCACCGGATGCGACGCCGGTAGAGCAGGCCACCGCCGTCGCGGCGTGGATCGCCGAGCGGCAGGACTTTCCAGGTCTGTCCTGGCTGCGGCAGCCGGCGAGCTACTCCGACCGCGAGTGGATCCTGGAAATCGCCCGTCAATACCGAACTCTCGACTCCGGGGGATCCCAGGCGCGTCTTCGCCGGTCGACCCCGCAGGAGTGAGGAAGGCTAAACGTCGAGGTTCTCTTTGCGCCGCAGCTCGTCGACCTTCTGGACGATGTCCTGCTTCGCCTCGGCGGACAAACCGACCGTGCGGGCGGCGATGCGGCGAACACCCTCGTCACGCATTCCGGCGAGCAGGGTCAGCTCCTTGTCGAGCTTCTCGTAGTACTCGTCGTCGGTGAAGTACGCGGGCTTGATCCGGAAGAAGTTGGCAAGCGCGGCCATCGTGGCGACGGACGGATTGGTTCGGTTGCCAGAACGCAGCTGCGACAGGTACGGGGCAGACATGGTGACGCCCTCGGCCTTGAGTGCGGCGATCACCTCCGCAGAGGTGTGCGGACCACGTCCGGGCGGGTAGACGGTGTCGAACAAGCGGTTCAGGCGAGCGGCAAACGTATTGCTCATCGGATTGACCTCCACATACTGACGAGCGTTGTCCAAGGGCGGTGGATTTGCTGATCATCGTAGCGACAGATGTGTCCACAACCAAGTGCAAACCACAGAAATGTGAACCACGGCTTACGTCGCTGGCTGCCGCTACTGGTGTGAACGGCGTAGACGGGGCATCTGCCACGGGCGGGGCATAGTGCAGCTAGGCAAATAATAACGCCACCGTAGCCAGCATACGTGCGGCTTTCCCAGAACCGAGGAGTCTGTGGCCGTTGCGGATGTGGCCGGCAACCACCCGCCACGCGCAACGCGAACAGACGGAAATTTGCTGGACGGTCGGACGGCGGCGGTGTGAACCGGATCGGGGGCCGCGCTGCGCACCCGGTGATGCGCAAACTTGCTAAATCCGCGCGCTCACGTGCGCCGTGACGGTGTCAGTAGCCAATGGCAGCGGGCGAGAAGACTTTCCGACCGGTCAGGCGGCCAGGAGCATCGCCAGAATCGCGGTATCGGGGTGGCTGATCGGATCGACGCCCACGCGACTCACCATCGAGGTGACCGTACCGTCGGACTCGGCCTCCACCCAGGCGGCCCGATGCTCGAGACCCAAGTGGGGCAGCCCGGGCAGGAGGACACATCCCGACGCAGCCCCGGTGCACTCAGGTAACGACGGGGTGGTCTCCGACGGGGGATGGAGCATCAACAGGGCGGGCGGCTGGCGTTCCGCGAAATGTCCGGGTGCCACCGCGGAATCGCCGACCACCGTGCCCTCGGCCAGGACGAGCCCCACCGTCCCCGGTGCCGGCTCGTCGGGCAGCTCCTCCCGCGCCCCGAAGATCGTCGTCGTGGACAGAAGACCCGGAAGCGACGCCACCCGCACCGCGACCATCAACAGCTGGGCCCACTCTTTGGTCGAGTCAGGCCACCGCCCGGAGACGACGAAGCCCTTCAAGGACCCCCGCGAATGAAACGGTGCGATCTCGATCGCCCGACCGGACCCGAAATCCATCTCGCCTCCCGGCATCGGTGAGCAACAGCCAGACACGTCTGTGGGTCGATCCGCTCAGGATGCGGCAGGCTGCGGCAACCGCGCAAGCGGACACGGCCGATCGATACACCCCAGACACAAACCGGCCCGGTCGACGAGGACCGGGCCGGTGGAGGACTGTGCGAAAGGCTTACGCAGGCGGGTAGACGCCCATCTGCTTGCCCTTGTCGGTCTGCCAGAAGATGTCGGCGATCTCGTCGATGGTCTTCAGCAGCTTCTCGGCAACCGCGGCGTCGAGCGACTTCTTGACGTCGCCTGCGCCGTGAACGCCGTCCCAGAACAACTGGTGGAGGTTGGGGAACTGCTCGAAGTGGTCCTTGGTGAAGAAGTCGGCCCACAGGACCATCAGGTGGTGCTTGACCTCTTCGGCCTGGCGCTCCTTGATGATGATCGCGCGGGCTTTGAAGTGGTCGTCATCCGAATCGTGGTACTTCTGAATGGTTTTCAGGCACGACAGCGCCTCGATCTTGGCCTGCGCGGGGTCGTAGACGCCGCAGTACAGATCGCAGTGAGCGTGGGCAGGAGTGGCATTGGAGAACACGGAGTCAAAGAGTCGATGCAGCATGGCTTTAACTTACCCTCAAGATCATGAGGCCTAACCACGGACGGCCGGTATTTCCACACGGTCCGCCGGTGCGCCGATTCCTGGTGGTCGAGGACTCGATGAAGCCCACTGTGAACCCCGGTGACGGCCTGCTCGCGATGCGGTGTGGGCGTCTGCGGGCCGGCCAGTTGCGGGTGTTCCCGGACCCGTCGCGGTCGTCGCGCTATCTGGTCAAGCGGGTGGGCCGGGTGCGCCGCGACGCGACAGGTCTGGTGTTCGAGGCGGTGTCGGACAACGCGAACGCGCCGGGGGTGGTCGACTCAAGAACGTTCGGGTGGGTGCGGGCAGACCGCAGCTACCGCGTGCTGTGGACCGTGCGCCGGAGGACGTGATTCAGAACAGGACGATCAGCGCCAGGACGGCGAGCAGCACCAGTGCGATCACGCCGGCCCGTAGTAATGACATCAACTGACTGCGGGTATATGCGCGCGACGACGACTGCCACTCCGACGGCGGAAAAGTCGAGCCCGGCCCCGTGGAAGATCGCGCCATCAGATGCTCCTCACCTGCACGTTGATGCTGCCTCCCCCACGTGCACACCCCAGTGACTTCTGTCACAGACAAACCATGTGATCGCGATCATAACCTCATTTGTCCTACTCGGAAAAATCGGCCTCCCGGCTGCGGGTGCGCACACCAAATCGTTAGGCAGCCGAGACATTTCGCTCTGTTCGTTTCCTGGACTGTCGATTGGCTGTGAATTCTCGGTGCGTGTCGCGGCGTGATCATCCACAACGCACCGAGAGAGCGCTGGCAACTGCCCACACAGCCTGTGGATGAACCTGTGGAAACTGTGGATAGGTGGCCGCCGAGTCGAGTTTCGCTGCAGCCCGGATGCGGTGGTGCCGGACCGCGGGCTCGTGTCAGCATGGCCACATGGACCACACCGGGGTGAGGCAAGTAGGCATCGCCGAGATACCGGCCGAATTCGACTCGTCGTCGGAGGGGCCCGTGCTGCTCGATGTCCGCGAGGACGACGAGTGGCAGCTCGGGCATGCGCCGGGCGCGCGGCACATCCCGATGGGCGAGGTGCCGGCCCGGATGGCCGAGATCCCGGCCGACGCCGAGCTGTACGTCATCTGTCACGCCGGTGGACGATCCCAGCGCGTTGCCGACTACCTCGCACGCAACGGGTTCGAGCCGGTCAACGTCAGCGGCGGGATGTCGGCGTGGGCCGGGGCCGGTAGGCCGGTGGTGACCGATGACGGTCAGCCGGGCAGTGTCTGAGCTCGGGTCTGAGCCCGCGTCTGAGCCGCCTGCCGGGGGACGACATTAAGCTGGCCGAATGATCCAGGTGTGCTCCCAGTGCGGGACGCGGTGGAACGTGCGCGACCGGCAGCGGGTGTGGTGCCCGCGGTGTCGTGGCACGTTGCTCGCCCCCGGGAGCGCGGCGCCCGCGCCGGAGTGGGGCCGACGAGATGCTGTGCCCACCCAGCGGCGGCCCACCCCCGGTCTGCCTGCTGGATTCAAGTGGGTGGCCGTGCGGCCGGGCGCGCCGCCCCCGCCGCGCCGCCCCCGCCGCGACCTCGGCCCCACGCCCCGATACTCGGTCATCCCGCGGTGGGGTCTCGTCGAGCACTTCGACGCCCCGGCCGAAGAGACGCCGGTGCGCACCGGTCCGTCCCTGACCGCAGTGCAGATGACGCTGGTGACCACGGCCGCTGTGCTCGCCGCCGCCGCATTCGTGCACCTGATCCGGTATGTGCTGCTCATCGTCAACCGCACGGTGCTGCTCAACCCGTGGGTCGCCGGCATCGCCACCTGGGGCGGGGTGGCGGTGAGCGTGGTGGCCCTGTTCACCACAGTGGCCAGCGCACTGATGCTCACGCAGTGGCTGGTGGCCCGCCGGGCCGCCGCCTACGCCCATCACGGACACGAGGATCCCCGACCGGCCTGGATGCTGCGGGTGTGCTGCCTGGTGCCGCTGGTGAACTTGTTCTGGGCGCCGGTGTTCGTGATCGAGCTGGCGCAGGTCGAAGGCCGAGAAAACTGGCTGCGACGGCCCATCTCGGTGTGGTGGGTGGTGTGGGCGGCCAGCACCGCGGTGTCGGTGTTCTCCATCGCGACCAGCTTCACCACCGACCCGCAGGGCATTGCCGACAACACGGTCACCACGATCGTGGCGTATCTGTTCGCGGCGGGGGCTCTGCTCCTGGCGCTCCAGGTGTACCTCGGCTTCGAACGCCAGCCGGTGGAACGACCGTCGAAGCGGTGGCTGATGGTCGACGCGCCGTCGGGCAAAGATTCCGCTGACGATCAGGCGCGTGCGGTTGAGCCCGAAGGGCAGAACCCGGCAGCATAGCGATATGAACTCCGGCGGGACGTCCGACGGCCACCCCTTCGTGGTGGCTCACCGCGGAGCTTCAGCCGATCTGCCCGAACACACCAGGACCGCCTACGAGCGGGCGCTCGATGAGGGCGCCGACGCGGTGGAATGCGATGTGCGGTTGACCCGCGACGGGCATCTGGTCTGCGTGCACGACCGCCGGCTGGATCGCACCTCCACCGGCAACGGCCTGGTCAGCGAGATGACGTTGGCGCAGCTTCGAGAGCTGGACTACGGCTCCTGGCATCCCAGTTGGCGGTCCGACGGCAGTCAGGGCGACACCGGTCTGCTCACCCTCGACGATCTGGTGGCGCTCGTCCTGGACTGGAACCGGCCCGTGAAGATGTTCATCGAGACCAAGCATCCGGTCCGGTACGGCGCGCTGGTGGAGAGCAAGGTGCTGGCGCTTCTGCACCGGTACGGCATCGCCTCACCCGCATCGGCGGATCTCTCCCGGGCGGTGGTCATGTCGTTCTCCGCTGCCGCGGTGTGGCGGATCCGGCGGGCGGCGCCGCTGTTGCCCACGGTGCTGCTGGGCGAGACGTCACGATTCCTCGGGGGCAGCGCGGCGACGACGGTCGGCGCGACCGCGGTCGGGCCGTCGATCGCGACGCTGCGTGAGCATCCGGAGCTGGTGGATCGCGCCGCGGCGCAGGGCCGCGCTCTGTACTGCTGGACCGTCGATCACTACGAGGACGTGCAGTACTGCCGCGATCTCGGGGTGGCCTGGATCGCAACCAACCATCCCGGGCGTACCAAGGACTGGCTGCAGAACGGACTCAAGGGCGCGGGTCGGGACTAGCCCGCTCAGGGATTCGCGGCGTCGAGCACGTCCTGCGGAATGGGCGCATCCGACGCCAGTGCCGAGAAGAGCTGCTGTGCGGCGTCGCTGTCCCACACGACGATCGAGCCGGAGCCGTTCTCGGTGAACTCGCCGATCGGCACCGTGATGGTCTGCATGTCGCCGCGCAACGCCCAGCCCAGCCGCGCGAGATCCCACACGTGGTCGCCGTCGGCGACGGTGACGGTGTCAGCGGCTGCGGTGGTCATGGGGTACCAGCGAAGCGGGTTCAGCAGCACCGACGGGCTCACCGCGCGATGCATCAGTGTGGACATGAAGGCCCGCTGGTTGACCATCCGGTCGAGATCGGCGCGCGGGGTGGCGCGGCTGCGGACGAAGCCGAGCGCCTGCTGCCCGTCCACGTGCTGGCAGCCGGCGGGCAGATCGATGCCGGCCAGCGGATCGTTGATCGGTTCCGGTGGGCAGACGGTGACGCCGCCGACCGCGTCGACGAGGCCCGCGAACCCGCCGAAGCCGATCTCCGCGTAGTGGTCGATGCGCAGCCCGGTCGCCTCTTCGACGGTCTGGGTGAGCAGCGCGGGGCCTCCGAGGGAGAACGCAGCGTTGATCTTGTCGCTGTCGTATCCCGGGATCGGCACGTAGGAGTCGCGGGGAATCGACACCATCGTCGCCGGGGTGCTCGACCCGAGCCCGGGCAGATGGACCAGCAGAATCGTGTCGGTGCGCGCGGAGCCGCCGAAGCCCAGATCGCCGCCGGTCGCGAGCTCGGCCTGCTGCTCGGGCGTCAGGTCCGACCGGCTGTCGGAACCCACGAGGAGCCAGGTGGTTCCGGCGCCCTGGGCGGGTCGGTCGGCGTAGTCGGCCAGTGCGGGGACGTGTCGCAGCGTGGTGTCGATCCAGGCGCCGGCGCCGATCATCGCCAGCACTGCCACCAGCAGCACGATCGGGATGAGACGCAGCCAGTGTCTGCGGCGTCGCGGGGTGCGGCGCTGGGGCGGGACGGGCAGGGCCGGCGGGTGCGCGGCTGGTGGGCGCGCGGCTGGCGGGGGTCTGCGCACCTGGGCGGGCGGCGGAGCCGGGGGTCGGCGCGGCGGGACCGGAGGGGGCGCGGGGGGTCGGCGCGGCGGGGGCGGCGGAACGGCCTGCGCCGGGGGTGCCGGCGGACGGTAGCGCGGGTCGCGTCGCAGCTGTGGCGGCGGCTCCCGCCGCGGCGGATAACCACGCGGCGGGGGCGGTGGCGCCGGCCGGGGGACGGGCGGCCGCTCGTCGTTCACAGCAAGAACCTACTGCAGCCAGGTCAATCGACCGGCCAGCAACGAATACCCGACGAAGGCCACCGCGTCGATCAGCGTGTGCGCCACGATCAGTGGCCACAGCCGGCCGGTGCGTTGCCACGCATAGCCGAACACCAGGCCCATCGCGACGTTGCCCAGTCCCGCGCCGAAGCCCTGGTAGAGGTGGTAGACCCCGCGCAGCAGGCTCGACAGCGCGAGCGCGACCCACGGGTTGACCTGCAGCTGACGCAACCGGGTCAGCAGGAAGCCGACGACGACCACCTCCTCGGCCCACCCGTTGCCGAACGACAACAGCAGGAGCACCGGTATGCGCCACCAGGTGTCGTTGAGTTCGGCGGGTTCGACCGAGGCGTTGACGCCGAGGACACGAGCGAGCTGGTAGAGCGCCAGCCCGGGAATCCCGATCATCAGGGCCAGTCCGACGCCGCGGAGAAAGTCTGTGCGCCAACGGAATCGGGCCAATCCGATGCGTGCGGGGCTGTCGCCGGCGCGCCAGAGCAGGTACAGCGCGAGACCGCCCCAGGCCAGCAGCTGGAACAGTCCGGCGAGGTTGAGGCCGAGGTCGATCAGGCTGAACGGCGACCGGCGCGGGTTGAGTGCCACCGTCTGCCCGGACAGTCCCAGCAGGACCGCTTCGATCAGGCGCAGAAGCGCGGTGTAGCCGCTGAGCCCGAAGGTGACGGCCAGGACCACCGCGATCTCGATGCGCAGGGCGCGCCGCTGCGCATCGGTCGGCGGTTCGCTCACCGCAGCTACGGTAGCGGTGCGCCGGGCCTTTCGATCCGGGCGCGCGTCAGACGCGGCGGGCGCGCAACCCGTTGAGGAACGGGCACCCCATCAGGATCCGGATCGCCCGGCTCAGCCCCGTCACGTCGTCGACCGGCTGCGGGAACGGCAGCCGCACGTCGTGGTCACCGTCGGCGGACTCCACACGCAGCGCGACGCCGTAGCGGTCGAGTCCGAGCGGACGCACGTGGCAGTTGCGCAGCGTGCCGGGCAGCCGGCTCGCCAGCCGGTCGACGACGTCGCGGTGCTCGGCCTCCAGATGCTGCAGCCAGGCGGACTCCATCGCGCAGAACGGGTCGGGAAGTGCGCCGAGCAGACTCGCGACCGAGATCGATTCGGCGCCGGTCGAGTCCGCGGCGACCACGGACTCGATCTCGAGGCGCATCAGCTCGTCCTGCGCCTCGTCGCTGTTGACTTCCAGCAGAGCGGGGTGGGGGTTGGACGCGGCGATCAGATCGAGCAGCGCGGGCACCTCGCGGTCCGGAACGGTCCACAGCCGGCCCTGGATCCAGACCAGCGAGCGGACGGGTTCACGCAGCGGCAGCGGTGCGTAATCGGTCAGTTCGAGCACTGCCTGGACGCCGGCGGCACCGGCCGCGGCGACGGTCGCGGTGAGCGCGCTCGCGGCGGGGACGGTCAGGGCGACCGACCCGTCGCAGAGCAGGTGGACCACCGGGGTGGGAGTCGGGTCGATCCCGTCGGTGGCGACCATCGCGCCGGTTGCGCGCGCACACGCGCTGCGAATCCGCTCAGCCGTCGTCGGTGCCTGCACAGTCATCCCGCCTCCCAAAGTAAGGTGAGGCTAACTTAATCAAGTCAGGCAGATCTCGCAAGGCGTTCCGTCGTCGACCAGGACAACTGCGCCCACCCGATAGGCTGACCCCGTGTCCCGCATCGCTTACCTCGGCCCTGAGGGGACGTTCACCGAGGCGGCATTGCGGAAGCTCGACGCCGACCAGCTGATCCCCGCATCGGGCCCCGTCACCCGAATCGCCATCGACAGCACCCCCGCGGCCGTTGCCGCCGTGCGCTGCGGCGAGGCCGACTTCGCCTGTGTCCCGATCGAGAACTCCATCGAGGGATCCGTGCTGCCGACGCTGGACAGCCTCGCCGACGGACCGCCCGTGCAGATCTATGCCGAACTCACCCTCGACGTGTCGTTCACGATCGCGGTGCAGCCAGGAGTGACCGCCGCGTCGGTGCGCACCGTCGCGGGCTTCCCGGTCGCCACCGCCCAGGTCAAGAAGTGGCTGGCCGAGAACCTGCCCGACGCGACGCTGCTGCCCGCCCTGTCCAATGCGGCGGCCGCCGCGGACGTGGCAGCCGGGCGGGCCGACGCCGGGGTCACGACGGCGCTGGCCACCGAGCGGTACGGCCTGGACACGGTGGCCGCCGGCGTCGTCGACGAGCCGAACGCCAGAACCCGCTTCGTCCTCGTCGGAGCGCCTGCCGCGCCTCCGGCGCGCACCGGTGCCGACCGGACGTCGGTGGTGCTGCGGCTGGCGAACGTGCCGGGCTCCCTGGCGATGGCGATGACCGAACTGGCCATCCGCGACATCGACCTGACCCGCATCGAGTCGCGGCCGACCAGGACCGAACTGGGCAGCTACAAATTCTTCCTCGACTTCGTGGGCCACATCGACGACGGCCCGGTGGCCGAGGCGCTGCGTGCGTTGCATCGGCGCTGCGACGACGTGCGCTACCTGGGGTCGTGGCCCACCGGTGATCCGGCGGGCACCCCGCCCCCGACCACCGACGAGGCGACGACGTGGCTGGGGCGGCTGCGCGAGGGCACGCCGTGAGTGGTCGACTCCTGCTGGTGCGCCACGGACAGACGCACAGCAACGTGGCGCGACGGCTCGACACCCGCCCTCCGGGTGCCCATCTCACCGACCTCGGCCGCGAGCAGGCCCGCGGCTTCGCGAGCACGCTCACGCACGAGCCCGGTCTGATCGCGCACTCGATCGCGACCCGCGCCGTGCAGACCGCCCAGGAGATCAGCGCGGCGCTCGGCGCCACGCGACCGCCTTCGGAGTTCCACGGCCTCCACGAGGTACAGGTGGGCGACCTGGAAGACCGCTCCGACGAGGCTGCCCACGACCAGTTCACCGAGATCTACCGGCGCTGGCAGGAGGGGGAACTCGGTCTTTCGCTACCCGGCGGCGAATCCGGCCACCAGGTGCTGGAGCGGTACGTCCCGGTGCTCGACGACCTCCGGATGCGCTACCTCGACGACGACAGCTGGGGCAGCGACATCGTCGTGGTCAGCCACGGCGCGGCCATCCGGCTGGTGGCCGCCGTGCTCGCCGGCGTGGACAGCACCTTCGCGATCGACCACCACCTTGCCAACACCGAAGCAGTGGTGCTGGCGCCCGTCACCGACGGGCGTTGGAGCTGCCTGCAGTGGGGTGCTCTGACGCCGCCGTTCGGGCCCGATGTTTCGGTGGCGGCCGCAGGCGACGGTGGCGAGGCGTCAGCCGACCCGATGGGCTGAGACCCGCATGTCGTCGCACGCGCAGCCGACGGCACCGCAGTCGAGATGCATGTCGTGGGCGGCGGGTGGAGTGAGGCAGCCGTCCTCGGTGCACTCTTCCCGGCGGTAGGCGTGGTGGATCAGCGCACCGTGGCAGTGCTCGAGACCCGCCGCGCAGGCACGGCACTGATCGCTCATGGTCCGTTCATAGCACCGATTGCCGACAGGATCGGGTTGCCGCGCTCGAGTGACGTTCAGCCCCAGCCGAGTTCGTGCAGGCGCTCGTCGTCTATGCCGAAGTGGTGGGCGATCTCGTGGATCACGGTGATCGCGACCTCGTCGATGACCTCGGCGTCGGTGTGGCACATGTCGAGCAGCGCGTCACGATAGATCGTGATGGTGTCGGGCAGCGCGCCGACGTACCACGAGTCGCGTTCGGTGAGCGCCACGCCCTCGTAGAGCCCGAGCAACTCCGGCTCGTCGGGATGGCGATCGGCCACCAGGATGACCACGTTGTCGATCGCCGCGGCCAGCTCGCCGGGAATCAGGTCGAGCGCGTCGCCGACCAGCTCGTCGAACCGCTGCGGACTCATCCGCACGGCCATCACGGGGCAGGCGGTGGGAACGGCACGGCCGGCGGAGGTACCTGGTCGACCGGAGCCGGCGCAGCCGGGGGTGCCTGCTCGGCGGGCGGCAACGGCACATCTGCCGGTGGCGCGGCCGGCGGGGGCGGTGGGCCGCCCAGGAACGTGTTGCCCTGCGGCGGCAGCTGATCGGTGGCCGGCGCCTGCTGGGTGGCCGTCGGCGCGGCTGTGGTCGCCAGCTGGGGCATGTGCTGCGTCTGCTGGCTGCTGTCGTCCGATTGGGTGGACTGGGAGCTCGAGCTCGACCCTGAACTGGAGCTGGAGCTGCTCGACTGCGACGACGTGTCCGGCACGTCCGGCACGTCGATCGGCGGCAGGTTCAGACGTTCCTCGGGGATGTCGGGCGGCGGCACCGGCGGCTGCCCGTTGATCATCAACGGGCCTTTCGCGCTGTTGAGCAGCGTCGACCAGCCGCCGTTGCCGAGCGTGGCGCCGATGCTGCACGACACCTGCCTGCTGCCGGCGGACCAGCTGGGCAGCGAGACCGTGCTGTAGATCAGCGTCAGCGTGGTGTTGCGCAGCTGGATCGGCGCCAGATAGGCATCGGTCATCTTGGTGCAGGTGTCCTTGATGAAGGTGTCCTGCTCGGCCTCGAGCGGCAGCCCTCCAGGGAACTTCTCGGCGAGGTTCACCGCGCCGGTGACCTCCATCGCGTGCGGGGCCGCACAGTCGACGGGGATGTCGGTGGGCTGGTTCGTGGTCGGATCGATGCCCAGGCAGGTGCCGGCGGCCCACACCTTGGACTGGTCGATGTCGGCGACCTTGCCGGTGAAGGCCAGCTGCTGGTTGTTCGGGCCGGGCAGCTGCAGGCCACACAGCATCCGGCGCTCGCCGGACTGCTTCCAGGCCTTGTCGCCGGACCACAGCATGCTGATCGTGAACTTGCTGTTGGGGTCGAACTTCGCGCCGAGGTAGCGCCGGACCGCGGCCGTGCACTGTTCCTGGCTGATCTGCTGGATGCGGGCGGTCGACGGCGGCGCGGCGTCGGGACCGTACTCGCTCCCCGGGAACGTGCGCATGTCGACGGATTCGGCCACCTCGAATCGGTGCTCGGCAGTGCAGTCGACGACCTCGGCGGCGTCGGGGGTGCGTTCCGGCCAATTCAGGCAGTCGCCGCTCTTGGCGTGGTCGAACGTGTCGTTGCCGCGCGGGCCCAGCGAGATCGAGTTGGCGGTCAGTCCCCCGGCAGGGTCGGCCTGCGGAAGAGCGGTGATGACTCCCGCGATCAGCAGGCCACCCAGGGCGGTCAGCAGCAGAGCGCGGCGCGTCGACTCGGCCTGCAGGCTGTGCCACCAGCGCGTCGAGCGCCGCTCCGGGCCGGCGGGCGGTGCGGAAGGCTGGTTCGACGACGACGAGAACATTGCCCACCATTGTGGCAGGCGTGTCAGGTGCTGTGACAAGTGATGCAGTTGTAACGTTATGCGGCTGACGCCGCGGCCCGTAGGGTTGCGCGATGTGATCGACCTGAAAGTGCTGCGAGAAAACCCTGACGCGGTGCGGGCATCCCAGCGAGCGCGCGGTGAAGACCCCGGCCTCGTCGACGCCCTGGCCGATGCCGACGTCGCCCGCCGAGCCGCCATCTCCGAGGCGGACACCCTGCGCGCCGAGCAGAAGACCGCCAGCAAGGCGGTCGGCAAGGCCTCACCTGACGAGCGCCCCGCGCTGCTGGCCACGGCCAAGGAACTCGCCGAGCGTGTGCGGGCCGCCGAAGCCGCTCAGGCCGAGGCCGAGAAAGCCTTCACCGCGGCGCACATGGCGATCGCCAACGTCATCATCGACGGCGTGCCCGCCGGCGGCGAGGACGCGTTCGTGGTGCTCGACACCGTCGGGGAACCCCCCGCACTGGACAATCCCAAGGATCACCTGGACCTCGGTGAGTCGTTGGGGCTGATCGACATGGATCGCGGCGCCAAGGTCTCCGGGTCGCGGTTCTACTTCCTCACCGGCTACGGCGCGCTGCTGCAGCTGGCGCTGTTCCAGCTCGCGGTCCGCACCGCGACCGAGAACGGCTTCACGCTGATGATCCCGCCGGTGCTGGTGCGCCCCGAGATCATGGCCGGCACCGGGTTCCTGGGTGCCCACGCCGACGAGGTGTACCACCTCGCCGACGACGATCTCTATCTTGTCGGGACCTCCGAGGTGCCGCTGGCCGGCTACCACTCCGACGAGATCCTCGACCTGTCCGCCGGTCCGCGCCGCTACGCCGGATGGTCGTCGTGCTTCCGGCGCGAAGCGGGCAGCTACGGCAAGGACACCCGCGGCATCATCCGGGTGCACCAGTTCGACAAGATCGAAGGCTTCGTCTACTGCCGGCCCTCCGACGCCGAGGCCGAGCACGACAGGCTGCTGGGCTGGCAGCGCCAGATGCTGGCCGCGATCGAGGTGCCCTACCGGGTGATCGACATCGCAGCGGGCGACCTCGGATCGTCTGCGGCCCGCAAGTTCGACTGCGAGGCGTGGGTGCCCACCCAGCAGACCTACCGGGAGCTCACCTCGACCTCGAACTGCACCACGTTCCAGGCCCGCCGGCTGGCGGTGCGCTACCGCGAAGAGAACGGCAAGCCGCAGATCGCCGCGACGCTCAACGGAACGCTGGCCACCACGCGCTGGTTGGTCGCCATCCTGGAGAACCACCAGCAGCCCGACGGCAGCGTGCGGGTGCCCGAGGCATTGGTGCCCTACCTCGGCACCGAGGTGCTCACGCCGAACTAGTGCCCGTCGAGCAGATTTTCGAGTAGCGCGACGAACGCCTTCGGATCCACCGGTGTGCACGCGGGCCGAGGGAACGCCCCGCGGACGTCGAGGGTGACCAGCGTGGACTTTCGCGGCCGGTTCACATCTAGCGGTAACCAGCACCGTAAGTCGGTGCCCCACAGCCGGAATCGTGACATGAACATGCCGAGCGGGCTGACCTCGTAGCCGCGGATGTCGCGCAGCGGGATGATCTTCGAGGTGCCTGACGGGAAGTGGTAGCGGCGCAGTGTCAGCGCTTCCCGGTCGAGCTGGATGAGCCCGTCGTCGTAGAACGGGCTCGAGATGGCGCCGGCGCTCACAGCTTCTGCGACCTGAGCTCGTGGCCCTTGGTGGTCAGGCACCGGCCGTTGTCCAGATTCCACTGCCAGCCGTGCAGATTGCAGGTCAGCGTGTTCCCTTCCACCACGCCGAACTTCGACAGATCAGCCTTCAGGTGGGGGCAGCGCCGCTGAATCTCCCAGCCGTCCAGCGTGATCGATGCCGTGTCGTCGTGCGCCTCGGCGAACCACCCGTCGGCATAGGCGATGCGCTCGTCGGTCAGACACTTGAAGAAGGTGTAGAGGTATTCGTTGTATCCGCCGACCCGCCAGGCCCGGAACCGCGTGGACAGGAAGATGGTGTTGACCCAGTCCGGTTCGTGATCCCGCACGACCGTGCGCACCAGCTCGGCCGGGATCTCGAAACCGTAGCGGAACTTCTCGTCCGAGACGGGTTCGCGCACAGCACGTTTGGGAAAGTCCAGCACCACTGTTTCTTGATGGCCTCGGGATGACAGGCGCAGCTCGACGGGATAGCCGATGCCGTCGCAGATCTGATCGGAGGCCGACATGATCGGCTCGAACAGTTCCCGCAGCGGCTCGAGCAGCGGTTCACCCTCCGCCGGCGCCCAGGACGCCTTCACGGCGGCCAGCACCGGCGCCATCCGCTGGGCGTACGCCTCGATGTAGTCAGCTTTGCCGGTGGTGAAGATCGCCCGGACCTCGTCGTCGGGCAGCGGGTGGTTCAGCGAATCCAGTTGCGAGCCTGTGAAAGTCGCCGTCGATCCCGGAATCATCAACAGGCCGCCGGTGTGTCCGTGACTGGCCATCTGGTCCAGGAACACCACCTGATCAGGGAAGATGTTCGCCGGATCGCCGTGGTCGTCGTTGAGATCGCGCAACTGAGGATCGAGGAAGCAGGGCGGACCCGCCGACGGGACCACCCACGTGGCGCCGACCTGCGCGATGTACTGCCGGCAACGGTCCATCTGTCGTTGACGCTTCTGCACGCCGAATGCGTGCTTGGCACGGTCGGGCATGTCGTAGACCATCGGGTACCAGATCGCCCCGGAGTACTGCAGCATGTGCACGTCGATGTCACCGAAGTCGGCGGCCAGCACGTCGAGGTCGACCGGTCGGGCGTCGTTCATGTTGAACGCCACCGTCTCGCCGTCGGAGACGACCAGCCCGGAGTCGCCGATCGGACCGTCGGCGGGGGCGCGCAGGGCGATGATCATCACGTCGAGATCGCCTTTGGGTCCGCTGACGCGGTGTTTCACCGAATCGGTGGTCTCGAAGAACCGGTGGAAGCCCAGCTTCTCCAGCTCACGGCGTAGGTCCGGGACGGGGTAGTCGGGTAGCAACACCACCGCGTCCTTGGTGACGTGCTCGCGCAGGATCACCGGGTCGAAGTGGTCCTTGTGCAGGTGCGAGACGTAGAGGTAGTCGACATCGCCCAGCGCCGTCCAGTCGAGCTGACCGTTGTCCGGGAAGGGGAACCACGACGCGAAGTACGCCGGCGTCACCCACGGATCACACAGGATGCTCCCGGCCTTGGTATCGATGCGAAAGCCGGCGTGCCCGACACTGGTGACCTGCACAAATACCCCTCTGACGACTGCTTGCTCGCCTGTCAGCTTAGCCCGGCGGCGACGGCTCGTCGTTCCACCGCTGCCGGTAGAACGCGATGCGTTCGACATCGGGGCGCACCCCGTACGCGTCGAGCAGGAGAGCCTGCCAACCGTCCCCCGGATAGTTCCAGTCCAACGACATCGTCGCGATGGCGAGGTCGGCCCACCGGTCGGCGACACCGAGGTCGCCGAGGTCGACGTGGCCGGCGAACGAACCGTCGTCGGCCATCAGGGTGTTGGGGGCGCAGGCGTCGCCGTGGCAGACCACGAGCCGGTCTGGTGGGGGAGCGTCGGCGCCGATCCACGACGGCGGTCCGAACGGGCAGTCGGGGACCGGTAGAGCCTCGTGCAGCGCGCGCAACCCGGCGCCGATGGCCCGTGCGGCGTCGGCGGGCCTGTCGGTCCACCGCGCGTCGACAGCCGAGCGGCCGGGCAGCGCCGCGGTGCGCAACCAGCCGTGACCGCTGGCCAGCACCTCGGGCACGGGGTGGCGCGCACGTGCCCACCTCAGCCGCACCGCCTCGTCGTCGAGCAGATGGGCAACCGCATAGGGGTAGGTCTTGACGAACTCGCAGGGCGGGTCGCCGCCGACGGAGAAGGTCACCCCGCCCAGCTCGTTGACCCACACCGCGGTCACCGGCCGACCGCCCGCGATGTGGGACACGACGGCAGGGACGGGCATCGGGTGGCTCGGCGTACTCACGGCGAGCCCCACTGTGCCACGCACTACGCTGGCGCCTGTGGTGGAACCGGTATACGGCACAGTCATCCAGCTCGCCCGCCTCGTCTGGCGGGCGCAGGGCCTGACGTTCACCGTCACCGGCGTCGAGAACCTGCCGCGCACCGGTGGTGCGGTGATCGCGATCAACCACACCAGCTACTTCGACTTCACGTTCGCCGGGCTGCCCGCCTACCGGCAGCACCTGGGCCGCAAGGTCCGGTTCATGGCGAAGAAAGAAGTCTTCGACCACAAGATCACCGGGCCGATCATGCGCAGCCTGCGGCACATCGCGGTCGACCGCGACAGCGGCGCGGCGTCCTACGCCGAGGCGGTGCAGAAGCTCGCCGACGGTGAGTTCGTCGGCGTCTACCCCGAGGCCACGATCAGCCGCAGTTTCGAGATCAAGGACTTCAAGTCCGGTGCGGCCCGGATGGCGATCGACGCCGGCGTGCCGATCGTGCCGCACATCGTGTGGGGCGCCCAACGCATCTGGACCAAGGGTCATCCGAAGAAGATGTGGCGACCCAAGGTGCCGATCTCGATCGCGGTGGGTGCGCCCATCTACCCGACGCTGCCCGCCGCCGAACTGACCGCTCTGCTGCATTCGCGGATGCAGCATCTGCTGACCGAGGTGCAAGACGCCTACGGGCCGCATCCGCCCGGCGAGTTCTGGGTGCCCCACCGCCTCGGCGGCGGCGCGCCGACCCTGGCCGAGGCCAATCGGATGGACGCCGAAGAGGCAGCCGCCAAGGCCGCCCGTCGCGCCGGGCCGTCCACCGAGGCGCCGGGATAAGCCGTGGAGCCGGTCTTCCGCTCGCTCGAGATCACGGCGATGCTGGCGGTGCGGGCCACCGGAACGACGATCACCTTTCGCGGGGTGGAGAACCTGCCTGCCGCCGGGGGCGCCGTCATCGCCATCAACCACACCAGCTATGTCGACTGGCTGCCCGCCGCATTGGCGGCCATGCGCCGGGGCCGCCGGATGCGGTTCATGATCAAGGCCGAGATGAACGAGGTGAAGATCGTCGCCTTTCTGATCAAGCACACCAAGACCATTCCGGTGGATCGCAGGGCCGGCGCGAAAGCCTATGCCCATGCCGTGCAGGCACTTCGGGCCGGCGAGATCGTCGGGGTGTATCCCGAGGCCACCATCAGCCGCAGCTTCGAGCTGAAGGAATTCAAGAGCGGTGCGGCCCGAATGGCGCGTGAGGCGCAGGTACCGATCGTGCCGCTGATCGTGTGGGGCGCGCAGCGAATCTGGACCAAAGATCAACCACGAGCGTTGGGCCGCAACAAGATTCCCGTCACCGTTGCGGTGGGTGCACCGATCGCCCCCGACAAGGGTGTCGACGAACTCAATGGCCGGATGAGGGAGGCGATGACCGGGCTGCTGCACGACGCTCAACAGGGGTACCCGGCGCCGCCCGGGGCGCCGTGGCTGCCCCGGCGGCTCGGTGGAAGCGCGCCCACGCCGGTCGAAGCCGCCCGGCGCGAAGAGGCCGAGCTCGCCGAGCGGGCCCGCAAGCGGGGAGGGTCCGCATGACACCAGAACTGGTCGCGACCGACGTCGACGGCACACTGCTCGACGAGGACGAGATCGTCAGCCCGCGCACCCGCGAGGCCGTGCGCGCCGTCGTCGACTCGGGTGCACAGTTCGTGCTCGCCACGGGCAGGCCGCCGCGCTGGATCACCCCCATCGTCGACCAACTCGGGTTCGCGCCGATGGCGGTGTGCGCCAACGGCGCTGTGATCTACGACCCGTCCGCGGATCGCATCGTCAGCGCACGCACGCTGTCCGCCGATGACTTGGCCGAGCTCGCCGAGATCGCCGCGCGGGTGATCCCCGGCGCCGGTCTCGCGGTGGAGCGGGTGGGCCGATCCGCGCACGACGCGGCGACTCCGCAGTTCGTCAGCTCGCCGGGTTACGAACATGCGTGGCTCAATCCGGACAACACCGAGGTCTCGCTGGACGATCTGCTCAGTGCGCCCGCGGTGAAGTTGCTGATCCGCAAGGCGGGTGCGCGCAGCGCCGACATGGCGGCGGTGCTGCTCGAGCACGTCGGCCGCGCCGGCGACATCACCTACTCGACCAACAACGGGCTGATCGAGATCGTCCCCACCGGCATCAGCAAGGCGACCGGCATCGCGGAATTGAGTGCACCGCTCGGCATCGACGCCGCGCACATCGTCACCTTCGGCGACATGCCCAACGACGTCCCGATGCTCGCGTGGGCGGGGCTGGGGGTCGCGATGGGCAACGCTCATCCCGACGCGGTGGCAGCGGCCGACGAGGTGACGGCCACCAACGCCGAGGACGGGGTCGCGCGCGTCCTGGAGCGGTTCTGGGGCTGAGTGATTGGGCCTGATTCAGGCCGGGTTGATCGGGGGAGTGAAGCGCTCGAGTTGGACCGGCGCGTCACCCCGGCGGGTCAGCTCGACCGGGATGCCGTCGAGCACGCGGGTGACGGTGCCCTTCTCCCTGTCGAAGTTGAGGGTGCCGTGCTGGAAGTTCTGCACGATCCACAGCGGTTCGGCGATCTCTGCGCTGGTCGGCAGGCCCAGCGCTCCGCGCTCGAATCCCAGTGTGCCCCAGGCGTTGTATAGCTCGCCCGTGATGGGCTCGGCACCCGTGGCCGGTGACCAATAGACCGCGCCGTGCTCGAAGGTGGCATAGCGGGTCGGGCCTTCGCCGAACGCTTCGGGTGAGGTCGGCTTCCCGAGGTAGCTGCGTACCCCGCCGAGCTTCTCCCACGTGGTGAAGATCGCGCCGCCGCGCAGCTGCTCGATGAGCATGTCGGCACCGGGTGGCTCGTTGAATGCTGCTGCCATGTTGCGGATCTGGTCCATCACCGCGTAGGCGGCGTTACCCGGGCATTCGGTGTTGCCGACGTCGCGGTGGGTGAAGATCGTCGGCAGCGTCGGTGACGAGCCGAACGGGAACTTGGTGAACGCCCCGCCCTCGGACGGCAGCACCACGGTACCCTTCGGGTCGACTCCGGCCTGCCCCAGCACCCAGCCGAGAAGCCTTGCTGTGGTGCGCAATTGGATCGGAGTCGGGGGCACGTCGGTGAAGTTGCCGAGCATCGCCACGCCCCACGTGTTGTGGTTGAACCCGCCGGTGTGGCTGCCTTCGACCGGTCGCAAGATGCCGCCGGCGCGGCCCTCGAACACCTGCCCGTACTTGTCGACGAGCGCGTTGTATGCGATGTCGCACCAGCCCAGGGTGCGGGTGTGGTACTCGTAGATCGAGCGGACGATCCCTGCCGAATCTTGGGGCGTGTAGTCGTTACTGCCCGCGGAGTGGTGCACGACGCCGGCTTGGATCTTGTTGTCGTAGCGCGGTTCTCCGCAGCGCATCGACTCGTCGGCGCCCCATGCGGCCCGGTTGATGATGCTCGGCGGCTGCCCTGGCGGGGTCGCGGCGTTGGGCAGCGGGAGCAGATCGACCGGCGTCTGTGGAGGGCTGATCAGCACGGCGTTGATGTTCTCGCCGAACGGTTGCTCGACGGTGGCCGGGATGTAGCCGAGTCCCGGTCGCGCGCCCTGCGGAGGTTCTGCGCGTCCGGTGACGGGGGCGTTCGGGGGACGAGTGACCTCGATCTGCACCGTCGTGGTTTTTCCGACGAAGACGGGTTCGGTGCCGCGGGGGGCCTCGTGGCTGGTCGGGCCGACGCCTTCGAGTGTCTCGGCGTCGTACCACGGCCCCCAGCTGCCGTCGGCCTTCTTCGGCCGCACGCGGGCTGTGGTGCCCGTCAGGTCACCTGACGTGAGCGCGACCATCGAGAACGGGGTGTCCTGGTGGATCTCCCGGACCGTGCGGCCTCCGCCGAGCTCGGCCAGGGGCTGGGAGGCCATCTGCGGAGCGGCGATTGCGGGGGTGGGCGACGGGGCGGCGGTGACGATCGCGCGCACGAGCAGCGCGGTGAGCAACACCGTCCCCGCCAGCGCGGCGATCAGTGTCGACCTCGGGCGACGACACAGCACGGGCTGATGTTACGTATGTGTCAGCTGTTACTGGTGTTCCGACACGCAGGACACGCCGACGGCACCGCAGAGCGCAAGGCTTCTGCGGTGCCATCGTCGTGGGTGGCTCGGGTCGTGGGTGGCTCGGGTCGTGGGTGGCTCGGGTCGTGAGTGGCTCGAGGGTCAGGCGCCGGAGTCGAGCGCCGCTTCGGCAGCGCCGAGCCCGGCCTGGGCCGGGGCGGCCGCGGCACCGGCCGCGTCGACCGCTGCCGCGGGTGCGGCGGCCGCCGCTGCGGCAGGAGGCTTGACGGCCGACATGATCGCCGGCATCAGGACGCCCTTGAGCAGGTCGATGGCCTCGCCCGCACCCAGCGAGTTGGCCGCGCTGCTCAGGTCACCGAGCAGACCGCCACTGCTGGAGGCCACCGGCTGGGTGGCTGCCAGCGACGGGTCGCCCAGGATCGGGTAGCCCGCGCCCAGCGCCGGGTCGAGGCCGATGGGAGCCGAGATCGGCACCTCGCCCGCGGCAGGCAACCCGGCGGTGGAGATCGGGGCTGCGCCGAGTACGGGATCGGTGAGCGCCGGGGGAGTGCTCAGCCCCGGCGTGGTGAGCCCTGCGGGTGTGGTCAGGCTGGGTGTGGTCAGCGACGGGGTCGTGAGGCCGGGTGCGCTCAGTGCTGGATCGGTGAGCGACGGCGTCGTCAAACCAGGCGTCGTCAAACCAGGCGTCGTCAAACCAGGAGTCGTCAGGCCGGGGGCGCTCAGCGCCGGGTCGGTCAGCGACGGGGTCGCGCCGATCGGGCTGGTCAGCGCGGGGTTGGCCAGACCGGGGTCGGTGAGCGACGGCGTACCGAGGCCCGTACCGAGGCCTGTTGTGCCCAGGCCGGTGCCCAGCCCGGGGGACAGGGTGGTGGGTGACGCGGCTCCGGTGCCGGTCAGCAGGCCGGTGGGCAGCGGGGGCAGGTTGATTCCGAACTGCGAAAGTCCCTGCGTGAGCGCGGAAATCAGCTCGCCGGGCAGATCGGTGATGGTGGCGGCCTGGCGGAACTCGCGGTGCTGCGGTTGCTGCGGGGACGGCGAGGTCAGCTGGGTGGTGGCGACAACTGCAACGGGACCTGCGACGGCCAGAGCGGCGACTGTGCTCAGGGCTGTCGAGAGCCGGCGGCGACGTCGGTTCGGCACGGAAGTCTCCTCAATACATGGACTACAGGCGGTAGATCGCGGATTTGTGCTACGCGATTGATGGTACTGATGTGACTGGTGAGACTAGAGTGACGATATGGAATCGTGAGCTAATTGCGACCTCCGCCGTTGCGCCACCGCGGGGCGCGCACCCACCGTCAGATACCCTTGCTGCCGATGTTCTCCTCTGATTCCCGCCTGCCCGAAGGTGCCTTCGACCTCTATGTCGTCGGCTCCGGGTTCTTCGGTCTGACGATCGCCGAGCGGGTGGCCACCCAGCTCGACAAGCGCGTCCTGGTCCTGGAACGGCGTTCGCACCTGGGCGGCAACGCGTACTCCGAACCAGAGCCGCAGACCGGTATCGAGGTGCACCGCTACGGCGCCCACCTCTTCCACACCTCCAATCAGCGGGTGTGGGACTACGTGCGGCAGTTCACCGACTTCACCGGCTACCAGCATCGGGTGTTCGCCCTGCACAACGGGCAGGCCTATCAGTTCCCGATGGGCCTGGGGCTGGTCAGCCAGTTCTTCGGGCGCTACTTCACCCCGGACGAGGCGCGCGCGCTGATCGCCGAGCAGGCAGGCGAGATCGAGACCGCCGACGCGCAGAACCTCGAAGAGAAGGCCATCTCGCTGATCGGGCGCCCGCTGTACGAGGCGTTCGTCAAGGACTACACGGCCAAGCAGTGGCAGACCGACCCTAAGGAGCTGCCCGCCTCGACCATCAACCGGCTGCCGGTGCGCTACACCTTCGACAACCGCTACTTCAACGACACCTACGAAGGTCTGCCGGTCGAGGGCTACACCGCCTGGCTGGAGAACATGGCCGCCGACGACCGCATCGAGGTGCGCACCGACACCGATTGGTTCGACGTGCGCGACGAGTTGCGCGCCGCCAACCCCGACGCGCCGGTGGTCTACACCGGTCCGCTCGACCGCTACTTCGACTACAGCGAAGGCCGGCTGGGTTGGCGCACTCTGGACTTCGACCTCGAGGTGCTGCCGACCGGTGACTTCCAGGGCACCCCGGTGATGAACTACAACGACGCCGACGTGCCGTTCACGCGCATCCACGAGTTCCGTCACTTCCATCCAGAGCGGGCCTACCCAGAAGACAAGACGGTGATCATGCGGGAGTACTCCCGGTTCGCCGAGGCCGATGACGAGCCCTACTACCCGATCAACACCGAGTCCGACCGCGCGCTGCTCGCGTCCTACCGCACCCGGGCCAAGGCCGAGACCGCCTCGGCGAAGGTCCTTTTCGGTGGGCGGCTGGGCACCTACCAGTACCTGGACATGCACATGGCGATCGCCAGCGCGCTCAACATGTACGACAACACGCTGGCGCCGCATCTGCGTGACGGTGCGCCGCTGGCCGAGGAGACAGACACATGACAACCACCGACATCCCGTCCGGTGCGCTCGCGTCAGGCCAGTCGCAGGCGGTGAGCCCGCTGTCGCGCGTGATCCTGCCGCGGCCAGGTGAGCCGCTCGACGTCCGCAAGCTCTACATCGAGGAGTCGGACACCAACGCCCGGCGCGCGCACGCCCCCACCCGCACGACGCTCGAGATCGGCACCGAATCCGAGGTGTCGTTCGCGACGTACTTCAACGCGTTCCCGGCCAGCTACTGGCGGCGCTGGTCCGTGCTGGAGAGCGTGGTGCTGCGGGTGGAGCTCACCGGTAGCGCCCGGGTCGACGTCTACCGCAGCAAGGCCACCGGTGCCCGCATCACCGTCGGCGGCGCCCCCGTAGTCAGCTCGGGTGACGAGCCGGCCGTGGCCGAGTTCGAGATCGATCTCACGCCCTTCGAGGACGGCGGCTGGATCTGGTTCGACATCACCACCGACGCGCCGACGACGCTGCACCACGCGGGCTGGTACGCCCCGATCCCGGCGCCCGGCCGCGCCAACGTCGCCGTCGGTATCCCGACGTTCAACCGGCCGTCGGATTGTGTCAGCGCGCTGGCCGCGTTGACGTCCGACCCGCTGGTCGACGAGGTGATCAGCGCTGTCATCGTCTCCGATCAGGGCACCAAGAAGGCCAAGGACCATCCCGGCTTCGCCGAGGCCGCCGCCGCGCTGGGCAACCGGCTCTCGATCCACAACCAGCCCAACCTCGGCGGGTCGGGCGGCTACAGCCGCGTGATGTACGAGGCGTTGAAGAACACCGACTGCGAACAGATCCTGTTCATGGACGACGACATCAGAATCGAGCCGGACTCGATCCTGCGGGCCCTGGCGATGAACCGCTTCGCCAAGGTGCCCACCCTCGTCGGCGGCCAGATGCTCAACCTGCAGGAGCCCAGCCACCTGCATGTGATGGGTGAGATGGTCGACTCCGAGAACTTCATGTGGACCGGGGCGGTCAACACCGAGTACGACCACAACTTCGCGAAGTACCCGCTCAACGACGAGGACGAGTACCGCAGCCGCTTGCTGCACCGTCGCATCGACGTCGACTACAACGGCTGGTGGATGTGCATGATCCCGCGCCAGGTCGCCGAGGAGCTGGGTCAGCCGCTGCCACTGTTCATCAAGTGGGACGACGCCGACTACGGTCTGCGTGCCGGCGAGCACGGCTACCCCACGGTGACGCTGCCGGGTGCGGCGATCTGGCACATGGCGTGGAGCGACAAAGACGACGCGATCGATTGGCAGGCGTACTTCCATCTGCGCAACCGGCTGATCGTGGCGGCCCTGCACTGGGACGGCAACATCCGCGGCCTGCTGCGCAGCCACCTCAAGGCGACGCTGAAACATCTTCTCTGCCTTGAGTATTCGACCGTCGCGATCCAGAACAAGGCGATGGACGACTTCCTCGCCGGACCCGAGCGACTCTTCTCCATCCTGGAGTCCTCGCTGCCCGACGTCCGCGCGATGCGCCAGGAGTACCCCGACGCGGTCGTCCTGCCCAGCGCCACCACGCTGCCGACCCCGTCGGACAAGCGCTGGCGCAAGAAGGTGGAGATCCCGACCAACCCGCTGGCGATCTCGCTGCGGCTGGGCCGCGGTGTGGTGCACCAGCTCAAGCCCCACGATCCCGAGCACCACGAGCGTCCGCAGGTCAACGTCGCCACCCAGGACGCGCGCTGGTTCTCACTGTGCAACGTCGACGGCGTCACCGTGACCACCGCCGACGGCCGCGGCGTGGTCTACCGCCAGCGTGACCGGGAGAAGATGTTCGAGCTGCTGCGCGAGTCGCTCAAGCGGCAGGCGCTGCTCGCTCGGAAGTTCAACAAGATGCGCAAGGTGTACCGCTCCGCCCTGCCGATGTTGACCAGCACGCAGAAGTGGGAGAGCGTGCTCCTGGACTCCAGTCCAGAGACCAGCCGTGGCTGAGACGCCGCGCGGCGAGGACGCCGTGTTGGTGGCCGTGCAGTCGGCCGTGGCACAGCGCCCCGGCGTACTGCCTGCGGCGCGGGCACTGTCCCACTTCGGTGAGCACAGCCTCGGCTGGCTCGCCGTCGCCGCGCTCGGTGCGTGGCTGGTGCCTGCCCGGCGGCGGGAGTACGTGACCGCCGGTGTCGGCGCGTTCGCCGCGCACGCCGCCGCGGTCCTGATCAAGCGCGTGGTCCGCCGTGCCCGCCCGCACCACCCGGCGATCGCGGTGAACGTCGGCACCCCCAGCCGGCTCAGCTTTCCGTCGGCGCACGCCACGTCGACCGCGGCCGCAGCGGTGCTGCTGGCCCGGCCGACCGGTCTGCCGCTGCCTGCCCTGCTGGTGCCGCCGATGGCGTTGTCGCGCTTGGTCCTCGGTGTGCACTATCCGAGCGACGTCGTCGCCGGTGTCGCCGTCGGCGTAGCCGTCGCCGGTGCGGTCGCCAAGGCCGCCGAGGTGTTCGAAGGAGGGTCGCGATGAGTACATCCCAGGTTCGCGAGACGGGATCGGCGGCAGGACCGCCCAAGAACCTGCCGGCCGGCATCATCAAGGCGATCCGGCCGCGGCAGTGGGTGAAGAACCTCCTCGTGCTGGCCGCGCCGATCGCGGCGTTCGGCGGCACGGCGCGCTACGACTACGACGTGATGGCGGTCAACATCGTGATCGCGTTCGTGGCGTTCTCGCTCGCGGCCTCGTGCATCTATCTGGTCAACGATTCGCGGGACGTCGAGGCCGACCGGCAGCATCCGACCAAGAGATTCCGGCCGATCGCGGCGGGCGTGGTTCCCCAGTGGCTGGCCTACACCCTGGCGGTGGTCCTCGGTGTCGCGTCGCTCGGTCTCGCCTTCCTGGCCTCCCCCAACCTCGTCGTGGTCATCGCCGTGTACATCGCGATGCAGCTGGCCTACTGCTTCGGGCTCAAACACCAAGCCGTGCTGGACATCTGCATCGTCTCGTCGGCGTACCTGATCCGCGCGATCGCCGGCGGCGCGGCCGCGGGCATCCCGCTGTCGCAGTGGTTCCTGCTGGTGATGACGTTCGGCTCGCTGTTTATGGTGGCCGGGAAGCGGTATGCGGAACTGCAACTCGCAGAACGCACGGGCGCCAAGATCCGCAAATCACTGGAGAGCTACACCGCCTCGTATCTGAGGTTCGTGTGGACGGTCGCGGCCACGGCGATGGTGGTCTGCTACAGCCTGTGGGCCTTCGAACGCGACGGCACCAACGCCTCGTGGTACGCGATCACCATCATCCCGATCACGATCGCGATCCTGCGCTACGCCGTCGACGTCGACGGGGGACTGGCCGGTGAACCGGAGGAGATCGCACTGAAGGACCGGGTTCTGCAGCTGCTGCTGCTGGCGTGGATCGGGACCATCGGTGCCGCAATCGTCTTCAGCTGACCGCATCACCTCCGCGGCGGCGGACCGGCTGAACCGGTGGCCCGCCTTTCCGTACCACGCGTGGGGGCGGATCAGCCTCTGGGTCAGTGTGGCCGCGGTGGCCGCTCTCTTCGGGTGGGGCGCCTGGCAGCGCCGGTGGATCGCCGACGACGGCCTGATCGTGCTGCGCACCGTGCGAAACATGTTGGCAGGCAACGGCCCGGTGTTCAACGCCGGCGAGCGGGTGGAGGCCAACACCTCGACCGCCTGGTCCTATCTGGTGACGCTCGGCGGATTCGTCTCCGGGTCGGCCCGGCTCGAGTACGTCGCGCTGGTGCTGGCTCTCGTGCTCAGCGTGCTCGGTGTGGTCTTGGTGATGCTGGGCACCGCGCGCCTGTACGCCCCGGGTCTCGGCGGACGCCGCGCGATCTTCCTGCCCGCGGGCGCGCTGGTGTACATCGCGGTTCCGCCGGCACGTGACTTCGCCACCTCCGGGCTCGAAAACGGTCTGGTGCTGGCGTATCTCGGGCTGCTGTGGTGGATGATGGTCTGCTGGTCGCAGGCCCCTCGTCGCGGGGGCGCATCCCGCGGCTTCCAGATCGCTCTCGCCTTCGTCGCGGGATTCTCGGTCCTGGTGCGTCCCGAGTTGGCGCTGATCGGCGGCGTCGCCCTGGTGATGATGCTGATCGCAACCACCGGATGGGCCGCCCGGGCGATCCTCGTCGTCGCCGGCGGCCTGATTCCGGTGGTGTATCAGATCTTTCGCATGGGCTACTACGGGCTGCTGGTGCCTGGGACCGCGCTGGCCAAGGATGCCTCGGGCGCGAAGTGGGATCAGGGCCTGGTGTACCTGGCCAACTTCAATCGGCCCTATTTGCTGTGGGCGCCGGCGATTCTGCTGATCGGGTTGGGCCTGATGGTGCTGCTGCTGCGCGGCCGGCCCCGATGGGCGCAGCGCACCCCGACGGGCAACGCTCGCAGGGAATCCGGCTGGGTGGCCCGTACCGTCCAGAGCCCGCCTGCGGTCGTGGCGTTCATGCTGGTGTCCGGTCTTTTGCAGGCCGTCTACTGGATCCGGCAGGGCGGTGACTTCATGCACGGCCGGGTGCTGCTGACCCCGATGTTCTGTCTACTCGCGCCGGTCGCGGTGATCCCGCTACTTCTCCCCGACCGCACCCGGATGGCGCGCGGCGCCGGCTATCTCTATGCCGGCGCGACCGCGGTGCTGTGGCTGGCTGTGGCGGGATGGGCGCTGTGGGCGGCCAATTCGCCGGGTCTGGGCGCCGACGCCACCCGGGTGACCTACAGCGGCATCGTCGACGAGCGCCGGTTCTACTCCCAGGCCACCGGGCACGCTCACCCGCTGACCGCGGCCGACTATCTGGACTATCCGCGCATGCGGGCGGTGTTGACCGCGATCGACAACACCCCCGACGGGGCGCTCCTGCTCCCGTCGGGCAACTACGACCGCTGGGACGTCGTGCCCGCGCTGCCGCCGCCTCCGGAGGTCCGCAAGGCGGCGGTCGGCGGCTACGTCGGCCCGCACACCGTGTTCTTCACCAACCTCGGCATGCTCGGCATGAACGTCGGCCTCGACGTCCGCGTGATCGACCAGATCGGGTTGGCCAACCCGCTGGCCGCGCACACCGCGCGGCTGACCGACGGCCGGATCGGACACGACAAGAACCTGTTCCCCGACTGGGCGGTGGCCGAGGGCCCGTTCCTCAAGGAGCCGCCGTGGATTCCGCAGTATCTGGACGAGGACTGGATTCGTCAGGCAGAGGCCGCACTGAAGTGCCCGGAGACCGAGAAGGTGCTCGACGCGATCCGTGCGCCGATGGGGGTTCGGCGGTTTTTGTCCAACGTCGTGCACGCCGCGGAGTACACCCGCTACCGCATCGACCGCGTGCCGCTCTACGAGCTCGCCCGGTGCGGTCTGCCCATCCCGGAGCCGGTGAACCCGCCCTACAAGGGGCTCCCGCCGACCGGCCCGTGAGCCCCACGATTTGGCCAGGCGTCATGGAGTCTGCTTTCGTAACATAAGGACTCCCTGGCGAAGATATGCCGGATAGGCATGGGACGACGGGTCGCGAGCGCGTATCGCGGCGACAAGAGACGGCCACAAAGGTGTGGTTGACTACACGAGCACGAGGCCGGGTCGGGGACCGGCGGCTGGTTGCTGCTGTACGAAAAGATGGGACACAACAAAGCATGAAGTTCGGTTCAAGGCTGCGCGCCAATGCGCGACGGCTCACGATCGCGGCCCTGGTGGCAGCCGTGTTGCCCGCCGTGATCGGTGTCGTGGGCGGCTCCGCAACGGCGAGCGCGTTCTCACGCCCAGGTCTGCCGGTGGAGTACCTGATGGTGCCCTCGGCCGGTATGGGTCGCGACATCAAGGTGCAGTTCCAGAGCGGCGGACCCAATGCGCCCGGCCTCTACCTGCTCGACGGTCTGCGTGCGCAGGACGACTTCAACGGCTGGGACATCAACACCCAGGCGTTCGAGTGGTACCTCGACTCGGGCCTGGCCACGATCATGCCGGTCGGCGGCCAGTCCAGCTTCTACAGTGACTGGTACAAGCCGGCGTGCGGCAAGTCCGGTTGCCAGACCTACAAGTGGGAGACATTCCTCACCCAGGAGCTTCCCGCCTACCTCGCGGCCAACAAGGGCGTGAACCCCAACCGCAACGCGGCCGTCGGCCTGTCGATGGCGGGCTCGGCCGCGCTGACGCTGGCGATCTACCACCCGAACCAATTCCAGTACGCCGGTTCGCTGTCGGGCTTCCTGAACCTCTCCGAGGGGTGGTGGCCGGCACTGGTCAACATCTCGATGGGTGACGCAGGCGGCTACAAGGCCAACGACATGTGGGGCCCCACCGAGGACCCCAACAGCGCCTGGAAGCGCAACGACCCGTACGTCAACATCAACAAGTTGATCGCGAACAACACCCGCATCTGGATCTACTGCGGTAACGGCAAGCCGTCCGAGCTGGGTGGCAACAACCTGCCCGCCAAGTTCCTCGAGGGCCTGACGATCCGCACCAACCGGACGTTCCAGGAGACCTACCTGGCCAACGGTGGGACCAACGGTGTGTTCAACTTCCCGTCCTCGGGCGCCCACGACTGGGGCTACTGGGGCCAGCAGCTCCAGCAGATGAAGCCGGATGTGCAGCGCGTGCTCGGCGCGGTGCCGCAGCCGTCGGCTCCGCCGGCGCCGGTCGAGGCTCCGGCCAACGGCGGCTAGTCCGTCGCGACGTCACTGACGGCGGTGTCCCCTCGCGGGGGCACCGCCGTCAGTCGTATGCGGCACGACCCGTCGTGGTGATGTGGTTCACTACGTTGCGGTCGGTGCGATTCGAGAGGTGGGGTTGATGCGTGGGCTGATCCGGACATTCATGGCTGTCGTGCTGGCGGCCGCGGCAGGCTTCGCCGGCGGGGTGGGCACCTCCCACGCCCAGGGCGTCGAGATGCTGATGGTGCCCTCGGCGGCGATGGGCCGCGCCATCCCCGTCGCGTTCCAGGGCGGCGGTCCGCACGCGGTCGTGCTGCTCGACGCGTTCAACGGCGGGCCCGACGTCAGCAACTGGGTGACGGCAGGCAACGCGATGAACACCCTGGCGGGCAAGGGCATCTCGGTGGTCGCCCCTGCCGGCGGCGCGTGGAGCATGTACACGAACTGGGAGCAGGACGGCAGCAAGCAGTGGGAGACCTTCCTGGCCGACGAGCTGCCGAACTGGCTGGCCGCCAACAAGGGCCTCGCTCCGGGCGGGCACGGGATCGTCGGCGCGGCGATGGGCGGCACCGGTGCGGTGACGATGGCGGCGTTCCATCCCGACCGCTATCGCTTCGCGGGTTCGCTGTCGGGCTTCCTGACCCCGTCGAACACGACGATGAACGGCGCGATCACCGCCGGTTTGGCGCAGTTCGGTGGTCTGGACATCCGCAACATGTGGGGTCTGCCGCAGCTGGGTCGGTGGAAGTGGCACGACCCCGACGTGCACGTGCAGCTGCTCGTCGACAACAACACGCGGCTGTGGATCTACAGCCCGGCGACCACCACCTGCACCGACGTGCCGGCCATGATCGGCTACTGCGACCAGGCCCAAGGCAGCAACCGGACGTTCTACCAGCACTACCGCTCGGTCGGCGGCGGTAACGGGCACTTCGACTTCCCGACGTCGGGCTCCCACGACTGGGGAACCTGGAGCGGGCAGTTGGGCGCGATGAGTGGAGAGCTCGTCACGACGATCCGGTAGCCGAGCGCCGGTCCGGGGCCCCGGTACGTTGGAGACCGTGCATCACAGGTCACGGACCGCGGTGGCGGGCGCAGGTGTGGCGGGGTGCTTGCTGGTCGCCTCCTCATGGCTGGCCGGGTGCGGGGCCAGCGACGAGATGGTCGCCGGGCCGGCCTCGGAGATCGAGCCGTCACCCGCACACGGTCAAGCCGGTGCGCAGCCGCCCGGGTTGCCCGCCGGGGGAGAGAGCTCCAACGCACTGGTGGTCACGCCGCGCCAGCGCTCCTTCCTCGACGCCCTACGGTCTGCGGGCGTGGCTCCGTCCAGCGATCTCGCGGCCCTGAGCATCGGCTCCTACGTGTGCCAGGCGCGTGCTGCCAGGCAGTCCGATCAAGCGGTGTGGGATTACGTGGCGCCGCTGGTACGCAATGACGTCGGCGAACCGGCGTCGGGCGGTGTGATGAACTCCGGCGCCGCGCCGCCGTCGGCGAGCCGATTGGATGACGAGACCGCCGACTACATTCGCATCGCCACCGATCAACTCTGCTAGGAGCTCCGAAAACCATGGCCAAGACCAACCGGCGTAAACGCCACCGCCTGCTGGCGCTCTTCGCTGCGGGCGCGGTGGGCCTCGTCGTCGTGCTGATCGTCGCCGTCGTCATCGTCGTGCTGCGTCGGCCGGACGGCGGGTCGACCGCCATTCCGCCCACCGCGCTGCCGCCGACAGGCGTGCCCTCCGGGCAACCGGGTCCGAGCAAGCCGCGGCCGGAGTTCCAGGACGCCAGCTGCCCCGACGTCCAGGTGATCTCCATCCCGGGTACCTGGGAGTCCTCGCGGGCGCTGGACCCGTTCAATCCGGTGCAGTTCCCCAACGCGCTGCTGCTTCGCGTCACGAACCCGATCCGGGCCGAGTTCGGCACCGACCGTGTCGAGGTGTTCACGGTTCCCTACACCGCGCAGTTCCACAATCCGCTCTCGGCCGATCAGCAGATGTCCTACAACGACAGCCGGGCCGAGGGCACCCGGGCCGCGGTGCAGGCGATGACCGACATGAACAACCGGTGCCCGCTGACCAGCTACGTGCTCATCGGGTTCTCGCAGGGCGCGGTGATCGCCGGCGATCTCGCCAGCGACATCGGCAACGGGCGTGGTCCGGTGGACCAGGATCTGGTCCTCGGCGTGACGCTGGTCGCCGACGGCCGCCGCCAGGACAGCGTCGGCCAGGACATCGGACCGAACCCGGACGGCCAGGGTGCAGAGATCACGCTGAACGAGGTGCCGACGCTCTCCGCGCTGGGTCTGACGATGACGGGTCCGCGACCAGGCGGCTTCGGTGCGCTCAACGACCGCACCAACGAGATCTGCGCGCAGGGCGATCTGATCTGCGCGGCACCCTCGTCGGCGTTCAACATCACCCAGCTGCCCAAGACGTTGGAGGTGCTCAGCGGTGGGGCCGGGCAGCCTGTCCATGCGATGTACGCCACTCCCCAGTTCTGGAACATCGACGGCCAGCCGGCCACCGATTGGACCCTGAACTGGGCGCGGCAGTTGATTAGTAACGCTCCGCAGCCGAAACATGGCTGACATGTGACCGTGAAGATTTGGCGGCGGTCAGGCCGTCACCTAACATTAAGGGAAATCTAAGACCGTGGCCATTGAGGTGCGGTCTCAGAGGACTCGGTTGGCGGCTCAGGGGCGGGGCGCCGTCACCCCGGTACGATTTGGGGGTTTGGGATTCATCCCATGTGATTGGAGTTGAGATGGCGTTCCACAACCCGTTCATCAAAGACGGGCTGATCAAGTTCCCTGACAGCGGCAACCTGGTCAAGCACGTCGAGCGATGGGCCAAGGTGCGTGGCGACAAGCTGGCCTACCGGTTCGTGGATTTCTCGACCGAGCGTGACGGTGTCGAGCGTGACCTCAAGTGGGCGGACTTCGGCGCCCGCAACCGTGCCGTCGGCGCCCGGCTGCAGCAGGTCACCCAGCCCGGCGACCGCATCGCGATCCTGTGCCCGCAGAACCTCGACTACCTGGTCGCGTTCTTCGGCACCCTCTATGCCGGCCGGATCGCCGTGCCGCTGTTCGACCCGAACGAGCCCGGTCACGTCGGCCGCTTGCACGCCGTCCTCGACGACTGCTCGCCCGCGGCCGTCCTGACGACGACCGCGGCCGCCGAAGGTGTCCGCAAGTTCTTCCGCACCCGTCCGGCCAACCAGCGGCCGCGCGTGATCGCCGTCGACGCGGTGCCCACCGAGGTCGGCGCCACGTGGGAACCGGTCGAAGTGGACCACGACACCATCGCTTACCTGCAGTACACGTCCGGCTCGACCCGCATCCCGACCGGCGTGCAGATCACCCACCTCAACCTGGCCACCAACGTCGTGCAGGTCATCGAGGCGCTCGACGGTCAAGAAGGTGACCGCGGAGTGTCGTGGCTGCCGTTCTTCCATGACATGGGGCTCATCACCGTGCTGCTGTCCCCGATGCTGGGGCACTACATCACCTTCATGACGCCGGCCGCGTTCGTCCGTCGCCCCGGGCGGTGGATCCGGGAGATGGCGCGTAAGGAAAGCGACACCGGCGGCACCATCTCGGTGGCCCCGAACTTCGCCTTCGATCACGCGGCAGCGCGAGGCGTGCCGAAGGAGGGCGAAGAGCCCCTCGACATGTCGAACATCAAGTGCATCCTCAACGGCAGCGAGCCGATCTCGGCCGCCACGGTCAACCGGTTCAACGAGGCATTCAGTCCGTTCGGGTTCAAGCCGCAGGCCATCAAGCCGTCGTACGGTCTGGCCGAGGCGACGCTGTTCGTCTCGACCACACCGATGAACGCCGAGCCGCGGATCATCCACGTCGACCGTGATGCCCTCAACGAGCACCGCTTCGTCGAGGTGGCGGCCGACTCGCCCAAGGCGGTCGCGCAGGCCGGCGCCGGCAAGATCGGCGTCGCGGAGTGGGCCGTCATCGTCGACGCCGACAGCGCCACCGAACTGCCTGATGGCCAGATCGGCGAGGTGTGGATCAGCGGGCAGAACATGGGTACCGGTTACTGGGGCAAGCCCGACGAGACCACCGCGACCTTCCACAATCTCCTCAAGTCCCGTACCGAGCCGTCGCACGCCCAGGGCGCCGCCGACGACGCGACCTGGGTCCGCACCGGTGACCTCGGCGCCTATCACGATGGCGAGCTGTTCATCACCGGCCGCACCAAGGATCTGGTGATCATCGACGGCCGCAACCACTATCCGCAGGATCTGGAGTACTCCGCGCAGGAGGCGACCAAGGCGCTGCGCACCGGCTTCGTCGCCGCGTTCTCCGTGCCGGCCAATCAGCTGCCCGACGAGGTGTTCGCCGATGCCCACTCCGGGCTCAAGCGTGACCCCAACGACACCTCCGAGCAGCTGGTGATCGTCGGTGAACGGGCACCGGGTGCGCACAAGCTCGAGATGGGCCCGATCGCCGACGACATTCGCGCGGCGATCGCCGTGCGGCACGGCGTGACGGTTCGCGACGTCCTGCTCACCCCCGCCGGGGCCATCCCGCGGACGTCGAGCGGCAAGATCGGCCGGCGGGCGTGCCGCTCGGCCTATCTCGACGGAAGCCTGCGCAGCGGCAGGGTGGCCAACGCCTTCCCGGACCAGACGGACTGACGCCCAACTACAGCAACGGCAACGGCGGCCCGTGCGGGCCGCTTGTCGATCGTGAGGTTAAGTGAACATGGCTGACTCGCAAGAGAATTCGCGCGTACCGCACATGACCGTGAACGAGATGCGGGAATGGCTGCGCAACTGGATCGGCAATGCCACCGGGCAGTCGCCGGACTCCATCAGCGAGTCGACGCCCATGGTCGAGCTGGGGCTGTCCTCGCGTGACGCGGTGGCCATGGCCAGCGACATCGAGGACCTCACCGGTGTCACGCTGACCGCGACCGTGGCGTTCCGCCATCCCACGATCGAGTCGCTGGCGACGGTGATCATCGAGGGTGAGCCCGAAGCGGACATGGCCGCCCTCGATGCCGAGGACTGGTCGCGCCACGGTGACGAGGGCAAGCTCAACATCGCCATCGTCGGTGTGGGCACACGCTTTCCGGGGGACATGAACACCCCCGACCAGACGTGGGAGGCGTTGCTCGAGGGCCGCGACGCGATCACCGACCTGCCCCAGGGGCGGTGGTCGGAGTTCCTGTCCGAGCCGCGCATCGCCGAGCGGGTGGCCAAGGCCCGCACCCGCGGCGGCTACCTGAAAGACATCAAGGGCTTCGACTCCGAGTTCTTCGCGCTGTCGAAGATGGAAGCCGACAACATCGACCCCCAGCAGCGCATGGCGCTCGAGCTGACGTGGGAGGCGTTGGAGCACGCCAGGATTCCCGCGTCGAGTCTGCGCGGCGCCAATGTCGGCGTGTTCATCGGCAGCTCGGTCAACGACTACATGTTCATGTCGGTCGCCGATCCCACCGTCGCGCACCCCTATGCGATCACCGGTAACTCCAGCGCGGTGATCGCCAACCGCGTGTCCTACTTCTTCGACTTCCGCGGCCCGTCGATGGCCATCGACACGGCGTGTTCGTCGGCTCTGGTCGCCGTGCACGAAGGCATGAAGGCGCTACGCGCCGGGGACGCCGACGTCGTCCTCGCCGGCGGGGTCAACGCGCTGATCACCCCGTTGGTCACCCTCGGGTTCGACGAGGTCGGTGGCGTGCTGGCCTCCGACGGCCGGATCAAGTCGTTCTCCTCCGACGCGGACGGGTACGCCCGTTCCGAGGGCGGCGGCATGATCGTGCTGAAGCGTCTCGAGGATGCCCGCCGGGACGGCGACGACATCCTCGCCGTGATCGCCGGCGGTGCGGTCAACCACGACGGCCGCTCCAACGGCATGCTGGCGCCCAACCCGGATGCCCAGGAAGCGGTGCTGCGCAAGGCATACAAGGACGCCGGCATCGACCCGCGGTCTGTCGACTACGTCGAAGCCCACGGCACCGGCACGATCCTCGGTGATCCGATCGAGGCCGACGCGCTGGGCCGGGTCATCGGCCGCGGCCGCGCCGCCGACAAGCCGGCCCTGCTGGGCGCGGTGAAGTCCAATGTGGGACACCTGGAGTCGGCCGCCGGTGCGGCCAGCTTGGCCAAGGTGGCGCTGTCGTTGCGCAACAACAAGATCCCGCCGTCGATCAACTACGCCGGACCCAACCCCTACATCGACTTCGACGCCGAACACCTCAAGGTGGTCGACACGGTGGCCGACTGGCCCCGCTACAGCGGCCGGGCCATCGCCGGTGTGTCCGGGTTCGGTTTCGGCGGCGCCAACGCCCACCTGGTGGTGCGCGAGGTGCTCGCCAGCGATCTGGTCGAGCCGGAGCCCGAGCCCGACGTCGCGGTCGTGACGCCCGCCAACGACGACGCGAAAGCCGTGTACGTGGGCGGCGTGCGGATGGACGAGTACGGCGAATTCGTCGATGAGGACGACGATGACGACGCGCTGGACACCCCGGCCGTGGCCGCCGAGGGCGACTACGAACTGCCAGGCTTGACCGACGAGGCGCTGCGCCTGCTCGAGGTCGCCCGCGAACAGCAGGCCGCCGCCGACGCCGAGAATCCCCCGAATCCGATTGTCCCGCTGGCAGTCTCGGGCTTCCTGACCTCGCGCAAGAAGGCCACTGCCGCGGAGTTGGCAGACTGGATCGACAGCCCCGAGGGCCGGGCGTCGTCGCTGGAGTCGATCGGCCGCTCGCTGTCGCGGCGTAACCACGGCCGTTCCCGCGCCGTGGTGCTCGCCCACGATCACGACGAGGCGATCAAGGGTCTGCGGGCCATCGCCGACGGCAAACCCACCCCGCTGGTCATCAGCGCCGACGGCCCGGTGACCAACGGTCCCGTGTGGGTGCTCGCCGGCTTCGGCGCGCAGCACCGCAAGATGGGTAAGAGTCTGTACCTGCGCGACGAGACGTTCGCCGAGTGGATCAACAAGGTGGACAGCCTCATTCAGGACGAGCGCGGCTTCTCGGTCCTCGAACTCATCCTCGATGACGCGATCGACTACACCGACGAGACCACCGAGCTACCGATCGAGAAGGTGCAGCTCGTCATCTTCGCGATCCAGATCGCGCTCGGCGAACTGCTGAAGTCCCATGGCGCCACACCCGGTGCGCTGGTGGGGCAGTCGCTCGGCGAGGCGGCCGCGGCCTACTTCGCCGGCGGGCTCTCGCTGGAGGACGCGACCCGGACCATCTGCTCGCGCAGCCACCTGATGGGTGAGGGCGAGGCGATGCTCTTCGGCGAGTACATCCGGTTGATGGCGCTGGTGGAGTACTCGGCGGACGAGATCGACAGCGTTTTCTCGGATTTCAAGAACCTCGAGGTGTGCGTGTACGCCGCGCCGGGGCAGACGGTGATCGGCGGTCCGCCCGACGAGGTGGACGCGATCATCGCCCGCGCCGAATCGGAGGGCAAGTTCGCGCGCAAGTTCCAGACCAAGGGCGCCAGCCACACCTCGCAGATGGATCCGTTGCTCGGTGAGCTCGCCGCGGAACTGCAGGGCATCGAACCGCACCCGCTGCAGGTCGCCTACTACTCGACGGTGCACGAGGGCAACCTCGTTCGCGCCGGTGGCGAGCCGATCCACGACGTGGACTACTGGAAGAAGGGGCTGCGGCACAGCGTCTACTTCACCCACGGCATCCGCAACGCCGTCGACAACGGGCACACCACGTTCCTCGAGTTGGCGCCCAACCCGGTGGCGCTGATGCAGGCCGGGCTCACCACGGCCGACGCGGGTTTGCATGACGCGCAGCTGATTCCGACGCTGGCGCGTAAGCAGGACGAGGTCGACTCGATGACCACGGCCATGTCACATCTGTTCGTCTACGGCCATGACCTCGACTTCCGCACCCTGTTCCCGCGGAAGTCGCGCGGGTTCGGCGGGGCGCTGGATTTCGCGAACATCCCGCCGACCACGTTCAAGCGCAAGCCGCACTGGCTGGATGCGCACTTCACCGGCGACAGCTCCGGCGTGATGCCGGGCAGCCACGTGGCCACCCCGGACGGCCGGCACGTGTGGGAGTTCTCGCCGCGTCTGGGCGAGCGAAGCGACGGGACAGGTGTGGGCGAGGTCGACTTGGCGGCTCTGGTGAAAAGTGCTGCTGCGATGGTTCTCCCGGACGCCAAGCTGGTCGCCTCCGAGCAGCGCGCCGTTCCCGCCCAGGGTTCGCGCCTGGTGACCACGCTGACCCGCCATCCGGGCGGGGCGAGCGTGCAGGTGCATGCCCGGATCGACGAGTCCTTCACCCTCGTCTACGACGCGATCGTCAGCCGCGGTGGCGCGCAGACCGTGCTGCCGACCGCCGTCGGCGCCGGCACCGTTGCCGAGGTGTCGGTCGCGACGCCGGTCGAGGAGCCGGAAGAGACACCGGCGTTCGAGGCCGACAACCTGACCGCCGGGGCGAACCTCGGTGCGAGCTTCGCGAAGTGGTCCCCGGAGTCCGGCGAGACGATCGGCGAGCGGCTCGGCACGATCGTCGGCTCGGCCATGGGGTACGAGCCCGAGGACCTGCCGTGGGAGGTCCCGCTGATCGAGCTGGGCCTGGATTCTCTGATGGCGGTGCGCATCAAGAACCGCGTCGAATACGACTTCGACCTGCCGCCGATCCAGCTGACCGCGGTCCGCGACGCGAACCTGTATGCGGTGGAGAAGCTGATCGCGTACGCGATCGAGCATCGCGACGAGGTCGACCAGCTGGCCGAGGCCCAGAAGGGCAAGACGGCCGAGGAGATCGCGGCCGAGCAGGCCGAGATGATGGGCGGCGCAAGCACGGTCGCCGAACTCGAGGCCAAGCTCGCCGAGGCAGGGCACCCGATCGCGGCCGAACAGTCGCCGGCGGAGAAGATCGCCACCGATTCCGTGGAGGCCCAGCAGGATCTGACGATCCCGCCGCCCCTGTCCGATGTCGCGGTCCCCGCTCCGCCTACGGATCCGTCGGGCCCGGGCATCCCGCCCCCGCCCACCGACCCGAGCGGCCCGGCCGGTCCACGTGCTGAGAAGCCCAGCGCCGCAAGCCTCGCCGCGAAGGTCCTCACGCAGGAAGCGGTCACCGAGGCGCTCGGCGCCGACGTGCCGCCGCGTGACGCCGCGGAACGCGTCACGTTCGCCACGTGGGCGATCGTCACCGGCAAGTCACCGGGCGGCATCTTCAACGAGCTGCCGTCGATCGACGACGCGACCGCGCAGAAGCTGGCCGAGCGGCTCTCCGAGCGCGCCGACGGCGAGGTGACCGCCGACCAGGTGAAGGCCGCAGGCACCATCCAGGACCTGTCCACCGTCGTGCGCGATCTCATGGACGCCGGTGAGGTCGACGGCTTCGTGCGGACGATCCGGGCCCGGCCCGAGGGATCGAAGCGCATCCCGGTGTTCGTGTTCCATCCGGCGGGCGGGTCGACCGTGGTCTACGAGCCGCTGCTGAAGCGGTTGCCGCCGGACACCCCGATGTACGGGTTCGAGCGGGTCGAGGGTTCGGTCGAGGAGCGTGCCGCCGAGTACCTGCCGAAGCTGCGGGAGATCCAGGGCGACGGTCCGTACATCCTGGTCGGTTGGTCGCTCGGCGGGGCGTTGGCCTACGCGTGCGCGATCGGACTGAAGCGTGAGGGCGCCGACGTGCGGTTCGTCGGGCTGATCGACATGGTGCGTCCCGGCGAGGAGATCCCGCAGACCAAGGAGGAGACCCGCGCCCGGTGGGATCGCTACGCGTTGTTCGCGCAGCGCACCTTCAACGTCGAGATCCCCGAGATCCCCTACGAGGAACTCGAGGCGCTCGACGACGACGGTCAGGTCCGCTACGTCCTCGACGCCGTACAGCAGGCCGGGGTCGAGATCCCGGGCGGCATCATCGAGCACCAGCGCACGTCGTACCTGGACAACCGGTTACTCGAGACCGCGGAGATCCAGCCCTACGACGGCCACGTGACGCTGTACATGGCCGATCGCTACCACGACGACGCGATCTTCTTCGAGCCGCGCTACGCCGTCCGTCAGCCTGACGGCGGGTGGGGGGATTACGTCGAGGATCTCGAAGTGGTGCCGGTCGGGGGCGAGCACATCCAGGTCATCGACGAGCCGTACATTGCCAAGGTCGGGGCTCACCTGAGTGAGGCGATCACCGTGATCGAGAGCGAGAGCAAGTGACCACGAAAACGACGGCGGAATTGCTGACCGAGCTCCGCGAGAAGCTGGAGCTCGCCAAGGAGCCGGGCGGTGAGAAGGCCGTCGCCAAGCGCGCGAAGAAGGGCATTCCGAGCGCGCGGGACCGCATCTACGAGCTGCTCGATCCGGGCAGCTTCCTCGAGATCGGTGCGCTGGCCAAGACTCCGGGCGACCCGGACGCGCTCTACGGCGACGGCGTGGTCACCGGCCACGGCACGATCAACGGCCGCCCGGTGGGTGTCTTCAGCCACGACCAGACCGTCTTCCAGGGCTCGGTCGGCGAGATGTTCGGCCGCAAGGTCGCCCGCCTGATGGAGTGGGTGGCGATGGTCGGCTGCCCGATCATCGGCATCAACGATTCGGCGGGCGCGCGCATCCAGGACGCGGTGACGTCGCTGGCCTGGTACGCCGAGCTGGGCCGTCGCCACGAGATGCTGCGCGGACTCGTGCCCGAGATCTCGCTGATCTTCGGCAAGTGCGCCGGCGGCGCGGTGTACTCGCCGATCCAGACGGACCTGATCGTCGCGGTGCGCGACCAGGGCTACATGTTCATCACCGGTCCCGATGTCATCAAGGACGTCACGGGTGAGGACGTCACGTTCGACGAACTCGGCGGCGCCGACGTGCAGGCGCAGCGCGGCAACATCCACAAGGTCGTCGACTCCGAGGCCGCCGCCTACCAGTACGTGCGGGACTACCTGAGCTTCCTGCCGGCCAACCACTTCGACGACGCCCCGATCATCAACCCGGGGCTCGAGCCGGAGATCACGCCGCACGACCTCGAGCTGGACACGATCGTGCCGGACTCGGACAACCAGGCCTACGACATGATGGAGATCCTGCTGCGGATCTTCGACGACGGCGACGTGTTCGAGGTCTCCGATCAGCGCGGGCGCGCGATGATCACCGCGTTCGCCCGGGTCGACGGCCGGCCCGTCGGCGTCATCGCCAACCAGCCGATGGTGCTGTCCGGCGCGGTGGACAGCGAGGCGTCGGACAAGGCGTCGAGCTTCATCCGGTTCTGCGATTCGTTCAACCTGCCGCTGGTGTTCGTCGTCGACACCCCGGGCGCCATGCCCGGTGTCGAGGAGGAGAAGAACGGCATCATCAAGCGTGGCGGCCGGTTCTTCAACGCGATCGTGGAGGCCGACGTCCCGAAGGTCACCATCGTGGTCCGTAAGGCGTACGGCGGCGGCTACGCGGTGATGGGCTCCAAGCAGCTCTCGGCCGATCTGAACTTCGCCTGGCCGACGGCGCGTATCGCGGTGATCGGCGCCGAGGGCGCGGCGCAGCTGTTGGTGAAGCGCTTCCCGGACCCGACGGCGCCGGAGGTGCAGAAGATCCGCAAGGACTTCATCGAGGGCTACAACCTGAACATGGCCACCCCGTGGATCGCGGCCGAGCGCGGCTACATCGACGGCGTCATCGAACCGCACGAGACGCGGCTGCTGCTGCGCAAGTCGCTCAAACTGCTGCGCGACAAGCAACCGTTCCCCAAGGTGCTGCGCAAACACGGCCTGACGCCCATCTAGAACTGCAGTGCGGTTGGATAGAGCTCGTGTCGACTGACTTCACCGGGCTGCGTCGGGGTGCGCCGCTGGGCGATCCGCGCCTGGACCTGTGCGATTTGTATGTGTTCCCGTCCCCCAGGGACCCGGGCCGTACGGCGCTGATCCTGACCGCGAACCCGAACGCCGATGCGATGCATCCCGACGCGGTCTATCGCATCGCGATCGACAACGACGGCGACCTGCGCAACGACATCGCGTTCAACTTCGTCTTCAGTGAACCGGTGAACGGCAGGCAGAAGGTCGACGTCCGCCTCGCCCTTCAGGCCGAGGCACGCGTCGACGCCGCGGTGGGGTCGGAGATCTTCGGCGGCACGGACGTGTCGTTCGAGGACGAGCCGCATCTGTGGCGGTCGCGCTCGGGGTCTTTCTCGTTCTTCGCCGGGGCCCGCAGTGACGCCGCGTTCGAGGGCTCGAAGGTCATCGCGATGGCCGTGGAGCTGCCGACGGCCTACCTCGGTGCCGTGCCCGATGTCCGCATTTGGGCGCGGTGCAGCGTGAACACCGACGGTCGGTGGGTACACGCCGACCGTGTCGCGCATCCGTGGGTCAGCGGCTTCTTTCCCGACGACTCCGAACTCGCCGAGTTCAACGCCGGTGAGCCGAACCGGGACCAGGGTCGCTGGATGGGGCATCTCATCGAGTTGATGGCCGAGACCGGCGGCTACACCCGTGCCGAGGCCATCGACGCGATCGCGTCCGAGGGCACACTGCCCGACGTGCTGACGTACAACCCACGCAAGCCCGCCGGGTATCCGAACGGCCGCACGCTGCGCGACGACGTCGCCGACTACCGGTCGAAGTTCCTGACGAACGGCCGGACCAGCCTGACCGACTTCGCGCCGCGTGAGGAATTCCTGCCCGACTTCCCCTATCTCTGCGCGCCGTAGGGGTCTCGCGATGCCGCTGACCGACGGAGACGTGATCGCGGGCTACACCGTCATGCGGCTGCTGGGCTCGGGGGGCATGGGTGAGGTGTATCTGGCGCGCCATCCTCGGCTGCCGCGCAACGACGCCCTGAAGGTGCTCTCGGCCGCGGTGTGCGCCGACACCGAGTACCGGGAGCGCTTCAACCGGGAAGCCGACATCGCGGCGACGCTGTGGCATCCGCACATCGTCTCCGTGCACGACCGCGGGGACTTCGACGGCCGGTTGTGGTTGTCGATGGACCACGTCGAGGGCACCGACGCCGCGCGGCTGCTCGCCGAGCGCTATCCCGACGGGATGCCGCCGGATCTGGTGGTCCGCATCGTCACCGCGGTGGGGGAGGCGCTGGACTACGCGCACGCGCGCGGCCTGCTGCACCGCGACGTCAAGCCCGCCAACATCCTGATCGCCGACCCTGATACCGATGAAGAGCGAATTCTGTTGGCGGACTTCGGTATTGCGCGCCGTGTAGGTGAGGTGAGCGCGCTGACGGCCACGGACATGACCGTCGGCACGGTCGCCTACTCGGCGCCCGAGCAGCTCACTGCCGACAAGGACATCGACGGGCGGGCCGACCAGTACGCTCTGGCGGCGACGGCGTACCAGCTGCTGACGGGTTCGCCGCCGTTCCAGCATTCCAACCCGGCGATCGTCATCAGCTCGCACCTGTCGGCGCGCCCGCCGTCGATCGCGCAGGCGCGCCCGGACCTGTCGGGGCTGGGCGGAGCGTTGGAGAAGGCGCTGGCGAAATCACCGGCAGACCGGTTCGAACGCTGCATCGACTTCGCGAGGGCGTTGGCCAACCGGACGGGGACGATGGCCCCGGCGCTCGGTGCCGATCCCCACGCGACGATGCCGGCGCAGGCGGCGACGGCCGGTCCGCGTCATGCCAGGACGGGGCGGGCTGCCGCGCGGTCCCGCGGGCGCATCCTGGCGGTGCTTGCGCTGGTGCTGTCTGTGCTGGCGGTGGCAGCGACGTTGTTCGTGGTGCTGCGCGACGAGCCGACGAAGACGGCCAGCGTGGCCGTGCCGGTGGTGGTGGTCGGCGCGGACTGCGGGACGCTGGGCGGGGCGGGCATCACCGAGCAGGGTGCACAGGCCTACTGCGCGCGGGTGAGCGGGTCGGATCAGCAGCTGTGGTCTTTGTATTCGTCGGACATCGCCAAACCCACCGGCACCGGCGACGTCCCGGTGCAGGTGTGCGTGCAGCAGACCAAGCTGTCCCAGGACGACTGCCAGGGTGACATCGCTCGGGAGAATGCCGACCCCGGCGCGAACGACGAGACGAACTAGGTCAGACGCGGCGGTACAACCGGATCGACACCGCGCAGAGCCACGCCCAGCTCAGCACGACGGCGACGGTGAACGTCAGAAGCGCGGGGGTGCCGCCCTGCCCGGAGGACAGCCACAGGAAGCTCACCGCGAACACGAGCCCCACGATCCGCGACGGCCACCCGCCGTAGGTGAAGCACGCCGCGACCAGGCATGCGAAGCCCACACCGGCGACGGCGAAGTGGGTGATTCCGTGCCAGGTCACCACTCCCGGGCCTGCCGGGGTGCCCGGCGGGAAGCCGTCGGACGGGTCGGCGCGGAACATCCCGGCGAGGATCAGCGCCGCCCCGTAGACGCCGAGCAGGCCAGCCGTCCACGGCGCCCGTCGTCGCGCTCCCAGGGCACGGCCGACGCCGACGGCGGCGGCGATCGTCATCGCGCCGCAGATGATGAAGGTGGCGATCTGGATCCAGCCGAGGCTGCCGTTGGCGAGTTGGCTCGCCGCGTGCCGGGTCGGGTCGAACCCGTCGCGGGTGGCGGCTTGCGCGGCCACCGAGATCACGTAGACGGGGCCGGCAATAACTCCGTAGCCGAGCAACGATTTGGTGATGCGGTCCGCCAGTGGCGGGCAATCCGTCGTGGTCACGGCGTCCTCCGTGTCAGAATGGAACTAGACCGTACAGTACCCAAAACTGGACTGTCCAGTACCAGCGAGGTGAGATGCCGGAACCGACGAGCCGCTCGGCGCGCAAGCGTGCGACGATCCTGGCCGAGGCGCGGCGGCTGTTCCTGGCGCACGGCTACCAGGGCACCAGTGTCGACGCGATCGCGGCCGCCGCCGCAGTGTCCAAGCAGACGGTCTACAAGCAGTTCGGCGACAAGCACGCGCTACTTCTGGCGATCGTCGACGAGGCCTTGACTTCCACCGTCGGCAGCTTCGAGGCGCGCGTCGCAGAGCTCGCCGCCACGGCCGATCTCGAACAGGATCTGACGTCGCTGGCGCGTGACTACCTGCACGCTGTGCTGGCCGAGCCGGTCGTGCAACTGCGGCGCCTGGTGATCGGAGAGGCCACCCGCGTACCCGATCTCGCCGAGGCGTATCTGCAGCGCGCGCCGGGCCGGATGCTGGCCGCGTTCGCCGACTGCTTCGCGGCGCTGGATCGCCGCGGCCTGCTGAAGGTTGCGGACACAGCGGTCGCCGCAGAGCATTTCGCGTTCCTGATCGTCGGCCGGTGTATCGACGAGGCGTTGTTCCGTGGCGGTCCCGCGGTGCAGGAGAGTCTCGACCTCGACCGCCAGGCGCGGAACGGGGTACGGGTGTTCCTCGCCGGCTACGGCACCGGCTAGATCCCCCCGGTCAGATCTCGGTCAGCGCCAGCCACTCCTGGACGCCGAATCCGTTGTCGCGGGCCGAGATCCGTGCGCCACCGTGGCCGGGATAGTGCGCCGGCACGACCGCCGCTCCTCGGCGAGCGGCCTCGGTCAGCACGCGGTGGCGGGCGCGCGCCGCGGCAGCCGGGTTCTCGTCGAACGCGCACGGATCTTCGGGTCGGATCAGCTGGATCGGGCAGTGGGTGAGATCGCCGACGAACACGGCGGGTACGCCGGCGTCCAGCCACACCACCGACGAACCGGGCGTGTGTCCAGCCGCGGGCCGCAGCCACAGTGAGTCGCTGAGCTGATGGTCACCGGAGTACAGCTCGGTCTGGTCGGCGACCGGAATCACACTGTCGGCGAAGACGATCTGCATGCCCTCGTTGGCGCTGTCGCCGTCGGGGGAGAAGTGGCGGTAGTCGAGTTCAGGCATCAGGTAGCGGGCGTTCGGGAACGTCGGCACCCACTCTCCGTCGACCTGGCGGGTGTTCCATCCGACGTGGTCGGTGTGCAGGTGTGTGTTGACCACGACGTCGACGGATTCCGGGGTGACCCCGGCCGCTGCGAGCGCGTCGAGATATCCGGTCTGCAGCTGGTGCAGCGGCGGGAAGTGTGGCCGGTGCCGGTCGTTGCCGACCCCGGTGTCGACGAGCACGGTCAGCCCGTCGACCCGCAGCACCCACGTCTGCATCGCGATCTTCCACTGGTCGGCCTCGCGGTCCCAGAACAGCGGCTCCAGGAGGTGGGCGTTGTCGGCCCAGGCCTCGGTGGGGGTCTGGCCGAACAGATCGGTGCGCATCTGGACCCGCAGCTCGACCACCCGGGTCAGCGTGGCCCGGCCGAGCTGGACGGAATCGGTCACGGCTCGATGCGCATCGGACCGGGCGACCACAGCCCGGAGCGGCTGGCTTCACCGAGGTCGATCTGCGCCGGCTGCGCGTCGACGATGGTGTCGAACCGGCGTAGTGAACCCCAGTCCTGCCCCCAGTCGTGCGACAGGTAGGTCGACATGACCGACGCCCGCAACAGCAGGTCCGTGATCCCGAGCAGGCCACCGTTCTTGCCGTCCTGCCACGTGTCGGTGCTCTGAAGTTTGGCGAAGTAGTCGGGCGAGATGCGGAACTTGGGGATGTCGGTCACGCCGTTGGCATGCAGCATCGGCTGCTGGCACGGGAACACCAGCCCCACCGCCCAGTCCATCAGCACGGGCTGGGTCGATCCGACGTACTCCTGCACCGAGCGCACCTCGGGGACCCGCGGCGGGGTGACGGCGACCCAGTCGCCCTGGCCGAGCGACAGGTCTTCGGCGACCACCCGCACTGCCACGGCGTCGGCCGGGATCTCCGAGCGCGGGTAGCGCAGGTTGCGCCACGACGGAGTGGGGCCGATGTCGTAGGGCTGTACGCGGCCGGCGGGCACCGGCGCTCCGTCGGCGCCGCGGGTGGCGTATTCGAGTTCGACCTTCTGCCCCGACGTCAGACCGTTGGCGACACTCGTCCCCTCGATGGTGCCCGCCGCCGTGATCACCACGAGAGGATGCGCGTCGTCAGGAGCGGGCAGTGCGTACCAGGCCGAGGTGAGGCGGCTCTCCTGTTGTGCGGCAGTCGAATACGAGCCGGCGACCGGGACGCGGGCGGGGTCCAGGCCGTAGGGCAGCGGGACCGTGGACCCGTTCAGCCCGGGCCGGGACAGCTTGATCGGGCGGTTCCAGTCGTAGTCGGTGCCGGGTTGCGGATTGTTCAGCCTGATCGCCTCGGCGATGATCTTCTCCGGAACCCCGTTGGGGGAGAAGCCCGTTGGCGTCGCACCGCCGAGCGGTCCGAGAGGTCCGTAGTCGCCAGGCAGTGGTGCCAGGAAGCCCGCGTTCGAATCCGGTTCCACCAGAACGTCGTCGGCCAACCCGCAGCCGCCGGCCAGCGCCCGCACGTTGGCCCATCCGTTGGAGTAGGTCGGGTATTGGCGCGCCACGCCGATCGCCATCGAGGCGACCGACACCACGACCATCAGGCCCGCGGCGATCGGGATCGGCGCGGCGGTCAGCAGTCGCACCACGCGAGGTTCGCGCCGCGGTCTCAGATGGAGCCAGAAGGCCCACAGCGCAGCCACCGCGAACAGCGCGAAGAACATGGTGCTGACGGTCACGCCGCCGATCTTGGGTACCGAATTGTTGAACGGCACACCGAAGTTCGACACGTACCACCAGCCGTTGGTGGAGGCGAAGCACAGCGCCAGTACGAAGAAGACCAGCGACAGGAACGCCATCCGGTTGCGGGCCGAGCGCAGCACCACCGGCGACACCATGACCGTGGCCAGCGCCGCCATCGCGCCGCCCACCGCCGCGAACAACCCGAAGTGGTGGATCCACTTGGTGGGGGTGAACATCAGGAAGAAGATCGTCGCGAAGATCACGCCCATCAGGCGCCAGGCCGGCCCGCGGGCGACGCCGGGAACACGCTTGCGGCGCAGCATCATGAACAGCGACGGGAACAGACACATCGCGGTGAACAGGAACGCCACCCGGCGTTCGATGGCGCCGTCGGTGGTCGGCAGGATCAGGTAGTAGTACCGCAGGTTCTCGGTGTACCACTCCTGACTCGGCCCGATCGCGGTGCGGATCTTGGTGGCTTCCAACACCGTTGCGATCGTCTGGTCGGCGAACACCACCGTCAGGATCACGGTGCCTGCTGCCAGGAGAGGGGCGATCAGTGGCCACGTGCCCACCAGTGCGCGTCGCCGCATCACGATGCGCAGGATCGGGCGGCCACCGGCGACCAGGGCGGCCACGGCGATCAGCCCGGTCGGCTGGATGCCGAGGGTGAACGCGGCGGTGAGCGTGGCGAGTGCGGCCGGGGTGAGCCGGCCCGAGGTGATGGCCCGCTCGATCAGCACGTAGGTGACCAGAGCACCGGTGGCGATCTGCCCTTCGGGACGCAGCCCGTTGTTGAACGGCATCCACGCCGCCAGCAGCACCAGACCGGCCGCCCACATCGCGGCCCGGCTCGATGACACCGCGGGGCCGAGTCGCGGCAGCACCTCCCGCGAGAGCAGCAGCCAGCAGATCATCGAACAGATCAGGTCGGGCAGCCGGATCCACAGGCTGGCGTCGCTGACATGGGTCATCAGCGCGAGCACGTTGTAGTACCAGCCGAACGGATCCTCGGGGCTGCCGAACCAGCGGAAGTAGTTGGCCATGTAGCCGGCATGGTCGGCGGTGCGCGCCATCTGCATCTGGTAGCCGTCGTCCGAGGAGCCGGCTCCGATCACGTACCAGAGCAGGAACCCGCCGACGACGACGATGTCGACCACAGTGAAGGTGCGCCACCGGGTGGGGATCACGCGATGCATGCGGTGCCCGTCGAGGCGATCCAGCCGCCACAGCGCCAGCAGGGCGATCACCGTCGACACCATGGCCAGCAGCATCGCGGTGAGTTTCAGCGCGCTGGGGTGGGTGGTGTAGCGGGTGTCGATCGTCGCCGAGAACTGCAGCCCGGGCGGCGCCGGGCCGACCAGATCGGTGAACACCCCCACGATCGCCGGCCGCAGGTTGGGGTCGGCATAGCCGGTGCGCTGGGCGGACCCGTCGGACTTCTTCAGCCCGACGAATTCGGCGAACGTGCCGTCGTGCGAGGACGTGATGTCCAGGCGCTCGCAGCCGCCGATGCGGTTGCGGTTGACGCTGGCCACCACGACGTTGCGGACGATGACGTCGACGCGGGAGGAGGTGACGTTGACCAGCATCGCGTTCAGCGCGGCGTCGCGGCCCTGCGCGGGTGCGGTGCCCAGCACCAGTCCGCCCCTGGCCGGCATGTCGGCCAGCACCGCGCACGGAATGGAGGCGGTGAGCGTGACGGGGGCCTGCGCGATCAGCGGCGCGGTGACGTCGTCGGCCCGGCCCTGCTGCGGCCAGTTCAGCGTCGCTGTGGTCTGCGTGACCGGCAGCAGAGGAGTCGCCACGGCCAGCACGAAGCCGAGCAGGCCGGCGATCGTCGCGACCCAGCGCGCCACCTTCACGTCGTCGCGCATCACGGGAGGGCCCTAATGGGTCCGCCACGGCTCCAGCCGAACACGCGTGTCGATCCTTCCTCGACGACGGCGTCGGGCGCCTCGTCGCGCGGTACGACGCGGATGTAGCGCTCCAGTGAGCCCCAGTCGCGGTACCAGTCACCCTTCAGGTAGGTCGGAATCGTCGCGGTGCGCAGCAGCGCCTGGATGAACAGGAACGGTCCTCCGGATTCGGCGGATTGCCACTGGTTCGACGAGACCACCATCTGCTTGAAGTTCGGGATGATGCGGTACTGCGGCAGCTCGGCGATCCCGAGGTGCTCGGCGAACGGGCGCTGGCAGGGGAAGTTCGCCGCGGTGGCGATGTCCATCATCACCGGGGTGTCCGACCCGAGGAACTGTTCGGCGGTCTCCAGCACCGGGACCCGCGGCGGGGTGAACCCGAACCACTGGTCCTCCGACAGGTTGGGGTCGTCGGCGACGATGCGGGCGACGTTGGCCTCCGGCGGTGCCGTCGTCATCGGGAAGCGCAGGTTGCGCCAGGCCTTCTGCTGGAAGATGTCGATCGGCTGGACCTCATTGAGCGCCTGGTAGGACCCGTCGGGCCGGTGCACTCCCCACTGCAGCTTCAGTGACTGGCCGTAGTTGAACGAGCCGTCTTCGTTGTAGTACCAGATGGCTCCGGCGGCGGCGACGCTCACCAGCGGCCGGTCCGGGGTTCGGGGCGGCAGTTGGTACCAGGCCGAGGTGGCTTTCGCCGCGATGGCGTTCTCGCCGTAGCTGCCCATGACCGGCGTGCGCTTGGGGTCGAGGCCGAACGGGAGGAATACCCGGGAGCCGTTGACGCCTTCCGGTCCGTAGCCGCCGCCGGTGCCCGCCGCGTATCCGATGCCGATGTTCGGCTTGTCGACGGGGCCGTCGGAGTTGACGGTGCCGGGATTGGCGGCGACCGGCTCGGCCGGTTCGAGGGTGTCGCTGACGCCGTTGGGCGTGAACCCGACCGGGTCCTCACCGCCGAGCGGCCCGTACTGCCCCCATCGCTGGTCCGGAACGGGTTGCAGCATGCCGGCATTGGTGTCGGCTTCGACGAGGACGTCGTCGGCCATCGCGCAGCTGTCCGTGCCCAGGCCGGAGCGCAGCGCGGCGATGTTGGCGGAGCCGGTGGTGTAGACGGGGTAGCGCCCCGCGGTCGCCTTGAGCATGGAGCCGAGCTCGAGGACGACCATGATGATCGCGACGATCAGCATCGGCGTCGAGGCCAGCGCACGGTTGCGGCCGGTGTCGGCGACCTGGGTGTGACCGGCGTAGTCGATGCGGAAGTGCAGCCAGGCCGAGAGCAGACCGCCGGCGATGGCCAGCACCAGGAAGATCGTGGTGACCGGGAAGTGCGCGATCACGGGCTGTTTGTCGAACCAGGGCACCCCGTAGTTGCCGACGTAGAACCAGCCGTTGATGCCGGAGGTCGCCCAGGCGAGCACGAACAGCAGGGCCGTCACGTACAGCGCCAGGTTGCGGCGGCTGTGCAGGCCGACCCGGGCGAACGCGAACGCCGTCACCCCGCCGAGCGCGCCGGCCAGCCCGGCGAACGCGCCGAACTGCGCGGCCCACTTGGTCGGGGTCAGGGTCAGCAGCAGCAGACCGATCGCCGCACTGCCCGTCAGCCGCCACACCGGTCCGCTCACCGCACCGGGCACACGGCCGCGGCGCAGCAGCACCACGATCAGCCCGAACACGCACAACAGCAGCAGGAGCACGGCGAAGCGGCGGGTCAGGGAGCCGTCGACGCTGTCTTCCACGGTGAGGTAGTAGTAGCGCAGGAACTCCTGGTACCAGGGAATGGTCGGCCCGACGGTGTACTTGATGCGCACCGATTCGGCGACGGTGGCCAGCGTCTGGTCGCGGAACACGATCACCGAGATCAGCGAGAGGGCCGCCACCAGCGGTAGCAGGGTCGCGGCGAATCCGTCGGTGCGGCGGCGGGCGGAGACGATCTGCGTGATGCCGCGAGCGCCGACCAGCAGGGGCGCCAGCGCAACCAGACCCTGCGGCGCCAGCGTCACCGAGAACATCGCGATCACGATCGCCACGGCGGCCGGCCACAGCCTGCGCGTGCCGAGCGTCCACTCCACCAGCATCAGGACCGCGACCACCGCGAAGGCGATCAGCGGTTCAGGGCGCAGCCCGTTGTTGAACGGCAGCCACGCGGCCAGGAACACCGCCGCGGCGGTCCAGGTGGCCACCCGGTTCGCGGCGACGCGGCGGCCCAGCCGCGGCAGCAGGCAGCGGCTGACGATCAGCCAGGTACCGATGCCTGCGAGCAGCGCAGGCAGCCGCATCCACACCCCGGCGGCGCTGATCGAGGCCAGGTGGGCGAGCACGCTCTGGTACCAGTCGAACGGCGCCTCGGATGCCCCGAAATAGCGGTAGTAGTTGGTGGTGTAGCCGGCCTCACCGGCCACCCGCGCCATCGTCAGGTTGTAGCCGTCGTCCGACGACGTCGCGCCGACGACGTGCCAGGCCAGCAGCCCGCCGATCACGCCCAGGTCGGCCACCCAGGTCGCCCAGCCGACGCGGCGACGGGTGCGGGGCGGGCGCCGTCCGGACACCCGGTCGAGCAGCGCGAGCGCGATGATCGAGCCGACCACACACACGACGCCGAGCGCCATCACGAGTGTCTTCAGCGCCGACGGGGTGGTGATGAAGCGGGTGTCGACGTCGATACGGGCGTTCAGGCCCGCAGTGACGGGGACACGAAGGTCGGTGAACACCCCTGCCACCTGCGGGCGTTTGTCGACGCTGAGCGTGCCGGTAGCGCCCGGGATGCCGACGAAATCGGCGCCGACCGCACCGATGTTGGCCCACAGGCGCAGCTCGCTGCAGGCGCCGCGGTTCACGTCCTGCCGGGGTGCGACGGCGGCGACGGTGTCGCGGAACGCGACGTAGACGACGTCGGCATTGGCGCGCACGAACAGGCCGTTACGGCCGGCGTCGATCCCGTTGGCCGGAATCGTCGAGAACACCACGCCGCCGTCCGCGGGCAGGCTCGTCACGGCCGTGCAGGGGATCGTGACGTCGAGCGACTTGGGGGCACCGGAGACCAGCGGTGCGGTGATGTCGCTGACGAAGCCGTCGGCGTCGGCGCCCTGCGGCCACAGGACCGTCGCGGTCTGCTGGGTGACCGGAAGCAGCGGTGCGACACCGCAGCACAGGATGCCGACGAGTCCCAAAACTCCCGCGAGGATCGCGACGAGACGGGGACTGCGGGCAGGCACGAGGCTCGATGGTAGACGGGTCTAGGACAGACGCAGCGGTGCCGGGCTCCACAGTCCGCTACGCGTTGCCGAACCGAGATCCAGGCGGGCCACCTCGGCGCCCGGGTAGTAGGGCGTGAGCTGCTGCAGCGCACCCCAGTCGCGGAACCAGTCGTACTTCAGATATGTCGGCACGGTGGTGGCGCGCAGCAGTAGTTCGGTGATGCCGAGCGGGCCGCCGCCCAGGTAGTCCATCACCGGCGAGTTGGCCTCGGCGCCGAAGCGGTCCGGCAGGATGCGCCACTTGGGTACCTCGATGACGCCGTTGCGGTGCCCGTACGGACGCTGACACGGGAACGCGAGCCCGACCAGCCAGTCCAGCAGCACCGGATCGCTGGAGCCGACGACGTCCTGCAGCGTGCGCAGCGCCGGGATGCGGGGCGGGGTCACGGCGATCCAGTGGGTGGGGCTCAGATCGTCGTCGGTGGCGACCAATCGGATGCGGGTCGCGTCGGAGGGGATGGCCGACAGTGGCGCCCGCAGGTTGCGCCACGCGGGGGCCGCGCCGACGTCGCCGAAGCCGATGCCGCCGCCCGGGGTGTCGTCGCCGTCGCGGGCCCACTGCACGATCAGATCGCTGGGATCGAACCGGCCCGCCGCCGACACCACCAGCAGCGAGTCGGAGCGGTCGCCCTCGTTCCAGCCGGCGGGCAGGCGGTACCAGGCCGATCGCAGGAACGCGGGCGCCTGCGTGCCGCTGCGCCAGCTGCCGAGCACGGGGGTGCGGGCCGGGTTCAGGTTGTAGGGGAGGCTGGCGCGCGAGCCGTTGATCCCCGCTGCGGCGGTCGTGCCACCCTCGGTACCCGCTTCGCTGCCGGTGACCACGCCGCTGTCGGAGTCGGCGAAGTTGTCCGAGCCGGGTTGTTCCATCACCGGGTCGGCGGAGACGTCAGCGGGAATTCCGTTGGGGGTGAACCCTTCTGATCGACCGGCGCCGAGCGAGATGCTGACGGGTGTGTCGATCGGGGTGAGGATGCCTTCATTGGGATCCTGCTCGACCATGACGTCTTCGGCCATGCCGCAGGTCTTTCCGGCCAACGCCTCGAGGTTGGACCGGCCGACGGTCCAGGCCGGGTACTGGCCGGTCATCGCCAGCGTGAGGGAGCCGACCTCGAAGATCACCAGGGCCCAGGTGGCGATCGCCAGCGGGGCGCGCGCCACGGATCGCCAGCGCCGCGGCGGGGCCTCCGGGGCGGCGTCGCGGCCGGAGAAGTGCACCCAGGCGGCCACCAGCAGGGCGAGCACGGAGAGTCCCAGCAGCATGGTGGTGAAGCCGAAGTGCCATTCGGGGAACGAATTCGACCACGGCACACCGAAGTTCGAGACGTACCACCAGCCGTTGACGGTGGCGAACGAGAGTGCGGTGAGGAACAGCACCGCCGCGGTGAACAGGGTGCGGTTGCGCCGGGACCGCATGGCCGCCGTCGAGATCGCCACGGCCGCCAGTGCGCCGAGTGAACCAGCGAGTCCGGCGAACACGCCGAAGTGGTGGGTCCACTTGGTGGGGGTGAACATCATCGCCAGGAACGAGATGATCGTGATGCCGACGATGCGGCGGCTCGGGCCGAGCGCGGTGCCGGGAATGCGGCCCTTGCGCAGCGACATCGCCACCGACACCGCCAGGGCGAGTAGCAGCGTGACGACCGCGAACCGGCGTGCCACCGAGCCGTCGGGGCTGGTGGTGAACAACCGCGAGTAGCGGATGTGCTCGTCGAACCAGGCCAGGCTGGGCCCGACAGCGGACTTGAAGCTGCTCGCCTGCAGTTCGGCGGCCAGGGTCTGGTCGCGGAAGATCAGGAAGATCGTGACGGTGCCCGCGGCGGCGATCGGCGCCAGCAGCGCCCAGTAGCCGAACCGTGAGACATGGGCGGCCACAATGGTTTTCAGCGGCCCGATGGCGACGAGCAGAGCGCCGACCGCGGCGATGCCGGTGGGCCCGGAGAACAGCGTGAGCGCGCCGATGATCACGGCGATCGCGACGGGCAGCAGCCGGCTGGTGGCCACCCCGCGCTCGACCGAGCACCAGGTCAGCAGGATGCCCAGCGCGATGATCGGCTCCGGACGCAGACCGTTGTTCAGCGGCAGCCAGAACGCCAGGAACAGTCCCGCGGCCGTCCACGCCGCGGCCCGGCTGTGTTTGACCGAGTCGCCGAGGCGGGGGATCACCTCGCGGCTGATCACCCACCAGCAGGCCAGCCCCATCAGCAGCGTGGGCAGTCGCATCCAGACGCTCGTGGTGCTGACGTGCGCCCACAGTGCGAGCAGGTCGTAGTACCAGCCGAACGGCGCCTCCGGGGTGCCGAACCAGCGGTAGTAGTTGGCCATGTAGCCGGCGTTCTCCGACACCCGCGCCATGGTCAGGATGTAGCCGTCGTCGGCGGTGTTCGCGCCGACGAAGTGCCACCACACCATCACCGCGGTGACCAGCCCGTCGAGCGGGGACAACGACCACCAGCGCTGCGGCAGGAAGCGCTTGTTCCGCCGACCGTCGGCGCTGTCGAGCACGTGCAGCGCGCCCAGCGAGACGATCGTCATCGCGACGCCGAGGATCATCGCGACGAGCTTGAGCAGCGTCGGCGAGGTGCTGTAGCGGGAGTCGACGGTGGCCGAGAGCTGCAGGCCGGGAGGGGCGGGGCCGGACAGGTCGGTGAACACGCCGACGATCTGCGGGCGGAAGTCGTAGCCGCTGCGCTCGCCCCGCAGAGGTTCGCCGGCGTCGGACGAGTCGGGTGGCTGGGTGAGCCCGACGAACTCGCCGGTGACCTTGTCGGCGTGGGCGGTGAACGTCAGCTCCCGGCAGGCCGGGCTGAGCACCTGGTCCAGCGGTGCGCTGACCACCGGGGTGTTGCGCACGATCACCAGGACGTCGTTGTTGACCCGCTCGATGAGCAGCCCGCGGTCGACGGCTTTCGGCGCCTGTCGGGGCACGGTGGACAGCAGCACCGAGCGACCGGGACGGTCCAGGCCCGCGGCGGCCTGGCAGGGGATCGTGATCTCGAGGTCGGTGGCGACGTACCCGATGAGGGGGGCGTCGACGCTGGCGAGCACCCCGTTCTGCGGCCAGTTCAGCTGCGCGGTGGTCTGGGTGACCGGCAGCAGTGGGGTGGCGATCGCCAGCACGGTGCCCAGCAGGCCCGCCACGATCGCGATCAGGCGCGCGGTGCGGTGGTTGCCACTCCTCGCCCGCTGCTCCGCCACGGAGCTAGATCGTAGAGGGCTTGCGGATGGCCAACACGAACGGCCCGATCGTGGACACGTCGAAGCGTGGATCGTCGAACAGCGCGTCGTCGAGGGCGACGTGATAGCGCCGCACGTTGGGCTGGTTGGGGTAGACGTCGGCGGCCAGCCGCAGCGTGTAGGTGTCGTTGGCGCCGCGACGCATCAGGAAGACGGTGGGCGGCGGCCACGGCAGGGCGTCCAGGGCTGTGACGAACTGGTCGGCGCTGGTCAGCATGGACCAGCCCTCGATGGCGCCGGCGCGCTCGGTGAACTGGGCGAGCGGGTTGGCGTAGTGCGACGTGAGGCCCTGGAAGCCGTAGTACGGGTAGTAGGACAGGAAGCTGTAGTCGGCGGTCATCACGACGGTCTCGTTGCGGGGCCGGCCGGTCACCTCCTGGATCTTCGCGTCGACCTCCCGGTAGTACTGCTCGGCTCCCGGGGGCCTGCGGTCGGCGCGCTGACCGGAGCCGTCGGTGTCGGTGTAGGCAACGACGATGTCGGAGCGCAGCACGTCGGGGATGTCCTGGCTGAACGTGACGGCGCCGAGGGCACCGACCACGGTGGCGACGGCGACGACGCGGTGCGTGTTCGCGGTTCTCACCCGCGCGGCCAGGGCCCGGGACGTCTCGATGAACCCGAACGCCCCGGCCGCGGTCAGCAGCACCGTCAGCGTCGGCTGCAGACGGAAGGACAGCAGCGTGGTGCCCACCAGCGTGGTGAGCATCGACAGCAGCGACCAGGCGTACACGGCCAGCACGGCGACAGCCAGCGCGGGTGCCGTCTGCTCTTCGCGCAAGCGCTCATCGCCCGCACGCGTGGAGCTGCGCGCCCGCACGACCAGCCACAGCGTGCCGAGCAGGCACAGCGCACCCAGAAGCGTGAACTGCAGCATCGGGAACGACAGCTGAGCGCCGTCGACGGGCAGGTAGTGCTGCGCGGTGCCGCGGTCGGCGGGAGTGCCCTTGGCGGCGGCGATGAGATAGGGCCCCCACCCGATCAGCGCAATCAACCCGGAGATCACCGCAATGACGGCGAGACGGGCCAGCGGGTCCCAGTGCCTGCGGGCGACGGCGAGCAAGGCGGCCATGATGGTCAGCGTGAACGCCGCGTACGCCAGCAGCAGCGTGTAGAACAGGGCCGCGCCGCCGAGGAAGATGCCGACCGCGACGACGGCGGCCCAGCCCCCGTTTCTTGATTTCCCCCGCAGGCCCGACCACCCCAGCACGAAGATCGGCGGCAGCAGCACGGTGATGATCGCGGCGTAGGGCTCGGCGGGGGTGTAGGCGAGCGCAGCCGCGGCGGTCGCGGTGCTGACCACGAGCGCGTATTCGAAGCGGACCATCGCGGCCCAGAGCGCGAAGGCGATCACGATCGCGATCGCGATCGAGGTGACCGACCACGGCTTGAACATCTCCCACGCCGGCGTGCCCGTCAGTGCCGCGAGCCGGCCGCCGAGCCAGAACCAGCCCGGCGGGTAGAACGGCGGCAGACCGATGTAGGTCATGTCGTGCAAGCTCGCCGAATCCGTGAGCCGGGTCAGATATTCGGTGCGGAACTGCTGGTCGACGGAGATGCCGAAGAGATACAGCTTCGTGGCGCCCAGCGGCATGGCCAGGGTGACGACGGAGAAGGCGGCAAGGAACAGGGTCGCGCCGAGGCGGGCCAGGGTGTGACGGCCGCGCCGCCACAGCAGCCCGGCCGCGAAAAGCCCTGTCAGACAAACGACCTGGCCGACCGTGGTCAGCGCGTGCAGCTGATTGGATGAGTTGTAGGCCGGCCATTCGACCCGGGCGATCGCAGCCAGGCTCACGACGGCGACCAGGGCGGCGATCGCGGCCGCGACGGTCATCTGGCCGGCCACTCGAACCGGCGCGGCCAGCACGCCTGGCATCAGATGGGGAGCTTGCGGAAGATCGGGCGCGGGATGTGGCGCAGCACCATCATCACGTAACGGAACGCGCCGGGCGCCCACACCAGATCCTTGCCCTTGGCCGACGCGGTGACTGCGAGCTCGGCGACGTACTCCTTGTCGACGGTCAGCGGCGCTTCCTTGACGTGCGCGCTCATTCGGGTGCGCACCTGGCCGGGGCGGATGACGAGCACGCGAACGCCGTGCTCGCGCAATGCTTCTCCCAGGCCGAGGTAGAAGCCGTCGAGCCCGGCCTTGGTGGAGCCGTAGACGAAGTTGGAGCGCCGCACGCGTTCACCCGCCGCGGAGCTCATCGCGATGATCTGGCCGGAGCCCTGCGCGCGCATCTTCTCCCCGACGAGCACGCCCACCGACACGGCGGCGGTGTAGTTGATGTCGGCGATCTGGACGGCCTTGCGCTGGTTCTGCCACAACTCCTCGGCATCGCCCAACAGGCCGAACGCGACGATCGCGACGTCTATGTCTCTCGGGGCAACGGCGCCGCCCCATGCCTTCTCGATGACGCCGGGGTGACTGTCGGTGTCGAGGGCGTCGAAGTCGATGACTTCCACTGCCTTGGCGCCGGCGTCACGCATCTGCGTTGCGGCGGCATCGCGCAGTGGATCGCCGGGCATGCACGCCAGGATCACCCGGGCCGAGGCGTTGCGCAGGTAGCGCGCGCAGATCGCCAGGCCGATCTCGGAGGTTCCCCCGAACAGCAGGATGGTCTGAGGATTGCCGGTGGCGTCAAACACCATTTAGAGGAGCTCCAGTCGTCGAGCCATGTCGGAGGCGAAGACCCCGGCGGGATCGACCTTGCGGCGCAACGCGATCCATTCGTCGATGCGGGGGTACATGGCGTGGAAGGTCTCGGCCGTGGTGCGGGAATCCTTGGCGGTGTAGAGCCGCCCGCCGAATTGCAGGACCCGCTTGTCGAGTCCGTTGAGAAACTCGTTGAGGCCCGGCTTGATCGGAAAGTCCACGCACACGTTCCAGCCGGGGATCGGGAAGCTCAGCGGCGCTTCGTTTCCCGGCCCGAATAGTTTGAACACGTTGAGGAACGAGTAGAACCCCGAGCGCTGGATGTCGACGAGGATCGCCTTGAACTCCTCGACGGCGTCGGTGGGCACCACGAACTGGTACTGGCCGAAACCCAATGAGCCGTAAGCGCGATTCCACTCTCCGAACATGTCGAGCGGATGGTAGAACTGCGTCAGGTTTTGGACTTTGCCGCGGTAGGTGCCCGACTTGCGGTACCAGAGTTCGCCGATCGGCATGAACGTGTACTTGTTCGCCAGCCCGTTGGGGAAGACATCGGGCAGCGTGAGCAGTTGCGGCGCATCGAATTTCAGCGGGTTCTTCTGCAGCTTGGCGGGCAGCTGGTCGAGGGTTGCCAGCGAGCCGCGGGAGATGGCCGCGCGCCCGAGCTTGGGCGGGGCGCTGATCGCGTCGAACCACGCACTGGAGTAGGTGTAATTGTCCTCGGTGCCGTCGCTGTGGAAGGCGATGGTCTCGTCGAGGCTCGCCGTGACGTCCCCGTCGGCGATGAAGTACGCGGTCTCGGTCGGCGTCATCGCAATGGTGGCGCGCAGGATGATGCCGGTCAGTCCGTTGCCTCCGACGGTGGCCCAGAACAGGTCGCGCTCGGGGCCGTCGGGGGTGAGGGTGCGGACCTGACCGTCGGCGGTGAGCAGGTCCATCGAGCGGACGTGGTTGCCGAAGCTGCCGGCACTGTGGTGGTTCTTGCCGTGGATGTCGCAGGCGATGGCGCCGCCGATGGTGACCTGCCGCGTGCCCGGCAGCACAGGCACCCAGAGTCCAAGAGGCAGGGCTGCGCGCATGAGCTGGTCGAGATTGACGCCGGCATCGACGTCGACGAGTGCATCGTCGGTGTTGATCGAGTGAATGCGGTTGAGCGCATTCATGTCGATGACCAGGCCGCCGCCGTTCTGGGCGTTGTCGCCATAGGAGCGGCCGAGGCCACGGGCGAGAACACCACGGTCAGGGTCCTCGGCGGCGCGGGTGACGGCCTTGACGATCACCTCGGGATCCGGCGTCGTCAGCACCTGCGCGACGGTCGGAGCGGTGCGGCCCCAGCCGGTCAGGCGCTTGGCGGTGGTCGGAAACTCGGTGCGAAACATCGTCACAGAGGGTACCGCTTCGCGGCGGCCGGTCGGTGCAGCGCGAGTGTGGCGCGGACGTCGTCGAGCAGCGGGTCGACGAAGTCCGCGCGGTGCTTGGCATCGGTGGCCGCGCGGGCGCTGAGGTACATGAACGTCATCGCGGCCAGGACGATCGTGATGTGGGCCAGCGCCTGGTCGACCGGCAGCGCGATGTCCAGCCACTGGCTGCGCGCGGGATTGCCGTCCGTCAGGTGGTCGAGCACCGTGGAATTGAGCACCACCAGCCCCATGACGAAGAAGATCACGCCGGTGACCAGGGCGAGGACCAGCGCCTGGATGCACTGGGCCAGTGACACCACCGCGACGACTTTCACCTGGTCCGTGCGCCGCAGTGCAGGTTCGGCCTCGGCGAGCAGCGGGCGGCAGGCGTGGCGCGACTCGGTGACCGTGAAGGCCAGGGCGATCGCAGCCATGCCTGCGACCAGCAGCCAGATCCGGGTGGTCTCGAGGTTGGCGGAGATGTACCAGACGGTGTTGTTGAAGAACACCAGAAGGGTGAGCAGGACCACCGGCAGCGCCCGCGCGAACAGTTGGCCCGCCGAGCGCAGGTGAGTGAAGGTGGTGCGCAGCGCCCACCCGAGGATCGCGCCGAGCCCTGAGCCGGTCGCGGCCAGGATCACCAGGATGACGACCACGTCGACGGCCTCGGTCCCGAAGGCCGTCCACCCGCCGGCCTGGTAGGTGTCCGATGCGAGGCCGACGGCTATCGAGCCCCACGCGATCAGCGCACGCACTCGCGGACTCGCGACGCGGCTCACGGCGAAGGCGACGACGGCCATCAGGGGCAGCAGCGCCGCCAGCACCACGAGCACCGACCAGTCGGCAAAGGAGGGAGAGGTGCTGATGTCGATGTCCTGGTCACCTGAGGCGATCAGGACGTAGAGCTCGAGCAGCATCAGCGTGGCCCAGGCGGCCAGTGCCGGTGCGGACCGGCGCACGACGGCGTGCCAACCGTCCGTGACGAGCGCAGTGTGCGCTGCCGGGCCGGCGGTCATCGCAGCCGGAAGATGACTGCGCGCTGCACGATGAAGTTGATCACGGTCGCAGTGCCCTGAGCGATGACGAACGCGACCGGCACCCGCCACGGCTGGTTCTCGAACTGCATGTAGAAGACATAGTTGATGCCGACCTGCACGGCATAGGTGACGGCATACAGCAGCACCACCGCGATGAAGCGCGATCGGCTCGGCGGTGCCTGGAACGTCCATCGTCGGTTGATCAGGTAGGCCGTCGTCGTCCCGGCGATGAAGCTCAGCGTCTTGGCGACGTTGACGTGCAACCCGGCGGCGAGCAGCGCGACGTACAGACCGAAGTCCACGATCGCCGACAGCCCGCCGGTCAGGACGAAGCGCCAGATCTGCGTCGTCAACGGCAGCTGCGGTGACAGCGGGGGCTCGGCCACCCGGGCAGCTTACGGCCACCACCTGTTCAGATCGGTGGTGGTGCGTGGGCGTGCGCTCCGTGTTGCTCGTTCAGGCGGCGGGCGGCAGCGACCGCACGGGCACGGTTGTGAGCGCGGGTGTACCGGCGCCTCGGCATCATCACGCCGCGCGCCTCGCACGCCGACGGTCGTGGCGGGTCGCCGTCCCACAGGACGCCGGTCGGCCGACACAGCGACGGGAACAGATCCCGACTGCCCGGATGCGTCGAATAGATGTGTCCGGTGGGGCTGGTCCAGATCACCGTGCCGTCGGGAAGTTGGCGGTCCTGCCATCCCTCGGCGCCAGCCCAGAATGTCTTCAGAAGATGATGAAAACGGCACAGCGCCTTGAGGTTCGACGCGTGGGTGGGCCCGACGGGATAGGGGACCGTGTGGTCGATGTCGGCCTCGGTGGCGGGCACGTCGCAGCCGGGGAAGCGGCACGTCACATCGCGGCAGCGGATGAACTCCGCGAGGGCCCGAGACGGCACGTAGTGATCTTCGGGCGGAGCGTCACCGGGATGGGTGACCTGACGCAACCTCGCGCGCGCCAGCAGCGGGTCCAGCGCTTCTGACGGCGTGATGCCGGACCCGAAGATCAGGGCCGGCTTGTCCTCACGGGCGGGTGCGGGCTCCTGCGCGGCTGCGTGGTCCACGGTCGCGCTGTCGGCGATTACGTAGATCGTCGTGTTGCGCGTCGGCCTGGGTGCCGCGGCGGCGTCGCAGTCGTCGAGACCGCACTGGCACGCCAGAGCCTCGAGCCCGGCGCCGACGGCGGCAAGTGCCTCGGCTCGGCGGGTCTCCAGGGTGCGCGGGTCCGCAGCGCATACGGTGTGCGCGATCGCCTCGAGGCGATCCTGCAGCGCGACGGCGTCGGCGGCCGGTAGCAGCGCCCAGACGCTGGTGAAACCCGGCGCGTCCGAGGGCGAGCCGAACTCGACACGCCGCCGCGCCAACGATTCCACCACCTGGCGCACGGCGATCGGATCGTGAGCCAGCACGGTCGCGTCGATGGCTTGCTCGAGCTTCTTCTCCGAGAGCTGCCCCCAGCGACCGACGTGGGCTGCGATCGCCGCATCGACCTCGGCCATCACCGCGGGGTCGGTGACCAACCCTGTGCGATAGACGATCTTGCGGATCAGCAGATCGCTGATCAGTCCGTCGGCGAACAGTGCCGCCACCCGGGGCATCCGGTCTCGCAGCGCCACCGCGCGATGGATCTGGTGCAGTGCCAGCTCCCGAGTGATGCCCACGGCCGGTGCCACCTCGGCGGCGACCGCGGCGTCGGGATCGAGCCACCATCCGGAGCGGTCCTCGGCGTCGACGCCGGTGCGCCGGGTGAACAACTCGGCCATCACCGCCATCTTTCGCGCCGCGGCCGCGTTCTCTTCGCGTGCCCAGTGCTGGGCGGCGTCGATCAGATCAGCGGCGCTGAGCCGACGCAGATCCGGTTCTTCGAACACATGTTCGAGTATACCGGCGCCCCCGACAAGTCTCAGTCATGTGTTTCTGCCACCGATGATCAAATTCCTGCCACCCGAAATGTTTTGGGGGACGGGCGGGTTCCAGATATCAGATCACCACGATCGAAAACCAGAAGAGGGCAAGACAATGAAGAAGTTCACCATCACCACCGTTACCGCCGCCGCCCTGACTGCCGGAGTCCTGGGCTTGGCCGCCCCCGCGTTCGCCGCTCCGACCGGAGGCGACGCCGAGCAGACCATCAGTGCGCTCGAAGCGCAGGGCAATCGCGTTGTCGTCACCCGCCAGTCCAGTGCACCGCTGGATGAGGCGTCGGTCGTCTCCGTCACCCGCGGCCCGATCCAACGCGGCGCCGAACCGTTCGGCACCTCGAATGGCGACTCGAACCGCTCGACGATCAACCAGACGATCTACGTCACGGTGAAGTAGTCCTCCGAGATCCCCCCTCGGAAACGCAAAGGGCGCCCCCACGAGGGGCGCCCTTTGTCATGTCGACGGCCTCAGCCGGATCAGGGGAATGATCCGATTCCCGGCTCGCACTTCGTAATCGGCGTATCCGGCGTAGACGTCCAGCGCCTTCGCCCAGGCTTCGGCGCGCTCACCGGGGTCGGTGATCTCGGACGCGAGGTATGCGCCGCTACGGCTGCCGGCCAGAACGTCGACGCGGGGGTTGGCTTTGAGGTTGCGGTACCACGCCGGATGGCCCGGACGACCGTAGTTGGACGCGATCACGAGGAGGGAGCCTTCCTCCACGACGTAGAGCAACGGCAGCGTCCGTCGGAGGCCTGTCTTGGCGCCCGTGGTCGTCAGCAACATCACCGGCACAGGGAAGATGCTGCTGATCCGTCCGCCGGTGAGCCGCAACAGCGGCGGATCGATGTGCGGCGCAAGCTGCGTCACGTACCAGTAGCCGACCGGGGTGCGGGCGAAGCGTTCCAGGGTGCGTTCGTAAAGCCTCATCGGGCGCCGATCCGCCATGGACAGACGCTACAGCCCCGCCGCCTCGAGCACGTCGCATAGCGCCGCAATCGCCGCGCCGAAGGCGTGTTCGGGCGGTGCGGCGTATCCGACGACGATGCCGTCGCGGTCGTCGATCTCGGCGTCAGGGTGACGCAGGATCGACAACCCGGTCAGGGCGATGCCGGCCTCACCGGCCCGGCGCATCACCTCGGCCTCCATTCCGTCGGGCAACGTCACCAACAGGTTGAGCCCGGCCGCCAACCCTGCCGTAGCCACGTCGAACGGCGCGAGCGCAGCAACCGTGAGGTCCCTGCGTCGGCGGTATCGTCCGCGCATCCGCCTGATGTGGCGGTCGTAGTGGCCGTGCGCTACGAAATCAGCGAGGGTCAGCTGGTTGATCACGTCCACGGAGAACTGTTGCCCGCCAGCGGCTTCGACGACCGGATCGACCAGTTCCTCCGGCAGAGCCAGCCAGCCCAGCCGCAAGGCGGGCGAGAGGCTCTTGCTGACCGAACCGAGGTAGCAGACCCGTCCCGGGTCCAGCGCCTGCAGTGCGCCCACGGGTTGACGGTCGAAGCGGAACTCCCCATCGTAGTCGTCGTCGAGCACGAAACGACCTGTGCGGCGCGCCCATTCGACCACCGCGGTGCGCCTCGATGGGTGCAACGGCATGCCGAGCGGATTGTGGTGTGCCGGAGTCAGAAGGACTCCCGTGACGTCGAGATCCTCCAGTTCCTCGACGACTGCACCGTGACCGTCGACGGCGATCGGTACCGTCGTTCCGCCCGCCGCCGTGATCGCGTCACGGAACAGGTGCAGCCCGTATGCCTCGACCGCGAGCGGTCCGCCGAGCACGCGGTTCAGCAGTTCCACCCCCTGACGCACCCCGGCGCAGATCACGATCGAGTCGACGGACGTTCGAACGCCGCGTGCTCGGGCCAGGTAACCCGCCAGGGCAGAACGCAATTCGACACGGCCGCGGGGGTCACTCATGTGCAGTGCCTCGTTCGGCGCGACGGTGAGCGCGCGACGCGTACAGGTGATCCACTGGCTTCGGGGGAACTCGGACACATCCGGAGAGCCGGGCATGAGGTTGTGCACCGGAGTGACGGACCTTCCCCGCGGGCGGGTACCGCTGTGCGGCTGGGCAGTGTTCAACACCCAGGTGCCTGCGCCCTGGCGGGATGCGAACCACCCTTCGGCGACGAGTTCGGCGTACGCGTCGGCGACCGTGTTGCGGGCCAGTCCGAGATCGGCGGCCAACGTGCGCGACGCAGGCAGCATCGTGCCTGGCGGCAGCCGACCGGATCGCGCCGCGTCGCGCAACGCCACGATCACCGCGTCTTTGGCGCCGCGCGCACCCGGGGTCAGCACGTCCCGCAGCTCGAGGTGCAGATCCCGCGCACCCGAATTGGCCCATGAAACCATCACTCGATTGAACCATCAGAACGGGCTTTTGCCGCATAGTGTCGATGACATGACACAGACGCTGAAGGGCCCGAGATTCCCGATCTACAAGAGCTCGCCGGAGCTCTACGAGGCGATGATGGCGCTGTCCACCGCCGCGGCCAAGGACGTCGAACCCGAGCTGGGAGAGCTGATCAAAATCCGCGCCTCGCAGATGAATCGGTGTGCGTTCTGCCTGGACATGCACACCCGCGATGCGCGCAAAATCGGCGTGAGCGACCAGAAGATCGACGTGCTCGCAGCGTGGACCGAAGCCGGCGACCTCTTCACCGCGCGCGAGCAGGCCGCGCTCGCACTCACCGAATCCCTCACGGTGCTCGGCGATCACGGCGTCCCCGAGGACGTCTACGCCATCGCGGCCGAGGCGTTCACCCAGCGTGAGCTCGGCCAGGTCATTGCGATGGCCGTCACCATCAACGCGTGGAACCGGATCAACGCCGCGGTCCAGGCCCCGCCGCCCCGCCGCTGATCCGCCGAAGAAGTGCCGTTGGACCCTACGGCCAGACGTCGCCGCCGACGAGCATGGTGGGCATGGATGCGACAACCACCCCGGTGACCGAACTGTCCGAGGCGCAGAGTTGGCAGCTGTTGTCCGGACTCACCCTCGGCAGATTGGTGACGACCGTCGGCGGTTGGACCGAGATCTTCCCGGTCAACTACGTCGTCCAGCACAAGACCCTGCTGTTCCGCACTGCCGAGGGCACCAAATTGTTGACCGCTGTGCTCAACGAGAACGTCGTGTTCGAGGCGGATGACCACAATGCCGCTGAGGGGTGGAGCGTTGTGGTCCGCGGGACAGCCAAGCTTCTCCACACCTCAGCCGAGATCGCCGAGGCCGAACGCGCTGGGCTGTATCCGTGGATCGCGACCCGCAAATTGCGCTATGTGCGAGTCACCCCGCACACGGTGACCGGCCGGCGGTTCGTGTTCGGCCCGGAGCCTGACCAGACCGCGCTGGTCAGCTGAGGGTCACACCCAGTACGGCACCCGGGCGCGATACTGGCGCATCGCCAGCGCAGCGCACACCCAGCCGAGCACTGTCAGCACCAGCACGACGACCCAGTGCCGCAGTTCCTGATCCGCGCCGAGCAGAGGCGCCCGCACGATGTCGAGGTAGTGCAGCAACGGATTGAGTTCGACGATCTTGGCCCAGTGTCCGGCGCCCTGGGCCTGCAGTGTGGACTCGTTCCAGATGATCGGTGTCATGAAGAACAGCAGCTGCACCAGGCTGTTCAGCAGGGGGCTGATGTCGCGGTAGCGGGTCGCGAGAATGCCGAAACACAGTGACACCCAGACGCAGTTCAACGCGATCAGACCCAGTGCAGGGATGACGGCGAGGTCGGTCCATTTCCAGGGCTTGGGATAGATGATCGCGATGATCACGAAGATGATGATGTTGTGCGCGAACAGGATCATCTGCCGCCACACCAGGCGGTAGACGTGCACCGACAGTGGCGTCGGAAGCTGTTTGATCAGACCTTCGTTGGCGATGAACACCTCGGCGCCCTCGAGGATCGAGGCGTTGATCAGGTTCCAGATGATCAGCCCGAGTGTGACGTAGGGAAGGTGTTCGGACAGTTCGAGTTTGAACAGCTTCGAGTACAACGCACCCATCGCGACGGCGGTCGTGCCCGTGGCGATGGTGATCCAGAACGGGCCGAGCACCGAACGCCGGTAGCGCTGCTTGATGTCCTGCCAGCCCAGGTGAAACCAGAGCTCACGCTTGCCGAAGCCGCCGACCAGGTCGGCCCAGGCCCGGGTGAACGTCCTCGATTGCGCTGCGGCATCGGTGAACGTCATTTCCGTGTGAACCTCTCTCGTCGTCCCAACCGCCGCAACCGAATCCACTCGGCGAAGCCGCGGGGGTCGCGCGTCGACACCAGGAAGTACCAGCCGAAGCGCAGCCACTCCTGGGCGACGAGTCGGCGCATGCCGGGTTGCGACTGCAGGTAGCCGCGGTTGCGGTAGGTGTAGAACCGTTTGGCGTCGTTGTCGGGGTACTGGGTGTGCATGCGGCCGCCCAGGATCGGCTTAAATTCCTCGGTCCCGCATGGATGCAGGTACACCGCGTCCAGGCAGGTGCCGAACGGCAGGCCCGTTCGGATCAGCCGCCGATGCACCTCGGTCTCGTCGCCGCGGATGAACAGTCGCAGATCCGGCACGCCCACCGCCTCGATCGTGGACGCGCGGAACAGGGCGCCGTTGAAGAGCGATGCGATGCCCGGCAGCAGGTCTCCGCTTCCGTCGGTACGCAATTCGCTGACCAGGCGCCGCCACTGGAGTCCGCGGCGCAGCGGGAAGGCCAGCCGTTCGGGGTGCTCGAGGTTGCACACCATCGGCGACACCTCGGCCAGGCCGTGTCGGTCGGCGCACCTCAGCAGGGTGCCCAGCACCTCGCTGTCTGCCGGGCGGCCGTCGTCGTCGGCCAGCCACACCCAGTCCGCGCCGAGCGCCAGGGCGTGCAGCATGCCGAGCGCGAAACCGCCCGCGCCGCCCAGATTGCGCTGCGAACCCAGGTAGGTTGTCGGAATCGGTTGTCCGGCAACGATATCGCGCACCCGGTCGTCGGCATCGTTGTCGACGACGATGAGGTGGTCGGGCCGGCGACTCTGCGACGCCACGATGTCGAGGGACTTCGTGAGCTCGTCGGGACGGCGGTGGGTCACCACCACCGCGCATATGGTCTGCTCTTCGCGCGAGCGCTCATCGACGAAGACGTCACCCACGCGCGGTTTCCTCCAGGACTTCCCGCACGTGCCGTGCGGCGTCCTCACCCTCGTAGGCCCGCACCACGTCCTCGATGCCGCCCTCCATCTTCACGGTGCCGTGGTCGATCCACATCGCGGTGTTGCACAACCGGGCCAGGAACTCGTTGGAATGGCTGGCGAACACCAGGATTCCCGACCGGGCCACCAGATCGGCCAATCGGGTCTGCGCCTTCTTCAGGAAGTCGGCGTCGACCGCTCCGATGCCCTCGTCGAGCAGCAGGATCTCCGGATCGATGCTGGTCACCACACCCATTGCCAATCGCACACGCATACCGGTCGAGTAGGTCCGCAGCGGCATGGACAGGTAGTCCCCCAGCTCGGTGAATTCGGCGATCTCGTCGACCTTGGACAGCATCTGCTTGCGTGTCTGCCCGAGGAACAGACCCCGGATGATGATGTTCTCGAAGCCGGAGATCTCCGGGTCCATGCCGACGCCCAGGTCGAACACGGGAGCCACCCGGCCCTGCACCGTCGCCACTCCCCGGGTGGGTTCGTAGATGCCGGAGAGCAGGCGAAGCAGCGTCGACTTGCCGGCTCCGTTGTGCCCGACCAGACCGACCCGGTCGCCCATCTTCAGCGACATCGTGATGTCGCGCAGCGCCTCGATGACGACGACGTTGGAGTCGTTGCGCCCGATCGCGCCACCGGCCTTGCCGAGGAAGGCCTTCTTCAGCGAGCGCGTCTTGGCGTCGAAGATCGGAAACTCCACCCACGCATTACGCGTCTCGATGAACGGTTCCGACGAGTTGTGGGGACTGCTCACCGATGTCTCACAGGTACTGGCCGGTACCGGGATGACTGGGCCCGCCGCGTTGTCCCGGAATGCTCACACCGGGCGGCAAGGCGCCCTGGCGCATCTGCTCGAGCTGCTGACGGGCGGCCATCTGCTGGGCGAACAGCGCGGTCTGGATGCCGTGGAACAGGCCTTCCAGCCAGCCCACCAGCTGCGCCTGGGCGATCCGCAGCTCGGAATCCGTGGGCACCGCGTCTTCGGTGAACGGCAGCGTGAGCCGCTCGAGTTCGGCACGCAGCTCCGGCGCGAGGCCGTCTTCCAGCTCGCTGATGCTGGTGCGGTGGATGTCACGCAACCGGCCGCGGCTCGCCTCGTCGAGCGGTGCGGCGCGCACCTCCTCGAGAAGCTGCTTGATCATCGTGCCGATCCGCATGACCTTGGCGGGCTGCTCGACGAGGTCGGTCAGCGACTTGCCGTCGGAGCCCTGCTCGGCGTCGACCGATCCGTCGCCGATGATCTCGATGTTGTCGTCGTTCTCGGAGGTCATGCCTGAAGTCCCGCCTGAAGTCATATTCCTAGAGTGCCCCAGCGTTGCGTCGTCATTCCGGTCGGGCTCCGCGCCACTGGTAGATGCGCGCCTCGCCGTTGTCGTAGATCTTCTCCCAGGAGCGGGATTTGTCCAGCGACGCCAGGCCGTCGGGAATCACGAACCCCCGAACCACCGGCGTGCTCACGAGAAGGTAGCGGATGTCGAGCGCTGCGACGGCCTCGGCCACCCGGGGATCGGTGTCGGCGTCGTCGGCGTAGGCCCAGATGATGAAGCGGTTGTAGCCGGGCCCCTGCTGCACCGGGTAGTCGTAGTGGGTCCACAGCGGGTGCAGGTCGGCGATGGCGTACATCCACGCGGTGCCGTCGGTGTTTGCGTTCGCGATCAGGCTCTCGCGTGCCCCGGGCAGCGTCGCGAGGTGCGCGAAGGCCTCGAGGTCCTTGCCGTCGATGATCACCGAGTCGTACTTGTCGCCGAAGAGGAACTCGTGGCGGGGCAGGTAGTGCACAGCGGAGACGACGGACGCCACGCCGAGAACTGCGGCCACCGTCGCGTGCCGGACCCGAGCCGGCACTGCCGGGACACGGGCGGCGAGCCAGCAGGCGCCGGTCACCGCGGCGATCCCGACCAGCGCGCTCAGCAGCAGCGTGATCACCGCCGACAGCCGGCGGGGGTCGCTGTAGAACAGGTCGCTGAACTGGCCGGTGGCCGCGCCCAGTGGGCCGCCGAACGGCGCGGAGGAGTGCACGATCGACACGACCAGCAGCAGCCATACCGGCACGGGCCACCACACCCGCCGCGCGGTGATCAGGATGCCCCCGGCTGCTGCCAGCGCGATCAGCCACCACTGGATCGGGAAATCGTTGAGGTGGCGGGTGTGCTGCACGACGGCATCGAAGAGCGCCCGCTTCCTGCCCTGATGAGTCACGAAGGAATGCCCTTCGATGATCTCGGCCAGCTGCAGCACGCCGATGAACTGGGGCAGCAGCAGCGCCACCGACGGAGCGCCGACGGCGACGAGGGTGCCGAGGTCGGCCAGCCGCCCCCGGACGGGGTGGCGCAGCACCTCGACCAGCCACCAGGCCGCGACGAAGACGACCGTCACCACGCCGCCGGTGATGTGGACCGAGAACACCCCCACCACGGCGAGCACGGCCATCGGGATGCGGTCGCGGTGTGCCAGCGTCGTCGTGACGAGCACGAAGACCGGGATGGCGATGCCGTAGGCGGCGAGGTTGGGGATCGAAGCCGTGTCGAATTCGACGTACGGGACGGCGGTGAACGACGCCGCCAGCACCGCGGAGGTGGCGGCGGCGGCGAACGTGGGCCACGGTGCCGCCCAGCGGTGCATGAGCTGCCACGTCAAGATCGCGGCGCTGGCGGGGAACAGCCAGCAGGACACGGCGACGGAGACGACGGTGTATGCCGTCGCCGGCGCGGCACCGGCCACCTGGGCGAACACCGCGGCGAGGGCGTGGAAGGTGGACGGGTAGTACAGCGCCTCGTGGGTTTCGATGTTGCGCAGTTCGCCCATGTGGGTGGGGGAGGCCTGGCCGGTGTCGAGGATGAACCGGATCGTGTTGGCGTGCCACACCGCGTCCCAGGTGCTGGGGATCGACTGCCAGTCGTCCAGTCCACGCGCAGCGGCGAGCCAGATGAGGACCGCGCCCAGGACGACGCCACCGCCGGCCACGAGTACGGCGCCGCGCGGCGGACGTGCGCGTTCGGCCGGGTCCGCTGCGGGCGTCCGGATCCGGCGCGCCAGTACTCGTACACCGGCGACCAGGCCCGTGAGCACCGCGAAAGTGAGCAGCGCCGTGCCCGTGTTCCATGGCACCCCGAGCGCCCCGAACGGCACGATCGCCATGGCCACCGCGCCGTAGGTCAGCGCGGGCCCGATCGCCACCGAGGCAGCCCAGTGCAGGCCGCCGCACCGAGCGATGATTGCCCCGGGGACCACCAGCAACGCGAGGGCAAGTAGCACTCCAAGCCCGAAGCTCACTGGACTAGTATGGCTGCCCAGATGACCCGTACCGGCCACGGCACGGGCAGCACGAGCGAGGTCGGGCAATCGCTCACCGTCTGCGCTGCAGCGGTACAGCGAGATTCCCTAGACGCACTAAGGTGGGCTGACATGGCATACGACGTCGCCCGGGTGCGGGGTCTGCACCCGTCGCTGGGCGATGGCTGGGTGCACCTTGATGCGCAGCACGGGATGCTGCTGCCCGACACGGTCAGCCGTGCCGTGTCCACCGCTTTTCGTGGCTCGATGCCCTCGGTGGACAGTGCACATCCCTCGTCGCGGCGCAGTGCAGCCGTCCTCGCGGCGGCCCGCCAGGCGGTGGCCGATCTGGTCAACGGAGACCCGGCGGGAGTGGTTCTCGGCCCCGATCGCGCGGTGCTGCTGACCTCGCTCGCCGACGCCGCGTCGGGTCGCGTTGGGCTCGGCTACGAGGTGGTCGTGTCTCGGCTCGACGACGAGGCGAACATCGCTCCGTGGCTACGCGCATCGAACCGGTACGGCGCCCAGGTCAAGTGGGCCGAGGTGGACATCGAGACCGGGGAGCTGCCCACCTGGCAGTGGGAGGGTCTGGTGAACCGGGCCACCCGGCTCGTCGCATTGACCTCGGCGTCAACGACTTTGGGTACGGTCACCGAGCTGCGCGAGGTGACCAAACTGGTCCACGAGGTCGGCGGCCTTGTCGTCGTCGACCACTCCGCAGCGGCGCCCTATCGCCTCATCGACATCGACGAGGTGGAGGCCGACGTCGTGGCGCTCAACGCGCTGGCCTGGGGTGGTCCGCCGGTCGGCGCGCTCGTGTTCCGAGACCCGTCGCTCATCGACGCGTTCGGGTCCGTGTCGCTGGATCCGGAGGCCGCCGGGCCGGCGCGTCTCGAGTTGGGATCGCACCAGTTCGGCTACCTCGCGGGCCTCGTGGCCAGCGTCGAATACCTTGCTGGTCTTGAGGATTCGGCCCAGGGCAGCCGCCGCGAGCGGCTGGCCGTGTCGTTGAGGTCCGCCTCGAGCTACCTCGACGGTCTGTTCGACTACCTGCTGTCCTCGCTGCGGGTACTACCGACAGTCATCGTGATCGGCAGCCCCGAGCAACGCATCCCGGTGTTGAGCTTCGCTGTCGAGAACGTGCCCGCCGAACGCGTCGTGCAGCGCCTTGCCGACAACGGCATCCTCGCGATCGCGAACGCGCCGTCGCGGGTGCTCGACGTCATCGGCGTCAACGACGTCGGTGGCGCGGTGACGATCGGCCTGGCGCACTACAGCACCGCCGCCGAGGTGGATCAACTGGTGCGGGCGCTGGCCTCGCTCGGCTAATCACACACGCGCAGAATGACTTTGCCGGACACGTCGCCGGATTCGAGCAGCTCGTGAGCAGCCTGGGCCTGCGAGATCGGGAACTCGGCGCCGATCACCGGCCGGACCTGGCCATCAGCGATCATCGGCCACACCTGCTCGCGCACCTGCGCCACGATCGCCGACTTCCCGGCGGGTCCGTCGACGGGACGGGCGCGCAGCGCGGTGGCGAACACGCCGCCGCGCTTGGCCAACAGCTTGCCGATGTCGAGGTCGCCCTTGACGCCGCCCTGCATGCCGATGATCACCAGGCGGCCGTCCTTGGCCAGGGCGTCGATGTTGCGGTCCAGGTAGGCCGCTCCCATGATGTCGAGGATGACATCGGCGCCGCCGGCCTCGCGGATCACCTCGACGAACTCTTCGTTGTGGTAGTCGATGGTGATCTCGGCGCCGAGTTCCGAGCACAGCTCCAGTTTGTTCGCCGAACCCGCGGTCACGGCGACCCGGCAGCCCAGCGCGCGGGCGACCTGGATGGCGTGGGTGCCGATGCCGCTGGCGCCCCCGTGCACCAGGAGAAGCTGGCCGGGCGCGATCCCGGCGGTCATCACGATGTTCGACCAGACGGTGCACGCGACCTCGGGCAGCGCGGCGGCGTGTTCGAGCGGCACACCCTCGGGAGCGGGAAGCAGCTGACCAGCTGGGACTGCCACGTACTCGGCGTAACCGCCGCCCGCCAGCAAAGCGCAGACCTGTTGCCCCGGCGCCCAGTCCGTGTTCTCGAGGTCGGCGCCCAGACTCTCGATCACGCCGGACACCTCGAGACCGATGATGTCGCTGGCGCCCGGCGGGGGCGGATAGTGGCCGGCCGCCTGGAGGAGATCAGCCCTGTTGACCCCGGCCGCGATCACCCGCAGCAGCACCTCGCCGGGGCCCGGGGTCACATCGTCGACGGCTTGCCAGGTCAGTCGGCCGGAGTCGGCCACGATAGCCAGCATTCGCGCAACGCTACTACGCAGGGGAAACTGCAGCCTGTTTGCCCACTGGCATTAGGGTGCTGCCTCTAATATGGGCAAATGGAGGGGACAATCGGGGGGCGTAGTGCGAGCGATACGCCAGGTTTGGACATGTCAGAACAGCGTGCGTGGCAGAACTTCTTGGAGGCCGCGCTGCGCTTGTACGCCACGATGAATCGGGCGCTTGTGGACAGCCACAAGCTCACGCTGAATGACGTACGGCTGCTGGACCTGTTGGCCGCATCGCCGGCGGGGGCGGCCCGGATGGGGGATCTGGCGGAGTCGTTGATGTCGCTGCCGAGCCGCGTGACACGGCAGATCATCCGGCTGGAGAAGCAGAATCTGGTGACCCGCGGCGCGAGCCCGGACGACGGCCGCGGGGTGGTGGCGTCCATCACCCCGCAAGGCCGTGACGTCCTGGCGGCGGCGCAGCTGACGTACGGGGCCGCGGTGCGCGAGCATTTCGTGGACAGGCTGTCGCGGCCGCAGGTGGCGGCGATGGGGGAGAACTGCCGCCGGATCAGCACCGCGCTGCAGTCGGGGGCGCCGTCGGCGAAGGTGGGCCGCGTCTAGACTGTCCCGCGGTGGCGTGGCAGAGCGGCCTAATGCACTCGCCTTGAAAGCGAGAGACGGCTAACACCGTCCGGGGGTTCAAATCCCTCCGCCACCGCAGTTCAGCAGGGTTGTCCGGGCGGGGTGTAATAGGGAACCCCTTCCACGGTGTAGCAGGGGATCTCCCCGGGCACGTACGGTACGGACGCCGATTCGATGGCGACGCCGGCGGCCACGCCGGTCGCGATCGCCGCGCCGGTGGCGATGTGCGCGATCGGTGCGCCGCAGCCCTCGACGCCGACGAAGCGGCCGTGGACGCCGGCGCAGATGTCGGCGCCTGCGGTGGGAGCGGAAGCGACGGGGGCGACGGCCGCAGCCAACGCCACCGACAGGGCTGCGATCGCAGATCTCGTCATCGACGAATCGTAGCCAGAGCTGGGCGGAACCGGTGAGAACTCGGGGCCTCGCGTCGAACCCGTTACACCCGGCCTGCGGCGAAGGCTGCCGCCTGGTCGACCATTCCGTTCTGCACATAGGCGAAGTGCCCCGTGTTGTTGGAGGGTCCCGCGTCGCAGTACTGGTCGCCGGTGGCGCATTGGTCGATCGTCCTGCTGCCGTAGACCGGGCTCTTGTCGACGAGCGAACCACCGCCGTTCATCGTGCGCATCGGATTGCCGAACACCGCGATCGCCGCGACGTGCGGTTCGTCCTCGGCGGGGATGGGCATCGGGGTGAACAGGCCGACTCGCTGGCCGATCGCGAGGAGGTCGATGACACCCGCCCCCTGCGAGTAGCCGCCCAGCACGATCCGGGTGTTCGGGCAGTTCGCCGCGGTGGCGTGCACGTGGGCCAGGGCGTCGGAAGCGCCGACCCGCACCGACGAGTACAGGTTCCAGTCGGCGGGATAGTTCACGGCGTAACTGGATACCGACTTGCTGCCGACCTTGGTGCGGACAGAATTGATGAACGCGGTGCCGAGCCACCCCACCCCAGCAGGCTCCGTCGTGCCGCGGGCGAACACAACTTCCACATCACTGCAATCCTGTGCTGACGCCGCAGGTGCAACCATTCCGGTCGTGATGCTCGCGCATAAGGTTGTGGCAGAGGACAAGACACTCACTATTGATCGTTTCTTCCTGCTGTTTTCTGTTGCACAAAGCAAAGTCATCGAAACGTCATCAGCAACTTCGTTTGCCATTGATTGGCGCGCGGGCGGCATATCCCCCGATCGGTGGACATCACAATCCACCGGGGCATTCCACCCAATAGCGGATGTGAATATCCGGCAAACCCGTCAATATCGACCCCATGACGATGGAAACGGCGCCCACAGCCGCGACAGCCCCAACAGCCAGCCAACCGCTGTGGCGGATCGCCCTGTCCAGCTACGTGGGCTCGGCGATCGAGTTCTACGACTTCTTCATCTACGGCACCGCCGCGGCACTGGTGTTCCCGACGGTGTTCTTCCCGGAGCTGAGCCCGATCATGGCGACGACGGCCTCGCTGGGGGCGTTCGCGGCCGCGTTCCTGGCCCGTCCGGTGGGGGCGGCGGTGTTCGGTCACTTCGGCGACCGCATCAGCCGCAAGCAGACCCTGGTGGTGACCCTGCTGCTGATGGGCGTCGCGACCGTCGGGGTGGGTCTCATCCCCAGCACAGCAACCATCGGAATCGCGGCGCCGCTGTTGCTGCTCGGCCTACGGCTGATCCAGGGCTTCGCCGTCGGCGGCGAGTGGGCGGGCGCGGTACTGCTCAGTGCCGAGAACTCGCCGCAGGATCGGCGCGGCTTCTTCGGCATGTTCACCCAGCTCGGCCTGGGCACCGCGCTGGTGCTGGCCAACCTCGTGTTCTGGGTGGTGCAGGCGATCTTCGGCGAGGATCCTGGCTCGGCCTTCTTCGACTGGGCCTGGCGAATCCCGTTCCTGCTCAGCGGGATTCTGATCCTCGTCGCGCTCTACATCCGAGTGCACGTCAAGGATTCCCCCGCGCTCGACGCGGACGCCGGACACCAGGGCGCCCCCCTGGTCGCGCTGTTCCGCAGGCAGGGCCGTCAGGTGCTGCTGGCCGCCGGTGTCGCGGTGTGCGCCCCCATGCTGGTGTTCCAGGCGGGCACCTTCTTCGTCCACTACGCCGCCGACCGCCTCGACTTCTCCTACGACCTGGTGTTGATGACCGGGGTGATCGGCGGTCTGTGCGCGGTCGGCTTCGCCGCGGTGTCAGCGATCCTGAGCGACACCTACGGTCGGCGCCGCATCGTCTCGTGGGGGTTCGCGCTGACGGCGCCGTGGGCGTTCGCGGTGTTCCCGCTGATCGAGACCGGCGACAAGACGATGTTCGGCGTGACGATCGTCGTGACCTACTGCCTGATCGGCTGGTGCATGGGGCCGCTCGCCGCGCTGCTTCCCGAGATCTTCGCCCCCGAGTACCGCTACACCGGCGCCGCGCTGTCGCACACACTGGGCGCGATCGTCGGCGGCGCCTTGCCGCCCGTCGTCTCGCCGATGCTGCTGGCGTCCTACGGCGGATGGGCCGTCTCGGTGATGATGGGCGCGCTGGGGCTCGTCAGCCTCGCTTGTGTGCTGGCCCTGCCGGAGACGGCGGGCCGCAGGATCTAGCGGGTCACTCGCCGGTGAAGTTCGGCGGACGCTTGCCGAACATCGCGGTGATGCCCTCGGTGAGGTCTTTCGAAGCCAGGAACGCCGAGTTCCACGCCGCCACGTACCGCAGGCTCGCGGACACCGCCGCGGTGCGCTGCTCGTCGAGGACGTCCTTGACGCCGGCAACCACCAGCGGCGGGTTCGCGGCGATCTCGGCCGCGGTCGCGCGTGCCGCAGCCAGGGATGCGTCGGCGTCGGGGTAGACGTCGTTGACCAGGCCGATCTTCTCGGCGCGCGCCGCGTCGATGTCCTTGCCCGTCAACGCCAGCTCACGCAGATGCCCGTCGGACAGGATCAGCGGTAGCCGCGCCAGCGAGCCAACGTCGGCGACGATCGCGAGCTTGACTTCACGCACCGAGAACTTGGCGTCGGCACTCGCGTAACGGATGTCGACGGCCGAGATCAGATCGACCCCGCCGCCGATGCACCAGCCGTGGACCGAGGCGATCACCGGCGTGCGGCAGTCGGCCACTGCGGTGATGGACTGCTGCATGGTCTTGAGGCGGGCGTGGAACTCGGCCCGGGGCTTGGCCAAGGCGCCCTCGGCCATCATCGGGGCCAGCGTGTCGCCCATCGCGGGCAGGTCGAGCCCGTAGCTGAAGTTCTTGCCGGAGCCGGTCAGGACGATCGCGCGCACCTCGGGGTCAGCGTCCAACTCGGCGAACACCTGGGGGAGTTCGGCCCAGAACGCCGGCCCCATCGCGTTGCCCTTGCCCGGGCCGATCAACGTGACCTGCGCGATGCGGTCGGCGATCTCGACCGTCACTGACTCGTAGCTGCTGCCCATGGACCATGAGGCTAGCTCCCGCCGCGTGGCGGCAGCCATCAGCCCATCGAGTCGTCAGCCCATCAGAACGTCGGCGACCTTCGCGCTCGGCAGGAACTGGCACGCGGCGTCGGCGAGAAGTTGGCCCACCGTCTCGCCGTTGGCGCCGATCGGGTTGTTGCCCTGGGCGAGGATCGCCTTGACCACCGCGAGCCGGGTCGCCTCATCGAGTTTCGAATACTCCTCGCACGACATGCTGGTGGCGTTCGGTGGGGGTGGCACCTCGGGGACGTTCGACCCGCGGGTCGGCAGCGGCAGGTTCGGGATCGTGATCTCCGGCAACCCGGGGATGCTCGGCATCCCGGGGATGCTCGGCGCGCTGCGTTCGGTGGTCAGCGGCGGTCCCGGCTCGGTGGTCTGCGCCACCGCGCCTTCGGTGCTGCGCGAGCACGCCGTCGTCGCGCCGAGCACGATTGCCAGCCCGACCATGGCCGTCGTCGTCACCCGCGCGCGCGTCCTCATGGTCGCCACGATAGGGGGCTACACCCGCTCGAGATAGAAATACAGGTGACGCGGCGTGCCGGAGCTGGTGTCCATGGCGCCCTTGCCGTTCATGATGCCGATGACCGCGTTGTCGTCGACGATCTTGAAGTGGTCGTGCACCGGCTTGCCGTCGTAGACCATCGACGCGACCGTCTCGCCGCGGAACTCCTCCATCCACAGGCTGGCTTCGCCGTTCATCGCCTCGGCGTTGGAGAACCGGTTGCCGTCGGCGTCGAAGCAGACCAGCGGCTTCGCGTCGGCCGCGGAGTGGAACGTCTTGCCGAACCAGTTGAGCCGCTTCATGAAGCCGTTGGCCTTGTGGCCGGTGTCGAACTCGCCGCCCTTCCATTCGCCGATCATGAACTCGATGGTGGCGGGGGCGAGCGTGGCCCAGAACGTGTCGAGCTCGGCGTCCTCGATCCGGCCGGTCCGTGCGGTCAGGTCGGTGAAGGTCTTCCGGGGATCGGTCATGAGCGTCCTGTCCAGGTGCGGGCGAAGTCGAGGAAGGCGTCGTTCTCGTGCGGGGCAGCCACGGTGACCCGTACGCCGTCGTCACCATAGGGCCGCACGATGATGCGGGTGTTGGCGGCGTCGGCGGCGAACTGCTGGGCGCGGCCGGGCAGTGGCAGCCAGACGAAGTTGGCCTGTGATGACGGCAGCTCGTACCCGGCCTCGCGCAGGGCGTGGGAGACGCGGGTGCGCTCGGCGACGACGGCGTCGGTGCGCTCGAGCAGTTCGTCGGCGGCGTCGAGCGAGGCGATGGCGGCGGCCTGCGACACGGTCGTCGCGGTGAAGGGCACGTAGACCTTGGACAGCGCGCTGACGATGTCAGGGTCGGCGACGGCATAACCGACGCGCAGGCCCGCCAGGCCGTAGGCCTTCGAGAAGGTCCGCAGCACGACCACATTGGGGTGCGATCGAACGAGACCGAAGCTGTCGGGCACCAGGTCGTCGCGGATGTATTCGATGTAGGCCTCGTCGAGCACCACCATGATGTGCGGCGGGACGGCCTCGACGAACGCGGCGAGCTTGGCCGGGTCGACGACGGTGCTGGTCGGGTTGTTGGGGTTGCAGACGAAAATCAGCCGGGTGCGGTCGGTGACCGCGGCCAGCATCGCGTCGAGGTCAAAGGTGTGGTCGCTCAGCGGCACCTGGATCGGGGTGGCGCCGGCGGTGCGGACCTGCAGGGGGTAGATCTCGAAGCTGCGCCAGCCGAACAGCACCTCGTCACCGACGGTCGAGGTGATCTGGATCAGCTGCTGGCACAGGCTCACCGACCCGCAGCCCACCGAGATGTGCTCGGGAGCGAAGTTGACGTGCTTGGCAAGGCGCTCTTTGAGCTCGACGTAGCCGTTGTCGGGGTAGCGGTTGATGCCGTCCATCGCGGCGGCGACGGCGGCGCGCACGCTGGGCAAGGGACCGTGCACGGTCTCGTTGCTGGCGATCTTGATGGCACCCGGCACGGTCTTGCCTGGCGTGTAGGCGGGCAGATCAGCGAGTTCGGGACGCAGACGGGCGGGCACCGAACCAGTTTAGGGGTGCGGTCGATCTGCTTTGCTTCTCGCGGCAGGGCCTGTGTACTCTCTTCCTTCGGCGGTCAACGTCAGGAGGCGTGCCAGAGCGGCCGAATGGGACTCACTGCTAATGAGTTGCCCGCCTTAAAGCGGGCCGGAGGTTCAAATCCTCTCGCCTCCGCCAACAACTGAACATGCACCACCAAGCGCCCGTAGCTCAACGGATAGAGCATCTGACTACGGATCAGAAGGTTAGGGGTTCGAATCCCTTCGGGCGCACTCTCTATTTCTTGTTGGCGAGCACCATGTCGACAGCCGCCGCGATGACTTCGTCTCCCGGCACAGTGCCGAACATCAACGACGGGCACGCCACCACGCCCGCCAGCATGGAGATCGCCGCTTCCAGCTGGACCCCGGCGAAGACGTTCTCCAACATCGCCCGGATCGGACGCTGCGCCTCGCTGTTCAGCGCGTCGCGGATCTCGCCCATGGTCTCCACCGAGGCCCACTGCGCCATCGCGTAGAGCACCTTGTCCATGTGCAGGTCCACCACGGCGGTGCGGAACGCGGTCAGCTCACCGATCAGATCGGCACGCAGCTCGCCGGTGGGCTCTTGGTGGGGCAACTCGCCGATGGCGTCGACTGCGATCTTCAGGAGGTCGACGCGGGACGGCCAGTGGGTGTAGAGCGTGGTCTTGGAGTAGCCGGCGAGCTCGGCGACGCGGGCGTGGGTGACGGCGTCGGAGCCTTCGGTGATCAAGACGTCGAGTGCGGTCCGGCCGACGTCGGCGCGGGTGCGGAGGACGCGAGAATCTTCGCCGGAGGCAGCCTTGCCGCTGCGGCCTGCCATGTGTCCTCACCTCTGCCCGTCGTCTCTGCTCCTTCAATTAACGCACGGATCCGCGCGTGCCCGGCGAAGACGTGCGCGGGACACCCTGTGAGCGTCGATAAAATTCACCGGTGATGTCCGACGTTGCCATGCTCACGCAGTCCGCCCAGGCGAGCCTCGGCGTCAAGGACTACGGGGCGGCGGCCTCGGCGGCCTGGGCGGTGTTGAACGTCGAGCCGTCGAACGAGCACGCGATGCGGTTGTATGCGCTCGCGTTGCACGGGCAGGGCCGTGGCGCCGACGCGCTGGCGATGGCGTGGCGTCTGGTGACGGAGCATCCACGGTCGGCGCTGGCGCAGTACACCTATGCGAGCCTGCTGCACGAGTCCCGCATGGATCAGCAGGCGCTGGCGGTTCTCGACGAGTCGTTGCGGCTGGACCCGACGAACACGGACGCACTGGTGTTGCGCGGCGACATCTTTCGCACGACGTGGGGGCTCAAAGCTGCCGAGCAGCAGTACCTGCAGGCGCTGCGGATCGAGCCGAACAACGCGTTGGCGACACACAACCTCGCGGTGGCCCGGCTGCGGTGGGGGACGCTGACGCAGGCGGTGCGGGGCCTGCTGGCTGCCGACAGACTCGATCCGGCGTTGCGCCCGTTGGTGACCGACAACATCGGGCTGGCGATGGCGCGCGTGTTGCGGATGGCGACGGCGTCGGTGGTGTTCCTGGCGGTGGCGCTGATCGTGGTGATGGCAGCACACGACGACGGGATGTCGACGGTGATTCCGCGGATCGCAGCGGGAGTACTGGGTCTGGCTCTCGTTGTCCCGCTGGTGTGGGTGGTGCGTACGGTCCCTGCGGCGGTCTTGAGTGTTGTTGTGCAGCAACGTCTTTTGCTCGGGGTGCGAATGGCTTTCGTGGCTTTGGCGGTGCTGCTGGGCGTGGTGACGGCGGCGGTGGGCGCGAACCCGGTATCCGACGCGGCGGGCACGCTGCTGTTGTTCGGGGTGTTCGGGCTGACGGTGCTCGGATTCGTGACGGGTTCGTAGCGTTTCCAGCAAGTCGCGAGTGTGAGGCTACCGCCACCCTCGGCGAGGAGCGTAAAGCTAGCGTTACACTCGAATTGTTCAGTTCGTGGAGCCCTGAAGTCACTCGTGACGCGTCTCCTTCACATCAATGTTCTCGAATTCTTCCGGTGAGAAAGTGCCGGTCCGCCCCATGTACTGGTCGCCAGTCAGCCCGATTTCCTTTGCCGCTGCCGGGGATCCGATGAAACTCACAGAGATCAATCCGTTGGGTGATCGCCGACTGAGGGAAACGATGTGCCCCTTGATAGTTCCTGTTACTCGGCGGTGGATGATGCCCCCGATGCTGGACCTTGGCACTTTGACCCACTTGAGTGGAAGGCTGAACCTCTCATGTGAGGAGCCATACTGCAGCGCGTCCGGATATTCGAATCCATAGTCGTGGCTGATCGCTAGCCACTCGTTTGTGCTGCGGTGAACCTCGAACCAGCGTCCACGATAAAGGGTAAATGCGCTGTTGACTGGCGTCTCGGTCATGGTCCTTACTCCGGAAACAGCGGACGTCCTTCGGCATCACTGAATGAAGCCGTGAGGTCACTTAACGACGACGAGAGAAAATGGGAAAGCATTACGAGCCGCGATACGGCACTGATATCGCCGGCAGCAACGGCTACGACATCTCCCTCTCGGCTGAAAAGGGTGCAGTGTCCTTCTTCATCGATATCGCTGAGACGGTAGCCACGAGCAATGAGCTCGCGTTTACTGGGAATCCGCAGACGTTTCAGGCGGTGCATGGATCTATATGCCGCGCCAAACTGGCCGTACAGGTAGCGCTCGATGGTGCTCATCGTAGGAGCGAACAACTCGAGGTGTTCTGTTGACCGGCGCTGTGCCCTCGTGAGCGCATATCTATCCTGAGTTCGTCTGACGTACAGGCGGGTCTCGCCTCCAGTCGACCAGAAAATGGCGGCACCTGAATCATCCTCAGGAGTCAACGTGAAGTTTCCCGCTGCCGCCCACTCGGCCAATTGGTCTGAAATCGGAGGCGCGGTCATTCCTCAAGTATCCCATCGGTGAGTAGCTGTTCAACAGGCACTTCAACCTTCTCGGCGTTGTAAACGAGCACTTGAAGAGCGCCGCCGTCTCTGCCGAAAGCTGGTGCGATCTGTGAAACTTCTATCGACCATCCGTCGGGCAATTCACCAAAGGTGTAGGCGTGGTACTCGAGTTCCAGAGATTTCACAGGAAGCGAGCGCGATTCAAATGATGGCGCAACACCTTCCGGCATCACGCCAAGGTACACGCCGCCCGGGCCGCCGATCCGGTCCAGGTGCTGCCCGTAGTCTCGGAGGAACGCGCTTCCCGACTCGTACATCACACGAGTTCCCGGTACCGCTCCGTCATTCGGCGGGTAGTTATGCCAATGGTCACCGTCGGGTCCGATCTTGTTGTACCGCTCGTCGTACTGTTCCTTGCTGAGTGGGTTGCCGTGCTCATCATGCCCGTACGGCTCGTCAGGATTCTCGACGAGGCTCAATGTCTCCCGGTTGACGTCATTCGGTGACGGATAATCGCCTGACTGCCAGTGGTGCTCGAGTGGCTGACCGTAGTTCGGATCGTCAGGTTTGTCATCAATTCGATGCCATCCATCTCCGGACGGTTCGTGGGAGTGCACCGGGGAATGCGCGTGAGGATCTGGACCCGGCGCATTGTGGTCGTGCCTGCCCGCGTCCGTGTGATGGTCGGTGTCCGATCCGTCATGGCCGTCGGCAGTTGACGCGGGCGTATCGGACGCAGTGCCTCCGCCTGCGTGCTCTCCTAGCCGACTGCCATCTGTTGGAGTGGTATGACCGGACGACTCCTTGCTCTGCGGTGAGGCATCAGTCGCGTGCTCAGGGGTAGGAGACCCATGAGGAGGCGCCTCGGCTGGGTGTGGCGCGTCTGTTTGCGGGTTGGCAGGCGTATCCGCGCCGTTGGGATGCGTCGATTCAGCTGACGGAACATGCTGCGGCGCAGCGCTTGTCGGCGCCTCTGACGGCCCATCATGCGAGGGCGAACCTCCGCCTGATGACTCCGGCGGCTGGGAAGAAGCCGAGTGTGCGGGCGCCTCCGTTGCCCCTCCCGACGGTCCGTGCGGCGTTGTCGATCCGCCACCAGATTCGGGGACCCCGCCGGGTGACGCCGACGGCGTGGACCCGCCCGGCGACGATCCATTCGGCGAAGCCGCCGAACCTGGTGACGTGTCGCCGCCGCCGCCTCGTCCTGCATCCACCGGTGCCCGCGGACCGGAACCGCCCTCAGCACCCGAGCCCGACGGCCGGCCCCCAGGAGCCGATGGCTCACCAGTGCGCGGGCCGCCTCCCGACGGCCCGCCACCTGACGGCGAGCCACCCGACGGCGTCGACCCACCCGGCGCCGGTCCGGCGCCGACAGACCCCGGCCCCGCACCGCCCGGAATACCCTCGGGCCGCAGCGGCGGCACCCCGCCTGCGCCGTTGGGGTTGAACTCCGGAACATGCGGCGTCTCAATGCGACTCGGCGTCCCACGGGTCCAGCTGCCCAGCTCGCCGACCTTGGGCAGGCGGCCTTCTTCGAGCACCCGTCGGCTCAGGTTCAGGCCCTTGGCGACGCTGCCGGTCTTCGACAGCGCGCCGCCGGGCACGAACAGCGAGCCGATGTTGAACGCCGCCTCGCCCGCGGCACGGCCAGGATGGTCACCCGACCACTTGTCCCACGCGACGAACTCCTTGCCCATGTTCGCCAGCACGCCAGGCAGGCTCGACGGGTCCTTGGCCACCGAGAGCGCCATCTCGGCCATGCCCTTCCAGGTGTCCGGATCGGCCATCGCCACGATCCCCGACACCGTCCCGATCAAGCCGGTCACCGCACCCACCTGGATATCGGTGTACAGCGTCACGGCGTTGGCGAGGTCGTTGCCTACCCGGTCGCCGAACGTCTCGACCAGGATGGGGCGGATCCACTTCTGGAACGCAGTCGCCGCATCGCCGATGAGGCCGGTGAGTTCGTCGAGCAGCCCGACGATGCCCTTCACCTGACTCTGGAAGTTGTGCAGGACCGTGCCGATGTCGTGGGCGACCTCCCGCAGGATGTCGTCGGCCTCACCGGTGAAGATGCCCTTCACCGTGTCCCACAGGCCGTCCAACGACAGCCGGTCGAGTATCCGCCGGATCGCGTCCTGGGTCTCCTGGACGCCGTTCGCAAAATCCGTAATCGATTGCGCCACAGACTTCGACACGTCGGCGAGCGACGAGATGGCGGTGCCCAGGCTCTCCATCGCAGTCTTCATCGCCGCGACCTCGGGGATCTGCTGGGCGGCGATCACGTTCTTGATGCCCGTCAGCTGCGGCTCGATCAGCGCGAATCCGGTGGCGAAGTTGCGCCACTGCGTCGCCGTCACCCCCATGATCGGCGCGTTGCCCGACGGCCACGTCATCGCCGCGCCGGCGAAGAAGCCGATGCCAGGCAGCACCTGCAGAAACGGTTGGATCAGATACCACTTGTCCGGCGGCGGGACGGTGACACCGTTGGGCCCGGCCGGAACGTGGGCGGGCAAGGCCTTACCGGGCTCGGCGCCGACGCCGCCCGAGGGGCCGGGGCCGCCGATCGTCACCGACGCATCGGCGTTGCGGTAGTTGTAACCGGTGGCCTGCAACAGCATGCCCACGGCGTTGAAGGCGTTGGCGGCATCGGCGACGGCCGAGGTGAATTCGCCTGCCTGATGGCCGTATTTCAGCCCGAAATTCATGCCCGCCGGGTCCATGCCGGAGGAGATGCCGCCACCCAGCGCCGCGCCCAGCGCATCCGACAGCCGAGCCAATTGGGCACCGATCGCTCCGGTCTGCTGACCCGCGGCGATCAGCGCCTCTGGGTCAACTTCGATCCGCACTGAGTGACCCCCCGATGGTCATACCTGCCACATCTGACCGTTCTTGGCGACGGCGTCGGTGTAGTTCTTATGGGCCGTGTCGGCGACTTTCTGCAGCGCGGTGAGCGATTCCTTCATCTGCTCTGCGCCGCTCTCCCATTGCTTCTGTGCCTGGTCCTGGGCGTCGGAGGCGGCGCCTTCCCACGATCCGCGCAGCATGGCCATCGTGTGCTCGATGTCGTCGAGGCACTCGGTGACCTCACGGCCGAATTCCTCCATGTGACGGATCGCGGCGCGCAGCGCATCGAAGTCCACCACCAGCTCGCTCATCGCTCGTCCCTTGATTTCGGATCCTGATCGGATTCCGGTGGCGATTCGGGTGCGGGAGCCTCACCGCCCTGTGCCGCGCCCTCGACCATCGACGACACCTGCTCGACGAGGCCGCCGGCCATCTGAGCGCCCTGCTGCAGGAAGCCGCCGAGCTGCTGGGGCGCCGACTGAGCGGACTCGGCGACCGACCCCAGCTGATCGAGGTTCATCGCCTTGGCCAACCCCGTCAGCGGCTCGGAGGAGGGAGTAACAGCCCCACCGACCGCCGCGGAAGCCGCCGGCGCCGCACTCGGCGCCCCGCCTCCGCCACCTCCGGCGGGCGCACCCCCGCCGCCACCGCCCTGCATCGTCGCGTTCAGTGCCTCACCGGACTGCTGGTCGGTTTTTGCGTACTCCTTGCCCGCGAGGCTCAGCAGGTCGGCCATGTTCTGCAGGCCGCGGACCACCTGGCCGGCTCCGGTGTGCCACTGGTCCCACGCAGGCCCGTACGCCGAGGCAGCCCCGCCCTTCCAGCCCGAGCCCAGCAGCTGCCGTGTCTCCAGGTCGACGCCGGACAACCCGTCCTGCAGCCGCTGTCCGGCGTCGCGCAGGCGCTCCGACGCCGCCTGCAATTCCGAGACCACCACCTCGACCGAACGCTCCACGGCAAGCAGCCTATGGGCCGCCGGGAGGGGGTCCGTGCGCCAATTTCGCGGCGCCCCGAGGTTCTAGGGTGGTGACGTGCGCCTCCTCCTGATCGCCGACACACACGTGCCGAAGCGGGCCAAGGACCTGCCGCCACAGGTGTGGGATGCGGTCGACGCGGCCGACGTCGTGATCCATGCCGGGGACTGGGTGGAACCCGAACTGCTCGACGAGCTGGAGCAGCGCTCCCGCCGGTTGGTGGCCTGCTGGGGCAACAACGACGGCGACGAACTGCGCCGCCGGCTGCCCGAACGGGCCGACGTCGAACTGGGCGGGCTGCGCTTCACCGTCACGCACGAGACGGGCGGTGCCGCCGGCCGCGAGGCTCGCATGGCCAAGGCCTACCCCGACACCGACGTGCTGGTCTTCGGCCACAGCCACATCCCGTGGGACACCACCGCCGAGGGCGGTCTGCGTCTGCTCAACCCGGGCTCGCCGACCGATCGCCGGCGTCAGCCGCACTGCACCTACATGACGGCGACGGTCGGCGAGGGGGAGCTGACCGACGTCGAGCTGCACCAGGTGCCTCGCCGTGAGTGAGCGGCCCGCGACCGTCGACGACGTGCACCGCATCGCCGCCGGGATGCCGCACGTGACGCGCATCGAGGGCCCGAAGGCCGGCAATCCGATCTACCAGGTCGGCGGCAAGTCGTTCGTGTTCTTCCGGACCCCGCGGCCCGACGCGGTCGATCCCGACACCGGGGAGAAGTACCCGGACGTCATCGTGATCTGGGTGGAGTCCGAGGCCGACAAGCTCGCACTCACCCAGGACCCGTCGTCGCCGTTCTTCACGACGCCGCATTTCGACGGGCATCTGTCGGTGCTGGTGCGCGCGAGCCGTCTCGGCGAGGTCGCGGTGAGCGAGCTCCAGGAACTGATTCAGGACGCGTGGCTGTCCCGCGCGTCGAAACGCCGCGCGCAGCAGTGGCTCAGCCGAGACGAGTGACCTTGTCGTGCTCGGCACCGCAGCAGAACAGTGCGAGCCGGGCCGGCACGTCGCCGGGATTGCGCCACCGATGCCGAGTCCCGTTCTGCACCACGGTGTCCCCGGGGTGCAGCGTCACCTCGGCGCCGTCGTCGAGCTCCAGGATCACGGTGCCCTCCAGCACCACCTCGAAGTCGATGGTGTCGGTGGTGTGCATACCGGGATCATCGAGTTCCATGTAGGCCAGCAGGCCGGGCAGCTTCTCCTCGCCGTCGGCGATCGCCTCCTCGGTGGTGAGGTCGTCCGTCCTGGCCGTGGCGGTTCCCGGCGGCAGCGTGAACATCGAGAACCGGAACCCGCCGATCGGCGGAAAGTAGGTGCGCCAGTTCGGCATCGACCCGTCGTCGGGGAAGTGCGGCGTCTGGTCGCCGCCCCACAGCATCGTGAACTCCGACCCGGGAAGCAGCACCGGCGTGCGCGGGGCGACGCTCTGGTCGCTGACGAACACCGACTTCCCGGCGGCATCGTGACCGGTGACAACCCGACGGACATCCATTGACTCAGTCAACCACCGAGACCACCCCGGTCGTGGCAGTCTCAGCGGAATGGAGCACAAGCCGCCCACCGGCACGATCGAAGCCGCCCACCGCCAGCATCTGAGCACCCTCCCGTTCGACGACACCAGGGATTTCACCGACGCCGATCGCGGCTTCATCGCCGCGAAGACACCGTGCGTCATCACCGCCGCCGACGGGCGGGTGGTTTGGGACAACGACATCTACGACTTCCTGAGCGGGGACGCGCCTACATCGGTGCATCCGAGCCTGTGGAGGCAATCGCAACTGGCTGCCAAGCAGGGCCTCTACGAGGTAGTCGCAGGCATCTACCAGGTCCGCGGATTCGACCTGTCCAACATCACGTTCGTCGAAGGCGACACCGGCATCATCGTCATCGACCCGCTGGTCTCCACCGAGGTCGCCGCAGCTGCCCTCGCCCTCTACCGCGAGCACCGCGGCGAGCGTCCCGTCACCGCCGTCATCTACACCCACAGCCACGTCGACCATTTCGGTGGCGTTCTCGGGGTGACCACACAGGCAGACGTCGACGCGGGCACGGTCGCGGTGCTGGCACCCGAGGGCTTCACCGCGCACGCCGTGCAGGAGAACGTCTACGCGGGCACGGCCATGGCCCGCCGCGCCGGCTACATGTACGGGGCGGTCCTGGAACGCGGACCGCAGGGTCAGGTGGGCTGCGGCCTCGGTCAGACCCCGTCCACCGGTGAGGTGGCGATCATCGTGCCGACCATCGACATTCGCGAGACGGGGGAGACCCACACCATCGACGGTGTCGAGATCGAGTTCCAGATGGCGCCCGGTACCGAGGCGCCGGCCGAGATGCATTTCTACTTCCCGAAATTCCGCGCCCTGTGCATGGCCGAGAACGCCACCCACAACCTGCACAACCTACTGACGCTGCGCGGTGCGCTGGTGCGCGATCCACACGGCTGGGCCGGCTACCTCACCGAGGCGATCGACACCTTCGCCGATCGCGCCGACGTCGTGTTCGCCTCGCACCACTGGCCCACGTGGGGCAAGGACCGCATCGTCGAATTCCTCTCCCTGCAAAGGGATCTGTACGCCTACCTGCACGACCAGACCTTGCGCCAGCTCAACCAGGGCTTCACCGGGATCGAGATCGCCGAGACGTTCACGATGCCGCCCGCGCTGGAGAACGCCTGGCATGCACGCGGTTACTACGGCTCGGTGAGCCACAACGTCAAGGCTGTCTACCAACGCTACATGGGCTGGTTCGACGGCAACCCCGCCCGGTTGTGGCCGCATCCCCCGGAGGCGGCAGGACCCCGCTATGTCGCCGCGATGGGCGGGCTCGACCGCGTGGTGGAGATCGCGCAGCAAGCCTTCGATGACGGTGATTTCCGATGGGCAGCAACACTTCTGGACCATGCCGTCTTCACCGACGAGAATCATGCGGGTGCTCGACAGCTCTACGCTGACACCCTCGAGCAGCTGGCGTACGGGGCGGAGACCGCCACGTGGCGCAACTTTTTTCTCGCGGGAGCCACCGAGCTGCGCGACGGCAACTTCGGCACCCCGACGTCGACATCGACGACGATGGCGGCCCAGCTCTCCCCGGAGCAGATGTTCGACGTGCTGGCGATCAGCGTGAACGGGCCGCGCGCATGGGATCTCGACCTGGCGATCGACGTGACATTCCAAGACCTCGCGACCAATTACCGGCTCACTCTGCGCAACGGTGTGTTGGTCTATCGCAAGGTCGATGCCGACGAACAGACCGCGCAGGCGACGCTGCGGTTGGCAACCAAAGTGCGGCTGCTGAGCCTGGCGGCCGGTGACGCGACGTCACCGGGGGTCGAGATCGTCGGGGACGCAGCAGTTCTCACACAACTGGTCGGGGTGCTGGACAAGCCGGACCCGGCATTCGACATCGTGACGCCCTAGGGCTGGCCGCCGTCGGCGCGGATGATCGATCCGGTGGTGAAGCTGCTCGCGTCCGACATCAAAAACAGCGCAGCGCCGATGATCTCGCGCGGCTGGCCGGCGCGCTTCATTGCCAGGTGGCCGAACGCCTGGTCGGGGTCGAACGTCCACGCGTCGGCGATGTCGGTGAGAAACGGACCGGGCATCAGCGTGTTGACCCGTACCGTCGGTCCGAAGGCCTTCGCCAGGGCCTCGGTCATCGCATTGAGGCCCGCTTTGGCTGCCGCATACGGGAGGAACATCGGATCCGGTCGCAGCGAGCCGCTCGTGCTGACGTTGATGATCGACCCGCCGCCTGCGGCCAGCATCCGTTCCCCGACGAGCGCGGAGAGTCGGAACGGCCCCTTCAGGTTCAGGTTGAGCACGGCGTCGAACAGCTTCTCGCTCACAGAGGTGAGGGAGTCGTACAGCGGGGACATGCCCGCGTTGTTCACCAGCACGTCGATGCGCCCGAATCTGTCGTGGGCGGCGTCGACGAGGCCGTCGAGCTGATCCCACCGTCCGACGTGCACCGCGTAGGGCAACGCGCTGCGTCCCGTCTCGGCCGTGATCTCGTCGGCCGTCGCGGCGCAGGTCTCGTAGGAGCGGCTGGCGATCACGACGTCGGCGCCGCACCGGGCCGCGGCGAACGCCATCTCGCGCCCCAGCCCGCGGCTGCCCCCGGTCACGAGCACCACGCGGTCGGTCATGTCGAACAGCGCATCGGCGTACCCGGTCACGGGCCCTATGGTGGCACGGTGCAACTGCTTCTCGTCCGACATGCGCTCCCGCTGCGCAGCGAGCCGGGGGAGGGTTCGGACCCGAGCCTGTCGCCCGACGGTGTGGCTCAGGCCGCCCGGCTGCCCGACGCGCTGGCCCGCTTCCCGATCACCCGGCTGGTGAGCAGCCCGCAGGTGCGGGCCATCGACACCGGCAGGCCCGTCGCCGACGCCCTCGGCCTACCCATCGAGGTCGACGATCGGCTCGCCGAGTACGACCGCGACCTGGAGCACTACATCCCGATCGAACAGATCGCGCAGGAGAGCCCGCAGGAGCTGCAGCGGTTGATCGACGGTCACCTGCCCAGCAGCGTCGACGAGGACGCTTTCCGCGCCCGCATCACCGCCGGCGTCGAGGACGTGGTGGCTGCTGCCGATCACGAGGACACCGTCGTGGTGTTCAGCCACGGCGGCGTGATCAACGTGCTACTGCACACCATCCTGCGCACGCCGCGGCTGCTCAACTTCCACGTCGACTACGCCTCGGTGACTCGTGTGCTGTCCTCCCGCAGCGGTCGGCTCTCGGTGGCCAGCGTCAACGGCACCGAACACGTATGGGATCTGCTGCCGCGAAACACCAGGTGGTAAACAGAACGCCGTGACGGACCTCGAAGGCCTCGACCTCACTGCCCTGGATCGCCACCTGCGCGAGGTGGGCGTGCCCCGCTCCGGTGATCTGCGCGCCGAGTTGGTGTCCGGCGGCCGGTCGAATCTGACGTTCCTGGTGGCCGACGATGCCTCGACGTGGGTGCTGCGCCGGCCCCCGCTGCACGGGCTCACGCCGTCGGCCCACGACATGGCCCGCGAGTACCGCGTGGTGGCCGCACTGAAAGACACTGCGGTGCCGGTGGCCCGGGCAGTGACGATGCGCAACGACGACTCTGTGCTCGGTGCGCCCTTCCAGATGGTGGAGTTCGTCCCCGGCCGGGTGGTGCGCTACACCCATCAACTCGAGGCTCTCGGCGACAAGGCGGCCATCGAGCAGTCCGTCGATGCGCTGATCGCCGTGCTCGCCGATCTGCATGCGGTCGAACCCGAGGCGGTCGGTCTCGGTGACTTCGGCAAGCCCACCGGTTATCTCGAGCGTCAGGTGCGGCGCTGGGGATCGCAGTGGGATCTGGTGAAGCAGCCCGACGACGCATGCGATGCGGACGTCAGGAAGCTGCACGCTCGCCTGGCGGAATCGGTGCCGGCCGAGAGCCGGGCCGCGATCGTGCACGGCGACTACCGCATCGACAACACGATTCTGGACTCCGAGGACGCCACGAAGGTCGTCGCCGTCCTCGACTGGGAGATGTCCACACTGGGCGATCCGCTCAGTGACGCCGCACTGATGTGCGTCTACCGGCATCCGACGTTCCACTTCGTGCATGCCGACGCGGCGTGGGCGTCGGAGTTGGTACCCGATCCGGACGCGCTCGCCGAGAAGTACTCGCGGGCCGCCGGTGTCGAGCTGCACGACTGGGACTTCTACATGGCGCTGGCCTATTTCAAGCTCGCGATCATCGGCGCCGGCATCGCATATCGAGCCCGAGAGGCCGGCGTGACCGACGAGGGCGACCGCGTCGAGGAAGCCGTCGCACCGTTGATCGCCGCGGGGTTGAGCTCCCTCTCGTAGATTCACGAGGTTTCTTCCGCGGTAGCGGTGGGTAGAGTGACGCGTGCCCTCAGGTGAGATGAAGCGTGACGTCGGTGCTGAACTCGACATCGAGATCAGTGCGCCGACAACATTGGAATTCCAGATTGCAGTTGCGCCGCAGCCGGGCGCCGAGGTGACCGAATCCTTGTCATTCGTGTTGGACGGCAAGGAGATTCCGCTGGAGAAGATCAACGAGATCTCCGGCGATCACGGTAACCGCATCCACAAGTTCGATGTCGAGAAGGGCAACCTGAAGGTCAGCTACACCGCATCCGTGCGCGGGCTGGCCGATCCGACGCCGGTCACCGAACTCGACTTGACCACCTACCTGCGGCCCAGTAGGTACGCCGAGGCGGACAAGTTCTTCGGCTTCGCCGCGACCGAATTCGGTGACTACACCGACTCCGTGGCGCTGCTGGAGAAGGTGTCGTCGTGGGTCGGGTCGCGATTGCAGTACGTGCCCGGGTCCAGCGATCCGATCGACGGCGCGGCAGACACTCTGCTCGCCGGATCCGGGGTGTGCCGCGATTATGCGCACCTCGTCATCGCTCTGCTGCGCGCGGTCAACGTCCCGGCCCGCCTGGTGTCTGTGTACGCGCCGGGCTGCCAGCCGATGGATTTCCACGCCGTGGCCGAGGCGTTCGTCGACGGGCAGTGGCGGGTGGTCGACGCGACCCTCCTGGCGCCGCGACAGTCGTTGGTGCGCATCGCGACGGGGCGCGACGCAGCCGACACTGCATGGCTGGACAACCACAAGGGCTTGATCAACGTGAACAACATGGTCGTCACCGCAACCGTCGACGGTGACCTACCGAGGGATTCCGTCGATCAGGTGGTGTCGATTCAGTGAGGCCGGCCTACAACCCGGCTTTGAGATTCTTCTTCGCCGCCCGGCGCAGCTGGAAGATGCGCACCGCCCCGACGGCCACGGTGAGTAGGCCGCCGGCGACCGCCGCGGCGAGGATCGCGACACCCAGCGGCAGGCTCCAGCTCCAGCCGAGGAAAGCGAATTCGGCCGACTCGGTGTTCTGAGCGATGAAGATCAGCAGCACGATGAGAATCAGGAAGCCCAGTGTCAGCGCCGACCACAGCGCCGCGGCGCGGGTCCGGTGCACCGCGGATTCAGGCGGCGGAGGGGTGCCTTTCGCCGGTGTCGTCGGCACGTCGTACGTGGGCGGCGGCTCGGCCGACGAGAACGGTTCGCTGGACATGGCACCATTCTTGCCCTTTCGCGCTTCGAATGAAACATGCGCAGATGTCGCGTTAGGGTCACGACAGCTTCCGCGATCTGGAGAGGACGTTCCAGCGTGATCCGTTTCCGATGCCAGTCTCGACAATCCCGATGGTCGCCGCTGCGCGTCCTTCTGGCCGTGGTCCTCGCTTTCGCCGTCGCGGCGTGTGGCAGTTCCAATCCGCTCGGTGGTGGGGAGGTCTCGGGCGATCTGAAGTCGATCAAGGTCGGCTCGGCGGACTTCACCGAGTCCAAGATCATCGCCGAGATCTACGCGCAGGCGCTGGAGGCCAACGGTTTCACCGTCTCGCGGCAGTTCGGGATCGGCAGCCGTGAGACCTACATCCCGGCCGTGCAGGATCATTCGATCGACCTGATCCCCGAGTACACCGGCAACCTGCTGCAGTACTTCGACGAGAAGAGCCCGGCCACCACGTCGGATGCCGTGCTGCTCGCGTTGTTCAAGGCGCTGCCCGGCGACCTGTCGATCCTGGTTCCCTCACCCGCCGAGGACAAGGACACCCTGGCGGTGTCCGAAGCCACGGCGCAGCAATGGAACCTGAAGTCGATCGCGGATCTCGCACCTCGCTCGCCTGAGGTGAAGGTCGGCGGCCCGTCGGAATTCCAGACGCGACAGACCGGGCTGGTGGGGCTGAAGGACAAGTACGGTCTGGACATCACGCCGGCCAACTTCGTGGCGATCAGCGACGGCGGCGGCCCCGCGACAGTGCAGGCGCTCACCGGCGGCACAGTCACCGCGGCGAACATCTTCTCCACCTCCCCGGCGATCGAGCAGAGCAAGCTGGTGGTGCTCGAGGACCCGAAGAACGTGTTCCTGGCGGCCAATGTGGTGCCGCTGGTCGCCTCGCAGAAGATGTCGTCCGATCTGAAGACAGTGCTCGATGCCGTCAGCGCCAAACTGACGACCGAGGCGCTGATCCAGTTGAACACCGCTGTCGAGGGCAACCAGGGCGTCGATCCAGACGAGGCTGCGGGAAAGTGGATCGCCGACAACGGCTTCGACAAACCCGTCGGGAAGTAGGCGCGATGATCACCTTCACCAATGTCAGCAAGAAGTATCCGGACGGCACCGTCGCTGTCGACGACCTGACGCTCGAGGTCCCCGAGGGCACGCTGACGGTGTTCGTCGGGCCGTCGGGCTGTGGCAAGACGACGTCCATGCGGATGATCAATCGGATGATCGAACCGACGTCGGGCACCCTGACGGTCAACGGCGACGACGTCACGAAAGTCGACGCCGTGAAGCTCCGTCTGGGCATCGGATACGTGATCCAGAGCGCGGGTCTGATGCCGCATCTGCGAGTGATCGACAATGTGGCCACCGTCCCGGTGCTGCGCGGCGAATCCCGGCGCAACGCAAGGAAATCCGCGCTGGGCGTGCTGGAGCGGGTCGGCCTGGACCCGGCCCTGGCCAACCGTTACCCCGCGCAACTCTCCGGCGGTCAGCAGCAGCGCGTCGGGGTGGCGCGTGCGCTGGCCGCCGATCCGCCGATCCTGTTGATGGACGAGCCGTTCAGCGCGGTCGATCCGGTGGTGCGCGACGACCTGCAGAACGAGATCGTGCGGCTGCAAAAGGAATTGCGCAAGACCATCGTGTTCGTCACCCACGACATCGACGAGGCGATCAAGCTCGGCGACAAGGTCGCGGTGTTCGGCCGGGGCGGGGTGCTGCAGCAGTACGACGAGCCGTCTCGCCTGTTGTCCAATCCCGCCAACGACGCGGTCGCCGGCTTCGTCGGAGCCGACCGCGGCTACCGGGGTCTGCAGTTCTTCCACGCCACAGGCCTCCCGCTGCACGACATCCGGCACGTGGGTGAGCCCGAGATCGACGCGCTGACACTGGCTTCCGGCGACTGGGTGTTGGTCACCCACCCCGACGGCTCCCCATACGCATGGATCGATGCCGAGGGCGTGAACCTGCACCGGGAGGGCCGCTCGCTGTACGACAGCACGATCGCCGGGGGATCGCTGTTCCGTCCCGACGGCACCCTGCGCCTCGCGCTGGATGCCGCGCTGTCCTCGCCGGCCGGTCTCGGCGTCGCCGTCGACGAACACAATCAGGTCGTCGGCGGGGTCCGCGCCGACGACGTGCTCCAGGCATTGGACGCCCAGCGCACCGCTCGGCAGGCGGTTCCGGCGGGGCAGGAGCGCAGCGACTCGGGGAGAGAAGAGTCGAAGTAATGCGTTATCTGTTCACCCATCTCGACGATCTCTGGGCGCTGACGGTGATCCACCTGCGGCTCTCGTTGATTCCCATCGTGCTGGGTCTGGTGATCGCAGTTCCGCTGGGCGCGCTGGTGCAGCGCACGACGGCGCTGCGTCGGCTCACTACGGTGACGGCGAGCATCATCTTCACGATCCCGTCGCTGGCGCTGTTCGTGGTGCTGCCGCTGATCATCCCCACCCGGATTCTCGACGAGGCCAACGTCATCGTCGCGCTCACGCTCTACACCGTGGCGCTGCTGGTCCGGGCCGTGCCGGAGGCGCTCGACGCGGTCTCGCCGGCGGTGCTCGACGCGGCCACCGCGGTCGGCTACAAGCCACTGACCCGAATGCTGAAAGTTGAACTCCCGCTGGCGGTTCCGGTCCTGATCGCCAGCCTGCGCGTGGTCGCCGTGACGAACATCTCGATGGTGTCGGTCGGCTCGGTGATTGGCATCGGCGGCCTCGGGACGTGGTTCACCGAGGGCTATCAGTCGAACAAGAGCGACCAGATCGTGGCCGGCATCATCGCGATCTTCGTCCTCGCGCTCGTCATCGACACGTTGATCATGTTCGCCGGCAAACTACTGACGCCTTGGACGAGGGCGCAGACCGGATCGGCGAAGGCGGCACCGAAGGGGGCGTCGGTGTGAACTTCCTCGAACAGGCACTGTCCTTCATCTTCACCGCGGCCAACTGGTCCGGGCCCTCAGGGCTGGGCATGCGGATCGTCGAGCACCTGCAGTACACCGCGGTGGCCACGTTCTTCTCCGCGCTGATCGCCGTGCCGATCGGGATGTTGATCGGCCACACCGGGCGCGGCACCTTCCTCGTCGTGACCGGAGTCAACGCGCTGCGCGCGCTGCCCACCCTCGGCGTGCTGCTGCTGGGCGTTCTGCTGTGGGGTCTCGGGCTGGTGCCGCCGACGGTGGCGCTGATGCTGCTCGGCATCCCACCGCTGCTGGCCGGCACCTACGCCGGCATCGCGAACGTGGACCGAGCGGTGATCGACGCCGCGCGGTCGATGGGCATGACGGAACGCCGCATCCTGCTGCGTGTCGAGACCCCCATCGCGATGCCGCTGATCCTCGGCGGCCTGCGGACCGCGACGCTGCAGATCGTCGCCACCGCGACCGTCGCGGCCTACGCCAGCCTTGGCGGCCTCGGTCGCTACCTGATCGACGGCATCAAGGTCCGGCAGTTCCACGTCGCCCTGGTGGGGGCCCTGATGGTGACCCTGCTGGCGCTGATCCTCGACGCTGCGATGGCGTTTGCGGTGTGGCTTTCGGTGCCCGGCAGTGGGCGGTTGCGTGGCAGCCGATCGCTGCCCCAGCCCTTCCTCTCCGACGAGGTCGCACTCGAATCTCGGCCCAGTTCGGCAGCCCGCCACGAACGGGTGGGGCCGTCGCCTACGGTAGACCCATGAGTGAAGCCGACCGCTCTGAGACGACGACCTTCCCCGCCGTGCTGACGTGGCGTGCGCCCGACGTGCCGCGGATGGAGTCGGTCCGCGTGCAGCTCTCAGGCAATCGCATCAAGGCCTACGGTCGCGTCGTGGCGGCCGCCACCGCGGCGCATCCCGCATTCAGCGCCTCCTACGATCTCGTCACCGACGAGACCGGGGCCACGAAGCGATTGTCGATGACCGTCACGCTCGCCGAGCGGGAGCGGCAGCTCTCGGTCGCGCGCGACGAGGAGAACATGTGGCTGGTCCAGGAGCACTCGGGCCAGACCAGCCGGTCGTCCTACGAAGGCGCGCTCGACGTCGACGTCATTTTCAGCCCGTTCTTCAACGCCCTGCCCATCCGCCGCGCCGGAGTGATGCCAGGCAGCGGGGAGTCGGTCACCGTTCCGGTGGTCTACCTTCGGGTTCCTGACCTGTCGGTGGACGTCGAGCACATCAGCTACGCGGCCACGCCCGACGGCATCAAGCTGAATTCGCCCGTCGCCGACACCACCGTCACCGCGGACGCGAACGGCTTCATCCTCGACTATCCCGGCTTGGCAGAACGGATCTGATCACCCCGCCGGCACGGCCGGCGGCGGCCAGCTCGTCCCGCCAGCCCGGCGCGCCGATCGTCGTGCCGACGATGTCGGGCCGGCTGACGCTGTCGTAGCGCACCCGGGCGCCGTGCCCCGCGGTGACCAGTTCGGCCACCGAGCCGTGCTCGGCCAGCTGCTCGCGGGCTCGGGTCAGCAGCCCCAGCGTTTCGTCCAGCACCGGCAGCAGCTCCGCGGCGTTGGCTTCGCACATCGCACGCACCAGCTCAGGAGACGTCGCCGCCACCCGCGTGCCGTCCCGGAAAGAGCCTGCCGCCAGCGCGAACGCCAGCGGAACATGCCCGGCCGTCGCTGCGAGCGCTTCGGCGAGCAGGTGGGGCAGGTGCGAGATCGTGGCCGCGGCCCTGTCGTGCTCGTCGGACCGCGCGGGGACGACGAACGCGCGGCAGTCCAGAGCCAGCGTCATGACCTCGGTCCAGACCCGCGGATCGACATGGTCGTCGACGCTGAGGACCCACGGCGCGCCCATGAACAGATCCGCCGTCCCGGCAGTCCAGCCCGAGTGGGCGGTACCCGTCATCGGATGGCCACCGACGAACCGGTCGAGCAACCCGGCCTTGCGTACCTCGTCGAGAACTGCGCCCTTGACGCTGGTGACATCGGTCAGCGGGCACTGCGGCGCGGCGGCACGCACGTGGGCCAGCATCGTCGGCAGGGCGGGCATGGGGACGGCGAGCACGACCACCGCACCGAGATCGGCGGCACGGGTGAGGGCCTCGTCGAGGTGGGTGGTGGCGTCGTATCCGTCGAAGCGGGCGGCCTCGACCCCGTCGACCGATCGGTTGTATCCGAACACGGGACGTCCGGCCGCCCGGGCCGCGCGCATCAGCGAGCCCCCGATCAAGCCGAGGCCCAGCACGCAGACGGGTGTCTTCTCCACCTGTCCAGGTTGGCATAGCGCATGGTCAAGGCCATGACAGGGGACTACGGTTAGCTCTCATGGGAGCGCAGCGTGCACAGGCTCAGCAGCGTTCGGTCGACGAACCGGACGGCTTCGGCGTGGCGGTGGTGCGTGAAGACGGGAAGTGGAGGTGCACCGCGTTGCGCGCGGCCGCACTGACCAGTCTGTCGGTCGCCGAGACGGAGCTCCGCGAATTACGAAGCGCAGGAGCAGTTTTCGGGATTCTCGACATCGACGACGAATTCTTCGTGATCGTCCGCCCGGCGCCGTCGGGCACTCGTCTTCTGCTGTCCGACGCCACAGCGGCGCTGGACTACGACATCGCGGCCGAGGTGTTGGAGAAGCTCGACGCCGACTTCGACGACGAGGAACTCGAGAGGGCCGACCCGTTCGAAGAAGGCGATCTGGCCGTGCTGTCCGACATCGGCCTGCCCGAGGCCGTCCTGGGCGTGATCCTCGACGAGAGTGACGACCTCTACGCCGACGAACAGGTGGGTCGAATCGCGCGGGAGATGGGTTTCGCCGACGAGCTGGCCGCTGTGCTGGACAAATTGGGCCGGTGACCGACGAGCAGCTGATTCGGGCTGCCCTGGACGCCGCCGCGGCGGCGGGTCCGCGTGACGTGCCCATCGGAGCGGTCGTCGTGGCTGCCGACGGTACCGAGCTCGCCCGCGCGGCGAATGCGCGCGAAGAGCTGGGCGATCCGACCGCGCACGCGGAGATCCTCGCGCTGCGGGCCGCGGCCACGGTGCACGGTGACGGGTGGCGGCTCGCGGGTGCGACGCTGGCGGTGACGGTCGAGCCGTGCACGATGTGCGCGGGCGCGCTGGTGATGGCGCGGGTCGCGCGGGTGGTGTTCGGCGCGTGGGAGCCCAAGACCGGGGCGGTCGGCTCGCTGTGGGATGTGGTGCGCGATCGCCGGCTGACGCACCGGCCGCAGGTGACGGGCGGGGTGCTCGCCGACCTGTGCGCGGCGCCGCTGGAAGAGTTCTTCGCCGGTCAGCGCTGACGAGCCGGTTTGGGTCGCAGGCCGCCCATCGGTAAGCTGCCACACGGTGGCGTGTCCGAGCGGCCTAAGGAGCACGCCTCGAAAGCGTGTGACGGGTAACCCCCGTCCGAGGGTTCAAATCCCTCCGCCACCGCCAAAGCCCCGGCCGTCGGCCGGGGTTTTTCGTCGCATCACCAGAGTGACGTCGTGAGCTCACGCCCATAGCTTTTCGACATTGCTGACGCCGCGACCGAGCGCCCTCGCGCTGATTGCCTTGATCGCGCGCCGCTCGACGACATCGAAGCTGGCTCCCACGTGGTTGTGAAGCGCGGTCCTGCCGGCTTCCAGCTGGTCGTCGAGCAGCAGGTCGACGATCTCGAGGTGTTCGGCGATGGTCGCCGTCACCCGCTCCTCGGTGATGAAGTCGTACATCCGGATCAGCCTGATGCGCCGATTCACGTTCGCGAGCGCGTCGACCATGGCCATGTTGCCCGAGGCCATCGCCAGCTCCAGGTGGAACGACTCGTCGAGCAGCACCATGTCCGCTTCAGCCGGTGGTGGTGAGGCCTCGAACTGCTTCCACGTAGTGCGCAGCATCACGAGCTTGTTCTTGTCATAGGAGAACTCGTCGTTCTGCAGGATTCTGGTGATGCCCCGCAATTCAATGGTGATGCGCAGCTCGTAGAGGTCGCGAACGCCAACGATGTCGAGTGCGACGGGGTAGTAGCCGTCGTGGCGTCGCTCAAGCATGCCGTCGGCGTGCAGTCGCACGAGCGCTTCGCGAAGTGGGGTGCGGCTCACGTTGAGCACGTCGCATAGCTGCGATTCCACCAGCCTGGTCCGGTCATCGATCTCGCCGGTCATCAGCTTCTTGCCCAGGTCCACGTAGACCCGGTCTCGCAGGGATTCCGGTTCGTTGACGGTGAGGCTCACGTTGCGATTATCCCGCTACCGCCCGTTCCGGCGGAGACGCCGACGCCGACCCCAACTGGCCGAGCGCGGTGATGACCGCCTCACTGGACGCATGCGCACCGAACACACCGCCTTGCATGGTGATCATGTTGAGCGCCGCCAGGTGATTGGCGTAGTCGGTGGCCCCGGTGGCGTCCGACACGACCAGGCATTCGTATCCCCGATCGTTGGCGTCGCGCATCGTGGTGTGCACGCACACGTCGGTGGTGATTCCGGTGAACACGATGTGCGTGATGCCGTTGCTCTTCAGGATCAACTCCAAGTCGGTCGCGTAAAAGCTGCCCTTCCCCGGCTTGTCGATGACCGGCTCACCAGGAAGCGGGGCCATCTCTGGGACGATCTCCCAGCCTGGCTCGCCGACGGTCAGAATGCGCCCGCACGGCCCGAGCGAGCCGATTTCGGCGCCGATCTGTGCCGATCGCCATCTTTTGTTCGCGGGCAGGTCCGACAGGTCGGGACGGTGCCCCTCTCGTGTGTGGATGACGAAGAGGCCGGCCCGGCGGGCCGCGGCCAACACCTCCTGCGCGGGTCCGAGCGGCGTACGGGTCAGCGACAGGTCGTAACCCATGGCATCGACGTAACCTCCCTCTCCGCAGAAGTCGACCTGCCAGTCGATGTTGATCAGCGCAGTGTTTCGGCCGGGAATGGCGCCGTCGTAGGGCCAGGTGTACGGGTTGGCGGGGATGGTCACCGATCTCATGCGTTCTCTCCTGTGAGGGCGGGCTCAGTCACGGGTGCGGTCTGGGGTGACGGTTGCCCGGGCAGGAAGGCGAACGCGGTGAACGCCAGGCCTCCGGCGACCATCGCGACCACGGCGTCCGAGAGCTGCGGAGCGAAGAAGTGGGTCAACAGCGCGACGGCCGCGCCGATTGCCCACGCGGCGAACGGTTTCCAATACACGCCGCGGCGTGCCGCGCTGCGTCGAGAAGCGAAGATCAGCTGATCGAGGATGATGATGATGCCGATGGGCGGTACCAGCACGCCGAGGATGTTCAGCCACGTCGCAAAGTAGGACCAGATACCCGCGACTGCCGCTGCAATGCCAACGACTCCGAGCACAATTGTCAACTGGCGCATCGTCTTCCCGGTGATGTGGCCGAAGCCCACGGCCCCGTTGTACAGGCAGTGCGCACACACGCTGCCGAGGTTGACGAAGACGAACAGGATGCCGAGCGGAATGAGAACGCCGCCCTTGCCGACGAGGACGTGGAGGAAGTCGCCGCCCGTCGTGCCCGCCTCTGCAGAAGCACCGAACGCGACGATGAGCGCACCGACGAGCTGGGCGATCAGGTAGGCGACGGGGAAAGCGGCGAATGCGGCGAGCGCACCCTCCGTGCCGTTGCGAGCCCATCGGGTGAAATCGGCAGTCATCGTGCCGGAATCGGCAAAACACGCAATGGTCATCGTGACGGCGACACCGAAGCTGAATGCCGCGGCGCCCGCGCCGCCGTGATAGGAAAACGCTGTGCCGAGCCCGGTTCCGGCAGCCGCGATGATGACCGCCACCACCCCGAGCGGGACGAACAACGCCGACGCGACGACCCCGATCCACGAGATCGCCCGGATACCGACGAATGTCAACGCGACGAACAGCACGCCGGCCAACAGAGTGATCCACGGCGCGCTCCATCCCATCGACACGTTGAGCGTCGAACCGACCATGCCGGTCTGGAAGGCGAACCAGCCGATCACCAGCGTCGACAGGAAGCTCGACACGACGCGAAACCCGTTGCTACCAAAGGTGTCAACCGCGGTCAGTGCAAAGTTCTTGCCGGACTTGCCGGCCAGATAACTCAGCGTGCCGACGTAGCCCATGAGGACGAGATCCCCGATCAGGATCGCGACCAACCCGACGGTGAAGCCCAGGTTGTAGACGATGATCCCGGAGAAGACCGCTGAGGTCATGATCATCGGGAACCCGACCCAGACCGCAGAGACCGAAAAGAGGGACTTGCGGGCGGAGTCGGGTACGGGTTCGTGTTCGTATTCTTCGCCGAGGCCGGATTGGACATGGCTGTCGGTTGTCGTGGAATTCGCCACTGCACAGCTCTTTCGCTCGGTAGGTCCGGATACGAAGCTGTATCCATTGCTGTATACAGTGCGGTATACGTGTTACCGGTCTGTTGACCTGCGTGAAGTTCCGATGACCATCTCCTCACGCTGAGGGTGCTCCTGCGCGCCACCGACGTCTCCCACCCGCGCCGCTCCGCCGACGTCTCGAGCCTGCGACTCGAAGCGAGGGTTTTGCTGTAGCGGCGCCGCCGTTGGTGTTACTCTGCCGAAAATAAGCGGGCTCATCGGGGAACCTGCTTGTTTAGGGGGGCGTCATGGTTCATTCCGCATCTATCGGTCGGGTCGGGGCATTAGCTGTCGCACTCGGGATCGGGTTGGCCGTGGCCAGCTCCCCGGCAGTCGCGTTGGCTGACGGCACGGGGGAGAGCTCGTCAACGGTCGACAACGGCCCGGACCGCAGCGCGCCGTCTAGGAAAGCGCGAACCGCCGATGCATCCGACGACACCCCTTCGGTCGAGCGCCCGACCGAAATGCAGGGCGAACCGGCAGATGAACCGGCTACGCAACCCCGCAAGACCAGAAAGACCAAGCGCACCGACGACGAGCCTTTGGTGTCGAAGCGCCACGCCCGACTGAGCGAGCGGACAGAAGGTGTGGCACCGACGTCGCGGGTCCGGGTCGAACCCGATCGGACGTCCGTTGAGCCGGCTGTGCAATCTCCGGCCGAGCCGCCGCCGGAACCGAAGCCGACGAGTATCAGCGTTCCCGAGCCTGCCGCGGTGAAGGCACCGGTCACATCGACGGAGACGGCTGCACCCACGCGGATTCCGGTGGTCCGCACGGTTCTCGGCACGGTCAGTGACTTCCTCGCCTCCGACTTCGGCCACGGGACGCAGCCCGGCACTCCACTTCTGTGGGGCCTCATGGCCTGGGTGCGCCGCCAAATGCACGACGAGGATTCGGTGAGCGCGACCGCGCTGGCAGCAGCGAACAGTTCTCCGGTCGCCACCGGTGACGTGTACGCCGGCCTCGAAGACAAGACCGTCAAAGGCAATGTGCTGGACAACGACACCGATGCCGACGGCAACGCGCTCACCGCCAGCGTGGTCGTCGCCCCGCTGCACGGCGTGGTGACGTTGAGCTCGAACGGCTCGTTCGTCTACACCCCGACGACGAACTACCACGGCGCCGACACGTTCAGCTACTCCGCCTTCGACGGCGCTGCCGCGAGCAATGTCGCGATCGTCACGCTGACAGTCGCTGCCGTGGACGACATCGTCTTCAAGTTCACCTACGGCAGCGGCTCGCAGTACTGGACGCCGCAGGCCAAGGCGGCGCTGGAGGCCGCGGCCAGCCGCGTGTCGGAGTACATCGCCACGTCGAGTCCGGTCACCCTCACCTATGACGTATCCGGTGAAATCAATTCGTCGGCAACGTATCTTGCGAGAGGCGGCTCGAATTTCGGTGTGCCGAGCCGACCTGCCTTCTCGAACGCCATGATCAAGAAGGTCACGTCGCGCTTCCACACCGACGCGAATCGTTCGGCTGCGGACGGCACACTGCTGTGGAACTTCGCGTACACGTATTCCTACGACGATTCGCCGGCGTTGAACGAAAATGACTTCCAGTCGGCGGCCATGCATGAGCTGCTGCACAGTCTCGGCTACCAGAGCATGCTGGACACCCTGCAGACGAGCCGGAAATCGTGGCTCACGTACGACAAGTTCATCACCGATGCGAACGGTGTGCGGGTGATCAGCAGTCGAGGCCGATTCAACAGTGCCTACGCCACCAATGTCACCGGGGGCAACGGCGGCTTGTACTTCGGTGGCGCCAACGCGGTAGCCGTGTACGGCGGACCGGTTCCGCTGCAGGCATACTCGGTGTCGCACCTGCGGTCGTCGACCTTCCCGTACAACACCGCGAGCCGCAAGCTGATGGGTCCCACCCTGTCCACCGGCGTCATCCTCCGAACGATCAGCCCCGTCGAGCAGGCCATCCTCCGCGATCTCGGCTACACGGTGGTGTCGCCGGCGGCGTCGGTGTTCACGACCGCCATCGCCACGAGCCTGTAATCGGCTACGTCAGAATCAGAACGACGGCCTCGCCGTCGTGGTCACCGGTGGTGACCGTGTCGGTGTTGTAGGCGTTGTCGAGCGCGACGTGACCTGCCGAGGTGGCTTGTCCGCTCGCGACGAGCTTGGTGGCCAGCGCCTCGCGGGCGATGTTCGACGAGACGTAGAGATGGGCGGGGCGGCCGTTGTAGGTACCCCACTCCTCCTGGCTGAACGCCCCGCTCCACACGTAGCCACCGGGCGTCGCCACCGGCGCAGGGCCGAAGATCCGGCCATGGTTGTTGGTCTCGAGGAAGAAATTGTCCGAATAGCCCAGTAGAAGGCCGCTCGGCTGCTGACGATAGGTCTTGCCGTCGATCATGCCGCGGAACCCGCCGCTGTGGATGGACTGCGGGGGAAAGCCCGATGCGCGCATGGCCTTGTTCAGCCGGATCTTGGCTTGAAATGCGTTGGTGGACCTGGAGTCCACGATGACGACGTTGACCGGCTCGAGCAAGGTCCTGCCGTCGTCGAGTTGGCCGCCGTAGTCGGAGATCTTGCCTGTGGGCGTGATCATCCACTTGCCGATGTCGCCGTACTGCGTGGTTGCCCGGTCATTCGGCGCAGGTGCCACGGGCTCGGACGCGGTCGTGGCCGTGGCGCTCTCAGCGGTGGCAGTGGTGGTGGCGCGCTCGGCGCGACGATCTGCGGCGGCCTCGAGTTCCCGCTGAACGACCTCGAGCACCTGGAGCCTGGGCCGAGTGGCAGTCGGGGAAGTCGTCGACTGCTCCTCGCCGTCGCTCGTGGCTCGTGCTCGGAACAGCGATCGAGGCCGGGTCGCCGGCCCGTCTGCCGTGCTGGGGCCGCGCGAGGTCGTCTTCGACTCAACCGTCTTCGACGGCCTCGACTCGGTGGCAGAAACGCCACGAGTGTTGCCGGCGGATTCGTCAGCGTGTGCGACGGCCGTGCCGCTGGCGACGGCGGCGCCGACCCCGAGCATGAAGGCGAGCAGCCCGACACGTCCGATGCAGGACCCGGACGGTTCTGCTTCACTCTGTGAAAGAAGTTGCTGCTGTGCGAAATACCCAGCACTGTGCCGGCCCATGGCCATACCTTCCGTCCCCCCTCGGCGGCACGCAGAATGGGCGGGCCGTCGACCAAGCATGACTCTATCGGCTGATCTTGACATCCAGGGCAAAGACGGCGGAGGTAGCTATCGGTGGCACGCAAAAGGCCCGCCACCAGAGGTAGCGGGCCTTCTGAGTCGGGCGCTTACTTCTTGAAAGCGTCCTTCACGTTTTCCACGGCGTCTTTGACGCTCGCCTTGGCCTGGTCGAGCTTGCCCTCGTTCTCGGTGCTCTTGTCGCCTGTCACCTTGCCCAGGCCTTCTTTGGCCTTCCCGCCGAGGTCGTCGATCTTGTTGCTGGCCTTGTCGTCGGCGCCCATCTGCGCGGTCCCTTCGCTCGTGTGTCCAGCCCGAGGGTCGGGCCGTTGGGAGTGGGGTACCTGAACGGTCCGCATTTGAAACACACCGTCACGGGTCGACTCCGACGGTCAGGTCACACGCCGGCGGGCACCTCCGCCGGGACGGGCTCGACCGTCACCTTGATCGCCTCGCCGTTCTTGACAATCTTGAAGGCCTCGAGGACGTCGTCGAGCGGGATGTGACGGGTGATGAGGTCCTTGACCGGCACCTGCCCGGTCGAGATGTACTCCAACGCCCGCTTGTTGTGCTCGGGGGCGGAGCCGTTGGCGCCGTGGATGTGCAGCTGCCGGTAGTGCACCAGGTTGGAGTCGCAGGTGATCGTCGGGTTCGTCTTCGGCAGACCGCCGAAGAACGAGATCCGCCCGTTGCGCGCTGCCATCGAAATGGCTTGTTCTTGAGCCACATTGGCTGCCGTCGCGGTGATCACCACGTCGGCGCCGCGGCCGCCGGTGAGTTCCATGACGCGCTCGACCACGTCGACCTCGGCGCCGTTGATGATCTCGTCGGGGGCGACGGCATCAGCGGACATCTGCAGGCGCGCGGCGTTCACGTCGACCAGGTACACGGGCCCGCAGTTGTGCACGCCACGCGCTATGCGGATGTGCATGCAGCCGATGGGGCCCGCGCCGAACACCACGACGGTGTCACCCCCTTCGATGCCGAGCAGCTCCTGGGCGTTGATCGCGCACGCGAACGGCTCGGCTGCCGACGCCTCGTCGAAGCCGACGTTGTCCGGAATACGGTTCAGCCCATCGACTTTGAGCACCTGGCGCGGCACGATCATGTACTCGGCAAAGCCGCCGTCGTACTGGTAGCCCATCGACGTCTGGTTCTGGCACACCGCCATCCAGCCCTTGCGGCACTCGTAGCATTCGCCGCACGGCACCGCCGCGATGACCTGGACGCGATCGCCCACTGCCCAGTTGCTGCCGAAGGTCGCGTTGACCTGGTCGCCCACCTCGACGATCTCGCCGGCGATCTCGTGTCCGATCGTGCGCGGCGGCGTCAGGTTCTGGTGGCCGTTGTAGAAGATCTTGACGTCGGTTCCGCACGTCGAGCAGTTGCGGACACGCAACTTCACCTCATCGGGCGCGCAGTCCGGTTCCGGAACGTCTTCGAGCCGGACGTCTTCGGGGGCGTAGAAGCGCAGTGCCTTCATCGTGGGTGTCCTCTCGGTTGTGCCGACACGCTCGTGCTCGGACGGTGTGCTCTACAGCACTCTATCCGGCATACGGGCATAAAACCACCGTAAATCTTGACCGAATATGCCCGAGTCCTTGCGGAGATGCCCGTTTGTGCGGTCTACTTGACGATGTGACCGGCGTCACCGGCGAGAATCGGAGGAGCTCCATGTCAACAGCAACCCAGGACACACCACCCCGTGCCGGGGCGCGGGTGCGCGTCCAGAAATTCGGCACCGCACTGTCCAACATGGTCATGCCCAATATCGGGGCGTTCATCGCGTGGGGTCTGATCACCGCGCTGTTCATCGAGCAGGGCTGGCTTCAGGGCATCTTCTCCGCTCTGAAGAACCCGGACGGATGGGTCGCCCACATCGGCGGATGGGGCTCCTACGACGGCGGCGGCATCGTCGGCCCGATGATCACCTACCTGCTGCCGATCCTGATCGGCTACACCGGCGGCCGGATGGTGCACGGCAACCGCGGCGCGGTCGTCGGCGCGATCGCGACGATCGGCGTGGTGACAGGTGCCGACGTGCCGATGTTCATGGGCGCCATGCTGATGGGTCCCCTCGGTGGCTGGTGCATGAAGAAGTTGGACGCCCTGTGGGAGGGCAAGGTCCGTCCTGGCTTCGAGATGCTGGTCGACAACTTCTCCGCAGGCATCCTCGGCATGCTGCTGGCGATCGTGGGCTTCTTCGGTGTCGGCCCGATCGTCTCGGCGTTCACCCGCGGCGCCGGCAACGCCGTGGACTTCCTCGTCTCCAACGACCTGCTGCCCCTGACCTCCTTGCTGATCGAGCCGGCGAAGGTGCTGTTCCTCAACAACGCCATCAACCACGGCGTGCTCACCCCGCTGGGCACCACGCAGGCCCTGGAAACCGGCAAGTCGATCCTGTTCCTGTTGGAGACAAACCCCGGCCCCGGGCTCGGTGTGCTGCTGGCGTTCATGTTCTTCGGCCGCGGAGCGGCGCGGGCCTCCGCGCCGGGCGCCGCGATCATCCAGTTCTTCGGCGGCATCCACGAGATCTACTTCCCCTATGTCCTGATGAAGCCCAAGCTGCTTGCCGCCACCATCCTCGGCGGTATGACAGGCGTGTTCATCAACGTGCTGTTCGGCTCCGGGCTGCGCGCTCCCGCCGCGCCGGGATCGATCATCGCGATCTACGCGCAGACGCCGGGCAACAGCTTCCTCGGGGTGACGCTGGCCGTGCTGGGCGCCACCGCGGTGTCGTTCGCGGTCGCCGCGTTCCTGCTGAAGACGGACAAGGACATCGACGAGCCCGACCTGGCGGCTGCGACCGCCAGCATGGAGTCCATGAAGGGCAAGAAGTCCAGTGTCGCTTCGGCTCTCGTGGGCGGGGTCGCGACTGGTCCTGGTTCGGGGATGGGGCCCATCCACTCCATCGTGTTCGCCTGCGATGCCGGTATGGGCTCGTCGGCCATGGGTGCGTCGGTGTTGCGCAGAAAGATCCAGAGTGCTGGTTTCGGTGACGTGAAGGTGTCGAACTCGGCGATCTCCAACCTGACTGACACCTACGACCTCGTCGTGTCCCACCGCGACCTGACCGACCGCGCCCGCCAGCGCACGCCGTCGGCGCTGCACGTCTCTGTCGACGACTTCATGGGCAGCCCCCGCTACGACGAGATCGTCGGCACGCTCGCCGAGACCAACGGCGCAGCGGGCACCGACGCGACACCGGTACCCGACGAGCCCGCGCCGGCCACCGACGGCGACGTGCTGTCCGTGGACTCCATCGTGCTCGCTGGCACCGCGCGCAGCGCTGCCGACGCCATCGACGAAGCAGGCCGATTGCTGGTCGCCGCAGGCGCAGTCGAGCAGGCCTACGTCACCGCCATGCACGACCGGGAGAGTTCGATCTCGACCTACATGGGCAACGGTCTGGCGATCCCGCACGGCACCAACGAGGCGAAAGACGCGATCCGGCGCACCGGCTTGTCGTTCGTGCGCTACCCCGAGCCGATCGACTGGAACGGCAAGCCGGCCGAGTTCGTGGTCGGGATCGCCGGGGCCGGAAAGGATCACATGGCGCTGCTGACGAAGATCGCACAGGTGTTCCTCAAGGCCGACGACGTCGCCCGGCTGCGGCAGGCCACGACGGCCCAGGAGATCAAGACGATCCTCACCGCAGCCGACTAGCGTGACGTCGGTGGATTCCGACACCCGCCAGAGCAGGATCGTCGAGTTCGCCCGCACCCGTGGGCGAGTCGAGGTGGCATCGCTCGCGACAGAGCTCGACGTCGCGAGCGAGACCATCCGCCGTGATCTGAAGGTGCTCGCCGGCCGCCGGCTGCTCAAGCGGGTGCACGGCGGCGCGGTGCCACTGGAGACGGCGTCCTTCGAGTCGGGTGTCGAGTACCGCAGCCAGGTCGATCTCGCGCAGAAGCATCGCATCGCGATCGCGGCCACCGAGCTGCTGCACGGCGCCGAAACCGTCTATCTGGACGAGGGATTCACGCCCCGGCTGATCGCCGAACGGTTGGCCGAGGAGGAGCTGACTGTCGTCACGTCGTCACTGCTGGCGGCCGAGGCACTGGCACACAGCCGCACCGTCACCGTGCTGCTCCTCGGCGGCCGCATGCGGGGGAGGACCCTGGCCACCGTCGATCACTGGGCCGTCGACATGCTCTCCGGGCTGGTGATCGACGTGGCCTTCCTCGGCACCAACGGAATTTCCCTCGAGCACGGGCTGACGACGCCCGATCCGGCGGTGGCCGCGGTCAAGAGCACCGCGGTACAGGTGGCGCGGCGACCCATCCTGGTGGCCGCGCACTCGAAATTCGGCGAGAGCAGCTTCTGTCGCTTCGCGAAGGTGTCCGACTTCGAATCGATCGTCAGTGGAGCCGAACTCGACACGTCGCTCGCCCGAAGGTACGAGGCCCTCGGCCCCGTCGTGGTCCGCGCCTAGTCACTCGCCGTCGTCGACGCGCTTCATCATTCGTCGTTGTCCACGACGGTGTAGAACGAGTCACCGTCTTCCGGGGTGCCGTCGATCTGGCCGAGCGTGCGGCGATCGGTCTGCACCTCGGGATCGGGCGGCGGCAGCACGTCGGGCTCTTCGGCGGCGAGCCGCTCGTCGAGGCTCTCGTCCTCCTCGGCGTCGATCCACTCATCCGGCGGATCGACGACGATGTCGCCGTCGTCGTTGCGCACCTCGTCGGAGTCCAGGGACTCACTCGGCCCGAGGGTGTTGTCGGGCCCTGAATCGTCGTAATCGCCGTTGGTATCCATGTCGTCAGCCATAGAACATCACGGAGTAATCGGCGGTCCACGCGCCCCCGGAACACTTGAGCGGCACGCCGTCGGGCGACTGCGCCACGCCGGTCGCAGCCCCGCACGGTGAGCGCAGCAGGCGCACGCCTTCCAGCGGCGGGAACGACACCCACATGCGCTTGGACCCGCACGCCAGCGTGTTGCCGCTGGCATCCAGGCCGAAGTTGTAGCGGGTGGCCTGGTTACATTCGCCCCCGGCATGCACGCCGCGATCCACGTACGGGACGCATGAGGCGTCGTCGCAGGCGCCGGGCGACGCCGTGGCGGTTCCTACCCCGACGCCCAGGATCGGAGCGACGAGCAGACCACCGGCAAGAGCGAGCAGACCTTTCATGCCCTGCAGCCTAAGTGGTCGGCTCGTCCTCCCGAGCGGGCTTTGCCGGCATTGGCCCCAATTCAGTCTTGTCGGGGCGTCAGGGGCAGCTGACCTCGATCTCGAACGGCTTGGTGACCGGTTGCATCGGGTTGGCCATGTCAATGCCGGTGGCGTTGCCCGAGATCTTGTAGGTCTTGTCGTCCTTCTCGACCTTGGCCTCACCCTGGCCCGCAGCACTGGCGTAGCCCAGCGTCACGCCGTTCACGTTGCCCAGTGCGACCGAGACCACCGACGGACTGTCACCCGTGGTGACCACCGCACCGACACCGCCGGTCGGGTTACCGATCGCGATGTTGGTGTTGCCGCCCGCGTCGGTGCAGAGCACGTTGCCCTGGATCTCCTGGTCCTTGCCGTCGATGGTGACGGTGGACTTCCCTTCGGCCGCCGCGGCGGACGAGGTCTCTCCTGATGTCTCGGACTTCTTCTCGGAGGAACAGCCTGACAGGCCGGCGATGAGGATCGCTGCGCCGCCGACGGCGACCAGGAATTCACGCTTCATCACGGTTCTCCTTCATATCGTGCGATCCGCCGGTGGATCGCCGCGGTCAGTATGGGTGGCGGGCCGGGCCGGGTGAGCAATATGACGAAAATGTGACACAGCCGGGAGCCAGCCGATACCCAGACTCGGCCCTCGTGGCCCCGATTTCCGGCAGTGGAAGAATCGACGCTCGTGCCGCCCCCCACCCTCTCCGATCCGTTCTTCAGCGTCGACGCGGAGTTGCCGGGGCGTCCGGGCCGGGCCGGCGTGATCCGTACTCCGCACGGCGAGATCCGCACTCCGGCGTTCATCGCCGTCGGCACCCAGGCCACCGTCAAGGCCGTGCTCCCAGAGGCCATGAAAAGTCTTGGTGCGCAGGCGATCCTGGCCAATGCGTACCACCTCTACCTGCAGCCCGGCGCGGACATCGTGGACGAGGCCGGCGGCTTGGGCGCCTTCATGAACTGGCCGGGTCCCACGTTCACCGACAGCGGCGGCTTCCAGGTGATGTCGCTGGGTGTGGGGTTCAAGAAAGTGCTGGCGATGGACACCACGCGGGTGCAGACCGACGACGTCATCGCCGAGGGTAAACAGCGGCTCGCCCACGTCGACGACGACGGCGTGACGTTCCGCTCGCATCTCAACGGCTCGACGCACCGCTTCACCCCGGAGGTGTCGATCGGTATCCAGCATCAGCTCGGCGCCGACATCATCTTCGCGTTCGACGAGCTGACCACGCTGGTGAACACCCGCGGCTACCAGGAGCAGTCGGTGCAGCGCACGCACCGCTGGGCGCAGCGGTGCCTGGCCGAGCATCGCCGGTTGACGGAGGTGCGCGCCCACAAACCGCCGCAGGCTCTGTTCGGTGTGGTCCAAGGCGCCCAGTACGAGGACCTGCGCCGGCAGGCCGCGCGCGGGCTGACCGAGATCGTCGACGACGACGGCGTCGGTTTCGCCGGGTACGGGATCGGCGGCGCGCTGGAGAAGCAGAATCTCGCCACCATCGTCGGCTGGGTCACCAGCGAGCTGCCCGATGACAAGCCGCGACATCTGCTCGGCATCAGTGAGCCCGACGACCTGTTCGCCGCGGTGGAGGCCGGCGCGGACACGTTCGACTGTGTCTCGCCCTCGCGGGTGGCACGCAACGCCGCGATCTACTCGGCGGACGGCCGCTACAACATCACCGGGTCGCGCTACCGGCGTGACTTCACGCCGCTGGACGCCGAGTGCGACTGCTACACCTGCGCGCACTACACGCGGGCCTACCTTCACCACCTGTTCAAGGCCAAGGAGATCCTCGCCTCCACGCTCGCGACGATCCACAACGAGCGCTTCGTGGTCCGGTTGGTCGACGACATCCGCGCGGCCATCATCGAGGGTCGGTTCGACGAGCTGCGCGAGCACGTTCTGGGTCGGTACTACGCGGCGCGCGCACAATAGGGCATGACTGCAGGGAGGACGGAAGAGACGCCTGACGTCCTGCTGCGCGAGCTCCTCGACCCGGCCCACCGTGCCGATCCGTATCCGCTCTACGCGGGCCTGCGCGCTCACGGCCCCCTGCTGCTACCCGACCACAATCTCGCGGTGTTCTCGTCGTACGCCGATTGTGACGAGGTGCTGCGTCACCCCGCGGCGTGCAGCGATCGGCTGAAGTCCACGGTGGCGCAGCGTGCGATAGCCGACGGCGCACCGGCGCGCCCCCTGGGACCGCCCGGCTTCCTGTTCCTCGATCCGCCCGACCACACCCGGCTGCGCCGATTGGTGAGCAAGGCCTTCGTCCCGAAGGTGGTGCGCGAGCTGGAACCCGCCATCACACGCATGGTGGACGATCTGCTCGACGAGGTGACGAGCCCGTTCGACGCGGTCGCCGGGCTGGCCCACCCGTTGCCGGTCGCGGTGATCTGCCGTCTGCTCGGGGTGCCGGTCGAGGACGAGCCCCAGTTCCGCGCCGCCTCCGCGCTGGCGGCTCAGTCTCTCGATCCGTTCCTGCCGATCACCGGGGCCGCCGGTGACGGCATCGAGGAACGTCTGGGGGCGGCTCGCTGGCTGCGGGAGTACCTGCGCGGCCTGATCGCCGACCGGCGGCGCGAACCGGGTGAGGACCTGATGTCGGCTCTGGTCGCGGTCGAAGAGTCCGGCGACGTGCTCACCGAGGACGAGATCGTCGCGACGTGCCATCTGCTGCTGGTCGCCGGGCATGAGACGACGGTGAACCTGATCGCCAACGCGACGCTGGCGCTGCTGTGCCACCCCGGCCAGTGGGCGGCGCTGGCCCGGGATCCGGGCCGAGCCGCCACGGTGATCGAGGAGACGCTGCGCTACGACCCGCCGGTGCAGCTCATCGGTCGGGTCGCGGGGGAGGAAATGGTCATCGGGGATGCAACCGGCGGGCAGGAGCGGAGCGACAGGGGAAATGTTCGAGTTCCCAAGGGCGACAACATGTTGCTCATGTTGGCCGCCGCGCACCGTGATCCGGCGGCGACGGAGCGCCCGGACGATTTCGATCCGGACCGCCCGCTGATCCGTCACCTCGGATTCGGCAAGGGCCCGCATTTCTGCATCGGGGCTCCGCTCGCGCGCCTCGAGGCCACCGTGGCGCTGACCGCGCTGACCAACCGCTTCCCCGATGCACGGCTGGCCGCCCAGCCGGTCTACAAACCGAACGTCACGCTGCGCGGCATGGAGGAGCTGTCGATCATATTGTGACGCAAGCTAACTCAGCGCCGCAATGACCTCACCGGCGGCGCGCTCGCCGGCTTCGACCGCCCCCTCCATGTAGGCGCTCCAGTGCGTCGCGGTGTCGGTGGAGGCCCAGTGGATGACGCCGATCGGCTCGGCGAGCGCGGGACCGTAGGTGGTCCACACGAGTGGACCGCAGTTGGCGTTGTAGCAGCCGCGCGTCCACTGTCGGCTGCCCCATTCGCCGTCGATGTAGAACTCGGGATGCGCTGCCCGGTCCCCGTAGTGACGGACCAGTTCCGCGGTGAGCGCTGCCCGCCGGTCCTCCTCGGACCAGTGCAGGTGCGTGCGTGCCTGCTCGCCCTCGAGGAACAGCAGGATCACCCCGCGGTCGTCGCCGGGGATGCAGGTGTCGTTCGACATCCGCGCGGGTCCGACGTCGGAGATCAGCTGGCCGTTCTGGCCGTCGGCACGCCAGAACGGCTCGTCGTAGACGAAAAACGCTTTCATGGCAGCCGAATTCGGCATGCGCTGGGTGAGCTGGTCGCGATAGCCCGACAGCGGCGGGTCGTAGGAGATGCGGCCGGCCAGCATCGGCGAGATCGCCACGATCACCCGGCGTGCTCGGGCGGTCCGGCCGCCGCGGCAGTGCACAGTGACACTGTCGGTGGTGTGCTCGACCAGCTGCACCGGCGCCTCGAGCACCAGGTGGCTTTCGACCAACGCGGCCAATCGATTCGGGATCTCGGCCGTACCGCCGACGAATCGGGTCGTCTGCGCCCCACCCTCGGATTCGGCGAACAGCTCGGCGGTGACACCGCACGTCTGGATCGTGAACAGCAGGTGCAGGAACGACACCTCGACCGTCGGCACCGCGAGGATTCCCACCGTGCAGATCTCGAGCAGCGTGCGTGCCACCGGGGAGAGTCCCTGACCGTCGTACCAGGCGCCCGCGGTGATCGCGTCCCACTCCGCGGCATGCGGCGCCGTCCACGGCGCCTCCGGGGGAACCTCGGCGGCCAGCTCGTCGAGCAGGCGCAGCACCTTTTCCAGCTCGGCGAGCTCACCGCCGAACCTGCGATGGAACTCGCTCTCGCGCAACACACCTGAGCCTGCCAGCTCGTAGGACGTCTCGCCCTCGTCGTACTGCTCGTAGGTCTGCACCCCGAGTTCGGCGGCCAGCGCGAACATCCGGTGGTGGGTGTCGCCGATCCACTGGGCGCCCAGTTCCACCGGCAAGCCGGGCGCCACCTCCTCGGTGAGGACGCGGCCACCCACGCGTTCGTCGGCCTCCAGGATCACCGGAGTCAGGCCCGCGGCGAGAACGGTGCGGGCCGCGATCAACCCGGAGATACCCGCGCCGACGATGGCGACGTCCGCCTCGAGTGCTGCCATGCCGACAGCTTCTCACGACGGCCTAGAGCGGGTTGAGAATTCGCTGCAGGAACTGCCGGGTGCGCTCGTGCTGCGGATCGCCGATCACCGAGGCCGGCGGACCCTGCTCGAGGATGACCCCGGAATCGGTGAACAGAACCTGATCGGAAACGGCACGGGCGAACTGGATCTCGTGAGTCACGATCACCAGAGTCCAGCCCTCGACGGCCAGATCGCGGATGACCGCCAGCACCTCACCGACCAGTTCGGGGTCCAACGCGGAGGTGGGTTCGTCGAACAGCACCACCTTGGGCTTGAGCGCCAGCGCCCGGGCGATCCCGACCCGCTGCTGCTGCCCGCCGGAGAGCTGAAACGGATACTGGTCTCGTTTGTCGGCCAGCCCCACCTGCTCGAGGAGCGTCACCGCCTCGGCCCGGGCCTCATCACGCGGACGCTTCTGCGCGACGATCGGCCCCTCGGTGACGTTGTCCAGCACCGTCTTGTGCGGAAACAGGTTGTGCGACTGGAACACGAAGCCGCTCTGCGACCGGTACTCCCGGAGCAGGCTCTTCGCGACGGGCGCACTGAAGTCGACCTCGACGTCGCCGACCCGGATCACGCCTGCGTCGGGCGCGTCGAGTGCGTTGAGTGCGCGCAGCAGCGTGGTCTTGCCCGACCCGGAGGGGCCGATGATCGTCGTCGCCGAGCCGCGGGGCACGGTGAACGACACGTCCTTGAGCACGTCCAGCGGGCCGAAGGACTTCCGCACGCCCGTGGCGACGATCCGGTCTTCGCTCATCTCGCCACGTACCTCTCCAGTCGATGCTCGATTCTGGCCTGGCCGAAGGACAGCACCAGACAGATCACCCAGTAGTAGACGGCGGCGGTGCCGTACAGCGCGAAGAACTCGAACGTCGGCGCGGCGATGATCTGGGCCTGCCGCAGGAGTTCGGTGACCAGGATGGTCGACGCCAGCGACGTGTCCTTCACGAGCGAGATCAGGGTGTTCGACAGCGGCGGTACCGCGACGCGCGCGGCCTGGGGCAGGACGATCCGGCGCAGGGTGCCGGTGTAGTCCAGCCCGATGGTCTGTGCCGCCTCCCACTGGCCCTTCGGAATGCTCTGGATCGCCGACCGGATGATCTCGGCCGCGTAACCACCGACGTTGAGCGAGAACGCGATCACCGCGGCGGGGAACGGATCGATCTTGATGCCGAACTGCGGGAGGGCGAAGAACACGATGAACAACTGCACCAGGAGCGGGGTTCCGCGGATCACCGAGATGTAGAACCGGGCCACGTTGCTGGCCACGACATTCGACGACAGGCGCGCCAGGGCCACGGCGAGCGCGATCACCAATCCCAGCGCGAAACTGATCACGGTCAGCGGGATCGTCATGGTCAACGCCGCTTTGGCCAGCGGCCACAGATTGTCGGCGATCAACGTCCATGTCGAACGCGGTGCGGGCGTCGCGGCGTCAGGTGCGCCCGAGGCGTTGGCGTTCAGGTACTTCTGCGAGATCTGGGCCAGCGTGCCATCGGCGCGCAGTTGGTCGAGTGCGCCGTTGAGTTCAGGCAGCATGCCGCTGTCCTTGCGCGCCGCGAACCCCTGCTCGCTCTTCTCGCCTGCGGGACCGGCGATCTTGACCGCCGTGTCCTTGGTCTCGGCGAGATAGGCGTACACGGAGATGCTGTCGTTGATGACGACGTCCACCCGGCCCTGGCTGAGCAGTGCCATCGCCTGGGTGAAGCCCTCGACCGTCTCGATGCGTGCGCCCGCCTTGCGGGCCAGATCCGCCCAGTTGCTGGTGGCGCTCGTGGCCGCGACCTTGCCCTTGATGTCGGCCAGTGTCTTGATCGAGGTGTTGTCGGCACGGGTGACGATCACTCCTTCACCCACCGAATACGGCTGAGAGAGATCGTATTTGGCGTCCCGCTCGGGGGTGATCGTGACCTCGTTGGCGACCACGTCGAACCGGTTGGCCTCCAACGCGGCGAACATCGAATCCCACGGCGTCTCGACGAACTCGACCGTCACGCCGATCTTGTCGGCGACCGCCCTCGCCACGTCGACGTCGTAGCCCACCAGTGCCCCGCTGGCGTCGTGGTAGGAGAACGGCGCGTAGACGCCCTCGGTGCCGACCCGCAGCACGCCCGAGGACTTGATCGGGGTATCGCTGTCGGTGGCCGGTCCGCCGCACGCGGCGAGCAGCAGCGCCACGAGGAGGAGGACCGCCGGTAACGCACGGCGCAGTCGGTGCATCGGGCGCACGCTAGCAACACCGCCCGTCGACCGAAAGGGTTCTGCTCACCCGGGCAGATATATCCACGGTGAGCGAGGCAGACGCGCCGGATCGAACTCGTCGAGCATGCCGGCCACCGTCGTCGACGTGAAACCGAGAGAATCGCCGATCAGAGACAGCGTCTGCGCGACCCCGATCTCGGCGAGGGTGACCGCGCCGTCGCGCTTGGCCAACCGGGCGCCGTCGGCGTTGAGGACGAGGGGGACGTGGGCGTAGACCGGTTCTTCGTGGCCGAGCAGCCGTGCGAGGTAGGCCTGTCGGGGCGAGGAGGACAGCAGGTCGTCTCCGCGGACCACCTGGTCGATCCCGGCTTCGGCATCGTCGACCACCACCGCGAGGTTGTAGGCGGGCACCCCGTCGCCGCGGCGGACGACGAAGTCGTCGACCAGGCCCGTGTAGTCGCCGTGCAGCACGTCGTGCACCGTCGCCGTGGTCGTGTCGGTGCGCAGCCGCAGCGCCGGGGGCCGTCCGGTGTCGGTGCGTCGCCGCGCCCGCTCGGCGTCGGTCAGGTCGCGGCACGTGCCCGGGTACGCCCCTTCAGGGGCGTGTGGAGCGCGCGGCGCCTGTGCGATATCCCTACGGCTGCAATAACACTCGTAGAGCAGGCCGCGGCGGTCCAGATCCTCGACGACCGCGTCGTAGCGTTGCGGGTGGTCGGTCTGCCTGGTGGCCGGACCGTCCCAGTCGATGCCGAGGGCGGCCAGGTCGGCGAGCTGACGCTCGGCGATGTCGGTGTGGGTGCGCTCGTCGAGGTCCTCGACCCGCATCAGGAACCGGCGGCCGGTAGAGCGGGCGAAGAGCCAGGCCAGCACCGCCGTGCGCAGGTTGCCCAGGTGCAGGTCGGCCGACGGGCTCGGGGCGAACCTGCCGGCGCCGGTCGAACGGGTCACCGGTTCACTGTGTCAGACGGCGCGCCGGTCCTGGCTCTGCAGTGCGACCGATGCCGCCGCCACCGCGGGTGCGACGCCGACGCCGCGCCCCTGCGCGGTGACCGCGAGGCGCGTGCGATCCCCGCGGAACAGGTCGCGGGAGAACTCGCACGGGGTGTCGTGCTGGTCGTAGGTGATCCGGGTGATGAGCAGCAGCGCGGAGTTCGCTTTGATGCCCAGCAGCGTGGCCTCTTCGGCGGTCGCGTTGACCGCCTCGATGCGCTCGTCGGCGCGGGCGGCGACCAGACCGTAGCGGCTTTCCAGGATCTCGTAGAGCGAGCCGCCGAGTTGCTGTTCGAGCAGACCGGGAAACGCGTCGGCGGGAAATTGCGCCAATTCCAGGGAGATCGGCGACCCATCGGCCAGACGCACGCGTTGGATCTCGATGACGAAGTCATCGGCGGCGAGGCCCAGCGCTTTCTGGGCGGCGGAATCGGGCGTGCAGATCTTCGTGGACAGGACCCTGGTGCCTGCCACGTAGCCCTGGCTGGCCAGGAACGCGGGGACGCCGACGACGTCGCCGAGGCTGCGCTGCACCTGGGCGTGGCTGATGAAGATCCCGCCGGCCCGCCCGATAACCCGGTCGATGAGGCCGGCCTCTTCGAGGGCGGCGAGGACCTGGCGCAGGCTGGACCGGCTGGTGCGGTACCGCTCGGCGAGCTCACGCTCGCTGCCGAGCTTGGTCCCGGGTACGCCCGCGTTGATGTCGGCCACGATGCGGCGCCGCAGATCCTCGGTATGCGTGGCCACCACCGTGCCCCTCCCGCCTGAATTTGGTCTGACCAAATCAGGATACGTGCTCTCTAGAGGTCGGCGAGCGCCTCTGCCGATTCGGGCAGTATCTGGCCACCGTCGACGACGAGTGTCTGGCCGGTGATGTAGACGGCCTCGTCGGTGGCGAAGAACAGTGCGGCGTTGCCGATGTCGGCGACCGTGCCGAGTGTGCCGGTCGGGATGGCGGCCTTCATCTGGTCCATGTACTGCTCGCCCATCTCGACGAGGCCCTCGGTCAGGATGTTGCCCGGCAGGACCGCGTTGACCGTGATCTTCTTGCGTGCCAACTCGATCGCGGCGGTGCGCAGGAACCCGAGCTGTGCGGCCTTGCTCGCGCCGTAGTGCGACCAGCCGGGAAAGCCGGTGATGGGCCCGGTGATCGACGAGGTCAGGATGATGCGGCCGTGGCCGCTGGCGGTCAGCGGCTCCAGCGCCGCTTGCACGATGTAGAAGGTGCCCTTGACGTTGGTGTCGAGCACCTGGTCGAGGTCCTCGGGCGTCATCTCGCTCAGCGACGCGGACGGGAAGATCCCGGCGTTGGCGCACACGATGTCGAGGCCGCCGTGGCGTTCGACGGCGGCAGCCACCGCCGCGCGACAATCCTCGGGGCTCGTCACGTCGGCCGTCACGCCGCTCACCGAACCAGGGAGATCGGCGAGATCGGTGACGGTGCGCTCGATGTCGGCCTGGGTGCGGGCGGTGAGCACGACGTTGACGCCGGCCCGGGCGAAGACCTCGACGATCCCGCGGCCGATGCCCTTGCTACCGCCGGTCACGATGGCCGTGCGGCCCTGCAGGGAGGTGAACATGGACAACCTTTCGAGTGTCAGGTCAGCGAGTGACCATCGGAGGACAGGTACTTCTCGGCGAGCGTGCAGCTGCCCGCGGCGTAGGTCACGGAAATCGCCTGTGATTCCCGGGAATGGCTGTGCGTGCCCATCCAGGCGAGCAGGAGCAGACGGCGCAGCAGGACGAACGAGGCGAGCATGTCCTCATCGGCGGCAGTCATCTCGCGGCGGGTGCGGTAGCCGCCGACCCAGGCGTCCTGCCAGTCCGGGACCGAGGGATGGTCCTCGAAGAACGACACCGCGGTGCCGAAGTCGTAGAAGTACCAGCCGAATCCGCAGTCATCGAAGTCGATCACCGTGATCGTTTCGCCGTCGACGAGCAGATTGGCCAGCCTCAGATCGGCATGCACCAATCCGAAGGTGTCAGTCGCCGTACCGTATTCGGTGAGGCGGCGGCCGAGGAGCTGCTCGGCTCGCGTCAGCACCTCGGCCTCGTGCGCGCCGACTCCGATCGCGTCGCGCCATTGACCCCAGCGAGGTGAAGCACCCAGGCTGTGTTCCCAGTCCCAGGCGAAGCGGCTGAACGCCGCCGGACGCTGCCAGCTGCGAGCATGGTCGTGCAATGCGGCGGTGATGCGACCCAGGGTGTGGAAATCGGTTCTGGTGAGCGCGTTCTCGTCGGGTTCGGCGCCGGCCACCATCTCGAAGTGCACGACGTGCCGCTGCGCGCCGTCGTGCTCGACGGTGACCACCCGGCGCCCGTCCCGGGCCGGTACCACCATCGGCACCGTGACGTCGCTGTCGCGGCGCAGCGCGTCCAGCCACATCAGCTCCGACTCGATCTGATCGGCGCGGTGGTAGTTCTTGCGGTGCACCCGCAGGATCGACCGATGCCCGCAGCCCGGCTCCTCGACAGCGAAGGTGGCGTTTTCCGAGAGGTTCAGCAGCCGCAACGCCGAACCCTGCGGCAGGTCGAAATCCTCGAGTGCCTTCTGCGCGACGACCTCATCGTCTCCGAGGTCATCACCGGATCCGCTCAATGGTCCCGCCCCTCGATCCCCTGAAGCACGGTCGTGATCGCTTCGCGGGCAGTGACCACATCGGCCGTGCTGCCGCTGATGTAGAGGCGGCCCGCAGCTCCGATCATCTGCACGTCCACCAGAGTCAGTCCGGGCGCGGCGCGCTCGGCTTCGTTGGCGGCCACCGCGGCGAACAGCGCGGGCGTCACCTCGTAGACGAGCAACGACTGCCCCGGGAGCACCATCGAGGCCTGACGGTTGCGGTTGAGGATCACCGCGTGCTGATCGGTGATGTCGTCGATCACGTCGTGGTAGAGCACCCGCGGGCGCAGCTGATCAGACGCCGAGCTCTTGGTGCCGCTCAGGATCGCCTCGCCGGCACGGCGCACGTCGGCGAGATCGCTCGAGTGGATCTCGAGGACACCGAACTGGCGCTCCACGTAGAGGATTCCGGGCTGGATACCGGGCACCTCGCGCAACGCCAGATCGATGACCCGTTCGATCGCCAGCGCAGGTGACACCTCGACGATGAGCGCGTGCTCACCGGCATACGGCGGATATCCCCTGGCGCGGGTCGGTGTCCCGAGATAGGCGGCGAACTGCTGCTGCAGGTCTTCCACAAGCAGGTAGACGCGGATGTCGGTCCGGGTCGGTGCGTCGGTGGCGGCCATCGGGTGAGGTTACTGCGAGGCGACGGAGAAGTGCGCGCCGAGCTCGTTGTGCGGGCGCGGGATCACGTGCACGCTGATGAGCTCGCCCACCTGGGAAGCGGCTTCGGCACCGGCCTCGGTCGCGGCCTTGACCGCACCCACCTCGCCGGTGACGATCACGGCCACGAGGCCGTCGCCGACCTGTTGACGATCGGTGATGGTCACGTTGGCGGCCTTGACCATCGCGTCCGCCGCGGCGAGCGCCGCGACGAAGCCCTTGGTCTCGATCATGCCGATCGCGTTGCTGGCCATGGTTTCTCCTTTTGTGTGGGTGTTGTGACGGGTGTACGGGTTGTGACGGGGTGGCTATTCGTCGGCTATTCGTTGGCGTCGATGGAGCCGATGATGAGTGCGTCGACGGGCGGCGGCGTGCCGGTGAACCAGCTCGCCGCGACGGAACCCTGGGTGATGAGGACGTGTTCGCCGACGCCACTGCCCAGCACGTCGAATGCGATCATTCGCGACCCGGAGCCGTCGACCTCGACTTCGAGAAAGGCGCCGGCGGGCAGACCGTCGATGCGTCGGGTCGACCAGACCTGACCGGTGACCGTGCCACGGATCATGTTCGCTCCTTGTGGATCGTCACGCCCAGCGCACGGGCGCGTTCGCGGGCCAGCGGGGTGAGTACGGCGCGGGGGCCGAGGACGAGGGAAGATCCGGACGCGGCGATGTCGGCGATCTGCCGCTCGGTGACCGCGCCCCGGTCGACGCGTCTGCTGCCGCCGGCGCCGCCACGTTGCGTGCCTGCCAGCCGGAAAGACAGTCGGCCGTGCTTGAGGTCGGCTCGGGTCTTGGGATTTTCGAACAGCCGCAACAGATTCCGTACGAACGCGTCGAGGTCCCGGTCGGTCGCGATCCGCACGGTGTCGGTTCGCGACCGCTCGTCGGCAGCCAGCGGTCCGGTGGCCACGGGACCGCTCTGTGCGGGCGCGGGCGCGGGTGCCGGTGCTGGGGGTTGCGGGGCCGGCCGCGTCGCCGGCGCGCTCGTGAGGTCGCCGATCGACTCTCTGATCACCTCGCGCACCATCTGGCGCAGCGCGTCGCGGTCGATGCTCACCGCACGCTCCGGGCCAGGGCCTCTTCGGCCGCCGCGGCGGCCTGACGGATGTCGGACTCACTGCCGGACAGGTAGACCCGTCCCGTGGCACCGATCATGCGGAAATCGATGACCTTGATGTCGGCGGCCTTCTCGGCCTCGTTGGTGGCAAGGATCGCGTACGACGCGGGCGCGATCTCGAGCACGTAGAGGGTCTCCCCGGCCAGCACCATGGACCCGATCTTGTTGCGGTTGATCAGGAATGCGTGCTGGGAGTCGATGCTCGAGATGATGCGCGACGCCAGGATCTGCGGTGGCTTGACGTCAGCCGCTGCATCGCCGTCCCGATTGAGCTCGGCCAGTGCGGCGTCGGCCGCGGACTGCACCGCATCAGTGTCACCGTGGAACTCCAGGTACCCGAACTGACGCTCGACGACGAGCACACCGGCCTGCACCTCTGCGTGCTTGAGGGCGACGTCGGTGATGCCCTCGATGTCCAGACCCGGTGCCACTTCGATGATCTGAGCCGCCACGCCGGCGCGCGGCAGGGCGCCCTTGATCCAGGTGCCCAGATACGACATCGTCTGCGGCTGGAGCCGATCGATGAAGATGAACGAACGCAGTTCAGCCACGGGTCACCTCTTGATCAGTTGGGCGAGTTCTTCGGCCACCATCGCGCGCAGCTCGGCGCGCAGCGCCTCGATGCCCGGGTCGGCGGCGCGGCGGGACGGGGTCGGGTGGCTCGGCGCGGGAGCGGGTGCAGCGCCGGACGCGTCGTTGGACGCACGCGGATAGGCGGGCACCGGCTCAGCGGGGGAGCGCCACGGCGAGAGACCCGCGAAGCTGGGCATCGCCACGCCGGCGTCGGCGTTGTAGGCGATCCGCGTCCAGTTCATCAGGTTCTCGGGTTGCAGATTCTCACCGATGGAGCTGCGCCCGACGAATCCGGTGCCGATGGTCATCGACGGCGCGAGGTTGGTCTCCAAACCGGAGCTACCGGTGCTGTTCCCGACGTTGACCGACACCCGCAGCACAGGCACCGATGCGGCGAACTCGGTGATGACAGCGGCGCTTTCGCTGTGGATGGCGGCCGAGTGTCCGGCACCGGCGATGCGCACCACCGCGCGTGCGGCGCGGATACCGCGCTGGGCGTCGGCGACCGTGGTCATGCCCAGTACAGGGCTGAGCTTCTCGTGGGTGAGCACCTCCTCACCGATGAGGTCGGTGAACGGGGCGATCAGCACCTTCGTCTTGGGGGTGACGCGCAGCCCGATGCGCTCGGCGATCCATGCCGCATCGCGGCCGACCACCTCGGTGTTCAAGGTGCCCTCTCCGAACATGTACTCCCGCAGGCGTTGGGTGGCGTCAGCATCCAGAACGTGGGCCCCGTGGCGGGTGAGTGCCGAGGTGAGCTTGCCGGCGATCGACTCCTCGGCGATCAACACGGATTCGTTGGTGCACAGCACCGAGTTGTCGAACGCCTTGCTTTCGACGATGCGCCGAGCGGCGGCGTCGATGTCGGCCGTGGCGTCGACGAACACCGGAACGTTGCCCGGGCCGACGCCCAGCGCAGGATTGCCCGAGGAGTAGGCCGCCCGCACGACGCCTGTGCCGCCGGTGGCGACGATGACATCGGTGCGCTCGTCGATCATCATCGCCTCGATCAGCGGCAGCGTCGGCTCGTCGATCACCTCGACGATCCCGTCGGGGGCACCGGCGGCGACGGCGGCCTCAGCCAGGAGCCGGGCCGCGTCGGCCGAGCATTGCCGAGCCCGCGGATGCGGCGCGACCACCACCGCGTTGCGCGTCATCAGAGCCAGGATCACCTTGAAGTACACCGTCGCAACGGGATTGGTGGTCGGGCACAACGCCAGCACGACGCCGGCCGGGCGGGGGATCTCCACGATCTTGCGGGCGGTGTCGATACGCGGGGTCACGTAGTCCTGATCGCGATAGAACTCGACGATTCCGCGTGAGCAGGCGCGGTTCTTGACGATCTTGTGCTCGACGACGCCCATCTTGGTCTCGGCGACCGCGGCGGCGGCAAAGCGTTCTGCGTTGCGGTGCCCGGCGTCGGCGACCGCGTCGACGATGCGTGCCACCGACGCCTGGTCGTACTCGGCGTAGGCGGCCGCGGCGAAGCGCGCCCGTTCCAGAAGTTGACCCGCCTGCGCTACCGATATCACGGCTTCCTCCGTCCGGTCGCGGCCAGCTTCGCGCGCCCGACGGCGACCTCGACGCGGTCGAGCACGTCCTCACACAGGTCACGGTTGAGCAGCAGGCCCGGTTTGAATTGCAGGACACGGGGATCGAGGGTGGAGAAGATCGCCCACACGCCGCCCCGGTACAGCTCGCGCATGACGAACTTCGCACCCTCCGGGTGGTCGAACTCCAGGCCGATCACCACACCGTTCTGCCGGATGCCGACGAACCACTCCGGATGGTCGGCCTGGATGCGGGCCAGACCGCGCGCAAAGATGTCGGCGATGTAATGCACCGATGAGCGGACTTCGGGACGGCTCGTGATCTCGAGAGTCTTGAGAGCGGCCACGCAGCCCAGTTCGGCGCCGCCGAAGGTGGAGATGTGGCCGAAGCCGTCCTGATCGAGCCATTGCGCGGCACGATCGCTCAGCAGTGCGGCGGTGATCGGATACATGCCGCCCGAGAGGCCCTTGCCCGTCACCATGATGTCGGGTTCGATGCCGTGCTTGGTGATCGCCCACATCTCACCGGTGCGCATCAGCCCGGTCTGCACCTCGTCGGCGATGTAGAGCGCGTCGTAGCGCACGCACAGGTCCTTGACCGCTTCCAGATATCCGATGGGGGGCAACGGGAATCCGTATGTGGCGGGGATGGTCTCCATGATCACCGCGGCGACGTCGCGGCCGCGCAGCGCCTGCTCCATCGCGTCGGTGTCGCCGAAGGGCACCTGGACGAATTCGTCGGGCCGGTCGGCGAGGAAGAGTTTGGCGAATCTGTCGTCGCCGGTGGCGACCGCCAGTCCGGTGTGGCCGTGGTAGGCCTTGACGATCGAGACGATCTTGCGGCGCTGCATGGCGTGGCGTGCGCTCTTGAGCGCGATGTCGATGGCCTCTCCGCCGCCGGAACCGAACGCGACCTTGGTCAGCGACGCCGGTGCCGACTCGATCAGCTTCTGCGCCAAAGCCGTTCGCGCGACGGAGGGGAAGTGGTGGTTGCCGACGTCGAAGTACTGCATGCCTTCGGAAAGCGCTGCGACCAGTTCGGGATTGCGGTGGCCGAGGTTGTAGGTGCCGCCGTTGAGATGCATGTCGATCAGGCGGCGACCGCTCATGTCCCACAGGAAGTAGTCCTGCCTGCGGTCGATCACGAGGTCGACACCGGAATCGGTCCAGAACTGGGTCTTGTCCGGGTTCCAGTACTCCTTGGCGCGTTCGAGCACCTGTGCCTTGGATTCGAACGAGAACGTGCCGTAGTCGTACACGAAACTCCCTGTCGTCAGGTCGCGAGGGTTGACCAAAAGTTAAACGGTAGGACCATTTATGTCAACAGGGACCGTTTGGGGTTGCGCGGTTCATTTGGTAGTGCCAATATGACTGCGAATATGCCCTGTGGTCTAGGCCACACAGACTGCCCATGATGGGTCTCTCCTTCGCCTGGAAGGTGTTCGTCTTATGACAGAAGATGTCGTTCCCCGCCAAACATCGAACGATTCGGTGCAGCGGCTCAAGCGCAACGCCGTGGGCACCTTCGGGGTGATCTTCATGGCAGTGGCGACAGCGGCCCCGATCACCGCGATGGTCGGCAACGTGCCGATCGCCGTCGGTTTCGGCAACGGCGCCCACGCCCCGGCCGGCTATCTCGTCGCGACGATCGTGCTGGGCCTCTTCGCGATCGGATACGCGACGATGGCCAAGCACATCACCTCCACGGGTGCGTTCTACGGCTACATCTCCCACGGCCTCGGCCGTGTCATCGGGATGGCGAGCGGCCTGATCATCACGATGGCCTACGTCGTGTTCGAGGGCTCGCTGATCGGCATCTTCGCGTTCTTCTTCCAGAACCTGTTCGAGAGTCAGTTCGGTATCGGGGTCCACTGGTTGATCCCGGCGCTCCTGATGCTCGCGCTCAACTGCATCCTCACCTACTTCGACGTCAACCTCACCGCCAAGGTGCTGGGCGTCTTCCTGATCACCGAGATCGTGATGCTCTCGCTCGGTGCCATCGCCGTCGCGGTCAAGGGTGGCGGCCCGGATGGTTTCGCCGTCGGTCAGATCCTCAACCCGGTCGGTGCTTTCCAGCCTGCCGCCATTGCCGGCGCCAGCGCCGGTCTCGGCCTGTTCTTCGCGTTCTGGTCGTGGGTGGGCTTCGAATCCACCGCGATGTACGGAGAGGAGTCCAAGGACCCGAAGAAGATCATCCCGCGCGCCACGATGATCGCGGTGCTCGGCGTCGGCATCTTCTACATCTTCGTGTCCTGGATGGCGATCGCCGGCACCGGCCCGCAGAAGTCCATCGAGCTGGCTCAGTCGGCCGATACCTCGTCGGAGATCTTCTTCGGTCCCGTCCGCAGCACCTACGGCGAGTGGGCCATCACTCTGTTCAACATCCTGCTGGTGACCGGATCGTTCGCGTGCGGCATGGCATTCCACAACTGCGCCTCGCGTTACCTCTACGCGATGGGCCGCGAGGGCCTGCATGCCGGCCTGCAGAAGACGCTCGGCGCCACGCACCCGCACCACGGCTCGCCGCACATCGCCTCGTTCGTGCAGACGGGGATCACGCTGGTGATCATCCTGGCCTTCTTCTTCGCCGGTATGGACCCCTACGTGCACATGTACACGCTGCTGGCGATCCTGGGCACCATGGCGATCCTGATCGTGCAGGCGCTGTGCGCATTCTCCGTCGTCTCGTACTTCCACTTCCACAAGAACCATCCGTCCAGTGCGCACTGGTTCAAGACGTTCCTGGCGCCTCTGCTCGGCGGTATCGGGATGCTCTACGTGGTGTACCTGCTGTGGGAACACAAAGATGCAGCCGCAGGCGCCGCGTCGGGCACACTGCTGTTCCAGCTGACACCATGGATCGTGGTCGGCCTGTTCGTGCTCGGTGCGGCGATGGCGCTGTACTTCAAATTCGCGGACAAGGACCGGTACGAACTGATCGGTCGGATCGTGTACGAGGACAACGAAGTTCGCGACTAGATTCGCGCAGAGGAGACCGGCGAGGAGGCTTCGGTGGCAGACGAGTTGGGCCGGTTCCGGGTACTGAACGCAAAGCCCGTCAATCTCGACGGGTTCAGCGTCCCGGACGCCCGGCTCGGTCTGGCCGCGATGAGCAGCCCCCATGACCCCTCCCCGTCCCTGACCATTCGGGACGGGGAGGTCGCCGAGCTCGATGGCAAAGGCGCCAGCGAGTTCGACGTGATCGACGAGTTCATCGCCCGCTACGGCATCGACCTTTCGGTCGCGCACGAGGCGATGGCGCTCGACGATGTGACGCTGGCCCGGATGGCGGTGGACATCAACGTCCCCCGCGCCGAGGTGGTGCGGCTGATCGGCGGCACCACCCCGGCCAAGCTCGCGCGCGTCATCGCGCTGATGTCCCCGGTCGAGATGCAGATGGCCATGGCCAAGATGCGCGCCCGTCGGACTCCGAGCAATCAGGCGCACGTGACCAACCAGCTCGACGACCCGCTGTTGATCGCCGCCGACGCCGCCAGCGCCGTCGCCTACGGTTTTCGGGAAGTCGAGACCACGGTCCCGGTGCTCGGCGATGCGCCCTCGAATGCGGTTGCGCTGCTGATCGGTTCGCAGGTCGGCACGCCGGGGGCGATGGCGCAGTGCTCGATCGAAGAGGCGTTGGAACTGCGGCTGGGCCTGCGCGGGCTGACCAGCTACGCCGAGACCATCTCGATCTACGGCACCGAGCAGGTCTTCGTCGACGGTGACGACACCCCGTTCAGCAAGGCGATCCTCACGTCGGCGTACGCATCGCGCGGCTTGAAGATGCGCGTCACCAGCGGCGGCGGCGCCGAGGTCCTGATGGGCGCGGCAGAGCAGTGCTCGATCCTCTACCTGGAATCGCGCTGCGTATCCCTCGCTCGAGCGCTCGGTTCCCAGGGTGTGCAGAACGGCGGCATCGACGGTGTCGGTGTGGTCGCGTCCGTGCCCGAGGGCATGAAGGAACTGCTCGCCGAGAACCTGATGGTGATGATGCGGGACCTGGAGTCGTGCGCGGGCAACGACAACCTGATCTCCGAGTCGGACATCCGCCGCAGCGCGCACACGCTGCCGGTGCTGCTCGCCGGCGCCGATTTCATCTTCTCGGGGTTCGGGTCGATTCCGCGCTACGACAATGCTTTTGCGCTGTCGAACTTCAACTCCGACGACATGGACGACTTCCTGGTGCTCCAGCGTGACTGGGGCGCCGACGGCGGGTTGCGCACCGTCGCACCCGAGCGTCTCGAGGCGGTGCGCCGTCGGGCGGCCAAGGCCGTGCAGGCGGTCTACCGGGACCTCGGCCTGGCCGACTACGACGACGCGCGCGTCGACCAGGTGGTGGCGGCCAACGGGTCCCGCGACCTGCCCCCCGGGCACCCCAAGATGGTGGCCGAGGCCGCGGCGTCGATCGAGGCCAGGCAGCTCACGGTTTTCGACGTCATCGCCTCGCTGCATCGCACCGGCTTCACCGACGAGGCCGAGGCCATCACCACCCTGACCCGAGAGCGCCTCAAGGGTGACCAACTGCAGACCTCGGCGATCTTCGACGAGCAGTTCTGTGTGCTGTCCAAGCTGACCGATCCGAACGACTACACCGGCCCGGCAACGGGTTACGCGCTCACCGAGGCGCGACGCGCCGAGATCGACGCGATCCGGCAGGCCCGCACCAGCGCAGAGCTGACCGCCGACCAGGAAGAGCACCGCGGCCACGTCACCGTCGTCGACGTCGAACCCGCCCGCCAGGGCAGCGATCCGCGCGAGGTGTGTATCGGCCTGTCCCCGGCCTGGGGCCACAGTGTGTGGTTGAGCCTGTGCGGGTTGACGATCGGTGAGGTGCTTCGGCAGCTGTCGGCGGGGCTGGAAGAGGAAGGCTGTGTGGCGCGCACCGTGCAGATTCGCTCCACCATCGACGTCGGCCTGATCGGCCTGACCGCGGCCCGGCTCTCCGGTTCCGGAATCGGAATCGGCCTGCAGGGCAAGGGAACAGCGCTGATCCACCGCCGCGACCTTGCGCCGCTGGCGAACCTGGAACTGTTCAGCGTGGCGCCACTGCTGACCGCCAAGATGTACCGGGAACTGGGCCGCAACGCCGCCCGGCACGCGAAAGGCATGGCGCCCGTGCCGATCTTCACCGGCGGCACCGACGAATCCATCTCCGCGCGCTATCACGCCCGGGCGGTGGCGTTGGTGGCGCTGGAACGTGAGGCATGCGAGCCGGGGGTAGCCCCCGTCACGGTGAAGGTGGACCGGCCATGAGCGACATCACCGTCGAGAACGCTGTCGGTGGCAAGCTGGGTCTGGGCGATCTGCGGATGGACCCTGCGGCGTTGGCTCACCAGGCCGCCGTGGCCGAACGGGGCGGCAACCCACAGCTCGCCGAGAACTTCCTGCGGGCAGCGGAATTGGCGACGATCGATGACGAGGACGTGATGGCGCTCTACGAGGCGCTGCGTCCGCACCGCTCGACGGCCGACGAGCTTGACCAACTGTGCGCGTCCCTGATCGAGCGGGGAGCGCCGCGGTGCGCCGCGCTCGTCGAACAGGCCGCCGCCGCCTACGCTCGCCGCGGCCTGCTGCGTTGACCCGCACGGTCGCCGGGATCGACATCGGCAACCACACCACCGAGATCGTGCTGGCACGGGTGGACAGCGGCGCCGAGGGTCGTGTCACCACACTCGCGCACGGCCAGGCTCCCACCCGCGGTCGCAAGGGCAGCCACGATTCGCTGCAGGGCGCCGCCGCCCTGCTGCACAAACTCGAGGTGGACGCCGGCGTCAGCGCCGACGAACTGCTGCTCTCCGCGCTGCGCCCGGTCGACACCGCGACCGCGCCGATCCCGCCGGCCTACTCACCGGCCGCACCGGTGCGCAGCCTGCGCCGCCCGGACGCCAGCACCCCTGCCGGCGCGGGACATGCGGTGGGGCACCATGTTCGGCTGACCGACCTGGGTTCCGAACCGGTGCCACGACCGGTGATCGTGTCAGTCGACGCGGTCACCGATTTCGAGGTGGCCGCGCGGGAGATCGGCGCGGGGGTGGCTCGCGGCTGGCGCATCGTCGGGGTGGTGGCCGCACAGGACGACGCCGTGCTCATCCGCAACCGAATCCCGGTCGCCGTGCCGGTCGTCGACGAGTGCGAGCTCGACGGACTGGCACCCGGTGCGCTGATCGCGGTCGAGGTGGTCGAACAGGGACGTGCCTACCGGGCGATGGCCGACCCGATCGCGCTTTCGGCGGCGTTGGGATTGGACGTGGAGTGTCTGCCCGATGTCGCCGAGTTCTGTCGGGAGCTGGCCGATGCGGCGGCGATCGCCGTCACCGCGCGCACCGAACCACCGACCCCGCCCGCCGAAGACGATGACTACGTGGAGATCCGTGTCGACGGGGGAGTGGTGCGGTACACGCCCGCGGAGGCGCATGCGGTGCTGCGTCGCTCGGTGCCTGGCTCGGTGAAAAAGGTTCGGCTGCAGTCTGTTCCGTCAACCGCACGCGGGCTGGCCGTACACGATGCGTTCTTCACCGACCTGGCGACGATCGACAACGGGGCGTGGCTGCGGCGCGGCGTCGTCGACGCCCACGGGACCGTCGTCGCGTTGCTGGCTGCCGAGGAAGCGGCCGACGCCGCCGCTCACCTGAGCGAGCTGACCGGCCGTCCTGCCCAGACGTTGGCCTCGGAGCCCGAGGCTGCGGCGTGGGGGGCACGCACCACGCCGGGCTTCCCGCCGGAGGCGATGGTGTGCGATATCGGGGGCGGCACAGTCGATCTCATCGGCGCCGGCTCGACCGTGGTGGCCGCGGGTGCGGGAGAGTCGATCACCGTGGCGATCGCTGCGGTGCTCGGTATCCCGCAGGCACTCGCCGAATCGGTCAAACGCACCCCCGCGGTGCGAGTCGAAGGTCCGCACGTCGCACACGAGGAGGACGGCAGGCGAGTGTTCCTCGACGCCCCCGCATCCTCGGACGCGATCGGTCGGTTGTGCACGAGGGGCAGTGCGGGCCTGGTGCCGTTCTCGAATCGCCTGGCCGCCGAGGAATGGCGCAGCCTGAGGCTCGCGGTCAAGCAGGAGACCGTCGCGGCCAACATCGCGCGGTGCCTGACCGCGTTCGACGAGCCGCCGCGCGCGCTGGTGCTGGCCGGGGGCGGTGCGCTCGACGACGAGTTGATGCGCACGGTCGCCGAGGCGCTGCGACCCGACCGGGTCGTGGTGGGCCGAGCACACATCGACGGTGTGCACGGTCCGCGCTTCGCCGTCGCCCGCGGCCTGGTCGCCCTCTACGCCGACCAGACGCGAACTCGCGCGAATCGCCGCTGAAACTCGCGAGTTTGCGTCTGCTCGTCGGTGATCAGCGCCGCGCAGGAAGCGGCAGTCCTGCGATCGCGTGGGCGATGTGGCCGCGCCAGTGTGCGGGGTCGATGCGGTGGACCGCGTCACCGTCGAAGGCGCTGGAGATCACCACATCCGGAGTGATCTCGACGAGAACGCGAAGGCTCTCGGCGATCGTGGCAGCATCGGCGGGCGTGTGGAAGCTGTCGATGTAGCCGCCGCGCCATTCACCGTCGATGTGGAACAGCGTGTCGCCGGTGAAGAGGTAGCGGCCCTCGGCGCCGCGAACCAGATAGCAGACGCTGCCCGGCGAATGGCCCGGGGTGGGGATGATCTCGATGCCGTTGGCGTCGGTGTAGCGGCCTGTCACCGGCACGTCGACATGGTGGTGCCTGGTGATCTGAGCGAGATCGCCGGCCGGCGCGTGCAGTGTGGACCCGAACCGCTCGGCGATGCGGGCGAGCATCGGGCCGGCCTCGTCCCGGTGGCTGAGGTAGTGGTGGCGCACGCCGCCAAGTGCGTCGAGTCCGTCGAAGTCGGCGTCGGTCGCCGGTGAGTAGAACAGGATGTTGGCCGGTGTCCACAGATAGGCGTGGGTGGTCAGCCCGGGAAACGGTGAGTCGGTGCGGGTTTCGTAGAGATCGTTGAGTACCTGATGCATGCTCTCAGGCTGCAACCTCAACACCCATTGAGGTCAAGTACTCCTGGCGAGCAGACGCGAACTAGCGTGAATCGCCGCGGAAACACGCGAGTTCGCGTCTGCTCGCGGGGGGTCTAGAGCTCGGCGAGTTGCTTGACCGTAGGGGCGATGCTGTCGATCCACGCTGCCGGAGAACCGTTGGGCGGGAAAACGATCGCCTCGTCGACACCCAGCTTGGCGTAATCGCCCATGGCGCGGACGAACTCGTCGCGGGTCTCGGGCGCCGGGCTCAGATCGTTGACCATGATGGTCTTGCGGATGGCGTCGTAGTCGGTACCGACGTCGTCGCAGTGCCCGCGCAGCACCCGCAGCTTGTGTGCGACCTCGTCGGGTGAGGTGCCGAAGAGGTTGCAGGCATCGCCGTACTTGGCCACCAACCGCAGGGTCTTGCGCTCGCCGCTGCCGCCGATGAGCACCTTGGGCTTGTTGATCGGCTGCGGGTTACACAGCGTCTCCTGCAGGTGGTAGTGCTTGCCGTGGTACTCGCCGTTGTTGTTCGGGTCCCACATCTGGTTGCAGATCTGGATGGTCTCTTCGAGCCGCTCGAAACGCTCAGCCAGCGGCGGGTACGGAACCCCGAGGCCGAGGTGCTCACGCTCGAACCAGGCCGCTCCGATGCCGAACACCGCGCGGCCGCCGGAGAGCACGTCGACGGTCGTGACGGTCTTCGCGAGTAGCCCGGGGTGGCGGTAGGTCACGCCGGTGACGAGCAGGCCGAGGTCGATGCGGGAGGTCTGGCCCGCGAGGAAGCCGAGAAGCGTGTAGCCCTCGAGCATGTTGGCCTCCGCGGGCAGGCCGGTCGGCTCGATCTGGAAGTAGTGGTCCATGAACCACAGTGAGGTCGCGCCGGCGTTCTCTGCTGCTGCGCCGGCGCGGGCGAGTTCGGGTCCGATGGCTGTGGTGCCGCCGTCGATGTCGAGGATCGGAATGCTGAGGCCTAGGTCCATGCTTGCTTAAAGTCGCTATCCGGGGCGTGCATTCCGCTTGGCAGAAACTTAGTTGCGGGGCTCCGGACGGCCAAGCCCGGGCACGATGTCGTCGAGGCGGAACGTCACCGGCCGGTCGATCTGGTCGAAGGTGCACGAGCGTGGCTCGCGGTCGGGCCGCCACCGGTTGAACTGTGCGGTGTGCCGGAAACGCGTGCCCTCCATGTGGTCGTAGCGCACTTCGACGACTCGCTCCGGCCGTAGCGGCACGAACGACAGATCCTTGCCCGCATTCCACCGCGACCCGCCGCCGTAGCGGCGCACCACATCGGGGTCGACGTGCGCCGCCCAATTCCACGGGTGTTCGTCGAACGTCGTCACCAGCGGCTGCAGTTCGGCGAACAGCGCACGCCGGCGTGCCATGGGGAACGCGCCGATGACGCCGACAGACGCCAGCGATCCGTCGTCGGCGTACAGGCCCAGCAGGAGTGAGCCGATCGCATCCGGTCCCGACTTGTGCAACCGGTACCCGGCGACCACGCAGTCCGCCGTGCGCTGGTGCTTGATCTTGAACATCACGCGTTTGTCGGGCTGGTAGGTGACCTCCGCCGGTTTGGCGATCACGCCGTCAAGACCGGCGCCCTCGAACACCGAGAACCAGCGCTGGGCGGTGGCCAGATCGGTCGTCGCCGGTGTCACGTGAAACACCGGTCCCGCCCCGGCCAGCGCGTCGACGAGCACGGCTCTGCGGTCGGAGAACGGTCGTCCCGTCAGGTCCTCGTCATCCAACGCCAGCACGTCGAACGCGATGAACGCGGCGGGCGTCTGATCAGCCAGCATCCGAACCCGCGAGGCGGCCGGGTGCAGCCGCAACTGGAGGGCCTCGAAATCGAGGCCGTGTCCCGTCGCTATGACGATCTCGCCGTCGATCACGCAGCGCGGCGGTAGTTCGGCCCGCGCGGCGTCGGCGATCTCCGGGAAATACCGCGTCATCGGCCGTTCGTTGCGGCTGCCCAGTTCGACGTCGTCGCCGTCGCGGAACAGGATCGAACGAAACCCGTCCCACTTCGGCTCGTACCAGGCGCCGGGCGGCATCTCGGCGACCGACTTGGCCAGCATCGGCGAGACGGGCGGCATCACGGGCAGGTCCATCACCCTATTGTTGGCGGCGATCCAGCCGCGGTGTGGGCCCACTCCCTTGGTTAAGCGACTCCAGTCAACGGCGCGCCGTTCGGAATCGGAGCTACAGTTGTCGATCGTCTGAGCGCGCCTGAGACAGTAAGAGCGGATCGTGGGCGTTGACGAGGAGGATGCCGGGGTCGTCCGCCAGTCACAGTTCGCGTAGCCGCCGATGGTTCTCCTGAACTTTCTTCCAGTCATGGGCGATGAGGCGTTCGAAGACCGTGAGGGCAATCGGTGCCGATCGGGATCCGTCGAGCTGGCCGTGATGATAGAAGGCGTCTCCCGCGTGAAGGACCCACCGCTGACCCGTGTCCACGGCGACTGCGGCGTGGCCGCGGCTGTGTCCGGGAAGGCTGATCATCACGAGACCCGGGGCAACGTCGGTCAACTCTTTCGCAGCCGGAAACCCGTGCCACGGTTCGCTCGTCGAGGGATGGTGTTCGACGATTGCGGGCTGGTGTGCGCGCTGTGTGGGCCGATACCGCGTTCTCTCCATCAACGTCTGCGGGCGCTGCACCGCAAGAGCTTCGCCGTTCGTGACGTGGACACGGGCCCAGGGGAAATCGGCGAGGCCACCGGTGTGATCGGCGTCGAAGTGGGTGAGCACGATGTGGCGAACGTCGGCTGGCTTGAAGCCAAGCCGCCGAACGTGGTTGATCGCCGCCTCTTCCCTGTCGAAGGTCGGCCGGAAGTAGTGACGGGCGGCGCCGAAACGCGGCGATGGCGCTTCGGCGTCGCGCAGCCCTAGTCCCGAATCGACCAGGACGAGACCCGTGTCGGTTTCGGCGAGCAGGACGTGCGACACCAACCCGCCGGGCGTCGCAGGCGGCCGCATCGTGCCGCAGTTGAGATGGTGGACCTTCACGTCGGCATGTTGATGACGCGCCGCATGAGGGCGTCGAATGTGCGGTTGGGCAGAAGGCGGCTCAACGCAATCAGGGGGCGGGCGCCGGCGCCGACGACATAGCGGGTCTTGGGACGTCGGGCTGTGCATGCCCTGGTGATTGCTGTGGCGATGACAGAGGGCGGCGACGTCAAGCTCGCGCCGGGTTGTGAGCTGGCTCGAAGTCGGTCTGCGACGGCGTTGGCTTGCCGTTCGTACGGTCCGGAACCCGAGGTGGCGACGAGCTTGTCCGCAGCGACGGCGCCCCAGTCGGTCTGGATGGAACCCGGTTCGATGAGGACGACGTGGATGCCCAATGGTTCCGCCTCGAGTCGCAGCGCGTCGCTCAGTCCTTCGACGGCGTACTTGCTGGCGTGATACCAGCAGCCCAGTGGGGTCGCGAGGCGGCCACCCATGGAGCTGACATTGACGATGGTGCCGCTCCCCTGGGCGCGCATGTGCGGCAGGACCAGCTGGGTGAGGCGAGCCAGGCCGAACACATTGACATCGAACTGAGCCTGAGCTTCCGACAGCGGGGTGTCTTCGAGTGCGCCGTAGGAGCCGTAGCCGGCGTTGTTGACGAGCGCATCGATACGACCCTCGGTGTCGATGATCTGCGCGACCGCTGCAGTGACGGACGCATCGTCGGTGACATCGAGCGGGATTGTCTTGATGCCGGAGGCACTGAGCCTCGCCATGTGTCCTGTGCGACGGGCGGCGGCGTAAACGGTGAAGCCGGCCTTGTTCAAGGCGGTGGCTGTTTCCGCGCCGATTCCCGAGGATCCCCCCGTTACGAGCGCCACTTTCGCTGCCATGTCTCATTTCCCTTCTTAAGGAACCGCCGGTCTGTTGTATTTGGAACGTAAGAGACCGCTGGTCCTTTGTCAACCGGGTGGCTAGGCTGTCGTCGCGTGCAGACGTTTCAACGAGCGCGCAGTGCCGAGCAACGCGAGGCCAGACGAGAAGCGATCCTGGGCACCGCGCATCAGATGCTCACCGAGATGCCCGTCAGTCAGGTGACCATGAACGGCTTGGCGCGCCGGGTGGGACTCGCCAAGTCAAATGTCATGCGCTACTTCGAGTCACGTGAGGCAATCCTTCTCGACCTGCTGTCCCGCATGTCGGCTGAATGGTTGGTCGAGGCGACAGCCCAAGTGGAACAGCACCTTTCGCGGGACGGAAACGCCCCGGAGAGAGCGCACACGCTCGCGCAGATCTTCGCGGCCTTGTTCACCGAGCACCGGGTGCTGTGCGACTTGCTCAGCGCAGAGACCTCCGTGCTCGAACACAACGTCTCCGAAGAGGTGGCTCTTCGCTACAAGCGCGGAGCGCTCGAGGCCCTCGACGGGCTGGCTGCCTTGATCGTCGACGTCCTACCCGAACTCGACGCCGAGTCAGGGCACGATGCGGCGTTCACCACCATCGTCCTGGTCGGAGCGATGTGGACACACAGCCACCCGTCTCCGGCGATGGCGGCGGTCTATCGCGACGAACCAGCGCTGGCCACGGTCGAGGGATTCGCCGAATCCCTTGACCACATGATTTTCACCTACCTCACCGGGCTGCTCGCGATAGCGGCCGGGACGTAGCGCGCGGCCTCAGCCCTTGCGCCCCACCAGCGCGTCGACGGGATCCGGTGCGCCGTCGCGCCCGCGCACCACCCGGAACGCGACGTACCCGACGATCAGCGTCAGCACGACGAAGATGAGCGCGAAGTACTGCAGGAAGAGCGAGTCGCCGGCGGGGTTGTAGACCTCCTGCCGTGGCCAGCCGATGTTGACCACCAGCAGGCCGCCCATCACGACGGCGATCAGGTTGACCGGAATGCCCCAGCGACCCAGGTCCATGATCGGCTTGCCGTGCGACAGGCTCGTCCCGCGCAGCCGGTGCACCAGTGCGGGGACGGTGACCATCAGGTAGGCGAGGTAGACGATGACGACCGACACCGACGCGATGGCGGCGAACACGCTGGCCTGACCGAGGTTGACCAGCAGGACGAGGATGGCCAGCGCGCTGACCGAGATGCCGGTGATCACCGGGGTTCCGGTCCGCTTGTTGACCCGGGCGAGGAACGAGCCGAGGGGCAGCCGGTTGTCACGGGCCATCGAGAACATCACGCGGGACGCCGAGGCCTGGATGGCGAGCGTCGCCGAGAAGATTGCGACGGCAACCAGGCCCAGCAGCGTCTTGCCGAGCCACGTGTCGAGCTGGCTCTCGATCACCCACGCCATACCGCCGTGGGCCAGGTCGTCACCGAGTTCGGGCGCCGACATCAGCGCGGCCAGGATCATCAGGCCTCCGCCGACGAAGGACACGAGCAGGGCCATGACGATCGCCTTCGGCGCGGTGCGACGCGGGTCGCGGGTCTCCTCGGAAAGCTCTGCGGCACTGTCGAATCCGTACATCACGTAGGCGGCCATCAACATCGAGGCGAGGAACGCCGGCAGGTAGGCCACGCCGCTGCCGTGGCCGCCGGTGTCGGCGACGGCCTGCACCGGGCCGCGCTCGGCGGTCAGGAACATCGCGCCGATGATCAGGACGACGCCGATGATCTCCAGCGTCACCCCGGTGACGGTGATGCGGGCCATGAAGCGCACGCCCGCGGCGCTGATGATCGTGCACAGCACGATCGTGACCGCGCCCAGGATGATGCCGTTGGTGGCGCCGTCGACCGACAGCGGATCCATATCGGAACCCACCACCTGGAAACCGCTCCAGATGGGCGGCAGCACCGTCTGCATCGCGATCGCCAGCGCCGCGATCGACACGATGTAGCCGATCAGCATGAACCACCCGGCGAACCAACCGATCGCGTTGCCGGCGAGCCGGCGGGACCACTGGTAGATCGCACCCGCGACCGGGAACTTGCCGGACAGTTCGGCGAACACCAGGCAGACGCAGAACTGGCAGATGAACACGATGGGCCAGGTGAAGAAGAAGGCCGGGCCGCCGAGCGCAAAGCCGAGCGGGAAGAACGCGAACACGGTGGTCAGGATCGACACGAAGGAGAAGCCGCTGGCGAACGAGGCGTAGCCGCCGATGCCGCGGTGCAGTTCCTGGGTGTAGCCGAGGTCCTCCAGCGTGGAGGCGTCCTCCGCGGAGGAGATGGCGGGGTCGTAGCCGGCGGTCATGGCGCTCCTGACATGAGACATTCCTGTCGTGCGACAGAAACGTACAAAGTCTTCGTGTGCTGGCCGTTTCGGTTATGTCACGGCTGTGTGACCGGAGCCTGGACAGGTCACAATCGACTCCATGCCGCACGCTCATGATCTCGCGCAGAGCGTCGCCGCGCTCGACGGCTGCGCCGACGAGGCGGGCCTGCGTGCCGAGATCACCCGTGCGGCGACCAGCCTGACCCGACGGCCCGAACAGTCGCAGGCGTGGTCGGCGGTCCTGCGCCACGCCGTGGCCGCGGGGGTGCGCCTGGTGGAACCGGCGGACTGGACGTGGTTCGTCTCGGGCAGCGTGGCGCGTGGCGAGGCCGTCCCGGGGTCCGATGTCGAGACGATGGTGATCCTCGGCGACGGGATCGGCGACACCGCCAAGACCGACCTGTTGGCGCGTGCGGCCCAGGTGCACGCGCTGCTGGAGCGCTGCGGTGTCTCCGGCGACGCCAACGGCGTCCTGGCCAGCCGGGCGCGGTTCTGCCGGAGGCAGCGCAGCTGGGTCGAGGGCATCGAACGGTGGGCCAGTGAGCCCGAGCGTGACCGGGGGGTGGTGATGACGGGGTTGATGGCCGACGCGTCCGCCCTGTCAGGAGCGGAGGACACGCTGCGGGTGTCGGCGCGTGCGGCGGCGGGCCGACACTACGCGGTCCGCCAGGCGATGCTGCACGACGCCACCGCGGTGCGCGCGACCGTTCCGTCGCGGTTGCGCGTGTTCGTCAGCGCCGGGGACTCCGTCGACGTCAAGCGCGCGGTGCTGGATCCGGTGGTCAAGATCGCCCGCTGGGCGGCGCTGTCGGTCGGCTCGACGGCGCTGCCCACCCGGCAGAGGTTGGCCGACGGGGCCGCCGGCGGGGTGTTGGACGACGATGACGCCGCGACGCTGGACGAATGCCACCGATGGTTGACGCGCTTCCGATGGCAGGGACGCGTAGCGGATGTGCGTAGCCGCGATGTTGTCGCGCTGGGGGATCTCTCCCCACAGGATCGCGCCGGGCTGCGCAGCGTCGCCCGCGACGTGTCCGGGGTGATGCGCAAACTGTCGTACCTGTCCTCGATCTCGGCGTTCGCCGACACCTGATGCCGGTGGACCCCGAAGAGCACATCGTCGCGACGACGGTGGCCGTGCACCGTATCGAGGGATGGCGCCCCGACACCGAGCACCTCGACGCGCTCACCGCCATCGTGCGGGGCGACCTCAACTGCGACGACCATCTGGCCGCCTACCGGAATCGTCACCCACCGCCTGTTCCGCAGCGCCGCCGGTGGCGCGTCGGACGGCCCGCGCCCTACCTGATCCCGGGAACGCAGTTGCTGCGCAACGAATTCGGGGTGACCACTGCCGAGGTCCTCGCCGACCTGGAGTACATGACGTCCGCGGCGCGGATGGTGGAGTGGCTCTGCCGACAGCCCGGTGCAGACCCTCTCGACGTCCGCGATATCCATCGGCACCTGTTCGGCGGGGTGTACGCCTGGGCGGGACGCTACCGAACCGTCGAAATACGCCGAGGAAAGCACTCGTTCGGCTCGGTGTCGTCGATCGACGATGCGATGGCGGCGGTGCACGCACGAGCGCAGCAGTTGACCGGCGAAGATCACGATGCGCCGCGGATGGCCTACGAGCTTGCGCGAATCTACGCCGACTACAACCAGATTCACCCCTTCCGCGAGGGCAATGGACGGGCCGGCGCCCTGTTCCTCCTGGGTATTGCGACGCGCTGTGGCCGGCACCTCGACTTCACCGGGATCGAGCGCGCTGACTGGTACGCCGCGGCGATCGACAGCATGCCGCTGCGCCGCGACGGCCAGGCGAGTCACCGGCCGTTCCTGTATCTGCTGAATCGGGCCGTGCGATGAGCGCATGATGACGGCATGCTGCGAATCGCGCTGTGCGTGCCGGTAGTCGTTGCGCTCGCGGCCCCCTGCGCGGCTCAGCCGCAATCGGGGTCTGCGGCGGCCGTCATCGACGAACTCGAGGATCAGGGCTACGACGTCGCGATCAACTGGGTGAGCGGCATCAGTAGCCGACCGCTGTCGGAGTGCCGCTCGCTGGGCGTTCACAATCCAGACCTCACCGGCCCGCCGCCGGAGACGTTCACGACGGTGTACGTCGACGTGTCTTGTCCCAACGATCACGACGACGGCGGCGTCTGGATCGAGGGCGGCCCGGGCGGCATCGGAGTCGGCATCGGTAACTGAGCGCGATGACGACAGCGATGACATTGTCTGGGTACTCGGGTCTACGTGAGTATGGATGCCATGGACCTGCCCGTGATGCCGCCGCTGGAGCCGATGCTCGCCAAGGCGCAGAAGGCGGTTCCCGCCGAAGTCGGCGTGTGGTCCTATGAGCCGAAGTGGGACGGATTCCGGGCGTTGGTGTTCCGCGACGGCGACGAGGTGGTGCTGCTGTCGCGCAGCGGCAAGGATCTGGCCCGCTACTTTCCGGAGGTGCTCGACGCCGTGCGCGACGAACTGGCGCCGCGCTGCGTGCTCGACGGGGAGATCGTCGTGCCCCGCGACGTCGACGGGCGGGTGCGGCTGGACTGGGAGTCGCTGAGTCAGCGCATCCATCCCGCAGACTCCCGGGTCCGGATGCTCTCGGAGCAGACGCCGGCGCACTTCATCGGTTTCGACGCCCTCGCCGTTGGTGACACCTCGCTGCTGAAGGAGCCGTTCCGCACCCGGCGAGAAGCCCTGATCGACGCGGTCAACGAGAAGCAGTGGTGCCACGTCACCCGGACCACCGAGGATCCCGAGCTGGGCACCCGGTGGTTGCAGGACTTCGAAGGCGCGGGGCTGGATGGGGTGATCGCCAAGCGACTCGACGGCGTCTATCTCCCGGGCAAGCGCGACATGGTGAAGGTCAAGCATGCCCGCGACGCCGACTGCGTGGCCATCGGCTACCGAATTCACAAGAGCGGGGAGGGAATCGGCTCGATCCTGCTCGGTCTCCACCGCGAGGACGGCTCGTTGCACATGGTGGGCGGGGCCGCCTCGTTCACCGCGAAGGCGCGGCTGTCGCTGCTGGCCGACCTCGAGCCGCTGCGCATCGGCGACGACGTCCGCGACGGGGAGCCCAGCCGGTGGAACTCCGCAGCCGACAAGCGCTGGATACCGGTGCGGCCCGAGCGGGTCTGCGAGGTCGCCTACGACCAGATGGAAGGGGACCGCTTCCGCCACGCCGTCTCGTTCCGCCGGTGGCGGCCCGACCGTGACCCCGCCAGCTGTACGTTCGACCAGCTCGACGTGCCGGCGACCTACGATCTCTACGACGTTCTGGAGTCCTGATGCCCAGTCCTGCAACCGAACTCGACGTCGACGGGGTGAAGGTCCGGCTGACCAACCCGGACAAGCCCTACTTCCCGCAGCTGGGCGCCGACGGCACCAAGGGCAAACTCGTCGACTACTACCTGTCGGTGGCCGATCGGATGGTCGCGCTGCTGCGGGACCGCCCGGTGCACCTGCAGCGGTTCCCCGACGGTATCGACGGCGAGGAGATCTACCAGAAACGCGTACCGCAGAAGCATCCCGACTACCTCGAGACCTGCACGGTCACCTTCCCGTCCGGCCGCACCGCCGACGCGTTGAAGATCACCCACCCGTCGGCGATCGCGTGGGCCGCCCAGATGGGTTCGGTGACGCTGCATCCGTGGCAGGTGCGTTGCCCCGACACCGAACATCCCGACGAGTTGCGCATCGACCTGGACCCGCAACCGGGCACCGGGTTCGTCGAGGCCCGCACCGTCGCGGTCGACGTCCTCAAGCCGCTGCTCGACGAGCTCGGGCTGGTGGGCTACCCCAAGACCTCGGGCGGACGCGGCGTGCACGTGTTCCTGCGCATCGCGCCCGAGTGGGATTTCATCGCGGTCCGCCGCGCCGGGATCGCGCTGGCCCGCGAAGTCGAGCGGCGGGCGCCGGACGCGGTGACGACGTCGTGGTGGAAGGAGGAGCGTGGAGAGCGGTTGTTCATCGACTACAACCAGAACGCCCGCGATCGCACGTTCGCCTCGCCGTATTCGGTGCGCAAGACGCCGATCGCGACGGTGTCGACGCCGCTGACGTGGGATGAGCTGCGCACCGCAGACCCCGACGACTACACGATGCTCACCGTGCCCGACTTCGTCGCGGGCCGGCCCGATCCGTGGGCCGACATCGACGCGACAGCCCACCGCATCGACACCCTGCTGGAGATGGTGGCCGCCGACGAGGAGCGCGGGCTCGGCGATCTGCCCTATCCGCCCAGTTATCCCAAGATGCCGGGCGAACCGCCGCGCGTGCAGCCGAGCAAGAAAGTGGCCGCGCACTGGGATGACGAAGGCAACCCGGTCACGCGGGACTAGCACGAGACGGGACTGCGACCGCGGCATCTATTTGAAGGGGTTGAGATCTCGACCCAGTACGTATTGAAGGCGTTGCGGCAGTGGGCGTACGGCCGCCGCGGTGAGCTTGTTCACCGTGCCCGGAATACAGATGGGCTTGCCGGCCATGACCGCGTCGTATCCCTCGCGCACGACGTCTTCTGGGTTTTGCCAGAGTAGGCCGGGGAGGCGGTCGGCCGCGTCGCGGGCGCCCATGACATCGTGGAACTCACTGTGGGTGAAGCCGGGGCAGAGTGCGGTGACGTGGATTCCGTGCGGCTTGAGTTCCATGTCGAGTGACTGGGACATGTGGAGTACGTAGGCCTTGATGCCGGTGTAGAGCAGACCTTCTCCGGGCGGCCCCATGGCGGCCAGGGAGGACAGGTTGATGATGCGGCCCCAGCGGTGCTGCTTCATGTTCGGGACCACGCGGTGAGCGAGTTCGGTTGTGGCGGTGACCATCAATTGGAGTTCGGCGGCGACCGATTCCCAGGGGTTCTGCGAGAATTTCGTGCTCGCGGACAGTCCGGCGTTGTTGATGAGCACATCGATGGGCATGTCGATGTTGGTGGCGTGTTCGATGATGGCTGCCGGCGTGGTGGGGTCGTTGAGGTCTGCGGCGAGGACCTCGCAGCGCCGACCGTGTGTTCGGTGTAGGTCGGCGGCGAGTTCTTCGAGGCGCTCGGCACGGCGCGCGACGAGCAGGACGTCGTAGCCTCGGGCGGCGAGGTGGCGGGCGAACGCGGCGCCGATGCCGGCGGACGCTCCGGTGATCAGTGCGGCCCGTTGCGGATCAATCATGAACATCCCCTTTCAGGTTGACTCGTGTGGGTGTCACGCGGCGGTCTGACGCGTGTGGGTGAGGTAGTTCTGCACGTCGAAGGTCCTGGTGCGGGAGCGGAACCGGAAGGTGAAGGTCGGCCACATCGTTGAATTGCGGCCGCGGGAGTCCAGATACCAGCTCGAGCACCCCCCGGAGTTCCACACGGTTTCCTTGAGTGCGTCGTCGACCCAATCATTATGTGCTGCTTGCGCTTCAGGACGGACATCGACCGACGCAAAACCCTCGCGGCGCATCGTTGCCAGCGCGGCGGCGAGGTAGGCGGCTTGGGATTCGAGCATGTACACGATCGAGCTGTGACCCAGGTTGGTGTTGGGTCCGTACATCACGAACAGGTTCGGGAAGCCCGCAACTGTCATGCCCAGGTGCGCATTCGGGCTGCCTGCCCAGTGCGCGGCCAGGGTGGCGCCGTCGGCGCCGGTCAGTAGGTGCGCCACCGGCGGCTCGGTGGGGGTGAACCCGGTGGCGAAGATGATGGTGTCGACGTCGTGATGCCTGCCACTGCCGTCGCGAACGCCGGTATGGGTGATCTCGGCCAGGGCAGTGGTGACCACCTCGACGTCGTCGCGGGAGAGCGTGGGTAGCCAGTCATTGGTGAGCAGGATCCGCTTGCATCCGATGCGGAAACTAGGCGTCAACGCCGCGCGTAACTCCGCGTCGGGCACCTGGCGGCGCAGCTGAGCCTTCGCGACGAGTTCGACCAGAGGGAGCAGCCAGGTCAGGTGCGCCAGTGCTGCGAGGTAGATTTCGCGGTAGCCATAGACCATCCCGCGAACCAGCCTCTGCACAAGCGGAATTCGGCGATACAGAGCCTTCTCGAGGCGGCCCAGCGTGCGATCCAGACGGGGCATCACCCAGGCAGGGGTGCGTTGGAACACCGTCAGATGAGAGGTCCGGTCTGCAATTTCGGGTACGAACTGCACCGCTGAGGCACCGGTGCCGATGACGGCGACTCGCTTGCCCGTCAGGTCGTGGTCGTGTTTCCAGGTGGCGGAGTGAAACACGATGCCACCGAAGTCGTTCAGTCCCGGCACGTTTGGCAGCTTCGGGGTGGACAGCGCGCCAGTAGCCGCGACCAGTACCGTCGCGGTCAGATTGCCCAGGGAGGTGCGGACTCTCCAGCACTGCCGCTGCGCATCCCAGGATGCACCGAGCAATTCGCATCCTGTGACCAGGTGACGCCGCAGTCCCGTCTGGTCGGCCACCGTGATGAGATAGCGGTGAATCTCGGGTTGGCGGGCGAAGGTGTGACTCCACTTCGCGCTCGGTGCGAAGGAGAACGAGTACAGCGATGTCGGTACGTCGCAAGCACACCCGGGGTAGGTGTTGTCACGCCACGTGCCGCCGACCTCGTCGGCCCGCTCGATGATCAGTAGGTCGGCTCCGGGTTCGGCGCGCAATACCGCCGCGGCGGCGGCCATTCCGGCGAATCCCGCGCCAACGACCAGCGTGTGCACCGATGGCGGAAGGGCAGAGGTCGTCGGTGACGGTGCGCTCATCGAGTACCACCACCGCCGACGTGTCGGTCCAAGAAGTCGATCTGATCGGTGACGATCTGCTCGAAGTGCGGATCCAGATAGGGCTCGAAGTGTGAGATGTCGTAGGACTTCACCTCCCCGCGGGGGATGCGCGCCACGATCCTTTGAGCCTTCGCGTAGGGGGTGACGTCGTCCTTGATGGCCAACTGCACCAGCGTCGGTGCGGTGATTTTGGCGGCGTGACGGCCCGGCGAGTACAGCGGCACCTGCAGAGCGAGGCGCGCAGCCACGTCGTTTTCTGCGAGTAGTTCCTCGCGCTTCTCCCCGGCCATCCGTTCGACCAATTCGGCGGCCCCGGGGGAGGTCATCATCGCCACGTCGCCGGGGTAACCGATGGCCGCTGTCCGGTAGGGCGGGCGCCCCAGCCATGCGCCGATCTGGTCGCGCAAACCAGCCGAGACCAGCCTCGCGACCAGTTTCGGTGATTGTGAGAACGCGGACGCCGGACCGGAGACGTGCGGCACCTGGACGACGACGGCTGCGAATTCGTGGTCAGCGGCGGCCAATGTGAGCACGTGGCCGCCACCGAAAGAGGAACCCCACCCCACGACCCGAGAGGTGTCGACACCGTCCAGGCTGCGCGCGTAGGCGATGGCGGCGCGCCAGTCCGTCTGCTGTTTTGCGATGTCCAGGATTCGACGGGGCTGCCCGTCGCTGGCTCCCCAGTGCCGGTAATCGAACACCAGGGCCGCGTAGCCCGCCTGGGCGAATCGTGCGGCATAGGCGTCCAGACGCAGTTCGCGGAAGGCGGCGAAGCCGTGGGCCAGCACGACGATAGGCGGATTCTTGACGCCGTCGGGCCGGTAGAGCCACGCCGCGCAGGTTGTTCCCTCGGACGTGAAAGTGACGTCATGCCGGTCGTAGCTGGGTCGTGGGGTCATCAATCTGCCCTCCGTCGGGTATCTTGAATGGCGTTCAACAAAACGTAGCACCGTGTTGAATGGCATTCAACACGGTGTGACGTAGACGGCACCCAGGAGGACGTGATGGCGCAGAAGCGCCCGCAGGCCGCCGAAGAGAAGCGTGCCGAAATCGTTGCAGCAGCACGGCGACTGTTCATCGACGCGGGTTACGACGCGACCTCGATGAGCCGCCTGGCCAAGGAAGCCGGCGTCGCGCCCAACACCATTTACTGGTACTTCGGTGACAAAGACGACGTGTTGATCGCGGTGCTCGACGCGGTCATGGCCGACGTGTGGCCGCAGTACGAGGCAATCGCAAGTCAGCCGATCGCGGAACGGCTGCTATGGATCGTCGGCAAGCTCACCGAGATGAGCCGTCTCGTCACGACGGTGCATGCCCGCGTCGAGCACTCCGGGGCCATTGCCGAATGGCATCAGAACTTCCATGCGATCACCGGCAGCCTGCTTCAGTTCGAACTCCAGGCCGCCGGAGTTCCCGCGCCCGACGCCGAAGTCGCGATCGGCGTCTTCACGGTCGAAGGGCTTCTCATGCACCACCACGACGAAGGTCAGCAGCGGGCCATCATCGACGCCCTGGCTTCGCGCTGGACCACACACCGGCCAGAGGTGATCACGTAACCGCAAGGGCGACAGTGAGTTCGGCGATCGACCGCGGGTCCTGGAGCCTCTCGCCGTAGGCGTCCCGTAGCTGCCGCAGCCGATAGCGGATCGTCGACGGCGACACGAACAGGTCGGCTGCCACGTCGTCACGGCGGCCGTGATGCAACAACCAGGACCGCAGCGTCTCGACGAGCCGCTCCCGCGTCCGATCGGGCAGCCCCGCCAACGGAGACAACACTCGGTCACGTAGATCGGCGAGCGCGTCGGCGTCCGCGCCGACGACCAACTCCGGGAGGAACTCGTCGGTGTCGAGGACGCCGGCTGCGTTCGGCCCGCGCTGCGCCGCGGCCCGCACCGCCCGCCGAACCGACGTCCGCGCCGCCTGCCACGACGCCGCCGGCCCCACGACGGCATTCGTGGATTCCAGCGACACGAGGAACGGCGGACGTGCTGAGCCACCGACGTCGCACACCAGGACGACGCGCTGCCCCGGGGCCACCTCGACGGCATCGTCGGGCACGTTGAGCGTGCGGGAGTCGGATGAGATCGGGGTGTGCCGTCGGCTCGCCAGGACCACCGCGGTGAGCGTGCGCGGGGCGGTCCAGTTCGCCTCGGCCGCGGCACGTTCCACCTCGTCGGCCGGTGCCCCGTTCAACAACACGCGAACCAGTCGCTCACGGTGCCGCTCACGGTCCAATCCCGACCTCGCCTGCTCCTCGGCGTAACCCGCCACCCCGGCCGCGGAGATCTGGTCCAAGTAGGCGAAGAACATCTCGGCGAACGCGCTGATCTGGTCCCGGTCGATGTCGTCACGGACGGCCACAGAGCTCCAGTCGCGCCAGAGTTCGCGCGCGCCGACACGATAGGCCGCCAGTTGTACCTCGGTGGGTCGGCCGTTACGGGCTTCACGCCGACCGAAGCGGTACGCGGTGTCCAGCACGTCCTGCATGGGCACAGCCGTGAGCGGTTCGGTCGACGCGTGCAACTGGTCGAGCAGGGCGCCCAACAGCTGGTCGGCCGAGGCGGTGATGACCGGACGCCACGAGTCCTCGGCAGCGGTCGCGAGCTCAGGGACCTCGGCGATGACGGCCAGCACCATGCGGTCGATGAGAGCCGGCAATCCCGCCCGCATCGCCGCCAGTGTGTGCGGAGGCAGCCCGACGATTCGCGTTCCCGGGATCGGCAGCTCAGGCATGAGGCCGACTGTACGGGTTCGAAGAACCGCGAACTGGCCGCCAGCGACAGTTTTAGCGCAAAGAATTGGCCGTTCAGGGCGAGAAGTTGACCACAGAGGTGAAGAAGAATGGGGCCATGACCATCTCCTCGACCATGCCCGGTAGCGGCACCAGCCGGGAGGACATCTCGCTGCGGCTGCTCAAGGGCTCGGCCAAGAAGTCCTACGAACCCGTCGTCGACATCGACTGGGACGCCCCGCTGGCCGACGACAAGTACTTCGTCCCACCGCACATGTCGTCGCTCTGGGGCACGCCGCTCTGGGAGCAGATGTCCGATCAGCAGCGGATCGAATTGTCCCGGCAAGAGTTCGTCAACTACCTGTCGATGGGAATCTGGTTCGAGAACATGCTCAACCAGTCGTTGCTGCGAGGGATGATCCACTCCTCACCGACGGCCCACACCACGTTCTACGAGCTGACGGAACTGGGCGACGAAGCGCGCCACATGCTGATGTTCGGCAGAGCCATCGAGCGGCTGGGCGTCGAGCCTTTCTGGCCGACAGGGAACGCAGCGCGCCGGGTGAACGCCATGGCCTTCGTGTTCCGGGGCCCGATGCTGTGGATCGCAGCGCTGGTCGGCGAAGAGATCTTCGATGCGCTGCAACGCAGGATCCTCGAGGACGGGCAGGACGTGCAGCTACTGGTGCAACGCGTGATGCGCATCCACGTCACCGAAGAGGCCCGCCACATCCAGTTCGCCCGCGACGGCATCCGGCGCGACGTGGCCACGCTGTCGCCGCGCTTGCGCTGGCTGTTGGCCAATCTGCACGGCCTCGGCGCTCGGCTCTACTTCCAGAACTTCACCCGACGCGGCCTGTACCAGCGCGTAGGACTCGACGCCGCCGAAGCGCAGCGGCAAGCACGCGCCAACAAGAACTTCCACGCCGTGCAGCGAACGGGTTTCGCATCGCTGGGCGAATTCCTCGACGATGTCGGCCTGATGGGGCCGCTGGCGCGCCGGATGTGGAAGCGGAGGCACTTCCTGTGATCGACCTCGGTGAGGGGCAGGACGGAAGGCCGGGCTACGCCGGACCGGCCAGCCTGGTCGTCGGCGACGTCCGTCATCCCGTACGAGTGCGGTTGACCGGCTCCATCAACCCCTTCGACGGGCATTACCACTGGCAGGGCACCGTGTACGACGCCCCGCCGGAGGTGCGGTCTGGCAGCGCGGCGGCACGCCTGTGCGTAGCCGACGTCGATGTCGCCGCTCGGCTCGTGGAGCGGACCGCGGGTGGACACCTGATGATCAGCGGTGTCGGCCGGCCGCCCTTCGCGCCCTGACCGACAGGGGAATCGCGTCGCGGCGTGACCGCAGTCGCTACCCTGCCCAGGTGACCTTCCGCAAACTCCTCGCCGCGCTGGCGATCTTCGGGGTGCTCGCCAGCGGCGTCGGCATCGCGTCGCTCGTGCTGGTCGCCAGGTCCGACGATCAGCAGTCCGCGGTGCCGCGCCGGACACCGCCCGAGCCGCCACCGCCGTCGGTGCCCACGGTCAAGGAGTTCCTGATCGGAGTCACGGTGACCAACCAGGCCTGCCAGCCGAACGGCCCGTGCGTGTACACCTACACGATCGAGCCCAAATACGTTGGCCTGCATCCTTTCCCGGAGACGCCGTTCGCCGTCGAGTACGAGGTCACGGGCGGCAACGCGCCACAGCCGGGCAGGTTCACCGTGCAGGGCGAGAAGGCGGAGATCTTCAAAGACGTCCAGATCGAGGGGCCGCCGGGGGCGCGCCTGTCGGTGAACGTGCTGCGCGTCGTCGAGGAGCCACCGCCTGCTCCGCCGCCACCCGGTGCGCCGCCACCACCGCCGCCACCCGCACCGACGGCGCCGCAGCCGTGACCGAACCGCAGCGGAGCCCCTGGATCCGCAACTTCAACCCGGCGCCGGCTGCGCCGCTTCGTCTGGTGTGCTTCCCACACGCGGGCGGGTCGGCCAGCTACTACTTCCCGCTGTCACGGGCACTCTCCCCGGAGTTCGACGTCTTCGCCGTGCAGTACCCGGGGCGCCAGGACCGCTACAAGGAGCCGTTCGTCGAGACCATCGACGAGCTGGCCGACCAGATCACCGCCGAACTCGCCGCGGTGCCCGCCGGGCCGGTCGCGTTCTTCGGGCACAGCATGGGCGCCGTCCTTGCCTTCGAGGTGACCCGCAGGCTGGAGGCCGCGCAGGGCCGCACACCAGTGACGATTTTCGCCTCCGGCTCACGCGCCCCCAGCCGCTACGGCGACGAACGGGATCACAAGGACGACCGCGAGCTGGTGGACGTGATGCGTCAACTCGGCGGCACCGATCCGCGGGTGCTGGAGAACCAGGAGATGCTCGAGACGTTCCTGCCGGCGTTCCGCAACGACTACCGCGCCCTGCAGGCCTACCACCGTGGCACCGACATCGGCGTCCACGCTCCCGTGGTCGTGATGACGGCGACCGATGACCCCAAGACCAGCGTGGCCGACGCCTCAGCGTGGCACGAGCACACCTCAGCAGGCGGGTCCGTGCACACCTTCTCCGGCGGGCACTTCTATCTGGAGAAGCAGCCGCAGCAGGTGATCGACGTCATCGCTGCAACGTTGCGGGGGCTCCCGGGCTGACCGGTCACGAACCCGGGGTGAGGACCGCCTTGCCGGTGCGCGTCCCGCCGCTGCGATCGATCCAGGTGAGGTCGACGACGTCGCCCGGGTAGTGCCGGTCGAGCAGCGCCGGCAGCGACTTCGACGAGTCGAGCCGCACCCCGTCGACGGAGATCAACAGGTCGCCGTCGGCCAGCCCGGCCTGCTCGGCGGGGCCGCCGCGCAGCACCTCCTGGATGACGACGCCCGATTCGCCGCTGTCCGCGGCGCGGATACCGACGCCCAGCAGGACCGGCGGTCCGATGTGCACGCTGTCGGAGGCAGCCCCGGCGCGGATCTGGTTGGCGATCGACATCGCGTCGTTGATCGGGATCGCGAAACCTTTTCCGCCCGGTCCCATCCGGAAGTTCACCGAGGCGGCCGTCGTGATACCGACGACCTCGCCGTCTCCGTTGACGACGGGACCGCCAGAATCACCTGCGCGCACCGGCGCGGCGAACTCGATCAGGCCGGTGATCTCTTCGCTGGAGCCGGTCAGGCTGTCCTCGGCGTTCACGGTCTGACCGAACGCGGTGAACGTGCCGGTCTCACGGGTCAGTGGGGCCTGCGTGCCCGAGGCGTTGCCGAGCGCGACGACGGGTTCGCCGGGCACCAGGACGTTGGAGTCACCGATGCGGGCCGGGGGGAGCCCGCCGGCACCCTGCAGCTGCAGGACGGCGACGTCGCGCTTGCGGTCATAGCCGACCAGGGTGGCGGGGTAGGCGCGCCCGTTGACGGTGCCGGTGATGCTGTCTGCGCCCTGGACGACATGGAAGTTGGTCAGCACCTGACCACCCGGGTCGATCACGAAGCCGGTACCTGCGCCGATGACGCCCTGATAGTTGACCTGCGTGTCGATCCGCACCACCGACGGCTCGACCTGCGTCGAGACTGCGACGAGATCAGTGGGGGCGGCGGCAGCCGGCGCCACGGGGGCGACAAACGCCAGCACTGCGGTCACTGCGGCCAGGGCGAACCTCAGCCGGGGAAAGGAACCCATAACAGTCAATAGTGGCCGTCGGACGAGCTGCTGTCGAACGAGATCGTGCTTGCTCAGTCCTCGACCGCCACAGAACCGCGGGTACGGCGACGCTTGCTGAGCAGGGTCCCTTTGCCGCTCGGGCGCTTGTTCTGGAGCTTGCCGGCGGCCTCGGAGTCGTCCGTGTCGGAATCGTCAGCAGGTTCCGCCTCGGCGACCGGGGCGGGCTCCTTCGTCGTTTCGTCATCCGTCTCGGCGGCGTCATCCGCCGCGTTCTCTACGTCACCGGCCGCGGCGTCGGCACTGTCCGTGCTCTCGTCGCTCTCTTCGCTCTCTTCGCTCTCTTCGCTCTCGTCGTCGTTGTCGCCAGTCGTGTCGGCCTTGCGGCCCCGTCGCGACGTGCGCTGCTTGACCTTCACCGGTTTGGGCGGCGGAGGCGGCAGCTCGGCGACGAAGGCCAGGTAGAACGCCAGGAATCCAAGGAGGGCGACCGCCGCGGCGGCGCCGTAGATGCCGAACAACCACTGTCCGGCGCTGTCGAGCGAGATCCAGATCTCGGCGATCGCTGCCCCGATGATCAGTGCCGCGGCCAGCACGTGCAGCACGATCGAGGCGGTGCGCAGCCGCAGCGCCGCGTGGGGCACGCCGAATTCCGGCCGGCGGGTGCGCTGCAGCGTGAACACGACGGGGAGCGCGGCCAAGCCGATCAGTGCGCCGGTGACGATCCGCAGCGCGGTGCCCAACGTGTGCGAGGTGTCGCCGAGCAGTTCGAACGTGCGGGGGAGGACGAAAAAGTAGTAGAGGACACCTGCGGCAACGGCGAACGACACGTGCCAGACCACCGCGACGGTGCGGCCCATACTCCTCCTCGATCGTGGTGCCCGGGGTGCGACGACGTGGGTGAACCGGTCGATCGCACCCCGGACGAGTGCGGAGGATGCGGGATTTGAACCCGCGAGGGCGTTAACCCAACCCGCGTTCCAGGCGAGCGCCATAGGCCACTAGGCGAATCCTCCGTCGGCAATCGTAACCGACCGGCATGGTGGCTCGAAAAATCCGCCACCCGTTAGACTCCTCGTGGACCCCGCGCGGCGTCCATCCTGTGAACTCCCCCAGGGCCGGAAGGCAGCAAGGGTCAACGGGCTCTGGCGGGTGCGCGGGGTCCCCTTCATGTCATGCACAGACGACGGGAAAGGCGAGCGGTGTCGTTTCAGTCGCTGAGCCGCGAAGAGCTGGCTCAGCAGCACGAACTGCAGCAGCGCAACTACGTCGAGCTGCAGGCCAAGAAGCTCCAGCTCGATCTCACCCGCGGCAAGCCGTCGCCGGCCCAGCTCGATCTGTCCAACGGCCTGCTGAGCCTGCCGGGCGACGGCCCGGATGCCTTCCGCGACCCCGACGGCACCGACACCCGCAACTACGGCGGCCTCCACGGACTTCCGGCGCTGCGAGCCATCTTCGGCGAGCTGCTCGGCATCGGAGTGTCGAACCTGATCGCGGGCAACAACGCCAGCCTCGAGTTCATGCACGACGTGGTCGTCTACTCGCTGCTGCACGGCGGCGTCGACTCGCCGCGACCGTGGATCGACGACCTGCGTGACGGCACCGGTGTGAAGTTCCTGTGCCCCGCGCCCGGATACGACCGGCACTTCGCGATCACCGAGAGTCTCGGCATCGAGATGATCACGGTGCCGATGCGCGAAGACGGACCCGATGTCGACCTGATCGAAGAGCTCGTCGCAGCGGACCCGGCGATCAAGGGCATGTGGTGCGTGCCGGTGTACGCCAACCCCACGGGTGCCACCTATTCGTGGGAAGTGGTCCGGCGTCTGGTCCAGATGCCCACGGCGGCAGCGGATTTCCGTCTGATGTGGGACAACGCCTACATGGTCCACACGCTCACCCTCGAGTTCGCCAAGCAGGTCGACGTGCTCGGCCTCGCTGCGGCGGCGAATCATCCGAACCGGCCGCTGGTGTTCGCCTCGACCTCGAAGATCACCTTCGCCGGCGCGGGCGTGAGCTTCTTCGGCGGATCGCTGGGCAACATCGCCTGGTACCTGCAGCACGCGGGCAAGAAGTCGATCGGACCCGACAAGGTCAATCAGCTTCGGCATCTTCGCTTCTTCGGCGACGCCGACGGTGTGCGCCTGCACATGCGCCGTCACCAGGAGCTGCTCGCGCCCAAGTTCGCGCTCGTCCAGCAGATCCTCGAGGACCGCCTGGGTGAGTCGAAGATCGCGTCGTGGACCGACCCCAAGGGCGGCTACTTCGTCAGCCTCGACGTGCTGCCCGGCACCGCCAAGCGCACCGTGGCGCTGGCGAAGGACGCGGGTATCGCGGTGACCGAGGCCGGCGCGTCCTTCCCGTACCGTAAAGACCCGCAGGACACCAACATTCGTATCGCGCCGACGTTCCCGGGAATGGCCGATCTGCGTGAGGCCATCGACGGTTTGGCCACGTGTGCGTTGCTGTCGGCGACCGAGTCGCTGCTGGCGGAGAAGTAGTCGGGGTAGGTCGGTAGCCTGCTTTCGTGGCTCTCTACCGTAAGTACCGTCCGGCGACGTTCGCCGAGGTCGTCGGCCAGGAACACGTCACCGAGCCGCTGTCGGTCGCGCTGAACTCGGGCCGCATCAACCATGCGTACCTGTTCTCCGGGCCCCGCGGATGCGGGAAGACGTCCTCGGCGCGCATCCTGGCCCGCTCGCTGAACTGCGCCCAGGGGCCTACCGCCACTCCCTGTGGAGTGTGCGATTCCTGTGTGGCCCTGGCCCCCAACGGCCCCGGCAACGTCGACGTCGTCGAACTCGATGCGGCCAGCCACGGCGGTGTCGACGACACGCGAGAGCTGCGCGATCGCGCGTTCTACGCCCCGGCCCAGTCGCGGTACCGCATCTTCATCGTCGACGAAGCGCACATGGTCACCACCGCGGGTTTCAACGCGCTGCTCAAGATCGTCGAGGAGCCACCCGACCACCTGATCTTCGTGTTCGCCACCACCGAGCCGGAGAAGGTGCTGCCGACGATCCGCTCGCGCACCCACCACTATCCGTTCCGGCTGCTGGCGCCCCGCACCATGCGGTCGCTGATCGAGAAGATCGTCGCGTCGGAGACCGTCGACGTCGACGACGCGGTGTATCCGCTCGTCATCAGGGCAGGCGGTGGTTCACCGCGAGACACGCTGTCGGTGCTCGATCAGCTGCTCGCCGGGGCCGAGGGAAACCATGTCGCCTACCAGCGGGCACTGGCACTGCTGGGCGCCACCGACGTCGCGTTGATCGACGACGCGATCGACGCGCTGGCCGCCGGTGACGCCGCGGCGCTGTTCGGCGCGGTCGAAGGTGTCGTCGACGCGGGCCACGACCCGCGGCGCTTCGCGACGGATCTGCTGGAGCGGTTCCGGGACCTGATCGTGCTGCAGGCCGTGCCCGACGCGGTCGCCCGCGGCGTCGTCGACGGCGCCGAGGACGAACTGGACAGGATGCGGGAGCAGGCGGCACGGATCGGAACGGCCACGTTGACCCGCTACGCCGAGGTGGTGCACGCGGGGCTGGGGGAGATGCGCGGGGCGACGGCGCCGCGCCTGCTGCTCGAGGTGGTGTGCGCGCGCCTGCTGTTGCCGTCGGCCAGCGACACCGAGGCGGCGCTGCTGCAGCGGGTGGAGCGCATCGAGACCCGCCTGGACATGTCGATCCCCGGCGATGGGACCAGCGCCCCAGCTGCCGCGGCACCGGTCAAGCAGTACGTCCGCAGGACCCAGACCGCCGACCACGCGCCGGCTCCGGCGGCCCCACCCGCTCCGGCGGCGACAGCCCCGGCCGCGCGACCACCTGCTCCTCCGGTGGTGCCGACGCCGCCGCCACCCTCACCTCCCACGCCCACGCCCGAACCCGAGCCTGAACCTGCTGCCGCTCAACCGGTTTCGTCACCGCCGCCGGTGCGCCAGCCGGCGGCACCCGCGGTCGAGGCGCCCCCCGTGACCCCGGCGGCGACCGTCGCCGCCGGCGAACCGAACGCGGCGGCCGTGCGCAGCATGTGGACCACGGTGCGTGAGAAGGTCAGGGAGCGCAGCCGCACCACCGAGGTGATGCTGGCCGGGGCCATCGTGCGTGCGGTCGAAGACGGCACGCTGATCCTCAGCCACGAATCGGCACCGCTGGCCAAACGGCTGACCGAGCAGCGCAATGCCGACGTCATCCGGGAGGCGCTCAAAGACGCGCTGGGGGTGAACTGGTCCGTGCGCTGCGAAGTCGGGTCCGCACCCGCAGCGGCGCAGGAGGCTCCCGCTCGGCCGCGCCGGATGGCCGACGAACCGCCGCCGCCGCCGGATGGGGATGACGAGGCGAGCATGCTGGCCGAAGCCGACACCATCGATCCCGCCGCGCCCCGCCGGGATCCGGAGGAGGCGGCGCTGGAGTTGTTGCAGAGCGAGTTGGGCGCGCGCCGCATCGACGGTTGAGCGGCTACGCGCTCCACCAGGGCCGCAGCGGCAGACCGCCGTCGCCACCCCGCTCGTCGAGTTTGACCGCCAACACCTGGTGCAGCTGAATCGCGTTCTGCTCGAAGCCGACGCGTGAGCCCGCCATGTACAGGCCCCACACCTTGGCGGTGGCCAGCCCCACCTCGGCGACCGCCTGGTCCCAGTTGTCGACCAGATTGCGGCACCAGTCCCGCAGCGTCATCGCATAGTGGTGGCGCAGATTCTCCTCGTGCAGAACCTCCAAGCCGACGTCCTGGACCTCGGTGATGATGCGCCCGGATCCGGTCAGCTCCCCGTCGGGGAACACGTAGCGGTCGATGAACCCGCCGGCGGCTGCGCCGTGCCGGTTGTCGTGCCGGGTGATGCAGTGATTGAGAAGGAGCCCGCCGGTCCGCAGTTTGGACTTCAAGAACCGGAAGTAGGCCGGATAGTTCGCCACACCGATGTGTTCGGTCAGGCCGATCGAGGACACGGCGTCGAACTGTGACTCGCGCACGTCGCGGTAGTCGCAGTGGCGCACCTGCGCCAGATCTCCCAATCCTTCGTCGACGATGGCCTTCTGGGCCCAGTCGGCCTGCTGACGCGACAGCGTGACGCCGATGGCCTTCACACCGTGGCGGGCGGCGTAGCGCACCATGCCACCCCAGCCGCAGCCGACGTCGAGCAGTCGGTCGCCAGGCTTCAGCCGGAGCTTCTCGAACACCAGCCGGTATTTGTTGTCCTGCGCCTCTTCCAACGACGCATCCGGGCTCGGATAGCAGGCGCACGTGTAAGTCATCGACGGGCCCAGCACCCACTCGTAGAACGTGTTCGACACGTCGTAGTGGTGATGGATCGCTTCTGCGTCACGAGTCTTGCTGTGCCGCAGCCCTTCTGCGACCCGACGCCAGCGCGGCAGGGCTTCCTGCGGTGGCGGTGAGATCGGTTTGAGGCGCTCGATGCCGATCGAGCGGACGATCTGGGCCATCACGCGCGCGGGTGGCCGCTTGAAGTCGAGTTTCTCGGTCAGCGCGTTGAGCAACGGGTACGGGTCACCCGGGTGGACGCCGTGCATGTCGAGGTCACCCGAGATGTAGGCACGCGCCATCCCCAGGTCGCCGGGGGCGGTGGCCAGATACGTTGTGCCACGCGGGGTTCGCAGATCGAGTCCGAGTTCGGCATCGGCGGGCCCGGCGCTGCTGCCGTCGTAGGCGGTGAACTTCAAGGGCTGGGTGCCCGAGGCGAAGATCTCCAGGATCTCGGCCAGGCTGAGTTTGGGGGCCTCCGTGGCCTCTCGAAAAGTCGTCATTGTCGCCGCACCGCCTTCGCATACAGGTCCAAGAACCGTGAGTCCGGGTCGTAGGTCTTCTTCGCCGTCGTGTACACCTCGCCGCCGTAGAGCTCGTCGAAGTCCTCCCGCGAGTAGAAGGCGTCCGAGTACAGGGACTTGTGCCCCGCGAGATCGCTGACCTTGCGTTCGATCATCTTGTTCGTGTACCCCTCCTCGGGACCGATAGGCACCGAGGACCAGAATCCGACGTTGACGTAACTGTGCTGCGGCCGGATCGGGTACAGCGGCCAGCCGCCAGCTGAACTCGTCGATTCGCGAAGCCGCAACGGGCACAGCCAGATCGGTTCGATCGGGACGGTGTCCAGGAACCAGTCGACGAAGGCGGCGGTGTTCTCGATGGGCACCTCGATGTCCTGCACCACCCGCTCCCGTGGCGGCCGTCCGTTGCGCTTCTCGATGCGGTCGGCGATGTCGAAACGCTGGTCGTAGCCGATCAGCTTCCAGTAGACGCTGCTGCGTCTGAAGCGTCGCGGCCAGAGGCGCCGGATTCTGGGGTCCTGGGCGCCGAAAGCCCGTGAGCACCAGAACCAGTCGGTGTCCCAACGCCACAGATAGTCGTGGATCGTCAAACGGTCGTGCTTCTCCCCGGTCGGATGCTGGATGGACCGGTAGTAGATCTGCTGGCCGGTGTAGTCGCTGACGGGGCCGGGCGTGGCCGATTGCGTGCCCAGACTCAGGTAGCTCTGGTCGGTGGTGAACACCACACCGTCGAGGTAGTCGACCCGCTCGCCGTTCCAGCCGCCGGTCTCGATGATGCGATCCATCGCCTCCACGAGCTCGGTGACGGAGTGAAATCGAAGGTGCCGCAACATCACGAAAGGCTTCACCGGCTCCAGCTCGATCTTCAACCGCACCGAGTAACCCAGCGTGCCGTACGAATTGGGGAAGGCGCGAAACAGGTCGGAGTTCTCGTCGACTGAGGCACGCACGATTTCCCCTGTGCCCGTGAGGATGTCCATCTCGAGCACCGACTCGTGCGGCAGACCGTTGCGGAACGACGTCGACTCGATACCCAGCCCGGTCACGGCGCCGCCGAGGGTGATCGTCTTCAACTGGGGGACGACGAGCGGTGAGAGTCCGTACGGCAACGTGGCCGCGACGAGGTCTTCGTAGGTGCACATGCCGGCGACGTCCGCCGTGCGCGCCGCGGGATCGACCTCGATGACACCGGTCAGGCCCGAGACGTCCAGACCGGGCGCGGTGCTCTTGGCTCGGGCGCGAAACAGATTCGAGGTGGGCTTGGCCAGCCGTACGGTCGCACCTACCGGGATGGCCCGGTAGCTGGTCAGAAGCCGCTGCACACCATCGGCGTGCGCGGCCCATGCGTCGATCGAGCCCACAGCCACACATATACGCTAGTCCGCGGTTGCATCCGGTGCGACCGCACCCGACTCGACGACAAGGAGTTCCACCGATGGGACAGGTCAGCGCGTCCAGCACGGTTCTGATCGACGCCGACCCCGCGACAGTGCTCGGCGCCGTCGCCGATTACGAGGCGATGCGTCCGAAGATCCTGTCCGAGCACTACCGCGGTTACCGCGTGCTCGAAGGCGGTCAGGGCGCAGGAACGGTCGCCACGTGGACACTGCAAGCCACGAAGTCGCGCTCACGTGAGGTGAAGGCCACCGTCGACGTAGCGGGCCGCACGGTGATCGAGAAGGACGCCAACTCGTCGATGGTGACCAACTGGACGGTCGCACCGGCCGGTCCGGGATCGTCGGTGACGGTCAAGACGTCCTGGCAGGGTGCCGGCGGCATCGGCGGGTTCTTCGAGAAGACGTTCGCGCCGATCGGTCTGCGCAAGATCCAGGCCGAGGTGCTCGGAAACCTCAAGCGTGAGGTCGAGGGCACCGAAGCGGTTCAGGACGTCTAGCGGTTCAGGACGTCTAGCCGCGCTGGGCGCTGAGGAAGGCCACTACGCCGCGCACGATCGCATCGGCGTACTTCTGCCGGCCCTCGGGGGACTTCATCAAGCCCGAGTCGATCGGGTTCTTCATGTTCCCGCATTCGACGAGGATCGACGGGTACTGGGCGAGGTTGAGTCCGGCGATGTCGGCGCGGGGATTGAGCCCCGAGGACCCGATGTAGGTCGCGGGCGGGATCCCCGAGCCCGCCATCGTGTCGCGCATCACCTGGGCGAACTGCACCGCGGGTCCGGCCTGCGCCGCGTTCAGCGGCGGCGACGAATACAGCACGTGGAACCCGCGCCCGGTGGACGGACCGCCGTCGGCGTGGATCGACACGACCGCGTTCGGCCGTATCGCGTTCGCCATCGCGGCGCGCTCGTCGACGCAGGGTCCCGGCCCACTGTCGTCGCCGCGCGACATCGCGGTCCGCACCCCGAGTCCGGTCAGCGCCTGTCGGACGCGCAGCGTCGTGTCCCAGGTGAACGTGTGCTCCGGGTAGCCGTCGTCGGTGGCCGTGCCACTGGCCTGGCAGTCCTTGGTACCGCCGCGGCCGGTGGGGACCTGGCGGCTCAACCCCGCCATGGACGCCTGGTGGCCGGGGTCGAGGAACACGATCATGCCCGCGACGTTGGACGGTGCGGCGTGCGCCGGCGCGGCGAGCGTCGACGCCGCGACGAGCAGCCCGGCTACGGTCAGGGCGCCGACACGGCGAGTGGCTCGGAGTAGCACGCCGCCACGGTAGACCGCGCGCGGACTACGCTGGAAGCCCTGAGCGCTGCTTCGGCGCGAGCGCAACCAAGTCGAGACCGACACGCAATCAACACGCAAGAGGATCAGCATGCAGCCCGGTGGCCAACCCGATATGTCCGCACTGCTCGCCCAGGCTCAGCAGATGCAGCAGCAGCTGATGGAAGCGCAGGAATCGCTGGCTGCCTCCGAGGTGCACGGTCAGGCCGGCGGCGGTCTCGTGCAGGTGACGATGCGGGGCAGCGGAGAGGTGGTTGGCGTGGCCATCGACCCGAAGGTCGTCGACCCGTCGGACGTGGAGACGCTGCAGGACCTCATCGTCGGAGCGATCGCCGACGCCGCCAAGCAGGTCACCATCCTGGCCCACGACCGGCTGGGCCCGCTGGCCGGCGGCATGGGTGGCCTCGGCTTGCCGGGGATGTGACTTGTTCGAAGGACCCGTTCAGGACCTGATCGACGAGCTCGGCAAGCTGCCCGGGATCGGTCCCAAGAGCGCCCAGCGGATCGCTTTCCACCTGCTGTCCGTCGAGCCGCCGGACATCGACCGGCTGACCGCCGTGCTGAACAAGGTCCGCGACGGCGTGACGTTCTGCGCGGTGTGCGGCAACGTCAGCGACGAGGAGCGGTGCCGGATCTGCGCCGATCCGCGCAGAGACGCATCGCTGGTGTGCGTGGTCGAGGAACCCAAGGACGTGCAGGCCGTCGAGCGGACACGGGAGTTCCGCGGGCGCTATCACGTGCTGGGCGGGGCGCTCGATCCTCTCTCAGGCATCGGGCCCGACCAGCTGCGTATCCGGGAGCTGCTGAACAGGATCGGCGAGCGTGTCGACGGGGTCGAGGTCGCCGAGGTGATCATCGCGACCGATCCCAACACCGAGGGGGAGGCGACCGCGACGTATCTGGTGCGGATGCTGCGTGACATCCCCGGGCTGTCGGTCACGCGCATCGCCTCGGGTCTGCCGATGGGCGGGGACCTGGAGTTCGCCGACGAGTTGACGCTGGGCCGCGCGCTGGCGGGCCGTCGTGCCATGGCCTGAGTGCCATGGCCTGACCTGTTCGCGTGATCGGTCGGCGTTGTCGGTGGCTGTTGACACCATGACCGCATGAACAGGGTCATCCTCGGCGGCGAGGCCGTCCGGGCGGGAGTGGCGACCCGGCATGAACTTCGCCGCGACTACACGACGCTCTACCGGGGCGTGTTCATCCGCAACGGGGTAGAGGTCACGCTGCGGGACCGGGCGGTCGGCGCGTGGTTGACGACGGGCCGTACGGGAACGATCGCCGGTGTCGCGGCCGCGGGGTTGCACGGTGCCCCGTGGGTGGATGTCGATGTTCCGATCGACGTGATCGGCGTCAGGCGCTCCCCCCGCGAAGGCGTGGTCGTCCACACCGACGTGCTCACAGACGACCAGATCACCACTGTCGGCGGGCTGCCGGTGACCACGCGGGTGCGTACCGCGTTCGATCTCGGGCGTCACCTCGGCCGCGCCGAGGCGTTGGCTCGGCTGGATGCATTGATGTGGAATCAGCGGTTCGATGTCGCCGAGGTCGTCGAGCTGGCGGATCGTTTCCCCAGGGTGCGGGGTGTCGCGCAACTGCGCGAACTGCTGCCGCTGGTCGACGGCGGTGCCGCGTCGCCGCGCGAGAGTGCGATCCGGCTTGCGCTGCACGACAACGGCTTTCCCTGTCCCGAGACGCAGTATCCGGTGCTCGACGGATCGCGGCCCGTCGCATTCCTCGACCTCGCCTATCCGGAGTACGGCGTCGCGGTCGAGTGTGACGGCGACGACCACCACGTCAAGGACATCGCCGGCCTGCGGATGCTGGAGCAGCGTGAGTGGATCGTGATCCGGGCGATCGCCGAGGACCGTCCCAGTGCCTGGCTTGCCCGTGTCGCAACCGCGTTGCGGGACAGGGGTTGCCAGCTGCCCGCGGCGCTCGTCACGACGCAGTGCGCGTGACGGCCTCGTGCCGCAACCGAGCGGTGAGCCGACGGTACCCGTTCAGGTTCACCAACCCGCGGTGCTCCGGTGCGCCACGCAACTGCAGGTCGGGATAGCGGTCGAACAGGGCCCGCAGCGCGGTCACCGCCTCGTTGCGCGCGAGCGCAGCGCCCAGGCACACGTGGATGCCGCTGCCGAACGCCAGGTGGTCGCGGGCGTTGGGGCGCGTGATGTCGAAGCGGTCGGGTCGGTCGAACACCTTGGGGTCCCTGTTGGCTCCGCCGAGCAGCAGCACCACCGCGGTGTCCCGCGGGATCGGCACGCCGGCGATCTCGGTGTCGCGGCTGGCTTGACGCGCCGTCATCTGCACGGGGCTGTCGAAGCGCAGCATCTCTTCGATCGCCGACGGCCAGAGGTCGGGATCGTCGCGCAGAAGCGCGAGCTGGTCGGGGTGGTTCATGAGCGCGACGATGCCGTTACCGATGAGGTTCACGGTCGTCTCGACCCCGGCGCCCACGAGCAGCGCCGCGTTCGCGCGCAGCACCCGATCGGTCAGCCCGCTCTCGAGTGCCATCGTGCTGAACGGGGTGCCGTCCGAGCCGCCGGCGCGCAGCCGACGGAAGTGCTCCCGCATGTAGGCCTCGACGTCGCGCAGCTCGGTGATCGCGCCGCGATACGCCGACCAGGTGATGCCGATGTCGAGCAACGGGGCGATGGTGTTGCCCCAGCGGAGAATTCGGGCGCGCTCCGCGGTTGGCACGCCGAGCAGGTCGCTGATCACCGCGGCCGGCACCTGAGCGGCGTAGTCCCCGATCAGATCGACCTCACCGCGCCCGTCGAGCCCGTCGAGGAGCTCGAGGGTCAGCTCGTCGATGCGGGCGTCGAGAGTGGCGATGGCGCGTGGGGTGAAGCTGCGCGCCACCATCTTGCGATAGCCGGTGTGCACGGGCGGGTCGGTCATCAGCATCGACGGCGCCTCGACGGGGTTGGGCAGCTCGGGGTCGAGTCGGCGGACGACCCGCGCGAGAGCGTCGGGCAGGCCGGTCTCAGACGGATCGGCCACGCGGAAATCGTTGTCGCGCAGTATCTCCCGGCAGACCGCGTGGTCTGCGGTGACCATCACCGCTGGCGTCTGCGTCAGGGGGCCGCCCGCGCGGATCTCTTCGATGCGACGCAGCCGACCCGCAGAATCCTCCCGTCCGAGGGTCAACGCCGCCATCGGTTCCCCGTGGCGAGCTCGATAGGAGAGAAAGGCCCGCGGGAGCCCGTGCAGCGCTGTCCAGCGCATCCAGGTCGATAGGTTGCCAGCCATACCTCGACGGTAGGCACTCCAGCGCATGGGCGCATCGGCCCAGGAGCTGATCATGATCTCCTACCCTGGTAGGAGACCGACCGCCGCCCGCAGACGGTTCCGCGGCTGCGGGACCGCTCCTAGACTGGGTCGATGCTCGATGCGCTGCGGCACCGCGTGCGCGTGTACGCCGCGCGCACAGTGCAGGACGTGCCGGGCGGCTACACATGGCCGTTCGTCGTCAGCATCGACGTGACGATGGTCGTGGTGGCAGTGATCGCGGCCCTTCAGCGGCCGTGGTCGCACTGGTGGCTTGCAGCCGTCGCCGTGCTGATCGGTGTCCTGCCCGACATCGTGTTCGTCGTCGCCGGCCGGCGCGTGCCCGTCACCGTCGAGGCGACGACGGTGTGGCTGGCGTGGATGGTGACCACCGCGGTGTTCCTTTTCGGCTTCCCGACCCCGATCGCCGGCGATTTCGCGCCGATCCTTCTCGGCCTTCTGACCGGCGTGATCGGTTCGTTCACCTCATCGCGGGGTGGGCTGCTCGTCGCCGTGTCGGCGGCGGTCCTGGTCGCGGTGGCGGCGATGGCCGGTCGGGTGGACACGCCGTGGCTGTACCTGAGCTTCGTCGCCATCGGCCTGCTCGTCGGCTCGCTGATGCGCACCCAGCAGGAGTTGCTCCTGGAACAGCGGCGGGCCCAGGCCAAACGCGCCGAGCACGCCGCCGCCGACGAGCGTCGCCGCATCGCCCGTGAGGTCCACGACGTCATCGCGCATTCCCTGAGCGTGACTCTGCTGCACGTCACCGGTGCCCGTCGCGACCTGCAGGTCGACCGCGACGTCGACGAGGCCGTGGACGCGCTCGAACAAGCGGAGCGCCTCGGACGTCAGGCGATGGCCGACATCCGGCACACCGTCGGCCTGCTCGACGACGCGACCAGCACCGCGGTTCCCGAGCCAGGAATCGGCGATGTCGCCGCGCTCGTCGACGATTTCGTGCAGGCGGGACTGTCGGTGTCACTGCGCATCACCGGCGACACCGGTCGGATCTCCGCCGCGGAAGGACTCGCGCTCTATCGCATCGCTCAGGAGTCGCTCGCCAACGTCGCCAAGCACGCACCCGAGTCGACGACGGCGGTCACCCTCGAGGTCGCGGGTTCGGCGACGGCGCTCACGGTCGTGAACCGGATGCCGGCTCTCGTCGCCGGCGCGCGCCGGCAAGACCGGCAGGAAGGGCGAGGCATGCGTGGGATGCGCCAACGGATCGAACTTCTCGGCGGCACCCTGGACGCGGGCCAGGACGGCGGGCAGTGGTCGGTGCGCGCGGTGATCCCGAGCGGCACGCTGTGACCACCGAGATGGTGAGCGCGTTGCTCGTCGACGACCAGGAGTTGGTGCGCTCGGGCCTGCGGCGCATCCTGCGCCGCCGTGACGGGATCGCCGTCGTCGCCGAGTGCGCCGACGGTGACGAGGTGCCCGGCGCCGTGGCCGAGCACGACCCCGACGTGGTCGTGATGGATCTGCGGATGAAGCGCGTCAACGGGATCGAGGCGACTCGCGCCCTGACCGAGGGTGGCGGACCGCCGGTGCTGGCGCTCACGACGTTCAGTGACGAGGAGCTGCTCTCGGGTGTATTACGCGCCGGGGCAGCAGGTTTCGTGCTGAAGGATTCACCGGCGGAGGAGCTCATCCGGGCTGTACACGCCGTCGCGCGCGGCGACGGCTACCTCGACCCGTCGGTGACGGCGCGTGTGTTGACCACCTACCGCACTGCGGCTACCAGCCCTGCGCCCGACGTGGTGCGGGAGCTGACACCGCGGGAGCTCGACGTGTTGACGCTGATCGCCAAGGGCCGCTCCAACAGTGAGATCGCCGAAGAGTTGGTGATCTCCGGGGTAACCGTGAAGAGTCACATCGGCCGCATCTTCGGCAAGCTGGGATTGCGGGACCGCCCGGCAGCGATCGTCTACGCCTACCGGCACGGCATCGTCGCCGCCCGCTGATCAGACGCGTCTGGGCGCCGCGAGACGTTCGCGCCGCAGCGTGTCGACCTCGGGAAGGTCAAGGGGGGCAAGCGGTCCCACCACCTTGGTGAGTAGGTAGTCGGCTAGCTCGGGGTTGCGCGCGAGGCAGCATCCGTGCAGATATGTTGCCACGATGCTGTCCTGCACCGCGCCGTCGAAGCCCGAGCCCGCCCGGTTGCCCGCGCCTTTGGTGACCGCGGCCAGCGGACGCGCCTGTGCGCCCAGATCGGTTCCGCCGCGGTGATTCTCGAAACCCGTCAACTGCTGCGTGAGCCCTTCGATCAACGGTGTCGAGGCCACCTCGCCGATCGTGCGTTCCGGCTGCGGCGATGTCGTCACGTCCAGCAGTCCGACTCCCGACACCCGTTCCCCGGCCGACGTCTCGTACCAGTGTCCCAGCACCTGGATCGCCGCGCAGATGGCCAGCACCGGGGCGCCGCGTGAAACCGCCTGTTGCAGGCCGGGATAGCGGGCCAGATGTTTGGTCGCGAGCCGCTGTGCGTAGTCCTCTGCGCCGCCCAGGGTGTAGAGATCCAGCTCGGCGGGCACCGGATCATCGAGCGTGATCTCGACGATGTCGGCGTCGATACCGCGCAACAGCAGGCGCTGACGCAGCACCAGCGAATTGCCGCCGTCGCCGTAGGTGCCCATCACGTCGGGCAGGACGAGTCCGATGCGGACCGCGGATTCGCTCATGGCAGCCGCCTGTTCAGCTGGAGGAACGCCGTGTAGTTGGCCAGGACCTCGACGTGGCCCGGTGGGCAGCTGCGGATCGCGGCCATCGTGTCGTGCACCAGCGTGTGCTCGACTCCGGCGTAGCCGAGGCGCACCGCGAGATCGGTGCCGCGTTCCCCGGCTGCGACCACCGGCACGTCCTCGAAGTGTTCGAAGCGGACGTCCCACAGCCAGGACAGGTCTTCGCCGTCGGGTACCTGTCCGTTGACCGAGATCACCACCCCCGCTGCGTCGCGGTCGAGCATCGACAGCGCCTCCTGCCATCCGGCGGGGTTCTTGGCCAGCAGCAGGCGGGCGGTGTGCGACGGGGCGACCGGCACGGTGCGGTAGCGGCCTGCCACTTCGTCGACGGCCGAGACGGCGGCGACGGCGGCGGCGGGGTCGGCGCCGAGGGTGACTGCCGCGGCGACGGCCTGGGTCGCGTTGCCGCGGTTGACGGTGCCGGGCAGGGTGAGCGTCATCGGCAGGCTCAGGCCGTCGGGGCCGTAGATGTGGGTGTCGTCGTACCACCAGTCCGGGGTGGGCCGGCGGAAATCGCAGCCCGTCGAGTGCCAGTCCGCTCCCTCGCGCACGATCACCTCACCCGACCGCGGGCAGCTCACCGAATCGCTGGCCCAGCCACCGCCGGCAGCCACCCACACCACATGGGGGTGGTCGTAGGCGGCCGAGGTCATCAGGACGTCGTCACAGTTGGCGGCCACCACGGCGGCCCGGTGGCGCGCCAAGCCCCCGCGCAGGGTCCGCTCGATGTGGTTGATCTCACCCACGCGGTCGAGCTGATCCCGCGACAGGTTGAGCAGCACGATCACCGAGGGGGAGACGGCGTCGCTGACATGCGGGACGTGCATCTCGTCGACCTCGAGCGCAGCCAGGGGCGCATCCGGCGCGGCGGCCAGCGCGGCCACCAGCCCGGCATCCATGTTGGCGCCCTCGGCGTTGGTCGCGACGGGCCCGACGGTGGCCAACGCCGCAGCTGTCATCCGGGTGGTGGTGGATTTCCCGTTGGTGCCGGTGATGACGACCGTGCGGCGGCCCTGTCCGAGCTGCGCCAGGATCGAGCGGTCGATCGTCATCGCGACGAGCCCGCCGATCATCGCCCCCGCGCCGCGGCCGGTGACCCGTGACGCCCAACGGGCGCCTGCACCTGCTGCGAGCGCCGCCCGTGCGCGTACCGAGACCATTCCCGGCAGTTTAGAGAAGGGGCCGACACGCGGCGTGGGGAGCAAGGCTTGTCGGGGCTGCGTGCCATCCTCGGGGGGTGAGCTCAACCGCCGTCAGCACCTGGGGCCGGCCCGCCGAGCAGGCGGGCGCGGGGTGGGCGGTCGTCGACGTCGAGACCTCCGGTTTCCGGCCCGGGCAGGCGCGCGTCGTCAGCGTCGCCGCGCTCGCGCTCAGTGACGACGGCAACGTGGAGAAGAGCCTCTACTCGCTGCTCGATCCGGGGGTCGATCCGGGCCCAACCCATATTCACGGCCTCACCGCGGAGATGCTCGCCGGGCAGCCGACCTTCGCAGACGTCGTCCAGGATCTGTGCGAGGTGCTGCGGGGCCGCACGCTGGTCGCGCACAACGTCGGCTTCGACTACGCGTTTCTCGCCGCCGAGGCCGAGATGGTGGGTGCGGCCCTACCGACGGACACCGTCATGTGCACCGTCGAGCTCGCCCGCCGGTTGGACCTCGGACTGGAGAACCTGCGGCTCGAGACTCTGGCCGCGCACTACGGGGTGACCCAGATGCGCCCCCATGACGCTCTGGACGACGCGATGGTGCTCGCGCAGATCCTCAAGCCGGTGCTGGTGCGCGCCTGCGAGCGGCGCGCGTGGCTGCCGGTGCACCCGGTGTCGCGGCGCACGTGGCCCAACGGTCGCATCACTCACGACGAGCTGCGTCCATTGAGAGCGGTGGCTACGCGGCTCCCGTGTTGCTTCGCCAATCCCGGCCGGTACGTTCCCGGGCGTCCGCTGGTGCAAGGCATGCGGATCGCGGTGGCCGCCGAGGTCGAACGTACCCACGAGGAGTTGATCGAGCGCGCGCTTCAGGCGGGCCTCGCCTTCACCGAGTCCATCGACCAGAACACGTCACTGGTCGTCTGCGATACACCGGAAGTGCAGCAGGGCAAGGGTTTTCAGGCGAAAGAACTGGACGTTCCGGTGATGGCGTCGGCGGAGTTCATGGATACTGTGGTGTCAGTCATAGGTGGTACCCAGGTCGAAGACTTCGTCGGCTCCGACCTGGGCGATGACCAACTCGCCTTGTTCTGAATCAGGGCGCTTCGCAGATCCGTCCCGGCGTGCATCCCGCGACGTCAGGCATCCCGTCCTGACCCGGCGGAATTTCCCCGACGATGGGCGGCGGACCGCCCTCGGGTGCCGTCGCGTCACATGCGGCGCCACGTGCGGCACCGCCCGGGTCGTCACACGGCACATTGGGCTGTGCACCGGCGATGGGTGCCATCGCGATGACCGTCGCGGCGGCCCCGGTCAGCATGGCTGTTCCGAAGGTGAAGAGTTTCATGCTGCTGTGAATTACCGGCGTGATCGCTGTTTAAACGGCCTAATCGTCGCGATGACGTAGACCCCGCACGGAAACTGTATCAACACAACACTTTTCAAGATCAGCTCAGCGCCGGGCGGCCCGGTTCACCGCCGACACCACCGCGCGCAGCGACGCCGTCGTGATCGAGGTCGCGATCCCGACACCCCACACGGTCTTGCCGTCGATCGAGGCCTCCACGTACGCCGCGGCCTGCGCTTCTTCGCCCGAGGACATGGCGTGCTCGGAGTAGTCGAGCACGTTGACGTCGTAACCGATCGCGCCCAGCGCATCACAGAACGCCGCCAGCGGCCCGTTGCCGGCGCCGACGATCTCACGTTCCGCGCCGTCGACCTTGACGACCGCGGTGATGGTGTCGGTCCCGCCGTCCACCTCGGCGGCGTCGACGCGTTGCCGCATGCGCTCCAGCGGTGTGATCGGCGCCAGGTACTCCTCGTGGAACGCGTCCCACATCTCCTTCGGCGACACCTCGCCACCCTCACCATCGGTGATCGCCTGGATGGCCGCGGAGAACTCGATCTGCAGTCGCCGGGGCAGCGCCAACCCGTGGTCGGCCTTCATGATGTAGGCCACGCCGCCCTTGCCGGACTGCGAGTTCACCCGGATCACGGCCTCGTACGTGCGTCCGACGTCCTTGGGGTCGATCGGCAGGTAGGGAACCTGCCACAGGATGTCGTCGACATCCGAATCCTGTTCGTCGGCCGACACTTTCATCGCATCCAGGCCCTTGTTGATGGCGTCTTGGTGACTGCCGGAGAAGGCCGTGTACACCAGATCGCCGCCGTATGGGTGCCGTTCGTGGACGGGCAGCTGATTGCAGTACTCGACGGTGCGGCGGATCTCGTCGATGTTGGAGAAGTCGATCTGCGGGTCGACGCCGCGGGAGAACATGTTCAGCCCCAGCGTCACCAGGCACACGTTGCCGGTGCGCTCGCCGTTGCCGAACAGGCATCCCTCGATGCGGTCCGCGCCGGCCTGATAGCCGAGTTCGGCTGCGGCGACGGCAGTTCCGCGATCGTTGTGCGGGTGCAGGCTCAAGATGATGCTGTTGCGCGGGGTCAGGTGCCGGTTCATCCACTCGATGGAGTCGGCATACACGTTCGGCGTGGCCATCTCCACCGTCGCCGGCAGGTTCACGATCAGCGGTACCTCGGGCGTCGGCGCCACGATCTCGGCGACGGCGTTGCAGACCTCGACGGCGTATTCCAGCTCGGTGCCGGTGTAGGACTCAGGGGAGTACTCGAAGCGCCACTGGGTGCCGGGGTACTTCTCGGCCTCCTCGACGCACATCCGGGCGCCGTCGGTGGCGATCTTCTTGACGGCGTCACGGTCGGCGCGGAACACGACGCGGCGCTGCAAGATCGACGTCGAGTTGTAGAAGTGCACGATCGCGCGGGGCGCGCCTTCACAAGCCTTGAAGGTCTTCTCGATCAGCTCGGGGCGGCACTGCGTCAGCACCTGGATCGTCACGTCGTCGGGGATCGCGCCCTGCTCGATGATCTCGCGAACGAAGTCGAAGTCGGTCTGACTCGCCGACGGGAAGCCGACCTCGATCTCCTTGTAGCCCATGCGGACCAGCAGGTCGAACATCCGACGCTTGCGGGCCGGGCTCATGGGGTCGATCAGCGCCTGGTTGCCGTCGCGCAGGTCCACTGCGCACCACAGCGGGGCCACGTCGATGACCTTGTCGGGCCAGGTGCGGTCGGGCAGCGTGACGGGCTCTACTTCAGCGGCGAAGCTGCGGTACCGGTTGACCGGCATCGCGGAGGAGCGCTGGGTGTTCCAGGCGGGCTGGCCGTCAGGACGGGGACCGGCAGGCGTGGTGATCGTGCGTACCGAATGGAAGGCGTCGGGGGTGAAGTTCTCGGTCATGATGTGGGCTCCGGGTTGGTCTTGGGAATCTCAGACCGGCGCATCGCGAATACCCGCGACGGGAGGCCAGTCTGGATCAGACCCCGTCGCGGCGTCCGAGAAGGAGCACCCGCTGCACGCGGATGACTGTACTCCCGCGGGCGCGCCGGGCAAAACGCCGGTTGTGCGACCGCGGTGGTGCGGTGTCATCCGCGACACGCCGCGGCGGGCGTATCGGGACGCACACTCGGCGCCTCAGATGTGTGAGTCGGGGAACGCGATCACCGACAGGAACCGGATCGGTACCTCGACCAGGTCGACGGGACCGTGCGCGCCCTCGCCGTCGAACTGCAGCGAATCGCCGGGGTGCAGCCGGTAGACCGAGCGACTGTGGCTGTAGTCCATGACACCTTCGAGCATGTAGATGAACTCGGTGCCCGGGTGCTGGAACAGCGGATACGTCCGGCTTTTCTCCGACAGCGTGACCTGCAGACACTCCAGGCGCTTGTGTTCGCCGCGCAGCGAGCCGAGCAGTTCGTAGTCGTGCCCCTCGCGGGTACCCTCGCGCACGATCCGCGCGCCGGTGCCCGACCGCACGAACGCCGCTGGGCGCTCGACGTCGGCGCCGCGGAACAGGCTCGTCACCGGCACGTCGAAACCCTTGGCGAGCAGCGCCAGCGTGGACAGGCTGCAGGACGTCTGCGCGTTCTCGATCTTGCTCATCATCGCCTTCGAGATGCCGATGCGTGCGGCGGTGTCGGCGACGGTGAGGCCCTGCTGCAGCCGCAGAAGCCTCACGTTGCGTCCGATCGCCGTCTCGATCTCGAGTTCGTCGACCGGCTCCTGCGGATCGCGGTCGCGGGCGGTGCCGGACTTGTTGCGCAGCAGCGATGCGTGATCGTCAGCAGAGGTCACAGCTCACCTGTCTAGCGCATCTGTCCGGCGCCGACGTACGGGTACGGCGTGGTGAGCAGGTCGCCCTCGGCGAAGCGGGACAGCCGAAAATCCGATGCGGGAATGCGGGGGTCGCGGCTGTGCCCGTCGGTGACGATGTCGGCGGCGAGCCTGCCCACCGCAGGCGCGATCTTGAAGCCGTGCCCGGAGAAGCCCGCGGCGACGACGACGCCGTCGAGATCGGTGCGGGAGATCACCGGATTCCAGTCGGGCGTCACGTCGTAGCAGCCGGCGTAGCTACTGGTGATGACCGCATCGGGGAAACCGGGGAAGCGGGTGCCGACCTTGTCCACGGTGAGGTCGACGAACTCTTCGGTCGCCCGGTTGAGATAGCTGTCCGGGTCGGCGGTCTGCGCATCGCTGAGGTCACTGTTGCCGAAGAGGATCTCGCCACCCACCTCGGGCCGCACGTACTGCAGCGAGACCAGATCGGAGAACACAGGCACCGGAGGAAGATCGACGCCGGGGTCGATCAGCACGATCTGCTCGCGTACGACGCGGATGGGGACGTCGATGCCGTACGGCGCGAGGAACGGTTGTGTCCACACCCCGGTGGCGACGACGACGGTGCCCGCGGCGATCTCGGTGCCGTCGGCCAGTGCGACCCCGGTCACGCGATCGCCACTGGTGGTCAATCCCGTTGCGGCACAGCCCTGGAGGATGCGGACACCGGCTGTCCGAGCTGTCGTGGCGAATGCCTGGGCGGTCTGGTACGCGTCGCCGTACCCGCCGCGCGACTCGTACCCGAAGGCCGCGAAAGGCTCCAGATCGGCGAACGGCCACAGTGTCGCAACCTCGCTGCGGTCGATCTCCTCGGTGTGCACGCCGACGGCTTGTTGGGCGGCAAGGCTTTTCCGTAGCGCGTCGACGTTGGCTTCGCCGACGCCGACGACATAACCGGTCTGGCGGAACCCGATGTCGGTGCCGAAGATGTCGATGGCCTGCTCGAACACCTCCAGCCCGGTGGCCGCCATCGCGGCCAGCGAGCTGACCCCGTAGTGGCAGCGCACGATGCCGCTGGACTTGCCCGTCATACCGGAGCCGACAGTGCCGCGTTCGACGACGACGACGTCCGTGACGCCGCGCTCGGCGAGTGCCCATGCCGTCGCGCATCCCTCGAGCCCGCCGCCGACGATGACGACGTCGGCCATGTTCACAGTCCCGGAATCCACGACGTGCCGGCCAGAGGGACCTTCGCCATCGCGGCGGCCTCGATGCTGACCGCGACCAGATCGTCGGGTTCGAGGTGGCAGACGTGGGACTTGCCGCATGCCCGCGCGATCGTCTGCGCTTCCATCGTCAGCACCCGCAGGTAGTTGGCCAGTCGCCGGCCGGCGGCCACCGGGTCGAGGCGGGCGGCGAGCTCGGGATCCTGGGTGCTGATGCCCGCCGGATCGTTGCCGTCCTGGTAATCGTCGTAGAAACCTGCTGCGCTGCCCAGTTTTTCGTACTCGGATGCGTAGCGTGGATGGTTGTCGCCCAGCGCGATCAGGGCAGCGGTGCCGATCGCGACAGCATCGGCGCCCAGCGCCAGCGCCTTGGCGACGTCGGCGCCGTTGCGGATGCCACCTGAGACGATCAACTGGACTCCAGCCTTTCCCGTCGCTCCGCTCGCCCCGGTCCTGTGGACCCCCAGCTCCTGCAGCGCGCGTACCGCCTCGGGGATCGCGGCCAGAGTGGGGATGCCGACGTGTTCGATGAACACCTCTTGGGTGGCGGCGGTCCCGCCCTGCATGCCGTCCACGACGACGACGTCCGCGCCGGCATGCACCGCGAGTTTCACGTCGTAGTAGGTGCGGGTGGCGCCGACCTTCACGTAGATCGGCTTCTCCCAGTCGGTGATCTCCCGCAGCTCGTTGATCTTGATGGTCAGATCGTCGGGGCCGGTCCAATCGGGATGGCGGCACGCCGAGCGCTGATCGATGCCCTGAGGGAGCGTGCGCATCGCAGCGACGCGTTCGGAGATCTTCTGCCCCAGCAACATTCCACCGCCACCGGGTTTCGCGCCCTGGCCGAGAACCACCTCGATCGCATCCGCCTTGCGGAGGTCGGCGGGGTTCATCCCGTACCGAGACGGCAGGTACTGGTACACCAGGTGCTTGCTCTGGCCGCGCTCCTCGGGCGTCATGCCGCCGTCTCCGGTGGTCGTCGACGTGCCGACCTCACTGGCGCCGCGGCCCAGCGCCTCCTTGGCCGGTCCGGACAACGCGCCGAAGCTCATGCCGGCGATGGTCACCGGGATCGCCAGGTGCAGCGGGTGTTTGGCGTGCCGGTCACCGAGAACCACGTCGGTGGCGCAGCGTTCGCGGTAGCCCTCGAGCGGATAGCGCGACATCGACGCACCCAGGAACAGCAGGTCGTCGAAGTGGGGGAGCCGGCGTTTGGCGCCCCAGCCGCGGATGTCGTAGACGCCGGTGTCGGCGGCGCGCTGGATCGCGGCGATGGTGGCGCGGTCGAAGGTGGCGGACTCGCGCAGGCCGAGGCGCGCGCGGTCGTCGGTGTCGGTCATCAGTAGCTCGCAGAGTTGTCGACGTGGAAGTGATACAGCGATCGCGCGGAGCCGTAGCGGGTGTAGGCGGCGGTGTCGTCGTCCTCGAAACCCGCTGCCTTGAGCAGTTGTTCGAGCTCTTCGTGGTGTTCGGCGCGCATCGGCTTGGCCACACAGTCGGCGCCGAGGGAGGCCACCTCACCCCGCACGTAGATGCGCGCCTCGTACAGCGAGTCGCCGAGTGCCTCGCCGGCGTCGCCGCGCACCACGAGACGGCCGGCCTGGGCCATGAACGCGCTCATGTGCCCGACGGTGCCGCCCACCACGATGTCCACGCCCTTCATCGAGATGCCGCACCGTGCCGCGGCGTCGCCCTCGATCACCAGCAGGCCACCGTGTGCCGTCGCACCAGCGGACTGGGAGGCGCTGCCTTTCACCCACACCGAGCCGCTCATCATGTTCTCCGCGACACCGGTGCCTGCGTTGCCGGCGATCACGACATCGGCCTGCTGATTCATGCCCGCGGCGTAGTACCCGACGTGGCCGTTGACCGTCACGCTGATCTGCGCGTCGAGGCCGACGGCGACGTTGTGCGCACCGGCGGGATGGTCGATGACGAACTCGCCCTGCAGGTCCGGGGCGTGCAGCGCGGCGTTGACCTCGCGCAGTGTCGTGGTCTGGAGGTCGAAGCGTGTCATCAACGGCTCCATGCGTAGACGACCTCCGGTTCGGGTTCCCAGATGCGGGCATTCTCGACGCCGGGAAGTCCTGACAAGGCGCGGTATTCACTGGCCATCGCCACCCAGTTGGTGGTCTCGGCGATGACCGCGGGTTTGCACGCGATCGCATCCCGGACCACGGCGAACGAGTCGCGGTTGGACACCAGCAGCGTGTAGAAGCCGTCGAAGGTCGCGCAGAGCTCCTTGAGCGCGCTCTCCACGTCGCGGCCCTCCGACAGCTGCGCCGCGATGAACCGGGCGCCGACCTCGGTGTCGTTCTCGCTGTCGAACACCACGCCGCGGGAACGCAGTTCACGACGGATGGTGGCGTGGTTGGCGAATGACCCGTTGTGGACCATGCACTGGCCCGGCCCGACTGCGTAGGGATGGCAACCCGACGGGGTGACCGCGGACTCGGTCGCCATCCGTGTGTGGCCGACGCCCTGCCAGCCCTGCGCCCCGGCCAGTCCCCATTGCTCGGTGAGTGCGCGGGGGTGGCCGACACCTTTGAGGACCGCCATATCGGAGCCGAAACCGGCGATGATCGCGTGCGGGTAGCACGACCTGACCGCCGCCAGCAGCGCCTCCGACGACGTGTCGCAGGACAGCAGGTGGCTGTCGCCGACGGCGACCACGTCGACGGCGACCACATCCTCGTCGAGGGCGGTGGCCACGGTGCGTCGGACCAGCTCGACGTCTTCGGCCCGCCCGGTGCCCAGATCGGCCACCGATACGCAGCCCTGACCCGGCGGGGCCCACGCGGGATCGCCGTAGACGGCGACGCCGGCCGAATCGCTTCCCCGGTCGCCCATTTCGCAGAGCATGCTGCTCAGCAGGGTGCCCAGGTGGGAGTAGAGCTCAGGTGTGCGCAGGTGCAACCCGACGATGCCGCACATTGTGTCCTCCGTGTTCAGCGCTGTCAGAAGGCGGTCAGGTACTGGTCGATCTCCCACGGGCTGACCGCGCTGTGGTAGTCGAAGAACTCTTCGCGTTTGAGGCCGGCGAAGTACGCGGCGACCCCGTCGCCGGCGGCGTCGAGCACGCCTGAGATGACGGTGTCGTTCTCGAATTCGTCGACGGCGTGCAGCAGCGTGGGCGGCAGCGGGCGGGCGCTGATCCCTGATCCGACTGCACCGGGATCGGTGCTGCGTTTGATTCCGTCGAGGCCGGCGCCGAGCGCCGCGGCGATCGCCAGGTAGGGGTTGGCGGAGCCGTCGCCGCCGCGCAACTCGACACGTTGGTTGTCCGGCACCCGGATGTAGTGGGTACGGTCGTTGCCGCCGTAGGTAGGCAGGCGGGGCGCCCAGGACGCACCGGAGCGCGTGGACACTGCGCCGGTTCTCTTGTAGGAGTTGACCGTCGGTGCGATCACCGCCTGTAGGGCGCAGGCGTGGTCGAGGATTCCGCCGATGAAACCGTATGCGGTGTCGGACAACCCGAGGCCTCGGTCGTCGGCGCCCTCAACGGGGAACACTGCGTTGCCCGCGCTGGTCAACGACAGGTGCAGGTGCAGGCCGCTGCCAGTCTTGTCGGAGAACGGTTTGGGCATGAACGTCGCGATCATGCCGCGCTCCGCGGCGATCATCGACAGCAGGTACCGCAGCGTGACGACACGATCGGCCGTGGTGATCGCGTCCGCGAAGGTGAAATTCTGCTCGAACTGGCCGTTGCCGTCTTCGTGGTCGTTGGCGTAGTTGGACCAGCCGAGACCGTTCATCGCGGCCGAGACGGTCGTCAGGTGGTCGTACATTCGGGTCACCCCGCGTGCGTCATAGCAGGGTTGGGACGCCGTGTCTGCCGCGTCGGCGACCGTGACGCCACCGTCGGCGGTGCGGCGCAGCAGGAAGTACTCGACCTCCGCGCCCACCCACGGCTCGAATCCGCCGTCGCTGCAACGTTGTACGAGATTCTTCAGGATGACCCGAGGGGCGTAGGGCCAGGGTGCGCCGTCGACGTGGGGGTCGCAGTGCACGATCGCGAGGCCCTCCTTGAGGAAGGGGACCGGGGTGAACGAGGCGGGGTCGGGCAGGGCCATCAGGTCCGGGTCCTTGGGCTCCTGACCCATGGCCCCGACGGCGTAGCCGGCGAAGCCGACGCCGTCGGTGGCCAGAAGGTCCACGGCCTCGACGGGAACCAGCTTGGCGCAGGGCTTTCCGCGCAGGTCGACGAAGAGCGCGAGGATGAATTTGGTACCGGCCTTCTCGGCTGCGATCGCGAGGTCCTGGGTCATGGCGTCCACCTTGTGTCTCTTGTAGGGAATCAATGTATCAGTAGCGGAAACACCCCGCACATCGAACGGCCGGTGCGAACGATGGAGCTGTTCGCACCGGCCGGCCGAGTGATCCGTTAGACGGGAGCGAGTTCGTACGACGCCTCGCGGTGGAACGCGGCGTCGATGCCCTTCTCCTCGTCGTCGGGCGAAATGCGGATGCCGACAGTCTTTTTCAGCGCATAAGCGATGATGCCGGCGACGACGAACGAGTAGACCATGACCGCGCCCGCTGCCACGGCTTGGCGCCACAGCTGGTCGAAGCCGCCACCGTAGAACAGGCCGTTGGTCGCATTGGGCATCGAGTCGCTGGCCAGGAGGCCGATCAGCAGGGTGCCGATGACGCCACCGACCAGGTGCACCCCGACCACGTCGAGCGAATCGTCGTAGCCGAAGCGCTCCTTCAGGCCCACCGCGTAGACGCACACCGCGCCGGCGATCGCGCCGAGGATGATGGCACCGACGGGGGTCACCGCACCGCAGGCGGGGGTGATCGCGACCAGGCCGGTGATCGCACCCGAGGCCGCGCCGACGCCGGTGACGTGACCGTCCTTGATCTTCTCCACGGCGATCCACGCCAGCGTCGCCGCGCAGGTCGCGACAAACGTGGTCACCATGACGATCGCGGCCGAATTGCCCGCTGCCAGGGCCGAACCACCGTTGAAGGCATACCAGCCGGCCCACAGCAGGCCGGCACCCAGCAGCGTCAGAGGCACGTTGTGCGGCTTGCGCAGCTGACCCCAGCTCGCCGACTTGCCGAGCACGATGGCGACGGCCAGCGCGGCCGCACCGGCGTTGATGTGCACCGCGGTGCCGCCGGCGAAGTCGATCGCCTTGAGTTTGTTGGCGATCCAGCCACCGGCCGAATCCTCGGTGACCACGCCGTCGAACGCGAAAACCCAATGGGCGACCGGGAAGTACACCAGCACCGCCCACAGCGTCGCGAAGCCCATCCACGCGCCGAACTTCATCCGGTCGGCGACCGCACCGGAGATCAGCGCCACGGTGATGGCGGCGAACAGCGCCTGGAAGATCGAGAACAAACTGACCGGCAGGCCAGAGATCGTGGTCTGCGTCTCGAGAAGATCCTTCATTCCGGCGAATTCGGTCAGGTTGCCGAGGAAGCCGCCGTAGGAGGTGCCGAAGACCATCGAGAAGCCGAACAGCACCCACAGCACGCCGACCACGGCGACCGCGCCGAACGTCATCATCATCATGTTCGTCGAGCTCTTGACGGACACCATGCCGCCGTAGAACAACGCGAGACCGGGGATCATCAGCGTGAGGCCGATGATGCAACACAGCATGAACGCGGTCGTCCCTGTATCCATAGAGTTCTCCTGCGATTACCGGCTCCGCTGCGGAGCCGTTCACCGACAGTTACCGATGTCTCTGTTACGTGGACTGTTTCCTCAGGTTTCGGGCGCGTAACGAGATTGGAGGGAGCCATGCCGGACGAGGTGGGGCGCGCGCCCCAGTACGACGTGTTCGCCGACGAATTCCGTGATCACGCCTACGACGGCCTGTTCAATGCCCACTACGACCGCCCGGCGTGCCTTGCGCTCCTCGGCGACGTGGCAGCAAAGACCGTTCTGGACGCGGCCTGCGGTCCGGGGCTCTACGCCGCCGAGTTGATCCGGCGCGGCGCCGCCGTCGTCGGATTCGATCAGAGTCCCCGGATGGTCGAGTTGGCGCGCCGGCACGCCCCAGCCGGACGCTTCCGGGTCCACGATCTCGCCGAACCCCTGCACTGGGTCGCCGATGAGTCCGTCGATCTCGTGCTGTTCGCGCTGGCGCTGGAGTACGTCGACGACCGTGTCGGCGCGCTGCGCGAGTTGCGACGGGTGCTGCGCCCCGACGGTGCCCTCGTGCTGTCGCGCCAGCATCCCACCGGCGACTGGCTGCGCCACGGGGGGAACTACTTCGAGAGCAGGGTGATCGAGGAGACGTGGAGTCGTGGCTGGAGGGTGCGTTACTGGCTGGCGCCGCTCGAGCAGACCTGCGACGAGCTGCGCGCCGCCGGCTTCCTGATCGAGCGGTTGACGGAACCGCGGCCGGTCCCGGAGGCGGCGAGCATCGACGCGGACAAGTACCGCCAGCTGACCCACGAACCCACCGGCTTCATGGCCATCCGGGCGATCCCGGACCCGCGCTGATCAGCTCAGCGGCCAGTTGAGCACGATCTCGTCCAGCGGGCGCCGTTCGCGGGGCGCGCGATCGCGCTCGGCGATGTCGGGGTCTACGTCGGCGTAGTCGCCGAGCCGGCCGACCGCGATCACCATCAACGGGCGCAGCTCTTCGGGCAGATCGAACGCCTCGACGGCCCCCTCGGTAGAAAAGCCCGCCATCGGGTGCACGATGAGGCCCCGCGCGACGGCCTCGACCGACAGCATCCCCAGGGCCGACCCGGCGTCGACACAGGCGTACTGCGCGGTGTTCTCGTCAGGTCCCTGATCGGCGCACAACAGGATCAGGGCGCTGGCCACCTTGGCGTAGCTGTTCCCTCCCCTGAGCAGGTCGGCCAACGTGCCGAACGTCTCGTCGCCGCGGCGGGCCACCACGAACCGCACCGGCTGGCGTCGCCCCCACGTCGGCGCCCACCGGGCGGCCTCGAGGAGCGCGATCAGCTCGTCGTCGGTGAGGTCGGCCGCCGGATCGAACGCGCGCGGACTCCAGCGAGCAGCGATAGGCGGGTGCACGGGGACCGAGGTCTGGGCCAACCGATCAGGGGACGTCACACCGGCGACGCTACTGGCGCGAATAAATCGGGAGCGCGCAGCCTTTATCCTTGTTCGGGATCTCCCCGGCTGTCGAAACAGTGATGAAAGGTTCTGCAGTGGCGCTCGTCGTACAGAAGTACGGCGGATCCTCGGTGTCCGACGCCGAGCGCATCCGCCGTGTGGCCGAGCGCATCGTCGAAACCAAGAAGGCCGGCAACGACGTCGTGGTCGTGGTCTCGGCGATGGGCGACACCACCGACGAGCTGCTCGACCTGGCCAAACAAGTCTGCCCGGCCCCGCCAGCTCGCGAACTCGACATGCTCCTGACTGCTGGGGAGCGGATCTCCAACGCGCTGGTCGCGATGGCGATCGAGTCGCTCGGTGCCCAGGCCCGCTCCTTCACCGGCTCCCAGGCCGGCGTGGTCACCACCGGCACCCACGGCAACGCCAAGATCATCGACGTCACCCCCACCCGGCTGCGCTCGGCGCTCGACGAGGGCCAGATCGTGCTCGTCGCCGGCTTCCAGGGCGTCAGCCAGGACACCAAGGACGTCACCACCCTCGGCCGCGGCGGCTCCGACACCACCGCCGTCGCCGTCGCAGCGGCCCTGAACGCCGACGTCTGTGAGATCTACACCGACGTCGACGGCATCTTCACCGCCGACCCGCGAATCGTGCCCAACGCCCGGCGCCTGGACACCGTCTCCTTCGAGGAGATGCTCGAGATGGCCGCGGCGGGCGCCAAGGTGCTGATGTTGCGGTGCGTCGAGTACGCCCGCCGGTTCGATTTGCCCATCCACGTCCGCTCGTCGTACTCCGACCGGCCGGGCACCATCGTCACAGGATCGATCGAGGACATCCCCATGGAAGACGCCATCCTCACCGGAGTAGCCCACGACCGCGGGGAGGCGAAGGTGACCGTCGTCGGCCTGCCCGACGTCCCCGGCTACGCCGCCCAGGTGTTCCGCGCGATCGCCGACACCGACGTCAACATCGACATGGTGCTGCAGAACATCTCCAAGGTCGAAGACGGAAAGACCGACATCACGTTCACCTGCTCGCGGGAGAGCGGGCCGGGCGCGGTGGAGAAGCTGACCTCCCTGCAGGACGAGATCGGCTTCACCCGGGTGCTCTACGACGATCACATCGGCAAGGTCTCGCTCATCGGTGCCGGCATGCGCAGCCACCCCGGCGTCACGGCGACCTTCTGCGAGGCGCTGGCCAAGGCCGGCATCAACATCGACCTGATCTCCACCTCCGAGATCCGTATCTCGGTGCTGATCAAGGACACCGAACTCGACCGCGCCGTCGCCGCCCTGCACGAAGCCTTCGGGCTCGGGGGCGACGAGGAAGCCGTCGTCTATGCGGGAACGGGACGCTGACTATGGCCGGGCGAGCGAAGCGACGGGGGAAATAATGGTCAGCATCGGTGTTGTGGGAGCGACCGGCCAGGTCGGTCAGGTCATGCGAACCCTGTTGGTGCAGCGCGACTTTCCGGCCACCGAGGTCCGGTTCTTCGCCTCGGCCCGCTCGGCGGGCAAGAAGTTGGAGTTCCGCGGGCAGGAGATCGAGGTCGAGGACTCCGAGACGGCCGACCCGTCCGGACTGGACATCGCGCTGTTCTCCGCCGGTGCGACGATGTCGCGGGTGCAGGCGCCGAGATTCGCCGCCGCGGGCGCAGTCGTGATCGACAACTCCTCGGCGTGGCGCAAGGATCCCGATGTGCCGCTGGTGGTCTCGGAGGTGAACTTCGCGCGGGACGCCGGGGTGCGGCCCAAGGGCATCATCGCCAACCCGAACTGCACGACGATGGCCGCGATGCCGGTGCTCAAGCCGCTGCACGAGAAGGCCGGCCTGGTGCGCATGATCGCCTCCACCTACCAGGCGGTCTCGGGCAGTGGGCTCGCCGGTGTCGAGGAACTGTTCGGTCAGGCCAGCGCCGTGGTGTCCGAGAGTCAGGCGCTGGTGCACGACGGGAGCGCCGTGGCGTTCCCGGCGCCGAACAAGTACGTGGCGCCGATCGCGTTCAACGTCGTTCCGCTGGCCGGATCGCTGGTCGACGACGGCTCCGGTGAGACCGACGAGGACCAAAAGCTGCGCAACGAGAGCCGCAAGATTCTCGGGATTCCTGACCTCGCAGTGTCGGGTACCTGTGTGCGGGTGCCGGTCTACACCGGGCATTCGCTGTCGCTGAATGTCGAGTTCGCACAGCCGTTGTCGGCCGCCGAAGCCACCGAGATCCTCTCCGGCGCGCCGGGCGTCACGCTGGTCGACGTCCCGACGCCGCTGGCGGCCGCCGGTGCCGATGAGTCGCTGGTCGGCCGCATTCGGCAGGACCCGGGCGTGCCCGACGGTCGAGGGCTCGCGCTGTTCGTCTCCGGCGACAATCTGCGAAAAGGCGCGGCGCTGAACACCATTCAGATCGCCGAGTTACTGGCCGCCCAGCTCTAGTACGCCGAAACCGACGTTTGGGCGGGTAAGTGCGAGAGATGGGCGCCATTTCGTCGATCTCGGCGCTGCTGCTGCCGCCCGCGCTCACCCTCGTGCTCGCTGCCGGGGCGAATGCCACGCCGGTCGAACTGCCGCCGCTGCAGCCGGGGCAGGTGCTGCGCGTCGGCCCGGTGGCCGGAACCGGAACGCCGACAGCCGATTACGGTATCGGTGCGACGGACCTGTGCGAGTTCATGCAGTTCCCCTCCGGCATCCTGCAGGTGTGCGGTGACAGCTTCGCCGGCCAGGGCGTCGGCTTCGGCGGGTGGTACTCGCCGATCGCACTACATGTCGTCGACGGCTCGCTGGAAGACCCCGGCGGAGTGCGCTACGACGGAGTGACGGGTATCGGCACTCCGCTGCTCGCCGACCCGACGCCGCCGGGTTCGTCACAGCTGCCCGCGGGCATCGTCGAGATCAACCGCGAGAACTATCTGCTCGTCACCACGACCAAGGATCTGCGCCCCCAGTCGTCACGGCTGGTCAAAGCTGATGCAGGACAGGGCAGATGGGCCACCGTGCCCGGCTCTGTGCGCGACGCCGGCTATGCCGGCGGCGGGCAGTCCCAGATCAGCGGTTACTACGATCCGATCCCGACTCCTGACTCGCCGCGGGGTTGGGTGTACATCGTCGCGAACAATTTCGATCGCACCGGCCCGCTGACCCTCTACCGGACTCCGCCGCAGACGTTCACCGATCGGGCTTCCTGGCAGGCGTGGTCTCCCGCCGGATGGGGCATGCGGCCGGCCCCGCTGTGGGGTGACCGGATCGGTGAGATGAGCGTGCGCCAGATCGACGGGCGGACAGTGCTGTCGTACTTCAATGCCAGCACCGGGAACATGGAGATGCGCGTCGCCGACGATCCGACCCAGCTCGGAACCGCACCGGTGACCACCGTCGTCGTCGCGGCGCCCTGGCCGGAGCAGGCCGACGATCTGCCTGCGCCACAGGACAATCGGCTCGCCCAGCCCTACGGCGGCTATCTCTCGCCTGCCTCCACACCCGATGCCGTGCGCGTGTTCGTCAGCCAGTGGAACACCGCCCCCCGTGGCGGAAGCCCGTACCGCGTCATTCAGTTCGCGGTGAACCCGCTCAAACCCTGATCGCAGGTCTCTCACCGAGATCCACCGAGCGAGCCTCATGGCACCCCGAGCGCCGGCACCATCTCGTCGGGCGCCGCATCGCGGTATCCCGGGCAGCTGGTTTCGATGCTGAAGCTGTGCCCCTCGAGCTCGCTGTCGTTCGGCGGCATCCGCCCGCGGACGGTGTAGGTGTCGTCGACCTTCGTGCCGACGACGGCGTCCGGGTCGGCGACGAAACCCCTGAGGTCGTCGTGGCGGAGCCCGACTCTGAACACCGTGATTTGGCGATGACGGCCAATGTGCAGGCGGACCATTCGACGTCGCCCCTCGCTCACCAGGATCACCACACTGTCATCCGGCTGTCTGACACAGCTCACATCCCGGGTGGTGATGGTACGGCGTTCGCCGTCGTACTGGATCGACGTGACCACCTCGGGGCCGTGGCCCGCGCAGGCGCTGAGGATGACGACGATGACAAAGATCGACAGGGAGGTGGGCCTTTGGTAGCTCAGAACGTGACCCCACCGCCGCCGCGCCAACGTCCGCCGGGCCAGGGTCCGTCGATGCCGATCATGGCTTCTCCCCACGGTGACGTTTCCGCAAGATATCCCGAGCTTCGACTGACTACCAGCGCAGCCTCATAGCCAATTCACAGGCCACACCTAACCGTTGTTGTGCGTCGTGGAGCAGGATCGTGCGCATGAGTGAGACACCGCCACCGTCGACACCCTCGTCACCCCCGCCGGACCACAACGAGCCCGTTACTGGACCCGTCTTCACGCCGCCACCTCCCACCTCCACCGAGCAGCCGGCCACCTACCCGGGCCCGCCCCAGACCGTGTACGTCGAGCGGTCCAGCCGCCTCAGCAAGGTGGCCGCTTGGGTCGGCATCGTCGCCGGGTCGCTGTTCATCGTGGTCGTGATCTTCGGTGCGGGCTTCTTCACCGGGAAGGCCGTCGGCAACCACCGCGACTACGACCGCGGCCACGAGATGATGATGCGCCCCGGCCCGGCGATGTTCCCGATGGGCCCGCCGGGAGGGTTCCAGCGCGGTCCCTCCTTTTCGGGTCCCTTCGGCCCGGGACAGATCATCGAGATCCCGCGCCCACCCGGCGGTTCTCCGCAGGCTCCCGACACGCCGGCGCCGCCGCGGCCCTGAGGGCGGATTTTTCGCGCGGCTTTGGGGGTATGCGGCGGTGGATGGCGGCTCAGCCCGACAGCCGCCCAGCGCCGAGGAGATCAGATGTCTGAGAAGTACGCGACCACCGACGGCGGGGCACCGGTCCCCAGCCTCGAGCACTCGCTGACCGTCGGTCCCGACGGGCCCATCCTGCTGCAGGACCACTATCTGCTCGAACAGATGGCCAACTTCAACCGGGAGCGCATCCCCGAGCGTCAGCCCCACGCCAAGGGTGGGGGCGCCTTCGGAGAGTTCGAGGTGACACACGACGTCAGCGCGTTCACCAAGGCGGCTTTCCTGCAACAGGGCGTCAAAACCGAGATGGTGGCCCGGTTTTCGACGGTGGCCGGCGAGCGGGGCAGCCCAGACACCTGGCGTGACCCGCGCGGGTTCGCCCTGAAGTTCTACACGTCGGAGGGCAACTTCGACATGGTCGGCAACAACACGCCGGTGTTCTTCCTGCGCGATCCGATGAAGTTCCAGAACTTCATCCGCAGCCAGAAGCGGCTGCAGGCCTCCAACGTGCGCGATCACCACATGCAGTGGGACTTCTGGACGTTGTCCCCGGAGTCGGCGCATCAGGTCACGTGGCTGATGGGGGACCGTGGCATCCCGAAGACATGGCGGAACATGAACGGCTACTCCAGCCACACCTACAGCTGGGTCAACGCCAGCGATGAGCTGTTCTGGGTGAAGTACCACTTCAAGACCGATCAGGGCATCGACTTCCTCACCCAGGAGGACGCCGACCGGCTGGCGGGCGAAGACGGTGACTACCACCAGCGGGACTTGTTCACCGCGATCGAGGACGGCAACTTCCCGAGCTGGACTCTGCACGTACAGGTGATGCCGTTCGAGGACGCGAAGACCTACCGCTTCAACCCCTTCGATCTCACGAAGGTGTGGCCGCACAGCGACTACCCGCTGCAGCAGGTCGGCAAGATGACGCTCAACCGCAACGTCGTCGACTACCACGCCCAGATCGAGCAGGCCGCGTTCGAACCGAACAACATCGTGCCGGGCACCGGTCTGAGCCCCGACAAGATGTTGCTGGCACGCGGCTTCTCCTACGCCGACGCCCACCGGCACCGGCTCGGGGTGAACTACAAGCAGATTCCGGTCAACGAACCCAAGGTCGAGGTGCGCGCCTACTCCAAGGACGGGCCGATGCGCATCCACAACGTCACCGATCCCGTGTACGCGCCGAACTCGATGGGCGGACCCGAGGCTGATCCGCGGCGGGCTTCGGAAGTGCACTGGGCGTCCGACGGGGACATGGTGCGCTCGGCGTACGCGTTGCGGGCCGAGGACGACGACTGGAGTCAGGCCGGCACCCTCGTGCGGGACGTTCTCGACGACGACGCGCGAGATCGACTGGTGCACAACATCGTCGGTCACGTGTCTGACGGTGTGAAGGAGCCGGTGCTGTCCCGGGTCTTCGAATACTGGCGCAACGTCGATCCCGATCTGGGCAAGAAGGTCGAAGAGGGCGTGCGAGGCGCCTAGGTCTGCAGCGAGTGCACGGTTTCTGACAGTTTTCGCGCGAAATCCGTCAGAAACCGTGCGCTCAGCGCTGACCCGGATAGGGCAGCAGCGCCATCTCCCGCGCCGTCTTGATCGCCAGTGCGACGGGCATCTCGCCGCGGTGGGCGAGCCCGCGCATCCGGTTCAGCTCCACCTGAGCCCCTGCTTCACCTGAGCCCCTGCGCGCGCCTCGGGTGATCCGGTGCGTCAGCGACGACCTTCGATTTCTTGGCCATCAGCGCTCTTCGCGGAAATCGACGTGCCGGCGAGCGACAGGGTCGTACTTGCGCAACACAATCCGATCCGGATCATTGCGCCGGTTCTTGCGCGTGACATAGGTGTAGCCCGTGCCTGCCGTCGAGCGGAGCTTGACCACAGGGCGGACATCAGTGGTGCGTGCCATCAGATCTTTCCTTCCCGGCGGAGGCGGGCCACCACCGATTCGATGCCGTCACGGTCGATGGTCTTGATGCCTTTAGCGCTGACGCGCAACGTGATTCGGCGACCTTCGGACGGTAGGTAATAGGTCTTGTGTTGGATGTTGGGGTCCCAGCGCCGACGGGTGCGGCGGTGCGAGTGCGACACCGCGTTGCCGAAGCTGGGTGCGCGGCCGGTGACTTGGCAGTGAGCAGACACGACACCCTCCTTAATGGAAATCGTTTTCGACAAGATGCGGACCGAACTGTAGCGTGAACGCGTCATTATTGAAAATCATTCCCGATAAGGAGTCTGCCGATGCGCACCCCCGTCATCGTCGTAACCGGCCAGGACGGCACCGGCGAGATTGCCCGAGTTCTTCTCGAACGGCCGGGGACGACGCTGGTAGAGCACTACTTCGACGGCCACGTGGTGCACCGCACCACCGCGTCGATGCAGCGCGGGATCACCGTGAAGGCCGATACCGTGCTGGAATTGAGGAACTGCTGCCTCGGCTGCACCGTGCGCGAGGATCTGCTGGCCCATCTGTGCCACCTACACCGCCGCGGCCGCGTCGACCGGATCGTCGTGCGCCTCGCGCCGTGGCTGGAACCCGAACCCGTCTGTGTCGCGATCACGCATTCGCCCGCTTCGCGTGAGGTGTCCCTCGCAGCAGTGATCAGCGCCGTCGACGCCCACAGTTGGCTGTCCCAGGCGCTCGGCGAGGAGGAGCTGGCCGACGGTCGCACTGTGGCGCAGGTGGTCGTCGGGCAGGTCGAATTCGCCGACGTCGTCGTCGCAAGCGCCCCGGAGCCCGAGACACTCGCCGTGGTTCGCCGACTCGCGCCGCGAGCCCGCGTCACCGTCGGCACCCACCGGCTCGAACTCTCACTCGCGCACCTGGAACCCGACGCGCGGCGCGGGCGCAGCGACGATCCGCACGCATCGCTGTTGGGTGGTCAACCGCCGTTGGATTCCGACGGCCGCGTCGGATTGGTCGAGTTCACCGCGCGGCGTCCCTTTCATCCCCAACGCCTACACGACGCACTCGACGTGCTGCTCGACGGCGTGATCCGCAGCCGAGGCCGGCTCTGGCTGGCCAACCGGCCCGACCGGGTGATGTGGTTGGAGTCCGCCGGCGGAGGACTGAGGGTGAGCAACGCAGGAAAGTGGTTGGCTGCGATGACAACTCGTGAGGTCGCCTATGTCAATCCGGAACGTCGGGCGATGGCGAACCTGATGTGGGACGCGCGCCACGGCGACCGGCACACCTCGTTGGCGGTGCTGACGTGCGGCGCGCACGCCCGGGACATCACGCGTGCACTGCGCGACGCTGTGCTCACCGACACCGAGATGAACAGTGCACACGAATGGTCCAGCTACGCGGACCCTTTCGGGGACTGGCACACCGACCCGTGTGGGGACGCTGTGTCCGCGGGGCCGACCGAGCGCGAAGACCGTGCCGACGGCTGAGGCGGTGGATGCTCACCGTTCCGAGTCGAGCGACGCCAGGTGCGCGGCGGGGTAGCGGTCACCGGCCACCTGGTTCGCGGGCACCGCGGACTCGATGCGGGCGAGCTGGGCCTCGGTCAGGTCCACGTCGATCGCGCCGAGGGCCTCCTGCAGCCGGATGCGAGTGCGCGCGCCGATCAACGCGACGACGTCGGTGCCACGTGCCACCACCCACGCGATGGCGGCCTGTGCCACAGAGATGCCGAGGTCCTCGGCCACTGCGCGGAGAGATTCGACCAGATCGAGGTTGCGCGTGAGGTTTTCACCGGAGAACCGCGGACTGCGGGTCCGCATGTCGCCGGCGCCGGACGCGGTCCAATGTCCGCCCAGGAGGCCACGGCCCAACACGCCGTAGGCAGTGATTCCGATGCCGAGTTCCCGGCAGACCGAACGGATCTCGCGTTCCACACCGCGGGAGGCGAGGGAGTACTCGATCTGCAGATCCGTGATCGGCCGTACCGTGGTGGCCCGCCGTATGGTGTCGGCGCCGACCTCGGACAACCCGATGTGCCGGACGTAGCCGCTGTCGACGAGTTCGCCGATGGCACCTACGGTTTCCTCGATCGGCACCATCGGATCCAGGCGTGCGGGACGGTAGACGTCGATGTGATCGGTGCCCAGTCGCTGCAACGAATAGGCTGCGGCGGCCTTCACCGACGCCGGACGAGCATCGAAGCCGAGCCATGCGCCGTCCGGACCGAGTTGCCCACCGAACTTGACGCTCAGCTGGTACGAGTCGCGGGGGATCGACCTCAGTGCCTCGCCCAGCACCAGTTCGTTGTGGCCCATGCCGTAGAAATCTCCGGTGTCCAGCAGCGTGATTCCCGCGTCGAGGGCCGCATGGATCGTCGCCATGCTCTCCGTTCGGTCGGCGTGGCCGTAGGCACCCGACATGCCCATGCAGCCGAGCCCGAGTGCGGATGTGGTCAGTGTTCTGAGTGTGGCGGTTCGCATGACCTCACTGTCGACGCACTGCGAGTTGGCAGCCACGGCACGTTCTGCCGGGGACTCGGAGTCCCTGGCTGAACGGGGACGTCGCGACGACAATTCCCCTATGGATCGTGACGCGCTCGCCGGCTTCCTGCGCCGACGCCGGGAGGCCATCACGCCGGCCGAGGTCGGTCTACCCGACGGCGCGCGTCGCCGCACCGCAGGACTGCGGCGCGAGGAGGTGGCCCAGCTGGCAGGAATGTCGGCTGACTACTACGGCCGGCTGGAACAGGGCAGGAGCACGCAACCGTCCACCCAGATGGTCCGGGCGATGGCGCGGGCGCTCCGACTCTCCGAGGACGAGACCGACCATCTGTACCACCTCGCAGGCCACGCCGCGCCCGATCGCGGGAGCCGGTCGATGCACGTCGGTCCCGCGTTGATGTTCGTGCTCGACCAGCTGCGCGACGCAGCCGCATTCGTCACCTCGGACACCTACGTCGTGCTGGCGCAGAACGATCTCGCCACGGTGCTGATGGGTGATCTCGTCGACGCGCACGCCCACAGCGGCCTGTCGGCCAGCATGAGCTATCGGTGGTTCACCGAACCGCGGATGCGTGAGCGGGTCCCACCGCACGAGCGCGCCGAGCACAGTCGGATCATTGTGGCCGACCTTCGCGCGGTGTGGGCGCGTCGGCGTGCGGACCCGGACGTCAGGGAACTCGTCGACGCTCTCCTACAGCAGAGTTCGGAGTTCGCCGAACTGTGGGAGCGCCACGAAGTGGCCGTCCGGCGGATGCAGCGCAAGACATTTCTCACCACCGTCGGCCCACTCACCTTGGACTGCGAGGTCCTGGCAGCCACCCACGGACAGAAGCTGGTGGTGCTCACACCCCCGCCCGGGTCCGCGGCGTTGGCGAACCTGCGGCTGCTGAGCGTCGTCGGAGCCGCCCCGTAGGGGCTGGCATGATCGGTGAGGTGAAAGCCGTCGCCGTGGGCTGTGTCGCCACTGTGGGTGTCGGTCTAGGCCTCGCGTTCGCAGCCCCTGCCGCCGCCCGGCCCTCCGACCCCGGAGTCGTGAACTACGCCGTACTGAACAAGGGCTCTGTCGGCAACATCGTGGGTGCTCGCCTCGGGCTCGAGTCGACGTTCACCGCGCCGTCCCAGGCCTATTGGGTCGACAACCCGGTGTGCAACAACTGGGCTGACATCGGGTTGCCCGAGGTGTACCTGGACCCCGACCTCGCCGCGTTCAGCGGCGCGACGGCGCAGGAATCCCCGTCCGACATGACCCACTTCGTCAAACAGGCGGTCGGCGTCTTCGCCACCGCCGACGCCGCCGGGCGCGCCTACCACCGGGTCGTCGATCGGACCGTCGGCTGCAGCGGTCAGACCACCGCGATGCACCTGGACAACGGCAGCACCCAGGTGTGGAGCTTCACGGGCGGGCCCGCGGGCGCCGCACAGGCCGACTGGGTCAAGCAGGAGGTCGGAGCCGCGTGGCCGGCGACCTCGGGCGCAGCCACCGACAGGCGGTGCTTCGTCACCACCCGCTTGAGGGAGAACGTGCTGCTGCAAGCCAAGGTGTGCCAGTCGGGCAACGGCGGACCCGCGGTCAACGTGCTCGCCGGCGCCATGCAGAACACGCTCGGGCAGTAACGCTGCAAGCCCTGGCAGGCACGTCATGGGTGTGTCACGGCGCGGACGGGGAATTGTCGGTGCGATCTGGAAGATAAACGGGAAGACTTCTCTTCGCAGATCGCCAACGATGGAAAGAGGGCGCCTGATATGGCCCGCACCATGCCGTGCGACGCTTCGCCCGGCGACACCCTGGCCAGCGCCGAAGCCGCCGCGGAGCGTCTCGTCGCCAGCTGCCTCGTCGACGGGCCGGTCGGCGGGGTGGGCCTCGAGGTCGAGGCCCATTGCTTCGTCTTGGCCGATCCGGGGCGCCGTCCCGGCTGGGACGAGCTGACCGCCACCATCGCGACGCTGCCCCCGCTGCCCGGCGGCAGCGTCGTCACCGTCGAGCCCGGTGGAGCGGTCGAGCTCTCGGGGCCGCCGGCGGCTGATCCCGCTGCCGCGATCGCAGCGATGCGCTCCGATCGCGCCGCGCTGCGCACGGCATTTCTCCAGGCGGGCCTGGGGCTGGTGCTCCTCGGGGCCGACCCGTTACGGCCTCCGGGACGGGTCAACCCCGGTGGCCGCTACCAGGCCATGGAGCGTTTCTTCTCGACCAGCGGCACCGGTGAGGCCGGGGCGGCGATGATGACGTCCACCGCGTCGATCCAGGTCAACCTCGAGGCCGGTCTGCGGCAGCAGTGGGCCGAGCGGGTGCGGCTGGCTCATGCGCTTGGCCCCACGATGATCGCGGTCGCGGCGAACTCACCGGTGCTCGCCGGCGCCTTCACCGGCTGGCAGTCGAGCCGGCAGCGGGTGTGGGGGCAGCTCGACTCCGCGCGCTGCGGGCCCGTGCTCGGTGTCAGAGGCGACGATCCGGCCAGTGACTGGGCGCGCTACGCGCTGCGGGCGCCGGTCATGTTGGTGCACACCCCCGACCCGCAGCCGGTCGCCGAGTGGGTGCCGTTCGCGGACTGGGCCGACGGTCGGGTTCTCCTCGGCGGTCGGCGGCCCACCAAGGCCGATCTCGACTACCACCTGACCACGCTGTTTCCGCCGGTGCGGCCGCGCGGCTTCTTGGAGATCCGCTATCTGGACAGCGTGCCCGACGCGTTGTGGCCCGCGGTGGCATGGACGCTCGCGACACTTCTCGACGACCCGGCCGCCGCCGACATCGCGGCGGAGGCCACCGAGGAGGTCGCCACCGAGTGGGATCGCGCGGCCCGGGTCGGTCTGGCCGATCGGCATCTGCACGCGGCCGCGCTGACGTGCGTGAACGCCGCCGCCGAGCGGGCTCCGGCGGAACTGACGGAATCGATGGATGTGATGGTGCGTTCGGTCGAGCGGGGTCGTTGCGCCGCCGACGACTTCGCAGACCGCGTGGTGGCCTCCGGCATCGCGGCAGCGGTCGCCCACCTGGCAGAAGGGGAACAGTGACGACGCGCGAGGTACTGGCCGAGGAACTGACCGTCGCCCGCGACCGCACCCTGCGGCTGGTCGACTTCGACGACGCCGAGGTGCGCCGGCAGTACGACCCCCTGATGAGCCCACTGATCTGGGATCTCGCGCACATCGGCCAGCAAGAAGAACTGTGGCTGCTGCGGGGCGGTAATCCCGACCGTCCCGGCATGCTCACGCGCGAGGTCGACCAGCTCTACGACGCGTTCGTGCATTCGCGAGCCAGCCGGGCGAACCTGCCGCTGCTGCCGCCCGCCGACGCGCGCGCCTACTGCACCACGGTGCGCAACAAGGTGCTCGACGTGCTGGACGCGCTGCCCGACGACCATCCCGAGGCCTTCACGTTCGGGATGGTGGCCAGCCATGAGAACCAGCACGACGAGACCATGCTGCAGGCACTGAACCTGCGTTCCGGTGCGCCGCTGCTCGACCGGGGCGCGGCCCTGCCCGCGGGCCGCGCCGGGCTCGCAGGGACGTGGGTCGAGGTGCCTGCCGGCGAGTTCGTGATGGGTGTCGACGCGACCGCCGAACCCTTCTCGTTGGACAACGAGCGCCCAGCACACACAGTCGACGTGCCGGCGTTTCGGATCGGCCGAGTTCCCGTCACCAACGGCGAGTGGCAACAGTTCATCGACGACGGCGGGTACGACCAGCGGCGCTGGTGGTCGGACGCCGGGTGGGCCCATCGGCAGCGGGCCGGGCTGAGCGCGCCGCAGTTCTGGAACACCGGAGCGCTGGCAGGCACCCGCACCCGCTTCGGCCACACCGAGGACATTCCCGCCGACGAGCCCGTCCAGCACGTCGATTTCCACGAAGCGCAGGCGTACGCGGCATGGGCTGGTGCGCGGCTGCCCACCGAGGTCGAGTGGGAGAAGGCGTGCGCGTGGGACCCGGCTGCGCACCGGCGCCGGCGTTACCCCTGGGGTTCGCAAGCCCCGTCTGCCGATCGGGCCAACCTCGGTGGCGCGGCGCTGCGGCCCGCGCCGGTCGGCGCCTATCCGTCAGGTGCGTCGGCCTACGGCGCCGAACAGATGCTCGGCGACGTCTGGGAGTGGACCACCTCGACGCTGCGGCCGTGGCCGGGATTCACCCCGATGGTGTACGAGCAGTACTCCACACCGTTCTTCGACGGCGTCACCACTGGTGACTACCGCGTGCTGCGCGGCGGATCGTGGGCGGTGGCGCCCGGGATTCTGCGGCCGAGCTTCCGCAACTGGGACCACCCGATCCGCAGGCAGATCTTCTCGGGCGTGCGGTTGGCTTGGGATGTGTAGGCATGTGTAGGCACTTGGCCTGGTTGGGCGCGCCGGTCACGCTGGCCTCGCTGATGCTCGAGCCGCCGTCCGCGTTGCTGGTGCAGTCATATGCCCCGCGCAGGCAGAAGCACGGCCTGATGAACGCCGACGGTTGGGGGGCAGGCTTTTTCGACGGTGCGCAGCCGCGGCGGTGGCGCAGTGCCGGGCCGCTGTGGGGTGACGCGTCGTTCGCCTCGGTGGCGCCGGCGCTGAGCAGCTCGTGTGTGGTCGCCGCGGTGCGCTCGGCCAGCGTGGGGATGCCGATCGAGGCCTCGGCGTCGGCGCCGTTCACCGACGGGACCTGGCTGCTGTCGCACAACGGGCTGGTCGACCGCGCGGTGCTGCCGCTGTCCCCGCACGCGGAATCGACCAACGACAGCGCGCTGCTGGCCGCGCTCATCTTCGACCGCGGCCTCGACAGGCTCGGCGACACCGTGGCCGGGGTGGCCGCCGACGATCCGAACGCCCGGTTGAACATCCTGGCGGGCAACGGTTCTCGACTGCTGGCCACGACGTGGGGGGACACCCTGTCGGTGCTGCGCCGGCCCGACGGCGTGGTGCTGGCCAGCGAACCCTATGACGACGATCCGGCGTGGCAGGAGATCCCCGATCGTCACCTCGTCGACGTTCGGGTCGGGGTGTCCGACACCGCCAATGATGTCCGGGTCGACCTCACACCGCTGAAAGGATCGTGATGACGTTCTCCCTGGAGAACTACCTGGCCGCCGACGCCGCCGAGGCCGCGCTGCGCCGTGACGTCCGCGACGGGCTCACCAGCACTCCGAAGTCGTTGCCGCCCAAATGGTTCTACGATTCGGTCGGCAGCGATCTGTTCGATCAGATCACCCGGCTGCCCGAGTACTACCCGACGCGCGCGGAAGCGCAGATCCTGGCAGCGCACGCCGGTGAGATCGCGGCGGCATCCGGCGCCGACACGCTCGTCGAACTGGGCAGCGGGACCTCGGAGAAGACTCGCCGGCTGCTCGACGCGATGCGTGAGCGCGGCGCCCTGCGCAGGTTCATCCCGTTCGACGTCGACGCCACAGTTCTCACCGCCGCCGGCGCCGCGATAGCCGACGAGTATCCGGGCATCGAGATCGCCGCAGTGTGCGGTGATTTCGAGGAGCACCTGGGCAAGATCCCGGCCACCGGGCGTCGCCTGGTGGCGTTCCTGGGCTCCACCATCGGCAACCTCACCGCAGGGCCGCGCGCCGAGTTCCTCTCGTCGGTCGCGGCGATGATGCAGCCCGGAGACACCCTGCTGCTCGGTACCGACCTGGTCAAGGATTCCGAGCGATTGGTCCGCGCCTACGACGACAGCGCCGGCGTGACGGCACAGTTCAACCTCAACGTGCTCGCCGTGGTGAACCGGGAACTTGGCGCGGACTTCGACGTGGCCGCCTTCGCCCATGTCGCACGGTGGAATTCCGACGAGGAACGCATCGAGATGTGGCTGCGATCGACTCGCGCGCAGCGCGTCCACATCCCGGCGCTCGACCTCACGGTCGATTTCGCCGACGGCGAGGAGATGCTCACCGAAGTGTCGTGCAAGTTCCGGCCTGAGGGCGTGGACGCCGAACTCCGTGCGGCCGGACTCACCCGCACGCAGTGGTGGACCGATGAGGCCGGCGACTTCGGGCTGTCGTTGGCGGTGAAATGACACTCGCCGAGACGTGGCGGGCCGCGCGCCCGCCAGCCGCCGGCGTGCACCTAGACAGCGCAGCGTGTTCGCGGCAGGGTTTCGCTGCGCTCGAGGCCGCGGCCCAGCACGCTCGACACGAGGCCGAGGTCGGCGGTTACGTCGCCGCAGTCGCAGCGACCCCGGTGCTCGACGCGGGTCGTGCGGGGGTGCAGGCACTGACGGGGATGGCCGACGCCGAGGTGTTCTTCACCACGGGGTCCAACCACGCCCTCGACGTCCTGCTCGCAGACTGGGCGGGAGACCGGGTGATCGCCTGTCTGACCGGCGAATACGGGCCCAACCTGGCGATCATGGCGCGCCACGGCTTCGAGATCCGCGACCTGCCCGTCGACGGTTTCGGACGGCTGGACCTCGACGCCGTCGGTTCGGCGCTGGCCAGCGATCCGCCCGCGCTGGTGCACCTGACGATGCTGGGCAGTCACAGCGGGGTCGTCCAGCCGGTCCGCGAGCTCGCCGGCGCGTGCCGTAGCCAGGGCCTACCGCTGATCGTCGATGCGGCGCAGGCGTTCTCGCATCTCGACTGCACGGACATCGGAGCCGACGCGATCTACTCGTCGTCACGGAAGTGGTCGGCCGGGCCACGTGGGGTGGGCGTGCTGGCCACCCGCCCCGGGCTGCTGTCCGACGGCACGCAGATGCGGATCGCGCACGCCGAAACCAGCGTCGCCTCGCACGTCGGATTCTCGGTGGCCATCGGTGAGCACATCGCCGCCGGACCGGCGAACGTGCAGGCCCGGCTGCGGGAGGTGGGCGCGCAGACCCGCCGCGCGCTGGCCGACGTGGCGGGCTGGCACGTGCGGGAGAGCATCGAGGAACCGAGTGCGATCACGACGCTGACCCCGCCCGACGGCGTCGACGCCGCGACGGTACGCGCCGACCTGATCGTCGACCACGGCATTCTCACCACCTTCATCGGCGTCGAGCGTGCGCCGCAGGTGATGACCCGTCCGGCCCTGCGGGTCTCACCGCACGTCGACGTCACCGACGACGACCTGGCGACGCTCACCTCAGCCTTGGCGGCCGTCGCTCGGGTGTGACGCGGGGCACTTCTGGTTATCCCTGCTGCATCATCACTGGAGGGACCTTGGAGGGACACTGCCCATGACCGCCACCGAGGCCGACGAACGGGAACCGCAGGAGCCGTCCAAGCCGGAGAAGAAGCGCGACCGCACGCACTGGCTCTACATCATGGTGATCGTCGCGGTCATCGCCGGCATCATCGTCGGGCTGGTGGCACCCGAGGTCGCCGGTTCGCTGGGCGTGCTGGGGGAGCTGTTCGTCAAGCTGATCAAGATGATGATCGTCCCCGTCATCTTCTGCACCGTGGTCCTCGGCATCGGCAAGGTGAAAGCCGCCACCTCGGTCGGCAAGGTCGGCGGCCTGGCCATCGCCTACTTCCTGGTGATGTCGACGGTGGCGCTGGCCATCGGTCTGGTGGTCGGAAACCTGATCAGCCCGGGCACCGGGTTGAACGTGCCGAGTGATCCCGGCAAGGGTGCGGAACTGGCCGGTGAGGCCGAATCTGCCGGCGGAGCAATGGATTTCATTGCCAACATCATCCCGTCCACGCTGTTCTCGTCGGTTACCGAGGGCAACGTGCTGCAGGCGCTGTTCGTGGCGCTGCTCGTCGGATTCGGCATCCAGTCGCTGGGTGCCACCGGGGAGCCGCTGCTGCGCGGCATCGAGGCGCTGCAGAAGTTGGTGTTCAAGATCCTGATCGGCGTGCTGTGGCTCGCGCCGATCGGTGCCTTCGGCGCCATCGCCGAGGTGGTCGGCGACACCGGCTTCGAGGCGGTCATCCAGCTCGGCGTGCTGATGGCGGCCTTCTATCTGACGTGCGTGATCTTCGTGTTCGGCGTGCTGGGCGCGTTGCTGTGGATGGTGGCTAGGGTGTCGGTGTTCAAGCTCGCCCGCTACCTGGCCCGGGAGTACCTGCTGATAGTCGCGACGTCGTCGTCGGAATCGGCGCTGCCGCGGCTCATCGCGAAGATGGAGCACGCCGGGGTGAAACCCGCGACGGTCGGCATCGTCGTGCCGACCGGATACTCGTTCAACCTCGACGGCACCGCGATCTATCTGACGATGGCCTCGCTGTTCATCGCCGACGCCTTGGGCGACCCGCTGTCCATCCCTGAGCAGCTCGGCCTGCTGGCGTTCATGATCGTCGCGTCGAAGGGGGCCGCCGGCGTCAGCGGCGCCGGGCTGGCCACCCTGGCCGCCGGGTTGCAGAGTCACCGACCCGAACTGCTCGATGGTGTCGGGATCATCGTCGGCATCGACCGGTTCATGTCCGAGGCGCGGGCGCTGACCAACTTCTCCGGCAACGCCGTCGCCACGCTTCTCGTCGGGCACTGGACGCACAGCGTGGACCACGAACGTCTGCGTGACGTGCTCGACGGGAACCGTCCGTTCGACGAATCCACGATGGTCGACGACCACGACACCAGCGATCGGCCCAGGGAGACCTCTCCGACCGGGTAGGTCGGGCCCTGCCCGTCTGTCCGCACTTGCGCTGCCCGACGATTCGGTTGTGGCCCGCAGGTGTTCTCCACGTCACATCTGCCATGCCATGGTGGTGCCCGACACCAGCCACGCACTGCAGATCGGGTTCTGGAAAGGACAGCAGCCATGAAGGTCGAAGATCTCCTGAAGCCCTTCCCCATCAAGGAGTTTCATCCGTTCCCGCGCGCCATGATGGGTCCCGGCGCGCACGAGATGGTCGGCCCGGAAGCTCTCAAGATGGGCTTCAAGCGGGTGCTGCTGATGAGCTCGGGCCTGCGCGGAACCGACATCGTGCACAACATGGCCGAGTCGCTGAAGTGGCACGGCCTGGAGGTCGTGGTCTACGACCAGGTGGAGTCCAATCCCAAGGACTACAACGTGATGGACTCGGTGAAGCTCTACCAGGAGAACGAATGCGACAGCTTCATCTCCATCGGGGGCGGCTCCACCCACGACGCCTGCAAGGGTGCCCGCATCTCGATCGCGCATGACGGCCGCAACGTCAACGACTTCGAGGGCTTCAACAAGAGCGAGAACCCGAAGAACCCGCCGCACATCGCGATCTCCACCACCGCGGGCACCGGCTCGGAGACCTCGTGGGCCTACGTCATCACCGACACCACCACCGATCCGGACAACCCGCACAAGTACGTGGCGTTCGACGATGCCTCGGTGGCCACGCTGGCTGTCGACGACCCGGTGCTGTACTACGAATGCCCCACCGACTACACCGCGCAGTGCGGCTTCGACGTGCTCGCACACGCCTCGGAACCCTACGTGTCGCGGCTCAATTTCGAACCGTCACTGGGCAATGCGATCCGTGCGATCAAGCTGACCGCGGAGAACCTGCGCGAAGCCACCTGGAACGGAACGGATCTCAAGGGCCGCGAAGGCATGATGTACGCCCAGTACATCGCCGCGCAGGCCTTCAACTCCGGTGGCCTCGGCATCATCCACTCGATCTCCCACGCCGTCAGCGCGTTCTACGACACCCACCACGGGCTGAACAACGCGATCGCCCTTCCCCGGGTGTGGGCGTTCAACATGCCGGTGGCCTACAAGCGCTTCGCCGACATCGCCCAGGCGATGGGTGTGGACACCTACGGTATGACCGACGTGCAGGCCGCCGACGCGGCGCTGGCCGCGGCGATCCGCCTGCTGCGCGACGTCAACATCATCGAGCGCTTCGTCGACGTCAAGCAGGACAGCTACTCGAAGAACCGACTGGGCAAGGGGCCCACCAAGTTCTACGAGAACGCACCGGTCATCAAGGGTGACAAGGCCGACGTCGATCGCATCACCAACCACGTCCTCGGTGATGCGTGTACACCCGGCAATGCGAAGGAATGCACGTTCGACACCGTGCGCCCGGTGGTCGATCACTGCATGAACGGCAGCCTCGACGAGCTGCTGCCCTGACATGTTCTCTTCCGTGGAGGGGGTGCGCGAGGCGCTCGCCGGCGAGGGTTACATCGCCGACGAGCGCCTGGCCACCACGGTGTTCCTGCAGACCCGCCTGGACAAGCCGCTGCTGATCGAGGGACCGGCCGGTGTCGGCAAGACCGAACTGGCCAAGGTACTGGCGGCAGCGACCGGCCGCCGGCTGCTTCGCCTGCAGTGCTACGAAGGGCAGGACGAGACCAAGGCACTCTACGAATGGGATTACGGCAAGCAGCTGCTCTACACCCAGATCCTGCGGGAGAAGATCGGGCAGCTGGTAGCCGATGCGACAGACCTCGACGAGGCCGTCGAGCGGATCGGCACCCAGGAGAGTGTGTTCTTCTCCGACCGCTTCCTTGCACCGCGACCCCTGCTTGAGGCGGTGCGGTCCGCCGAGCCGGTGGTGCTGCTGATCGACGAGATCGACCGCGCCGACGAGGCTCTGGAAGCGGTTCTGCTGGAACTGCTTGGCGAGTACCAGGTTTCGGTTCCTGAGTTGGGCACGTTCACCGCGATCCACGCACCGTATGTGATCCTCACGTCGAACAACACCCGCGACCTCGCGGCGGCGCTCAAGAGGCGGTGCCTGCACCTGTTCCTCGACTATCCGGCGGCCGAGCGGGAACTGCAGATCGTGAAGTCGAAAAACACCGGGCTCTCCGATGCGCTCGCCACACAGCTCGTCGATGTCGTGCGTGGGCTTCGTGAACTCGAACTACGCAAGGCGCCCAGCATCTCCGAGACCATCGACTGGGCGCGCACCCTGGCTGTCCTCGGGGTCGACGACCTGTCGGCCCAGGTGCTCTCGGACACCGTGTCGGTCGTGGTGAAATACGACAAGGATGTCCGTAAGGCACTCGACGCGCTGCCTCGCCTGGTCGATCCGAACGCGACAGTGCTTGAGCACAAGCATCATTCGCATGACCATCCGCACGGGCACAGCCATGACCACCCGCACGGCGACGATCACGATCACGATCACGGTGATGACGGTCGGACCGCCCGGCTGGCCAAGGACAAGCCCGGCCGCTTCACCGACGGTTACTACGGCACTCCCAAGAGGTCGGATACCGCGACCTTGGGTCGACGCCGGGCACTGTGACCGATGGAAGCCACGCTGCACCGCTTCGTCCGGCTTCTCCGTCTCGGCGGGGTGCGAGTCTCGATCCCCGAGGCGACCGACGCGATGCGGTGTGCCGCGCAGCCCGGCGTGCTGTCGTCGCGAGCCCTGCTGCGCACCGCTTTACGCGTCGCGCTGGTCAAGGACGAGCGGGACGGACCGATGTTCGACGAGATCTTCGACGCGTTCTTTCACCTCGTGCGGGTCGGTGACGACGCCGCCGGCCACGGGCACTCCCACGCGCACGACGACCTCGTCGACACCGGAGAGCTCGAATCCTTCACGCTCTCTGAACAACCCAGCGACACTCCCGAGCAGGGCCATGAGCACGGCAAGCCGTCGAGCATCCGCGACTACTTCAAACAGGAGGATCTCGCGCAGCGCTACAACATGCACCAGGAAGCAAACAAGATCGATCTAGCCGCGCTGACCGACGAGATCGCGTTCAGCGATCAGACCCGCACCGGCGCCGACGACGCCTACCGGGTGCAGCTGTCCACCGACCGATTGAGCGGTGCACCCACCGTCGGGAACCTGTCGACGTCGGCCGGCACCCCCGTCGACGCGGAGCTGACCATCGCCGAGCAGGAGGCCCTACTCGGTTGGCTGGACGGTGAATTCGGCCCTCAGGACGGTGATCACGAGGACGCCGCGGCGCTACGCAGGCGGCTGGCCGGCGTGCTGGAGAACCTGCCGCAAGCGCTCAAGCGTCACCTGGAGGCGCTGCTGGCGCTGGAGACCGCGATCGTCGAGACGCGGGAGCGGCGCGAAGCCCAGGTGGACCGGATCGGGGAGGCCGAGCGCGCCGACCTCGAGGACTCACTGCGCCGGCTCGCCCGCACCCTGCACGGCGCGTTGACCCACCGGCGCCGGGTCGCGGCCGCGGGACGTGTCGACTCCGGACAGACCATGCGCCGCAACATGCGCTTCGACGGCGTGCCGTTCATGCCGGTCACCGTGCGGCGCGCCGAGGACCGGCCGAGGCTGGTCGTGCTGGCCGACGTGAGCCTGTCGGTGCGGGCGACGTCACGGTTCACCCTGAGCCTGGTACACGGTCTGCAGGACCTGTTCACCCAGGTCCGCTCCTTCGTGTTCGTCGCCGACATCGCCGAGACCACCGAACTGTTCCGCGACCACGCCGGGGACCGGGCGCTGGGCCAGATCTTCGGCGGGGACGTCATCGACACCGCCGCGAACTCCGACTACGGCGCCGTCTTCGGCGAGTTCACCGCCGAGCACTCCTCGGCGGTGACCCGGCGCACCACGGTGCTGGTGCTCGGCGACGGGCGAACCAACGGCCGCGACCCCAACCTCGCCGCGTTCGAAGAGATCACCCGCCGCGCGCGCGAAACCGTGTGGCTCACCCCCGAGCCGCGCTACTCCTGGGGTCTGGGCAGCTGCGATCTGCCCCGCTACGCCGAGTTCTGCGACCGGGTGCGCGTGGTGGCCGACCTGACCGGCCTCGAAACTGCCGCCCACGAGTTCGCGGCGGAAGCCGTGGGCAGGTGAGGTGTGGGTCGTAGTGTGGAACGCGGAGTGTCGGCCCGGTCACAGGACGTGACCGCGGCCCGAGGCTGGCGAGGCGAGGCAGTGACGACAAAACAGCTGACGACAAAACAGCTGACGACAAAACAGCTGGCGACAGGGCAGACGAGCGCGGCGGTGGAGTCACGGCTGCTGAAGTTCCATGCCCCGGAGATCGTGTTCGGGGTGTCGTCGATGGTCGAGGCGGCGCACGCGGCGATGCGGCTCGGGGCGATGCGGCCGATGCTGGTGACCGACCCGGGGCTCATCGAAGCCGGTTGGGCCGACGAGATGGTGCGCCACCTCGCCGACCAGGGCATCGCGACCCGACTGTGGCACGACCTGACGCCGAACCCGAAGGACCACGAGATCGCCGCGGGATTCGAGCGCTACGCCGAGTTCGGCTGCGACGTGCTGGTGGCCGTCGGTGGCGGATCGGTGATCGATGCCGCCAAGGGGGTGGCGATCCTGGCCGCCAACGGCGGCAACATCTTGGACTACGAGGGCGTGGACAAGGCCGAGATGCCGATCCCGCCGCTGGTCGTCGTCCCGTCCACCTCCGGCACAGGCGCCGACGTCTCGCAGTTCTGCATCGTCACCGACACCACCCGCAACACCAAGATCACGATCCTGGGCAGGGCACTGGTGCCCGACATCACCGTGATCGATCCGCGGCTGCTCACCACGATGCCGGATTGGCTCAACGCCGCCACCGGTCTGGACGCCCTCACCCACGGCATCGAGGCGTACGTCTCGCTGGGGCACAACCAGCTCACCGACCATCACGCGCTGCGCGCCGTGCAGATGGTGACCGACAACCTGGCCGCGACCCTGGAGCGGCCCGACGAGATGCCGGCGCGGGTGCTGATGGCCCAGGCCGCGCTGGAGGCCGGGCTGGCGTTCACCAATGCGATCCTGGGCGCCACGCATGCGATGAGCCATCAGGTGGGCGGGCTGCTGGACCTGCCGCACGGCGTCGTCAACGGCGTCCTGCTTCCGCACGTCATCCGGTTCAACGCCGAAGCCGACCCCGAGCCGTACAAGGCCATCGCGACGTTCCTGGGGGTGGCCGACCCGGGAACGCCGGCCGCCGAAGCAGCACTGGCGCTGGCCGACCGCATCGATGCGCTCGCCCGCGACGTCGGCGTGCCCCGCGGGCTCGCCGAACTGGGTGTGCGGCCCGAAGACCTGCCCCGGCTGGCCACGACCGCGCTGTCCGACGCCTGCATGAGCACCAACCCGCGGCCCGCCGACGTGGCCCAGATGCACGCCCTGTTCCAGGCGGCGATGTGAGATGACGGCCGCCGACGCCGGCCCGCCCGACCTGGCCAGACTCACCGGGTTACGTTCTGGCAAGGGTCGCTTCTACTCCGAATTACGGCTCACCGCAGCGCGATTGGATCGGGTGATCGCGGCGCTGGACACCATCTCCCGCGCCCTGGTGCAGACGATCGACGGCCCGGAGAAACTCGTCCGCGCTGTGGCCGAGGCGGCGCGCGCCACGCTGGACGCCGACTGGGTGCTGCTTGCGCTGGCCGACGGTGCGCTGCCCGAAGCCAGTGTGCGACATCTGATCCTGGATTCCGAAGGCGTGGCCTACGCCTTCGAGGGGCTCCGCGATGCCGCCGATCCGGGCGCCGCGCTACCCGACGCGGTGCTCAACCGGCTCAACGACATCCTGCGCGGGCAGCTCGCCGGTTTTCGGCTGCCGGTGATGGAGAAGCAGCACGCCCACGTCCCGATCGAACTCGACGGCACGGTGATCGGGGCGTTCGCGGCGTGGACGCCGCCGCACCGCGCCCTCGACGGCACCGACGCGATGGTGATGCGCATCCTCGCCGGCCAGACCGCGGTGGCCCTGCAGAATTCTGCGCTGTTCACCAAATCGGTGTCCCTGCTGGCCCAGTCGGAGGCGCGCAACGCCGAACTGCTGGCCACCCAGCGTGAGCTCGGCGCCGTCCAACGCCACCAGGTGCTCAACTCCGAACGTCACCGCATCGCGCGAGAGCTGCACGACAGCGTCGCGCAGACGGTGCTCTCAGCCGGCATGCAGATCGAGGTATGCCGCAGCGAAATCGCCCAGCAGGAAGGCGAACTCGCCGGGCGACTGGACCTGGCCAAGGAGCTCACCCGGTCGGCAACCGAACAGTTGCGCTCAGCCATCTATGCGCTCAACCAGCCCGCCGACGCGCGCAGATCCGGACTGGCCGCCATGCTCGGCCAGCTCGCCACCGTGCACATGCCGGAGGATCTGCGGGTGACGTTGCGCGTCGACGGACACGCGAGCGAACTGCCCGGCGACGTCGAGCACGATCTGCTGCGGATCGCGGGGGAAGCGCTGTTCAACACGGCGATGCACGGCCAGGCCACGCGGGCCATCGTGCGGCTGACCTATCGGGTTGACGCGGTGTCGCTCTCGATCGCCGACGACGGCACCGGCGATCCCGACAAGATGCGGCTCATGCTGCGCATGGCCGAAGCCGCCGACGTCGACGGTCGCCATCGCGGTCTGGCCAACATGGCTGCGCGTGCGACCGGACACGGCGGCAGCTTCGACGTGTACCGCTCGCGCCTCGGCGGAGTCCGCGTCGTGGCCCGCATTCCCTATCGCAGAGCAGATCTCGCAGAAAGCGGGTCATCATGACACCCATCAGGCTGGTCCTCGTCGACGATCACGCGATCCTGCGCCAGGGCCTGCGGTCGGTTCTCGAACGCGCCGACGACCTCGTCGTCGTCGGCGAGGCCGCATCGGAGGCCGAGGCGGAAGCCGTCGTGCGCGCCACCTCGCCCGACGTCGTCCTGCTGGACCTCAAGCTGTCGGCGGGATCGGAGTTCGAGGGACTGACGTTGTGCGGCAAGCTCTCCGCCGCCTATCCGAACCTGGGCCTACTGATACTCACCACGTTCCTCGACGAGGACCTGGTGGTACGCGCGGTGCACGCCGGTGCCCGCGGGTACGTGGTCAAGGACGTCGACACCACCGAGCTGGTCCGCGCCATCCGTGCGATCTCGGCGGGCGACAGCGCGTTCGACTCGCGCAGCGCCGCGGCCGTGGTCCGCTCGATGTCGGGGCGGGGCGAGCCCAGGGCACAGCTCACCGACCGTGAGGTGGAGGTGCTGCGACTACTGGCTGCGGGCCTGTCCAACAACAAGATCGGCGAGAAGCTCTACATCTCTGCGACCACCGCGAAGTTCCACGTCAGCAACATCATGCGCAAGCTCGAGGTGAGCAGGCGTGCCGAAGCGGTGTACGCGGCGAGCAAGCGAGGCCTGATCTAGCGGTCGAGGATCAGCCAGCCGCCGTGGAAGTCGAAGGTGTGCGCCGAGATTCCCGGATGGCGGTCCGTCAGCGTGTCGGCCAGACGCCTCATCCGCGCCGGATTGAAGCGTTGCACATGTCCGTAGCATTCGCGCGGCTCGTCCTCGAACGGGACCGCGATCACCACCCGGCGGCGCGCCAACCGGAGCGCTTCGTCGCAGACGGCCGTCATCACCTCGTCCGGTAGATGCTCGATCAGGTGCAGCGCAGTGACGGTGTCGGCGCTGCCCGACCGCAGGGGCACGGACGTCGCATCGCAGGCCAGCGTGGTCAGCGGGCGCTGCAGCCGCGGACTCACCGTCGCGAGCAGCTTCATGGTCGAGGCGCTGAGATCAGTTGCCGTGACGTCGATGCGACGTGCCATCCGCAGTGGGAAGAAGCCGAAGCACGAGCCCAGATCGACAAGCTTGCCGCCGCGCACCTGCGTCGCCGCTTCGGCGTGGATGGGACCGAAGGCGGTGGTGCCGCGTTCGAGGGCGGCCAGCGAGTTGCGATAGAACCGCAGCCACGAGGGCAGGCTGCCGTCGACGGTCGAGCGGACCACGCCGGTGAACACGAGCTCGAATTCGGCTTGCCCCCGGAGCACCTCGGTGTCGACCAGGTGCTCGGTGAGCAGCGAGGTCAGTGCGTCGGACAGCTCCGCCGGACTCAGGTCGTGCTCGACACTGAGCAGATCGTCGCGCCGCTGCACGCAGAACCTACCGGCGCACACGGTTGACGCGCTGCGGTGCGGCCGGTGCGGACCCCGCCGGCGGCTGACCCGGATGCCGTGGCTGCTCCACAACCCCCGGGGTGACGGCGCGAGCGGATCGAGTTGAGCTGCTTGCATATTCGATGACGCTAGGAGACGGTGGCGAGTGTTCGCGTGCCCCGATCGGGTGCGATCTGGGGACCGCCCGGGTGGGTGGGTACTGCCCGATCGGCGAGTACTCCTGCTCGGGCGGGGCTTCTAACGTGGACGGCACCGAGACACTGAGGAGTCACCATGGCCGCCTGGTTCGAGACAGTCGCTGACGCGCAACGACGAGCCCGAAAGCGCCTGCCGCCCAGCGTGTACAGCGCGCTCGTCGCCGGCTCCGAGAAGGGCGTCACGGTATCGGACAACACCGCGGCATTCGCGGAGCTGGGCTTCGCTCCCCACGTGGCGGGCTTGTCCGGCAAGCGCGACATGGCGACCACGGTGATGGGGCAGGCGATCTCGCTGCCGGTGCTGATCTCCCCGACCGGGGTGCAGGCGGTCCACCCGGACGGCGAGGTGGCGGTGGCGCGCGCGGCCGCGGCCCGCGGCACCGCGATCGGACTGTCGTCGTTCGCGAGCAAGCCCATCGAGGAGGTCACGCTCGCCAACCCCGCCACGTTCTTCCAGATGTACTGGACCGGCGGTCGGGACAAGCTGCAGGCCCGCATGGAACGAGCGCGGCGCGCCGGCGCCGTGGGCCTCATCATCACCACCGACTGGTCGTTCTCGAACGGCAGGGACTGGGGGAGCCCGGCCATCCCGGAGCGGATGGACCTCAAGGCGATGCTGCGCTTCGCGCCCGAGGGGATCCGCAGGCCGCGGTGGCTTCTCGAGTTCGCGAAGACGGGACGGGTTCCGGACCTGACCGCACCCAACCTCGCCGACGGCGGCGACGCGCCGACCTTCTTCGGCGCCTACGGCGAATGGATGCAGACGCCGCTGCCGAGCTGGGAGGACATCGCTTGGCTGCGCGAGCAGTGGGGCGGACCCTTCATGCTCAAGGGCGTGATGCGCGTCGACGACGCCCGGCGGGCTGTCGATGCCGGTGTCACCGCGATCTCGGTGTCCAACCACGGCGGCAACAACCTCGACGGCACGCCCGCGGCGATCCGTGCACTGCCGGCGATCGCCGAGGCCGTCGGCGATCAGCTGGAGATCGTGCTCGACGGCGGTATCCGTCGCGGGTCCGACGTCGTCAAGGCCGTCGCGCTCGGTGCCCGCGCGGTGATGATCGGCCGCGCCTACCTGTGGGGCCTGGCCGCCGGCGGGCAGGCCGGTGTCGAGAACGTCCTCGACATCCTGCGCGGCGGTATCGATTCCGCGCTGCTGGGCCTGGGGCTGTCGTCCATCCAGGAACTCGAGCCGGCGAGTGTCATCGTGCCCGAGGGCTTTCGGCGCGACCTGGGAGTTCAGCGGGGTGTCTAGCCCGCTTTGTGCGCAGTGAGCAGGAACGCGCTCATCTTCGCCCGGCCCTTCTCGTCACGCGCGTGGGGCGGCAGGGGCATCTCGGCGGGCATGTTCGCGTGGATGAAGGCCGGCCGCACGTCGTCGATCTCCCAGTATCGGCCGACGGCGTCGCGCAACTCGTCCTCGGTGACCTCGTTCGGCTTCTGCTCGATGTCGGGTGGGAACGCCCCCGCCGCGAACACCAGGATGAAGTAGCTCGCACCCGGCGCTGCGGCGCGGTGCACCGCCTGCACGTAACCGTCGCGGCCCTCGATGGGCAGCGAATGGAACAGCGTGGAGTCCATCACCGTCGAGAATCGGCCGTCGAACCCCGTGAAGGTCGTGATGTCCGCGGCCACGAACGTCGCCCCGGAGAGTCCCCGATCGTGAGCGGCCGCCGTCGCTGCCGCGATCGCGGTCGGCGACAGGTCGATCCCCGTCACCGTGTAGCCCTGTGCCGCCAGCGTCAGCGACAGCTCGGCGTGGCCGCAGCCGGCGTCGAGCACCTCGCTGCGCACCCTGCCCGTATGGATCAAGGCCGCGAGCTCGGGCTGTGGCTCGCCGATGTTCCAGGGTGGCTCGGCGCCGTAGGGGGTGTCGCCGCGATAGGTGCCGTCCCAGTCCATGTCCTGCAGATGGTCTGCCATGGGCGCCAAGGTACGCGCCCTTCGGGAAGTTTCGGCCGTGCTCGCGGCTTGAAGAAGGAAACTGCTTCACGACGGACGGATGCGCCATGACGATCACGCCCCTGACCATTCCCCGCGGCTCGTTCGACCTCGCGGGCCTGCTCCATCTGCCCGACGATGTCGATGGGTCGGGTCCCGTCGCGGCGGTGGTGCTGTCCACACCGGGCAGCAGCGTGAAGGAGCAGATCGGCGCCAACTACGCGTCCCGGCTGGCCGCCCGTGGCATCGCCGCTCTGGTGTTCGATCCCGCCTATCAGGGGGAGAGCGGCGGCACCCCGAGGGATCTGGAGGATCCCTACCGTCGCGGCGAGGACATCTCCTACGCCATCGACGCCCTCCAGCTCGTGCCCGGCGTCGCCGCCGATCGCATCGGGGTGCTCGGAATCTGCGCCGGCGGCGGATACGCCGTGCACACAGCGCGCACCGACCACCGCATCCGCGCGGTCGGGACCGTGGTGGCCGGCAACATGGGTGAGAGCTGGCGGTCGACGGCCTTCGCCCCGGACGGTCCCGCGGCGGCACTCGATCGGCTGGCGGCAGATCGCACCCGCGAGGTCGAGACCGGCCGCCTCGAACGCCTCAACTGGTTACCCGACACCGCTGAAGACGCGGTCGCCGCGGGCATCACCGACATCGACAACACCCAGGCCATCGAGTACTACCGCACATCGCGGGGCGGGCACCCGCGCTCGACCAACCGGCGGTTGGCACGGGGGGACTCCCTGCTGATCGGTTACGACGCGTTCCATCTCGTCGACCAGTTGCTGACCCAGCCTCTCCAGGTCATCGTCGCCGGGCGCAAAGGGGTGACGATGTCCTACGAAGCGGGCATGAAACTCTGGGAGCTGGCGCCGAACCCGATCGACCTGATGGTGATCGAGGGCGCCGGCCACTACGAGATGTACGACGTTCCGGAGTACGTCGACCAAGCCGTCGACCGACTGGCCGACTTCTATCGCGAGTACCTGCCCGCCGCGTAGGTCACGCGTCGACGGTCACAGTGGCCCGGTAGTCCTGTAGCGCAAGCGAATCCTGCGGTGACTGCGGATAGGGATCGAGGGAACGCAGCGTGACGGTGTGCCCGCCCACCCGGGCCGTCGGCCCCGTCGTCTCCGACGCGGGGAAGGTGCTCAGCTCGACCGTCTGAGGCGGTGCGCCGGCAGATTCGACGACGAGTGCGATGCGCGCCTGACCCGCCCAGACGCAGTCGACCAGTGCGGGGCACCGAGAGTCCTCGAGCACCCGGTCGAAGCGAACGGTCACCGTCGAACCCGCCACGCTCGCCTGCTGCCCACCGGCCAGTACGAGCACCGGCTCTGCCGCGGCAGTACCTCCCGTGGCGAAAGCCAGAACGGTTGCGGCGCAGGCGATCATGTATCCCCTCACGTCGGTACCTCCCAGGTGTGTACCGGATCGTTGGAGTGCATGCGCTCGCAGTACAGGCGCAGCATCTCGGCCAGCGCCGCGGGTCGGCTCATGCCCCGACCCTGCAGCGCCGCCACCGCAGCCGTCTGCCACACGGCGCCGTTACGGCCCGATTTGGCGCGGCCCTCGATCACCCCGAGGTAGCGGTCGCGCACCTCGGCGGCCACCTCCCAGCGGCGTAACCCCTCGTCGGCCAACGGCAGCAGATGCCGCAGCACCAACTCGTCAGGGGTGACCTCGCCTGCACCCGGCCAGTACAGGCGGGCGTCGAGGCCGTGCTGAGCGGCTGACTCGAAATTTGCCTGTGCCGTCGCGAAACTCAGCTTGGTCCACAGCGGGCGGTCCTCCTCGGACAGCGCCCGCAGCGCGCCGTAGTAGAACGCCGCGTTGGCCATCATGTCGACCACCGTGGGTCCCGCGGGCAGCACGCGGTTCTCCACTCGCAGGTGCGGGCGGCCAGCCACCACGTCGTACACCGGCCGGTTCCACCGGTAGATGGTGCCGTTGTGCAGCCGCAGCTCCGACAGCGCCGGCGTACGGCCGGCGGCGAGTTCGGCGACCGGATCCTCGTCGGACAGCTCGGGCAGAAGCGACGGGAAGTACCGCACGTTCTCCTCGAACAGATCGAAGATCGACGTGATCCAGCGTTCCCCGAACCACACCCGCGGCCGCACGCCCTGCGTCTTCAACTCGTCGGGGCGCGTGTCGGTGGCCTGGGTGAACAGTTCGATCCGCGTTTCTGCCCACAGTCGGTGGCCGAAGAAGTACGGCGAGTTGGCGCCCAGCGCGAGCTGCGGCCCGGCGAGCACCTGGGCGGCGTTCCAGTTGTTCGCGAAGTCACCGGGTGACACCTGCAGGTGCAATTGCATGCTGGTGCAGGCTGATTCGGGGGCGATCGAGGCGGTCTGCAGGCTCAGCCGTTCCGGACCGTGGATGTCGATGTCGATGTCTTCACCGCGCGCGGTGAAGATCGAGTCGTTGAGCGCCTGATAGCGGGTCGACTCACTCATCCAGTGCCCGGACAGATGCTGGGGCATCAACGTCGGCAGGATGCCGACCATCACGATGTGGGAGCCGTCGCTGTTGGCTTTGGCCTCCGCGGCGTTCAGGCTGGCGCGCACCTCGCCCTCCAGGTCGAGCGCGGCCCGCCCGGGGAGCCGCCGCGGCGGCACGTTGAACTCGATGTTGTAGGCGCCGAGCTCGGTCTGGTAGGCGGGATCGGCGATCGCCGTGAGCACCTCGGAGTTGTTCATCGCCGGTTGGTAGCCGCCGTCGACCAGATTGCACTCGATCTCCATGCCGGTCAGCGGCTTCTCGAAGTCGAAGCTGGATTGCGCCAGCATCGTCTCGAACACGTCGAGGCACAGCTGCACCTTGCGCCGGTACTCGCGGCGATGCTCGCGAGTGAACTCGGTCTGCGTCAGTTCCTCGCCCACGACAGCCATTGAACGCCATCGCCGGCGATCGGGCGCAACAGTTGGCCGGTAAGGTCGCTCCTGCGCACAGGGGAGGAACCGACGTCCATGAGTTCGCGTGTCAGCTTCGCGCTGCTCGGGCCGTTTCACATGACGGTGGAAGGCGCCGCCGTCCCGCTGGGTACGCCGAAGCAGCGGGCCGTGCTGGCCGTCCTGGTGCTCAACCGAAACCGCGCGCTGTCCACCGAGATGCTGATCGATGCGGTGTGGGGCGAGCAGGCCCCGGCCGAAGCCCGCGCAAGCCTGCACGCGTACGTGTCGAACCTGCGCCGCCTGCTGCGCACGGCCGGCGTCGACGACCGCCAACTCCTGGAGAAGGCCTCCGCGGGTTACCGCGTCCGCGTCGACGAGGGCGACGTCGACCTGGGCCGCTTCATCGCGGCCCGGGGTGCAGGTCTCGAGGCCGCTGCGGCGGGACGCTTCCAGGACGCGAGTACGCACCTGTCGCACGCGCTTGCCGAGTGGAAGGGCGACTTTCTCGTTGATCTGCGCGGCTTCCCGTTCGTGCAAACCTTCGAGGTGGCACTGTCCGAGGACAGGATCTCGGCGCACACCGTCCGGGCCCAGGCCGAGATCGCCTGCGGGCGAGCGGACTCGGTGATCGCTGACCTCGAAGAGCTTGTCGCCCGCCACCCGTACCGGGAGCCGCTGTGGGCTCAGCTGATGACGGCCTACTACCTCGCGCAGCGCCAGTCGGATGCCCTGGACGCGTTTCGCCGCGTCAAGGACGTGCTCGCCGACGAACTCGGTATCGACCCGACGCCCGAGCTGCGCGACCTGCACGCGGTGATCCTGGCGCAGGCGCCGCTGAACGTCGGACCGTCGATCCGCAAGACCGCCGCCGACACGATGGTGGCCACCGTGAACCGCCTGATGTCGGCGTCGCAGAGCGGCGCCGCGCGACTGCGCGCTGCAGGCGGCACGACGTATCCGTTGACCGACGCCGTCACCCGCATCGGCAGGCATTCCGACAACGACATCGTGCTCGGCGACCCTCGGGTCAGCCGCCAGCACGCGGTCATCGTCGGCTCCGGCGCCGGGTACGTGATCATCGACGCCGGATCGGCCAACGGAATCCACCGCAACGGCGGCCGAATCCAAGGCAGCGCCGAACTCTCCGCCGGGGACCGGCTCGGAATCGGCGACGGCGAGTTCGTCTTCGAACACGACGGAGGGTAGGACCGCGGCGCCGGCCGAGGCATCCCAAGATTTTTCCAAGGCCGCCCCGACATCGTTGTCTCACTCGTCGCGGACACCGGGACGGCACGGTCGAGGTTCCGGCCGGGCCACCGATCGGGGGACGGTACCACCGGTGCCCGACGAGCAGGCCGCTGATGCGAGGGAACTCACGCGGCCGACCGGTCGGGTCCGGGGATCTCGGTGGAGCACGTGCGCCGGGGCCCCGGATCCGGCCACCCCTGCCCGGTCAAGCGAGGATCGCGCGCGCTCGCACCACGTCGGGCAGGGTGCATTCCGCGGGCAGCCGCGTCAACGTGTCGGCGAGCTGCGGGTGGGCCGCCTCGCCGCGGAGGTCGACGTCGTCGAGTGCGGCCCGAAGCTCGTACAGCGGCGCACCCTGGTGGCGGGCCATCGCCATCGCCACCCCCAGGTCCGCTGCGCTGGTGTCGGGATCGGTGTGGGTCTTGGCCCGCGCGCGCAACAACTCCGCGTCGAAGAAGTGCATCTGGGTGTCCTCGGCGATCTGCAGCGCACCGTTGATGCGATCGCGGGCCTCCTCCAACCGCCCCGCCGCGATCAGCAGACGACCGATCACGCAGTCGTACTGGGTTTGGTAGGCATACAGCCCGAGTGATCGCCAGAAGTCGGTGAACCCGGTGAGCTGATCGATCTGGGCCGACAGATCGCCGGCGTCTGCGCCTGAGCGCAACGAGAGTTCGGCTGCGACGGTGGCCTGACCGAGCGTCGACCCCAGCATCTGCCAGAAATCGATGCCGTACCGCTCGGCACGCTCGACCATTTCGGACACCACCCGCTCGGCGCGGTCGAGGTCGCCGCTCTCGCGGCGCAGCCAGATCTCGATGTGATTGGCGTAGGCCTGGTTGTAGGGGCCCCAGGGGAACGCCAGTTCGTCCCCGCGGTTCTCCGCCTTGGCCATCGCGACTTCCGCAGCCGCCTGTTCGCCCCGCAGCACGTGGTAGATCGAGAGGTGTTCGTAGGCCAGCGCGACGACGTCCCAGGGAATGAACCATAGCTCCTGCATGCTGTTCTGACCCTCGGCGTCGAAGCCGGCGCTGGCCTCTTCGAAATACCTTCTTGCCCTCTCGAATTCGCCGCGCAGGAACATGACCATCCCGTGCACGCAGGCGATGGCCGGGTTCCACACCCGGCGCCGCTCGTCGGGAGTCTCCTGCAGAGCCTCCGCCAGCTGATGCGCGCGGCGAAGATCGGACTTGTTGATGTAGTAGCTGCTGACCGCCAGTAGGGTTCCGATCACCTGATCGTCATGCAGATCAGAGCCGACGATCTGCAGGCTCCGCTCCAGATCCTCAGCCACCGAAGGGCTTTGGTAACCCTCGGCGGTCGAGGTGAGGAACCCGCGCTCGAGCCGGGGCTCGATCTCCAGCCGGTCGCGATCCCGCCCGGATGGGCACAGTTCGAGTTGAGCCAGCGACCGCGTCAGGTAGGCGCGGGCCTCCTCCAGGGCGCCGCGGCGGCGCGCGGTTGCCGACGCCTCGCGATAGGCGCCGGCGGCGTCGGCGTGCCGCTCGGCCTGCTCGTAGTGGGCCGCCACCAGACGCCAGTCCGGCTCCCCGGCCGCACCGGCGACCAGGACGTCGGCGGTGCGGCCATGCAACGCCCGGCGCACGCTCGGCGGTGCCAGTTCGGCAGCCACCTCACGCAGCAGCTCGTGGCGGAACTTCCACACGTCGGGCCCATGCGGCTCGAAGACCTTCGCATCCTCGAGCTCGTCGATGACGTCGTCGACCTTGTCCTCGCTCAGCGACGACACCGCAACCAGCAGTGCCCGGTCCACATGTCTGCCGATCACGGCGGCCGCCTCGACCACCGGCACCACGTCGGGGACGGCGAGCAAACGGGCGAACAGCGGCTCGTAGAGGGAGTCGGGCACCGTGGAATGTACTGCGCCAGGGTCAGATTCGAGTCCGTTGACCACCTGCTCGATGTAGTACGGCACGCCGCCGCACCGCGCTCGCACCGCCGCGCACTGCTCGGGTGCGATCCGCGGATCCAGGGCCAGCACCAACTCGTCGGTCTGCTCGTCGGACAGCGGCGACAGGTCGAACACCTTGGCCGGCCACTGCTCGTTGAGCCAGTTGCCCTCGCGGCCGGTGATCACCACCAGCAGGCGGCCGTCGGTTGCGGCGAGCACGCTGCCCAGCAATTCGAGCGTGGACTGGTCGAACCAGTGGGCGTCCTCGGCCAGCACCAGGCCGGGTCGTCCGCCGAACGCGGAGAACAGGTAGTTCTTCATCGCCGCCGTGATGAGTTCGACCAGCTTGCGACCCTCCGCCTGCGGCGGGTCGTAGCCGAGTGCGGCATCGAGGCCCAGAATGGGTGCGAGCAAAGGGATCTGGGTGACAGGATCCACGCCGAGCGCGCGCAGCTCGGCCTCCAGCAGCTGCAGGCGACGGGCCGGCTCGGTCACCCGCGTGATACCGCAGCGCCGTTCCAACAGCAGTCGCGCCGGATGCAGGCCCACATCGGCGTGCACGGGCGAGCCGACGAGCTCGACGACGGTTCCGTTGTCATGCTGCACCAGCTCGGTGGCCGCCACGGCGAGTCGGCTCTTGCCGATGCCCGCCTCCCCGCGGAACGCCACCGCCGGTACCGTCAGCGTGCCCGCCTGCGCGCGCCGCCAACTCTTCTCCAGCCGAGCGAACTCGCGGTCCCGTCCCACCAGCGGACCCATCGGTGCCGTCGCGGTGTAGGCGCGTTCGCCGAGAACGCGGAACGGATTGATCACTTCCGCGGAGCCCGGCATCGCCGCCGACGGCAGCTGCTCCAAATCGAAGGCGTTGCGCACCAACGGTTCCACCGAATGCGACACCGCCACCCCGCCGGTCGGAGCCAGCGCCGACACCTGTGCGGCCAGGTTGACCGCAAGGCCGTACACATCGTCCTGGTCGCTGTCGAGATAGACGGGCCCGCGGTGCACACCGATGCGCATGTCGACGCCCGCGCCGAACCGGCGCCGCGCCTGTTCACTGAGCCGTTCCACGTCGCGCGCGATGTCCAGCCCCGCCTGGACAGCACGGCGCACGTCGTCGTCGTGGGCGTTCGGATAGCCGAAAACCACCAGCAGGCCGTCGGCCTTGGACGAGGCGACGTGGCCCTCATAGCGCTCGGCCACCTGCCGGACGACGTCGCGGAAGCGACTGACCAGGAGGCGGTGGGTCTCCGGCTCGACACGCAGCGCCAGATCGGTGGCGTCGACGAGATCGGCCGAGATGATCGTCAACCGGCGGATCTCCCCCCGATCAGTCGGGGCCCGCAGCAGATCCTCGGCCTCAGCATTGCGATGGTCGACGGCCAGGACCTGATCGGCCAGCGCGGACGCCTTCGCCCGGTCACCACTGTTGACCGCGGCCACGGCCCGGTCGAGGAGATCGTCGATCGACCCGCCCGTGCGCGTCAGGTCGAGGCCCGTGTCATCGTGCGTCCCGACCTCGCCTCCGTGCAGCGTCGCGGCCAGATCGCCCTCTGCACCCGGCAGGCTCGACGTCACCGACACCCGCGCCTGCGTGGACGCCGCGCCGTCGAGCGCCCGGCTCGCCGCCTCGGCGAGTTCCAGCGCGCTCTGATACCGGTCGTCGGGGTTCTTGGCCATGCCCTTGGCGATGACGGCGTCGAAGGCGGCCGGGATGTACGGGTTGACGGCCGACGGCCTGGGCGCAGGCGCGGTCAGATGGGCCATCATCTGTTCCTCGACGGTCTGGCCGTTGAACGGTGGGGTCGCGGTCAGGCACTGCGCCAGAACGCATGCCAGCGAGTAGACGTCGGACCGAATGTCGCTGAGCCCGTTGCGGAATCGTTCGGGCGCCATGTACAGCAGGGTGCCGACGATGTGCGCCGAATTGGTCAACCCCGTGTCGGTGATGGCCCGCGCGACGCCGAAGTCGATCAGATATGCGAAGTCGTAGCGGGCGATGAGGATGTTGGACGGCTTGACGTCGCGGTGCACCAGACCGGCCTGATGGGCGGCATCGAGCGCCATCGCCACCTGCTCGACGATCACCACCGCCCGACTGGGGATGAGCGCGCCGTTGGCGAGCAGATTCTGCAGGTCGCAGCCGTCGATCAGCCGCATGTCCACGTACAGCCGACCGTCCACGTCGCCGTAGTTGTGGATCGGCACCACGTGCGGCTCGGTCAATTGCGCGGCGGCGTGCGCCTCACGGCGGAAGCGTTGGAGGTAGAGCTCGTCCTCGGCCCACTGGGCCGGAAGCAGCTTCAGAGCCACGACGCGGTCGGTGACCGTGTCATGGGCGCGCCACACTTCGCCCATGCCCCCACGGCCCAACAGATCGATCAACTGATATCGACCGAAGGGAGTCCCCTCCATCGAACCTCCCCCGCAAAAACCAGCTACCCCCGCGACAGTTTCACACTAGGGCGGCCGGGTACGGGACGCGAGCGGTTCGGGAGCACCGCGTCGAACTCGACGCCCGGCGGCCCGCTGGCCCATAAACTCGCCGTGTGGAGGGTGCTTCGGAGGGGAAGGTGCTGGGCTACCTGGTGGTCCACGGCCGCGACGAGCTGACGGTCCCCATCGTCGATCAACTGTTCGTCGGTCGGGAGTGCGCCGGCATCAGCGAGCACCGGCGGCTCGTTCTGTCCGAGAAGCACATTTCTCGCAACCATTTCGAGATTCGACTGATCGCCGACCTCGACCTCGCCGTGGTCATCGACACCAGTACCAACGGGACCTCCCTGAACGGCATGCCGCTCGCGCGTACCGTTGCCGCGCCCATCGTCCCCGGCGATCGAATCACCGTCGGCGACATCGCGATGACGTTCCGGTCGGACCGGTTCGCCAAGAAGGACCGGCAGCTGCCCACCCTGACCCAGGCCGAGATCAGCCAGGCGGACATGGTGATGGTCGTCGGCGACATCCTGTCCTATTCGACGATCTCGGAGGTGACCGACAGCAGGGTGCTCGCGGAGAGCATGTCCACGCTGTGGTGGCGGCTCGACGAACTCCTCAGGGCGCACCACGGCACCCTCAATCACTACGCCGGCGACGCGATCTACGCGGTGTGGAACACCCAGACGCACGCGAGTGCCCACGCGGCAGCGATCGACTTCACGCTCGCCGCCGACCGGGCAGTTGCCACGCTCGGCCCGTCGCTGACACTGCGCGATGGCGCCGGGGCGCCGATTCGGATGGGCTGGAGCGTGGTGCACGGCGCGGCCGCCCAGACCGCGATGGCGGGAGCGATGGCCACGATCCTCGGCGACTCCACCAACCTGGCCTTCCGGTTGGCCAGTATTGCCGGCCGCGACGGCCGCTCACCGGTCCTGGTGACGGGCCGGGTGCACGACGCCACCGCGGACCTCTACCTGTGGGGCGTACCCGACGAGGTCACGGTCAAGGGGCGGCACACCCGCGAGATCATCTATCCGGTGATCAGCCGCCTGCCGACGGCCCCCGCGTCGCCAACATCACCTGCGGACTGAGACAGCCACCGCGCAACTCGACCTGCATCGCCGGGTCGGCGTGGCGGGCCAGCGTGCGCAGCGCCGACGGGCTGTAGGCCCGCAGCGAGCTGATCACGCCGTCGTGGGCGAACGGCAGGAACGGCGCCAGCGGCAACATGGTGGCCAGCCGGGCCAGGTGCAGCAGCGCGGGTGGGCGGGGCAGATCGATGATCAGCAGCGTGGTGGCCACCCGGGTGCCTTCGGCGAGGACCGTGGCCGCAGCCGCCGGCGGCAGATGGTGAAACGACAGCGCGAACACCGCGAGGTCGAAAGCACCGTCGGCGGCGTCGAGTGCGGTGGCATTCATCTGCGCGACGGTGGCGCGGGGATGGGCGCCGAGCTCGGCGGCGATGGCCGCCACGGACTCGGGTTCGACGTCGGTGACGGTGACACGGGCCGATGGATGCCACTCGAGCAGCCGACGCGACAGTGCGCCGTGGCCGGCGCCCAACTCGAGAATCCGCGGATCGGGGACGTCGGCGACCTGCTCGAGCGCGAGCGTGGCGAACCGGTCGTGGTTGCCGAACACATCACCGGTCCAGTCCAGCGCGCGGATCACGCTGCGCTTCACCTTCGGGTCGACGTCGTCGCGGTCCAGGTACTCCTCGCGATCGGTCTCGAGCAGACGGTCCAGGCAGGAGGCCTTCGGACCGCCGCGAGGCATGTCCGCGAGCTGGGCCGTATCGGTGGCGGTGATCAGGGCGCCACCTGGAAAGGTATGACGGGCGGCGGGCCGCCGCCGGGCATGGTGAACAGCTCGGGGATCTGCGGACGCTCGGTGGGAACCTTCGTCCCGTCGCGGTACACGAGCGTTCCGGTGTAGACGCCGTTGTCGTAGTCGTCGTAGTAGAAGCTGCCCTCGACGATGTACTGGCATTCGGCGCGCGTCGCGGTCACGGGAACGAAGACGCCACCGAAGTCGGGAGACTCGCACCCGGCCCGGGGGTCGACGGCCGGGGGAGCGGGCTGGGCGATCGCGGGGGCGCTGAGAAGAAGGGGCGCGGCCACGAATGCGGCGGCCGCGGCGAGCCTGCAGCGTCGAGTGTTGATGAGCGGCACCTTTCCGTCGCGCCTTCGCGCACTCTAGCGCGACCCGGCCGGGCGTTCGGCCGATCAGCGGGTCCCGTGGTTCATCGTCGTGGTTCATCATGGACGGATGGCCGACTTCGTCGCTGCAATCGACCAGGGCACCACCAGCACCCGGTGCATGATCTTCGACCACGACGGCGCCGAGGTGGGCCGCCATCAACTCGAGCACGAGCAGATCCTGCCCCGGGCCGGATGGGTCGAGCACAACCCCGTGGAGATCTGGGAGCGCACCGGATCGGTGGTGGCCACAGCGCTGAACAAGACGAACCTGTCTGCCGTCGATCTCGCTGCACTGGGCATCACCAATCAGCGCGAGACGTCGCTGGTGTGGAATCGCAAAACGGGACGTCCGTACCACAACGCGATCGTGTGGCAGGACACCCGCACCGACCGCATCGCCTCCGCCTTGGACCGCGACGAACGCGGTGACATCATCCGCCGTAAGGCCGGGCTGCCGCCGGCCACGTACTTCGCCGGCGGCAAGGTGCAGTGGATTCTCGACAACGTCGACGGGGTGCGTGCCGATGCCGAGAAGGGCGACGCGATCTTCGGCACCACCGACACGTGGGTGCTGTGGAACCTGACCGGAGGGCACCGCGGCGGCGTGCACGTGACCGACGTGACCAACGCCAGCCGCACCATGCTGATGAACCTGGAAACACTCGACTGGGACGACGAGCTGCTGTCGTTCTTCGACATTCCCCGTCAGATGCTGCCCGAGATCCGCCCGTCCTCGGTGACCGAACCGTTCGGGATGACACTGGACACCGGTCCGGCCGACGGGGAGATCCCGATCACCGGAATCCTCGGTGATCAGCAGGCGGCGATGGTCGGTCAGGTGTGCCTCTCCGAAGGCGAGGCCAAGAACACCTACGGCACAGGCAATTTCCTGCTGCTCAACACCGGCGAGAAGATCGTCCGCTCCGACAACGGCCTGCTGACCACGGTCTGCTACCAGTTCGGCGACGCGAAACCCGTGTACGCCCTGGAGGGTTCGATCGCGGTGACCGGCTCAGCGGTGCAGTGGCTGCGCGACCAGCTCGGCATCATCAGCGGCGCATCGCAGAGCGAGTCCCTGGCCCGTCAGGTCTCCGACAACGGCGGCGTCTACTTCGTGCCCGCGTTCTCGGGTCTCTTTGCACCGTATTGGCGTTCGGATGCGCGCGGCGCGATCGTTGGGCTCTCCCGCTACAACACCAACGCACACGTTGCCCGCGCGACGCTCGAGGCGATCTGCTATCAGAGCCGCGACGTCGTCGATGCGATGGAGGCCGACTCGGGCGTGCACCTGGAGGTGCTCAAGGTCGACGGCGGCATCACCGCCAACGACCTGTGCATGCAGATCCAGGCCGACGTGCTCGGCGTCGACGTGGTGAAGCCCGTGGTCGCCGAGACCACGGCGCTGGGCGCGGCCTACGCCGCGGGCCTCGGCGTCGGCTTCTGGGACGGCGCCGACGATCTGCGCGCGAATTGGCAAGAGGGCAAACGCTGGTCGCCGGACTGGTCCGACGAGCAGCGCGCCGATGGCTACGCGGGCTGGCAGAAAGCGGTGTCCCGCACGTTGGACTGGGTCGACGTGGATTAGGCCGTGACTGATCAGCCGTTGTTGTTGGTCAACACGACCTTACCGACGGTGCGGCCGGATTCCAGCAGTTCGTGACCATGCGCTGCGTCGCGCAGCGGCACCTCGGTGTCGACCACGACGCGGATGGCACCGGCCTCGAACAGCGGCCACACGTCTCGGCGTACACCGGCGACGATCGCCGCCTTCTGCTCGGCGGGCCGGCCGCGCAGCATGGTCGCGGTGACGCTGGCGCGCCGCACCATCAGCGCACCCAGGTCGAGCGGCGCCGGTTCCATTGCTCCGCCGATGACCACGAGGTGACCGTCCGGAGCGAGGCAGGTGATGTTGCGGTCCAGATAGTCAGCCCCGACGACGTCCAAGACTGCGTCGACACCCCGTCCGTCCGTGGCATCCAGGGTGACCGCAACGAAGTCTTCAGTGCGATAGTTGATGGCCGTCTGTGCGCCGAGGGCCTTTCCATGGCTGACCTTTTCGTCGCTACCGGCGGTGGTGATGACGTATGCGCCGATGGCGCGGGCCCACTGCACCGCGAATGTCCCGATGCCTCCGCCGGCGCCGTGGATGAGCACAGCGTCGCCCGCGCGAAGTCCGGCGACCATCGCCAGATTGGAGTAGACAGTGCACGCCACCTCGGGGACGGCGGCCGCTTCGACGAGGGACAGACCCGCCGGGATCGGAAGTAGCTGATCTGCGGCCACGACTACCTGCTCGGCGTATCCGCCACCGTCGAGCAGTGCACACGCCGGATCGCCGATCGACCACTCGCCGACGTCGGCCCCGACGGCGACGACAGTGCCCGCGCACTCGAGCCCGAGGACGTGAGAAGCACCGGCCGGCAGCGGATAACGGCCCCTGCGCTGGAGGAGGTCGGCGTTGTTGACGCCGGCCGCAGCAACGGCGATCACCACCTCGCGACCACCGGGGGCCGGCACGTCGACGGGGCGCCACTGCAGGACGTCGGGCCCGCCGGGCGTGTCGAAAACGATGGCCGACGTCACGACGCTGCCTTGACCGTCGATCCGGAGCGCGACGCGGCCTGGCGGGCAATGCTTTCGGCATACAAGGGCGTCTCGACGGCGCAGTGGCGACCCGATGCCTCCTGGCGCGCCGCGGCCGCCTCCTCGAAGGTCTGACCGTGCTCGGCGATGAACGCGAGGAAATGTTCAGTGGGGTGGGATGTCACGGTGTTCGTGTACCGGCAGTGATTTTCGTCCAGGCGTTCCATTCGCAGCTCCCAGATGACCTGGGTGGTGGTCCAGCCCAGCGGAGTCAGCACATCGGACAGCGACACCATCTTGCAGTAGTGCGGTTCGGCGACGTCGAACCGGTACTGCTGCACGACAAGTCCGCTGCCGATCATCTCCACGTTGATCGACATCGGTGTGCCGTCGTCATCGACGGTGTAACCCGCGGCTTTGTGGTCCCCCGGCGCGCAGCGCTGGTACTCGTGGGTGGGTAGTGCTTGCAGCCACTGGGCGATATTCACATGGTCGAACTCGACCTCCACCTCGGCGGTCAGCTGCGCGTGGGACAGCACCAGATCCTGCCGGACATCAGTGTTCATCGCTCGTCTCCTCCAAGTGTTGACGAGACGATGCTCCCGCGCGAGGGCCGTATCCGACCACGCCGCTACCCGCAGTCCTCAGGTAGTGCTGGCCCCCATGGACTAGTTGTCGCCGGCGGCGACCAGCGACCGCAGCATCACCGTCGGGTTCTCCCGCGCCACGTTCTCCAGCCGCCACTTCGTCGAGAAGACCGCCAGCAGCGCACCGTCACTGCGGGTCAACACCTCGACCGAGGCCAGCTTCTGCAGCACCTCGGCGCCGTCGGCGTCAGTGATACGAGCGACGGTGTAGGGCAACGATTCCAGCGTGATCGGGGCGCCGAACTCTGCTGCCATCCGGTGGGTGGCCACCTCGAACTGCATGGGCCCGACCGCCGCCAGCACCGGCGCCTGCTCGCCGCGGCGATCAGAGCGCAGCACCTGCACCACGCCTTCCTGGTCCAGCTGCTCGATACCTTTGCGGAACTGCTTGTGCTTGCTCGGATCCTTGCCCCGCGCGACCGCGAAGTATTCGGGCGAGAAGCTCGGAATCGGCGGATAGACCACGGGCACTTCGGAATACAGCGTGTCACCCGGGCGTAGCGCCGCCGCGTTCGCCAGACCGATGACATCGCCGGGCCACGCGGTGTCCAACGTGGAGCGCTGCTGACCGAACACCGTCTGCGCGTACTTGGTGACGAACGGCTTGCCCGTCGCCGCATGGGTCAGCACGTCACCACGTTCGAACGTGCCCGAACACACTCGCGCATAAGCGATCCGGTCGCGGTGCGCGGAGTCCATGCCGGCTTGGACCTTGAACACGAACGCGCTGAACGGCGACGTCGCCTCGCGGCGATTGCCGTCGGCATCGAGCGCACCCGACGGTGGTGGGGCGAGCTCGGCGAGCACGTCGAGCAGCTGGTTCACCCCGAAGTTCAGCGCCGCCGAGGTGAAGAGCACCGGGCTCGACGTGCAGTCGCGGAACGTCTCCGGATCGAAATCGGCGTCGTCGGCGCTGAGCAACTCCGACTCCTCGACCGCGGTATCCCAGTCCACACCCGCGGCGTCGTGCGCCTTGTCGGCGTCGATGTGCTCCTCCGGCGCGGCGGTGGCGCCGCCGGCGGTGCGGGTGAAGCGGATGTAGGTGCCGGTACGGCGGTCCAGCACGCCTTTGAAATCGCCGGCGATGCCGACCGGCCACGTCAGCGGAGTCGGTTTGAGCCCGATGCGCGTCTGGATCTCATCGATCAGTTCCAGCGCATACCGGCCCGGGCGGTCCCACTTATTGATCACGGTGATGATCGGGATGCGGCGGTGCCGGCAGACCTGAAACAGCTTGAGCGTCTGCGGCTCCAGGCCCTTGGCCGCGTCGATGAGCATGACCGCCGAGTCGACAGCGGTCAACACGCGGTAGGTGTCCTCGGAGAAGTCGGCGTGACCCGGGGTGTCGAGCAGGTTGATCACGCAGGTGTTGCCGGTCTTCGTCACGTACGGGAACTGCAGCGCCGTCGACGTGATCGAGATGCCGCGCGCCTTCTCCATCTCCATCCAGTCCGACACTGTCGAGCGGCGGCCCGCCTTGCCGTGGATGGCGCCGGCCTCCGTGATGGCCTTGGCGTGCAGCACCAACGCCTCGGTCAGCGTCGACTTGCCGGCGTCGGGATGACTGATGACGGCAAAGGTCCGCCTGCGCTGCGCCTCGGCCGACAACTGATCGGGCCGGGACCCGGCGGTACTGGTCGTCATGATGACGTCAATGGTATTGCCGCCGGCGGTGAAACCAAGAATCGCAGGCGAGGCGCTCCTTATGCGGCGGCGTCCAGAGCCTTCTTCGTCTCCGCGTCGAGCTCGATGTCGGCGACCGCGGTGTTGTCCTCCAGGTGCGCCACCGACGACGTCCCCGGGATCAGCAGCACGTTCGGGGCGACCGACAGCGTCCAGGCCAGCGCGATCTGTGCCGGTGTGCGTCCGAGCTTCTCCGCTTCGGCGCGCACGGCCGGGTGGCCGAGGACCGGGTTGTCGGCCGCGAACGCCGATCCGAGCGGGAAGAACGGCACGAACGAGATGCCGTGTTCGTTGCACAGCTCCAGAACCGACTGGGACCTGCGGTCGACGAGGTTGTAGGCGTTCTGCACCGTGACGATCTCGGTCTTGTCCAACGCGATGCGCAGGTGCTCCTCCGATGCGCTGCTCAACCCGATGCCCTCGATCAACCCCTCGTCACGGGCTGCGATCATCGCGTCGAGTTGGCGGGGAAACAGGTCGGCGTCGACCGGCCCGACGCTGTTCGGATCACCGGAGTGGATGCGCAGGTTGACCGCGGCGATGCGGTCCGTGCCCAGCGTCTCGAGGTTCTGTTCGATGTCGGCGCGCAGCTCGTCGGGCTGCTGGGCGGGGTTCCAGTTGCCCTGCTCGTCGCGGCGAGCGCCGACCTTGCTGACCAGGGCCAGGTCCTCGGGATAGGGGTGAAGCGCCTCGCGGATCAGCTCATTGGCGACATTCGGCCCGTAGAACTGGGCCGTGTCGATGTGGTTGATGCCCAGCTCGAGTGCCCTTCGCAGAACTGCGATGGCCTGGTCGTGGTCGCGGGGCGGACCCATCACGCCAGGCCCGGGCAGCTGCATCGCGCCGAATCCGACGCGTCCGACGACATGATCCCCGAGCTTGAACGTCTGCATGGTCTCTAGTGACGCAGAACCGGCGCGGTTTCTTCCGCTTTTGGGAAAGAAACCGCGCCGGATCGACTGCTCAGTCCTCGCCGAGGACCTGATAGATCTCGCGTCGCGCGGTGTTGACGATCTCGACGATGCGTTGCTGCTGCTCACTGGTGGCGGCGTGCGCGGACTGCGCGATCGCTCCCATCAGCTGGCCCACGGCGGTGCGCAGGCCCATGGCGGTCGGATCGGCGCCCGAGGTGATCTCGTCCCACGGCGGGGTCTCGACCTTCTCCGCGGCAGCGCGACCCTCGTCGGTCAGCTCGAACAGCTTCTTGCTGCCCTCGGATTCGGTGGCCACCAGCAGACCCTCATCGACGAGCAGCTGCAGCGTGGGATACACCGAGCCGGGGCTCGGCTTCCACAGCTGCTGGCTGCGGGCGTCGATCTCCTGGATCATCTCGTAGCCGTGCATCGGCCGCTCTGCCAGCAGGGCGAGAATCGCCGCGCGCACGTCACCGCGTCGGCCGCGACCGCCGCCGCGCCGTCCGCCGCCGCGCCCGCCGGCACCGAAGCCGAACGGACCGGGGCCGAATCCGGGTCCGAACCCGGGCACGCCGGGTCCGCCCGGCGCGAAGGGGCCGAATCCGAAGCCGGCCTGACCGCGGTGTTCACGCAGGTGGTCGCGGAATTCACGGCGTGCGTGACGCCGCTGTTCGTGCAGACCGCGCCGGTCCTGGGGGCCGCGCAGGTCATGCGGGCCGTGGGGTCCCTGCGGGCCGTGTTGGCCGGGGAAGCCGAAACCGAAGCCGCGCTCAGGTGGGGTGAATGGGGTGTTCATGGTGATGTCCTCACGGTGTAGGGGGAAGGAGCTGCTATGTGCGCTCCGATGCATTGACGATATATCGAGAAGTATCGAGATGCAACGTTCAGTTTCGGCGCGGGCTGTCAGGCTGGTGTGATGACCGACACCGACGCCGAGCCCGCGTCCCTATCCGTCGACACGTTCCGCACCGGCAACTACGCGCCCGTGCCCGACGAACTCACCGCTTTCGACCTGCCCGTCGAGGGTGCGATCCCCACCGACCTGTCGGGCTGGTACTTGCGCAACGGCCCCAACCCCCGCGCCGACGGCGGGCACTGGTTCACCGGGGACGGGATGGTCCACGGCGTGCGCATCGAGGGCGGGAGGGCGGCGTGGTACCGCAACCGGTGGGTGCGCACCGACAGCTTCGACGAGCCGTTCGGTGTGTACAACCCCGACGGCAGTCGCAACCTGCGCTCCAGCGTCGCGAACACCCACATCGTCAACCACGCCGGCAGAACCCTGGCGCTCGTGGAATCCTCACTGCCGTACGAGATCAGCACCGAGCTGGAGACCGTCGGCGCCTACGACTTCGGCGGCAAGCTCGTCGACGCGATGACCGCTCACCCCAAGATCTGCCCGACCACCGGCGAACTGCACTTCTTCGGATACGGAAACCTGCTCGGCCCCAACGTCACCTATCACCGCGCCGATGCCTCCGGTGAGCTGGTGATCAACCGACCCGTCGACGTACCCGCGATGACGATGATGCACGACTTCGCGCTGACTGCGGATCATGTTGTCTTCATGGACCTTCCCGTGGTGTTCAATCTCCAGGCCGCGATGGGCGGCAGCATGCCGTTCCGCTGGGACGACGACTACGGGGCCCGGCTGGGGGTGCTGCGCCGCGCGGACCCGTTCGGTGAGGTGCGATGGTTCGACATCGACCCGTGCTACGTGTTCCACGTCGTCAACGCCCACGACACCGCGGAGGGGTTGTGCCTGCAGGCGGTGCGCTACCCCGAATTATGGCGCGAAGGAAGCGATTTCGGTCCCAAAGCCGTGATGTGGACATGGACGATCGACATGCAGCGAGGGACTGTCACCGAGGCGCAGCTCGACGACAGGGAGGTGGAGTTCCCGAGGATCGACGATCGCCTGGTGACGCTGCCTGCCCGCTACTCGGTGTCGGTCGCCGGCTCGAGCCTCCTCCGCCACGACCTCGTCTCCGGCGCCACGCAGGAACACCGCTTCGGCACGGCGGCCTCACCTGGCGTCCCCGGTGAAGCGGTCTTCGTGCCCGCCGACGGTTCCGCCGACGAGAGCAGCGGCTGGTACCTGGCCTATGTCTACGACCCTGCGCGCGATGGCAGCGATCTCGTGATCATCGACGCAGCCGACTTCACCGGCACGCCCGTTGCCAGAATCGTTCTCCCGCAACGGGTTCCCTATGGATTCCACGGCAACTGGATTCCGGGCTAGTCACGCTGTCGCGCTCCGGTGCGCGTGGGGGCTGATGCCGTACGCCCGCTTGAACGCCGTACTGAGCGCGAACGGACTGCCGTACCCCACCTGCCGGGCCACCGCCGCCACCGTGGCGCCGGAGCGCAGCAGATCGGCCGCCAGCGCGAGCCTCCACCCCGTCAGGAAGGCGATCGGCGGCTCACCGACCAGATCGGTGAACCGGCGGGCGAACGCGGCCCGAGAACAACCGACCGCGGCGGCCAGCAGCTCGACCGTCCACGGATGAGAAGGGTTGCGGTACATCAATTTCAGCGCGGGCCCGATCATGCCGTCGTGCTCGGCGCGCCACCACGGCGGCGCGGCGCCCTCGGAATCGAACCAGGTGCGGACCGCGGTGATCAGCAGTAGATCCAGCAGTCGGTCCAGATACGACTCCTGGCCGGGGCCGTCGCGCCCCGCCTCGTCGGACAGCAACGCGACCAGCGACGCGTCGGCCGGCATCACGGCCACCGCGGGTAGCGCGTCGAGTAGACGGGCGCCCACCGTGCTGTACCCCTCGTAGGCCCCGATCACCGATCGGCTGGCGCCGGTGCTGCTGTTGCCCCAGGTGCGCACGCCCAGCGACATCTCGAAACGCAGGTCGTCCCCGGACACCGTCGTGCAGCGCTGACCGGGGTGGATGACGATCATCGGCGGAGTGCCGGCGTCGTCGGCGAAGACATAGGGCTCCGTGCCGCGCGTGAGCGCCAGCTGGCCGGCCGTCAGCTCGATCGGCTGCCCGTCGACGGGGACGATGACGGCTGTGCCGTGCGTCTGGCAGATGATCGTCAGCGGCGCCTCGTCGCACACGCGCATCGACCACGGCGGGTCCAGCCGCATCCGAAGGACGAACGCGCCCCGGGCGTGGATGCCGTCCAGTAAGCCGGCCAGAGCATCCATGGATCGCAGCGTAGACGATCGATGATGTGTATGCGGGTTTGAGCTATGGATCGTCTCGACTTCGGTGCGTTGACTGGGGTCCATGACCAGCAGCGCCCTGACCGTCGTCTCCTCCGTCTCCGCGGTGGCCAGTGCCGCCGCCGGCGGCATGATGCTCGTCTTCTCGACGTTCGTGATGGCCGGCCTCGATCGCGCCGGCCCGCAGAACGCCATCGCGGCGATGCGCGGAATCAACGCCACGGCGCAGACCAACGGCGTGTTCCTGCTCGCGTACTTCGGCGCCGCGCTGCTGGCCGTCGCGATGGGCGTGATGGCGGTGGTGGCCTCGCCGCCCGGGCGGGGGTGGCTGGTGGCCGGTGCCGTGCTCGGGGTGGCGGGCGCGGTCGTCACCGTGGTGGCCAACGTGCCTCTGAACGACGGGCTCGACGCGGCCGCCGCCACTCCCGACGTGTGGCAGGCCTACCTCGCGAGCTGGACGTCGTGGAACCACGTGCGGACGGTCACGAGCCTGGCGGCCGCCGTTGCGACGATGGTCGGCGTGGTTCGTCAGTAGGTGGGCGGCTGCAAACGCTGCAGGGCCCGGCGGTGACGCTCGGCGAGCACCGCGGCGAGCACCTGGCCGGCCGGAGTGCCCGGTGGAGGCGGCGGAGTGATCTGCGCGACCACCTCACCGGTGATGCGGCCGGCCATCTCGTCGCGCACCCGAGGCGCGAGCTGGTGTACTCGGGTGAGGTATTGCCGTGCCAGCTCGACGGTTTCGGGCCTCAGCGCGGACAGCTCGAGTGCAGACGCCCAGGGGGCGAGCTGCGGTGGCATCATCGGCGGCGGTGCCATCCGCGGCCCGCGCTCGGTGATCACGACAGTGCCGGCGAAGATGTCGCCGATCCTCTTGCCCTGCGGTGAGACGAGACTGCAGATCACGGCGGGGCCGCCGGTCAGCATCCAGATCTCCAGCACGCCGGACAGAGCGCGAAAAAGGGCCTGCCGGAAGCGTTCTGGACTGCCATCGTCGGACACCACGCGCAGACCCATCGCCATCTTGCCGAGCGACCTACCCCGGGTGGCGGTTTCGAAGATCAGCGGATACCCGACCAGGGCGAGCACCGTGAACACGATCAGGACCGCGTCGGAGAGCGCAGAATCCCACTGCGAGAGCGTCAGCGCCCACAGCAGCACACCCAGGACGTAGGCGATCACCACGACGACGACGTCGATCACCGTCGACACGACGCGCACCGGCAACTGGGCGATCTGGATGTCGAGAACGACCGCGTCACCGGTCACCACCGGTTGCTGCGGACTGGCCATGACGCCACGCTACTAAAGTCGGCGGGGTGGATGTCGACGCGTTCGTGCTGGCGCACCGGCCGGCGTGGGATCGCCTCGACCATCTGGTGAAGCGACGCAGGCGGCTCACCGGCGCCGAAGCCGACGAACTGGTGGAGCTCTACCAGCGGGTCTCCACGCACCTGTCGATGGTGCGGTCGTCGTCGGCCGACGCCGTCCTCGTCGGCAAGCTCTCCAGCCTGGTGGCACGGGCCCGGTCGGTCGTCACGGGCGCGCACGCCCCACTATGGCGGGAGTTCGTGCGGTTCTGGACGGTGTCGTTCCCCGTCGTCGCGTACCGAACGTGGCGGTGGTGGGCGGGCACCGCGGTCGCGTTCTTCATCGTGTCCGTGGCGTTGGCGGTGTGGGTGGCCGGCACTCCCGAGGTGCAGGCCACCATCGGCACGCCGAGTGAAATCGAGCAGCTGGTCAACACGGAGTTCGCGGCCTACTACAGCGAGCACCCCGCGGCATCCTTCGCGTTCAGCGTCTGGACCAACAATGCCTGGATCGCTGCGCAGTGCGTGGTGGCCGCGATCCTGCTCGGAATCCCGATCCCGTACATCCTGTTTCAGAACGCGCTCAACTTCGGCGTGCTCGCCGGGGTGATGTTCGGTGCCGGCCGCGGCGACATCTTCCTCGGGCTGATCACCCCGCACGGGCTGATCGAATTGACCGCGGTCTTCTTGGCGGCGGCCGCGGGTATGCGGCTGGGCTGGTCGGTGGTCTCGCCGGGGGATCGGCCGCGCGCGCAGGTGCTCGCCGAGCAGGGCCGGTCGATGATCTCGGTGGCTCTGGGGCTGGTCGCGGTGCTCGCGATCGCGGGGCTGATCGAGGCGTTCGTCACGCCGTCGGGGCTGCCGACGTTTGTGCGCATCGCGATCGGCGTGGCTGCCGAAGCCTGTTTCATCGGCTACGTGGTGTATTTCGGCCGTCGCGCCGTGCGCCGCGGCGAGACCGGGGACATCGACGACGCCCCCGATTACGTACCGACGGGCTGAGTTCTCCCGGCGAGAAGACGTGAACTCGCGCGTTTTGGGCATGTTTCACGCGAGTTTGCGTCTCCTCGCGGGGGTGTTGCGATCCAGATGTGTGGCGATCCGGTCGACGAGCCTCTCGGGATACACGCGCACGTCGGCAGCCACGATTGGAATGACCGTCCACCCGAGCTGTTGGATCGCAGCGAAGCGTGCCTTGTCACGGAGCATCTCGAGCCGGCCCGAATGCCAGTCGACGCTCTCGTATTCCGCGACGACCCCGTGGTCAGGCCAGGCGAAATCGACGCGCCATCCCTCGATCTCGTACTGCAGTTCCGGGCGTGGCAGCCGCCCGTCGATCATGACCAGGCGGGCCTCGCTCTCCATCGGCGACTCGGCGCGGCGGTCGGCAAGCGGTGCCAGAGCACGAACGGCGACGATGCCGCGCCGCCCCTTCTGCTCGGCGATCGCATCCGCGATCTCCTCGGGCGTACACGATCCTGAATGCAAGGCCGCATCGAGCGTTGCGAGCGCCCGCGGTCGCGGCAGCATGCGAGCGACTTCCACCGCGGTCCACGCCGGCGCCGTCGCCAGCCGTCCGTCCACTCGCTTCAGCGGTGCGCCCAGGCGCTGGTGCACCATCAGCCCGAGGTTCGGTCGCAAACGAATGCCGGGGTCCAGTACATGCGTGGTCGTCGTACCCTCGGTGTCGAAGCCGTACAGCGCGGCCGCTGTCCCGAGGCATGCGACGGTCGGTTGGCCCAGGTGGCGGTCCAGCGCTGCGAGCCGACCCGTTCGATCGGGGGTCTCTCGGCTGTACATGCCGTGGCGCACGCGAATCAGCTCGCCGCGCGTCACCATACGGTCGAGCCGTGAGCGGGTGACGACGGTGAGAAGTGTTGCGGTGTCGACGAACCCCGCGTGACGCGCGAACAGATCCTCGAGCCCTGGGTGCATGGCGCCATCGTGGGGCCGATGTGGCGGGGGTGTGGCGCACCAATCGCGTCAGCTGGGGATGGAAGCGGCTGTGGGGATAAGGTTCTCCCCCGCGAGCAGACGCGAACTCGCGTGGACACGCCGCAAAACGCAGGAGATTGCGTCTTCTCGCCGGAAAAAGGTGAGCCCTTACAGGCGGCCGGTGGCCTTCATCGCCAGGTAGTGATCGGCCAGCGCCGGCGCCAGGTCCTCGGGCGGGGCGTCGACCACGTCGACGCCGCGGCTCCGCAACCGCGACGCGATGTCGCGCCGCTCGCCCCGGGCCCGCTCGGCCGCCGCGGCGTCGTACACCTCGACCGCATCCGCCCGGCCCGCCGCCAGCGCATCCACCCGCGGATCGGACACCGCGGCCAGCAGCACCTGATGCTTGGCCGTCAACTGCCCGAGCACCCCCATCAGCCCCTCGTCGATCGCGGTGGCGTTCAGGTCCGTCAACAGCACCACGAGCGCGCGGCGCCGCACCCGCCGCAGCACCGCTGCCACCATCGCCCGCGCATCGGACTCCACCAGCGCCGGCTCCAGCGGCGCCATCGCCTCGACCAGCTGGGCCAGCAGATCGCTGCGCGACGCGTTGAACGCCGCAGCCCGCGTGACCCGATCGTGTGCCAGGAAGTCGACGTGATCGCCCGCGCGGGCCGCCAGCGCCGCCAGCAGCAGCGCGGCATCCATCGACCAGTCCAGCCGCGGCCAGCCGACCGGTTCGGCCGCCGTGGGATCGACACCGACCCGCCCCGCCGACGTCCGCCCTGTGTCCAGCACGATCACCACCCGCCGGTCCCGCTCGGGCCGCCACGTGCGCACCACCACGTCGGCGCGCCGGGCAGTGGCCCGCCAGTCGATCGAGCGGATGTCGTCGCCGACCACGTACTCCCGCAGCGAGTCGAACTCACTGCCCTGACCGCGGATCAACGCCGGTGTCGCGCCGTCGAGTTCGCGGAGCCTAGCCAGCCGCGACGGCAGGTGCTTGCGCGAGAGGAACGGCGGCAGGATCCGGACCTCGCCGGCGACCCGGTGTGACCCCTGCCGGCCCGCCAATCCCAGCGGACCGACGGACCGGGCCGTCACCGGCCCGGCCACCTGGTCGCCACGGCGAACCGGATTCAATGTCGTGATGATCGACAAAGACTGTCCGACAGCAAGATCCACTGCCTGGATGCGTGGCGCGGCGGCTGCGCTCGGCGCCCAGGCGTCCCGCACGACGCCCCGGAAGCGGGACCGGCCGCGGTTGACGACGTGCAGACTGGTCTCGACCGGCTGGCCCAACCTGGCCGATCCGGCCCCGCCGCGGGTGAATTCCAACGCGCGCGGGCTGCCGGCCAGCACGACATCGACGAGCACACCGACGGCCAGCGCCGCGAGCAGGACAACGAAAGTCATTGCGGGAGCGGGTGACAACCCGACCGGCACCGCGCACACCGCGGCGATCAGCCCCGTGCGCCCGGTCAGGATCACCAGCGGGGCACCGGCACGGCAGCGAGAATGCCGTCGAGCACGCCGTCGGTGCTCGCGCCCTCCAACTCGGCTTCCGGGCGCAGCGCCACCCGGTGCCGCAGCGTCGGCCGGGCCATCGCCTTGACGTCGTCGGGGGTGACGTAGTTGCGGCCCGACAGCCACGCCCACGACCGTGCCGTGGCCATCAGTGCCGTGGCGCCACGAGGGGACACCCCGAGCTTCAGCGACGGGGAATGCCTTGTGGCGCCGACGATGTCGACGATGTAGCCGAGCACCTCGTCGGCGACCAGCACACGCCGGACGGCCTCGCGGCCGGCCGCCAGTTCGGCGGGCCCCGCCACCGGACGCACCGCCGACAGGTCGCGCGGATCGAACCCGCGAGCGTGCCGGTCGAGGATCGCGATCTCCTGATCGCGTGGTGGCAGCGGAATGTCGAGCTTGAGCAGGAACCGATCCAGCTGAGCCTCCGGCAGTTGGTAGGTGCCCTCGTACTCGATCGGATTCTGGGTGGCGGCGACGATGAACGGATCGGGTAGCGCCCGGGGATCACCGTCGACGCTGACCTGACGCTCCTCCATCGCTTCCAGCAGAGCGGCCTGCGTCTTGGGCGGGGTGCGGTTGATCTCGTCGGCCAGAAGCAGATTCGTGAACACCGGCCCGGCGCGGAACGTGAACTCGGCGGTGCGGGCGTCGTAGACCAGCGAACCGGTGACATCGCCGGGCATCAGATCCGGGGTGAATTGCACCCGCTTGAACTCCAGCTGCAGCGCCGCTGCCAAGGTTCGCACCAGCAGCGTCTTCGCGACACCCGGAACGCCCTCGAGCAGGACGTGGCCGCGGCAGAGCAGCGCGACGACGAGACCGCTGACCACCGCGTCCTGGCCGACGACGACCTTGCCGATCTCGGCGCGCAGAGCCATCAGCGCGGTGCGGGCCCCCTGCTCGGAGTCATCTGCTGTGCTGGGCTGTGTCACGACTGCGCGACCTGCCTTTCGATGTCGTCGAGTGCGCGGGCCAGGGCCACCAGCTCGGTGTCGCTCTCCGGCGGCGGCCCGTACAGGATATGGGCGACCCCCTGTGGGTCCTGACCGCAGCGCTGCGCTGCGGCCGCGACGACGGTCGCCGGGGCGGCATCGGGCCTCAGGCCCAGCCGGGGCATGAGACGCTGCCGGGCCGACGAGCGCAGCGCATCGGCGGCCCGATCGCGGGCCCGTCTGGACCGGTACAACCTCCCGCGGCCCTCCACCGTCTCCGAGGCGCGCACGACCACCGGCAACGGCTCGGCGACCAGCGGCCCCACCCGTCGGCCCCGCCAGAGCGCCACGACCGCGACGGCAACCACGAGCTGGGCGACCACCCACATCACCTGGTCCGGAATGAGGTCCATGATGCTGGCGTCGCCCGACGCGCCGGCGCCCTCACCGCGTTGAGGCGCGTACCAGATCACCGTGGGGCGGGCGCCGGTCAGATTCATCGCCAGTGCGGCGTTGCCCTCGTCGAGCAGAGCGGAATTGGTCAGGAAGCTGGAGTCACCCACCACGGTGACGGTCCGGCCGTCGTCCTCGTATCGGGCCAGCACCCCGCCGTAGCAGCGGGTCACCGCCGCGGAGCCGGCCGGCTCGAACGTGTCGGCTGCGCCGAACTGCACTGACCCCGCCCGCTCCGCTTCACGCAGGTCGCATCCCGGCGCCAGGCCACCGAATTCGGTGGCGTCACCGCTGCGCACCGCAGGTGCGAGGGCCTCGCGCGTCTTGCCGATCGGTGCGAGGAGCAACCGGTCGCCGGGCACCGCGGCGAGCCGGCGCAGCTGGTCGTCGTCGTAGAGCCAGAAGGTCTGCCCGGCCACCAGCAGGGTGTCCGGTCGGGCGGCGCGCTCGACGTCCGCCACGGAGTCGGCGACCACGACGTCGATTCCGTTGTCGCGCAACAGGGTGACCAGAGCGCGTGTGCCGTCGGGGGACGTCGACGCGGGTTCCAGCGGTCCGCCGGGGCGGGGAGCGGTGAGCCAGGTGCTCAGCGTCGCGATCGCGATGACGGCGGCCAGGGCGAGCAGGACCCACCGCCAGGTCTTCCACTGCTGCCCGAGCGTGGGGCCGATCGCGGTCGTCATCGCACTGGAGCCCAGGGGGGTCGCGCCGAGGACGCTGCCGCGGCGGAACCCGCTCGTGCTCGCCCGCCCAGTGCGTCATCGAGGGCACTCACCATCCGGTACCGCTCTTCGGTGCCGGCCACCCCGCCGTAGCTGACATCGTTGAACGCTGCTGCGGCAGAGTCGAAGTGAGACGCCAACTCGGGCATGGCGCGGCCTGCATCGTGGGCCAGCTCGGTCGCTGTGCGACCGACTGCCGCGCTGAGCACCTCGTCTTCTTCGAGTTGACGGGCCACGGCGCGCAGTCGGTGCTGGATCGCCGGGGTCCAGTCCGCCTGCGCCGCATGGCGCTGCGCGGCCGCGCGGTGCTCGGCGGCACTGAGGATGTGGCCCGCGAACAGCTCGTCGGCCGCACCGGTTCTGCTGCTGCGCATGGCTCGTCGTGCGATGCGCACCACGATCAGGACAGCCGCGATGGCGAGCAGCACCAGCACCGTGACGGTGACCCAGCCGCCCGGCAGCGACGCCGCATCGGCGGTGATGCGGTAGAGGAGACGGTCGAGCCAGGCGAGGAACTGGTCGGTCAGCGACGGACGCGGATAGATGGCCTTGGACAGTTCGTTCTGTGCCGCGTCCCGGGCTGCGTCGCGGTCGATGTCGATCGGCGCCACGTCACCGCCGGCCGCTCAGCCACAGGTCGTCGGTGGAGTGCGCCGTCGGTGTCTGAACGGCGCCGGTCTGCAGCACCAAATCGAACGCCTCGGCCCGGATGCGGCGATCGGTGTATTGCAGCACCACGATTCCCGCGTTGAACGGGCCGGTGATGATCTGGCCGACCGCACCGCCGACGGCGATGATGACCAGTGCGACCATCGCGGCCGACACGCTGCCCCCCGTGGTCAGAAGGACCTGCCCGCCGAAGCTGAACGGGATGGCAACGGCGCCGGCGACCAGTTGGGCGACGAGCATCGCGAGCAGCCGGATGCCCAGCACGCGCCAGAAGTCACCGCGGATCAGCTCGAACGAGCGGCGGACCGCCGAGACGATGTCGCGGCGCTCCAGCACTATCGCGGCCGGGGTGAAAGCCAGCATCGTCGCCCCGTAGAGCAGCGCGGCGATGAGTCCCAGTCCCAGTGGTACGGCGATCATGAAGGCCGCCCACCCGTTGCCGAACGCCGCGACCACGGCGACGATCGCGACGACGATGCCGATCAGTACGATCGCGGCGATCGCTTCCAGGATGGTGAAGCCGAGCAAGGCCCACAGGCGCGGTTTCAGCCGCTGCCACGCTTCACCGATAGTGATGCCGGCACCGAAGATCGCGCGCCCGATGACGACGGTCAGCAGGCCGCTGAGCAGGATCGTCGACAGGGCGGTGGCGATTCCCGCGGTGAGGCTGGACACAAGCGACGCGATGCCCGCGCCGGTCTCGAACATGGTGGCGCCGGTCGCGGCGCTGTCGATCGCCCGGTCCACGTCGCCGCTCAGTGCCAGCGGCCACAGCGACAGGATGAGGGCCAGCACCTGCGCGGCGACCACGACGATCGTCGTCAGCCCGAGGGTGGCCTTGGGGTTGGCCCTCATGTAGGCGAATGCTCCGTTGAACATGTCCGATAGAGACAGAGGGCGCAGGGGCACGATGCCCGGCCGCAGAACCGGCGGGGGGCCGTAGCCCGGCGGCCCGAAACCCGGGGGAGGCCCGAACCCGGGGGGTGGTCCGTAGCCGGGAGGTGGGCCGTACCCGGGAGGAGGCCCGTAACCGGGAGGTGGGCCGTACCCCGGGGGAGGCCCGTAACCGGGGGGAGGTCCGTAGCCCGGGGGCGCGCCGGTGGGAGGGCCCCAGCCGGGGGCCGGTCCGTATCCACCGGCGTCGTAGGTCATGATCACCATCTTGTCGAGCGCGCCGACTCTTGTCGACGCGGCCCCCACCGGGCGGTCCGTTTCGGCACGGGCGTCCCGGGTACTCCCGCCGCATGACCCGATTCGGCTACACCCTGATGACCGAGCAGAGTGGACCCAAAGACCTTGTCCACTATGCAGTTTCGGCAGAGCAGGCTGGTTTCGACTTCGAAGTCTCCAGTGACCACTACTTCCCCTGGCTGGCCTCGCAGGGGCATGCGCCGTACGCGTGGACCGTGCTAGGTGCGGTCGCACACGCGACCGAACGTGTCGAGTTGATGACGTACGTGACGTGCCCGACGATCCGCTATCACCCCGCCGTCGTCGCGCAGAAGGCGGCGACGCTGCAGATCCTTGCCGACGGCCGCTTCACCCTCGGCGTCGGCACGGGCGAAAACCTCAACGAGCACGTCGTGGGGCAGCGGTGGCCGACGGTCGCGCGCCGTCAGGAGATGCTGCGCGAGGCGATCCAGATCATCCGCGAACTGCACACCGGCGATCTCGTCGACTGGAAAGGCGAGTACTTCGAGGTCGACTCGGCCCGGATCTGGGATGTACCGGAGGTGCCGGTGCCGATCGCGGCGGCCGTCTCCGGGGACCGCTCAGTCGAAGCCTTTGCCCCGCTGGCCGACCATCTGATCGCGGTCGAACCCAACAAGGACCTCGTCGACGCCTGGCACGATGCCCGCCGGGCCACCGGACTGCCCGGCGATGTCCGCGTGATCGGACAGATCCCGATCAGCTGGGACCCTGACCGCGACGCCGCCGTCGAACGGGCCCACGACCAGTTCCGGTGGTTCGCCGGCGGCTGGGCGGTCAACGCCGACCTCCCGACCACGATGGGCTTCGACGGAGCCACCCAGTTCGTCCGCCCCGAGGACACCGCGGACTCGATCCCGTGCGGACCCGACCTGGACGCGATCGTCGACGCGGTCTCGGAGTACTGGAAGGCAGGGTTCACCGACATCGCGCTGGTCCAGGTCGGCGGTGACACCCAGGACGCGTTCCTGAGCGAGGCGGCGGGCCCGCTGCTCGAAAAACTGCGCAACGCGGCGGCGTGAGGAGGGTTCGATGACACGAGGCAGCGGAATCTACGACGACGAGGACGGGTCGAGCGCCGACAAGGCCGCCGGCACTGAGAAAGGCACCGAGAAGGACCCGGACCGCGACACCCCGGACGTGGACAAGGACAGCGGCGAGCCGACCGCCTAGCGCGTCGCGACCGGATCACCGCGGCGCTTGGTCTCCAGCCGGTACCACGTCCACCAGAACAGCAACGCCGACGCGATCGACCCCGCGGCGGCCAACCACTGCGAGCTGAGGAACAGCCGCCACGACGTCGGTTCGTCCTCGACGTGGGCCGCCACCGCGTGCAGCATCTGGACCCCGCCGAGGCCCAGGCATGCCGCGCCGACGACGCCGACGGCGACGACGAACACCGTGCGCAGGACGTAGCGCTGCGGACTGGGGGACACCACGGCGCGAATCCGACCGGTGCGTGACAGCAGCAGCGCGGCCAGGCACGCCACGATCAGCGCCACCGCATCGGCGGCCAACGTGTCCGACAGCCGGTGTGCCTTGATGATGACCGTGTACGCACCGATGCCCACCGCCCACGTCAACGTCAAGAACATGGCGACACCGCGGAAGCGGTAGGGCATGACGATCATCGTCGCGAACAACAGGCACATGGCCGCGGTGGTGTGTCCGCTGGGCAGCGTGTTCTCCAGGAACGACTCGTCAGCCGCGATCAGGTCCGGCCGGGACAGCACGTGGTACTTCAGGATCTGCGTGACGGCCTGGCCGCCGAGGATCACGCCCACCCCCGCGACCGCCAACCACACCTGGCGCCGCAGCAGGCCGATCGCCGCGACGAGCACCGTGGCGGCGATCTGAGAGCTGACCGTGATCGTGTGGAACGCCCGCAACGCGACCCGGTGCAGCTCGGGATCGACCTGATCGGCGCCGCGCAGCGCGGCGTCCTCGACGCGCTGACCCAGCGTGGTCTGGACGGCCAGGAGATAGACCGCGACGAAGAACAGCAGGGCCACGATCAGCACGGCCGCCCACTGTCGGCGCGTGCGCCGTAGGCGGTCATCCCCGACGTCGGCGATGCGCCGTCGCGCCCTGGTCACCGGCCATCCCCCCGTCGGCGCTCGAGAAAACAGGAAACGCCCAAACCGGCAATCGGTTTGGGCGTCGTCGCTGTCGGGGTGGCGGGATTCGAACCCACGACCTCTTCGTCCCGAACGAAGCACGCTACCAAGCTGCGCCACACCCCGTGTGAAGCCACGACAGCGTATCGCACGGCCCCGGTGTGAAGCCAAACGCATGACACGCCGCGGGATGGAATGGGTATGTCAGTGGCGTTGTGCACACTGACGAACAGCAACGACCGAAACGAGGCAGGTCATGACCGGACTGGGTGCATCGCTCTACCTGGGCTTCTTCGCGCTGGCAGCGCTCTGGCTGTTTCTGACCTCCGACGGGCCCCTGTCGCCGCTGTCACGGCGATCACAGGATCACGGCCAGCAGCCCGACCGTTCGAACTCGGCGAGCACCTCGGCCGGTTCTGACGGATCGAGCCCGTGGCTGGTCAGCCACTCCTCGCGAAAGTAGGTGTCGGCGTAGCGTTCGCCGCCGTCGCACAGGAGCGTCACGATCGAACCGGACCGGCCGGCCTCTGCCATCTCACACAGCAGCTTGAAAGCGCCCCAGACATTCGTCCCGGTCGACGGACCCACCCGTCGGCCCAACACCCGGCTCACGTGGTGCGCAGCCGCGACCGACGCCGCGTCGGGCACCACCACCATGCGGTCGACCACCCCCGGCAGGAACGACGGCTCCACCCGCGGCCGGCCGATGCCCTCGATGCGTGAGGACTTTCCGGTGACCACGTGCGGGTCGTCGCGCACATACGACGGGTAGAACGCCGAGTTCTCCGGGTCGACCACGCACAACCGTGTCGGATGCCGGCGATAGCGCAGGTAGCGGCCGATCGTCGCGCTCGTGCCGCCCGTGCCTGCGCCCACCACGATCCATTCCGGGATCGGATGGGTCTCGCGCACCATCTGGTCGAAGATCGACTCGGCGATGTTGTTGTTGCCGCGCCAGTCGGTGGCCCGCTCGGCGTTGGTGAACTGGTCGAGGTAATGCCCGCCCGTCTCCTCGGCCAGCCGCTGCGCCTCCGCATACACCTGTGCTGACTCGGTGACGAAATGGCAACGGCCACCCTGGGATTCGATCAACGCGACCTTGGTAGCACTCGTCGATGCCGGCATCACGGCGATGAACGGCAGCCCGATCATCGACGCGAAATATGCCTCCGACACCGCCGTCGAGCCCGACGAGGCCTCGATCACCGTCGTGCTCTCGCAGATCCACCCGTTGCACAGCGCATAGAGGAACAGCGAGCGCGCCAAGCGATGCTTCAGGCTGCCGGTGATGTGGGTGCTCTCGTCCTTGAGGTACAGGGCGAGATCGCAATCGTGCCCCCACCGTGACGGCAGCGGATAGCGCAGCAGATGCGTGTCAGCGCTGCGGCGTGCGTCCGCCTCGATGAGCCGGACAGCATTGTCGACCCACGAACGGGACCGGTCCTGCACGGCGGACGAGGCCGAGTGGCTCACCGTGCCGATACGGTCGGATGCGATTGCCCGGCAACACTTCCCGCATCAGAGCCGCCCGTCGGTGCGGCCACCAGCGTCAGCAGCGTCGCCTCCGGGCGGCAGCAGAACCGCAGCGGGGCGAATGGCGACGTGCCGATACCCGCCGACACGTGCAGCTGGGTCCGCGCGCCCCACCGCGACGGGCCTTTGACCCGTGAGCGATCCAGTTCGCAGTTCGTGACGATCGCGCCGTAGAACGGCAGGCACAGCTGCCCGCCGTGGGTGTGCCCGGCCATCACCAGCTGATAACCGTCGGCAGCGAAACGGTCCAGCACCCGCGGCTCGGGGGAGTGCGTCAACCCCAGCGTGAGGTTCGCCGTCGGATCGGCTGCTCCTTCGATGGTGGCGTAGCGGTCCCGCGACAGGTGCGGGTCGTCCACGCCGGCCGCGGCGATCCGCAACCCCGCGACGTCGAGGTCGCGCCGGGTGTGGGTCAGGTCCAGCCAGCCCCGCTCGGTGAACGCTGCGCGCAGGTCCTGCCAGGGCAGCGGTTCGCCGTGGATGCGGTGCGTCGGCTTGGTCAGATAGTTGGCGGGGTTCTTCAGCCGCGGCGCGAAATAGTCGTTGCTGCCGAACACGAACACCCCGGGCACCGACAACAGGTCGCCGAGGGCCTGCACCACCGCTGGTACGGCCTTCGGGTGGGCCAGGTTGTCTCCGGTGTTGACCACCAGATCCGGCTGAAGGCTCGCCAGGTCACGCAGCCAGGCCTGCTTGCGGCGCTGTCCGGGGCGCATGTGAATGTCGCTGATGTGCAACACCTTCAGCGGTGACGAACCCGGCGACAGGACCGGCATCGTCGCCTCCCGCACCACGAACGCGTTGCGTTCGATCACCGAGGCGTAGGCGATGCCGGCCACGAGCGTGCCGGCTGACACGAGGGTGGTGTTCTTCGCGACGGTCTTCACCTTCGAACCAGGAGAACCAGGCATCGTTCAAGCGTACTGCCACCGGCTGTGCCGCGAGCGGCGCGCACCGATCAGGGCGGTGGTGGCGGCGCGGGCGGCGGCGGGCCGAGCACCGGCACCGTGATCGGTGGCAGACCCGGGATGTTGATCACGGTCTCGCCGACCGGAGGCGGCGGAGCGCCCGGAGGTAGCGCACCCGGCGGAGGCGGCGGCGGGGCCGGCGCGATGCCGTTGGAGATCTGGATCGTGATGATCGACCCGGGCACCGTCTGCCCACTCGGCGACGTCCCGACGACGGTGCCGTAAGACGACGCGCTGTTCACCGGGGTGGCCTGATCGGCGACCTGGAAACCGGCCTCACGCAGCCGTGCCCGCGCGGTGTCCTGGCTCATCCCCGCCACGCTTGGCACTCGCGATCCGGGCGCCCCGTCGACGTATCGGGGATCGGTCGGCGGCAGCGTGACGTCGGTGAACGGCGTGGTCAGGGGCTCCATCGCGGTGAACCAGGTGCGGGCCGGCTCGTTGCCGCCGAACAGGTTTCCGTCACCGCACTGACGGAGCGGGAACGAGCACAGTTCGCCGGGGGAGTTGGAATCGTCGTAGATGTAGTTCGCGGCCGCGAAATGGTTGGTGAAGCCGAGGAATCCCGACGAGCGGTGCGCCTCGGTGGTGCCGGTCTTGCCGGACATCGGCAGGTTCCAGCCGACCGAGCCCGCCGCGCCGGCTGCGGTACCCCCACCCTGGTCGTCCTTGCTCATCGCATTGGCCAACGTGTTGGCCAGGCCCTCGGGCACCGCCTGCTCGCATGTCTCCGTCGTCACCGAGACCTCTTCGCCGCGGCGATCCAGGACCTGCGCGATCGGGTTGGGTGGGCACCACGTGCCGCCGGAGGCGAGCGTGGCGGCGACGTTGGACAGTTCCAGCGCGTTCACCTCGACCGGGCCCAGCGTGAACGATCCGATGTTCTGCCGTTTGATGAAGTCGGCGAGGCTTTCGTTGCTCTCGGGATCGTAGTCGCGTGCTGTCCCGGGCAGTGCGTAGGAGCGCAGCCCCAGCCGTACCGCCATGTCGACCGTGCGCTGCACGCCGACCTGCGCGATGAGCTTGGCGAACGCCGTGTTCGGCGACGTCGCCAGCGCATCGGTGACGCTCATCTGGCCGCGGTAGTTGCCGGCGTTCTGCACACACCACGTCGCCGGGGGGCAGCCCTTGGCGCCGCCGGAGCCCAGCCCCTTGGCCTCGAACCGCGACGGCGCATCGAGCGTGGCGTTGATGCCCATCCCCATGTCCAGGGCCGCGGCGGTGGTGAAGATCTTGAAGATCGATCCCGCGCCGTCACCCACCAGGGAGAAGGGCTGCGGCTGCATCGTCTCGCCGGCGTCGAGGTTCAGCCCGTAGGTCCTGTTGCTGGCCATCGCCAGCACGGGGTGGGACTCCTTACCCGGCTGGATCACGCTCATCACGCTCGCGACCCCGTCCAGGTCGGGCGCTGCGATGCTGGTGATCGACGACTTCACGGTGTTCTGCACGTCCGGGTCCAGCGTCGTCTTGATCAGGTAGCCGCCCTTGGCCACCTGGTCCTTGCTGATCCCGGCCCGAGCCAGGTAGTCAAGCGCGTAGTCACAGAAGAACGCCCGGTCACCGGCGGCGATACAGCCGCGCGGCAATTCCTTCGGCGTGGGCAGGATGCCGAGCGGCTCCTGCTTGGCGGCGCGCAACGCGTCGGCCTGGTCGGGGATGTTCGCGATCATCGTGTCGAGCACCAGATTGCGCCGCGCCAACGCCCCGTCGGGGTTGGTGTACGGGTTCAGCGTGCTCGTCGACTGCACCATGCCGGCCAGTAGCGCGGCCTGCTGCCAGTTCAGCTCCGAGGCGTTGATGCCGAAGTAGGTCTGCGCCGCGTCCTGGATACCGAAGGCTCCGTTGCCGAAGGACACCAGATTGAGGTAGCGGGTCAGGATCTCCGGTTTGGTGAACGTCTTGTCCAGCGTCAGCGCCATCCGGATCTCGCGCAGCTTTCGCGCCGGGGTGGTCTCGATGGCGGCGCGCTTCTCGGCGTCGGTCTGGGCGATCACCAGCAGCTGGTAGTTCTTCACGTACTGCTGCTCGAGCGTCGAGCCGCCGCGGGTGTCGAGGTTGCCCGACAGGTAACCCGAGAGACCCGTCAGGGTGCCCTGCCAGTCCACGCCGTTGTGCTCGGCAAACCTCTTGTCCTCGATCGAGACGATCGCCAGCTTCATCGTGTTGGCGATCTGATCGCTCGGGACCTCGAAGCGCCGCTGACTGTAGAGCCAGGCGATGACGTTGCCCTTGGCATCGACCATCGTCGACACCTGGGGCACCTCACCCTCGACGAGCTGGGCCGAGCCGTTGGCCACCACATCGGAGGCGCGGTTGGACATCAGACCCACCCCGCCGACCACGGGGAACATCAATCCGGCGGCGACGACGCTGGCGAGAAGGACGCACCAGGCGAGCTTGATGACCGTGACCGCCCGCGGCGGCCGGGCCCTCTCGTCCTGCGGCATGGGTACAGACTAGCGACGCCCGCTCAGCGCTCAGCCGCCGAGCGCCCGCTCCTGACTCCTGGCAGCACCTGACAAACGCCGAGGTCGCGCACTGTACCGCCGTGACGGCACGGTTGTCCCAAAAAAGTGGTCACGAACGTATTGCGCAAAACGCCGGTGACCACCTAAATTGAGCGAGCAGTGCGATACAGGTCACACAAGACCCTCGCAGTGTGGCGTAGATCGCACTCAGGTGATCGACGTCGGGGAATCAGCCGTCTGCGTTGTCGGGGCGCGGCCAGAACTAAGGGGATCGCTGGTGTCAGTTACCAAGCCCGCCGCACGCAAGACCACGGTGAATCCAGCTACCGAGTCCATTCTGCACGGCGCAGAGGCAGAAGCCCGTATTGCGTGGGTTTCGCAGGCCCGGTGTCGCCAGACTGATCCCGACGAGCTGTTCGTCCGCGGCGCAGCCCAGCGCAAGGCCGCAGTCATCTGCCGGCACTGCCCCGTGATTGCCGAGTGCGGCGCCGATGCCCTCGACAACCGGGTGGAGTTCGGTGTGTGGGGCGGTATGACCGAGCGTCAGCGTCGCGCCCTGCTCAAGCAGCACCCTGACGTGGTGTCCTGGTCGGACTTCTTCGCCGCCCAGCGCAAACACCGCAGCGCGGGCTAAACGCCCCGCCCCGACAGAGGCGTCAGAATTTGCTTGTCGGACGAATGTGGCCTGTGGATCAGGCCGCGGTCGTCTGCCCGGTGATCTGATCGGCGATCGCTCGCAGCGCCTCGAGATCCGACACGTCGAACGGCAGGGACGGCACGCCGACGATCGCCACATGGGGGTTGGCGCCGGTGAACCGCGACAGCAACCGCACTTCGCGCTTGGCCGTCGACGCCCGGTCAGCGTGCACTCGCAGCGCCGCGGCCGTCAGCGATCCCGGATCGGTGCCATCCAGCGCATCGGCCGCCTTGCTCGCCGCGTCGCTGGTCAGATCGCACAGCGTCGGGTGGGTGCGGTTGAGGATCAGGCCCGCCAACGGCATGCGCTCCGAGGACAACCGATCGACGAAGAACGACGCCTCCCGCAGCGCATCCGGCTCGGCGGCCGAGACGACGACGAACTGGGTGCCGCGGCGCTTGAGGAGTTCGTAGGTGCGGTCGGCCTTCTCGCGGAACCCACCGAACGTGGCGTCCAGTGACTGGACGAAACCCGCTGCGTCGGAAAGCATCTGAGACCCCAGGATGGTCGACATCCCCTTCATGGCCAGTCCGACCGCGCCGGTGACCAGCCGGCCGATGCCCCGTCCAGGCGCTAGCAACAGGCGCCAGAGCCGGCTGTCCATGAAGCTGCCCAACCGCTTCGGCGCGTCGAGGAAGTCCAACGCATTGCGCGACGGTGGCGTGTCCACCACGATCAGATCCCACTTGTCTTCTGCCAGAAGCTGACCCAGCTTCTCCATGGCCATGTACTCCTGCGTGCCCGCCAGCGAGGTGGCCACGGTTTGGTAGAACTGGTTGTCCAGGATGGCGTCGGCGCGATCGGGTCCCGAGTACTGGACGACCATCTCGTCGAACGTGCGACGCATGTCCAGCATCATCGCGTAGAGCTCACCGGACACCTCGGGCGCCAGCGGAACGCGCTGAGGGACATTGCCCAGATCCTCGATGCCGAGCGCCTGGGCCAGCCGCTTCGCCGGGTCGATGGTCAGGACGACGACGGTGCGGCCGTATTCGGCGGCGCGCAGCGCCATCGCCGCGGCGGTGGTGGTCTTGCCGACACCGCCTGCGCCGCAGCACACGACCACGCGATTGGCCTTGTCGCGCAGGATCGATCCCATGTCCAGGGTCACCGGAGCGGTGCTCATCATCTGCCTCTCGTCACCGCACGCCCTGCTGGGCGAGCGCTTCGGCCAATTCGTACAGACTTCCCAGATCGACGCCGTCTGCCAGCGCCGGTAGATCCAGGCGTGGGACCTCGAGTTCGGTCAACTGCTCGGCGCTTTCGGCGCGCGCCGCGATACGCGTCGCGTGTTCGATCGTTTCAGTGAGAAGTCCCGCGAAGTCGTTGTCGGACAACGTGATTCCTGCGCTGGACAGGCCCGCGCGGATCGCGTCGGCGTCGACATCACCCTCGGCGGCCTTCGCCAGATCATCAGGCGGGAGATAGGCCGGGATGTTGCGGTTGATGATCACCGAGCCGATCGGCAGCTCCATCTCGCGGAGTTCGGCGATGGCCTCCAGGGTCTCCTGCACCGGCAGCGCTTCCAGCAGCGTCACGAGGTGGATCACAGTGAGGTCGGAGTGCAACAGCCGCACCACACCGTCGGCCTGCGAATGCACCGGGCCGCCCTTGGCCAGGTCGGACACGGCCTTGGTGACGTCGAGGAAGCGGGCGATCCGGCCGGTCGGCGGCGAGTCGACGACCACCGCGTCGTAGTAGCCGTACTTGCCCTTGGCTTCCTTCCTGGTGCGTGTGACGACCTCTTTGATCTTCCCGGTCAGCAGGACGTCACGCAGGCCAGGGGCGATCGTCGTCGCGAACTCGACGGCTCCGATGCGGCGCATGGCGCGCCCCGCCAGCCCCAGGTTGTAGAACATGTCCAGGTATTCCAGGAATGCGGCCTCGGTGTCGACGGCCAGGGCGTTGACCTGACCGCCACCCTCGGCGGTCGCGATCTTGACCTCTTCGTAGGGCAACGGGGGCACATCGAAGAGCTGCGCAATACCTTGCCGCCCTTCCACTTCCACGAGTAGCACCTTGCGTCCGCCGGCGGCCAGGGCCAGGGCCAGCGCTGCGGCGATCGTCGACTTGCCGGTGCCGCCTTTGCCGCTGACGAAATGCAGGCGCGCCTCGGCCAGCCGTGCCGGCCACGAACCGTGCGGTGAGCCCTCTGGTGTGGTTGCCACCACTGCATGCTAGCCATAGCGATCTGCGCGCCGGATAAGCTCAGCCGTATGAGCGAACAAACGAGGTGGGCGGCGTGAGCGCAGCGAACAAATGGGAATACGCGACTGTTCCGTTGCTGACGCACGCGACCAAACAGATCCTCGACCAGTGGGGAGAGGACGGCTGGGAGCTTGTCTCGGTGCTGCCGGGTCCGACGGGCGAGCAGCACGTCGCGTACCTGAAGCGGCCCAAGTGACCCGACAAATCTGGTCGGAACGGCTGAACGAGCTGGGCATCGCCCTGCCCGAGGTCGTGGCCCCACTCGCGGCGTACGTGCCCGCGGTCCGTACGGGCAATCTCGTCTACACCGCCGGGCAGCTGCCCATTTCTGGAGGTGAGCTCGTCGAGACGGGCAAGGTGGGCGCCGAGGTGTCCGTCGAGGACGCCAAGCACCTGGCCCGCCGGTGCGCGCTGAACGCGCTCGCAGCCGTCGACGCCCTCGTGGGTATCGACGCGGTGGTGCGGGTGGTGAAGGTCGTCGGCTTCGTCGCGTCCGCACCGGGGTTCGGCGGCCAGCCCGTCGTCATCAACGGTGCGTCGGAGCTGTTCGGGGCGATCTTCGGCGACGCGGGTGCACACGCCCGATCCGCCGTCGGGGTATCCGAGCTTCCGCGCAATTCGCCGGTGGAAGTCGAAATCATCGTCGAGGTCGCCGGTTAGGCAGAGGTCGACTGAGTGGAGCACCCCGCGTACGGATTGCTGAGGCCGGTCACCGAGACCGCGTCGGTGCTGCTGTGCGACAACCCTGGGCGTATGACACTGGACGGCACCAACACATGGGTGCTGCGCGGGCGCGGCAGTGACGAGATGGTGGTCGTCGACCCCGGGCCGGACGACCGCGACGAGCACATCGAACGGCTCGCGGCGCTGGGCCCGATCCCTCTTGTGCTGATCAGCCATCGGCACGAGGACCACACCGGGGGGATCGACCGGCTCGTCGACCTGACCGGCGCGGTCGTGCGCTCGGTGGGCAGCGGATTCCAGCGGGGCCTCGGCGGTCCGCTGACCGACGGTGAGGTCATCGACGCAGCGGGCCTGCGGATCACGGTGCTGGCCACGCCGGGCCACACCGCCGATTCGCTGTCGTTCCTGCTCGACGATGCCGTGCTGACCGCTGACACCGTGCTCGGCCGGGGCACGACGGTGATCGACAAGGAAGACGGCGACCTCGGCGACTATCTGGAGTCGCTGCACCGGCTGCGTGGTCTCGGCCATCGCACGGTGTTGCCCGGACACGGGCCCGATCTCGAGGACCTGGCCGCGGTCGCCGACACGTATCTGGCGCACCGGCAGGAACGGCTGGACCAGATCCGCGGGGCGCTGCGTGAGCTCGGTGACGACGCCACCGCCCGCGCCGTGGTCGAACACGTCTACACCGACGTGGACGAGAAACTATGGGACGTGGCCGAGTGGAGCGTGCAGGCGCAGCTGAACTACCTGCGCCGATGACGTTTAGCGGGCTCGCCTCGCGAGGCGCTCGCTGTCGCTGATCAGCACGCTCTTGCCCTCGAGGCGAATCCATCCGCGGTGAGCGAAGTCGGCCAGCGCCTTGTTCACGGTCTCGCGAGAGGCGCCGACGAGCTGGGCGATCTCCTCCTGCGTCAGATCGTGGGTGACGCGCAGCGCGCCGCCTTCCTGCGTTCCGAACCGCTGGGCCAGCTGCAGCAGCTGCTTGGCGACGCGACCGGGGACGTCGGTGAAGATCAGGTCAGCCAGGTTGTTGTTGGTGCGGCGCAACCGGCGCGCCAACACCCGCAGGAGCTGCTCGGCGATCTCCGGGCGATCGGCGATCCAGGCGCGCAGCGCCTCACGATCCATCGACACCGCCCGCACCTCGGTGATCGTGGTCGCGCTCGACGTACGCGGTCCCGGGTCGAAAATCGACAGCTCACCGAACATGTCCGACGGTCCCATGATCGTCAGCAGGTTCTCGCGGCCGTCCGGCGAACGCCGGCCGATCTTCACCTTGCCGGTGATGATGATGTAGAGCCGGTCGCCGGGCTCACCCTCGGCGAACACCGTGTGCCCGCGGGGGAAGTCGACGGGCTGGAGCTGTTTGGTCAGCGCGGAAACAGCGCTGGGTTCGACCCCTTGGAAGATTCCGGCCCTGGCCAGGATCTCGTCCACGTTGCCCCTCTTGTCGAAGATGTTGGTAATCAGACATGTGCGCGCCGACGTCGGATACGAAGGCCGACTCAGTCTAGAGCCATGTCCTGTCGTGACCAGCTCACGCTACACAGGATCGGCATGTCGGGTCTGCCGAAACCGGTTATTGACGGGCTAGGGGTACGACGCGGTCGTCGGCAAACCTGACGTGACCTTCGCCCGCATCGGTATCGGCGCCGTCGCCTCACGCTCCACGCGCCGCCGGTTCTGGTCGGTGATCGCGGTGTCCAATCCGTCACGCACCAGCGCGTCGACATCGCCGGCCTCGGCCTGATTCAAGAAGTCGGCGACATCGGCCGCCGAGATGGTCTGCTGGCGCAGACCAGCCTCCACCTTCTCCAGCCCGAAGGTCGCCAGCATCAACAACCCCGGGATCAGCGCGACGAGCAACCACGACACATGCGGAAGTAAACACGGCCAAGGTCTCGGACCGATCACGAAAAGCCCACGTTAACGACCGATCTGAACACGAGTTGCCGTCGGCCGTGTCGGACGTGCTCAGTACGCTGGCGAGGTGACCGTGACCAAACGGACCGCCAAATGGGATAACGAGACCCACCTGGGTCTCGTGCGGCGCGCCCGACGCATGAATCGCACGCTGGCCGAGGCGTTTCCGCACGTGTACTGCGAGCTGGACTTCACCAATCCCCTCGAGCTCACCGTGGCCACCATTCTGTCCGCGCAGAGCACCGACAAACGCGTCAACCTGACCACGCCCGCGCTGTTCGCCACGTACCGCACGGCGCAGGACTACGCCCAGGCAGACCGGGCGCAGCTCGAAGAATGGATCCGCCCCACCGGGTTCTTCCGAAACAAGGCGTCATCGCTGATCAGGCTGGGCCAGGAGCTGGTCGAACGCTTCGACGGCGAGGTGCCCGCCACTCTGGACGAGCTGGTGACGCTGCCCGGCGTGGGGCGCAAGACGGCCAACGTCATCCTCGGCAACGCGTTCGACGTCCCCGGCATCACCGTCGACACCCACTTCGGCAGGCTGGCCCGACGATGGCGCTGGACCGCCGAGGAGGATCCGGTCAAGGTCGAACACGCGGTCGGTGAGCTGATCGAGCGCCGTGAGTGGACGCTGCTCAGCCATCGGGTGATCTTCCACGGCCGGCGGGTGTGTCATGCCCGCAAGCCGGCCTGCGGGGTGTGCGTGCTCGCCAAGGACTGCCCCTCCTACGGCATCGGGCCCACCGATCCACTGGTGGCGGCCCCGCTGGTCAAGGGCCCGGAGACCGAGCACCTGCTGGCACTGGCCGGCCTGTAAGCGTGCCGATGAGCACGTCGGCACGGTGGAGCGTCGTGGCGCTGGTGGTCCTCATCGCGCTCGGGGTCGCGCTGTTCAGTGAATTGGCGGACGATCCGACCGGTCCCGCCGCACCCGCGACGCCCGGTGTGGTGTCCCCGCGCGACAAGCGCGACGCCGACACCCCGGCCGCGCTGGCCGGGCCGCGGGCGCAGGCCGCGCTGGCGCCCTGCCCCACCCCCGGCGCCGGAGCTGGTCCAGAGTCGCTTCGCGGCATCGTCGTCGAATGCGCCGGTGACGGAACGCCGGTCGACGTGGCACGCGCTGTCGCAGGCCGGCCGACGGTGCTCAACCTCTGGGCCTACTGGTGCGGTCCGTGTGCCGACGAGCTACCGGCGATGGCGGAGTACCAACGCCGAGTCGGGCCGTCGGTTCTCGTGCTCACCGTGCACCAGGACGAGAACGAAACCGCCGGGTTGCTCCGCCTCGCCGAACTCGGGGTGCACCTGCCGACGCTGCAGGACGGACGACGCCAGATCGCCGCTGCGCTGCAGGTTCCCAACGTGATGCCGGCGACGGTGGTGCTCCGCGCGGACGGTAGCGTGGCGCAGATCCTGCCCCGGTCGTTTGCCACCGCCGACGAGATCGCCGACGCAGTGGATCCGACGATAGGAGTGAGGTGAGCTGGGAGATCAGGGACGGCGAGCTGACTCCCGCCGCCGCACCGCCCTGGCTGGCCCCCCTCGTCACTGACCCGGCCGCGGTCAAGGACGCCTACCGCCAGCGGGTGCCCGCCGAGGTCCTCGCCGCGCTGACCGCAGCCAACGCCACCGCAGCCGTCACCGGCGCCCGCCGCGACGCCGCGGTGCTCGTCCTGTTCTCCGGCCCCGACGACGGTGTGCCGGGCGAACTCCCGGCCGACGCGGACCTGCTGGTCACCATGCGGGCCTCCACGCTGCGCCACCACGCCGGCCAGGCCGCGTTCCCCGGGGGCGCAGCCGACCCGGGCGACCGCAGCCCCGTGCACACCGCGCTGCGTGAGGCCACCGAGGAGACAGGCCTTCAGGCCTCCCGGCTGCGGGCCCTGGCCACCCTGGACACGATGTTCATCCCGCCGTCGGGATTCCAGGTCGTGCCGGTGCTCGCATACTCCGCCGACCCCGGGCCCGTCGCGGTCGTGGACAGGTCCGAAACCGCCGTGGTGGCACGGGTTCCGGTGCGCGCCTTCGTCAACCCGGCCAACCGGCTCATGGTGTACCGCAAGGAGAACACCCGCCGCTCGGCCGGTCCGGCGTTCCTGCTCAACCAGATGCTGGTGTGGGGATTCACCGGGCACGTCATCGCCGCGATGCTCGATGTCGCGGGCTGGGCGCAACCGTGGGACACCGACTCCGTCCATGAACTCGGCGATGCAATGGCGCGCGTCGAGGGCGCGGGCAGCTACGGTGATCTCCAACGATGACATCGTCACAGTGGCTGGACATAGCCGTACTCGCCGTAGCGCTGATCGCCGCCATCTCGGGCTGGCGATCCGGCGCGCCCGGTTCTGTGCTCGCCCTTGTCGGTGTGGTGCTCGGCGCGGTCGCCGGCGTGCTGCTCGCCCCACACGTGGTCAACCACATCGACGGGCCGCGTACCAAGCTGTTCGCCACGCTGTTCCTGATCCTGGCGCTCGTGGTGGTCGGCGAGATCGCCGGCGTGGTCCTCGGCCGTGCGGTGCGCGGCGCGATCCGCAATCCGACACTGCGCGTGGTGGACTCGGTGATCGGCGTGGCGGTGCAGCTGGTCCTCGTACTGACCGCGGCCTGGCTGCTGGGGACCGCGCTGGTCTCCTCGCCGCAGCCCAATCTGGCCGCCGCGGTGCAGGGATCGAGGGTGATCGCCGAGGTCGACTCGATCGCGCCGAGCTGGTTGCGCTCCGTGCCCGGCCGGCTGTCCGGATTGTGGGACACCTCCGGGCTGCACGATGTCCTCAAGGACTTCGGCCCCACCCCGGTCGCCAACGTCGACGCGCCGGACGCCTCGCTGGCCAGTTCCGCGGTCGTGGGGACGACGCGGTCCAGCGTGGTCAAGGTGCGCGGTGTCGCGCCCAGCTGCCAGAAGGTGCTCGAGGGCAGCGGTTTCGTCGTCGCCCCCAACCGGGTGATGTCGAATGCGCACGTCGTCGCCGGGTCGGAGACCGTCACCGTCGAGGTCGACGGAAAGACCTACGACGCCAAGGTCGTCAGCTACGACCCCAACGCCGACATCTCGATCCTCGACGTCCCCGACCTTCCGTCGGCGCCGCTTCAGTTCGTCGACTCCGAGGCACCCGCAGGCACCGACGGCATCGTGATGGGTTATCCCGGCGGTGGCGACTTCACCGCGACGCCGGCGCGCGTGCGCGAGGTGATCGAACTCAACGGTCCCGACATCTACCGCAGTACCACCGTGACGCGCGAGGTCTACACGATCCGCGGCACCGTGAAGCAGGGCAATTCGGGCGGTCCGATGATCAACCGGTCGGGCAAGGTGCTGGGCGTGGTGTTCGGCGCGGCCGTCGACGACGTCGACACCGGATTCGTGCTGACCGCCCAGGAAGTCTCCCGTCAGATGGCCAAGGTCGGCAACGTCGCGCCGGTGCCGACGGGCGCCTGCATCAGCGGCTGATCAGCCGTACACCTGGCGAAGAAACCGTTCGAGCTGCGCGTTGACCGCCTCCGGCGCCTCTTCGTGAGCGAAATGTCCTGCGCCGTCAACAGATACGTAGCGGCCGTGCGGCGCGTAGTTCTGTGTGCGGATCACCGGGTCGGCGAGCACGTAGGGGTCGGTGTCGCCGCGCAGATGCAGGACGGGCACCGCGATCGGACGCTTCATCGACCGCATGAACCGCCGACCCTCGCTGCGCAGCTGGCTGCGCACCGCCCAGCGCTGGTACTCCAGCGCCGAATGTGCGGCCGACGGGATCTGGATCGCCCGCCTCAGCAGCGGCATGGTCTCGGCGAAGTCGTCGCTCGCCTGCCACGGCGCGCTGGACCGGGCGCGCACGATGCGCTCGAGTTCGGCCCCGTCGTGGCGGGTCAGGATGCGTTCCGGCCACATCGGCACCTGGTAGCGCAACATCGACGGCAGCAGCGCCCGCCCCTGATCGCGGCGGCGCATCGTCGAGGCGCGCAGCGCTGCCGGGTGCGGTGAGCTGACCACCGCGATCGCGTGCACCACACGCGGATGCAGGACCGCCGTGGCCCAGCAGACCAGTCCGCCGTCGGCATGACCCACCAGCGTGGCGGTGCTGTGTCCCAGCGCCCGCACCAGGCCCGCCGTGTCACCGGCCAGCGTCCAGCCGTCATACCCGCGCGGCGGCTTGTCGCTGGCGCCGTACCCGCGCAGATCGATCGCCACCACCCGCGCCCCCGACAGCCCCCGCAGCTGGTGACGCCAGGACCACCAGAAGGAGCCGAAACCGTGCAGCAGGATCACCAGCGGACGGTCGGTCAGTGGACGGGACTGGTCGTCGGCACCCGCCTCCCGCTCAGCCTCGACGACGTGAAAACGGATGCCGTTGGCATGCACGTCGAGATGACGCCACGGTCCGCCGACGCGAACGACCGACGGATCGGGTACGGCCATTACCAGCCGGACGGATCCGTCGCCGCCGGCTGCTTGCCGTTCGTCGTACCCCCTGCCGCTGGGCCTGTCATGACGGCCTTCTTGTCAGCACCCCCGCCGAACGCCTCGGGGAACTCCTTGACCGATTCGATGGTCTTGCGGGGACCGCGAATTCGCCGCACCTTCAGGAATCCGAGCAGCGCCAACGCCGCGGTGACCACGACCATGATCCCGAACACGATCAGGAACGCAGCCCATCGCCACAGCCACTGATCGAGCAGCTCGGCGAGGAAGAAGAAGAAAAAGAACGTGGAGTAGAACAACACGACCAGCGCCAGGATGAAGAAGACGCTGCCGGTCAGGCCCTTCTTGACGTCGCGGGTGATCTCGGCCTTGGCGAGTTCGACCTCCGCGCGCACCAGAGTCGAGACCTGGGCGGTCGCGTCCTTGACCAGGTCGCCGATCGACGGGTCCGGCTTCGGCGCGTGCGGGTCCACCAGCGGTATGGATGTCACCGTCGCCGGCGCGCCGTTACTGCGATCGCTCACAAGAGCTTCCTTCCCCGCATGAGATCTGGTCGCGGCTTATGTTGCCACGTGGCGTGAAACGAAACGATCCGGCAGTGACGTTAGACTGCCTTGATTCCTTGGTGATTCTTTCTGGCGGGTCGGGCCGAAGCCATTGAGGCGTCGATTGGAGTGAGGTGTGAAGTCGAACGGCCGGCCGGCTGTCTTCTCTGCGATCTGCGCGATTCTCGGGGCTCTCATGCTGGTGAGCGCTGGTGTCGCCCATGCTGCGGCCCCCGTCACTCTCGGCGGCGGGTCCGGTCTGGTCGTCAACGGCGACACCCTGTGCACGCTGACGGCGATCGGCACCGACCGCAGCGGCAACCTCATCGGCTTCACCTCCGCACACTGCGGCGGGCCGGGTGCCGTCGTCGCCAGTGAGGCCGAGCAGGATGCCGGCATCGTCGGCACCATGGTGGCCGGCAACGACGTCCTGGACTACGCGGTGATCAAGTTCGACCCGGCCAAGGTGCGCCCGGTCGACGAGGTCAACGGGTTCCGGATCGACGGCATCGGCCCCGACCCGGTGTTCGGTCAGGTGGCGTGCAAGCTGGGCCGCACCACCGGCTACTCGTGCGGCGTGACGTGGGGCCCCGGCGAGCAGCCCGGCACCATCGTCAATCAGGTCTGCGGGCAGCCGGGCGACTCCGGTGCCCCCGTCACCGTCGACAACAAGCTCGTCGGCATGATCCACGGCGCGTTCTCCGAAGACTTGCCGACATGCGTGGTCAAGTTCATCCCGCTGCACACGCCGGCGGTCACGATGTCGATCAACACTCAGCTGGCCGACATCGCGGCCAAGAACAGGCCAGGGACGGGCTTCGTCCCGGTGCCCTGACCTGACGCTCCTCAGCGGACGGCCCGGCGCAGCCGGATCGCGGCGCTGACGACCAGCGCGATGACCGCGCCGACGGGCGCTACTTGCTGGCCCGGATCGCCTCGAACACGCTCGGGTCCACGAGCGTCGACGTGTCACCCAGTTCGCGGCCCTCGGCGACATCGCGGAGCAGCCGGCGCATGATCTTGCCGCTGCGTGTCTTGGGCAGCTCGGGGACGACGTGGATCTCCCGCGGCTTGGCGATCGGGGAGATCTCCCGCGCGACCTCGGCTCGCAGCTCGTCGACCATGGAGCCCTCGCCGCCGTGGGCGCTGGACTTGAGGATGACGAACGCGCAGATCGCCTGGCCGGTGTGCTCGTCGGAGGCGCCGACGACGGCGGCCTCGGCCACCCCGGAGTGCCCGACGAGTGCGGACTCCACTTCGGCGGTGGAGATGCGGTGTCCGGAGATGTTCATGACGTCGTCGATGCGGCCCAACACCCAGATCTCGCCGTCCTTGCCGTAGCGGGCGCCGTCACCGGCGAAGTACCAGCCCTGCTCGGCGAAGCGGGACCAGTAGGTCTCCTTGAACCGCTCCGGGTCACCCCAGATGCCGCGCAGCATCGACGGCCACGGCTGATCGAGCACCAGGTAGCCGCTGGTCTGCTCGCCGTGGTCGGTGCCGGGCGCGAGCTCGTTGCCGTCGTCGTCGACGATCTTGGCCGAGATGCCGGGCAGTGCCCGCATCGCCGAACCGGGCTTGCAGTCGGTGACGCCCGGCAGCGGGGAGATCATGATCGCGCCGGTCTCGGTCTGCCACCAGGTGTCCACGATCGGGGTCGCGTCGTCGCCGAAGACCTTGCGGTACCAGCGCCACGCCTCCGGGTTGATGGGCTCGCCCACCGAGCCCAGCAGCCGCAGACTCGACAGATCGTGGTCGGCGGCGATCTGGCGTCCCCACTTCATGAAGGTACGGACCAGCGTCGGAGCGGTGTAATAGATGGTGACGCCGTACTTTTCGATGGTCTCGAAGTGGCGATGCTCGGTCGGGGAAGCAGGCGTGCCCTCGTAGACCACCTGCGTGACGCCGTTGGAGAGCGGCCCGTACACGATGTAGGTGTGCCCGGTCACCCAGCCGATGTCGGCGGTGCACCAGTAGACGTCGGTCTCGGGCTTGATGTCGAAGACGTTGAAGTGCGTGTACGACGCCTGGGTCAGGTAGCCGCCCGAGGTGTGCATGATGCCCTTGGGCTTGCCGGTGGTGCCGGAGGTGTAGAGCAGGAACAGCGGATGCTCGGAGTCGAACGCTTCCGGGGTGTGATCGGTCGAGGCCTTCGGTACGACCTCGTCCCACCACAGGTCGCGACCGTCGGTCCACGGCGTGTCGATCCCGGTGCGGCGCACCACGAGCACGTGCTCGACCGGGCTGTCGTCACCCAGGCCGGCGATCGCCTCGTCGACCCCCTCCTTGAGCGACACCGCCTGGCCACGCCGGTACTGACCGTCGGTGGTGATGACGAGCTTGGCCGCCGCGTCGTCGATGCGGGCCTTCAAAGCGCTGGCCGAGAAGCCGGCGAACACCACCGAGTGCATCGCGCCCAGACGCGCACACGCGAGCATCGCGATGATGGCCTCGGGCACCATCGGCATGTAGATCGCCACCCGGTCACCGGCGACGAGGCCGAGATCGGTCAGCGCGTTGGCTGCCTGGGAGACTTCGTCTTTGAGTTCGGCGTAGGTGATGGAGCGGGAGTGCCCGACGGGTTCGCCCTCCCAGTGGATCGCGACCCGGTCGCCGTTGCCTGCCTCGACATGGCGGTCGACGCAGTTGTAGGCGACGTTGAGCTTGCCGCCGACGAACCACTTCGCGAACGGGGCCTCCGACCAGTCCAGCACCTCGTCGAACGGCGTCTGCCAGGACAGCCGCTCGGCCTGCGTCGCCCAGAATCCCAGCCGGTCGGCAGCGGCCTCCTCATAGAGCGCCTCGGTCGCGTTGGCCTGGGCGCTGAACTCGGGGGCAGGCGGATACGAAGCCTGAACGTCAGCATGCGTCTCGGTCATGACTGTGAGGGTAGTCACCCAACGTTGCATCGACGTTGGCAACTCACAAGCGCCGCTGCGGGCGGTGTGCGGCGGGCGACGAACGTCGCAACCGGCGCGCCGATCGGTCCGTCGACCATGGATTAGTGTGCGGGCGTGACCGATCCGCTTGCCCCGCTGACCACTCTGCCCGGCGTCGCCGAGGCGGGGGAGGAGGCGCGCGAGGCTTTGGGCCGGGCTCACCGGCATCGAACGAATCTGCGCGGCTGGCCCGGCACCGCTGCCGAGGCAGCGCTGCGGGCGGCCCGCGCATCATCGGTGCTCGACGGAGGTCCGCTGCAGTTCGCGGGCGATTCGGCGGGCGGGTCGATGGGTGACAAGGACCCCGTGCTCGCGGGTGCGCTGCGGGTGGCCGAGGCACTCGAGGGCGGTCAGGGCCCGCTGATTGGCGTCTGGCGGCGTGCCCCGCTGCAGGCCATCGCACGGCTGCACTCGTTGGCCGCGGCGGATCTCGTCGACGCCGATGCGCTGGGCCGGCCGCGCAGCGAACCCGACATCGGGCGCCGCCTGGAGCTGCTCGCCGACCTCGCGACCGGCGGGACGCGGGTGCCCGCGACCGTTCTGGCCGCGGTCGCCCACGGGGAGCTGCTGACGCTGGCGCCGTTCGGCAGCGCGGACGGGGTGGTGGCGCGCGGGGTGTCACGGTTGATCACCATCGCCAGTGGCCTGGACCCGCACGGCCTCGGGGTGCCGGAGATGCACTGGATGCGCCGGTCCGGCGACTACACCGCCGCCGCACGGGGTTTCGCGTCGGGCACGCCGTCCGGATTGGCTGCGTGGCTGGTGCTGAGCAACGAGGCGCTGCATGCTGGCGCGCGCGAGGCACTGTCGATCGCCTCGTCAGCCTCGTCCTGATTTTCCCAGCAAAGCAAAAGCGGGCGACGTTCCGAAGTAATTCGAAAAGTACTTCGGCGCGCCGCCCGCCAGCACGAGCCTCCGGTTACCATGCGTGCGTTGTGGGTTGCGTGGGTGGCCTCGGCGCTGCGCGATCCGCCACGGCTGCGACCCCACCCAAAGGGTCGTCGGTGCCGTCCGATCTTCGCACTTACGCAGGCCCGCAACACTTTTACCTGTTCCGCGGCATGTGCGCCGCGTGGGTTCCGGGACTCGTGCTGGGGAGCCGAGGTCGGGAGATCGAGCCTTCTCTTCCGGCTCGACCTTGGCCTCGCCCGGCTTCCGTGTTTCCTTTGTACTACGTGACCGCGGTCACATCAAGGGTCAAAAGCATCGGTTTCCCGATTCGTTACGCGGACTGTTCAGCTACGTCGTCGAATGGGCAAGGCCGGTAGAAGGTCAGAAGGCGAACCGGCGCAACAGGGTGTAGGTGAGGGCGCCCGCGGCGAGCGCGGTGACACCGACGGCCGCCGTGGTCGCGACCGCCGCACCCGACGGTGCGGGCAGTCGGTCCCGCAGGGAGACGGGCTTGGAGAACGACCGGACCGGCCAGTCGCGGGCGGAGGCCTCCTTGCGCAGCGCGCGATCCGGGTTGACGACGGTCGGATGTCCGACCGTCGTGAGCATCGGCACGTCGGTGATGGAGTCGGAGTAGGCGTAGCAGTGCTCGAGCGCGTATCCCTCGCGGGCGGCCAATGCTCGGATCGCCTCCGCCTTCCCCTCGCCGTAGCAGTAGAACGCGATGTCGCCGGTGTACTTGCCGTCTTCGACGACCATCCGCGTGGCCATCGCGTGGGTCGCGCCGAGGGCCCGCGCGATCGGCGCGACGATCTCTTCGCCCGACGCGGAGACGACGACCACGTCACGTCCGCACAGCTTGTGGTCGGAGATCAACTCCGCAGCTTCGGCGAAGACCAGGGGGTCGACGATGTCGTGCAGCGCTTCGCCGACCACCGATTTGACCTGCTCGACGTCCCAGCCCGCGCACATCGTCGTGATGTGCGCCCGCATCCGATCCATCTGATCGTGGTCGGCGCCCGACATCGTGAACAGGAATTGCGCATACGCGGATTTGAGAACCGTCCGCCGATTCATTAGCCCTTGGCTGAAGAACGGTTTGCTGAAAGCCAATGTGCTGGATTTCGCTATGACGGTTTTGTCGAGATCGAAGAACGCCGCGGTCCGCACGGGGCGCTCACCCGACGGCGTCCCGTCGGGTGCCTGGGCACCCGCCGCAGGGTCGGAGAGGGTCACCGCGTCAGCATAAGGCGCGGTCGCGTGACAGATTGCGGCAGATCGTACAAATTGGCAGTTCACGACACGTGGCTTCGTCTGCAACCTTTTCAAGATCTGCGCCGACTTCTCTGCGGTGCGGTCTTGCGCCAGCCCGCTCGGGCGTGTGTATAGTGGGCATCACTCGGCTTATGCCGGGTGTGCATCAGCCCGACCCCCCGGGGCTGATACACGACGACCTCCGCCTCCTCCCCCCCTGGCGGGGGTCGTCCCTTTTCTGGGCCATTTCGCAATGCGGACAGGTCACTCTCTTCCCAGAAGTTGCGGAACGCCATTTTCGGGGGAGTGCAAGCCCTTGATCGGTCGGCCTGTGGACAGGCTCGCGATCATCCACAGATCTTCGTGACGCCCTGGCTGCGTGGCGTCGACGCCACGCAGGCTGGGACACATGACCGGTGCCGCCGTCCTGATCGTCGTATCCAACCCCGTCCTGCGTGGCCTCGTCGACCGTGTGGTCGCCGCCGCTGCCGTGCACGCCGTCCGCAGGGCCGACGCCTCGGATCGGCGGGTGTGGGCCGGTGCCGCGGCCATCCTGCTCGACGAAGCGGCGGCGCGTTCGTGCGCGGACCGCGCGCTACCGCGGCGCGCGGGGGTGGTGTTGATCAGCGGTTCTGCCCCGGACCCTGCGCAGTGGGAGGCCGCCGTTGCGGTGGGCGCCCAGCACGTTCTGGCGTTACCCGCCCAGGAAGCCGACGTGATGGCAGTGCTGACCGAGGCCGCCGACGAGGCCCGCAACGGTGGTCCGCGAGGCGCTGTGGTGGCGGTGATGGCGGGACGCGGCGGGGGTGGCGCGTCGGTGTTCTCGGTGGCGCTGGCCCGGGCCGCGGGTGAGGCATTGCTGATCGACGCCGACCCGTGGGGCGGCGGTCTCGACCTGGTGCTGGGCAGCGAAACCGAGCCGGGTTTGCGGTGGCCGGACCTCACGCTGGCCGGTGGGCGGCTCACCTATCCGGCACTGCGCGCTGCCCTACCCAGCAGCCAGGGTGTCGCGATCCTGGCGGGCAGTCGGGTGCTGGCCGGCGAACAACCCGCCGGGGAGATCGATGCGAGGGCGCTGGGCGCCGTGGTCGACGCCGGTAGCCGAGCTGCCGTGACCGTCGTGATCGATGTCGCCCGCCGCCCCACCGCGGCCATCGAGACGTCCTTGGCGGCAGCAGATCTGGTGGTGTTGGTCACACCTGCCGATGTACGGTCGTGTGCCGCCTCGGCGGCGACGGCCCAGTGGGCGTCTGCCTGTAACCCCAACACCGGTCTGCTCGTGCGCGGGCCGTCTCCGGGCGGCCTACGGCCAATCGACGTGGCGCGCATCGTCGGGCTGCCCGTGTTGGCGACGATGCGTCCTCAGCCGGGGTTGGATCAGCACCTCGAACGAGGTGGGGTTCGGCTGCGAGGAAACTCGCCACTGGCATCGGCCGCCCGCACGGTGTTGGCCGTGCTGCAGACGAAGCCGCACGCCGGCTCACTCGATGCCGTCGCCGCATGAACGCGCCGCTGCTCGACCGTGTCCGCGAGCGTCTCGCCGCAGACGGTGGACCGCTGCGGCCCAGCGTCGTCGCCGCCGCCATCCGCGCTGAGTCCGGAGGCGTGCTCGGGGACACCGAGGTGCTGTCCAGCCTGCGCGAACTGCAGACCGAACTCGTCGGTGCGGGCATCCTCGAGCCGCTGCTGACGGCACCCGGCACCACCGATGTGCTCGTCACGGCCCCCGACGCGGTATGGGTGGACGACGGCACGGGTTTGCGACGTACCGGCGTGCGATTCGCTGACGACGCCGCCGTCCGCCGCCTCGCTCAGCGGCTCGCGCTGAGCGCGGGCAGGCGCCTCGACGATGCCCAACCGTGGGTCGACGGCCATCTCGCTGACCTGGGAAGTGTGGCGGGAAAGCCGTTGAGTGTGCGGCTGCATGCCGTGCTCCCACCGGTCGCCGCGGGCGGCACCTGTCTGTCGCTTCGCGTGCTGCGTCCTGCCACCCAGGATCTCGACGCGTTGGTGGCTTCCGGCGCCATCGCCCCCGAAGCAACCGCGTTGGTGCGCGACATCATCGCCGCACGGCTCGCGTTCGTGGTGAGCGGGGGCACCGGCAGTGGAAAGACGACGTTGTTGGCGGCGCTGCTCGGGGCCGTGCCTGCTGACGAGCGAATCCTGTGCGTCGAAGACGCCGCGGAGCTGGCACCGCGCCATCCGCACCTGGTGTCGCTCGTGGCCCGCGCTGCCAACGTCGAGGGCATCGGTGAAGTCACCGTTCGTGACCTGGTCCGACAGGCGTTGCGGATGCGGCCGGACCGCATCGTGGTCGGCGAGGTGCGCGGCGCCGAGGTGGTTGACCTGCTCACCGCCCTGAACACCGGTCACGACGGCGGTGCAGGCACGGTGCATGCCAACAAACCCGGCGAGATTCCCGCCCGATTCGAGGCACTCGCTGCGCTGGGCGGGCTCGACCGCGCAGCCCTGCACAGCCAGTTGGGTGCGGCGATCCAGGTGGTCCTGCACGTGTCACGTTCTCGGGCGGGTCGGCGCCGACTCTCCGAGATCGGGGTGCTCCAACGCGACGGCGACGGCCGGGTCTGCGTGGTGCCGAGCTGGGATGCCGACACGGGATTCCGGGAGGGCGCCGACGCGCTGCGGGGGCTCATCGATCGCGGGTGCCGGACATGACCGTGGCGGCGGTCGCGTTGGCGTTGGCTCTGCTCGCGCTGCCGCCCGTGACGCGGGCACCCCTGCGGCCGGTGTCGGCGCGACGACGCCGCAAGCCTCCGGCGATCGTCATAGCGCTGCTGGCCTGTGCCGTACTCAGCTGCGTCCTCCCGATCTCCGTGGTGCTGGCGAGCACGACGATGCTGACAGTGCTGGTCGTACGGCACCGGTGGCGTAGGCAGCGCCTCGTCGGCGCCGACGAGGCGAGCGCGCTGCACGGGGCCCTGGACGTCCTGGTGTCCGAACTGCGCGTCGGCGCGCACCCGGTCGCTGCGATGGACTCCGTCGCCCGCGAGATCGACGGGCGGGTGGGCGAGTCGTTCGCTGCGGTCGCGGCCCGTGCGCTCCTGGGCGCCGACGTCGTGGCGGGGCTGCGGGCGGAGTCGCGTCGCTCCCTGGTGCCGGGCCACTGGGAACGGCTCGCGCTGTGCTGGCAGCTCGCCGCGCGGCACGGTCTGGCGATCGCCTCGCTGATGCAGGCCGCGCAGCGTGATCTCGCCGAACGTGAACGGTTCCGGTCCCGGGTCGATGCCGGGATGGCGGGGGCGCGCACCACGGGCAATCTGCTGGCGGGGCTGCCGGCAGTGGGCGTGCTGCTCGGGTGCGCCATCGGTGCGGATCCGGTGGGTTTTCTCACCTCCGGCGGCACCGGTGGCTGGCTGCTGTGTGTCGGCGCCGCGCTCGTCGGGGCGGGTCTGCTCTGGTCGGACCGGATCACGGCGTCGGTGCTGACATGACGTGGGCCGCGGTGTCCCTGGCGCTGGCGGTGCTCGTGCTTCCGCGGGCCTGCGCCGCGCGCAGGACGACGGCGTGCCAGGGGCCGCCGTCGGCGAGGTCGGCACCGACACCTGACGGACCGTTGGCGGTGGCGGCCGCACTGGACGCGTTCGGGGCGTGCCTGCGAGCGGGCATGGCGGTGTCGAGCGCCGCCGCGGCGGTCGCCGATGCCGCGCCGCCCGCGTTGGCGGCAGTGCTGCGGCGCGGCGCAGACCTGCTGGCGTTGGGCGCCGATGCCGGCCGGGCCTGGGCGGAGCCGGAAGGCACCGCGGACGTCCATGTACGCGCCTACCTGCGTATGGCGCGACGTTCGGCGGCGTCGGGAGCAGCGCTGGCCCACGGGGTCGAAGACCTCGCCACCTCTCTGCGCGCCGAAGCGGCGGACGCCGCCGGGGCGAGAGCCGAGCGCGCCGCCGTGCTCATCGCAGGCCCGTTGGGGCTGTGCTATCTGCCGGCGTTCATCTGCCTGGGCATCGTGCCGGTCATCGCGGGGCTGGCCGGAGATGTTCTGCGATCAGGAGTGTTGTGACAACCACCGAGGAGGATCTGCATGCTCAACCACCGATTTGCCGCTCTGCGCGCACGGCTGCTCGTGCTGGCGACGGCCGACGACGGAATGTCGACCGTCGAATACGCGATCGGCACCATCGCCGCCGCGGCGTTCGGGGCGATCCTGTACACCGTGGTGACGGGGGACTCGATCGTCAGCGCGCTGACGAACATCATCACTCGTGCGCTGAACACCAACATCTAGATGCCGGTTTCGCCACCGTCGAGGCGGCATTCGCCCTTCTCACGCTCGTGGCGGTGGTGGTGGTCTGCCTGGCTGGGCTCACCGCGATCACGATGCAGGTGCGGTGCGTGGACGCCGCGAGGGAGGCCGCCCGGTTGGCGGCGCGCGGCGACGACGCCGTCGCCACCGCGACTGCCCGCACCATCGCGCCCACGGGTGCCGGAATCGAGGTGCGGCGCGATGGCGGGTTCGTGGTCGCGACGGTCACGTCGCGTGCGGCATTTCTGCCGGGCGTCGCGATCACCGGACGCGCCGTCTCGGCGCTGGAGCCTGGTACGTGACGACAGGGGTGCGGCGACGATCCTCGCGGCGTTCCTGATCGCGGCGGTATCGGCGGTCATGACAGGCGGTGCGCTGCTCGGCTCCGTCGTGGTGGCCCGTCATCGAGCGGCTGCGGTGGCGGACCTCGCGGCGCTGGGAGCAGCCGCGGCGCTGCCCGGAGGCCGCGAGGTGGCCTGCGCGACGGCTGACTCCCTCGCGCGGGCGATGGCCTCTACGCTGACCGGGTGCGACGTCGACGGTCTGGATGTACTGGTGACCGCCGAGGTGGCGCCCGGGTTCGGCGCTGCACTAGTGGGCCCGGCGACAGCTGCCGCGCGGGCGGGCCCGCTCGACGAGCCGGGGTTTACGGCGCCGTAAGGCGGGATACGCACCCCTCATGACCGGCCGCGAAATGCTCGCCGGCCGCTACGAGGTGCGCGGCCTGCTCGGCCGTGGCGGCATGGCCGAGGTCCGCGACGGTTGGGACACCAGGCTGTGCCGACCGGTTGCCATCAAAGTGCTGCATCCGCACATGGCCCACGACCCTGACCTGCGCCGCCGCTTCGAGGTCGAGGCCAGGGCAGCAGCAGCGCTCGGGGACCCCAACGTTGTCGCCGTGCACGACTTCGGTGAGCAGGACGGGTCGCCGTTCATCGTGATGGAGCGGCTACCCGGCCGCACGCTCCACGACATGATGGATGCGGGTCCCATGGCCCCGCACCAGGTCCGCTCCGTTCTCGACGACGTCCTCGCGGGCCTGAGTGCGGCCCACGCCGCCGGAGTGCTGCACCGCGACGTCAAACCGGGAAACATCCTCGTCTCCTCGTCCGGGGACCGGCTGAAGGTCGCCGACTTCGGCATCGCCAAGACCGGCGGCAGCGCCGACACCAAGACCGGTCAGATCATCGGGACCATGTGCTACATGAGCCCGGAGCGGGTCACGGGCGCCCCGGCCTCGGTTGCCGACGACCTCTACGCCGTCGCTGTGATCGGCTACGAGGCGCTGGTCGGTCATCGCGCCTTCCCCCACGACAACCCCGTCGCTCTGGCCCGCGCGATCCTGGACGCGCCGCCGCCCCCGCTGGGCAGCGTCCGCCCCGACGTCGACCCTGCGCTGGTTACCGTCATCACCCGCGGGATGGCGCGCGATCCCGCGCACCGCTTCGCCAATGCCGAACACATGCGAGCTGCGCTGGCCGGCGACCCCGCCGCGCTGGCGTCCCCACTCCCCATGGCAACTGCGCCGCGGTCCGCCACCCGGGTGATGGCCAACCCGCTGCCACCGACGGCGGGGTATCCGCCGCCCCCGCCGGTGCGCATGCCGCAACGGCGTCGGAACCCGCGCCGCTATCTGCTCGCCGGAGCCGCCATCGCCGCGGCATTCGTCATCTCGGCGCTCGCGCTGGCGCTGGATCCGTTCGGCTCGTCGCCGTCCCCGGCGTCGGTGAGCACGAGCACCAGCTTGACCCCGCCTCCCACGACGCCGAGCAGCGTGACTCCGGTGACGTCGGCACCCCCACCGGTGGTGGCACCCCCACCTGCTCCTGAGCCGCCTCGCGGTGGCCCGGGACCCGGTCGTGGACACGGCAACGGCAACGGCAAGAAAGACAAGCCCTAGCCGCCCGAGAGGGTCAGCGCTCTTCGAGGTGCGCCTCGGCCAGTTCCTCGTCGGTCGGAAGGCGCAACTCCGCGAGCCCCGCAATCACCCCGTCGTGCAGTTCGATGCGGTGCACCGTCACGTGTACCGGCGTCCACCCACCGTCGCGAGCGATCACCCGCAGCACGCCCGACACGGACCCTCCGCCGAAACCCGCGGCCATCTCGGCGACCGTGGGCCGGTCGTGCGGATGTACGGTCTGCTGGCTCGACATCCCGGCCCGCCAGTCGAAGAACGGCGCCGGATCGTCGAGCCACTTGACGAGCATCCAGTGCGCGGGATCGACGAGCGCGCGGTGTACACCTGGCCGGGCCAGGCTGGCCAGGATGCGTTCGGCCAATGACGCTTCGCTGTCGCCTTTGCCCTCGTGCACGCTGCGCCAGTTCATCGCCCGGCACACCAGCAGCGGCTTGTCGTCGTCGTCGACCTCCTCGACCGAACGCGCGACGAACCCGACGGTGATCTGCTCGCCGCGGTGGTCGGTGACGTCCCACGTGGTGCAGATCGTCACCCCGGCCCGCGGCTTGATCAGCATGCTGATCACCTCCGCTTCGTGCGGGTTGAGATCCCGGCGCGGCAAGTCGTCGGCGAAGGCTCGGCTGTGCGTCCGCTGCGTCGTCGGATCCCAACCGCCGATCTTCAAGGACTCAGGCGTGTCGGTGGCGGTCCCGTTGGTGAGGTCCCACAGCATGCAACCCACCTCGGGGCGGGGCGGCGGATCTTCGTCGGCCGCGCCGATCCACATCTGCACCCCGTGAATGCGGCCGTCGGACATCGCGACCACCTCGGTGCGAATCACGCAGTCGTTCTTCGGTGTGATGCTGCTCAGCCCGGTGTTACCCCGTACGGTCTCGCTGATGGCGGTCTGGATCGCCATCAGGTGAGGGTTGCGCCGCAGCAGAGACGAGATCGGGATCAGATTCTTGGTGTGGGCCCCCTGAGCGACCACGGTCGGTTCGCTCCCCAGCGTCTCCACGAGCATCCAGTCGTGGCTCATGACGCGATCCTACCGAGACCGCGGCTGCGGAAACCGTATCTTGACCCCCCTTTGCTATGTCGATATGGCCCGTGACGAGCGCTTTCGCCTTGCCTCGGTGCACCTCGCCGGGTAGGTTTTCCACCATTGAGGCGGGTACGGATTCCGTCGCCGGAGTCCGCGGCGATCGTCGAGGGGTCGGTCGCTACCGCCGGTCAGCTAGGCAGCGCTGCCGACCGCGTCGAGCACGAGGCGCAGCACCCTGACCGCGCCGTCCTTGTCGAGCGGGTCGTTGCCGTTGCCGCATTTCGGTGATTGCACGCACGACGGACAACCCGCCGGGCATTCGCACGCCTCGATGGCCGATGCCGTCGCGGCCCACCAGCGCGTGATCGCGCCGAATCCCCGGGCCGCGAATCCGGCACCTCCCGGATAGCCGTCGTAGACGAAGATCGTCGGCAGCCCGTCCACGGGGCCGACCGCGGTCGACACGCCGCCGATGTCGCCACGGTCGCAGCTGGCGATCAGCGGCAGCAGCCCGATGGCGGCATGTTCGGCGGCGTGCAGGGAACCCGGGGTGCGCAACGGATCGATTCCGCTGTCGGACAACGCTTCCGGGGTGATGGTGCACATCACCGCCATGGTCTCCAGTGTGCGCGTGGGCATGTCGAGTTCGCAGAAGTCGATCACCTCGCCGTCGAGGCGGCGCCGCAGATATCCCGTGACGGTGTTGCTCACGCACACCGGAACCAGCCCGATGGTGACCTCACCGTGCGTCGAACGCTCGCCGGGCCCGCTGACGGTGATGTCGGTGAGTTCCCTTGCGAAGGTGGTGTATCCGGGATCTTCGGCGTGGACGAACGCGATGCCGTCCTCGAAGTCCAGCGAGTCCACCAGGTAGGTCTCGCCCTGGTGCAGGTAGACGGCACCGGGGTGCACCGAGGCGGCGGCCTGCCCGGCGCCGGCGCTGCCCAGCATGCGACCGGTGCCCGCCTCGAGGATCGCGACCTGACCGCCGATCGATCCCCGGATGTCCACGGCCGGATGGGGATCGAGGCCGGGGGTGGGGAAGTACCCGCTGGGTCGGCGGCGCAGCAGCCCGTTGTCGACGAGGGCGCCCGCCACCGCCTCGGCATCCCACGTGCGCACCTCGGCGTCGGTCAACGGCAGCTCGGTCGCCGCGCAGAGCAGCTGCGGTCCGAGGACATAGGGATTGGCCGGATCGATCACGACGCGCTCGATCGGCTTGTCCAGCAACGCGGCCGGATGGTGCACCAGGTAGGTGTCGAGCGGGTCGTCACGTGCGATGAGCACCACCAGTGCGCCCTGGCCGCGCCGGCCTGCGCGGCCGGCCTGCTGCCAGAACGACGCGACGGTGCCCGGAAAGCCCGCCAGCACAACGGCATCCAAGCCGGCGATGTCGACGCCGAGCTCGAGCGCGTTCGTCGTCGCCATGCCGCGCAGCGCTCCATCGGCCAGCGCCCGCTCCAGAGTTCGGCGATCCTCGGCGAGATATCCCGCCCGGTAGGACGCCACCTGCTCGGCCAGCTGCGGCGCCGTCTCGGCCAGTCGCGTCCTGGCGCCCAGGGCCGTCAGCTCCGCGCCGCGGCGGGAGCGCACGAACGTCAAAGTCCGTGCCCCCTCGGTGATCAGGTCCGCCATCACCCGGGACGCCTCTGCCCCCGCCGAGCGACGCACCGGGGCCCCGTTCTCTCCGACGAGGTCGGCGAGCAGCGCCGGCTCCCACAGCGCGATCGTGCGCGCGCCCTGTGGTGAGCCGTCTTCGGTGACCTCGATCACCGTCTGACCGATCAGCTCGGCGGCGGTGATCGCGGGTTCGGCGGTCGTGGCGCTGGCGAAGATCACCGTCGGCATCTGCCCGTCGGGGGAGTAGCGCGCGCACAGTCGGAGCAGCCGCCGCAACACCATGGCCACGTTCGACCCGAAAATGCCTCGGTAGTAATGACATTCGTCGACCACCACGAACTTCAGGTGGCGCAGGAAGATGGCCCAGCGGGCGTGGTTGCGCAACATCGACAGGTGGATCATGTCGGGGTTGGAGAATATCCACCGGGAGCGCTCGCGCGCGAACCGGCGGACATCGGCGGAGGTGTCTCCGTCGTAGGCCGTCGGGGCGACGTCATCGAGCCCGGCGGCTGCGGTCAGCGATGCGACGGCACGCAACTGGTCGTGTCCGAGGGCCTTGGTGGGCGACAGATACAGGGCGCGGGATCGCGGATTGTCCGACAGCGCCGTCAATATGGGGAGTTGATAGGCCAGCGACTTGCCCGACGCGGTGCCCGTGCTGAGCACGACGTGACGGCCCGCCCGGGCATGTTCGGCGGCGATGAGCTGATGCGACCACGGGGCGGTCACGCCGCGATCGACGAACGCCCGCACCACATCTGAGGGTGCCCACGACGGCCAGGACCGGGTGTGTGCGGGTCGTGACGGCAGGTCGGCGACGTGACGCAGCGGATGTTCCTCCGGCGCGGTGCCGTCGACCGCGCAAGCGAGCAGCGCGCGGCCGAATCCAAGCGCTGGATCGGGCACCTCGGAGCCTCCCACCCGTCCCCTACGTCGTGTCGTACGTGAATTGTGGACTACATGATGCTGTGAAGCGCTTGTCGGACTGTCGCAGCAGCGCTGTTCATGATTGACTAACGGCGGTCGCAGCTTCTGTGTTCGTGTATACGCACTCGCAGGAACAACGTTGCGGTCGCGGTTCCTGCGAGGGTTGTAGGTCGGGTCGAGTTCCGAGCACTCCACGAAGGTATGGCGGTCGGAACGGGCCCGGTCTGCCGAAAGACGGCGGGCCGCACCCGGTGAAACACAGAGAAGGAAATTACGAAAGATGCCACAGGGAACTGTGAAGTGGTTCAACGCGGAGAAGGGCTTCGGCTTCATCGCCCCCGAGGACGGCTCCGCTGACGTTTTTGTCCACTACACGGAGATCCAGGGTTCCGGCTTCCGCACCCTGGAAGAGAACCAGAAGGTCGAGTTCGAGGTCGGTCAGAGCCCCAAGGGGCCGCAGGCCACCGGCGTTCGCGCCGTCTGAGTCACCTTAAAGACCTGGCACCCCCGCGTCACCGCTCGTCGGCGGCGCGGGGGTGTTTCGTTTTCCGGTGTTTCGTGCAGCCGCGGCGCCGCGTTCACGCCCGCATCCGCTGCGATGGTGCGGTGCTGGCCTACTGTCATCGGTGTGAGCCAGCTGTCCTTCTTCTCGGCTGAGTCGGTGCCGCCGGCCGTCGCCGATCTGACGGGGATGCTGGCCGGGCCGGGGCAGGCCGTCCTGGTCGCCCATGGGCAGGCGCAGGCTGCGCGCCTGTCGGTGGTCGTGGACCGGCCGTGGCGCGCCGAGGCGCTGGCCGAGATGATCGCCGACGCCGGTCTCGCACTGGAGATCGCCCGTACCGACGAGAGCACGCCCCTGGTGCGCACCGCCGTGGATGCCCGGTTGACGCCGATCGCGCTGGAGTGGACGCGCGGCGCGGTCAAGACGGTACCGCCGCAGTGGCTGCCCGGGCCGCGTGAACTGCGGGCGTGGACGTTGGCCGCGGGCAGCCCGGAGGCCGACGATCGCTATCTCCTCGGGCTCGATCCGCACGCGCCGGACACCCATTCCGTGCTCGCGTCGGCCATGATGCGGGTCGGAATTGCACCGACGCTGATCGGGACGAGGGGCGCGCGTCCGGCGCTGCGGATCAGTGGCCGACGGCGGCTGTCGCGCCTGGTAGAGAACGTGGGGGAACCTCCGGAGGACGCCGAAGCGTTGGCGTCATGGCCGCGTACCTAGCGGCTGGCGGACGGCCTTTCGGCGGGGAGCCGGTTTGCGTCGGCTCGCGCGGAGTGCGAAATTGATCGTTGCCGGGGCGGGGTGGCGCAAAGATGTGCGAGTCCGCCGACAGTGCAAAGAAGAAGTAGTAGTAGGAGTCGAGACAGTGAATCGGATAGGTGGCTGACGGAGACCGCGATCGCGGTGCCAACAGCAGGGTGCGGCGGCTCGTCATAGTCGAGTCGCCTACCAAGGCGCGCAAAATCGCCGGCTATCTCGGGTCCAATTACATCGTCGAATCATCGCGGGGTCACATCCGTGACCTGCCGCGTAACGCCGCGGACGTCCCTGCCAAGTACAAGTCGGAGCCGTGGGCCCGTCTCGGCGTCAACGTCGACGAGAACTTCGAGCCGCTCTACATCATCAGCCCGGAGAAGAAGAGCACGGTCGCCGAGCTGAAGGACCTCCTCAAAGGCGTCGACGAGCTCTATCTGGCCACAGACGGCGACCGCGAGGGCGAGGCGATCGCCTGGCACCTGCTCGAGACCCTCAAACCGCGCATCCCCGTCAAGCGCATGGTGTTCCACGAGATCACCGAGCCCGCGATCCGTGCCGCCGCCGACGACCCGCGCGATCTGGACACCTCGCTGGTCGACGCGCAGGAGACCCGCCGCATCCTCGACCGCCTCTACGGCTACGAGGTCAGCCCCGTGCTGTGGAAGAAGGTCGCCCCCAAGCTGTCGGCGGGCCGGGTGCAGTCGGTCGCGACCCGCATCATCGTCCAGCGTGAACGTGAGCGGATGGCGTTCCGCAGCGCCGGCTACTGGGACGTCACGGCCGAGCTGGACGCCAGCGTCTCCGACGCGCAGGCCACGCCGCCGACCTTCACCGCCAAGCTCAACACGGTCGACGGACGCCGCGTGGCGGCCGGTCGCGACTTCGACTCCCTCGGTGGGTTGAAGAAGCCCGACGAGGTGCTCGTCCTCGACGAATCGGCCGCGAATGCGCTGGCAGCAGGCTTGCAGGGTGCGCAACTGCAGGTTGCTTCGGTCGAGCAGAAGCCTTACACCCGGCGGCCCTATCCGCCGTTCATGACCTCGACGTTGCAGCAGGAGGCCGGCCGCAAGCTGCGGTTCTCGTCGGAACGCACGATGAGCATCGCCCAGCGGCTGTACGAGAACGGCTACATCACCTACATGCGTACCGACTCGACCACGTTGTCGCAGTCGGCCATCAACGCGGCCCGCACGCAGGCCCAGCAGCTCTACGGCGAGGAGTACGTGCACCCCTCGCCGCGCCAGTACACCCGCAAGGTCAAGAACGCCCAGGAGGCGCACGAGGCCATCCGGCCCGCCGGCGACGTCTTCCAGACCCCCGGGCAGTTGCACGCCGCGCTGGACACCGACGAGTTCCGGCTCTACGAGCTGATCTGGCAGCGCACCGTGGCCTCGCAGATGGCCGATGCGCGCGGCACCACGCTGAGTTTGCGCATCGGGGGGACCGCGCGGACCGGCGAGCAGGTGGTCTTCAACGCCAGCGGCCGCACGATCACGTTCGCCGGCTTCCTGAAGGCCTACGTCGAGAGCCTCGACGAGCAGGCCGGCGGTGAGGCCGACGACGCCGAGAGCCGGCTGCCGAACCTGACGCAGGGCCAGCGCGTCGATGCCAAGGATCTGACCGCCGACGGGCACACCACCAGCCCGCCCGCCCGCTACACCGAGGCGTCGCTGATCAAGGCTCTCGAAGACCTGGGCATCGGTCGGCCGTCGACCTACAGCTCGATCATCAAGACCATCCAGGACCGCGGTTACGTCCACAAGAAGGGCAGCGCGCTGGTCCCGTCGTGGGTGGCGTTCGCCGTCATCGGGCTGCTGGAGCAGCACTTCGCGCGGCTGGTCGACTACGACTTCACCGCGGCGATGGAGGACGAGCTCGACGAGATCGCGGCGGGTAACGAGCGACGGACCAACTGGCTCAGCAACTTCTACTTCGGTGGCGAGCACGGGGTGGACGGTTCGATCGCGCGTGCCGGCGGCCTGAAGAAGCTGGTGGGCGGCAATCTCGAGGAGATCGATGCTCGAGAAGTCAACTCCATCAAGCTGTTCGACGATGCGGAGGGTCGTGCGGTCAATGTCCGCGTCGGCCGCAACGGCCCGTATCTGGAGCGCATGGTCGCCGATCCGGACAATCCCGGTGAGCTCAAGCCGCAGCGCGCCAACCTCAACGACGAGCTGACGCCGGATGAGCTGACTCTGGAGCTGGCCGAAAAGCTCTTCGCCACACCGCAAGAGGGGCGTTCGCTGGGTATCGACCCGGTGTCGGGCCACGAGATCGTGGCCAAGGACGGGCGCTACGGGCCGTACGTCACCGAGGTACTGCCCGAACCTGGTTCGGGTGATCCCGACGATGGCACAGCCGGTAGCGGCGCCAAGAAGGGCAAGAAGCCGACGGGTCCCAAGCCGCGCACCGGCTCGCTGTTGCGGTCGATGGATCTAGAGACGGTGACGCTCGAGGACGCGTTGAAGCTGCTGTCGCTGCCGCGTGTGGTGGGCGTCGATCCGGCCACCGGCGAGGAGATCACGGCGCAGAACGGTCGCTACGGTCCATACCTGAAGCGCGGCACCGACTCTCGATCGCTGGCCACCGAAGAGCAGATGTTCGACATCACGCTCGAGGAGGCGTTGAAGATCTACGCCGAGCCCAAGCGGCGAGGACGTCAGGGTGCGGCGACCCCGCCGCTGCGTGAGCTCGGGGCTGACGCTGCGACCGGTAAGCCGATGGTGATCAAGGACGGCCGGTTCGGTCCCTACGTGACCGACGGTGAGACCAACGCCAGCCTGCGCAAGGGTGACGACGTCGCGTCGATCACCGACGAGCGGGCGTCCGAACTGCTGGCAGACCGCCGTGCCCGGGGACCGGTGAAGAAGAAGGCACCGGCGAAGAAGGCCGCCAAGAAGTCAGCCCAAACGACGGCGAAGAAGACGGCGGCCAAGAAGGCCGCCGCAAAGAAAGCCTGAGCTAGCGCGAGGTCTTCGACACGTCTCCGGGGACCTCGACCGAGGGCGGGCTGACCAGTCCCACCGGCCGGGCCAGCTGCGTGGGGGCGGTGCGGCCACGCAGATTCACCGTCTCGCCGACGTCCCAGCGCAGGGCTTCGGCGTCGAGGGCCTCGCTGACCGCGATCGCCGAGGCCAGCACGTGACCTTTTTCCAGCTTCGCCAGCTCGGTGAGCCGTGCCGCCTCGTTGACGGGGTCGCCGATCACGGTGTATTCGAAGCGGGCCTGCGCGCCGATGTGGCCGGCGATGGCCCGTCCGGCGGACACTCCGATGCCGAACTCCGTTTCGCCCAGCACGTCGATCAGCTCGTCGTGCAGTTCGCGGGAGGCGGCCAGCGCGGCGCCGGACGCATCGGGGTGTTCGATGGGGACGCCGAAGATGGCGAGGGCGGCGTCACCCTGGAACTTGTTGACGAACCCGCCATGCCGGTTGACGGTGTCGACGACGACGCGGAAGAAGTCGTTGAGGAGGCTGACGACATCGGCGGCTGGGATGGTGGCCGCCAGGTTCGTCGAGCCGACCAGGTCGACGAACAGCACCGCGACGTCGCGTTCCTGACCGCCCAGCTCGGTGCCGCGCTCGAGCGCTCGGCGGGCCACGTCCTCACCGACGTAGCGGCCGAACAGATCCCGTAGCCGCTGCCGTTCGGCCAGGTCGCGCACCATGTCGTTGAACCCGGCCTGGAGCAGGCCCAGCTCACTGGCGTCGTAGATCTGCATGTGGGCGTTGTAGTTGCCGCGCTGCACCTCGCCGAGTGCCCAGCGCAGCTGCCGCAGTGGGTCGGCGATGGACATGGCCACGAGCACCGTGCTGGACAGTCCGATGACCAGCGCGACGATCGCGAGCAGCAGGATCGTCGTGATCACCCGGTCGGCAGGTGCGGTGAGGATCTCGAATTTGCTCGCCACCAGGGCGAGCAGGATGGCCACCAGGGGCACCCCGGTGGACAGCACCCATGTCAGCACTTGGCGCAGGATGACGCCGGGTGCGTGGAAGCCCTCGGGTACTCCGCCGCGCAGCGCGGCCACTGCGACGGGCCGCAGCACCCGCTCGGACTGCAGGTAGCCGATGATCGCGGTGGCGGTGGCGCCCAGTCCGGTCGCGACGGCGACGACGGGGGCGGACTTACTGGCGACCGGCCAGCTGGCGATGATGAACACCACCGATCCGAGTAGCCAGTTCGTCGCGCTGATCACCGACCGGTAGAAGGGCATCCGCAGCGCCCGCATGCGGGCGACCTCGGTGTCGGCGGGGTCCCGGTCGCCGAGCAGCATGTCGCGGCGCTGCCAGCGCATCACCGGGATGAGCATGCGCAGCGTCAGGTACGACGCCACGGTGAACGAGACGAACAGGTAGCCCAGGAAGATCGACAGGTTGTACGTGGGGAGATCCTGTAGCTGGATGCGGTCCTCGGGGGGGAGCCCGAACCGCAGGAAGCCGAGCACTAGCAGGGCGCCGATGATGTCGGCTTGCAACATGCCGAGGGTGAACACCGGCCACGGGGTGCGCGCGACCCAGCGGACGAATGCACGGATTCGCCCCACCTCGATCGCTTCTGCAGCCACGGGTTCACCGTATCGGGCGGAGCTGACGGGCACGGGGCCTCTGGGACGGACGTGTCGGTTCGCAGCATTACTGTTATCGGCGATGGCGGGTGTTTTTTCGCGTCTGGTGGGCCAAGACGCTGTCGAGGCGGAGCTGACCGCCGCAGCCCGGGCTGCGCGCGGTGATTCCGCTCACATCTCCTCTTCTACAAGGGGTGCCGGCAATGTGGGCACGATGACCCATGCGTGGTTGATCACCGGTCCGCCGGGGTCCGGCCGGTCGGTGGCTGCGTTGTGTTTCGCAGCGGCGCTGCAATGCACGTCAGACGGTGACCCCGGGTGCGGGGAGTGCCGTGCCTGCAGCACGACGATGGCGGGCACCCATGCCGATGTGCGCAGGATCATCCCGGAGGGGCTGTCGATCGGCGTGGACGCGATGCGCACGATCGTGCAGATCGCGTCGCGACGACCGGGTACCGGCCGCTGGCAGATCGTCGTCATCGAGGATGCCGACCGGCTGACCGAGGGGGCCGCCAACGCCCTGCTCAAGGTCGTGGAGGAACCACCGCCGTCGACGGTGTTCCTGCTGTGCGCGCCGTCGGTGGACCCTGAGGACATCGCGATCACGCTGCGCTCGCGGTGCCGGCACATCGCCCTGGTCACCCCGGGGGTCGACGCGATCGCTTCGGTTCTGGTCGAGCGGGACGGACTGCCGGAGGCCGAGGCGGCCTGGGCGGCGTCGGTGAGCGGCGGGCATGTCGGCCGGGCCCGGCGACTGGCGACCGACGAGCAGGCCCGGGAGCGGCGCCGGCGGGCGTTGGGCCTGGCGCGTGAAGCGGCGACGCCCTCGCGGGCGTATGCCGCGGCCGAGGAGTTGGTGCTCACCGCGGAGGCGGAGGCCAAGGCTCTGACCGGGGACCGCAACGAGGCCGAGGCGGACGAGCTGCGGACCGCACTGGGTGCCGGCGGCACCGGAAAGGGCACGGCCGGCACGATGCGCGGGGCGGCCGGCGCCCTCAAGGATCTGGAGAAACGGCAGAAGTCCCGCCAGACCCGTGCCTCTCGCGATGCTCTGGACCGGGCGCTGATCGACCTCGCCACGTATTTCAGGGACGCGCTGCTGGTGGCGTCAGGCGCCCCGGAGATCGCGGCCAACCACCCCGACATGGCGGACAAGGTGGCCGCGATGGCCGCGCACGCGTCGCCGGCCGCGCTGCTGCGCTGCATCGAGGCGGTGCTCGAGTGCCGCGAGGCGTTGGCGATCAACGTCAAGCCGAAGTTCGCGGTCGACGCGATGGTCGGCACGGTGGGGCAGGCGCTGCGGAAGTAGGTCCGGGGAGTGTGGCCGGCGGGCAGGAGCGCAGCGACCCGGGGAGTGTGGCCGGCGGGCAGGAGCGCAACGACCCGGGGAGTGTTTTGGGTGCACGCCACGCCCTGCCGTAGACTCGTCCCGCCCGACCAGGCCGCCTTAGCTCAGTCGGTAGAGCGATTCACTCGTAATGAATAGGTCGGGGGTTCGATTCCCCCAGGCGGCTCCACATTTCTCGTCGTCGTTCCCTGGCGTCCACGGCCCCCGTGGGGTCAGCCCAGGGCGGCCATGATCTCCGGAATCGGTCGCAGGTGCTCGTCGAGCAGGGTGCTGACCAGGTCGACGTCGTTGTCGGCCAGCGCCGCGACGATGGCGCGGTGCTGAGCGTCGATCTCCGGTGCGCGTTGCGGGCGAATCTGCATGGCGCGCACCGCAACTCGTTGCTGGCGTGAGCGCAGCGCGTCGTACAGTTCCACCAGCACCGAGTTGCGGTGTGCATCGACGATCGCGCGGTGGAATTCGCGATCCAGTTGGGCGACGGTGAACCAGTCCTGCTCGCGGCCGGCCTCTTCGATCGCCGTCGCCAGGGTCGGGAGGGTGAGGGGTGCGCCCGCGCTCGCGGCGCACAGTGCGCGTGCGGCGTGGCCTTCGATGAGCCGCCGCGCCGCGTAGACCTCTTCGAGTTCGCGGCCGGTGACACTGCGGACCTGTGCGCCGCGGCGAGGGAGAAGGTCGATGAACCGTTCGGAGTGAAGGCGGTGAAACGCCTCCCGCACCGGCGTGCGGGACGTCCCGACGGATTCGGAGATCCACGCCTCGTCGAGGAACCTCCCCGCGGGCAGGGTGCCGCGGATGATCTGGTCGCGCACCCATTCGTAGGCGCGCTCCCGCGCGGACTGATTCGAGCTGGGCTCGCTGACTGTCATCGACACTGACAACCTCCTCGTGACCGTCCACATTAATGGACACACGACGTATACCTGTGTATACAACAAATGTACGCAAGGACCGTGCCGGCCGCCGCAGCGTGGTCACGAGGAAGGAGAACCGACCCGATGTTCCAGACGACACCTCCCGATCGCCGCTACGCCGTGTGGTTGTCCGGTCCGAACACCGCCGCCGCTGAGATAGCCCGTCAGGTGGGGTACGGCGCGGCCGTGCTGGACATCGAACACGGCACCTTCGACCTCGCTGCGCTCGAACACTTCATCCCGCTGTGCAAGGCCATCGGTCTCGAGGTGATCGCCAAGGTGCTCGGTCCCGAGCGCGGCCCGATCCAGCAGGCCCTCGACTTCGGCGCCGATGTGGTGGCGATCCCGCACGTGGAGAACGCCGCCCACGCCCGCGCCGTCACCGCCTTCGCGAAGTTCCCGCCGCTGGGCGACCGCAGTTTCGCCGGGGGCCGGACATCGGCCTACGGTGGCTTCACCGACGACTGGGTGCGTGAACAGGACTCCCGCACCCGGTGCTACCCGATGATCGAGGACGCAGGGGCCATCGAGCAGATCTCCGACATCCTGGCGCTGGACACCGTCGACGGAGTCTTCATCGGCCCGTCGGATCTGTCCCTGCGCCGCGGCCGGGGCGCCTACACCCGAGACGACGGCGACTTCGCCGACCTGGCTCGGGTCGCGACGGCCGCGAAGGCAGCGGGCAAGCCGTGGCTACTGCCGGCCTGGTCGTCGGCCGAGAAGCGGTTCGCCGTCGAGAACGGCGCCGATCAGCTGGTCCTGACCATGGAGCACGGTGCGCTGCTGGCCGGCTTCAGCGTCGCCCATGCCGAGGCGGCCGACCTCGATCGCGTGCCGAGCCTCGCCGGGACGGCGCCGTGACCGAGATCCGGGAGGGCACAGACGCCGCCACCGCGGCGCCGTCGGGGATCGGCCGCACCCGCTGGTACATCGGCGGGCTGCTCGGTGCCGGCATGTTCGTCAACTACATCGACCGGGTCAATCTGTCGGTCGCCACCCCGGCGATCATGGCCGACTTCGACATCTCGGCCGCGCAGATGGGCGTCGTCGCGTCGGCGTTCCTGTGGACCTACGCGATGCTGCAGATGCCCATCGGCACGATCGTCGACAAGATCGGCGTGCCCTGGGTCAACCGCGTCGGCGTGTTCCTGTGGGCACTGGCCTCGTTCCTGTCCGCGGCAGCCGGCGGGCTCGGCCTGTTGATCGTCGCTCGGCTGCTGCTGGGCATCGGCGAGGCGCCCGCGGTCCCGGCGGGCTGGAAGGCGATCGGTCAGTGGTTCCCCAAGCACGAAAGAGGAACTGCTACCTCGATTTTCGACGGCTGCGCCAAGCTGTCCAATGTCATCGGCATCCCGATCATGGCCTTCCTCGTCTCGACGTGGAGCTGGCATGCTGCGTTCCTGTTCACCGGCGTCCTGAGTGTCGTGTACCTGGTGGCGTGGTGGCTGCTGTACCGATCGCCGGCCGCCGCGGTGGCCGAGGGCAAGATGTCGACCGCCGAACTGGCCTACCTGCGCGCGGGTGAGGCCGAAGACGAGAACGCCCAGGGCGCAGGGTCGCTGGCCGGGGTGGGATACCTGCTGCGTCGCCGCAAGACCTGGGGACTGGCCCTGGGCTACGCCTCCTACACCTACGCCTACTACGTGCTCCTGACGTGGCTGCCCGGCTACCTCGAGAAGGAATTCGGGGTGAACCTGCTCAAGGGTGGCATCTACAGCATGATCCCCTGGTTGGTCGCGGTGCTCGCCCAGTTCCTCATCGCGGGCGTCCTGATGGATCGATGGACGCGGCGCACCGGTGACATCACCAGGGTGCGACGGATCGTGCTGGTCACGAGCATGCTGGCCTCGTTGGCCGTCACGGGTGCCGCCTACGCCGACACCATCGAGGTCGCGGTCGTCTTCCTGTCGATCGGCGCCGCCGGGCTGGCGGTCTCGGTTCCGGCGGGCTCGAGCATCGTGTCCTTGATCGCGCCGCACGGTTACACCGGGTCGTTGGCGGGCATCGTCAACTTCGTCGCCAACCTGATCGGCATCGCGGCGCCTATCGTGACAGGTATGGTCGTCGACCGCACCGGCTCCTTCGCGGGCGCCTTCATCGCCACCGGGGTGATCCTGGTCGGCGGAATCTTCTGCTACACACTGGTTCTCGGCCGTATGGACCGGATGTCCGCGCCCGAGTCAGGAGACAAGGAGTTCTCATGACGACGTCGGTCACCGTTGCCGTGGCGCAGTTCGCGCCCGGTGAGGACAAGGACGCCAACCTCCAGGCCGTCACGGGCTACGTCACAGACGCAGTGGCCCACGGCGCGAACCTGGTGGTGTTCCCCGAGTACGCGATGTTCACCGCGCCCGCCATGGACGAGAGGTTCCTCGCCTCGGCCGAGTCGCTGGACGGTCCGTTCGTGGCGGCGCTGCAGGACCTCGCCCGGCGCGAGGGCGTGACGGTCGTCGCGGGCATCAACGAAACCACCGACAGCGCCGATCAGATCCACAACACCCTGCTCGCCGTCGACGACGGCGGCAAGGTCGCGGCCACCTACCGCAAGCTGCACCTGTACGACGCGTTCGGCTACACGGAGTCCAGCTTCGTGCGCGCCGGAACCGTCGCCGCGCCCGAGACCTTTCGCGTCGGCGCCCTCACCTTCGGTATGCAGACCTGCTATGACCTGCGCTTTCCCGAGGCGACTCGGCGTCTGGTCGACGCCGGCGCCGACGCCGTGCTGATCCCCGCGGAATGGGTGCCCGGCCCGCTGAAGGAGAACCACTGGACGACGCTGGTGCGTGCGCGGGCGATCGAGAACACCATCTACGTCGCCGCCGCCGACCAGTGCGGTGCCCACGGTGCGGGCAACAGCATGATCGTCGACCCGATGGGTGTGGTGCTGGCCTCGCTCGGCGAGGACGCCGGGGTCGTGTCCGCGGCGTTGAGCCCGTCGCGTATCGAGCAGGTCCGCGCGAAGAACCCGGCGTTGGCCCTGCGCCGGTTCACCATCGTCGAACGCTGAGGGGTCGAACGCTGAGGGGTCGAGCGCTGACTCCTCAGCGCGGCGCGAGGAACCCGACCGGACCTGCGGCCACGCACACCGACAGCGCCGCGGTGTTGGCGTGCACGGTGATCGCGTCGCCCGCGCCGGGCAGCCGGACGAACACTCGGTTCAGTCCTGGCCGCACCGGCACCTTGACCTCGTCCCCCTCGCTGAGCCGAACCAGCATCGAACCGTCGGAATTGGCAAGGTAATTCAGCTCCACGGTCCAGTCCGCCGGCAGTAGCGGTCCGTCCAGCGGCATGCGGACGGGAAAATCGGGCTGTGCCAGGTATCCGCACCGGGGATCCGGGCCGGGCCGGATGCTACGCACCCACGTGACGACAGCGTCGACGAGCCGGCCTGAGGAATCGAGCATTCTCAGATCCGTTGTCGACGAACTGAACTCGGGGCGATCGGGCAGTAGTGCGAACATGTGCGAAGTCAGGTTCTCCGGAAACGCCACCCGCTGCAGCACCAGCGGATCGACTTCCTGGTCCAGCATCGGCGCACTCGAGGAGGCCTGCGCAGCGGCCAGCCCGGCACGGGCGTTGAGCAGGTAGGCCTTGGTCGGATTGTCGCGCCAGCTGGTCAGGAACGCCGACGTCGAATAGAGGCTGCTGGCCACGAAAACCGTTGCCGCGCAGACAACCACAGGCCGTAGCCACCCTGCGGCCGGTCGGCGCGCGGGTGCCAGCAGCCCGATCGCGGCCAACAGTGCCAGCACCACCACCAGGTCGGGCAGATAGCGCAGCGTCTGCGCGAGTTCCAGCGCGGTGAAGCGCGAGGACCGCATCAGATAGATGGGTACCTGGCAGGCCACCGCGTAGCCCAGCGCGACCGCCCACACCACGCCCATGCGGTGCCGACGCGCCACCGTCACCGCCACCACGGCGGCCAGCGCCACCCATCCGAGCACCATCACGGTCACCGGCGGGGTGGCCCACGGCGAGGCAGGCGCCCACCGCTGCCACTGCCACGGGCCACCCACCAGGCCGGGCACGATGCCGTGAGTCATTGAGCGCCACAGCAGATCCCACGTCATCGCGAGATCGAAACTCCACCGCTGCTGGTCGACCACCGCGAGGTAGACACCGACCCAGGCCGCGGTCGACGCGAGGCACGCCAGCCACAGGGGTCGGGCGCGGCGCCACACCTGCGCCACATTCGCCTCGGCGGTCACGTGGCCGTACACCGCGGCGATCGCGAACGCCGCGAACGGGATGATCGCCGCCTTCTCGAAGAACAGCAGCCCGCCGAAGAACGCGACGGCGCCGGTCACCGCGTAGCGGCGGGAGCCGGTGCGCACCAACTGGATCGCATCGGCGCACACCCATGCCAGCGCGGCCAGCATCGGCAGCGAGTTCAACCCGGCCGCCCACCACGCGAAGCTCGGCACCGCCAGCGGGGTGAACAGCGCGAACGTCAACGGGAGCAACAGTGCCGGGCGCCAGCCGAGGATCACGTGCAGCGCACGCAGCAATGCGAGCGAGGCGACAAGCGCCAGTACCACCAGGCTCAGGGCCGGGCCGATCCAGTCCAGCGGCGCGATCCGCGTGATGAGCCCGGCCACCAGGAACGCGCCGGGCATGACGTGCCCGTCGTGGTCGTCGAACAGGTATCCGGGCGAGAGCAGCGGCTGGGTGCCGGCGCGGCCGACGAGGATCAGGTCGTCCCAGTAGAAGTAGCCGCCGAACGCGAGCACCGCGCGGACGGCCAGATGCAGCGCGATGAGGGCGACGGCAGTGCGGGCGACCCATTTCATGACGACTGCGACTGTAGGTGATGCGCGGGATCCGAAGTCGCCGCCGGTATGGTGACCCGGTGCGCACACTGGTCACCGGGGCCGCCGGTTTCATCGGATCGACACTGGTCGACAGGCTGCTGGCCGAGGGCCACTCGGTGATCGGGCTCGACGATCTGAGCTCCGGGCGCAGTGAGAACCTGGGCCCGGCCGAGCGCAGTAGCACCTTCGACTTCGTCAAGGCCGACATCGTCGACGCCGACCTGGTGGCGCTGCTGGCCGACGTCAAGCCGGAGGTCATCTTCCACCTGGCCGCCCAGATCTCGGTCAGCCGCTCGGTCACCGAGCCGGTGTTCGATTCCAGCGTCAACGTCGTCGGGACGGTCCGCCTCGCCGAGGCCGCCCGGCTTGCGGGCGTCCGCAAGGTCGTGCACACCTCGTCGGGCGGGTCCGTCTACGGCGCCACGCCCCGCTATCCCACCGACGAGAACAACCCCCTCGACCCGGCGTCGCCGTATGCGGCCAGCAAGGTCTGCGGTGAGGTCTACTTCGGCATGTTCCGCAACCTGTACGGCCTGGACTGCAGCCACATCGCACCCGCGAACGTGTACGGGCCGCGCCAGGATCCGCACGGGGAGGCCGGTGTCGTGGCGATCTTCTCCCGAGCGCTGCTCGCGGGACGGCCGACCAAGATCTTCGGCGACGGCAGCGACACGCGCGACTACGTGTTCGTCGACGACGTCGTCGATGCGTTCGTGCGCGCCGCCGGGGAGGCAGGCAGCGGGCAGCGCTTCAACATCGGCACCGGGGTGGAGACCTCGACGCGGCAGCTGCACACCGAGATCGCACGTGCCGCCGGCACATCCGATGAGCCCGAGTTCCACCCGCCGCGCCTGGGCGACGTGCGCCGGTCCTGCCTGGACAACAGCCGCGCCGGCGAGGTGCTCGGCTGGCAGCCGCGGGTACAGCTCCGCGACGGGATCACCCGCACCGTGGACTACTTCCGCAGCGAAATCTGATCGCCCGGTTCATTCACTTCCGGGTTCGCGCGCGTTCTGCAGTGCCACGGCGCGGGCCAGCCGGGTGTACTTCAGCTCGATGTCCTTGAACCGCATGTAGGTCGACAGCGTCGTGAACGCGAACGCGATGATCAGCACGTACTCGAGCAGATCGGTGCCGCGGTCCACGCCGAGCCAGTTCGCGACGACGGTGGTGTCGTCGGGGCGCAGGATCGCGTAGATGCCGGCGATCACGAACAGCACGTAGCCGACCTTCACCCACGCCTTGGACCGGGCGCTGGAGCGTGAGCGCAGCAGGTACACCAGCAGCGCCAGCACCGACGCGATCAGCAGGACCTGAATCCAGTTCATCGGGTGGTCCTCCTGCGCAGCAGACCGTCGAAGACGATGTTGACCCCGTTCAGCAGCGGCTGGCCCTTGGCCTTCGAGTAGTCCGTGTACCGGATGTCGACGGGCACTTCGGCCACCCGCCAACCCTTTTCGTGGGCCAGTGCGATGAATTCGCCGGCATGACCCATGCCGCTGATGGTCAGGTCCAGTTCGTCGGCGACGCGCCGGTTGAACACCCGCAACCCGTTGTGGGCGTCGGTCAGTCCGAGGCTGCGGCTGCGGCGGCTCAGGGTGGCCGCGCTGCGCAGGATCAGACGCTTGAGCGCAGGGGTCTGGGTCGGGCCGCCGGCGAAGCGGCTGCCGACGACCAGGTCGACGTCTGCGGCGCGCAGGCGGTCGATCATCGCGACGACGTCGTCGACGCGGTGCTGCCCGTCGGCGTCGAACGTCGCGAACAGCGCGGCCCCGGGCCGGGCTCGGGCGTACTCCACACCGGTCTGGATGGCCGCGCCCTGACCGAGGTTGACCGGGTGGGTGACGACGTGCGCGCCGGCGCTGCGCGCGGCGTCACCGGTGCCGTCAGTGCTGCCGTCGTCGACGCAGACCACGTTCGCGAACACGGCGCGGACCTCACCGATGACGTCGGCGATCACGGTCGCTTCGCGATAGGCGGGGATCACGATCCACACATCGCGGCACTGCTGGTCGGAGGTGTCCGGAGACATGATGGGCAACAAAGTACACGCCCTAACGTGGCGGAACCTTGGCAAGGGCGACCAGGTGAACGGCGATGCCCAGCAGCGGGCCGCACAGCAGTGCCACCACGGTCCGCACCTCGAGCTCGAGCGGGAGAGCCAGCAGCGCCGCCGCGGCGACCGTCGCCGATACCCAGCCGACGGCGTAGGCGCGGTGCAGGGCCGCGGCGACCGCTGCGGCCCCGGTGAGTGTGAGCAGCGCGATCATCACCGCCGCGGCGGTCAGCCAGCCCAACAGGACACCGTCGGCCACGTAGTCGGCGCCGAAGGCCTCCCGCAGCAGCCACGGACCGAACGCCGCGGCCGCGGCCACGCCGATCGCGCCGAGCACCAGCACGGCCGCTGCGGGCACGACCAGTGCCCGCAGTCGGTGTGCGCGCTGGTCCACGAAGTGGGCGATCAGGTTGCCCTGCATCGCGGTCAGCGGCACCAGCAGCGGTGCGCGCGTCAGCGTGACCGCGAGGATCACCACGCCGCCCGCGGCACCGAGATCACCCGAGGTGGCCTTCAGCAGCACCGGAAAGCCCATCACCAGCACGGCGCTGGCGCCCGCCGCCGCGATCGAGTGCCCGGCGCCGCGCAGGAACGTGGCGGTGGTGCCGGGGGTGTGGCGCCGTGCGGCGGCACGTGTGACGGGGGAGGTGGCGAGCATCAGCAGCCAGCCCACCGATCCCGCGACGGTCGCCCACAGGTAGCCGCCGAGCCCCCAGCCGAGCGCGAAACTGCCGGCGGCGACCGCAACCCGCAACAGCGCGTCGGCGACCATCAGCGCGCCGTACTCCGACCAGTGGTCGCTCCCGGCGAGCAGACCCAGCAGCGTGGTGTGCACGCAGAACCCCGCGAGCCCGACAGCGAGCAGGACGACGCTGAGTAGCCGCGCGTCGGCGAACACGTGGCCGGCCCACAGCGGTGCGGTGACGGCGATCGCGGCCGCGGCGGTCAGCCCCACCCCGACGCCGATGCGTACCGGGCGGGTGCGCTGCCCGCCCGGTGCGGCTGTCCTGGCTTGGCGCACCTCTCGCGTCGTCTCCTGCAGGAGTCCGAACGCGGCGCCGCTGGCGAGGCCGAAGGCGCCCCAGAACACCCCGAACACCGAGAAGCCGGCGGGCTCGAGGTCGCGTGCGGCCAGGTAGAGCACGGCGTATCCGCACATCGCGGACACCGCGGTGGCCGCCCCGACGCGCACGACGCTGCTGCGCGTGACGGCGCCGGGGCCGACGGTGGCGTCGGTCACGGGTCCAGGGGCGGTACGTCGGTCTCGTACAGCCATGCCGTCCACAGCGGGCGCAGCGATGCGTCGGTGTAGCCGGCGGCAAGGCCGATGAAGTCGTCGGTGACCACGCTCGCGTGCCGGTGCTTCGTCGCCCAGTCCTTGAGCAGGGCGAAGAAGTTCTTGTCGCCCAACCTCTTTCGCAGCGCGTGGAGGGTGAGGGCGCCCCGCTTGTAGACGCGGTCGTCGAACATGTCACGCGGCCCGGGGTCCGCGAGGACCAGATCCTGCGGGGAGTGGGTCAGCCGGTGATGGTAGTGCCGGGCCCACTCGTCGGCGCTGCGCTGCCCGCAGTGTTCGGACCACAACCATTCGGCGTAGCAGGCGAACCCTTCGTGCAGCCAGATGTGCCGCCATCGCTGCACCGTGACGGAATTGCCGAACCACTGGTGGGCGAGCTCGTGGGCGATCAGCCGTTCCGCGCCCCGCTCGCCGTCGCAGTGGTTGGCGCCGAAGATCGAGATGCCTTGCGCCTCCAGCGGGATCTCGAGCTCGTCGTCGGTGATCACCACTGTGTAGCCGGTGTCGAGTGGGTAGGGGCCGAAGAGCTTGGTGAACAACTTCATCATCTGGCCCTGTCGACCGAAGTCGTGGGCGACGGTGTCGCGCAACCGCTCCGGGGCGACAGCGTGGATCGAGACCCCGTTCTTGGCGATGCGGTGCCGCTCGTAGGGCCCGATCTGCAGCGTGATCAGGTACGTCGACGTCGGTTCGGTCTGCTCGTAGGTCCAGGTCGTCATCGCCGCGCGCACCCGCTTGTGCAGCAGCTTTCCGTTGGCCAACGCGAAATACGGGCTCTCCGTGCTGATCTGGATGCCGAAGCTTGCCTTGGCGCTGGGGTGGTCGTCACAGGGGAACCACGACGACGCGCCGTTGGGCTGGCCCGCCACCAGCGCACCCTCGGTGAGTTCCTCGAATCCGACCTCACCCCACAGGGATCGGACCGGGCGGGGGGTGCCGCCGTAGCGCACCACGATCGTCATCGCAGCGCCGGCGCGCAGACGGTCGGACAGGCTGATGTGCAGCTTGCCGTTGGACGTGCGGAAGTTGTTGGGCCGCTTGCCGTTCACCGTCACCTTGGACACCGACAGCGCCGCAGACAGATCGAGGGTGAAGGTCTGCAGTTCGGCGAGCGTGACCGCGGTGATGGTGGCCGTGCCGGTCAGCCGGTTGATCGCCACCTTGTACTCGAGGTCGAGCTCGTAGCGCGAGACCCGGTAGCCGAAGTTGCCGGTGCCGGGCAGGTACGGGTCGATGACCGGCGGCGACCCCGACTTGCGCGCCTGCTTGCGTGCCCTCACGCCGCAGCCGGCTTCTTCGCCTTGCCGCCGGTGTCCGCGCGTTTCTTGCGCGGCGGCAGCCACGGCGCGATCGGGTTGCCCTGCCAGCGCGTCGACGGCGGCACCTCGTCACCGCGCACCACCAGCGACGCCGGGCCCACGGTGGCGCCCGCGCCCAGCCGCGCCGCGGGCAGCGCCACACAGTGCGGGCCGAGCGTCGCGCCCGCCTCCAGCACCACCGTGTCCATCCGCATGATCCGGTCGTGGAACAGGTGCGTCTGCACCACGCAGCCGCGATTCACCGTCGCGCCGTCGCCGAGCGTCACCAGATCGGCCTCGGGCAGCCAGTACGTCTCACACCACACTCCGCGTCCGATCGTCGCGCCCAGTCCGCGCAGCCACAGGTTCATCACCGGTGTACCCGACGCGGCACGGGCGAACCACGGCGCCGCGACCGTCTCGACGAAGGTGTCCGACACCTCGTTGCGCCAGACGAACGAGGACCACAGCGGATGTTCGATCGCGGTGATGCGGCCCACCAGAAGCCATTTCGCTCCGATGGCGATCCCGCCGGCGACCGCGCCCGCGACCAGCAGCACCAGCCCTGTCAGGAGTGCGGCGCCCAGCCAACCGACCGTCCCCGCCAGCGCCTGCGCGGCCAGCAGCACGCCGACGCCGATCGCGAACGTGACGACGACGGGCACGAACCGGAACGTCTCGACCACCGCGCGCAGGATGCGTAACCGCGGCGACGGATGGAACGTGCGCAGCGCGTCGGCTGCGGTCGGCTGGCGGCGCAGCCGCATCGGCGGACTGCCGAGCCACGACGAGCCGGCCTTCGCCTTGTGCGGGGTCGCCGAGAGCACCGCGACCAGCCCGTCATCGGGCACCCGCCGGCCCGGCTGGGTGATGCCGGAGTTGCCGAGGAATGCGCGCTTGCCCACGGTCGCCCGGGCCACGTGGATCCAGCCGCCGCCCAGCTCGTAGGAGGCGACCATCGTGTCGTCGGCGAGGAACGCGCCGTCTTCGACGACGGTGAACTTGGGGATCAGCAGCGCGGTCGAGATCTCGGTGCCCTTGCCGATCTTCGCCCCGAGCAGGCGCAGCCACCACGGCGTCGCCAGCCCGGCGTAGATGGGGAACAGGTAGGTGCGCGCCCCGTCCATCAGTCGCTCGGTCGCCCACAGCTGCCACCCCGACCGGCTGCGCACCGGGTGATAGCCCTCGTGCAGGCCGACGGCGAGCAGGCGCACTCCGACCACGGTCAGCGCGGCGTAGACCAGCATCGCCGCCGCGGTCGCCGGTACCGTCCACGCCAGCGCGGGCAGCAGTGCGTCGCGCACGGTCGCCGTGCCCTGCACGGCCCAGCCGATCACGGCGAGCCCCGCGGCGAGCGCCGCGAGCGGCAGCGCGCCGAGCAGCATCGAGGTCACGCCGTAGACCGCCACCCACACGGGGGCACGCGGCGGGCGATGGTCGGGCCACGGGTGCTTGGCCTTACCGGACTTCACGGCCGGCGAGCCCTTCCAGTACTGCCCGTTCTTGACCTTGCCGACGACACCGGAACCCGGTGCCACGTCGGCGTTCTTGCCGACGACCGCGCCGGGCAGCAGCGTCGTGCGCGCGCCGATCGTCGAGTCGTTGCCGATGGTGATGGGGCCGACGTGGAACAGGTCGCCGTCGATCCAGTGCCCGGTCAGGTCGACCTCGGGTTCGATCGAGCAGCGGTGCCCGATCCGCAGCATCCCGGTGACGGGCGGCGCGGAATGCAGGTCGACCCCGTTGCCCACCGAATTGCCCAGGGCGCGTGCGTAATACACCAGCCAGGGGGCGCCGGCCATGTTCTCCGCGCCGCTGGCGTCGGCGAGCCGCTCGGCCAGCCAGACGCGCAGGTGCACCGATCCGCCGCGCCGGTAGGTGCCCGGTGTCAGCGTGCCGACGAGGACGCGCGCGCCGAACACCGCGATGCCCATCCGTCCGGGTGGGGAGACGAACACCAGGAAGCCGGCGAGGATCCACCACCAGCTCAGCGGCCGCGCCCATCCGACCAGGTCGATCGCGACGGCGAGGTTGTTGGCCGCCGCCAGCCACACCACCCACTGCATGCCGGTCAGGATCGCCAGCGGCACTGTCAGCCCCACCTGGATCGCCTGGGTCACCCGCGCGACGGGACGCACGGTGCGGATCTCCACGGCCGGCGGCGGTTCCAGCTCGTCGAGGTACCCGGCGAGCGACCCGAGGCGGGGATGGTCGTAGAGGTCGGCGACGGTCACCTGCGGGTAGCGCTGGCGCAGCACCGCGATCAGCTGAGCGGCCGACAGGGAGCCGCCGCCGAGGGCGAAGAAGTCGGCGCCTGGACCGTCGACCGGGGCGGCGAGCACGTCGCGCCACAGTCCGGCGAGCCAGCCGAGTGTGCCGCCGAGCTCGGCCGTGGTGTCCTCCTCGCCCCCGCCCACCGGCCAGGGCAGTGCGTCGCGGTCGACCTTGCCGGACGTGCGGGTCGGCAGCTCGTCGACGACCACCAGCCGGGGCACCAGCGCGGCGGGCAGTGACTCGCTCAGCCGGGCACGCGCGGACGCCAGGTCGAATGCCCCTCCGGGGGCGGCGACGACGTAGCCGACGAGCAGCGGGGTGCCGCTCGCGGTGCGGCGGACGGCCGCCGCGCCTCCGCTGACCCCGGGCAGGTGCACGAGCGCGGTGTCGACCTCGCCGAGTTCGATGCGCCTGCCGCCGACCTTGACCTGGTCGTCGGCGCGTCCCATGAAGTAGAGCCCGTCGTGTTCGAGCCGGACCAGATCGCCGCTGCGGTAGGCGCGGCTCCACGCCAGCGTCGGGAGGGCGCCGTACTTCTCGGCGTCCTTCTCCGGGTCGAGGTAGCGCGCCAGCCCGACCCCGCCGATCACCAGCTCACCCACCTCGCCGGGGCGCACCGGGTTGCCGTCGGCGCCGACGACCGCGAGATCCCACCCGGGCAGCGGCAGCCCGATGCTCACGGCGCCCAATGCCTTCCCCGAGTCGCTGCGCTCCTGCCCGCCGGTGCCGGTCAGGCGCGCCGCGCAGGCCACGACGGTCGCCTCGGTGGGGCCGTAGGTGTTCCACACCTCCCGGCCCTCGACCGCGAGGCGCGCGGCCAGCTCCGGCGGACACGCCTCACCGCCGAAGATCAGCAGCCGCACAGCTTCGAGCGCCTCGGCCGGCCACAGCGAGGCCAGCGTCGGCACGGTGGACACCACCGTGATGTCGCGTGACACCAGCCACGGCCCCAGGTCCATACCGCTGCGCACCAGCGAGCGCGGCGCGGGCACCAGGCAGGCGCCGTGTCGCCACGCCAGCCACATCTCCTCGCACGAGGCGTCGAACGCCACCGACAGCCCGGCCAGCACCCGGTCGCCGGGCCCCAGCGGGTTGTCCTGCAGGAACATCTCGGCCTCGGCGTCGACGAAGGCGGCCGCGTTGCGATGGGTGACGGCGACACCCTTGGGGGTGCCGGTCGAGCCGGACGTGAAGATGATCCAGGCGTCGTCGCGGCTGAGCGGGGCCGCCGCGCGCCACCCGCGCGACGTTCCGGGACCCCGGATCAGGCCGCGCTCGGTGATCACGCCGACGACCTCGGCTTCGGTGAACACCAGCTCGGCACGTTCGGGCGGGTCGTCGGCGTCGACGGGCACGTAGGCCGCGCCGGCGGCGAGGGTGGCCAGGATCGCCACGTAGAGCGCGTAGGTGCCCGACGGCATCCGGATGCCGATCCGGTCGCCGCGGCCGATGCCGCGCGCGGCCAGCCACGCCACACTGTCCTCGACGTCGGCGATCAGTTCGGCGTAGGTGAGCTGCACGGTGCCGTCGTCCAGAGCGGTGGCGTCGGGATGGCGTCGCGCGGTGTCGTAGAGAATGTCGATGAGCGTGCGCGCCGGCGGAGCCTGCTGGGACAACAGGTACTGCCGGGGGATCTCCGAGGTTGGATCCGGTGCCGTCACGGGTACAAACTACTCACTGCGCGAGGCCGCTTCTCGCCGCCGGGTGGCCGCGATTCGCGTGTCGACGGCACGACTGGCAGAATCACGCGCTTGGAGGGGAGTATTCCTTTCGCCACAGTGTCGTCATCACGTCGCCCACGTACGGGCGACCGGTGCTGCGGGCCGGATGCCGGAGGCGGTGACGGTGGAAGAGACCTCCGGCGTTGACTCGACGACCGGAGGTTAGATGAACGTCAGTGCTCTCGAGTGGGGGATCACGCTCAGCGTGACCATTGCGATCCTGCTCTTCGATGTGATCGTGATCGGGCGCCGCCCGCACGAGCCGTCCCGCCGCGAGACGGGCACCGCGCTGACGATCTACGTCGGCCTCGCGATCGCGTTCGGGATCTGGACCTGGTTCTTCCACGGCAGCCAGTACGGCGTCGAGTTCTTCGCCGGCTGGCTCACCGAGTACAGCCTGTCGGTGGACAACCTGTTCATCTTCTTGATCATCATGGCGAGCTTCAAGGTGCCGCGGGTGTATCAGCAGCAGGCCCTGCTGGTCGGCATCATCCTCGCGCTGATCTTCCGCGGCATCTTCATCGCCCTCGGCGCTGTCGCGATCGAACAGTTCTCCTGGGTCTTCTACCTGTTCGGCGCGTTCCTGGTCTACACGGCGATCAAGCTGGTGCGCGACACCGACCATGACGACGACGGCGAGAACGGCGTGGTCCGCTTCGCGCAGAAGCACCTGAAGTTCACCGATCAGTGGGACGGCCTGAAGCTGTGGGTGAAAGACAGTGGCGCCGGACGTGTGATGACGCCGATGTTCCTGGTCATCATCGCCCTCGGTACGACCGACCTGCTGTTCGCGCTGGATTCGATCCCGGCGATCTACGGCCTGACTCGCGAGCCGTACCTGGTGTTCGCGGCCAACGTGTTCGCGCTGATGGGGCTGCGGCAGCTGTACTTCCTGCTCGGCGATCTGCTCAAGCGGCTGGTGTACCTGTCGCAGGGGCTCGCGTTCATCCTGGGCTTCATCGGCGTGAAGCTGCTGCTGCACGCGCTGCACGAGAACGAGGTGCCGTTCATCAACGGTGGCGAGCCGCTCAAGGTGCCGGAGATCCCGACGCTGGCCAGCCTCGGCGTCATCGTCGTCACGCTGGCGATCACCACCGTGGCGAGCCTCTACAAGACCCGGGTGCACGATGTCCGCAAGAACGGCGACAGCGCCGGCGACGAGACAGCCGAGGAGACGGCCGGAGAGACCCCGGACCCTGCGGATCCGGCGGCCGGCACGTCCCGGTGATTCCCTTGGGATCGCGCTGATCGCAACGGGGACGGCCGCGTGCGGCGGTGGTTAGCGTGGCCCGATGCGGATCTTCCTCGAAGACGACGACGCCGGTCTGCGGGAGCTCACCGATGGTGGGCGGCCGGTCATCCGCGTGTCCGCGCCCGACCTGCAGCGGGCTCGGCAGGTCCGGTCGCGGATCCGGTCGGGCCCGGGTGACGCCGCGGTCATCCTCGACGTGATGGTCGCGGTCGGCCGGGACTTCCGGGCGGCGCGCGGCGCGTTCGGTGAGGCGGGGGCCCAGTCCGGCGACACCATCCGCTACGCGGGCACCGTCGCTGGGCTGGCAGGACTCATCGGCGACATCGAGACGGCCGGGGTCGCCGACGGGGTGACGCTGATCGGCGCGTCAGCGCAGCAGGATGTCGAGCGCATCGGGCGCGAGGTACTGCGGGCCTTGGCGGCCGGCCATCAGGCCCGCGCGTCCTGAAGCGCCTCGTCGATGATCCGGGCGTAGCGCAGGGAGCGGGTGGTGCCCGTCGTCCCCGCACCCATCTTGTTCATCACGTAGGCGAAGGTGGCCCGTCGGTCGAGGTCCATCACGACCAGCGAGCCACCCCAGCCACCCCACCAGCAGACCCTGCCCGCGGGGACAGCGGGCACGCTCTCGGGCGTCGGCAGTCCGAAACCGAGTCCGAAGCGCAGCGGGATGCCGAGCACCAGGTCGGTGCCGTACGACTGCTCGACGAAGATCTTCTCGATGGTGGACGGAGAGAGGACCCGGACGCCGTCGACGGTGCCGCCCAGCGCGATCGGACGCAGCGCACGCACCAGACCGCGCGCGTTGCCGTGGCCGTTGGCACCGCCGATGTCGGCGCGCCGCCAGGGCTCGGTCTCGGCGACCGCCACACCGTAGGCGCCGGGCGGGAACGCCGCGAACGTCCGGACCGCAGGGTGGTCGGGGCCGAGCCGCTCCAGGCCGCGGTCGCGAGGCGGAGGAGCGACCAGTTCGGCGATGCGCGGCTCGTCGGCTTCGTGCGCCCCGATCTGCACGTCGGCGTGCAGCGGCTCTGACACGCGTTCGCGGACGACGTCTTTGGGAGTGCTACCCGTGATGCGGCGGATCACCTCGCCGATCAGGTGGCCGTAGTTCATCGCGTGGTAGCCCGACGCGGTGCCCGGCTGCCACCACGGGGCCTGATCCGCCAGATGGGCGGTGGCTTTCTCCCAGTCGTAGATGTCCTCGACATCGAAGGGCACCTGCCAGCCCGACACTCCCGAGGTGTGCGCGAGCAGGTGGCGGACCTCGATGCCGCCTTTGCCGTTGGCGCCGAACTCCGGCCAGTACCTGGTGACGGGCGCACCGGGATCGAGGTCGCCGGTGTCGACGAGCAGCAGTGCGGCCAGCGCGGTCAGCGTCTTGGTGCACGACCAGAAGTTGACGATCGTATCGTGTTGCCAGGCTACGGTTTCGGCGCGATCGGCGAAGCCGCCCCAGATGTCGGCGACCAGTTCACCGTCGACGTCGACAGCCAGCGACGCACCCAGCTCCTCGCCCGTCTCGAGTTCCTCGGCCAGAGCGGCGGCGAGGCGGTCGAAGCGGGGCTCCCAGTGACCGTGCACGGCACCACGCATAGGGGCGAGCCTAGGTGGTGGCCCCGGTGATCCCAATGGTCACCAGTTGTCGTAACCGCCCTCGGGTCCGAGCATGCGTTCCAGCCGGGTGCGGTTGATCCGGGCCAGTTCGTTGCGCACGATCTTGCGCTCGGTCTCGTAGTCGTTGAGCAGACGGTCACCCATCGTGGCCAGCACGGTGTCGGCGCTGTAGCCGTTGACGTACATCACGAAGCCGAAGCCGAAATGGTCCAGATAGGTCTTCGAGGCGTCGGCCAGCTGGGCCATCATCTCGGGCCGCGCGTCGGCGATCGCGCACTGCTCGGCCGCGGACTTCTCGCTGCCGGGCCGGCGGCCGACGTCGGGGTAGGCCTGCAGGATCGAGTCGATCGAGTCCTCGCCGAGGGCGAAGAGCAGCGAGTCGGCGCAGCGGAACAGTTGCTCGTGGGACTGGAACGGACGCTGCCGGGCCAGGTCGGCAGCCAGCGGCACGCTGCAGCAGCATTCGTACACGGCGTGCACGGCACGGCGCATCGGCAGCGCGTTGAACGCCTCCAGACCGATCCCCTGATGCAGCAGCACACCGCCATGATCGAACGGGCAGACGGCGGGCACGTAACGCCGTGTTACAGGCAGGTCAATTCCGGCGAGAAGACACGAACTCGGGTGTTTCTCTGCGTGTCGGCGGGAGTTCGCGTCTGGTCGCGCCAGAAAATCTCGCCCGGAAGAACTAGTGGCCCTCGGTCGTGAACCGCTCGATCGACCGGTTCACCTCGGCCTCGGCCTCCTCGCGGCCCACCCAGTCCGCGGCGTGCACGAACTTGCCCGGCTCGAGGTCCTTGTAGTGCACGAAGAAGTGCTTGATCGCGTCGAGCTCGAACTCCGAGACGTCCCCGATGTCCTGGATGTGGTCCCACCGCGGGTCGGCCAGCACACAGAGCACCTTGTCGTCGCCGCCCTTCTCGTCGGTCATGCGGAACATGCCGACCGGGCGGGCTTCGACGATGCATCCCGGGAACACCGGCTCGGGCAGCAGCACCAGCGCGTCCAGCGGATCGCCGTCCTCGCCGAGGGTGTCCTCGATGTAGCCGTAGTCGGTCGGGTAACCGAACGCGGTGAACAGGTAGCGGTCCAGCTTCACCTTGCCGCTGTCGTGGTCGACCTCGTATTTGTTGCGTGAACCCTTCGGGATCTCGATGAGAACGTCGAACTGCACCGGGGAGGCTCCTTACGCATGGCGGGCGATCAACAGGCCGGAACCACCTTAATGGGGAGCGATACCCTGCACTACGGGGGTGGCTTCGGTAATCGAGCGACAGGGGAACTATGCGGCCGACTCGATGGCGGCGGTCCACGTACGCCCTGGTCGGCCTCGCGGTCGTGGTCGTGGTGACCGGTCTGGTGGTGGCGGCTGCGCTGATCGTCGGCCGGCAGCCGTCGCAGGCCGTGGCCGTCAAGGCCGCACCGGCCCCCGCGTCCGCCGATCCGGGCGTGGTCCCCGTGCCCGACACCGCTGACGTGCCGACGCCCGCCGGACTGGCCACTGTGCTGCGCCCGGTGCTCGCCGATCCGAACCTGGGCCAGTTCACCGGACGTATCACCGACGCGATCACCGGTGACGAGCTGTGGTCCCAGGGCCCGCACGTGCCGATGCAGCCCGCGTCGACGAACAAGCTGCTCACCACCGCGGCGGCGTTGTTGACTCTGGACCGCGACGCCCGACTGACGACGACGGTGATGGCCACCTCGCCGGGGACGGTGGTCCTGGTCGGCGGTGGCGATCCGACGCTGTCGGCCGCGCCGCGCGGCACCGACACGTGGTATCGCGACGCCGCCCGGATCGTCGACCTCGCCGACCAGGTGCGCCGCAGCGGCACCACCGTGCGCACGGTCGCGGTCGATGTCAGCGCCTACAGCGGCCCGACGATGGCGCCGGGCTGGGATCCGCTGGACATCGACGGCGGTGACATCGCCCCGATGGAGTCGGTGATGCTCGACGGTGGCCGCACCCAGCCCGTCACCGTGGACTCGGCGCGCTCACGAACCCCCGCGCTGGACGCCGGGCGTGCGTTGGCCGTCGCTCTCGGGGTCGACCCGCAGAGGGTGACGGTCCTGCCGTCGGCCGCTCGCGGCCGTGAGATCGCCTCGGTCCAGTCGCCCCCGCTGATCCAGCGGCTGCGCGACATGATGAACGCCTCGGACAACGTGATGGCCGAGTCGACGGGCCGGGAGGTCGCCGAGGCAACGGGCCGCCCGCAGAGCTTCGCCGGCGCGGCCGGCGCTGTGCTCGACGCCCTCGACGACGCCGGGATCGACACCGGTGAGGCGCACCTGTTGGATTCCAGTGGGCTCTCGGTGGACGACCGGCTGACCGCCGAGACGCTCGACGAGGTCGTGGGCGCGGCCGTCGGCGACGATCACGCCCGGCTGCGCCCGCTGGTGGACCTGCTGCCGATCGCCGGCGGCAGCGGCACGCTGTCCAACCGCTACCTCGACACTCCGGCCGGCCGTGATGCCACTGGTTACCTGCGCGCGAAGACCGGTTCGCTGACTGCGACCAATTCACTGGCCGGCTTCGTGACCGACTCCAACGGCCGGGTGCTGACGTTCGCGCTGCTGTCCAACCAGGCCGGCCCGAGTGGACGCACGGCGCTCGACGCGTTCGCCGCGACGCTACGGTCGTGCGGGTGCCGCACATGAGTCAGACGTTCTCGGTTGGCAGCGCGGTGGACTGGAACCTCGCCGCCTCGTTCGGCGGCAAGCTGGCCCGCCCCGAGCCGCCGGCCTCCGAATACACCCGCACGCAGGTGATCGCGCAGCTGGCAGATGCGGCGCGCGCGGCCGAGGTTCCGGTGCGTGAGGTCACAGGTCTGGCCGAAGGTGCGGACATCCCGGAGGCCCGGATCGTCAACCGGCCGGAGTGGATTCGCGCGGCCGCCCGTTCGATGCGGGCGATGACGGGCGGGGACGCCGACTCGAAACCGCGCGCGATCAGCGGGCGGATCGCCGGGGTGCAGACGGGCGCGGTGCTGGCGTTCGTGTCGTCGGGGATTCTGGGGCAGTACGACCCGTTTGCTTCCGGAGGGCAGGAGCGGGGGGACCCCGCCCGAAGGGCAGGGGACGACCCGGGAAATGACACAGCCGGCGGCGAGCTGCTGCTCGTCTATCCGAACGTGATCGCGGTCGAGCGGCAGTTGCACGTGCAGCCCGCCGACTTCCGGATGTGGGTCTGTCTGCACGAGGTCACCCACCGGGTCCAGTTCCGCGCCAACCCGTGGCTGGCCGGCCACATGTCCGACGCGCTCGGCGTGCTGACCCAGGATGCCGGCGACGACGTGACCCAGGTGGTGGGTCGGCTGGCCGACTACGTCCGCCAGCGGCGTTCGGGCGATGCGGCAGAAGCGAATTCGGCGGGCATCCTCGGTCTGGTGCGTGCGGTGCAGTCCGAGGCCCAACGTGAGGCGCTGGACCGGTTGCTGGTGTTGGGCACGCTGCTCGAAGGCCACGCCGATCACGTGATGGACGCGGTGGGGCCTGCGGTCGTGCCGTCGGTGGCCACCATTCGCCACCGGTTCGACCAGCGCAGGCAGCGCCGCCAGCCGCCGGTGCAGCGGCTGCTGAGGGCGCTGCTCGGGATCGACGCCAAGATGGACCAGTACACGCGGGGCAAGGCGTTCGTCGATGCCGTGGTGTCGACGGTGGGCATGGCCCGGTTCAACACGATCTGGACCGGCCCGCACACCCTGCCGCTGCCCGAGGAGATCGACGAGCCGCAGCGATGGATCGACCGGGTGCTGTAGCGCAGCTGCGCCTTGCGCTGCGCCGGTTCGTGGCCGAGCACGATCTCGAGGGCGAGCGCTGGTGCGTCGCGCTGTCGGGCGGGCCGGACTCGCTGGCGTTGGCCGCCGTCGCCGCTGAGCTGCGGCCGACCACCGCGCTGATCGTCGACCACCGGCTGCAAGCCGGCTCCGACACCGTCGCCGCGACGGCCCGCGAGCAGGCTTTGTCATTGGGATGTGTTGACGTGCGGGTATTTTCGGTCGATGTCGGGTCCAAGGGCGGGCCGGAGGCAGCCGCACGCGTAGCGCGCTACGAGATGCTGGAGCAGGCGCGTGCGGGGGCGCCGGTGCTGCTGGGCCACACGCTCGACGATCAAGCCGAGACCGTGCTGCTGGGGCTTGGTCGCGGATCGGGCGCCCGCTCGATCGCCGGCATGGTGCCCTACGACGCGCCGTGGTGCCGGCCCCTGCTCGGTGTGCGCCGCACCGTCACCCACGCCGCGTGCGCCGAGTTGGCGCTGACTCCGTGGCGGGACCCGCACAACGAGGATCCCCGGTTCACCCGGGTGCGGCTGCGGACCGAGGTGCTGCCGCTGCTCGACGACGTGCTCCAGGGCGGTGTCGCCGAGGCGCTGGCTCGTACAGCCACTGCGCTGAGGGAGGACACCGACGCACTCGACGCGATCGCCACCGATATCGCTACGGACATCGCGATCGGCCCCGATCTGGCGGTCGAGACGCTGACGGTGTTGCCCGCCGCGGTGCGCCGCCGCGTGATCCGGCGCTGGCTGCTCGAGGGGGGTGCGGCGGGCCTGTCCGACGCGCAGATCCGGTCGGTCGACGCGCTGGTGAGCGCGTGGCGGGGGCAGGGCGGGGTCGCGATCCCGAGCGAGATGACACGACGCCGGTTGTTCGCGGGCCGGCGCGGTGGGGTGCTGACGCTCTACCGCGAGCCGGTCGCCGACTGAGCACCGCTAGGCTCTAGGCGTGCCAGTTCATGGTGGGGAGATGTATCCCGGGGACATCAAGTCGGTGTTGCTGTCGGAGGAGCAGATCCGCGCCAAGACCACCGAGCTCGCCGACCTGATCGCCGCCGACTATCCGACGCCGGGGGAGGGGCAGCAGGATCTGCTGCTGATCACCGTGCTCAAGGGTGCGGTCATGTTCGTCACCGACCTGGCCAGGGCGATCCCGCTGCCCACGCAGCTGGAGTTCATGGCGGTCAGTTCGTACGGCTCGTCGACGTCGTCCTCAGGTGTGGTGCGCATCCTCAAGGACCTCGATCGCGACATCAACGACCGCGATGTGCTGATCGTCGAGGACATCGTCGACTCCGGGCTGACGCTGTCGTGGCTGCTGCGCAACCTGGCCACCCGTGGGCCACGGTCGCTGCGCGTGTGCACGCTGCTGCGCAAGCCCGAGGCCGTGCGCGCCGACGTCGACATCACCTATGTCGGGTTCGACATCCCGAACGAGTTCGTCGTCGGCTACGGCCTGGACTACGCCGAGCGCTACCGCGATCTGCCCTTCATCGGCACGCTCGACCCCAAGGTCTACGCCGACTAATCCGCCCAAACCAACGTGTGGGCGGGAAAGCGCGAGAAGTTCTCGCCATTTCGTCGATCTGGACGCAGGATCGAAGCCATGACCGACACCGCGTTGCGCATCTGCCCCTTCTGCGAAGCCACCTGCGGCCTGACGCTGACCATCGACGCCGGCCGCGTGGTCAGCGCCCGGGGCGACCGCGACGACGTGTTCAGCGCCGGCTTCATCTGCCCCAAGGGTGCGAGCTTCGCCGAACTCGACAACGACCCCGACCGCTTGCAGACGCCGCTGGTGCGACGCGACGGCGTGCTGACCGAGGCGACGTGGGAGGAGGCGTTCGCCGCGGTTGCCGACGGGCTGGGTGCGGTGATCCGTGAACACGGCGGCGCGTCGGTGGGCATGTATCTCGGAAATCCCAACGCGCACACGGTCGCCGGCGCGCTGTATCCGCCGCTGATCATCCGCGGGCTGGGCACCCGGCAGGTGTTCTCGGCGAGCACGCTCGACCAGATGCCCAAGCACGTGTCGCTGGGCCTGATGTTCGGCAGCCCGGTGGCGTTCACGGTGCCCGACCTCGACCGCACCGACTACCTCGTGATCATCGGCGCGAACCCGCTGGTGTCCAACGGCAGCGTGACCACCGCCCCCGACTTCGGCGGCAAGATGCGCGACATCCGCCGCCGCGGCGGCCGGATCGTCGTCATCGACCCGGCCCGCACTCGCACCGCGGAGCTCGCGGACCGCCACCTCGCGCCCCGCCCCGGCACCGACGCCGCACTGCTGTTCGCCGTCGCCCACGTGCTGTTCGAGGAGGACCTGGTCGACCTGGGCGACCTCGCCGACCATGTCGCCGGACTCGACGACGTGCGGGCCGCGGCGCGCGACTTCGCCCCCGACGCCGTCGCCGACTACTGCGGCGTCGACGCCGACGAGATCCGCACGCTGGCCCGTGAACTCGCCGCAGCACCCAGCGCGGCCGTCTACGGCCGGATCGGCACGTCGACCGTCGAGTTCGGCACCCTGGGCAGCTGGCTCGTCGATGTCGTCAACATCCTGACCGGCAACCTGGACCGGCCCGGCGGTGCAATGTTCCCCTGCTCCCCGGTGGCGCCGGCCCCGCGCGGGCACCGGCCCGGCAAGGGGTTCCGCACCGGCCGCTGGCACAGCCGCGTCTCCGGCCGCCCCGAGGTGCTCTCCGAACTGCCCACCACCGTGCTCGCCGAGGAGATCGAGACCCCGGGGGACGGGCAGATCAGGGCGATGATCACGATCGCCGGCAACCCGGTGCTGTCCGCGCCCGACGGCGACCGGCTCGACAAGGCACTCGACAGTGTCGCGTTCATCGTCAGCGTCGACCCCTACCTGAACGAGACGACCCGGCACGCCGACGTCATCCTGCCGCCCCCGCCGCCGTCGCGGTCCCCGCACTTCGACGTCGCGCTGAACGCGCTCGCGATCCGCAACAACGCCCGCTACTCACCTCCGGCGCTGCCGCTCGACGGCAGGCCCAGCGAGGCCGAGACCCTGTCCCGGTTGGCCCTGGTCGTGTTCGGTATGGGCCAGGACGCCGACCCTGCGTTGGTCGACGAGCAGGTCATTGCCACCACTCTGGCCAAGGAGACCGCCGACCCCGGTTCACCGGTCGCCGGCCGCGCCGTCGACGAGCTCACCGCGATGCTGCCCGCCGGCCCCGGGTACGAGCGCCGGCTGGACATGATGCTGCGCCTCGGGGCCTACGGCGACGCGTTCGGCGCCCACCCCGACGGCCTCACCTTGCAGCGGCTCAAGGACGCACCGCACGGTGTCGACCTGGGCCCGCTGCAGCCGCGGCTGCTCGACGTGCTGCGCACGCCGTCGGGCCGGGTCGAACTGGCGCCGCCCGCCCTGATCGACGACGCGGCCCGGCTGCGCGAGGCCATGGCCCGTCCCGCCGAGGGGTTCGTGCTGATCGGACGCCGGCATCTGCGCAGCAACAACAGCTGGATGCACAACCTGCCCGCACTCTCAGGCGGCACCAACCGGTGCACGCTGCGGATGCATCCCGACGACGCCGCGGAACTCGGCGTCACCGACACCGCGGTCGTCAAGGGCTCGGGCGGCGAGCTGGTGGTGCCCGTCGAGATCACCGACGGCATCCGGCGCGGGGTGCTGTCCCTGCCGCACGGCTGGGGGCACGACCGTCCCGGCACCGGGCAACAGCTGGCCGCCGATCAGCCGGGCGTCAACGTCAATCAGCTCAACGACGGCTCGCTGCTCGATCCGCTGTCGGGCACCGCGGTGCTCAACGGCGTGCCCGTCACCGTCGGACCGACTGACTCTGATCCCACCTAGCCGAGCTGCCACACCACCGTCACGGAGAACCCGACGGTCTGCTGACCCGGCTCCAACGGCACCGAGGCCTCCATCGCGCGCGGCATCGCGGGCATCGGCACCGGCGGGGTGGGCGAGGCGGCCTCGGAGATCGAGATGACATCGCCGAGGTCGAGCCCCGACAGTTGTGCGTACTGGTTGGCGCGGTCCTTGGCGTCGTTGAACGCGCGGGCGCGGGCGTCGCGGACCAGCTGGGAATCGTCGTCGATCGAGTAGTTGATCGAGTTGATGCGCGTGGCGTTGCCGCCGGTGCTGACGATCAGGCCGAGCGCATCCGACGCCTTGGCCAGATCGCGGAGCGTGACGGTGATCGAGTTGGTGGCGCGGTACGCGGAGATCGTGGTGCTGTCGCTGCCGTACTGCGGCTGCAGATCGGCTGCGGTGGTGGCGATGTCCTTGCGGTCCACCCCGGCGCCGACAAGGGCGTCGATGACGGCCTGCTGGCGTTCGTTGGTCTGGCTCATCGCGCCGGTGGCGTCGGCGGCCTGGAATTCCATGGAGGCGTTGACGGTCAACGTGTCCGGGGTGCCCTTGACCTGACCTTCACCGACGACGGTGACCTGCCGAGCATCGGTGCCGGGCGCAGCGGCCGGGCCGGACCGGGAATCGCAGGCGGTCGCCGATGCCGCGACGACGCCCGCGGCGGCGACGGCGAGAACACTCCGGACTACGTGGGCGCGGACTGAGTGAGGCATGGCTGGCACACTAACCCGCCACGCGTCGCATCCGGTGTCACTCGTCGCGGTGGCGTCCCCAGCCCTTGCGTGTCTTCTTGGTGGGTGTGCTGGCCGCGGCGCCGTCGCCCGCGGGTGGGGCGGTGACCGCGGGCGTGTCGACGGCGGACGTCGGCTGGGCGTCGTCGGACCGGTCCGGCTTCTGTCGAGGAGTGTCCTCATCGTCTGCTGAAACATCCTCGGCGACAGCGTGTTTGGCGAACAACGTGCGGCGCTTGGGAGTCACGGGCTCGGGTGCCGATTCGGTGGCCGCGAGGACCGTCTTCTCGGGTTCCGGCGCGACGACGGGCGCAGGCTCGGGGGAGTCCAGATACGGTCGGTCGTAAGCCTTTTCGATGATCTCGGTGAGCGGCGTGTTCAACTTCGCAGCCAGCTCGTCGAACCCCAGGGCGCGCAGCGGTTTGAGCAGCGGCAACTCCGTCGTCGGGACGAAGACGTAGGTGGTGTTGCCCTCGGTCCACACGACGTTGTTCGGATCGTCGAGATCCACGCCGCGGTAGTCCAGATGCATCGGTGAGAGCATGCCGGCCGCGACGTTGGCCAGCGCCAGCAGGTTCAGCCGGTCGGGGAAGTCGGCCATGGGGTCGTACTGCCTGACGATGTCGATCACGTGGTAATCCGTCGGCTCGATCGGCGGCATCAGGCCGCCGTAGGCCCGTCGCGGATTACCGATCAGGACGAACGACACCTCGTCCGGGGACGGCGCGCCCACGACGCCGGCGTGCTCGGCCATCCACTCCTCGGCCACGCCGGCGCCGTTGCTGAAGCCCAGTACGACGGTCGGACCGGCGCCGGTGGCCTGCGACGCCGACGTCAACTGCGACAGCTGCCGGTCCAGCGCCCGCACCCCGTTGCCCGTCGCGAACGGCACATAGTCCAGCCGGTTGCACGTGCCGGCGGCGCACAGCGACCCCTGCAGAGCGGTGTCGAGTGACCAGATCGGCCACAGCGGGCTGATCGTCACCACCGAGGAAGGCGCGGCGGGAGGCGGGTCCACCGACGCGGCGGTCGACGGGGGTGCCGCGGCCAGGGAGAACACCGCGGCCGCCGCCACGGCCGGTGGGACGACGTATCGCGCGGACAGGCGCGGAAAGCGCAAGGGCGGGCGGACGGCCGGTTCGGGGTCGCGCAGCGACTGTTCGAGATCGTCGAGGACCGCGACGAGCAGCCCGTCGCGGTCGCCGAAATGGCTGTACAGGTCGTCGGTGCTGACCCCTGCCGCGTCGGCGATGTCGGCCATGCTCGCGGTCGGCCCGAGATCGGCGAACGTCTGACGCGCCGACGCGACGAGATCCTCGTGATCACGCCGGTCATCGACACGAGAACGCTTTGCTGTGAAGTTCACGTCAATTTCCCCCCGGTGGCGCGGCGCCCCAACCCGCAGCAAACATACCCGTCACTATCGGAAATCACACCTCAAACCGCAAGGAACTCGATCAACAATTGGCTCAGCTGCTCCGGCCGCTCCTCGGTCAGCCAATGCCCGGCCCCGTCGAGCATCACCTCCCGATAGGGTCCACTGACCAGTTCGCTGGCGCGGTGCCGCGGGGTGTACTTCAGGGTGGCGTCGGCGCTGCCTCCGACGAACAGCGCCGGCACGGCGATCGTCGCCGCCGGCGGGTCTGCGGTGAGCTCCCAATTGCGGTCGAAACAGCGGTACCAATTCAGCGGCGCGGTGAATCCGCCGCGCGTGAACGCGGCAACGTAGACGTCGAAATCGGCGTCGTCGAGCCAGCCCGGCAGACCGCCCGGTTCGGGGAGGCGGTCCAGGAAGCCGGCGGGTCCGGGCTCGAGCATGCGCAGGGCGCTGGCCTCGTCGTCGGCGGACGGCGTCGCGAACAGCTTGCGCATCGTGGTCGCGGGGTCGCGGGCGAGCTCCACGTCGGCGGGGCCGGGCTCCTGGAAGTAGAGGATGTAGAAGAAGTGGTCGCCGAACAGCTTCCGGAACGCCTGCGTGGTCGGGACCCGGGGCCGCGGCACAGGCGGCAGGCTCACCCCGGCCACGGCGCGGAATCGGTCCGGCGCCAGCAGCGGCGCCGCCCACGCCACCACGGCGCCGAAGTCGTGGCCCACCACTGCGGCCTGCTCGGAGCCGACGTCGTCGAGCAGCCCCACCACGTCGCCGACCAGCGCGTCGACGGCGTAGGCCTCGACCGCGGCAGGTTTGTCGGAGTCCCCGTAGCCGCGCTGATCAGGCGCCAGGACGTGGAAGCCGGCATCGGCGAGCGCACGGATCTGGTGACGCCACGAGTAGGCCAGTTCGGGGAATCCGTGCAGCAGGACGACGACGGGTGCGCCGGGGTCACCGGCCTCGGTCACCTGCAGCGTCACCCCGTTGGTGTGGACTCCTCGTGTGCGCACGGCGTCCAGCTTGGCGCGAAGGTGCGCTCAGCGTCGTGCCAACCGCGTAATCACGACGGGGAGAGCACTCTCGCGATCTGGGGAACGCTCGGGAACTCCCGGGGCTGCCGAACGTTGGTCTAGCGGTAGCCTTGAGGTTTCCAGCTGGCGTTATTGGAAGGATTTCGGCCGGGTTCTGTCTCCCGGCTGCACACACATCGATGAACCGGACCAACGCATGAATCGTAAGAATGTGATCCGCACGCTCACGGTGATCGCCGTGGTCCTGCTGCTCGGGTGGTCTTTCTTCTACTTCAGCGACGACACGCGCGGCTTCAAGCCCGTCGACACCTCGGTGGCGATGTCACAGATCACCAGCGGCAACGTGACCAGCGCGCAGATCGACGACCGCGAGCAGCAGCTGCGGCTGGAGCTCAAAGACGGCAACGGTGACACCGAGAACAGCACCAAGATCATCACCAAGTACCCGACCGGGTACGGCGTGAGTCTGTTCGAGGCGCTGCAGGGCAAGAACGTCAAGACCAACACCGTGGTCAACCAGTCCAGCGTGCTGGGCTCACTGCTGATCTACATGTTGCCGCTGCTGTTGCTGGTCGGTCTGTTCGTGCTCTTCTCCCGGATGCAGACCGGCGGGCGGATGGGCTTCGGCTTCGGCAAGTCGCGCGCCAAACAGCTGTCCAAGGACATGCCCAAGACCACGTTCGCCGACGTCGCGGGCGTCGACGAGGCCGTCGAAGAGCTCTACGAGATCAAGGACTTCCTGCAGAACCCGACCCGCTACCAGGCGCTGGGCGCCAAGATTCCCAAGGGTGTGCTGCTCTACGGCCCGCCCGGAACCGGCAAGACGCTGCTCGCGCGCGCCGTCGCCGGCGAGGCGGGCGTGCCGTTCTTCACGATCTCGGGCTCGGACTTCGTCGAGATGTTCGTCGGTGTCGGCGCCTCTCGCGTGCGCGACCTGTTCGAGCAGGCCAAGCAGAACAGCCCGTGCATCATCTTCGTCGACGAGATCGACGCGGTCGGCCGCCAGCGCGGCGCAGGACTCGGCGGTGGGCACGACGAGCGTGAGCAGACGCTCAATCAGCTTCTCGTGGAGATGGACGGCTTCGGTGACCGCCAGGGCGTCATCCTGATCGCCGCGACCAACCGGCCCGACATCCTCGATCCGGCGCTGCTGCGGCCGGGCCGCTTCGACCGCCAGATCCCGGTCTCCAGCCCCGACCTGGCCGGCCGCCGCGCCGTGTTGAAGGTGCACTCCCAGGGCAAGCCGATCGCCCCCGACGCCGACCTCGAGGGGCTGGCCAAGCGGACCGTCGGCATGTCGGGTGCCGATCTGGCCAACGTCATCAACGAGGCGGCGCTGCTGACCGCCCGCGAGAACGGCACCGTGATCACCGGACCCGCGCTCGAAGAGGCGGTCGACCGTGTGGTCGGCGGGCCGCGCCGCAAGAGCCGCCTGATCAGCGAGCACGAGAAGAAGATCACCGCCTACCACGAGGGCGGGCACACGCTGGCGGCGTGGGCGATGCCCGACATCGAGCCCATCTACAAGGTGACGATCCTCGCTCGCGGGCGCACCGGCGGCCACGCGATGGCCGTGCCGGAAGACGACAAGGGTCTGATGACGCGCTCGGAGATGATCGCGCGCCTGGTCTTCGCGATGGGCGGCCGAGCGGCCGAGGAGCTGGTGTTCCGCGAGCCCACCACCGGCGCGTCGTCGGACATCGACCAGGCCACCAAGATAGCCCGCGCGATGGTCACCGAGTACGGCATGAGCTCCAAGCTGGGCGCGGTGCGCTACGGCAGCGAGCACGGCGACCCGTTCCTGGGCCGCACCATGGGCAACCAGGCCGACTACAGCCACGAGGTCGCCCAGATCATCGACGACGAGATCCGCAAGCTCATCGAGGCGGCCCACACCGAGGCGTGGGAGATCCTCACCGAGTACCGCGACGTCCTCGACGTGCTGGCGGGCGAGCTCCTGGAGAAGGAGACGCTGCACCGCAAGGAGCTGGAGCAGATCTTCGGCGACGTGAAGAAGCGCCCGCGGTTGACGATGTTCGACGACTTCGGTGGCCGCGTGCCCTCGGACAAGCCGCCGATCAAGACACCCGGCGAGCTGGCCATCGAGCGCGGTGAGCCCTGGCCCAAGCCGGTGCCGGAGCCCGCGTTCAAGACTGCGATCGCGCAGGCGTCCCAGGCTGCCGCCGAGGCCGCACACCGTAACGGCGGCAACGGGACCAACGGTGCGCACGGTGTCGGTCAGGGCGGCCCGACCCAGCCCGACTACGGCGCCCCGGCAGGGTGGCATGCCCCCGGCTGGCCGCCCCCGCCGCAGCAGCAGGGCGGCCCGCAGCAGCCGCAGCCCGGCTACTGGTATCCGCCGTCGGGATATCAGGGCGCACCGGCGCACCCGCAGCCGCCGTACTATCCGCCGTATCAGCAGCAGTATCCGCAGCCTGCGCCGCCCGACCAGAACGGCGGTCAGGACCAAGGCCGTCACGGCCACAGCGGTCAGGAGAACGGCCGTCACGACAGCGGCCGAGGCGAGAACGGGCACGGCACCCCGCCGGGCAATGGGTAACGGAGGAGACCTCGATGACGCGGTCGCAGGACGCATCGGCCACGCTCACCACCCCGGAATTCGATCAGGCCCGCGCGGAGGCCGCCGTGCGCGAGCTCCTGCTCGCCATCGGTGAGGATCCGGAGCGGCACGGCCTGCTCGACACCCCGGCGCGAGTGGCCCGCGCCTACAAGGAGATGTTCGCGGGCCTCTACACCGATCCCGACGAGGTGCTCAACACGACGTTCGACGAGCAGCACGACGAGCTCGTGCTGGTCAGGGACATCCCGATGTACTCGACGTGTGAGCACCACCTGGTGTCCTTCCACGGTGTCGCGCACGTCGGCTACATCCCGGGTAAGGACGGCCGGGTGACCGGTCTGTCCAAGCTGGCCCGCGTGGTCGACCTGTACGCCAAGCGGCCCCAGGTCCAGGAACGACTGACCTGCCAGGTCGCCGACGCGCTGATGCGCAAGCTCGATCCTCGCGGAGCGATCGTGGTGATCGAGGCCGAGCACCTGTGCATGGCGATGCGTGGCATCCGCAAGCCCGGCGCCCGCACCACGACGTCGGCGGTGCGCGGTCAGTTCAAGACCGACAAGGCCTCCCGCGCTGAAGCTCTGGATCTGATCCTGCGTTCGTGAGCGCCTCCGACCTTCCGCCCTCCGCACCGGCCGGCGTGGCCGTGATGGGGGTCGTCAACGTCACCGATGACTCGTTCTCCGACGGCGGGTTGTTCCTGGATCGGGACCGCGCGGTCGCCCACGGTGTCGAGCTGGTGGCCCAGGGCGCGGCGATCATCGACGTCGGTGGCGAGTCCACCCGGCCCGGCGCCACGCGCGTCGACGCGGAAGTGGAGACCGCCCGCATCCTGCCCGTCGTCGCCGAGCTCGCCGCCCGCGGCATCACCGTCAGCGTCGACACCATGCACGCCGGCGTGGCCAGCGCCGCCCTGGAGACCGGGGCCCGCATCGTCAACGACGTGTCGGGCGGCAGGGCGGATCCGGACATGGTGCGGGTGGTCGCCGACGCGAAAGTGCCCTGGGTGCTGATGCATTGGCGCTCGGTCGACAGTGAGCGACCGCACGAGCCGCCGGCCTACGGCGACGTCGTGGCCGAGGTGCGCGACGAGTTGATGGCCGGTGTGGATGCCGCCGTGGCTGCCGGCGTGGACCCCGATCGGCTGATCCTCGATCCGGGGCTCGGTTTCGCGAAGACGGCGCAGCACAATTGGGCGCTGCTGGCGGCGCTGCCGGAGTTCGTCGCCACCGGAATCCCGATCCTCGTCGGCGCGTCGCGCAAACGCTTCCTCGGCACCTTGCTCGCCGATGACGACGGGACGCCGCGGCCGCCGGGCGGTCGCGAGACCGCGACAGCGGCCATCTCGGCGCTGGCCGGGTGGCATGGGGCGTGGGGTGTGCGGGTGCACGACGTGCGTGCGTCGGTGGACGCGCTTGCGGTGGTGTCTGCATGGAAGACGGCGGGGCAGGATGGCTGATCGAATCGAGTTGCGCGGCTTGCGGGTTCGCGGCAATCACGGGGTCTTCGACCACGAGCGTCGCGATGGGCAGGACTTCGTCGTCGACATCACGGTGTGGATCGATCTGGCCGACGCCGCGGCCAGCGACGACCTGGCCGACACACTCGACTACGGATCGCTGGCTCAGCGGGCCGCTGCCATCGTCGCCGGCCCGCCGCGGCAGCTGATCGAGACGGTGGCCGGGGAGATCGCCGAGGACGTCATGTCCGACGAGCGGGTGCATGCCGTCGAGGTGGTCGTGCACAAACCGGCCGCGCCGATCCCGCTGGACTTCGCCGACGTCGCGGTGGTCGCGCGCCGTTCGCGCCGCGGCGGGCGCGGGTCGGAGCCGCCCGCCCGTCGCGCGGCGGAGCCGCCCGCCCGTCGCGCGGCGGAGCCGCCCGCCCGTCGCGCGGCGGAGCCGCGATGACGTCGGTGGTGCTGTCGATCGGGTCGAACCTCGGTGACCGGTTGGCGCATCTGCAGTCGGTGCTCGACGGACTCGGCGACTCGGTCACCGCGGTGTCGCCGGTCTACGAGACGGCGGCGTGGGGTGGCGTCGAGCAGGGTGCCTTCCTCAACGCCGTGGTGCTGGCCGACGACGCGTCGATGGGTCCCCACGACTGGCTCCACCGCGCGCACGAGTTGGAGGCCGCCGCCCAGCGTGTACGTGAACAGCATTGGGGGCCAAGGACACTCGATGTCGATCTGGTGGAGGTCCGCGACGGCGACCGCGAGATCACCGTCGACGACGACGTGCTGACGCTGCCGCACCGCTACGCACACGTCCGGGCGTTCGTCCTCGTCCCCTGGCTCGCCGCCGTCCCCGCAGCCACGGTAACGGTGGAGGGCCGGCCCACCCCCGTCGCGGAGCTACTGGCCGCCCTCGATCCGGCCGAACGCGCCGGTGTGCACCGTACGGAGCATGCCCTGACGGTGCAGACACCCCGCTGATGGGACCGACTCGCACACGCGATCTCGTCGCCGGGGCCGTCGCGGCCGCGGTGCTGGGTTATCTGCTGGTTCGCGCCACCTACCGGTACTTCCCGCCGATCACGGTGTGGACGGGTGTGTCGCTGCTCGGTGTCGCGGTCGCGCTCGCGGGCTGGGGCTTCTACGTCCGGGCCCGCATCCGCGATGGTGAGATCGGTGTCGGGCGCAGCCGGCTGCACCCGCTGGCGGTGGCCCGTTCGGTGGTGATCGCCAAGGCGGCGGCGTGGATGGGCGCGGTCGTGCTGGGGTGGTGGGTGGCGGTCTCGGCCTACGTGCTGCCACGCCGGGACGCCCTGCGGGTGGCCGCCGCCGACAGCCCGGGAGCAGTCGTCGCGGGCCTGTGCGCGTTGGCGCTCGTCGCGGCGGCACTGTGGCTACAGCATTGCTGCCGATCACCCGAAGACACTCCGCCCGACGCGGATCCGGCACCCGGCTGAGGCTGCCCGCGGCTTCGTGACCGAATCGCCGCAAGGGTCGACACGCGTGGCGACCTGTGGCGGGTACAGTCGCCCCATGACCGAACCGACCCGCGGCGCCCGCATGCGTCGGGGCGGTCGGCGGCCCGGTTGGATCTTGATGACGGCGTTGCTGGTGCTTGCCATTGCCGCCAGTTCTGCCTTGGTTTTCACCGATCGCGTGGAGTTGCTCAAGCTTGCTGTGATCCTCGCTCTGTGGGCTGCGGTGGTCGCCGCGTTCGTGTCGGTGATCTACCGCAGACAGAGCGACAGCGACCAAGCGAAGGTGCGGGATCTCAAGCTGGTGTACGACCTGCAACTGGAACGGGAGATCTCGGCCCGCCGCGAGTACGAGCTGACCGTCGAGAGCCATCTGCGCCGCGAGCTGGCGGGTGAACTCCGGGCGCAGTCGGCCGACGAGGTGGCCGCGCTGAGGGCCGAGTTGGCCGCTTTGCGGGCGAACCTCGAGTACCTGTTCGACACCGACCTGTCCCATCGGCCGGCCATCGAGAACGACCGCGCCGAGGCGGCTTCACTGCCCGCCGCCGGACGGGTCAGCAGCAGCCGCATCGACACCGAGGACGCCGACGCCCGCCGCGCAGCACTGCGGATGGACGACACCGACGAGCACTCCCCGGATACGGAGGAGAGCCCGATCATCGACGTTCCCGCCGAACCGCACCCGGACGAACCCTGGCCGCGGGTCCCCGAGCCGGCCGCACAGGCCGGTGGTGCGCACCGGCGCGCGGGGGAGCCGACCGGGCCCTGGGTGCCTCCGACACCCCCGACAACGCCTCAGCAGGCCGGCCCGCAGTTCCCGTGGCTGCCGCCGCAGGCCGCACCGCGGCAGCCGCCACCGCCGCCTCAACCGGCGCACCAGAACGGCCCCGCGTCGTCGGGATCATGGCGGCCCGCGCCGGCCGAAGGACGGTTCATTCCCGCTGGTCAACCGGGTTCGCACTGGTCGTCCCCTCCGCCACCTACGCCGCAGCCTGAGCCTGAGGCTGAGCCGCCGCAGCCGGAGACCCAACCGGAGCCCGAGCCGGCCCCCGAGCCCCAGCCCGACACCGCATCCGGGTACGTGGGGCGTCGACGCGCGCCGGATTCGACCGACGCGCCGTCCGAACCACCCCGGGGCCGGCATTCGTCGTCATCGGAACCGGAGCCGCCCGTCCCCGATGTCCCCGATGTCTCTGATGTCCCCGATGTCTCCGACGTACCCGAGGACCAGGACGAGGACGAGAACGGCGGCGCGCACGCCGGTGGTCAGTCGGTCGCCGAACTGTTGGCTCGGTTCCAGGCGACCCCGTCGGGTGGAGGACGGCGCCGCCGCCGCGAGGACTGACCGCCGCGCTGGGCTAGGCTGTGCCCGACCGGTACCCGCCGAGCGGGACCGGACCGACGTCAGAATTCAGCGAGGGCGAACGCGATGGTTGCGATGGTGCAGCCCCCGATCGGTGGGAGTGCTCCCCATGACGGACTCCGCCCCGCCCGGCTGACCGTCGGAGTCGTCTCTGCAGGCAAGGTGGGCGCCGCGCTGGGCGCGGCACTGGAACGGGCCGAGCACGTGGTCGCCGGGTGCAGCGCGGTGTCGCGTGCCTCCCGCACCCGGGCAGCCAGATGGCTGCCCGACACCCCGGTGCTGTCGGTCGACGACGTCGCAGCGCGTGCCGAGCTGCTCCTGATCGCCGTGCCCGACGCCGCGCTCGCCGATGTGGTGAGAGGACTCGCGGCCTCGGGCGCGGTGCGATCCAACACGATCGTCGCGCATACGTCGGGGGCCAACGGCATCGGCATTCTGGCGCCGCTGGCCGAGCGCGGGTGCATCACGATGGCGATCCATCCGGCCATGACGTTCGCCGGCACCGACGAGGACGTGGATCGGTTGCGCGGCACATGCTTCGGCATCACCGCCGCTGACGAGATCGGCTATGCGATCGCCCAGTCGCTGGTCCTCGAGGTGGGTGGTGAACCGTTCCGGGTGCGGGAAGACGCGCGCACGCTGTATCACGCGGCTCTGGCCCACGGCAGCAACCACGTCGTCACCGTCGTGCTCGATGCGCTGGAGGCGCTGCGGGCCGCTCTGGCCGGGCAGGAGCTGCTCGGCCAGGACATCGTGGCCGAGCACCCCGGCGGGCTGGCCGAGCGGATCATGGGTCCTCTCGTCAGGGCCTCGGTGGACAACGCGCTGCAGGCGGGTCAGCGTGCGCTGACCGGGCCGGTGGCCCGCGGGGACGCCGACGCGGTGGCCGGTCACCTGGACGCCCTCGAAGAGGTCAATCCTGCTCTGGCGCAGGCGTATCGATCGAATTCCCACCGGACGGCGCAGCGTGCCGACGCACCCCGCGCCGTCTTCGATGTACTGGCGGAGGCCGAGTGACCACCCGAAAACCGACGTTCTCACCGAGTGAGCTGAACATCTACGCCCGCCCGCACGAGGTGTCCGACGTGACTCGGGCGTTGCGGGCCACCGGGCGCCGCATCATGCTCGTCCCGACGATGGGCGCCCTGCACGAGGGCCACCTCACGCTGATCCGTACCGCCAAGCGGGTGCCGGGTGCGGTGGTGGTGGTGTCGATCTTCGTCAATCCCTTGCAGTTCGGAGCCGGTGAGGACCTCGACGCGTACCCACGCACCCTCGCCGCCGATCTCGACGCGCTGCGCGCCGAGGGCGTGGAGATCGCCTACACCCCGACCGCTCAGGACATGTATCCGGAGGGTCAGCGCACCACCGTGGTACCGGGACCGCTCGGTGCCGACCTCGAAGGTGCTTCGCGGCCAACCCATTTCGCCGGGGTGCTGACCGTCGTCGCCAAGCTGTTCAACATCGTGCGTCCCGACCGGGCGTACTTCGGGGAGAAGGACTACCAGCAGCTGACGCTGATCCGGCAGATGGTCACCGACCTTGATCTCGGCGTGCAGATCCAGGGCGTGCCGATCGTGCGCGAGGCCGACGGCTTGGCGATGTCCTCGCGCAACCGCTACCTCGATACGGTCCAGCGCGAGCAGGCCGGTGCCCTCTCGGCTGCCCTGCTCGCCGGTATGTACGCCGCGGCCGGCGGCGTGCCCGCGGCACTGGATGCCGCACGCGCCGTCCTCGACGAGGTGCCCGCGCTGATGGTCGACTATCTGGAGGTGCGCGACCCGATGCTCGGGCCCGCACCCGTCGAGGGGCCGGCTCGAATGCTGGTGGCCGTCAAGCTCGGAACCACCCGGCTGCTCGACAACATCGCGATCGACGTCGGCGCCAGTGCCGGCATCGACGGTCACCCTCGCACCCCGAGCGGTGCGAGCCACGAGCTGCCCTGGAGAAACTGAGTGCTCCTCGTCATCGACGTCCGCAACACTCACACCGTCGTCGGGCTGATCTCTGGAGCCGGCGATCACGCGAAGGTGGTGTCGCACTGGCGTATTCGCACCGAGTCGGAGGTCACCGCGGACGAACTGGCGCTCACTATCGACGGGCTGATCGGTGACGACGCCGAGCGGCTGACCGGTGCGGCGGGCCTGTCCACCGTGCCGTCGGTGCTGCACGAGGTCCGCGTGATGCTCGAGCAGTACTGGCCCTCGGTGCCCCACGTGCTGATCGAACCGGGGGTGCGCACCGGTATCCCGCTGCTGGTCGACAACCCGAAAGAGGTGGGTGCCGACCGCATCGTCAATTGCCTTGCGGCATATCAGAAGTACGGCACCGCGGCGATCGTCGTCGACTTCGGGTCGTCGATCTGTGTGGACGTGGTCTCGGCCAGAGGCGAGTTCCTGGGTGGTGCCATCGCGCCCGGTGTGCAGGTGTCTTCCGATGCAGCAGCCGCCCGCTCGGCGGCGCTGCGGCGGGTGGAGCTGACCCGGCCCCGGTCGGTGATCGGCAAGAACACCGTCGAGTGCATGCAGGCGGGCGCGGTGTTCGGGTTCGCCGGTCTGGTCGACGGCCTCGTCAGCCGGGTGCGTTCGGACGTCGACGGTTTCGGCGGCGACGACGTCGCGGTGGTGGCGACGGGACACGGTGCACCGCTGGTGCTCGCCGACCTGCGGACGGTTCAGCACTACGACCGTCATCTGACACTCGACGGGCTGCGCTTGGTGTTCGAGCGCAACCGCGACGGCCAGCGCGGCAAGCTCAAGGGCGCCCGCTAGCCCATCTGAGCGAATTCGGGGGCGGTGGGCTGGTCATTTAAGCTGGCACGTCGTGACCGACGAATCCGGCAGCCCCGATCTCGACCGTGACATCGCCACGGACATCTCGGACGACATCCCCGAGCAGTTCCGGATCCGTCAGGCGAAGCGTCAGAAGCTGCTCGACGAGGGTCGGGACCCCTATCCCGTCGAGGTGGCCCGCACGCACACCCTGGCCGAGGTGCGCCAGGCATTTCCCGACCTGGCCGCCGACGAGACCACCGGTCAGGTCGTCGGGGTGTCGGGCCGCGTCATCTTCGCCCGCAACTCCGGCAAGCTGTGTTTCGCCACGCTGCAGGAGGGAGACGGGACCCAGCTGCAGGCGATGGTCAGCCTGAATCAGGTGGGCCAGGAGTCGCTGGACGCCTGGAAGGCCGATGTCGACCTCGGGGACATCGTGTTCGTCCACGGCGAGGTGATCAGTTCCCGCCGCGGTGAGCTCTCTGTGCTGGCCGACTCGTGGCAAATCGCCGCCAAGTCACTGCGCCCGTTGCCCGTGGCCCACAAGGAGATGAGCGAGGAGTCGCGGGTCCGGCAGCGCTACGTGGACCTGATCGTGCGCCCGGAGGCCCGCACCATCGCCCGGCAGCGCGTCGCCGTCGTGCGCGCGGTGCGATCGGCGCTGGAGCGGCGCGGCTTCCTGGAGGTGGAGACGCCGATACTGCAGACCCTGGCCGGTGGCGCGGCGGCGCGGCCGTTCGTCACGCACTCCAACGCGCTCGACGCCGATCTGTATCTGCGGATCGCGCCGGAACTTTTTCTCAAACGGTGCGTGGTGGGTGGATTCGACAGAGTCTTCGAGATGAATCGGGTGTTCCGAAACGAAGGCGCGGATTCGACGCATTCGCCCGAATTCGCGATGCTCGAGACATATCAGGCATACGGCACTTATGACGATTCCGCGGTCATGACGCGCGAGCTCATTCAAGAAGTCGCCGACGAGGCGATAGGGACGCGGCAGGTTCCATTGCCAGACGGCAGCACCTATGACCTGGACGGCGAATGGGACACGATTCAGATGTATCCCTCATTGTCCGACGGGCTCGGTGAGGAGATTACGCCGGCGACCAGTGCCGAACAATTGTGGCAGATCGCGGACCGGCTCGGTGTGGAAATTCCGCGCGATCGCGGTTACGGCCACGGGAAATTGGTGGAGGAACTGTGGGAGCACGTGGTCGGCGACACATTGTGGGCGCCAACCTTCGTCCGGGATTTCCCCGTGGAGACCACGCCGCTGACCCGCGCCCACCGCAGTATCGAGGGGGTCACCGAGAAGTGGGACCTCTACGTCCGTAATTTCGAGTTGGCCACCGGATATTCGGAATTGATCGACCCGGTGATCCAACGCGAACGTTTCGAATCGCAGGCCCGCGCGGCCGCCTCGGGCGATGACGAGGCGATGAGCCTCGACGATGATTTCCTTTCCGCCCTCGAGTACGGGATGCCTCCGACCACCGGAACGGGAATGGGCGTGGATCGCTTGCTGATGGCACTGACCGGCTTGTCCATTCGGGAGACGGTTTTGTTTCCGATTGTTCGGCGGCACAGTTAGACGCCGGTCTTAGGCGGCCCAGTTCGTCGATCCGTCTACTACGCCGTCGATTCACGCGGTGTCTCGCGTTGTTGAATGAAAAGCGCATTTATGGCACATTGATGCCGGGGTTCGGGGTTCGAATAGCAGCGGGGCAGCGCAGAGAAGGGCACTGAGCCATGGCGAAAAAGGTCACCGTCACTCTTGTCGATGATTTCGACGGTGAAGGCGCTGCGGACGAGACCGTGGAATTCGGTCTCGACGGAGTGAGCTACGAGATCGATTTGTCGGCCAAGAACGCCGCCAAACTCCGCAATGATGTGAACAAGTGGGCCGAGGCAGGCCGCCGTGTCGGTGGCCGTCGCCGTGGCCGGTCTGCCGGTACGGGTCGGGGCCGCGCCGCCATCGACCGTGAGCAGAGCGCGGCGATCAGGGAGTGGGCGCGCCGCAACGGGCACAACGTCTCCACCCGCGGTCGCATCCCCGCCGACGTCATCGACGCCTTCCACGAGGCCACCTAGGAGGCGACCGGCGGCAACGGCGCACGCCGTTGCCGGGGTCCATCCCGCCCGGTTCGTTCGCTATCGGCGAAGCCGCCGACCCTGCTCCCTCGAAACGATTCCGCCCGTCGCGGCGTTGCATCTACACAGCGTCAGGCCGTCACGCTCCGTTCAGCCCTCGGAGAACCCACTCCTTCACGGGCAGACAGGCGGGGCACCTGAGGCCGCCGCCCATTACAGTGGACGGCAGGTGCGGGCACGTCTTTTGCGTGCGGCACCCATCTATGCGATGGAGAGCAGGTAACCACGGATGTTCGAAAGATTCACCGACCGTGCACGTCGGGTTGTCGTCCTGGCTCAGGAAGAAGCCCGGATGCTCAACCACAACTACATCGGCACCGAGCACATCCTGCTGGGACTCATTCACGAGGGTGAGGGAGTGGCCGCCAAGTCACTCGAGTCGCTGGGCATCTCCCTCGAGGGTGTGCGCAGCCAGGTCGAGGAGATCATCGGTCAGGGCCAGCAGGCGCCGTCCGGGCACATCCCCTTCACCCCGCGTGCCAAGAAGGTTCTGGAACTGAGCCTGCGCGAGGCGCTGCAGCTCGGCCACAACTACATCGGCACCGAGCACATCCTGCTCGGTCTGATCCGCGAGGGTGAGGGCGTCGCCGCCCAGGTGCTCGTGAAGCTCGGCGCCGAACTGACCCGGGTGCGCCAGCAGGTCATCCAGCTGCTGAGCGGCTACCAGGGCAAGGAAACCGCCGAAGCCGGCACCGGTGGGCGTAGCGGCGAGGCGGGCAACCCGTCGACGTCGCTGGTGCTCGACCAGTTCGGCCGTAACCTGACCGCCGCCGCGATGGAGGGCAAGCTCGACCCCGTCATCGGCCGCGAGAAGGAAATCGAGCGGGTCATGCAGGTGCTGAGCCGCCGCACCAAGAACAACCCCGTCCTCATCGGCGAACCGGGCGTCGGCAAGACCGCCGTCGTCGAGGGGCTGGCCCAGGCGATCGTGCACGGCGACGTGCCCGAGACCCTCAAGGACAAGCAGCTCTACACCCTGGACCTCGGTTCGCTGGTCGCGGGCAGCCGCTACCGCGGTGACTTCGAGGAGCGCCTGAAGAAGGTGCTCAAGGAGATCAACACCCGCGGCGACATCATCCTGTTCATCGACGAGCTGCACACGCTCGTCGGTGCCGGTGCCGCCGAGGGCGCGATCGACGCGGCGAGCATCCTGAAGCCGAAGCTGGCCCGCGGTGAGCTGCAGACCATCGGCGCGACCACTCTCGACGAGTACCGCAAGTACATCGAGAAGGACGCCGCTCTGGAGCGCCGGTTCCAGCCGGTCCAGGTCGGCGAGCCGACGGTGGCGCACACCATCGAGATCCTCAAGGGTCTGCGCGACCGCTACGAGGCGCACCACCGCGTCTCGATCACCGACGGTGCGATCGCGGCCGCCGCCACGCTGGCCGACCGCTACATCAACGACCGCTTCCTGCCCGACAAGGCGATCGACCTGATCGACGAGGCGGGCGCCCGGATGCGCATCCGCCGGATGACCGCGCCGCCGGACCTGCGCGAGTTCGACGAGAAGATCGCCGACGCGCGCCGGGAGAAGGAGTCCGCGATCGACGCGCAGGACTTCGAGAAGGCCGCGAACCTGCGCGACAAGGAGAAGCAGCTGGTCGCCCAGCGCGCCGAGCGTGAAAAGCAGTGGCGCTCAGGCGATCTCGACGTGGTGGCCGAGGTCGACGACGAGCAGATCGCCGAGGTGCTTGGCAACTGGACCGGTATCCCGGTGTTCAAGCTCACCGAGGAGGAGACCACGCGTCTGCTCCGCATGGAGGACGAGCTGCACAAGCGCATCATCGGCCAAGAGGATGCAGTGCGTGCTGTCTCCAAGGCGATCCGCCGCACCCGTGCCGGTCTGAAGGACCCCAAGCGTCCGTCGGGCTCGTTCATCTTCGCCGGCCCGTCCGGTGTCGGTAAGACCGAGCTGTCGAAGGCGCTGGCCAACTTCCTGTTCGGCGAGGACGACGCGCTCATCCAGATCGACATGGGCGAGTTCCACGACCGCTTCACCGCGTCGCGGCTCTTCGGTGCTCCTCCCGGATACGTCGGCTACGAGGAGGGCGGCCAGCTCACCGAGAAGGTGCGCCGCAAGCCGTTCTCCGTGGTGCTGTTCGACGAGATCGAGAAGGCCCACCAGGAGATCTACAACAGCCTCCTGCAGGTCCTCGAGGACGGTCGTCTCACCGACGGTCAGGGCCGCACGGTCGACTTCAAGAACACCGTGCTGATCTTCACGTCGAACCTCGGAACGTCCGACATCTCCAAGGCGGTGGGCCTCGGCTTCACCCAGGGTGGTGGCGAGAACAACTACGAGCGGATGAAGCAGAAGGTCAACGACGAGCTGAAGAAACACTTCCGCCCGGAGTTCCTGAACCGTATCGACGACATCATCGTGTTCCACCAGCTGACACAGGACGAGATCATCAAGATGGTCGACCTGATGATCGGCCGGGTCGGCAACCAGTTGCGGGCCAAGGACATGACGATGGACCTGACCGATCGGGCCAAGGCGCTGCTGGCCAAGCGCGGCTTCGATCCGGTGCTGGGAGCGCGTCCGCTGCGGCGCACCATCCAGCGCGAGATCGAGGACCAGCTGTCGGAGAAGATCCTCTTCGAAGAGGTCGGACCCGGCCAGCACGTCACCGTCGACGTCGAGAACTGGGACGGCGAGGGTCCGGGCGAGGACGCGGTGTTCACCTTCCAAGGTGGGCCGAAGCGCGCCGAGCCCGCCGAGGCGGACCTGGCTCAGGCCGGCGCAGCCGAGTAAGCAGCGCGCCGAAGAAGCGACACACGAACGGGCGGTCACCTGCGGGTGGCCGCCCGTTCGTCGTTCCTGGCCTCCCTGCGAGTGTGCGGTGTCCTTCGCGACTCGCCGTCCCGGGCGGATGGCGCTTCACACTCGCGTGGCGGTCGGCGCCCGCGGTGGACCCGGGCGCACTATGATCCGTATGTCAATCGACGGATGTCGGAATCTGGTGAGAATCCAGAACGGTCGCGCCACTGTGACAGTCAGACCCGACGCCGTCGGCACCCGCCGACTGGGACGCGACATCCCGGAAAGGACCCCTCATGACCACTCCTGAAGCTCCTGGAACACGGGCCGCACACCCACGGGCGACGCCGATCGACTTCTCGGCCACCAAGGCCGCGCTGTGGCTGTCGCTGACCGCCTTCCTGGCGCTCGTCGTGCTGTACTTCGTCGGCCTCGACCAGGGTGCGACGTCTGTCTTCGGTGCCAACACCGACATCCACGAGTTCCTGCACGACGCCCGCCACCTCCTCGGCTTCCCCTGCCACTGATGGAACGCCAGATCATCGGGCGCGGCCTCCTGGCCGGCGCCATCGCAGGTGTGCTCGGATTCCTGTTCGCGCGTGTGTTCGTCGAACCCCAGATCCAGAAGGCGATCGCCTACGAGGAGGGGGTGGGCGAGGCCCACGAAGCCATGGCTCACGGCGGCCACAGTCACGGTGAGGCCGGCGGCGGGTTCAGCCGCGCCATCCAGATGAACATCGGGATGGGCCTGGGCGTGCTGCTGTTCACTGTCGCGGTCGGCGCGTTGTTCGCCATCGTGTTCGCGGTGGCCTACGGCCGGGTGGGCGATATCTCCGCCCGGCTGCTGTCGCTGGCGATCGCCGGCGGCATGCTGCTGTGCCTCTACGTGGTGCCGTTCCTGAAGTACCCCGCCAGCCCTCCGGCGTTGAGCCTGGACGAGACGATCACCCAGCGCACCCTGCTCTACCTGCTGATGGTGGCGGCCTCGGCGGCGCTGCTGATCGGTGCGGTGGTGCTGGGTCGGCGGCTCGTGGGCAGGCTGGGGACCTGGAACGCCACGCTGGCTGCGGCCGGCGCGTACGTGGTGGCGATCGCGGTGGTCATGCTGGTGCTGCCGACCATCGACGAGACGCCTGGTCCGCTGATGGGAGACGACGGAACCATCCTCTACGACGGCTTCCCGGCCGACGTGCTCTACGACTTCCGGTTGTATTCGCTGGGCACCCAGGTCGTGGTCTACACGGCGCTGGGGCTGGTGTTCGGCGCGTTGACGGCCCGGTTGTTCGAACGGAAGCAGGTCGTCACCGCATCGTGAGTGAGGTCGTCCGGCTGACCCTCGTGTCGCACGGTATGACCGACGCGATGGCAGCCGGACGATTTCCGACCGACGAACCGCTCAACGCGCTCGGCCGCAAGCAGGTGGCAGGTGCGCGCGACGGCGTCAAGACCGCCGATCGGGTCCACTGCGGCCCGGAGGCGCGCGCCATCCAGACCGCCGACCTGCTCGGTGTGCGAGCCGACATCGAGCCGAAGCTGGCCGACCTGGATTGCGGGCGGTGGCGCGGTGAGGTGCTGGGCCGGGTCCAGCCCGCCGAACTGGCGATCTGGCTGACCGATCCCACCCAGGCTCCGCACGGCGGCGAGCGCATCATGGATCTGATCGCCCGGGTACGGACGTGGATGGAGTCGCTGACCTCCGAGCACGTCCGCGTCGTGGCCGCGACGCATCCTGCCGTCATTCGCGCGGCCATGCTGGTGGTCCTGGATGCGCCGCCGAAGTCGTTCTGGCGCATCGACGTCGCGCCGGCCAGCGCCACGGTGCTGCACTTCCGCGGGCACGCCTGGACGTTGCGGACCTGAGCCCTGAGTCGGGGTCGGACTCTCAGGGTTGAACCAGGCCGAACATCTGCCGCGCGATCGACAGCAGCCAGGACGCCGCGGTCGAGCTGCGGTACTGCGACCAGTTGGTCTGCATGCTGACCACCCAACTCTGGCCGGTGCGGTCGGTGGCGAACCAGCTGAACGTCAGGTCGCCGGGCAGGTTGCCCGCTTTCGCCGCGATGTAGGGCCACATGGTGCGGTCCAGGTCGATGCCCGGCACCGCCGAGAGGATGTCGTGCACCGGAGCGGCCTCGGCGGTCGCGTTGCGCTGCAGCGCGGCGTGCAGGCGGCAGATGTCAGCGGCGCTGGCGTACCACTCGGCGCCGATGTCCGACGCCGGCATGTGGGTGCGCTGCGGATCCGGTTCGTAGGGCCGCGAATTCGTCTGCCGCAGCAGCTGTGCGCGCCCGGCCGGGGTGGCCTGCTTCCACTGCTCGCGCAGGTTCGGCTCGCCCCAGCCCACGGAGAACATCTCGTGCATCGTCGGGAACGGTGTCATGCTCGACGGGTCATGGTGGCCGGCGGCGACCAGCGCTCGCTCGATCGCGCCCGGGCCCAGCCGGCCGATCAGCAGATCAGTGGCCATGTTGTCGCTGGCCGAGATCATCTGCTGGGCCGCATCGCGCACCGACACCGTCGAGCCTGGGGGCAGTTTGTCGAAGCCGGACGAGCCGACGGCCTTGGCCTCTGCGGTGATCGTCAGCGGATCGGTCCACGACACCGTGTGCGCTTTGACCGCATCGGAGAGTGCATAGAGCACGTAGAGCTTGAAGATCGACGCCAACGGCAGCGACATCTCGGTGTTTGTTCCCGCGACCTTCTCGCAGCGGCCGTCGATCACCTTGGACACCTGATAGGAGTACTTCGCGCCCGTCTTGGTGATCTCGGAGTCGACGTCGGAGAAGGACGTGATCCGCGGCGGCACGAGTTCGACGGAGAAGCGGTCCACCATACCGGCGTCGTCGGTGCGCAGTTCGATGGTCTGCGCGACCCCGTAGGAGGTGAGGATGTGCAACGTCGCGTTGCCTGCGCCGACGTCGATCTTGGTGACGGTGAAGGGGCGGTCCCACCACATCCGGTCCATGGTCACGCCGACGGCCTCGACGACCTGGGGGGCGGCCAGCGTGCGGATGCCGGTTTCCCCGATGGGCCAGTCGCTGTTGAGCATGTCCATCGTCTGCTTGGCGCGCAGGCCCTGCGGGGTGTTGATCTGGATCGGGACGCCGTAGGCGGCGTCGGCAGGAGCGGGCCGGGTGGCGGCGCAGCCGTTCACCAGCGCTGCGACCGCGATCAGTGCGGTCGCGCAGGTGAGCGCTCTACGTCGCGCCCCGGCGCTCCTACGCCTGCGTGCGGGTTCCTGCAACGTCGAGCACAACCTCGAACTCCAGCAGTGACGCGCCCTTGGCCACCGGATTGGCGCGTTCCCCGGCGTGCGCCTCGATGGCCGGGCCGGTGGCCCAGGCCTGGAACGCCTCTTCGGACTCCCATTGGGTGACGACGAAGTACCGGTCGTCGCCCTTGACGGGGCGCAGCAGCTGAAACCCGAGGAAGCCGGCCTGGTTGTCGACGGCGTGGGCGCGGTGGGCGAACCGCTTCTCCAGCTCTGGTCCGGCACCGGGCGGGACCTCGATCGCGTTGATCTTGACCACCGGTGTGGTGTTCACGTTCTGCTCGGACATGGCGTTCAGGCTACCGCGCGCTCGAGGGCATGATGACCGCATGGAGCTGCTCACGGCCCACGGTGGTGCGGGGCGCCCGCTGGTGCTGGTACACGGGCTGATGGGGCGGGGCACGACGTGGTCGCGGCAGCTGCCGTGGCTCGCCGAGCACGGTCGGGTTTTCACCTATGACGCTCCGTGGCACCGGGGGCGTGAGGTGCCCGACGCCCACCCGATCTCGACCGAGCGTTTCGTCGATGACCTCGCCGCCGCGGTGTCGGCGCTGGGCGAACCGGCGGTGTTGATAGGACATTCGATGGGCGGTCTGCACGCATGGTGTGTGGCAGCCCGGCGTCCAGAGCTGGTCGACGCGGTGGTGGTCGAGGACATGGCGCCGGACTTCCGCGGCCGCACCACCGGTGCGTGGGAGCCGTGGCTCTACGCACTGCCGGCGGAGTTCGAATCGGAGGCGCAGGTGGTCGCCGCGTTCGGGCCGGTCGCGGGGCGCTATTTCCTGGAGGCGTTCGATCGCACCGCCACGGGATGGCGGTTGCACGGAGAGCCGGCCCGCTGGATCGAGATCGCGGCCGAGTGGGGGAGGCGGGACTACTGGACGCAGTGGCTGGCCGTCGACGTGCCGACCCTGCTGATCGAGGCGGGGGACTCGGTGACGCCGCCGGGGCAGATGGCGGAGATGGCGCGCACGGGCAGGCAGACGACGTACGTCACGGTGCCCGGTGCCGGTCACCTGGTCCACGACGACGCCCCGATGAAATATCGGGGCGCCGTCGAGACGTTTCTATCGACGTTCACCGGTGGCGGTTGAGCTGGGCCAGCTCGGGTTCCGTTCGAAGCGGGTCCGGATGGCGTCGACGTCGTGCGTCACGCGGGTGAGGTCACGGTCGTCGGTGAACAGCCGCCCCGCCAGCGGTGCGGCGATGCGGAACTGCTCGCGGTGCAGGCGCAGCACGCCGGTGCGGTGGGCTGCCCAGGTGAGACCCGCAGCGAGGGCGAACGGTGCGGCCAGGATCAGGAAGGTCAGTGCGATACTCATGGCAGTAATGCTCCGCCTACGAAAGATCATGCCACCAGTGGCAGAAGTGACATCTGCCATTAAGATGCTGCCATGACGATACGGACGGTGTCGGCGCTGGTCCTCGACGGGCTGGCGGTGTTCGAGTTCGGCGTGATCTGCGAGGTGTTCGGCATCGACCGCTCCGCCGACGGTGTACCGAACTTCGACTTCAAGGTCTGCGGTCCCGAACCCGGCAAGCCGCTGCGCACGTCGGTCGGCGCGACGATCATTCCCGACCACGGCCTCGACGACCTCATCGGCGCCGACCTCGTGGCTATTCCCGCGATCGGTGGCGGTGACTACCTGCCCGAGGCTCTCGACGCGATCCGCCGGGCCGCAGAGTCGGGGTCCATCATCCTGACCGTGTGCTCGGGGGCGTTCGTCGCCGGCGCGGCCGGTCTGCTCGACGGGCGGCCCTGCACCACACACTGGATGCACGCGGACGAGCTCGCGCGCATGTATCCGACCGCTGAGGTGGACCGCAACGTGCTCTTCGTCGACGACGGGAACCTGATCACCAGTGCGGGCACCGCGGCGGGTATCGATGCGTGCCTGCACCTGGTGCGTCGCGAGATGGGCAGCGAGATCACCAACAAGATCGCCCGCCGAATGGTGGTGCCACCGCAGCGCGACGGCGGCCAGCGGCAGTACATCGATCAGCCGATCCCGGTGCGATGCTCCGAACGCTTTGCCCCGCACCTGGATTGGATTCTCGCCAACCTCGATAAGCCGCACACCGTGACGTCGCTGGCTCGCCGGGCCCACATGTCGGGCCGCACGTTCGCGCGCCGCTTCGTCGACGAGACCGGCCGCACCCCGATGCAATGGGTGACCGACCAGCGTGTGCTGTTCGCCCGCCGGCTGCTCGAGGAGACCACTCTGGACATCGACAACATCGCCGAGCAGTCCGGGTTCGGCAACGCCACGCTGCTGCGCCACCACTTCCGGCGCGTCATCGGCGTCACCCCGTCGGACTATCGACGCCGATTCGCTTCTGCCGCAGCAGAATCCGAGGTAGCCGCTACTGCCTGATTGCAGGCTTCGCCGGCTAGCGCGCACCCTCGCCGGGGAGGGCGAACGTGCCGTCCTCGGTCTGCTCCACCAACCCGTCGACCAGCAGCGAATCCAGGCAGCGGTCCCGCTGAGCGGTGTCCGTCAGCCACGCCACGTCGAGTTGCGCGCGAGTGACCGGTGTGTCGCTGCCGCGCAACACATCCAGCAGCTTGCCCCGCACCTGACGGTCGGTGCCTGCGAACTTCTGCACCTTGCGCGCCGGACCGGTGCCGGCGGGAAAGCCGAGCGAACGCCACGTGCAGTGCGACAGCGGGCAGACACCGCACTTCGGGGAGCGCGCCGTGCACACGATCGCCCCCAGTTCCATCAGCGCCACCGAGAACGTCGGCGCCCGCTCGTCGTCCGGCAGCAGCGCCGCCACGTCGTCGAGGTCGCGCACCGATGCCGCCGCGGCGTCGTCACGCCCGTGCACCGCCCGCGCGACGACGCGGCGAACGTTGGTGTCCACCACGGGCACTCGTTGCCGGTAGGCGAAACAGGCCACCGCCCGCGCGGTGTAGGTGCCGATTCCGGGGAGCGAGAGCAAGGTGTCGACATCATCGGGAACCACGTCGTCGTACTCGGTCGCGATCACGGTCGCGCATTCGTGCAACCGCTTGGCCCGCCGCGGGTAGCCCAGCTTGCCCCAGGCGCGCAGCACGTCGGCCGCACTTGCTGCCGCGGTGGCCGACGGCGTCGGCCAGCGGGCGATCCAGTCCCGCCAGATCGGCTCCACCCGGGCGACGGGCGTCTGCTGCAGCATGAACTCGCTGACCAGGATCTGCCACGCCGAGACACCGGGTTGTCGCCACGGCAGATCGCGCTGCGCAAGGGCATACCAGTCGAGCAGCTCACCCGTGTCGATCATCGGTGCAGGTTGGGGCAGAATGACGGCCATGCCGAACACGAACCCGTTGACCGCGTGGAAAGCACTCAGAGAGGGTAACGAGCGCTTCGTCGCCGGGAAGCCGGAGCATCCGAGCCAGAGCATCGAGCACCGCGCCAGCCTGGCCGCCGCACAGAAGCCGACCGCGGTCGTGTTCGGGTGCGCAGACAGCCGGGTGGCCGCGGAGATCATCTTCGATCAGGGTCTCGGCGACATGTTCGTGGTGCGTACAGCCGGCCACGTCATCGACAGCGCTGTGCTCGGCTCGATCGAGTACGCGGTCGCGGTGCTCAACGTGCCGCTGATCGTCGTGCTCGGACACGACAGCTGCGGCGCGGTGGGGGCGACGCTGAAGGCGCTGGACGACGGTTCGCTGCCCGGCGGCTACATCCGCGACGTCGTCGAGCGGGTCACGCCCTCGATCCTCGTGGGCCGCCGCGAGGGCCTGACCCGGGTCGACGAGTTCGAGGCCCGCCACGTCACGGAGACGGGCAGGCAGCTGCGCAGCCGCTCGACCATCATCTCCGACGCGGTCGCCGAGGGCCGGCTCGCGATCGTCGGCTTGACCTACCATCTGGCCGACGGCCAGGTCGTGCTGCGCGACCACATAGGCGACATCGGCGAAAACTGAAAGGCAACACGCCGGGTGGCGTCGAACAAAGTCACCTGAGCTGGCCTTACCGTGATGTGGTGCTGGATTTGGAACCGCATGGGCCGCTGCCCCAACAGATCTACTGGCGACGCCGGATGTTGGCGCTCGGCGTGTCCGTGCTCGTCATCGGGATCATCGCGGCTGTCGTCGCGGTCGTCGTGATGAACAGCACCAGCACCGAGCAGCCCACCGCGAACGAGAACCAGGCCTCGCAGGCTGCCGCGCCGCCGACGCCGCTCCCCGGTGACAATCCGCAGGTCAAGACGCCCATTCAGCCGCCTGCTCAGCAGGCGCCGCCCCCGACCGCGACCCCCACGGCTGCCGTGGTGCCGCCGCCGATCCTCAAAGAGGGCGACGACTGCCCGGACTCCACGCTCGCGGTCAAGGGCATCACCAACCAGCCGCAGTACGTCGTCGGCGATCAGCCGAAGTTCACGATGGTGGTGACCAACATCGGGCTGGTCGCCTGCCAGCGCGATGTCGGTGCGGCGGTGTTGGCCGCGTACGTCTACTCGCTGGACAACCAGCGGCTCTGGTCGAACCTGGATTGCGCGCCGTCGGCCGAGACGCTCATCAAGACGTTCCAGCCGGGTGAGCAGGTGACCACGGAGGTGACGTGGACCGGGATGGGTTCGGCACCGAACTGCCCGCTGCCCCGCCAGCCGATCGGGCCGGGCACCTACAACCTCGTCGTCCAGCTGGGCAACCTGCGTTCGGCGACCGTGCCGTTCGTTCTGGCCCCGCCCCAGCAGCTACCGCCGGGCGCACCTGCCGAGGTGCCGCCGCCGGCTCCCGCGCCTGCCGGCTAGCCGATACGCCGGTGCTGGCGCTGCGCCCACCGCCGCACCGCTGAGGGCCGCAGCGGCCCGCCGTGGCCGACGTGGATCACCGAAAGGTTTGGCCGCAGAACAGCATCGAGGCTCGCGAGGTTGAGTCGGCGATCCTGGTGGAACGGCGGATCGGCGGGTTTGCGGCGGATGGCACCGAGGAATGACCCGGCTATCAGGTCGGCCGCGATGAGCTCTCCGCTGCCGGTGAGGACCGATATCGACCCTGGCGTGTGGCCGGGAGTCAGCAGGATGCGGGCGTCGACGCCGTAGTCCTCGAGGGAGATCTCGGTGTCGACGACAACGTCGGGCGAGAACCCCTCCGTGCGGGCATGGGCGGGCGGGAGCGCGCCGAACAGTCGGCCGAACGGGCCTGTCGGACGCAACGATCCTTCGAGGCTGCGGCCCGAGGCGTAGGCCGTGGCGTCTGCACCATGGGCGAGGATCGGCACCCCCAGCGCGTCCCGTAGTGCGACCGCCGAACCGAAATGGTCGATGTGCCCGTGGGTCACGACGATCGCCGTGACGTCGGCCCTGTCGATGCCGAACGTGTCCATCGCCGCGAGTATCCGCGGGCCGCTGCCCGGCACACCGGTGTCGACCACCACCGTTCGACGACCCACGAGCAGGAACACATTGACGATCGCCCTGCCGGTGACCGGCACGTGCACCACTCTCGTTGGCGTCACGACGCCCTGTCGCCCCAACCGGCATCGGCGACCAGATCGAAGAAGGTCGCTGCGGGCCCGCCCGTCACCATGGTGTGCAGCAGCCGGGGGAAGGTCAGCGGTGGACCCTTCTGCGGGTTCTGCTCGACGTGTGCTGCGATGACGTCGGCGAGTGCGACGCCCAGCTTCAGCCGCGGCCATTGCGTGTGAACCTGGTCGACGAACGCCGCATCGAGCAGCTCGCGGTCCACGCCCACGACGTCGGTGGAGATGCCGAGGTGCGCGACAGCAGCGACCGGTCCGAACCGGTGCGCGATCCCCACGCTGGTGTGCAAGGCGATGGCCTGCCACACCGTGGTGATGCGTTGCTCGTCGACACCCTGCTCACGCAGGAAATGCGCGGCGGCGTCCGCGCCGTCCACCTCGAAGCGCTGCTCGCCGTTGGCGTGGTCGGTGAGTCCGAGATCGTGCAGCACACAGCTCAGGTAGACCAGCTCGTCGTCGTAGTCGACATCGGCATGCAGCCCCTTGGCGGCGGCGCCCGCGCGGGCGAACAGGTAGCTGCGCACGGCGTGGTTCGTCACGACGGTCGGCGATACCGATGCCACGAATCGGTGTGCAGCGACCGCGAGTTCGGAGTCCGGCAGTGTGGGCAGCGTCGACGTCATACCGTCACCCTGCGCCCGCGAGAGTTCGACGACCAGTGGCCAGATCGACATATTGCTTTAAGATCTGGCCATGATCGTCGCGGTGCTGGCACAAGACGGTGTGATGGGCTTCGAGCTGATGATCCCGGGCATGGTGTTCGGGATGGCCAACGACGCGGGTGGGACGTCGCGCTAAGCGGTGCGGGTGTGCAGTCGTGGGCGCCGCGCTGTCACCGCGGCGCCCTGGGGCGGCGTCGAATTCCGGACCGAGCACGGGCTCGACGGGCTCGTCGGCGCAGACGTGGTGATCGTGCCGGGCGTGGAAGCGTGTCTGGAACCGCCGCATCCTGCGGTGGTGACGGCCTTGCTGGCTGCTTCCGCGTCCGGCGCGCGCATCGCCTCGATGTGCGTGGGCGCGTTCACCCTCGCCGCGACGGGCTTGCTCGACGGCCGCCGCGCGACCACCCACTGGCAATGGGCCGACGAACTGGCCCGCCGTTTCCCCGACGTCGACGTCGACCCCAGTGTGCTGTTCATCGACAACGGGCCGGTACTGACAGCCGCCGGGGTGGCGTCCGGCCTGGATCTCTGTCTGCATCTGATCCGCAGTGACGCCGGCCCCGCGCTGGCCGGTGCGGCGGCCCGTCGGGTGGTGATCCCGGCGTGGCGCGACGGCGGGCAGGCGCAGTACATCGAACACGCCACCCCCGCCGGCGCCGGTCATCCATTGCAGCCGACCATCGACTGGATGCGAGAGCACGCCACCGAGGCACTCGACCTGTCGACCATCGCCGCGCACGCCGCCGTGAGCGTGCGCACCCTCAATCGCCAGTTCCGCGACCACGTCGGCACGACCCCGCAGGGCGTGCTGACGGCCATGCGGGTCGACCTGGCCCGGCGGCTGCTGGAGGGTACTGCGCTGCCGGTCGACCGGGTCGCCGAGGAGTCCGGGTTCGGTTCGTATGCGTCGCTGCGCCATCACTTCCTGCGCACCGTCGGGGTCTCGCCGCAGAAATACCGGCAGAACTACCGTCGGCACCAGGTGAGCGACATGGATGCGACAGCCTGATCAGGCCAGCCGGTCGGCGATCGTCGACTCGGCGAGCTGCGACAGACCTTCCCGGATGTGGCGCGCCCACATCGAGCCGATCCCGTCGACCGATTGCAGATCGCTCGCGCTCGCCGCCAGCAGGCCCTGCAGGGAACCGAAGTTGCGGACCAGCAGGTCGACGTGCGCGAACTGCAGGCGCGGTATCCCCGACATGGCCCGGTAGCCGCGGGAACTCATCGCCGAGTCCTGCGCCTCGGCCGTCGACGGGTACCCGAAAACCCTTGCCAGCGTGGTGAAGTCGAGCAGCTCGCTGTCGGAGAGCCCGTCGAGCTCCTCCAACGTCGCGGTGACCTGCGCCGCGGTGGGCGGGTCGGGGTTGGCGTGGTAGTCGCGCACGATCAGCTCGCGGTCGATGTCGTTGTCGCCCACCAGCTCATCGAGCTGCAGCTTCAGCTGCCGGCCGTCGGTGCCGAGTTCGACGACGTCGGAGTCGATCTCGAGGCTGATGCGGCGCACCATCTCGAGCCGCTGCACCACGGTCATCACGTCGCGCAGTGTCACGAAGTCCTCGATCTCGGCCATCGAGAGCTGCTTGCTGACTTCGTCGAGGCGGGTCTTGTAGCGCTCCAGTGTGTCGATGGTCTGGTTGGCCCGCGACAAGATGGTCGCCGATTCGGGGACGACGTGCCGCTCGCCGGCCACATACACCGTCACGATGCTCATCGAGTGGCTGACCGAGATCACGGGGTAGCCCGTCTGGATCGCGCTGCGCTCGGCGGACCGATGCCGCGTTCCGGACTCCTCGGTCGGTATCGACGGGTCGGGCACCAATTGCACGTTGGCGCGCAGGATTCGGCTGCCGTCGCTGGAGAGCACCACGGCGCCGTCCATTTTCGACAGCTCACGCAGCCGGGTCGGCGCGTACCGCACGTCCAGGGAGAAGCCGCCGTCGCAGATGGCCTCGACGCTGTCGTCGAACCCGATGACGATCAACGCGCCTGTCCGCCCTCGCAGGATGCGCTCCAGGCCGTCGCGCAGCTGAGTGCCCGGCGCGAGCCGGGCGATCGTCTCCCGCATCGTCGGACGGGCCAACGGCACGACCGTGCGCGTGCTGCGTCCCGTCGATTTCACGGCCATCCGATCCCCTCGAGAAGTGCCTCAGTTCGCGTCATTCTGGCTGATCTGCCGCAACACCTGCAATGCCGAGGTGATGTTGTCCGCCTCGAAGGTCCTCAAGCCCGCGGGCGCCGACGTCAGGCCGGCGGGCACGACGGCGGTGGTGAATCCGAGTCGGACCGCTTCGGCCAGCCGGCGATCCATCCCTGTCACCCGCCGCAGGTCACCGGCCAAGCCGACCTCGCCGATCGCGATCGCCGACGTCGGCATCGCCAGATCGGTGAACGCCGAGGCGATCGCCAGCGCCACCGCGAGATCCGATGAGGAATCGGTGAGCCGCATGCCGCCGACGGTCGACAGGTAGATGTCGTTGGCGCCGACGGGCAACCGCGCCCGTTTCTCGAGCACCGCGGTGATCATCGCCGCGCGGGAGGAGTCGATGCCGCTGACGGCGCGGCGCGGGCTGCCGCTGGCCGGGGACCCGATCAGCGCCTGCACCTCGCCGATCATCGGGCGTTTGCCGTCGAGCGTGACGGTCACCGACGTGCCGGGCACCGGCTTCGGGCGCTGGTCCAGGAACAGGCCCGACGCATCCGCCACACCCTCGATTCCGTTGTCGTGCAACAGGAAACAGCCGACCTCGTCGGCGGCTCCGAACCGGTTCTTGATGCCACGCACCATCCGCAACGCCGAGGCGCGGTCCCCCTCGAAGTGCAGCACGACGTCGACGAGGTGCTCCAGCGAGCGGGGTCCGGCGATCGCCCCGTCCTTGGTCACGTGGCCGACGAGCAGCATGGCCACCCCGGTGGTCTTCGCCGTCATGGTCAGGGCCGTGGTGATCGCACGAACCTGGGTGACTCCGCCGGTGACACCGTCGGCCTCGGTGGTCGACATGGTCTGCACCGAGTCGACGATGACCAGCGACGGCGACACCGCGTCGATGTGGCCGAGCGCGGTCTGCAGGTCGGACTCGGCGGCCAGGTACACCTCGTCGTGGGTGCATCCGGTGCGCTCGGCGCGCAGACGGATCTGACCGGCCGACTCCTCACCCGAGAGATACAGCGCACGGCGGCCCGTCTGCGCCCAGCGGTGGGCGACCTCGAGCAGCAGCGTCGATTTCCCGACGCCGGGATCGCCGGCGAGCAGCGTCACCGACCCGGGCACCACGCCGCCGCCGAGAACGCGGTCGAGCTCGCTGATGCCGGTGTGGAAATGCCGCGTGGTGCCCGGGTCGATCGAGCTGATCGGCACGGCGGGGGAGGTGGGTGCGATGGCGCGCCGGATTGCCGTCCCGCCGACGGAGGCAAGGGCTACCTCGTTGACCGTGCCCCATGTCCCGCAGTCAGGGCAGCGACCCACCCATTTGGGCGTTTGGTGGTGGCATTCCGAGCAGCGGTATTGCGAACGTGTTTTCGAAGGCCGGGCCACGGATGCGACGGTATCGGCCCGCACCGACAACTGGTGGGCGCGGCGCGCCCGTGTCGGGCGACTCAGTGTCCGCCGGAGTGCTCGCCCTCGGAGACGGCTGCGCCGCTGTCGGAGACCTCCCGGCGCGGGGCCTCGCCGGCCGAGATCGGCACCGTCACCGTGGTGTCGCCGGCCTTCTCGAAGGTGAACGTGAAGTCATAGGTCAGGCCGTTGGTGATCGGCTTGGACAGCGCGACACGCGCCTCGGCCGCGTCAGCGGGTTCGACGGCCTCCAGCGGCGTGGTCTGCCCGTCCGGGGTGCCCACGACCAGGACGCCGTTGGCGGGCAGGTCCTTGCCGCCGGTCAGCGATACGGTGCCGACATCGGAAGTGATGCTGACCAGCTTGTCGTTCGTGTCGGGCGAGGTGTTGGCCGCGGTGAAGATCAGCTCGACGTCGCTACCCGGGCGGATGTAGTCCGACGACTGCTGGGCACGCAGGTGGACGTTGCGCAGCGCGATCGGGCCGGCTGTGGCACTCGTCCCGTTGATCGCCGGCTCCTGGGTGGCCGTCTGTGACACCTGACCAGCACTGCAGCCGCTCAGCACGGCGGACAGCGCGATCGCGGCCGTCGCCACGGCGGTCGTGACAGAAGTGCGCCGATCCAAAGGGTTCACTCAGGTGCCTCCTGCTCGGCCGGCAACGCGACGTGACATGCCGGTCTCCATCGTTCGACTATGCAGAGTAGTAGGTCGTGATGACGGGCGGTAGCGCAGGGCGCTCGAGGCGCCCGCCTTGCACGGAATCGGCGGCCTGTCAACCCCCGATGTTGCCCGTCTGTGCCCCTGACCTGCAATGTTGGCGCACCCCCGAAGAGTGCGCGTGTTAAACTCGTCATGTGAAAGGGGCTCGAAACTGATGATTTTTAAGGTCGGAGACACCGTCGTCTATCCACACCACGGTGCTGCGTTGATCGAAGCGATCGAAACCCGAACCATCAAAGGCGAGCAGAGGGAATACCTCGTCTTGAAGGTCGCCCAGGGCGATCTGACGGTCCGCGTGCCTGCGGACAACGCCGAATACGTGGGTGTGCGTGACGTTGTCGGCCAGGAAGGCCTCGACAAAGTTTTCCAGGTTCTGCGCGCGCCGCATACCGAAGAGCCGACCAACTGGTCGCGCCGGTACAAGGCCAACCTCGAGAAGCTGGCTTCCGGGGACGTGAACAAGGTCGCCGAGGTCGTTCGTGACCTGTGGCGTCGTGATCAGGAGCGCGGCCTCTCGGCGGGTGAGAAGCGGATGCTCGCCAAGGCGCGCCAGATCCTGGTCGGCGAGCTCGCGCTGGCCGAGAACACCGACGACGCGAAGGCGTCGATCATTCTCGAAGAAGCTCTCGCCGCCGCATCCTGACGTGATTCCTCGCGTCGGTCTCGGTACCGACGTCCACCCGGTCGAAGCGGGGCGGCCCTGCTGGCTGCTGGGTCTTCTGTTCGACGACGCCGACGGTTGTGCTGGTCACTCCGACGGTGACGTCGCCGCCCATGCCCTCTGTGACGCGCTGCTGTCCGCAGCGGGCATGGGCGACATCGGTGGAGTCTTCGGCACCGATCGTCCCGAGTGGCGAGGCGTGTCCGGCGCCGACATGTTGCGTCACGTGCGGTCGCTGCTCGAGGGGGCGGGACTGCGCGTCGGGAACGCCGCGGTGCAGGTCATCGGCAACCGTCCCAAGGTCGGCCCGCGTCGGGCGGAGGCCCAGGAGCTGTTGTCCGCGCTCGTGGGCGCGCCGGTGTCGGTGTCGGCGACAACGACCGACGGGCTCGGGTTGACGGGGCGTGGAGAGGGTCTGGCGGCCCTGGCGACGGCCCTCGTCGTCAGCGATGCGGGTTCTGCCTGATCGGGCCGGTAAGCTGGCCCGTCGTGACCGAACGCCCTGCCGCGTCGATGCGGCTGTATGACACCCTGTCTGGCGGTGTGCGCGATTTCGCGCCACTGCGGCCCGGCCACGTGTCCATCTACCTCTGCGGTGCCACCGTGCAGGGTCTGCCCCACATCGGCCACGTGCGCAGCGGTGTCGCGTTCGACGTGCTGCGTCGCTGGCTCACCGCCAAGGGCTATGACGTGGCCTTCATCCGCAACGTCACCGACATCGACGACAAGATCCTCAACAAGGCCGCCGACGCGGGCCGGCCGTGGTGGGAGTGGGCGGCGACCTACGAGCGTGCGTTCTCGGCCGCCTACGACGCGCTGGGCGTGCTGCCGCCCTCGGCTGAGCCCAGGGCGACCGGGCACATCACCCAGATGGTCGAGCTCATCGAGCGCTTGATCGAGCGGGGTCACGCCTACACGGGCGCGGGTGACGTGTACTTCGATGTCGCGACGCTGCCCGATTACGGCAAGTTGTCGGGCCACCGCATCGACGACGTGCACCAGGGCGAGGGTGTCGCGACCGGTAAGCGGGATCAGCGCGACTTCACGCTGTGGAAGGGCGCCAAGCCCGGTGAGCCGTCGTGGCCGACGCCGTGGGGTAGGGGCCGGCCCGGCTGGCACACCGAGTGTGTGGCGATGGCTCACGAGTATCTCGGCGCCGAGTTCGACATCCACGCCGGCGGCATGGATCTGGTGTTCCCGCACCACGAGAACGAGATCGCCCAGGCCGAGGCGGCCGGTGACGGCTTCGCCCGCTTCTGGCTGCACAACGGCTGGGTCACCATGGGCGGGGAGAAGATGAGCAAGTCGCTGGGCAATGTGCTCGCGATTCCCGCTGTGCTGCAACGGGTTCGGGCCGCCGAGCTGCGCTACTACCTGGGCAGCGCGCACTACCGGTCGATGCTCGAGTTCTCCGAGACCGCGCTGGCGGACGCGGCGAAGGCCTACACCGGTATCGAGGATTTCCTGCACCGGGTGCGCAACCGCGTGGGTGCGGTGGTTCCGGGCGAGTGGACGCCCAAATTCGGCGCTGCCCTCGACGACGACCTCGCGGTGCCGATCGCGCTGGCCGAGGTGCACGCAGCCCGCGCCGAGGGTAACCGCGCGCTGGACGCCGGCGATCACGAGACCGCGCTGACGCACGCGATGTCGATCCGCGCGATGATGGGCATCCTGGGCGCCGACCCGCTCGACGAGCGCTGGGAGTCCCGCGACGAGACCTCCGCGGCGCTGGCGGCGGTGGACGTCCTCGTCCAGGCCGAGGTGCGACGCCGGGGTGAGGCCCGGGCGCGCCGTGACTGGGCCGAAGCAGATGCGATCAGGGACCGGCTCAAAGAGGCCGGTATCGAAGTGACCGACACCGCCGACGGTCCTCAGTGGTCACTCGTTGACGGAACGGACAAGTAGATGGCGGGCAACTCCCAGCGCCGCGGCGCGATACGCAAGTCGGGCACGAAGAAGGGCCCGACGGTCGGCTCCGGCGGGGTCCGCAGGCGCGGGCTCGAGGGCAAGGGCGCGACTCCGCCGGCACACGAGCGGCCCCATCACCCCGCGGCCAAGCGTGCCGCGAAGGCGGCGCGGCAGGCTCAGGGCAGGCACAAGAAAACCGACGACACCGAGACCGTCCTGGGCCGCAACCCGGTGGTGGAGTGCCTGCGTGCAGGCGTGCCCGCGACGGCGTTGTACGTCGCTCTCGGAGCGGACTCCGACGAGCGCCTCACCGAGGCCGTGCAGACCGCGGCGGACCGGGGCATCGCGATCCTCGAGGTGCCCAAGCACGATCTCGATCGGATCGCCGCCAACGGTCTTCACCAGGGCATCGCGCTGCAGGTGCCGCCGTATGCCTACGCCCACCCCGACGATCTGCTGGCGCAGGCGAAGAAGGACGTGACGCCGCCGCTGCTGGTGGCGCTCGACAACATCTCCGACCCGCGCAACCTCGGGGCCATCGTCCGTTCGGTCGCGGCCTTCGGCGGACAGGGTGTGCTGATCCCACAGCGCCGCTCGGCGTCGGTGACGGCGGTGGCGTGGCGCACCAGTGCCGGCGCGGCTGCGCGCACCCCGGTCGCCCGGGCCACGAACCTGACGCGCGCGTTGAAGCAGTACGCCGACGCGGGTATCCAGATCGTCGGGCTCGACGCCGGTGGTGACACCGAGATCGACGAGATCGACGGCACGGGCCCGATCATGGTGGTGGTCGGTTCCGAAGGGAAAGGCCTGTCGCGGTTGGTGCGGGAGACCTGCGACGCCATCGTGTCGATCCCGATGGCCGGACCCACCGAATCGCTCAACGCGTCGGTGGCCGCAGGAGTGGTGCTCGCCGAGATTGCCCGGCAGCGCCGCCGCGCTTAGGCGCCGATCACCTGCAGTCCCGCCCACAGCGCGACCACGGCGGCGACCAGCGTGAGCGGCGTGGTGACCAGCCCGACGCGGCTGAACTCGGCGAAGCTGGGGTTCATGTCCCGGCGGACGACGCTGCGCCACAACAGGTTCGCCAGCGATCCGACGTAGGTGAGGTTGGGTCCGATGTTGACGCCGATCAGCACGGCCAGGACCGCGGCCGGGCCGACCGGTGCCGCCAGTGGCAGCAGCACCAGCACCGCGGGGAGGTTGTTGACGATGTTCGACAGCACGGCGGCCACCGCAGCGATCCCCAGCAGTGCCAACAAGCCCTGACCGTCGGGCAGCACTCGGTGCATCGCCGGCTCCAGACCGTTGCGCATCACCGCCGCGACGACCACACCGAGGCACAGCACGAACGCCAGGAACGGCAGGTCGATCGCCACGGCGATCCTGCGGACGGAAGTGCGTCGGATGACGAGTCCACGCACGCCGAGGGCCACCGCCCCGGCCAGGGCCGCCCATGCCGGCGACAGGCCCACCAGCGAGGTGACGGCGAACCCGACCAGCGTGAGCCCGACGGTCACCAGGGCGAACAGAGGCAGTTCGACGGGTTCGCGGGGCGCCGGTTGCGGCTCGACGGCAAGGTCGGTGCGGAACAACAGGCGCAACAGCACGTATTCGACCGCGATGGCGGCCAGCCACGGCAGCGACATCAACGCGGCGAAATGCAGGAAGGTGACCCCGGCGGCGCTGAACGCCAGCAGGTTGGTCAGATTCGACACGGGCAGCAGCAGCGAGGCGCTGTTGGACAGGTGCGCGGTCGCGTAGGCGTGCGGCCGCGCGGGTACGGCCAGCGTGCGCGCCATCGCCAGCACCACCGGGGTGAGCAGGACGACCGTCGCGTCCAGGCTCAGGATCGCGGTGACGGCGGCAGATACTCCGAACACCGAGAGCAGCAGCCGGTGCTGGCCGCCGGAGGTGGCGCGGGCCATCAACACACCGGTCGCGTGGAACAGGCCCTCGTCGTCGCACAGTCGCGCCAGCACCAGGACCGCGGCGAGGAAACCCACGACCGGTGCCAGTTCGCGGACCTCGGTCCACGCGCCTTGCCAGCTGATGGCGCCGGTGACGATGACGAGTACGGCGGCGGGCACGGCCACCACGGCCTCGGGCCAGCCGTGTGGACGCAGCAACGCGAAACCCAGGACCGCGACGAGCGCGGCCACCGACAGGATCAGAGCCACGGGTCGGCGCGCTGCCAGAGGGTTGGCAAGTGCAGGGGGACATCGTCCTCGGCGGCGAGCCTGCTTAGCACGCGTACGGACGCGTCGAGGTCGTCGACGGCGTAGGGCAGCGCCCGCAGAGGCTGGTCGAGCGGGCGGAAGAAGTCGTCCCAGTGGATGAGCACGACGCGGCGTGCCCCGACGGTCCGCACGGTCTCGGTCCAGTACTCGACGAGATAGCTCTCCGGTTGCAGCCCGAGTTGGCCCACCCCGAGGTAGGCGACATCGGCCCGCCGCCCGGCGAGTGCGCCCCGGCGGTAGCCGGCGCTGCCGACGACCAGCAGGGTCCGTCCGGCGGGGCGGTGGGTGATCAGCGTGGACCACGCTTCGCCGCAGCGGTACGCCGAGGCGCGGACCGGCGGCCGGACCGGCGCGGTGATCTCCCCGGGGAAGCGGTCGGGCGGGCAGTGGTGGCCCTCGATCAGGGTGACGTCGAAGGCTCCGGCGGTGACGGGTTCACCGGGCGTGACGACGTCGACGCGGTCGAGGTCGGCGCCGCGGCCGATCTGGGCGGCCGACGTCCCGCCGAGCAGCCGGGCCCCGGTTCTGGCGGCGACGACGGCGGAGTCCATCGCGTGGTCGAAGTGGGTGTGGACGGGGGTCACCGCGTCGAGGCGGGTGATGCCGAGCCGGGCGAGTGCGTCGCCGATGCGCGACGGCGACGGACGCAGGGGTCGGGTCGCGACGGTGAGCAGCCCCGGCCGGGAGAAGAAGCCGTCGGTGAGCACGGCGGACTGTCCATCGTCGACGAGGAGGGTGGTCACGCCGGCCCAGGTGACCGTCACGGCAGAGCCGGTGGTCGCCGCGGGTACGTCGAACCTGTCGGCGTAGGCGGCGAGGTCGGGCCTGCCGAGCTTGAGACGCATGACGGCCACCCTAGGGGGCGAGGCTGGGTGCGTCAGTAGCTGTACGTGTTCTTCGGCGGCGGGATCTGCTCCGCGGTGTAGATCGCCATGGTCGGGGTTGCGGCCGGAGTCGAAACATCTTGTCCGACGGGCACTGTGCCCTCGACGCGGATCCACGCGCCGTCGGGCAGACGGTCGACGGCCGCTGCGGCAGGTCCGTCGAGATCGATACGGGCCAGCTGGGCGTCGGCCGCACAGCAGATGATCACGACACGCCCCAGGGCGACACGGTCCCCGTCTTTCATCGTGAAGCCGCTGACGCTGACCACGCGGTCGCGCAGCGTGTCGGCCGAATCCTGGGCCAGCCGGATCAGCAGGTCCGGTAGCGACAACTCCGGGGCGCGGACATCGGGCAGCGGAGGAAAGGGCCGCCGCTGTGTGGTGTTCTCGCTCGCCGCGGTGGTCGGTCGGGCGGTCTGGGGGCCGATGGCGGGCGGAACCACGATGGCCAGCAGCGCAATGGGGACGAGCAGCAACCACGCGACGCCGGGGCGGTGTCGGTGGCCGTGCTCGTGGTCGGGGGCCCCGGAGCCGCGCCGGATGTCGCGGACGATCGCGGCGATGGCCAGCAGCGCCAGCACCACCCCGGCTGTGAGCAGCCATGGTTGCAGCGCGGGCTTGACGTAGCGGGTGTACGCGCCGCCTGCGGTGATGAGGACCGTGCTGACACCGACGAGCAGGAGTAGCGCGTTCTCGGTCTCGCGGCTCACCGGTTACCGACCACCAGCAGGCCGACGCCGGACGCCACCAGGGTCGCGACCGCGAACGTCAGGGGCGCGAAACGCACGGCGAAGGCGCGGCCGAACATGCCGACCTGCATGGCGAACAGCTTGAGGTCGATGGCGGGCCCCACGACCAGGAACACCAGGCGCGGCAGCAGCGGCAGCATCGACAGGCTGGCGGCCACGAAGGCATCGGCCTCCGAACACAGTGACAGCACCACGGCCAGCACAGCCATGACGGCGATGCCGAGGATCAGGTGGCCGGCGAGATGGTCGTACATCCAGCTGGGCACGACGATGTGCAGCGCCGCGGCCGCGGCCGCACCGAGGACGAGAAACGATGCCGCCTGCAGGAAGTCGTGCCGAGCCGCCTCGGTGAACACCGCCCAGCGCGACCCAACGCGCGCGTGCAGATCCGGTGTCCTGCGGGTGATCCAGCCTTCTCGCCCGAACCGCGCCCACAGCGCTCCCATCGTCACAGCCGTGAGGAATGAAGCGGCGCAGCGGGCGAGCACCATCGCAGGCTCACCGGGGAACGCGACGGCGGTCGCCACGAGCACGACGGGGTTGACCGCCGGGGCAGCCAGCATGAACGTCACTGCAGCGGCGCCGACGACGCCGTCGGAGTAGAGCCTGCGCGCGATGGGCACCGAGCCGCATTCGCATCCGGGCAGTGCCGCTCCGCCGACCCCGGCGGCCAGGATCGCCGCGGCAGGTCTGCGGGGCAGCCACCGCGCCAGCCGGTCGGGAGTCACGACCGCGGCGACGAGGCCGCTGACGAGAACCCCGAGAACGAGAAAAGGTAGTGCCTGCACGAAGATTCCGCAGAACACGGTGGCCGCGGTGGCGATCAGGGGCTGGGTAGCGACGACGTCGCGCAGCGCGGTGCCGGCGAGTGTGAGGGCCACGATCGTGAGCACGAGCACGTGCATCGAGGTGATGCGCCGACCTACCGGCTGCGTCCCGACGGTCACGCCGACAGTGTGCCAGCGGCGATCGTGATCACCCTGACCGTCACCGAGGAATCAGCTGCGGGCTGACTGTTGGCGCAACCCCGCCGCCGCGGCGGCCAGGCACGCCGGCCACTGCTCCGGCGAACCACGGGAACACCGCGGCCAGATCCCAGCGGGTGGCGGCCCACCCGGCGACCAGCGTCGGCACCGCCATCGCGGTGTAAGCCGCCAGGTAGAACGCCGACATCGTCTCGCCGCGTCGGCCGGCGGGCACCACGTCGGACAGGTGACGCAGCGACCCGCCGAAGCCGAGCCCGAACGTCGCGCCGAGCAGAGCTGCGGCCACGAACACCAGCTGCGGCTGGTGGGTGAGCAGCACCGGAATCGTCAGCAGCAGCGATACGGCCATCCCGATGTCGCCGATGATGGCCGAGTACTTGGCCGGCAACCGCGTCGCGGCGAGTTGGGCCAAGGCGGCGGCGAACGCGGTGCTGCCGACGACAGCTCCGCCGAACACCAGGTTGTCGATGTGGGTCTGGCGCGCGGCGAGCGACGGGTACAGCGACAGCAGCACGCCGAGCACCGACCAGGACGCCATCGCGCCCATTGCCGAGAACCAGAAGTCACCCCGGATCTCTTCCGGAACAGCGGGTTTCGCGATGCGGATGGGTCCGGCACTTCGGGCGGTGTGCGGCTCGCGCAATGCCAGCACACCCACGCCGACGATCAGGCACACCACCGCGACCACCGCGTAGGGGGTGCGCAGCGGATGCGGCGCGTACTGGGCGAGCAACGCGGAGCCGAGGATCGACACCGTCATGCCGACGTTGAAGCTGATCCCGGACAGCTGCCCGCTGCGGACGCCGTGGTCGGGGCGCAGGTCCAGCAGGGCGGCCGCGCCGGCGACGACGATCGAGCCGACGGCGGCACCGTGGATGGCGCGGGCGAGCAGCAGCAGGGCCATGTTGTCGGCGACCAGGAACACGCCCAGCCCGACGAGCAGCGCGATCAGCGCGCCGACGAGCACGGGCTTGCGTCCCACCACGTCGGAGATGCGCCCGGAGACCAGCACCGCGCCGAGCGCGGCGACCGCGTAGACGGCGAACACGATCGTGGTGGCCAGTGGGGACAGGTGCCAGTTCGACTCGTAGATGCCGTACAGCGGTGCGGGAACGCCGGAGACGCCGAGCGCCACTCCGCTGAGTACCAGCAGCAGCGGGTAGGCCCAGCGCTGCGTCTCGGTGACCGGACGGTCGATCGCCACCATGGGAGCCCTTCCTGCGTCGAGTACAGTACGACGGACATCGAACCCGCTCGAGCGTACGCTGGGTTTGACGATGATCAAACCCGACGTGGTGAAGGACACGCCATGCGCGTAGACACGCAACCGGTGGCCCCGGTGCAGCAGGTGCTGGCCGCCCTGCACGATCCGGTCCGGCTGGAGATCGTCCGCCGCTTGCACAACGCCGGCACCTCTCTGCAATGCGGTGCCCTCTACGACGGCATCAACAAGTCGACAGCGACGCACCACTTCAAGATCCTGCGCGAGGCCGGGGTGACCGAGCGGCTGGTCGTGGACGGGTTGACCTACCAGCGCCTGCGCATCGACGAGGTGGAGGCCGCGCTGCCCGGTCTTCTGGACAGCATCGTGCGCGGCGCCAACCGCGCCGTCGGCGTCAGCTGAACGCGCTCAGCGCCACGCCCTCAGCCACCATTCGTTCCCGAACGGCGGTGGCGATCTGCACCGCGCCGGGCGAATCACCGTGCACGCACACCGATTCCACTGAGATCGGGATCGTCGAACCGTCGACCGCGGTCACGCGTCCCCGCGTCACCATCGCGAGCACGCGATCGGCGATCTCGTCGGGATCGTGCAGCACCGCATTGCGTTCACGCCGGGACACCAGCTGCCCGTCCGGGCGGTAGGCCCGATCGGCGAACGCCTCGGGCACCGTCCGGACGCCCGCCTCCTCGGCTTCAGTGAACAGCACCGACCCGGCGAGCCCGAGCACCGGCAACGCCGGGTCCACCGAATGCACCGCGGCGATGACCGCGCGGGCCTGCTCGCGATGGGTGACGACGGCGTTGTACAGCGCGCCATGGGGTTTGACGTAGGACACCGTCGAACCCGCCGCCGCGGCCAGCGCCGACAGAGCACCGATCTGGTACACCACGTCGGCGGTCAGATCCTCGGGCGGCACATCGATGAACCGGCGGCCGAAGCCGGCGAGATCCCGGTAGCTGACCTGCGCGCCGATCTGCACACCGCGCTCGGCGGCCAGCCGGCACGTGCGGGCCAGGGTGGCCGCGTCGCCGGCGTGGAAACCGCATGCCACGTTGGCGCTGGTGACGATGCCGAGCATTGCGTCGTCGTCGCCGAGCTGCCAGACCCCGAAGCTCTCGCCGAGATCGGCGTTGAGGTCGACGGCGCGGGTGGGTTGGCCTGGCACGCCCGCCAGCCTAGCGACGGCTGCCGATCAGCCAGCAGATCAGAAAGATCGCGAACGAGATCGTCGTGACGAACACCGACACCGGGACGCCGGGTGCCAGCGAGAGCACGAGGCCGCCGACGGCAGCTGTCTCGGCGAACACCACCGACGCGACCATCGCCTTCACCGGCGACGTGCACACCCGCGCCGCCGCGGCGGCGGGTGTGATCAGCAGGCTCATCACCAGCAGTGCCCCGACGATCTGTACGCCCTGGGCCGCCGTCACACCGACCAACGCCGCGAACACGATGCCCAGTGCGCGCACCGGCACCCCACGTCCTGCGGCCACCTCGGGGTCGACGGTGGCGAACAGCAGCGGTCGGTAGCAGACGGCCAGTACCGCGATGACGACCACGGCGACCACGGCGAGTAGCGCCAGGCCGGAGTATCCGACGCCGACGATCTGGCCGGTCAGCAGCGCGAAGCTGGTTCCGGTGCGGCCGGGGTAGAGGTGGATGAACAGCACCGCCAGGCCCAGGCCGAAGGCCATCACGACGCCGATCGCGGAATCCCGCTCGCGCACGCGCTGGCCGAGGAAGCCGAACAGGATGGCGGCCAGAACGGAGCCCACGAGTGCGCCCACGCCGATGCTGAATCCGGTGAGCAGCGCGAAAGCCGCACCGGTGAGAGACAACTCGGCCGATCCGTGCACCGCGAACGACATCTGCCGCATGACGATCAGCGGGCCGATGACGCCCGAGACCAACGCGAGCAACATCGACGCCAGCAATGCCTGCTGAACGAAGTCGCGGCTCAGCAGGTCCGCGGTGGTCGAGAAGTCGAAGAAGTTGGCGAGGACCGCGGAGAGCTTGTCATTCACCGGGGTGCTCCACACGGTCGCAATGGTGGTGCTGGTACTGGCTCTGGTCGCCGACGACGATGTAGCGCCCGCCGACCTCGATCACCTCGATGTCGGCGTGGTAGAGCTCGCTCAGCGTCGCCGAGTTCATCACCTCCGGCACGGTGCCCACCCGGAAGCGACCGTCGACGAGGTACACGACTCGGTCCACATACGGCAGTACCGGATCGAGTTCGTGGGTGACGAACAGGACCGCGGTGCCTGCGTCGCGGCGGCGCCGGTCGATTAGCGCGGACACCAGGTTGGCGTTGGCCGGATCGAGGTTGAGCAGCGGCTCGTCGCAGAGGAGGAGTACCGGATCGGTCACCAGTGCCTGGGCCACCCGCACCCGCTGCAGTTCGCCGCCGGACATGACGCCGACCGAGGTGTGGGCGAGCGTGCCGCCGTTGACCTGGTTCAGCGCGTGCGACACGGCATGGCGACGGGCCTTGCGCGCGGCGGCGCCCCAGCCGGCGAAGCCCCATCGGTGTCCGTCGTATCCGAGCCCGACGAGGTCGCTGCCGCGCAGGGACAGGCCACGGTCCATCGAGCGGTGCTGAGGGACGTAACCGATCTGCCGGCTGCCTGCCGTCACGGCCTCACCGGCGACCGTGACGCTGCCTGCGCTCAGAGGAACCTGGCCGAGCAGCACCTTGAGCAGCGATGTCTTGCCGGTGCCGTTGGGGCCGAGGACGGCGATGAACTCGCCGGCGTGCACGGTGAGGTCGAAGTCGTCCCACAGGGTGCGGTCGCCGAAGGCGAGGCGTGCTCCCTTCAGTTCGACGACGTCAGCTGTGGTCACGAGGGGTGATTATCGGCTGGGCGGGGCTGGACTATCCAGCGCGGCGGCCATGTCGTCGACGACCTTGCGCTGCCACTGCAGGTAGTCCATGCCCTCGGGCAGGGTTTCGGTGACGGTGACGACGGGGACCACCGCGCGTCGCGCCGCTTCCGAGAGCTGCTGGGTGACCGGGCCGGAGGTCTGGCTGTTCACCACCACGGCGGAGACCTCGCGCTTGTTGATCAGGTCGAGCACGGTAGCCAGGTCGGCCGGCGACGGGTCGCCGCCCTCCTCCATGGCGTTGGCGAACGACGGCGGTGTCTTGTCCGCGATCCCCGCGTTGCGCAGCGCGTAGTAGGCGACGGGCTCGGTGGACACCACCGAGGAGCCCGGATGGGCCTGTCCGATGCCGTGCTGAGCGAGGATCAGCGTGTCCAGATCCGAGCCGAACTTGTCGGCGTTGGCGCTGTAGTCCGCGGCGTGCTCGGCGTCGCTCTTGCCCAGTGTGTCGGCGATGTTCTCGGCGACGATCTTGACGGTGGGGAGGTCGTAGAACAGGTGCTCGTTCGCCGGTGGCTGGTCGGGTGACAGCGAGGCCGCGTCGATCGTCGGGATGTCGTGCGAGTCCTTCAACACGTCTTCCATCCAGTGGTCGTAGTGGTCACCGTTGTAGACGACCAACGAGGCGTCGGCGATCTGGGCTACCTGCGCGGGGCTGGCCTCGAAGGAGTGCGGGTCCTCCACGGTGCCGGTGACGATCGATGCCACGGTGGCGTGGTTACCGACGACGGTGGCCGCGACGCTGCCCCAGACGTCGGTGGACGCGACGACGTTGAGGGTGCCGTGTTCGGTGTTCGGGGGGCTCTGCGAACAGCCGGTCAGGGTAAGTAGGGCGGCCATCGCGACTGACGGCACGGCAACGAGGGCTCGCATGGGCAACTCCTGATACAAATGAAAATCGTTTCCAATAACCGGGGACCAATGTAGCGCATCGGCGCCGGTGCGTGCCAACCGCCGGGTGGACGGTGATCCCACTAACTACGGCGATCCACTAACGTCTGAATGCATGTCCAGGTCTCCGGCGCCGCGCCGACGGGCGACCCTGGCCTCGCTGGCCGCCGAGCTCAAGGTGTCGCGCACCACGGTCTCGAACGCCTACAACCGCCCCGATCAACTCTCGGCCGAACTGCGGGAGCGCGTGCTCTCGACGGCCAAGCAGCTCGGTTATCCCGGGCCCGACCCGGTGGCTCGTTCCCTGCGGACCCGCAAAGCCGGTGCGGTGGGCCTGATCATCACCGAACCGCTGAACTACTCGTTCTCCGATCCGGCCGCGCTGGACTTCGTCGCGGGTCTCGCCGAATCGTGTGAGGGAGTCGGGCAGGGATTGCTGCTGGTGGCGGTCGGCCCGAACCGAAGCGTCAGCGACGGCACGGCCGCGGTGCTTGCCGCGGGCGTGGACGGGTTCGTCGTCTATTCGGCCTCCGACGACGACCCGTACCTGCCGGTGGTGCTGCAGCGCCACCTGCCCGTCGTCGTCGTCGACCAGCCCAAGGACGTCGCCGGGGCGTCGCGGGTCGGTATCGACGACAGGGCTGCGATGCGCGGCCTCGCCGAGCACGTGCTCGAACTCGGGCACCGCGAGATCGGGCTGCTGACCATGCGGTTGGGCCGCGACTGGCCACACGGTGACGTCCGGCCGGCTGTCGCCGACCCGGAGCGGGTCCGCAACCCGGAGTTCCAGGTGCAGAGCGAACGCATCCTCGGGGTCTACGACGCGTTGGCGGCCGCAGGTCTGGACCCTGGCGCGCTGACCGTGGTGGAGAGCTACGAGCACCTGCCGACCTCGGGCGGTGCGGGCGCCGACGTCGCGCTGGAGGCCAATCCCCGGATCACCGCGCTCATGTGCACCGCCGACGTTCTCGCCCTCTCGGCGATGGACCGGTTGCGGGCCCGCGGGGTGTACGTGCCGGGACAGATGACGGTGACGGGTTTCGACGGAGTGCCCGAAGCGCTGTCGCGTGGGCTGACCACGGTGCGCCAGCCGAGTGTCGAAAAGGGCAGGCGCGCAGGCGAATTGCTGCACCATCCGCCGCGTTCGGGGCTGCCGGCGGTGGAGATCCTCGACACCGAGTTGGTGCGCGGTCGGACGTCCGGGCCCCCGGCCTAACCTTCCGCGCGAACCGACAGCAGATACGCCAGCGCGGCAGCGACGTCCTCGGGCGCATCCACCCGGTACGCGGCTGCGGTCTCGCCCGGACCCACCTTGACCCCGATGTCGCCGTCGGTCAGCCGCCGAAACGCCTTCTCGTCGGTCACGTCGTCACCGAAGAACACCACGGCGTCGGCGCGGTGTTCGGCGCGCAAGATGTCCAGCGCCTCACCTTTGTCGGTGTCGATGACGGCGAACTCCAGCACCGCTTTGCCCGTCGTGACGTGCACGTCCCAGCTCTCGGCGGCGTCCCACGCCGCGGCCAGCGCCGCCTCGCCGTCGGCATCGGAGGCGTTGCGGACGTGCAGCGCGACGCTCGCGGGTTTGGTCTCGACGGTGACGCCCGGCTTGTCGGCGGCGACCGCCGACAGGGTCTCGGTGATGGTGGCCAGCAGGTCGGTGTCGATGTCGTGGGCGAACCCGGCGTCGAATTCCGCGCCGTGGCTGCCGACGAGGTGAACCTCGGTGGGCATCGATGAGAGCGTGCGCAGATCCCGCAGCGCGCGCCCGGAGATCAACGCCGCCTCGGTGTCCGGCAGCGCTGCCAACGCGATCAGCGCGTCACCGGCAGCGGGCAGCGGGCGCGCGTCGGCGGGGTTCGAGACGATCTCCGACAGCGTGCCGTCGAAGTCGGAGGTGACGAGCAGGCGCGGCGAGCGCGCAGCGGCGTCGAGGGCGGTGGACAGCTCCGGCGGCAGCACGCCTTCAGATCCTAGGTTGCTCGCCGTCTCCGATGAGCAGCCGCATCGCGAGGTCAAGACGCTTGCTGACGTCAGTGGCCGAGGCGCGGCGGGTCAACCAGGCCAACAGATTCGACAGCCACACATCGGAGATCACGCGGGCGATGTGGTACTGGTCCTCGGTCGGCTCACCCTCGCTCATCGCCCGGGCGAACATGGAGTCCATCAGCTTGCCGACGTAGTCGACCTCCCCGGCGGCCGAGGCGTCGGCGAACACGAACGCCCGCGTCATCGCCTCGGTGAGCAGGGGGTTGCGCTGCATGGCGCGGTTGAGCTTGCCGACCATGATGTTGAGCCGCTGATAGGGCGTCGCGCCGGCGGCCAGCACGGAGCGGTCCGTCTTGGCGTCGATGCGTTCGAATTCGCGGCCCAGCGCGGAGACCAGCAGGTGGACCTTCGACGGGAAGTAGCGGTACAGGGTGCCCACGGCGACGTCGGCACGTTCGGCGACCGCCCGCATCTGCACGGCCTCGTAGCCGCCTTTCGAGGCGATCGCCAGGGTTGCGTCCAGGATGCGCTTGCGGCGTTCGCGCTGCGCCTCGGACCCCAACTCCGACTCCGCCAGCACGGCGACATTCATCACCTGTCGGGGGCGGGCGTCCGCTCCCGCACCGTCAGCGCGTGCCGACGGCCCTGTAGCGGACTGAGACGACCCGGACATGTGGCGTGGCTCCTTCGGTGTTCTGCTGTGGTGCGGCCTGCGATGCGACCGAGGAAAACGATACGCACACCAGTCGCGACTTTCTCGCCGCCCACCAGTGCCGCCAACGATCTGGTCTGCTGCGATGGCGGTCGACTTGACTGCCGAACGCTGGCACTATTAGAACACGTTCTAGTGGGAAGCACGGGGTTCTCACCCAAAGCCTAGGAGTCACGGTGCCGGCAACCATCAGCGACGATCAGTCCGCCGCACGGGAGCTGGTGCGCGATTGGGCGTCGGGGTCGACGTCGCTGGAGGCCGCTCGCGACGTCGAGCAGGGCTCTCCCGATGCGTGGCGCGCGCCCTTCGAGGCGCTGGCGGCGCTGGGCATCTTCGGGGTGGCACTGCCCGAGGATCTCGGCGGCGCCGACGGCACGATCTCCGATCTGTGCGCGATGCTCGAGGAGGCCGCCGCCGGTCTGATTCCCGGCCCGGTGGCCACGACCGCGCTGGCCACGCTGGTGCTCGACGGCTCCCACGGCGAGCTCGTCGAAGCGCTGGCGGCAGGAGCGCGGACGGCCGGTGTCGCGCTGCACGCCGAGCTGACGCTGACCGGCGAGACGGTGTCCGGCGTTGCTCCGACGGTGTTGGGCGCGACCGCCGACGGCGTGCTGCTGCTCCCTGCCGGTGAGGTGTGGGTGCTGGTCGATGCGGCGGCCAACGGGGTCGTCGTCGAACCGGTGAAGGCCACGGACTTCTCGCGCCCGCTGGCCCGGGTGACGTTCGACGAGGCGCCCGCCACGGTGATCGCCGTACCGGCGGGCAGGAGCGAAGCGACACGGGGAGTGGTATCTGCGCAGCGCGTGGTGGACCTCGCCGCGACGGTCGCGGCCGCCGAAGCCGCCGGGGTGGCCCGCTGGCTGCTGACGACCGCGACCGAGTACGCGAAGGTGCGCGAGCAGTTCGGCAAGCCGATCGGCAGCTTCCAGGCCATCAAGCACATGTGCGCCGAGATGCTGCTGCGCAGCGAGCAGGCGTCGGTGGCAGCAGCGGATGCGGCGCGGGCAGCCAGCCAGACCGACACCGACGACGAGCAGCTGTCGATCGCCGCGGCGCTGGCAGCGTCGGTGGGGATCGAGGCGGCGAAGGCCAACGCGAAGGACTGCATCCAGGTTCTGGGAGGTATCGGCATCACCTGGGAGCACGACGCGCACCTGTATCTGCGTCGCGCCTACGGCACCAGCCAGTTCCTCGGCGGCCGGTCGCACTGGCTGCGACGAGTGGCCGCGCTGACGCAGCAGGGGGTGCGCCGCGAGCTGCACGTAGACCTCGACTCGGTCGCAGATCTACGACCCGAAATCGCCTCCGCGGTGGCCGAAGTCGCCGCCGCACCGCAGGATCGCAGGCAGGTCGTGATGGCCGAGACGGGGCTGCTGGCACCCCACTGGCCACGGCCGCACGGCCGCGACGCGGGCCCGGCCGAGCAGCTGCTCATCGACCAGGAACTGGCCGCGGCCGGGATCATCCGGCCGGACCTCGTGATCGGGTGGTGGGCGGTCCCCACCATCCTCGAGCACGGCAGTGCCGAGCAGATCGAGCAGTTCGTCCCGCCGACGCTGCGCGGGGACCTGCAGTGGTGCCAGCTGTTCAGCGAGCCGGGTGCCGGCTCGGACCTGGCCGCACTGCGCACCAAAGCTGTTCGGGCCGAGGGCGGTTGGAAGCTCACCGGGCAGAAGGTGTGGACCTCGGCGGCGCAGAAGGCGCACTGGGGGGTGGCGCTGGCGCGTACGGACCCGGAGGCTCCGAAACACAAGGGCATCACGTACTTCCTGATCGATATGACGAGTCCGGGCATTGTGATCCGTCCGCTGCGTGAGATCACCGGCGACGAACTGTTCAACGAGGTCTTCTTCGACGACGTGTTCGTCCCCGACGAGATGGTGGTCGGCGCGGTCAACGACGGCTGGAAGCTGGCGCGCACCACGCTCGCCAACGAGCGGGTCGCGATGGCGCAGGGCACCGCGCTGGGCAATCCGATGGAGGAGCTGCTGCGCGCGCTGTCGGAAGCGGATGTCGATGACGCGCAACAGGATCGGCTCGGTGAGCTGATCGTCACCGCCCAGGTGGGCTCGCTGTTGGATCAGCGCATCGCCCAGCTCGCGGTCGGTGGTCGCGATCCCGGCCCGCAGGCCAGCGCTCGCAAGCTCATCGGCGTGCGGTATCGCCAGGCGCTGGCGGAGTTCCGCATGGAGCTGTCCGATGGTGCGGGCGCGGTGGAGAACCAGCAGGTGCACGACTTCCTGAACACACGGTGCCTGACCATCGCCGGGGGCACCGAGCAGATCCTGCTGACGATGGCGGGGGAGCGCCTACTCGGATTGCCGCGTTAGCCGAAGCGGGTCTGTGCGCAGGCGGTCGGCGTGGTCAGGTTGACCCCGCTGTAGACCACCTGGATCTGCGAGCACGCGATGAAATCGGCGCCGGTCGCGGGTAATCCGTTCTCCCACTGCGTGGGAACGGAGTCGCCGTCCGAGGTGAATCGCGCGATGTCTCCGCCGCCGAAGTAGGTGATGGACAGCTCGACGTCGTTGAGTGAGCGGTACATCTTGGACAGCACGTTCTCGTGGTTGGCGCCCTTGAGCTCGCGCGGGTTGCCCGACGGCGCGCTGTACCACGCCTGCTGCCAGACGTTGCGGTCCGAGCTGCGCAGCGTGACGGTCTGGCGCGCCCAGGTGTCACCGGGGAAGCCGGTGGGTCCGCTCGGGGTCAGCAGGCTCGCGGTGGTGGTGAAGAAGCACCGGGCCTGGGCTGAATCGCAGTTGGCCGAGACCTGCATCTGGATCGACGTGGCGGGGTCGACGGCGATCGAGCTGGTCTTGGTGTCCGATGCCGCGACGGCCGTGGCAGGCTGCACGAGGGCCGCCATCGTCAGGGCCGTCGCACCTACTATCGCGAGCCGCTTCATTCTGGCGAACCTAGCGCGCTGCTCACTCGTCATAGGTCACTTCGACCGAATCCGACAACGGGTGGGCCTGACACGCCAGGATCAGGCCCTCGTCGAGGTCCTGTTGTTCGAGGACGTCGTTGACCTCCATCTCGATGTCGCCCGCTTTTTTGACGACCGCACACGCTCCGCAGTGGCCCTCGCGGCACGAGAAGGGGGCGTCGAGCCCTTTGTCGAGCAGCACGTCGAGCAACTTCGCGCGTCGCGGCCAGCTCAGTTCGTGGGTGGTGCCGTCCAGCGTCACGACTGCGGTCGCGGGTCCCTCGTCGCCGTCATCGGTGTCGTCGAGTACCACCGCGGCGAACGGATCCGAGTCCAGGGACTTGAACACCTCGATGTGCACACGCTCGGGCGCCGCGCCGCACGCGGTCAGTGCGTCCTGCGCTGCCGCCATGAAGGGGCCGGGCCCGCAGAGGAACGCCTCGCGGTCGCGGTACGGGGCGAGCAGCGCCGCCAGCGCGGCAGCGCTGGGCAACCCCTGCACGGACTCCAGCCAGTGCACCATGGTCAAACGATCGGGATGCGCGGCCGCGAGCTCGCGCAGCGCCGCGGCGAAGATCACCGAGTCCTGGTCGCGGTTGGCGTAGACGAGGGTGACGTGCCCGCTGCCCTGATCCAGCGCGGATTTCAGGATCGCCATCATCGGCGTGATGCCGCTGCCCGCGGCCAGCAGCAGGAAGTCGGTGTCGAGATCTGCGGGGACGAAGGTGCCCGACGGGGCCAGCACGTGCATGCGCATGCCGGCGTGGGCGTTGTCGCAGAGCCAGTTGGACGCGTATCCGTCGGCGGTGCGCTTGACGGTGACGGTGAGGGGGTCGCCGGTGAAGGGCGAGCTGCACAGCGAGTAGCAGCGGGCGACCGAGCCGGTCCGGTCGCTGGGCACCCGCAGGGTCAAAAACTGCCCCGGCCGGTACCGCAGCTTGTCGGCGGGCACCCCGTCGGTCGCGGTGAACACCAGCGAGCGGGCGTCGGCCGTCTCGTCGATCACCTCGGCGATCTCCAGCTCGAGCACGTGCGCACCCAAAGGCTCGTCGGTCACAGGCGGCTCTCTCTTCCACACCGTCGGGGGTCAATAACTAGAACAGGTTACAGAAATGAATGTCCGCAGGTCCAGCCGTCACAGGACACCGCTACTCGACACAAATCGTAACGTGTTCTAATCTTTGTGCAGGTCCCTACTCCTGGGAGGCAAAACCAGTGACGTCCATTGAACAGCGCGACGTGCAGTCCGTTCTCGCCGGCATCGATGATCTTCTGCCGCGCATCGCCAAGCGTGCTCCGGCCGCCGAGGAACTGCGCCGCCTGCCCGACGAGACCGTCGCCGAGCTCGACGAGGTCGGCTTCTTCAAGCTGCTCCAGCCGGAGCAGTGGGGCGGCTTGCAGTGCGATCCGACGCAGTTCTACGAGGCCGTGCGCCGCATCGCGAGCGCATGCGGGTCGACGGGCTGGGTGTCCTCCATCATCGGCGTGCACAACTGGCATCTCGCGCTCTTCGATCAGCAGGCCCAGGAAGACGTGTGGGGCGACGATCCCACGGTCCGGATCTCCTCGTCGTACGCGCCGATGGGGGCGGGCACCGTCGTCGACGGCGGCTACCTGGTCAGTGGTGCGTGGCAGTGGTCCTCGGGCTGCGACCACGCCACGTGGGCGTTCCTGGGTGGTCCGGTGATCAAGGACGGTCGCCCGGTCGACTTCGGCAGCTTCTTGATCCCGCGCTCCGACTACCGCATCGATGATGTGTGGAATGTGGTGGGGCTCAAGGCCACCGGCAGCAACACCGTCGTCGTCAAGGACGTCTTCGTCCCGCGGCACCGGTTCCTGTCGTACAAGTCGATGAACGACGGCACCGCCGGTGGATATGAGACCAATTCGGCGCCGGTCTACAAGATGCCGTGGGGCACCATGCATCCGACCACGATCAGTGCGCCGATCATGGGCATGGCCTACGGCGCCTACGACGCTCACGTCGAACACCAGGGCAAGCGGGTCCGTGCCGCGTTCGCCGGCGAGAAGTCCAAGGAGGATCCGTTCGCCAAGATCCGGATCGCCGAGGCGGCCAGCGACATCGATGCGGGATGGCGTCAGCTGATCGGCAACGTCGGCGAGGAATACCGGTTGCTGCAGGCAGGACAGGAGATCCCGTTCTCGCTGCGCGCCTGTGCCCGACGCGACCAGGTACGCGCCACCAAGCGCGCCATCGAGTCGATCGACCTGCTGTTCGAGGCCTCCGGTGCCACGGCGCTCAATCTGGACCAGCCGGTGCAGCGGTTCTGGCGTGACGCGCATGCGGGCCGGGTGCACGCGGCCAACGAGCCCGAGCGCGCCTACCTGATCTTCGGCAACGACGCGTTCGGTCTCCCGCCCCAGGACACGATGGTGTGATGACCTCGTTCGCCGCCGAAGCTGCTGCGCAGCAGGAGATCACGTTCGAGTCCACCTCGCGTTACGCGCAGGTTCGAGACGACATGCGGCTGCACTACCACGAGGCGGGCGACCCTGCCTCGCCCACGGTGGTGCTGCTGCACGGCGGCGGGCCCGGCGCGTCGAGCTGGTCGAACTTCAGCCGCAACATCGGCGTGCTGGCCCGCCACTTCCACGTGCTGGCCGTCGATCAGCCCGGTTACGGGCATTCTGACAAGCACACCGAACACGAGCAGTACAACCGCTACAGCGCCACGGCGCTGCTCGGCCTGTTCGACCAGCTGGGCATCGAACGCGCTGCGCTGGTGGGCAATTCGCTCGGCGGCGGCACCGCGGTGCGTTTCGCGCTGGACAACCCGAAGCGGGCAGGCAGGCTGGTGCTGATGGGTCCGGGCGGGCTGAGCGTGAACCTCTTCGCTCCGGATCCGACCGAGGGCGTCAAGCTGCTGGGCCGCTTCGCCAACGACCCGACCCGAGAGAACATCGAGAAGTTCCTCCGCATCATGGTGTTCGATCAGTCGCTGATCACGCCCGAGCTGGTGGAGGAGCGCTTCCAGATCGCCAGCACCCCGGAATCGCTGGCCGCCACCAAGGCGATGGGAAAGTCGTTCGCGGGTGCGGACTTCGAGCTCGGCATGATGTGGCGCGACGTGTACAAGCTGCGCCAGCCCGTGCTGTTGATCTGGGGCCGCGAGGATCGGGTCAACCCGCTCGACGGCGCTCTGGTCGCACTGAAGCAGATCCCTCGCGTGCAACTGCACGTGTTCGGGCAGTGCGGGCATTGGGCGCAGGTGGAGAAGTTCGACGAGTTCAACAAGCTGACCATCGATTTCCTCGGAGGGTGACGTCGTGACGATCCGTTCGCTCGGATACCTGCGTGTCGAGAGCACCGACGTCGCCGCGTGGCGGGAGTACGGGCTCAAGGTGCTCGGCATGGTGGAGGGCACCGGCCCAACCGAGGGGGCGCTCTATCTGCGGATGGACGAGTTCCCGGCCCGGCTGGTCATCGTGCCCGGCGACCACGACCGCCTCATGGTCTCCGGCTGGGAGACCGCGAACGCCGCTGCGCTGCAGGAGGTTCGGCAACGCCTCGACGTGCACGGCACCCCGTACAAGGAGGCCACCGCGAGCGAGCTCGCGGAACGGCGCGTCGACGAGATGATCGTGTTCGACGATCCGTCGGGGAACACGATCGAGGTGTTCCACGGGGTCGCGCTGGAGCACCGCCGCGTGGTCAGCCCGTACGGCCACAAGTTCGTCACCGAGGAGCAGGGGTTGGGGCACGTCGTGCTCACCACCCGCGACGACGTCGAGACGCTGCACTTCTATCGTGACGTGCTCGGCTTCAGCCTTCGCGACTCGATGAAGCTGCCGCCGCAGCTGGTCGGCCGCCCGGCCGACGGCGCGCCGGCGTGGTTGCGGTTCCTCGGGGTGAACCCGCGCCACCACAGCCTGGCGTTCATGCCCGGCGAGACACCAAGCGGCATCGTGCATCTGATGGTCGAGGTGGAAAGCGCCGACGACGTCGGCCTGTGCCTGGACCGTGCGTTGCGCCGCAAGGTCAAGATGTCGGCGACCCTCGGCCGGCACGTCAACGACAAGATGCTGTCGTTCTACATGAAGACACCGGGTGGGTTCGACATCGAATTCGGTTGCGAGGGGCTCGAAGTCGACGACCACAGCTGGGTGGCGCGGGAGAGCACCGCGGTCTCGCTGTGGGGACACGACTTCAGCGTGGGCTTCAAATAGCAGTGTCCGGCGCACCGATCGACCCGCGCATATTCCGCAATGTGCTGGGCCAGTTCTGTACGGGCATCACGGTTATCACGACGGTTCACGACGACGTTCCCGTGGGCTTCGCCTGCCAGTCGTTCGCCGCGCTGTCGCTGGACCCGCCGCTGGTCCTGTTCTGTCCGACGAAGGTCAGTCGGTCCTGGCAGGCCATCGAGGCCAGCGGGAAATTCTGCGTGAACGTTCTGCACGAGAACCAGAAGGACGTGTCGGCGCGCTTCGGGTCTCGTGAGCCGGACAAGTTCGCCGAGATCGATTGGTCGTTGTCGCCGTTGGGGTCGCCGATCATCGGCGGGACGCTGGCCCACATCGACTGTACGGTGGCCTCGGTGCACGACGGTGGCGACCATTTCGTCGTGTTCGGGGCGGTGCACTCGCTGTCCGATGTGCCCCACAAGAAGCCGCGGCCGCTGCTGTTCTACCAGGGTCAGTACACGGGCATCGAGCCCGACAAGACGACGCCGGCGGACTGGCGCAACGACCTCGAGGCGTTCCTCACCGCGACCACCGACGACACCTGGCTCTGATCGCCGGCGAATTACACGCCTGTTATTCATCCCCAATGTGGATAACCCTGTGGATGAACGACGCTATCGCCTCGGTCACGTCCCGGTGGACGGTCTCATTCAGGATGTCGTGGCGGGCGCCGGGGAACTCGACCAGCTCGAGCGATTTGATCGACTCGGCATAGGCGCGGACGGCGCTGACCGGCGCGATCGGGTCGTTGACCCCGTGCACGGCAAGGGTCGGCAGCGCCAATGTCGGCAGCTCGGAGCCGAACCGGTCCCACGCCCGGTCCAGCTCACGGGCCAGGGCGCGGCTGTCGGCCTCGAGGAAGGCAAGCGGGTCGTTGACCATCGAGTCGAGGTAGAACGGATCGGCCGACAGCCACGACGGGTCCAGGTCGAGCGACGTGTCCACGTCGAGCAGCTCGGGCACCGGCACCAGTGGCGCCCCGGAGATGACGGCGCCGGCGTACTCGTCGCCGTGCTCGAGCGCACGCACCAGCGTGACGACGGCACCGTAGGAGTGGCCCTGCGCGATCACCGGGATACCGGGGTGTGCATCGCTGGCGAGCTCGGTCAAGCTTTCGGCCAGCGCCGAGCTGTCCTCGATGGTGCCGACGTCACCGCGGTCGCCGCCGGTCAGACCGTGGCCGAACTGATCGACTGCCCACAGATCGATGCCTGCGGTGTTGAGGGCGAATCCGTACCGGTGGTAGACCCCGGTGTGCTCCCCGAAACCGTGTAGGAAGACGACCGAGGCTCGCGGGTCAGGGGCCGGCCAGTGGCGGTAGTAGGCGCGTCCGCGGGGATGGTCGAGGAAGGGCATGCCTCACGCTAGACGGCGCCGAGCAGGACGTCGCGCTGGTCATCCATGCGCGCTCGGATCGCGTCGACGACGGCAGCCACTTCGGGCCTGCGCCGTGTCTCGGGCCGGGCGACGAGCCAGTAGGCGAGCCGGACAGACACGGTGTCGGACAGCACCCGGACGAGATCGCCGTGCCGGTCGGCCATGAAGCAGGGCAGGAGACCGAGGCCGGCGGCTGCTCTGGTGGCCTCGACGTGGACGAACACGTTGGTCGAGGTGACTGATTCGCGCATCGCGGGCGCGAAGCTGGTCGCCAGGTCCAGATCGTCGACCTGCAGCATGGAATCGATGAAGTACACCAGCGGGAAGCGGTGCAGGTCGGCCACATCCGCGGGTGCTCCGTGCTCGGCGAGGTAGTCCCGCGAGCCGTAGAGGCCCAGGCAGTAGTCGCCCAGGCGCAGCGCGGTGGCCCGGTGCACCCGGGGCTCGCTCCCGGGTCCGGCGACCACCACCTCGAGGTCGAGTCCCGAGCGCTGCTGGGTGGCGCGCCGGGTCGCGGCCACGATCTCGACCGCGACCTTCGGGTGCCTGCGCTGCACCGAGGCGGCGGCGGGTGCGGCGATGTAGGCGGAGAACCCGTCGGTGGCCGACAACCGGACGACGCCTTCGAGCGCGCGGTTGCCTGCCGCGTCGACGGTCAGTGAGCGCACCGCCGATTCGACGGCCTCGGCTGCCGCCAGCGCGTCCCGGCCGAGCTCGGTGAGCTCCCAGCCGCCGGCCACCCGAGCCAACACCCGCCCGCCCATCGCTTGTTCCAGCGCGGTGATGCGACGGCTGATCGTCGTGTGGTTGAGGCCCAGCTCTTCCGCCGCCGTGGTGTATCGACCCGTGCGTCCGACGGCAAGGAGTACGAGCAGATCGTCGGCACTCGGTCGGCGCGCAGCTGGTGTCACTTCTGCATTTTTGCAGATCCGTGGTGCGGTTTTGACCATTGCTGCGGTGGGTAGCTGCAGGAATACTCATTGCCATCTGTGGTCGGCATCACAACAAAGGGGTGTGAATTGAGTACGCAACAGGACGCCGGGTCGGTCACGACCGGCCTCAAGCGCGTCGTCGCGGCATCGATGGCCGGCACTGTCGTCGAGTGGTACGAGTTCTTTCTCTACGCCACCGCGGCCACGCTGGTGTTCAACAAGGTGTTCTTTGCCGAGGGCACGAGTGAGGCGGCGGGGCTGATCGCGGCGCTGCTGACCTATGCGGTCGGCTTCATCGCCCGTCCGCTCGGCGGCATCGTCTTCGGGCACTTCGGCGATAAGTACGGTCGCAAGAAGCTGTTGCAGTTCGCGATCTTGCTCGTCGGCGTCGTGACGTTCCTGATGGGCTGCCTACCCACCTACGCGCAGATCGGGGTGTGGGCGCCGATCCTGCTCGTGCTGTTGCGATTCCTGCAGGGCTTCGCGGTCGGCGGTGAGTGGGGCGGCGCGGTACTGCTGGTTGCCGAGCACAGCCCGAGCAAGGACCGCGCGTTCTGGGCGAGCTGGCCGCAAGCCGCGGTGCCCGTCGGCAACATGCTGGCCACCGTGGTGCTGCTGGTGCTCACCGGCACGCTGTCCGACGAAGCGTTCCTGTCGTGGGGCTGGCGCGTGGCGTTCTGGCTGTCCGCGGTGGTCGTGCTCATCGGCTACTACATCCGCACCAAGGTCACCGACGCGCCGATCTTCGTGGAGGCGCAGCAGGAGGTCGAGCGCGTCAAGGCGGTCTCCTACGGCGTGTTCGAGGTGCTGAAGCGTTATCCCCGTGGGGTTTTCACGGCCATGGGACTGCGGTTCGCCGAGAACATCATGTACTACCTCGTCGTCACGTTCTCGATCGTCTACCTCAAGACCCATGTGGGCGCCGACACCGGCGACATCCTGTGGTGGCTGCTGGCCGCGCACTTCGTGCACTTCTTGGTCATCCCGCAGGTCGGCAAGCTCTCCGACCGATTCGGGCGCCGCCCTGTGTACATGGTCGGTGCCGCGCTCGCCGCGACGTGGGGCTTCTTCGCCTTCCCGATGATGAACAGTGGCGATTACCTGCTGATCATGGCGGCGATCATCCTCGGCCTGATGATCCACTCGCTGATGTACGCGCCGCAGCCGGCGATCATGGCCGAGATGTTCCCGACGCGGATGCGCTACTCGGGTGTCTCGCTGGGCTATCAGGTCACGTCGATCGTGGCGGGCTCGCTAGCGCCGGCCATCGCGACCTGGCTTCTCGACGACTTCGGGACCTGGGTGCCGATCGCGATCTACCTCGCCGGCGCCGCCGTCATCACCTTCATCGCTGCGTGGTTCACCCGCGAGACCAACGGCCTGGACCTCAAGACGCTCGACGAGGCCGACCGCGAGCAGCTGGCGAAGGCGGGCATCGCATGAGTGGGCCGGGCATGAGTGGGCCGGGCATGAGTGGGCCGGGCATGAGCGAGCTGCAGGGACGCACCGCTCTGGTGACGGGTGGAGCCAGCGGAATCGGCGCCGCGTGCGCACGCGAACTCGCCTCGCGCGGCGTGTCCGTCACGGTCGCCGACATCGACGACGTCGGCGCCAAGGCGCTGGCGCAGGAGATCGGCGGTACTGCGTGGTCGCTGGATCTGTCCGACGTCACCGCGCTCGAGGATCTGCGCCTCGAGGTCGACATCCTGGTCAACAACGCCGGCATCCAGAGCATCAGCGAGATCGCCGAGTTTCCGCCTGACCGCTTCCGCACAATGTTGGCGCTGATGGTGGAGGCGCCGTTCCTGCTGATCCGGGCGGCGCTACCGCACATGTACCGCGAAAGCTATGGGCGCGTCATCAACATCTCGTCCATCCACGGGCTGCGGGCCTCGCCCTTCAAGGTGGCCTACGTGACGGCCAAACATGCGCTCGAGGGGCTGTCCAAGGTGACCGCGCTGGAAGGCGGCCCGCACGGCGTCACCAGTAACTGCGTCAACCCGGGTTACGTGCGCACCCCGTTGGTGACAAAGCAGATCGCCGATCAGGCGCGAACACATAACATCGCGGAAAATCAGGTCATCACGGACATCCTCCTCAAGGAGAGTGCTGTCAAGCGGCTCGTCGAGCCGGAAGAGGTGAGCGCATTGGTGGCATGGCTGGCGACACCGGCGGCGGGCATGGTGACGGGAGCGTCGTACACGATGGACGGCGGATGGAGCGCCCGTTGACGGCGACGACCGACGCGCCTCAGTGGGTGCCCTCCGACGACGACGTCAGCGGCGCCCGTGTCACCGATTTCGCGCGCTTCGCCGAAGGGCGGACGGGCGGTGCCTATCCGGACTACCACGCGCTGTGGCAGTGGTCGGTCGACGACATCGAGGGATTCTGGTCGGCGCTGTGGGACTACTTCGATCTCGGTGAGCGTGGTCCTAGCGTGCTCGAGAGCACCGATATGCCTGGCGCGCAGTGGTTTCCCGCAGCGATGTGCAACTACGTCGACGTGATCGTGCGCAACGCCCGTTCCGATCGCCCTGCGATCATCTCGGTCAGCGAGAGCGGGCCGGACCGCGAGATGTCGTGGGACGAATTGCTGCGCCGCGCAGCGGCATTCGCGGACAAGCTGCGTGCCAGTGGCGTGACGGCCGGCGAACGGGTGGTCGGGTATCTGCCCAACATCGCCGAGGCGGTGATCGCCTTTCTCGCCACGGCGAGCATTGGCGCGGTATGGAGTGCGTGCGGTCAGGACTACTCGGCGAAGGCCGCGCTGGATCGTCTCGGCCAGCTGGAGCCGACTGTGCTCGTGGCCGCCGACGGCTATCACTTCGCCGGCAAGTATCGAGACAAGCAGGCCGATGTGGCAGCCCTGCGTGACGGATTGCCTACGCTGCGTGCCACGTTCACGCTGGCCGATCTCGAGGAGAAGAGCCCGCACGGTCTCGACAGCGTCGCGGTGCCGTTCGACCACCCGCTGTGGATCCTGTTCTCCTCGGGCACCACGGGATTGCCGAAGGGCATCATGCACGGTCATGGCGGCGTCGTCGTCGAGCATTTGAAAGCCGTTGCGCTGCAGTCTGACATCGGACCCGATGACACCTTCTTCTGGTACACCAGCCCCAGTTGGATGATGTGGAACTTCCAGGTGGCGGGTCTGCTGGTCGGCGCGACGATCGTCTGTTACGACGGCAGTCCGAATGCGCCGGAGCCCGACGCTCTCTGGGCTATCGCGGCTCGCGTCGGCGCGACGGTCCTTGGCACCAGTCCCGGTTATGTGCTGGGCTGCATCAAGGCCGACGCCCGCCCCGCTGCGACCCACGACCTCTCCGCGCTGCGCAGCATCGGCATCACGGGCTCGTCGCTGCCGGCGTCGTCGTCGCTGTGGTTGGCGGACAATGTCGGTGGCCAGATCGCCTCGATCAGCGGGGGCACCGATGTGGTGTCGGCGTTCATCGGTGGGGTCCGCACCGTCGCGGTGTGGCCGGGTGAGCTCTCGGTGCCGTTCCTCGGCGTGGCACTCGACTCCTGGGACGAATCGGGCGCACCCGTCCGCGGTGAGGTCGGCGAACTCGTCGTCACCAAGCCGATGCCGTCGATGCCGATCGCGTTCTGGAACGATCCCGACGGAAGTCGTTACCGCGACGCCTATTTCGACACCTACCCGGGGGTGTGGCGGCACGGAGACTGGATCACGATCACCGATCGCGGCAGCGTCATCGTGCATGGGCGTTCCGACTCCACCCTGAACCGCCACGGCATCCGGATGGGCAGCTCCGACATCTACCAGGCCGTCGAGAGTCTTCCCGAGATCGCCGAGGCGCTGGTGATCGGCGCCGAACAACCCGACGGCGGTTACTGGATGCCCCTGTTCGTGGTCCTCGCAGAAGGAGCCGAGCTCGATGATGCTCTGCGACAACGCATCAACGACGCGATCCGCACTGAGGTCTCGCCGCGGCACGTCCCCGACGAGATCATCGTCGCGCCGGGCGTACCGCACACCCGCACCGGTAAGAAGCTCGAGGTCCCGATCAAGAAACTGTTCCAGGGCCGCGATGCAACCAAGGTCGTCGACCGCAGCGCCGTCGACGATCCGGACCTCCTCGATTGGTACGTCACGCAACGTCGCGCCTGACCAGGTCGATCGCAAGGATTCCTTCGACCACGCTGTAGCGGCGTCGTGTCGGTGGTCCGGGTAGTGGTGGTGCGGTGGAGTGGTAGGTCGCGCCGGTGGGGGTCCGGTAGTCGGCGCTGTGGTGGCCGTCGGTGTTGGTGGTGGTGACGTGCCAGCCGGGTGCTTCCTTGGCGTAGTTGCAGG